>CAWBCO010000009.1:0-22274 GCA_963787415.1 uncultured Solirubrobacterales bacterium | reverse complement strand
GGGACGATTTGCGAGCCTTGCGGCGGCCAGTGGCAGACGACCGCACCGGATGCGTCCGCAACGAGACCGCCGGGCTTCCCGCGAACGCCTTCTTCTTCGTCTTGACGAAGTGGGGGCTTGGCTGAGGGGACCGTTCAACCGAACCTCCGACCAAGGAACCGGATGAGAAACCTTGTCATCGGCCTAGTCATCTTGTCCGGCGCTGTCTTTTCACTGGGGGTTGGCGCAACTGCGATCGCGTCCCCCACCCCGGCACTGCAGATCACCAAGATCCAGACCAACACCGACGGACATCAGCTCACAGCGGTAAAGAGCGACGGCACCGTAACGTCATGCGAATCCGACCCGGTCTACTCGATCACTTTCTTTTACCGCTGGTCCCACATGAGAATCCCGGGCAAGCGGCGGCTGAACCTGAGCGGACCGGGTCATCCAGATCATTCGCCGGCTGGCGGACTCTTCGAGGCCAGTGGAACCAACGCCGACCTGGCGACGGCGGAGGAGTACAAGGTAGCTTCGCTGGCGCTTCCGGCAGGGCGCTACCAGTTCCAGGCAACGCTTGATGGGATCACGCGGAAGGCCGCGGTGACCCTCCACTCCGGCAGCTGCTGAGGTAGCGCCAGGAGCGGAGCCATTGCACACGCACGCGGTGAGGTCTGCGAAGCAAACGGTCAGGAACAGCTCGGCCCCTCACAGGGTCCGGGGTAAGCGCGATTCGAGCGGGATGCCGGGGCCGATTCGCAAATCCGATGTGTGTCGAGCAGTCGTTGGGGAGTGTGCTTAGACGGTTACGAGACTCGGCGCGGCGTGGCCACCCAGCACGGCATCGATATTGTCAAGTGCGAGCATCCCAATCGCCGTCTGTGTCTCGATCGTCGCCGCGGCCAGGTGCGGCATAAGTACGGCGTTGTTCAGAGTCAAGTACCTGGGGTCAATCTCGGGCTCGTGCTCGAACACGTCAAGACCAACGGCGGCCACCGCTCCCGTATCCAACGCGGCGAGTAGGTCCTCATCACAGATCAAATCACCGCGAGCCGTGTTGACGACGATCGCTCCACGCGGCAGCAGCGCAAGGGTCTTGGCATTCAGGAAGTGGTAGGTGTCAGGCGTAGCCGGGGCATGGAGGCTCAGGAACTCGCTTACTTGGAGTAACTCGTGAGGGTCTTTGTGGTAGACGGCGCCGTCCGCGAGGTCGTCCGAAAGCGGGGCCGAGTCGGTGTAGTGGATCTGCATTCCCAGAGCACGCGCACGAAGCGCTACCGCCTGTCCGATCCGCCCCATTCCAACGATTCCAAGCACCTTCCCGGTCAACTGTCGACCGATCAGCGCAACTGGCGCAGCGTGTGCCCACTCGCCAGCGCAGATGAACTGCTGAGACTCGTAGGCATGACGCGACGCGCCGAGAAGCAAGAGGATCGCCGCGTCGGCCACTGCGTCAGTCAGAACGCCGGCTGTGTTCGCGACGGCGATGTGCCTGCGAGCCGCTGACGGAATGTCGATCTGGTCATAGCCAACTGACCGCGTCGCAACGACCTTCACCGATGAGGCAACGCGATCGAAGAATCCAGCTCCGATCCGGTCGGCGGGGCTCACGAGAAGCCCAGATGCGCCATCTGCCAGCTCAAGAAGGCCGCTCGAGGTGAGGGACTCAGGCGTCTCGGCCAGTCTCACAATGAAGTCGCGGTTTAGGCGCTCGGTCACCTCGGTGGGAAGCGCCGGCCGGGTGACAACTAGTACAGGCTTGGAGGCAGCGCTCATGTCTCGACCTCGGGTGGCGGTTGTGGACTCAGGAAAAGGCGATGCCGGCTCGGCCCGTCATCTGGAACCACATAGATGCCAAGCCTCGCCCGTGTCAGGCGGAATGGACTCTAGCTGCCGGCCAACTCTCCGACGCCGGCGGTTGCGGTCAACAGCGCATGGTCGCCACCAGGGGGGCGCCGGTTCATGTCCGGCAAACTTCATTTTGTGACTTCATTCCGGAACGCCTCCTTTGTGGAGTGCCGTTTTGCTGTCGGATCGCTAAGGGAAAAAAAGGCCTTGTTCATTCGGCTAACGCGCGCGGTGCCGGTCGCCCTGTGAATGGCTGATCCCGGTTGGACGGCTGAGTGCGAGCCTGGCGAGGCCAGTACCGTCGCATTGATGGGTAGTTGATCCCTGATGGACTTATCCCGGCCAGATCCCACCCCTGGTGGCGCCTACGATGAATCCGCCCCGTCGTGCAGCCAAGGCTACCCCTCGGTGAGTATCAGCATCGTCTCGGGGCGAACCCCGTCAAACTTCATCGCATCGGCTCCCGCCTCAGACTGCATTACCTCCTCAAAGGCAGCCATGGCGGGAACGTCCGCGATCAGCCCGACCCGATGCGAACCCTCCGGGTCTCGAAAGGTGCGCACCGTGATTCCTAGAGGTCCAAAGACTTCCTCTCGCTTCGGTGAACTGAGCCAGTGGTCGACGTCGTCAACCTCGTGGAACGCAATTAAAGTGGTCATGTGCCCGGTCTTTCCCACAGCGATGAGCTGTGCGCTAGCAATGTCGGCGCATACGCGCCCGAGCATAGCCCTACCCACGTTTCTAGGCCAAGACCGAGGCACCACTGCGCGACCTGCAGGCATGGATACGGCACAGCGATTACAGGAGGGTCTTGATCCACGCTGACTTCGCACCCGATCCCGCTCGCGATGCCGGCTGGGCCCAGGCCGCCTTCCCAGTCTCCGAGCAACAAATTGGTGTCCGCCCCACCTGCGCGCCAAGCACCACAGACAGCGCAAAGCCCGCCGTAGCGGGCTTTTGACGAGATAGCGGGGGCGGGTTTTGAACGGATATCAGCGACGCGTACCGCCCTACGCATAGCCAAATCCTCGCTGCTTAATCGCGGCGCCATCATCTCAACAGACCGCTTCAGCTCAGCTGGAGGAGCGCCGCGCTGAGAGCGTCCCTAATCGACCGTGCAGCGATTCGTCTGCTGCGAGGATTGGCGCGCGAGACTTCTGCTCGTTTCACCTCCGCCAAGAGGGGTAGCGACAAGCTACTCAGGCTAGAAAGAGCAAGGTGCGGAGATGGCCACAGTTGGCGAGCGGATGAGCACGGATGTCTTCGCGGTGGGCCCCGACACGACGCTGGTCGAAATCGCCCAGCAGATGCGAATCAGCGGGGTCGGTGGTATTCCGGTCCTCGACCACGACGGCAGGTGCGCGGGAATCATCACCGAGCGGGACATCGTCGTCCGCGTGCTCGCCGAGGAGCGCGATCCGCGCGCCGCTTTCGTCCGCGACATCGCCACCATGCATCCAGTCATTTGCGCGCCCGATGAGGACATCGCGGTGGTGGCGGAACGAATGCGCGAAAACGAGATACAACATCTCCCCGTCTGCAGAGCGGGTGCGACCTTGGGCGTGATCTCTCTTGCCGACATCGCCTTTGAGAGACCGGACGAGGAGCGGGGAACGATCACGCCGCCCCGAGCGGCAAGCCGTTGAAGCTGTGTCGGGGTTTCGCGAGCCGAGCACGATGAACGGCCGAGCTACCCTCGCTGAATGAGAGTTCGGCAGAAGAAGGGCTGAGCTGGCTAGTCGCCGGCTCGCGCGACGCCTCTCCAGCCGCCGAGGAATTGGCTGCCGCCACTCCCCGCCACGGCCCGCCACGAGCAGCGGCTTGTCGCTCGATCCGAGCATGAAGGTTCCCTCGCACCCACCCGCGGAACCTACGGCGCGAGGCGAAACGGCGGGTAGCGATCGGTAACCAGCACGTGCGCGTAGGCGATCACTCGGTTGGTCCAGCGGCCGACGCCGACGAGGAAATCGAACATCCCGCGGGGGAAGCGCCCGGTGAAAAGGATCACGAACCAGGCGGCGATCACGACAAAGAACGCGGCGACGTAGAGGAAGAACAGCACCACGTAGTGCGGAATGGCCAGCAGCCACTTAACCAGCGGCAGCCAGCGGTTGAGGTCGTTGCGCGCATCCGGATAGGGAAACTCCAGATGCACCGCCTGGTGCTCATCCGTAGAGGGATAACGGTCCTCGATCAGTGCCAGGTAAACGCCGACCCGGGCGGAGAACCGCATCAACTCGAGATTCCAGTCAAACCACCAGCGCGGGTACTTCTGCCGGAACACGATCAACAGCAGCGTGGGCAGCACGACCAAGCCGGCGGCCCCGATCGCCCCGGTGGCTCTGCCACCGCCGTAGGCGTAGCCGGTGCCCTCGATCAGGGCGAGCACGACTGCGATCGGAATGACCATGAAGAGGCGAAAGAAAGTCGTCAGGCGGTTGAGCGGCCGGTCCGGGTAGTCGACCGAGTACTGGACGGGATACGGCGGGTCGGGATTCATGAGATGCCTTTCTGTCAGATGTACGGCGAACTCCCGCTTGTGTAACTAGCTGACGTGCCTCACGACGTTATCGTTCAGTTGCGATCTAGAAGAACCCGACCGCTGATCCTGAGAGCGTACGTGTCCGAAACCCGCGAGTTTTTGCGCCTCGTTGGAGTACATTGAGGCGATGACCGCGAAGGAGACAGTGCAAGCGCTCTACGCGGCCTATGCCACGGGAGACCCGGATCGGATCGCGGCTTTGCTGCATCCCGATGTCATCTGGGTGGCTCCAGCAGGCAATGCCACACAGGTCGCGCTCGGGTTGGGAAGCGCCGATGATGCAGGGCCGCCAAGGGGCCTCAACGACCTTGACCGTGGTGCGATCGTGGCATTCATGGCCTATGACTATCCGCGGTTCTTCGCAGACGTGGCGTTTGAGCCCCGTTCGATGATTGGCGAGGGGAACGTGGTTCTGGCCGAGCACAGGATGTCGGCGACGCTTCCCAACGGTCGCCCATACGTCAACGACTACTGCTTCGCGTACGAGGTCGCCGACGGCCGGATTACAGCGATTCGCGAGTACATGGACACGCGCGGCGGCTGGCTGCAGGTCTTCGGTGGCGAGTCCCCGGAGGTCCTGCTAACGGGCACGCCATCTGACTCCTGACGCTGCGGCGCGCCGCAGCGTCATACAGGGCAGCTACTCCATCGCCATCGCAAAGCAGGAGTCCGTCCAGCGGACGTTCGGACGACGGCTCCAGTAGGAGCGAAACTAGTCACCACAAGCTCCTATTGCACGTAACTGTCTCCACCGAGCAGCATGATGCCTCTGGCCGGTGACCTCTAGTCGTCCCTGTCGAATTCAAATGCCGAATCCAGCCGCCGGGTAAAAAGGGTGCGGCCTGCACCGCGTGTCGCAGCTCCAACATTGCTGTCATCGGCGAGATCGGATGAAGTTTGGCTGCTCGAGCATCTCGAGCGGCGAGGAAGCCGACCGTGTCGTTACGAGATTGCCCTACGGGCTGTCGGCGAAGTAGGGGGTCCTTCTAAGGGTCTTCTCCCGAGCTGCCCCTGTTCGGGACACAGTCCACGTAGACGAGCACTTCAGGATTAGCACCGTTCTCGGCGTAATTGAGTTCGATGTACCAGCCAATCGGAGTGTCACCGGCAGATGCAGGCATCGGCGCCTCTTCACCACGGGTAGCCGGTCCACTAGCGAGCAATTGGAAGGTGCTGGCGAATCCCAGCCCTTGGCCCGCATCGCTCCCCGTTTCTCGGAAGCCTCCGCTAACCGCGGTTTCGCCATTGTCGCAGGAGGCGGACAGGGTGGCGCCCCCAGAGCCTGTTTGGAAGCCGCCAAAGGTTTTGGTGCGCACAGTGACCGGGGCGCCGAGGAAGGACCCGGAACCCACGCCGCCCAACTGACTGGAGTTCTGAGCGGTGCCACCTGCAGCGAGGAAGTCAGATGCCGGGTGACCCTGAAGCTGATTGGAGTTCGCCGCGGTCGCGCCGGTTTCCACGAAGTTGGAGGCATGTTTGCCTTGCAGGAGATTGGCCTGTTCGGCCATCGTGGCACTGTCCGCACTGACTGCATGAGTGGCATTTGGGACCGTGCCCAGGGTCGACGTATTTATCTGTGCGCCCGTCAGCGAACCTTTCTTGACCTTTTCCGCGGTGACTGCGCCGTTCTTGAGTTGTTTGGTCCCGACGCTGTTGGGGGGGAGTCCAGCGGCGTAGGCGACTCCGCCGAGCACAATGAACGCCAGGACTGTAACCATCACGTTCGCGTAGGTCAGGTTGTCGCGCAGTCTCCTCATCCTTGCTTTCCTCTCATCCCGCTCCGGTGGAATGCCCTGACTGTACGCCCAAATGGAGGTTGTCGCCAATACGAAGGGACGTCGCTGTCCAATCTGCGGCAACTCCTCCCTGGTCGAGCTCTCAGAGCCGCTACAGCGACGGAGCCTGTCGAGGAGAGGCGTGGCGGCTCAGACGCCTTCTCGCGGGTCGAGAGGTCGATCGGTACAAGAGGCCCACGTTAGTAAGTAGCTCAGGCGTCCAATCTGGCCTGTTCGGCTTAAGGCTCAAACGACAGCACTCGACCTGTATGGGGAGACGGCGCACTTCCCCGGCCCGCTTTCTGCGAGTGGCGGGTCGGGGGTCGCGTCGCTAATAGACTCAGTTGTCAGCGGATTACGGAATGATGTAGTTGTGGATGTCGACGTAGACGGTCTCGACATCAGGTAGGGCGGCGACAGCCTCCTCGCCCATAATCTCGACCATTGCTGGCCGACGGCGGTCCGTCGTGAACCGCTCGTAGTTCTCGCGAGTCTCCCAGACGTTGAACACCTGGAAGCTTCCTTCTAGCTCGCCTGCGGAGTGAAAGATCAGCCCCTCCACCGGCTTGTCCGCCCCCCCGATCTTCTCTGTCACGGCGTCGTACTGCTGGGCGCCGATGCCCTCAGGAAGTCGATCGATCGTTCCTACCGCCATTGCTATCTCCTCTGTTGAAGTCGTCCTGTCGCTTCACCCTAGTCGGCGCATCGAAGATTCGCCGAGCCTTGACAAGGCCCGCCAGCGCATCCGACACCTTCTCAGACCCGGGCTCGACGGCAAGAGCGCCTCCAGGGCAGCTGCGCCGATCACAACGTCGCCAAGGGTCTTGCCCTGCTCGCCTGCCAGGGTCACCACTCAGCGGCGAGCTGCGCAGTCAAACAGCGGATCGCGAGCCTGAGCCCCGGCAAACCAGCAACTCGTCGCCGCTGAGGCACAGAAGCGGCGGGATTGTCAGATCGCTGCGGTCGCCCTTCTGCTGCGTCGCGCCGCGGGATTCGAACGAACTCTCGCAGGGGCGGAGATGATGAGGTTGAGGGGTAAGCGGCGGCACACAGCAGCGCGGTACGGAGTCGGAAGTCTGGCGGAACACCGAAGGGGCGGCTTGTGGACAGCCTTTTCGTTATTGCCAGGAGCTAAATTCTTAAATGTCAAAGCCACTGAAGGTGATGCTTTCGATGGCCGATGAGCTGCTCGAGCGAATCGACCGCGCCGTGGATGAGCGGGGCGCGAGCCGCAGCGCCTTCCTACAAGAGGCGGCGGGGCGCGAGCTTGGCTGGCCCGACCCTGAGGCGATCGACGCCGCCCTGGAGCGCGGCCGCGCAGTCCTTGCTGGCGCCGGGAGCTTCGAGGCGGCCATAGCTGATTCGCGCCGAGCGGGAGCATTTATTCGAGGCGACTGGCAGCCGATTGTCGGGGGTTTCGAGTTGGACGAAGGCGCGAAACGTGGTGATGGAGAACTGTCGTCGTGTCAGACCACGTGCTTCGAGCCGCGTCACGGACGCTTGCAAATCGCCCGATGGGAGAGCGCTTGGCTACCCCGCACGCTTCTCCTTGTCGCGCGAAGCGGGGAAGCTGTCGACCGGGGTAACGATGCGCGCCCTGCCGGGCAAAGCGAGTGGTCCTGATAGCCATCCTCTAACAAGATTTGGGTCGGCCTGACGGACCGACGGGCTAGGCTCAGCGGTCATGTCGCTGACCGCCCTGACGTCCGCGGAGATCTCGCTGCCGACCGAGGCCGATGGCGCGCGCGTCAGCGACCGCATAGCTGTTCTGGCCGACACCGTCGACGCCGTAGGGTTGACCGACAATCACGCTGGCCAGCCGCGGATGTCGCCGCTGGCTGCGGTAGCCCTCGCGCGCGAGCAGGGCGTGGGGACAATCGTCCACGTTTCCTGCCGCGATCGCAACCGGCTTGCCCTGCAGTCCCAGGTCGTAGGCTCGGCGGCGCTTGGCGCTGAGGCGGTCCTCTGCATGCAGGGCGATCCGGTGCCTGGCATCGAACATGTGGCCGACATGACGGCCACGCAGCTCATTGCGAGCGCGTCGGCATGGAGTGCCCCGCACCCGCTGGCGGTTGGGGCCGTCGTCAATCCCTTCGCCGAGGACGTCGACCGGGAGTTGCGGCTCCTGCGGCGCAAGATCGCCGCTGGAGCAACGTTCGTGCAGTCGCAGATGATCTTCGACCTCAGGCGCCTCGAAGCGTTCCTCTCGGCCGCCGAGGACTCCCTCGCGGGCGTGCGCTTCTACGCAAGCGTCGCGCTGCTCCGTAGCGCGCACATGGCAGAGCGCGCCTGCGCCCTACCAGGGGTCGCGATTCCTCAGCCAGCCGTGGCACAGATAAGTCGCGGCGGCGGCATTGACCTAGCGGGCGAACTGGCAGCGGGCCTTGCCAGTATCTCGCGCGTAGATGCGCTTCACGTATTTCCGCTCGGAGGCGAGGCGGCTACACGCGAGGTCGCCGCGGAGTTCCGCCTCGCGCGGGGTGTCAGCGCGCAGCGCCCTGCAGGGACCGGTCCGTAACCGGAACCGCGACCGGGATCACGACCGGGACAGCCCCTGGCCAACCGAGAGCCTGCAAGCAGATGGTTTTCGAGTCCACGAGCGCGTCGCGTCCCGTAACACCCGCCCGGAGATGTTCCCGGGACTGGGGCGACAGCCGCAACACCCGACTCATCGCGAACCGCGCAGAGCCTCTCCAGAAGAGGAAAGCGGGGCTCCCGTTCAAGCCCTGCCACTTCCCCGGTGTTCGCCAAAGAGGAGGGGAGGGGCATCGCGCCCGCTCTCGCGGCTGGGCGGCGATCGGATCTTCGCGGTCCCGATCAGCGGCCTCTGGGCCTAGCGGCTGTAAGCGCGAAAAGTGCCCAAATGATACCCGCCCAAATTTCCGGATATTCGGACGCAACGAAAAGACCCTGCAAAATGATGGCCTTTCCTATAGCGGGTGCCCGATTCGTCTCTCGCGACCACCGTCGAATCGTGGCGCGGCTGAGGCCTCCTAATCGTCTCTAGCTTGACGCTATGGCCTCGGTTAATCACCGGAGCCATCCGAGATAGGCCGGACCCTCTTGCTCATTCGGGGGTTTGTCTGGCCGGAGACGGGCTCCGGCTGACCCCAGGCAAAGGAGGGTCCGGCCATGAACGGAACGATGACATGGGTTGGATTGGATGTCCACGCACGCTCCACGCACGCCGCGGCGATCGACTCGCTGAGCGGCGAGCTGCGAAGGGCGCGCTTCGGTCCAGGCACCGAGGAGGTGCTGGGTTGGCTCGGTGAGCTGGCCGCTCCGGTGCGGGCGGCCTATGAGGCGGGCCCGACCGGATTCGGGTTGATGCGGGTGGCAACGGCCGCTGGCATCGAGGTTGCGGTGGTGGCGCCGAGCAAGACGCCGCGGGCTCCGGGCGACCGGGTGAAGACCGACCGCAAGGACGCCGAGCTCTTGGCGCGGCTCCTGCTCGCCGGGCAGCTGAAGGCGGTAACGGTCCCGCCGGATTGGCTGGAAGCGATCCGCCACCTGGCGCGCACCCGCGAGCAGGTGCGAGGAGACCTGATGCGCGCCCGCCACCGCGTCTCCAAGCTCCTGCTCTGCCACGGTCGGGTTTACCCCGGCAACACGACCTGGGGCCGCGATCACCGCCACTGGCTGGCTCAGCAGTCCTTCGAACACGAGCCGACCGAGCTGGCCTTCATCGACCAGCTTGCCGCTGTCGACGGGCTCTGCGCCCGCCGCGAGGCGCTCGATGAGCGGCTCTCGCGGCTGGCCCAAGACGAGCGGCTGTGGCCGACCGTCGCCCGGCTGCGCGCCTTCCGCGGCATCGACACCTTGACCGCGTTGATGCTCCACCTCGAGCTGGGCGGGGACTGGGAGCGCTTCCCCTCGCCACGTAAGCTCTCCAGCTGGCTGGGGCTGACTCCCTCACTTGCGCAGTCCGGGGAGTCCGCAAGCCAGGGCTCGATCACCAAGACCGGCTCCTGGATCGCCCGCCGCCTGCTGGTCGAGTCGTCCTGGCATTACTCCCGCCCGCCGCGGATCGGCGCCACCCTCACCAACCGCCAGGCGGGCCAGCCCGACCACGTCTTGCAGATCGCCGGGCGCGCCCAGCATCGCCTCTACCGCCTCGGTCAGCGCCTGCGCGAGCGCGGCAAGCCCAACAACGTCGCAACCGTCGCGGTCGCCAGGGAGCTGGCGGGCTACCTCTGGGCCGCGGCCACCGCGCCATGAGCTGACCGCCCACCACAGCGGTCGCGCTCGGTCACCTGGGTCCGGGCCAAAGGCCGCCGGCACGCGCGGATCTCCTATGGGCGGCCTCTCACCGGCTATGCCCGTTCCTAGATTGCGCTCGCCGGCGACGAAGCCAGCGCCCTGGGATAGCCAACTCCCGCATTGCAGACTGACCGCCAGCGACGTCGCAGTCGCGCCCGGGCCCGGGCACCGAGCCATCCAATACAGACTCGCTTTTTGCGGTCGCGATTAGCGCTGGGTACTTGACAAATGGACGTCCATATCAGGAGCGCAGTCGATACCCCTTCGAGAACAGGCGCAGGTTCGCTGCGAAGAGGGCGGCGGTGGCAGCGCTAAGCGCCAACAGGGAGAGCGGGATGCTGACTTCAGTGAAACCGACGAAGCCGTAACGAACGAGGGAGATCATGTAGAAGATCGGGTTGAAACGGGTCAGGGTCTCGAATGGCTGTGGCAAGAACGAGGCGCCGTAGAAGACCCCGCCGAGGAAGATTAGTGGCTGTAAGACGAAAGTCTGAGCGAAGGCTACGTCATCGAACTGCTCGGCGCGCACGCCGATCAGCACCCCGAGGTTGGCGAAGAAGAAACCGACCAGGAACAGCGCTGGGATCAGAACGATGACGTGATCGACCGGGAGGCCGACCAAGGCAAGGGAGACCACGAAGGCGATCGTGGCGACCATTAGCCCTCGCACGAAGCCTCCGAGCGCGAACGCAAGCAGCAGCTCGACCGGGGACGCGGGCGAGGAGAGCTGGTCGTGGATCGCCCCCTGGAACTTCTGCTGCAGGATCGAGGAAGAGTTGTTGGTAAAGGCATTGGTCGCTAGGGCCATCATGATCAGACCGGGGATGACGAAGAGGATGTACTTGATCCCGTGTACCTCCTTGATCCGCGAACCGAGCGCCGCACCGAAAACCGTGATGTAGAGGAACGTTTCCAGCAGCGGGCCGCCCAAGGTCTGTTTCTTGATCTTCATGAAGCGGCTGACCTCGCGACGCCAGAGGGTCGCGAAGCGGATCTGTGCGGCGCTCATGCCGGGGTGGCCTCGATGCTCGAGCGTGAGAGCTCCTTGCGGCCGACCAGAGCCAGGTAGGCGTCCTCGAGGTTAGTGACTTCATAGAGGCTCGCCAGCGCCGCGCTCGTGCCCTCGCCGACGATCTTGCCTTTGTTGATGAAGGCGATCCGATCGCAGAGCTGCTCGGCCTCCTCGATGTAGTGGGTGGTGAGCAAGATCGTCGTCCCCTCCTGGTTGATGCGCTGGACGTAGTGCCAGAGCTCCAGCCGCAGCTCAACGTCGACGCCGGCAGTCGGCTCGTCGAGGATCAGGAGGCGTGGCCGGTGCATCATTGCCCTGGCCAAAATCAGCCGCCGCTTCATTCCCCCGGAGAGAGTGCGGGTGCGTTCGTCGCGCTTCTCGGTCAGCGAGAAGGTCTCGAGCAGCTCATCGGTGCGCTCGCGACGCTCGCGCTTGGGCATGCCGAAGTAGCCGGCGTGATAGTCGAGCGTCTCCTCGACGGTCAGAAACCAGTCGATGTTGACCTCCTGGGGAGCGAGGCCGACCGCCTGACGCGCCTCTTCGTAATCGGAGATCGCGTCGTGACCGAAGACCTCGATCTTGCCCGACGTGACCTGCGCCAGACCAGTCGTGCAATGGATCAGGGTCGACTTGCCCGCCCCGTTGGGCCGAGCAGGCCGAACAGCTCGCCCTGCTTGATCTCGAGCGAGACGCCGCGCAACGCCTCGACCCCAGTCGGATAACGCTTGACCAAATTCTCGATGTACAGGGCCTTCTCTCGCATGAATCGCACACCGTAGTGAAGTGGGTATCTTGGGTCGCGGGAGCAGCACGCAGGGCAGAGCGCCTATGGAGTACGTCAGAACTCGCGGCAGCACAGTCGGAGCCGCCGCCGGATCTTGCGCCTGCATCGGGCGCTGAGCCCAGCATGCGGCTTGCGGCTGGCCCCTCCGACGGCGGGCTCCCCGTCCCGCCAGAGCTTCGCCTTGCGCTACGAGGCTGTCCAAACCGCGGTCGGTCACAACGTTTATGCGGCCTCGACGACGATGCGGGCGCCGCGCTTCGGGGCGTAGGTAATCGCCCGGCGGGTAACCCGCTCACCGCGGCTGGCCTGGGCCACCGGGCTGGTTCGCTGGAGAATCGTCTGCATGACGATCTTCATCTCAAAGAGGGCGAAGCTGGCGCCAAGGCAACGACGGACGCCGCCACCGAAGGGGATCCACTCATAGGTCCCGGGCGGGTCGGTGGCGAGAAAGCGCTCGGGGCGGAAAGCCTCGGGCTCGGGGTAGAGGTCGGCCCGGCGGTGGATCAAGTAGATCGAGGGGTTGATGCTGACCCCGGCGGGCAGGAGGCGGCCACCAATTTCGGTGGGCTCGCTCAAGTGGCGGCCGACGGCGGGGACGACCGGCCGCAGCCGCAGCGACTCCTTGATCGTCGCCTCGAGATAGGCCTCCTCGCCGGCACGGGTCTCGGCGCTGAGGCGTTCGAGGATCTCGGGATGGCGGACGAGGCGCTCGAGCGTCCAGGCGAGTGCCGTCGCCGTGGTCTCATGGCCGGCAAGCAGCAGCGTCATCAGCTCGTCGCGGAGCTCGACGTCGGTGAGTGGGCGGCCCTCCTCATCGCGCGCGGCGAGCAGTAGCGAGAGGATGTCCTCCTGGCCAGCGCCGGGCTGGCTGCGACGCTCGTGTAGCTCGGCGTAGATAACGCGGTCGGCTTCGGCTTTGATCTTGTTAAAACGCCCCCAGGGGCTGCGCGGCCGCGGGCTCTGCGAGCTGGTCAGCTGCAAAGCGAACAGACGCGGCTGGCTGGCGGCGGCGTCGAGCAGGCGCGCAAGTGGAGCGCCGAGACGCTCGAGACGCTCGGGATCAGAGACGCCGAAGACGGTGCGCAGGATCACCTCGAGGGTGATCGCCCGCATCGAGGGCGCCACCGCGAAGGCCCGCCGCCGCGGCCAGGAGGCGACCTGGCGCTCGGCGATCTCGCGCATCGTCTCGCCGAGGCCTGCATCCGCTCACCATGGAAGGGCGGCAGCAGCAGGCGGCGCTGGCGCAGGTGCTCGGAGCGGTCCAGCAGCAAGACCGAGCGGTCGCCGAGCAACGGCCGCAGGATCTCGTTGTTCTTGCCGGCGAGCATCGTCTCGGGATCGGCGGTGAAGACTGACTTCAGCGCCGCCGGGTCGGCGGTGATGACCTGGGTGCGCTTGGCGGAGAGGCGGAGGGTGAAGTAGTCGCCGTAGCGGCGCTGGCAGTCCTCGAGGAAGGAGGTTGGCTGGAGCAAAAAGCGCCCGACGAGAAGAGGTTTAGGCAACTGCGGTCCCGGCGGCAACTGCGGAGTAAGGGTCGGCGCTAGCGCGGTGGCGGTGCTCATCTGGGTCCTCCTCGTGGTCGCTGCCCTGGCGGCGTTGACCATAGGTTCAATAGCTGGAACATTGATAGCAGTTATTGAATATGCGGTCAATGGAGGCTACGCTACAGCCATGGCGAGCTCTACTCCAAGGCTGCGACTGAATAACGAGGCGCGCCGCGAGCAGCTGCTCCTCGCCGGCAGCGAGCTGCTGGGCCGTCGGCCCTATGACGAGGTCTCGATCGAGGAGATCGCGATCGAGGCGGGGGTTTCCAAGGGCCTGCTCTACCACTACTTCCCGACCAAGAAGGACTTCGTTCTGGCTGCGCTGGAGCGCGGCCAGCGCGAACTGGCGGAATTGACTGCGCCGGATCCGGATTTGCCAGCGCCCGAGCAACTCGGCGCCAGTCTCGATCGCTTCCTCGACTTCGTCGAAGAGCACGCCGCCTCCTTCGCGGCGCTCTCGCGCGGGCGCGGCGGTGGCGACGCTGAGATCCGGGCGATCCTGGAGACAGGGAGGGCAGCGCGGGTCGAGGCGGTGCTCGCGACGCTCAGCGACTGGGGAGCAGCGCCGGCAGGCTCAGTCCGCTCGCCGACGCTTGAGACCGCCGTGGAGGGCTGGTTCTTCTTCCTCGAGGGCGCGGTTCTGCGCTGGCTAGAGCGCGAGGACATCGAGCGCTCTCAATTGCGGGAGCTCTTGGAACTGACTCTGCGGGGAACGCTTCAGGCGGCAGAGTCTCTAACAGGGCCCAGCGCGCCGGCCCAGAGCGCCTGAGAACTCCCACCCTCATCATCTCTGCAGATGTTCACGCCTTGCCGGACAGTCTCCGGAGGCCATTCTGGATGCCCCGGCTGGTAGTGCGCAGGCTGTGGCAGGCTGGGCGAGCCAGGTGGACGACCGGACTCAACCGGCTACCGCCTGGATCACAACCATAAACCTGAGGGCTTCAACTTGCACCGGTTCGCGACAAACCTAGTACCCAGTTAGTATCCGCCACCAGATCCCGGGAACGACCTGGGACGCGAAAAAGAAAAGGCCCGATTACCGGGACCGTTTCCTATAGCAGCGGCGGGATTCGAACCCAACCCTTCGCGGTTGTGAGCCCGACGAACCAGTCCAAATTTAGCTCGAATCGCCGGAAGAATGCTAAGGGAGCGGCTGCCAAGATGGTCCGAAAGGTTTGTCCCCGCCCGGCAGGTTGAGTTCGTGGCTTTCACGCCGCTTGCCGCCACCGAGACCTCGGCCAGAAACGAGTTGTAGGTATTTTCCTGCTCATACAGGATCCGTTTCCATCGGCAGAAGACCGGGCCCCCCGGGCATAGAACTTGCCGCATCCATCGCCGCCCTTCTGCCTGGCGACACGAGTCGGGCGTCTTTTCCGTTTGCTTTAGCGATAAAAAGCCGCCCTTCCTGGGAGTCTCTTTGACGAAGACGATCAGCTTGCCGTTGGGTGAGAAGTCGGCTTCATAAGCTTTGACCCTCCTTGATTGCCACCAACAGGTGGCGAGCGCCTCCACTTGGGCTGATCTCTTCGATTCCCTTGTTGGAGTCAAAGACGATCTCTTTGCCATCGGGTGAGTAGCGTGGAGACCGTCGTCGCCGTTTGGGTCTTTGGTGAGCTGCAGCAGGCCGGTGCCGTGGGCGTCGACCCTGTAAATCTGGGTCGCGCCGCTCACCGCTTCGGTGCGATCAAAGACGATTTGTTCCCCGGAGGGAGAGAAGCCCGGGTCGCTGTCGGTGACGCCGGGTTCGGTCGTTAACTGGTGCACGTCGGCACCGCTCGCGCTCATGGTGAAGATCCGTCCTTCGGATTGAAACCCTCCGGCCGGAGTCCAACGTGCGGCGAAGGCGATCTGCTGGCCGTCGGCCGAGTAGGAGGGAGCTTCGACCTGGGCTTCGGTCGCGCCCGGCGGTTGGAGGCCTTTCCCCTCGACTAGGACAGTTGGGTGCTGGGGGTCGTTGGGAGTGACGGCCTTGATCGGACCGAAACCGAGGACGCCTATTTCATATACGCTTTCGACCGTGCCGTAGGCGATCTGGCCGTCTCGCCCCGGGAAGGCGGCTTGGGCGAACAGCGCCAGCAACACCAAGGCGCCCAGCAGGGTCAAACCCGCAATCGCCATCTGACCCACGGTGCGCCTAGCTCTCATCGCATACCTCAGCTAGATCTTAACCCAGCGAGATGAGCCCTTCGCAAGCTTCATTGATAAAGCGGATATCGGCGTTAAATGAAGAGCCCACCCGGTTTCCAAGCCGGCTCCATTGGGGTCATAGACCCGACCATGACCTCGGGGGGATGTGGGAATGAAATCTGTCCATGGGGGGCTATTCCTGGCCTGCGCTGAGCCGCGGCAGCATCCAGAATCCGCCGCTGAAATCTCCGCATTCCCTCCCGAAGCGAGATTGCGCGTCACAAAAGCGGGAGCGTGGTGTCCGGGTTCACCACAAAGACGAACCTGTGTCGGGACAAAGAAACACCGAACGAAAGTAGTCTCCTGTGGACAGGCGCGGTAGCTGGTCGAAGCCCACGTATTGGACGGTAGCCAAACAGCGAGCTGGCGGCCGGCCCCATGAGACCCGAGTTCGTTGATTTGCGACCTACGCCTGAGGGCATGTATTTTAACCGATGCCCGTGGGCTCGCCTGGAGTCTGAGTCCTCGCCATGGTTGCCGAATGGCGGTATCCTGGCTGAACTATGAGCGGAGATTAGCCAATAGCCATGCGGAATCGAGGTAATGACCGAAAGTCAAGCCGAACTGCCGCTCGTTCTGATACTGACGCTGATCCTCGCCACGCCGGCGGCGAGCGCCCTCGCCCACGTCGCCTACTCGCAAACGAAGCCACAGGAAGAGTCTTACTGATCGACACCCAAACCAATCGCGTGGTGGGCTCGATCAGCGTCGGCAAAGGCCCGCGTGCGCTCGCGATCAGCCCCAACGGCAAGATCGCCTACGTGATCAACGAATTGATCCGAGACGGATCCACCTCAAGCAGAGTCGGGCTGTTCGACACCCAAACCAGGAGGCTCGTGGACTCGATCCAGTCGGCGCCAAACCGGATGCGATCGCGGTCATACCGGATGGCTGGACCGCCTACGTCGCCAATTACCGCTCAGACAACGTATCGGTGATCGACACCCAAACCAATCGCGTGGTGGGCTCGATCAGCGTCGGCAAAGGCCCGAGCTCTATCGGAATTACCTCCGACGACAAGACTGCCTACGTCGTGAACCTCGTGTCAAACACTATTTCGGTGATCGACACCCAGACCAACCAGGTGGTGGGTCGGCCGATTCGCGTCGGCAAATGGCCGTTTGCGATCGCTGTTCACTAGTCGCCCGCGCCAATGTGACCTCCGAGGGAATTTGGCAGCGGCACCAGTGGTCCCGTCGGTCGAGATGGCTCCCACGGCTTCCACCCTGTGCCACCCCGGCTCTTCACTTACCTATCTCAACCCCACCCCCTGCCCAGGTGTGTGATGCGGCCTCAAAGGGGAGACGCGCTTCACCTCCCCAGCGCTTCTTCCTCCTCGTCGTCGAGCCCTACTGTGTCGAGCACGTTTTGACTCGCCGCGCGACATATGGCGCCCGCGTGGTCAGGGTGATCCCAGAAGCACCGAGTTCCTTTTTCTTTTCTTCCTGGTCAACTTCGCCGGCGAACCCGTTCGAGGTGAGGCTCTTCACCACAAAGGCCCCGTCCGTCGACTGCGTCGTCGGTGGGAGTTCCATGAACATCCCGAAGATCGTGACCGAGCTTGTCGGCGTCACTTCGCCGCGAACCCGATTCGCGTGGGCTTCCGGCCTTTCCCCAGAACGTGGCGGTGGCGGGTTCACCGACACGCTGCGCTGCACGGTGGCTGCGCCGGTCGCTGGTTCGCTGCCTTCCCCGCCGTCGACCCCCCACTGCCGTGGTCGGCGATTGACGCCAGTAACCGCTCGTCAGGGCCCCGCCGGGTCCCGTCTTTTCGACGTCGAGGCAGAAAGTGAAGCGGCCGCCCTTGACTATGGAGCCGTCGATCCGTTTGCCGAAGATCCCACCGCTGCTGGTCCCCCGCCCTTCGTAGACCCCGGAGCGCAGCTTCACGCCGGTGACCCGTGCGGCGGCGGCCGGCGCATTCGCCAGCGACACAGAGGCCGCCGCCAGTAGGCAGAGCACAGCCACGCATCGCCACCGACCCAACCTCATCGCCACCTCCACTGCGATCGTTGAGGCCTACCCGGACCTCCCCTCGCCCACGGTCGTCCGCGGCCTTCGGCGTCCTGGTGGAGTCCGTGGCGGTGGCCTTGCGCAAGATGACGCTGATCCTGGCGATGACCGATAGTTTCTCGGACGCCGGTGAGCCGGGATAGGTCGCTTCGAAGGGTTTCGTCCGATCGATCGAGATCGTCTTCCCGCCAAGTAAGAACTTCACTTTCTTCGCCGAGTAGCTGGCTTTGTGCGTCGACGCCTTCTGCTTCGTCCGCTTTTCCGTGAATGTTGTCCGCCCGCGACCCGCTGTTTCGGCGTCTGCAGGTTCCCTTGAGACCTCGCCCGAGCAGGCCCTTAGTCGATCTTCGTCGGTGCGGTGGAGTAGGCCCTCGAGGCGGGCTTCGGTTCTCATGCGGCCCGCTCGGTCTTGATGAAGCCGAAGTCGAGCCAGAGGCCGGCCGATGAGCTGATAGAGACGGCTGATCGGAGGGCGGTGAGGGGTTTTCGTTGCGCTCCGGCGTCGTCGCGGCCAATCGCCGCCGCTGGCGCCACTTCACCCCAGTAGACGTATTCGCTGTCGGCAGCGAGGGCGCTGACCTGCACCCCTTCGACGATCCTCTCGGTGCTCGTACCTTTGCCGGCGCTGAGGGTGGCGCCTTCGATCGCACTGTCTAAGATGTATTACCCGTGGATCTGACGCCGCGGCAATGGCATGGTTGATGGTGGCTGTGATGACCAACTGATGGTGGAATCATGTTCTTGGCTTTGGAAGTCGAAGCTTGTCGATGTTGTCTTCGACGAAGCCTTCGGACCAATAGATCCGTTCGGAATCGACCGCGATGCCCGTCGGGTGGACGCTGGGGTCGGGGATGAAATCAGGTTTGGGGTTGCTCCCGTCGGGTAGTTCGGCGCGACCGATCGAGGTATTGCTCCCACCGCCGTCGATCCAGTAGATATGACCGCCACCGACCACGAGGTCATGTGGCTCTTCACCCGCATGGGCGATGAGGACCCCGAGGGGAGCCCGGGTCGGTGAGCGCGGCGGCGCTGATCGTCCCAGGGCTCCGGCATGGCCAAAGCTCCAGTAGATCTGGCTCGCGTCGACCGCGACGGAGGAAGAGGGGGTAGTGACTAGCCCCGCAACCACGTCGGAACCGTCAAGGTTCGCACGACCGATCTCGCCGCCTTCCTCGACCAGTAAACGTAGGCGCTGGCTTTCCCGGTCAGATCCCAGAAGGCGGCAATGACCATTGGTTGCATCGAGCAAGTCCGCGCCATCGGATCATTTGCTCCTGGTTCTGCGACTTCGTCTTTTTGACGATCTGGTTGCTCTCGTCCGACGGCGCGGCCCCCGCCCAGCCGAAGCTGCAGTGAAACCTCGAACGCCATCGAGATCACGCCGGGATCGCGCTCTCCTCGTTGAGCTTGCCGTCGTCGACGACGTCGAGGAGGGGGTCGATGTCGGTGGCGATGGTCGGTGAGCTTGGTAAGGCTTGGCAACGTTGCGGTGGGGGTGAACTCTCGGCAGTGGGACCAGATCCTATAGACCACAACTTCAAGCCGAGCCCCACCTTCCTGGGGTGGTGTATGAGGAGATGACCTCATGCTGAACGCGCTGCCCGGCCACGCAGCTCCTGACAACCTCCACCAACTCCCTAGAGCCGCTCGGGCCACCACATGAACACAATGCAGACACCAAGAGAACGAGATCTGATTTCAAGGTGGACCAAGTCGCTGACGCTCCCCCCGCAACCCAGACGAAATCATACCTCAACCAGCCACGGATTTGCAAAAGACCTAGAACGGTGTTTTTCAGCTTCTATGCAGAGCCGAAAATTCCACCTCCAATCCGATGATTACAAATCAGGTGCTCTGCCGGGTGAACTAGCCGGGGTGACCACACCCCCTAGTATACTCGGCGGCAATGATGTCGGCGAATGAAATTTTCATCGACGGGATTACTGCACAACGCGAACTTTCTGCTGGGCAGCGACGGTGTGGGGATCGACAACCGTGAGCGCGAGCTGGACCGCGTCAAGGTAATGATCCGTCTTGCCGGGGGGAATACGCAACAGGGCGAGTCGACGTGGAGATCACGGCCGTTCCAGGCTGGCTGCCGGATCGCTCGCCGCCCCGCCGGATCCAACCGGCCTGGCGAGGAGATCAAAAAGCCAAGAGCGACCAACGACGGCACTTGCGATAGCGGCCGACCCGCCCTCGAGGACTCCCGTGGCCACAGCCTCGGATAGCCGCCATAGGGAACGAAGCCCTCATATAACAGACTTTCGCTGACTTCTACGGACCTCGACTGACCCTATGCTTACCAAGGTCAAAGGGACTTCCAGCGGGGCGTGCTCGACCGGACTCGATCAAGCGAATCTTGGTTTCGTAGATCGCGCTCTACGAAATTGTCCCCCGATTGTCCCCCTCTCCAGCTTGTCGCATCCACCTCAAACATGCGGAAACCCCCCACAGAGCCATTTCCTTGAGGGGTGGACGACGGGACTTGAACCCGCGACCGCCTGGACCACAACCATGAGCCTCCGAGGGGCTTCAGCCTGTATCGGTTCGCGACAAACTTAGTACCCATTTAGTACCCGCTCCCAGGTTCCGGACATGACCTGGGACGCGAAAAAGGCCCCGTTTCCCGGGCCGTTTCCTATAGCGGGGCCCGATTCGTCTCTCGCGACCACCCGCGGATAGTCGAGCGATTCGCGACCTGACCGGTTGACCAGGACCAACTGTCACCTTCATACGCAAAGTTGGGAGCGCACAATGAAGGTCGCGGCACTTTCGCTCTTCGTCCGAAACAGAAAGGCGGCAGCCCGCAGCAAGCTGCGGTCGAACGCACCCACTCCGGCTGGCCAGGCCGCTCAGTGCTTAACGGTAAGCGAGAGCATGCGCGTCGCGGACTTGGTAGTCCCAGCCTGGGTGTACACGACGAGCTCGTAGTAAACGGGCGCCAGGAGATGGCCATGACCGCGCTTGATTTTAAAGCTGTTAGCGCCGGCTTTTCCGGTCAGCGTTACCGAGCCGACGGGCTTGAGCACCTTGTGCTGGTGGTGGTGGCCAATGAGCTTGAACTCAACCACAACGGTTCCTCCAGCAGACCAGCATCCGTTTCGCCAGGGTGGGAGCCCTTCTCGGCATGGACGGTGCCGGGCCTGGAGCTCGAGTGATTGGACGGCCGGCGTGGTTTGCCCGGGCAGTCCACATCCATCGTCTTTTTGCGGCCCTGCCGACGTCGGCGTTGCCTTTTCATTGACCAGAAGCTTCTCGCTTCCCAGGCGAGCCGCTCGCCGACGTGGTGTAGAGAGAGTCGCCGCGGGCGAATACCAGCTGCGTCCCGTCGGGCGACCAGGCGGGGTCCTCGTCAGTGGTGCCGTTGGTGAGCCGGCGCAGTGGCTGCCCGCTGCTAGATGCTAAATAGCGCGATGTATCCGCTCGCAGTTTCGTCGTTGGGGGCCACGACTGCCGCGAGCGTTATTTTCATTAGGCGAGACCGCCGACTCGATCACACTGGCGTTGGGTTCGCTTACGAGCGTGGGCGGGGCTTCCCCTCCAAAGGTGGCCCCCACCGCGTACTTGGAAAGGACAAACTGTTTCGTCGTGTGATCCAGAAACGATGCGACAATTTCACCACTCGGAGTGAAGCTGGGGAACTGCGCCTGAAAGCCGCACTCGGATATGTTGCCGCCGCTGGTGGCGAAGGTGCACACGAGCAGACCCTCGCCGAGGTCGCTGTAGTCCTCGTCGTCGACCCCCGTCGATCCGTCTGAGCTGATCTTCGCCAGCGAAGAAGCATTGCTGATTGGGCCGACAGGGTCCTGCGCGCTGCCATTCGCCGCGTAGAGAGACGAGCCGTGGTCGAGGACCATACGCGTGCCTGCGGGATCCAGCGAGACGTCTTCGTATGACCCTTCGCTGGTCAGCTGCGTCCGTCCGCTGCCGTTGGAGTTGACCTGGCAGAGGTTGACCGCGGTGGTGCCGCAGCGATAGACGATCACCGCCTGCGCGGGAGCCGCGCCTGCGGCTAGCACGCCCACAACCGCCGCGAGAGCGACCGTCGCCCGGATGCCCGACCAAGGCATACCACTCCATGCCGCTTGCCGCATCAGTGCGAGTCTATTCGACTCCAGACGGCCGCGCGGCGCCACTCAGGCCTTCAATATTGACGGCCAGCACGTCTTTGGTGCCAGGCTCGTTCAGTGTGTCCCTGGGTCAGCGTCTTGCGATGCGCCACCCGGCAAGCCTTATCTCTATCTCTCCCTCGCCAAACCTCGAACTCCGGCGCACGATAACCCCGCATTGGATACCTCTCGGAGGCTACGGGGTGCGCTCTCCG
>CAWBCO010000008.1:0-15842 GCA_963787415.1 uncultured Solirubrobacterales bacterium | reverse complement strand
CCAGCGCCGCGCTCGTGCCCTCGCCGACGATCTTGCCTTTGTTGATGAAGGCGATCCGATCGCAGAGCTGCTCGGCCTCCTCGATGTAGTGGGTGGTGAGCAAGATCGTCGTCCCCTCCTGGTTGATGCGCTGGACGTAGTGCCAGAGCTCCAGCCGCAGCTCAACGTCGACGCCGGCAGTCGGCTCGTCGAGGATCAGGAGGCGTGGCCGGTGCATCATTGCCCTGGCCAAAATCAGCCGCCGCTTCATTCCCCCGGAGAGAGTGCGGGTGCGTTCGTCGCGCTTCTCGGTCAGCGAGAAGGTCTCGAGCAGCTCATCGGTGCGCTCGCGACGCTCGCGCTTGGGCATGCCGAAGTAGCCGGCGTGATAGTCGAGCGTCTCCTCGACGGTCAGAAACCAGTCGATGTTGACCTCCTGGGGAGCGAGGCCGACCGCCTGACGCGCCTCTTCGTAATCGGAGATCGCGTCGTGACCGAAGACCTCGATCTTGCCCGACGTGACCTGCGCCAGACCAGTCGTGCAATGGATCAGGGTCGACTTGCCCGCCCCGTTGGGGCCGAGCAGGCCGAACAGCTCGCCCTGCTTGATCTCGAGCGAGACGCCGCGCAACGCCTCGACCCCAGTCGGATAACGCTTGACCAAATTCTCGATGTACAGGGCCTTCTCTCGCATGAATCGCACACCGTAGTGAAGTGGGTATCTTGGGTCGCGGGAGCAGCACGCAGGGCAGAGCGCCTATGGAGTACGTCAGAACTCGCGGCAGCACAGTCGGAGCCGCCGCCGGATCTTGCGCCTGCATCGGGCGCTGAGCCCAGCATGCGGCTTGCGGCTGGCCCCTCCGACGGCGGGCTCCCCGTCCCGCCAGAGCTTCGCCTTGCGCTACGAGGCTGTCCAAACCGCGGTCGGTCACAACGTTTATGCGGCCTCGACGACGATGCGGGCGCCGCGCTTCGGGGCGTAGGTAATCGCCCGGCGGGTAACCCGCTCACCGCGGCTGGCCTGGGCCACCGGGCTGGTTCGCTGGAGAATCGTCTGCATGACGATCTTCATCTCAAAGAGGGCGAAGCTGGCGCCAAGGCAACGACGGACGCCGCCACCGAAGGGGATCCACTCATAGGTCCCGGGCGGGTCGGTGGCGAGAAAGCGCTCGGGGCGGAAAGCCTCGGGCTCGGGGTAGAGGTCGGCCCGGCGGTGGATCAAGTAGATCGAGGGGTTGATGCTGACCCCGGCGGGCAGGAGGCGGCCACCAATTTCGGTGGGCTCGCTCAAGTGGCGGCCGACGGCGGGGACGACCGGCCGCAGCCGCAGCGACTCCTTGATCGTCGCCTCGAGATAGGCCTCCTCGCCGGCACGGGTCTCGGCGCTGAGGCGTTCGAGGATCTCGGGATGGCGGACGAGGCGCTCGAGCGTCCAGGCGAGTGCCGTCGCCGTGGTCTCATGGCCGGCAAGCAGCAGCGTCATCAGCTCGTCGCGGAGCTCGACGTCGGTGAGTGGGCGGCCCTCCTCATCGCGCGCGGCGAGCAGTAGCGAGAGGATGTCCTCCTGGCCAGCGCCGGGCTGGCTGCGACGCTCGTGTAGCTCGGCGTAGATAACGCGGTCGGCTTCGGCTTTGATCTTGTTAAAACGCCCCCAGGGGCTGCGCGGCCGCGGGCTCTGCGAGCTGGTCAGCTGCAAAGCGAACAGACGCGGCTGGCTGGCGGCGGCGTCGAGCAGGCGCGCAAGTGGAGCGCCGAGACGCTCGAGACGCTCGGGATCAGAGACGCCGAAGACGGTGCGCAGGATCACCTCGAGGGTGATCGCCCGCATCGAGGGCGCCACCGCGAAGGCCCGCCGCCGCGGCCAGGAGGCGACCTGGCGCTCGGCGATCTCGCGCATCGTCTCGCCGTAGGCCTGCATCCGCTCACCATGGAAGGGCGGCAGCAGCAGGCGGCGCTGGCGCAGGTGCTCGGAGCGGTCCAGCAGCAAGACCGAGCGGTCGCCGAGCAACGGCCGCAGGATCTCGTTGTTCTTGCCGGCGAGCATCGTCTCGGGATCGGCGGTGAAGACTGACTTCAGCGCCGCCGGGTCGGCGGTGATGACCTGGGTGCGCTTGGCGGAGAGGCGGAGGGTGAAGTAGTCGCCGTAGCGGCGCTGGCAGTCCTCGAGGAAGGAGGTTGGCTGGAGCAAAAAGCGCCCGACGAGAAGAGGTTTAGGCAACTGCGGTCCCGGCGGCAACTGCGGAGTAAGGGTCGGCGCTAGCGCGGTGGCGGTGCTCATCTGGGTCCTCCTCGTGGTCGCTGCCCTGGCGGCGTTGACCATAGGTTCAATAGCTGGAACATTGATAGCAGTTATTGAATATGCGGTCAATGGAGGCTACGCTACAGCCATGGCGAGCTCTACTCCAAGGCTGCGACTGAATAACGAGGCGCGCCGCGAGCAGCTGCTCCTCGCCGGCAGCGAGCTGCTGGGCCGTCGGCCCTATGACGAGGTCTCGATCGAGGAGATCGCGATCGAGGCGGGGGTTTCCAAGGGCCTGCTCTACCACTACTTCCCGACCAAGAAGGACTTTGTTCTGGCTGCGCTGGAGCGCGGCCAGCGCGAACTGGCGGAATTGACTGCGCCGGATCCGGATTTGCCAGCGCCCGAGCAACTCGGCGCCAGTCTCGATCGCTTCCTCGACTTCGTCGAAGAGCACGCCGCCTCCTTCGCGGCGCTCTCGCGCGGGCGCGGCGGTGGCGACGCTGAGATCCGGGCGATCCTGGAGACAGGGAGGGCAGCGCGGGTCGAGGCGGTGCTCGCGACGCTCAGCGACTGGGGAGCAGCGCCGGCAGGCTCAGTCCGCTCGCCGACGCTTGAGACCGCCGTGGAGGGCTGGTTCTTCTTCCTCGAGGGCGCGGTTCTGCGCTGGCTAGAGCGCGAGGACATCGAGCGCTCTCAATTGCGGGAGCTCTTGGAACTGACTCTGCGGGGAACGCTTCAGGCGGCAGAGTCTCTAACAGGGCCCAGCGCGCCGGCCCAGAGCGCCTGAGAACTCCCACCCTCATCATCTCTGCAGATGTTCACGCCTTGCCGGACAGTCTCCGGAGGCCATTCTGGATGCCCCGGCTGGTAGTGCGCAGGCTGTGGCAGGCTGGGCGAGCCAGGTGGACGACCGGACTCCAACCGGCTACCGCCTGGATCACAACCATAAACCTGAGGGCTTCAACTTGCACCGGTTCGCGACAAACCTAGTACCCAGTTAGTATCCGCCACCAGATCCCGGGAACGACCTGGGACGCGAAAAAGAAAAGGCCCGATTACCGGGACCGTTTCCTATAGCAGCGGCGGGATTCGAACCCAACCCTTCGCGGTTGTGAGCCCGACGAACCAGTCCAAATTTAGCTCGAATCGCCGGAAGAATGCTAAGGGAGCGGCTGCCAAGATGGTCCGAAAGGTTTGTCCCCGCCCGGCAGGTTGAGTTCGTGGCTTTCACGCCGCTTGCCCGCCACCGAGACCTCGGCCAGAAACGAGTTGTAGGTATTTTCCTGCTCATACAGGATCCGTTTGCCATCGGGCGAGAAGACCGGGCCCCCCGGGCAGTAGAACTTGCCGCATCCATCGCCGCCCTTCTGCCTCGGCGACACGAGTCGGGCGTCTTTTCCGTTTGCTTTAGCGATAAAAAGCGCGCCCTTCCTGGGAGTCTCTTTGACGAAGACGATCAGCTTGCCGTTGGGTGAGAAGTCGGCTTCATAAGCTTTGACCCTGCCTTGATCTGCCACCAACAGGTGGCGAGCGCCTCCACTTGGGCTGATCTCTTCGATTCCCTTGTTGGAGTCAAAGACGATCTCTTTGCCATCGGGTGAGTAGCGTGGAGACTCGTCGTCGCCGTTTGGGTCTTTGGTGAGCTGCAGCAGGCCGGTGCCGTCGGCGTCGACCCTGTAAATCTGGGTCGCGCCGCTCACCGCTTCGGTGCGATCAAAGACGATTTGTTCCCCGGAGGGAGAGAAGCCCGGGTCGCTGTCGGTGACGCCGGGTTCGGTCGTTAACTGGTGCACGTCGGCACCGCTCGCGCTCATGGTGAAGATCCGTCCTTCGGATTGAAACCCTCCGGCCGGAGTCCAACGTGCGGCGAAGGCGATCTGCTGGCCGTCGGCCGAGTAGGAGGGAGCTTCGACCTGGGCTTCGGTCGCGCCCGGCGGTTGGAGGCCTTTCCCCTCGACTAGGACAGTTGGGTGCTGGGGGTCGTTGGGAGTGACGGCCTTGATCGGACCGAAACCGAGGACGCCTATTTCATATACGCTTTCGACCGTGCCGTAGGCGATCTGGCCGTCTCGCCCCGGGAAGGCGGCTTGGGCGAACGGCGCCAGCAACACCAAGGCGCCCAGCAGGGTCAAACCCGCAATCGCCATCTGACCCACGGTGCGCCTAGCTCTCATCGCATACCTCAGCTAGATCTTAACCCAGCGAGATGAGCCCTTCGCAAGCTTCATTGATAAAGCGGATATCGGCGTTAAATGAAGAGCCCACCCGGTTTCCAAGCCGGCTCCATTGGGCTCATAGACCCGACCATGACCTCGGGGGGGATGTGGGAATGAAATCTGTCCATGGGGGGCTATTCCTGGCCTGCGCTGAGCCGCGGCAGCATCCAGAAATCCGCCGCTGAAATCTCCGCATTCCCTCCCGAAGCGAGATTGCGCGTCACAAAAGCGGGAGCGTGGTGTCCGGGTTCACCACAAAGATGATACCTGTGTCGGGACAAAGAAACACCGAACGAAAGTAGTCTCCTGTGGACAAGGCGCGGTAGCTGGTCGAAGCTCACGTATTGGACGGTAGCCAAACAGCGAGCTGGCGGCCGGCCCCATGAGACCCGAGTTCGTTGATTTGCGACCTACGCCTGAGGGCATGTATTTTAACCGATGCCCGTGGGCTCGCCTGGAGTCTGAGTCCTCGCCATGGTTGCCGAATGGACGGTATCCTGGCTGAACTATGAGCGGAGATTAGCCAATAGCCATGCGGAATCGAGGTAATGACCGAAAGTCAAGCCGAAGGCTGCCGCTCGTTCTGATACTGACGCTGATCCTCGCCACGCCGGCGGCGAGCGCCCTCGCCCACGTCGCCTACTCGCAAACGAAGCCACAGGAAGAGTCTTACTGATCGACACCCAAACCAATCGCGTGGTGGGCTCGATCAGCGTCGGCAAAGGCCCGCGTGCGCTCGCGATCAGCCCCAACGGCAAGATCGCCTACGTGATCAACGAATTTATCCGAGACGGATCCACCTCAAGCAGAGTCGGGCTGTTCGACACCCAAACCAGGAGGCTCGTGGACTCGATCCGAGTCGGCGCCAAACCGGATGCGATCGCGGTCATACCGGATGGCTGGACCGCCTACGTCGCCAATTACCGCTCAGACAACGTATCGGTGATCGACACCCAAACCAATCGCGTGGTGGGCTCGATCAGCGTCGGCAAAGGCCCGAGCTCTATCGGAATTACCTCCGACGACAAGACTGCCTACGTCGTGAACCTCGTGTCAAACACTATTTCGGTGATCGACACCCAGACCAACCAGGTGGTGGGTCGGCCGATTCGCGTCGGCAAATGGCCGTTTGCGATCGCTGTTCACTAGTCGCCCGCGCCAATGTGACCTCCGAGGGAATTTGGCAGCGGCACCAGTGGTCCCGTCGGTCGAGATGGCTCCCACGGCTTCCACCCTGTGCCACCCCGGCTCTTCACTTACCTATCTCAACCCCACCCCCTGCCCAGGTGTGTGATGCGGCCTCAAAGGGGAGACGCGCTTCACCTCCCCAGCGCTTCTTCCTCCTAGTAGTCGAGCCCTACTGTGTCGAGCACGTTTTGACTCGCCGCGCGACATATGGCGCCCGCGTGGTCAGGGTGATCCCAGAAGCACCGAGTTCCTTTTTCTTTTCTTCCTGGTCAACTTCGCCGGCGAACCCGTTCGAGGTGAGGCTCTTCACCACAAAGGCCCCGTCCGTGGACTGCGTCGTCGGTGGGAGTTCCATGAACATCCCGAAGATCGTGACCGAGCTTGTGACCGTCACTTCGCCGCCGAACCCGATGCGCGTGGGCTTGCGGCCGTTTCCCCAGAACATGGCGGTGGCGAGTTCACCCGAGCCGCTGAGCTGCACGGTGGCTGCGCCGGTCGCTGGTTCGCTGCCTTTCCCCGCCGTCGAGCCCCCCACTGCCGTGGTCGGCGATTGACGCCAGTAACCGCTCGTCAGGGCCCCGCCGGGTCCCGTCTTTTCGACGTCGAGGCAGAAAGTGAAGCGGCCGCCCTTGACTATGGAGCCGTCGATCCGTTTGCCGAAGATCCCACCGCTGCTGGTCCCCCGCCCTTCGTAGACCCCGGAGCGCAGCTTCACGCCGGTGACCCGTGCGGCGGCGGCCGGCGCATTCGCCAGCGACACAGAGGCCGCCGCCAGTAGGCAGAGCACAGCCACGCATCGCCACCGACCCAACCTCATCGCCACCTCCACTGCGATCGTTCGAGGCCTACCCGCGACCTCCCCTCACCCACAGGTCATCACCGCGGCCTTCAGCGTCCTGGTGGCGAGTCCGTGGCGGTGGCCCTTGCGCAAGATGACGCTGATCCTGGCGATGACCGATAGTTTCTCGGACGCCGGTGAGCCGGGATAGGTCGCTTCGAAGGGTTTGGTCCGATCGATCGAGATCGTCTTCCCGCCAAGTAAGAACTTCACTTTCTTCACCGAGTAGCTGGCTTTGTGGCGGCGCGACCCCTTCTGCTTGACGCCCACTTTTACCGTGAATGTCTGTCCGCCCGCGACGCACTGCTTCGGCGTCTGCAGGTTCCCTTCGAGACCTGGCCCGAGCAGGCCCTTAGTGATCTTCGTCGGGCCTGTGTAGATCGGGAGTCGCGGCGGGCTGGGGGGCGGGGGCGGCGGACTCGGGGGTGAGAAGCCCGAGTCAAGCGCCAGGCCGGTCGGCTCGTCGAGACCGCTGATGAGAGTGCGTTGAGGGGTTTCGGCTCCGCTCGGGCTGACGCGGCCGATCGCGCCGCTGGCGCCGCTCGCCCAGTAGACGTATTCGCTGTCGGCAGCGAGGGCGCTGACCTGCACCCCTTCGACGATCCTCTCGGTGCTCGTACCTTTGCCGGCGCTGAGGGTGGCGCCTTCGATCGCACTGTCTAAGAAGTTGTACCAGTAGATATGACCGCCGCCGACGGCGATCGCGGTCGGTTTGGTGGCGTTGACCGAGTCGTGGTCGATCGTCTGGCTTTGGAAGTCGAAGCTGTCGATGTTGTCTTCGACGAAGCCTTCGGACCAATAGATCCGTTCGGAATCGACCGCGATGCCCGTCGGGTGGACGCTGGGGTCGGGGATGAAATCAGGTTCGGGGTTGCTCCCGTCGGGTAGTTCGGCGCGACCGATCGAGGTATTGCTCCCACCGCCGTCGATCCAGTAGATATGACCGCCACCGACCACGAGGTCATGTGGCTCTTCACCCGCATCGGCGATGAGGACCCGAGGGGAGCCAGGGTCGGTGAGCGCGGCGGCGCTGATCGTCCCAGGGCTCCCGTAGTCGCCAAAGCTCCAGTAGATCTGGCTCGCGTCGACCGCGACGGAGGAAGAGGGGGTAGTGACTAGCCCCGCAACCACGTCGGAACCGTCGAGGTTGGCACGACCGATCTCGCCGCCTTCTGACCAGTAAACGTAGGCGCTGGCTTGCCCGGTCAGGCCCCAGAAGGCGGCAATGACCGTCGTTGCCATCAGCACAGTCCGCAGCCATCTCATCGCCTTCTCCTGGTTCTGGACTCGTCTTTGGGGCGACCGGTTTGCTCTCCTCCGACGGCACGGGCGCCGCACCGCCGAAGCGCGGTGTGACCTGAACGCCGTGGATCCGCCGGGATCGCGCTCTCCTCGTTCAGCTCCGTCATGACGGCGTCTGGAGAGATTCGATGTGGGTGGCGATGGTCAGTGGCTTGGTAAAGCTGCAACGTTGCGGTGCCGTTGAACTCTCGGCAGTCAAACATGATCCTATCGCCCGCGACTACGACCAAGCCCCGCTTTGGGGTGGTGTCTTCGGGGGTGGACTCATGCTGAACGCGCTGCCCGGCCGCGCAGCTCCTCAAACCTCCGCCACGACGCTAGACCGATCGAGGCCAGCGCCGTCGACGCAATACGGGACGAAGGGCGCGAGATATTCATTGGGCAGCGGATCGCTGTCGCTGCCCAAACCGAGCCGAATCGTGCCTGAACCACACGGATTTCCGAAGGACCTAGAACGGTGTTTTTCGGCTCTGCAGAGCCGAAAATTCCACCTCCAATCCGATGATTACAAATCAGGTGCTCTGCCGGGTGAACTAGCCGGGGTGACCAGACCCCCCCGTATACTCGGCGGCAATGGATGCGGCGGATCAAAATCTCCTGACGGCACTACTGCACGACGCGAACTTTCTGCTGGGCAGCGACGGTGTGGGGATCGACAACCGTGAGCGCGAGCTGGACCGCGTCAAGGTAATGATCCGTCTTGCCGAGGGGATTGCGCAACGGGCCGATCGATGAGGATCGCGCGGCAGCTGCAGCTCGCTGCCGGATAGCTCACCGCCCCGCCGGATCCGACCTGGCGGAGATCGGAAGGCCAAGAGCAACAACGACGGCACTTGCGATCACGGCCAAGCCGCCTCGAGGACTCCCGTGGCCACAGCCTCGGATAGCCGCCATAGGGAACGAAGCCCTCATATAACAGACTTTCGCTGACTTCTACGGACCTCGACTGACCCTATGCCAAGACTCACAGGGACTGAGCGGGGCGTGCTCGACCGGACTCGATCAAGCGAATCTTGGTTTCGTAGATCGCGCTCTACGAAATTGTCCCCCGATTGTCCCCCCTCTCCAGCTTGTCGCATCCACCTCAAACATGCGGAAACCCCCCACAGAGCCATTTCCTTGAGGGGTGGACGACGGGACTTGAACCCGCGACCGCCTGGACCACAACCATGAGCCTGAGGGGCTTCAGCCTGTATCGGTTCGCGACAAACTTAGTACCCATTTAGTACCCGCTCCCAGGTTCCGGACATGACCTGGGACGCGAAAAAGGCCCCGTTTCCAGGGCCGTTTCCTATAGCGGGGCCCGATTCGTCTCTCGCGACCACCCGCGGATAGTCGAGCGATTCGCGACCTGACCGGTTGACCAGGACCAACTGTCACCTTCATACGCAAAGTTGGGAGCGCACAATGAAGGTCGCGGCACTTTCGCTCTTCGTCCGAAACAGAAAGGCGGCAGCCCGCAGCAAGCTGCGGTCAACGCACCCACTCCGGCTGGCCAGGCCGCTCAGTGCTTAACGGTAAGCGAGAGCGTGCGCGTCGCGGACTTGGTAGTCCCAGCCTGGGTGTACACGACGAGCTCGTAGTTGCCGGGCGCCAGGAGATGGCCATGCACGCGCTTGATTTTAAAGCTGTTAGCGCCGGCTTTTCCGGTCAGCGTTACCGAGCCGACGGGCTTGAGCACCTTGTGCTGGTGGTGGTGGCCAATGAGCTTGAACTCGACCACAACGGTGCCTGCGGCAGACAGCGTGGCTCGCAGGGTGAGACCGCTCTTGGCGTGGACGGTACGGGCCTCGAGCGCGAGTGATTGGACGGCCGGCAGGGTCACACCCGGGGAGGGCATAGGCGTCGGGTTGGAGGTTTCCGACCCTCCCCACGTCGGCGCGTCCCCTTCATTGACCAGAAGCTTCTCGCTTCCAGGCGAGCCGCTCGCCGACGTGGTGTAGAGAGAGTCGCCGCGGGCGAATACCAGCTGCGTCCCGTCGGGCGACCAGGCGGGGTCCTCGTCAGTGGTGCCGTTGGTGAGCCGGCGCAGGAGCTGCCCGCTGCTCATGCTAAATAGCGCGATGTATCCGCTCGCAGTTTCGTCGTTGGGGGCCACGACTGCCGCGAGCGTTTGTCCATTAGGCGAGACCGCCGACTCGATCACACTGGCGTTGGGTTCGCTTACGAGCGTGGGCGGGGCTTCCCCTCCAAAGGTGGCCCCCACCGCGTACTTGGAAAGGACAAACTGTTTCGTCGTGTGATCCAGAAACGATGCGACAATTTCACCACTCGGAGTGAAGCTGGGGAACTGCGCCTGAAAGCCGCACTCGGATATGTTGCCGCCGCTGGTGGCGAAGGTGCACACGAGCAGACCCTCGCCGAGGTCGCTGTAGTCCTCGTCGTCGACCCCCGTCGATCCGTCTGAGCTGATCTTCGCCAGCGAAGAAGCATTGCTGATTGGGCCGACAGGGTCCTGCGCGCTGCCATTCGCCGCGTAGAGAGACGAGCCGTGGTCAAGGACCATACGCGTGCCTGCGGGATCCAGCGAGACGTCTTCGTATGACCCTTCGCTGGTCAGCTGCGTCCGTCCGCTGCCGTTGGAGTTGACCTGGCAGAGGTTGACCGCGGTGGTGCCGCAGCGATAGACGATCACCGCCTGCGCGGGAGCCGCGCCTGCGGCTAGCACGCCCACAACCGCCGCGAGAGCGACCGTCGCCCGGATGCCCGACCAAGGCATACCACTCCATGCCGCTTGCCGCATCAGTGCGAGTCTATTCGACTCCAGACGGCCGCGCGGCGCCACTCAGGCCTTCAATATTGACGGCCAGCACGTCTTTGGTGCCAGGCTCGTTCAGTGTGTCCCTGGGTCAGCGTCTTGCGATGCGCCACCCGGCAAGCCTTATCTCTATCTCTCCCTCGCCAAACCTCGAACTCCGGCGCACGATAACCCCGCATTGGATACCTCTCGGAGGCTACGGGGTGCGCTCTCCGCCGAGTCCTCTGATTGAGCGGCGCCCGTGCGCGATTTACCTGATGTCGAGCGCAGACTGCCATCCACCGCAAGCGGGCGGCAGAGATTGCTTCCAGCTGTCGGATGGGAACCAATTTCCCAGGTCCCGGTCGGGGATTCAATTCATAGCGGGGCGGGATTCGAACCCGCGACCTTCGGGTTATGAGCCCGACGAGCTACCTGACTGCTCCACCCCGCGGTGTGGCTTCATGCTAGCAACGGAGCGCGGAGCGGCAGCTGACCCGCCCTCTTGCGGGGGCCGCTTGCGAAACGTCTACCCCTAGAGTGCGCGGGTCCATGAATGGAGAAGCCACAAAGGTCGCCGTGATCGACATCGGCACCAACTCGGCCAGACTGCTGATCGCGGAAGTCTCTGCAGGTCGCGTGACAGAGCTCGCGCGCCGAAGCACCGTTACGCGGCTGGGGCGTGGGGTCGATCTCACCGGCAGACTGTCGGTGGAGGCAATCGAGGCGGCGTGTGAGGCAATTGCCAACTATGTCGAGGTCTATACCGACGCCGACGTCGGCGTGGTTGAGGCAATCGCCACCAGCGCTGTCCGCGATGCGGCCAATGGGGATGCGTTCGTCGCCGAGCTGCGGGAGCGGTTCGCCCTCGCGGCCAGGGTGCTTGACGGGGAAGAGGAGGCGCAGCTCACCTATCTTGGCGCGACTTCTGAGCGCCACCTGACGGTGCAAACCCTTGTCATCGACATCGGCGGCGGGTCGACAGAGCTAATCATCGGCAAGGGAGCGGAGACGTCATTCCACGTCTCGTTGCAGGCGGGCGTCGTCCGCCATACCGAGCGCTATCTCACCTCCGACCCTCCCAGTGCAGTGGAGCTCGAGGCCCTGGCCGCTGATGTTCGAGGACTAATCAAGGACGCTGTCGGAGAGGTCGACACCGAGGGGAAGGGCAAGCCGCAGGCGGGGATCGCGGTCGCCGGCACTCCGACCTCACTTGCGGCGATCGAGATCGGTCTTGATCCATATGACCCGGAGCGAGTTCACGGACACAGGCTCAGCTTTCACTCAATCCAATGGATGCTCTCGCGGCTCGCCTCGACACCATTGGCGGAGCGAGGCCAAATCGTCGGCCTGCATCCCGACCGGGCCCCAACGATCGTTGCCGGAGTTGTGATCTTGATTGAGGCGATGCGGGCCTTCGGCCTCGATGAGATCAAGGTCTCCGAGCACGACATCCTCTACGGAGCCGCAATCTCACGGGTCCGGGCCGCCGATAACTAGGCCGGGCAATCCGCTCCGCAGAAACCGCGGTGACTCGCTGGACAGGGCGCTTCACCAGGATAGGACGGGTTGGCCAAGGGAGCTCATGAACCTAAAAAATTGGTAGATCTCAACTACCAACTAATTAGAGGCCCCGCGCGTTCCCACTCAGCCGATTTGAATAACAGATGCCGATAATCGATGCAGCGGGAAGGTGGATGAAATTCCGCCCGACCGTAACGGGGTTTGGGCGATTGTCGTATCACGGCGCCTCCCGTCGCCTGAGCCCATCAAATACACACGGTCCCAGAAGACGTACCCCTGCCCATCCTGGGGCCAGCCTGAATCGGCCGCTCTAACGTGGGCAGCCCATTCTCGTTTGCAAAGTGGAGATCTCGATAGACGCCCCGAGCGCCACCTCTACGCCAAATTCGACTTGCGCGGGTAGACCGCCTCGGGGTCGGTCGAGACGTTCACCAGTGTCGGCCGCCCCAGACCGAAGGCCCGCTCGAGCGCCGGTCGAAGCTCCTCGGGCTCACGTTCTTAGTCCCCTCACAGCCCAGGGATTCGACCATCTGGTCATAGCGAGTTGCAGGAAGGCAGCTTAGGCCGCGACCGAGTCGACCGCCGTCGAGGAATTTCATCGGATGATGCTCGAGGGCCCAGATCCCGTTATTACCCATCACGCCGACGACGCAGAGCCCGTGACGTGCCATCGTGTCGAACTCGATTCCGCCGAAGCCGGAAAGCGCCGTCGCCGAGCAGCAGGCAGACCTGGCGGTCGGGGTGGGCGACCTTGGCGCCGATTACCTCAACCCGGACCAGCGCCAAGACACCCAAACGGCCCCGGATCCATCCAGCAACCGGGCTCATAGGTGTCGATGAAGCGCCCGGCGTCAGAAACGAAATCCCCCCCGTCTCCAATCACGATTGCATCGCGATCCAAACCCTCTCCAACTCCTTGTATATGCGAACCGGATGAAGCGGGGAGCGCAGGTACCGGAACTCAATTCCTCTCCCTCCGCCGCGCGGCGCTGCTCCTCGATTGCGCCCAGCTCGGCGAGCCAGGAACTGCTGTGGGCACCCCCGCGTTCGGCTGAGCTCTGGATTGCCGCCAGGCTGGCGGCAACGTCCCCGAGAAGATCGAGATCTGGCAAACGGTTCATGGGTCCGCTGATTGGCGCCGACGTCGAGCCGGATGATCTTGGTCTGCTCGCCGAAGCTGGTCCCGAATCCGAGGCGGAAATCCAGCGGCACGCCGATCGCGAGCGCCACATCTGCCGCCTGCAGCGCGGCGCTTCGGGCACGGCTGAAGGGCGAGCCGGTGATCGGCGGCGAGACGGGCCACGGTCCGACCCTTCAAAAACACCGGGATCTCTAGCGCCTCGGCCAGGTCTTTCAGTGCGCCCTCTCCATGGGAGCCAGGTAAAGGCCGCTGCCGGCCATGATCACTGGACGCTCGGCCACACCCAGCAAGGCGGCCGCCTCCTAGAACTCCGGCGGCCGCAGAACCAACGACAGCGGGGGACCGAGGCGGGACGACCGCCTCTGCCTCACTGAAGACCGACGTCAAGTGGGTAGTCGATGAACGTCGGGCCGCTGGGAGGCTCGATCGCCAGGTCGGCAAGCGCGGCTGCGGTCATCGCGGCAATCTGACCCGTCTCCTTCGCCGTCACTGCCGACTTGACGAGGGGAGAGACGAAGGGCAGATGGTCGATCTCCTGCAAGAAGCCCGAGCCCCACCGCATCTCGGGCGCGCGCGCCGCCCATCACGCAGATTGGTGTGCCGTTGGCTTGAGCAGCCGCGAGCGCACTCATCGCGTTGGTCACCCCCGGACCGGCGGTCAGCGCCACCAGCTGCAAGCTCTTGGGTCCACTTCGCAAATCCCTTCGGCCGCGAAGGCGGCCGAACTGTGTCGTGGCGGACGTAGACCGGCTCGATCCCCTCGCTGCGACAGCCGTCATAGATCGAGAACAGGTGGCCTCCGGAAAGGGTGAACAGCTGGCCCACCCCCCTTGAAGAAGCACCAATCTCTTTGCGATGAGCCGCCCCCCGTGCTCCAGTACGCCGGCGAGCCTAGCGAAGGGCGGTCTCAATTATTGCCGGGGCGGAACTCGAACCCGCAAGCCCCCGTGGAGGCAGCGCCTTTTAAGGGCGCCGCTTTTGCCAGTTTCGCCACCCGGGCCGAGGCGATGATTCCTCACGCCGGGAGGAGGATTAAAGAAGCAATTTTCTCCTGGAAGCGAAACTAACCCGCTGGTACGGTGTCTATAGCTACCGGGATTCGACGCCTTCCCTGGAGGAGAGCTAGAAAGCTTTCCGCACTAACGCACGCCAGTCAACACGAACTTCTTGCGCCCGGCGCTCGCCGCTGCTCAAGAGCTACCGGGGGCGCAGACTGATCGCTATAGCACGGGGCGGCAACCCCGGAGGGCCCCTCGAGACGATCGTCGATCGCTACCAGGGTGGCCTGTTCGGCTTTTGTCGGCAGATGCTGGGCTCCACCGAGGACGCCGAGGACATCTTGTACCAGGAGGTCTTTGTCAACGCCTACCGGCGATGCTCGCCGATGAGCGCGAGATCAACCTGCGGCCATGGCTTTATCGCATTGCCCCGGACCCGCTGTCTCAGAACCTGCTTTCGCAAGCCAACCGCAGATGCGCAGGAATCGATGGACATGGTGCCCGCGGTCGAGGCCTCCTCTACCGCAGAGAAGGTCCACAACCGCGAGGAGTTCCGCCAGCTCCTCACCGATGTCGGCAAGCTTCCTGAGACGCAGCGCTCCGCCCTGCTGCTGCGTGAGATGGATGCCCTCTCCTATGAGGAGATTGCCCAGGCGATGGACACCAGCGTGCCCTCGGTCAAGTCGCTGCTCGTGAGGGCACGGATCTCACTCGCAGAGGCAAGCCAGGCGCGTCTGCTGACCTGCGGCGAGGTTCACCTCGAGCTGGCAGAGGCCGCCGAGGGCTTGCGCAAGGTCTCCGGACCGGTTCGACGCCACGTACGCGAGTGTGAGGCGTGCGCGGATTTCCGCTCCCAGATCCGCTCCAACGAGAAGGTCTTGGCGGCGCTTTCCCCGATCGGACCACTGCTCGCGCTGAAGGGCTTCATTGCTTCAAAGCTCGGGCTGGGCGGCGGCGGCGCGGCTGGTGCCGGTGCGAGCGCGGCAGGTGCGGCCGGGGCTGGAGCCGGGGCCACCGGAGCCGGAGCCGTGGGTTCGGTCGGCGCCGCTGTTGGCGGCAGCAGCGCGGCCAGCGGAATCGGCGCAGTTGGGGGAGCGATTGGAGTCAAGGCAGTCGCCGGTGTGGTGACGGCAGCCGTGATCACCGCCGGCGCGGTCGAGATGAAGCCGCAGGAAAATCCACTCCCCATCCATCGCGCGACCCCGATCGCCCGCATCAGCCGCAAATTCGCGGCCCCCTCGATCGCGTCAGCACATGCCCTAAAACCAGCCATCGAGGCAAATCAGCCGGTCGCGCTGCCGACCAAGGCCGCGCCCCCAGCGCCCCCAGCGCCAGCGCCAAGTACCCCGCCCACCACCACACCGAGCCCAACCATCTTCAGCGCCCACGCCCGCCGCTGCTGCCGGACAGTCAAATGACCCGGCCCCGGCCACACAGGGCATTACCACCGCCACGCCCACCACCCCAGGTGCACCGACCGGGGGCGGCACCGTGGTGGTCACGGTTGGGGGATCGACCCCCCCAGTCGCCGAACCGGCACCCGCCGCCGAACCGGCACCCGCCGCCGAACCGACCGCGGAAAGCACCCCCGCAGCGGAAACCACTCCCGGCGCCGAACCCTCACCACCCCCGGCCTCCTAGCTCAGCCGCGGATTCTCAGTCCTCCTCCCCCTCGGT
>CAWBCO010000007.1:0-486564 GCA_963787415.1 uncultured Solirubrobacterales bacterium | reverse complement strand
CTACTTATGCCGACCTCCGCGTTATGCCGACCTGCTGCCGGAACGCCGCTCTGCAGGCGGGGATCGCCCCGATGAGATCGGCATAATCAAAGCGCAGCCAGGAAAGCGAGGACGGTGTCCGGGGGCCGGTAGCGACCTGGCTTGGCGCCCGCTGGTGTGGTCCTGGCGAGCGCCCGTTCCTTGATCGCAAGGTCCGCGTGCAGATAGATCTGCGTCGTCTCGACCTGCTCGTGGCCGAGCCAGAGCGCGATCACCGAGGTGTCGACGCCGGCCTGCAGCAGCCGCATCGCGGTGGTGTGGCGCAGCACGTGCGCCGTCACCCTCTTCTCTGCCAGCGACGGGCAAGCTAGAGCGGCACTCACCGTGTGCTTGGCAAGCCGGTGCTCCAACCCGTCACGGCTGAGCCTCCCCCCGGTGCGGGTCGGGAACAGCGGATCCTTTGCCTGGGCGCCGCGCTCGGCGAGCCAGACGCGCAGGACGGCCACGGTCGCGGAGGTCAGCGGCGTGATCCGCTGCTTTCTCCCCTTGCCCAGGCAGTCGACATGCGGACCTCTGCCGAGGTGAACGTCAGCGCACCTGAGCCCCGTCAACTCCGATGCCCTCAGCCCCGTCTGGGCGGCGAGCATCAACATTGCGCGGTCGCGCCGGCCCGTCCAGGTCGCTGGGTCTGGGGCGGCGAGCAGCGCCGCGACCTCCTCCTCGCTGAGGAAGGTGACGAGGTTTCGCTCGAAACGCTTCGGCGGGATCGCCAACACGCGTTCGATCACGGCGGCGTGCTCGGGGTGGCGCAGCGCCGCGTAGCGAAAAAGGGATCGAATCGCTGCCAGACGGGCGTTGCGGGTGCGCACGCCGTTGCCCCGCTCGCGCTCGAGGTGGTCGAGGAAGGCCCCAATGAGCGGGGCGCCGAGGTCGTCGACTTCCAATTGGGACGGTTGCTTTCCAAGCCGCTCAGCGGCGAAGCTGAGCAACAGCCGCATCGTGTCACGGTAGGCCGCAACGGTGTTGGGGCTGACCTGGCGCTGGCGGATCAGGCGCTCGGTGAAGAACACCTCAAGCGTCGGGGCGAGGGCGCTCATGAGCGATCACCAAGATGGCGCTCCAGGCGCTCGGCGGCCAACTCCATCAACTCCGGGGCGGCCGAGAGATACCAGTAGGTGTTGGCGGGCTCGCTGTGCCCGAGGTAGGTGGAAAGCGCCGCCAGGCGCCCCTCAACCTCGCCGTCTTCGCGATAGGCGTCAAGCAGCGTGCGCACCGCGAAGGTGTGGCGGAGGTCGTGCAAGCGCGGCCGACAAGAAGCCGAGCGCGGCTCGATACCGATGTGGCGCAGGAGCCCGGCGAACGTCCTCCGCGCGGTCCCGTCAGGCAGTCGGGCGCCGCGGGCAGAGACGAACACCGCGTTGGTGCCCGCCGTTGAGCGCGGCCGGTCCGTGCGTCGCAAATAACGGCGCAGGGCATCGACCGTGCTTCGGTGCAACGCCAGCTCCCTCGACTTGCCGAACTTGGTGTTGTAGACGACAATCAGGTTCGCCCGGGAGTCGATGTCTTGGCGGTTCAGGGAGATCGCCTCGCCGATCCGCATCCCGGTCACCGCCAGTAGGCCGATCAGGGTCCGGTAGGTCGCCGACCGGTGCGGCGTGCTCAGCGTCGTCGTGGCCTGCAGCAGGGCGACGAGTTCCTCCCCGGAGTAGATGTAGGGGGTGGCGCGGGGGCTCCGAACGCGCGCTAGCTCCTCCCCGGGAACCTCGCAGGCGGGGTCGAGCGTCTGCAAGTAGGCGGCGAAGCCGCGGACGGTGGCGAGCCGCATGCAGTGCAAGTGCGCGGTCCGGCCCGGCAGTATCGCCCAGGCCACGGCGTGCTCGACCGTGATCGTCTGCTCGCCGCGCTCTTCGAGATAGGTGATGAACTTACCGAGGCGTCGCTCAGTCTCAACCAGCTTGTAGCCGAGGGAGCGGCGCAGCGCCAGGTAGTCGGCGAGCGCGGGGCGAAGCCGGCTCATCGGGCGCCTCCCGGCCAGGGGCGGGCGATTCGTCGCAGCGCCTCACGGTCGACCTTGGCGTAGATCGCGGTGGTTGCGATCCGGTGGTGGCGCAGCAGCTGGCCGACCTCCGGTAGCGAAGCGCCGCCGCGCAGCGCCTCGGTCGCAGCGGTGTGGCGGAGGCGGTGGGCACCGACCCGCCCGACCCCGGCCCGCCGCCCGGCGGCGGCGACGATTCCGCCGACGCGGGCGCGGCTGAGCGCCCGGTGCGGGGCCAGGACCCGCACGAAGACGGCGCGGCCCTGCGCGCCGGGGGGTCGGCCCTGACGCAGGTAGGAGGCAACCGCCTCGCCGACGTCAGCGGGCAATGGCATCCGTTCCTCGCGCTTTTCCTTGCCGCGCACGACGATCTCTCCTGCTCGCCACTCGATGTCCTCAAGCGAAAGGCCCGCGACCTCCCCCGCCCGCAAACCGAGCCTGCTCAGCACGGTGAGGATCGCGAAGTCGCGCCGGCCGGTCACCGTGGTCTGGTCGCAGGAGGCGAGGAGCTTGTCAACCTCGTCGGGCTCAAGGCCCCTCGGCAGGCTCTGCCCTTGCCATCTTGCAGCCGTGGGCACCGCCTGAGCAAGCGGTCGCGCGATTGTGCCCTCGAGGTGCAGGAAGCCGAGCAGCGAGCGCAGCGCGGTCACTGTCATATTGGCGCTGCCATAAGGCTGATGGGGGCAGCGGGAAACCACGAACGCGCTGACATCGGCGGTGCTCAGCTGCCCGACTTCCAGCCCCTTCGGCGAGACCCTGCCTTCAAGAAACGGCCGAACCGCGTCCGCGTAGCGACAAACGCTCTGATCTGCGAGGCCTCGCTCGACGGTGAGGTAGCGCCGGTAGCGGCGCAGGAGCTCCTCCACCGGGCCCTTCGGCACTGGGGAAGGCGCCGGTGGGGGCACGGCGCCCAGCTCTCGGAGGTGGGTGAGCAACGGCACCAGCGCCGTGTTCGAGTGATAGGTCGTGTAGCCGGCGGCCCCCCGCGCCTCCAAGAACCGCTGCGCCACGGCCGGCGAGAGGCCGAGCGCATCGAGGCCCTCACCCGCCAGCCAGCGGCTCAGGTGGGCCATCAACTGCACCTGATAGCTGGCGGAATTCGATGTGTAGCCCTGTCGCTGAAGCTCAGCGACGAAGCTGACCTTAAACGGCGTGAGCGGTCCGGTCACCCGGACCCGCGATGGATCGACGATGGACATCTAACTCCTCCTCTTGTTGGTGGGAGGAGGAGCTTCCCTGCGTTCTTCAGGCCACCGTGATTATGCCGATCTCATCGGGGCGATCCCCGCCTGCAGAGCGGCGTTCCGGCAGCAGGTCGGCATAACGCGGAGGTCGGCATAAATAGCGGACTCCGCCAACCTTCCGCTCCACGATCGAGTACCGCCAGGCTCGGAGCAGCGCGTCGAGGCGGCTGGCGCCCTTGTTGGTCAGCTCGACCTCGATCGCCTCGGGCGGGTCCTCGAGGAGGACCAGGTCGGGTCGGTGGAAGCGTCCGGGGCGGCCCTCGGCGGAGAAGACCCGCTCGCCCTCGGCGCGCTCGCGGGCGAAGATCTCGGGCTCCGACAAGAGCCGGTGGCCGCGACGTTCGAGCTCGATCGCGACGCGGGCGGCTGCCGCTGTGTGGGCGATTCGACCGGGGGAATAACGGGGGAGCGGGAGGTCGTCGCGAAGCACAGCTCGTTGGCCCTCGCGGGTGCCGAGCAGGAGTCGACCGCTGTACCCGACGCCAGGCAGAACCTCGATCAGACCGGCCCCCCGCAAGCGCGCCTCCCGCTCGTAAGTCACCGCCCTTCCGGTCCCCGCCCAAAGCGCCACCAACCCCGTCGGAACGCACCCAAACCGCACCACGAACTCCAAGACCTCCAAATCCCTCACGCTTATCCGGTCTGTCCTCTTTCCACCAGGCATTTCAAGAACAAGACGTAATCCAACCCATTTCGATACCCCCCAGCCACTTCGCCTCTCCCCCACCCCGCCCGACCCCGCAGCCGACCACAGACACTCACATCGTGAGGGTGTGTGGTCGGCGGCGGGATGAGGGCTCAAACCGCTTGTTGAGGGGAAGTGGCGCCGGACGAATTTCTGGACCCCTGTCTGGAGCGAATTAACCCCCAGACCATTGCCTCACTGGGCAGACAGGCCTACTGCAACCCTGCTTCTGTCTATCCGAACTCCAGCTCAGAAGCTCAAGTTGCAAACTTCAAACCATCGGCAGGTCTTGGCGGAGAGTGAAAAGCAAGAACGTTCGCCGGTCTAGGCTGTGGTCATGGGAAGGATGCAGAGACCCCGGGCGCCGAGGTTGGGACGGCCTCATTGGCGCCCGGGGACGACTGCGCCTTCGCGGTGGGCCGTGGAGGCAGAAGAGAGATCTCCAGGGTCCATGACCGCTTCGGTTACTGCTGTGGCACCTCCCGGCCAGGGAGAGTCGGGGGGCGCCGTTTGCCGCCGTCCGGCTAGGGAAGGGGACGACGACAGTCTGCTCAAGCATGGACCAGCCAATGCTTGAGGGAAGATCCGCGCTCTGAAAGGAGCTGGCCTCTCTCGAAGAGCAGCCGCGGGCTGGAACGAGTCGGCTCAAATCCCGCCCCAATCAAGTCTCGCGGCAGCGGGGTAGAGAGAGGAGGTGATTGGTGGTGGTCCTATCGGGATCGGTGGTCAGGTACTTGCGGCCTTCCTCCGCCCTCCCTGCAACCACCACGAACATTTTTCAAACAAAGAGGATTGCTTCGCCGCTGCCTATGAGTCGACTTTCGCCTACATCCGCGAGTCGATGCGCGCTACCGATATGGAGAAGGAATGGACAGACCGGGTTCGAGACGGACTCGCCAGCCTGCTTGAGGTCCTGGCCACCCATCCCAGTCTCGCCCGCTTCTTCCTGATTGCCCCTGCAAGCGTCGGGGACGAGATCGTTGATCGCCACCATGTGGCGATGCTGGAGTTGGTCTCGGCCCTTGTCGAGGGCCCGCCCAAACCACCGGACTCTGTAGAGCACTCCGAGAGCCTCGAGCAGGCTTTGGCCGGAGGACTGTCAAGACTCGTGGTCAGCAAACTCAACGCTGGTGAAGCGGAGCGACTTCCAGTGCTTATGCCCGACCTGGTCGAGCTGGTGCTACGGCCGTATGTGGGGAGCGATGAGGCGGTGCGGCTGGCAAAAGAGAGCGGCTGAGCGAAGCGTGTTTCGATCGCTAACGGGCCGGTCATGGGGCCGGTGAGGAGTCGGATCGGACTGGGCCGGTTGTCGTCATCGCAGAGCTCACGGCGCGCCGTGAAGATGCAGTGGTTCACGTTGGTATTGGTCCAACTGTGCAGATCGGCCATCTCGCGGTAGGAGAATCCGAGGCCGCGCAGCGAGAGGCGGTGCGCTGGTCGTACTTGAGGCGGGCGAGAGTGGCGCGGCGGGAGGTATGGGTCTAGGCGCTCGGCAAGAAGCACCGGATCGTGAAGGTCGTCTCGGGCGATCAGCGTTGGCTCAGAGTCGTCCGTGGCGTCGGTGCAGCTCAGCTCGCAGCAGCACTCGTGGCGGCGCTGACGCTCGCCAACCGCCAAGCCGGCCAGCCCGACCACGTCTTACAGATCGCCTGGCGCGCTCGGTCACCCGGGTCCGGGCCAAAGGCCGCCGGCACGCGCGATGCCTCTATGGGCGGCCCTCACCGGCTATGCCCGTTTCTAGGCTGCGCTCGCCAGCGACGAAGCCAGCGCCCTGGGATAGCCAACTCCCGCATTGTCAGACTGACCGCCAAGCAATGTCGATGTCGCGCCCGGACCCGGGCACCGAACCATCCAATACCGGCCGCTTTGCGGGCGCGATTAACGCTGGGTACTTAACAAAACGGTGTCCATATCAGGAGGTAGTGAGGCGCGTGTAGGTCGGTGAGCCCCATGTGAGCCGTTACGACGCTTGTCTTCAGGCATCTGACCTCCGATTCCCCGGCGCCCGCCTGCGGCGCGGGCTTCCCCTTCACCGGGAGCGGCCCATCGCAGCGCCGGAGCGCGAGCGAGGACTGTAGGGAAGCTACGCGGCCAGAGGAGATTGGGCAAGGGGGCCTGGAGGCGGGTTTGGCCATGGAAGGCTCAACGCAGGTCAGCGGCGGCTGGGTAACAGATACTGGCTCCGTATCCGCGGGGGGAGCGGTGCGGGCGACCGAGCGGGGCATTGAGGGATTCCAGCGCGGCTCAAACGGGACACAAATGGACGGATCAGGACCGCTCACAACGACCGTGAGATGAGCGCTTTCGTGCGCGATTGGCGAGATTCGAGGTTAGACTCGCGCGGGGATGGCTGCGGTGACGGAGAAAGCTCGGCTCGGGGTCGGAGCGCGAATCGTCGAACTCGAGATCAGCGATCAAGTCTGCCGCTTCGACTGGGGGTTGTCGCATGAATTAGGGACAGCCGCTTATTGGGTCGAGCAAACTCGTTCCAGGCGCCCGCGAGGTGGTCATCGCCTGGGCGCAACCCTTGCTGAGGAGGTCGTCGCCTGCCTGCTTGGCGGATACGGAGTTCGAGCCGAGGTCGGGCTCGCCGCCTTTGAGCGGCTTCGCCGAGAACAGATGATCTCGCTGACCCAGCCCGCCGACCGCGAGAAGCTGCGGGCGGCGCTGGAAGAGCCGCTCTCGGTCAGCGGCGGCGGTTACATCCGATATCGCTTCCCAAACCAGCGGGCGGATCGGATCGCCGGTGCGCTGCGAGTCCTCTCGGAGGAAACCGCCCCAGGAGGGGGCCACGATCTGCGCGACTGGCTGCTCAGAATTCCAGGAATAGGGCCAAAGACCGCTTCGTGGGTAGCCCGCAACTGGTCAAACAGTGACGGGATCGCGATCATCGATGTCCATATTCACCAGGCCGGGCTGGCTGCGGGCTTTTTCGCGGATCACTGGAAGCTTCCCAACGACTACGGGTGCTTCGAGCAGGCGTTCTGCGGCGTCGCAGAGTTGGGCGGTGTGAGGAGTGCCGATTTGGACGCCCGGATATGGCGGGATCTGGCCTACCTGGGTCCAGCAAAGGCACTTTTGGTCGGCTGATCCGCCGCCGGGCTGGGTAGCTTGTTCTCATGAGCGGCGGCGGAGGCTCAGGCGGCACAGGCGGCGGGCCCCCCAGGGACAGCGGCATCGATTGCGCTGGGATTCGCTTTGATACCTACCTATCCTCGGTCGATGCTGCGGCGGCTGCTCAGCTCAACGTCGAAGAGGTCTTGACGATCGAGCTGCGCACCGCGCCACGCGCGCTGCTCGCAGTCCGCCAGGACGGAACCGCGGTCGGAGCGATAACCCGCAAAGTGAGGGAGCTCTTGCGTTGCCTCCAGCAGCAAGTCGAGTTTGTGGCCAAAGTCAAGAGCATCAATGGAGGCGACATCGAAGTTCGGGTTGAAGCTGTGTGATTGTCGTCGGTGGAACCTATGAAGAGATCTGCCGCGACCCAGCTGGCAGTGAACTGATCGGCTCAGGCCTGAGAGCAGCGATTGCGCTGAGTTCGGTCCTCAACGGCGGGTTGAAGCTGATCACGACAATCGATGAGGAAAATCGTGCCGAAGCAGAAACACTGGCCGGTGGCGCCGGCGTCGAGGTCGACATGCGGGAGCGGACAGAGCCCGTCGGTTTCGTCTATTCCACTCCTCTGTCGGCACCTCTGGTGACGGGGCCCAACGCCCGAGCTGCGGAGATCACTATCGAAGGTGACCTCGCGCTGGTCTTTGGCATGCTCGAGGCCAAGCAAGAGATGGTGGCAAAGACCGTGATTTTTGATCCCCAAAAGCCTAAAGACACCGCCCCTCTCGACCCCAAGAAGATCAAAGCCGAGCGGCTGGCGATCGTCGCCAACATGGCCGAGACAAAAGCGTTGTCGGGAATGCGGATACCAGAGGAGGCTGGCGCTCGGCTGTGTGAGACTCTAGGGGCCGAGGTCGTAGTGACGAAGGCCGGCGCGCGCGGTGCGCTGGTAACAACCAGCGCACACCAAGAGTGGATTGGCCCACACCCTACGCCGAAGGTCTGGCCACTCGGATCAGGTGACGTGTTCGCCGCCGGCTTCGCCCTGGCTTGGGGAATGCAGTCGGCCAGCCCAATCGAGGCGGCGAGAGCGGGCTCAGCTGCCGCCGCTCATTGGTGCAACAGCCGACGGCTCGACCTACCGCCCAGCGCCTTCGTCGAGCCGCCCTCGCCCGAGCTCTCGGTCAGCGCGGGTCGAGTCTATCTCGCCGCTCCGTTCTTTAACCTCGGTGAGCGCTGGTTGGTTGGTCTCGCGCGCGAGTCAATGCGCGCACTTGGCGGATCGGTCTTTTCACCGTTGCATGATGTCGGAGTCGGTGAGGACATTGCTCGGGCGGACCTCGATGGATTAAACGACTGCAGCTCGGTGTTGGCCCTGCTCGACCACAGCGACTCAGGAACCCTGTTCGAGGTTGGCTGGGCCAGGAGCCGAGACATTCCGGTGTTTGCATTCGGCCATGTGGATGTTGAGGCGGCAAAGATGCTGCGAGGAACGGGTGTCGAGATCTGCGGCGAAGACCTAGCGAGCGCCGTCTATCGGGCTCTCTGGGCGAGTATGGGTGCCAAACTCTGACAATAAGCGGACGCTTCTGTTGCACTCCGGTGGCCTCGATTCAACCTGCCTGGCCGCCTGGCTGCGACCCGACGCTGCGCTGACAATCGATTACGGTCAACTGCCCGCCAAGGGCGAGCTCCGTGCGGCGCGGGCGATCTGCAAACGGCTCGAAGTTGAGCACTTTGAGTTGGCGATCGATTGCTCTCAGGTCGGCTCAGGGTTGCTGGCTGGCGCACCTGCAGACGAGCGGGCACCGATGGAGGAGTGGTGGCCCTACCGCAACCAACTTCTATTAACCCTTGCTGCCAGTTGGGGATTGGCGCGCGAGTTCAAGGTTCTACTTCTCGGCTCGGTTGCAGGTGATGGGCGCCATCGAGACGGAAGCGCAGAGTTCTACACACAAGCTGACCGCTTGGTGGGAATGCAGGAGGGAGGGCTATCCGTAGCGGCACCCGCGTTGGGCTTGGACAGTGAGACGCTGTTGATGAGAACCGAACTTCCCGATGGGATCCTCGGCTTGACCCACTCCTGTCACACCTCCGATTTCGCCTGCGGCATTTGTCCAGGCTGTTGGAAGCGCGAGGCAGTTATCGAAGCAGCTCGATCTGATGAATGACAGACCTCTGACAATTCGGCTCGAGTCTGGGAGTGCGGTGATCAGCAATGACGATGGCGAGAGCCATCGGATTGCGGGAGCGGCTGTGGAGGAAATCCGGCGCCTCGCTGCAGCCGGTCACGACCTGGAGCCGGCGGGAGCCCTGACGGCAGCAGCGCTGGGCACGCTTAACGAAGCGGCGAGGGTACGCCCGCGGGTTACCGCGCAAGGTGAGACAGCCGAATCGCCAGCGGGCAACGACACGATCGAGCTTGGGGACCATCTGCTCGAGGCCAGTCGTCCCTTTGCCGAGATCCTCGGCGAACGGCGCTCAGAGCGGCATTTCAAATCGCCTGCCCAGCTCGCTGAATTGGCGACAATCCTGGTCCGATCTGGGCGTACGACGGGCTGGCGGGAAACTGTCCCAGGGCAGCTTGAAGACACCCGAGCGCTTCCGTCTGCCGGAGCCCGCACACCGATCGAGTTGGAGGTGGTGACAAGCGGAGTCCACGGAGTACCCAGGGGGCATTGGCGGTTTGATGCCTTGCGCTGCAGATTGGTTAAGTGTGAAGACGATTCGGTTGGAAAGGTCGAAGGGCTACTCGATGAGAGGGAGATAGTTGTCGAGGGTGGCTGGTCGACAATCTTTGCGCTCGCCGACTTTGGGCGTACTCTGGACGTTACCCTGGGGGTTCGTCGCTGGTCTGGCGCGACGCTGGAGTTGTCCTGGCGGGGCTGCACCTGTGCGCAACCGACATTGGAACGGCTTCATGCATCATTGGGTCATGCGCGGTGCTGCGGTCGATCGATCAAGACGGAGTCGTCGACCTCGGTGCTGTAGTGATCGGTAAGAGTGGTTAATTAACGGAGATCATCGCCTGACCGGGATATAGGTCAACCTCGAGCCCGTCTAGTATGGGCACCATAGGTATTGCCAAAGCCGGTGGCGGAGATCCAATTGCTGGACTCGCCCGTCCCACGACCATTGCTATCGCATACTGCTCGTCGTCGACCACGATACTCCCTGAATCGCCTCGATCTGCAAAAGGCTGATCATCAACTGAGTGAATGTGACAGCCGTGACGGTAGGTCACCAGGCGTCCGCCTTTTCCGAGCTGAAGCTGTTCGGTTACCGGCGCGGTGGTCAGGGTGCCTCGCCGCAAATTGCTGTGTGCACCAAACATCCTGACTGATAGCTCGACACCCACCATATCTCGAATGTCTCGCACTCCAGCGATCGCTTCCCCTCGAGATGGTTCTTCAACTCCCGGCGGCTGGTCACCTCGGCGATCGCCGCATCGATAGTGCATTCCTGGCTAGGGCTTGGGGGAATACTGCGCCGCAGATAACCCAACGTGAAACTAATCGCGCCGTCGGCTGAGGTGGTGGTGTCATGGCCATCAGGGGATGAAACCTCTCCGTAGCCCATTACCTCAATCTCGCTTGCCGAGAATGGGAATAGGCCACCGATGACATGGGCGGCGGTCAGCAACATTGTGCCACGACCGTGCCTGTCCTCGACAGGCAAGCCGTATGCACCTGAGAAGTTGATGTGGTTGTAGAGCCCGACCCACGAGCCCGGCCCGAAGCTTTGCAAAGGACTACCTCACGGGCCCAGCAGCAACCGAGCCGGGCGTCGACTCGACGACTCTGACCGGCAGGCCCTCAAAGACCTCCGGAAGAGGTCGGTCGGCGCCGGGGCGGATCGTGATGGCCAAATAGGCACCCTGCTCGTCGGCGAGCACCCTGGCGCCGATCACTTCGCTGCGCTCCTGCACATACGCATCGGTAAAGCGATCGAGGGCAAGTCGAGTCTCCGTCGTGTCCAAAACCTGAGTCATGAAGCAAGTATAGGACCGGCACGGGCGGTAGTCAGGGTTCGGCGGGTCTGCAGTGGCGGCCCCTGTAGCTGGCAGTAGACCTGCAGGTCTCCCTGACAGAGACCTCGACCAGAACAACCTGATCAGGGAGGACGGGCTCAATTCGGCGCCAGATCCAGCGGCCGATTTCCTCGCTCGTCGGGTTCTCGAGACCCTCAATTTCGTTTAGTAGCTGGTGGTCCAGCTGCTCTTGAATCGGTGCTATGAGCAAATCGAGAGCATCGAAGTCAATGACCCAACCCCGCTCGGCGTCCAGTGGACCGCTGACCACGATCTCGGCCCGAAAGGAATGGCCGTGCAGGCGGCGGCACTTGTGGTCCTCCGGGGCCTGCGGTAAGAAATGGGCAGCCTCGAAGCGGAGTTCACGCGACAGGTCGAATTGATGACTCATCTGATCCCCAGCAGCTTGTGGGTTTGTAGGGAAAGCCGCCAAGACGGATTCGCCAAGCAGTAATTGAGCGTTGCCTGCAAATTCGTGGTGGCATTCTTATCGTCAAGCGGCTGAAGGAAAAAGTGATCGAAATCAAGTCCAAGAAAGTCCGCTGGTGAAAGCCCTTGCTGGGGGTAAATGAGCTTGAGCTCGTCGCCCGACCGCAATGCAAGCTCGGTTCCCGCCTTGGGCGAGACACAGATCCAGTCAAGCTCGGTAGCCGGGAGAACGGTGCCGTTGGTCTCCACGGCCACGACAAACCCGGCGGCTCGGAAAGCATCGACAAGCGGCTGGTCGAGTTGCAAAAGGGGCTCCCCTCCCGTGCAGATGAGCAGCCGAGCGGTCGCTCCGTCGGTTGGCCATGTTTGGGCTACGGCGCTTGCCAGCTCTAATGGAGTTCGGTATCTGCCGCCAAGTGATCCATCGACACCCAAGAAGTCCGTATCGCAGAAGCGGCACTTGGCAGTCGCCCGATCCTGCTCCCGACCGCTCCACAAATTGCAGCCCGAGAACCGGCAAAGCGTGGCTGGACGTCCCGCATTGGCTCCCTCACCTTGGAGGGAGTAAAAGATCTCCTTGATTGCGTAGGCCAATTCAATTCTCTCGTCGATCCCGGAGTTGGTGCAGGTTTGCAGCCAAAGAGGATGGAGTTAGCAGAGTCAGAGATGATCTGTCTCGGTAATCGCTCTCAGTCGATGGCAGCACCAGGTCAAGAAAGCCGCAGATCCTGGACGGGGCCGCCACCCTGCCAACCGAGGATCTCGATCTGCCACGACAGGCGACCAAACGGGGCAGTGGATTCGCCGGCGGGTCAACGACTGCGTCCTGCTCGGCCTCGAGCCACCGGGTGAGGCAAGGAAGAGGGGGGTGTTCTGATTGATTGTGGCCAGGCGTGGCCATTGGAGCCGTGGTTGCGTTTCCGGCGGCGGTAGCGATTTGGTCGATGCGACAGCAGGGGTCGGCCCCTTGAGGGCGGAGAAGCCTATTCCTGAGCTGCCGTGGATGAGGACGCTGAGGGCCCACTCCCTGGCGGAAGTAGACCATAAGGTGGAAACAAATTCGGCCTTCGGCGTCCTGTTCGGACCGGTTCGGACCCCTTCAGCCCAGTCCGTGTAGGAGTGCGTGTGAACGTCTCGTTCGCGCCAATAGTCAAACATCGGGGAGGACAAAAGATGCAGCGACTCGAGACCCCGATCTGCAGGGACTGCCAACTTCGGTTAGCGTCGGGCAGACGACGCTTGATGCGTGTCCGCCTCGACTATAGGAAGGGCCCTGATGGCGATCCTCACGATGTTTGAAGTTCACGGCGAAACCGATCAGTTGGTGACGAGGATGAACGAGCTCTTCGATGCCGAGGCGGACAAGCTCGCTGGCGAGCATGGCAGGATCTCCAACACCGTCGTCCGAACCGACGATGGGGTTATGGTCGTCAACCGTGGGAATCCGAAGAGGGCATGGAGGCTTTTGCGGCGGTGATGCGCCCGAAAGTCGAAGCGGACCAGATCGGCGAGCAGACCGGCTGGCGCAACTTCGAGATCCTGATCGACCGGATACCCAGCAAGTAGCCCTGGCTCGCGCCATGTCGACTTGGGGCGGAAGGGCAACCCTGGCGCGACATGTAACGGTTACTGGGGGAGTTGCCTCCCTCCAGCCTCCCCATCGGGCCACTTGCCAGCTGCCCAACCGGCCCTTCGGCCTGCTGCGCAGTGGCATGGTTCCCCCGGAGGGCGATACGACGAAGCGTGCATTTGGCCCCGCGGTTGGTACCCATATGTGGTACCCACGAGCCGGACCTCGCCACCGGCGCTCTTCGGACTGGTTGGTTTTGCAGGACTTTTCTGAATGGGCGGTACTGGGCTCGAACCAGTGACCTCCTGCTTGTAAGGCTTGGGCCGCACGCGCCATGGCGCCCGGTGCGGGGCTCTCCTGATTGCCGATTGACCCTCGGTCGGCAGGTGCGCAGTCACTCCGGTCGACTGAACGCTGAGAGAAGGCAGCGGTGCATTCCTTCCCTGGTTGGTACCCAAATGTGGTACCCATGCCGGATGGCTTGGCGTCTTCATGCCGTCGCGAGCTGCTGCTTTCGGCTCTGTTCTGCCGTTATCTGTTAGTGGAGCCAGCCGGGATCGAACCGGCGACCTCCGCCTTGCAAAGGCGGCGCTCTGCCAGCTGAGCTATGGCCCCGGGCGCCCAGAGTCTAGGGAGCCCGGCGCTACTTGGCGGCGGCTCGGTTGTGGCGGCCAACGAAAGATGTCATGAGCAGCTTGTCTGCCCGACGTGTAGGGACCTCCTCAGCTCAAGCGCGGTATGAGTCCGCGCAGGCATTCAAACCATGGAGCTTGAGGAGGCCCCGAGTGACAATCGTAATGGGACTTGATCAACATAGAGCGCAGATCACCGCCGACTGGCTGGATACCGAAACCGGTGAGGTGAAGCGCGGGCGGGTGGCGCCGGGGGACCGTGTGGGCGTGCGCAAGTTCCTGGGCCGTTTCGACTGCCAGGAGCTGGAGGTGGGGTTGGAGGCGACGACGGGCTGGCGGTTCGTGGTCGAGGAGCTGCGCAGCGTCGGCGCAGTCGTGCATCTGGCCGAGCCGACCGAGACCGCGGCTCGGAAGGGGAAGAAGAAGCGCGCGAAGACCGACCGCGCCGACGCCAGGCATCTGCGAGAGCTGCTGATGATCAAGCGGCTGCCGGAGTCCTGGATCCCGCCCGATCACATCCTCGATCTGCGCGCCCGGGTCAGGTTGCGGCACACGCTCTCTGAGCAGCGCTCGGAGTGGCAGCAGCGGATTCAGGCGACGCTGTATCACCACGGCTGCCCACAGCGTCGGCAGTTGATGACCGCGGACGGGCGCGAGTGGCTCACTGGGCAGCCGCTGCCGGCCCCAGCGCGCGAGCAGGTCGCGATCGCGATCGCGATGGTCGACGCGCTCGAGTCGCAGATCGCGCCGCTGGATAAAGAGCTGCGCACCCATGCACGCAGCCAGGTGGGGTGCAAGGCGCTGATGGCCCATTACGGGATCGGGGAGCTGACCGCGGCTACCATCCTCGCCGAGCTCGGCGATTGCACCCGCTTCTCCTCGTCTCGTCAAGCGGTGCGCTACGCCGGCCTGGACATCACCGTGTTTCAGTCCGATCAGCGTCGCGCCCCCGGGCACATCTCCCGCCAAGGGCCGCCGGCGCTGCGCTGGGCACTATATGAGGCCGCGCAGGTCGCCAGGCGGGGTGAGCGTAGTCCGACCGCGAGTATTACCTGGCCGCCAAGGAGCGGATCGGCGGCAACCGGGCGTGCCTGGCGGTCGCGCGCAAGCTACTGAAGCGCAGCTACCACACGCTGCGGGAGCTCGGCCAGGAGGCGCTGACACCCGTATGAGCTTCCCCGTGCGCGCCAAGCCCTTCGTCAACCAGATGCGCCGCGGCCGGCTCCCGACCGTGTCCTGCCGCCACGCCCGCGTGGACGGCCTAGAAAGACTGAGCGGCCGCAACGCTTCCCCCAGCGGGATCACCCCATCAAACATCATGTCGCCGGCCCCGGAGCCAACCCGAGGGTCGCGGACCGAAGTAAGGCTGGGCGCCCGCGCGCACACCACCCCCATCATCAACCGCGCACACTCGCCACCCGAACTCGCCATCAACACCGACAACCCGGACCCTGCGCTTGACGGCTGGGCCCTGCACAAGTAAGGACAGCTTTGCTCGTGGGGGCAATTGACGTTGACCAGCGCTGCACTCGTTGTGTGGGACTAATCGTCGAAGTCAAAGTCCTTGGGAGGCTTCTGCTCAAACCAGAGCTGGTCGTCATCGCTATCCTCAAGGAAGTCCGGTGTGTCCTCGAGTACGTCGTCCTCGCGGTCGAGAGCTTCGGCCCGCTCGCTTTCGCTCTCCCCCTCAGCCGACTCCCCCTCAGGCACCTCGCGGCGCTCGATCGGTGCCTCCAAGGCCTGATCCAGCTCGTCCGAGAGTCGCTGCTCATCGAAGTAGTCCTCTCCCTCTTCACCTGGGTCACCCTCGTGACCACCCAGCCCGGGCTCGGGCTCTGGATCGGGCTCCCCCAGGCCGGCAAACGGATCAGCTGGAGCCAGGCGCGGCTCCGCAATCTCCTCTTCGGCAAGCTGCTCGTCGGAGGGAGCAGCCGCATCGGAAGCGGCGATCTCCTCTTCGAGATCAAACAGCTCAGTCGGCTGTTCGGCGATTACTCGTCTCTCATCAAGCGTCGGCTCGTCGGATTCGAAGGCTACCTCGGGTTTCGACCCCGGCTGCTCTCCTTCGGCCGGCTGAGCTCCAGCTGGATCCTCCGCTGCTGGCAAAGGCAAGAAGGGAGGCTCCTGGAGATCGGCGATGTTCGGCGGCGGGCGGTCCGACGGAATTTCGCTCTCTAGGTCTGGCGCCTGCTCGATGTCTGCCTCGACCGTCGTCAAGAACTCCGTCGGTGCCTCCGCGAATGGATCGATCGTCCCCATCTCATCCCCGGGTCGATCGGGTGGGCCGAAAGCATCATCCTCGAGCTGCTGTAGCTCAGAGTCGCCAGCGCCGTGCTGGCGCTTCAGCTCCAGATGCTCCCGGATTGCCTCGTCGAGAATGCCCATGGTGATCGCTTCGGGGAACCTAAAGCCTATGCGGTTATCCTTGCGTGCGCGAGGGTATTGGGATGATCCTCCCAAACCATGCACGCGGGGCTATAGCTCAGCTGGAAGAGCGCCTGGATCGCACCCAGGAGGTCGGCGGTTCGAGTCCGCCTAGCTCCATAGCAAAGCGCCTGCAATTCGTGACGGGAACGGCGCGTTAACCTCCTCGGGTGGAGCGCGAGGAGCTACGAACGATCCAGGCGCCGCTGAAGGAGCGCTACAGGGCCGAGCCGGAGGCTGCCCTGGTGACCCTCTCAGCAAGCGGCAACCTGGGCGAAGGCGTTTCTTGCTCGGTAGACACCGGGCGCTCTTTGGCTGAGGCTGGGCTGCATCCTGCCTCCGGCGGCGATGGCTCCCTGCTCTGCTCGGGAGACATGCTGCTTGAGGCGCTGGTCGCTTGCGCAGGCGTGACGCTGCGGGCCGTAGCCACGTCGCTTGGCATCCCGGTCGAGGCGGGCCAGGTGCGGGCAGAGGGCGACCTCGACTTCCGCGGCACGATGGCGGTCGACCGCGCCGCCCCGGTTGGCTTCCGCGCGATCCGCCTCCGCTTCGACCTCGAGACCGGCGCAAGCCAAGACGAACTGGACAGCCTCCTGAAGCTGACCGAGCGCTATTGCGTCGTTTTTCAGAGCCTCGCCAACCCCCCGGAGCTGTCGGCCACTATCGCCAGTGAGTCCTGCGGTTCGTAACTCGTTGACAGAGCTCAGACGGCGAAACTTCGCTCAACACAAGCATGCGGGCGCGATTCGTCCAATGCCCGGCTCGCTCCATTTTGAGACACCGAAGTCATCGGCTTCCCTTCGGTCGGGGAGCAGGCAGCTGGTTCTAGGCGGGAAGACGCCTGGTTTCGCCCGTTGGCGAAAGTATCGTCAACCTGAAGGGCTCCACACGAAAGCAGTCATACGGAATCCAGAATTGCGCGTGAGCTGATCGTCCATGGCGACACCTCAATTTTCTGGAGCGTGGTATGTCGTCGCCCGATCAAGCAAAGCGCCATCGGGTCTGGCTGAACTGCTCACCCTTGGCGAAGCCGAGAACGGTCCTCGGAGTGACCCGATAGACGAGCGCCTCACCGCGTCGGATCGCGTTGCTGAGACCAAACCACGTGCCCTCCGGTGCTGTGAAGCGCGCGCCGTATTTGGACTCATAGACATTGGCGACGTGTCCGAGCTCCGCTCGATTGGCGACCTCCACGGCGTGTCCTTCGACAACGACATCGAGACCGTCGTCTAGTCCGTTCTGGCCGGCGGTGAGAATGCAGTGTGGGTTCTGCTTAAGGTTCTTTGCCTTGCGCTCCTTCGGACCCGTGCAAAAGTACATCGCGTCCTCGTGCCACACGGACAACAGCGGGGTGACGTGCGGGCGTCCATCGGGACGCACGGTCGAGAGCCAGAACACTTCCGCATTCTCGATGTGCTGGCGCCCCTCCGCCCAATCGGTCGGGCCCGCCCCCCGGCTACTAAACCGAGCGTCGAGTTCCGTCACCGGCATCTTTACTGCCATGTCATCTCCCTCTTGCTAAAGACATAGGACTATCACTTGTAGACCTCGCCGACTGCCCGACGTCATCGGTGCGTCAGTCGCCTGCTTCTGCGAGCTTCTAACGCAAGGTCGTTCCCGCTCCTTCGCAATCGCGGGGAGTGGATGCCAATTTGAGCGGGTGGCGGCGTGGTGGTGCGCTCGGTTTATGCGGCGAACGCCCTGGGACGGTTGCCGATTGCTTCTGGGCGTCGCGCGTTCAACGCTCAGCTCCTGTCATCGCTTCCCACAAGCCGGCTTCGGGCTTTGCACTCAACGTTTTGCGCCTCCATCGCCCGCAAGCTTTTTTTGCGTACGCTGCATTAGATGGAGGCTCAATCGCATGCACGGCTGCGCCAAGCTGTCTTGGTGGCGGAGGAGCTCGAGCCCGTCGAGACGGCGCTGCGCGAAACACTAGGGCTCGGTGCACCGTTCCGCGACCCGGCGGTCGCCGAGTTCGGCCTGGTCAACGCCGTCTTCGCCCTGGGCGACTGCTTTTTGGAGGTGATCTCTCCGCTGCGGGCAGGAACTGCTGCGGGGCGCTATCTGGCAGGCCATGGCAACGGCGGCTATATGGCGATCTTCGACCTCGAGGATCTAGACGGCGGCGAGAGCCCGGGCGCGGGGGCTGGGGGTCCGGGTGGTCTGGGAGATCGACCTCGCCGATATCTCAAGCACCCATCTGCACCCCGGCGACATGCGCGGTGCGATCGTCTCGCTTGATCAATCCCGGCCAGCGGGGACTTGGCGCTGGGGTGGTCCCGAGTGGACCGGCCGAGTTGGCCACGGCGCCCCGGGGCGCCTTGCAGGCATCACGGTGGCAGTTTCCGATCCAGCTGCGGTCGCGACACGCTGGGCCAATGTTCTCGGCGCCTCCGCACACGGCAACGGCGAGATGGCGGTGGCACTCGACGGCGCCAAGGTCAGCTTTGCCGAACCTCACGACGTGCGCGGCGAAGGCTTGGTCGAGATAGCCGTAGAGCTACCCGCGGCGCTGCGCGGCGCCCGCACGGCGGTTGAGGTGGGTGGAGTGCGCTTGTGCTTAACCGACGCGCCCTGAGCAAGCTCCTTTGGTCTCAGGCATCGGTGCATCGGTGACGCGAAGAGCTCTGGTGTGGGACATTTGGACGAAGATTGGGCCAGGAGCTCGGCGGGCCAGGTTCTACCTCGACGGGCGAAGGCACGCCCTCCGACCGGCTGCGCTGGGAATCATCCGGGGGCGTCGTCAGCCAGACAAGACAATTTTCACCTGCTTGGAAGCATGTCGGGGGCTCGCTTTCCTCGCTGGCGCGGAGCTGACACTTTGAACCGCTGCGGCGATCGCGGCCGGATGGTCGTAGGGCTGCATATGCCCGCCGTAGACCATTACAAGACGGGAGTTGGGCAGATCGGCAGCGAGGCGGCGCCCGTGGGTTGGGTTGACCAGCTCATCGTCGTCACCCTGGATTACGACCGCAGGCGTGCGGATTGCCCGAAGGTGCATGTCGACCTGGGCGATTACTCCGTTGGCGGCGAGAATCTCGCCCGCCCAGGCTTCCAGGTTGCCCTGGGTCATGTTGATCGCTAGGACGCGGTTGTGGTGTGCTTGCACGACCGGCTCTGGATGGAACGCTTCGCTTTCGGCGCTATTCACCGAAAGCGTTGTGAGTAGTTGCCCGAACGTCGCGTTTGCAACCTGCCTGATGATCGGTAGCTGGAGGAACTGCACCGCATGCGCCTGCACTTCGGTGAAGTTTTCAACCTTTTGGCCAGCGGCGGCGGCGTCGACAAGAACGAGGCCGCTGACCTCGCTGGGATAGCGCTCGGCGAACCCAAGTGAGATTGTCCCACCATAGGAATGCCCGACGAGGATCGGTCGCCTGACGTGAAGTTTGGCAAGCAGTTTGTGGATCACTTCAAGCTGACGAGGAAAGGGCACATATCCACCGCTGGAGAAGCCAAAGCCGGGTCGGTCGATCGCGATCGTGCGGTGGCCCGCGAGCAAGGGCGTGACGTCTTCCCAGTCTTCGGCCGTCCCCGGTAGTCCGTGAATCAGCACGACGGGTACCCCGACTCCGCGATGTTCGATGTAGCGGATTCGCAGATTGCCAATCTGGGCGAATGAGCCGGTCGGCCTGGGCTCCGCTGGCAGGCGTCCGTAGGTCCAGTTGAACACAACGATCACCAATGCCAAAATCCCGAGGAAGCACAGCAACAGCCTCCGGGTTGAAATACGCCGCCCCATAACGCGCAGCGTACTTACCATTTGCCGGTATTCGCACGTCTTCCTTTTAGGAACACTTCACGGACACTGGTCCTCCTAGTGCCTCCGCTGCCTCCGGCTGACAGCTGCAGGCACCGCTCGCCGACGGGCCTTCCTTCCCATCGCGGTGCTGTGGCAGCATTGCGGAATCGCAATCTTGGGCAACAGACGCCACTACATGGCAGCGCTTCTCGCCGCCTGTGCTCTGCCGGTCTTGGCACCCCTCCACACATCGGCGGATGCCAAACTGGTGGTGCGCCGCCCCCGTCCGCTAATCGGGCAGGTTGTCGGCATCGACCCCGGCCACAACGGCGGCAACTACACCGATCCCGGCTTTATCAACCACCTGATCTGGAATGGGCGGGAGAGGGAGACGTGCGACACCACCGGCACCGAGACCGACGGCGGCTATACCGAGGCGCGGTTTAACTTCAACGTCGCCGAGTACCTTGCCGGGGACCTGCGCGCGGAGGGTGCCAAGGTGATCCTCACGCGTAAAACCAACCACGGCGTCGGCCCCTGCGTCACCCGCCGCGCGCAGATAATCAACCGGGCCCACGCCGACGTCGCGATTGACATCCACGCCGACGGTGGGCCGGCGGGCGGGCGCGGCTTTGCGATCCTCGAGCCAGTTGCCGATGGACCCAACGATCGCGTGATCGGGGCCTCGAAGGCATTTGGTCGGGTGCTGCTCAAGCGCTACCACCAGCTCACCGGAATGCCGGTCAGCAACTATGACGGGACCCGCGGAATCTCCTACCGTGACGATCTCGCCGGACTCAACCTCACCACGGTACCGAAGGTGCTTATCGAGTGCGGCAACATGCGCAACCGTACCGACGCGAGGTTGCTCGTGCGGCCCTCATTCCAACGACTCGCCGCGAGAGCCTTCGCAGAAGCGATCGCCTTCTACCTTGAGCACAAGCACTGAGCGGGGCGGGCGCGGTCGATTCTCCCTCGAGCACCTCCGCACAGCGTTCAGTCCACCTCGAGCAGCGCCCCGCTCTCGACCTCGTAGATGAAGCCCCTCACCTTGTCAGTGCGCGGGATGAAAGGGCTCGCCTTGATCAAATCGATGCCATCACTGAGATCCTGCTCGAGATCGGCGAACGCATGCGCTCTCCACTGCGGACGCTCGCCGGTCTCGACCTCCAGCCGATCGGAGAACTCAGCATCGGTGAAGGTAAGCATCCCGCAATCGGTGTGGTGAATTAGGACGATCTCCTCCGTACCAAGCAGGTTCTGGGAAATCGCCAGCGATCGAATTGCGTCCTCAGAGACGACGCCACCCGCATTGCGAATCACGTGGGCGTCGCCCTCACTCAGCCCGAGCAGGCCGTAAGGATTCAGGCGCGCGTCCATGCATGTCAGCACCGCGACTTTCCTCGCCGGAGCTACCGGCAAATTGCCCTTTGCGAAATTGTCTGCATAAGAGCTCGCGTTGGTGAGCAGCTCGTCGGTCTGGGTCATCCGCCCTCTCTATCTACGCGAATCCCGTCTCTTCGGGATTGAATTCTTACCTGGCTAAATCTACTTAATCGGTAATTCGGGATCTGCTGCGCCCATGCGCCTGGAGATCGGCCGGCGGCGTCGAGCATGTGTCCTCGGACAGTTACAGCTACCTAGGAAGAGAGGAACTCACGGGCGCGATCGGCAACCAGCTGCGGGCACTCATCAACGATGAAGTGGCCGCAGTCGGCGATCAGCTCGACCTCCATCGCCTCGGCGTGGCGCTGGTAGCCAGCCAGAATCTCGGGCCGTAGAACCACGTCGCCTGTCCCGAAGAGGAGTCGAGTCGGTACCAACAGGCGCTGGTGTGCGTAGCGACCGCGAAAGACCGGCCACACCTCGCGCAGGTTGAAGACCCGGTACATCTGCACCGCGGCCCGCGCCCGGGAGGGCTCGGCGAGATTGTCACTGAAGGAACTCAACACGCCCTCGCTCCATACCTCGCGCTTGATCGAACCGCCAACCAAGACCTTGGGCACAAACCTGCCGCTGCGATGCAAGCCGTAACCGACACCGGGTGCAAGGATCAACCACTGATACCAGAAGCGCCACAGATGGGGAGACAGTGCCCGGGGGCTAACCCAGGGCGGGAGGATGTTCAGCGCGAGGAAACGCTCGAAGCGCTCCGGCGCTCGCAAGCAAAGTAGGAAGCCAATCCAGCCGCCCCAGTCGTGGCCGACGAGCTTGACCCTCTGCAGACCGAGCTCGTCCAGCACGGCGAGCACATCGCTCGCCAGCTCCTCCTTCTCATAGCCCTCGCGGGTTGCCTCAGACCAACCGAAGCCGCGCAGGTCGAGCGCCAGCACACGATGGCTCTCGGCGAGGGCTGGCATCAGGTGCCGCCACTCATACCAGTGCTGCGGCCACCCGTGCAGGCAAAGCACGACATCCTCACCCGCACCCGCTTCGGCGAGGTGAAACTCGACGCCGCGCGCTCGAACTCGGCGATGGGTCACTCCCGCGACCTGAGGCAGATCCCTCACGGCAGCGGCTCCCGTGATGCAGCTGGGCGCGCTTTGGTGAACCCTAGTCTTGGCTCGCCGTCCATCCGCTCCAGCACGGTCGCTCCGTTGCCGCCAACGAGCACCGGTGGGTGCGGGCGCCGAGCTGGCTTAGGCCAGGACCAGATTCGGTCGAAGTCGACGAATTCGCCGTAGTAGCTGGCCTCCTCCTGGGTCCAGATCGCCCTCATTGCCCCGATCCGCTCCTCCATCAACCGCATCCGCGTGCGGGGATCGGTTCCGTGATTACCCATCTCCTCGCGATTCCAGCCAGCACCGACGCGGAACTCAAATCGCCCTCCGGAGAGGTGATGATGGATGCCACCTCTTTCGCGGTGACAATCGGATCGCGCTCGACGACGAGGCAGATGCCGCTGCCAATCCGCAATTTCGATGTCACCATCGCAGCTGCTGTCAGCGCGATGAAAAGATCGTGGGTGTGGCTGTACTTGCGAGGCAGCTCTCCACCAGGGGGGTAGGGGCTCTCCCGGCTCGCCGGGATGTGCGTGTGCTCTGCGAAGAAAAGTGACTCATGCCCACGCGCCTCGACCAATCGCGCCAGCTCGCCGGGCCTAACTGCATCGGGCGTGGGAAAGTAGCCGCCTCCGAAATCCATCGTCACGAGTCTAGAAGTAAGCGCAAGTCCCGTTCGTCGCCGTAAAGCCGGCTTCTGCGGCCGAACCTGGGATTGGCCTGCTTTGCCTCAACTAGACTGCAAAAGCGATGGGCCTTCTCGACAAACTGAAGGAGAAGGGTCGCGGGGTGGTGACTGCTGTAAAGCCAGCAGAAGGGCTCGAGCCGCAGCCCGCTGCCGTTCTGCGCCAGCGTCTTCTCGACATCTCAGGGCAAGGAATCAAGACCGGCGAGGACGAGGACGCGATCGCGATCTCATGGGCGGCCAAGGTAGCCAGCTCCGGAGCGGACGGAGCTGAGTTCGAATACCTCTACCGCGCGATCCGGGTCAACTTGGATGAGGACGAGCACACCGCCACCGGTCTCTGCTTCAAAACAACGGCTGAGGCCGATCTCGGTTTCGGTAACGGCTTCACCGGCTCAAAGAGTTGGGAAAAGGGTCAATTCATCGGGTCAGAATCCGTCCATATCATCGCCTGGCTCGGCGCTCACCAAACCGAGGGCGGAGCGGGTGAGAGTGGGTACAAGTTCTCCTGGGCGGAGCTGCGCGAACTGGCCATCGATGCCGTCATCGGGGCGGGCTGGAACTACAAGCCCAAGAAGTTCTAGAGGCAGCTTGGAGGTGGCCACAAGCAGGCTTCAGCTAGCGGCTCCGACAGACGCTGGCTGCCTTCTCGATCGGGCCCAAACCCTCGCGTGCAAGCCGAGGACGACGAATCCGACGGGTTCGAATGCGGCCCGGTAGGCTCGCCTAACTGTGCCCGCTCAAAACCGTCGTTTCTTGCTGCGCGAGCGCCCAACCGGGCGGATTGGGCCCTCTACCTTCGAGCTCGACGTGCAAGCGCTTCCCGAGATCGGGGAGGATCAAGCGCTCATCCGCACCGAGTGGATCTCGCTCGATCCGACCAACCGGGCGTGGATCAACGACACCCCTACCTATCTACCACCGGTTGGGGTCGGCGAAGTTATGCGCGGTCTCGGTCTCGGTCGCGTTGTTGAGTCAAGGAGCACGAACTATGAGGTGGGACAGCTGGTACAAGGGCTGATCGGGTGGCAGGAGTGGGTCGTTGCCTCCGACTCCGTCCCGCTTCAACCGGTCCCAGACGTTGCCGGGGTTTCGCCGAGCGCCTTTCTCGGAGTGATGGGAATGACCGGTCTCACCGCGTGGGTTGGGGTCAGGGACATAGCCCGCCCGCAGCCCGGGGAGACAGTGGTTGTTTCCGCTGCCGCCGGCGCGGTCGGCTCGGTTGCTGGCCAGCTGGCGAAGCTGGCTGGAGCGCGAGTCGTTGGAATCGCAGGCGGCCCAGAGAAGTGCTCGGTTCTGACCGAGCGGTTGGGATTCGACGCGGCCATTGATTACAAGGCTTCGGGATGGCGAGATCAACTGATCGCCGCAACCCCCGATCTCATCGACATCGATTTCGAGAACGTCGGTGGCGAGATCATGGATGCCGTCTTCGCCCGTTTGAACCTTCGCGCGCGGGTCGCCCTCTGTGGCTTGATCTCTGGCTATAACGACGCCGATCCGCCGGCCGGGCCGCGCGCCTTCGGCAACCTGCTCGTTCAACGAGCGCTGATCCAGGGCTTCATCGTCCTCGATCATTTCAACCGCCTACCGGAGGCGGCCGCTGAGCTATCGGTTTTGATCGCGGACGGCAAGCTTGAGCCGCTGGAGACAGTCATAGAGGGCTTTGAGCAGCTGCCGCAGGCGATCAACATGCTTTTTGACGGCGCCAACACCGGCAAGCTCGTCCTCCGCCTTACCGACGCCTGAGCTAATTCAGCCCGTCGGGTTGTCGGATCGGGCCTAAAGATCTTGCGCTTTGCAATATGGCACCCCGCCTCGACCAGCTTTGATCTCGGGACCAACCACCGTTTGACTCCCTTCGCAGGCGAGCTAGCCGCGCCGGCCTCACCCTGTTTGGCCTCGCTGCTCATCTGGCGCCAGCGACCCTTGAGGAGCAGCTCCGCATTCCTGTGTCGCAGCTGGGTAGGCACTGATTCACCGCCGCCACCTGAGCGGCTCAGGCTGCTGGCGCCGGATTTGCCTCGCCCAGACCTTCAACCATCGGGGCGAGCATCTCGCATTAGGCTGCGTGGATGAGAGAGCCAGGCTCCGGCCCAAAGCCCCCCGCCGGCAAAAGGGAAATTAACCCGCGGCGATGGGGACTCGCAGCAGCCGTCGCAATCCTTCTCCTCTTCATGGCACTCAACTCCCAGCAGGTGAAGGTAGATCTGATTGTTGGCTCGGCGCAGATGCCGCTGATCTTTGCGCTACTCATCTCAGCCGTGCTCGGAGCGCTGGTCGGCTGGGCTGCGCCGAGGCTGCGAGCCCATCGCCACAATGGTGACCGCTAAATCAACTGACAACTGACAACTGGGACTGGGACTGTTGGCGCTAAATATGTGTTGGCGCTCACTCGCTGGCGCAGAGTATCCTCACAAGCATGGGCTCAAGAGAGCCAGAGCGGGCTGGAATTCCTACGTAAACGGCGCGGCGCGCGCTGGTGCTTACCGCAGTCTGGATTGCGGCTTTGCCATTGCCACATCGGCGACGGCAGGAACGGTGAATCCGAAGTCTGGTTCCTTCCAGGGCAATTCAGGTGCGTTTCGATTGGGTTCAAGGTATCGCCTCACGGCGATAGCCTGAGCGGCCTGCGGACCGACTTTCAAACCAGCGGTTGCGGTCCAGGCAGCGTCCGCCCGATCCACGTCGTATTCCCAACTAACGCGATTCAGATGGGTCGCTTCAGTAGCTCGACTGTGACTGCCAGTAATATGCATTACTCGATCCAGGGCACGCTCCATACCTCAACTACTGCAACCGGCACAATCCGTGTGCGTTTCACTTTTCTACACAACGCCCTGCCGCCCTGCAATGAGTCAAACCCGTTTTCGGCGAGGCAAGGCGGTACCTAGACCGGCGTCGCCGTGGCGTTGAGCATCTGATCGAAACCGGACCACAAAGTATCGAGCCTCCGGCAGGTCCGCCTCTCCGGTTTCAACTTGCTTGGGAGATGCTTGCTTGGATGCTCCCTGGTGAGACGAGGATGGCAGCCTTCACGAGCGAGCGGCTCGATTGTGCATGTCGGGCTAACCCCGGGAGGAGGGTGCTCCAGATTATGCCTCGCTGCTGCACGGCACCGGCCTGGCACTCGCTCCGGTGCCCGCCTCCCCGCGCAACTTGATTCGATCTACTCGATCGGTCTCAATTTAGAGTTGGCTTCACTTGCCAAATTGCATGTCTAAGCGGGATTCCCCTCTGCCTTTCCTGGTCTGATTGCAGAGAGGTTGAGCGCCCTGCATGGGAGTCAAGGATGAGCGCTGCTCAAGATTTTGGCTCCAACGCATAAGCTTTCGCCGCCTTGGCACACTTCGCCCTTCCCCTGGTCTCCACCCTGAGCTACCTGCAGGCAATCATCCTCGGCCTCCTGCAGGGCGTCACGGAGCTGTTTCCAATCTCAAGCCTTGGACATACCGTGCTCTTTCCAACCCTCTTTGGCTGGCATGGGTTGGTCCAGGCCCAATCTGAATCGGAGTCCTACTGGCTAGCGCTCGTGGTCATGCTTCATGTGGGAAGCGCCTTGGGCTTACTGATCTATTACCGGCACGACTGGGTACAGATAGTTTCAGCCTTCTTTCATACCCTGGGCAAGCGCCGGATCGAGACGCCGACCGAGCGCCTCGCTTGGCTGATCGTCGTCGCCAGCATCCCCGCCGCCATCCTCGGCTTGATTTTCGAGCACCCGCTTCGCACCCTGACCGCCAAGCCGACCGTCGCGGCGGTCTTCCTGATGATTAACGGGGGGGTTCTGTTCGCCGCCGAGGCCTTTCGCCGCCGCGCCGAGGTCCGCAAGTTGGCAGAGCGAGAGGGAGCCAAGCTCGACGGCAGCCGCGAACTTGACACCCTGGACTATCGGGAGGCCGCAATGATTGGCGTCGCCCAGTCGACCGCCTTGGTCGCCGGCATCAGCCGCGAGGGGGTGACCATGGGCGCGGGTCTGGCCCGTGGCCTCGACCACGAAGATTCAGCTCGGTTTGCCTTCCTTCTCGCAACCCCGATCATCCTCGCCGCCGGTTTGTTCAAGCTTCCGGATCTGACCGGGCCGCTGGGCGCCGGAGTTCGCGGTCAGGCTCTGGTCGCCTGCCTCTCGGCCGCGCTCGCCGCCCTCGTCTCGGTTCGATTCCTGGTCCGCTATTTCAAAACCAGGACCCTCATACCCTTCGCCATCTATTGCGTCGTATTCGGTGGGGCAATGGTCATCTACACGCAGACCTGACTTTGACCTTTTGGGGAGCACGGCGGCACGCCGTGCTCCTGCCCACCTGCGAGAGACCTCGGGCATGAGCCGGCGCTAGGTTGCGATCGGCTCAGCGCAAATTACTCGACTGCTTCGCCGGAGAGAATCGCGCCATCAGGCTGAGGATTTGCGCCATTGCCGCACTACCCGCCGTGTAGAGAACGTCGGCACCTGGTTCGTTGTTGAGGATTGCCGCTCGACCGTTGTTGCCGCTATAAGCGTTCGTCTCGGTGAAGCTAACTGCCCAGAGAGTCGAGCTCAGCGACTACCCGGTAGTTGGCACCGAGGACGGGATTGGTCGGGTCAATGACGCCGTGAGTATTGGAGTTGGAGACGTCGAGCGAGTTGACCGGCGCCAGGTAACTGATGGAGGTCACGTCCTGAGCATTGGTTGACTGGTCGAGTGCGAGTTCGGACTTCGACGAGAAGCTGGTCACATCTGTCCCTTGGAATCCCAGGGTTCACGAGCCAGGCTGTTTGGTACTTCAAGAGAGTTGAGCTGATATCGGTCGGGTGACAGCTGGTCGAGATGGATCCGGGATGTCACGCCGAAACTTTCATCCACTAGATCGTTATTCCAAACCTAGGGATAGGAGCTGTCGGTGGTCGCGGTGGCGCATTCGCTGACGCAGCCAGGAGGCAAAGCGGCTCCCGGCTGAACGTTGGCGGGATCGTTGTCATAAACGTTCGGACTGACATGTCGGTTGACGGGCTCGAAGCGAGCCCAATGAAGCTGACCGATATGGCGTCCCCAACCGGGGCAGAAATCACGGCGAGGGGGCGGGCTCGCGTTGGCCACAGGACTGATCGCTATGCATCCGGCGGTTGCAGCAATCACACCAGACAATCGCATCTCCCCAACATTAAGAGCCTTCAGTCAAATGGTTCTTTCAGCGCGCAAGTCGCCGTAAACTGCGAGCTCTCCCGCCACCAGAGTGCTCAGGGCGTGATCATGCAAGTGAACACACCACCCAGTCGTGCTTCGGCCGCGGGTAAGACCCGCTCAACCCAAGCGCTGCTTCTAGACACGCCAATCGACCCCGCGGCGTGCCCCGCCATTGCTCCCGACCCTGGCTGCCGTTCGGGCTAGAGATCGATCTGAGATCCGATCGTCACGGTCCGCTCGTGAGGCAGAAGGAAGTACTCGGTCGGGCTCGCCGCATTTCGAGACATCGCAACGAAGAGTCGCCTTCTCCAGCGCCTCATGCCTGGGGCCGCGGTCGGCACAATCGAAATCTGTGAAAGAAGATAAGTGGCCCCCTCAGTGTCGATCTCGGTCTCCAGGCCGGCCGCTGCGGCAAGTCGCAGCACCTGGGGAACATCGGGTGTGTCCTGGAAGCCGAACCGCGCCGTTATGTGGCTGATGCCGTCATCCTCAAAGCCCAGGTCGTCGATCTCCAAGCGCTCTGACTCCGGAACGTAGGGAGATCTCGTCGTCTCGATGGAGATGATCACCACGGCCTCTCGAAGAGCGTGGAGGTGCTCGAGACTTGCCCGCAGCGCCAGCGGCGTCGTTTCCCGACCCGCGTTCAGATAGACGGCCGTGCCTGGAATTCGTTTAACCGGCGGGTTCATCGCATGCAGCTCATCGACGAACTCCTGCAGTGGACCTTCCTCCTTCACCCTGGCGGAGCCAACCGTCTCGCTGCCCCTCTTCCAGGTGCTGAGGATCGCGAACACCGCGATCCCCACCGAGAGCGGAAACCAACCGCCGTGCTCGATCTTGGTGAAGTTCGCTGAGAGGAAGGCGAGATCAACCGTGAAGAAGATTGCCCCGCCGGCCAGGACGGCCCAGGCGGGTTTGTGCCAGAGCTTTTGAGCGACGACCAAAAACAAGATGGTGTCCACGGTGATCGTGCCGGTCACCGCGATGCCATAGGCCGAAGCGAGCTTGGTCGATGAACCGAAGCCGATGACGAGGACGATGACGGCGGCAAACAGAGCCCAGTTGACCGCGGGCGCATAGACCTGGCCGATCTCCTCAGCTGAGGTATGTCGGATCGAGAGACGGGGAAGGAAGCCGAGTTGGACCGCCTGGCGGGTAACGGAGAAAGCGCCGGAGATCACCGCTTGAGAAGCGATCACCGTGGCTACCGTTGCCAAAAGCACGGTCGGGATCTGGCTCCAACTCGGAAAGAGAAGCAGAAATGGGTTGTGGATCGAGGCCGGATTGCCGAGTATCAGCGAGCCCTGACCCATGTAGTTGAGTGTGAGGGCCGGGAAGACAACGAAGAACCATGCGCGGCTGATCGGCGGGCGACCAAAGTGACCCATGTCGGCATAAAGGGCCTCGGCGCCGGTAATCGTGAGGACAATCGCGCCGAGCGCGATAAACGAGACACCCGGATGCGCCGCAAAGAAGGCGAAGCCATAGCTGGGCAGCAGCGCCTTCAAGATCGCCGCATGACCAACGAGCTGACCCAGACCGGCAGCGGCGATGACAACGAACCAGATCAACATCACCGGTCCAAAGAGTCGGCCCACAGCATGGGTACCAAAGCGCTGGATCGCAAACAGCGCGGCGAGCACCGCGATTGTGATCGGGATTACCAATGAGGCCAGGCCGGGCACCGCGACCTTGACCCCTTCCACCGCCGAGAGGACCGAGATCGCCGGGGTGATCATCCCGTCGCCATAAAAGAGAGCGACCCCAAACATCCCGAGCGCGATCAGCACGACCTTGAGCCGCGCGCGGCGCATGGTCACGCTCTCAACCAAAGCGATCAAGGCGAGGATCCCTCCCTCGCCATCGTTGTCGGCGCGCATGATGAAGAGCACGAACTCAACCGAGACGATCAGGGTTATCGACCAAAAAACTAGTGAGATCACCCCGTAGACATCAGCCTGGTTGGGCTTGACGGCTTGATGATCGGCGGAAAAAACTGTCTGCAGTGCATAGAGCGGGCTCGTTCCGATATCGCCGAAGACGACGCCAAGGGCCCCCAAGGTGAGGATCGCGATGCCGGCCTGATGGCGTCGGCGGCGCGCCGGGTTTTGGTGCTCCTTCCCCTCCGGGGGCGCGTCGGCGGGGCTGAAGGGCTGCTCGTCGGAGGCCTCGGGTTTGTCCATTGCGGCGGCGAACACTACGTTCCCAAGGGGCCGCGGCCTGGATCGATCCCCAGCACCGATCAAATGCTCGGCGCCGCCCACCCAGATCCCAGCAAACGGAGCGATTGCCTTCCAGAGCAACGCCGTGCCAAACGGCGAGCCGGCTTCCTCCCGCATCGGTCGGGTTGTGGCCCGGAGTATCTTCAAAGACGGTCGCTGAGCGCAGAGCGCTGAATTTCCGTCAAGGAGCAAGCCATCAGATTTCTCCGCCGCATCTCCACCCGCAGGCTTTTGACCCTATGTGCCGCCGTTGCGATCATCGCGGTCGCCACGACCGCCGTTGCAATGGCGACCTCTGGGGCCGGGCCCAAGCCGCCCCCAAAATCATTGCCGGTCGCGGTCCACGAAGCTCTCTCCGCACAAAGCGTGCCTGGGATCAGCGCCAGGGTTCAATTCACAAACCATCTGGTCAACGCCTCGAGCATCGAAGGCTCCGACCCGCTTCTGAGCGGAGCGTCGGGTCGTCTGTGGGCGTCGCCTGAAGGCAAGCTTCGCCTCGAACTGCAGTCTGAAGGTGGCGGCGGGGACAGCCAGGTGCTGATCGATGAAGGGCGCTTTGAAATCTATGACGGCAGCGCGGAAATCGCCTACCGGGGCGAACTTCCTGGCGCTGGCGGCGGTGCGGGCAGCGGTAGCGCTCACCAACCGCCGTCGCTGGAACAAATCGAACAGGCGCTGGCTCACCTCGGCCAACGGACGGCCCTGAGCGGTGCCACACCCTCCGACGTGGCGGGGCAACCGACATACACCGTGCAGATCGAACCGAAGAGCGACGGCGGCCTGATCGGGGGCGTATCGCTGGCCTGGGACGCCGCTCACGGCATCCCACTCCGCGCGGCGCTCTACGCAAAGGGAGACAGCTCGCCGGTGCTGTCGCTGGAAGCAACCGAAATAGCCTACGAAGCGGTGCCCTCCTCGGTGTTTGCGATTTCAGCTCCGCCGGGCACCAAGGTGGTCAACCTCTCACCGCCAGGTGAGAGCTCCGCCCAACCGGTCTCAAGTCCCCCGAGCGCAACCTCTTCCCTCGAAGCAGAGCTCGCCTTCAAACTCAACGCGCCGGCATCGCTAGACGAAATGCCGCTCGCGCAAGTGCGCAAAGTCCAGATCAAAGGCAAGACCGGGGCCCTGATCACCTACGGGCACGGGCTCAGCGGCGTGGCCGTTTTCGAGTCTCCCTCCGCCCCAGGGGCGGGGCAGCCCGCCTCCACAGCGCCTGGGGGACTCAGCCTACCGACGATTTCGATTGACGGAGCGAGCGCCGAAGAGCTCGAAACCGCGCTCGGAACGGTCCTTCGCTTCAGCCGCGGTGGCGTCGACTACGTCCTAGCTGGTTCCGTCTCCCCGGCGACGGCCGAGGCGGCCGCGCGGGGTCTTTGAGGGGTGCCGGCTGCGGCGCCAATCGAGGTTCGCAAACTGATCAAGCGCTACGGCGAGCTGATCGCGGTCGACAGCGTCGACCTCACGGTGCAGACCGGCGACGTCTTCGGATACCTCGGTCCCAACGGAGCGGGCAAGACCACATCGCTGCGAATGATGCTCGGCCTGATCCGTCCCAGCTCCGGCTCGGTGCGATTATTTGGCCGCGATCCGCAGGAAAGCGTCGCCGCCCTCGACGGAGTCTCGGGATTCGTCGAAGCGCCCTCCTTCTATCCCTATTTGAGCGGTCAGACGAATCTCGAGTTGCTCGCCGCCCTTGACGGCGACCGGGCGAAGGCGCGGATCCAGGAGGTGCTGGGAACCGTCGGGCTGAGCGATCGGTCCAAGGACAAGGTCGGTGGTTACTCCCATGGCATGCGCCAGCGCCTGGGACTCGCCGCCGCGCTGCTGCGCGACCCGAAGCTGCTTTTGCTCGATGAGCCGGCGACCGGACTCGATCCCGGCGGAATGCGGGATATGCGCAACCTGATCCGCGAGCTCTCGAGCAGAGGGATCACGGTCTTGCTCTCCAGTCATCTTCTCGCCGAGGTCGAGGAACTCTGCAATCGGGTCGCGATCGTGCGCCGAGGAAGGGTCGCCTACCAAGGGTCCCTGGCGGAGCTACGCCGGCAGGCGGGGGGCAGCTACCGGCTACGCACCACCGACGATCAGAAGGCGCGGCGCGTCGGCGCCGCCCAAGCTGGGATTGTGAATCTCGAGAGCGACTCAGCGGGGGGACTGCGCTTTAAGGCCGGGAGCGAGGCCGTCGTCGCCGCCCTCTCGCTCGCCCTGGTCGAGTCCGGCGCCCTTGTACTCGAGCTGAGTCCCCGGCATGCGACGCTCGAGGACCTCTTCTTCCAGCTCACGGAGGGTCAGGAGGCCGAGGAAACAGGGCCGGCAGCGGCGATCGCTGGGGAGGTGGCGTGAAGCCGGGGATACTCACGGTCTATCGCTGGGAGCTGCGAAAGCTGCGCTCCCAAAAGCGCACCTACCTCGGACTGGGCGCCGCCGCGGTGGTGCCGATCCTCTTTGTTCTCGCCCTCATCACCCGGGGCGGAGGCCCAAACGATGTCGCCTTCGGACGCTACGTTCACGATACCGGCCTCGCGATCCCACTGGTCCTTTTGCTGTTTGGGTCCGTCTGGATGTTTCCGCTGATCACAGCCCTTGTCGCAGGGGACATTGTCGCCGCCGAGGATCGCAACGACACGCTGAAGACAATCCTCACCCGCTCGGTCGAGCGCCACCAGATCTTCGCCGGCAAGACCCTGGCGACTCTCAGCTACGCGACCGCGGCGATCGTGGTGACCGGCTCTGTCGCGCTGATCGCCGGAATCATGGCGTCGGGGTTCAACCCGCTGATCAGCCTCTCCGGAGCTCGGATATCGGCGCTCAGTGGACTCGGTCTGGTGGGTGCAAGCCTGCTCGTCTATCTGATCCCGATCGCCACGATCGCCTGTATAGGGCTGCTGCTTTCCACCCTCTTTCGCAATAGCGGCGCGGCGATCGTCGGGACTCTGATGTTCTCACTCCTGGTGCAACTGATCGGCATTCTTCCTGGCCTCGAAGGCCTCAGGCCCTACCTGCTGAGCACGCAGTACAACGCCTGGCAGGGCCTGCTCCGCACCCCGGTCGACTGGCTGCCGATCACCCGCGCGGCCTGGGTATGCGCCCTCTATGCACTGCCCGCCCTTGCCGTGGCGGGGCTTGTCTTTTTACGGCGCGACGTCGCCGGGGACTGAGCGTGAGCTGATCCCTTGCAGCACTTTCAGCCACTGAGCTGATTGAGCGCGCCGCGTAGGCTGGCGACCGTTTGGGGTCCACGCAGGGTCTGGACGATCCGGCCGCTGGCGTTAATGATCACCGTAGTCGGCAGGCCGATTAACCCGTAGCGGGCGGCGGAGATTCCGTTCGGATCGCTGAGTACCGAAAAGGTCCACCGGTAGCGGCGCAGGTAGGAGCGTGCCGCGTCCTCTCGGTCCGTGTAATCAATCCCGACCAGGCGCGCGGCACCGTGCAGAGAACGATCGAAGCGCTCGAGTTCAGGAGCCTCCTCTCGACAGGGACCACACCAGCTCGCCCAAAAGTTGACCAGCGCGGGTTTTCCGCGCAGCGCAGCGAGGGTCGCCCTCGGCGGCTGCAACACGGCGGACGGTAGCGGTGGTGCCGGTTTTGCCTCCTTGCTTGGGCTGGCGCTGAGCACCTCAAAGACGATCAAGCCGACCACCGAGAGCACGGCGAGGGCGGGAAGAATGGTGCGCCGCACGACAGCAGAGCTTACGCCGCGGGCATCATCCAGCCTCCGGGTAGGCGGGCTCGGGGAGCGATTCGGGCGCTCCGGCGACCAGCGCCCGAGCGCAAGACGCCGATCGCGATGCAGACCGCGACCGCGACCAGCCCCGCTCCGACCAGGTAAGCGAGGTGGTAACCGGCATTGAGGGCGGCGGCCTGCGAGGTCCCCGCCTTCAGCAGCGCGTTGCTGTGCTGGGTGGCGAGGGTCGCCAGCACCGCCAGCCCGATCGCCCCACCCACCTGCATGCTGGTATTCACCAGTCCCGAGGCGAGGCCCGAATCGCTGGGGGTCGCCCCCGACATCGCGAGGGTCATCAGCGCCGGAAAGGCGGTCCCCACCCCGACGCCAATCAACAGCATTGGCGGCAACAGATCGGTCAGGTAGTTGGCGGCAAGCGGAGTGCGGGCAAAGAGCAGCAGACCGACGCCGATCGCGATCACTCCAGGGATCAGCGTCATCCGAGGGCCGAAGCGCATGATCAGCCGTTCAGAGAACCCGAGCGACATCGTCCCCATCAGGATCGTCGCCGGAAGAAATGCGAAGCCGACCTCGAGTGAGTCATAGCCGAGGACTCGCTGCAGGTAGAGGGCCCCGAGGAAGAACATCCCGAACATTCCGGCAACCAGTAGCGCCTGAATTACGTTGGCCCCAGCAACATCGCGCGATCGGAAAAGGCGGAGCGGCATCAGCGGGTTGCTGATCCGCGCCTGCCGCACAACGAAAGCGCTGAGCAAACAAATCGAGATCGCCCCGAGCCCCAGGGTCTGGATCGATCCCCAACCGTGTTCGTTGACCCCGAGCATCAGGGCCGCGGTGATCAGGGCCGCGGTGATCAGGGCCGCGCCAGGAATGTCTGCTCCCCCTCCGAGGCCGATTCCCTCGCGTGCCTCAACCAGGCGGGTCGCGCCGAAGGCCGTCACCACGCCGATCGGAAGGTTGATCAAAAAGATCCAGTGCCAGCTGATCGCCTGGGTCAGGGCGCCACCCGCAAGCAACCCGATCGAGCCGCCGGCGGAGGCGACGAATCCATAGACACCGATCGCCTTTGCCTGCTCCCGGCGCTCGGGAAACATCGTCACGATCATCCCCAAGATCACCGCGGAGGCCAGGGCTCCGCCGACGCCCTGGACGAAGCGGGCGGCGATTAGCATGGCCTGGCTCTGGGAGAGGGCGCAGGTCAGAGAAGCGGCGGTAAAGATCGCCAACCCGATCAGAAAGATGCGCCGCTGCCCGATCAGATCGCCGATCCGACCGGCGAGCAGGAGGAGACCGCCGAAGGGGATCAGATAGGCATTTACAACCCAGGCCAGATTGTTCTGTGAGAAACCGAGGCTGTCCTGAATCGAGGGCAGCGCAACGTTGACGATGGTTGCGTCTAAGACGATCATCAGCATCCCCGCACACAGCACGTAGAGCGCCAGCCAGCGCCTGCGTTCGGCTGTCGAGTTTGCGCTCATCGAAAATCCTCCTTCCTTGGACTCCTCATCCTCAGGTCAAGAGCTAGGACTGTCCTTGGCCGCCGGATTCATCGCTGAAAACCAGCAGTCCGGCCGCCATCAACCCCTAGCGCGATGCTTTTTCAACCCAGACCCTTTGCAACGGATCACCGGTCGCGTGGCTCGCCAGCCCTCGGGCAGTTCGAGCTGGCGCCAAGGCAAGATAGCGACTCGTCCTGGTGCGTTGGAAGGGTGCACGCGGCTCGGCTCCTGGCCGCCCTCCCTCGGCTAAGCCGAAGTTACCCCGAATAGCAGCCGCCTGATCGCCGCCGATCCCGCTCGATATACGGGCCAGGGGGCTTTTGCTGGCGCTTGAGTGTAGCCAAGAGTTTTGCCATTATTCCGTCCGGCGAATGGGGGATACTTCCCTCATGAAGCAAAAGCCAGGAGCCATGCACGTGGCCAAGATCGAGCGCCGCCACGGCGACCGCATTTACGTCTCCCACCTGGTCCGCCGCTCAGTCCGCGATGGCAAGCGGGTCCGCCACGAGACGGTTGCCAACGTCTCGAAGCTGCCAGCGGCGGCGATCGAGGCGCTCAGTGCGGCGCTGCGCGGTGAGGCGCTACTGGGAGGTGCTGAGTCGCTGCGGATCACCGACTCCCTGCCCGCCGGGCACGCCGAGGCGGTGCTCGGCGCCGCAAGGCGCCTCGGCCTCCCACGTCTGCTGGACCGCTCCCCTTCAAAGAATCGCGACCTGGCCCTGGCGATGATCTGCCAGCGGGTTCTTTCTCCCGGGTCAAAGCTCGCCACGGCCCGTGCTCTTCAGCAGTCCACGCTCGGCGCAGAGCTCGGCGTGGAGGACGCAGACCAAGACGACCTCTACGCGGCGATGGACTGGCTCTTGGAGCGCCAGGAGGGGATCGAGAGCCGCCTCGCCAAACGCCACCTAAAGGACGGAACCCTCGTCCTCTATGACGTCTCCTCCTCCTACTTTGAGGGCAGGAGCTGCCCGCTGGCCGCACTGGGCTACTCGCGCGACGGCAAACGCGGCACCCTCCAGCTCACCTACGGGCTGCTCTGTGACTCCGAGGGTCACCCGGTGGCAACCGAGGCCTTTGCGGGCAACCTGGTCGACCACCAGACCCTGCCCGTCCAGATCGAGAAGCTAAAGCAGCGCTTCGGGCTCTCCAAGGTGATCGTCATCTGTGACCGCGGCATGGCGACCAAGGCCAACCTCGAGGCGATCGGGGAGGCCGAGGGGATGGACTGGATCACGGCGCTTAAAGCACCGGCGGTGAAGAAGTTGGTCAAAGACGGCGATCTACAGCTCTCGCTCTTTGACCAGACCAACCTTGCCGAGATCAGCTCCGCTGCCTACCCCGGCGAGCGGCTCATCCTCTGCCGCAACCCGCTGCTCGGGCAGGAGCGAACCCGCAAGCGCTCCGAGTTGCTCGCCGCGACCGAGGCAGAGCTGGAGGTGATCGCAGAGCGGGTTGCGGCCGGCAGCCTGAAGGGCGCCGCGGAGATCGGCCTCGCGGTCGGCCCGGCGCTGAAGCGCTACAAGGTGAAAAAGCACTTCGAGGTGGCGATCACCGACGCCTCACTTCACTACCAGCGCAAGGCGGCCCAGATCGAGGCCGAGGCGTCCCTTGACGGGATCTACGTCTTGCGCACATCGGTCCCCGACTCCGAGCTCACCGCCCCAGACATCGTTTCCTCCTACAAGCAGCTTAAGTGGGCGGAGCGCGCCTTCCGCTCTTTCAAGGGGCCGCTTGAGGTGCGCCCGATCCACCACCGCCTTGAGGACCGGGTTCGGGCCCACCTGCTGATCTGCATGCTCTCCTACTACATCGAGTTCCACCTGCGCGAGGCCTGGGCGGAGCTGACCTTCAAAGACGAGTGCCCGCCCGCTCAGCCAGACCCCGTCGCCAAGGCGAAGCGCTCAAGCTCTGCCACCCGAAAGGCACAGACCAAGCGCACCTCCCGCGGCGCGACGCCCCACAGCTTCGAGAGCCTGATCAAAGAGCTCTCGCTGCGCACCCGCAACACGATCTGCCTCGGCGACTCCGAGGCCGGCTTTGAGCGGCTATCGGAGCCCAGCGAGCTGCAGGCGAGAGCGCTGGAGCTGCTCGAGCGCATCCCGAAGCACGCGTAGACACGAACGAGACAGCCCCTGGAGCGGGGATTCTCAGTGCTGAAGCGGAATTCGCGATGGCGGTGGGGGGTAACTTCGGGCTAAGGCTCGGTCTCAAGCGCCAGGTGAGCCTTGCCGGCTAACTCTGATCGATCACCGGGCCCAGCAAGGGCCCTGCGGAGCTACAGGCGGGTCAGATTTTCCGCATCGATGTCGCGGGTCACCCCTCGGAAATCGATCACCCAGGAAGCATTTGCCACAACCGCCCGATAATCGATGCCGGGGTGGGCGGTGACAATTGCCGCCAGATCGATTGCTGGGAGTGCGGCCTCAAGATCTACGGAGTTCAGGTCCAGCTCGGGGAGTTCTGGCACGTGCGGATCGTGGTAGGAGAGCTCGGCTCCGAGCTCTCGCAAAAGATGGAGAATCTTCAGGGCCGGCGACTCCCGCGTGTCGCCAATCCCGGCCTTGTAGCTAACCCCGAGGATGAGGATTCTTGAACCCCTGACGGGCTTGGAGACATCGTTAAGCGCCCGTTTGATCAGCTCGACGCAAAACGCCGGCTGGGCCTGGTTGATCTTTCCAGCCAGCTCGATGAACTCCGGGTAGAAGTCGTGCTCGCGCGCCTTGAAAGCGAGGTAGAAGGGGTCGACGGGAAGGCAGTGGCCCCCCATTCCCGGCCCGGGATCAAAGCGCATGAATCCGAAGGGCTTGGTGGCGGCGGCCTCGACTACCTCCCAGACATCGATGCCGAGCCGATCGCAGAGCTGGGAGAGCTCGTTGACGAGGGCAATATTGACGGAGCGAAAGATGTTCTCGAGTAGCTTCGCCAGCTCGGCCGCCTCGGGAGTGGAGAGGACGATCACCTGATCGCAGATCTCCGCATAGAGCTCCCGCGCCCGCTCGGCGCATTGCTCGGTGATTCCACCGAGCAGCTTCGGTGTGCTGCGCACCGTGTAATCGCCGCGGCCGGGATCGATCCGCTCCGGAGAGAAGGCGAGGTGAAAGTCGCGCCCTGCCGCCAGCCCGGAGCGCTCAAGGATCGGGGCGAGCTGCTCGCGGGTGGTGCCCGGGTAGCTGGTTGACTCTAAGACCACCAGCTGGCCCGGTTCGAGCACCTCGGCGAGCGCAGTGGCAGAGGCCAACAGGTAGCTGAGATCGGGCTCGCGAGAGCCGCTCAGCGGGGTTGGAACGCAAACGATCACGGCCGAACAGGATGCGAGTTCGGCGTAATCAGAGGTTGGGCGGAGTTGGTTATCCAGCGCTGCCAAGGTCTCATTGGCGACATCCTCAACGTAGCTTTGCCCTTCGCCCAAAGCCGTGACCTTGCGCTGCTGCAGATCGAGGCAGACCACCTCGTGCCCGGATTCGGCGAAGGCGACCGCGAGCGGCAGACCGACATAGCCGAGCCCAACAATCCCAATCTTCATCCCGCGGAGTCTAGGCCGCGGGAGGCAATCAGAGACCGTGGCGTTGCTGAGCAGGAGATCTCGTTGACTCGGCAACCATGCTTGATCCCCGGGCTGCGGAGTAATTGCCCTGTGATGGGGCGAAAACGGCGGTTGACCCCCTAGACGCCCTCACCGTGGCGCCCCTCCCCGCTGACAAATCGGGCCGCGCCGCGGGCGGCGGTCGCTGCAACCTCGCTTCCGAGGCGCTGCTCGAGGGCGAGGCCCTCCGCGAGGGAGAGCCCATAGCCCTCGAGCGCGGCGCGGCGATCGGAGAGCATCGTGTCCTGGGGGAAGGAGGCGATCCGCTCGGCCAATTCCAGAGCTCGATCGAGGTGAGCGCCGGGAGGGACCAGCTCATTGATCAGGCCAATCCGCTCGGCCTCCTGCGCCCGCACCGGACGACCCGTCAGAATCAGCTCCAGCGCCCGCCCCATGCCGAGCACACGCGGTAGACGCTGGGTCCCGCCATCGATGAGTGGAACTCCCCAACGGCGCTCGAAGAGGCCAAAGGTGGAGTTGGGCGTGGCGATCCGCAGGTCACACCAAAGGGCCAGCTCGACCCCGCCCGCGAGGCACCATCCGTCGATCGCCGCGATCGCCGGCTTGGAGGGGGTGAGACGGGTCGGTCCCATCGGGCCGCCGGGGTGGTCGAGGTCGAGGTCGAGCGCCTTGAGGTCGGCTCCGGCGCAGAATGCCTGACCGCCCGCGCCGGTGAGGATCAGGACCCGCGCTCCTTCGTCGTTCTCGAAATCATCGAAGCCGTGGCGCAAGAGCGCGGCTGTCGCGCCGTTGACGGCATTGCGACAGTGGGGCCGATCAATGGTCAAAACGGCGGCTGAGCCGACCCGCTGATAATCAACCTCGGGGCGCATTTGGCCATCCTCCCACAGCCACATTCTTCCTCCTCTGCGGCGAGAACTCTCCGCTCCCGGGGAAAGCCCGGGCTGCCCATCACCGGGCAGACTCGATCTCCAAAAAGGGAGCGGGCGGGCTAGTCGCGGCAGATCTCACGGGGTTTAGCAGCGACGCCCGGCTCCCAAACTGCGCCCCGGTCGCGGGCCAGGGAGGGCAGGTCTCCAGGGCCGCCAGCTACGGTAGGGAGAGGGTCGGACGCCGTCACTGAGACACGAAAAAGCGACCGGGGGTAACGTTCGTCGCCTGCCTGCACGTAGCCTTCGCGCTAGAAGCTCGTAACGCCACCTATCGAGATCGGTGCCCCACTTGGCTTCCGCAGGTTCCTCTCTCTCCCAGTCGCAAGACAAACCTAGCGCGTCGAGCGGCCCAGCGCCAGGGGTCGATCGGCACCAATTCCGCAAAATCCGGACAATTTGGGGGCGCTTTTCCTCTCCCCGAATGGATCGCTAAGGCCTCCGGCGAATTTCGGTCTGACTGGGATGCGGAAAGGCCTCGCCACACGAGAGAGGGGGGGCGGAGCGCGATGCTGCCAGCGGATCTTTCAGCATCATCGCCTCACTCGCCCTTCTTGCTGCTGAACGAAGCAGTCCGCGATCACGGCGGAATTGGTTGATCCACCGCCGCCCTCCTGATGGAAGCTGGTTCATCAGACCAATAAGCAAACTACTGGAGCACCTCCAGGCCTATTTCCAGTAGCGCCTCGGAGCACGGCGGGGCATCGGCGTAGCTACGCTGCGCCGATGCGTATTGATGAGATCCTCGCCTCGCGGCGACCGACCTTCTCGATCGAGTTCTTTCCGCCGAAGACCGCGGAGGCGACCGAGCAGCTCTTTGAGACCGCTCGTGAGCTTCGCGAGCTGGGCCCGGACTTCGTCTCGGTGACCTACGGCGCGGGTGGTTCAACCCGGGACGGAACGGTCGAGATCACCAAGGCGCTGAGGGAGGAGCTCGGCTATGAGACGATGGCACACCTGAGCTGCGTCGAAGAGACGACTGCTGGGCTTAAGGCAACGCTCGACCGGATCGCTGCCGCCGGAATAGAGAATGTCTTCGCCCTCCGCGGGGATCCTCCGCAGGGTCGGGGGAACTTCGAGCAGCCGGCGGGTGGACTGGGCAGCGCCGCTGAGCTGGCGGCATTCATCTCCGCCGGCTGGGATTTCACGATTGGCGGAGCCTGCTTCCCCGAGGTGCACCCCGAGGCCCCCGACCTCGAGACCGATCTCGAATACCTGAAGACGAAGGTGGAGTCCGGAGCCAATTTTCTAATCACCCAGCTGTTCTTCGACAACCGGATCTACTTTGATTTCCTCGCAGCGGCGAGAAGCCGCGGAATCCAGGTCCCGATCCTCGCCGGAGTTATCCCGGTCGCCGGGTTCGCCCAGACGAAGAGGATTTGCGAACTTTGTGACGCGAGCATCCCCGAGTCACTTGAAATGGCATTCCGGGCCGCCGCCGGGGATCCCGATCGTGAGTTCGAGCTCGGGGTCGCATATGCAGCACAGCAGTGCGCAGAGCTGCTGATCGCGGGCGCACCGGGGATCCACTTCTACGCGCTGAATCGGGCTCCCGCCACCCGAGCGGTGCTGGGGGCGCTGCAAGCGGCCCGCCCATGGGATCGAAGCGCCACCCTGACCCGATAGCAACCGAGGGTTCGCTCCCGTCCCTGGACTCACCTGGCCCGATAGGCGGGAAAGAACTCCCCAGCGCCAGCGCTGGAGGCCATAAGTCGCCGATAGGCGGGAGGGTCGCAGACGATCTCAGAAGTGAACCATGACTGCTCCCGGTTGGCGAAGCCTCGCTTGAACTCCTCGAGCCGGTCGCCGCGGCGGATCCCGCCGCCGAGGTTGAGCGGCATGCCAAGCTCGTCCGATAGCTCGATCAAATTGAAGAGGACGTTCTTCATCGGCGAATCGCGCAGGTAGGCATCGGCGCTACCGCTCAGGTAGTAGTGCAGGGTATGGTCGCTGGCGACGGCAATTGAGCCGGCCGCCACCTCGCCACCGGGGGCGAGCGCGAGCGCGAGCCAGGATCGCTCAAAGCCGAGAATGCGCTCGAAATAATCGGCGCCGAAGAAGTAGCGTCGAGTCGCTTCGGTGCGACGCATCGTTTGCTCATAGACGGCGAGGAAACCGGCGCGCTCCTCGGCGCTTGTCCGAGGTCCGGGGACGAGTCTTAGTTGATAGCCGCGACGAACGTTCCTGCGGGTCTGCTGGCGATCGCTCATCCGCGTCTTCGGCGCCAGGGTTGGATCGGCGATCTGAACTGTGGCTCGCTCGCGGGCTTTGGCGAGCGGAGGGTCGCCGAGTTGATGGCGGATGAAGAGGCTTATCAACCCTGTCTCAGCGAAGTCGACAGTCGAGGGATCAAGCATCAGCCGATCGGGACCCGCCAGGCCGGGATAGCCGTAGGGCGAGGCGGCATCGCGCAGCGGACCGGCTTCGATCGGCCGCACGATCAAAGGAGCCAGAAGCACTCCCTCGTGCGCCTTGATGCGGAGCGTGTGGGTGACCCCCTCGACCTCAAGAAATACTGCAGACCGGAAGAAATCCTCCTTGCTGCAAGCGGCCTCGCCGCGATCGGGGATCAGCTCCGCGGTTGCGCCTGGCCGGCTCACCCGAGGATGTCGGCGGCGGCGACGCGGAACTCATCCTGAAGCACTCCCCAGACCTCGCAGTCATCCGGCGGCTGAGCGCCGCGGCTCAGGTGCGCGCGCATTGTTCCCTCATGCTTCCAGCCGAGGCTTGCCACGGTCTTCTTTGCCACCTGATTGCGCGAGGGAATGCGGCCGTAGACACGATGGGCTCCGAACTCCTCAAAGGCCCGCGCGATCGTCAGCGCCTCGGCTCGGCGGCCGACCCCCTTGCCGCGAACGTCATCTCCGATCAGGGCCCCGAGCTCGGGGGCAGTCTGGCGAAAGAGGCCGTAGAGCGCGGTGAAACCGACGGGCTCCTCATAGCCCGCGACGAGGATCGCGTACTTGCGATCCTCGCCCGAGACCTCCATCGCGCGGCGGGTCCAGGAACGCGCATCCTCGATCGAGAAACTTTCCCGGGTTTCCATTAGAGATCCGGTGGCGGCGGCATTATTGAACCAGCGGTGAACCGCCGCCTCATCGCCGGCTTCAAAGCGACGCAGGCTTACCCGTGGCTTTGCGGTCTGCACGCTCATAACCCTAGTCTGGAGCGAGGCCATCGCCGCTGAGAAGCAGGGCGGCCGTCTTCGCGAGGATCCGCAGGTCGAGTGCCGTGCTGCGGTGATCGAGGTACCAGAGATCGAATTTGATCCGCTCATCCCAGGGGATTCCGGCGCGGCCCTGGACCTGCGCCCAACCGGTGATTCCCGGTAACACCTGGTGGCGGCGCTTCTGGGCCGGGGAGTAAGCCCTGACCTGCGCGGCGATCGTTGGCCGCGGTCCGACGATCGCCATCTCACCACGCAAGACGTTGATCAGGTTGGGAACCTCATCGAGTGAGGTGCGGCGCAAGAAGCGCCCCGCAGCGGTGACGCGCGGGTCAGTTCGAGTGACGATCGTGCCAACCCCAACGGGATCAGAGCCCAGCACCATCGTGCGCAGCTTCAAGAGCTCGAACTCATGGCCCCCCTTGCCGACCCGGCGTTGGCGGTAGAGGATCGGGCCGCGGCCACTGAGCTTGATCGCAAGCGCTGCAACCACCAACACCGGTGAAAGGATGGCCAGGGCCAGGAGGGCGATGGCCAGATCGAGGGCACGGGGCATCAGCGGCTCACCGGCTCATCTCGTCCCCGCCGCCTTCTCCCAGGAGGCGGGCGGCCCATGCCGGGCGCGGTCCCAGAGCCCGGCGGCGATTGAGGCGGTCATCAGCAGGTAGTAGCGCGCAAGGCGCAGCGGCGCGAGGGCGAACCAGCGTCCGAGCATGGCGGCGACGAGGCAGGCAACCTGCGAAGCGAGGGTCAGCGTGTAGACCCATCCCACACCGAGCAGGGCGATATTCGTCCCCAGCACCAGCAGGTGAAGGAAAGGCGTCAGGTAGCGCAGCAGCCTGTGGGAGGCGAGCTCGAAGGCATAAATCGGCGAATAGCCGCGCGGGTCCAGCATTCCCTCGCCGACAACGATGTCCCAGAGTCCGACCATCATCCTCCGTTTACGGGCGAACTCGCCCTCCAAGGTCGGGACCATCTTCTCCTCCGCCTGCGCCCACGGCAGGTAGAGGGAACGTAGCCCTCGCTTGGCCAGGGCGAAGGGAAAGGAGAGATCGTGGCTCCCGGAGGGTGCCAGCGGGACGTAGGCCTCGCGGCGCACCGCGTAGATGGCGCCGTTACCGGCGGTAACCCCACCCATCGCAGACTCCATCTCGCGCAGCGCCATCTCATAGCGCCAGTAGGCGCCCTCAAGGTTGTTGCCACCCCCATCGGTGAACCTGACCTGTCCGCAGGTATAGGCGACCGCCGGGTCGGCGAAGGGCTCGACCAGGTGGCCGAGCGCATCGGGTGCCCAAACGGTATTGGCGTCAGAGAAGGCGAGGAGCTCCCCCGTGGCTCGCTCGGCAGCGGCGTTTTGGGCCGCGACCTTGCCGCCACGGGGGAGGTCGATGACGAGGTCTGCGCCCCCGGCGCGGGCGGCCCGCACCGTCTCATCGGTGGAGCCGTCAGAGGCGACGATCAGCTCGAGCCGCCCGCGGGGGTAATCGAGGGCGAGCGCATTGGCGAGCTTGGCGGCGATCACCGTTCCCTCATCGTGGGCGGCGATGATCAGCGACACGCGGGGAGGTTCAGCGACCGTGCGCGGTTGCAGCGTCGGGCGGCGTCGCAACCCGAGCATCGCCCGCAAGATCAGCGGATAGCCGAGGTGCGTGTAGGCGATCAGCCCGGCGCAGATCCAGAAAATGAGGGCCAGCGCGATCAATCTGCCCCCGCCAGCAGCTCCGCGTACAAAGAAAGCGTCAGCCGCGCCGCCCGATCCCAGGAGTAGGGACCGGCCGCCGCCCGGGCGGCGGCGGCAGATAGCTCCGCCCGGGCCCCGGAATCGGCGATCAACTCGGCCATGGCGCCCGCCAGGGCGAGCGGATCCCGCGCCGCGACGATCCTCGCGGCGCCCTGCTCGGCCAACTCGGGGAACCCTCCGACAGCAGTGAGAACCATTGGCTTGGCGAAGGCGAGGCCGGTGTAGAGGACCCCCGAGTGCTCCACATCACGATAGGGAAGAACGAGCAAGTCGGCGCGGCGAAAAATCGCCGCAATCTCGGTGTCGGCGACAAATCGAGTGACGAAGCGAACCCGGCCCGCTGCCGCGGAGGCAAGGGCTTGCAGCGCCTCAAGCCGCATCCGGGGGCGGCCGACGATCCACAGCTCGGCTCCCCGCAGCCGCCCAAACGCTTCCAACAGGATGTCGATCCCCTTGTAAGGGCGAAGCAGGCCGAAGAAGAGAATCACCGGGCCCTCGGCCCCTTCCAGCTCTTCAGGCAGCGGCTTCTCCTCGGCAAGCTCAGTCAGATAGTCGAAGGCACCATGGGGAATGACGCTAACCCGCTTGACCCCGAGCTTCTCACGAAGCGAGGCGGCGCCGTGCTCGGAGTGAGCGATGACCGCGTCCATCTGGGCGAAGACACGGCGGGCAACCGCGAGCTGCAGGGTGCTGGGGCGCGGCGGCAAAATGTAGTGGGCGGTCATCACCCGCGGGTGGCCCCTCGGCAAAAGCAACGAGTCAAGGGCCGGCATCGTCAGCCACTGGTAGTGGATCAGATCGGCGTCAACATCGCGACGAAAGCGCGCCATGTCCGCCAGGTGCTCTGCCAGCTTGAAGCTGCGGCGCGCCCTCGCGTTGATACCGCGGGCTGCGCTGCGGCGGTAAAAGCTCTCCTGCACCCGGTAGCCCTTTGCCGCGGGCACCGCCCCATAAAGGAAGCGGCTGGTCAGTAGCTCAACTTCGGCGCCCGCCCGGCTCAGCGCCGCCGCCAGGGAACGGTCATAGGGCGGGGTGAAGGCGGAGGGGTCAACCAGCGCCACTCGCGGCGTTGCCCGGTGCGCCGCTTCCCCGCTGCGGGATGAATCGGAGATCCTCGATCCCTGGTTAGCGCTCACCCGGGGATTATCGTGGCCACATGGCTCCCATCCTCTCCTACTGCATCGTCAACACCAACGGCCGCCAGCACCTGCTCGCCTGCCTTGAGGCGATCGAGCACTCCCACCCCCCCGAGGTGGAGCGCGAGGTGCTCGTCCTTGACAATGCCTCCGCGGATGGCTCTGTCGAGGCGGTGCGCGCGCGGGGAGGCGTGATTCGCCTTATCGCGCTGCAGCATCGAGCCGGCAAGGCGGAGAACGACTCGACTCTGATGCGCACGGCGCAGGGCAAGTACTGCCTGCTCCTGAACGAGGATTCAGAGCTGCGCGTGGGCGCCGTGGCCGCCCTGCTGCAGGCCCTTGATGCAGATTCGGGGGCGGGGGCGGCCGGGGCGCGCCTGCTCGATGCCGCGGGCAGAGAGGTGCCCTGTGCCTGGCGTTTTCCAGCGGTCGGGACGGCACTGGTGGGTGCGATCTTTTTGCATCGCTGGCTCACGGTTCAAAGCAAGGGTGCGCTCACCCGGCGGGTTGACTGGGCCCAATCCAGCGCCCTGATGGTGCGTCGCGAGGCCGCAGCGGAGATCGACTTTATGGATCCCGCCTTTTTCGTCTACTACGACGAGTGTGACTTTTGCAAGCGCCTCTCCGAGGCCGGCTGGCATACGCTCTTTGTCCCCGCAGCAAGGGCCGTGCACCACGACCAACTCTCAAGTGATCTGGAGGCGGGGCTTCCTCGAATCGTCGAGTTTCATCGCAATCGCGACCTCTTCATGCGAAAGCATCACTCGCGCAGCGCCGCCCTCGCGGTGAGGCTGCTCACCGCCTGGACATATGCGCTGCGAGCCCTGATCGCCACCATCGTTCCGAGCCAGCCCACCCAGATCTACTGGGCCCATGCCCGCCAGGCCCTGCTCCCACGGAGCGGCCGGGGAATCAGAGATCGGCTCAACTCGGTCTGAGTGCATCCTCATCCATCAGCTCAGCCTCATAGGCCTCGGGAACGCCTCCGGCGGCGCCTGCTGCCTCGCGCCAGAGTCTGAGCAGTTCGCCCAACAGGCGGCGGGGATGGCGCATGCGCGCCAACCAGTTGCGCTCCTGAGCGGTGAAAAAGCCACTCCCAAGCAGGAGCACGGGGAAGAGCAGCCAGAGAACGCTCCTGGCGAGCAGCCCGATCAAGCCGCTACTTGGCAGGAACAGTTCCCCACCGATGACAAGGGCGGCGGCGGCGGCGGTGATCCGCAGCAGCCGCCTCCACTGGTAGGGGACCGCAAACAGGCGCTGGGTGAACAAGTACATCAACCCCAAGACGACGAGGTAGGAAGCCACCAGGGCGATTCCGGCGCCGACTATCCCAAGCGGCGGGACCAGCGCCAGGTTGAGGACTACGTTGGCAACCAGCCCAGCGATCGCGGCGGGGAAATTGAATCCGGTGCGCCCCGTTCGCCCAAGGATGACGACCAGCACCAGGTAGAGGGCGTAGAGGGTGACGGCGGCTGAGATCAGGCCGATCGCCTTGTAGGAGCCAAAGAACTGGGGCGCGGCGAGGGCGCGAACGATCCAGCGCGAGAGAAGCCACATCCCGGTGACGACAAAGGCACAGATGGCGACAAACCAGGTGACGACGGCCGCGTAGGTGAGGCGCGCCTCATCGTCATCGCGGATCGAATACGCGAGCGGCGGCCAGGCGAGCTGAAAGCCACGGACCAAAACGTTGACGGCCTGGGCGAACTTGACAGCCAAGGAATAAAGCCCCGCCTCCGCCAGGCCGGCGGAGCGCACGATGATCACCCGATCGACAAAATTCAACAGGTAGAGGGAGAGCTCCGCCGGCATGGTGGGCAGACCGAAGCGCATCAGGCGTCCCAGCAACGGCCGATCGACCCGCAGGGAGAGCCGCCTCCGGTGGACGACGATCAGGCCCAAGACGAATGCCGCGCCGCTCGCGTAGCTGCCCAGAAGCAGCCCGCGAGCCCCCTCTCCCTCACCGACCACGAGCACCACGGTGAGCGCGATCGTCACCACCACATTTGCGATCGTGGTTAAAAAGAACGCGCGGGCGCGCTCCTCGAGTCGAAATAGCGTGAGCAGGTATTCGAACAGGGTGAGCGCCCAAAGTCCGCCGATCGAGATCCGGGCGAGCCCCGCGGCAGGGCGGGCAAGCAGCGCTTCAGAAATCTGCCCGGCGAAGGGAAGGGCGATCAGCGCCGCGGCGCTGGTTACCCAAAAGAGCGCCGCGAAGGAGGTCGCGACGACCCGATCGGGAACCTCATCCTCCTTGTAGTAAAAGCGCAGCAGGGCCTCCACCGTGCCGAGACGAACGACGATGCTCGCCGATACGACCGCGGCGAACATCAGCTCGGCGGCGCCGTAATCGGCCGGAGTCAGGTAGCGGGTGTAAAGCGGCAAGAGCGCCACCGCGATGAACTTCGAGAGAATGCTCGCCGCCGTATAGGCGGCACCGGTCGTCGCGAGGCGGCGGAGGTATCCCGACACGGTGGCGAGCCTACGTGGGGGCGCGGCGCTCGGCGCTCGGCGCGAGCGCGGCACCCACCGCTAGCAGAACCCAGGTGATCGGGTCCTCGAAGAAGGCGGCGTAGGCGATCGTGTGGACCAGCAGGGCCACGAATGCTGCCAGGACACCGGCACGGGCTGCAAGCAATGTGGGGCGAGGCGGCCACGCTTTGGAGGCTTTCTCTGAGAGGGCCAGGGCAGCGCGGGCAGGCGCCGACCTGCGGCCCGCCAGGCCGGGCATCGAAGCTCCCAGGCCGCTGGTCATCGTCCAGAGCGCGCAAAAGAGCAGCGCAGCGTAGGCGGTGAGCCCAATCAGACCCTGCTCGGCCGCCACCGTGACCGGCTCTGTATGTGAGACCGAAACAGGGACTCGGTGGGTGGCAACGTGCCTTCGGTAGGCGCTTGAGAAGGAGCCCGATCCATAGCCCCAGATCGGGCGTTGGTCAAAGAGTCGGATGCCGCCGGAGACGAGGTGGGCGCGGCCGCTGGTGTCGATGTTAAGGCGCGAAAAGTTGATCTTTGACGAACCCCCGACCAGCGCTACGAAGACGACGGCGATGAGGACTCCAACGGCAACCACCCCCGTTGTCACCCGCCAGCTCCAGCGCAACGCGGCAAGCACGGCCAGACCGCCCAGCAGCGCGACGAAGCTCGACTGGGAGAAGGTCGGCGCCAATCCGAGCCAGAGAACGGCGACCAGCACGCTTAGCGCAGCGACGGTCCGGCGGTCCTTTGCCCAGAGCAGCGCGGCCATCGCAATGACCGTCACAAGCGCCAGATAGCGGCCGTAGATGTTGGGGTCCCAAAAGACCGAGTTGACCCGGAAGTAGGTATGGAATTCGTTGGAGCGGATCACCTGCTGATTCCAAAACAGGCCCCGGGTCACGTACTCAACGGAGCCGAGGAGGACAAAGGCAACTGCCTCAATTGCCAAGAGCCAAAGCACCCAACCGAGCAACCTGCGGTTCCAATCACAGTCACTCAGCAGGGCATAGAGGACCGCGAACGGAACAAAGAAGAAACAGACGTTCTGCAGTCCTTTCGAGAAGTCCTCTGAGTAAAGCGTCTGGACCGCGTAGAGAAAGACGAGCGCGGCGAGGACGCGAACCAGCCAATGCGCGGCGCGCTGGCCTCCGCCCTGATTGCCCGAACCAACCGTGACTTTCCCGGGAGCATCGCCGGGCGTCGCAATCCCCTCACCCGAGGATGGCCCGCGCCGAATCCCCCAATCCCTGATCGCCGCTGCCAGGGCGCCGGCGGCGATCACCAGGTAGAGAGGAACGAGGAGGTTTGCGGTTTCACCGCCCGATTCAAGTGGGACCCGGAAGGGAAGCGCCGCGACGATAACCAAGGGAAGGGCTCGGGGCCAGCGACGAAAGGCTGCGGTCAGGGCGGCGAGCAAAACGGCGGCGAGCAAAACGGCGGCGAGAATGTGGAGAGGGTGCCCACGAAGGTCGACAATCCGACGTGAGTGCCACTGGTCGCCGAGGATCAGGATCGGTACCAATCCCAGCGCCGCCAGCATTGCCGCTGAGCGCCGCCGCCCTGGGGCAGTGCTGAGCGCGGCTGCGGCTGCGGCTGCGGCTGCGAGAACACCGACTGCCGCCAGAGTCTCGCTCAACTCGCGCCCCCTGGGTGCTTCTTGCAGGCCGCGACGGGCCCGGATGGCGCCCGCCGCAAAAAGAACAGGCCGGGTGGGACCAGCGTCCGTTCTTCTGAGAGGAGCTTGACCCGCAGCTTGTAGTGGCCGGTGGGAGCGAGCTCTCCGGCGCCGTCGCGACCGTTCCAGTAGAAGGTGAAGTAGTTGTAGCGGGCCAGGTAGCGGTCGCGCACAATCGTGCGCACCAGCCTTCCACCAGGCGCGATCACCTGCACGGTCGCATGGTCAGAGGTGGTTATCCGAAAGCGAATCCGCTCGCGATCCAGACGGCAACCCTGGCTCGGAATGAAGGCGCGGCCAGCACCGCTGCTAAAGCTGATGTTGTCGATCAGGAGCGGATCGCGCTTTAGCCGTTGGGACCAAGCGAAGGCGGCGATCGTGGCGAGAACGAGAAGGGCGAAAACCAGGCCCCCAGCGCTAGCCGGTCGGCGGGGCATCGTCTTCACCGACGATCACTGAGACCGGCGCACCGGAGGAGACCGAACCGATGGCCGAGCTCATCGGTCGCACCCGAGCGATCCCCAGCTCGCGGCCGACGCGGCGGGCTTCGGGAGCATGGCCGCCCTTGTACATGACGACGCTGTTGACGAAGCTCGCGCTGCTGTTGGTGACCTGGCCCAACTTGAATCCCTTGCGCTGGACCTTGGCGCCGTAATGGGCCGCGAGCCCCGGTACCGCGGTTCCGTTCAGCACGGCGACTTCGATTTCGCTCGGCTTTACCCTCGCGGCCGCGCTCTTGGCGTGCTTGGCATCGCCGCCGCCGCCCAAACCGTGCAGCGCAGCGTAGGCAACGCCGCCGCCGAGGACGAGGACGAGGACGAAGACCGCGACCAGATAGCGGGGCTCGGCGAGGCGTCCCCCCTGTTTCGAAATCCGGGCCCCCAGACGCTCCCCGCGGGTCGTTTCTGGAAGCTCCCCCTCGCGTCGCTGGCGGCGCTGCTCACGCAGGGCAACCGCCTGCAGCTCGGCGGTACGCGATGCCTCCAGGCGCCGAATCTCCTCGGCGCGCTGGGCTGCTGAGGCAGAAGTCAGCTCCTTGCGCTCGCTATCGCGCTCGGGCGCCGAGCCGGCCCACTCACGCAGGCGGCGGATGTCGCGGCCATGGGTGAAGGAGAGCAGGGCGAGGAGGGCTAGGCCAAAGAACGCGGCCAAGCCGGCGAATGCGCCGATTTCCTTGATCAGCTCCACGGAGTGGCTGCGAGAGGCTACTCGTCGTAGACGACCCTCGCCGCCTCGCCATCTGCCGCAGTGATCATCCCGACGACTCTTTCGGCCAAATTGGCCTCATCGCCAGCCAGCACCAGGTGCTCGAGTGAATTGAGCGTCGCCTCAACCCACTCTCGGTCAAGCGGCGTCTCGCGCAGCGCCCGCAGGATGCGCTTGGAGGCGGTGGGCTGTCCGCTCTCCCCGCGACCGAAGAGTTGCTCGTGCAGCTTCTCCCCCGGTCTGGGCTTTGTGAACTCGATCGCAATGTCTCGCTCGGGCTCATACCCCGCCAGCCGAATCATGTTCTGGGCAAGGTCGACGATCTTCACCGGCTCGCCCATGTCAAGGACGAAGACCTCCCCCTTCCCGGCCCCGATGTCCCCGGCGCGGATCACGAGTTGAACCGCCTCGGGGATGGTCATGAAGTAGCGAGTCATGTCGCGGTGGGTAACCGTGACCGGCCCTCCCCGCTCGATCTGGCTGCGAAAGATCGGCACCACGCTGCCCGAGGAGGCCAGCACATTGCCAAACCGGACACTGGCAAACCGAGTCGCGGGGTGCTTGGCGCCGGCGGACTCAATGATCCACTCCGCCATCGCCTTTGAGGCGCCCATCACGGTCTGCGGGTTGACCGCCTTGTCGGTGGAGATCAAGACAAAGCGCTCGACCTCCGAAGCTGCAGCCGTCTCTGCCGTGACCCGCGTCGCGATCGCGTTGTTGCGGACCGCCTCCAGTGGATTGGCCTCCATCAACGGCACGTGCTTGTAGGCGGCGGCGTGAAAAACGACCGAGGGTTTGAAGCGCTGCATCACCTCCAGCATCCGGTGCGGCTCCTTGCAATCGGCGAGCACCGACTCGACGTTGCTGAAGTGGCGCTCCTCGACCATCTCGCGGTCGATCTCAAAGAGGTTGTCCTCGGCGTGATCGAGCAGCACCAGCAATCGCGGCCCGACCCGGGCGATCTGGCGGGTGAGCTCGGCGCCGATCGAGCCTCCAGCCCCGGTGACCAGCACGATCCGGTCGCGCAGATAGGCGCCGACTCGATCGAGTTCAAAGACGACCGGATCGCGGCCCAGCACGTCCTCGACCTGGACATCGCGCAGTTGCTTGTTGAGCTGGACCCCGCCGCGCAGCAGCTCGAACACGGTGGGCAGAGTTCGGACCCGGATTTCGCGCTCGCGGCAGGGGGCGACCACCTTGGCCCGCAGGGTCCCGGGCGCAGAAGGGATCGCAATCACCACCTCGTCGGGCTCGATCTCATCAAGGATCTCGGGGATCTGCTCAGTCGAGCCCAGCACCTTTAAACCCAGCATCCGCATCCCGCGCTTGCGCGGATCGTCGTCGAGGAAGCCGATCGCGGTTGAGCCCAGATTGGGGTTCAGCTGCATCTCGCGGACCACCATCTGCCCACCCGAGCCGGCGCCGATCACGAGCACCTCGCGCTTGGGGACGCTCCTACCGCGAGAGGGACGTTCGACGATCAGGCGCACCGCGAGCCGGGCGCCCGCGATCAAAAACAGCGTCAGGACAAAGTCCATCACCTCTACCGAGCGCGGCAGAGTGTGTTTGAACGGCTGCACGACCGCAAAGAAGACGACGAGGATCGCGCTGGCAAAGGCAACGGCACGCAAGATCAGCAAGAAGTCGCGGCCGTTCACGTAGCGCCACCACTTCTGGTAGAGGCCGAAGGCGCCGAAGACGACCAGCTTGCCGACCACGACGATCCCGACCGCCTCGGTGAAGAGCACCGCATAACGGTGCGGCAGGCCGTGCGGATCTTCAAGGAAGCGCAGCTGGAACGCCAGGAAGAAGGCCAGCGTGACCAAAACTGCGTCGGCGGCGACCTGCAGGACCCGGTTGCGATAGACGGGATGGTTCAGGCGCTGCATGGGACCTGGTGAGTTTAGAGGCTGAGGTCTTAGGATCACAGATCTGCCGATGCCGAATCCATTGCTCTACGCCGATATCAGCGGCCCGATTGTCGAATTCTGCGTCAAGGTGATCGAAAGCGCCGGCCTCGCAGGTGTCTTCGCTCTGATGGCCGTCGGCAGCGCCTGCGTGCCGATTCCAAGCGAGGCGGTGATGCTGTTTGCGGGCTTCAACGTAGCCAACGGCGACCAGACGCTGCTCGGGATAACCCTGGCGGGACTGGCCGGAAGCATCGCCGGTTCCTGGCTGACCTACGCGATCGGATTTTACGGTCGCATCGACCTACTAGAGAAAAACCGCCTGATTCACTTCAGCCCCGCGCGCCTGGCTCGGGTCGATGCCTGGTTTAACCGCCACGGCGACGCGACGGTCTTCCTGGCTCGCCTCATTCCCCTGGTCCGTGCCTTCATCTCGCTTCCAGCGGGGATGGCAAAGATGCCGTTCTGGCGATTCACCTGGCTGACCGCACTCGGCTCGCTGCCCTGGGTGCTGGGCTTTGGCTTACTTGGCCAGGCCGTGGGGAATAACTGGAGCCAGTGGCGCCGCCATCTCGAGATTCTCGATTACCTGGTCCTCGCTGCGTTCGCCGCGCTGATCGTCTACGCCCTGCTCAGGCGGCGCCGCGGCGGGGGGCCTGGAGAGGGCGAGACGGCCGAGCCCGCCGGCGCCGGGGGCGCTTGAGCGAGGTCCTCGAGGGGCGGCTACCAAGCTGGCGCGCTGGCGCGCTTGGGATCGTCCAGGGACCGGCGGAGTTGCTGCCGGTTTCAAGCTCCGCCCACATAGTTCTTCTACCCTGGCTTGCAGGTTGGGAATGGGAAGAGATCGACCCGGAGGTCCGCAAGAGCTTTGAGGTGGCGCTTCACGCCGGTGCGGCGCTTGCCCTTCTGATCGGCCAGCGCCGGGTGATCGGCGAAGAGTTGCGCGACTTTGACGGACGCCGAGCCCTGGTTCTGGGCCTCTCCTTCCTGCCCGCGGCAATCCTCGGATACAAGCTTGAGCGTCCGATCGAGCGCCACCTGGGAGGCCCGCGTGCAACTGCCCTCGGACTGCTGGGAGGCTCGGCGGCGATGCTGATCGGCGATCGTCGGCCCCAAAGCCGCGGGCGCGGTGACGTCGGCCCCGTGGACGGGCTGGTGCTTGGCCTCGCCCAGGCTGCGGCGCTGATCCCCGGCGTCTCGCGCAACGGGGTGACCCTCGCTGCCGCGCGCTGGCGATGTTTCTCGCGAGACCAGGCAAACCTTCTCTCGCGAACGATCGCCCTACCGATCATCGTCGGCGCCACCGCGCTGAAGGCCTTCCGTCTGGCCCACCGGGGCCCACCGGGGCAGCTGCGCCGTTCGATCGCCGTCGGGGTCGGCGCCTCTTTTGCCTCGACCCTCGCCTCCCAGCGCCTGATCTACCTGGTCGAGCGCGACCGAGCCCTTTGGCCCTACGCCGCCTACCGCACCATCCTTGCGGGTGGCGTTCTTGCAAAGCTGCACAAATGAGCACTGCGATTGGCCGCATCCGGTGACCGTGTTCGATGAGTGCTGATGCCTACGCCAAGGCCGGGGTGAACCAGGGGACTGCGGACTCAGCGGTCGCCGGACTGATCGGCGCGCTCGCCACGATTCGACTCGACCGCCCCACTCGCCAGCTGCCGCTGAGGGGCCACTACGCCAGCGTGATCGCGATCGACGAGCGCAACGGGATCGCCCTCTCTGTTGATGGAGTCGGCACCAAGCTGCTGGTCGCCGAGCAGCTCGGCCGCTTCGATACGGTCGGGATCGACTGTGTCGCGATGAACGTCAACGACGTGATTTGCGTCGGCGCAGAGCCGCTCGCGATGCTCGACTACATCGCGATCGAGCGAGCAGATCGGGCGCTTTGCGAGCAGATCGGTCTCGGCCTGGCCCGCGGGGCGGAGCTCGCTGGGATCGAGATCCCCGGCGGCGAGCTGGCTCAACTCGGTGACATGGTTCGCGGGTTCGACCTTGCCGGAGCGTGCTTTGGCAAGGTCTCCCTTGGTGAGATCATCGATGGCTCCACGATCCAGCAGGGTGATCCGGTGATCGGCCTCCCCTCCTCGGGGATCCACTCCAATGGCTACACCCTGGCCCGCAGTGCCCTGCAGGGAATAGCGCTCGATGACGAGCGCCTCGGCCGGCCCTTGGGCGAGGTGCTCCTGGAGCCGACCGAGATCTACGTCAAGGCGGTGCTGGAGCTGCTGCGCTCTGCGGTCGAGGTCCGTGGTCTTGCCCACATCACCTCGGGTGGTCTGGGCAACCTGACCCGGCTGCAGGCGGAGTTCGGCTACCAGATCGAGGACCCGCTCCCCGTACCCTCGATCTTCGCGCTGATCCAAGACCGAGCTGGGGTCGGCGAGGAGGAGATGCATGAGGTCTTCAACATGGGGTGCGGCTTTTGCTGCGTAGTGGCTGCGAGCGATGAGGTCACAGCCCTCGAGCTTCTGCGTCGCCACTACCGCGAGGCAAAGCGAATCGGGCGCGTCGTCGAGGGGGCTCGTGAAGTCCGCCGTGCGTGAGTGGGAGAGCGCGGTGCGATGGAGAAAGACCGCTACGACGGTGCATGACAATGGATGCGAATAGATGGAGGCTCGCCCCTCAAGCTCGATGATCGGAACGGTTCTATCCGGCCGCTACCGGCTGGAGGCAAAACTCGGAAGCGGCGGGATGTCGACCGTCTACCTGGCTCGCGATCAGACCCTCGATCGGCCGGTCGCGGTCAAGGTGATGCACCGCGAGATGTCCGAGCAGGCCGACCAACTGGAGCGCTTCCGCCAGGAGGCGCGAGCGGTTGCGAAGCTATCCCATCCCAATGTCGTCTCGGTGATCGACGCCGGCGAGGATGGCGGCTACCCCTACATCGTCTTTGAGTACGTCGAGGGAGAGACCCTCAAGCAGCGGATCGCGCGGGTCGGGGCGCTCGATACCCAGGAGGCCCTCGCCTATGCGATCGAGGTCGCCCGGGGGCTGACCGTCGCCCACGCCCGGCACATGGTGCACCGTGACATCAAGCCACAAAACATCCTGATCGATAACGAGGGCCGGGCCAAGCTGACCGACTTCGGCATCTCCCGCCAGCTCGAGCAGGACGGCATGACAGCGACCGGGCGAGTCCTCGGCACGACCGACTACGTCGCTCCCGAGCAGGCGATGGGTCAAAACGTCGACCCGCGCTGTGACATCTACTCCCTCGGTGTCGTCCTCTTCGAGATGCTGATCGGCCAGGTTCCGTTTCACGCCGACAGCCAGGTTGGGGTGGCGATGAAACACGTCAACGAGGAACTGCCCGACGTTCAGCGCCGCCGTCCGGAGGTCTCGGCCGCGCTCGCGCTCGTTGTGGAGCGGGCCACCGCAAAGCGCCCCGACGATCGCTATCAGGACATCGGCGAGATGATCGACGATCTCTCCACCGCGCTGGAGGTCGAGGCTGCGCGGGCGGGCTCGACCTCTGGCGAGGCGACCAGCGTCCTCGACGCCCTGCCAGCGCCCAAGCGCAAGCTCTCCAGCCGCGCCCGCTGGTCAGGGGCGACGATTTTCGCCCTCGCCCTTGTCGCCGCTGGCGCCCTGATCGCCGTGCACCTGATCTCCAGCGGCAAGATCGGTGGAGGTGGTGCAGAGCGCGGCATCGGCAAGCCGATCGCGATCGTCTCGGCGACCAGCTACAACCCCGAGGGCAGCGGTGAAGAAAATCCCGAAGAAGTCGGGTTTGCAATCGACGGCAACCCGATCGGGACCGCCTGGGGAACCGAGCACTATGAATCTGAAGTTTTCGCCGGCACCAAGGAAGGTCCCGATCGTGGTACCGGCATTTACGTGACGACCAAGGCCGAGGCAACCCCGGCGAAGATGGTCGTCCGGACCCCAACCCCCGGCTGGGACGCGCAGGTCTTCGCCACGGCGGGGCAACCCCCGGCTGGGATCTCGGGCTGGGGACCCCAGGTCGGCGAGGTAAACGGCGCGGCGGGGCTGCAGGAGATCGACCTCAGCCTCCGCCACCCGGCGCGGCACTTCCTGCTCTGGTTCAAGAAGGCGTCACCGGCGCCCCAGCAAAGCGGCGGCTACCTGGTCGAAGTCAGCGATATCAACCTGCTCAATTGAGCTAGCAGCGATAGGAGCGAGCCCAGGCATGGCGCTCGCAGGCGAGCTCGAGCAGCCGGGCGCAGAGCTCGGGATAGGAAACGCCCGATGCCTCAAGCAGCCTGGCGTAGACACTGGTCTCGGTGAACCCCGGCATCGTGTTGATCTCATTTACAAAGACCTCCCCGCCGGGCTCGAGGAAGAAGTCACAGCGGGCGAGACCGGCGCAGCCAGCGAGCGCGAAAACCCTCAGCGCCAACTCCCGCACGCGCTCAGTCAGCTCGGGCGAGATCGGGGCCGGGACGACCAACTCCATGCCACCCGCTCGGTACTTGGCCTCGAAGTCATACCACTCGGCTTTGGCGAGAACCTCACCTGGCATCGATGTTTTTGGATTGACGTTGCCAAGCACCGAGCACTCCAGCTCGCGGCCGCTCGCTGAGGCCTCGATGATCACCCGTTGATCGTGGCGCAGAGCGAGCTCGACGGCAGAGTCAAGATCGCTCAATCGGGCCACCTTGCTGATCCCGACGCTTGAGCCCAGTCGCGAGGGCTTGACCCAAAGTGGCAAACCCATCTCCGCGCTGCGCTCGCGCCAGCCCTCCGCGCCGACCTCTGCAAACTCGACCTGGGAGACACCGTGATGGGCGAGGAGCCGCTTCAGCGTCAACTTGTCCATGCAGACTGCCGAGGCGAGCACCCCGGAGCCGACGTAGGGAAGATCGAGGTACTCGAGGATTCCCTGGACGCTGCCATCCTCTCCAAAGGGGCCGTGCAGGGCCGGGAAGACCGCCTCTGCCCCCAAAAGCCCTGCGGCGGGGGTCAACTCGACGACGCTCCCCCCGCAGCTCCAGCGTCCACTGCGATCGATCTTCACCGCCACCACCTCGTGTCCCCCCGCCTCCAGGCCGCGCGCGACCGACTCGCCGGAGCGCAGGGAAATATCGTGCTCGGAGGAACGCCCGCCAGAGAGAACAGCGACCCTCATCTGGCGCTTCTCGATATCGGTTCTTCCCCGCTCACGGCTTGGCGGGTTCGCCCGCTTCCCCGGTTCCCGTCGCCAGCTTCCCGACCGAGACGGTGACTTCGGTGCCCTTGGCCACCTTCGTGCCGGCGGGCGGGAACTGGCTCAGCGCCCGGCCAGCCTGGGAGGCGGCTTCGGTTTCTTGTTCTCGCACGGTGGGCTTCAGCCCCGCTTCGCGCAGCGCCGACACCGCTTCGGCGCGAAGCTTGCCGATCACGTTTGGGACGGCGAGCTTTTCCTCACCCTTGGAGACGTCTATCGAGACCGTCGAGCCGGGGTCAACTTCGGTTCCGGCGCTCGGGGTCTGGCGGATCACCTGGCCCGTTGTTTGGGAGCTCGCTTCTTCGGTGACGCTGGCGAGCAGTCCCTGTCCGCGGATCTCTTGTACGGCGACCGAGCGCTGAGTGCCAACCAAAACCGGCACCTTGGCGAGCTTCGGCCCGCTTGAGATCGCCAGGGTCACGTCCGAGCCCCTGGTCTCACTCGCCCCCCCCGCAGGGGTCGAATGGATCACCGTCCCGACCGCGACGCTTGTGGAGTGAGCGTTCATCACCTGAACAGCGAACCCCGCCTTCTTTAGCTTCGCTTCGGCTTCGGCGCGGGGAAGCCCAGCGGTGGGGGGAACCTTGGCGCTGCCCGGGCCTGAGCTGACGGTCAGAGTTACCGCCGGTTTCGAGCAGGCGATGGTGAGGAAGGCGCAGTTCATCGACGCCTTCTCTGCCGGCGGCGAGGCCGCCGGATCCTGCTCGAGCACAGTGTTCTGGGCGACGGAGCGCGCGACCCGCTTTACTTCCCGTACAGCGAAACCGTCCTGCTGAAGCAGCGAGATCGCCACGTTGAGCTGGTTTCCGGTGACGCTGGGAACGGCGGTCGTAGTTTCGCGCGTAAGGGCAAAGCCGAGCAGGGCACCGAGCAGCACGGCGACCCCAACCAGCGCCCACAGCCAGCGGCGCTTCTTGCCCTCCTCGGGCCCCGGCTCGGTTTCCTCGGGGGTCGCGACAACCGGGGGCAGTGGGGCAAAGGCCGAGGTCTCCGCGCCGCGCTGACTGGCATCCCCGAGCGCCGAGTCGAGGGCTGCGATGAACGCGTCCGCGCTTTGGAAGCGCTGGCCGGGATCCTTTTCCAGCGCTCGCATCGCCACCGCATCGAGTGCCGGAGAGACCTCCGGGTTGATCGAACTCGGGCGCTGTGGAATCTGCGCGACCTGCTTCATCGCCACCGCGACCGCGCTTTCACCCTCGAAGGGGACCCGGCCGCTGAGCGCCTCATAGAGCATCACGCCGATCGAGTAGAGGTCTGAGACCGCGGTCACGTCCATCCCCTGGGCCTGCTCGGGGCTGAGGTAGTGGGGAGTACCCATCACCGAGCCGGCCTGGGTGATCTCAGAGACCCCCGCACGAGCGATCCCAAAGTCGGTGACAAGTGCCTTGCCCTCGGCGTCGACGATCACGTTTTGGGGCTTCAGATCACGGTGGACGATTCCGTGGCGATGGGCAAAGCGCGCTGCTTCGAGGACCTGGCGGATCAAGCGCACCGCCTGCTCGGGGCTGAGGCCGGCGTCGATCAGCTGTTTAAGGGTCCGGCCCTCGACGTATTGCATCGCGATGTAGTAGGCGCCTTCGAACTCCCCCCGGTCATAAACCGCAACGATGTTTGGGTCGTGCAGCCCTGCCGCAGACTCGGCCTCGCGGCGGAAGCGCTCGACAAACTCACGATCCTGAGAGAAGCGACTGTGCAGGACCTTGAGCGCGACCCGACGCTGCAGGTGCGTGTCATCGGCGAGCCAGACGTCCGCCATCCCTCCCGAGCCGATCCGTTGCAGCACCCGATAGCGCCCGTCGATAATGCTGCCCTCGCTCACCTCAGGCACGCTCGCCGCCTCCCTTTTTGACTCTCATTCGCCACGCAGGATCGTTTCCGCGACGGAGCGAAAGATCGGGGCGGCGACATCGTCGCCGTACTGGGTCGTGCACTCGACCGTCGCGGCGATCGCGACCTTCGGATGCTTGGCGGGGGCAAAGCCGATGAACCAGCCCTGATTCTCCGCCGATCCGCCGCCACAGGCCTTGTTGGACGGGGTTTCGGCGGTGCCGGTCTTGCCAGCGACCGCCACGCCGGGAATCGCCGCGTTGGTACCGGTTCCTTCCCTGACCACGCCTTCCATCGCCGTGGTCAGCTCCGCCGCGGTCTGGGCGCTGATCGGCTGACTGTACTGAGACGGCGTCAGGCGCTTGATCACCCGCCCATCGGGATTGATAACCCGGCTCCAGATCTGGGGCTTCATCACCTTGCCGCCGTCAGCGACCGCCGAGGCCACCTCGGCCATCTGCAGCGGCGTCACCGCCAGGCGCTCCTGTCCAATCGCGACCCGGGCCAGATCAACCGAGTCGCCGGGGCCGAGCAGATTCCCTTCTTCGAAAATTCCACTCTTATACACCTCATCTTCAGGAAGGTCGATCGCCGGGGTCGCGTTGAAGCCGAAGCGGTCCATGTACTTAAAGAGTGTGCTTTCTCCAATCCGCTGGCCGAGCTGGCCAAACCAGGTGTTGACCGAATTGGTCAGCGCCGTGTCGAGCGAGATCGAGCCAAAGTTCTGATCGAAGTCGTTTTGCAACGGCTGCCCCTGGACTTCAATCGTGCCCGGCGCATCGATCGTCGTTTCAGGGGTGATCGTGCCGCTGTTGAGACCGGCCGCGGCGGTCACCACCTTGAAGGTCGATCCGGGCGGGTACTGGCCCTGGGTGGCACGGTCATAAAGCGGAGAGTCCGGATTGGTGTCGAGCGAGGAGAGGTCATCGGGAATCCGGTTCGGGTTATAGGAGGGACTGGATACCATCACCAAGACCCGGCCCGTGCTTGGCTCGATCGCCACCACCGCGCCGAAACCAGCCGCTTCGAGATCGCTCAGCGCAACCCGCTGGGCGATCGGGTCGAGGTTGGTGACGATGTCATCGCCTTCTTGATTTTGGCCGCTCAGCTGATCGAGGATCGAGCCAAATTCCGAGCTCGTGCCGACCAGTTCTTCGTTGTGGGATTTCTCGAACTCGCTATCGCCCTGGCGGGCGAAGTTATAGCCAATCGGGTGCCCAAAAAGCGCGCCCTGAGGGTAGTGGCGCACGTAGCGCAGGCCGGTACCGTGGCCGAGGGGGACCGATCGAGCGATGACGCTGCCGTTGGCGGCGAGGATCCTCCCCCGCTTGATCTGCTGCTGCTCCAGAAGCGGTCGGGTGTTGTCTGGGTTGTTCTTCAGCGCGTGAGCGTCAAAGACCGACCAGTAAGAGGTGAAGCCGATCAGTAGCGCAAAGAGCAGGGCGATGAAGCCGAACAGCTTGACGATCTGTCGGTTCACGACCGCGGCTCCATCAGCGCGGGGCCGACGGGCGCGCTGACTTCGCCCCGAGCGCGATCGGAGATCAGCAAAAGCAGCGCCAGGAGGACGAAATTGGCGACGATCGAACTACCGCCATAGCTGATGAAGGGCAGGGTCACACCGGTCAAGGGGATCACCCGCGAAACGCCGCCGATGATGACGAAGGCCTGGATCGAAAAGACCGCGGTGAGGCCGGTGGCGAGCAGCTTGGAGAAGCCATCGTTGGCGATCAGCGCGATCTTGAAACCGCGAGCGGCGATCAAGAGGTAGATCAGAATCACACCGCAGGCACCAAACAGCCCCAGCTCGTTGACGATCAGCGAGTAGATCGTGTCCGTCTGGGCAGCCGGCAGCAAGGCGGCGTGAGTGCCGGGGACCGTGATCAGAGCCTGACCGAATCCTTTGCCGAAGAGGCCGCCGTCTGCTTGGGCAAAAATCGACTGCAGGATCTGGTAGCCGTTGCCGGTTGCTTCCTTATATGGGTTGAGCCAGATGTCAACCCGCTCGCCGACGTGGGGAACGGTGGTAGCAAAGAACCAGGCGCCGAGGAAAAACATCGCGAATCCGATCACCACGAATGAGAAGCGCCCGGTCGCCACGTAAAGCAAGGCGAGAAAGGCTGCAAAGAACATCAGCGAGCTGCCCAGGTCACGGATGAAGACGAGCATGAACATCGACGCCCCCCAGACAACTAGCAGCGGGCCGAGATGCTTGAGCGGCGGCAGGGTGACCCCGAGAACCCGCCGCGCGCCGACGATCAGCACCTCGCGGTGCTCGCGTAAGTAGCTGGCGAGGAAGAGTACGATGCAGATCTTGGAGAACTCGGTCGGCTGAAACTGCAGTGGGCCGATCTTCACCCCCAGGTAGGCGCCGTTTACCTGCTGGCCGATCCCCGGCAGGCGGGGCGTCATCAAGAGCAGCAGACCGACGGCCGCAATCGTGTAGCGGTAGCGCTCAAGGACCTCATAGTCGTGCAGAAAGTGGACGGTCAACGCAAAGAGGATCAGGCCGACCACAAACCAGTTGGCCTGATCGCGAGCCAGGGTCGCGTCGATTCGATAGATCATCACCAAGCCGAAGGCGGTCAACAAGGCGGCCAGTGGAAACAGGTATGGATCGGCGTTTGGCAGGCGAACCCGGAGAAAGATGTGGGTGGCGAGGCAGATCGCCAGAAAGTAGGCCCCGTAGATCAGGCTGATGTTGCCGGCACGAGCTTTCTCCTCGGCAAAAACCGCAGCGAAACCGGCGGTCAGCAAGAGGGCGACCGGGAGCAGGGCGAGGAGCTCACGGTTTCGAGCAGATCTCACTGCTCGATCCACTCTCGGCGGGCAGCGCTGCCGATCAAGTCCCTCGTCTTGGTCAAGGGATTCCCTCGGTCTTTTGGATTTCTTCAAGCAGCGCAGTCGCATCCGAGCGCGAGCGCAGGCTGTGACCGGTTACCGCGGTGCGTCGTCGGGGAGGCAGCGAAGCAGTTTGCAGCGGGCTCGAGTAGCGCTCTTCATAGAGCTGGATCCCGAAGGGAAGTTCGTAGGGAAGGCCGCGATAGAGCGCCGTCCTTCCGGCCTGGTCGGTGCCGAGGAACCAGATCTGGCGGTTTCCGTACCAGGCCCCGAAGGCTACGGCGGCGAGCAGGGCTACGGCGGCGAGCACCTTGATCGCGCTCCGCAACCGCCTCCTCTTCGGCTTGGCGGCGAGCTGCTCGCGCCTTTCCCGCGCCGCCGCTGCGGCGGCGCGACGGCGAACCTCGGTGGCGGTCAAACCCGCCTCCTGCGCAGAGGCGCCGACCAAAGTCGCGCCCTCGGCATCATCCACCGAGACCGGCGCGGTTGAGCCCTGCAGGCCGAAGGCAAGCGCGGTGATGTTGTCTCGTCCCCCGGCTCGGTTGGCTTCATCGATCAACGCCCTCACGGCAGCGTCCAGTGAGGTGGCGGCGGTCAGAATTGCTGCGATCCGCTTGTCATCGAGCATCGTCGTCAGCCCGTCAGAACAGAGTAAAAAGACGTCCCCGGGCAGAGCTGGGACCGTCTGCACGTCAACTTTGACCTCGGCCTCGGGGCCCAGCGCACGGGTGATGATCGAGCGCTGCGGGTGATCCTCGGCCTGGGCGTCGGTGAGTTGCCCCTTGCGGCGCATCTCCTCGACCAGGGAGTGATCCCGGGTCAGGCGCTCGAGGCTGCCGTTTCGCAACCGATAGGCCCGGCTATCACCGACGTGGCCGATCGCCACCTCCTCCCCAGCTGGATCGAGGATCGCGGCGGTGATCGTCGTGCCCATTCCGGTCAAGGCGGGGTCGGCTGAGGCGTGCTCGTGGATCTTGCGGTTGGCAGTCTCGATCGTCTCGCGCAGAATGCGCTCCGGGGGAGCCTCGGGAAGCTCGCCTTCGAAGGCCTCCGCCGCCGCCTTGGAGGCCACCTCGCCAGCCTGTGCGCCACCCATCCCATCGGCTACCACAAAGATCGGGGCCCTGACAAAGAAGGAGTCCTCGTTGGCGTTTCGCTGGCGCCCGGTATCAGTGTGAAAGGCGTGATCGCTCACCCGCAGCATCGGTCCACCATGCTGTCTCGACAGTACCTAGGCATGCGCCTCGAAGCGAAACTCGGTGTCCCCGATCCTGACCGCATCACCGTCGATCAACTCGGCCTCCCCGTTCAGGGTTGCATCGTTTAGGAGAGTGCCGTTGGTAGAGCCCATGTCTTCGATCAGGTAGCGGCCGTCGCGAGAGAAGATCCTGGCGTGGACGCCGGAGGCATAACGATCCTCGATCTGCACGTCGGCTTCCTTTGAGCGACCGATCGAAAGGCCGCCGATCAGGTCGAAGCGATCGCCCTCGCTCAACCCGCCACCGCGGATCAACAGCAGCCAAGCTTCGACCCCTTGCCCTGAGCGGGCGCCAACCGCGGGCGCGGAGTGAAAGCCGGTCTGGTCTGGAGCCGGGCTGAGCGTCCGACGCAGATCCTTCATCGCGCTGCGGGCGATGAAGAATAAGAACAGGTAGAGGACGGCCAGGAAGCCGAACTTAAGAGCTACGGAGATCGGGTCGTAGGCCACGCGCTCAGCACACTATGGCTACTGCTCGATGTCGAAAAGGAAGGTTGTGGTTCCCAGGGTCACCTCGTCTCCGGGGCTGAGGCGGGTGGCGGGCACCCGTCGACCGTTGACCTTCACCCCATTGGTGGAACCAAGGTCAACGATCTGCCAGTCACCGGTCTCAGAGCGGCGCAGCTCGGCATGGCGGCGCGAGACATTTGGGTCAGCCAGCACGCACTCCACCGACTTGGAGCGACCGATCGTCGCCCGCGGTCCGTCGAGCACGTAGCGGCGATCGTCGAGGGAGACCACCGCGCGAGTGAAGACGAGGGCGCCGACGGCCTCCTCGGGGCGTTTCGGTCTCCCCCGGTCGCGCTCGCGAACCGCCGAGTAGACCATCGTGTGACCCTCCTCCCCCTGGCTTGGCCCGTCCCCCTCGCGGAGGGGTGGCTTGACCAGACGGGCCTGGATCCCAAACTCGCCTAGCCGCAGGCGCTCGTCGGTACTGAAGGACACCGTGGGTCTGGTCAGCAGGTCATAGCTTCGCCGCCGGGCATGCTCAAGCAGGTAGCCCGAGAGCTCCTGCTCGAGCGAGCGCTCATAGCCTTCCAGCTTGGATCGGTCCGGCTTGGAGAGGAAGACGGTGTACTCGTTTGGCACGTATACGCGCTCGATCGAGGCGGTCTTGTGAGCGTCCATTTCCTTGGCAAGTTTGCGAGCCAGTTCGACCGGTTGCACCTCGGAGCTGAAGGCGCGGCTGAAGACTCCCTCGACGAGACCTTCGATCCGAGACTCGAGGTTGCGTAGAACGCTGATTTGATGCTCCTTAGGGCGCGGGCGCTCTCCGAAGCCGGAGAGCGCTGAAATCCTACGGGAGCGCGATCCCGTGGCCGACGGCGAGCCAGGCGCCGAGAACCGCGGCAGCGGCGACTCCGAGGCGAATCCCGATTGGGCGGGCAAGAGCGCGCGGGTCTGCGGCCAAATCGTCGAGGGAGCCCTCGATCGCAGCGCCGAGATCCTCAAGCCCCGGCCGCCCGGACGGACGTGGATTGAGGCAGGAATCAACCACCTCGCTGAGGTCGCGCGGGAGATCGGGACGGAGGCGGCGCAGAGGTCGAATCCGGGCACCGATTGCGCGCGCGGTGGCGGCCGGACTGGAGCGACGGTGCGGATTTTCCCCGCTCCAGCACTCATACAAGGTCAGAGCGAGCGAGTAGACGTCGGCCTCCGGTCCTGCGGCACGGCCGTTGGCTTGCTCGGGAGACATGTAGGCAAGGGTTCCCAGGACGTCACCGGGCGCCGTCAGCGAGGCGCCGTCAGCGAGCCGCGCGATGCCGAAATCCATCAGCTTCGCGCGCGGCTCGCCCTCGGTCACCTGCACGTTTTGTGGCTTGATATCGCGATGGATGACGCCGCGGGAGTGAGCGTGATCGAGCGCCTCGCAGAGGTCGGCGCCGATCTCACCGATCTCCCGATCGCTCAGATCGCCGTCGCGGGTGAGTCGAGCCAGGGTCGAGCCATCGACGAGCTCGGTAACGAGCAGCGCATTGCCGTTCTCCTCACCCATCTCATAGAGCGTCACGATCCCAGGGTGATTCAGGCGGGCGGCTGCCTGGGCCTCGCGAAGCACCCGTCGACCGAGATCAACGCCACACGATTCGATCGCCTTGACCGCGACGGGGCGCTCGAGGCGGCCGTCCCAGGCCTCATAAACCACACCGAACCCGCCGCTACCGATTCGGCGCTCGATCAGAAAGCGGTTGAGGACCAGGGAGCCGACCAAAGTATTGAAACCTTCGCCACGCCAGGCCTCGCTCCTGCGCCACCTGGATCCCCAAAACTGGAGGTTTGCTGCCGCTCTTGACGCGGCGACCCCTCCAGCCTTCATACTCTCCCGCCAGCCAACCAGCTTGGAGAGCCGTCTTTGGAGGATTCGCCAGCACCCGCTCCGCGGCGCAGGCCGCGGCCATCACGTCGCCCTGAACGTCAGCAGATAATGCTCCGCCGCGGGCTGGCGCTGGGGCTGGCGCTGATCGTTTTGATCGGGCTGGTGCTCGGGGTCAAGGGCTGCCTCGACGCCCAGGCTCAACAGGCGCTGAGCAGCTACGCGCGCGATGTCAGTGAGATCGTCGAAGAGACCCAGCAGACCAGCAAGGCGTTCTTCGGCAAGCTCTCAAACCCGGGCAGCCTCTCGGTGACCGAGTTCGATGCCGAGGTCAACGCCGATCGCAGCGCGATGGACAACTACGTGACCCGCGTCGACAGCCTCAGTGCCCCGGGGGGAATGGGTCAGGCACAGGGCGCACTCGAACTGGTCTATGAGCTGCGCGGCAGCGCGATGGACGAAATTGCCGCCAAGATGAGCACGGCGCTGGGCAATGTCGGCTCCGCCAAGGCGACGGCCGTGATCGCCAAGCAGATGCAAAAACTGCTCGCCAGCGACATCCTCTACGCGGCGGTCGCCCGCCCAGAGATCGATGCGGTGCTCGAAAACAACGGGATCCAAAACAGCAATGTGCCGCGCAGTATCTTCCTTCCGGAAGGGACGAAATGGCTGAACCCCGCGACGGTGAGCTCGGCCCTCGGCCAGGTCAGCGGATCGACCGCCGCTGCCAGCCCCGGGGTGCACGGTTTGGGACTGGCGGGGGCGGCGATCGACGGCACTGAACTCAGCTCCACCGCGACCAACTCGATCAGCAGCGAAGGCACTCCCGAAGTCGAAGCCAAGGTCCAAAATCAGGGAGAATCGACCGAGAACGGGATCAAAGTTTCGGTCAAGGTCAACGGTGGCCATACCCTTCAGGGTGAGATCAGCACGATCGGGGTCGGTGAAACCCAAACGGTGACGATCCCGCTCACCCCCGCACCAAAAGGCCAGGTCAGCATAGAAGTAAGCGTTCAGCCGGTTCCAGGCGAGAAAGTAATCAGCAATAACAAGGCCAGCTACGCCGTTAATTTCGAATAGCACGCTGAGATCGATGGCCGATGAGCAGCGCAGAGCGCCGCGGCGGGCAAGCGCCCTAGGCACCGAGCGGTGTCGGTGATGCGGATCGCCTATCTAGGGCCCGCGGGGACTTTCACCGAGGACGCCCTGGGCGAAGCGGCGCGAGGCATCGACTTTGAGCCGCTGCGTACCCCCACCGTTCACGACGCGATCCTTGCCGTGCAAGAGGGCGAGGCCGAGCGTGCGCTGGTCCCGTTTGAGAACTCGATCGAGGGATCGGTCCGCAGCACCCTTGACACCCTCGCCTTCGAGGCCGAGGCGGTGACCATCATCGGCCAGCACGACTACCGGGTGAGTGCGCATCTGATCAGCAGGCAGACGCTAGAACTGGCTGAGATCGAGGCGGTGCTCTCCCATCCGCAGGCGCTCGCACAGTGCGCCCGCTTCCTGCGCGAGCAGCTGCCCGGTGCAGAGCGGATAGCCGCGAGCAGCACCGCCGAGGCGGTCCGCATGATCAGCGAGTCAGAGAGACCGTGGGCGGCGCTCGGGGCCCGCTCGGCAGCTGAGCTCTATGGCTGCGTCCTGCTGCGGGAGGGCATCGAGGATGAGGTCGATAACGTCACCCGCTTCGTCTGGATCGCACCCGCCGGAACCGCCGTCAGCGGCAAGGGCGCCTGGAAGACGTCGCTGGTTTTCTCCGAGCCCGGCGAGGACCATCCCGGTGCTCTGGTCGAGGCCCTCCAGGAGTTCTCCAGTCGCGGTGTCAACCTGAGCCGGATCGAGTCCCGTCCACTGCGCCGTGGACTGGGCCGCTATATGTTCTTTTGCGACCTCGAGGCAGCGCTCGGCGATGCCCGGGTCGCCGATGCGATCGAGGCGCTGCGCGCCCAGGCGGAATCGGTTCGCGTCCTCGGTTCCTATCCGGTCGGTTGACCCCCGTACAATCGCCAGCACCATGGCACGGGTCTTGGTCCTCAATGCGACCTTTGAGCCGATCAACGTCTGCACGTTGCGGCGCGCCGCCGTGCTACTGCTGAAGGAAAAGGCCGAGCTGCTCGAGCAGCAGGGGGGTGCGCTTCACTCCGAGCACATGACGATCGAGCGACCGGACGTAATCCGCCTGGTCAGCTACGTGCGGATCCCCCGCGAAGCACACCGCAGAAAGATCACCAGGCGCGCTGTCTTGGCGAGGGATGCGTGGACCTGTCAGTACTGCGGCTCCAAGAAGGCCGGGCTCACCGTCGACCATGTGATTCCGCGCAGCCGCGGTGGTCAATCCGTCTGGGAGAACATCGTCGCCGCCTGCGCGACCTGCAACAGGCGCAAGGGCAACCGTCTCCCGCGCGAGATCCAGATGCACCCGCGGAGCAGCCCCAAGGCGCCCGGCCCCACCGTCTTTATCCGGGTTGCGAGTCCCAGCATCCCCCCGGCCTGGCAGCAGTACCTGCCGAGCGCGGCCTAGCACGAACGCGGGCGCCGGAGCGCAACGAGCCTTCTACTCCTCCTCCTCCTCGGTTTGCCCTGACTCGACCACCAGGGCCACGGCGCTGACCCGGTCATCGTCTTTGATGTTCATCACCCTCACCCCTTGGGTCGCGCGGCCCATCTCAGAGATTCCGCTTACCGAGGTTCGCTGAACCATCCCGTTTTGTGAGATGAACAGCAGCTCCTGGTGTTCGCGAACGATCAGAGCGCCGGCGAGGCCGCCCTTTTTCGTGGTCAGCTTCGCGGTCAGCACTCCTTTGGTGCCGCGGCCCTTCACCGGGTACTCGGCAACCGGCGTGCGCTTGCCGTAGCCATTCTCGGTAACGACGAACAGTTCGGTGTCATCGCGGGCGATGTCCATCGCCAGCACCCGATTGCCCTTGCCGGTGACGTTCATTCCCTTGATCCCGCCGGTGTCGCGGCCCATCGGCCGAACCAACTCCTCCGAGAAGCGGGCGGCCTGCCCTGAGTGGGAGACGATCAGGATGTCGTCCTCACCGGAAGTGAGTCGGACCTGGACCAACTCATCGCCGTCGCGGACCTTGATCGCGATAATTCCGTCGGCGCGGATCGGCGTGTTGTAGGAGAGAAACTCAGTCTTCTTGATCTGGCCTTTGGCGGTCGCAAAGGCGAGGTATTTGTTCTCTTTGAAATCACGGGTCGGGATCACCGCCATCACCTTCTCCCCCTCACGCAGTGGCAGCAGGTTGACCAGCGCGCTGCCCTTTGCCGTCCGCGAACCCTCCGGCAGCTCATAGACCTTGAGCCGATAGACCTTGCCGCGGTTGGTGAAGAAGAGCAGGAAGTCATGGGTCGAGCAGATATGTAGATGGGCGATGTAATCGTCCTCCTTCAGGTTCATCCCCATCACCCCAACGCCGCCTCGGTGCTGCTGGCGGTAGGTGGCCAACGGAAGTCGCTTGACGTAGCCGGAGGCGGTCAATGAGATCACCATCTGCTGGTCGGCGATCATGTCCTCGATCCCCACGTCGCCCTCGAAATGGACCAATTCGGTGCGTCGCTCATCGCCGTAGGAGGCGACGATTTCCTTCAACTCCTCCCGCACGATCGCCATCACCCGTTCCTCGTCTCCGAGGATCGCCCGCAGCTCTCCAATCCGCTCGAGCAGGTCCGCGTGCTCGGCGCGCACTTTGTCAGCCTCAAGCGCAGTGAGCCGCTGAAGGCGCATGTCGAGAATCGCCTGCGCCTGCTCGCGGGTGAGCTCGAAGCGAGCGATCAGGCCCTCGCGGGCCTCGACCGGGTCCGAGGAGCCGCGGATCAGTTTGATCACTGCGTCGAGATTGTCGAGCGCGACCAGCACTCCCTCGAGAATGTGGGCGCGGGCCTCGGCGCGGCGCAGTTCGTACTGGGTGCGACGGGTGACAACCTCGCGCTGGTGCTGGACGTAGTGATGGACCAGCTCCAAGAGGCTCAGGGTGCGCGGCACCCCGTCGACAAGAGCCACCATGTTGACCCCAAAGGTTGTCTGCATGGCGGTTTTCTTGTAGAGGTTGTTGAGCACCACCTTGGCTGGTGGGCCGCCTCGCTTGAGCTCGATCACAAGCCGCATTCCGGAGCGGTCGGTCTCATCGCGAAGATCGGAGATTCCCTCCAATTTCTTGTCGCGAACGAGATCGGCGATCTTGGTGATCAGCCCTCCATCGCCCCCCTTCTTGACCATGAAGGGCAGCTCGGTGACGACGATCGCCTCCTTGCCCCCCTTCAGCGGCTCCACGTGGGCGCGGGCGCGGACCTTGACGCTGCCCCTCCCGGAGGCATAGGCATCGCGGATCCCCTCCATGCTCATGATTCCCCCGCCGGGGAAGTCGGGGCCCTTGACGTGGTCCATCAGAGCACCCAGATCGATTCCTGGATCCTCGATGTAGGCATCGACCGCGGCGGCCACCTCGCGCAGGTTGTGGGGCGGGATATTGGTCGCCATCCCAACCGCGATTCCCGCGGCACCGTTTACCAGCAGGTTGGGGAAACGCGCCGGCAGGATCAACGGTTCCTGCGTGGACTCGTCGTAGTTGGGACCGAAGTCGACGGTGTCGGCGTCGATGTCGCGAAGGAGCTCGGTCGCCAACCGCCCCAGGCGCGCCTCGGTGTATCTCATCGCCGCCGCCGGGTCATCGTCGATCGAGCCGAAATTGCCCTGGCCGTCGACCAGCATGTAGCGCAGCGAGAACTCCTGCGCCATCCGCACCAAGGTGTCATAGATTGCCGAATCTCCGTGCGGGTGGTACTTACCCATCACCTCACCGACGATGAAGGCGCACTTGCGGTAGGCACGCGTCGGCTGCAGGCCGATGTCGTGCATCGCATAGAGGACCCGGCGGTGCACAGGCTTGAGCCCGTCGCGCACATCGGGCAGCGCCCGTCCGACGATCACGCTCATCGCGTAATCGAGGTAGGAGGAGCGCATCTCTTTCTCGAGCTCGCGCTCCTCGATTCTTCCGGTCAAGGCGTCGAGTGCCACTCAGCTACCCTGGCCCGAAGAGGTGTCGGCGCGGTCGACCCTAGACATCCAAGAACCTCACCTCTTTGGCGTGGGCCTCGATGAACTTTCGCCGCGGCTCGACCTGATCGCCCATCAGCATCGAAAAGATCTGGTCGGCTGCGGTGGCATCCTCAAGCGTGACCCGGGCCAAGGTGCGCGAGGCGGGGTCCATCGTCGTCTCACGCAGCTGGTCGGCGTTCATCTCGCCCAACCCCTTAAACCGGGTGAGCTGGACTCCGTGGCGAGCGAGGTCGAGCACCGCTCCGCGAAGCGCCTGGAAGGAAAGCGCGGCGGAGTTTCGCTCGCCGAATCGGATCTCAAACGGGGGGCGGCCAACCTGTCTCAGCAGGACTCCATGAACCTCAACGAACTTGCGGTAGTCATGGTGGGCGAAAAGCTCCGCCGGGAGGCGGTGGGTGCGCGCCAACCCGCTTGCGCGCTCGATCGCCTTAACCACCAGCACCTCATCTGAGGCCTCGAGGACCTCGTTGTCAAACGGCTCCCCCGCTCCCGGCTCGCCGCCCAGCGCCTCGCTCGCCGCCGCGATCGTCGCGACCTGGCGATCGAGCAGACTCGACTGCTCGAGGAAGCGCACCACCTCATGACCGAACTCCGCCTGCAGTGAAGACCCCCACCCCTCGTACTCCTTGGAGCGCCGCACGTATGCCTGCCAGCGAGCGGTGGTCAGCTTCTTTGAGTCTCCCGCCGCGTCGATCAGCTCGAAATCCTCGAGCTTGTCGCGCAGGAGCAACTCCTCCAGCTCGGACTCGCGCTCCAGGTAGGTCTCCTGGTTTCCCTGCTTGACCCGATAAAGCGGCGGTTTGGCGATGTAGACAAAGCCGGCGTCGATCAGCTCCGGCATCTGTCGGTACAAAAAGGTGAGCACGAGGGTACGGATGTGGGCGCCATCGACATCGGCGTCCGTTGCCATCACGATCTTGTGGTATCGAGCGTCCTCGATGTTGAACTCCTCGTGAACGCCGGTGCCGATCGCCGTGATCAGGGCCTGGATCTCGTTATTGGCCAGCACCTTGTCGATGCGACTCTTCTCGACGTTGATGATCTTTCCGCGCAGCGGCAGCACCGCCTGGGTCGATCGATCGCGAGCCTGCTTGGCCGAACCCCCCGCGGAGTCCCCCTCGACCACGAAGATCTCCGCCAGGCTCGGGTCCTTGACGGTGCAGTCGGCGAGCTTGCCCGGCAGGGTCGAGTTCTCAAGCGCCGACTTGCGTCGGGTCAGGTCGCGGGCCTTGCGCGCCGCGTCGCGGGCCCGTGAGGCGTCAATCGCCTTGCTGATGATGCGGCGGGCGTCGCCGGGGTTCTCCTCAAAGAACTCGCCAAGTTTGCGGTTCACCGTCTCCTCGACCAGGCCGCGGATCGGTGGATTGCCGAGTTTGGTCTTGGTCTGGCCCTCAAACTGCGGATCGTGCAACTTGACAGAGATCACCGCGGTCAGACCCTCACGCACGTCCTCCCCGGCGAGGTTGTCGTCTTTGTCTTTGAGCAGGCCTTTGCCGCGTGCATAGGCGTTCAGCGTCCGGGTCAGCGCTGAACGAAAGCCGGAGAGATGGGTGCCCCCCTCATGGGTGTTGATGTTGTTGGCGAAACTGAAGATCGACTCCTGATAGGAGGTATTCCACTGCATCGCCACCTCGACCTGACCCTCCTCCTCCCCGCTCTCAAAAAAAATCACCTTGGGATGCAGCTCATCGCGGTTCTCGTTGAGATGGCGGACGAAATCCTCGATTCCACCCTCGTATTGGAAGGTGACGCTGTTGGTCGCCCCGCGCTCATCAATCAACTCGATTTTTAGGCCACGGGTGAGGAAGGCGGTCTCTCGCAGCCGCTCAGCCAGAGTCTGGAAATCAAACTCGATCTCTTCGAAGATCTCCAGGTCAGGAAGAAAGGTGATCTTGGTTCCGTGGGCCTCGGTGGACGCGCCTCTGCTCAGTTCGGTCTGGGGCTTTCCCCGCTCATAGTCCTGGGACCAGATGTTGCCTTCGCGGCTGATCTCAAGATGGAGGCGCTCAGAAAGCGCGTTGACGACCGAGACGCCAACCCCGTGCAGTCCTCCGGAGACCTTGTAGCCGCCGCCGTCTCCAAACTTGCCCCCGGCGTGCAAAACGGTGAGGACGACCTCAGCCGCCGGGCGCTGCTCTTTCTCCATCGTCTCAACGGGAATCCCGCGTCCGTCGTCTTCGACCGTGCAGCTGTTGTCGGGAGCGAGGAGAACGCGGACGCTGTCGCAGTGGCCGGCGAGCGCCTCATCGACTGAGTTATCGACCACCTCATAGACCAGGTGGTGGAGTCCGCGCGGGCCGGTCGAGCCAATGTACATACCGGGTCGTTTGCGAACCGCCTCCAGGCCCTCCAAGACGGTGATGTCCTTGGCTCCATATGAGTCTGCAGCCTCGCCAGCGTTGGTCGTCTTCTCAGGCAATTAATCCCTTCCGGTTCTCACAGAAAACCCCGACTGCTTGGAGGCCTGCTCCAGGCCGGTCGGGGCGCACACACAGGTTCACATAAGGATACCAGTCCAGGACTTCGGAAGGCTCGGGTTTGGGAGAAAAAAGTCCTGCAAACAAGGAACAAAGCGCGGGCTAAAAGTGGGCCGCGTTGACACGGAAGCGAAGACTCTCGGGCGCCAGCTCCCCAAGCTCAGCTCTGAGCGCCTCCAGGAGCGCTACCTGCATCAGATTCAGCTCCTCAGCCCAAACCGCATCGGCACACTCGACAGTCAGCACCCCCTCCCGTTCGGCCACCGGCAGGGCCCGGTCCGCCAGCGAGGCCCCGACGGCCTTCTCCCAGGCCCCCTGAGCCGCGGCTAGCGGCGTTTTGGGGGCCGCCAGCGAGCGCGCCACCTCGACGGCGCTGGCGGCCCGGCGCGGCGCCCGACGCCTGCTCAAAGCGCCGACACCGCGGCTGGGTGCCACGGCATCCGCACCGTGTTACCCAGCGCGCCGCTTGGGATTGATTCCTGATCAGCGGCGGTGATCAACGTCTGGCCACCGCGCTCAAGTCGCTCAACCAGGCGCTCGCGCCGGTCTGGGTCAAGCTCACTCATGACGTCGTCTAAGAGCAACAACGGGGCCACCCGGCGGGCCTCAAGTAAAACGTCTCGCTCGGCAAAGAGCAGGGAGAGAAGGGCCGTGCGCTGCTCTCCCTGGGAGCCGTAGCGGCGCAGCGATCGTCCACCGGAGGTAATCCTTACCTCATCCAGATGGGGGCCCCAGGAGCTGCGTCCGAGTCCCAGGTCCTGTTCGCGGCGCTGCTCAAGGCCTTCACGGATCTCCGCCGCGGAGCCGAGGGCCCGGGGGGCGTACTCAAGGCGGCATTCTCGCTCCAGTCCGAGCGCCTCGGCCGCCGCGCCGAAGGGCTGGGCGAGCATCTCGACGGCCTGCGCGCGGGCAGCGATCAACGGGGCCGCACGCTCTGCCAGGGTGGCGTCCCAAATCCCCAACTCCTCGCCGCCTCGGCCTGCCAAGCGGGCGAGCATCGCGTTTCGCTGGGCGAGCGCCTGGCCGTAGCGGCGGCGCAGTTCCGATCGCGATGGCCAGCATGCCGTCACAAACCCATCGAGGTGCGCTCGCCGCTCGGCCGGGGCCCCCTTGATCAGGGTCAGCCGATCGGGAGAGAAAACGGCGACCGGGGGGCGGTGGCGGGCAAGCGTCGCTGGATCAGCTGGACTGCCATTTAGCAGGTGCCGCCGTCCGTCGGTTCTGCTCACCGAGGCAAGCAGCGTGTGCTCGATCCCGTCCGCGTCACAAACGGTGACCTCTACTCTGGCCAAGGTGGCGCCGAAGGGGATCAGGTCACGGCGATCGGAGGTCCGAAATGATCGCCCGGTGAGGCCGAAGTAAAGGGCCTCAACGAAGTTGGTCTTGCCCGAACCGTTGGCTCCAATCAGGCTGAGGATCCCCCGGTCGAGCTCCACCTGGACCCGATCGAGACTGCGCAAAGGCCCCGCTTCGATGGCGGTGAGGAGCATCCGAATCCGCTCACACGTTGAGGCGAATGGGCATCACCAGATAGCGGAAGTCTTCGTTGTCTACCGGCTGCAGGAGGCCCGGACGAAGAGGGGAAATCAAGCGCAGGACAAGCTCCTCTCCCGCGACGCTCTCGATCCCCTCCTTGAGGAACTCGGGGTTGAATCCGATCTCCAGCGGCTCGCCCTCAAAGGCGGCTGGCATCGCCTCCTCGGCGTCGCCGACATCGGGGGTCTCCGCTGCCACCGTCAGCTCGCCGGGAGCAAAGGACAGCCGCAGCGGTGCGTTCCGTTGGGCGAGTTGGCTGACGCGCCGGGTGACCTCGAGAAATTCGGCCCGGGGCATTCTCACGTCGTGCTCATAGGAGTCCGGAAGGAGTTGTCGAAAGTTGGGGAACTGCCCGTCGATCAGCCTCGTGTTGAGGACGATTGACCCTGCCTTGAAAATGGCCTGGTTGGGAAGCAAGGAGACGTGGACCACCTCAACCTCTTCGGTGGAAAGAATCCGCCCCAGCTCGCGCAGCGCGCGGGCGGGAATGTTTGCCTCCAACTCGCCGCCAACCTCAACCTCCATCGTCGTCCGCTTGACCGCCAGCCGGTAGGAGTCGGTCGCGACCATCGTCATCTCGCTGCCGGCGACCGTGACCAAGACTCCGGTCAGCACCGGGCGCATGTCATCGCGGGAGGCAGCCCGAGCGACCAGTTCCGCGGTCGAGGCGAGAGCGGGGGCTGGGATTGCAAGCGGCTCGCCCTCTTGCTCCGGAAACCTGGGGAAATCCTCAGACGCCAGAACGCGCAGGTGAAAGCTCGAGCCACCGCTTCGAATCTCAACGTCACGCTCGCTCTCGCGCGACTCGATTTCGACGCTTGTCTCAGCCAGGGAGCGGGAGATTTCGGCAAACAGGCGACCGGGGAGCAAAACGGCGCCTTCACTCCCAACGTCGGCAGCCAGGTCCGTCTGCAGGCCCATCTCAAGATCGGTTGCCGCGAGGGTTACCCCTTCCGGGCTGGCGCTGAGCAGGACCCCCGCCAGGGCCTGGGTCGCGGCTCGGTTGGAAATCGCTCGGGATATTACGGCGAGCTTGGAGACAAGTTCTTCACGCGGGATTGTGAGCTTCAAGTGGTGAGTACCTTCTTGAGTTGGAATAGGGCTTGTGGAAAAAGCCTGGACCACGGGTGATTTGGCCCTAGGACGCGATTTGCGGGTTGTGGAGGAGGCTGTGGGAAAAACACAATTCTTGCAGTGCCATCGGCTGTCAGCTGGTTTTGCGGGTCGGGTTGTGGAGGGAGACTCGTAGTTCAGCCACCCGCCCGGCAAAGGTTGAGTCCTCGGCAACACCCGCTTCGATCCGCCGCACCGAGCTAAGGATGGTCGAGTGGTCGCGGCCGCCGAAGAGCCGTCCAATCTGAGGCAGGGAGAGGTCGGTCAGCTCACGGGTGAGAAAGATCGCCACCTGGCGCGCGCGAACCGGTCTCGCCGCTCGGCTCGAGCCGAGCAGTTCTGCGGGCGAGATATCGAACTCGGCCGCCACTCGCGCTTGGATTTGCTCAACCGGGGCGGGCCGTTCGCCGCGGTTCAGGGGAATCACCTCGGCGATCAGCTCGGAGCTGAGCGGTCTGGCCATCAGCGAGGCATGGGCGATGACCCTGGTCAGGGCGCCGTGAAGCTGGCGGATGTTGGCATCGGCTCGGCGCGCCAACTCACCGAGTGCCTGGCGATCGGCGACCTCGACCCCTGCCTCCCCAACGAGCCGGCGCAAGACGGTCAGACGGGTGGCGAGGTTGGGCGGCTCCACGGCTAGGGTCAAGCCCCACTCAAAGCGGTCGCGCAGGCGTGCGGCTAGGGTCGAAAGCTCGCTGGGGATGCGATCGGCAGAGAGGACTAGTTGGCTCCCCGACTCATACAGCGCGTTGAAGGTGTGAAAGAACTCCTCCTCCGTGTGGTGCTTGCCCTCGAGGAACTGCACGTCGTCGATCAGCAGCACGTCGATGTCGCGGTAGCGCGTCTTAAATGCCTCCGCCCCGGTTGAGCGGAGGGCGCCGACGAACTCGTTTGTGAAGGACTCAGCGGTCGTGTAGCGGACGCTGAGAGCCGGTGCATTGACGGCCAGGTAGTTGGCAACAGCGACCAGCAGGTGGGTCTTTCCAAGTCCCGGAGGGCCGTGGAGAAAGAGCGGGTTATAGGCCTCGGAGGGAGCCTCCGCGACGGCCAGCGCAGCGGCGTGGGCAAGGCGATTGCCCTCGCCGATGACAAAGCGCTCAAAGACATAGCTGGGGTTGAGGTCGGGGTCGTGCCCAGCCTGCGGCTGCGTTGCGCTGCTGGCGGTGAAGCTGACCTTGCCCACCTGTCCGCCGACCGCTCCAAGGGCCTCGCGGATCAAAGAGGAGTAGCGCCGCTCGACCCAGGCGAGGGCTGCTTTTGGGGCCCAGAGATAAAGCACGTCTCCGTGGACCCCGACCGCACGCAGCGGCTCGAGCCAGAGCTTGAAGGTCGAGTCTGGGACCGAGGCCCGCAGCTGCGCCTGGGCTTCTCTCCAAAGAGCGTCAAGGCCGTCTTGATTCCCAGCACCGGTCACCGCGAGCGACGATAGCGGCGGTTGGATGGCCCTGAGGCGGTGGTTCCGCAAATCCCGGTCAAAAGCGGCGCCGGTCAGCGCTGGCGTGGTCAAACCCGCCGCAGCCACCACGCGGTGGCCCAGAGCCAAAGCGCAACGATTGCCCCCTATACTGCTGCCCCGATGAAGCGGACCTATCAGCCTAAGAAGCGCAAGCGGGCCAAGACGCACGGATTCCGGGCGCGCATGAGTACCCGCGGGGGTCGCGCGATCTTGAAGCGACGCCGGCGCAAAGGGCGGAAGCGCCTCACTCCCTAAATGGCGTCGAGGCGACGCCGCCTTTCGCGCAGCGGCGAGTTTGACCGCGTTTACCGCGACGGCTCATCCCATGCAACCCGCTACCTGGTGCTCTACAGCTTTCCCCGCCAAGATGGCGACGAGCGCGAGGTGAGGCTCGGCGTCTCGGCGAGCCGGAAGGTCGGCAGCGCTGTCGAGCGCAACCGAGCCAAGCGCCTCCTCCGCGAGGCCTTCTGGAGCCTCTCAGAGGAGCTTCCCTCAAATCACGACTTTGTCCTCGTCGCCCGGCCGGAGATAGGTCCTTTGATTGAGAGGGAGGGGATCGATGCGGTTCGCAAAAGCATCGAGGAGGGTCTCTCGGGCACTTCCAGCAGGACGCGTTCCACGTGAAACGCCTCCTGCTGACACCGATCCGCGCCTATCAGCGCTGGATTTCCCCAGCGCGACAGCGCCGCTGTCGCTATGAGCCGAGCTGCTCGGCCTATGCGCTGACCGCGATCGAGCGTTTTGGGGTGCTCAGGGGGCTGCTGCTCGGCGGTTGGCGCCTGCTGCGCTGCAATCCCTTCAGCGATGGCGGCTTTGACCCCGTCCCCGAGCGCTTCACCCTGCGCGTGGGTCCGGTCGACCCCGCCAACTATCACGGTGAGGTGCAGCCGTGATCCCCGAGGCGAACATCCTTCAACCGCTGATCAACATCGCCAACTCGGTCCTCAAGTTCTTCCATGAAAACGCCGGGCTGAGCTGGGGGATGTCGATCATCGCCCTCACCGTGTGCACCCGGGCATTGCTGATTCCGCTCACCTACAAACAGCTAAAAGGAATGCGGGCGCTGCAGGCGCTGCAGCCACAGATCAAAGAGATCCAGGCCAAATTTAAGAACGACAAACAGCGCATGCAGCAGGAAATGATGAATTTCTACAAAGAGAACAAGGTCAACCCCTTTGCCTCCTGCATCCCCCTGGTCGCGCAGCTACCGGTCTTCATCACCCTCTTTTACGTTCTCCGCCACGAGCTGCCCGCCGACATCGGCTGCAACGCCGGGGAATGCGGCAGTCAGGCTTCGTTTCTGTTCATCCCCGACCTCACCGCGAAGGCAACCGGGAGCGTCCTGATCGTGCTGCTCATCCTCTACGTCGGCACCCAGCTGCTCTCGGGAATGATGATGTCGGTAACGGCTGACAAAAGCCAGCGGATGATGATGTTCGCGCTTCCCCTGATCTTCGTTCCCTTTGTGATCAATTTTCCCGCCGGGCTGGTTCTCTACTGGATCACGACGAACATTTGGACGATCGGGCAGCAGTACACGATTCAGCGCATAATCCCAGCCCCCCACGTGCCCACTGCGGCGGAGGTGGCGGCGGCAAAACCGCCTCCGCCTCCGCCGAAAAAGAAGAAGAAGCGACGATAGCCGTGAGTGAGATGAACGATTGGCCGGAGCAACCCGCGGAGCGAATCCGGGAGCTTGTCGAGGGAGTGCTTGACGAGCTCGATCTCGATGGTGAGGTTGAGATTCGCGAGGATGAGGAGCGGATCGAAGCCCTGGTCACGGGCGGTGAGGACTACGGCTTATTGATCGGCAAACGGGGACAGACGATCGATGCGCTGCAGCTGCTCTGCTACCAGGCTGCCTTCCGGGGGATGCGCGAGCGAAAACGGGTGATTGTCGATGCTGCCGGCTATCGCAAGCGCCGCCGCGAGACCCTGGAGTCGCGGGCCGATCGGGCTGCCGAGCAGGCGCTGAGCTCAAGCCACGCGGTGGAGATGGACCCGATGAGCGCCCAGGAGCGCCGGGTCGTGCACGAGCGGCTCAAAGAGCGGGCGGGCGTGGAGACCTACAGCGAGGGCGATGAGCCGCGCCGCTGCGTGGTCGTCGCGCCCCTCGTCTCAGAGTGAGCGAAGAGCCAGCCCCGCCGCTCTCACCGGAGGCCCGGACTGCTTTGCAAACGGTCCTCGCCCTGCTCGGGACCGAGAGGGCTTCGGTCAGCTCGATCACCGATCAGCGCGCCTGGAAGGTGCACGTCCTCGACAGTCTCAGCGGGCTTCAGATCAAGCCGCTGCGTGAGGCGTCAACGATCGCCGACATCGGCTCCGGGGCGGGCTTTCCGGGCCTCGCTCTGGCGGCAGCGCTGCCCCGCTCCCGAGTCGATCTGATCGAGTCGGTGGGCCGCAAGTGTGAGTTCATCCAGCGCGCGATCACCGCCGCCTCGATCGCCAACGCGCGCGTCTTGAACCGCCGCTCGGAGGAGTGGGCATCCGGTCAGGGCCGGGAGGCCTATGCGGCGGTAACCGCCCGTGCGGTGGGGCGCCTCTCGACCCTTGCAGAGCTCGCCGCGCCGTTGCTTGAAGAGGGCGGTGTCCTGATCGCCTGGAAGGGAAAGCGCGATGAGGACGAGGAGGCCCAGCTGCGGCGGGCCGCGCCGGAGCTGGCGATGCAGGCAGAGCTCGTTCTCCCCGTCGGCCCCTTCGCCGGAAGCCAGCATCGCCACCTACATCTGATTCGAAAGCGCGGTCTGACCCCGCCCGGGTTGCCGCGGCGAGCGGGGATCGCGAAGAAGCGCCCCCGTGGCTGAATAGTCTGCCTGAGATGGGTGTCGTTTATGCGGTCGCAAACCAAAAGGGCGGGGTCGGCAAGACGACTACCGCGGTCAACATTGCCGCCTGCGCCGCCGAGGAAGGATCCCAGACCCTGCTGGTCGACCTCGATCCACAATGCAATGCGACAGTCGCCCTGGGAGCTGCACGCGATCTGCACCCCTCGAGCTATGACTGCCTCAGCGGAGAGGTATCGGTTGCGGCAGCGGCCCGTCCCGCGGGCCCCGATAATCTCTGGCTGGTTCCCGCAAACCGCGATCTTGCCGGGGCGGCGGTTGAGCTACCCCGCATCGAGGGCTCTGAGATGCGTTTGCGCGATCGCCTTGGCCCCGTCCGCGAGCGGTTCTCACTGACGCTGCTCGACTGTCCCCCCTCCCTTGGTCCGGTCAGCGTCAACGCGCTGAGCGCCGCCGACCGGGTGATCGTGCCGGTGCAGGCTGAGTACCTGGCGCTGGAGGGCCTGGTCCAGTTCCTCGAGACCCTGGCACTGATCCGTCGCGAGCTCAACCCTGCGCTCGCGATCTCGGGCCTGCTGATCACCATGCACGACGAGCGCACTCGCCTCGCCCAAGACGTGGAGAGAGAGCTGCGCGAGCATTTCCCCGGGATGGTCTTCGAGGCGGTGATACCGCGCAGCGTCCGAGTCGCCGAGTCGCCGAGCTATGGTCTGCCGGTGACCGAGCACGCTCCCTCATCCCGCGCCGCTGAGGCCTACCGCGCGCTTGCCAAGGAGCTGGGCGGCCGTGGCTAGCGCGGCAAGGCGAGGGATCGGTCGAGGTCTCTCCGCGATCCTTCCCGAGGGTGCGGCCGATGACGCTGGCGAGCTGCGAGAGGTGGCGGTCGAGCTGATCAGGCCGAACCCCAACCAACCGCGCAGCCGCTTTGATCCCAAAGCTCTGGCCGGGCTTGTTTCCTCGATTGAGAGCAGTGGAATCGTGCAGCCACTGCTCGTTCGTCCCCTCCCCGATGGGAGCTATGAGCTGATTGCTGGCGAGCGGCGCTGGCGAGCGGCGCAGGAGGCGGGCCTGGCGAGGGTGCCAGCGGTGGTCCGCGACTCCGCGGTGGCTGAGCGCCTGCAGGCGGCGGTGATCGAGAACATGGTTCGGGAGGACCTCAATCCGATCGATGAGGCGCGCGCCTGCTGCAGCTTGATCGAGGACCTCGGTCTCTCCAAAGAGGACCTGGCCCGTCGTTTGGGCCGCAGTCGCCCCGCCGTCTCCAATCTGATTCGCCTCCTCGACCTGCCCGATGAGGCCCTCGACCTGCTCGAGTCGGGCGAGCTCAGCGAGGGTCACGGCCGTGCCCTGCTCAGCGCTCGCGGCAACGACGTGCGGCGCCGCCTCGCGCGTGATGCGGCGCGCGGGAGCTGGTCGGTCCGGGAGACCGAGAACCGAGCTAAGCTGGCTGGCCAGCCAAAGAGCGACGCCGGAGCCAAACCGGCGCCGCTCACGGCGGAGGAGGCAGCGGCGATCGCGGTGGCCGGCGATCGGCTCGAGTCCGCCCTTGGACATGAGGTCAAGATCAGGCAGCGCGGGGCGCAGGTCGCGGCGGAGATTCGCTTCGAGAGCCTCGATGAGGCGCTCGCGCTGGCGGACAAGCTCGACTCCCTCAGGGCCTGAGCGCCGTTCTGAAGTCCAGGTCCGGCCGCTATCATCGCCACCTTCCGGGCGATTAGCTCAGTCGGTTAGAGCGCGTCTCTGATAAGGACGAGGTCCCTGGTTCGAATCCAGGATCGCCCACTCGTGCAGCAGATGCAGATCTACGGCGTTAGTTTCGATATGGTCGGCAAGCAGCCGATCGTCTTGCTGAAGACGGTTGACGGAAACAAATTTCTGCCGATATGGATCGGGCATCCAGAGGCGGCGGCAATCCTGATGAAGCTTCAAGGTGCCTCGACGCCGAGGCCGATGACCCATGACCTGCTCTCTGACCTGATCGAGCAGCTCGACGCCAAGTGCGAGCGGGTCTCCGTCACCGAGCTGCGAGACAACACCTTCTACGCCTCGATCACGGTCTCGGTGAATGGAGCCGAGCTGGAGATTGACTCACGCCCCTCCGACGCCCTCGCCCTCGCCGTCCGCGTCTCGGCCCCGATTTTTGCGGCCGAGGAGGTGATCGAGGAGTCAGCGATCGAGTTCGAACACGAGGTTGAAGACACCGAGGAGGTCGTCGACAAGTTCAAGGAGTTTCTCGACGAGGTCTCTCCTGAGGACTTTGCCCAGGGTGGGGAGGACTCCTAAGCTGGGGCCGGGCTCAGCGCCAGCTCGAGGATCCTCTCGACCAGGCGCTCAAAGGAAATCCCGGCAGCTTCGGCAGCCTGCGGAAGCAGGCTGGTGTCGGTGAGGCCGGGGATCGCGTTGACCTCAAGCACCTCGGGTCCATCGGCACCGAGGATCAGGTCTACCCGCCCAAAGCCGGCACCGCCGAGCGCCGCGTAGGAGTCGAGCGCCGCCGCCGTTACCTCGCCACCATCCTCTAGCTGCGCCGGGCAGACGAAGGTGGTGCGCCCGATTGCGTAACGGGCCTCGAAGTCGTAGCGATCGCCGCTTGCGGGGATCGCCTCGACAATCGGCAGCGGCTGGTCGCCGAGCACGCTGACCGCCAACTCGCGACCCTCTACGTAGTGTTCCAAAAGGACGCGACTGTCATAGCTGAAGGCTGAGATCAGAGCCTCGGGAACCTCACCTCGGCTGCCGGCAAACTTGACGCCCAGCGCCGAGCCGCCCCGGCTCGGCTTGATCACGAGCGGGAACTCGAGCCGCTGCTCAAGCCGCTCGAGCGCGTCGGCGGCTCCCAGCTCACGGAATGCTGTCTGATTGAAGGCGAACCAATCCGGCGTCGGTATGCCCGCCTCTCGCAGGGCGTGCTTGGCCAAGACCTTGTCGATGCAGCGCCCACAGGCCGCCACGCCGGGGCCGGTGAACGGGATGTCGAGGATTTCCAGCAGCTCCTGCGTGGTCCCGTCCTCACCGCCTCGACCGTGCATCGCGATGAAGGCGACGTCTGGGCGCTCGGCGCTCAGCCGCATGACCAGGTCGGCGCCGACATCGATCGCGATGACCTCGTGTCCGATCCGCCCCAGCGCGTCCTCGACCCGCGCCGCCGAGCGCAGCGAGACGCCGCGCTCCAAGGAGCGGCCGCCCTTCAGCACCGCCACCTTCATCGCTGCCGCTCGCCGGCCTGGCGGAATGGCAGGACGTTGTCGTCCTCAGCGGAAGCCGAGGTCTGGTCCCGGCCCTCCTGTGGTCCGGGACCTGGAGCAGCCGACTCGACCTCGAGCACGGAACTGGAGCCTCGAGCTGTCCCGGATGCCCCCTTAACCGATCCAGGCCGCTCCTCGGTGAGGGCCTCGTAGAGCTCGACTGTTTCGGCGATCACCCCACCGATCCGGCGAATTCCCTCGCGGATCTCTGCCTCGCTGACGCCGGAGAAGTTGAGGCGCATTGAGCTCTGACCACGGCCGTCGACATAGGCAGCCGCGCCGGGGACGAAGGCAACATCCTCGCGCAGGGCCTTGGCCAACAGATCACCGCTGTCGATGTAGTCGGGCAGCGTGGCCCAGATGAAGAGTCCTCCCTCGGGCTCGGTCCAGGTCGCCTCCGCGGGGAAGTGCTCCGCCAGCGCCTCAAGCATTACGTCGCGGCGGTCGCGATAGATATGGACAAGGTCTTCGACGTAGCGCCGCCAACGGCCTTCGGCGAAGTACTCGCGCACGAAGTACTGGGTCAGGCTCGAGCTGCACAGGTCGGAGGCCTGCTTGCCGAGCACGATCTTCTCCATCACCGGCGGGGGCGCCACCGCCCATCCGAGGCGGATACCGGGCGAGAGGATCTTTGAGAAGGTGCCGATGTAGAGCACGTAATCGCCACCGTCAAGCTGGTAGAGCGGCGGCAGTGGCTCACCCCCGTAGCGCAACAGGCCGTAAGGGTTGTCCTCGAGGACCAGGAGTTCGTGCAGGCGGGCCAGCTCGACCAGGCGCCGCCTCCGCGACAGCGACATCGTCACTCCGGCTGGATTTTGAAAGCTCGGCACCGAGTAGACGAATTTGGGCCGCCGCCCCGCCGCCGCAAGGCGCGCCAGTTCCTCCTCAAGCACCTCTATCCGCATCCCGTCGCTATCGCACTCGATCTGCACCACCTCGGCTTGGTAGCTGCAGAAAACCGGTACCGCACCGGGATAGGTGGGTGCCTCACAGATCACCACGTCGCCGGGATCAAGCAGGGTCTTGCAGATCAGGTCGATCGCCTGCTGGCCGCCGGTGGTGACGATCACATCATCGGGCTCAGGGAGCATTCCCTCGGCTCCCATCACCTCAAGGATGCAGTCCTTGGTCTCATCGAATCCCTCGGTCGGCCCGTATTGAAGCGCCTGGGCAACCGATTGCTGGGCGACCCGCGTCATCTGCGCGGCGAAGCTCTCGGTTGGAAAGGTCGAGGTATCAGGGAGTCCACCGGCCAAAGAGATCACCTCCGGCCGGGCGGTCACCGCCATCAGGTCGCGCATCGCCGAGGAGCGCATCACTGCGGTTCGCGCCGCGAACAGCCCGGCGTAGCGCTCAAGGTCGCGAGTTCTGGTGTGGGCCCGACGCCGCTGCGGCGCGGGTGGCGGCTCATTCATTCCCCCCAGTGTGGCGAATCCACACAAAAGCGCCCAGAGGTCTAGGTTTTCAGAAGATGAGCACCCTCTCTGGAATCACCCTTGAGCTCGGCATCGGCATCGCGGTAGGAATGCTCGCCGGAACGACCGGCACCCACGGTTCGGCCCGCGGGAGGATGACGCTGCTCGCCGCCGTGATCGCCCTGGCGCTCGGTTTCCTGCTCGCCGGTACTGCCAATCTCGACCGACCGGTGGGGGCAATCTTTTGCCTACTGGGCGCGGTCTTTGGCTGCATTGTGATCAGCGACGTGGTTGCTGGGGCGGGGCGGCGGGAGGGGAGTCGATCGGGCCCGCTCGGCTTTCTCGTCTCGCTCATCGCCCTCGTTGTGGTGGCGATCTCCATTGTTTTGCCAGCTGCGGTCTTGCTCGTGATCGCCGCCCTGCTTTGGCTCGCTATCGCCCGTCGCCGTCGCGCCAAACGCAAGCACGCCGGTTTGCGCGTCTTGCGGTAGTCGCGGTCGAGCATCATTGAGGCTGCAATGCCTGCCAAGAAGCTCGTCCTCACCTACGTTGACTCGCTGCGCACCGACATGCTCGAACTGGCGATCGCCGAGGGCCGCGCGCCCACCTTTTCCGCGCTGATCGAGCGCGGGGTCCTGATCCCCGACTGCGTTTCCAGCTTTCCCTCGGTGACCCCCGTTGCCAGCGCTGAGATGGTCACCGGTGTCGGCTCCGAGCGGCACTGGATCAGCGGCATGAACTGGTATCACCGGCTTGAGCAGCGCTACGTCGAGTACGGCTCCTCGCTGGAGGCGAGCCGCTCCTTCGGGGTCTTCCGCACCCTCTATGACCTCGTCTACAACATGAACCTGGCACATCTGAATCCCGAGGTGGAGACGCTCTTTGAGCGCCTCGAAGACGTCGGTCTGAGGACAGCCTGCACCCCCTTTCTGATCTACCGAGGGCGCCGTCGTCACCAGGTCTCCCTCGACGGTCTCCTTCGTCGCGCCGTCGATGCGACGCGCCTTAAGTTCCAACATCACACCTGGGGGCCGAGCGAGCTCTTCTACGGCGACCTCTACGCCAGCCGCGAGGTTCCATGCAGGCCGTCCTCGATTCCCGGCAGCCGCGATCGCTACTCGGCCTGCTGCTCGGCAGAGTTGGTGAGAGAAGGGCTCTTTGATTTCCTCCTTTTCGCGCTGCCCGACAACGACAACTATTCTCACCGACACGGCCCGCAGGCAAGCGTTGAGTCGATCGCCAAGGCCGACCGCTGCTTCGGGTCGGTGCTTGAGGCGGCAGGCGGTCTTGACGCGTTTCTGCAGGAGTACGCGCTGATCGTGCTCGCCGACCACGCCCAGACCCCGGTGCATCGGGGTCTGCCGCTGGCCGAGCTGCTCGGCCGAGAATGGAGGGTGCTGCAGCCATCCGAGGAGCGTCCCGAGCGGGCACAACTCGCGGTCAGTCCGACCGGGCGTGCGGCCCATGTCTACCTGCTTCCCAGCGAGGAGCTCGGGGCTGCGGAGCCGCGAGCCGTCGCCGCTGCGCTCACCGAGATCGAGGGAGTCGACCTCGTTTGCCGCCTGGAGGAACCCGATGGCCAGCCACTGCGTCGCCCCGAGCCCGGGGTGCCCGCTGAGGAGGCGGCCGTGGCGGTTATCGAACGCGCCGGGGAAGCCCTTCGCTTTCACCCGGGCGTCTCGACCACGGATCTACGCGGCAGGGGCTGGGAGCTCGCTGGAGATCGAGCGCTGCTCGGAGCCCGAATCGAGCAGGGGCGGCTCCGAAGTGAGGTCTATCCGGATCCACTCGCCCGGGTCTGGTCTGCGCTGATGGCGCCAAATGCAGGCGACTTCGTCCTCTCACTCTCCCCCGGCTTTGAGGCGCTTGATTGGGGCGGAGTCACCCACGTCGGGGGCGGCAGTCACGGCTCACTGCACGCCGGGGACTCACTCGGCCCGTTGCTCTTTGTCGGTTGCGGACCCGAGCGGGCCGAGCCGCGTCAGCAGTGGGCGCTGCGCGACGTTGCGCCGCTGATCCTGGATTTCTTCGGGGTGAGCGAGGGCGCGTGAAGCGCCGCACGTTCGCCACCGTGGTTGCGCTCCTCCTGCTCGCCCCCGGCGCAGCGGGTGCCGCCCAGATCGACGCCAAGCAGGCGACCAGGATCGCCAACCGCGATCCAAAGGCAATCGAAGAGCGGCGAAATCACCCGGGGCTGACGCCGAGCCCGACGCTGAATAACGGTAATTGGGAAGTCGGCTACTTCGCCGCCGGCAAGGAGGTGGCGCTGGTAGTCATCGATCCGCTCACGGGCCAGATCCGTGAATCGTGGACCGGTTATCAGGTCGCCTGGAAGATGGCACGCGGATACTCGGGCGCCTTCGGCCACAAGCTCGACGCTCCCTACGTCTTCCTGCCGATCTGCGCACTCTTTTTGCTCGGCTTGGTCGACTGGCGCCGACGCTGGCGGGTCGCCAACCTCGACCTCTTCGTTTTGCTCGGCTTCGGTGTCTCACACTTCTTTTTTAACCGGGCTGAAATTGGGGTCTCGGTGCCGCTGCAATATCCGCCGCTGCTCTACCTGCTCGCCCGGGCGCTTTGGATCGGCTTTCGCGGCCGCGGTGATGGGATCCGACCGGTCTGGCCAGCTGCCTGGTTGCTGATCGCCGCTCTCTTTCTGATCGGCTTTCGGGTCGGGCTCAACGTCGCCGATTCGGGCGCGATCGATGTCGGCTACGCGGGTGTGGTCGGCGCCGATCGCATCGCCCACGGCGAGCCGATTTATGGCAACTTTCCTAAGGAAATCTCCCAGGGGGACACCTACGGCCCGGTCAACTACTACGCCTACCTGCCGTTCGAGCGAATTTGGCCCTGGACCGGCACCTGGAATGACCTCCCCGCCGCCCACGGAGCCGCCGTCTTCTTTGACCTCGCAACCTTCGGCTTCCTGCTTTTGCTGGGCATCCGGATTAGGCCCGGCCCGGAGGGCAGGAAGCTCGCCGCCACTCTCGCCTTTGGCTGGGCCGCCTTTCCGTATACCGCCTTCACCCTGGAGTCAAACTCCAACGACTCGCTGGTGGCGATGCTGGTGGTGGCGACCCTTCTCGTGCTCGCCCGCCCCCTTGCCCGCGGCGCAATGGCAGCGCTTGCGACCTTCACCAAGTTCGCCCCGTTAGTCCTGGTGCCGATGCTGGCCACCTACCGCCCTTCAGCCACCGATGGTGTCCCCGCGCCCGCCCGCCCGTCCCCGCGCCCGCCCGCCCGCTTCATCGCCGCCTTCATCGCGGTTTCGGCCCTGGTGATGCTCTGGCCGGCCATCGATCCTGGCCTCAGGGTTTTTTATCAACGTACGATCGCCTATCAGGCGGGTCGCGAATCTCCGTTCAGCATCTGGGGCCAGGTACCCGCCCTGGAGCCGCTGCGGATCGCCCTGCTGGTGGGAACCGCCGCCCTCTCGCTGCTTCTCGCCTTTCGTCCCCGCCGCAAGACACTGATCCAAGTGGCCGCGCTCGGGGCGGGGCTCCTAATCGCCCTGCAGCTCACCCTGCACCACTGGTTCTACCTCTACATAGTCTGGTTCTATCCGCTGCTGCTGGTCGCATTCGCAGGGATCAAGACCGGCTCGATCGATTCGGCCAAGCCATCGGGCGCCACCTCCACCAGTGCCCCCATCACCCAGACGTCCTCCTCCGCGGTCTCAAATCTGACCGGCATCTGAGTGATCAGACGCGCAATCGCCTGCTCGGGCTTGACCCCCAGCACGCTGGCACGTGACCCCGTCATCCCCACATCGGAGATGAATGCCGTTCCCCGTGGCAGCACCCGCGCATCGGCGGTTGGGACGTGGGTGTGGGTGCCAAAGACCGCCGCCACACGCCCATCCAGGTGCCAGCCCATAGCCACCTTCTCGCTCGTCATCTCGGCGTGAAAGTCGACCACCGCGCAATCCGCCTCGAGCCGCTCGAGGATGGCGTCAACCTCATGAAAGGGGGAGCGGGCCACCTTCAACCCCTCCGCGCCGCTCAAATTGATCACTCCGATCCGCCGGCCCGCCGATTCGACCACTGTGTGACCGCGACCGGGGTTGGCGAGGGGGTAGTTTGCCGGCCGGATCAGCCGCTCGCTTTGGTCAAGGTAGGGGTAGACCTCGCGGTGGCGGTAGACGTGGTTGCCGCTGGTGATCACATCGGCGCCGATCTCAAAGAGGTCGGCCGCGGTCTTCTCCGTGATCCCCATTCCGCCGGCCGAATTCTCACCGTTGACGATGACCAGATCGGGCCGCAGGCGCTCGCGCAGGCCGGGCATCGCTTCGCGGAGCCCACGCCGCCCCGGCCCACCCACCACATCTCCGATGAATAGCACGCGCACGATTGGGACCCTAGACGCTGTTCGCCGGGAGGATGCGGCGAGCAAGGCCCCGCGGCTCGATCGGCGCTGCTCGCTTTTCAAAGCGTCGCGGCCGAGGCGTTCTTAGACCGCGGCGAATCGTCGCAGGCAGAGGCGGGCAATCAAGCCGTAGGCGACGATCAGAATCGTCAGGTGCAAGAGAGGGAGACCGATCCCGGGTCCGGCGGAGTCAAGCGCTGCGCTCATCGCTTCCAGCGCCGGCTTGAACGGAAACAGATCGGTTGCAAGCTTGATCACCTCATAAAGGCCTGGACCGACGACCCCAGAGGGGATCAGCGAAAGGAAGGCGATCGGCAGCGTCACCATAAAGGCGAGCAGGGAGACGGCGCGGACCTCGCGGGCCGCGGCACCCGAGCGCCGCCCCGGCTGCGGCGAGCGCCCCGCTGCCGGCGAGGATCGCGACCAGCCAAAGGCCGAAGCGGCTCCAGTGCAGGGGGACGAAGAACTGCAACCCGGCGAGCATCAAGATGGTGACCAAGAGGCCGACTCCGATCCCCAGAGCGATCTTTGCGCCCAGCAACTGAAGGGGGGATATGAGGCCGCGGGTGAGGCGTGAGAATGCGTTCTCCTCGCGCTCAAGGGCGAGCGACCCGGCCACCAGCAGTACCGTCACGAAGGTCAGAGTGAGGGTCGCGGCGACGGCGATCGCGAATATTTCAAGTGGTGGAGTTGAGCCGTTGACAACCTGCTTGTCGACTTCGATCGGCTGCGCGATGCGATCGATCAGGGGTCCGGCGACGTTGAGATTTTCGCGGGCCAGGTTGGAAAAGTGGGTGACCTCAGCGAGCGAGCCGCGCAGCGCGCCGCGCGGCAGCGTCGGTTCCAGGGCGGCGAGGATCCGGGCACTGGAGCGGAGGCCGAGGATGTGGAAGGTTTGGCCGAGCACGTTGAACCCACCGCCGTTGATCAGGAGGTTGAGATAGTGGCCGCCTTCCACCGCGATCCGCCGCGCGATCAGCAGATTGGCCTGGGCGAGCAGCGATTCGATCCGCTCGTTGACCAACTCGGCCTTGACCGGGTTCTCCTCGTTGACGATCACTTCGACCCGTGGGGTTCCCGGGTTTAGGCCCGAGAGCGAATTGATCTGTTCGACCAGGTCTGAGGGCAGGATCAACGCTGCCAGCACGTCGCCGGAGCGGACCTCTTCGACCGCTTCGCGGTGGTTTTTGACCTTGACGCATTCGACCCGTCCGCAGATGCGGACCCCCGCCCCGACCGCCGGCAACTGCTTGCCGCCGACGCTCACCCTGGCGCCGGCGGGAATCTCGTTGAGGAACGCCACCCGAGGCTTACCCGGCTCGCGCGAGATCGCGAATCCGATCAGCACCGCGATCAGCACCGGGTAGGCAACCAGGAGGAAGGCCTGCAGCGGCGATCGCCGCAGAATCTGGAGGTCCTTGAGGAGGAGCCAGCGCACCGTGCTCAGTGACCTCGGTGGCGGAGGTAGGCGACGAAGGCCGTCTCAAAATCGCTCTCAGCCGCCTCGGGAGCCTCGCGTCGCAGCGCCTCGCGCAGACCCTCGGTGGGCCCGTCAAAGAGGGCCTCCCCGTCGGCGAGAACGAGCAGCCGCCTCCCGTATCGCTCTGCCTCCTGGATGTCGTGGGTTGAGAAGATCACCGTCGTTCCGCGGCGGGCGAGCTCGCCGACGAACTCCCAGAGGCGAGCCCGTTGGCGTGGGTCGAGCCCGACGCTGGGCTCATCGAGGAGCAAGACGCTCGGTCGCGACAGCAAGCCGATCGCGATGTTGATTCGCTGCTGGTTGCCGCCGGAGAGGCGGGCGACGATCTCCCCCCGGCGTTGGCTGAGTCCGGCCAGCTCGAGCATCTCCTCCACCGCGGCAGCGGGATCGGTGAGGCGCTCCAAACGGGCAAAGAGCAGGAGATTCTCCTCCACCGTGAGGCGCCGATACAGGGCGGCCTGTTGGGGGACCCAGCCGACCTCCCCGCGGGGAAGGAAGACCTCCCCCGCATCGGGCTTGACGATCGCGGCCAGAATCGATAACAGCGTCGTCTTGCCCGCTCCATTGGGCCCGATCACCGCAAGCATTTCGCCGGGTCGAGCTTCGAGATCGATACCCCTCAGGGCCGCCTGAGATCCGTAGTGCTTGGCCAGGCCCCGTGCCTGCAGCGCTGCTGTTGGGGTGACGGCGCTCATCGTCGGAACGCTACCCGGCCTAGAATCGATGCGATGCCCTTCCCCGCAACCCGGATGCGCCGCCTGCGTCGCAACGAGGCTTTGCGTGCCCTGGTGCGCGAAACCGAGCTCTCACCAGCGCACCTGATCCAGCCCGCCTTCGTGGTCGCCCGAGAAGGGGTGCGCGAGGAGATCGACTCGATGCCCGGCATCGAGCGGTACTCGATCTCAGAACTGGTCGCTGAGGCGACGGAGATCATCAGCTCTGGAGTTGGAGCGATCCTCCTCTTTGGCATTCCCTCCGCCAAGGATGAGAGCGGCAGCGGCGCCTACGATGACGAGGGCGTCGTTCAGATGGCGATCCGCGCTCTCAAGGAGGCCCACCCCCAGCTGGTCGTGATCACCGACGTTTGCCTTTGCGAGTACACCTCCCACGGTCACTGTGGCTTCATTCGCGACGGTGAGGTCGACAACGACATCACAGTCGAGCTGCTGGCGAAAACGGCGATCTCCCACGCTCTCGCCGGGGCCGACGCGGTCGCCCCGAGCGACATGATGGACGGCCGGATCGGCACGATCCGCTTCCAGCTTGATGAGGAGGGCCATTCCGGCGTACCGATCATCGCCTACAGCGCCAAGTACGCCTCCGCCTTTTATGGCCCCTTCCGCGAGGCTGCGGATTCGGTCCCGGAGTTCGGGGACCGGCGCGGATACCAGATGGACCCAGCCAACGCCGTTGAGGCGGTGCGCGAGGCCGAACTGGACCTCGAGGAGGGCGCCGACATGCTGATGGTCAAGCCGGCGACGCCATACCTCGACGTGCTGCGCTTGGTCAAGGAGCAGACCGGCGCCCCGCTCGCCGCCTATCAGGTCTCCGGCGAGTACTCGATGCTGAAGGCGGCCGCCGCCAACGGTTGGATCGAGGAGCGTCCCGCGGTCTTGGAGACCCTGACCTCGATCCGCCGCGCCGGCGCCGACGCGATCATCACCTACTACGCAAAGGAGGCCGCACGGTGGCTTCAATGAAGACAGCGAAGATCCCCCAATCCAAGGCGCGCTCGCGCAAGGACGGCGCGGCGATCCCCCTCGATGAGACCGATAAGCGGCTGATGAACCTGCTGCAGTCGAGCTTTCCCCTGCAGCCCGAACCCTTCGCGGCGATCGCCGCCGCTGCAGAGCTGGAGCAAAGCGATGTCTTGGCCCGCACTAGGCGTCTGCTTGAGGGTCGCATCATCCGCGAGATAACGCCGATCTTCGACACCCGTGCGCTGGGCTATGAGTCGATGCTGGTGGCGGCAAAAGTTGACGCCGACAATCCCCAGCGCGCCGCCAAAATCGTCAACTCCCATCCGGGCGTCTCGCACAATTACCTGCGCACCCACGATTTCAACCTCTGGTTCACGATCGCCACCCCACCGGACTCCGAGCTCGGCCTGGCGGGCACCCTTGAGGTTCTGATGCGCGAGACCGGGGCCTCCTCGATGCGCGAGCTCCCCACCCTGACCCTGTTCAAGATCAACATGAATCTGGAGATGGAGAAGGGAACCGATGCACTGGCGGCGGCGGTCGATGCTTCCCCGCCCCGCGAGCTCGACCCCCAGCCCTATGACGCGACCGACGTCGCGGTGATTCGGGCCCTGCAGGGTCCGATGGCTGCGGTTGAGCGCCCCTACGATAAGGCGGCGGCCGCGCTTGAAATCTCAACCGCGAAGCTGCTTGCCAGACTCGAGGGCATGGTCGAGCGAAAGATCTTACGCCGGGTCGCCGCGATCCTCTACCACCGCCGCGCCGGTTTCTCCGCAAACGGGATGGGAGTTTGGAAGGTTCCGGAGGGGGAGATCATGCAGACCGGTGCGCGGATGGCCTCCTTCCGGGGTATCTCCCACTGCTACCAGCGACCGACTTATGAGGACTGGCCCTACAGCGTCTTCACCATGGCCCACGGTCGCTCCAAAGAAGAGTGCGATGCAATCCTGACCTCGATCGCGACCGAGTGTGAGATCGGTTCCACCGATCGCGCCACCCTTTACTCCTCCACCGAGTACAAGAAGATCCGCCTTCACTACTTCACCGACGATTACGCCGCCTGGGAGGCGGCGCACACCTAAATTGCCCGGGTCCGGGACCGCGTCCATCGGGAGCGGGTCTGGTTCCTGCCTGTGGCGCGGCGCGCTTGGATGACTCGCTCGGCAGAGCTCTTTGAGCGAGCATTGCGGGTACTGCCCGGGGGCGTCAACTCCCCGGTTCGGGCGATGGGCCAGATCGGCCGCGATCCGATCTTCATCGAGCGCGGGGAGGGAGCGGAGCTGATCGACGTTGATGGCAATCGCTACCTGGATTGGGTCGGCTCCTGGGGACCGCTGATTCTCGGCCACGCCCATCCCGAGGTTGTGGTGGCGATCGAGGAGGCAGCTGCCCGCGGTTCAAGCTTTGGCGCACCGACCGGGGCCGAGGTGGAGCTTGCCGAGGAGGTCGCATCGCGGATCCCCTCGATCCAGATGCTGCGCATGACCAGCTCCGGGACCGAGGCGGCGATGAGCGCGGTGCGCCTCGCCCGCGCGGAGACCGGGCGCGAGGTCATCGTCAAGTTCGCCGGTGCCTATCACGGGCACTCCGACGGGCTGTTGGCTGCCGCGGGCTCGGGCCTGGCGACGCTCGGAATTCCGGCCTCTCCGGGAGTAAGTGCCGCCCAGATCGCCTCGACGGTTCTCGTTGGCTGGAATGACCGCGCCGCGGTCGAGCGGGCCCTGACGGAGTTTTCTGTGGCGGCACTTCTGGTGGAGCCGGTCCCCGCCAATATGGGTGTGGTCTTAGCGCGGGACGGCTTCCTCGAGTTTCTGCGGGAGGTGAGCGCTGCGGCGGGAGCGCTGCTCATCTTCGACGAGGTGATCACCGGATTTCGGGTGGCGAGAGGGGGGGCGCAGGAGCTCTACGGAGTCGAACCTGACCTGACCCTGCTCGGCAAGGTGCTGGGCGGTGGGCTGCCGGCCGCCGCATTCGGCGGGCGCTCAGAACTGATGGGGAGAATTGCCCCGGCAGGCGACGTCTACCAGGCCGGCACCCTCTCCGGCAATCCGCTTGCGGTGGCCGCCGGTCTCACAACCTTGGCAAGGTTGAACGCTGATGCCTATCAACGCCTCGGCGAATTGACCGAGCGCCTTGCCGCCGGGCTCACTGAGCTGGCGGCAACTCGCCCCCTGTCGATCGCCTCGGTCCCCGGTCTGATCACCCTCTTTTTCGCCGCCGCCCCGGTCGAGGATTTCGCCGCCGCGCTTGCCTGCGATACCGATGCCCACGCCAGATTTTGCCGGGCAATGCTGGAGCGCGGCATCTACCCACCCCCCTCTCAGTTTGAGGCTTGGTTTGTCTCGCTCGCCCACGATGAGGAGAGCATTGACCGCACCCTTGCCGCCGCCGCCGAATCACTCCAGGTGGCCCTATGAGAGTCGAGCACAGCCCCCCCGCCTCCCTCGGCGACGAGCGAAACCGCTCGCTGGCGGAGATCGGTCAGCCAGCCGAGGTGCTCCGCACCCTCGGCATCTGGCTGCGGCAAGGGGAAACCCCAATCTCTGAATGCGTGGTGGAGGCAAGGGAGGAGCCGGTCCTCGGCCTGATCGCCGCCGCGGGTCCCGCCTCGGCTCCCGACCCAGCGCAGTACGCACTCGTGGTTGAGGCTGTCCGTGAGGGCTACCTCCTGCACTACGCCAGACCGCGTCTGCTCAGCGGCCATGACCCCGACCTCGCCCTACTCGCCGGTGACTATCTCTACGCGCTTGGCATCGAGCGCCTCGCTCGGCTCGGTGACCCAGCCGCGATCGGCGAGCTCGCCGATCTGATCAGTCTTTGCGCGCAGCTACACAGTGACGGCCGCGAGAGTCTGGTGGCGGATCTGTGGAGGGCCTCCGCGAAGGCGATCGCCGATGGCCCCAACGCCGATCACGATGCGTTCAAGCAGGGGCTTCGCTTAGGCCGACCGCATCCGGCGCGGAGTCAATAGACTTCAGCACTCCAGCGAGCTGTGGCCGACGACGCGGACATCAGGAACGGGGCCGAGGAGGCTGCCGTGCAGGGGCGGGCAAAGCCCGACCCTCCCGGCTACTTTGAGGGCGAGTCAATGACTCGCCGCCGTGCCTTCACGATCGCCGCCCAAGGAGTCGGCGGGCTCGCCGGTGCGGCGATCATTCTGCCCGCGGTCGGATTCGCGATTGCCCCGATCTTTCACCGCGGTAAGGAGCGCTGGGAGGCGGTGGGTCCGGTCGGGAACTTCGTCGAAGACACCTACCGCCAAGTCGTCTTCACCGAAACCGAGGGAATCGGCGACATTGGTAAGACCACCGCCTACATCCGCAAGGGGTCTGCCCAACTCGGGGAGAATCCGAAGGAAATCATCGCGCTCTCCAATCGCTGCGCCCATCTGGGCTGTCCGGTCCGCTTTGTCGAAGCGGCCGGGAACTTCATCTGCCCCTGCCATGGCGGCGTCTATGAATTCCAGGGCAAACCGATCGGCGGTCCGCCGGTGCGGCCCCTGGATCACTTCCAGACCCGAATCCGAAATGGCCAGGTTGAGCTCGGTCCGCGCTATAGCGTCACCGACCAGCTCGAACCGGTGCGGGCGCGAGACCCCGGCGAGTTCACCGGAGGAATCTGGGAATATCTCTACCCACCGCGCCCTTCCACCTTCCCTCCACCTTCCCACTAGGCCCAGGCAGCGATGAAGATTCCCGATCTGATCGTTCCGGCTCCGCTCAGAAAACCGGCCAAGCCGGGCGAGGGCGAAAATGGCAAAGGGCAGGCCCCGGCCGACCTAAAGACCGCCCCACCCGAGCGCCCCACCGACGGCCAGCGCCTCGGCGATCAAGCCAAGGAGGCGCCGGCGGACGTTCTCGCCTGGGTCGATCAGCGCACCGGCGCCACCGGCTTTCTCACCGGGATGCTCTACCGCAAGGTCCCCAAGGGCACAAACTGGTACTACACGCTCGGATCGGCGACCCTCTTCGCCTTCATCGTGCAGGCCGTCACCGGGGTTTTCCTGGCGATGTTCTACACCCCCTCGGCGACCCAGGCCTACGCCTCGATCTCCCACATCAACAACGATGTCTTCCTCGGCCAGTTCGTGCACGGGATGCACAAGTGGGGAGCCAGCGTGATGGTGATCCTCGTCTTCTTGCACATGGGGCGCACCTTTTTCTTCGGTGCCTACAAGTTCCCCCGCGAGCTGAACTGGGTGATCGGGGTCGTGCTGTTGATCCTGACCATGGTGATGGCCTTCACCGGGTACCTGCTGCCCTTTGACCAACGCTCCTACTGGGCCTCCATCGTCGGCATCAACATCAACGGCACCGCGCCGATCCTCGGTCCCTACCTGAGCGACTTCCTGCGCGCGGGTCCCGAGTTCGGGGCGACCACACTGGCGCGCTTTTACTCGATCCATATGCTGCTTGTTCCTGGCGCGATCATCGCCTTGATCGGGACCCATCTCTACCTCGTCGTCAAGTTGGGAACCACGGCGCCCCCCTGGGTGCGGGCTGAGAAGCCGAAAGTGGCGGTTCCCACCGAGCAACTCGACGCTGGGGTCAAGGGCAACGGGGCCTCCCCGGTCTGATGCGATGAAGCCACGCGACAAGCAGGCATATCTGGAGGAGTACGAGCTGCTCAAGAAGAAGGGCAAGCCCTTCTTCCCGTATGCGGTTCTGAAGGACTCGACGATGGCGCTGATCGTGGTCGCAGTGATCATCGCGATGTCGATCATCCTTGGCGCCGAACAGGGGCCCAAGGCCAATCCGACGACGACCACATATGTGCCGCGGCCGGAGTGGTACTTCTACTTTCTGTTCGAGGTCTTGCGGGTGATCAAAGGACCGGATCTGGTCCCGATCGCGACGATCGGAGTACCAACCGTCTGCATGGTCTTGCTGCTCTTCTTGCCCTTCTATGACCGCAGTCCAGAGCGCCGCCCAGAGCGCCGCCCGATCGCCACCACGGCGGGCATCATGACGATCCTGGCGATGGGCTACCTGACCTACTCCGGCGCCGTTGCCGGTTCGCCCACCGAAATCTCGCTCAAGGTCGCACCCCAATACGAAGCAGGCAAATTGGTGGTGGCCGGCTCGGGCTGCCTTGCCTGTCACCGGCTGGGTGAAGATGGCAATAAAGGACCGGGGCCGGAACTGACTCATATCGGCCTCCGGATCCCGCGCGCGGCAATTATCCGCTCGGTCGAAATCGGTCCGGGTATCATGCCCTCATTCCGCGACCTGCCGCCGAAAAAGCTCAACGAGCTAGCTGACTTCCTCTCCTCACTCAACTAAACCCTCGCGCGACTCCGCACAGTTCGCGGAGCAGGTCAACCGCATGTTCGACCGCGTTGCCGGGCGCTATGACGTGCTGAACTCGGTGATGACCGCGGGGCTTCACCACCGCTGGCGGGAGCGAGCCGTGGCGGCGGCGGCGCTTGTTCCCGGCGACGCCGCCCTTGACGTCTGTTGCGGCACCGGTGACCTCTCCCTGCAGTTGGCGAGCCGCGTTGACCCCGGGGGCTACGTGGTTGGTTGTGACTTCTCTGAGCCGATGCTGGACCTGGCCCGGGAGAAGGCGGCGGTGGTTGGGGCCAGCGGGGTTCGGTTCGAGTGGGCCGATGCTCTCGAGCTTCCCTACGACAGCGCGAGCTTCGCCGCGGTGACCGTCGGCTTTGGCGTTCGCAACCTCTCCGACCTCGATCCGGGCCTGCGGGAGATGAGCAGGGTCCTGCGCGCCGGTGGGCGGCTGGTGATCCTCGAGATCACCCAACCGCAGCGGGCGCCTCTCTCGATCTTTTACTCGCTTTGGTTTGACCGGATCGTGCCGCTGATCGGTAAGGCCTCCGGAGACCCGGAGGCCTATGGCTACCTTCCCGAGTCGGTGCGCAACTTCCCCGATCCGCGCACTCTGGCGCAGAAGATGGACTCCGTCGGTCTCGGCGAAATTCGCTACACGGTGCTGGCGGGCGGGATCATCGCGATTCACAGCGGCGTTCGCGGGTGACCAGGCGCTCGACCGTCCCACCGCCGGTGACAGCGGTTCTCGATGCCTCCAGTCGCTGGCTGCCCTCCCAACTGGGGGAGGTGGAGAAGGGCCTGCGCAAGCTGAGCGGCGGGCATGGCAGGTTGCTGAGCGAAGACGCGGAGGCGACCCTCGCCGCTGGCGGCAAGCGCCTGCGGCCCCTTTTGGTCCTGCTCTGCGCGGGGGGGCGCGGGGGGGAGGCTGCGGTTCGCGGCGCCACCGCGATCGAGTTGGTCCATATGGCGACCCTCGTCCACGACGATGTCTTGGATCGCGCACCCCTGCGCCGTGGCCACCCGACCGTCGCGATCACCTCAGGGCGCGAGCGGGCGGTGGCCGCCGGGGACCTGCTCTTCTCAAGGGCCTTCGCGCTACTCGCCTCTGCGGCAGACACGCGGGCGGTTGAGCTGCTGAGCGATGCCTCCCTCGCCCTTGCTCAGGGAGAGTTGATGCAGCGAGACGATGCCTTTGAGGTGCAGATCACCGAGGAGCGCTACCTGCAGCGCTGTGGGCTGAAGACGGCGAAGCTCTTCTCCTGTGCCTGCCTGCTTGGATTCACGGCAGCCAACCCGGATCTGGGCGGCGGAGATGGCGGCGGTGCCACCGAGGCCCCCGACCGTTCCGCGGAAACGGCGCTTGATTCCTTTGGTTCTCAGATCGGCCTCGCCTTTCAGCTGCTCGATGACGTCCTTGATGTGGCGGGGCCCCCGGAGCGAACGGGCAAGGCTCGGGGCACCGATCTCCGTGACGGAACCGTCACCCTGCCGCTGATCGCCGCTGTTGCACTTGAGCCAGATATTGGCGAGGTAGACCTGCGTGCCTTGGATCGTGAGAGCGTGGAGGTGCTTTGCGATCGAATCGCCACAAGCGGTGCGCTGGAGCAGGTTCGCTCCGACGCGCTGGCGATGGTCGACGCTGCAAAGGCGCAGCTTGAGTCCGCCAGCTTCGAGCGCGAACAGCGCCACCTGCTGAGGCTCGTTGCTGACGGCGTTGTGCAGCGCTATAGCTGATCGGAGGGCGCGGCTTTGAAGCTTGGCAAGGGGCCGTAGCGTTCATCGGCGCGTTCGCCGCAACCCGCATTGCTCAGATGGCGATCAGCGAAAGTCTTCGGCGCTGATCAGATCTGAGGCAAGAGCCGTAGCAAATGCCTCGACCATCTGGGCCATGTTGTCCTGCTCGAGGGCCCGCAGCTCTTCGGCGAGCTCATAGGTTCCGAGATCAAGCTGCTCATCGAAGTCATCGATCTCGCGCTCGCCGTGAACGCCGTCACAGGACCACTCGCAGTTGGGACAGCGCCGCCAGACTCGCCAGCGGGCGCGGTCGGCTGTTTGCTCCCAGCAGGTCGGCTGGACCAGGTCAGAGCGGCAGCGGGGGCAAACGTGAAGCCCGATCGCGATCTCTGTCTGGCTGTGGCCCGCGTCTCTCATCCCTAATCCATCGAACCCCTGGGCGGGGAGCTTGATCCGCAATTTTTGGCAGCTTTGCGAGAAAAACCAACTACCGGGTAGGCAGGAGCACCGCAATCGCTGATCCGGGCGCGATCATGCCGCGTTACCATGGGTGGATGCTCGGAATAGCGGTCCCACGGAGGTCCTCGTCGTGATGAGGATTGCTCCGGTGGTCTTTGGGCCAGAGCGTCTGCCTGAGCGCGAGCTCGCCTCCCCTAAGCGGACCTGAGGAGTCAGGGGTGCCGCGCCGCGTCAGGGCGGTCTCCCATGAAGACCGCCTCACCCTTGTGGAGCATCTCGATGAGCTGCGCAGCAGGCTCATCGTTTCGCTTGCAGTCTTCGGCGTCGCGATGGCGCTCTGTTTCTGGCAGAACCACCTGCTCTTGCAGATCGCCTCGGGGCCGCTGCCGTCAAATCATAAGAAGCTGCTCACCTTCGGGGTGACCGAGCCGTTCACGACGACGGTCACCGTCGTCGCCTACGGGGCGATCATCCTCTCACTGCCGTTCTTGCTTTATGAGATCTATGCCTACGTCCTTCCCGCCTTCAGCGAGACAGAGCGCCGGGTCATCGTCCCGATCCTGGTGCTCGCTCCGATCCTTTTCCTTCTCGGCGTCGCCTTCGCCTACTTCGCGGTGATGCCCGCCGCGATCCACTTCCTGCTCGGCTTCAACAACAGCCAGTTCAACGTCCAGGTTCGGGCCAGTGACTACTACAGCTTCTTCTCGATGACGATGCTCGCCTGCGGGATCATCTTCGAGCTGCCGCTGGCGATCGTCGCCGTTACCAGGCTGGGAATAGTCAGGGTCGAGCAGCTCAGCTCCAATCGCCGATATGCCTACCTCGTGATCTCAATCATCGCTGCTGCCCTGCCCGGCGTGGACCCGATCTCAATGCTTCTCGAGATGGTTCCGCTCCTTGTGCTCTATGAGTTGAGTATCTTGCTCGCCCGGGCCTTTGGCCGGCCGCGTAAGGTCGGAGGCATTGCAGAGCCCTCAACTCAGGAGCAGTAGTTAGCCGATGGCAGCGAGTGGTGAGCGCAGGATGGTCTTCGACATCCGAGGGCGGCGCAAGCACGTCGTCCGGGTTGTCTACGCGATCCTCGCTTTGCTGATGGGAGCCAGCCTCTTCCTCGTCGTTGGTCCCGTCAACATCGGCAGTCTGCTCGGCACCAACACCTCCTCCAGCAACGGCGCGGGCCTATTTGAAGAACAGGCCGCTGGGCTGGAAAGGAGGCTGCGCAAAAAGCCAGACGATGCCAGCCTTCTGCTCTCGCTCGCACGGACCAGGGTCAGCGCCGGTGATTCGCTGACCGAAGTCAATTCGACCAGCGGTCAGTCGACGGTCACCCCGGCAGGGCGCGTCCAGTACGAAAAGGGTGCCGCCGCCTGGGCGAGATACCTCAAACAGGCGGGGAGCAAACCGAGTTCGAGCGGAGCTCAACTCGCCGCCGGGTCCCTCTTCAGCTTGGCCCAGACCTCGACCACAGCCCCCGAAGCGGAGGCCAACATTAAAGCCGCAGCTGGGGCCCAGCAGATCGTCGCCGATGCTCATCCGAGCCTTGGTGCGCTCAGCACCCTGGCAATCTATAAGTACTTTGCCTTTGACTACGCTGGCGGGGAAAAGGACAACAAGCAGGCGCAGACCTACGCCAACTCCAAGACGCAGAGAAAAGAAGTCGAAAAACAGCTGAGCTCGATCCGCAAACAGGCCAAGAAGTTCCAGGCCCAGGTGAAGGCGGCGGCGAAGGCTTCCAAGGGCAAAAGCAAAGAAACGCTCGAACATCCGCTTGGCGGGCTATCGGGCGAAGGCTCAAGCCTTCCTTAGGCAAAGATCCAGCAGCTTCGATCAGGCGCCGCGAGCTGACTGCGCGGCGGCAACCTCCCGGACCGATCCTTCGCTAGGGGTCGGAGCAACGCAGGCACCGGGCTCCGGCTCAAGGGCTGATTATCTGAATCGATCGCGGCCGTAGATGAAATGGCCCCCGAGTAGAGCGGTGACCGTGGCGAAGTGAAAGCCACGAGCCCTCAGGCCACGAATCACTCCCGGCAGGGCTGCCACCGTCTGGGGATGGTGGCCCCCGTCATGCATGAGGATGATCGAGCCTGGCTGCGCCAGGCCGACCGCGTTGGCGTGGATCACCGCGACTCCGGGGTGATGATCGTCTTGAGAGTCGAGGCTCCAGAGAATCATCTCGAGGTGGTTGCGCCGCGCCGCGGAGGCCACCTTCGCGTCGATCAACCCATAGGGGGGGCGAAACAGGCAGGGGGTAAAGCCGGTGGCTGCCTCGATCCGCCGGTCGGTTCCATAAAGCTGTCCGTATCCAGGGTCGCGGGGGTGGGTGAAGGAGTGATTGCCGATCTCATCGCCGCTCGCCAGTATTTCTCGCATCAGCGCTTCACGGTGGGGAACGTGTTGACCCTCCTCAAAGAAGGTGGCGTGCGCATGGAGGCGGTTGAGGATGGCGAGAATGCGCGGCGTGTAGGTGAGGCTCGGACCATCGTCAAAGCTCAGTGCCACCGTATGGTGCGAGGTCGGTCCATGATCGACCGGACCGCTCCCGGTTGCGGTGCAGCCAATCAGCCCGCGGCGCTTGAGCGGCGCTCCCGGGCGCCCTCGCGATGAGCGCGCAGCAGCGTTCCCCGACGCACTGGGCGCGGTGCTGGCGCAGCCGGAGAGAGCGATCCCCGCGAACACCAGAGCGCTTGCCAAGGTCGCGGTCAAGCTAGACGGAGCCCTGGCAAGCTGCCTCACGCGGCAGAGAATAGGCGAAGATCTGCCGAGCATGAGCGGCTCGCAGGGTCTTTAGGCCGCACCTTCTCCGATGCCAATCGGGCCGGGCGAAAGGACACGGGCATAGCCCTCGAAGCGGGCGGGAGGTGGTCCGGCCGAGACTTTTGCAAGGAGGCGCGATTTATCCACAGGGTTGTTGGGAGCGCGGCTCCTCCACCTCGGGAAGGGCCCCAAGGGACCGACTTCGGGCGGCAGCCGACCCGGCCTTAACCTGTCGCAATGTTCGCAGCTGCCACCGACCCCAGCGCTCGCTCGCGGTTGGGCCGCTCAACGGCGATCAAGCGCATCGGGGTGATCATCGGCAGCACCCGCCCGAGCAGAATCTGTCCCGGCATAGCGAGCTGGTTCAGGGACGCCGCACAAGCGGGGAGTCCGCTGAGCTATGAGCTAATCGACCTGGCCGAGGTCGATCTGCCGTTTCTCGACGAGCCCCTGAAGCCAGCTCTCGGCAATTACGAGCATCAGCACACCCGGGCCTGGAGTCGACTAATCAGCTCCTCTCAGGGGTTCGTATTCGTCTTTCCCCAATACAACTGGGGATACCCGGCACCCCTGAAGAACGCCCTCGACTTTCTCTACGACGAGTGGCAAGGCAAGCCCGCCACCTCGGTCACCTACGGAACCCGGGGCGGCAGCAAGGGCGCCGAGCAGATTCATGGTGTTTTTGAAGGACTGCACATGCGCACCCTGCAGAAGCGCATCGAGATCGCGATCACAAACGACGATCTCGATGAGCGATGGCAGCTGCGGGATCCCGCCTTGACCCTGCGGCCCTATCTGGAGCAAGTCAGGGAGATCGACGTCCAGATGACCGAGACCTTTGAGGACTCCCAGGGCTGAGGCGATGGCCGACGGTTCTCAGCAGCCAGAGCTTCCCCGGCGCGCACCGCATCTCAGAGATGGACCTAATAGGACACTACTGAAACCCATCGAGCGTTCTATCAGCTGCCCTTGGGGCCGAGAAGAGCAGCGCGATCGGCATCCGAAAGCGATCGAGCGAAGTGTCAAGGCCGGTTTTCGACCGGCCCAGGTGGGTGATTATTGGGCCGGCGACGACACGAAGCGCCCCGCGTGATCCAGCGTCGATTGGGCAACGGGGTGGTCCAGCGCGCAATCATCAGCGTTCTTGAAGCCGCAGGACGGCCGATGCACATTGCTGAGGTGCATCGCGGCGTAGAGGAAAGCCTCGGGATTCCTGTGTCCAGAAGCTCGATCAACTCTTGCCTCTCGCTGGGTGCAAGCGACTGCGTCCGCTTCGAGCGGATTGCATCGGGTTGCTACCGACTCGCGCCCCATCGCTGAAATCACGGCTTGCGAAGCGTCACGGAGTGAGCCGGCTGGCGATGCCGCTTCTGGCGCGAAGCGAGCGTCGCCCACTGGAGCGTGGGTGCTTGCGCTTGTCGTCCCTTGCGATCGTCTACCGCTGCGAGTCGGCGCGCTCGCAAATCGGGCGAAGCGGGAGTGTCGTGAATACGGCTTGGAATGGATCGTGGGCTTTACGCGGACGTCGCGCCCGATTGCTCGCGCAGGACAGCCACAGCCGCGGCCACACCCGAGAGAGCAAACCCGGTCAGGTAGAAGCTCGTGCCCTTCGGTAGGTATCCGCCGCGCCCCGCGGCGACTCCGGCGAGAGTGTCAGCGCTGTCGCAGACCAAACCAGCGAGCAACCACTGGCGCTGAACCTCTCCGTCCGTCCTGAGAGCACCGCAGGCGAGAACCAGATCACGCACGGCCAGGATCCGAGCCAGGTAGGCAGCCTGTGGATTCCCGCTCATATCGAGACCGACCGCGTTGCCGACGGGCCGTGGCGCCAGCCAGGCCGCAACGCCAAACGTCATCCGACCCCAGATCAAGCCGCTGAGCGTCAGCTTGCGCACAAGGGCCCGATTCACGGCGACCATCGTATAGCGCGCCGCTCCCTGCGCGAAACACAAGCACTAAGGGGTCCCAAGGGTCAGTCCGCCAACGCCCTCGCAACCACGCGATGCAACAGCGGACTTGCTTGTCGGCGGACGGCTTCGTTCGCGGGATCCGCAAGACGGACTCATGCAGGGATCACGGCAATCCTGTCTCTGTCCAGCGTAAGTGCGATCGATGCTCATTGGAGCGGACCGGACCCCTTGAAGCGAGCGCTGCTGCTGTCCTGAAAATTACGTGACTGTCTTTGGGTGATGAAGCGGTGGATGGCCTCGTTGGCGTGGTCCTGAAACGACGGGTTGGCCAGATCGGGGAAGATGTCTGCTTGGTCAACCAGGGGACCCTTGAGCTTGTTGGCCGCGCTGGCGTAGAACACGCCGCTGGACAGGGTCGGGTCGGTGACACCGTCGACCAGTCGCTTCGCGCCCACGTCAAGTTTGTGGGAGATGCCTAGGGCGGGCATGACGTATTTGGCCGCTATACGCAGCGGTAGCGCAATGTCGTTGGAGGCTTGGGTGCCGGTGGTGGCGCCGGGGCTCACGGTGATGAAACGGCGGTCGGGGTATTGGCGGGCCAGGTAGGCCATCCACAGGGCCCCGATGTACTTGGCCTGCGCGAAGGCTAGGTTGAAGTCCGCTTTTCCGACGGCGAAGTAGCTGCCGTCGATGACGGTGGCGAGCTCGTCGGCGGAGGTTGAGACGAACGATGGCCGTTTCATCCCCAACTTCGGAAGTCCCCTGGCTGCCTCGCTTCCGGCGAGGACCGCCACCTCTCCGAGTCGATCTTCGGCCAGGAGCCCTTCGAGGAGGACGACGTGGCCAAGAACATTCGTCGCGAACACGGTGGTGACCCCGTCAGCGGTCAAGGCCATCGACTGCGGGCCGATGACACCAGCGTTCATCACCAACGCGTCGACGGATCCGCTGATGCCGGCCAGGCCGGCGCGGACCGAATCCAGATTGGCGACATCCATGACAACGATGTCGAAGATGCGCCGGCCGGTCGCGGCTTCGAGCTCGGCCTTTGCCGTAGTCGCCCGATCTCGGTTCCGGCACGCCAGGTAGATCCGGGACATCTCCGGACGAAGAGCAAGTTGCCGGGCCACATCCTTGCCGATCCCGGCGTTGGCGCCCGTGATCAACACGGTCTTTTCTGCGGTGGTTTGCATTTGAGTGCTTGGCTCCTTTGGTAAAGACATGGTCATTGGTGATCCGGGGTACGGCTGTTCAGACTTTTGCGTCTCGTCGACCTCATGCCGTGGGTGTTTGGCGGGCCTGCCACCGGTCGCCGCTCCACCTGGTCGACCGCAGCTCTGCCACCAGGGGCTCGCTGATGTCGACAGCCCCTGTCCTCTCCTCGGTCTGGCGTCGTCCGGGGCGTTGAGCACGATCGTGAGCCGCAGCCGCGTGGCTATCTGAGCGCTGCCGGGAGTGGTGACCAGGATCATCTCCTCCCCTCTCAGATCGCGGTGCGGCCGCCGTCGACGTGGATGATTGCGCCGTTGATGTAGCCGGCCGCGGGGTCGCGAGGAACGTGATGACGTCGGACAGCTCGTGCACTTCAGCGACGCGGCGGAGCGGAATCGTCTTGGCAAACTCTTTGGCCATCTCCAACCTCGGCTCCATCGCCGGGGTCAACGTCGGACCGGGAGCGACCGCGTTGACGCGGACGTTCTGCGGCCCGTATTCGGCGGCCCACGCCTTGGTGAGCAGCTCGATCGCGGCGCGCGAGGCGCCGTAGGCAGCCAGGCCTGGCTGGCCGTAGCTCGCGACCATCGTTGAGACGTTGATGATCGATCCGCCGCCGCGGGCGGCGATCTTCGGGGCGAGCGCGGCGACGAGGAAGAACGGCGCCTTGACGTTGATCTGGAACAGCCCGTCGAACGCCGCCTCGTCGGTGTCAGCCGTCGGTGCGAGGGCGGCAAAGCCGGCACAGTTGACCAGAACATCGATCTCGCCTGCTGCGTCGGCAACGCGCCCCACCTCGGACATCTCCGAGAAATCAGCGGCGATGAACTGCGCATCGTGCCCACCCGCCCGGATCTTCTCCACGGTGCTCGCGCCGCGGGTCTCATCGCGGCCGGTGATGATCACCGACGCGCCCTTCTCGGCCATCGCCAGTGCGGTGGCGGAACCCATCCCGGATGTGCCGCCGGTGATAAGGGCGGTCTTGCCTTGAAGTGACATGTATCGCGTTCTCCCTTTGAGTGGTTGTCGCGACCCTCGAAATGGATCGTGCGTTCCACTCTAACACAGAATGGATCGCTGCGATCCATTCTGTTGGTAGAATCTGCGATATGAACACGACTAGCCCCTCCGCTCGCCCGTTGACGCGCAAGGGCCAGGAGACCCGTCAGCGCATAGTCGACGCGGCGGCCGACTTGATCTTCCGGCAAGGCGTCGCCCACACGACGATCGAGGACGTACGCGCGGCAGCGGACGTCTCGAGCTCGCAGCTCTACCACTACTTCGACGACAAGACGGCCTTGGTCTGGGCCGTCGTTGACCACCAGGCCGACACAATGGTCGGCGGGCAGGAGATGTTCGATTTCAGCACGCTGGATGGCCTCCGAGCCTGGCGCGACTTCGTGATCGCGGCCCAGCGCGAGCACCACTGCAGCGGCGGCTGCCCAATCGGCTCTCTCGGAGGCCAGCTAGCCGAGACCGATCCCGACGCAAGAGCCCACGTCGCCGAGGGCTTCAAACGATGGGAAGCCACGATCCAGAGCGGTCTACGGAGAGATGCACGCACGAGGCGAGCTCACGCCCGACACCGACCCCGACACCCTCGCCCTCGCGCTGCTAGCCGCCCTGCAGGGCGGCCTGCTCCTCACTCAGGTCAAACGCGACACCAAGCCGCTAGAGGCCGCGCTTGACGCAATGCTCGAACTGGTCGCCCGACTCAGCGTCAGCAGCTCGTAGCGTCCTCGCGCGATACGCTCGAGACCCCACCGCGCCGCAAGCCCCGGCACCCGATCCGTTCGCATGATCCTCCCTTCGTCGGCGTATGGTTTCGCCCGCACCGAAGTCGAGCGACCGGACATCAGAACATGCCCGCTTGCAGCAGGTTCGTTGTGATAACGACAACGAATGGGCCGTGAAGGACTCGAACCTTCAACCTTGAGATTAAGAGTCTCCTGCTCTACCGGTTGAGCTAACGGCCCGGGGCGGGCAAGTATAGGAACCATCGAAAGCGGTAGGAGCTAACCGGGAGTGCACGGCTTAAAGACGGTTCCACTGAGGGTTGTATCGCCGGTGAAGGTGAAGCTGCCATGGGTCTGCAGGACGCCGTTGCTGCAGCGCGCTGAGACGTAGCTGCGCTGCTGTCCATCGACCATGAAGCGCCGCCCGATTTTTGCATCGACGTGAGTCAATGCGCCGAAGCCCCCGGCGATCGGTGGAACGTCGATTGTGGCTCGGTAGCTGTAGGAGCCAGACAGCGGTTCTATCGGAACCAGGATCGCGAAGGTCTGGATCGTCGGGAAGATCGTGTGGGCATGGAGGACAACTGTCGGATTTCCGTTGAGCGGGGGTCCGTTGAAGATCGTCAGTAGCGAACTGGCACTCAACCCAGGCAGGCCCGGAAGGCCGATCATGGCGGTTAGGTGGCCGGTTCCTACGATCGCCGCTTTACAGTCGCTGCGCGCCTGCTGAGTTGTTGTTTCGGCGATCTGAGCTGGCGCGCAGGTGGCCAACCCGGTGGTGTCGAGGCGCCCATTGCGGTCGAACTCGAGCACCGCTTCTTGCAGCGCGGCGGGCTCACCACCGTCGCTCGCCGCGATGTCGAAGTATCCCTGGAAGCTGATCGGCGCGAAGGCCTTGCGCGGCAGTACCTGCGGCTCAAATCCGCCCTCGGCATGCAGCACCAGCCCTTCAGCCTTGATCGTGGCTGCGCTCGATGGGCCGGCGAGTAGCGCCGCCGTGAGCAGGACGGTCCCGATTGTCAGAAGTCGCTTCACGAAGTTCCCCACCCCAGGCTAGCGCGCTCTGAGCGCGGCGCCTTGCCGTGCGTCCTCGCAGGGGGCGATTGCGGCGGTTGGGAGGCGGCCACGACAAGGCGGGCGACGGTCAATCGCCGCCGTCCTTAACAAAGTCTTCTGAATATGTTCGCTTCTCCCGCTCCTGCGGTCGCCAAACTACCACTCGTGCCTACGAGGAGGAGCAGGGGTGGGGGGGATTCGACGCGGTCGAACGGCGAGCGCCGCCCGCCGGTAACGCTCCGCCACCCGTGGCGGGTGCTGGCGATTGCGGCTGTGATCCTGGTCGCTCTCGGTGTGATCGGCACCGGCCTCGAAGCACGACTGAAGCCGACGTCTCTCACCATCCCGGGAACTGCCTCGGCAAAGGCCAACGCGATGTTGAAGGAACACTTTGGTGAATCTGCCCCCTTCGCGATCCTCTTGCAGGGACCGGCCGCTGCGATTGATCACCAGGGCCCCGAACTGATTCGCGCCCTGCGCCGTGACCCCAAAGTCACGACCCTCTCCCCGTGGAGCCAGGGCTCGGTGCAGCGCTTGCGACCCTCTCCCAGGCGCGCTCTGATTCTGGCCGACTTCCATGTTGGCATCACCGAAGCGGTCAATGTGATTGTGCCGCGGCTGAACCGCATCCTCGCGGAACAGATTCACTCTCCTGTACGCGCTACGCAGTCGGGATTTGCGACCCTCTCGCGGGCGCTTCAGGATGAGTCGATCAGCGCCAGTGAGACCGGTGAGCTGATCGCGATTCCGGCTCTTTTGATCGTCTTGTTACTTGTCTTCCGTTCACCGATCGCGGCTGCGATCCCGCTTGGGTTTGGCGCCACCACGGTATTTGCCTCGCGTGGCTTGCTCTACTTCCTCACCTCCTTCCTGGGCATCGACGCCTTCGCGCTGACCGTCTGCACGATGATGGGATTAGCCTTGGGCGTCGACTACTCGCTACTTATGGTTTCTCGCTTCCGCGAGGAGCTGGCGGCGGGTGCCGATCCGTTTGATGCTGCCTGGGCAACGCGTGCGACGGCAGGTCGAACGACGATCTTTGCCGGCAGCACCCTTGCGATCTCGATGCTGGTAGCGCTCTTCACCGTTCCCGGCTCGCTGCTTGCCTCCCTGGCAGGCACGGTGACGATGGTGGCTGCGCTCAGCGTCCTGGTGGCCACCATCGTCGGTCCGGCGCTGCTCGTTCTGCTTGGACCCAATGTCGATCGCTGGCGAGTGGGGTCGCCGCCAAGTGAGGAGAACTCCAGGTTGATGGCGTTCGTCAATGCCGCCCTGCGCCGCCCAGCCGCGGTGGCCGCTCTGATCGGCGCCGTGGTCCTGGTTCTTGCAGCCCCCGCCGTGGCGCTGAAGACCGGGCCGCCAAGCCAGGAACAGCTCGCCCAAAACGATCCGGCCCGCCAAAACGCTGAATTGATCAATCGAGCGATCGGCCCCGGCTGGGACGCTCCCTTCCAGGTAATCGCCACTTCTGATCGCGGTCCGATTACCGATCGGCGCCATCTTGAGCCATTGACCCATTGGCAGCGCCAGGTCGCTGACCTGCCGGGGGTGCAGGCGGTGATCGGCCCCGCGCAGGCCACCGGCCCGGTCGCCCCGTTACAAAAGACGGGCACTTCGCTGCTTGCCTCTGAAGGAAAAACGGGGCCCGTCAACCAGCTTGGAAAGCTCGGTCGCAGCCTGGATGTGGCGGCCGGTGGCGTCAAGCAACTGCGCAGCGGTCTAACCGAAGCGACCTATGGTGCTGGACTTCTCTCCCAGGGCTCCGACAAGGCAACTACGGGAGCGCTAGCGCTTGCCCACGGCCTCGCTCTGGCCGGTGCCGGAACTCAGAAGGCGGTCACCGCGCTGGAAAAATTCTCAAAGGGTTCAGAAGAACTGGCAAAGGGCCAGAAGAAAGCCACGGAAGGGGCGCTCGAGCTGAAGATCGCGCTCCAAGGCAATATTTACCCAAACCTTCGCAACAACGGCCTGAAGCTCTCGCGCAAGTTGCAGAAGGCGCTTAACGAAGAGGCCAACGTCAAGGTCCCACCGCTGATCGGTCCCGCAAAGGTCGGAGGCGAACAGCTGGGCAGCGCTCTGCAGCAGCTCCAGGAGATGACCGTGGGGAAGTCTGACTCCCACTACGGGCCGGCACTGGAAGCTGTCGAGAAGGCGACGGCGGCGGTCGGCGGTACCAACCCGGTCAGCGGCCAGCCCTACAGCCCGGGTTACGCCGGCTTACCTACCGAACTAACCGAACTTCAGAAACGCCTTGTCATTCATTACGAAGAAGCCCACGAAGTCACCTATTGGTGGACGACTTCGCTCCATGAAATCAAGAAGCAGGTCTCTGTCGCAAAGCGGCTGCACGCTGGGCTGGTCAAACTCGAAGGCGGCGGAAACAAGCTCGCCAAGGGCTCCAAGCTCCTGGCTACCGAATCCAAGCGCCTGAACAACGGCATCGCTCGCCTTGCCGTCGGCGCCGTCTCGCTCGCCGGCGGCGTTTCGCGCCTGGGCGGCGGCGCCACGGCGCTACAAGAAAATCTGGCCTCTGGCAATCAGCGCTCCGAACCCCTGCAGTCGGGCCTAAATCGCGCCAGCGTCCGGGTGATTTCGGGCCACTCGACGCTGAAGCACAAAATTGGCAAGGTTCACCGACAGACGCCGGGGCTCTTTAACTCCGGCTTCTTCGTCCTCTCTGCGCTGGACGGCGCGCCGCCGGAAAAGCGCGAAGCAGCGGCAAGCACGATCGATCTGCACCACGGCGGCCAGGCGGCGACGATGCTGGTCATCTCTAAGTACAACTTCAACACGCCCGGGTCGATTGCCCTCAATAAGAAACTCGATGGGCTGAGTTCTGAACTCGAACCCAAAGCCGGAGTAAAGGCGGGCGTCGCCGGAGGGGCAGCGACGCTGAACGACTACAGCCACGTCACTCGCGCGCGGATCCCGTACGTGATCGCAGCGATCACCCTTGCCACTTTCCTGATTCTCGTCTTGGTCTTGCGTGCGATTCCACTGGCGGCGATCGCGGTCGGCCTCAATCTGGCCACCGTTGGCGTTGCCTTCGGCGTTCTCACCCTGCTCTTCAACGTGCCAGCAAACCTCCCGCTTGGTGGCCATACCTACGTCGACGCGGTTGGGGCGGTGGCGATCTTTGGAGTCATATTCGGGCTCTCGATCGACTACGCGGTCTTTTTGCTCAGTCGGATGCGAGAGCGATATGACAGCGACGGCGAACACGGCCCCGCGATCCGGTTCGGTTTGGAGAAGACGGCCCGGGTGATCACCGGGGCAGCGGCGATCATGATGGCCGTCTTCATTGCCTTTGCCGGGGCGCCGATCGCGACCGTGAGCCAGCTCGGAATCGGCCTCACCGTGGCGGTGCTGCTCGACGCCACGGTTGTGCGGATCGTCTTGCTTCCGGCTCTGATGCTGCTGATCGGCGAGCGGGTCTGGTGGTTGCCGCGCAGCCTGGAGCGTGCCTTGCCAAAGTTCAACGTCTGACCGCTGGGTCTCGCTCTGTTCATGACCGAAGTAAGCGCAGAGACGACCGGCCAAGCGGCACGAACTCTACCCCGAGCGCGGTGCTGGAGCCTTTTGCCATCCGTCCTTCGGGGCAGAATCAGACATCGGCGCACAGGCTTGATTACTGATTGGAACTGTGAGAGAGCGCCAGTCGTGCAAGCAGGTGCTTCGTGGCAAAACAAGCGCGTTGAATTCGAGTTAAGTCCCCGCGCGGCAACCTCTTGCGTAGGGGTGGCTCGGATACGATTCCAGCGCCGTTCTTCCGGGTTGGAGGCCGGGGAACCGCGAGCGACGATCCGTGGCTGCTAATTCCTTAGGCGAGGAGAAAAGTCCGGCGCCCAGCCGGGGGTTCACTCCCGCCCGAATCGCGGTGATCGCGGCGCTTGTGATCGTTGTGATCGCGCTCGGCGTCGTCCTTTTCGGCGGCGGCGGCGGCTACAAGTACGACCTCGTGTTTCAAAACGCGGGGCAGCTGGTCGAAGACAACCAGGTCCTGATCGGCGGCTCGCCGGTCGGCTCGGTGGAAACGATCGAACTGACCAAAAACAATCTCGCCAGCGTCCAGATCAGCCTCAGCCAGCAGCTGCACCAGGGGAGCACGGCGGTGATCCGGGCGACCTCGCTTTCGGGGGTTGCCAACCACTACGTATCGATCAGCCCCGGCCCCAACAGCAATCCGGCCCTGCCAGAAGGGGGGACGCTCGGCCTGGCTTCGACCACCACTCCAATCGATATTGACCAGTTCTTCAACACCTTCCCGCCCAGTGTGCGCCGCGGCCTTGCCGAGTTCGTCCAGGGCAACGCCGCCATTTACGCGGGCCGCGGCAAGGACGCGAACCAGACCTATAAGTATTTCGGTCCGGCGCTAAATCGCACCAGCGCCTTCGTGCATGAGCTGACCTCTGATGAAAACCTCTTCGCTCGTTTCATCGTCAGCTCCAGCAAGCTCGCCACGGTTGTCTCAGAGCGCGGCAGCCAGCTGTCAAATGCGGTTTCAAATGCGGACACCGCATTTGGCGCGATCGCCAGCCAAAACGTCGCTCTCGACAGCACCCTTCAGGAGCTGCCGCCGGTTTTGCGGCAAAGCAATACGACCTTCGTCAACCTGCGCGCCGCCCTCGGTGACCTCGAACCGCTCGTCAATACCGCCAAGCCGGCAACCAAGAATCTCGCGCCCTTCCTGGAAGAACTCCGTCCTGTTGTTAACTCCGCGATTCCGGTCTTTAAGAACCTCCGCCTTACCGTGCATCGGCCCGGGCCAGCCAACGACGCTGCCGACCTGTTCGCCGCCCTTCCCAGTGTCCAACAGCTCGCCGCCAAGGCTTTCCCCAACGCCCAGGGTGCGATCACGGCCTTCCAGCCCACGCTCAACTTCGCCCGCGCCTACACGCCCGACATCTTCAACGGCTTCGGCAAGCTCGGACTGGCCTCGGGTTATTACGACGGAAACGGAAATTACGTAAGGGTTGCGACCGCCGACCAGAATCTGTTCACCGATAGCGCTGGCACGCTGGAACCGATCAAGCCAAGTCAACAGTTCGAAGCGTTTGGGTCATCGGCGGGCATCCATCGCCGCTGTCCGGGAGGCGCTGCCCAGTCAGCGCCCGACAACTCCAACCCCTTCGTCGAACCGCCCTTCGCCGGTTCCGGCGTCTCTCCGTCCCAGTGCAACCCTGCCGACGCGCCTCCGGGTCCATGAGGAAAGCACTGCTCACAATCGCCCTGGTCGCCGCAGTGGTGGTGGCGATCGTGCTGATCTCCGGTGGTGGCAGCAACGGCTACCTGGTCCGCGCCTACTTCGACAATGGCGACTTCCTGGTCCAGGGCGAGCAGGTTCGGATCGCGGGGGCAGACGCGGGCACGATCCAGTCCGTCGGAGTGTCAATGCCGGGCGAACTCAATGCCTATCGCAATGGCAAGGCGGTTTCGATGCCGGCCAAAGCGGTGGTCGTAATGGAAATCAGCGACCCCGGGTTTGAGGATTTTCGTAGCGATGCCAGCTGCCTGATTCGTCCGCAGTCCCTGATCGGAGAGAAGTACGTCGATTGCAATCCGACTCTGCCGCGCGCACCTGGCTCAAAGCTACCGCCACCATTGGAACGGATCCCAGCCGGCCGCCCAGGTGCGGGCCAGTACCTGCTGCCGGTGGAGAACAACAGCACGAGCGTTGACGTTGACCTGATCAATGACATTCAGACTCTTCCCTATGCGCAGCGCTTCCGACTGATCCTCAATGAACTCGGCACCGGTTTCGCCGCCCGTGGCAAGAGTCTGGAAGAAGTTGTCGAACGCGCCAACCCAGTCTTGCGCGACGTCGATACCCTGCTCGGCGTCCTCAACGATCAGCGCGACCGGCTCGCCCAGTTGGCCAGCGATTCCGAGACGATTCTGCGTCCTCTCTCCCGCGAGCGAGCCCACGTTGCTGGTTTTCTCGCCAACGCTGGCGCCGCCGCTCAGGCCAGCTCCGAACGCGGCGCGGCGCTGGAAGCTTCGCTGCAGAAGTTCCCTCGTTTCCTCAATCAGTTCCGACTGACGATGCATAGCCTCCAGGGCTTCTCCGATGCGGCAACCCCGGTATTCGCCGACCTCGGCAAGGCGGCCCCGGCGCTGACCGATGCGACCCGAACCCTGACCCCGTTCACCGCCGCTTCCACGGTATCGCTGAAGAGCCTTGGCGCCAGCGGCGCGATCGCCGGTCCGAAGCTGCGCGAAGCCGACCCGGTTGTCAAAAAAGCCGCCGAAGTCGCGCGCAGCGGCGTCGGGCCCACGAGCAGTCTCAGCAGCTTCTTCGCCAGCACGAAGGAAACTGGAGGATTTAACGGCCTCGTCGAACTGATCTACAACACGACAGCAACGCTCAACGGCTTTGACCAGTACGGACACTTCGGTCGGACCCTGATCATCCTCAGCAACTGCCTCGACTACGCAGCTGCCGCAACCGGTGAATGTGACGCCAATTTCACCGGCTCCGGAGCGAGGTCTTCGGGGGCTAGCACCGCGGCTCTTTACCGACGCTTCGAACGCCTCCAGGCGAAGGCGGGGGGAACAACCGCTGCCCCGTCGACATCGCCAGAAACTCCTGCCAGCGAACACCCTGGCGCGAGCAGCTCTGCTACCAGGAGTGGGGGCACGGCTCCGCTCCTCAACTACCTGCTCTCACCATGAGAAATCGCAGCGGAATCAGCGGACTTGCAAGCAGCCCGATCCTGGTCGGCGCGGTCACGGTGCTGGTCGTCCTCGTCGCTGTCTTCCTCGCCTATAACGCCAACAAGGGCCTCCCCTTTGTTTCCACCTACAACCTCAACGTCGATGTCCCCAACGCCGATGCCCTGGTCGCCGGCAACGACGTTCGTATCGGCGGAGCCCTGATCGGCAAAGTCAAGTCGGCGGTCCCGATTCAGCTCGGCCACGGCCGTTTCGCGGCAAAGCTCTCTCTCACGCTCGATAAGAGCGTCGAACCGCTTGCCGTCAACTCGACCGTGATCATTCGACCCAAATCGCCGCTCGGTCTCAAGTACCTAGACATCATCCCCGGCAACTCACGCAAGGGATTTGCCGCTGGCGCAACGGTCCCGCTTTCTTCGGCGCGGCCCGAACCGGTTGACATCGACCAGTTCTTTGACATGTTCAACTCGAAAACGCGCACCGCAATTCGCCAGAACGAGGCGGGCTTTGGCAACGCCCTCGCCGGCCGCGGCCCTCAGCTAAACGAAGCGATCGGTTCGCTCCAGCAGCTCCTCGTTAGCGGTGAACCGGCCCTGCGCAACCTGGTCGCCCCCCAAACCAACTTCGGCGGCTTTTGGCGGGCGCTCGAGGACCTTTCCGCGACCGTCGCCCCGGTGGCCGACACCAACGCGAGCCTCTTCGTAGCCCTCGATCAGACCTTCGGGGCCTTCGCCCGAGTATCTCGCCCCTACATCCAGGAAACGATTTCCAAGAGTCCCTCAACGCTTGACGCCGCAAACGCCGATCTGCCCGTACTCAGACCGTTCCTGCACGAATCCCAGCGCTTCTTCACCGCCTTTAGACCTGGAGCAAAGGCCCTTGCCGAAACCTCGCCGACGATCGCCGCTGCGCTGCATGCGGGAGTCCCGGTCCTAAACGCCTCGCCGGTTTTCTTTGCCCAGTTGGCGCCGACTGCGGAAGCGTTGCTCGACTTTCAACGGGCACCAGGCGTTTTCAATGGTCTTGACCTGCTGGTTGACACCAATCACATCCTCGGCCCAGCGATCAAGTTCATCGCTCCGGCCCAGACCACCTGTAATTACCTGACTCTTGTGTTCAAAAACTTCTCCAACGCAACCAGCCAGACCAACGGTCTCGGTAATTGGCTCAACTTCACGTCGTTCACCCCGCCCGAAGGTCCCAACAATGAGGGCTCACCTTCATCTGCGCCTGCCAATGGCCCGGAAGAAAGAAATCATCTCCATTACAACCCCTATCCAAACACGGCGGCCCCCGGCCAGCCCAAGGAGTGCGAAGCGGGCAACGTCAAGTATTCCGCGGGGCAGACCGTGATCGGCAACGTTCCGGGGAATCACGGCACCAAGACCTCGGGACAGATCAGCAGCGGCAAGGAAGGGACAAAGTGAGCCGCCTGCCCGAGCGCGACACCAGGCAGGGCGCCAGCAACCGTCGCTTCAAGTGGCGTCCGAGCAACGTGATGATCGCGATCATCTTCATCCTGATTTTCACGATCGGTCCCTACCTAGCGTTCACCGGACACGTTCCCTTCACCAGTTATGGCTATGAGTTGAAGGCCACCTTCTCCAATTCGGCCAACATCGCAGACAAGTCACCGGTGCGGATCGCTGGAGTCGAAGTCGGCCAGGTGATCTCCTCGAGCCGCGACGGCAATGACACGGTGGTGACCTTCACCGTCGAAGGTTCGGGACGACCGATCCACTCCGACGCCTTTGCCGAGATCCGCCCGCGGATCTTCCTCGAGGGTAACTTCTTCATCGAACTCAATCCGGGCAGCCCAAGCGCTCCGGAAATGTCAAGCGGGGCCACAATCCCGGTCAGTCGTACATCCACTGCGGTCCAGCTCGACGAAGTCCTGAGCGCGCTGCAGTCTCCGGTCAGGGCTGATCTCAGCCATCTGCTGGAAAGCTACGGCGAAGCGCTGACCCGCAAGCCCAACGCAGCTGAAGATGCCACTCAGCTGCCCGAAGTGCAGGGAAAGACCGGAGCTGAAGGGTTGAATGGGGCGCTGCACTATGGGGGCACGGCCGGACGCTACAGCGCCCAGGTCAGCAATGCCTTCCTCGGCACCCAAGATGGCGACCTTTCGCGGCTGATTCTCGGCGCCGGGCAGACCTTCGGCGCCTTCGCAAGCCGCGAAGCCGATCTGAAGGGACTGATCGATAATTTCGAGGTATTCACCGGTGCCCTCGCTGCCCAGTCAGCCAATCTCTCGACCACGATCCGCCTGCTTTCCCCGACGCTAAAGACCGCCCATACCTCGCTGGTAAGTCTTGATCGAACGCTGCCCCCACTGCGCACATACGCGATCGAGCTAACACCTGCTGTTGCGGCGCTGCCGGGGCTGATCAGCGCCTCCAAGCCTTGGCTCAATCAGGTCCGCCCGCTGCTCACCGGCAAGGAGGGAGGTGGCGTTGCAAAGCTCTTACGCGAACTGACACCCGGCCTCGCCGGGGCCGCCCAGGCGGGCAAGGTCAACGCGTTGCCTGAGCTCAACCAGCTCAGCCTCTGCACGACCAAGGTGTTGGTACCAACTGGGAACCAGACGATCAACGATCGGTTCAGCACCGGCGGTCCCAACTACCGCGAATTCTTCTATGCCCTCAGCAACCTTGCCGGTGTTGGCCAGAATTTTGATGGAAACGGTCCCTTCCTGCGCCTCCAGGCTGGCGGCGGTGGCCAGCTTGTCGCCGAACCCAATCCACTCCAGCATTCCGCCAGCGAGGCCGACAACTACGGTCACACGATTGCCCCGCTTCTCGGTACCCAGCCCCAGCTAGGCGGTCAGCCGGCGCAGAAGACGAACGTGCTCTGCTACAAGAATCCCGCTCCCAATGTGAATGGACCGTTGGGGCAGGTCGGGCCTCCGGATCCAGAAGCGGTCACCCCATGAGCGACAGCGGTCCCAAAGTAAGCCGCTTCAAGCACTTTCGCACCTCGCTGGTCCGCCAGGCCCGCGGTCGCGGCAAAGACACGACCGCGATCGTGATACTCGCCATCCTGGGGACGGTGATGATGCTCGGCATCTTCGTCGAGCAGAAAGCCTCACTGCCCTCCTGGTTGCCGATAGTCGGTGAAAGTTTCGATCACATCACCGCCGATTTCAGTACCGCGCAGGCGATCACCCCGGGACAGGGACAGGCAGTCGACATTGCCGGGATCCAGGTCGGCAAGGTTGGCTCGGTCAACCTTGAAGATGGCCACGCCGTGGTCGGGCTTGAGATTGAGCCGAAATACATGCAGCTGATCCACCCCAACGCGAGCATGCTGCTTCGGCCGAAAACCCCACTCAACGACATGGTTGTCGAGGTCGAACCGGGAAGCGGGAAGCGCCATATCGAAAGCGGCGCAAACTTTCCGGTCTCCCAAACTGAACCCAACGTCAACCTTGACCAGTTCCTCGCCACCCTCGATGGCGATACGCGCCAGTATTTGCAGCTGCTCCTCGCCGGCGGGGCGCAGGGAATCGGCGGGCGCGGGCGCCAGCTCTCCGGGGCATTTCGCCGACTTCAGCCCTTTGCCCACTACGTCTCCCAGCTCAATGGCGCAGTCGCCAAACGCCATGTGGCGCTTGCCAACGTTATCCATGACTTTTCATCGCTGACCACCGAACTCGGTCGCCACGACGGCGAGATCCAGCGCTTTGTCACCTCCTCCAACGCAGCCCTCGGCAATTTCGCCAACCAGCAGGGATCGATTCAGGCGGCGCTGCGGGAATTCCCCTCGACCCTGCAGGCTGCCCAGGCCGGTCTTTCCAGCTCCAACCGCTTCACCGCCGCTGCCCGCCCGGCGCTCTTTGGTCTCATTCCCCAGGCGCAGGCGCTGACGCCTGCGTTTAAGTCAACCGAGCGTTTCTTCAAGCAGACAACCGGCCCGATTCGCGATCAGATCCGACCCTTCACCCGCCAGATTCGACCGGTGCTGACAGATACCAAGGAAGGATCCGGGGCGCTGAAGAAAACGGTGACGGGTTTCGGTAACTCTCTCGCCGGTCTCAACAGTTTCCTCAACGAGCTCTCCTACAAGCCGAAGGGAGCGAAGCAGAGCTACCTCTTCTACCTACCTTGGCTCAATCACGATCTCAACGCTGACTTCAATCTGCAAGACGCCGCCGGACCGGTGCAGCGGGCGATCGTGATGGTTTCCTGCAACGGCTCTGACCTCGCCTTCGGGTTCGCCAACGCTAGGCCATACCTCAAAGCCCTTCTCAATACTGCCCGCGTCCCAAAGCCAAACGAACTGCCCGTACTCCCTCCGAGTGAGGCAGGCCTCCAGGGTTGTGGACCGACCGTCGCACCATGAGTAAGCGCGCCCCCAGCACAGCCCAGCTTCTGGTGATCGCGGGATTTGCCCTCTCGTGCTTTGGAATTTTCCTCTTTCTCTGGATCACCTTCGGCGGCCCAACGCCGTTCAAAGCGCAGCCGTACGTGATCAAGATCCCGTTTGACGAAGCCACCCAGCTCGCCGAACAGTCAGATGTGCGGATCTCAGGAGTTGACGTTGGCAAAGTTCAAGACATCGGGCTGGCCCCAAATCGCAGGCACTCGCTGGCGACGATCGACATCGAAGACAAGTACGCGCCGTTGCCAGCTTCGACCCGGGCTATCCTGCGCACCAAGACGCTTCTCGGGGAGACCTATGTCGAACTCACTCCCGGAAGCCGCAATGGGCCCAAACTCCCTGACAACGGCACCCTGCCGGCCGCTCAGGTCGAAAAGTCAGTCCAGCTCGATGAGATCTTTCGTACCTTCAACCCGAAGACCCGGGCCGCCTTCCAGAGTTGGATGCAGGAAGCTTCCGTCGCGATCAACGGCCAGAGTGCGTCACTCTCCAATGCCCTGGGGGAGTTCAACCCGACCTTCACCGAATTCGATCACCTCTTTCGCATTCTCGATACCCAACGACTCGCCGTACGTCAGTTGTTCAGCAACGGATCCGTTGCCCTGGAGGCGCTCCGTGGTCGTCAGGGCGAGCTGGCGAGTCTGATTCGAAATTCCAACGCCGTATTTCAGACCACCGCCCGTCGCGATACTGATATTGAAGCTCTGTTCCAGGCCTTCCCCACCTTCCTCGATCAGTCAAAGCTCACCCTGAACCGGCTCAAAACGTTCTCACTCGACGCCACCCCACTCTTCCGACAGCTCGTCCCTGTTGCCCACCAGCTGTCTCCGACGCTTATCGCCTTCGGGAACCTGGCGCCAGAAGCGAAGGGCTTCTTCGATGGCTTTGCCCCGGTGATCGCCCGCGCTCCGACCGCCTTCCCAGCGCTCCGAAAGCTCCTTCGCAACCAGTTCCCGCCCCTGCTGCGAGCCCTCGATCCGTTCCTTCGCAACCTCACCCCGATCCTCACCGGCCTCGGCTTATACGGTCACGAGATCACCGGTGTAATGGCAAATCTGGCGGTTGCGACCAATCCTGTTCTTCCCACCGAAAACGCCAAAGGAGAACACCTCCACTACTTGCGGACGATCAGTCCGCTCAACCCTGAATCGCTGGCCACCTTCTCTCGGCGCGTAACCAACAATCGCGCCAGCGCCTACAGTCAGCCGCTTTTCGCCGAGGGCGTGGCGAGCGGGCTGCCGAGCTTCTCGGCGAACCAGTGCAGCTCGGGAATCACCGCTTCGCTGAATCCCAATACTCCCAATGAACCCGCCTTCAGCGCGCGCGCTGAAGGCAATTCCAAAAAATCGACCGAATTTTTCGAACTGCTGAAGAAGTTCGCCTTTGCCGGACAGACGAGCACCGCCACCATTCCTGCTCCGGGCTGTACGCAGCAGGCCCCGTTTAGTCCGATTGGTAAAGCGGGCCCCTCAACTACCTACCAGCATTCCTACGAACTGGAAGGAAAGTAGCGCAGCGGTTCCCAGTGTTGGTGCGGAAAAGGAGGCACGACTCCAATGAGGAGGCAAAGGCAGGCTCTTCGACCAGGCCGGCCGCTGATAGCGAGAGCTACAGATCGGCGTTCTCATTGAAGAGCTCGGCTGGGACGAGGGCCCGCGATTGAGTACGTTCCCTCAGCGATGCCCAAACACTCGCGGCAATGTGCCGGGCAAAGAGGTCAAGCGGTTGAGGGAGGTTCGATCAGAGGATGGTCACCGACAAGAAGCGCAAAGTTCTCGGCCTCTTAAGGTCGCTGCGAAGAGCCTCTTCGCCTGAGACTTGCCCAGTGGCCTGGAGTGGCGAACTCCTCCGTCTCCCTAGATCCTGCTGGCCACCGCGAGGCAGTAACTGCCACCAGGTCAGTGGGCGGTTCAGGCGAGCTGGGTAGAAGGGCAATAGAAAGGGCGGCCGAGTGGCCGCCCTTTCTATGCTTTGGTGTCCCGCGAGGGAATGGCTTCATTGGCCCACGGGTGATTGACTCTCTTAGCCCTTTGACTTACAGGGCCTGACTACCTGGCCCTTAACGGTCGTTCCGTCAGTGAAAGTGGCGGTGGCTTCGGCGAGGAAGCGCCCATTCGGACATTTGGCCTCGAGGTATTTCTGCTTCTTCTTGTTGAGGGTGAGTTCGAATTTGGTCACCGAGCCGCTGCCGCCGGCGATCGTCGGGATCGACGCCACCGACTGAAGCCCGTAGGGACCCTTGCTGACCTTCTTGATCTTCACCGTGGTGACAAGCGCGGTAGGTGCCGGCACCGCCACATAGGCCTGAACATAGAGCGTCGTGGTGCCGCCCTTTTCACCGCCGTTAAAGACGACCAGTGGGCCTTCGGCGCTAAACGGGGACGATTCGGGAAATTCCACCTGCACTTTGGTCTTTCCTTCGCCCAGGATCGAGGTCGGGCAGGCCGCCTTGGCCTTCGCCGTGTCCTCGGCCTGGAGCTTGCCCGCGCTGCAGGTCGGCAGGCCCTTGACGTTGATCGTGCCGTTCTTATCGGTGAGGATGTTCAGTTCTTTCAATGCGGGCGGGTGAGCGCCGTTGGCGGTCGAGACCCCGCCACTTAAGTTGAGGCTGATCGGCGCCAGCTTGTTCTTTGGCAGCGCCGTTGGCGATACCCCGCCGTTTAGTTCGAGGACCAGGTTTCCCGCGTGCACGATGGTGGGCGCGGCGGCTAGGGCCACAGCAGACGCGGTAGCCGCGATTGCGGCCCCAGTGGCGAGTATCAAAATCAAGCGCTTGCGCATATTTCTCTGTTTCTCCTTTTTTGGCCGGCCCGTTGCGGGCTGCGGCCATTGAAAGCTAAATCTTGCCCCTCCCAGGGTTCAAAGTACCAGCATCCGCTAATAGAGAAACCCCCCATCCGGTGGAAAAGAGCGCCATGGGGAGAGTAACGGCGCCTCGAGTAGCGGCGAGATTGGGTCAACCTTCGCCCCCTTGGCGCGTCCGCGCCCCAGAATTGCAGCTCAGAGCAGGTCGCCAAGCGGGGGGCGCGCTGTCCGGGATTTGCAGACACCGCGATCGACTTGAACCTTGCCTTCACCGATGTGGTTCACTAGAGTCCGTTCGTCACGGCGATGGATCACTGGCCGCGATCAATACCGCCGGACCGCTGGGCATCAGTGGGTCCCGATCGGCGAGCCCCGCGGCGGCCTCTGGATGGAGCCGGCTCAGCCCTCGAGCCAGATCACCTGCTCACGGTCGGGCCCGACGCCGATAAGGCGAATCGGGACGCCTGCGCCCTCGGCGATGAAGCGCAGGTACTCGCGTGCCTCAGTTGGCAGCTCAGCCTCGCTGCGGCAGCCGCTGATGTCGGCCTCAAACCCAGCCAGCTCCTCATACTCGGGTATGGCGGAATGAAGGATCGACTGGTGGTAGGGGAACCGATCAAGGACAGCGCCCTCCTTGGAGCGGTAGCGCACCGCGATCCGCAGCGGGTTGATCCCGCGCAGCACATCGAGCTTGGTGATCGTCAGCGCGTTCATCCGGTTGAGTCGAACGGCGTAGCGGAGGGCGACAAGATCGATCCAGCCACATCGCCGCGCTCGCCCCGTCGTTGTTCCGAACTCATGACCCTGCTCGAGCATTCGCTCACCGATCTCATCGTGCAGCTCGGTCGGGAACGGGCCGGCACCGACCCGAGTCGTATAGGCCTTGGCGATGCCCCAGACTTCGTCGATGTCGGTGGGACCGACGCCGGCCCCCACGCAGGCGGCCCCGGCGATCGGATTGGAGGAGGTGACAAACGGATAGGTGCCATGGTCGAGGTCCAAAAGCGTTGCCTGGGCGCCCTCAAAGATCACGGTGCGGTTATCGTCAAGGGCGTCCCAGCAAAGGCGGGCGGTATCGGCGATGTGGGGCTCGAGGCGGTGTCCGTAGCTGACGTGTTCCTCGGTCATCGTGTGCAGGTCAAGGCGAGGATCGGGAGTGACCTCGACTGCCTCGCGGTCGCTGCCCTCGCCCGCCTCCTTGCGCAGTTTGCGCCGTGCCACGGTGAGTTCGCGCAGCGCCTGCTGCTTTGGCTCCAGCGCGGCTCGGATCTTGGTTCGAAGGATCTTCTCGTCAAGCAGATCCTGAACGCGGATCCCGAGACGAAGAGCCTTATCGGCGTAGCAGGGGCCGATGCCGCGCCGCGTGGTGCCGATCGAGAGCTTGCCGAGCTTGGTCTCACCGGCGGTGTCAAGCAGCACGTGGTAGGGCATGATCAGGTGGGCGTTGGCCGAGATCCGTAGGTTTCCGACATCGATCTCGCGCCGGCGCAGGCCGTCGATCTCCCCGAGCAGGATGAGCGGGTCAAGCACCACCCCGTTGCCGATTACGCAGGTCTTCTCCGGATAGAGGATTCCCGAGGGAATCAGGTGGAACTTGAACTCATCACCATCGCGGACGATCGTGTGGCCGGCGTTGTTGCCGCCCTGGAAACGAACGATGACCTCGGCCTTCTCGGCAAGCAGGTCGGTGACCTTGCCCTTGCCCTCATCGCCCCACTGGGCACCGACTATCACCACGCCCGGCATCGCGGGGGATTGTGACGCTTGGGTGACTTCGGCGGGCGGTGGGGTTCTGCTGTCTCAGTCAAGCGCCTGCGCCAGCCGGGTCTGGCGGGGGCCATCGCGGTGCAGCGAACGGCGCTAGGCGACCTTCCCGTAGCGACGGTCATCCCCAAACAGGGCCACCTCGTCACAGATCTGATTTAACCTGGAGACGGTTCTGCTGCCGATCTGTTCCTCCAGCTCATCGTGGGGGAGGTTGGTGGTGATCAGCACCGATCGCTGTGCCTCATAGCGCTCGTTGACCAGGGCATAGAGTTGCTCGAGGACCCAATCGCTGCGCTTCTCGGCGCCGAGGTCGTCGATGTGGAGGAGGTCGACCGAGGTAAGGCGCTCAAAGAACTGCAGATAGGAGTCTCCGCCAGGGGCGGAGTCATAGGTGCGACGGATCCGGGCAAGGAGCTTTGGCAGGGAGTAGATCGCCACCGATCGGCCCTGCTCCAGAGCGCTCTTTGAGATCAACATCGCGAGCGTCGTCTTGCCGGTGCCGGTGTCGCCAAAGAGCCACAGGCCCTTGCCGCTATCGAGTCGTTGATCGAGCTCCTCGATGAACCTGCGGACATCGGCGACGGCTCCCTTGGTGGTCAGCTCACGCGCCATGTCGCTGACCGGCGGTCGATCGAAGGAGACGCCGCGGTAGCGGGGCGGGATTACCGAGGCGACGCCGCGGCTGCGCCCCCGACGTAGACGCGGTGCGCGGCACTCACACGGGCGCGCCACGTCTTCGGGTCCCAAGATCCAGCCCGAGCCGTCACAAACCGCGAGCGGGCAGGCCTGTTGGCGGAAGGGCTCGCTGCGTGCGATCGCCACTAGAAGTCGGGCCCCGCCGCCGCGACATCGACGATTGGTGGGCCCTCTCCGGCCGGTTGCTCGATCGGGCGGTCCTGTCCGGAGAAGTCGGCAAATTTCGGGAAGCGGTCGAGGAAGACCAGCTTGCGGGTCCCGATTGGCCCGTTTCTATGCTTGGCAATGATCAGATCGGCGAGGCCATCGGGCTCATCGTCGGGATCACGGTAGTAGTCCTCACGGAAGAGGAAGGCGACCAGGTCGGCGTCTTGCTCGAGCTGGCCTGACTCGCGCAGGTCTGAGAGTTGGGGCTTTGGCGGCGTGCGCTGCTCAGGAGCTCGCGAGAGTTGAGAGATCGCCAGTACGGGGACCTCTAGCTCGCGGGCGAGGATCTTCAGCCCGCGGCTCATCTGGCCCACCTGCTCGACCCGGTTTGCCCGCGGATCATCGGAGCGCATCAGCTGCAGGTAATCCACGATTACCAGGCCCAGTCCTCCCCGGTCTTGCTCTTGGGCATGAAGCCGGCGTGCCTTGGCCCGCAGGTCGAGGATCCCCAGATCTGAGGAATCATCAAACCAAAGCGGTGCCTCCTCCAGCTCGTTGCAGGCGCGCACTACCTTCGGCCAGTCCTTTTGGGATACCTGACCCTTGCGCAGCTTGTCGCCAGAGATTCGGGCTCTGCAGGCGATGAAGCGCTGCGCCAGCTCGACCTCCGACATCTCCAGGGAGAAGAAGGCGACGGGCCGATCGCGTTTAACCGCAACGTTCTCGGCGATATTGGCAACCAGGGCAGACTTTCCCATCGCTGGGCGCGCCGCAACGATGATCAGGTTGCCGGGCTGGAAACCACCGGTGATCGCGTCGATGTCTCGGAATCCCGAGGGCGTGCCGGTTAGCTCGCTCTCTCCGGTCGAGAGCTTCTCGAGGCGGTCGACCTCGTCGTGGAGGATCTCCGAGAGAAGGCGGAAATCGCTCGCCTGCTCTTTGTGGGCGACGTCAAAGAGCAGCTTCTCGGCTCGCTCCGAGAGCTCGCGTGGCTCCCCGTCGCGACCATGGACCCATCCCTGGATCTCCTGACCGGCGCCCAGGAGGCGACGCAGCAGTGAGTTCTGTTGGACGATCTCGGCGTAGTGCTTTGCGTTGCCGGCGGCCGGGACCTTGGCTGCCAGCTCGGAGACGTAGTGCTTGCCCCCCGCCGTCTCGATCAGGTTGTGCTGGGTCAGCGCCTCGGTCACCGTCAGCTCATCCACCGGCTTGGAGGCGGCATAGAGATCATGGGCGCAGGTGAAGATCGCCGCGTGCTTATCTAGGTAGAAATCAGCGGCGTTCAGCTTCACCTCATCGATCACCCTGGTGAGTGCCGGCTCGGCGACCAGCATCGCACCCAATACGGATTCCTCAGCCTCGATGTTCTGAGGGGGGACGTGGGTTGTTGAAGGTTGGGGCATCGACTCCTAGTTAAGGCCTTGGGGCGGCGGATTTGCCCCCATCGTCCAAACTGGATCCAGCAAACCAGAGCCCGGCCCCCCTCACCACAGGGCTCCCAGCAAATAGGGGAGAAAGAAATCCCCTCGCTTAAAGCGTTGCCGGCTGGGCCGCGTCCGGGCGCTCCGCGGCGGGAATCAGGCCCTCCTCCTCCTGGCGTTGCTCACCGCGGCGTAGCATTCGCTGGGTCAGAATCGCGATGCTGAGAATCGCGGTGGCTCCGAGGCTGAGCTGGACGCTGAGGAGCCCTTCCCTGGTCCAATAGACGTCGCGCAGGTCCAGGAGGAGGGCGGCCTCATCAAAGGTAAGGCCCATGCCCGCGCCCATCGCCGCCGCCAGGCGGTCCTGGAGCTCCTCATCATCGCTCAACAGTCCGATTGTGCCGGAGCCAAAGGCGAGCAGGATGCCGGGGACGAAGTGGTGGATATGGCGACCGCCGACGCTGACATTGCGAAACGGCCCCCATTCATCGCGGATTCCCCAGGTCGAGAGCCGCACAAAGGCAAAGGCCCCGAGGAAGCCGGCCAGGAGGTTAAAGAGCACGGTCTCGCTGCGGGGGGTGGCGGCGTAGCCGCGCACCGCGACCCCAACGGTGTCAAGGGCTGCGACCGGGGCCGCCTCAATCAGACCCTCACCGCCGGGGCGCTGGCGGGAGCGGCGGTGCAGCATGCGGGCGAACTGGCCGGAGATGACCAACCCCGCGCCGCCGAGCGCGACGCTGGCAAGCCCGACGGTGGCGCGCTCGGATCGGGCCCAGCCGAGTCGGGTTCGTGCTCTGGCTCGGAGCCTCAGGCGGGTTGGGCGGCTCAGGGCACGCACCGACGGGAGCCTATCGCCGCGGCCTCTGGGTTTGACTACTTCTCTTCGGCGACGATCGTCTTGACCGAGGCGCTGGCGCCGTCGGCAAGCTCGATCTCGACCATGAAGGTGCCGATTTCGCGGATCGGGTGCTCGAGGCGGACCTTGCGACGGTCGATCCGCAGGTCACGGGCCTCACGAATCGCATCGACGATCTCCTTGGCGCCGACGGAGCCAAAGAGCTTGCCGTCCTCACCCGCGCGCTGGTGAATCGTCAGCACGGTTTTCGAAAGCAGTCCGGCCGCCTTCGCTTCGCGCTCGGCCCGCGCCTTCTCGGCCTTCTCGGTTGCCGCGCGCCGGCGTTGTGCCTCCTCGAGGGCACCGGGAGTCGCGGGCTGGGCGAGCTTGCGGGGGATCAGGTAGTTGCGCAGGTAGCCGGGCGCGACATCGACTGGCTCGCCACGTTGGCCGAGATCGGCAACGTCTTGGAGCAGGATCGCCTGCGCCATCAACGCTCCCCGACGTATGGCAGCAGCGCGATCTCACGGGCGCGCTTGACAGCAACCGAAAGCTGGCGCTGGTGCTTGCGCGAGAGGCCGGTGACGCGCCGGCCGCGGGTCTTGCCCTTGTCGGAGAGGAAGCGGCGCAGGAGGTTGAGGTCCTTGTAGTCAACCGAGTCGGCGTTGACCCGGGTGTACTTGCGCGGACGGACGCGCTCGGGCATCCGCCGCCCACGGCGTGGCGTCGATGTCGTCTCTCTTGTTCTTGCCACTTTTGTCGATCCCTTACGTGGAAGTCGCCCGGCGTGGGCCGGGCGACGGAAAACCAAGCGCTGAGAGCTTACCTAGAACGGGATGTCGTCGTCCCCACCGCCCCCGGCCGCAGCGCCTTGGAAATCTGAGGTGTCCGCCGGGACGTCGCTGCTCGGGGTGAAGCCGCCGTTGTCGTTACCGCCACCGGAGCCGTCGCGCGAACCGAGGAACTGGACCGAGTTTGCGATGATCTCGACGCTTTGGCGTTTGCCGCTGCCGTCCTGGGTCTCCCACTCGCGCCAGTCAAGCCGTCCCTCGACCGCCACCGGGCGCCCCTTTGAGAGATAGTTGGCGCAGTTCTCTCCCTGCGCGCCCCAGACCGTAACGTCGAAGTAATTGGGCTTGTCGACCCATTCGCCCGACTGCCCGTCTTTGCGGCGGCTGTTGACCGCCACCCGCAGCTTGCATACCGAGGTTCCACCCGGGGTGCTTCGCAGCTCTGGGTCACGGGTCAGGTTTCCCGTTACGACCACCACGTTCACATTCGAAGCTGCCACAGCTTTCACTCCTCTGAATTGCTTGCCAGGTCAGCAGTCTAAGAGCGGAAGCGGCGAAAGTTTCCCCTGCCGCGGCGATGATTCACGCAAACAGCGGCCGCAAGGGACTACTCTTCGGACTCGCTGCGCTCCTCGCGGCCGCCGTGGGCGGCCCTCTCGCGTGGTGGCCCGGGAGCTCCAACCGCCGGGGGTGCGATCACCGGCGCGCCTGGGTCGACTTTGAAGAGTCGGAAGCGGAGCACTCCATCGGCGATCTTTAGGTTGTGGTCGAGTTGGCCGAGCAGCTCGGTCGCGGCCTCGAAGCGAAACCAGCGGTAATCAGCCTCGTTGCGATGGTTGATCTCATAGGCCATCTTGCGCAGGCCCCAGTTGTTCTCGTGCTTGAGGGCGCCACCGGCCTCAATCTGCCCGCGCACCTCCTGGGCAAGACCCTCACGCTCGGGGTCCCCGAGGTTGGGGTCAAGCATGAGCACGAGCTCGTATTCGCGTGGAGCTGCCAAAACGGCGAGGGACTATAGCTAGTGAGGGGCGACCCCGATCAAGTGATGACGGGGCTAGGCCACGCTTGGAGGCGCTCCTAGGCGAGCGCCTCGCGCCGCGCCGCGATGTCTGCGAGCTGCTCATCGACCCAGTCCCCCGGGTTGCGGGAGAAGATGATCTGCTTCAGACGCTCAGCCCGCGCCCGCTTCTCCTCGGGGCCCATGGTCAGCGCCCGGTAAATCACATCCGCCTGCTCCTGGATGTCGAAGGGATTGACCGAGAGCGCGCAATCGGCGAGCTCCTGATGGGAGCCGGTGTTCTCAGACAACATCAGCACACCGTCGCGCGTGTTGACCGCCGGCGCCTCCTTTGCGACCAGATTCATCCCGTCAAAGAGGGAATTGACCATCAGCAGGTCAAAGTGCTTGTAGCGAGCCACGGCGTCGTGGAAGTTCTCATAGATCTTCAGGTCGATCGGCATCCAGTCGGTGGTCCCGTGGCGATGGTTGACGACCGCGACCAGCGCCTCGATTCGCTCCAGGTACTCCGCGTACTCAGGAACATCCTGGCGCGAGGGCTGCAGATGGGCGATGAAGGTGACCTCTTCGCGAAACTCAGGATGCTGGGTGAGAAAGGTGTCAAAGGCGGTGAAGCCGCGCAGCACGTTCTTGGAGAGATCGGCGCGGTCGACCCGGATGATCAGATGCTTGCGGCGGCGCTCGAGCACCTCCCGCTCGGCCGCGGCCACCTCCGGCGATTCCGCCGCCCGCCGCAGTCGTTGGGCATCGATTGAGAGCGGATAGGCCCGGGCAAGCGTCTCGGCGCCGTTGTGGCGCACCCGGCCACCCTCGTAGTCGACATCGGCCTCGAGTAATTCGTCGCAGCAGCGCAGGAAATTGATGCAATAGGCGTGGGTGTGGAAGCCGATGATGTCGTTGGCGAGCATCCCCTCAAAGATCGCTTCCCGAATCCGTCCAGGCAGGATCCGCCAGCTATCGGGCTGGGACCAGGGGATGTGGACGAAGTGGTGCAAAAAGACATCTGGGCGCTCCGCACGGATCATCCCCGGGGCGGTGTAGAGGTGGTAATCGTGGAGCATGACGAGGGGACGGTCTCGCCCCTCGATCTGGCCCAGCACGGCCTGAGCGATGTCGCGGTTGACCGTTTGGTAGCCGTAATCCCAGGCATCGAGCTCCTCCTGGCGGATGTCGGGAGCATTGGAGAGATCCCAGAGGTAGTGCTGGATGAACCACAAGATTGGGTTGGCGATCACGTTGTAGAAGCGATCAAAGGCCTCGGCATCGCTGTCGACCATCAGCACCCGGTAATCGATGCCGTCGATCGAGAGTCCGACCGGGCCTCCCTGCTCGGCAGAGACAGCGACATCCTCATCGGTGATCGCCGAGGCAATCCAGAGGGCATCGCGGTGAGAGACCAACCCGGCCAGTGCGGTGACCAGGCCGCCGCCGCCACGGCGCACGGTTCTCTGGCCATCCTCAGCTCGCTCAAACTGCGCTGGCCCACGGTTGGAAACGATGATCAAGGGATCGGAACCGTCAGCCATGGCCACAACCCTACCCCGGGGGGCCTGGGCGCTTAGGAATCGAGTTCGGTGAACAGCTCGAGCCAGTCGCGCAGCAGGCGGGGCGAGAGGAACTCACGACGGGCGTGCTCCTTGCCGGCGCGACCGAGCCGCTTGCCGAGCTCGGGGTCGGCGAGGATTTCGATACAGCGCTTCGCACATTCGGGCGCCGAGTCAACGAGGAAGCCGCTCTCGCCGTCATTGATCTGCAGCGGGATGCCGCCGACGTTGCCGGCCACCGTCGGCCGCCCCTTCCAGAGCGCCTCGGTGACGGTCAGTCCAAATCCCTCGCGGATCGACTTCTGCAGGCAGACGTCGGATTGGGACTGAAAGGCGTTGACCTCGATCGCACCGACGTTGTTGAGGTTGTTGAGGATCTTGATATCGGGATCTCCGCCCGCGTACTCAAAGGTCCTTTGAAAGAACTCCCAGCCCTCCGGGTCATCGGTTGCCATCGAGCCGACCAGGGCCAGCTGTACCTCCTCGATCTCCCCGGTGACCTCGCGATAGGCGTCGATTACACCCATCGGGTCCTTCCAGGGGTCAAAGCGAGAGACTTGGGTGATCAGGGGCCGGTCCACATCTATTCCGAACTGGCTGCAGACAAAGGCCGCATCATCAGGGGAGAAGGCCATGTTCTTCGGCGAGAGGGGGTCTATTGCCGGAGGAATGATGCGAACCCCGTCGCGGCCACGCTTGACCCCGGCCGGGACGTAGGCGGGCATGTGCCAGACGGTTGCGTCGTAGTCCTCAATTAGTGGTAAAAGGCGGGCGATCGGGGCGGGGTTTGGCTCAGAAAGGTCGATGTGACAGCGCCAGATCCAGTTGCGACTCCTCGCCGCCGCGCCGCGATGCAGCCCGATCGGCTGGGGATCGTGCACGATGATCGTGTCCCATTCGCCCTGCAGTCCCTCGGCGTTCATCGCGTTGATCTCGTCAAAGAGCGCCCACTGCTCCTCGCTCAAGCTTTCTTCGGCGCCTTGCAATGAGTTATGCAGAAGCTTGGTCGCGTTGAAGAACTCCTCCTTGCCAAAGATCACCTGCCAGTGGGCATCGAGGCCGACGTCGCGCATCAAGGGGACGATCGTGTAGAGGATCTCTGAGACGCCGCCGCCGAAAGCGGTGGCGCTGACGTGCAGAACTCGCTGCCCCTTGAGCGGTTCGGCCAGCTCCCGAATTCGCTCGGCCAGCTCCTTGCCTGCGATGTGGGTGTAGTCGGCCAGGGACTTCTGACCGAGGGCGACTTCCTGAAGCACCCGCGGAGTTCTATCTATCCGAGCGGCGCGGGGTCTTTCAGCCGCCCGGCACCTTTTCGGGACGCTTGCCGAGGGTCACCTCGACATTCTTCTTTTCGCCGTTGCGAAGGATCGTGAGCGTCACCTTCTGCCTGGGGGCATAGGCAGCCGTATAGCGGGCAAGATCGTCGGGCCCGATTATCGGGTGGCCATCGATCGCGGTGATCACGTCACCGCCGCTGCGGTACTCCGCGGCCTGGAAACGGATCTTGGCGTTGCCTCCTCTCAGCCCGGCCCGGGCGGCGGGACCGCCGGGGACGACGTCGGCGAGCAGCCCGCCGAAGCGGGTGTGCAGGCCCAGCCTGGCGGCGAGTTGAGGGTAGAGCGCCTGGCTGGCGACGCCGAGATAGGCATATTCGGCCTTGCCCTTGGCGGCGAGTTGGACGATCGAGCGCTTCACCGCCGAGATCGGAACCGCGAAGCCGACGCCGTCGTTGGCGCCGGACTCGGTCTCGATCTGCTGGTTGATCCCGATCACTCGCGCGTTGGCTTCGAGCAGGGGCCCACCCGAGTTGCCGGGGTTAATCGAGGCATCGGTTTGGATCGCACCCTCGATCTGAAACTGGGTCAGCGATTTGACCGAGCGGTCGGTCGCCGATACGACTCCCACCGAGAGTGACTGCTGCTCGCCGAAGGGGCTGCCGATTGCAGCTACCGGTTCGCCAACCACGAGGGTGTGGTCGTCGCCGAGTTGGAGCGGATGAAGGTGAAGCCCGGCTGGGGGCGTGACCTTGATCAGGGCGACGTCGACGAAGGGATCAAAGCCGACGATGTGGGCGGAGACAACTTCGCGGTTGGTGAATTCGACGTAGACGGCCCTGGCTGGCTTGCGAACGCCGCCGGATTCGTTGGTCACGACGTGGGCGTCGGTGACGATCTCACCACTCTTGTTGAGGATGAAGCCGGAGCCCTCGGCGGCGCTCGGGCCTCCACCCAGGGAGCCTTCGGAGCCATCAAAGATCGATCGGATCGTGACCACTCCGGGAGAGGCTTCGCGGTAGACCTTGGCCGCGTTAAAGCCGCTGTCCCCGGCCTCGACGATCACCTGAGGCGAGGAGACCTTGCCCACCTCCGGGGTCTGTGTAGAGGTGGAACTAGCCGAGCCGCCACATCCGCCGAGCCCGACGAGCAGCAAGAGGGCGGCGGCGCAGCCAGTTCGTGGGCTCACGAGTGAACCTCTGAGGGAGCGCTTTGGGGCTGGGGTGTGAGCGGCACCCGATCGGGCGGGAGGTCGAGCGTGAAGGCGGTGAAGCGCTTGCTGGAGGTGATCGCGATACGTCCATCCATGCGCTGGGCGAGCTCTCTGGCGATCGCCAACCCGAGCCCAGAACCGCCGGCTGAATCGGCTGTATAGAAGCGCTCAAAGACCCGCCCCTGCACCCGATGGGAGATCCCTGAGCCCTCGTCGGAGACGGTCAGCTCGGCGCGGCGGTTTTCGGAATAGGAGGTCACGGTCACCTTGGTGCCCTCAGGAGTGTGGGTGAGGGCGTTATCAAGCAGGATACGGATGATCTGGCGGACCCGGTCGGGGTCAGCCCGGGCAACGGTCGGGTGATCGGGCGTGCGCAGCTCCAGCCGCGAGCCGCGACGATCAGCGCGAGGACCGAACTCGCGCGCCACCTCGCGGGCGAGCGCACTGAGGTCGACGCTGCGGGGCTGCATCACAATTGCTCCCGCATCGAGCTGGGAGAGATCCAGAAGATCTGCGGTCAGCTTCGTCAGTCGGTCTATCTGTTCGCGCATGGTGTGCACGAACTCAGCCCGCTCGCTGGGGCTGGGATCCTCTTCTTCGAGCAGCTCGACGAAACCGCCAAGGCTGAAGATCGGGGTTCGCAGCTCGTGCGATGCGTTGGCGATGAATTGCTTGCGGGCGCTGTCGAGCTCAGCGAGACGGCGCTGCATCTCATTGAACGTACGAGCCAGCTGTCCGAGCTGGCCGGCGGAGGCGACCGGGATCTGGGTCTCGAAATTGCCGTCCGCGACTTTGCTGGCGGCGTCTTGGAAGCGAGAGATGTAGCCGACGGTCGTCTGCGCGAAGTAGACGCCGACGGCGAGCGTCAGGGCCAATGCGATCAAGCCACCGGCGATCATCTGGCCCTTGACCTGGGAGATGCTGTGTGCGGTAGGGCTGATCCCAAACACGTAGAGGTAGATGACGATCAGCGTGCCGAGGCAGATCGCCACCGCGGTGACCGTGATCCTGGTGCCGAGGTTGGTGAGCTTGAACCGCCGCATCTACTCTCTGAATCGGTAGCCGACGCCACGCACGGTGAAGAGGAACTCGGGCTCCTTGGGCTCGGTCTCGAGCTTCTCTCTCAGGTGTCGGATGTGGACGTCGACGGTGCGGGGATCGCGGTACTCGGAGTCCCCCCAGACGTGTTCGAGCAGGGTCTCGCGGCTGAGCACGCGGCCGGGGGAGCGGGCGAGGGCGCCGAGGATTTCGAACTCGACATAGGTGACCCGCACCTCCTCGCCGCGGAGGGTGACCATGCGGCGTCCGAAGTCGATCGTCAGATCATCGCTTTCGATCGTCTCTTCATCGGGAAGGTCGCTGATCATCCGTGAGCGGCGCAGGGCGGCCTTGACCCTGCTGCGGAACTCGCGCATCGAGAAGGGCTTGGTGATGTAGTCATCGGCGCCCAGCTCGAGCCCGGCGACCTTGTCGGTCTCGCTGCCCTTTGCGGTGAGCATGATGATCGGAACCTGGCTGCGGGAGCGGAGCTGGCGGCAGACCTCGATCCCGTCGAGTTTGGGCAGCATGAGGTCGAGGATGACGAGGTCAAACCGTCCATCCTCAAAGCGCCGCAGCGCCTCTGAGCCGTCCAGGGCCGAGGTGACGTGGTAGCCGTCCTTGCGCAGCGGATAGCTGAGCAGGGTCTGGATCGATTGCTCGTCGTCAACGAGAAGAATTCGGGTGGATCCTGCAGGCACACATAAAATGTACTTGGACGCATGTGCTAGTACTCAGAACTAAGGATCGTGGGTAGGTAGCCGATATGACCCGCAGGATGCAACCGCGACAGTTAAAGAGCCTGGTCGAGACCGGCCGCTACCGGCCTGAGCCCGCACTGGTGGCAGAGGCGATGCTGCAGCGACGGGGCGTGCGTGAGCTGTTGATCAACTGGCCCTCTCCGCTCAGGGCAGCTGATCGAAGCCCCCACGCTCCAGCAGGTCACCGCCGGGTAGCCTGATCTTCGCTCCGCTACCGACCGCAACCTCGCCGACCTCTGTGAGGCTGATTTCGGCGCCGGCAAGTGCCGAGGCCGCATCGCCCAGCCGCGCTTTGGGTAGCGCCGCCAGCAACTCATAATCCTCTCCGCCGCAAAGGGCCAGCTCAAAGCGGTCGCGTCCGGCCGCCGCGGCAATCTCAGCGACTCCCCTGGCGATCGGCAGCGCATCGACAGCGATCAGCATCTGGGCCTCGCTGGCTTCTGCCAAGTGCCGCGCGTCACCGGCTAGCCCGTCGCTGAGGTCGATCATCGCCGTGGCTCCGCTGCGGGCGAGTGCGAGTCCCGCGTCGAGGCGGGGCCTGGGTTCGATCTGTCGAGCCTTCAGCCGCTCCGCTAGGCGCGGGCAGATCGCGGTGGCAAGCTGTGGTTGCTCGAGCAGCAAGAGGCCGGCCGCCGCAGCGCCGATCTCGCCGGTGAGGACCAGCGCCTGGCCCGGGCGCGCTCCGCTGCGGGGGACGAGCAGGTCAGCCTGCGGGGCATGGCCGACCACGGTGACCGCGAGGCTGAGCGCCGGAGCGCGGGTCAAGTCGCCACCGGCGAGTGTCGTATCGGTCTCGCTGGCCAGGGTGGCGATCGCATCGATCAGCTCCAGACAGCCGTCCTCCTCGAGGTCAGGGGGAACACCCAGCACCACGTATGCCTCCCCGGGTTCAGCCCCCATCGCGGCGAGGTCAGATAGGGCGCTGGCCAGGGCCTTGCGGCCGATCTGGGCGAGGCTCGTCTGCTGACGAGAAAAATGGATTCCGTCGATGAGCGCATCGACGGAGGTTGCGGTGGCCCCCCCGGGCACCGTCACCGCGGCGTCATCACCGATCCCAACCCGGACCCGCGGCCCCGGAGGCGGCAGGCGCTCTCGGACCCGCGCCAGCAGCTCGAACTCGCCCATCTGCGCATTCTCTCTGCTGGCAGGCCCCGGCGTGCACCCGGTGCCCTCACTAAGGTCAGGCCGACGTGGAGCAGCGCCAACCACTTCTGCATCGGATCGGCGAGGCCGGGGCGCGATTCGGTACCCGGCCACCGCGCAGTCGGCGCCTGCGCCTTGCTCTGCAGCTTGGCGTGGCTCTCCTGATCTTCGGTTTCCTCGTCCTCACCGTGATCAGCCAGTGGTCAGAAATCAAGAGCAAGGGCGTCCACTTCCACGGCCTGTGGCTGATCCCGGCCTTCGTCGTGCTGCCCTTCTTTTACGCGCTGAGCGCTCTTGGCTGGGACTTCACCCTGCGTTTTCTCGGCTACCGGATCGGGGTTGGAAGGGCGCAGGTCGCCTGGGGCCAGCCGCTCCTTGCCCGCTACGTGCCGGGCAGCGTCCTCTACGTGCTCGGCAGAGTGTTGCTCTCCGAGCGCGCCGGCGTGCCGCGCCGCATCGCGATCGCCAGCATCGTCTATGAACAGGCGATCTCGGCGACGTCGGCGATCATCGTCGCTGCCTACTTCATCATCAACCATCCAGAACTGCAGGGACAGCCTCTGCGTTGGGGGGTCTTGGTCTTGATCCCCGTGGCGCTCACTCTCTTGCACCCGCGGGTCTTTGGTCCGGTCGCAAACCGGGTGATGCGGGCCTTCGGACGCGAGCCCCTACCTGCCGTGATCTCGTTTCGTGGGGTGATCTCGCTGGTCGCCTTTTACTCGCTCAACTGGGGGGTGGTGGCGGTGGGGATCTACTGCGTCGCGCGCTCGGTGAGCACGATTCCGCTAAATGACATTCTGCTCGTCGGCTCCGCACAGGCGATCGGCTACTTCGCGGCGCTGGTCACGCTCGTCGCTCCGGCTGGCCTTGGAGTCCGCGACGCGGCCTTTGCCTGGGCGGTCAAGGCGGCGGTCCCCAGTGACAGCTTCGCGGTCGGCTCGCTGATTGCGATCGCGGTCCGGGGGGTGCTGACGGTGACTGAAATGATCTACGTCGGTGCGGTCACCGTGCTCGGTCGCCGCGAGGGGTGGAGCATCCCCACCGGGGTTCTGCATCCCTCAGCGCCGGAGCGGGCGGCTGGTCCGGATGCTGGCTCTCGCTCGCCTGAGATCCTTTGACACCTAAAGGCTAAAGGCGCGCGCCGAGCTGGAACGCGGTCAGCAACAAGACCGAGAACTGGAGCCTGCGATCTCGACAGAGGGCGACGAGCGGAAGCGTCCAGATCACATACCAGGGAAGCAGCCAAGAGGTGGCGAAGAGCAGACCGAGTGAGGCCCAGGCGGCGGCGCGAAGCCAGTCGCCTCCGCGCCAGGTCCAGGCGAGTAAATAGGCAATCAAGGCGGCATAAACGGTGAGGGCGCCGATCCGGGCCGCATCCTTGCCCAGACCGAAGAGCCGAGCCGTGGTGGTGGGGATACTGAGGTGACTTGTCTTGGACTGGTTCTCTCCGGCCAGGCCGATCGCCCCTAACCAGCTCCAGCCAAAGGCGAGCTGGGCGATCACAACCACCGCCGCGAGGGCGACCAGCGCACCGATCAGGAAGCGGTCGCGGCGCCGCGAGCCGAGCAGCGCGAAGGGGGCAACGAATGCGGTTGAGACCTTGATTGCCAGCGCCGCGGCGAGCACCGCGCCCCCGCTGGATTCGCGCAAGCTGAGAACGCAGGCGACGCCGACCATCACGATCAGCATCGCGAGCCCGTCGTTGTGAGCACCGCCGACCACATGGACGAGGACCAGGGGATTGAGCGCGATGAAGGCAGCCGCGCGCAGGGGCTCAACTCCGCGGGACGGCGCGAGGCGCGAGGTGAGTGCGGCCAGGGCGAGAACCGAGACGGCGGCGAGTGCCTTCATCGCCCATACGGCTGCGGAGACCGGCAGCCAGGCCAGCGGGTAAGTCAGCAAGGTGAAGAGGGGCCCATAGGCACTTGTTGTGTGGGGCCAGGTGACCTGGGCAAAGGCGGGGTCCGCCGGTGCGGCAGCGGGGCCGCGGACGTAGGGATTGATCCCGTGTATGACGCCGAGGCGGGCGTAGTCGACGTAGCTATAAACGTCGTGAGAAAGCAGAGGGGGAAGCGCGGCGAAGCCGAGGAGCAAGACCGCGATCGCGGTCCAGATCACTCGAGGCCCGAGCGAGGGAGCCGCCACACAGGCACCAAGATAGGCGGCGAAGCCGACCCACATGAGGGCATAGGCCGCCCCTGCGGAGATGCTCAGCTAACCGCTCCCGTGACCGCTCGGAGCGCCGTTGCCAAGGCTGGCTCCGCCACCTCCCCCGCTTGAGGGAGAGGGGCTGGGTGGCAGTGGTGGAGGCGCGGGGGCGGGTTTCTGACCGAGGCCCGGAGCGTAGGCATCGGGGTTGTAGCCGCCGACGGCGGCGCTGCCTCTGGGTGCCCGCGAGCCGCCTGCCGCAGAGCCGCCGCCTGCCGCAGAGCCGCCGCCTGCCCCAAAGCCGCCCGAGCCGGGTGAAGACGCGGTGAAGTGGCCGAAGTAGGGCGCCCAGCTGATCTGCTGGTTAGGCGGGACGATGTCTTGGCATGGCACCGGAGAGTTGGCGTACAGGGAGTGCCAGATTTCTGCCGGGAATGTGCCGCCGAAGACCGTGATCCCGTTTACGTCTGTCATTGAGATCGCGTTTGATTGCGGGTAGCCGACCCAGACGGAGGTCACCAGGTTGGGCTGGTAACCGGCGAACCAGGCATCGGTGTAGCTGTCCGTGGTCCCGGTCTTTCCTGCCTGCCCGGCACAGCCAGTGTAGGCGGCGGTGCCGGTTCCTTCAGTGATGTTGTCGCGCAATAACCTCGTCACCTGGTAGGCGATCGCGGGGCTGATGATGCGCTTTGGGTCGGCTGTTTCAGGGTGCTCGATCCGCCCGTTGGGAAAGACGACCTTGCGAATTGCAACCGGGTTGTGATGGATGCCTCCGGAGGCAAGGGTGGCGTAGGCGTCGGCAAGTTCCAGAGGTGAGACGCCGAGGCGAAGGCCACCGATTCCTTCTGCCGGCAGCCCTTGCAAAGGGGTGGTGATCCCCATCGACTTGGCGGTCGCAGCCACATTCGCTGGCCCCACGTCGAGGTCGAGTTGGGCGAATACGGTGTTGTCGGAGGTGACGGTCGCCTGCTTCAGATTGATCGTCCCCTGGTAGCCCTCATCAGCGGTGTGCACGGTCCAGTGTCCCCACTTGGGGAGGTTGAGGTTCAGTGGTTTGGAGACGTAATAGGTCGAGTAGGGATCGATGCCTTGCTTTATCGCAGTCGTCAGCACAAAGGCCTTGAAGGTTGACCCCGGCTGGCGGTGACCCTGCGCGGCCAGGTTGAACTGGTTGTGGCTATAGCTGGTGCTGTTGTCCATCGCCCGAATTTCGCCGTTGCGGGGATCGATTGAAACCAGCGCCGAGGCGGGGTTGCTCGGGTAGGGCAGGGCGGAATGCATCGCTTCCAAGCCGACCTGCTGCAGCCGAGGGTCGATCGTTGTATAGACCTTAAGGCCACCCTTTCGCACGGTGGGGGCGCCGTATCGTTCGATCAGCTTATTTTCCACGTAGTCGAAGAAGTAGGGCTGGCGATGCTGGAAGTAGCCGCCTGAGAGGTTTAGCTCAAGGCCGCTTTTCTCTGCGCGGGCGGCCTGTCCGGCGGAGACATAGCCGAGGCTGGCCATCTTGCCCAGCACCTCGTTTCGACGGATACGAGCTGCGCGCGGATCCAGCACTGGGTTGTATTCCGAAGGTGCCTGAGGCAGTCCCGCGAGCAGTGCCTCTTGCTCAAGAGACAGTTTCCAGACCGGCCTGGAGAAGTAGATTCGGGATGCAGCCCCGACCCCAATTGCGGTGCTGCCCCCGTTGGTTCCGTAGGAGGCGGTGTTCAGATACTGGCCCAGGATTTCTCGCTTCGAATGTCGCTGGGCATACTCGATCGCGAGCTTTGCTTCGATGATCTTGCGTTCCAGGCTGCGCGCCGGACGCTCGATGCAGAGGTTGCGAACCAGCTGCTGAGTGATCGTTGATCCACCCTCAACGGCCTTGCCCGCTTCGAGGTCCTTGACGGCCGCGCGGAGGATCCCCTCCGGATCAATCGCCCCATGCTGGTAAAAGCGCTGATCCTCGATCGCGATCGTCGCCAGTTGGAGTTTTTTCGGGATCCGAGCGATCGAGATCGGCGCGGCGGCCTGTTCGGCGCTGACCACTCCAAGCCTGCTGCCGTCACCTGCATAAAGGGTCGTGTTGCCGCCGTGATCACTCGACTTGCAGGCGGCCAGGGTGGGGGCCTTTGCGGCCACTGCAAGAACCCATGAGGTGGCAGCGACAACCGCGATCGCGACGATGCCGGCAACGGCAACGGCGACGATCAGCAGCTTCTCACCGGCGCCGTGGCGGCGCCGGTGGCGGCGGCGGCTGCGCTGCGTCATCGGCTCAGAGGGTAGCGACGCCCAGGTTCACGCTTGGGTATCCCCGGTGGAGTGGTTGTGCACGATCCCCTCGACGAGCATCTGGTTGGGAATCACCACGGCGGTGCCGTCGCCGGGGTCGACGTAGGTGTAGGAGAGCGTGAGGTCGGTGACGCGACCGCTGACCTCTTCGAAGCTGATCCGATCCCCGATCCTGATCGGCTGGGTTACCGCGAGCTGTACGCCCGCGACCATGTTGGCGATCGTGTGCTGGGCGGCAAAGCCGACGATCAGGCCGATAACCGCGGTCGAGGCGAGGATTCCGGTCGCCAGGCGCTTCAGCTCGGTGAACTGACTGAGTGCGATTGCGGCGAGGACGAGGAAGATGGCGACAAACACCAGCCGACGCAGGATGCGAAGACGGGTCCTGGTTGAGCGCGAGACCTGGGAGACTGCCGGCGACATGAGCTGCAACTTAGCCGCGCAGGAAGTCGGGCATCGGCTCCCAGGTGGCCGACGAGGCGGCGTTTGGGGTCGATGAACGATGAGTGCGATGAATGGCGTGGATGAAGTAGGCGAGTACCCGACCGCCTTCCCCTATGCCAACTGGGGTCCCCTTGCCGCGCTCGGGGGGGTTTTATTGGCACTGGCGACCGGTCTTGTCCTCGGGACTCCGGCTGCGCTGATCGGATATCGGCACAACGGCGAACTGACGACTTGGGCGAGCGCGCTGGTCCAGCTGGCAACCGAGGGCGGCTTCCTGATCGTTCCGATGTTCATCGCGGCACGGCGGGGAGCCTCGTTTCGTGAGGGGCTTGCGCGACTTGGGGTGCGGCGGTTTCGGCCCTCGGCGTTCCAATGGATGGCGGCGGCGGTCGGCTTCTACCTGCTTTGTTCCTTTGCCTACACCCTCCTAGTCGGCACTCCTCACCAAGAAAACATCGCCAAGGGATTTGGGGCGCTGCCGATTCAGATCCTGTTGATCGTTGTGGCCGCCCCGATCTGTGAGGAGGTCTGCTTTCGGGGAATGTTGTTCGGCGGCCTGCGCCAGCGAGTGCCGCGGATCGGCGCAGCGCTGATCAGCGCCCTGATCTTCGGCGGGCTGCATGCGACCACCGGCGTCAGCGCCGTGCCCCCGCTGATCGTCTTTGGCTTTGTTCTGGCTCTGCTGTATGAGAAAACGGGATCGATCATCCCCGGGATCCTCCTGCACATGCTGAACAATTCGGTCGCCTTGCTGGCCCGCTAGCATCCCCGCGATGAGCCGTCGAACCGTCTTTGGCCTGGCTGTTTTCCTTGCCCTGTTGGTGATGCCCGCGGTCGCATCGGCGAGCGCTCCGTCGGTGCAGCCCGCGACCGTGCAGATTCGAGTCGGCAAGCTGCGCGGAGGCAAGGCGCCGATCTATGGCACGGTTCCCGTCAGCGGCTCGCTGGTTCCGTTTGCGCCCGGCCAACGGGTCGAAGTCAGCTTCTACTTCAACTCCCACAGCCTGCTTACCCGGACCGTCGACGTCAGCAAGGGAAGCGGCGACACGGGCCATTTCAGCGCCAGCATCGTGGTTCGCAAGGAGGGCCGCTACGCCGCCAGCGCCAGCCACGCGGCGAACTCGGTGCTTGGTGGTGCCAACACCCGGCGCAAAAGTTGGAAGGTGAGCTTCCCTTCTCTTCACCCGGGGCAATGCGGGAACGTTGTTGGCGGTTTCAAAGCCGCAATGGCGAGGATGGGCTACGTATCGGGTGGAGGGTTCTGTTTCAACGCCCGCCTCGAGCGCGAGGTGCTGGCCTACCGCAAAGTCAACGGGATGCCACGCGATGAGCAGGCCGGAGGGCGCCTAGTCGAAGCTGCTTTCGGCGGCCGTGGTGGCTACCGAGTTCGCTATCCGGGGGCTGGCGAACATGCCGAGGTGCCGCTCACCAAGCAGGTGCTTGTCCTCGCCAAGGGGGCCAAGCCCTACGCCATATACCCGGTATCGACCGGCAAGCCCTCAACCCCGACCGTAACCGGGCACTACCACTTCTATCTGCGCTCCCCGGGCTATAACTCCGAGGGTATGTACTACTCCTTCTACTGGTACCGCGGCTACGCGGTTCACGGCTATGCCTCGGTCCCCAACTACGCTGCCAGTCACGGCTGCGTCCGCACATACATCGCCGACCAGCCACGCATCTACTACCAGCTTCACCAAGGGGAGAGCATCTTCGTCTTTTAGGCTGGTCAGGTTTCCTCGAGCACCTCGAGGCGAGTGTGTTGTGAGCGGCACGGGTTGAGGTTGCCCGATACTAGCCTCCGTTCGGTGGCCCCAAGTGCGCCGGACGCCAGGCGCCGCCCGAGTCGCTCCTCAAGCGCCGAGCATTGTCAACCGCGAATCCTGATCATGGATTGGCCAGGTTGAATGACGTGGCTTGGGTTTTTCGACGATATTTCCAGCCGAGCTGATTAATACAAACGTTTGCGGGTGGCTTGCAGGCGACGGGGTTGAAAGCCTTGCGCGGCCGGTTCCTCCTTAGTGCTTGGCGCGAACTTCGCTGCGAGGCGGTGGAGCAGCCTCGCTACTGCGTTTGGTTTGAGCCGCTTGGAGTTGTGCTTTGCCGCTTAGGTTCGATAAGAAACCGCTTCGCGTCCGAGCCCGGGATTGGTCAGCGAAAGGGCGACCGCGAGTTCGGCGACCGACGTCAAGCGCGCGTAGGATGACCCCGTGAGCGAGCTCGCCGATGCCAAGCAGACCCTGCTCGCCGAGCTCCGCGAGCACTCGCTGGTGATTGGAGCGGTGACGCTCTCAAGCGGCGCAAAGGCCGACTACTACATCGACGCCCGGCGTACCCTGCTTCGACCGACGGGTTTTCGGGCTGCCGGAGACCTGATTGCTGCCGCGGCGACCGAGCTTGGTGCCGCGGCGGTTGGCGGTCCGGTGATGGCCGCTATTCCCCTTGCCTGCGCGGCGATCGCTGCGCGCGGTGGAGGTCAGCTGGTTGGCTTTTTCGTTCGCAAGGAACGCAAGGAGCACGGCCTCCAGCGTTGGGTCGAGGGTCCGATTGAATCAGGAACTCGGTGCTTGGTAGTCGAGGACACAGTTACCACCGGTGGCTCGACGGCGAGCGCGATCGAGCGGATTCGCGCCGAGGGCCTCGAGATCGTCGGAGTGCTCAGCGTCGTTGATCGACTCGCTGGCGGCAGAGATGCAATCGAGGCCGCCGCCGATGCGCCCTACCGGAGCCTGATTACGATCGATGAGCTTTACCCGGAGCGCCCTGATCGGATCTGAGCTTTTGCGATGACCGAGCCTGACGCAGTCGAGATCCGCATCCTCGGCTGTCTGATCGAGAAGCAACGCACCACGCCAGACGTCTATCCGCTTTCAGTTAACTCGCTGAGGTTGGCCTGCAACCAGTCGACAAACCGAGAGCCGGTGGTTAATTACAAGGAGGCCGAGGTGGTCGAGGGCCTGCGCCGCCTTGCCCTGCGCGGCTGGACTCGCCTCGCCAGCGGCGCCGGCAGTCGGGCCCGTAAGTACCGACACATGCTTGATCAGGCCCTCGATCTAGATCCTGCCGAGCTCTCCCTGGTGGCCGTTCTGATGCTTCGTGGCACCCAGACCCCCGGTGAGCTGAAGCAACGCTGCCAGCGCTTACACGACTTCCCCGACCTCGCCAGCGTGAACGGGAGCCTCGAGCGCTTGGTCGAGAGAGGCCACGTGAGTCGCCATCAGCGCCATCCCGGTCAGAAGGAGGACCGCTATGGAGCCGTCGCGTAATAAGATGAAGGAGTAATGGCCCGGGTGTAGAACCAGGGACGCATGGGCGATGGCGAGGCAGCGATCATGGAGCGCTACCGGCTGATGGCGCCGCAGCTAAACGAGCGTCAGCGGCGACGGTTCGCCGCGACGGAGGCGCGGATCTTCGGCTACGGCGGGATTGCCGCAGCGGCGCGGGCCTGCGGGCTGGCGGAGAACACCGTCCGCAAGGGGCTGGCAGAGCTCGGCGATCCCGAACCGTTGGCGCCCGAGCGGGTGCGGAGCAAGGGCGCCGGGCGAAAGAGCGCCGTGGAGAGCGACCCCAAATTGCTCGAAGGACCTGCGCGCGCTTGCTGAGGGCGATGCGCGCGGCGATCCCGAGCGCGTATTGCTGTGGACGTCAAAGAGCCTGCGCAACCTCGCCGAGGAGCTCAGGGCGCAGGGCCATCGGGCGGGCAAGGACCTCGTCGCGAGGTTGCTGAAGGGCAGCCTCGGGTTCAGCCTGCAGGGCGAACGCGCAAGACGCTTGGAGGGCAAACAGCACCCCGACCGCGATGCTCAGTTCCGCCAGATCAACCACACGGTCGCGCGCGGCGTTCGCTGCCGGGCAGCCGGCGATCTCGATCGACACCAAGAAGAAGGAGCTGGTCGGCGAGTTCAAGAACGGCGGGCCGTGAGTGGCATCCCGAAGGGCAGGCGCGCTCGAAGGTCAACACCTATGACTTTCCGAGCATGGCCAAGGGCAAGGCGATCCCCTACGGGGTCTATGACATCGCCGATGACTCCGCGTTCGTCTCGGTCGGGATCGACCGACGACACCGCCCAGTTCTCGGTCGCCGCGATCGGTGCCTGGTGGGAGCAGCTCGGGCGGGCCCGCTACCCCGAGGCGTGCCAGCTGGTGATCACCGCCGACTGCGGCGGCTCAAACGGCAACCGCACCACGCCTCTGGAAGACCGAGCTGCGAAAGTTGGCCGATCACACCGGCCTTGACGATCATCGTCTGCCACTTCCCGCCCGCGCACCTCGCAAGTGGAACAAGATCGAGCACCGCCTGTTCAGCTTCATCTCCAAGAACTGGCGCGGCCAGCCGCTCCTCTCCTATGAGGTCATCGTCAACCTGATCGCCTCGACCACCACCCGCACCGGGCTCAAGGTCTACGCCCGTCTCGACGCGGGCGAGTACCCCAAGGTCAAGGTCACCGACGCGCAGCTTGCGGCCGTCAACCTCACCCGCGAGGAGTTCCATCCGGAGTGGAATTACAGAATCGGACCATCAGTTAATTGATCGACGCTGCCTATGAGCAGTTGATGGGCGCGCTGCCGACCGACCCGCCGCTCGGCGAGGTCGCAGGTTCGGCGACACGATCACCGCTGCCAGATGGTGAGGCCAGCGCCAATTTACGGCTCGAGCGCCTGGAAGCAGAGATCGCCCACTTGCGCTCCGAGCTGGCCGCATTGCGCGCGGCGCTGGGTGAGGATTAAGAGCCTCACCGGCAGCGCTTCAGATGATTGCTGGGTTAATCTCAAATGCACCTAGCCGCATGACTGCAATTAGCCACGGCACCACCTTCACGGGTCGTGGAAGTTTGACAAGCGGGTTGGCACCCAGCGGCTGCTCGCCCCCCTGGCTCGGCGCCCAGGTTAGCCACTTATAACACCCAGAATACGCTCAGAAATCAACATGCTCACCCGTCTGCGCACCACCTTCTTCCTCGCCGTGGGGGCAGCAATCGCAGTTGTCACCCTCTGTCCCAACGCGCGCGCCTCCTCGGTGCCGTCCCTCACTCTCTCAACCGCAAAGGTCCAGCAGGCTCGCAGCTTCTGGACCCCGGCGCGGATGCGCAGCGCCCACCAAATTTCTGTCCAAGCGCCGCTCGCCAGCGCGCCGATTCGTTCCGCCGCCCGAGCCATATCCGGCGGTGAAATTCCATATCGCTATCCGCCGCTGGCCGGGAGAGCCAGTGCCCTCGCCAGCTCCGCCTCCGAAGCCGTCGCGGACCCGACGCTGCCAGGAATTCGCGAGAACGGTGCAATCTTCATCTCCGAAGGCCCGGGACTGGGCTTCGGACGCTGTTCGGGAACCTCGGTCAATTCCCCGAACCTGAGCCTCGTTTTCACCGCCGGGCACTGCGTCTATGACGAAGGTCGCTGGTCGGCGCGCAAGTGGGTCTTCGTTCCCGGCTATCGCTTTGGCGAACGACCCTTCGGTACCTTCGCCGCCCACTGGATCGGCACGACTCCGCAGTGGCACGCGGAAGAAAACTTCAACTACGACGTCGGCGTTGCGGTCGTCTCGCGAAATGAACGTGGCCAGCGCCTGGCCGAAGCAGTTGGTGGCGACGGTTTCGCCACTGGACTCTCTCCCGATCAACTCTTTGACGTCTTTGGTTACCCGGTTGCCCGGCCCTTCACCGGCGCCACCCTGCAGCTCTGTCCGCGGGCGAGCTATGAGGGACACGACGTCGAAGCCTTCTTTTCACCGGGTCCACTTGAGCTCGGCGTACAGTGCAACATCAGCGCCGGCTCCTCTGGCGGCGGCTGGGTCATCGATGGCGGCATCCTCAACGGGGTCACCAGTAACAGCTACTCAAACGACCCGACCACCAGCTACGGTCCATACTTCGGCAAAGCGGTCAGTCGCCTCTTTGCCCGGGCGACCAGGGTTAAATGAGCCGCAATCTCAGCAGCAGGGTGATTCCCGCCCTCCTTTTCGCCCTTGTCCTTTCAACAGGTTTGGTTGACTCAGCTCGAGCCGCTGCAGAGCCCGGTCAGATGCAGTTCAGCTTTCGCACGGGCAACGGCTACCGGATCAGCGTGGAGGGTCACCGCTCCACCGTTGGCCTCAGCGTAATCCGCTATGAGCATGCTCGGCACGGCGGGGCCTCCACGACCTACTTTGCCCGCGCAATTCTCGGCACCCGCCGCATTCGGGCCAGCTTTGGCGCTCTCGGCAGTGTCTCGATGCACTTTGAGCCCTCCGGGCGGGTCGTGCACACCCAACCCCAGCGGGGATGCAGTGGGGTCAATGGCACCACCACACATCTAGGTGTCTTCATCGGCTCCCTTCGCTTTCGCGGAGAAGGTGGCTACGTCTCGGCCCGCATCCACCGAGCCAAGGGCGGACTGAGCGTCCCGCCCAAACCGTATTGCGCCGGCAACAACGAGACCAGCGGGGAAGGCGAGGTCCCCCGCCGAGCCAAGCGCACTGAGCTAAGCGCCGGCTTCAGGCGCGGACTTGGTGCTATTTATTTCGGCGCGAGTACCCGCGGTAACAGGGCCCGCTATTACGCGATTGCCGAACAGGGCGAAGGCCAAATCGGGATCTACCGCATCGCCTATGCAACGACTTCTCCGCTTACCTTCGCGACAGACGGCGCACTCAGCTTTGCCAGCCTCAGCCCGCCCTATCCGTTCAGCGGCACCGGCTCCCTGCAGCGAAACCTGAACGGAAGCCGCACCTGGACCGGTTCTCTGGCGGTCACCTTTCCCGGCGACCCAAACGTGGCCCTTGACGGTCCCGATTTCAGGACGCGGCTGACGCGAAGCTGGTGAGCGCGGGCCAGGCCCGATGCTGGGCCGCATGGGCGACCTCCGTCTTCAATCCGCCTGCTCCGCCGAATCGGATTCCCTCCCACTCTTCGAAAGCGGCAAGCTGTAAGTTCGATCTGTGCCAGGACCTGAGTCATTTGCCGAGATCGAAATCGATGGGCGCCGGCTGGCCTGGCGAACACTCGGCCGTGGCCCGAAGGTCCTGCTGATCAACGGCTATGGAGCGACGAGTGGGGACTGGGACCCGGCTTTCCTGGCTGGGATGGCGCGGTCGTTTGAGCTGATCTGCCCCGACAACCGCGGCGTCGGAGCCTCCGAACTGGGAGCTGAGCAAGTGACGATCGACGCTATGGCGGCCGACCTCGAGGCTCTTCTCGACGCGCTGGACGTTGAGGGCGCGCCAGTCATCGGCTGGTCGATGGGGGGCTTCATCGCTCAGCGCCTCGTCGCGCGCTGCCCGCAGCGGGTCACGGCACTTGGGCTTCTTTCCACCAGTCCCGGTGGCTCCCACTCGGTCCTTGCTGACCCAGAAATCTGGTTTCGTCTCATCGACCACTCCGGGACGCCCCGCGCCCAGGCATCGCGGCTAATTTCCTTGCTTTTCCCGCCCGACCTTGCGCCCGACATCGACCGCCACTTTGGCGAAGTAGTTGCAGCGGCTCGCGCGGCTCTCTCGCCGGAGGTTTTTGCCGCTCAGGAGGCGGCGATGATCGCCTGGCACTCCGCCGAGCAGAATCGCCCGGAGAGCTCCCTAAGTCCCCGAACTCTGATCGCCCACGGGGACACCGACGTCATCATCCCGGCCTCAAACGCCACCCCGCTCTCAGCAGCTTGGGCCGCAAGTCAGCTCGAGCTGTTTGAAGGTTGCGGCCATGCCTTCTTCGCCCAGGAGCCACAGCGCGCATCCCGCCTGATCAGCGCGTTTTTGGATACCTGAGCGTGACTATCGACGTCGCGACAGGAGACCAGATTCCTCTCGGCGGCCCGCATTGCCAGCCTGCAGGCGTCACCACATCCCCGTCGACTCGCCGAAGTTTTGGGTCTTTCTCTCCCTTTCACAAATCCGCCACATTGTGAGCAGCGCCGGTACCTCAAGCTCCGCTTGGCTTTTTAAGCGTTACCAACGCTCGATAAGCCGGCTTAGACGTTCCTGCATCTAGCGGGTCTTGCTGCCTTCAGTCGCCAGCGCATAGGCCTCATCGGCCCCCAGAAAGGGCGCCAGGGTCACGTACACCGCCAGCGGCACCATCTCCGCCAGCCGCTCGGCGCCCTTCTGCTTCACGTGGTCATAGAAGAGCGCGTAGAGCGCGCCTCCGATCGCCTCTGCAGTGATTGGTGGAACGTCGGGTTTCAGCTCATAGCCCGGCGCCAGCAAGCCCTCCATGCCTTCGGTTACCACCTCACGCTGCTCGAGTGCTTTCGTCCCGGCGGCATACATCTCGACCGCGCCGAGGCGCGCGTACTCGGGCTCCCCTACGCCGAACTTAAACATCGCCTCCTGAGTGTCGCGGACCGCGTGAGACCAGTCCGAGGAGCGCCGGAAGGCGGGCAGCGCAGCGGCCAGCATCTGAGCCGAGCCGCTGTCAAGCGCAGCAACCATCGCATCCTCCTTGTTCTCGAAGTTCTCATAAAAGGTTCGCTGTGAGGTTTTCGCTCGATCGACGATCTCAGCCACCGTCGTCTCGGGGTAGCCCTTTTCTGAGACCACCGCCGCCAGCGCCCGCAGGATCCGCTCGGGCGGGTTGGAGGCCGCCTGGCGCTCCTCAAAGGCCGGGGTTTGCAGCGAACGCCGCCGCGGCGCTCGCAACGGACCGGGAGGTGGTGGGTAGCAGAAAATCCAGTCCCAAAGTTGAGGCGCCAGTTCGATCAACTCCCCCTCCTCTCCCCGGTAGAGGCGCTTATGGATGACCTTTTGGATCCCGCCGATCAGCGCTCGCACAATCTCGGAGGGCATTCCTTCATGACCGGGGATCGAGTCGAGCATCCGCTTCACCAGAATCTCGAATGCATCAAGGGTCCGATCGACGAGCGCAACACCCTCCGGTCCAGCCGCGTAGACCTCGACGAAGCTCATCTTGGCCGCCGCTGACTGAGACACGATCAGCTTCAGCAGCATTTCGAACGCCTGCTTGGCCACCTCCTTGTCGGGAGAATCCGAAGCTTCGGTAACTGTCCCCAGCGCCGGCTCGACCAAGCCCTCGATGGCGGCGAGGAAGCACTCTTGCTTGTCATCGAAATGCCGATAGAAGGCGCTTCGTGAGACGCCGGAGAGCTCGACCAAATCGGCGACCGTGGTTGCCTCATAGCCCTTTTCGGAAACCACAGCCACCATCGCTGCAAACAGCCGCTCGCGTTGGTTTCGCTCCGCCTCCGCGCGCGGCGTGCCCCGGCCCGGCGGCAGCATTTTCGTCCGCAACTGACTGGCATCCCCCCACGGCGTTTGCACCATTGTGGCGGGACCATATCCGGGCCTATTGGGGTATTTCAGCGCCAACTCCTCGCCCCGCTTTAGTGGTACGCCACCGGCTTGAGCAGCTAGATCGCTACGCTCTGCCTAGCAGCCTCAACCCTCATTGTAGAGCCCTTTGTCCGGCAGCAATCAGCGGGATACCGAGAGATTGGCGGTGGTTGCTTTTAAGGACCCGGTCCGCCTGTGTCTCATAATCGCTGGTCCCGAGAATACGGATCGCTGACCTAGCCAGAGCAAGGCAAAGCGCGTGTGCTCGGAGTGGGCAAACAAATTGCATGGCGGCTGCCGCCGCAATCAGAGCGCTCGGGCGGATCCGCGGCGCGTCGTCCGCCGGTCGCGGCCGGACGGTTTGACCTGCAGAGCAGGCGAGAGCTAAGGCGCCGGGCGAGGCCCCTATCGACGAGCCTGAAGGCGCCATATCTGCTCTCCGTTCCCGGCAATGGGAGGGCCGGATAGGGTTGCGGCCGATGGCTGAAGATCTCCAATCGACGGTCCTGGTCACCGGCGGCTCCGGCTTCCTCGGCGGTTGGTGCGTGATCGAACTGCTCCGCCGTGGCTACACGGTGAGGACCACGGTCCGCAACCTCTCCCGCGAGTCCGCGGTGCGGGCCACGGTGGGATCTCAGCTGGATCCGGGAGGTCGACTCACCGTGCTCGCCGCGGACCTCAGCGCTGATCAGGGCTGGTCTGAGGCAGTCGCGGGTTGCGACTACATCCTGCACGTTGCCTCGCCATTCCCGTCCAAGCAGCCAAAGGATCCCGATGAGCTGATCGTCCCAGCACGTGAGGGAACGCTACGCGTTCTCGGCGCCGCTTTGGAGGCCGGAGTTAGGCGGGTCGTGCTCACCTCCTCGGTCGCGGCGATCAGTGGCGCTGAGCGCTCACCGTCCGGGCCGCTTACCGAGGATGACTGGACTGACCCCAGCAATTCGACCTTGACTCCTTATGCGCGCTCCAAGACGATCGCCGAGCGCGCCGCATGGGACTTCATGCGCGATCGGGATGCTATCGAGAGGCTGGCGGTTATCAACCCCGGAGCGATCATCGGACCAGTGTTAAACGATGATCTGTCCTTCTCTTTGCAGACCGTTACGCGTCTGTTGGAGGGCATGCCGGGAACCCCGCGTCTGGGCTTCAGCTTGGTCGATGTCAGAGACGTTGCTGAGCTCGAGATCGAGGCAATGACTGCGCCCAGTGCCGGCGACCAGCGCTTCATCGCCACCACCAAGTTCCTTTGGATGGCAGAAATCGGCGAGGTCCTCCGCCAACGCCTCGGCGCGGCTGCCTCGAAGGTTCCCACCCGCAAGGTTCCAGACCTCCTCGTCCGGGCGATGGCGCTTTTTGACCCTGACATTCGCTCCGTCATCGGCGGGCTCGGCAAGCGAACCGAGCTCTCCTCCAAGAAGGCGAGAGACACCCTCGGATGGACACCTCGCGCGATCGAGGACACGATCGCGGAGACGGGCCAGAGCCTGATTCGAAAAGGTGCGGTTGCCGCGGCCCAGCAAGGGGAGACTCGCGGGGCTTAAGTAAGAGGATCCGAAGACCGCCGCTTGGCGGGCGCCAGTTTGGATGGCGGAGGATCCTGGCACAGGTGAGGACCTCGCTCCCTACCCCCGAGGGTCGCAGGTACTCGGGATAGCCGGGGGCGGAAGCCGCTCCGCTGACCGATTGGCGCCCAGCGGAGCGAATATCGTCGCTGCAAGTTCGGGGGCAGGCTTGGAGAACCGAACCATCTCGTCGAACGGCCTGGCGGTCAGCGCGGGCTGGAGTGGATTTGGCATTCCCTTGGCGTTGAGCGGTTTGGTTGATTGCACCATCTCGCGGTCCGATCTGGGAAGATAGCCCGTCCCGCGCGTCGCGGGCTATCAACGATCCCGGAGGCCTTCCCTTGAAGCGCATCTACGTTCTCTTGGTTGCCCTCGTGCTTGCCGCTTTCACCGCCTCGGCAATCGGAAGCGGAGTACCGAATGCACGGGCATTCACGATCCACTCGGTAACTCTGCGCAAGACAAAGCTCGGCAAGATCTTGGTGAACAGCGCTGGCACCACGCTGTTTGAGTTCTCAAAGGACCCCCCGAAGAAGGACACCTGCGTGACGATTGCCGGCTGCACGGCGAACTGGATTCCCCAGGCAGAGACCGCCAGACCGACCGCTGGCCCCGGCGTTCGTGCCTCGCTGCTATCGACGATCAAAGCCGCGAGCGTGCAACAGCTCACCTACGCCGGCCACCCGCTCTACATTGACGCTGGCACCACCGGGCCTGGGCAGACTTCCTATGTCGGAACCAAGGAATTCGGGGGTACCTGGGATGCGATCAATGCCAAGGGCCACGCTGTGGGGTAGAGCCACGATGCATGTCAATCCGCGCTTACCCAACTCTCTCTGCGCGGGCCGACCCAATACGGCGTCTGGGCCGCATCCTCCCCGGGAACCGCGTCTAGCATGCGCCAGTGAGCTCAGCAATGCCGGAACACCCCGCCGCATCGAGCAATCCCGATCCGCAGCGTCTGGGCGGAATAGGTTGGGCGCGACGAACCCAGGGACGGCTGACCTCGCGGGAGCGTGGCCGGCTGCTCGCGGCGATCGCACTCGGACAATGGGAGAATCTGCTCGGCCGCGCGAAACTGTCCCTCGGGCGGCTCCCGCCGGGAGCGGCAAACGTTGACCTCGGTGCGTTTACGGTGCCAGACTCGGTGTTTGCGCAAGAGGCGGAGCAGGCGTGCGCCGAGTTGCCGACAGCCCTCGTCGGCCACTCATATCGGACCTGGCTGTTCGGGCGGGCACTAGCTGCCGTTGACGGCAGCGAGCTCGATGTTGAGCTGTTTTACTGTGCGTCGCTTCTTCACGACCATGGCATCGTCCAGCCGACCACGGGCCGCGACTTCACCCTCGCGAGTGCGGATCGAGCGCTCGCCTGTGCCAAGGCCGCCCAAGTCGATGACGATCGGGCCGATGTAATCGCCGATGCGATTTGCGTTCACACCACGCCCGGAGTGAGCCTGGACGGTGACGGGGTGCTCGGCTGCTACCTGCAGTGGGGCGCAATGGTTGACGGAGCCGGTTTGCGGATTTGGGATCTCACTCCTGAAACTGTTGCCGAGGTCCTGCGCCGCTACCCCAGGCTGGACTTTAAGCGCCAGCTTGTCGCAATGATTCGCGCCGAGGCCAGTGCCGTACCGCAGGGACGATTTGGCCTCCTGGTGCGCTGCGGCTTGCCCCTGGCGGTGCGTCTGGCACCGTTCAAGGGCTGAACTTCTCCTTGTGCGAAGGCCAGCCTGCTGTCTCGGACAAGCGGTACCGACCGGTGTGCAAACCGATTTGTTGAGCAGATCGAACCGGCCGCCTCTTTACATCAAACACATTTGCGGACGGGGACCAACCCCGACCTCGTCTTAGCCGCGCTGATTAGCCGGGTCGGTATTCGTGCACGGCTGCCAGGGTCTGGCGAACAGTTCTGCGGACTTATGAATCGCGCTGAAGCCGATTGCCTCGGCGGTCTTGCAATATTGAATTGGCTCTTGTTCGTATTCGGCCTCAAAGACGGCCTTATCGTGACGCACGAAGGCGTTGCGATAAAGCCCGCATTCGTGATACTGGAAACACTGCTCGACAATTGCGAAGTCGAAGTCTCCCGATAGTTGCCTTGCTTGGGCACCGTCGTTCTTCAATGCCACCGCCATTCCCCGAGCGTGGACCTGGCGGGCAACCCAGCGGTTGAAGCGGAGCTGGTCCTCGCGCGTTATCGGGAAGCCAGTCTTGTTTTCCCAGCCAGCTAGGTTGTCGGGCTCGACTGCATCAAAGCCCTTTCGGGCGCACATGTCAAAGCGGCGTTCAAGGATCGGGGCGAAGCGGTGGAAATGGCGGATGTCGAGCCAACGCTCGTTTGGAAAGCCTTCATACCTGCGGCCGATCACCGCACGTGGAAACTCCTTCGCGTCAGGTCGGAAGTTCTCCCAGCTACCGACATCGAGATAGCAGATCACTTTGCGATGAAGGTGGTGCAGTTTGGTCACGGTCTGCTTTGATGTTTCGAATCCGTCGATGTCATAGACGTCAGCAGGGATGTGGGTGTCGATCTTGCCCTGTAGCTGCCATTGCCATGGGGAGGTTGTCGGCTTGGGTCGCCAGTGGCCCGGATGATCCAGGCGTGGGTGTGGGCGATGATCGGGGCTCCCCGAGCTGGGAAGCCCCAGCGCAAAAACGAGTACAGCAACCGAGGCTACGGAGCGACTCAAGTGCGGATGAAGAGAATTGATCTACAGAGAGTAGGCCAGGATAATTTTGGATCCTGCGACGTTCTGCCGCCCCACAGATAGTGCCGAAGAGCTGGCGCTTTGAACCGGCCTGATCGATCGATAAGCCGGCTCGAGCCATGCCTACCCGAGAGAAAACCTGGCCTACCCTGGTCTTCTCTTGCATTGGGTCCAGCACGGTTGCGCTTTGGGCGGGTCCGCGCATTGCAAGCTCAGACGGTCAACTATCGTTTCTTGACCAACTTGACCGTCTTCTTCTGTGTTTTGGAGGTACCCCCGGTTGGAGTGAAGCTAACCGCTACCTTGACCTTGGTCTGGCCGGTCTTATTCAGCGCGGACTTGGCCTTTGCGGTCGGCACAATCGAGAGGCTGATAGCGCCTTGCTGTGGGACAGTCTTCTTTGCTTCCTTCACGTCGCTCCCGGCAAGCACGAGCCTGCCCGGGCCCGAAACGGCTATCGATTGCGTTGCCGTCCCCTTTCTCGTATTGGTCTTCAAATGGCCAAAGCTGAAGGCGTTTGAGGGCGGCGTGGGCGCTGGGTCGACCGGCACCGCGGGGTTAGGAAGCCCAGTGCCGCTGAGCGATGCAGTGAGCGACTCGGCGAGACCGTTGAGCCTCAGCGTTGCGCTCTTCGCACCAGTGCTTTCGGGGGCAAAACGGACGTCGAGATGGCAACTTTGGCCGGCCTCTAGGGTGATTGCGGCGCAGGTATCGGTGGAGAGTCGAAACTGACCAGGGTTGGCACCGGTGATACTGGCATCGCTCAGAGCAGTCGGGACATTGCCGTCGTTGGTAAGCGTGAATTCCTGAGCAGGGCCGGCGCTGCCTTCTGCCTGGGAGCCGAAGTCGTGCCCACCCGGACTGAGCGTCAAATCCGGGGCGACGCCGATGCCGTTGAGTCCGACCTGGACCACCCCCCCTTCTTCGCCACCGACGAAGGTCAGCATCGCGCTCTTCAGCCCTGGACTCGCCGGTTGGAAGCGCACCTGCGCGCTACAGCTGCCGCCCGGTTCCAGCCGCGCAGCTGTGCAGTCCTCTTCCAGCAGCTGGAAGCTGCCGGCATCTCCACCCGAGATTAAGGCGATGAAAAACCCACCGGGGAGATCGCCTGTATTGGTTAGCGTAATCGTGCGAGTTAGACCCGCATTACCGAGAACAGTTTCGCCGAAGCCGGCTGGGTTAGGAGAGCCGCTGAGGATCGCTCGGCCGCCAGTGCCGCTCACTTCTGCGCTAAAGGTGGCATTGTTGTTGGCTCGAGCGCGGACTTGGGCCGCGTAGAAGCCAGTTTGATTGGGGTCGAAGTGAACCTGGATCGAGCAGGTTTGATTGGGCGCAAGGATTGCGCCGTAGCAGTCGCTTTCTCCGATGTAGAAGTCATTTGAGTTGCTGCCGGCGATTTCGAGGGAGACCTGTGCCGAGCCCTCGCCTGTATTTCGCAGCTGCATCGTCGTCTGGGCGCCACCTTCCTTGACCGACTGCAGCCCAAATTCATAGCTCGCGGGTTCGAAACTGAGCTGGGGGGCAGCTGAGATTCCGATCAGTTCGACGATCTGTTCATTTGGCGTACCTTCGGAGCGGACGTGGAGGAAGGCTCGCTGTTCGCCTTCGCTGCCCGGAGAGAAGCGGATCGAGACCGTGCAGCTCTGCTGGGGCTGAAGAGAGGTGGGGCAATCACTTCCGGTGGTATCGAAGGCGTTGGACCCTGCCCCTTCGATATTGACGTTATAGATCGGGGCCGCGGCTTCACTTTCGTTGGCCACGGTCACATGGCTTTCGGAGCTGCTGTCAACTGTCGTCGTCGGGAAGTTGAGGGGAGATGGGGAAACGGTCAGCTCTTGAGAGAGCCCACGTCCGCTGAGTGCTGCCGTCGTTGGGCTGTTTTCTCCGTTATTGAGGAGTTCGAGCTGGGCTTCGCGCAACCCGTTAGCGCTCGGTGCGAAGCTGATGTAGAGCGAGCAGCTTTGCCCGGATGAAAGGGTTGAAGGGCAGCTGTTGCTTTCGAGGGAGAAGTCATTGGCATTGGGACCTGTAACCGAGACCGCTTCGACGTCGATTTCTTCGGGGCCATTGTTTGTGAACTGGAACTGCTGCTGAGGGCCTCGTTGTCCAACGATGACGCTGGGGAAGGCTTGTGCGGGAGGATTGAGGCTGGCGCTCGCTTCCGCTGCCTGACTGGCGGCAGGGAGGAGGAGGAAGGCAACGCTGCAGGCCAGCAAAGTGGCCATGGTGTAAATGGCCCGTGGCGGGCGGATTTTCGCTTCCAGGTTTCTGTGCATGCCGCCCTATCGGTACTGGATGGAATCCACTTGAGAACTGCACCCTTGTCAACGATCAAACTCCGTCATCGCTTTCGCCTGCTCAGCCAAGACATAAAGACCAGACAGCAGGCCAGAGCCGGTGCATTGCGAGGGCTCATTGCGAAATGTTCGCTGGACAGCTCTTCGCCGTGCGCCACTTGGGGGCAGGCTTGGGGAGCGCCGAACAGGCTCTGCAGTTGACCGATCTTCGGGCAGTATTCGCCGCGCATCGGGCGGGCGCATCGCTCGCATTGACCTAGAGCGTTGGCGAGCGGTAAGGGAGCTGGAGTGAAGCAGTGGCCGCGAGCTGCGATTAGTCGAGCGGCAACGATATTGCCCGGTTCATGAACGCTTGAGCGGTCGTTCAGGGACCCGCCGCATGCCGCAAAAGCCGGTGAACTCCGAACACGTCAGGGTGGCCGCGATGGCTGCAGGGCACCAGTTTGGCGGCGATCAGGCCCAAGTCATCAGACCAACGACGGTGAAACTGTTTAGCCAGCGAGACCCTTGCGGCGCAGCTCTTCACGTGCATCGACGGTCTTTTCGATTCCGCCGATACCCATTCCGTTCAACACCTCGGGTGCCTTCGTGAATTGGATCTCGCGGTAATCGATGATTTGCACATGGTTTCCCCATGGGTCGAGGAAGTCAACAGCGCCAGAAGTTTCGACCCCCACCCCCACCCGTTGCAGCGCCGCTCGCACGGCCTCCTTGTCATCAACCACGAGCCCGAAATGCCGTGATTGGTCGGGGGGCTGCGTTCTCCCCGCGGCGACCGCGATGAACTGATCCCCCAAATCGATGAACGCCATCGAGGAGCCGACGCGACCGCGAAGCTCGAAATCAAGGAACCGTCGATACCAGGCGAGCGCCTCATCAACATCTCCGACCTCGATTGCGACATGGTTGATCCCGACGATGCGCGCCACAGCCGCGAATCTATTCGATCGCCATGCGGCGAGCTTGGGCCTCACTGAGCGGAGCTCTAATTGCCGATTTGCGCCGAAGCGACGGCCATGATCGATGGCGAGATCTCGCTTCGCCCAAAGTCCGCGGTGTCGGTTCCACGATCCCCTAGCTCAAGTGCAAAGTGGTGAAGCAGCCGGAGACCCTGCTGAGGGCGGCTGCGCTCTGCGGTGGCGCGGGGCTCGATTGACAGCCGCGCCGCGTCCGGGTAGCCTCGCCGACGGGAGTATCGATCGCTGTTCTCAGACCCTCCGAGCAGATGAGACCATTGAAGCGGGCCAGCCTCAAGCGGATTACAAGAGCGACGATCGTTATCGCCTCGGTGGGCTTGAGTTCGCTTATTTGCACCGCTAGTGCAAGCGCGGACTCAGCGCCTTTGATTGAAGTCGAATCGCTATCCACGATCACCGCGACCAACGCCACGCTGGAAGCAAAGATCAACCCAAATGGACTCGAAACGAGCTACCAGGTGCGTTTGGAATCTGGATGCGTGGTAGAGCATCTAGCCTGCGATGCGATTGAGGTGCAATCCCTTCGGAGTGGGAAGCTCCCAGACCTAACTGAAGGTCAGAGCGTCAGCATCGACTTAGATGAAGCGGGTGCGAGGCTTCGTTCGGGCACGAAATACGCCTACTCAATCGAAGCGACGAACTCAGCTGGGACAACGACGGGGTCTGGCGGAACCTTCACGATGCCCGCAAAGCCCTCGATCGAAGCCGAATCATTGTCTCGCCTAACTCCAACCGACGCCACGATCGAAGCTCAAATCAACACCGAGGGTCTTGAAACCACATACGAATTCAGGTTGGAGACGAGCGAGTGCTCGTCCCATGGGATGGGCTGCGAAATGGCTCCAGATCCGATTTCCCTTCCGACGGGAAAACTCCTAGGCTCGTTTGTGGGACAAACCGTCAGCCTCGACCTGGCCAGTGCCGGCGTCACTCTGGGGTGAGGGGAATGGTTCTATTCGGTGACCGCGGCAAATGCGGCTGGAAGTGTGACCGGCAGCTTTCATCAGTTCGAAGCGCCACCAGCGGGGCCGCCCTCGATCGAAGGCGAGGGGGCGACCAATGTCACCGAACACGACGCTACGATCGAGGCCCAAATCAACCCAAACGGCGCCTACACGGGTTATGAGTTCCAAATCGATACGAACGGCAGCTTCAACGTTCCCCGCGCTGCCTGTCCGTTTGACTTGCCCGGGTACGGGGAGTGTGAGGTTCTCATCACCGGAGAACCCTTGTCGGCTGGGTTGGTCGAGCCCAGCTCCCAATACATTTCGGCGAGAAGTGGCGGGCATGCGGTCAGTCTCGATCTGGCAAGCATAGGCGTAATCCTGCGGCCGGCCACCACTTACCACTACCGCGTCCTTGCCCAGAACGGGGGCAATCCAAGCGTGAGCGGCCCCGATCAGACCTTCACCACCACGACCGCCGCGGCTGCAGTGACCCCCCTCCTAGGGCAAGGTGGAAGTTCGCAAAGCAGCGATTTGGCTGGGCAGGCTCCGACGCGGCAAGCGTCACCTGCGAGTGCGCCTATTCATCGCACGACATACCGGCGCCGACGGTACCGCCACCAGCTTCATCGGCGGAAGCACGTGAGCTAGCTGATCTCCAACCCAGTGGGACTGGCCCGCCGCAAGGCAAATTCACGAAGAGGAGTATCTCCCAATCCCTCTGCCCCGATGGAACAGGTGCAGTCCCGGCCAAGCCAAGACCGCCGTCGCTTTCTGCGCAGAGCACTCTGCGCGACGCCGCCGCTGGTCATCAGAAGCACTGACCATATGGAACCGACAGGGTGTTAGATTTTGATCTTGACCGGAGAGGGAACCAAGGTGCGGCGGTGTCGTCCGGGCGATGTGCGATCAGTGCTGGAGCTGTGGATGCGGGCGCGAAGCGAGCATGCGACCACAACCGACCACGGCGACGATGTCGAGCGCCTGATCGCCAATTCTCCGGCTGCCTTGTTGGTAGCCGAGCGGAACGGCGAGATAGTCGGCGCCCTGATTGCCGCCTGGGACGGGTGGCGAGGAAATATGTATCGGCTTGCTGTGTGCGAGGAGTACCGCAGGGAGGGCATCGCACTCGCTCTGACCCGGGCCGGCGAGGACTATCTGCGCCGCTGCGGGGCTCGCCGGGTGACCGCGCTGGTCGCTTTTGAAGATCAGGTAGCTGGAGCGTTTTGGGAGTCCGCCGGCTATCCCCGCGATCACGAGATTGGTCGACGGGTCCGCAACCTGTAACCCTTCGAATCCGGGGTTGGGCGAGCGGCGCCTGAGCTACCTGTTTAACCGTCGCAAGGCGAAAGACTCACCGCGACGTGCCAGCGGCGACGAGCCAACCAGCCTCTTATAGAGTCGAGGTGGCACCCGGTTTGATGTGTGTCCGCATTTGTCGCTGGATCCGCTGGCGCTCAGACGGGGGCGCTGGGTCCACTGCGAGCGGTTCCAGAGCGAGCGGGACCTCGGCAGGAAGATTTCCCGCTCGACGTCTTCGAGATAAGCGCGGAGCGCCGGATGAAGACGCGATCAGATCAGAGATTTCGATACCGGTGAGGCGCAGCCCTCAGCAGATGAAGCGCGTCGCCGACACAACTGACCCTGCCCTGGACTGGGAGGCCGGAGCCAGTCAGCAAAGCAGCGCAGTTGCTCGCATTTAGATCGCGTCGGGTTGCTCGGTCGAGGGCGTGATCAGCGGGTCTCCCCACCCGGAACACGCGGTACTCGCTCGACCTTTTGCACGTCGCGCCGAGTGATCGCCAGGTAGGCGACAAAGCAGAAGATAATGATCGTCAGCGCCAGGGCGACCGGTCCATCGCCAAGACCAAGTCCCCCGACGCTCTGCGGCTTACCCATCCAATCAGCAAAAGATGCGCCGAGTGGCCGGGTGGCGACATAGGCAAACCAGAAGGAGAAGATCGGATTCCAGCCCAGACGCCAGTAGCCAAGCGCGGCAATTGCGATCACCCCGGCGAATAGCAGTGCGGAGGCAAAGTACCCCAGACCGAAAGTTGTTGCCGTGAGGTCTCCGATCGCTGTCCCCATCGCGAAGGTCGCCACGACGGCGGCCCAGTAAAAGGCCTCCCGACGAGGCGTGTCGATGCTATGGAAGGAAAGCGTCTTCTCCGTCCTCTGCCAGCTGAAGAACACTCCAACCAGGACAAGGCCATAGAAGAGACTCGACACCGCGTATGGGACGCTGAAGCGTACGTGCAGCACATCGGCTGCCATCGTGCCAAAGACTCCAACCCCGACAACCGCTAGCCAGTAGGTCCACGCCACGTAGCGGCGCATCGAGAACTGAATCGATAGGGCCACCAGAAAGCCAATAAAGCCCAGGACAACAGCAAATACGGGGTTCATCGCGTGCACGAGATAGTCCGACGTTGACTCGCCCATCGCAGTCGACAGGGCCTTGATCATCCAGAAATAGGCGGTGACCTCAGGAACCCTGAGGGCACCGCGGAGTGTCAGTCGTGTGAGGAAGGTGCGACTGCTCACCGCAGAAGCTTCTCACGCCGAGGCGGGAAACGTCGGTTCGAAGCCTATCTTGGCGGGATTAGGCGAGCGGCGGCGTTCCGTCGAAGCGCTCCAATGGCTCGCCGAGCGCAAGGCCCTGAGAAGCTCCCCGGCCGAAATGATGCAGGCGAGCCATCGGAGCGGCCCCTATACGCGAGAACCGCCTGCGCGCCCAGCGCCGAATCGCGGCCAGAGTAACAGCACCAGCCCGATAAGGATGCAAATGATCCCCAGCGCATAATTGACCAAAATGGCCAGGACGATCCCAATAACGATGAGAAGCAGAGATAATGGCATGCTGGGGAATTACCCCGCAGGGGAATCGGTAAACATCGCCAATCTGATGTCCTCCGTCGGCCCATCCCAGGTGGGTCGGGACTTGAAGCGGAAAGTCGGGCGGGGGCGTTCGCGAAGGCATGCTCCCTTGGTTAGTCTCCCGTCCCCAACCTCACAAAGCAAAGGAGCTTAGATGCCGAATGCATACACTCACAAAAAGCTAACCGATGTTAAGGACTCCGCGCCCGAATATGGGCTTGGCTCCGATATGGAGGCGCGGTTTGCAAAGGATGACCTTGATGCCGTTCAAACCGGAGTAAGTTTTCATCGGCTTGTTGCGGGCAAGCGCCAACCGTTTGCCCACAAGCACGAGCAGGCAGAGGAGGTCTACGTCGTTCTTCGCGGCTCGGGCCGAGTTAAATTAGATGACGAGATCCTTGCAGTTGAGACCCTCGATGCGATCAGGGTCAATCCCGGCGTAATTCGGGCTTTTGAGGCAGGTCCCGATGGGATTGAGGTGCTCGCCGTGGGAGCTCGTCATGATGGCGATGGCGAAATCATCAAAGATTGGTGGGTTGACTGAGCTGAAAGGGCCGCCGTACGGCCCGCACCATTTTTTGACTACACAACACCTACGAGACCTTCCTCCTCAACGCGCGGACAAACCAGAGCCCGATGTGTATACGCCAATGTTTAAGCCTGGCGGTCGTAACTACGTAAGGTTGACTGCTGACGGTTCCAAAGTATGCCGATGTTCAGCGGATCGATTCTCGCGACCATCGTCTCCTCGGCCAAGCAGCGAATATCGCGAAGGTCATCCCAGAGGTCGCATCGACGCTTTTATATTCACCCGGGAATCCCTGGTCGGGCTCCGTTTGTTGCTGATTCGCCTCGCACATGAGTGATCCCGTGCTTGCAAACAGTGGACGTGTGGTGGATCTGAGGCTGATCCAGATCGACGGGCTTGGACATCATCCGCCCGTTGGGACGTAGCACGTGAAGGTGCTGACCGATGCCTGGATCACTAAGCCATCGCGATTATCTTGGTCCCTTGCCTTTGGCCGACGGGCGGTCACCAGTCCGCTGCAGTCAATCGATGGTAGGCGGGGAAGCCCGGAGACAGCAGGCCGAGTTGGTGCTCCAACGGAGTCGCCGGCACCCCGCTGCTTTGGATTTTCAGTAACCCGCCGGGTGACGCGCGACAAAGCCCCTCGTCGTGTCGCCGGCCATCGAGGGATGCCAGCGGGGACCGGTGACCCCGCTGGGGTCTCCGACCGTGTCCCAGCGCAGCCCGTCAATCACCGCAAAGGCATGGACGGAATTGGCGTAGACGGTGATCCAGCGACCCTTTCCGGGGCTGCCCCAGTGGGTCATTTCTCCAGAAACAAGGGGGGACTTGAGGAAGCCCCCGCCGTGCAGGGCAAAGCTGACCGCGCCCGAGCAATCGTAGCCCCGTGAGAGCCAGTTGGCGTGGCCACCGCCCCAGATGTAGGGGGTGGTGCGGATCGAATCGGCGGCGGCGATCACCCCCTTCACGGCCAGCGGGGCATCGGGGGCAGCGACGGCGGCCCCATCGATCAGGCGGGCCTTTTCAAAGGCGCCGCAGCCAATCGTGGAGTTGGCCATGCCTCCGCTTTCAGGTGCGCAGGAACCCACTGCTGATTGGGTCGGGGCTTCGGTGACTTCTGGGGCAGGGCTCAGACCACCCCCCGGGGCAGCGCTCGCAAACGCCGGAACCACCAGCGCCGCCAAGGCGGCGCCTGTCGCTAGACCTGCTCTGAGCCCGTGCCTATATGGATGCAAACCGATCTCCTTCGTCGGCCTACGGGGTTAGCTGTCGGGCTGGCGCGAAAGGAGCCTGCGCCCCCACCTAGCTCAGGTGGGTTAGCCCCGAAAACGTGGTTCCCCCGCTCCCGTGGCGCCTTGGGGCGCTCGGGATTCGGCGTTTCGGTTGTCTGGAACGGCGCCAGTGTAAACGATCGACCGGTTGATTGCTCACGAGACGCAAACAAAGCATTTTCCCTTCGGAGTTGGAACCGATATTCCTTTCGACCGCTGGGCTGGCGGCTTTGGTTTTGGGATGGAACTTGCCGGTCCTAGGACCGCGCTCGCCGGAAAAGCCGAAGGTTTGAGCACAACTGGGGTTGAGACGCTGCAACTTCAGCCGCCCTCAGAGGGAGGAATCAGGACTGGAAGGACAGTTAGCCCCCGACATCGAAGCGGCCCTTCCCCTTAACCGATGGCCGGAGCCCCTGCCGACTGATTCGCTAGGGCTCCCCCGCCGGAATCCCGCGTGAAATAAAGGCCGGCAGCATATTCTCTCCGAGAAAGGCGAAAGGGCTTCTCTCACACCGCTATGGAGTCGCAGCTAGCCAAGCAAAGACGTTTACCGTGGCAGCCTGCAGCTGAAGGCTTCCCGGCGGAGATCCAACGGTCTCACTTGATCGGCCGGTCCAAGTTTTTAGATACAAGCCGTCACTATCGCGAGCATTGGTATAGGCCCGCTCGGCGTTTTCCTTTGCGATTCGATACCACTGCGGGTCGCTGTCCATGGCGTAAAGCTCGAGCATGTCGTGCAGGTAGACATTGTCATATTGAGGCCCATCCGAAGTTCAGGAAAACGTCGTGCCGCATCCCGGGCGAGCATTTCTGCCCTGCTGCAATATCCGTGAACGTCGGTTACTTCGCAGAGAGTTTGGTTGGCAATGATCATTGGGCCTTGAACATACGGAAGTGGCGTGGGGTCGAAGCTGGGCAGGCTTGAGGCCGTCGCCTCGCTAGGCAAAACATCTCCGCTTGGCTCGGTCCGGGACCCGACCGCCTCAGAAACGGGAGGACCGTTAGCCATAACCGCAGACTCTGGTGGAACACCACCGGTGCTGAGCTCACCCTGGGGCGTACGCAGACGCGCGTAGAGTCCGTCTTCAGAATTCCAGAGCCAAACATTTCCCCAGGCAATAAATTTCTGAGCTTCCGTCAAGAACCGCGACTTTTTTGTAAGTGCGTAAAGACGGGCCGCCAACTCAGTTCCGCCTGCAAGGGTCTCGCCGGCGAAAAAAGTGTGCTGCGTGTCCCACCACAGACCGCCTGGTGAGCCAGATTCGTAGTCCCAACCTGACCTTGCAATAAAGCGAAAGGCGGTCTCAGCATCGCCAATGTAGCGGCGTCTTCCAGTCGCTTCATAGGCATCAAGAAAGGCAAGCCCCCACCAGCCGTTGTCGTCGAACCAGGTAGTGTGCTCTGCACCGTGCTGATCGGGTTCGGGACCAAATCCCGCAACCGGGCTGAGCGAGCGATTGAGGTAGGTCTCGGCATAGTTGGCAATGCCAATCACATTCTCCTTATGTCGATTGGTTGGATCGGCCTTCGCGATGCCATCCAGAGCCTCAAACAACGGCACAACGTCCCAAAGGGTCGCCACCTTGCCCTCGTTGTGCAGCTCAGCGTCGAACTTGCCATCACGAGCATTCCACCAATCCCGATGAATCTTGGCCACTCCAGCTTCGGCGAGGCCCAGATACCGTGTCTGGATCCCGGTGAGCGATCCGGCGTAGGAATTGCCGGCAGATAGGACTAGAGCTGGCAGTAGAGCGGCGATAAGCAGGGCTGTGTGTAGACCCGACGGTAGATGGAGATGAGAGCTGCTCGGAGTCACCGCCTACGACGGCCCGCCGATATTTTTGAGGAGAAGAGAAATCGTTGAGACCAGCGAGGATCGCCCTGCACTTCGGTCGATGCCGCGCCTCTTCAGCTCGTCGCTCTCCCTATCGCTGAGGGGTTCTGTGACTGGGGGGTCCACCGGAGTGGGTAAAGACGATATGGCGAATGACTAAAGGCCTGCTAACGGGCGCCTCAACTGAACGGCGATCGTGCCGCCCGAATTCGAATGCGGTAGGGGCTGCGTTGGAGTTGAGCCGGTCTTTCGAACTCTCCGCCCTCGTGCTCGCTCGAGATTGTTCACAGCTACCACGTTAGGACCGCCTGAAGCCAAGATTCCGCCTCCTGAGCCGGGAAAATGTGGGTGTTCGACGTCCACTTCCCAGCTCAGGAGGCTTCACCTTGAAGGTGAATCGAAACGGGAGTTCAGAAACCGTAGAGGTAACAGCGGACGGCGAGGGTTTCTGCTCGCACGCAGGCGCCCTTTTGCTCACCAATCTCTGCGACCGCCTCGGGCTAACAGGTGCGCTCACCAAAGCCCTTGACCCGACCCGGCAGAGGCGCTCCGTCCACTCCGACGGGGAGATCCTGCGCGACCTGATCGTCATGCTGGTGCAGGGCGGCGAGCACCTCTGCGACCTGGCGACGCTGCGCGACCAACCCGGCCTCTTCGGCGACGTCGCCTCCGATGCGACCGCCTTCCGGGCGATCGAGCGGATCGGCCCTGAGGAGTTGGAGGGGATCAGGGCGGCGCGCAAGGCGGCACGGAAGCGGGCCTTCGAGCTCGGCGCCGGCCCCGAGCGGCCGGTACTCGACGTCGACGCCACCCTGCTCGGCGCCCACTCCGAGAAGGAGGGCGCGGCCGGCAACTTCAAGGGAGGTTTCGGCTTCCATCCGATGCTCTGCTACCTGGAGGGATCAGAAGGTGCGCTCGACGGCATCCTGCGGCCCGGCAACGCCGGCTCCAACACCGGAGCCGACCAGGTGGCGGCGATCGAAGCGGCGCTCGAGCAGCTGCCACCCGAGGCGATGGGGGGGAGATCCTGGTGCGCGGCGACTCGGCCGCCTGCGTGCACGCGGTGGCCGACTTCTGCCGCGAGGGCGACATCCGCTTCTCGGTCGGGCACGAACTCAGCGCTGAGGTCCGCGAGGCGATCGGCGAGGTCCCAGATGACGCCTGGGTGGGCGCGATCTCCCAGGACGGGGTGCCGGTGGCCGAGCACCCGACCCGCCCCCGCGAGGCCTACGTCGCAGAGTTGACCGGCCTCGTCGACCTCTCCACCTGGCCGCAAGCCTCGCGGCTGATATGCCGGCGCGAGCGCGCCCACCCCGGCGCCCAGCTCAGCCTGATCGACACCGATGGCTGGCGTCACCAGTGCTTCCTCACCGACCAGGTTGCAGAGGACATCGCCGAGCTCGACCGCCTCCCCCAGGGTGAACGGTGGCAATCGACGCCAACGTCTATGCCCTCCACCAAGAGCGAGTCCCACGAACTGGGCCCGTTGCCAGCCTGGCGGATCCCCCGCTCGCTCCCAGACGTGGGCGATGATGTGCATGGGATCAACGGCGATCAGCCAGCTGCTCTCGCGTCGCGCTCGCCATGCAGCGAGAGGGGTCCAATCGCGCAACCGATGGACGGATGAGGTTCATGGAGCATCGGCCTCTGGCGGCTTGGGTTGGCGTCTCGTCCTTGAGGCCCGCGGCCCTGCGGGGTTCAGGGAGGGGACCAACTTCCACGGGCACCCATTGCGGTTTCCCCGTAGATTGGGCGATAATCCTGGCTTAGCACCGTCTTTCGGATACGACCATAATGAAGGAACTCAAGGGTTCTTGGAGAAGCGCCGACAAGGTTTTTGAACCTTCCAAAAAGGAGATCGCCTCGTGTCTTATCCCGTCACCTTCGAAGCCGACTACGTTGAGCGCCACGACCGGCTAACCGTCTTCTTCAGGCTGCTCTTGGCGATTCCGCTCGCGATCTGGTTGTACGTATATGCGATCGTCGCCTATATCGCGATCGCGATCGCGTGGTTTGCCATCGTGATCACCGGCGAGTATCCGCGGGGCCTATATGACTTCGCCGCGGGGTTCACGCGCTTCCTGGCTCGCTTTACCGCCTACGCGGTTCTCCTGTGTGACCCCTACCCATCTTTCGGTGGCTCCGATGATCCCGCCTACCCTGTCCGGATGCATTTCGAGCCGCTTGAGCACTACAGCCGGTCAAAGACCTTCTTTCGCATCATCCTTGCGATTCCAGTTCTGATCCTGCGCTACGTCATGGGCCTGATGCTCGAGATCGGCGCAATCGGAGCCTGGGTCGTGATCCTGATCACCGGCAAGATGCCTCGAGGCCTCTTCGACATGATGGTTCTTGCCAATTCCTACACCGCGCGCTCAGATTCCTATATCGCCCTGTTGACTGAGACTTATCCCCCATTTCAAGACGCCCAGACTCGCACCGCCGGAACTGGTGACCCGCCTGGCGCGCAGACGCCATCGGTCTCCTGAGGGCGGGCCCCCGGGGAACGCTCGACCTTTTGATCTTGCCGACGGTTCTTGGAGCTCTCGGGCTTTGAAGGATTGCGAAAGCTGGGGTCGTGACCGAAATTCGTGCGCCCCGCTTCAGTCCGCCCGGTCAAGTGGGGATGGGGCTTCTCGCCCCGCGATCAGACGATGAGCGCCCTCTCATCACGCGTACTGACGATCGGTCCGAGATCTTGACCGAAACCGATGGAAGAGCAGGACCTGATGCTTAGCTACCACGACTCGAGGTGGTTGGGCGACCCAGATGAGCTGGGTGCCCGTCAGTCCACACTTGAGCAAATGGCGGGACTGTTCGAGGTCTCGGCGACCGAGGCAGCAAGCGTGGATAATTGAAGGAATTGATGGCCGACCAAATCACGATCAGGCGCCTAGCTGCAAGAGCAGGTATCTCCGGAGATGAGCTGATTGCAAGCGCGGGCCGACCGGGCTTTGGGGAAGAGGGGGAGGTCCGACTCGATGCCAGGATCGATGAAATGCTTGACGCGGCTGAAACCGCTGACTACAGGGCCGACCAAGCAGATGACATGGCGACGGTGCTACTTCACGCGCAAGCTGATGAGCTGCGGGCGCTCGCCCGCCTCTTTTTGAGGCGCATGGCTGCGAGCGCCAAATCGGAGCAGAGCTGATCGCACCGCTTTCAAGTTGGCAGGCATCCGATGGACACTCTGCTGGCGATCGTAGGCAAAGCTGGTCGCCGTCAGTGTGCCTTCTTCACTGTTCAAGCGGGAAAGCTTGCGGTATCGGCAGAATCCGCTTAGCCGCCTCAAGCAGTTGATGTGGTCTGCACCGAAGTCTTGGGCATCGCCTGGACACTCTCGAAGTAGGCTGGGATGTGAGTGCGGCGGAGAGGATATCGTGGCGGGATCAGAATCCAGCGAGCGAGGAGCCATTTATGCCTGTTAGCCGATTCCTAGGCCAACTCATTGGACTCGCAGGGCTTGTCTTCCTGATCGCCGCTCCGAGCGCGAGCGCGGCGGCGCGGTTTGCCAGTCCAACTGGATCCGGTACGGCTTGCAGCCAGGCGGTCCCGTGCGAAATCGTCCCCGCGATCAATGAAGCCAAAAACAACGACGACATCACGATTGAGCCAGGTACATACGGTTCGCCGACAAAACCGCTGACGCTGACGCTCGACGACGGGGGCAACACGCTGGCAATCCATGGCCAGGCTGGTCAGCCGCGCCCAATAATCATCACCCAGGCCGGGTACGGCATCGAGTTGCTTGGGAAAAACAGCAGCGTCAGCGATCTGGACATCGAAGATGCAACCGGTCAATATGGAATTTACGTCAGCGGCGTATACAACGCGAGCATCGACCACGTCATCTCACACGTCTCCGCTGCCGCTGCAGTTGCCTGTTACCCCTCGGGAACGCTCACCGACAGCGTCTGCTGGTCGAGTGGGTCCGACGGAATCGCCGCGACGCTCCTGGTCCTTTTGAGCGGATCCGCCACGCTGCGAAACGACACGCTGATCGCTTCCGGAAGCGGCGGCAAGGCGGCCGCCGTCGATGCGACCGGCGGCACCACGATGGCGATCAACCTGGTCAACTCGATCGCTCGTGGTGTGGGCGCTGACATCGCGGCAAGCACCGACTCCAATCCGAAAAGCACGGCGACCGTCAGCGCAGAACATTCAAACTACGCCAACGTCCAGATCAGCAGCGAAGGCGGAGGAAGTACGGCCAGCGTCACACCTGCGGGGTCTGGGACAAACCAGACCGGCGCGCCGGCGTTCGTTAACGCAACTGCTGGTGACTTCCACGAGCTGGAAGGCTCGCCCACTATCGATGCCGGGGTTAATAGCCCAGAAGACGGGGTGACTGACCTGGACGGCAATCCGCGAGCGCTTCCCGCTCAAATACTCTGCTCAGGGAGTCCGGCAGCGGTAACCGACATCGGCGCCTATGAGTTCGTCCCGGTCGCGCCCCCCTGCCCGCTTCCCCCACCGCCTGAAACGACAATCACCAAGACGAAACTCAACCGCAAGGAGAAAGAAATCAGCTTTAGCTTTCAGGCCACGGGAACGGCGAGCGGTTTTGAATGCAAGCTCCGTAAGCCTCCGGTTAAGCACCAAAGGAAGCCCCACCCGGCGTTTTCGGCGTGTACATCTCCGAAGTCCTACAAACATCTGCGGCCCGGCACCTACAGGTTTGAAGTCCGCGCTTTCGGCTCCGCCGGCGTCGATCCGACGCCGGCGTTCAAGAAGGTGAGGTTCAAGCCCCGACGGCCATGAGGGCCGGAATTCGGCGACTCGCGGTTTGAGGCTACAGATCTGATCGTCTGAGTTGCGTCTCGAGATGCATGCGAAGGACGCAGTCGCAACTTCGCTCGTTGGGTGGCGTCGCGTTGAGCTCCCCCCTGTGACCGCGTCAGTAGGCATTGCGCGTAGGCATGAAAGTGGGGGAGCGGCCACATCAGCTCGCTGTCAGAACTCGATTTGCTCTCGGTTGCAAGGAGGCCGGCGGTCCTTGCTGGGTACCTCTACCGTCCATGGCGACTTTGGCTGTGCCTGCTTGGCCCGACTGCCCTCCCGGCGGTCCCCCCTTGCAAGCGATTGTCTCAGACACAGCAGAGCTGGAGCATGGAGTGGCACATTCATGTAGCAAACGTTACGGCTTTCTGTAACTGCCTTGACATCCGGTGCTTGCTCTGCTTTCCTTCCAAGCCTTGAGTGGTCGGCGTCCCACCGTCCACCCAGGGTCGTCCCAATCGGTCGAGAGTCCGGCGGGGCTGACTTGAAGTAAATGGCGCTGTTCTTTCCCTGGTTCGGCGCCAGATTGTGGAATGCGCCCCCGGCCGACGGCCTCTTTCCTCCGGCGTCCGGGGCGCTTCCAACCCCAAGAACTCTAGCTTCGGTCCGACCCTGGCACTCCAGCCGAGACTCCCGCTAGCGCCGCGATCTCACGCAGCGTTGTGTTGGGGGATCCGTGGCGTCCGAGCGTGTCGAGCATCGCTCCCATTAGCCCTCCCCTCCCCTCCCCTTCCCCTCTTTTTTCTTTCTTTCCTCTTTCCATCTTCTTCTTTTCTATTTTTTTCTCCTCCTTCTTTTACCATCTTATTATAATAGCTCTTTTGCTATTGAGCCATGATTGACACTCCTCCACAACCCAGCTGCGCGCTCTCCTATCTTTTGCGCTGTTTCAGGTCGATCTCCTCGCCCCGACTGCGGATGTGTGGTGTGATCTTGTGTCCTCGAGCAGATCGCGGACGACGGGGAAGTCATAGGCCTTGTCCAGGCAGAGGCCCTGGGGATCGGCCTGGGTTGGCTTTGCGCTCCATCGGGATCGAGTCAAGCGTCCCCTTCAGCAGCTTGTGGTCGTTGCGGTTGGCGCCATCGTGCTCGATCCCGATCGGGATCCCTCGCAGCCTCGACGTTGAGCGAGCGCTTCGCCCCCCTTTTCTCTGTCCGTGTGTTTGTGTCCGGTCTTTGCCCCGCCGAGCGGCGCCTTGGTCATTGCTCCGTCTGCCGCCAGCCAGGACCAGTCTATGCCTAGCGCCTCGTCGTAGTCTAGCAGGCCCAGCCGCCAGATCTCTTGTAGACCTCCGCTCTCTCCCACTCCTGCGCGTCTGTGCGCGGTACTGCAGTTGCAGACTCCAGTCCACGTCTAGTGCGTTCCACTGCATACCTTTGCGCAGCACCAGCATCATCGCGTCCATCACCTCGCGCTTTCGCAGCCCTGCGGTGTGTTTTGAGCGGTGCTCTGCGCTCGCTCCATTCGCTCCCACGCCATCCGCATACGCCGCCATCCTCGCTCCACCACCCATCTTCCCCCTATTCCATCCTCATATCTTTTCTTTTTTCTGGTTATCCTCCTTCTTCTTTCGTGAGCGATGCTCGACACGCGGTATCTCCCTAGCACTCCAAGCGGCTAAGCTTTATCCGCGTTTTCCAGCCTATTTGTAGCGGGTCTGACACTAGGGGTGGCCCCCCTTCTGGGTAGACTGCGCTTCTCAGCACGGTCCAATGGCGCCAGCGCGATATACGTGATCTCGCGCAAGATAGCTGGCAGTTCCTCGATTCGGTTATGAGCTATCTCGTGTTGAATCACCGCCCAAATCCCACCGACAATGGCCTGGATAACGACCTCGCGAAGTGGGATTCCCATATCCGTGCCGCCGATCCTGATCAGCGACATCCATTCATCCATCATCACCCCAATGCGGTCGCGTGCAGCTGGTCCCGCAGCGACCGCCTCAAAGAACGTGACCCTTGCGAGGATCGGATTTTCCGCAAGGGTGCTCAGCAGACGACCTATTTCCGTTGCAATAGCCTCCGGTTGAGAGACCGCGCCTCGTCTAAGCGCATTAGTCTGGGTCTTCATCCGGGGACCGAGAACATCGAGAGCGGCTAGGAATGCCTCCTCCTTGCCGGCAAAGTGCTCATAGAAAGTCTGATTTGAAACTCCCGCGGTGCCGCTGATCGCCGGAATGCTGAGCTTCCCATACCCATCCCTGGCAGAGACAAGCGCTGCAGCGCGAACGATTCGCTCGAACTGAGAGAGCGTTGAGCGGCTTCGTGCGCTGTCGGGGGGCTCGTCCCAACTCAGTTGATCTCCGCTGCTTGGCCTACTCTCGATCTGAAGCGCACCGGTATCGGCTGATATCGGCAATTGGACGCTCCGTGCCCCGTAAGGGCGCTGGTAGGAGATACCCCAATCGAGCAGCTCGTCAACGTGGTCGCGTAGCCTCTCGGTTTGCCCGTTGCGTAGGTGGCGGTCGACAACCCACCGGATCCCTGCATTGATCGCGCGGATCGTCATATCGGAGACCTCACCGCGCTCGGCGACTTGGTCGAAGCTCTGGCGAAACATCAGCTCGAATGCGTCTGCGGCCGGCTCACGATGAGCCACCCCCGCAGCTCCCAGGCTGAGCGAGTCCACCACCACCAGGTGGGCCGCCGCTGGCTCGGCGATAACGATTTTCATGAACATCTCGAGGGCGGCACGCAAACGCTCGCGAAAACCGGTTTCTGATCTGTAGGCCTCTCCGACCTGTCTGCTTGCCTGCGCCACTATCTCATCGAAGGTGGCCAAAAAACAGTCTTCCAAGGTTTCAAAGTGTTCATAGAACGTCGTGTTGGAGACCCCGGCGAGCGCGACCAGCTCCCGGAGTGTCGTCGACTCGTAGCCGTCGCGCGCCACCGCGTCCGCCATTGCGCCCATCAATCGACCTCGATGATTGCGGGCTGTTTCCGCCGCGCTTCTTTCGGTTCGACCCGGCGGCAGCTTTGGGAAAAGCGATTCGGGTCGATCGGGGGTTGGCTTGGTTGACACGCGATCGCCACGATAACCATACGCGTACAAAGCCAGTTCTGCGCGAGGTTTGAATTTGACGGGGCCTAATACCAGGGTATCTGTAGCGCTATTGACATGAGCGGTCAGATGTGTCGATCTTGTTGCCTCCGTGCGGAGCAGAGGGTGCTCGCGCAGAAGGACTCGCGAGAGCATGCACCCGGCGGGCACACAGCAGGTGAAGACCAAGAGGACTTTGGGCAAACCAAGAAGGCCATGCGCCAGCTGCGTAAATGCAATAGGAAGCACTGGGTTGGTCGGGGGGCAAGCTCTTCTAAGGGCCGCTGTAGTCGTGTGGCCTCTCACCCTCTCTGGGAAAGCATTCCGAGACTTCCTGGGAAGCGGCGTTGAATTCCCATTCCAAAGGTATGGCGATGGGCCACGTCGCGTTCGCTGCGACAATGTCAATGTGATCGACCCTTGTGTGTCAGGCCCGCAATGAAGGCCGCCGCCTGCACCAACGCCGAGTTTGAGGTCATCGAACGCCCCGAGCCGTTGCCGGGCGATGGTCAGGTTCGCATCGAGGTGCTTCGTTGCGGAATCTGCGGATCCGATCTGCACGCGCGCCACGGTTGTGACGCTTGGGCCGACCTGGCAGCCCGCGCGGGCTATGAACGGTTCGCTCGTTCCGAGCAGGAGATCGTCTTCGGCCACGAGTTTTGCGGCGAAATCGCCGAGTACGGTCCCAAATGCCGCAAGACTTCGCCTACAGGGACCCGCGTTGTCGCCCTACCGCTACTGCGCTTCTCCCAGGGAGTGGACACGATCGGTCTTTCGGTCCATGCTCCTGGCGCCTACGCCGAGCAGACGCTCGTGCAGGAGTCGATGATGATGGAGGTCCCCAACGGCCTCGGTTCTGACCTCGCCGCGCTCACCGAGCCGCTGGCGGTTGCCTGGCACGCCGTGCGTCGAGGCGCGGTGAGTAAACGCACGGTGGCAATCGTGATCGGCTGCGGACCGATCGGGCTCGGGGTCATCCTCGCCCTCAAGGCCAAGGGTGTGCGCACGGTGGTGGCCAGCGACTACTCCCCGGCGCGGCGAGCCCTGGCCACCGCCTGCGGCGCCGACATTGCCATCGATCCTGACCAGGAGTCGCCGGTGACTGCTGCGCGGCGCCGTGGACACGTTGAGGATATTCCGGCCGCCCTGGAGCTGGCGCTCGGCACCCGCGAGAAACTGGGCCGCCTGCCGTTTGGCTGGTGGCATGCCTGGCGCCTCGCCGAGGCACTCGGTGCCGCCCCAAAGCACCCGGTGATCTTTGAGTGTGTGGGGATGCCGGGGGTGATCGAGGACCTGATCGACGGCGCGCCGCTCTTTTCCCGCATCGTCGTGGTCGGCGTCTGCGTCGGTAGCGATCAAATCACCCCAGCGATGGCCATTAACAAGGAGATCGACCTGCGCTTCGTGGTCGGCTACACCCCGCTTGAGTTCCGCGACACCCTTCAGATGCTTGCCGAGGGGGAGATCGATCCCAGCCCGCTGATCACCGGGATGGTGGGCCTCGATGGCGTTGCCGCGGCCTTCACGGCGCTCGGCAGCCCCGACCTCCACGCCAAGATCCTGATCGATCCAAAAAGCAAAGCGACCGCGCCGCTGACCACATAGGGGTCAGGGTTGCGTCATGTCCGGCGAGTCGCCGCGTGGCCACCGCCGACGAGCATTTGAGCGATCGGCTGAGCCTGACCCTGATTCGACCGACCGATCTCAGAGAGCCTGCACTGGATGACGCGCCAGTGTCCGACCACCTCGAAGCGCCCCGGGAACCCGCTAAGGGGGGCGCCGAACTTGCAGCGCCGGTCTAGAGCGAGCGAAGCTTTTGGCCGGCAAATGGGTTCCATATTCAGGGAACCCCAAGTCAAGAGCGGAGGTAGAAGATGAAAGGCCTGACTTTGACCACAGCAGCGATCTTCTTCGCCGCCGTCACCCTCGCCAATGCCGCGGAAGTTACTCCCGAAGCCTACGTCGTTCAGGTAGAACCGATTTGCCAGGCAAACACCAAGGCCAACGAAAAGATTCTCAAGAACGTCAAAACCGACGTCAAGAAGGGCAAGCTGAAGCCGGCGGCTGTTGCGCTGGAAAAGGCCGCTAAGGCGCTGGAAAGAACCTATGGACAGTTGCAGGCGGTACCCCAGCCCACCGCGGATGAAGCCAGGCTGGGTAAATGGCTCGGTTACGTGAAGACCGAGGCCGCCCTCTTTAAGCAGACCGGCAAGGCGCTTCGCTCCGGCAACAAGAACAAGGCTCAAACCCTCGAGAGCAAGCTCAACAACAACGCCAATCAGGCCAATGCCGAGGTGCTCAGCTTCGAGTTCCATTTCTGCCGCTTCAACCCGTCGAAGTTCACATGAGCGGCGGTTTGGAAATCGAGCCTGGGAGACAGCACAAACAGACCCTACTTCTGGCTGCCACCCCAGCCAGTTCGCAAGCCACGCCGGATTCGCCAATCGATTAAAAGGGAGGGTGCTCTGCTGAGGGCAGAGGTATAGGTGTCGCTCGTTCTTGGAGTGCCGATGTCATGACGTAATGGCGTTGCAAGACGCGGTCACCGCCATCAACAGCGATGCATCCCCGCCGTCGAAGCCACCCAGCCCACCGAGCGGGCGCGATTCGCAGTTGACGAAGACGCCGCCGCGTGACTTCGTCTTGCCTGCCTGTAGGGGCTCGGAATGCCGATCAAATCAGCGGCGCTGGGGCGGGATTGCATCTACTGACGTCGAGATCCGAGCCCGCGAAAACTCCCTGCTACGGCGGTTTTGTCACAGAGCGGCTCCAGGCTTGAGCGCTTGAGGATGGCGTTCCCAGGGCTAGCGGTTTGGGTGACCGCACGGCTACTTGAGGCGACAGACCCTAATCTCCAGCTATGCGGTATGGAATAGTTCCGAATAGGTAGATCCGTTTCACGCCTCATTATTGGCCCCCGAACACTAGGTAAAGGCTTTCATCCTCGGTTTGAAATGTCGGTCGTCCGGGTGGACGCGAATCCACCATTGACAGATTGGTCCGTCTGTGTTCTAATATCTGAGTCTGAGAAATGCGCCAGCCTTTCGGGGATTTCGGCAGCTCACGTCCAGCAAGCCCCAGGCGTTGCCAACCAACGTAAAAGGCGTGGATCTGGGAAAGGTGATCAGCACTTGGGAAATCCGCCAACCATCAGAGTCTTGAGGTTCTGCTGAGATGAGATGGCGGGCATGGCTGCCGCCGATCGTGGTCTTCTTGGCGATGCTCACCGTGATAGCTGGTCCGGTCTATGCAGAACGCTCGCAGAGTGGTGGCCTGATTGTCTTTCTCAAAGGCGGCATTGCTCCCCGCGAGCTTCCTCGCACCAACGCAGCACCCGTGGCGGTGCGCCTACAGGCGGGGATTCGGACTGCCAACGCGCTTCCGCTTCCCCGCGTCAGGTCAATAAAACTAGAATTGGCCTGGCGCGGAGCGCTCGATGTCCAGGGTCTTCCGATATGCCCACAGTCTCGACTGCGCGTTATAGACAGTCCGCCAGGCAAACTCGGTTTGCGGTAGTGCCTTGGTCGGTCGCGGGCGACTGTATGACCGAGTCTTCATTCCGGGCCAGATTCCGTTTCTCGGCCTGCACGCGCATCTCCTCGCATTCAATGGCAAAACCAAGGCCGGGCATACGGCTGTCTGGGTCTCTTGCCTATCACCTTCGACCCGCCGGTGTCTTTTGTCCTTCCTTTCCACGTCCGTCACCAACCTGGTACCCTTTCGCACGATTTTGGTCACCCGCGTGCCTCGATCGATTGGACCCTGGCCCCATTTCGCCCACTTTCACATGGTGGTTTCGCGCCGTTTCTCCTACCGCGGCCAGGTCCATAGTTACCTGAGCGCCTCGTGCCCCCTACCCCCGCACTTCACCTCAGGCTTCCTCTCCGCTGGCTCGCGCAACATTCCGAACTCACCGAAGGGCCGGAACTCGGGCTGAAACCGTCCGCAGTTGCCACGCGCGCTGAAGGCGCAATCCAGGCACCCAAACGGTATGCCAGGGAGGGTGTCACCAAGTTGGGACGCCTAACCACCTCTGCCCCGAGCAGATTGGCCCGGGCGAACTCAGCCTTGGGTCGTGTTGTCGTATGCCAAGAGCGACCATCGGAAGCGGCTGCCCGAGGGCGAGGTCATGCGCTGCCAGCTTTGATGATCAGCGCGATATTCAGGAGGGCTCGGTGGCGATGAATTTGCGGCTTAGGGCAGCCACGCCATCAGTCCGAATCGACGGCGCCAACCGGCGCAGCCGCCTATCCATCCAAGCGAAATGGGTGAGCGCCAAGATATTGGTACGCACTCATCTTTAAACTCAAGGCAGTTCCAAGCAGCAAGACAGCTTTTTCCCCAATTTTGGGTTCCGTGAAGGTGGCCAGTTCGGCCCACCGCTTCTCAGGCATCCCACATTTGAACCTCCGCAGTACAGCTGTAGTAGTTGCAAATGCTAGGCCGGTGGCACCGCTCGGGGCGTGATCCGCGCTTCCTTGAGCTGCCTGATCAAAGCATCGCGCGCGCGGCGACCTACTCCGCGGAGTAGGCGGGTTCAAAAACCAGCTCTCTTCAGATGGCCGCGACCCAAGTCCAACCTTGCACCAGAGTGAACGGGTGCTGGTCGACCTCGCCGATCGTTAGCTTCAACCCATCGATCAAAGCTCGAAAAGTGGGTAGTTACGTTTTGAAGATGACCAAGTCCGCACGGCAAATTGCTAGCGCCGGCAAAGGAGCAAGGCCGGTTTGCGAAGCCATTTCCGAAGCCAACCCGGTCCATCTGAGAGATGAGGAGGTGGGCCGAACCCTTGCTCGTTGTCTCTTATCGCTGCTGGTTTTACTAGCCTGCGTCTGCTCCCCGGCGGTCGCTGTGGCGGATTCAAGCGGAGTTCAGTACGAAAACGCCCTCCCCACCGCGACCGGGACCAACGTGACACCCTCCCACCCGGGAGCAACCGCAAACTCGTCCTCTGCGAATGGTGGCGCTTCCGCGCCGGGTCAAGCCAGCGGAGAAGGCGTTAGCCCATCCAATCCGAGGCAGGCCGCCAGAACGTCGGCAGGTCCGGCCGAGAATCATTCGGCGGGCGGTCCATCATCGAAAGCGAGCGGGACCGACGCTCGGCGAGGAAGCAGACACGATGATGGGGGCAATGCTCAAGCCGAAGATCCGCACCAGTCGGGCCAGCTCAGTGCGTCCACCCCGCGCGCGAGCAGTTCTGGTTCCTCGCCGCTAGCTGCGATCGTGATCGCCATCGTGACTCTTGCCGCGATTTCAGTGGGCGTCGTGGCGGCGAGATCGAGCGCGAGACCAAGACTTCACGCTCGCCGGCCTTCCCGAGAACGAGATAGCCGGGAGCAGCCACGCCTTCATGCTCGAAAGTCAGCTCCGGTTGCACGCCGGCTTCTTCGGTAAATTCGGTACGACCTGTTCTCAAAGTGTCACGCGAGCTGGGGGAGGTAGCCGGGCGGCCACCCTCATGCTTGGTCCGCTATTGTCCCAAGCTGTTCAGACCTAGGGAGTCCCGCTCTTCCCGGTGCGGCACGGCCCTTGCAGAGGCGATTATGGCCCGAGGGTCTATCCGATCCTCGGGCCGTTTACGCCAAACGTGTCCCACAAGCGCCCGTCGATGGGCACACTCCACCCTGAAAAATGAGGGATGGAAGGGAAAAGGCGGGAACTTGGATCAACCTGAGAACTGTCCGCCCGCGTCGCTGCGCCCAAAGGATTCAAGATCCCTTCGGCCGCAGTTCTTTACCGCCCTCGACGGCAACCGCATGGGCGTCTTTTGCACCTAGGAATGGCGCTAGCGTGATGTAGATAGCCAGCGGCAGCCTCTGCGCCAGCCGTCGCCCTGGCTTGGTCTCCTTGACCCGGTCGTGCAGCAGCGCATAGAGGGAGCCCCCGATCGCTTCCGCGGTGATTGGAGCGATATTGGGCGCCATCTCAAAGCCTGGTGTGAGCAGTCCTTCAATCATTTCGGTGACGGCCTCACGGTGCTCAAGGGCCCGTCTCCCCGCCGCGTACATCTCGACCCCACCCAGGCGCTCATACTCCGGCTCGCGGGCGCCGAAGGTGAACATCGCCTCCTCGGTAGCTCGCACCCGCGCTGACCACTCCGAGGTCCTCCGCAATGCCGGAAGTGCAGCCGCCAGCATCTGAGAGGAGCCGCTGTCTAGGGCTGCGACCATTGCCTCTTCTTTGTTGCCGAAGTGCTCATAGAATGTCCGCTGCGAAGTCCTCGCGCGTTGAACAATCTCGGCTACCGAAGTTTCGAGGTACCCCTTTTCCGAGACTACCGCGGCCAGTGCTCGTAGGATCCGCTCAGGCGCGTTGGAGGCCGCTTGGCGCTCCTCGAACGGCAGCGTCTGTTGCAGTGAGCGGCGTGGCGCGGCGATCAGGGGGCCGGGGGGAGGGGGGTAGTAAAAGATCCATTCCCAAAGCTGCGGCGCGAGATCCAACAGCTCGTCCTCTTGCCCCACGTAGATCCGCCGGTGAATCACCTCCTCGATCCCGACAATCAGCGCCCGCACGATCCCCGATGGCGTTTCCTCGTGGCCGGGGATCGAACCGAGAAGACGCTTCAACGCAACCTCGAGTCCGTCCAATATCCGCTCAGCGAGGGCAATGCCCTCGGGGCCAGCAGCGTGGACGTCAAAACACATCCTGGCCGCTGATGGCTGCGTCACGATCCATTCGATAAGAGCCACAAATCGCTGCTGGGCCCGTGCCTTGTCGCCGAGGTCCAGCTCGCCTGCGCCGATCTTTAACGCCGGCTGGACCAGCGCTTCAATCGTTGCCAAGAAACAAGCCTGCCTGCCCGCAAAATGCCGGTAAAAGGCGCTCCTAGAAACACCTGAGAGCTCAACCAGGTCGGCCACGGTTGTGGCCTCATAGCCTTTTTCGGCGACGGTCGCGACCATCGCTCCGAAGAGGCGCTCGCGCTGGCTTCGCTCGACGTCCTCGCGTGGCGTGCCGCGGCCTGGGGGCAGCATCTTCCCTCTCAACTCGCTGGCGTCTCCCCACGGCGTGCGCATCATTGCGGGCAAGACCATAGGGAGTCGTCGGTACGGCACCGTCTTCAAACAATATGCGTCGCGCCTCCCTTGTGCCTGTGGCAGCAACGGTGTTCCTATATCCAAAGCCAAACCCGACTCCACCCTGGCGCTCCATCCCCTGTGGAAACGCGAGTATCTACCTAGCCCCTCGGTCCGGTTGTGTTTCAAATATTCAGCCTCCACAGGTGCCGAACTAGCTTTTGCACGGGCCGTTTACATTGGCGAGGACCGGATCGCGATCTTTCTGGACCAAGGCCATGCGGGTTGAAATCGAGTCCGGAGTCGGGATCGGGGAGAAAGCGGATCGACAGACGAACTGATAACGCCACTGAGCGACGATCTCGCCCCCGGGTTTCGCGGGTTCCGATGCGAGTTCGACGCCGTCGAGGCCAAGGGGCTCCGACCCACCCCGCCGCGACCACCGCGCCCCGCCTACCGAGCCACCGCCCAGACCTTGGCAAGGAGACGAGGCTGGGGGGAGGCGCGACGAACAGTTAAGCGGTGGGTTTGGACAGGCGAGCAGCTCGGGCGGCGGGAGGAGCATGCTTAGCTGCCCGTTGCGCGCCCAACCCGGGCCCCCTCGGACCCGTTTCACCGAAGCTGATCAGACGCGCTACAGTCTCTGAGCGCCATCAGAGGTGGCGTAACCGGGAATTAGTTGAGAAGTAACTAGGCATGAATCAAATCGCAAGGCGAGCTGTCGTTGCGATCTTGGACGGCATTTTCGCCCCCCACACTAGGCTCGATTTTGAGCATGGTTTCCCCTGCCTAGGGCGCTTGAGGGTTGGCTGAGGTGCGCGGGCGGGTTTGGGTGCCATTAATCTTCGTTGCGCTTGCGGCACTCGCCCTTGTCGCGGGCCCGGTCCGAGCCGAACGCTCAGAGACCGGAAATCTGATCGTCTTTCTCAAAGGCGGCATCGCACCCCGCACGCTTCCGCGAAAACATTCAGCCCCGGTCGCGGTCCGTCTGCAGGCTGGAATCCGCCCTGCCGAAACCGCACCGCTCCCCCGAGTTAAATCAATCAAATTGGAATTGGCATGGAGGGGGGCGTTGTTCACCGATGGATTGCCGATCTGCCCGGAGGTGCGCCTGCACAGCATTGATATCCGCCAAGCGATTGGCGTTTGCGGTAGGGCACTGGTGGGCCGTGGACGGCTCTATGACCGCGTCTTCATCCCAGGCCAGGACCCCTTTGGCCTTCATGCCCAGCTCCTTGCCTTCAACGGAAAGACCAAGCGGGGCCATACGGCGCTCTGGGTGCTCGCCTACAGCCCCAACCCCCCCGTATCATTCGTCCTCCCATTTCACATCCGCCACCAGCCCGGGCCATTCCGCACGGTCTTGGTCACCGAAGTGCCGCGATCGATTGGGCCCTGGCCTCACTTTGCCCACTTTCACATGGTCGTATCGCGCCACTTCTACTATCGCGGCAAAACTCATAGTTATCTGAGCGCTTCCTGCCCACTTCCGCCTCGCTTTACCTCCGGCTTCCTCTCCCTCGCCCGCGCCACCTTCAATCTCGCAGAAGGACCAGAGCTACGGGCCGAAACGGTTCGCAGCTGCCGCGCCGCCTGAGCTGCCGCGTAATCAGTTCGGTCTTGTCCACCGACGCCGGCGCGTCGTGTGGGTCCAATTGACCCAGGGGTCCCCCAAACGAGGGCGTACCGCCTGACGGAGGCCGGCTAGAATGGTTGCCATGGGAGGGCAAGGCTGCTGAGCCTTCGCAGGCCCGCCTTGGGCCTTGCCATCGTAGTCGTCGGGTGCCTCGTTCTGGGCGCGCTCGGCATCGGGGTGGAGGGAAAGCTCCAGCCGACCTCGCTCACCGTCCCTGGCACCGCATCGGCTCGTGGGCAGGCACTTGCCGAACGCCACTTCGGCAACTCCTCACCCTTCATCATCTTGCTCCACGGGCCCGCGGCCTCCATCGATCGCCAGGGCCCTCGTTTGGTCGCGGCCCTGCGCCGTGAACCGACGGCAACCGTGATCTCGCCCTGGGACCGCGGTGATCTCGGCGGGCTGCGCCCTGGTCTGCGTCGGGCACTGATCCTGGTCGACTTTCACGTCTCACTCGCCGAAGCAATGCGCCACACGGTCCCCGCGCTTGAACGGACACTGGAAGACCACGTTCATCCTCCGCTAGAGGCGATTCAGTCCGGTTATGCGAGCGTCTCGCGGGCGCTGCAGCAGGAATCTCTCAACGCCACCGAGCGCGCCGAGCTGATTGCAGCCCCGCTTCTGATCATCGTCTTACTTCTCGTCTTTCGCTCGCTGGTCGCGGCGGCGATCCCACTCGGCTTCGGAGCGCTTACGGTCTTTGCTGGTCGCGGCGTCCTTGTCCTTGTCGGCTCCTTCGTCACGATCGAAGCCCTCTCTTTGGTCGTCTGCACGATGATGGGACTGGCGCTGGGTGTCGATTACTCGCTCTTCATAGTCTCGCGCTTTCGCGAGGAGCTGGCTCGCCTGGACCCGACCTACAACCCCGGCGGGGATCACCCCAAGCACGCAGGGGATGGAGGGGGTTTCAATGACAACGCGACTCGGGCGACCAATGACGCCGTCTCGCGTGGCATCCGGAGTCGCCAGGCAAGAGAAGCGGCGCTTCGGACTCGCCAGAGCGCCGGGCGCACCACGATCTTCGCCGGGCTGACCCTCTTTTCGGCCATTTTCCTCTCCTCCTTCCTGCAGCCGGGCTCGCTGCTCTTCTCTTTGGCGACGGCACTGGTCATCGTCACCGCGATCAGCGTCCTGATCGCCACCGTGGCGCTGCCGGCGCTGCTTGCCCTTCTCGGGTCGCGGATCGATGCGATCAGAATCGGCGCAGGTCCTCGCGGGCATGGGCGTTCGCGGGTGGCAGCCGCAGCCGCAGCCGTGCTCGGCCGTCCCGGCCTCGCCGCGGTTTTGGTTGCCGTCCCCCTGGTTGTGTTGGCCGCGCCCGCGCTCGCCTTTAATACAGGTGCACCTGGAGTCGGTGAGCTTTCGTCCTCCAACCACGCGCGCCAGAGCACCGAAGCGATCGACAGAGCGGTGGGGCCGGGTTGGGAGGCCCCCTTCGTGCTCGTAGCCGAAACACCAGACGGTCCGATCACGACGCCCAGGCGGCTCGCTCTGCTTAGCCGCTGGCAGCACCGGATTGCCTCTCAACCCGAGGTGCGCGCGGTGATCGGTCCGGGCCAGATCGTTGATGCCGCCGCTCCGCTGCGGCGCTTTGGACGAAGGATCACGGCAAAGGGCAATCGCGGCACCGCTGGCTTGGCCGAGCTGGGTCCGGGCCTGCATCATGCCGCGACTTCCGTTCGCCGGCTGCGCGATGGGATCGCTCGGGCGGCGGAGGGCAGCGGCCTGCTTGGGGAAGGGGCCGGGCGGGCAGGGCAGGGCGCGGGCCTTCTCGCTGGTGGCCTGGCCACTGCGGCTGGCAGCGGCGCCCGCGCCGCCGCCGCGCTGCCCCAGCTCGAGAGCGGAACCAAGCGGCTCGCAGCGGGCCAACGCGAGGCCTCAGCCGCTGGATTCACCCTCGCGCTCGGCCTGCATTCGTTGCTGCCAACCGTACGTGGCAATGGGCTGGGGCGAGCCCGACGACTGACCAACGAACTCGAGAAAGCGGCTCGCAGCGATCCTGCCTTGCAGCCGGAGGCAACCCAGGCCGAGATTGTCGAACGGGCACTCGAATCGACCCACGAAGAACTCCAGCGCCTCAGCGGCGTCGCCAACGGGTTAAACGGTGGCCTCGAACGCCTCGCCTCCGGTGGAAAACGCCTGCAGGGCGGGACGCAAAGGCTCTCCACGGCGGCGGATGGTTTGGTGTCGGGGCTTCAGCGTCTCGAATCCGGTGCCCACAGGCTTGAAGGCGGCCTCGGCGAACTGGAGGGTGGCGCGGGAGCCCTGCAGCACGGTCTGGCCAGCGGTTATCAGCGTTCCCGCCCGCTGCAATCAGGCCTGCGCCGCGCCGGGGTACGAGTCTCAGCGACGGTCTCACCATTGGCCAGGGGCGTGGATCAGCTTCGCCGCGAGTCCCCGCATCTGTTTGAATCCGGCTACTTCGTCCTCTCCGCTCTCGATGGCGCCCCACCTCGCAGTCGTGCCTTAGCCGGGGAGTCGGTCGATCTCGGTGGTGGCGGTCAGGCAGCGCGAATCCTCGTCATCTCGACCCAGGCCCTAAACACCGCGGGCTCACGCGCGTTCGGTTCCCGACTCAACGCCGACGCCGCGCGAATCGCTCGCGCGGGGGGGATGCGCACCGGCGTCAGCGGGGGCGCCGCGATCCTCAACGACTATGGCTCCGCCACCAAGTCGCGGATCCCGTTGGTAATCGCGGCCGTGATTCTGATCACCTTCATGATCCTCCTCGTCGTCCTGCGGGCACTACCACTTGCCGCGCTGGCGGTGGTACTCAATCTCGGCTCGGTCGGCGCTGCCCTGGGCGTGATGACTCTTGTCTCAAAGATTCCCGCTGGCTACCCACTTGGGGGGCACCCCTACATCGACACCGTGGGTGCCGCCGGCATCTTCGCCGTCACCTTCGGACTCTCGATTGACTACGCAGTCTTCCTCATCGCACGGATGCGTGAACGCTATGAGGTCGATGGTGACAACGCCGCCGCGATTGCCTTCGGCCTGGACCGAACCGCCTCGGTGATCACCGGCGCTGCGGTAATCATGGCCGCGGTCTTCATTTCCTTCGCCGCGGCGCCGATTGCCACCGTCAGCCAGATGGGCCTCGGGTTGACCGTCGCGATCCTCCTCGATGCCACCGTGGTGCGAATTGTCCTGTTGCCCGCGCTGATGCTTTTGCTCGGCGATCGGGTCTGGTGGCTGCCGGGACCGCTCGATCGGGTCCTCCCGCGGGTTAACGTACATGGGGCACCTCCCAAGGTGCTCGATACGGGGAATGAGGCAACGGCAAACCGATAGCGACCGGCGGACGCTCCCAAGGATCATGGGGGTGCTCTTGGGCGTGCTCGCGGGTGCTCTGGCGATCGGCGCACTGGCGATCGCCGACGGGCCGCCGACGCGAGCGGAATATGTCGCTCAACTGGAGGGCATCTGCAAACCGCGCGCACTGGCGACCGAGCGCACGATGAGGGGGGTGCGCGCCGACGTACAGGCCGAACGCATCCCCGTGGCGGCGACGAAGTTCGCTCGTGCGACGCAAATTTTCGGCGAAACCCTTCGCGATATGACGGGCGTCGAGCGTCCAACGGCCGACGCAACGAAGCTCGCCCAGTGGTTCATCTACCTCAACCACCAAGAGGCCTATCTGAAACTGATCACCGCGCAGTTGCACGCTGGTCACACGATTCCGGCGCAGCGGCTGACCGCTCGCTTTATCCACAATGGAAACCTCGCCAACAACACGGTGCTCGCCTTCGGCTTTGACTACTGCAGTTTTAAGTTCTCCAGATACGGCTGAGGCTGGAGCTCAAAGGTACGCGCTCGGACTGATAGTCAGGCGAGCTGCCCCGTGTCTAGCGCTTGTTCAAGAGGGCCGGTCTCTGTGGCGGTTTGCGCTGCCGGGGCGACATCTCAAATACGGTACGCACGTGTCCCGTATTTGAGGTAATCTTCTTTCGCCAAGCTGCTGGCTCAAGCGCCGGCGCCCGACCCCCAAGGGCAGCATCCAGATATGAGCGATGCCCAAAGGTCCCAAGCAGATTTCGATCAGACCTCGACCAGGCTGGAATCGAGCGTTCGCGAAGCCTGCGAGCAGTCGGTGGAGTGGCCAGCCAAGGTGGCGGCGGGCGTCTACGCAGCGCTTGAGTTCGCCTCCACCGATGAAGCCGCCTTTCGTCGCCTGCTGCTTGGGAAGGTCTCGGCCGGACGTAGAGAGCAGGCTCACTATGCGGAGGTGATCGACGGATTCGCACGGCTGCTCGGCGCCGAAGCACCCAAGCGCCATCCGGTCTCTGACGGTAAGCCCGTGATTCGCTCGCTTGCGGCGATGATCGCCGAGCCCCTGCGTAGCGGTAGACCCCAGCGACTCGCCGAAATCGGCCCGGAGCTGGTCCAGTTGGTCCTACAGCCCTACCTCAGCTTCGGCGAGGCCAAGAGCTGGGCCGAGCGCACCTCGCGCTCTCCCAGCGCCGCTGGCGCCTCCGCCTTGCAGTGAGCCCGACGTACTTCAAGAGATTGGTACGGCTATATCCCCGATAGTTTGGCCTAAACAGCCGTTAACGTGATCTTCACGATGTCGTCCTGGTCCGTTTGTATTCTGATCGTTAGAAGCTGCGCGCAGGGGATTCCCTAGCCCACGCTCGCAGTCCCAACGCTCGCCCCGCTTTCCCTGTGCGGCGCGAGCGGGTAACGCAAACGCTTCAGGTTGGGGACATCCCATCCCCTTCAGACCCCCCGAGAGGCTCCTCTTGCTCCCGGGTCGTTTGCGTTCGATCTCAGCACTTCCTCTCGCCGACCGTCCGGTGTTCTGCAATCGGGGACGGTGGCTTCCAGAACCTGCAGGCGGCAACGAGACAAAGCTCAGGCCGACCGGGTCTCGAGAACTGGTCCTATCGACCCCATTGCGCTTTTCCTCGCTGTCCGCTTCGATAGGTCGGTGCCGATAGATCACCAAAGGCGAACGGAGGAGTGATGAAGCGAGCGTGCAGACCGAAGGTGATCGCCGTGCTCGCATCAATCACAGTCCTGAGCGGAACCTTTGCAGCCACGATCTTTGCCGCTGGCTACGTGACCACGATTCACGCCGGAAACCTTGTCGTCCGCCTCGACGGTGCGATCACTCCCAAGGCGCTACCGAAGGACAAGATGGCGCCAATCAGCTTCCATGCGAGCGCATCGGTCGCAACCGTCAACGGCGATCACGTCCCGCCAGCTCTAAGTACCCATCTCCAGGTCGACAAGCACATCACCATCGACAGCACGGGGTTGCCGAGCTGTACGCCGGGGAAGATCGAGGCCACCTCGCCCGCCAACGCTATGAAGGCCTGCGGTCCGGCATTGATCGGCAAAGGTACGTCCAGCGCTCAGGTCGAATTCCCCGAATCCGAGCCCTTCAGCGCCAAGGGCCCATTGCTCGCCTTCAATGGTCCCTCGATAGGTGGGGGTTACGGTGGGCATGGCTACCCCGAGCAGCTCTACTACATCTACGTCGATGTGCCAGTTCCGACAGCATTGGTGGTCGTCGCCAAGCTTTCCAAGGACACGGGCAGGTACGGCTATCGGATCTCGGTATCGATCCCACAAATTGCCGGGGGAAGTGGCTCTCTGACAGCTGTTGAATTCACCATCAATCGTAAATGGACATACAAGGGCCAGCAGTACTCCTACCTCAACGCCGAGTGCGCAGACGGGCGCTTTTACGCCCAGGTCGAAACCGCCTTTGGTGGTGGTACTAACCTAAGCGGCGCGCTGGTGAACAGCTGCCAGTCCAAGGGCTAGACGAGAAAAGCGAGACCGCTGATAGCGCCTCTGGACCCGAGCTACCGGCCTCTTGGGGTCGATTGATCAGCCTCCAGTTGTGCCTGCAGTGTGGCCAGCCACTGCTCTGAATAGGCGAGAATGTCGGCAGAAAGCCGCGCCGCAATCGCCACGTAGTGCGTGCCCTGGGACTCAAGGGCTTCGGCACGTGGGACGCTGACCTTTCGAAGCTCGTCCTTTTTGTCTCGGTTGCGCTCGCGAAGCATCCGGATCAGCTCGAGTCGGTCACCGCCCTCTAGGGCATCGGCGAAGAACAGCCGCAGCATTGCCTCATCGCGGGTCTGAAGGGGTGCAAGTCTTGAGGAGGTTAGCCACGAGCGCAGCGCGGTCTCACCGCGAGCGGTGATCGAGTACGCGGATCGCGCCCTTTCTCCGTGCGGATCACTTCGTCGGCTCAGCAGTCCAGCCCGCTCCAAACGCGCCAGCTCTGGATACACCTGTGCCAGCGAGGTTGGCCAGAAGTTCTGGGTCGAATTATCCGCAGCCTTCTTGATCGCATACCCAGAGCTGACTCCCAAGCGAACCATGCCAAGCATCAGGTATGACGTCGGCGTCAGCTTTACGGGGGCGCTTGGTTGGGCCCCCAACTCTGAGTCGGGTGTGCTCATTCGCGATCAGCAATTGACGAGGTGGATGCATCAGCTTAGCCATATCGCAAGTGCTCAGCCCACAGGCAGAGCAGGCGGATGCGATTTGCGGTCAGGACTCGATTTTTAGGGGTTTGAGCAGCAACCAAACCGGTCTGGAATTCGCCCACCGAAAAAGCAGGGGTTTCAGCGAGCGGTGGCTGGGTTGCCGGTCTGGACTTCAGGTCGCATGATGCGCGCCGACGCTGGCATCCGGGCCAATCCCGATCGGTTGACGAGGTGGCTGCTCAGCAACCCGTGCACCGATGCGCCCATCGCGCCGAGGCCTCCAAACCCGCACGTATTGGGCACCAACGTAGGAGCCGAGGACAAGCGCCATCGCGGCCCCCTGGGCAACGAAGGTTTGCACATTGGGGAAGATTGAGAACCAGGTGCCAGCCCAGCCGGGGATGTCGAGGCCGGGGATAGGAGTCGTTGGAATCCAGCCGGCGAGCTGCATCTCGTTGATCTCCTCGCCGACCATCACAAATAGCACGACGACGAGCATTGCGCCGGTGATGATCAGGAGGCGCTTATAGGGCAGGCGCTGGTGCAACCCGAAGGTCAGCGCCCCAACCGCTGCCGTGAACAGCGACCCCAAGACGACCCCCTCCAACACCACGGACGAGCCGAAGCTGACCCGCAGATTCTGCAGGAATATGACGATCTCAAAACCCTCCCGGTAGACCGAGCTGAAGCCGAGCAGGCCCAGCCCGAGGATGGTCGCTCGCAGGCTGACCTCGCCTGCTGAGGAAAGGAGCCTGCGGCGGCGCTTGTGATGGTGAGAGATCCAGCCGGTCCAGTAGACGCGGTGAAAGAACCAATTCATCACCACCAAAAGCACAAGGATTGCGGGGATTCCGGTGGCGGCTTGCACGCTGAGGCCACTGCCACCGAACATGCCGATGAACCAGATCGCTAGAAACCAGGTCCCGATCGAGGCGACGATCGCGAGAGCCCCTCCGATCGCAACCGGCTTGCGATAGACGCGGTTGCCTCCGAGGAAGCTGGCGGTGATCGCGGCGAGGACCAGAATCGTCTCCAGACCCTCGCGAAAGACCAGGATTGCGCTGTTTATCACCGCCTCGGTGGGGCTCATATGGTTGGCGGGGTCCGTTGGGTCTGCCGTGCCCCCGTGAGAATGCCAGGCCAAGATCACCGCTCCCACTGCCACCGCCAGGACTACGAGCACCCAAACCTGGAAGCTGCGCCGAGAGGCTAGCCCTGACATCCTTGAGCTCTCCTGGCTTGTGTTCGACGTCGCTTCTGACATTTGCAACCCGTCCGCAGAATCACAGCGAAACGCTTGGTTGCGGCAGCCTAGCACTAATTAGGCTGGCCTAATTAGGCTGGCCTAAGAGGTCGAGAGCAAACTTCGAGGGGCCAAAGCCCGACCGGTTTCGATGATCAGGCTTCGGGGGCGGACCGTTTCTACTCCTCGACGCTGAAAAGATCGCCGATTCGTGTCGTCGGCGCCGAGCCTCAGGATCACTAAATAAAGTCAGGCACGCCTTTCGCTTGCCAAACGCAGGAGCAACAGCGATCAAGACCTTCGAAAGCTGGGATCAGATCAGGATCGCCTACGGTGAGTGGGGTGAGCCGACGGACTCGGTGCCCGTCGTCTTGCAGCACGGCTTCATCGCTGATACCGAAGCCAACTGGGTTGGCCCCGGGACGATCGAGGCTTTGCTAAGAGCCGGACGTAGGGTCATCGCGCTCGATGCCAGAGGCCATGGTCATTCGGAGAAGCCCCACGATCCTGCCCGCTATGGGGAGGATCGCATGGCTCGCGATCTGGTCTGCCTCTTCGAGCTGATTGGTAGAGCCCAGATAGACCTCGTCGGCTATTCGATGGGAGCCGTGGTCTCACTGATTTTCGCCAGCGAAGGGAATCGCGTGCGCCGTCTGGTGGTCGGTGGCGTCGGCTCGGGCATCATCGAGTGCGGGGGGGTCGACAGGCGCGCGGTTTCAAACGAGACGATCATCGAGGCCCTCAGGGCGGAGGATCCATCGAAGATTCGCGACCCGGGTGCCGCGGCCTTTCGCCTGCTCGCCGACGCGCTTGGCGGCGATCGCAAGGCGCTTGCGGCGCAGGCCTCCTCAGTCTTTAGAGGAGAGATCGCGCTGCAGCAGGTCAGGGCCCCGACACTGATTCTCGCCGGCGACGCCGACCCGCTCGCCGTGCGACCACAGGTGCTCGCCGACGCTCTTCCTGACGGGAGCGTTCAGTTTCTAGCCGGAGATCACAGCGGGGCGATCGCAGACCCGCGCTTCAATCAATCAATCGTCAACTTCCTCGCGGCCTGAATGAGCGTCGGCGAGGTGATCGCCATCGCCGTGGCGGGGCTCGCAGCGGGTGCAATCAACACTGTGGTCGGCAGTGGAACCCTGATCACCTTCCCGGTTCTCCTTGCCTTTGGTTACGCGCCGGTCAGCGCCAATATCTCGAACACGATTGGACTAGTACCGGGATCGCTTTCCGGAGCGGTGGGTTACCGGCGTGAGCTCGCCGGGCAGCGCCGGGGAATGCTGCGCCTGGGCACTGCCTCGGCGCTGGGTGGAATCAGCGGCGCGGTCTTACTGCTGACCCTGCCGGCATCTGCGTTTGAGGCGATAGTGCCGATCTTCATCGCGATCGCGATCGTGCTCACGCTCTTGCAGCCGCGCTTGAAACTTCTACTGGCAAGGCGCGAGATCGGCGCAGGTCGCAGGGCGGCGATTCTCACCCCGCTCGCCGTCTATGCGACCGGGGTCTACGGCGGTTACTTCGGGGCTGCCCAGGGGATCCTCTTGCTCGGAATTCTTGGCGTTATGTTGTCCCAGAGCCTACAGCGCACCAATGCGCTCAAGAACGTTCTCGCCGCCTTGGTCAACGGCGTCGCCGGCGTCTACTTCGTCCTCTCCACACAGGTCGCGTGGGCCCCTGCCGCGATCATCGCCGCCAGTTCGATTCTGGGCGCTCAGCTTGGTGCGCATTGCGGGCGACGGCTATCTCCCACCGTGCTGCGCGGGATGATCGTCGTGGTTGGTGCTACAGCGATTGTTCGCCTGCTGGCTTGAGTAGACAATATCTTCCTGCGGGTAGCAATCGCTGCCGATACGGTCCCCAGCTCAGTAGCGGGCATTGGTCCCGATCAACGCGCCTCCCCCGGCAGCCCGATGCCCCACTCCGATTAGTTTTGGCATTCTCGTGGTTCGATCACCGAAAGGATCGAGAGGAGGATCACATGGGCAAACTTGTTGTATCTGAGTTCGTTTCGATTGACGGAGTGATGGAGGATCCCGGTGGGGCCGAGGGCTTTGACCGAGGTGGCTGGGCGTTCGAATTTGACCGTGGATCGGAGGGGGACAGGTTCAAGCTCGAGGAGGCGATGGAGTCTGAGGCTCTGCTCCTGGGTCGAATCACATACGAGGGCTTCGCCGAAGCCTGGCCCGGACGCAGCGACGAGGTGGGTTTTGCAGACAAGATGAACAGCATGGCCAAGTTTGTTGTCTCCACCACGATGGAGCAGGCGGAGTGGAGCAATTCGGTGGTGATCGGTTCAGACATTGCGGAGGCGGTCGCGCAGCTGAAGCAGAACTTGGTCGGAAACATCCTCGTTGCCGGGAGCTGCCGGCTGGTTCAAACCCTGCTGCGGCTCGATCTGGTCGATGAGCTTCGGCTAATGGTCTTTCCGGTTCTCCTCGGTGCCGGCAAGCAACTCTTTACCGAGGGCGAGCCGAAGAAGCTTCGCCTGTCAGAGGCGAAGGCGGCGGGAGAAACGATGATCCTCACCTACGAGCCGACACCGGAGTCGTTGCAGTAGGGGTCCGTGGTGGCGCACCAGATGACCTCCTCCCCGGAGGACCACTCGTCCGCTGCAGGACCGGCGAGACGACAACCTCGAGGCTGTCGGGGGCATTGATCGCCCGGAAGAATTGCCTGCGGGCCGCCGACGAGATCGGATCACGCCAGCAAGATCATGCCGAGGGTGACGATTCCAATCAACTCCCACTCAAGCGGTCGGTCTGCGCCGCGTCCATTCCCCCTCGGCAGCCGCCTCCAATTCGGCGCCGAGGGCCAGTAGCGTCCCCTCGTCGTTTTCTCTGCCCAGTAGCTGGACTCCGATCGGCAGCCCGTCGGCACTGAACCCCCCCGGCAGGTTGAGCGCGGGCCAGCCGATTACGTTCCAGGCCCAGGCGAAGGGACAGGCCGCGCTTGCCGCCGCGCTCGTTGCCCAATAGCCGCGGCCATCAAGAGCGCCGATCCGCGGCGGAGGCTTTGCTGTGGTCGGGGTCAAAACCACGTCGACCCGATCGAAGATATGACCGATCCGGCGCGCCAGAGCCGGCTCGGCTGCTCGTGCTGCCCAAAGTGGTGGACCGCTGAGCAAGCGCCCGAGACGAGCCTGGACCCGTGTGCGTGGCTCAAGCGGAGCGTCCGGGGGTACACGATCGCGGGTCCAGCGATGCATCCCACCCATTCCGCGCGGGATGATCCCAAGGCCGACCAAGCCATAGCTTGGATCCGCAGAAACCACCTCATGCCCCAGTTCGGTGAGCCGCTCGGCACTGCGCTTGGTCGCTGCGCGGATCTCGGGATCGATCTTCTCGGGCGCGCCCAGAGGTGTAGCAAAGGAAAGCGCCACGCGCAGCCGTCGCGGCGCCCGGGCGGCAGCTGCGGCGAAAGTTTCGGAGTCCATCGGCGGGCAGTGCAGGTCGCCCTCGCGGTTGCCCGCCACAACGTCCAAAAGCAGCGCAGCGTCAGCGACGCTCCGCGTCAGCGGGCCAAAACAGGTGAGGCCGTTGAACGCCTCAGCCTCAGGCCAAGTGGAGATTCGCCCCCGCTGGGGCTTCAGACCGACCAGGCCTGTCCAGGCGGCCGGGATCCGTACCGAACCGGCTCCATCGGAGCCGATCGCTGCGGCCACAAGCCCGGCTGCAACCGCTGCCGCCGCACCTCCGCTGGAGCCTCCCGGAGTGCGATCGGTGTTCCACGGGTTTCGGGTAGCACCGAACGTTGGGGACTCGGTGAAGTGCCATTGCCCCACCTCGGGTGCCTGGGTCTTGCCGATCACGATTGCCCCGGCGCCGCGCAGGCGCCGCACCAACTCGGCGTCCTCGCTGACTGCCTGGTGCTCCCCGCCGCAGCCAAATTGAGTCGTGTGGCCGGCTAGGTCGACGTCGTCCTTGATCGCGATCGGCACGCCTAGCAAAGCGCGCCCGTCGCCGGCATCGAGGTCTATATCGGCTGCATCCGCCTCCCTCAGCGCCTGCTCGGCAAGCAGCACGCGGAAGGCATTGAGCGTCGGTTGAGACTCCTCGATTCGTTGCAGGGAGAGTTCGACCAGCTCCCGCGAGGAGATTTTCCCGCTCGCCAGCATCCGTGCCTGTACCGCGAGCCCAGCGAAGGCCAGGTCGAGCGCGGCGTCTCGGTCAGACGCCGCGCCTGCGGTAGCTGGGGTGAATGTCTGAATCTCCGGCAAAGCTCCTCCAAATCTGATCGTTCGTACGTACGAACGATAGCCCAATGGCGCTACTGTAGCCAGATGCCAACCGCGACCGAGCCTGTTCTCGGCAAACTCAAGGAGCGCGACACCCGCGTCAGGATCCTCCGCATTACCTTTGAGCTGATCGGGCGCGAGGGGGTCGACGCTCTCAGTACGCGTCGCATCGCCGCAGCTGCCGGTGTCTCACTCGGCTCTCTCACCTACCACTTCCCGAGCCGAGCCTCGCTTCTGCGCGAGAGCCTGCTGCTCTACGTCGGTGGCGAGGTCAATCGGCTTGAGGCGATCGCCGCCGAGCTCCGCGACCGTCGCCCCTCGCCCAGCCCAGATCAGGTTGCCGTCGAGGTACAACGGATTGCCACTGAGACCGCCGATCGGCCCGAGCAAGTGGCCGAGTTGGAGCTGCACCTGAAGGCGTCTCGCGACCCCGACCTGCAGGAAGCCTCAAGACGCTGTTTCGCTGCCTATGAGAGCGTCGCGGCGGCGGCGCTGGAAGCCCTTCGAGTTCCCGAACCAGCCCGGCACGCCCCGGTAATTGTCGCGCTGCTGACCGGGCTTAGCGTGATGCGACTTGGCGGCGGTCGACCGGATGCCGCCGGCCTCGCCGATGCGCTGCGCACCTTGGTTCGCGGTGCTGTGGCAGAGGGACGGTCTGGCCGGGGATCCGCCTACGCCAATGGTTCTTCGGACTAGCTGTGAGTCGTCTCGCCAGGTCTCATAAGGCCTCACTCGTTTGCGCAGTGGCTATGGCGCTGATCGCGGTCCTCGCAGCCAATACGGCCTCCGCGCTGCAGATTCGCGCCGGTGACCTCCTGATCACCGCCGAAGGTGGCTTTCCCCAACCGCCCTTCCCAAGCACCAAAATGCCCCCATCACGCTCCATGGCGGCGGCAGCCTCTCGACCATCTCCGGCAACCTTCCTCCCATCCTAAAGACGCTGACCCTCTACTTCGATCGCCACGGCGCCGTTGAAACCACGGGTCTCCCGGTTTGTCGGGAGGGTCGGATCGAGAGCACCACGGTCGCCGTCGCGCGGCACAACTGCGCCGAGTCAATCGTCGGCGAGGGCGAGGGCAGGGCAGTCGTCGCCTTCCCAGAACAGGAGCCCTTCCCGGTCTCCTCGCCGATCACTCTCTTCAACGGACCTCGCGAGCGCGGCGATCCCACGGTCTTTGCCCATGCCTACACTACCGTGCCGGTGCCCACCACCTTCGTCATTCCCATTGTGATCGAACGGATCCACGACGGAGTCTACGGTTACCGCACCAAAGCAACGATCCCCTCCATTGCTGGTGGCTCAGGGATCCCAATCTCGGGCTCGCTTCGGATCGGCCGCAGATGGACCTACAAGGGTCACCACCACAGCTATGTGAACGCCCGCTGTGAAACCGGACGCCTTCAGGCCCGAGGTGAATTCAGCTTCTCCAACGGTACCTTTCTCGCCGGCACTTTCGCCAAACCCTGCACTGTGAGGGGATGAACGTTGAGCCCAAGCAAAAGAAAAAAGGGGGGAATTAGGATCAGCTCTGGCTGCAGAAACGTCTAGGCGTAGAACCGAGCGAGGGCGCGCCGGCGATGTTGGCGCCGGCGATATAGGACCTGGGCAAAAAAAGGCGGTTGGCAGCGTCTAGTTCCCCGCCTCGATCCACCTCGCCGGTGTAGCGACAGCTCGACTCAGAGCTCGGCTCGAAGGTCAGGCGGTGATTCCAGGTCGAGACCGGGTCACCGTGCTCGTTGGAGTAAGTCTCTCGAGGCCGATCGAGAGCAGCTTGAGGTGGTGTGTATCCATGCCGAAGAAGTAGCGGTGGACGGCGACTTCCTCGCCTTCATGTAGCTGATTGGAGATGGCTCCGACTGTGAAAACGGGCAAGAAGATATGACGGAATTCTGTGAGGAGCCGAGCTGTCCCTGACCGTTCGCTGCGCAGACCTCACCGCGTGCGTGTGCAATGGCGCCGCTCCTAGCGCTAGCTCAGCAGCTGCCGGAATGGCGGGCTTTTGCGTCAGTTCGCAGGCGGTCTCGGCAGCGATTGACAATTCGGTCGTGACCTTGATGACCAGTTGGTCCTCCACTGATGTGGGCCTGGAATTTGGACTGATACGGACATTTTGTCTACTCGCCTTGGCCGCACACGGCCGTGAAGTTTGCCAGAACCCTGAAGCGGCGGCGCAGGTCGGTTCGGTTCACCCTGACTCAGACTGTGACGGTTGCGATATGGGAGTTACGCGGGTTTGTTGAGCGGCCCGGTTACGTCGCTGGCACTACTAAGCCTGACCGTGGTGGGAGCGGATGTCTCGATCGGCCCGCTTCGGGTAGCTCCTAACTGCCCCGAGTGAATCGCCAAGAGTGACCGCGTGAAAGGCAGCGGTCGTTGCGAGAATGATTGGCCGACCGATGGCGGCGACTTCGTTAGTCACATCTGCGCAAGATTGCTGACATCCTCACCGGCAACGAGGAACAGCACTCCCTTCGAGCCGGCTTTGCGGCTTTCGAGATAGGGCTTGTACTCTTCGCTTGCGTAGAAGGTTTTCGCCACCTGCTTGGACGGCCACTCGATGATCAGGTAGATCTGCGGTAGCTCATGGTCGCCCTCGATCTTTTCGATCTTCGGGGTTCTAGAGAGGTAGCGGCCTCCGTGTTGCTCGACCAGCTTGGTTGTGTTCTCGAGGTATGCAGCCACCCAGCCTGAGTCAGTGATCTCGATCTCTGCGACTGCGTAGTACTTCATTCAAGGACTCCTCTTGTCTTGGCGTGCTGCGGTCTTCGCTGGGTGTCGCCAGCGGGATTCGCCAACTCGGTCATCTCAGCCGACGGTCGCGGCTGGTTTTTGCAACCTTATCTCCAGCGGACCGAATTTCAGATAATCGGCCGCTGCCCGGATCGGACTCAGTCCGCCACGATGGGCAACGTACTCTCTGGCCCTCTCGCACCTAGCGGTCGCTCTACGACAAGCACGTCTCGCCACTCGCCGTCGAGTTGTCCATGGCGACGGTGTATCCCAACCGAGGAGAAACCGCATCGCCCGACCAATCTGATGCTGGCGATGTTGTCGGTGAACAGCTTGCCCAGCAACTTGTAAAAGTTCCTGCGCTCCGCCTCTGTCGCGAGCGTTTCAGCCAGCGCCGTGCCGACTCCTCGCCCCCTCGCATCCGATGCGACGTAAACGCTCGCCTCGCCGATACCCGCGTAGCACGGGCGGGAGCTGTAGGGGGCAAGGGCCGCCCAGCCGGTAACCGTACCGTCGACGTCGGCCACAAGGAACGGCAGCCGCTCGACGGCGATTCTCTCGTCGAAGTCCGCGGTACCGCGGTGCTCGGTCTCAAACGTCGATCCGCGCAGTGAGATCGCCTCGTTATAGATCGCGCAGATCGCCGCGGTGTCGGCAGACGTGGCAGAGCGAACCGTGGCTTGTTTGGGCTTCAGCACGGACCTTATTCTTGCCGAAAGTGGCCGCAATCGCTATGGCCGCTTGTCCAAAGCTCCTTATCCCCGACGGCGGCTATCTTCGTTGCAAAGCGCTCTGTGGGGCGATCCGCTGAGGAAGCCCGGCTGCGGGGTTTCTGTCGATGGCCAATCTGGAGAAGGTCGCTACCAGCACATCTCTCAGAAAGCCCGTTTTGCTGTGATAATCGAAAATATGCCTACCTTCCCAATAGTGATCTAGGGGCAGATGGCGGAGCAGGTACCAGCTGTCTGTGACGTGCTCGACACTATCGAGCATCGCAATTGGTCGCGCCTCGAGCGGCTGCTCGATCCAAAAGTCCACTGGACAACTGCGGTGGAGGAGCACCTGCATGGTCCAAGTGAGGTGATTTCTTGCCTTTCCAAGGATCCTCCGCCTGCACCTCCGGCATATCACGAGGTGCGAGATGGGTGTATCACACGCTGGATTGATACGCCAGGCTAACGTTTTACCGATCGGTATCCGAGTGGGGGTCTGGTTGGGATCTGTCGTTCGTCAGGTCTTTGAAGTGAGCCAGCGCATTCCTGTTTAAGTAATTGCGCTTTGGTGCGCATCCTTGGTTGAAAATCGACTCGCTGTCCCAACTCCCAGGTACAGAGCTGCGAACACAACCCTGGCACGAGGGACATCCCCACAAAACCATGTACTGCGAAAGGCGATCAACCACCCTCGCAAAGCGACTTCACCGTGCGAAGCTCATCGGCCAGGACTGCCTTGCGATGCGCCGCATCAGCATCGGAGAGGCCTTTGGCGAAGAACTGGGTAAAGCTGAACTCGCTCCCTCCTCCGTTGGGAACCACACGCGAGAACGCGCCGATTTCGACCTCGGGGGGAAGCCCAGCAGCGAGGAAGTCAACCGTGCTGAGCTCGGAGGAAACGCGGACCGAAATGCGGGTTTCTCCGGATCCGTTGCTGATAAGCCAGTCCTTGCCATCGGGATATACCGAGATGGCGAAATCAGGCGCCCAATCGGGAAGTCGGTGGACATCGGCGATGAGATCAAGCACCGCCCCGGGCTGTGCGTTGATCGAGATCGACTGAGTGTCGGAGCGCTGCATCGGACTCCGAGTGTCTCAAGCGCAGGCGACGGGAGCTTCAACGAAGGCTCGATCCGACTCTTAGGACATTGAGCCCGACCGGGGCACGCGACCCAACTATGCACCAGCGGTTACGGCTAAATTGATCTTTCGTGACAGCCGATCCTTCTCGCTGCCTGCTTTCCAAGTCTGAGTGGCCGCCGTCTACCGACCATCCCTGGTCGCTCCCAAAGATCGGCGCAGGCTTGGCCGTTACGGAATCGGGCCAGCGTGGCTACCCCGCTCGACCTGCCACATCGCATTTGTGCAACCTGGTTGTGCTTCTGTTGGGTGGCAATTTGACGCGCATCTGATGCACTTACCTAGATCGGCGAGCAGTAGGAGCCGAGGTCTCGCGCAAGCTGCGTCGGGGCGGGGCGTCCATCAGCAATCTACGCATCCCCCGCCGCTTCAGTATCGCCTCAGCGATGAGCGAAGGTTCAGGCTGGTAGTGCTCTGTCTCGATCAAGGCCTTCAACTGTCGCGGTTGCATCCTGCGCTTCATTTCGGCTCCTTCCGGCGATCCTTAATTTTCAGTAATAGCACATGCGCGTACATCGGCGAGATGATTTGCATCCGGCAGCTGCTTTCGGGCAAGCGCGGTCGCAATTTCATGCCTTCAAGGTCTGCAATTCCCACGCCGGTGCCGCACGAGCTTTGAGGGCTTCGTCGCAGACCTCGCCCCTGATCGACACGGCGAGCCCTGGAGCGGGGCCGGCCTCCGCGACGCCAGCTCAGTGCCCGAGCTGGCGAGCGGTGGCGGCTTAGAGATCGTCGGCGAGGTCGACAGCTGAACCGAATCTTTACCTAATTTTGACCTGTTGCCAAGCTTCGCCGGCGAGTCTGTCCGTGTCGCCAAAACGAAAGGAGGCAGCCATGCCCCAGATCCTCGTAGTGACCGACACTCAGGAGCAGACTGCGGCCAAAGTCGTCTACCGGGAGCGGATCGCCCTTACCGATCTCGAGTCAGAGCACTTTTCAGGTCAGCTGGTCGAGCGGGTCGGCTGGGCAGTTCTCGATGCCGATGAGCTTGAGCACGGTGATGAGAGGAGAGAGATCAGCGCCAGAGGGGTGGCGTAGGGCGACCGACCGGGACGGTCTCGCCGCCGATCCGGTGCCTGGAGGTCTAAGGCACTTTGAGAGTCGCGAGGCCGCATCCCGATCTGGCCATTCTTGAGGCAGCCCGTGCGTGCTTCGCGACGGGATGCGGGATGAGTGTGGAGGCGGTTCACGGCTCGTCCAAACCGAGCTACGGATCGACGCTCAATTTCCCCTGCGGAAGCGATAAGAAGTGATCGTCTCCCAAGTGATCGTTGATGCGAACGTTAAAGCTTCAAGATGTAGCGCCACAACGACCTAATCTGGGCGGCACAGGCTGAGCGGACCCGGTGAGCGTCAAGGGCGCAGGCGATCTGTAGGTTCAACCGGCGGGGACGCCGCGAATCGAAGAGCTCCGATGACAAAACTACGCTTCAACATCGCGATATCGCTTGACGGCTATGTTGCCGGACCGGGCCAGAGCCGGGAGAACCCGATCGGAATCGGGGGGATGCAACTGCACGAGTGGCTCTTTCCGCTGGCGCCCTTTCGCGAGATCCACGGCGACGTGGGCGGCGAGGTTAACGCCAGCGCGGGAGTGGTCCGGGAGCGGTTCGAAAACATTGGCGCGACGATCATGGGCCGCAACATGTTTGGCCCCATCCGGGGGTCCTGGGGAGAGGATCCATGGCGGGGCTGGTGGGGAGAGGATCCTCCGTTCCACAATCCGGTCTTCGTTCTTACCCACCATCCCCGCGAGCCGTTGGAGATGGAAGGGGGCACGATCTTCCACTTCGTCACCGACGGCATCGAGGCGGCACTTGAAGGTTCCCGGGAGGCCGCTGGTAGCGAGGATGTCTCTCTCGCTGGCGGGGCAAGCGTCGCCCGTCAGTTCCTTAACGCCGGACTCGTCGACGAGGTCGAGCTATCTATCGTCCCGCTCCTGCTCGGTGGCGGCGAGCGACTCCTTGACGAGGTTGGCGACCTCGAGCTTGAACAGCTCCGCGTGGTCGAAGCACCGGGAGTCACGCACCTCAAGTACGGGGTCGTGAGGTGAGGGGCAAGGCGGTGGCTTTTCGCCGCGAGCATTGCCCCTTAGCGACTTAGCAACGACGAAGACCGAGCAAGTCAGAAAGCAGATGCAATGTTCGCGGAACCCTACGTATTTGGTCTTCGTTCAAATGCGAGTCGACGCGGCCGGAACTACGAGACGCGCTCCCATCGCTGGGCCTGGCGGTCCGCGTGAGAACAATTGGTCGAGCGCGGCGCTGAGCCATCCTCGACTACTTCCCAACGGCTCGGGATCCGCGGGACGGAGGGTGTTCGGGCCAACCGTGCTACCTGACCGGTGGCTGATTCGTGAGCGCAACGGCGTCCGCGTGTGTGAAAGCTCAGGCCTCTCGCGCGGTGCCGGGGCTAGTCGCCCTCCTCGGCCCGCCACGGAGACTGAGGCGGCGCCGAGCTGAGTGCGTGTTGAAGCAGTGCCACCAGCTCATTGCGTTCGTCGATCGTCAGCCCACGCAGCACTTCCCCTTCCACCTGGAGCGCAGCGTTCCGGGCGCGCTGGAGGACCTGTCGGCCCTTTGCCGTGATCGTGACTTCACGCGCGCGCCGGTCGGAGGGATGGGGACGGCGTTTGGCGAGGTGCTTGGTTTCGAGCTCGTCGATCAGCACGACCATTGTGCTGCGGTCGATCCCCATCGCCGCGCCGATCTCCTGTTGCATCGCCCCCTCACGAGCCCCCAGCACGTTCAGCAGGGCGAACAGTGCGGGGGTCAGGCCGAGTGACTCGAGAGCTTCGGCCGTGCGGGTATGCGAGGCGCGCCAGAGGCGGAAGAGGAGCTGGCCGGCGAACTCGGCGATCTCGCTGTGGGGGGAGGTATCGGTAGCCACCGTCTCGGATCCTCGGAGATTTACTCGACAGTAATGATAATCTGTGATATAGACTATCAGGTACCATGATGATACATCGCAACGATCATAGGGAGTGACCATGAGCGTCTCTACTACTGAGGGAATCAAGACCATGCTCTGTCCCGTGTCCGACTTAGAGACGGCCAAGGAGCTGTACGCAGCTCTTCTCGGCATAGCGCCGCAGGCCGATTCGGCCCACTACGTTGGCTTCGAGGCCGGCGCCCAGCACATAGGACTGCTGCCAGGCGGCGGACCGCAGGACATGACCTCGCCGGTCCCCTTCTGGCAGGTCTCCGACATCGAGGCGAAGCTGGCCGAGTTGAGTGCCGCGGGCGCAACCGTGAAGGAACCGGCGCACGGTGTCGGTGGCGGCCGCCTAGTGGCCACCGTCAGCGACCCCGACGGCAACGTCCTCGGCCTGCTCCAGGACCCGTGAGCGCCGACGATCGTCGCCTCGCCAGCGTGGGGTGCGACCAGCCGTGCTGCGCCCGCATCGCTGGCCCCAGTTGACGCCGCAAACTGTGAAAGTGAAGCGAGACCTATGAAGACAATGACATGTAAACAGCTAGGTGGACCGTGTGAATTACCGCACCAGGGGAAAACAGCGGATGAGGTCATAAAGGCACAGGACAAACATCTCAAGGACGCGGTTGCCAAAGGTGATGCAACGCACGAGAGCGCTTTGAGGGAGATGAAGGGCCGGTGGAAGCATCCAATTTCAGGAATGGGGTGGTACAAAAAGGCCAAGCGAGATTTTGCTGCTCTTCCGGAGGACTGACACCTGCTGACCGGCGCAAGGTTTTGGCTCTAACAAACGACGCCATGGACAGGCTTCGAGCCTTCGACCTACTCGGTTAGTCAACATGGACGCCGAAGCGGGCTGGCCCTCGGCGTTCGCATATGTCGCGGGTTAGCTTCGCGGTTGACAACGACCGCAGCGGCCAGTGCCGCATACGAAGGAGGACCAGCCCATGCCAGACGTTAGCTCCACCGCCCCCACCGATGTCAACCAGTGGATCGTCTTCGACGTCCACAAGAACTCGCTCGTCGCAGGGGTGCTGCCGGGCAGCGGCGGCACCCCACAGGTGAGCCGCCTGGAGAACACCGAGCGAGCGATACGTCGCTTCATCGAGCGGGCGGGCGATCCCGCTACCCTGGCGGTCGCCTACGAGGCCGGGCCCTGCGGCTTTGAGCTCTATCGGCTGCTGGACGCAATGGGGGTGGCCTGCGACGTGATCGCGCCCTCGCTGATACCGGTCCGCGCCGGAGATCGGGTAAAGACCGACCGCCGTGACGCCAAGAAGCTGGTGCGCCTCTACCGCGCCGGGGAGCTCTTCTTCGTGGCGCCACCCTCCCCCGCGCAGGAGGGGCTGCGTGACCTGGTGCGCTGCAGAGACGATCTGCGTTGCGCCCGCACCGCGGCGCGCCACCGGGTTGCCAAGGCGCTCCTTCGCCACGGCTACATCTACCGGGAGGGCAAGCAGGCCTGGACCAACCGCCACCGGGAATGGCTCGATCATCAGCGTTTGGAGGACCGCTCGCCCAGCTTGCGCTCGAGCAGATGCGCGCCCACCTGGGTGGCCTCGACGCCCAGCTCGCCGCCCTCGATCACGAACTGGCGCAGATTGCCGAGCGCGAGCCGTGGGCCGATCCGGTCGCCTGGCTTTGCTCCTTCCGGGGCATCGCCACCCACACCGCCCTGGGACTGCTCGCCGAGATCGGTGACTTCCGCCGCTTCGCCCACCCGCGCGAGCTGATGAGCTACCTCGGTCTTACTCCGAGTGAGTACTCCTCAGGTGACCAACAACACCGCGGCCACATCACCAAGACCGGTAATCGCCACGCCCGGCGACTGCTGGTCGAGGCCGCCTGGCACTACCAGCACCCCGCCCGCCTCTCCAAGCGGATCGCCACCAACCGCAGCCACGTCCCATCCCAGGTCTCCTCCCGTGCCTGGCAGGCACAGATCCGTCTACACCATCGCCACCGCACCCTCACCTCTCACGGCAAGCGCTCGACCGTCGCAACGGTCGCCGTCGCCCGTGAGCTCTGCGGTTTCATCTGGGCGGCGATGACCGATCAGCCGCTGCGTGAGGAGGTGGCTGCTGCCTGAAGATCTGACAGCACTGGGGTGGGGCGGCCGGCGCCGACCCACCGGAGGACCCTCGTTTTCCCCTATGCGATTCCGACTCGCGACCTTAGTGCGAGGCAGCTCACGACCGGACACTGTCCTGCGGTTCCGACCCGCGCATCTCAGAGTGACCAGTTGTCGTTGCTATCGCGCCGGCCGCCCGACCCCAGTGCAAGGACCACCACCCTGAACTCCCACTCACATCAAAGAATTCAACCGCCCCTTGACACGGGCGTCCATCTCAGGGGATAGCACCAACCAGCTTCTATCCATACCCCACTTCCCTTGAGAGGAGGACCTGGGTACGAGTCTGAGGGGATGAGGTATTACCGTTCGACAATGCCGTGTCGGCTTCCGATTAAAGGGGACATCTACCTCCGCTTGCTCGATGAGACAGACGCCCCTGAGCTCTACCGGTTGATTGAGCTAAACCGCGCCCATCTCGCCCCCTGGATGCCTTGGGCTATGGGTCAGACGCTCGATGGCACGCTTGATTTCATCCGCGGGATCGACAGGCAGGTCACCGACAACGACGGCTTTCAGGCGGCAATCATCGATAACGATCAAATCATCGGCATGGTCGGTTACCCCACCGTCGGCTGGAGCAACCGCTTTACGAGCATCGGCTACTGGCTGGACCAGGGACATCAGGGCATGGGAACGATGACGGCGGCGGTGGGACTCCTGGTCGGACATGCCTTTTCTGTCTGGGAGCTCAACCGGATCGAGATACGCGCCGCCACAGAGAACCATCGCAGCCGCGCGATTGCGGAGCGAGTTGGCTTTCACAAAGAGGGAACGCTCCGCCAGAGGGAACTGGTCAATGGCCGCTATCTCGATTGCGTCGTGTACTCGATGCTCTCCGAAGACTGGCGGGCGGGCTTGCCGGTTCATTGAGTGCGCTTCGACCTCTCTCGCTGGCGTGTGGCCCGGCATGGCTCCGCGAGGACCCTGCAAATCCCGGAAGGACCTCCATATTCAGTTCCGTAACGAGAGGCCGAACGCTCGTGAAATCGTCGCGTGATATGAAGCCGATCGTGGGCTCGGATGCGGAGACCGCCCGTCGCTTGCGCCTAGCGCTGGATGTCCCGCTGCAACAGTTTCTCGGTGTCTCCGCGGTTGATGATCGCGATCCGGCAGCCGGCATCAAGCTCGCCCAATCGGGGAACGTTCTCAATGGAGTCGACGCACTCCACGGCGGCGCGATCGCAACAGTCCTAGAAGTCGCCGCCTATCTGGCGCTCCTGCCACAGCTCGCCGACGACGAGGAGGCGGTGACGCACATGGTGTCCATCTCCTACCTCGCCCGCCCCGAGGCCGGGGTGCAGCTGAAGGCAACCGGCGAGGTTCTACGGCGTGGCCGCCGTCTTGCCTTCGTCACCGCTGCCTTGAGCGCCGGCAATCGTCTGCTTGCGACGGCGAGCGTGACGAAGTCCATTGTCTCGACAGCCAGCTAGCGCTTCAACCCGGCTGCCGCTTGACCTCCTCCCGGCTGACTTTGGGTCGCCCACTTGGCGCAGCGCCGAGCTCTTCATGTCGTCGTCAGGCGACTACCTTGCGATGCGCCCTTCACAACCAGGCGCTCCATATCAACCGTCCGTCAAGGTCGGGGAGTGCGCAGTGAGGCGCAGTCTCATGCGTGGTCTAGCTTCATCCTCGATCGGTATGAGGTTCACGGCTTACGTCGATGCCGTCCAGCACATCGCCGCGATAACCACGAAGAGCAACGGCACCGGAAAGCGGAGAAGGCTGCTGGGGTGGCGGCGAGCTTCCCAGAGGGCCGGCACCGTAGCTGCAAGCCAAAACGCCGCCAGCCAACGCAGCAGCAGGATCTTTGGATTGGCATGCGGAGCGAAGGCGAGCGCCATGAAGAGGATCCCGAAAGCCACGAGTACGACGCTGACTACGTGCCAGCTAAAGCGCAGCATGCTGAGGGTCATCGAGCGCGGGCCAAACGGCGTACTCGGTAGGGCTTCCTTGGTGAGATTCGGAAGCACCCAGCGCGCACCGATCGTCGTGTGACCGAACGCGAGGAGGAAGCAGCCAAGGCCGGCGATTGCCAATTCAACGGTCATCGACTCGCTCCCTGCTGCTCGGAGGACCCGCGCTTACATACGTGCATGTAGGTATGCTACTTCGATGAGCAACTCGACGGCATTGGCGCCGACAGGCCGCCGTCGGCCAACCCAGGCCGAGCGTCGGGCCCGCACGCGGAGCGCGCTGCTCGAGTCCGCCGCGCGGGGCCTCTCCCGCTACGGCTACGGCAACCTGGTGCTTGAGCAGGTTGCGCGAGAGGCGGGATATACGCGCGGTGCCATCTATCACCAGTTCAAGGACAAGGAGGACTTGGCACTGGCGGTGCTCCAGTGGGTAGATGAGACCTGGTGGCGGGAGGTTGGTGGACTAGCCGAGCACCAGCCCGACGCAGCGACAGCCCTGCTCGCGCTTGCCAGCGGCCATGCCGTCTACTGCCGGCGAGACGTGGCCCGCGTGATGATGGCGCTGCGAATCGAGTTCAGCGGTCAGGACCATCCGCTCGGACATGAGATCGAGAGGATCTCGGAGATCCTGGTCAAGCGCTGCGCCCACCTGGTCGTCGCGGGGCGCAAGGACGGGTCAATTCCATCCGGACCGCCCGCCGTGGATGTCGCGCTGGCGTTCGTCGGAGCGATCGAGGGCGCCGTGATCGCGCTCGCCGGGCATGCGCCGCATGACGAGCTGCTGGCCGCCCGCGCGGCCGCGGGCGCGCTGGGTCTCGATGCTTCGCGAGCACTTCCACCCGGCTGATCACCAAGCCGCATCTGAGCAGGGGGATGTACCGGACGGTGCGGTTGATCCGGTTTCGAGCTGCTGACGGCGGAATTATCTGGCCCGTGCCCGGGAGAAGACCGCCCGCCGGAGACCAACGCGGGCGGAACGTCTGACCCAGAATCGGGGCGTCGTCGCGACATGACACCTTCTTGGCACCGACGTGCATCTGCCTACCACGTGTCAAGGAGGCTCCGAGAGCAACGACACAATTTCTTAGAGTCTTGACGATATTTAGAGTCATCTCTATGATGGTGGTTGATGCCAGCTTCAGCTCCGCCGGCCGGCTTACGTGAGCGCCACAAGCACCAGCGCCGCGAACGCATTCTGGAGGCGATCCGCGAGCTCCTGCGCGAGCATCCGAACGAAACGCCGACGGTCGAGCGCATCGCCGAGCTGGCCGATGTCTCTCCTGCGACGGTCTTCAACCTTGTCGGGCCTCGGGAGCAGCAGTGGGCAGCACTCTGTGACGCGTTGTTGCGCGAGCTCGATGCTCGCCTGGCCTTCACCGGCGACGAAGGTCCGCGGGATCGGGCGCACAGGATCGTCGGCGAGGCTGCCCACCTGTTCATAGCCGATGCCGCTGTCTTCAGGCACCTCGCCAATAACTGGGGGCGCAGCGGCAACCTCGTGCAGGAGAACCCGATTCCCCGACTGCGCGCCGCTCTGCGCCGGGGACAGGAAACCGGGCTGCTCAGGCCTGATCTACACATCGACGCTTTGGCCGGGCACATCGCGATGGCGGCTGGGGGCGCCCTGCGTCAGTGGGCGGGAGGTCAGATTTCCGACGCAGCGTTTCTCGAGCGGGTGCGCTTCGCAGTCGACATTGTGTTCGCTGCGAGCGCAAGCGAGGACATAGCCCCGGAGCTCCAGGCGCCGCTGCAGAGCAAGCGGCGGCACGGGGCGCGATGACGCGAGCTTTTGCTGGGTTCGATGGAGCGGCGGGCATCCGCCTGGCCGCGGACACCTTCGGCGACCGGGACGCGCCAGCTGTGCTCATGTTGCACGGCGGCGGCCAGACACGATACGCGTGGCAAGCCACGGCGATGAACCTCGCAGAGGGCGGTTGGAAGGCGATCACTGTCGATCTCCGCGGACACGGTGAGAGCACCCATCCACAACCTCCGGCCTACGCGCTTGAGGACTTCGTTGCCGATACACGCGCGCTGATCACAGCGATCGCGGACGACCCGGTTGTGATCGGAGCCTCGCTGGGCGGCATCGCCAGCCTCCTCGCCATCACCGAGTCACCCGCAGCGATGATCTCCGGGCTCGTTCTGGTCGACGTCGCCCACCGCTTCCGGCCCCGCGGCGGCGGCAAGATCGTGAGCTTCATGGAACAGCACCCGGACGGATTTGCCAGCCTCGCCGACGCTGCAGACGCGGTCGCCGCCTATCTTCCCCACCGCGCAGCTCCCCGCGATAGGACCGGACTGCGCCACAACCTCCGCTGCAAGGATGGTCGCTGGATCTGGCACTGGGACCCAGAGATCCTGACTCAGGCTCGCGGGATGATCCAAGACCAAACGCAACTCTCGGCGCGCCTCACCAAGGCCGTCCAAGGGCTTAGGCACCCCTGCCTGCTCGTCCGCGGCGCTGAGAGCGACGTGCTTAGCGCCGACATCGCTGCTGAGTTCATCGAACTCGCGCCGGCGGCCACCCTGGCCGAGGTTCCAGAAGCCGGCCATATGGTTGCTGGCGACAATAACGATGCCTTTACCGCAGCGATCTCCACATGGCTGCACAGGTTTGCCGCACGCCCCTCCCGAGGCGCAACCTGCAACCCCGCACGATATTGGGCCTAGCCGTGAGCGATCCCTACACGACCCCGGACTTCTCCACCGCGGCACTGATCACGATCGACACTCAGCGCGACACCCTCGACGGCGGGCGACTCGAGATCGCTGGAACCACTGCGGCGCTTGGCCCGATGCGGGAGTTGGTGGCAGCATTTCGAGCGGCGGTCCAACCGATCGTGCACATCGTGCGCCTCTATCGTTCCAGCGGCGCCAACGTGGACCTTTGCCGCCGCCAGGCGGTGGAGAGTGGCGCCCCGATGTTGAGGCCGGGGACGCCGGGTGCCGAGCTCGCCAGGCCGCTTTTGCCCTCGCCGGATCTCGCGCTTGACCACGAGCGGCTGCTGGCCGGCGGCCTCCAGCAGCTCGGCCCCAACGAGGTCGCGATGTACAAGCCCCGCTGGGGCGCCTTCTATGGCACCCGGTTGGAGGATTACCTCAGAGGCCAGGACGTGACGACCCTGGTCTTTTGCGGTTGCAATTTTCCGAACTGCCCTCGTGCCTCGATCTATGAGGCAAGCGAGCGTGATTTTAGGCTCGTCCTCGCCCGCAATGCAATCTCGGGCCTCTATAGGAAAGGTGAGAAAGAGCTGATCGACATTGGCGTCCAGCTGATGTCCTCACAGAACATTGTTCACGAGTTGACAGTCTCGGAGGCGAGATGAACCAAGGCACCTGGGCCGATGTGGACAGCTATATCGCTGAACACCTGATCGGCGAGAAGCGAGAGCTCGACGCGGCCCTTGCTGCAAGTGAGGCGGCTGGTTTGCCACCGATGGCTATCTCGCCAAATCAGGGCAAGTTCCTTGAACTCCTCGCACGGGCTCAGCAGGCTCGAAGCATTCTCGAGCTAGGGACCCTCGGCGGATACAGCACCGTCTGGCTTGCTCGCGCGTTGCCGACGGACGGCCGCCTCGTGACGCTCGAGCGAGATCCGAGGTACGCCGAGGTGGCCGGTCGCAGTATCGCCAAGGCAGGATTCAGCCAGGTTGTCGAGATTCGGATCGGCTCCGCGGTCGAGCACCTACGCCAGTTGCGTTCCGAAGGCCCCCGAATCTTCGACCTGATCTTCATCGACGCCGACAATGTCGTGCGAGCGGGAGCGATCGTCGATCCCCAGGCCAGCGATCCCGAGCTGGGAGAGGGGGGAATAACCGGCTTGCGCCGCTTCTATGAGATGCTCGCCGCGGAGCCCCGCCTCTGTGCAACAGCGATCCAGACTGTGGGCGTCAAGGGCCATGATGGCTTTGCACTTGCGCTGGTCACGGGGACATGAGCGCTGCTTCAGCAAACACGGCCTCAATCCGCGAGCTGGACGGCAAGGCGGTGCGCTTCATTGGCAGTCGACTGTCGCTACCGGATTCATAGCAACGGAGTGATTTGGTTAAAGCGCGAAGGATTCGATTGCCGCGGCAACGGCCCCTGGTTGGTCCTCGGGCGTGAAGCTGTAGGCATCTTTGACCTGGACGAGCCGGCCGTGCCTCAACGCGCGCGCGTAGCGCTTCGCGTGCTCGAGCGGGAAGACCTCGTCCTCTTTGGACCAGATCAGCAGTGTCGGCAATTCAGAGCCGGCGATCAGGCGCTCACCGGCCTCTCGGACTGAAGCTGTGGACGCCGAGGCCATCGCCTTGGCGAGGTCGCGCAGCACTCCCCTCTCGCGCGTGGCAGGGAGGGCGTAGGAGTCGGAGACCTCGGGCTCGATCGGGTGCTTTAGCAGCAGCCCGTAGGCCGGCGGCGCGGCGCGGATCGTCGGGTCCTCCAGCGCACGTAACAATCCCGCGAGCACTTGCGGGTCGCGCGCTGCGGCGGGAAGACCGTCGAACGGAGGGGGCGGCCACTCGTCATAGGGCGTCTCGCATGAGGTGAGGATCAGGCGGAGGTCCCGACCACCGATCCGCTCACCGTGTCGGGCGAGGGCGATCTGTGAGTAAGCACCACCGGAATCGTTGCCGACCAGCGTCGCTTCGCTCAGGTCGAGGCGCTCGAGCACCTCGGCGATCAACCCCGCCACTCCGACAGGACCAAGGTCGGCGTCGGCGTCCATCGGCGAGCGGTGAGAGCCGAGCGGGAGATCGAGAGCGAGACAACGAAAGTCGCGGTGGAGAATCTCAATGACCTTGCGCCAGAGATTCGCGTTAGCCAGCCAGCCGTGGCTGAAGAGCAGGATGGGACCGGCGCCATGTTCGAAGTAGTCGAGAGAGCCGCCGCTCACCTCGGCTGAACGTGGCACCCCGAGCAGCTCAGAGCGCCAGCGGTGCGCGCTCACGACCGTGCGCCATCGAGACTGTTGAAGGCGGCGTCGGCGAAGGGAATGAGGAGGGCGGCGAAGCCCTCGGGGTCGCTCACCTGGGGAGCGTGGCCTGTATCGAGGATGGCGAGTCGCGCGCCGGGGATCATCTCCTGTGCCCCGCGGGCGATCTTCAGCGGGATGACGGGGTCGCGCCGGCCCCAAACCAGCAAAGTGGGGGCCGCGATCTTCGGCGCCCCGGCGCGGAGGTCGTGCTCGGGGGAGGCGAAGCTACGCCATAGATCGCTTACCGCTCCCAGTCCAGGTTCCCTTCGCGTCGTTGCCACCCCCACGTTTCGCACGCGATGGTCCGCGACGCTTTGCGGGCGCATGTAGAAGCTGGCAAACCAGGGGTAGACGGTGCGAAGGAACCGTGGGTGGCTCATCAACGCGCAAAAGGCGCGATCTTTAAGTGGTCGCCCGGCGAAGCCACCGCTGTCGAGGAGGACCAGGCCTCTGATCAAGGCAGGCCGGCGGATTGCGAGCCGCCCTGCGGCGAAGCCGCCAACCGAGTTGCCGACCACGATGGCACCGTCGGGCGCCACCCTTTCAACCATCTCCTCCGCCAGGTCGGCGAAGCGCATCGCGCTTGCCGGTCCTTCTCCAGCCGGCGATTCGCCGTGTGCTGGCCAGTCCGGCGCGATCGAGCGGAAGCGAGGCGGGAGCAGCTCGCGCAGCCGATCGTAGTCGTGGCGATCGTGGGCGCCGCTGCTCAGCAGCACGATCGGGTTGCCCTCGCCGCGCTCGTCGAAGGCGATCGGCCCGGTCGAGGTCTCCAGCAACGCCATCGCGGCGGACCATAACAGATACATGACCGATCGGTCATAAGTAGTGACCGATCGGTCATGTATCCTCGCAGGATGCCCATTGAAGCGGCCACAGCCGTCGGATCCCGCACCCGCGAGACGCTGCTTAAAGCGGGCATCTCGATCGCCGAGCGCCACGGACTCGCGGGCCTCAGCGTCAACAGGGTGGTAGCCGAGGCAGGGGTCGCGAAGGGCACCTTCTACGTACACTTCGACGACCGGGAGGAGTTCGTCGATGCGCTCCACGCGCGCTTCCATGCACATGTTCAAGAGGCCGTCGCCGCTGCTACGGATGGGATGCCTGCGGGGGGCAAGCGGATCGTCCGCGGTGTCGAGGCCTACCTCGACACCTGCCTCGAGGATCGCGCCGTCAAGGCATTGGCACTCGAGGCCCGCTCGGACCCCGACCTTGCCGCCTCAATGTCGGCGCGCCATGAGCGGTTCGCCGCCTCAGCCGTACCCAGCTTCAAGGCAATGGGGTGGCCTGATGCAACCGCAGCCTCACACCTCCTTGCGGCGATGACGGCTGAGATCGCGATCCGCGAGCTCGATGCCGGACGCCGCCTCCCCACCGCTCGTAGGTCCCTGCGGCGCTTCCTTGCGGTCGAATCGGGATAAACCCTCCAAAGAGGGTTCTATTGGGTATCGAGGGACACACGGGGCGGATCTGTATGCCTCTCCCGCACCGCTTGTTTCCTTCGAATCCGAAAGGCTGCCGGTTTCGGGGGAGGCACCTATTTTAGCTAGGCCCCGTGCAACCCCGCTCTCGCTTTGCCCACCGCCTGAGTGGCCACGTCGCTGCGTGATGCTAAGCCGTGTGGATGGCGGGAGCTGTGCCTGGGTCGCTTGTAAGATCCGGATACCTCCGGTAGATAATTCTCGAATTTGGATAGGTCTTGCCTGACGGTGAGCAGCAGCACGTTGGAACCGTCGAGGCCTCGTCGACACGCGGTTACCAACGCCGTCACTTACCTCCGCAACCGGAGCGGCGCTTTGGACTGCCCGCGCTCGCCGGCATAATGCCCGGACTTGCGACCGTCCCAGAGTTCTGGGCACCGCTGATCCCTGACCTCACGGTGAACCGGCAACGTTTGAACTGGCTGTCGCAATCGCCGGCTCTCGAGCCGCAGTTCTTGGTCCGCGACCGAATGGAGCTGCCCGCAGAAGCATGCAGTGCTTCTTCAGGATTTGAGCGACGCCTGCGCTATTTGGCGCTGCATTCGAAGTAGCAAGGGTCCTGTTAGTTTCGGGCGCTGACGGGGATTTCAGAGGTCTAGAGGCTTGCAAAAGCCTTGCCGAATCAGGCAATTCCAGGTCGAAGTGGGCACTGGTTTAAGTCCGGCCTTCCCGATCCCCGACGTCGCCCGTTGCCTGCGGCGGTTCCCATACGCTGGCGGCGCCTTCGGAGACGGTTGAGGCCTCGAGCAGCAGCTGGGCGAGCCCTGCTACCAGCAGGAGGCTGACGAATGCAAGGGGAGCGATTGTCTCACCTGTTGCGGCCAGGACAATCGCCGCGGCAGAGAGCAACAGGCGGCCGAGCAACGTGCGGTCCCGGAGAGACGTCCACTCCGCGCCGAGATGAAACAGCGAGAGAGAAAGCGCAAACGCCGCGATTCCGCCGGCGAGCGCCCAGCGTGCACCCGCGCTGAGGCAAGGGTCCGCCGCGCTCGTGATCGCGATCTTTGTGCCCGCTCCGAATGCGGCTACGCCCGCCAACAGGGGGAAATGCCCATACGTGTAGACGAGGCCGAGAGCTCCCCGCCCGACCACCGAGGTGTCGGCGAGGTCAAAGTAGATCCACCAGAGGATCAGCGCGATAACGAAACAGGCGCACGCAACCGCCCAGGACGCGAAGCTGAACTCGAAACCGGCAACCCCCGCGACAACCCCGGCCACGGCTGCGCCGAGCACGATGATGAAGAAGGTGCCGAAACGCTCGGTCAGGTGCGAGACGACGATGGGTGCGCTGGCAAGGGCCCGCCAGGCTCGGGGCGGGATGGTGAGGTCGATCACGATCGCGATTCCCCAGAGTAGGACGCGGTATGGCTCCGGCAAGAAGATCGAGAGGAGCCAAAGTCCGGTCGTAAGCGAGAAGCCGGCTAGGTAGGTATCGATTAGCGCGCGGCCTGGCCCCCGGACGTGCAGTCGAGCGCGGATGTAGAGCGAGACGAGGAGGGAGCGGACGACCACATATCCGACCGCGAACCCCACCGTTCCTCCCTGACCCTTCATCACCAGGTGGACATTGATTCCTACCGCCGCGATCGCGAGCATCGCCCCCGACTTCGCCAGTCGGTATGGGAGGTCGTCCGTGTCAAAGCGGTTGGCGTAGAACGTGTACCCCGACCAAGCCCAGGCCACGACAACAAACAGCCCGACGAAACGAGCGAAGACAGCGGCTGAGGGATCCCTCGCCAGCGCGGCGGCCAGCTCGCCTACGGCGACTACGAATACGAGGTCGAAATAGAGCTCGAACCAGGTGGCGTGGCGCTCCTCGTCGGGGCCGGTGACGGTGCGAAGCCGGGGTGGGTCGAGGCGGAATGTTGGAGCGTCCCACATCCTCAGAACCGTACCTGCGCATCTCTGGCCTGGCATCCACCGCGGGCTGGACTGGCACCGCGGTCGCTGGATCGGCGCGTGGTGCGGCCCGGTGGCTATTGGGGTGTAGGTCGACCGCTGTTTGGTCGATGGGTCTGGAGAAATGGCGACGACCAGGCTTGATCCAAGGCCGACTGATTTGCGGCGCTCCTCCTCAGGCGTCGCACTGAAGCCGGTCGGGGACCCGGCGGCATTGGTCAAGGATCTCGAGCGCACCCCGCAGGAACGCCGCGGCATCTACCTCAAACTGCCGCTAAAGCTGGTGGCGGTGATCGCCATCGCCCTCGGCTGGGCCGGCTTTTCGTTCTGGCTCTCGCTGCCGTGGATCGAAACCTTGGGCCGGTCGATCACGATGCCGCTCGCGGTCGCCGTGATCTTTGGGATCGCGATCATCCCCGGTTACCTCAACGCCAACCTGATCGCCTCCCTGCTGATCGACAAGCCGCCGTCACTGCGCTTCGATCTCGACTTCCCTGCACTCACCGTCCTGATCGCCTGCTTTGAAGAGGAGGAGACGATCGAGGAGACCCTCGACTACGTTGTCAAGCAGGATTACCCTGGCGAGCTACGGATCTTGGTCGCCGATGACGGCTCTAAGGATCGCACCGCCGCCCGCGCTCGCCGCTTCGCAAAGACCGATCCTCGCGTCGACGTCCTCACCTTGCCTCACGGCGGCAAGGCCCAGACCCTCACCGGCGCGCTGAAGCAGGTGCGGACGCCCCTAGTGGCAACCGTCGATGCGGACACGCTCTTGATGCGCTCGGCGCTTCGGCGCATCGTCGCTCGCCTGCTGATTTCCCCGCCCGACACGGTGGCGGTTGCCGGCGCGGTCTTCGTTCGCAATTCCCGCAGCAACTTCATCACCCGCGCTCAGGAGTGGGACTACTTCCTCGGCATCGCCTCGGTGAAGCGCCAGCAGGGCCTCTTCCAGGGGACGATGGTCGCCCAGGGCGCCTTCAGTGTTTATCGCACGGCGGCTCTAAACGAGGTTGGAGGCTGGCCCGACCGGATCGGCGAGGACATCGTCCTCACTTGGGCGATGATGCGCGAGGGCGGGAGGGTTGGCTATGAGCGCACGGCGATCGCCTTTACCGGCGCGCCCGAAGACATCAGGGCATTCGCCCGCCAGCGCCAGCGCTGGGCACGGGGGATGATCGAGGGCCTGCGCGAGCACGGTGGCGCCCTATTGGCAGAGGGCCGCTCGAACATTCACGCCGTCCTTGTCAACTTCGTCTTCCCCTATATCGACCTCGTCTACTCGATCGCCTTCCCGATCGGGATCCTTTTGGCCCTCACCGGCAACTTCGCGATCGTTGGTCCTATGACTCTGGCCGTCCTGCCGCTGAACCTACTGCTCGCCGGAATCATGTTCCACTTCAGCCGTGGCTCGTTCGAGGAGGTCGGCTTGAAGGTCCGCAAGAACTGGCTCGGCTACCTCGGCTACCTCCTGACCTACCAGCTCTTCATGTCACCGGTCTCGGTTGCCGGCTACGCGAAGGAGCTGTTCGGCGCGGCGCGGCGTTGGTAGCCCGGCCTGCGGCTGGTCCCACGTAGAAATCAATCGCCGCGCCGCCGAGGGCTGCGCGAGTTGGCGCCGAAGTAAGGTCGGTGGGGTAGGGCTTCGCCAGCTGAAGCACTGGACGCGCAACGGCGCTTCACCCCGATTTCCCACCGACGAGGTGAAGTAGCTGATCGACCACCAGTCTGACGTGATGGCGGCGTGTGTTTGGGTCATCAAGGTCGCGGCCTAGAGACGCCATGAAGGTCGAGCGTTGCGTGAGCGGCGAGAAGGTCAGCGAGACGAACAGCAAAACGGCATCTGAAACCTTGAATGCCCGCAGACCCCGCTTTCTCGATGCCGCCCTTAGTGCGTCGAACGCCTCTTCGATCGCCCTCGACTCCCGTGGTGCCCCCCGCAGGCGATCACCGCCGGCCAACTCCTCCCTTTGCAACAACTTCAAGAATGATGGATGTTGCAAGAGGAAGCCCATGTAGCCGCTGACCGCTTGTGAGAGCGCCCCTTCAAGCGAATCCCTCGCCGTGGCGGGGTGCCACTCGAGGAGGGGAAGAAATGCTCGGCGTGTCGCCTCCTCCCGCTCTCTGAAGACCCGTTCCAAGACCGAGTCATAGAGCTGATCCTTGGAGCCGAAGAAGTAGCTCGGCGTTCCCCGTGAGAGCCCGGCGGCGGTAGCGATGTCGTTGAGGCTGGCCCCGTCGAAGCCGCGATCGGCAAAGAGCTGCTCGGCCGCGTCGAGGATCGCCGCTCGGCTTCGCGACGCGTCCCGGTTCTTCTTCGGCTTCTCCGGTGTCTTCGCTTGGGCCATTGTTGGGTTTATGATATATAACTTGCTAGACGTTCAGCTAATTACTATGTGCCCTACTCGACCAACCCTCTTCTATGACCTCGGGTCGCCGTATGCCTACCTGGCGATGGAGCGTGCCGGGGATGTCTTAGGTGTCGAGCCCCGCCTGGAACCGGTCCTTGTCGGCGGGATCTTTCGCTTCCGTGGCCGCGGCAGCTGGTCGCAGACCGCCGAACGGACGGGCAGGATCGCCGAGATCGAAGATCGGGCCAAGCGCTACGGATTGCCGCCCGTCACCTGGCCCCCGGGTTGGCCGAACAACACGTTGAAGGCGATGAGGGCGGCCACCTGGGCCGGCGAACTGGATGCCGGCCGACCCTTCGCCCGGGCCGCATTCCGTCGGGCTTTCGTAGCTGGCGAGGATCTAAGCCGGGTCGATGTCTTGGTAGACGTCGCTGACGCGGTCGGCCTCCCAGCCAACGAGATTCCTGCCGTTATCGAAGATCCCGTCACGAAAGAGGCGTTGCGAGAAGCGACCGATCGCGCCTGGCGGCGTGGCGTCGTCGGTGTTCCCTGCATCGGGTTCTACGGGGAGATTTTTTATGGGGACGATCGCCTCGAGGCGTCAGCGCAGAGGCTCAAGGGGGAAGCTGACCGGCCGGGATGAAGGCAATCGACTCCATCTCACGACGGTAGACGCTCGCTCAGCTCGCTGCACTTGTATTCGGATGCTGGTGGACCCTGAACGGGGTGCCGTCTTGGCCGTCGGCGATTCGAGCCTCTCAGCGCTTGGCGCGCATGGCAAGGTAACCGTTCTCCGGCTCTCGATTGCAGTGAACGGATGGCACGGCCTGTTCCATCTGCACCGGGATCGCCGGGCTCGCCGTCTGCGCTTGGCAGAGGCCCTCTCGCATCTATGCGCTGGCAGCGGGCATCCTTTATCTGGCGGTCGCCCTCTGGGGCTTGCTGATTGGAAGCAGTGTTCTCGCAATCATCTATGTGGACACGCTTGGAAGCACGGTGCACCTGGTAGAGGGAGCTGTTGTATTGGCGGCAGGTGTCGCCTTTCAGCGCCGGGAGCGCCGGTCAGCTTCCGCCCGGTCCGCAGGGCTCAAGGGGCGAAATCGAAAGAGGAGGCCGCGAAGGAGAATAGGGCCAAAGGGGAGTCGCGGGTGAAAGTGGCCTTCGGGTTCGGGAGCCACAAGCGTCCTCACTCGATGGGTCCGAAAAACTGCTCCCACCGCCGCGGCGCCTCTTTCCTAGCTGCCTGTCTGTCGGGGAAACGATGGGAGGGGCGGAGGGTTTGAATTCTCGACGTACGACCCAACGGCTTGGATTACTACATCGAAGTGGACTTACCGGGTTGAAAATCTTCGCGCCGGGTGAACCGTCGCTTTATCCTCCGCCAATCAACGGCGGTGAGCCCGGTGGATGGAGGGTCGCCATGGATAACAATACCGGCGCGGAGTTCGCCCATCGCTCTTACGTAATGCGCGCGTCGGCCTAGGCTGTCGACAGCACCAATCCTGGTTGCTTGGCTCGGATGGCATCATCGCTATCGTGGCTCTCTCGCCGCTTATCGGCCGTTCTATTGGACTTTTGCGGGAGATCCGGTCGCTCGGTTAGTCTCCCGCGCCATGAAAATCTCGTCCACACCCTCGCGTGACCCTATTCGCCTCGCCTGTCTGGGTTCTTTCTGTCTCTCAATAGAGAACAACCGCAACTTTGCAGCGGTGGCAGCGCAGCGTGCTAGGAACCTCTGCGCGGGTAGCCTTCTCATTGGGCTTTGCACTGTTGGGCTGTGGGGGTGCGGATCAGCAAGTAGTCAGCCGACCAGCACTATTGGAGAACGGACGAGCAATCAGCTGACCGCCGCCAACGTCGCGGTCTTTGCCTCCTACAACGCAACTGCTCATCTGGTTTCAAGTCCAAACGACATTTTGCGGGCGAAAAAATTGTTGAAGCCGCTGATCGTCGCCAATGCACTTAAGGTAAATTCTTCATACAAGGTAACCGGAGCGCTGGTGGCCAACCTCCTCGACGAACTCGACAATACGACGCCCGGCCTGACCACCCAGGGAGCGAACGGAGAACAGCATCTGAATGTTCCTGCGGTCAACCGCTTTCTCCGCTACGCGGACAAGGAGCCTCAGCTCATCTTCGAGCCGGAAGTGACTAAAGCAGTGAGGCAAATGGACAAACTGCTGCATGACAAACCCCGCGACCTGCAGCTCGGGCCGAACTTAGGAGACTCGGAGAGCTATCTGAAACAGGCTCAAAAGGAGGCCGATCCTTTCTGGCCGATGCTCGCAAAACAGTTGGTCTCGGCTCAGTCAAGTCTTCGCTAGCTTGGTTGTAATCTCATTCTCGTCGTTGCAGGTCGGTTACTTAGGTTGGTCTGCACGTCCACCGAAGTGGTGAAGCCAATGCTTCACGCCGACTGAATGCTCATGGCGCCGCCCTCAGTCTCGCGCAACAGAGCGCCGCCCAGCACGGCCTGTCGACGGCATTCTCAATGGAATCCGCCAACCGTGGAGTTACCATCGCCGGCCTCAAGCTGAGATCACAGCCGCACTACCCAAGGTGCGTACAGCCAGCTCGCTCAAATGCCGTGCGGCAGCGGAAACGCTCGTCGCCTTCACTCAGATCGCTGATGGTTCTCGGTCTTCAGTTCGGGCAGAGGAGACATTACTGCCGCAGGGCCGCTCCGATGGTTGCAAACCTAAAGAATGCAGGCCACGCGCCGATGTCCAAGCACCAATGACCACCTCGGTCAAACAGCGTGAGGCACTCAGACCGGCGGGGCGATCTGTCGCGCGAGCGGTTGGAGCCCTGCTCCTTGCCGCGTCCGGATTGGTTGCCCTGTCCCTTGCGCTGCCTCATCCGAGCGGGGGCAATGCCGAGGCGCTGATCGCGATCGCCGCGGCGATGTTCCTCGCCGGTCTGCTGTGCTGGTCTTTAGCCGCTCGGATTCCAAGCGCAGCTAGCCACCTGATACTCGCTAGTACCGCGGCCCTAACCGGACTGTTGATCTTTGAGAGCGGTATCGCCGCGGGCCAGTACGGGGCTGTCTTTGTCTGGGCGATGTTGATCGGCGCCTATTACTTTCCTCGCAGGGTAGTCATCGCTCACCTTCTGTGGTTGCTGGGTGTCTATGCAGTGACCCTCGTCGCGGTGGAAAGCACGGCGGGCTACTCGCCGGTAACCCGTTGGCTTTTTACCGCTGTATCTCTCTTTGTCGTCACTTTCCTGACTAGCGCAATCGTTTCCCGTCGAGCTAGGGCAGATCTCAGGGCCCGGCGCTTTTTCGATCTATCCCACGACATGCTGTGCACGTCGAACATGGATGGATACTTCGTCGAGCTGAACTCAGCCTGGAAGGAGAATCTCGGCTATAGCGCTGATGAATTGCGCGCCATTCCCTTCGTGGAGTTCGTCCATCCAGAGGACCGGGAGCGTACCGAAGGTGAGGCGGCAGGATTGTTCGAGGGAAGCGGGACCGTCGGCTTTGAGAACCGCTACCTGGCCAAGGACAGCTCCTGGCATTGGCTGCGCTGGAGCGCGGCGCTAGCATCTGATGAGGTACTGATATATGCCCGGGCGACTGACGTGACCGCTTTAAAGAAGGCTGAGTGCGAACGCGAAGATCTCCTCACCGAGGTCGAGCTGCTGGCGCGCAGTGACACGCTCACCGGATTGCCCAACAGGCGCAGTCTCGACGAACAGCTGCCCCGCGAGATGGCCCGGGCCCGCCGGGAGGGGTCACCACTTTGCCTCGCGATGATCGACCTCGATCATTTCAAGGCATACAACGACACACACGGACATCTCGGCGGTGACCTGTTGCTGCGCAAGTGCGCAATCGCGTGGGACTCCGAGCTGAGAGCAGAGGATCTGCTGACTCGATTTGGCGGTGAGGAGTTCGTAATAGTCATCCCCGATTGCCCTCTGGATAAGGCTGCGCAGATTCTTGAACGGCTGCGCCGGGTCACTCCGAACGAGCAGACCTGTTCGGTTGGGCTAGCCCGCTGGAATTTTGTCGAGATGGTGGATGACTTGCTGGAGCGCGCCGATGGCGCACTCTATGACGCAAAGAGAGGAGGGCGTGATCAGCTCATACTGGAGAAAGCCTGAACCGCGGGCTCTCCGCCATAGTTGGACTCCGAGACCGCAACCCTCGCCTGCTCCGCGCCTTCGCGGTTCACTTCGCCGAGCTCCCTAGTCGCACGACGTCGAGGGCTCTGGTTTTTGGCGTCTGCCCGAGCGCTTCGACTTCAGCTCGATATACGCCATCGACGAACCGTCCGGTACCGAGCACGGTCTCAGGTCGAGGCGGACTCGCTTTCCTACCAATAGTTTTGAGCGGATCAGCCGGCTAAAGCAGCAGTTTCCAAAACCGGCGATTCCAGGCTCGAGACCCGGCTCGCTAACGAAATGTCTTACGCGGACATGTCAGACAGGTCCGATCTGGTCCCATTCCGCCTCGGGTCATCGACGCGCATAGCTCACAGCAAGTTCGACTCAGGAACTGAGAGCAGGCCCCTGGCCTGCGTCATGCTCGGTACGGTCTGCGGACGCTTCTCGAAACGCTGCATCTGGGATAAGTGTCCAGACTCGGATAGTCGCCTCACGCCCACGGACCGCAAACTCATCGACGTAGGTCAGACCGCTGGCTTCCGCTCGAAGCAAATCCGTGGTCGACTCGGCGATGAACGCTGAGTGGGGCGTTTCTTTGGTCATTCCCTCAAGGCGCGCCGCGGTGTTGACCGTGTCTCCGATCGCCGTGTACTCCATGCGCCGCTCCGACCCGACCTGTCCGCACATGATCTCACCGCTGTTCAGGCCAACGCCCATCTGAAATCCATCACCTAGGCCGCGGGCTCGCATCCACTCGTTGAAGCGCGGCAGGCGCTCGAGGAGCATCTCGCGCGTGGCTGCCAAGGCACGATCGGTGTGGTCGACCTGCTCGATTGGTGCTCCGAAGACAGCCATGATCCCGTCGCCCATGTAGGTGACCAGCGTCCCGCCGTGGTCCATGATCGCCTCGCTCATCTCCGTCATGTAGCGGTTGAGGCACTCGACGATTTGGTCCGGCTCCAGTGACTCCGAGAATGTGGTGAAGCCGCGCAGGTCGCTGAAGAGCACGGTTGCGACCCGGCGGACCCCACCAAGTCGGTGATTCTCATCGGTCCGCGCCAAAACATCTTCGACCACGGCCTCAGGCACGAAGCGCGAGAAGGTGTCGTGGACCCACTGGCGCTCAAAGGCGGTGATCATCGTCGTCACGACCAGCGCCCCAATTGCCGCGACGGCCAGGGCGCCGAGTGGATAGATAACGGGCAGGATGCGCCCACTATCGAAGGCGAGTTGGGCAATTACAACGTAGGCCACCCCCAAGCCAACTGCGCCGCCAACGGCTGCGAAGGCCCGGAAGCGCCAGCTGAGCAGCGCCGGGGCGATCGCCATCAGCAAGATCAGCAGCGCATCGAGAGCAGTGGATGAGGAACGAAGTGGGAAACCGTGCTCGGCTGTCCAGATCGCGTTTGCCTGGACTTCAGGGCCCGACATCACCTCATCGCCGGTGGTTGGAGTTACGTGGGTATCTCCCAAAGAAGGAGCCCCGGCGCCGACCACCACGATCTTGCCGCGGAAGGCGCTTGCCGGAACCTGTCCCCGCAGCACTCGTGAGAAGGAGTAGGTGGGAAAGGTGCCCGGTGGACCGCGATAGTCGATCCAGGCGGAGTGACCGCCCGCGAGGGGGGCGGAGGAGATCCTGTGGCCGGTGGCGGTTTCAACCGCCGCCACGGCGAAGCTGTCCAGTCCGTTGAATGAGAAGGGGAATTTCCGCAACACCCCGTCGGGATCGGGTTGGATCACCGTGTTGCCCGCGCGTGCCCCAACGCTGCGCACAACCCCTTCTCCTCCGAAGATGCCGGATTCCCCATGAGAGTTGACTTCGGTGGTCGAGAGGACGACGTGACCGCGATCCCGGCCAACGGCCCTGATCAGGGCGTTGTCTTCACGAGGGACGGTGGCCTCGGTGAACTGGACGTCGTAGGCGATGACTCGGGCACCGTCATCACGCAGCCTGTCGATCAGCTCGCCGTGAATATGACGCGGGAAGGGCCACTGCAGCCCGAGCTGGTTGAAGGTCGTATCGTCGACCTGCACGACGGCGAGTTCCTTCGGCGCCGGCTGAGTGCCCCTGATTGAAAAGCGCGTGTCGATCGTGCCCAATTCCTGCAAGCGCAGCAGATGGGCGCCATAGGCGAGCAGGCTGAGGGATGCCGCGCCGAGCGCGACGGCGCCGAGGGCCATGATCCGTCGCCTTCGCAGGCGGCGTGCTCTCATCAGGGCGCTGGCGCCAGGTAATGCTGACCCATGTGCAGGGTCACGGTGCGATGGCGAGTGAAGTCGCGGACCACGACGGTGTCACGTTTTGCCTCAAAGAAGGTCCCGTCGCAACGTTCTTCTGTAAGCCAGATCGTCCCGCGTACGGTGGCCGATCCAGCATGTCCCTTGGTCATGTAGTCCCCATGTCCATTGCCCCAGAGGCTGTTGTGGCTGGCCTTGCTCCGGCTGACCCTGCGGGCTGCACTGTGGCCACGGTGGCATGCGCTGGGCTGAAGACCCTCGAGGTCGAGCTCGGTGGTCGGGGGCCCCTTTGCAGGCTGGAGCACCGTGAAAGTGCCGTCGTAGAATTCGGCGGTCTGGGCTTTTGCCTCATTTGGCCCTGTCGCTGTGGTTAATTGCATCCGACCCTTGTCCGTATCTACGGTCGAGCCGATTGGGATCTGCTCCTCGCCGTTCAGAAGCTGAAACTGCCTCGCGCCTTTCGGCTTGATCAGCACCTTGCCGCTGACCGTCTCCGCCTCGACCTCCTGGCCATATGACGGCGAGCCCTCGCCGAGGCGGGTGGCTGTCCAGGTACCTGATTGACCCTCGTTGCTTTCCCAGGTGCCAGACATTTCGTTTCCACCTGCCGCGACTGTTCCATCGAACGTTGCCACATAGCCTGAATCAAATTGGTTGTAGGTGGTGACGATCTGGACTTGGTTGCCGGTAAGACTGCCGCTGATCGTCGCGAATACGGAGCCTTCGGCGCCCTCCGCCACGCCTTCAAGCGAGCCGGTCCCGGATGAGATGACAAAGCTTTGGGCCGCCGCCCCGCCGCTCGAGCAGCAGCTCCAGGTTCCCTTGAGGTCCGGGGAACCTGCCTGGGCCGGAATCGCAATGACGGCGGCCACCGACCCAGCCAACGCCAGGATCCACCATATTCGCTGTACCAATCGTCCCCCTCAAGCGCGCTCGTGTGAGAGCGACCTCATGTCAATCGTCTATTCAAAGGCGACCCTGCCGCCCAGCATCGCAGATTTCGATTAGCACCGTCACACGCATGGCCACCCTTCTAGTTCGTCAGAACTCATCGCAGCTACAAAGCCTCCGAAGTCCCAGCTATCGAGGCGCGTGGATAGATGTGGTGGCAGGTTCTGTAGTCATGGCCTACAGGGGTAAACTCGCTGACCGTAGCCATGCAGCTCGGGAAAATAGATGCGGGCGAGGGGAGCCATTCTCGCGGCGACGGAACGATAGAGGCCGTGGCCGGCGTTCGGTGGGCTGACTTCGACCGCAGCTTTGCTGGTAAGGGGAATGCGTCTTCAAAGTTATCGACGATCGCGTCGGTCTGCTCGCAGCCGAGGTCTTCTTCGCCTACGAACAACACTCATCTTGGGGTGAGGTCTCCGCGCAGCGGCTCGCTGCGTTGGTTAAATTTCCTTATGCGCTTTTCAGCAGGTTGATCACGAATGATGGGCCGAACTCATCCGCGCGCGTCGGCGTCGGGGCATGTCACTACAGTTCTTTAACACGATCATCGACGACGGTCGTCGCGAGCTTCTTGATCTCGACATGCTCTCCCTTTCCGCGGCCCCCACCGTGATCGGCTCGATCGTTCAGCTTCTCCTCCGCGAACTCTCGCGACCTTACAAACGCAAGAGACCCCGGATTTTGTTCTCGACCTTATGTACATCTCTGTCCGACCTTATCTCAGCCAGGGGGCGCCGCTTGAGGAGCTCATCATCCCTAGCCCCTATTCCTCAGGACCGGCAATGAGTTATGTGAGCCAGCTAGTCGCCTTGCTGGCCCGCTTCCAGGTACCGTTATCCTTACGAGGTGACCTCACTACCCATGCATCTGCAGGGAATTCCCGTCGGCCGCGAGCCGCTGCCCCGCGAGGTGATGGTCGAACATCAGCGCGATCGAGTCCTCAAAGCGGCGGTTGGCGTCTTCGCCAAGCGCGGCTACCAGAGCACCACGGTAGATCACATCGTCGCGGCCGCCCGTATCGGGGTCGGAACCTTCTACTCCCTTTTCGGTGGCAAGGAGGATTGTTTTCTGCGCGCCTACGACCAAATCCTCTCAACCACCCGGGAGGAGATTCTCGCTCGGTTGCCAAGAGACGCCGATTGGCTCTCCCAGGCTCTCTCCGTTCTCGCCACCTTGCTCGAGCTGATCGAGGCCGAACCCATGGCCGCGCGCCTCGCCCTGATCGAGGCCCAGACCGCCGGCCCTGCGGCGCTGGAGCGCTACGAGCAGACCGTCGACGAACTGATCCCGATCCTTGCCCGGGCCCGCGCGATAAGCCCCTATTCTGCGGAGCTGCCTGCGCGACTCGAGATAGCGGTCCTGGGCGGCTTTACATGGTTTCTCCAGCAGCGGGTGGCACAGGGCAAATTCCAGGGCGCGAAAGCACATCTTCCCGATGCACTGGAGATTGTGGTCGAGCCCTACCTCGGCGAGACGTAGACGGGCAGTCCCGTCGGGAACCGTTGCGACGTGATTCTCGGCATCGCCGTTTGGGCAGCTGGCCATGTGAGGGAAGGGTTCGGGTCGATGCGTTCGGTGTCTTCTAAGTCGATATGAGCGATCCAGGGCCAACACTGCTGACCCCTCGATTTGTCCCCTCGAGCAAGCGCGCATTGAAGACGCGATGATTAATCTCGTCCTTACGCGTGGCTACCAGGCGACCACCGCGGAGGTGGTCTCCGCCCGGTTGATTTTCCGTACTGTCGCCGAAATTGCGCGCAGGTCTGTCTATCGAGGTTTGACGAGGCGGATCCGCGCGGGCGAGGTCTCCTCGCGGACGGCTGCCGTTTCCGAACTGATGAATCTCGCAGGTCGGGCCCATCTCGGAGATCAGGTCGCTGGCCAAGAGCTGAAGACTCCTCCGCTGCCGAGGGAGAAGATCTGTGTCTGAGCCCGCGGCGGAGCCCGCTCCCGAGCCGGATACCGCCCAGCGCGACCGCCTCTGCCAAGCGATGTTCGACCTGGTCCTTGAAACAGATTATGAGACTGCAACGGTGCCGGCAGTTTGCGAACGGGTCGGCATCGATCCCGCCGCCTTCGAGCGGCACTTCGCAGACAAAGCCGACTGCTGTATTCAGATTTACACAACCAATAACGAACGCTTCGGCGAGCAGGTCTACGGAGCCTATGCCGAGCATGAGCTATGGCGGGACTCCCTCCGGGCTGCAGCCTACGCTGCAGCCCGCTTCCTAGCCGAGCATCCTCGCGAGGTTCGGTTCAATGTAATCGCAATTCTTGGCGCGGGTCCGATGGCTCAGGCGCGGCGCGATATATACCTCCAGGCTCTGGTCGATCTCGTTGATGCAGGCCGCAATGAGCTCGATGAGCCTGACTCTATTTCTCGCAGCGTCGCAGAAGGCGTTGTGGGCTCGATCGTCGAGCGGATGCTGCGCGACGTAAATCGCCAAGGCGACGCAGAGGCCGCAGAGGCCGTCGTCCCCGAGCTGATGTACATCGCCGTCCGGCCTTACATGGGCCATGAGATCGCCCGTCAAGAGCTCAGCATCCCGGCACCCCCGAAAGTCAAAACGGCCTGAACCTGAGCGGCCAAACACGGCCAAAAAGAATGTGCACAAAGACTGCCCAAGATCCATGGCCCGTCGTTAAGGTGCCATCGTGAACAAGCTCTCTCCTTCCCAGGGGGGCTCTTCCTCAGCCCTCCATCGTCTACCCCCGGGTCGCCACGGTTTGAGTCGCGAATTCGTGACTCGCAATCAACGAGATCGAATCGCGGCGGGGATCATCGCCGTTGTTGCTGAACACGGTTACCACAATGCGACGATCGCCCAGATCTCCGCGGCTGCCGGAGTCTCTCGTCGCACCTTCTACGGATACTTCTCCTCAAAGGAGGAGTGCTTCTTTGACGCCTACAGCCTGATCGCCGCTCATCTGCGTCAAGCAGCAACTGAGGATGCGGCGGAATTCACCGAATGGCCCGACCGGGTCCGCGCCAAGGTTGCCGCCGTCCTCGAGGTTTTTGCTGCCAATCCCGACCTCGTGCGCTTCTTTATGATTGCCCCTGCCCGCGCTGGCAATGACATCGCCGCCCGCTACCGAGAAACCACCGACTACATCCTCCTCGAGATCACCGAGGGCATGCCGGCGCCACCTGCCACCCGTGTACCTTCAGAAGCTGCCCAGTTCGCGCTCTTGGGCGGAGTAGCCGCGCTCATCGTCCGCAAGGTCGAAGCGGGGGATGCGAGCAATCTCGACCAGCTCCTGCCCGAGCTGCTTGAGCTGGTCCTCACGCCCTACCTCGGGCGCGAGCGGGCCGTCGGCCTGGCTCAACGTCCGGGATAGGCTGTCGATCTTACTCGACCCCGGGGCCCCTCGCCTGTTCATAGGGCGGAGCCGAGCGTTCGGGCACGATAAGCGCAAGGCGCTCATCAGTAGAGCTGTCGACAGTTGTAGACGCCATGCTCTTGGGTCGCCACGCTCGAAAGGGGGCGCAGATTTCAGAGAACAGAACTTCTCAGGCCGCAGGGGACCGCCAACGGAGACCGTATTCTCACCATTTGTAGACGCTGGCTTCAGAACCAGCTATATTGTCCCGGCTCACCAGGGAGGTGGGCAGGGTTCGTATCGAAAGACCTCCAAATTTCAAGCCGGTCGAGGCTTGCTCGGAGGCATCTGGGCCACAGCGAGGGAGAGTTATCGAGTGACCGAATCGAAATTGGGGATCAGCTCTCGCAGCTATCGGCTCGGCGCCGTTGCAATGGCAATCGACCAACCGGCGTCCGTCTCTCGTACCCGCGAACGACGTCGGAGAAGCCGCATCCGGATCTTCATCAGGTTCGCCGTCCCGACTGCGACCGGCAGCGGCGAGAACTCAAGCTACGTCGCCTCAGGCCCCTCTGGCCGACTGGGTTGGGCCCGTCGCGCTGCGTCTATCGCCACCAGCACGGCGTGCATCGCGACAGGGCTCCTCCTCGTCCTCGCCCCCTCTGCCTGCGCCGATATCACCCATTTTCGCGAACCCCAGGCGTCCTTCCCATTTGCAGAACCCCACTCCCCTGATGGCCTTGGAATCGACCAAACCAACCAGTTCGTCTACGTAGCAACCCAATCTCATAACGAACATGAAGGAACGATCCTCAAGTACAACGCCTCCGGCCAACCAGCGAACTTCTCTGCCCTTTCGTCCCCCGAACTGGTATCCCAGCGATACCTCAACCAGCTTACGGTCGATAGCGCGGGAAACATCTATGTCGTAAGCGGCGGGATCCCAGGTGCTGTCTATAAATACCTTCCGAGCGGCGAGCCAGATCCAACAACCCCGGAAATCGGAGCGAGCACCCTCAAGGTGCCCGATGGCATCGCGGTCAGCAACTCCGGCGACGTTTACGTCACCAGCGGCAACTCAAACCAGCAGTCCAACGGTGAAGGCTTGCCGGTAGTAGACGTATTCAGTCCAACGGGCACACTTGAACGGAGCATCGGCGGGACCGCCTTAAGCGAACTCGAACCTAAGTCTATCGCCATCGACTCCGCCGGAACGGTCTACGTCGCAGCTGGGAGCGGGGGCGGATATACCGGCGCGTTCGGATCCTTCGCACCCAAGGAAGGTGGGGTGTTCGCATTCGAAGAAGACGGCACCTGCCTCGACTCCTGCCACCCGATTGCTAAAGGCGACCCATTGTCGGTAGCCGTCGAACCCGGAACCGATCGACTCTTTGTCGATATGGAAGTTCGGCCGCACGGTGAAGAACCACCGGGCCCCGCTAAAGACATCATCACCGAGTATGAATCCTTTGTCCACGGCAACACCGAACTGGGCTCGTTCACGGCTCCAGATCTTGAAAACAATGCTCCAAACATGTCCGTAGACGGCGCAACCGGCAGGGTGTACGTCGGCGATCTGTACGGCGGCGAAAACGGAGAAGGCCACGTCGCGGTCTTTGGCCCTAGCGTGATCGTACCTACATTGACTACCACGCAGGTTTCCAACATCCAGCAGACCTCTGCCACCGTCAACGGCACAGTGAACACGGCGGGCACCGAACCCGCAACCGCCCTGACCGTGTGTCACTTTGATTACATCACTGAAACCGCTTTCAAAGCGAATCACGGATTTTCGAACCTCAGCTCGGGCGGGGAAGCGCCTTGTGAACCAGCCGCAAGCTCGGTTCCCAACGATGGTGTCGCTCACGCGGTAAGTGCCTCCGTCACAGGCCTCACTCCAGCCACGGCGTATCGCTTCCAGCTCGTCGCGGCGAATGAAAGAGATGAAGGTGAATTTGTCCGCGAACGGGTAGGCGAATCCTTTACTACCGCTGCACCGCCTCGCGTAGACGTCCAGGGTGCAGAAGAACTTGAACCGGCAGCCGCCAAACTACACGCGAAGATCAATCCGTTTGTCTTCGATACAAGCGCTCATTTTGAATACATCACCGAAAAGGCGTTTCAGGAAAACCACGAAAGCTTCAGCGGTGTCCAAACCGCCGCCAGCACCCCGGTCAAAGACCTCGGACCGGGGGTCGGCGACAAGTCCATCGAAGAAACTGTCTCAGGCCTCCAGCCTGAAACCACCTATCACTTCCGCGTTGTCGCTGCGAACTCCGCGGGTTCCGTCGACGGGCCGAATCAGACCTTCACCACTCTGACGCCGGCCCTGGTCGACGCGCTGATGCCGACAGAAATAAAGCCCAGCGAAGCGAAGCTACAGGTTTACCTCAACCCAGAGGGGCAGGAAACGACATACCACTTCGAATACGGCACCGACGAAACCTACGGTCGCTCGAGCGCAAACGCGACTGTGGGCTCGGGCCATGAACCAATGCTCGGTAGCGCCACGATCTCGGGCCTGCAGCCGGAAACCACCTATCACTTCCGCACGGTCGCATCGAATTCCTTCGGTACGGTCGAAGGTCCGGACAGCACCTTCACCACGGCGCCGACGACCTGCCCCAACGAAAAGCTCCGCACCGGCCTATCGGCAAGGCTGACTGAGTGCCGCGCCTATGAGCAGATCAGCCCGACTAACAAGGACGGCAATGGGGCGCAAACCACTGCCGTGAGTGCCGACGGCGAACGCGCCGTCGTCCAACTGCTTGGCAACGGTCTTCCAGGTGCCCAATCGGCACCCGTCTTCGACACCTACCTGTCCGAACGCGGCTCTGATGGCTGGAGCACCGTCGGAGTAGATCCGCCTGCTCGGACCAGCAAATTCCCCGCGATCACCTGGGCCACCAATACCGACCTAAGCAAGTTCGCTGGTCAGATCGACCACACGAACAATATCGCGGGCGAGGGAGCGATCGATAGCGGAGCGGCAACCCTGCGCAACCTAAACGGCTCGATCGAAGAATTCGCGCTCGAAAGCTCCGACGGAAATCTGTGGAGTAATGGCGGCGCGCCAATCATAGAAGGCGCAACGTCGGACCTGTCCCATCTCCTCTACTCAAGTGGCCAACAGCTCCTACCGTCCGATCCCCAGCTCTCGGGCCCAACCCGCTGGTATGACCTAACCGGCCTCGGTGGCCCATCTCCGTCCCTGAGCCTCGTATCCGTCGAAACCAATGGAACCCCGCTGAGCGAATCGCCAAGAGCGTGTGGTGGCGTGTCAACGGACCATGAAATCGGCTCTCCGATCTCAAGCGATGGTTCGAAGATCTTCTTTGAAACCCATATCAAGACTAATGGCGGCGAATGCAACGTTGCGTTTGAGGCACGAGTGAATGGTACTAAGACCGTTGTCCTCACTGAACCCGAAACCAACAATGAATGCACCACCAGGGCCTGTCTGAATTCACCTGGGGAGCCGGCTGGTGCGACCGCCGACTCTGCCAATGGCTCTAAGTTCTTCTTTGAGGATGCTCAACAGCTAACCAACAACGCGACCGAAATTAACTCCGGACCACGCTTCGATCCGCTGCGGGAACGTTTCGTTTCAGACAGTCATGGCGAATCCGAAACCATGTGTAAGGAAGTTGAATGGCAGACTTTACGTCGCGTCAACGGTTGTAACCTTTACGAGTACGACTTCGAACGCCCGGAAGGTCACAACCTGATCGACATCACGGCTGAAAGAGACATGAGCGGCTATGGCCCCCAGGTACACGATGTCGTGCGGGCCTCTGCTGATGGTTCTCACGTGTATTTCGTCTCCGGTGGCGTACTCACCCCGCAGCCAAACGCGTTGGGGGAGGCAGCGGTGCCCAGTGCCGAGAACCTCTATGGCTATGACACAGAAACAGGGACAATGAAATTCGTCGCACAGGTTTGCTCGCATCGTGCTGAAGTACCGGGGGGAAGCTCAGGTCCGTTTGGCGAAATCATTAGCGGGGTCCCGCCCGACCCGAAGTGCCATAGCACGGGAGAAGATGAAAGCACCCAGTCGATCGAATTCAGTCGACTGAGGGAGCATTCGGACGTGACTCCCGATGGTCGCTACCTCGTCTTTGCGGCCTACCCCCAGCTCACCCCAGACGACACCAACGAAGCGCGAGACGTCTACCGCTATGACTTCCAGACGGGCAGCCTCATCCGCCTTTCGGTTGGCCACGACGGGGAAGACGAAAACGGCAATGGCGGGGGTCAGGACGCAGACGTGGCAGCCCCCGGCGCAGGGCTTCTCAAAGGAGGTCCCGAAATCCATGACATCAGCAGTGATGGGCAGACGGTCGCCTTCACCACCGCGCGGCCACTTCAGAGCACAGACACCAGCGAACAAACGGAAGTCTATGAGTGGCATCAGGGTGAAGTGTCCTTGATCTCCGGCGGCGAAGATCCGATCGGATCCCACTCACCGTATGTAACCCCCTCCGGACGGGATATCTTTTTCAGCACGACCCAAGGGCTGCTGCCCCAGGACAACGATCACGTCACCGACGCTTACGATGCTCGGGTTGATGGCGGCTTCCCCCCCGCGCCGGCCGCACCGCCCGTCTGCGAAGGCGGAGAAGCTTGCCATGGTGCTCCCGGCGCTGGACCCGCTGCGCCGACCCTGGGCACCGAATCTTTCCGGGGTCCACCCAATGAAGGTGAACAGTTGCCGGCCCTTAAGTGCCGTAATAAACACTTCGTACATAGGCGTGGCAAGTGCGTCAAGAAGGTGGGCCGTGGACGCTACAAGGGGAAGATGCATAAGCACCGAGCGAAGAGGCGCACGAGCGGATCGGTGCGCCCATGAAGCAATGCTGTACAGAAGATGGAGGTGGGCCCTCGGTGACCATCTTACATCCGGTCAAAACATGGTCGACTTCTTGGACCTGGCATGAGCCTGGGGAAGACCTGAGGACGGCCCATGTGGCGTCCGGCGTGGAGGTGGCGGGAGACTGTGACGTACGGCTCTGTGGGAGCCGAGGGGCAAAATCCCCCCGGCCAATCGACCCAAGTAAGCAGCTTAAGAAACACCGCAGGCGGTCCGCCTGGCACTGGCGTGGAGGCGCCAAGTGATGGCCGCGCATACCGAAAACTCCGATCTGATCTACAGGGCGATGTTCCAGCCGGTTGGCCCGACGACGGATGCGCGGACATTCGGAGCTTCACTGCGAAGCCGGCATAGGGTGGCGCGGATTACCCTCACCCTTGGCCTTGCTGCCGTTTTCTTTGCGGTCGCGCCCAGGCTGGCTTCGGCCTCCGTCGCGCCGGCGCCAGGTTGGCAGATCGAATCGGTGGCGGAGCCGACCAACTTCGCTCCTGGCGATACGAGCGGTCACGACATCTACGTTGTCACCGCGACGAATTCCGGGGCGCGCGAGGCAAGCGGCAGCAGCGCTGTAATCACGGACACGCTGCCGGCAGGCCTCAAAGCCAAGAGCGTTGAATTCTTTGACGCGTCGTTGCAGGAAAATTCCATCGGCGGGCTCAACCTCGCTCCGTACGGGGCATGCCCAACTTTGCTGAAGTGCGAATTCCCCGGCCCGGTGCTCGAAGGTTTCGGACTGCACCTCGAACTCCAGCCCAACCAGAAATTGCAGATGGTAGTCCACGTTGAAGTGGAATCGACCGCTCACGGATCAGTGACCAATGAAGCGGAAATTTCCGGCGGCGGCGCGCAGAGCGTCTCTACGAAGGCCCAGAACGAAATCAGCCCAGAACCCACTCCGTTTGGAGTTCAGGAGTCAACGAGCGTGACGTCCGTAAACGGTAGCCCGTTCACCCAAGCGGGCGGGCACCCCTATGAGATGACCACGACAGCAAACTTGAATACGGAATTCAGCTCCTCTTCAAACAGGTTCTCACCAGCCGAAAACTTTGCCTCGCCAGAAGAAGTCAAGGATGTCACGGTCAACTTCCCTGCCGGCCTGATCGGCAACCCCCAGTTCGGGAATCCACCAGGGGCTTCGCTCTGCTCAGCCGCGGACTTCGGGCTGGGCCATTGCCCGTTGGCCAGCCAGGTCGGTACCCTCTCGCTCGGTTCAGCAGTCATCGCCAACGGCGTCGTCGCCCTTTATAACCTGGTGCCTGGTCCGGGGGAGGCCGCTGAGTTCGGCTATCGACCGCCGGGCGTCGGCCTTGGGCAGGTCATCACGGCGAGTGTACGAACGGGTGGTGACTACGGCCAGCGCACCCTCAGCGCCAACCTGGCAACGGTGGGATTACGCTACATCTCCTTCACGCTCTGGGGCGATCCCGCCGAAGCGCTCCACAATCGCGAACGCGGCTGTGAAACCGGCAACCTGCTTGGCTGTCCCGCCAAAGGCGGAGGGGCGAGCGGCGCCGAAGAAGCTCCGTTCCTCTCGATGCCCAGCAGCTGCTCCTCGGGACCGCTCACCTCCAGCGTGACGGTCGACGGCTGGAACCTGAAAGCCGATCAGACCTCGACCTTCCACTTGCCCCCGGTAGACGGTTGCAACCAGGTGCATTTCGAGCCGGAAATCGAAGCCCGGCCCACTACCAACCTCGCTGACTCACCTTCGGGTCTCAGCTTCGGCCTCAAAGTCCCCCAAGAAAATACCCCCGACGGCAATGCAGTTGCCAACCTAAAAAGCGCGGCGATCACCCTGCCCGAAGGGGTCAAGGTCAATCCTGCCTCGGCTAACGGGCTCGGCGCTTGCACGGAAGCCGAGGTCGATCTGCACGGCGAAGGGCCCGCGAACTGCCCCGAAACATCCAAGCTCGGCACCGTCGAACTCGATACGCCGTTGCTTGATCACCCCATGCCCGGCAATATCTACCTCGCAAAGCCCAAGGAAAACCCCTTTGGAAGCCTGCTGGCGATCTATGTTGCGGTCGATGACCCGATTTCAGGCGTGATCATCAAGCTCGCTGGAAAGGTGACACCTAACCCGCAGAGCGGGCAACTAACCGTCAGCTTCGAAGAAAACCCTCAGCAGCCGTTCGAAGACTTGAAGCTAAACCTCTTCGGCGGCGCCCAGGCAGCGCTGCGCACCCCCGCGACCTGTGGGACATATGAAACGACCTCGCAGCTGACGCCTTGGTCGGCGCCCGAATCCGGCCCACCGGCAACGCCGAGCGATGAATTCGCGATCAGCTCCGGGCCAAACGGCGGCGCCTGCGCCCACAACCTTTCCGAAGAGGAAAACAAGCCGCGCTTCCTGGCCGGCACCGAAGCTCCGCAGGGCGGCACCTACTCGCCTCTCTCGGTGCGCTTGGTCCGCGAAGACGGCTCCCAGGAAGTAAAGGAAATCGAAGCCACCTTGCCAGCCGGCCTCACCGGAAAGCTTGCCGGTATCCCCTACTGCCCCCAGGCCGAGATCGAAGCCGCCAGGCACACCACGGGCGCCGCCGAGCAGGCCAGTCCCTCCTGCCCCGCTGGCTCTGAAGTCGGCACCGTCAGTGTCGGCGCAGGCGCGGGTCCTGACCCCTACTACGTCAGCGGCCACGCCTACCTCGCCGGCCCCTATCAGGGTGCCCCCCTCAGCCTGGTGATCATCACCCCCGCGCTGGCGGGCCCCTTTGACCTCGGCGACGTGGTCGTGCAGGCTGCGCTTCACGTCAACCCAGAAACGACCCAGATCCAGGTCACCAGCGGCCCGATCCCGACCATCTTGGAAGGCATTCCCCTCGACCTGCGCTCGATCACGCTGAACGCGAACCGCTCCAACTTCACGCTCAACCCGACCAGCTGCGATGAAATGTCGTTCAGCGGCGCAGAGACCTCCGTCCTAGATCAGATCGCGCCGCTCTCCCAGCGCTTCCAGGTTGCCAACTGCGCCGGGTTGCCCTTCTCCCCCAAGCTCGCCCTAAAGCTCTCCGGCTCCACTAAGCACACCGGCAACCCCGCCCTCACCGCGACCCTCACCGCCAAGCCGGGCGAAGCCAATCTCTCTAGCGCCCAGGTTACCCTGCCGCCCTCGGAGTTCCTCGATAACGCCCACATCAAAGACCCCTGTCTGAGGGGGCAGTTCGCGGCAGGTACCTGCCCGGCCGGATCGCTGCTCGGCCACGCCACCGCCAAGACACCGCTGCTCGAAAAACCACTAGAAGGCCCGGTCTACCTGGTCACCGGCTACGGTCACCTCCTCCCCGACGTCGTCGCCGACCTCGGTGGCCAGATCCAGGTCGTCCTCAATGGCACTGTGACCTCGATCCACGGTGGCATCACCAACACCTTCGAAGCCGTCCCCGACGCCCCGATCTCCGAGTTCACCCTCGAACTGAGCGGCGGCGCCAAGGGCCTCCTAGAAAACTCGAAGAACCTCTGCACGACGACCAACCTGGCGACAGTCAAACTCAGCGGCCAAAACGGCAAGCTGAGCAACACCAAGCCTCTGGTCACAAACACTTGCAAGAAGGTCAAGAAGCACCGCAAGAGGGCAAGGGGTTAGGAGTTGAACGGCGCAAGGCGCGAAACAGCCGCGCGGCTCATCGCAAAGACGCCGCCCCGAGCCGCGCTCGCTCTGGCCGGGGCGCTGCTCGCCGCGGCGACGGCGTTGGCCGACTTCCCAGCTCCTGCCCTCGCCGCCGCGACTCCGCAGATTGGAGCCTCCTGGTCGACCGGCGTCTCCTCAGGGTCGGCCAACCTAAACGCCGAAATCAATCCCGAGGGCCTGCCGACCACCTACCGTTTCGAATACATCACCGAAGCCCAGTACCAGGCCAACCTGGCGGTTCCCGTCGAAGGCTTCGCCGGCGCCACCAAGTCTCCAGCTGGTGCCGAAGCCAGCCTCGGCGCGGCCTCGACCGTCCAGCCCGCCCTTCAGCACATCGGCCCGCTCTCCCCCGCCACGACCTACCGCTACCGGATCATCGCTACCAACTCCGACGCCCCACCCGGAGGCGTCACCGGCTCCGAAGACACATTCACCACCCAAGAAACCACCCGCTCCCTTGCCCTCCCCGATCACCGCGGCTGGGAGATGGTCTCGCCGATAGAAAAAAACAGCGGCGCGATCCAGGGTCCCGGCCAGAACTTTGGTGGAGACGTCCTGCAGGCCGCCGCCCAGGGTGGCGCCATCACCTACAGCTCGGCCTCTTCCTTCGGTGAAGCCGCCCAGGGCGCCCCGCCAGCCAGCCAGTACATCTCGCGCCGCATGGAAGGCGAAGAGGGTTGGTCAACTGAGAACATCACTACCCCGACGGTCTCTGGCTCCTATGGCTCAGAATCCGACGGTGTTCCCTATCAGCTCTTCTCCCCCGATCTCGCCCGTGGCCTGCTCTTAAACGGGGTACGCTGCCGGGGCGGCGGCACGGGGTGCCCGGTTGCCAACCCGCCCCTTCCCGGCTCAGATGCCCCGACTGGCTATCAGGACTACTACCTTCGCGATGACGAAAGCGGTGGATTCTCGGCGCTGCTTACCGGGGCCGGCATCGCCGAACTTGCCCTCGACCCCGAACAGTTCGCAATCAGCTTCGCCGGTGCCTCTCCTGACCTGCGCCACGTCGTCCTTTCGAGCTGCGCGAAGCTCACCCCCGAAGCCACCGAAGTGCCCGGATCGGAAGGCTGCAGCGCAGCCGACCAAAATATCTACGAGCTCTCCGAAGGGCAGCTGCCCAAGCCTGATCAACTTGCTACCTGACGAAGCCCACGGGCACCCCAGGCGCCACGCTCGCCGCCCAGACTGGCGCCGTCTCCGAAGACGGCAGCCGCGTTTATTTCACCGCCGCCGGCAAGCTGTATGTACGCGAAGCCGCGGAAACCAAGCTCTTGCTGGCAGAAGGCGGCGAATTCCAGACCGCCATCCCCGATGGCTCGCTCGCCTTCTACACCAGGGCAGGAAATCTCGAACGCTACGACGCCGGGACCAAAACGAGCGAACCGATCGCCGCCGGAGTTAAAGGCGTGCTCGGCGTCTCCGAAGACGGCTCCTACGTTTACTACGCCACCGCCACCGGACTCTTCCAATCTCATGAAGGCGCCAGCACCGAAGTCACCTCGGGGGCAGTTGACCCAAGCGACTACCCGCCCACCACCGGCACCTCGCGCATCAGCGCAGACGGAACCCGCCTCGTTTTCCTCTCGGATGCCTCCCTGACCGGCTATGACAACACCGACGCCAACACCGGACTACCCGACTCCGAGGTCTACTTCTATGAAGCAGGCACCAAAGAACTGAGATGCGTCTCCTGCAACCCGACCGGCGAGCGCCCGCTTGGCCCCTCCACGATCCCCGGGGCAATCTCAAACGGCAAAGGCCCTAACGCCACCGACTCATACAAGCCCCGCGCTCTGGTCTCAGGCGGACGCCGCCTCTTCTTCGATTCCGAAGACGCCCTGGTTGCCCAGGACACCGACAACCGTCCCGATGTCTATGAGTGGGAGACCTCGGGGGTCGGCAGCTGTGAGGTGGCGTGGCGGCTGCCTCGCCCTGATCTCCGGCGGTAGAGGCAGCGCAGGGGCCTCCTTATCGACGCCTCAGAAACTGGCTCTGACGTCTTCTTTTTGACCGGTGACTCACTGGTCAGCACCGACCCCGGTTCGACTGACGTCTATGACGCCCGCGAAGACGGCGGCTACCGGGTACCGGTCAAGCCGATCGAATGCGAGGGCGACGCCTGCCAGCCGCTGCCCGAAGCGCCCGAAGACCCGACGGTTGGCACCCTGATCCAGGGGCCTGCCGACCCGTCGCTGCAATTTGGCACGACCGCCAAGAAGTGCAAGGCGGACTCCGTACGAAAGCACGGCCGCTGCGTGAAGAAACCACACCTCAAGAGGAGGTCCCACCGCGGGCCCCACAAGGCGGGAGCTCGCCGATGAGCGCCGCCACCCGCAAGCGCCGTCTGCAGGTTCTGATCTGCCTTGTTGCCTTGGCCGCGGTGGCCGTGATCGGCGCCCCGGTGGCGAGCGCAGCCGGGGCGCCCTCGATCGACGCCACTTCGGTTACCGACATCCAGGGGATCTCGGCGCTTCTCAGCGGCAAGGTCAACCCCAACGGCCTCCCCACCACCTATCGCTTCGAATACGGCACCTCCACCGCCCTGCGCCTGCACCCACCTCACAGGAAGCGCTCGGCTCAGCCAGCGTGGATCGCTCCGCGTCTGCGGCGATCGCGGGCCTCTCGCCCGACACCACCTACCACTATCGCCTCCTTGCTACCAACTCCGCCAAGAAACCGCCGCCGGCCCCGAACAGACCTTCACAACCACCCACGGCTTCGGCTTTCTCAGCGGCGCCGCGGGTTTTGAGGCCGCCGCGACCAAGTGACGGATCTCGACACCCAGGCCGGTTCGCACCCCTACGAACTCACCACCTCGGTGAACCTCAACGAGGGCGGCGAATCTGCCGCTCAGCCCGGTGTCCCCTTCCCCGACGGCGACCTCAAGGACCTGCGCCTTGAATCCGCCGGGCCTGGTCGGCAACCCCAGCACCGTCAACCAGTGCACCCTGGCAGAGTTCGGCACGCCGCGCTCCTCGCCCTTTCGAAGCAAGCCTCTCCGGCGAGAGCGGCCAGACGCCAGCCCAGGTCGGCGTGGTCGCCGTTCACTCAAGCTTCGGCGGTGGCTCGACACGTTCCTTCGGTCTCTTCAATCTCGTCCCGCCGCCCGGGGTCGCCGCCGAGCTCGGCTTTGCTCCCTTCGGGGACCCGGTCACCTTCGACGGCCACGTCCGCACCGCCGAAGGCGAATACGGCCTCACCCTCGAAGCCAAGAACTTCCCACAAGCCTCTCGATCGATGGTGCCCAGGTGAGGATCTGGGGCACCCCCTGGGCGCTCTCTCACGACTCCGAACGCGGCAACTGTCTAAACGAGGAAGACGCCGCCGCCGGCTGGGCCAAATGCACGGTCGGCCCGCCCAAGAAGTTTCCACGCCACGCCTTCCTTACCCTGCCCACCACCTGCGAAGCGCCGCCCGCCTTCAAGGCCGCCGCCGACTCCTGGCAGCGCCCCGGCACCTTCGTCTCCGACAGCTGGCTGGGTCGCGGCGAAGGCGGCCAGCCACAGGCCCTCGGGGGTTGCGAACGGCTGGTTCCCAACTCGATCCCCTACGGCCAGCCGACAACGGATCGGGCCTCTTCGGCGACCGGCTTTGAATTCAACCTAGAAGTGCCCCAGGAAAACCTGCTCGAACCGGGCGGGCTTACCGGCACCCAGATTCGCGACGCAGTCGTCTCCCTGCCTGAAGGGGTGACGATCAACCCGTCGGTGGGAGCCGGTCTCGGGGTCTGCACACCGGCCCAGTACGCGGCCGAATCAGCCAGCTCGGAATCAGGGGCAAATTGCCCCAACGACTCCAAAATCGGGGACTTCAGGGTAGAAACGCCGCTACTCGAAGAAGCGCTGATCGGCTCGATCTTCCTTGCCCGGCCTTTCGAAAACCCGACCAACTCGCTGATCGGCATCTACCTGGTCGCCAAAGCCCCGGTGCGTGGCGTCGTCGTCAAGGTCGCCGGTCGCCTGACCCCGAATCCGACCACCGGGCGCTTGGTCGCGAGCTTCGAAAACCTTCCCCAGCTTCCCTATACCCACCTCAAGGCCTTTTTCCGCGAAGGCCAGCGCTCTCCGCTAGCCACCCCGGCGAACTGCGGGAGCTATGCGGTTCAGATGCAGCTGACCCCATGGCTCGCCTCCCAGACGCCGCTGCAACGCGAATCCGAATTTCCGATCTCAAGCGGGGTAGGCGGCGGCCCGTGCCCCGCCCCCGGGGCGCCGCCCTTCGTCCCAGGAGCAAAGGACGGCTCGGTCAACAGCGACGCCGGAGCGTACTCGCCCTACTACCTGCACCTGACCCGCAACGACACAGAACAGGAGATCACCTCCTACTCGGCGGTTCTGCCGCCCGGGTTGACCGGCAAACTCGCCGGCATTCCGCTCTGCCCCGACGCCGACATCGAAGCGGCGAAGGCAAAGACTGGGGTCGAAGAGCTCGAAGCGCCGAGTTGCCCGGGGGGATCGGAAATCGGCCACACGGTGGCGGGCTACGGTCTCGGCGGCGTCCTTGATTACGCCTCCGGCCGCCTCTACCTAGCCGGGCCCTACCACGGTGCGCCGCTTTCGATCGTCGCCGTTGACTCCGCCCTGGTCGGCCCCTTTGACCTCGGCGTGATCATCGTCCGCTCGGCGCTCGACATCAACCCGCAGACCGCCCAGGTCTCGATCAACACAGCGGGCTCCGATCCGATCCCCCACATCATCGACGGCATCCCGATCCACCTGCGCGACATCCGCGTCTACATCAGCCGCCCCAACTTCACCCTCAACCCGACCAACTGCAACCCCTTCCAAGCCAGCTCGACCATGACCGGCTCAAGTCCCCCCTTCACCAACCCCGCCGACATCACCGCCTCGGCCAGCGACCTCTATCAGGTCACCGACTGTTCGGCGCTCAGATTCGCCCCTGCACTCAGCCTCAAGCTGGCCGGCGGCACCAGGCGGGGCCAGTACCCCGCACTGCAGGCCGCCCTCACTGAGCGCCCCGGCAATGCCAACGTTGGCCGTGCGGTCGTTACCCTGCCCCACGCCGAGTTCCTCGCCCAGAACCATCTCTATGCAGTCTGCACGCCGAAACAGCTCGCAGCGCAGGCCTGCCCGCCATCCTCGATTTACGGCCACGCTGAGGCCTTCACGCCGCTGCTCGCCGAACCCCTCGAAGGCCCCGTCTACCTGCGCTCTTCCACTTCCGCCACCAACCCCTTGCCCGAATTGGTCGCCGCGTTGCGTGGCGACGGCGGCCTCAGCTTCGACATCGAAGGGCGGATCGACTCCGGCCCTAGCGGTGGCCTGCGCGCCAGCTTTGAAGTCCTCCCCGACGCCCCCGCCTCCAAATTCATCCTCACCCTGGAAGGCGGCAGCAAGGGCCTGCTTCAGAACTCAACCAACATCTGCAGTTCCCAATCATTCGCGACGGCGCAACTCGCCGGACAAAACAACGCCCCCGAGACGCTCAAGGTGCCGATCGGCCGCAGTTGCCGGAAGCCTGCGTCGAGCGACCACAAACGGGCCAACAGGCGCCACCGCCTCGCGCACAAAAGGAAGACCCAATGATGGGCCGCCCGCGTTCGATCCCGACCTGGGTGGCTTTTTGCGTGCCGCTTCTGGCGGCCGCCGTCTTGGTCAGTCCAGCCTGGGCATCCCCCGTGGTCGAAACCCACCCCTTCATCTCTGAACTTGGCGGTTCTCCTCCGCAGCCCGAAGGGGGCGGCTTCGAAGACGCCTGCGGCGTCGCCCTAGATTCCAATGGCGACCGCTATGTCTCTGATTACTTCCACGACGCAATCGACATCTACGGAAACGAAGGCGGCTATGTAACTCAAATCGCCTCCGAGAGTGCCGGCAGCGGCCCCTGCGGCATGGCGGTCGACACAGATCCCTCCAGCCCTTCCTACGGCGACCTCTACGTCAACAATTGGCGCCACGAGGTGATCAGGCTTACCCCCTCCTCATATCCGCCCGGATCCGAAACCACCTACAGCGGGCGGACTGTGATTGACTCGGGTCCGGCCAGCGGCGTCGCGGTTGGGCCTAGTGGCGATGTCTACGTCGATGATGGCACCCACGTCGTCGAGTACGAACCGTCCGGCACCCAGATCGCCGAAATCGGCCTTGGCACCCTTGAAGCAGGTTTCGGCATCGCCGTCTCGGCTTATCCGGCCACGGAAGGGGACGTTTACGTCCCCGACGCGGCCACTGAGACGGTCAAGGTATATGACCCGACTGGCCACCCCCTGCCGGTAATCGACGGCAACGGCACTCCCCAGGCCGGCTTTGCCTTCCTGGGCGAATCGGCCGTTGCCGTCGATCCCACCGACGGGCATGTCTTCATCCTCGACAACGTCGCGCACGGTCAATCCGAACATCCCGAAGCTGTGATCGACGAGTTCAACGCCGCCGGGGACTACCGCGGCCAGATCGCGCGATGGATAACTCACCCCGAAGGAGAACCCGGCGTCAGCGTGGAACACCGGCTGACCGACGGCGAACCCTCTGGGTTATCAGTCGGGCCCACGGGCGACGTATACGTGACAAGTGGCAACTTCGAAGCTGGTGAAATCTCCGGGCTAGATAAAAACGGCAAAAAGATGGAATATTCGCGGCTCTACGAGTTCGGCGCTACCAATCACGCCTACATCCTGATGCTGGCCAAGACCGGTAGCGGGGTAGGGACTGTGACCTCCAATCCCGCTGGGATCAACTGCGGCACGGCCTGCGCCGCCGAATACAACGCCACTGGCGAAAGGGTCGTTCTTAGCGCCAATTCCGACTCTCACTCGAAGTTCATAGGCTGGAGCGGAAGTGGCTGCTCGGGGGTAGGGACCTGCACGGTGGGGATGAACGAAGCAAGGTCGGTCAGCGCGGAATTCGAAGAAATCCCCCAAAAGACGCTGACCGTGACCAAGGTTGGGGAAGGCACGGTGTCCAGCGCTCCGACGGGGATCGAATGTGGCAGTGCCTGCTCTGAACACTTCAACGAAGCAAGCACCGTCACCCTGAAAGCCACGCCGACCACCCACAACCACTTCGTCGCCTGGAGCGGCTGCACCTCCGAGCCCAACCCCGATGAATGCGAAGTGACGATGGGCGCCGCGGAGTCTGTTCACGCCGAATTCGCCCCCACCCCCCAGCAGACCCTGAGAGTTGAAGTCAGCGGCGAAGGTAGCCTAATCAGCGCTCCAGCCGGGATCGAATGCGACACCTCCTGCACCGAACATTTCGACGCCGAAGGCCCGGAAAGCACGGTCATCCTGAGCGCCGTCCCCGGTCGCCACGAGGAAGTAATTTGGAGCGGATGCGAAGCCCAACCGAGCCAAAACGAATGCAAAGTGACGATGAGCGAACCGAGATCGGTGAAAGCCTCCTTCGTCCCCATACACCATCGCCTCAGCGTCAACGTCGTCGGTGAAGGCTCGGTGAGCGCCTCAAGCGGCGCCGTCTCGGGCTGCACTGCCGCCGCCGGCACTTGCTCGGGTTCCTATGAGGAAGTGGAAACCTTCACCCTGGTCGCCACCCCGGCGGCTGGGTCCACCTTTGCCGGATGGTCGGGTGCCTGCGGAGGCACCGGGCCCTGCCACCTCACCCTCGGCGCCGACACCGTGGTGACCGCCAACTTCGCGGCCAACCCGCCGCCACCGGTCGTACTGTCCTTCCCTGCACAGCTGACCCCCGGCCGACTCACCGTCAAGGGCGCCACTGCGGCCTTCGAAGTGACCGCCTCGGGACCCGGCAATGTCCTTGCAAGCGGCAAGGGGCTGAAGCCACTCAGCGTTCATACCAGCAACGGCGGCACCCTCACTCTGCACTTGGCGCTCAGCCCCACGGGCAGGCGCGCCTTCTCCATGCCAAAGCAGCTCAAGATCAAGGTCACTCTTACATTCATGCCCAGCGATGGCAGCGCCCCTGCCTTCGTCACGAGAGTCGTGACTTTCACGGCGAAGAAGGGCAGGTGAACCGCATCCAATCTCATGAAGTGTGTTCTACGAGGTACGAGACTGAAAGAGAGGCAGAGATTGGAACTAGAGAGACTTTGCGATTCCTGTGTTCGCGGGCGCGTTCGCTGCCTTCCACAAGGCCGCTAAGGCTACGACGCCCGCCGAGTTCGAAGTGATCCCCCAGCGCGACGCCGACCAGAGCACCCTGACCAAGTGGGTCGCTCAGATCAAGCCGACATCGGTTGCTCCGAGGAAGTCTCAAGAAGCTCAAGTAAGTCAATATGAAGCTCGCTGAGAAGATTGTTCTCACGCCCATCCACAACGAACTTGCCAAGGACACGGTTCTGGGCTCCGACTTTCACTACTGCAAGCCCACCAAAGCAAGGCTTACCTAGATGATTACTACCATCACCCCTATCCGCCGGCTGCAGCTTCGCATCGTCCTTGCCTTTGGCTTGGTCGGTCTACTTGCCATCAGCGCTGCCTTTGCCCACGCTGAAATTACCCAGAGCGGCAACCTGCGGGTCACCGTGACCGGCAAGATCTCCCCGCACGCCCTGCCTCGTTCCGGAACGGCGCCAATCGCTGTCACGGTTACCGGTCAGGTTGCGACTACCGACGAAAGCCAGCCACCCCATCTAAATCTGATGAAAATCGAAATCAACCGAAGCGGGCGCCTCGACTACAGTGGCTTGCCGGTCTGCAGCCTGCCCCAGATCCAGCCCGCCTCAAACGGCCGCGCCCTCGCCGACTGCCGCTCCTCCCTGGTCGGTCAGGGCAGCTTTTCGGCGATTCTCTCGCTGCCCGGAGCGGCTCCCTATCCGACGCAGGGGCGCCTGCTCGTATTCAACGGCCGCGAACATGGTCGCCAGGTTCTGCTCGGTCACATCTACAGCAACAAACCGTTCTCCTCCTCCTACGTGATCACTTTCCAAATCAGTAACCAAGGTCACGGCCCCTATGGCACCACACTGACGGCCAACCTTTCAAAATCACTTGGCGGCAAACGCAACCTCACCGGGATCGAAATGACCCTTTCGCGTCTATACTCCTACCGCGGGGTAAAGCACAGCTTCCTCAGTTCCGGCTGTCCTGCCCCCAAGGGAGTACGCAGCGCCCTCTTTTCCCTGGCGCGCACCAGCTTCCTCTTCGCCGGCAAGACGCTCACCTCGACCCTGACTTCAACTTGCGGGGTTAGGTGAAGGCTGGCTAGGAATAGATGCTTGGTTGAGCATGTCCCCCGACGCTGCCGCCGCATCCCCTGGGCGCTGCCGTCGATTGGTCGACTGAAGTCGAGCGATTGCGCGGCTTCGACCATTTCAAAACATCGAAGAGTCGTGCGAGGGAGGGTCGATAGCAAATAAGGGTAGGGCCAGCCCGAGATGTTTTCGTCTGCAGGGGGCGACGGGATGAAGTCGATGACGTACCCTGGCCATCGCCAGATGAGCATCGCGGCGGGCGGATCGTCCGTAGTACTCGGTCGGGATCTCGCTAGGCGATGCCAGACGGGGGGTTCTGCCAAGGGATCTTGGATCTTGGATCCTCAGGAGACGGGCGCTCTTGGGCTCGTACCTCGGTCGATGTACTCTCAATCGCGGGTGCAAGGCCAATCTTTGCGACGGTCCACTCGTCTCCACCCTTGCCTACGGGAACCCAGCGGTGAGTCTCACGATCGGGGTGCTCGGCCGCGAAGCGGCCACACTGCGCTTTTGCCTGCTCCTCGGTCATAGAGAAAGGGTAGCGCGGGGAATGACCATGCCGGACCGGTGGTCTTCACGGCGACTAGCTTTGCCCTAAATGTTGCTTCAGGCCACGCCTCAAACACGCCAGCAGCAATTTCAGTCGAGCGCCAACCATCGACGCCGTGGCTCGCTGGTCTGAATCCAGCTGACAGTCCTCGACAGAACCCAAATGAACTGGCGATCACGGCCCCAACCCTCGAGGAGGTAGCGACAAGACTCTGGCGGCGGCGGTGCTCCTCCTTGGCACCAGATACTGGTCGAGGATCTTGCAGTCGATCCTCGACCATTCGACCATCTTCACAACCAATCCGAAGTTTCAGCCGACCAACCAGCCTTGGCCAGCTGAAGCCAATGGAAACCAACAGCCATCCACGGGGTAGGGTCTGCTCTGTGAGCGTCGCCACCGACAAGAGCAGACGCAACGGAGATCGAGGTCGACCGCTCTCGATCGCCGTGGTAGGTGGTGGCTTCGGCGGCGTCGGCGCCGCCGTGATGCTTCAGCGGGCGGGATATGACGACGTCACAGTATTCGAGCGGGAGAAGCGGATCGGAGGCGTCTGGCACAGCAACACCTATCCGGGCGCGGCCTGCGACGTCCCTTCCCACCTCTATGAGTTCTCGTTCGCGCCGAACCCCCGCTGGTCACGCCGCTACGCACCGCAAGCCGAGATCCAAGCCTACCTGGAGGATGTCATTCGTCGCTACGGAGTCGGAGATCGATTCCACACCGACACCGAGGTGATCAGCGCGCACTGGGAAGAGCAAGACAACCGTTGGAGCTTGGAGACGAGCACCGGCACTCACGAGGCCGATGTTTTGCTTACCGCCTGCGGCCAGCTGTCGATCCCTTCCACCCCCTCGTTCCCGGGACTTGAGACCTTCGAGGGCCCTGCCTTCCATAGCGCTGAATGGCGACACGACGTGGAGCTCAAAGGGAAACGAGTGGCAGTGGTCGGAACCGGTTGCAGCGCGGTTCAGATCGTGGCGGCGATTCAGCCCGAAGTCGAGAAGCTTGATGTCTATCAGCGCTCCCCGGGCTGGACATTGCCGAAGATGGATTTCGCCTACCGGGAGCACACCAAGCGACTCTTTGAGCGCTTCCCCGTCCTGCAGCGGCTCGATCGGGCGGCGGTCTTTGCCTTCATGGAGGTGGGTGCGGCCGCGATCACCGGACGGCGTTGGCTTCTCCCGCCGCTGCGCGCCGCAGCACTCCGACAGATTACGAAGGAGATCAAGGACCCCGACCTGCGTCTCAAGGTCACGCCGCGCGATGAGGTCGGATGCAAGCGGATGATGCTCACCGATGAGTGGTATCGGACTCTGACGATGTCCAACGTCGAACTCATCTCGGATCGGATCGCTGAAATAACACCGACCGGGATTTGCACAGATGACGGTGTTCAGCGCGCAGTCGACGTGATCGTGCTAGCGACAGGTTTCAAGTCACACGGCTTCGTCGCACCGATGGATGTCATCGGTGTTGAGGGGAGGACCCTGGCGCAGGAGTGGGCGGGGGTTCCGCGCGCGTATCTGGGCCTGAGCGTGCCCAGCTTCCCCAATATGTTTTTGCTCTACGGGCCGAACACGAACGGAGGAACAGGTTCGGTGATCTACACGATCGAGGCGGGTGTAGCCCATGTGATTGCGGCGCTTGATCGGCTCAAGGGCGCCAAGGCGACGAGGATCGAGCTTCGACGCGAGACGGCAGAGGACTTTGACCGAGAGCTGCGCGCGGCGCTCGCCGGAACGGTCTGGCATTCCGGCTGCACGAGCTGGTACGTCGATGAGAATGGCAACGACCCAAATCAGTGGCCCTGGCTGTGGAGTGCCTATCGACGAAAAACAGCGCGGATAGACCCGGGAGCCTATGAGTTGAGCGGGCTGGCGCTGGAGCGCGAGCGTATCTCCTGACGCTCGCGCGGCCAGAGATACAGCGGCCACCTCCTCGCCTAGCGGCGATCATCGCGGCCCGGATGATGGTGCAGAGCTCACGGGCGACGGCTACGATTGCGATGGTCGAGCTTGGAAGGCGGATCTCTCATGTCATCTGTGCGTCAACAGCATGGCTTCACCCTGGTGCTGGGCGAGCGCTTGGATCGGGCAGGTGCTCAGTTGACATGACGAAAAGCACGCGAACTACTCGGCGTCGAGCGCGATGAGCTGCGGGTGGTCCATACGTCGCTGAAGGAACGCTATTAGGACCATCCCGAGGGCGCCCCGGTGACCTCTCGGCAAGCGGCAACCTTGGCGAAGGAGTCCCCTGCTCTGTCAGCGTCGGGCGCACTCTTGCGAAGCTGGTCTGCATTCGGCCTCCGACCTCGACGACTCCTGCTCTGCTCGCGAGACTTGCTGCTTGAGGCGTAGGTTGCCGGCGCTGGCCTGACTCTGCGGTGAGGTCTGAATCCATCGGCGCTACGTTTGCGGCGCGGCGAACAGGATCAGCGGCGCAACCGCCAGAGCGATGCTCCCCGGCCGATGGCAGGAATCCAGGGATAGCCTCCCGCCTGGAATTTGAAGTCGTGAGGTGTAGATTTAATCGCTAGAGAGATCTACCTAGAGAGAGGATATGCGCAGATGCGAACGAGGGGCTTGATCCTTGGTTTCAGTCTCGCGACCGCCGCTCGGATGCTGATTCCGCAGCTGCTGCTTCGCAAGTTCGCCAGGGACGTCAGAAGACTCAACGCCGGTGACTACTCCAGTCTGCTGGCCGCCTACGCAGACCACTTCGTTCTGCATTTCAACGAAGGCGATCATCGGTGGTCAGGAGACTGGGTGGGCAAGGCGGGCATGGAGCGCTTCTTGCAGAACTTCACCGCCGCGCACATCCAGGGAGAGATCCGACAGATCGCGATCAGCGGGCCACCATGGTCGATGATCCTGTGGGCGCGCTTTGACGATCATGCCGACGCCCCGGACGGCACTCGCATCTACCAAAACCGCACCGCGCTTGTGCTGCGAACGCGTTGGGGCAAGATCGTCGAGCAGAACGACTTCTACGTCGACACGGCGTCTATCGCCGCTTTGGATCGCAAGCTGACCGAACTCGGAATAAAGGCGATACCAAAGCCTTCGTGAGGATCGCGCCCTTAACGCGCGACGAGCTGGGACGATGCACTTCGAAATCAGATCCGCTCATGATTTAGACCCAGCGAATCAGCCGGACTACCTCCTTTCTGTTCCGACCTTGTTTGACGTTGGAAAGGCTTTTCGACGACGCCCCGAGCAGGATTCGAACCTGCGGCCTATTCCTTAGAAGGTGACCTAGAGGTTTGGAAAGCGGCTCTAAACTGCTAAAGCCTGCTGCGCCGCCCTTTCTTGCCCAAGCCACGGTCACCGACCATCTCGGGGCGCTCGATCTCAAAACTGAACCAGTCATTGAGATCGAGTGCCGCCACGTCGCGCAGCTCGCATTCGGCCTCATCGGCGGCGAACTTGCGGTTGACGTCGATGTCGATGGTCGCCCTGACACCGGGGTCACGTGCCAGCGGAGCTGTGGCTCCCTTCAGGATCCACCCCTCGTCGATCTCATAGAGGCGGTCGAGCAGCCGGTCATAGGCGATCTGGCGCTGCAACTGCGACATCTCCGATGCCGGGGCAGTAGTCACCTGGGTCGCCACCCATGCCCTCTTCGCCCGAAGTGGAGCGACTGCCTTGTTGTCGACTGCCCTGGGGGCCGTGTGAGAAGCGGCTCGACCACCTCGACGGGATCATCGCCGTCACGGAAGAGTTCAAGCTGGCCTCGCGCGGACCGACACTGGTTGGGCAGCGCCCGCCCTACCGCCCGGTCCTATCACTCACCCATCTCTACCTCGTCGCGAGCGGAACGAGTTTCAGCTTGATTGCTCAGTCAAGGTGATTGGCCAAGCTGAAGTAGGCTTAAGCGAGATGGGACGGACATGGTCCTCGAAAGCTGGTACGAGATTGGCGCTGACCTTTGTGTTGATCGTCGCTGGGCTCTCCGTTGTCGCCTCCAGCGCTTCGGCCAAGGTCAGGCTGCCGACGGTCCCGAGGTGTTCGGGGTTCTCGACGAACAAGATCAGCTCGCTTCTCCTGGTCGGTCATCTGCACCTGGTCCATACCCTCGTCCACGGAACTTCGTGCACCTACTACGGGGTGAGCGCCGCGCGGGCGAACGTCCTGGCGACCACGGCAGTGCCTTACCAGCAAATCAAATACGTCCCCTCACTTTTGATCTCCATCTTGCCGACCACGAAGGCGCTGTTCAACTTGCAGAAAGGGCTGATAAGCCGCAATGCCAGCTCGCACGGGCTCAGCTTTGGTGCTGTCGGTACAAAGCTGCGATTCGGGAGTCAGGAGTACTTCTATAGCGGCGATCAGACCTCGCAGGGTGAGCTGCCCTGCGAATCCGAAATCCTGTACGACAACTGGGTCGGGCCACCGAGCTGCGTCGGGGAGCCACCGCTACAGGAGGTCGGGGTCCTCGCGTGGATCGGCGGGAGCAGGGGGCTCGGAAGGATGGTCAACCTTTCGGCAGGTGCGCAGGCGGGTATGACCCACCTGTCGCTTTCGCACATGTTGGAGCTCGCAAAGGAGACCATGAACGGGGCACTGTTTGGATGACCGACTCTAGCCTCGGTCTCGCGAGCCGGGCTACAACGGATCGGCCCGGTCCCTACCAGGGACCGTTGAACCGACCTTCGCAAATGCGATAACAATCAGCGAGCAGCGCACCGCAGCTCCCAGGTAGGGTTGATGTTCCGCCAACCCTAAGGCATGTGGAACAGGTCGACGTATCGATGGCAAATTGCACGGTGCACCAGCGAGATTGCCATGGAGGTATGTGATCTGAACGTCGATCTGGCGACCCTCGGCATCCTCAGCGCTGCCAACGCCTGCTGACAGGGACGAACAGCGCGTCGGCTTGATGGCGAGCCTGGAGAGGGGCGAAGGACCGAACCAGCCTCGGCGCCGGATAGGTGGCCAGGCCCGAGCGCTTCGTGCTGGGCTTTCGCGTCCGACTACGCTGCCGTCGATAGCGGGGATCAACAAGCACGACAGGAGGGGTTACTCACTCAATTTTGAACAACGGTGTCTCGTTCGTGTTGACAGTACACCCATAGGGCCATTGAGGCAGGGTTCCTCTTGCCGCTGTCCGTTGTTTCAGCGGACGATTGAGAGCTCAAGAATTCGCTCGGTTCCCAATCTCGAGGGATCCCCGTGGATTGGCGCACTCGGGCACTCAACCGCCTGCGACTCGGCAGCCTCGGGCGAGGACTGTTTCTACGTTCGGGGTATCGGCGAAGTGGTAGATCGCTCGCGCGAAAGGAATGATGCCGGCGGTGAAGCCGCGCGGAACCGGGCAATCTGCACTAATGTAACTCCGCAGCTTCCCACGGTAGGTGAAGGTGCGATTGATGGTGATGGTGAAGCCGCCAATGTGGGCCGAGGCTCCGGCGTCTTTCGGCACCTGCGTCGTCAGTCTCGTCCCTAGGTCATAGCCGCTGCGATGGATCACGAAGGGCAAGACGAAGGAGGTTTGAGGGCTCGCCTCATAGGCCAGGACAAGTATGGTCCTCTGCCCTCGTCCCGGCGGGCCGTTGAAGGCAAGCAGTCTCGCTCGGAATCGAAAGGGCGATTGTTCCGGCAGCGCGACGATCGCGTGCAGCCGGCCGCTTCCAACCAGTGCGTTGCCGCAGAGGCCGATAGCGCGTCGCACTGAGGATGGCTCCAGCTGGCGCACTGTGCAGCTCGGCAGACCCTTGTTGAACAGCTTGCCGCGATGGCTGAGGTCGATCGTCAATCCCTTCAGCCGCTGCGTCAGCATTCCATCTCTGGTCCTGAACGTGGTGTGGAGGCGAAGGGTCGCCGGCACATACCGTGTCCTTGGCAGGCTGTGCGGCGAGATGCTCGCGTCCAGCGACACGATCAGGCCGCCCACATCCGATCGCTCGCCCCAGACCGCGCTGGCCCCAAGCAGTATGGCCGCTATCCCGACCGCGAGTACGACACCCCCAATCGTGCTACGGCGTTGTCGAGGTGTCAAATCAACCAAACCTGGTCGGATCGAACCGACAGGAATGGAATTCGAAGGTGAGCACCACGTTGTTGCCGACGTTTCCGTAGTGGACGAAGCGGGCCTCATAGCCCTGCGCTCTGATCTTTTCGCCGGTTCGTAGCGCGAGCGCGATCTTCTTGAGATAGGACTCCTGCAGATTCAGGTCGATGAACCATCGCGCCAGGGTCGGCTTTTCGGCGTTTGGTCGAGGCACGAGGCCGATTCGCTTCACCGTACCCCCAAAGATTTGGCTTGCGCGGGCGAATTGTCCGGCCGCGCGCTTCAAAAGACCCCTTTGCACGTTCGCGCGCACCCCTTTTACAACCCGGCGCGTAGCTTCTGCTCCCGGCGCGCAAATTGCCTCCAGTTGCTTGACGTAGGCTGCGCGTTCGACGGACGCAGACGTCGGGACATCGGCATTTCCCACCCCTGTCGCTACTGCCAAGCAGACTAGGGCCGCGCCTGCGGTCCAACTCAGTTTTCTCACGATCCTGCTCTCTCTCCCTCTGCTCCCCAATGCGGCAGCGCTCGGTCAAGGAATCCCGGTACCCACCAAACACGCTCGCCGAGCAAAAGCATCAGTGCCGGCAGCAGGATGATCCGAACTACCGTGGCGTCGAGCACGACGGCAACTGTCAGACCGATCCCCATCTGGCTGATGGTCGCGATCTGGGCAGTCGCGAATACGATGAAGACCGCAGCCATGATCGCCGCCGCCCCGGTGATCACACCCGCCGTCCGCTCCAAGCCATAGAAGACCGCAGCAGCGTTGTCGCCGTCGCGCCCATAACCCTCTCTCATCCTCGCCAGCAAGAATACCGCGTAATCGATCGACAGCCCGAATGTGACACCGAAGATCGCCGCCGCGCCGACCGTGTCCACATAGCTGTGTCCTCCAAGCGGATAGCCTGCCGGCACCGCGAGCAGCAGCGTTACGACTCCGATCGCCGCACCTACCGAGAGCAGGTTGAGGGCAACCACAAGACCTGCCAGAAGCGGAGCCCGCAGGATGAACACGAGCGTCAGAAAGACCGCGAGGACGATGGCCCCGATGATCAGCGGCAGCCGCGCTCTCGTTTCCTGGCCATAGTCATTGAGCGTGGCCGCTCCTCCGGTCACGCCGACCTCAAGGCCTGTCCTTCGCCCCAGACGCTCGCCGCTTGCGATCAGCCGTCGCTCCAACGCTTCGGAGCCCGCGCTGTTGAAGGTGTAGGTGGGTACGACCAGGACCCGGGCCGCCTGGCCGCCACGCTGAAGATTGATCGTCTCGCCGATCTGTCGTCGCTGGGCCGCAGGCGCGCCAGCCAGTGCCGAGAGGACGAAATAGCCGGAGTTAAAGAAGTGCGGGGAGGAGCGGTCCAGACTTGAGGCGGCACGGCCGAGGACACGGGCCTCGCCGGAGACCCGCCGCTGGGCTCCTGCCAAGCCCGCCTGCAGAGGATAGGAGCGGTGAAAGCCTTCTGAGAGTCCTCTGCGCAATGCTCCGATGCCCCCGGTCAGCCGTGAGAGGCCACCGCCGAGTTGCGTGGATCCGAAGCTCAGGCGGTTGAGTCCACTGGTCAAAGATCCCGCAGCTCCGGCAAGGCGCCGCGCGCCCTGGCTTAGCCGCGAGCCGCCTACCGTTAGTCGACTGAGTCCGTGGTGAAGCTGTGCCGCGGTCGCCTTCAGCTGTCGCGCATTGTTCCTGGCCTCAATCAGGTGATCAAGCAGTTCGTGCGCAAGAGAGGCGTCGTTTCCGAGGCTCGGCTGGTTCGCCGCTTGCCGATTGAGGTCAGAGCTGAGTGCTCGTGCGTCTTGGACGCCATTGTCGTTGACGATTTCGAGCAGCCCATCCAGTTCGAGCGCCAGCTCGACCGTCGCCACGCGCGCGAGCCGTTGTGCATCGTTCACGCGCTGAGAGCCTGCCGCCAGGCGGGCAGTGGCTTGGACCGCACGCTTGCCACCGCCGGCCACAGCGGCGAGGCCGCTCGAAATCGCATTTGCTCCAGCTTCGGCTCGCCCGGACCCGGCGCCCAGCAGTCCGGACCCGGCGATCGCCGCCGCCAACCCTCTGCGTAATGCGGAAACTCCTTTTGCTGCCCGTCCCAGGTTGGGCCCGAGGCGGCGCACGGACTGCAGCTTCCCCTTCGCGCCGGCCGGCCCGAGCAGGCTTCGCAGCAAAGGTGCGCAGTGGCGCCACCTTGCGGGCGAGCGCAGCGGGACCGATCACCGCCTGCACCCCGGGCCAAGCGGCGACCCGCCGCTGCCACTGCGCGATTGCGGCAAGTCGGTGTGAGCTCGGCGATCGTGCCTTTTTCGCTGGCCGCCACCACGGTGTAGGTGGCATCCCAGCCCGGTCCCATCGCCCGATCGATCTGCTCCGCGTTCTGGCGCGCCGGGTTGCCGGCCCCAGCTCATTGACGCCCGGAGCGCCCGGTGTTAAAGGCGAGCGCCGGAGCGGCGAGCAAAAGGAGAGGCACGACGACCACGACCGCCAATCTCCGGCCGGCGCAGCGCAGCGCCGACTATGCACCATCACGCGCGAGGGCTTGGCCTGCCTCCCGCCAATTCGCCAACGATTGACGTTATCGCCCAAAAGGAGGAGCGCCGCCGGCACAACCGCCCAGGAGATCGCAACGCTTATCGCCCGTTACTACCGCCAGGGCCAGCGCCAATGAGACCAGCAATGAGCCTGCCTGCAGGGCGGCCGAGGCGAGGATCGCCAGCAGCAGTGTGCAGCCGGCGAAGTACGGTCGTGTTACCGGCTGTCTGCCGCGTCCGATGGGCTGCGGCGATCGGCGTCGCCCCGTCCGCCAGCTCCTGGCGGAAGCGGGAGACCATCAACAGCGAGTAGTCGACGCCTAGGGCGAGGCCGAACATCGTGCAGGCGATCAGCGAGAGCCCATCGATTGTCGTCAACGAGGCGAGCAGGTCGAGCACCCCCCGTCCCACCATTACCGTCATCGCGCCGAAGAGCAGCGGGATCAACCGCCGCGACCGGCGATCCGAAGACCACCAGCAGCACGACCAGAAGCAACGGCGCCGCGATCAGCTCACCCCGCTCCGTGGCACCCAATGCTTCGTCTTGAAGAGCCTTCAGCACGCCGGCGAAGCTCGATTGGGTCACCCGCACGGGAGTCTGAGATCCGTTGCGCCAGCAGGGCTTCGAGTCGCGGCACCGTTTCGCGCATCGCTTCTCCAAGCCCAACCTGGAAATCGACCAGGATCAGCGCCTTGCGCGGCGAGGGCCGCAGCCTGGCTACAGAGCCCCTGTCCCAGGGGGAGAGCGTCGCCACCCCGGGCATCTCCCGCAGCGCCCTGACCAGCCCCGGGCCCTGTCGATCGATTGCCGGCCCCGGACCCTGCAGGAGGATCGCAAATGGGGTCGAGTTGCCAAAGTAGCGGGTGGAACAGTTGGCCGCCGCGTGCCGACTCGGTGCCGGGGATGCTCAGCGACGTCGGGTTCAACCGCTGCTCCACCCCGATCCCGAGACCTCCCAGGACGATCTGCGAGTACGAGCGTTACGGCAAGGACCAGGCGGGGATGTCGAAGAGCTGCCGGAATCCCCTTTTGCCGCCTGTCGAACGCCCGCACCGGCGCGGCGGGGGAGCGTCACCTGGCTTCGCGCCCTCGCCCGTCTCGGTTAGCCACTGCGCAGGCTTCCTCTGCGCCCAAGAACGGTGCGAGGGTGATGTAGGTGGCAAGCGGCCCGATCTGCGGCAGGCTCGCCGGCCCGCCGGCCTTCACTTGGTCATAGATCAGCGCGTAGATCGCTCCGCCGATCGCCTCAGCGGCTATCGGGCTTGTCTCCGGCGCAAGCTCATAGCCGGTGCCTGAGCAGGGCCTCGAGGCCCTCCATCACCTGATCGCGCTGCTCCAGGGCACGCCTGCCCGCCGCGTACACCTCCACCGCGCCAAGCTGCGCGTAGTCGGGCTCTGAGGCAGCCCAGGCGAACATCGCCTCATACGTCAGCCGAATCGATTCCGGCCAGTCCGTGGCCCGTCTGAAGGCGGGCAGCATCGCGGCGAGCATCTGCGCCGAGCCGGAGTCCACCGCTGCGCGCATCGCCTCCTCCTTGCCGTCGAAATACTCATAGAAGGTGCTCAGTGAAATCGAGGCCCGAGCGGCGATCTCCGACAGTTTCGTCGCCGGGTAGCCGTTCTCGGCAACGGCCGCGGCGAGCGCACGGAGTATGCGCTCTGACGGCTCGTAGTCCTCGAGCGGGCGTGGCTGTCGTGGGCGCCGCCCTCGAGGTCGCCTCAGGGGTTGAGGAGGGGGAAGGTAGGTGAGCCCCCAATTCCACATCTCTGGCACCAGCTCCAGCAGCTCCGCCTCTTCGTGGCGATAAAGGCGCTTGTGCATGATCTTGCGCAGCCCTCCCACCATCGCCCGTGCGATCTCCGGCGGCATACTCTCTCTTCCCGGCATCTGGTCAAGCGCCTGCTGCATCAACTTGGCGGCGGCGTCCATCGCACGGTCGGCCACCGCTACCGCCTTTGGCCCCGCCGCGTAGATCTCAACGACGCACATTCTGGCCGCCGCCGGCTGCGCTGTAACAGACTCAATGAAGGCGCCGAAAGCATCTCGCGCCCTCTCCATCCCCGGCGGTTTGTCGATCGCGCTCAGCACCGGGACGATCGTCAATTCGATCAGCGCTTCCACCGCCTCCAACAGGCAGTCCTGCTTGCTTGAGAAGAGTTCGTAAAACGCCCTGCGCGAGACCCCGGAAAGGGTCAGTAGATCGGCGACCCGGGCGCGTTCGTAGCCTTTTGCCTCAACCGCTGCCACCAGGGCCGCGAAGAGACGCTTTCGCTGGTTGTCGCGCACGGCCTCGGCCGGAGTTGCCCTCCCGGGCGGCAGCTTCTGATCGAGCAGCGTGTTCGAGTCCCCCCAAGGCGTAATCACCATCGCGGCACGACGATATAGCTCGGACTGGTCCGGCTTTGCGGCCTCCAAACGACCCGCAGCTTCTCCTGTAACCGGCTGTTTCAGATCTAGCGCCTTTTCAGTATTCATGTGTCTCGCCGACTCCGTGTCGGCACGTCCCTTCAGGTTGACCTTAGGCGATGACTTTACCCGCAAATTCAGGCACTTCCGGCCTCCATCCTGCGAAGGTTCATTCTTGCGCACTAGCTCGGACTTGACAAATGCGTAGCAAGGTGTTTCTATAGCGCTTAGGAATTACAGCAGCATGTTTCTTCGAAGAGGAGCATGTTGCCTATTCACTACTGGGAGCGCCGGAGGGCGCCGAAGCGATGAAGATGGGGGACAAGAGCTAGTGGGGGTTATAGGGGCGACGCAAGGGCCCGACTCCCTGCCGGGTTTTGCTGGATCTGTCGGAGTCGCAGCACGGTTTTGGTAGCTGCAATCCCAACCGTGATCAGCGCAGCGCCGGAAACGCCTGTCGGCAGCTGCGTCTTCGGGCTGAGAACCAACGGCGAAGCATTCAAGGCACTCCGCTGTTCCTACCGCTTGTGGAGACGGCCTTGAAACGAATTCCAATCTGCGTCCGTCTTCCCTCCCTGGCTGACGGCGGACCGGAGGCCTTTTCCCTGGGGGTTACTCAATGACGAGCGGCGCGAACGATCCCGCCGCCGCCGCTGGAGGCTGTCCTGGCTCCGCGGCAAGGGCCGCCAATCGCCGCTCGTCCCACTTTTTCGAAACATCAAGCCTCGACGTCGCGAGCCTCCCCAAGGCGCCGCGAGGTTCAGCTATGGGGAGTGTCCAAGCAGTCGCAATTCCGTTCTTCTGCGCAGCGCGCGAAGGCGAAGCGTGTATGAGGAGCAAAGCCGAACAGTTGTGGCGAGCGAGCGGCAAAGCATTTGTCGTCACCCTCGAGGTCCAGAGCTTCGAACAGCGCGACGGCAGCAAGATCAGCCCAGGCGCCGGCGGCGGACGGGGGACCGACCGAGCGAGATTTCCTGGTGTCAATAGCACGAGAGAGCGGGAGCTGAGCACGCGGACGGAATTTCTGAGGCGTGGTTTGACAGCGACCGCGGCCGATGATTCAAATAGATCGGCAGGGCGCCTCGCCTCTCCGCCCACCTTCCGTCCCGTCTCTTCCTTCTCGTCAAAGTGCCCTGCCGATCTATTTGAGTGGGTTGCTGCGGACACTTCGTCACACGATGCGACGCGGGTGTCCACCGACCACGCTCCGTCCCGCGCGTTCGCCTCCTTCACCTCTGGTCAAGCCACCCCGGCTGTGCCATTTCGTTGTGCTTCTTCAAGGCCCGGCACCTTCAAGTGATGGCCAATAGCTTCCAAGATTGCGCTCGTCCCAGCTCTCTGGCCAACGACGGAAACGGAGCCCCGAATCTCCGGACGCCCGCTCTCAACAGCGAGGGCGCCTCCGTCAGGCACGTGTCGCTTCTCGCTCCCGAGTTCGGGGTCGCCCACAGCTGTTTTTCGTCGTCGGTGTCCATGAGCCGCGTCCCATTCAGGCGAGGGGGACATACCCCAAACACCGACAATTTCGCACTATTCGTCGCGGACGCAGATTTCCGTGCCGGCCATATCGACCAGTTCAAGTCAACCAGGCCGGCCGAGCCTATACCGGCGGGCGTTATGCAAGGAGAAGCAATCTGATGTTCGCCAAGCTCCACGACCAATTCGGCACCGCCGGCTTGGCTCTCTCGGTAGTCGCCCTCGTCCTTGCACTCGGCGGCGGCGCTTACGCTGCGAGCCACTCCGCCACCGTCTCCAAGGCCGGACCTCGCGGCAAGACCGGCAAGACCGGCCCCCAGGGCCCTGCCGGTCTTGCCGGCCAGACAGGTTCCGCCGGCACCAACGGCACCAACGGATCCAACGGAGAAAGCGTCAAAGTCACGGCGCTGAGCGATGGCGAATGCGCCAACGGCCAGGCGGGCGCCAGGTTCACCGTCGGTAGTCAGAAAGCAGAAGCCTGCGAAGGCAACCCCGCCAAATATCCCGAAACCCTCCCCCCCGGCAAGACCGAGACCGGCACCTGGTCATTCGCATATGAAAAGGGCGCGCACGCTTTCAGCGATGTTGTGGGGTCCGCTGTCTCGTTTCCGATTCCACTTGGGTCCGAACCTCTACCCGAAAGAGGGAATCGCCGAAGGCCAAGCCCAATACAACCCCAACGGTCAAGATGTGGGCGGCTGCGCCGGCAGCTTCGAACAACCAACTGCTCCGGCGGGCGCTCTCTGTGTCTACGAAGGCCCAGGAGGACATCTGGGTAAAAAGACGGAACCGACTGGGGTTCAGACGGGCGGTGGCGAAGAAGAAGCCGCACAATGGGGTTTCTACCTCCACTTTAAAAAGCTCGAAGAATTACCCGAAGGCCCGATCCAAGCACACGGCACCTGGGCTGTGACCGCTCCGGTCGAACCCTGAGTCTTACCTAACGCGCCCGGGGGCACCAGCCCCAGGGCGCGCAACCCACGCCACGTCAAACCAAACCACAAACAAACCATTCACTTCAGCAACCAATGCCGACCTTACCGACGCACTTCAACCCACTGCCCCGCCGTCTCGCCTCCGCCCTGGCGGGGCTGGCACTCGGCATTGTTTTGTTCCTCTGCGTCGTCACTTCCGCCTCGGCTAATTCGTACCTCCCCCGCACCTATGAATCGCAGCTTGCCGCCGGCCAGCCTGAACCGCTCGCAATCGATTCCGCTAACCGAATTTGGGTAGACCCATGCTCCGGCGGATGCGGCCTGCCGATCTCGGAGTTCAACCCATTGGGCGAAAGGCCTCCAGTGCAGATATTCGGTGGTTCGCGCATCGAGGGTTCGATTGCCGCCGATCACTCCAACGATGTCCTCTATGTTCCGGACACTTACCAGAGTACGGTCAGTGCTTACAGCGCCACCGGCCCGCTATTCCCGAAAAGACTTTCGTCAGGGAAGGTCACATGGCGATCGCCGCCGACAACTCGGTGTTGCCAGACCACTCGCCTGGCCCCACCGCCGGCCGCCTTTATCTCACGCGCCGCCCGCTTGAAGGTGGTGAACCATCGAATATCGTGGAACTGCTCAGTGAAAGCGGGGAACCTTCGACTTTCCCCGCTATGACGAAGCCAATCCCCCCACCTATATCAAAGCCAACAAGCTCACCGGTACCCCGTCGGGTTCTTTCACCTCTCCCCACGCCGTCGCCGTCGGCCCGCACGGAGAACTCTACGTCGCCGACTCCCACGGGGTCGACGAGTTCGAACCCAGCGGCGAATTCCTCCGCGAAATCTCTGGCAGCGAAGTGCCCGGGGCGGAATTCAACCCTTTCAGCCTCGCCGTAGATCCTACCACTGCCGACCTGGTTGTTACCGACGGCAATGCTATCGACGAATTCGATTCGTCCGGCTCCTACCTCGGTCAGATAACAGGTATCGGGCCTTCCGAAGAAACTCCTTTCGTAGGACTCAGCTACGTCGCTGTCAACTCGGAGGGATTCCTCTACGCCTCGGCCGGCAACGCAATCGACATCTTCAGCCCGACCTTCATCCTCCCCAGGGTGACCTACCCTGGGATCTCCGGCGCCATCAAGGTCTCTCCCACCGAAGCTTCCGCAACCCTCAACGCCGAAGTCGATCCTCGCGGCGGCGGTGAAATCAAAAGCTGCAATTTCGAATATGTTGAGGAAGCCGAATACAAACCAGCGGCTGCCAATCCGTTCGAAGCCGGGCACAACGTCGCCTGCGAACAGGCGCTTCCGTATTCTGGTTCCGCTCCCTTCTCGGTCAGCGCCGACGTCTCAGGCCTCACTCCGGGTGCCGTCTACCACTACCGCGTTCTCGTCGGCAACGAAAACGGCACCACCGAAATGTCAGCCCGGACCCTCGAACTTCAGCCACCCACGGCGAAGGGCCTCTCCTCGAGCAACCTGACCGAAACGACAGCTGATTTGAAAGCCAACGTCAACCCCAACGGGGGCGAGACGAAATGCCGCTTCGAATACGGCACCACGACCAGTTACGGTCAAAGCGCACCTTGTCCTCACGCCGCAGGTCTTCCCGAAGAAGATATCGGCTCACTCAGCGCAAATCAGGCCCTCGGCGTCCACCTAGAAGGGCTCCAAAAGGACGTCGTCTATCACTTTCGTCTTGTCGCCGAAAATCCTTTTGGAACCGCCGCTACCGAAGACCAGAGCTTCAACTTCTTTCCACCCAGTTGTCCCAACGCTCACCTGCGCCAGCAGTCCGGCGCAGAGTTCCTCCCCGATTGCCGTGCCTACGAGCTCGTCTCGCCCGGAAACGCCGACGGGACCATTCTCCTAGCTGAGGGGCCACAGTCCTCGCTCGCCGACAATCCTTCGCGCTTTGCCTTCGGCGGTATCTTGGGTAAAATTTCCGAAGCCGGGGGAGACCCACCAGCAGCCATGGGTGACCTCTATGTCTCCACCCGCACCGACTCGGGTTGGGTAACCCACTATGTCGGTATCCCCGGCACTCAGAGGCTCGAGGATAATGGCCCACCGAATGAGCCCGGCTACGCCCTAGGCATCGAAGGTTCGCCTTCTGGCGCGATCACTGATCTCACCATGGATCGGTTCATGGACTGGGCCGATCCCTATAACTATGCGCGAGGTCAATTTGCTGGCCCTGGCTCTTATGCGCCGTTTCTGTGGGACTCCGAAGGTAACTCCCTCGGACGCCTGCCGACCGACCTCGCCACATACCCCTGTGGGATGGGACATCGGATCGACAAAGGACGTGCTGAAGAAGAAAAAGAACAGGAACTGTGCGGGGAAGAGCGAGGAGAAACGATGATTGGCGCCGAGCAGCCCTCGCCGGAATTCAACCACTACTTCTTCTCCTCGACCGCGCCCCTGCCCTTCGGCTCCGAAGCGCTGACCAAAGCCCCCGGATCAGCCTATGATGACGACATAGTTAAAAATTCGGTTCAGGTCATCTCCAAGAAGGCGAATGGGACGCCAATTAACTCATCGGCCGAATACATCAACTTCCCCTACGACGGCGCATCGACCGATGGATCACATGTCCTTATGTCCACACCCGGCGAAGGTGGTGCTGTTCAGCTGTACATGAGGGTCGGCGGTGGAACGGGAGGGATCACTTACGAAATCGCCTTCGGACACGGTGTCCACTACGTCGGCATGACCCCCGATGCCTCCGAGGTATTTTTCACCTCAAACGCCCACCTCAATGCCGAAGATGAAGACTTCACTGAAAACCTCTATATGTGGTCCGAACAAGGCGAACTGAAAGGACATCCACTTACTCTTCTCTCCAAGCCAAATGGCTCTGCCCGGACCGGCACCCCCGAATGCCCGGCTACTTCGTGGACCACAGGATGCGGCGCGGTTACGCTCCCGGCCGCAAGCTCAGAGCTCGAAGACCCCACCTCCATCCTTTACTCGGGCCTGGGCGGTAACGGGCACTCCGATAACTTCATCGCCGCCTTAAGCGGCGACATCTATTTCTACTCCCCCCAGCAGCTCGACGGCGCAAAGGGGATTCTCGGACAGCGAAATCTCTACGATTATCGAGCCGGCGAAGTAAAGTACGTGACTACCTTACAGGGGCCGATCGACAGGATCCAAGTCTCGCCCGAAGACTCGCACATGGCGTTCCTTACAGCGAGCCAGGTCACGTCCTACGACAACGCGGGCTACAGCGAGATGTATACCTATGAACCGGCGACGGAAGCCATTCGCTGCGTCTCCTGTATCCCCGATGGCGTCCTCCCGACATCTAACGTGGAAGCCAGCGACAACGGACTCTTCATGACCAACGATGGCCGGACCTTTTTCAGCACCGCCGACCCGCTGGTCTCTCAGGACACCGATGGCATTCGCGATATCTATGAGTTCGTCGACGGTCGCTCCTACTTGATCTCCTCTGGAACGGGCTCTAGGGAACGCGGAATCACTGTGGGCAGTTCTTCAAATCTTTCTGAGGTTGGCCTGATTGGAGTCAGTGCAAATGGAACCGATGCCTACTTCTCCACCTACGAAACGCTGGTCCCGAAGGACCGAAACGGCAGCTCGCTCAAGTTCTACGATGCCCGCACCGACGGAGGTTTTTCCGAACCGCCATCTCCGGCGCCCTGTGCCGCCGCCGATGAGTGCGCCGGACCGGGCAGCGCGCCCGCGACCTCGCCCCAGGAAGGCACTGGCGCCGACCTCGGTAATCTCGGCAATTTCGACACGACAGTCAACCATCCCCACCACAAAAGAGCGCACCACGGGCGCAAAGGCCACAGTAAGAGCCGCCACAACCGACATATCAACCACCCTAGGAGCAAGAAGTGAACCCGTTGCGGCCTAACGCCGCTGACGAGTGCCGGGATCGTCGGGTTTCGTCGCCCGTGGCAATTGCGTTGGTGGTGTCGGTAGCGACCTTCCTCGTCGTCGCCACCTTCCCGGCTTCCGGTCTTGCCGGGAGCGAGTTTGGAGCCTCCGTTCCTGGTGTGTCTACGGGTAACGCAATTCCAGAAAGTCCGTCCGACAGCGCGATAGTGCACGGTCGCGTCAACACCAGTTATTTTGAAACCTACACCTCTTGCTTGTTTGAATACGGTACTGATACTACATATAGCCTAGGTTCCGCTCCTTGTGTTGAAGAGGAAGGGCCATTTGGTGGAGGACCTATCCATAATGTCGATGCTGAACTCCTAGGTCTCCAGCCGGGAGTTACTTACCATTACCGCCTTGTCGCCACGACCGCGGAAGGTTTCGAACAGGGACTCGATCAGGCCTTCACTGAGCAACAGGCCCCGGCCATGCCGGGCGAGCCGATCAACTCTTTTTCCGCCGAGCCGACGACCACTCAGGCAGGCGGTCATCCCGACATTACGACCACCTTTTTTTACCGCGAACGTTTTCAGCAGAACATTTCAAATCCATGTTTCTGTCAGGATCCGGAAAACATAACTGTGCACCTTCCAACCGGCGTCATTGGAAATCCTCACGCCACCCCGTATTGTACGGCGGTTCAGCTCAGCACTCACCTATGCCCACCCGACAGCCAGATTGGCTGGACTTACACTGCTGTGGATGAAGCTCCGTTTTTCTCGCCCATCTATAATGCTGAACCGAATCCTGACCAGGCCGGACTGCTGGAGTTCGAGTTCCCATTTACCGCATCCCCGGCTTTCATCGAACTCAGCGCCAGGACCGGGGGCGATTATGGCCTCGGACGCAACGCTAGTGGGCATAGAGCAGATCATTCCGCCCGAAGGTTCGGAGTTCAGGTTCTGGGGGGTCCCTGCGCGATCCCAGTCACGATGCCTGCCGCGCTCCGTTGGGGACGGATACAGGATTCTGCAATACATCGAAAATCCTCCACAGGAAATTGAAGGGAGCGCGCCGAAGTGCTTCTCACCGACCGCCTCCACCAGCCCTCGCATCCCCTTTCTCGACAACCCGACCGCCTGCGGCGAACCGCTCCCCTCTTCGCTCGAAATCACTCTCCTATACCAGCGGTGCCAGCGAACTCGGCTTTCCCTATCCGGCGACCACCGGCTGCGATCAGCTCGCCTTCAATCCCAGTCTCTCCGCGCAGCCGACGACCTCCGCAGCCGACACCCCCTCCGGTCTCGAAGTCGACCTCAGCGTCCCCCAGGAGGAGAGCCCAAACACCCCCTCTCCCTCGGAGATCCGCGCCACCACTGTCAAGCTGCCGGAAGGCTTCTCGCTCAACCCGAGCGCCGCCGATGGCAAGAGCGTCTGCTCCGACGCCGAAGCCCGCCTCGGCACCCAAGAAGAAGCCCACTGCCCCGAAACCTCAAAGGTCGGCGCCGTCTCGCTCGACAGCTCCGCCCTGCCCCAGCCGATCCCCGGCTTCGTCTACCTGCTCGAACCCAAGCCCGGTGACCGCTACCGCCTCCTCCTTTCCGCCGACGGCTTCGCCACCCACGTCAAGCTCGTCGGTTCGGTCACCCCCGACCTCCCAGACACGGGTCAGCTCACCACCTCCTTCCCCAACCTGCCCCAGAGCCCCTTCACCGACTTCAACATCCACTTCTTCGGCGCCGATCGCGGCCTTCTCGCCACGCCCACCCAAGTGCGGAAAATACTCGGTCCAAAGCACTTTCACCCCCTGGGACTCCGCCCTGCCCGAACAGAGCTCCACCCAGTTCTTCAAGCTCAATTTAGGGCCCGACGGCGCCCCCTGCCCAGGCTCGACCCGACCCTTCAGCCCCGAATTTCATGCCTCCTCGGTCGACCCTACCGCCGGTGCCCACAGCCCCTTCTCGCTCGAACTCACCCGCTCAGACGGCAATCAGGATCTCAGCGCCCTCAACGTCACCACCCCGCCGGGCTTCTCCGCCACCCTCAAGGGCATCCCCTACTGCCCTCGAGCAGCGATCGAAGCCGCCGCCGCCCAGCCCGGCTACTCGGGCCAGCAGGAGGAGGCGAACCCGAGCTGCCCGGCGGCATCCCAGGTCGGCACCGCCCAGGCCGGCGCCGGCGCCGGCGACCATCCGGTCTACCTCGCCCGGCAAGGTCTACCTCGCCGGCCCCTACAAGGGCGCGCCGCTCAGCCTCGCCGTGATTACCCCGGCGATCTCCGGCCCCTATGACCTCGGCAACGTCGTCGTCAGGGCGGCCCTTCACGTAAACCCAGAAACCGCCCAGATCACCGCCGTCTCCGATCCCCTGCCCCAGATCCTCGAAGGCATCCCGCTGCGTTTGCGCTCGGTCCGCATCGACCTCAACCGCCCTGAACTTCACCCTCAACCCGACCAACTGCGATCCCTTCTCCGTCGAAGCCGAAGTATTCGGCGCCGAAGGCGCCCGTGGCCACCCCATCCGCCCACTTCCAAGTCGCCAACTGCCGCATCCTGCCCTTTGCTCCCAAGCTCACCATGGGCTTCTCCGGCTCGACCAAGCATGCTGGCAACCCCGCTCTGCCACCATCCTCACCGCCAATCCCGGCGAAGCCAATATCGCCGAGGTCCAGGTCACCCTGCCCCACTCCGAGTTCCTCGACAACGCCCACCTCCAGGCCCCCTGCACGCGCGTCCAGTATGCCGCGCAGCAGTGCCCACCCGGCTCGGTGATCGGCTTCGCCAAGGCCGAAACTCCCCTCCTCGAAAAGCCGCTGGAAGGCCCCGTCTACCTGCGCTCCGGCGGTGGCGGACGAAAACTCCCCGACATCGTCGCCGCCCTCAACGGCCAGATCGACATTACCCTGGTCGGCCACGTCGAAAGCGTCCCCGGACGCCTCCGAACCACCTTCTCCACGGTGCCTGATGCTCCGGTTTCTAAATTCACTCTCAGCCTAGATGGTGGGAATAAGGGACTTTTGGAAAACGGCACCAATCTTTGTGCCCACACTTTGCGTGCCAGTGTCGACATAGCGGGCCAGAACGGAGAGGCAGCAAATCAAAACCCAGCCCTCCAGACGCCTTGTCGGGCCAAGAAGCGTAAGGGCAGAAACCACGACCATCCAAGCACAAGCCGATGATTACCGGCAAATACAGGAAGAATTACATGGCAGCGAGTCGGCGACTGCAGGTGGGAGCGAAGCGAGGTCCCGACCGCACGGTCGACCAAGCCAACTGCAGTGCGAACCAGGTGAACAGGCTCGGGAAACGCCACCCTTCACCTATTGGTCGATCTACCTTTCGCATCTCGGTCGCCCTACTCATTGGCCTGATCGCCGCAGCCGCACTCACAGCTAGTCCTGCGCTCGCCCTGACGGAGCACGTCTTTAAAACGAGCTTCGGCGGCTCGGGGGCCGACGCACTCTCCGAACCAACTGATGTCGCTGTCGACAACTCCTCCGGTCCCTCCGCCGGCGATGTCTACGTTACCGACCCTGCCAAGCACCGCATCGAGAAGTTTGACCCCTCCGGCGAATTCATCCTGATGTTCGGTAGGGATGTCAACGAAACGACCGGTGGCAATGTCTGCACCGCCGCCTCAAGCGATACCTGCAAAGTTGGCATAGAAGGTTCATCACCCGGTGAATTCGAAACCCCTACCTTCGTCACAGTTGATAGTTCCACCGCGAATGGCAATGTCTACGTTGGGGACACAGGCAACGGTACGACCGGAAGCGTCTCTAAGTTCACCTCCGAAGGTGCCCTCATTGCCTCCTGGGGAACCGGCGGTCAGCTCACCGGCTTCAGCCCCCTGAAGGGCATCGCTGTCGACCCCAGCGGCAGCCTTTTCGTGTTGAGCGAACTCGTTCACTGGTATGAACAGAACGGCAATCCCCATGGTGAACCCTTCTACCCCTACCGTGAATCCCGAGCGGATGGTCTTGCTGTTGACTCCGAAGACAACCTTTACAAGGTCGACGGACAACCGAATGTGACAAAATTTTCCGATACAGGAGAAGATCTTGCTAACACCCTCGATGGGGGTGAAGCATCTGGCCTTACCGTCGACCCTAAGTCCAACGAGCTGTATGTCGTAGAAACAGACGGCGTCGTCAACCACTTCGCCCCAAACTGTGGGGAAAACTGTATCCCACTGGATTCCTTCGGTAGCGGCCATCTAACCGGTGCGCAAGGTATCGGACTCGAAGGAGCGCACGGTACCGCGTACGTAGCCAACACCGGGAGCGCTGACGTGGCCAAGTTCGAAGCGCTTATTGTTCCCGATGCCACCACAGGGCAGGCAGCGAACCTGGGTCCAACGTCAGCCACCGTGTCGGGTCACGTAAATCCGGATGGTGGAGGCGAAATCACTACCTGCTACTTTGAATACGGAACGGCCTTCTACCGTTTGGGAAGCGTTCCATGTAACACAAATCTTCCACTTGCGAACGAAGCCGAAGTTACGGCTGAAATCGGCGGCCTCAATCACGCGACGACCTATCACTATCGCCTGGTGTCAGGGAACGCCGCTGGAGTCAACCACGGCGAAGAACTTACTTTCCAAACTCTACCAGTGGCTCCGGTGATCGGCAGCGAATTCGTCGACGATGTGCACTCCGAAAGCGCTCAGCTTAATGCCAAGATCGATCCTGATGGTGGTGACTCTACTTACCATTTCGAAATCGGTATTGATACCTCATACGGAATTAGTGATCCGATCCCTGACGTCGACCTCGGCTCTGGGAACACTTTTCAGGCCGTGCAGGCCCAAGTCGGCGGTCTCGCACCCAGCACCATCTACCATTACCGAGTCGTTGCGACCAATGAATGCGAACCGGGCAACAAATGCACCGTCTACGGCCCCGATCACACTTTCACAACCTTCCCCCTCCTCTCCAGACTCAACGAAAACTGCCCCAACAGCCTCGCCCGTCAGCAGACCGGCGCCACCTTGCTCTTGGACTGCCGTGCCTACGAGCTCGTCTCCGCCTCGAACAGCGGCGGCTACGATGTCTCCTCGGACCTGTCCGGAGGAGAAGAAGCGCCCTTTGCTGGCTATTCGGAAGCCGAGAGCCCGCCCCGGGTCGCTCTACTCGGTTGACGATGGAGCCATCCCAGGTACCGATCATCCCGACCAACAAAGGCTCCGATCCCTACGTCGCGACGCGAGGTGAAAACGGCTGGACCACCGAATATGTCGGCGTCCCTGCCAACGACCCTGGAGCAAGCGCCAGCGAACCCTTCTCCTCGGTCCCATCGGGCGCCAACTCCGAGCCTCGATACTTTCGCCTTCGGCGCCCCGGCGGCTGTTCGCCCTGCTTTGAAGGCGGCTACACCGGGATCCCGGTGCGCCTTGCGGACGGGGAGCTCGTCCAAGGCATGGCCGGCTCGCTCGATCCTGGCCCCACGGCCAAACCTGCCGGCCTGATCGCCAAGGACCTCTCCGCCAACGGGGAACACTTCGTCTTTGGCTCCAAATCCAGGTTCGAGCCCGATGGCAACGAAGGCGAAGTCTCGATCTATGACCACAACCTGAACAGCGGCGAAACCCATGTCGTCTCCAAGACGCCCATCGGGGCGACGATGAAGGAAGAAGGGTCGGAAATCGCCGAGCTCGACATCTCCTCCAATGGCTCCCACATCCTGATCGGCAAGTTCATCGAAGAAGCCGAAGGTGCCAAGCTCTACCATCTCTACATGAACATCGGTGACTCCGAAAGGACGATCGACCTCACTCCCGGCGCGACCGAAGGCGTCCGCTTCGATGGGATGACCTCGAACGGCGAAGAGGTCTTTTTCTCCTCCGCTGAATACCTGACCGGCGAAGATGAACAGCACTCCGGCGCCGACATCTTCATGTGGTCACGCAAGGGCGAAGAAGAAGGCAATCCTCTCACCCTGATCTCCACCGGCACCGAAGGCGACGCTGGCTCATGCGACCCCGTCGCCAACACCCTGCACAAACACTGGAACACGACGGGTGCACAGAGCTGCGGCGATGTCGCGATCGGTGGCGGCGGCGGAGTTGCCTCCGGCGACGGCACGATCTATTTCCTCTCTCCGAGCCTGCTCGACGGCACCGAAGAACCGCAGGACGGAGTCAAGAACGCCCCCAACCTCTATGTCGATCGTCCCGGGCAGGCGCCGCACTTTGTCGCCACCCTGGAGTCGAGCCTCACTGGGCCGCTGCAATCACGTCACCCCCTGCTACGCGGCATTGGTGCCCTTAACACGCCTACTTTCGTCGCCGTGGATGACTCGGGTGGACCGGCGGGCATTGCCATCTATGCGGTTGAAGGAACCAACACAATCTATAAGTTTGCCCCCGACGGAAGCCTCGTCACGGGTTGGCGCGAAAGCGGAAAACTTACCAACGGAGGGTACCCGGCGATCCATGGCATCGCTACAGATCCCTCCAACGGAGATCTGTATATAGCTCAATTAAATGAAATCAAAGTGCTTAGCAAGGAAGGCGCCTTCATCAGAAGCTTCAATGCACCTCTTTACTACGCCAACGGGATCGCCGTCGACCCCGCCGGCAACGTTTACTCCTACACCGGCCAATATTCCCACACCATTGAAAAATTTACCAGCACCGGCGAACCGCTGGGTGTGGTAGTTCCCAATATAACGGCAACCGGCATCGCGGTCGACCCATCCAATGGCGACCTACTTGTAGACAACAACGGAGAAACGGTTGAACGATTCTCCTTCAATGGCGCCGGAGAAGTGACCTCCGCAAAGGTTATCGCCTCAGAACTCTCCAACGCTGCCGGCCTTTCCGTTGACGCTTCCCACGACGTCTACGTCGATGAGCGGGGCCAAGTTGCCGAGTTCAACTCTTCCGGCGAAGAAGTCAGCGTCCCGATTGGGGCCGGACTTCTCCATGGCTCGACCGGCGTCGCCGCCGACTCGATCGGGAACGTCTACGCCGGCAATCCCAGCCATTCCAACCTCGCCGAGTTCGGTCCGCCCGAACCGATCCCGAACCCGCGAACCGACAACCCACTGGTGGCAGACGCGGTCAGCGAACCCGAAACTCGAAAGACCGCGGACTTCCAGCTCAATCCCTCAGGCGAATTTGCCGCCTTCGCCACGACCCTCCCCCTTGTCGGTGCAGAAGGAGGCGGCTTACCCGGAGGTTTTCCGCTACGACGCGGCAAACGAAAGTCTCGCTTGCGCTTCGTGCAACCCCTCCGTGCACGAAGCTACGGGCGGCGCCTCGATGGCCTCAAACGGCTCCAGCCTCACCGAATCCGGCCAGCTCTTCTTCAACTCCGAAGATCCGCTGGCGCTGCGCGATTCCGACAACCTCACCGATGTCTATGAGTGGGAGCCGGCCGGCACCGGCAGCTGCAATGCCGAAAGCCCGACCTTCAGCAAGGGCACGGGCGATTGCCTGGGTCTGGTTTCCACCGGCTCCAGTCGCTTCAACTCGAAACTGCTCGGCGCCAGCGCCAACGGCACCGACGTCTACTTCTTCACCCGCGACACGCTCGCTCCGCAGGACGAAAACGGAGAGCTGGTCAAGATCTATGACGCCCGTGAAAACGGCGGTTTCTTCCTCACTCCCGAATCGCCGCTTTGCAAGTCCTCCGATGAGTGCCACGGGGCGGGCAGCTCCCCGCCGCCACCGCCGGACTTCCATCGCGACCCAGGCAAAAGCGGCAACTTGGTTGAAACCAAGCACAAGGAATGCCGGGCCGGCTTTGTCAATAAGCACGACAAATGCGTCAAAAAGCCAAAACATCACAAGCAACACAAGCGAGCTAAGCATCGCCGTGGAGGCAAGAAGTGATCGGCCCCCAAGGCAACCTCGGGCCGTGCCGAGCCCTGTTCGTCTTCCTCTCGGTGCTCGGAAACTTGCTCGCATTGGGGGCTCTCGCGACCCCGGCCCTTGCCAGCGAGCGGATCGCCAACTTCGAAACCACCATGTCGACCAACCTGGCCGGCGCCCATCCCGACCTTCAGACCAACTTCGAACTCCAAGCACCAGGAGCGCCCGAAGCTGCCCAGAACGTGACATTCGACGCTCCGGACGGAGTCTTCGGTAACCCCAACGCGATCGCCCAGTGCGAATCGTCCCAGTTCGCGCTCGAGGAATGCTCTCCAAATTCCCAGGCGGGCCTGATCTCGGTCTACGCCAACTACGAAGGTCGGCCCAAAGACCTGCTCGGGACCGCGCCGATCTATGACCTCAAACCGCAGCCCAGTCAGACTGCGCTATTTGCCTTCATCGTGCCCACCGTTGATATTCCGATCGAGATCCCGGTCGCGGTACGCACCGGCTCTGACTATGGGTTGAGCTTCACAGTCGCCAACATCACCCAACAAATCCCTCTCGCTGCTGCCGATCTCACCTTCTGGGGGTTCCCGGCCAGTCCCGAACACAACGCCCAGCGCTTTCCCAAAGGCATTGAAGGCGAACCGCCTGGCTGCGCTGGCCTCGCCGGCACCGGCTGTCTCAGCGGCGAAATTCAGCCTTCGGTCGCAAACAACCCCCTCACCGATAACCCGACTACCTGCAGCGGAGAACAGCTTGCTGCCACCCTCGAAGTCCAGACCTATAAGGACCCCGAAAACCCGACGCTCGCCCATGACTCCTACCCCGCGATCTCTGAATGCGAACGCGAGGTTTTTAAACCCGTCCTCTACGGTAGTCCGACGAGCGAAGCGACCGATTCCCCCGCCGGCCTCGACATCGTTCTTAGCGACCCCCAGTTCGAGGGCCTTACCGCCTCTCCCTCCGAGCTTAAGTCGGCAACGGTGACCCTGCCTCCTGGCCTCACGATCAACCCTGACGCCGCTGATGGGCAGAATAGCTGCAGCAATGCCCAGGCCAACTTCGGCTCAGAGGGTCCTGCCAATTGCCCCGATCAGTCCAAGATCGGCACCTTTCAGATCGGCACCCCGGTCTTCAGCGGTCAACTGGAAGGCTCGGTCTACATCGGCCAGCCCGAACCCGAAAACCAGTATCGCCTCTTCCTCATCGCACAGGGATTCGGGATGAATGTCAAGCTTGTTGGTTCATTCAAACCCGAACAAAACACCGGCAGGGTGACTGTCGACTTCGAAAACCTGCCACAAGCGCCCTTCTCCGAATTCGCCATGCACCTCTTCGCCGGCGAACGCGCCCTCATGGCAACTCCGATCGCCTGCACGATCTACACCACCGAAGCTACCTTCCACCCTTGGAACGGCGCCCTCCCACAGCAGGAATCCGACCAGATCTTTGGCCTTGACACCGGTCCCCATGGCACCGAATGCCCGGGCCAGGTTCGCCCATTCAAACCAACTCTCGAAGCCGGTACCTCAAACCCAACGGCCGGCGCCTTTTCTTCCTTCACCTTGAAGCTGAATCGTGAAGACGGTAACCAGTACTTGGGCAAGCTCAACTTCACGATGCCCCCTGGCCTCACCGCCAACCTTCACGGTGTCAGCTACTGTCCGGGGGCCTCGATCGCCGCCGCGGCCGAGACCCTTGGCAAATTCGAGCAGGCCAACCCGAGTTGCCCTGCTAGTTCGCAGATTGGTACCTCAAATGTGGGTGCTGGCCCCGGCATCCACCCCTTCCATGCGGAAGGAAAGATCTATCTTGCCGGTCCCTTCCAGGGTGCCCCACTCAGCCTCGTTGCGATCACTCCCGCTCTTGCCGGACCCTATGACTACGGCACCGTCGTCGTCCGCGTCGCCCTTCACATCGACCCACTAGACGCCCACGTGATCGCCGATTCAGAAACTGTTCCTGAGATCATTGGCGGGATCCCGCTGCGGCTGCGCTCGATTCAGGTCAACATCAACAAACCCAGCTTCATGATTAACCCGACTAACTGCTCTACCTTCCCGGTTGTCTCCGAAGGGGTGGGCGACCAGGGCACGGCGGCCAGCTTCTCCTCTGGGTTTGAGGCCGTCAACTGCTCAGGGCTCCCCTTCTCACCCAACTTCTCGATCACCCAACTCGGCGGCCATAAGGCCACCGCCCGCAGCAAGGACCCGAGCCTTGCCGTCGAACTTAACACCCGACCTGGTGACGCCAACATCAAATCGATCTCCGTCACTTTGCCGAAGGCCTTCGAGATCGACCAACGCCACCTCGGCAATATCTGCGACAGAACCGAACTGGCCGCCGATCAGTGTGCGGGGCGCCAAGCGATCGGCGAAGCGATCACAAATACGCCCCTTCTCGAAACGCCGCTCAAAGGCCCCGTCTATGCGGTCTCTGGCTACGGAGTCCTGCCCCACCTCGCCTTCATCCTCGGCGGCCAGGTGATGCTCACTCCCGAGGCCGAATCTTCCACCCTGGGCCATACCGGGCGTCTCAAAACCGTGGTCCCGGTGGTCCCCGATGCCCCGATCGGTAACTTCCGCTTCACCCTCTTTGGTGGCAGCCAGGGCTACCTCTCAAACACCCAGAACCTCTGCAGCGCTCCGACTGTCTCCGCGATCGAATTCACCGCCCAGAACGGCAAAACCCTCACCCAGCAGGTCAAGACCAAGACAGCGTGTGGGGCGAGGAAGGTCAAGCGCCGTGGTCGGCGTCCTCGCCGCCATTGAGTTTCCTAGCGGGCAAGATGGCGCACAGACTCATGGGTAATGCAACCAACCTAAGTCGAAGGCCAGTGGACGTCCTCGGCCGCCCAGCTACCAGGCTAAACAAGAGTTCAGTTCGATCACAACTCAAAACCTTCCCCTCGGGCACCCCATGGGTCGTGCTTGGGCAAACTGTCGTCGTCCCCTTCCCTAGCCGGACGGCGGCTATCGGAGCATCCCGGCTTTCCCTGGTCGGGAAGCGCCGCAGCAGTAGCCGAAGCGGTCACTGGTCCTGGAGATCTTTCTTCTGCCTCCATGGCCAACCGCGAAGGTGCAGTCGTCCCCGGGCGCCAATGAGGCCGTCCCAGCCTCTGTGCCCGGGGCCTCTGCGTTTCAGCTTTCCTACATTCTTGGGCGACCGGGCCTTTTCCCACACAGAAAATTAGCTATCCGACCTCCGTCTCCAATCCTTTTTTTAGCTCTGGAAAAGGCTCTCCGAAGATGCCCCGAGCAGGATTCGAACCTGCGGCCTACTCCTTAGGAGGGAGTCGCTCTATCCAGCTGAGCTATCGGGGCCCGGCGGCTCATCGTAGAGGCTCTCAGAGGCCAGCTCCTGCGCCCGACGACTCCAAAGCTTGACTTCCATAAAGACGTCGTCGCCGTAGCCCTCGAGGGCATCAAGCGCGATCAAGGTGAAGCGCTCCTTGGATATCGTCTCCTGATCGACTGTCTCGGAGTCGAGCTCGGCGGTAGCAGCGACGGCTCCCCGGACCAGCGGGCGACCCCATACAAGCGTCACCGCCGCGGCCCGCCCGTTCTCGCCCCGCCAGCGACCGATAACGTCGTCATTGAGATCAATTTTCCAGTCCGGATTGTCCTCGGCGAGGACATCGGTGAAGTCCACCTTTGCCTCAAGGTCGGCCGGCTCGCTACCGGGCGGTTGCACGTAAGAGACATGCCCGAACAGCTCCACCGTACCCTCGGAGCTGTCTGATCGAGCTGAACAGGGCACCCATACGCGCCCACCCCACGCGCGCTCCGGGAACCAGTCGATCTCGGTAGGAACCTCGACTCCCTTGGGGAGGTCGTCCAACTTCATGCAGGCGTCCCCAAACGTTTTGGCTAGTCCGTCCGCAAAACGACCGTGCGGAATCCCCTCCTGGGTGCTGTCGGCGATGAAGCGCGGGACCGGGCGTGAGTTGGGCGGCACAGTCGCACCCTACCGCGATGCCCTACCACGATGAGCACAATGCCACAGCGCAGGTTCAGGCCGATCTAGTCGCCGATGATCTCCCGCAGGTCGGCGGCGGCTCGCTCGGGTGGATAAACATTGATGTCGACTCCGGTGCTCAACTCGAATCCGGCCTTGACCATCAGACGAGGCGCAATGTCGACATGCCAGTGGAAGTACTCGGTTCCGCGGGGTGCAGTTCGGACCCAGAGGTTCAGCTCTGGAACCCGCCCGAAGCGCTTGGTGAGAGCGCGCAGGGCGGTGTGAATCATTGCGGCGCCGGTCGAGTCCTCTCCGAAGCTCGCCGCCTCGCGCCGCGGTAGCACCCTCAGCTCAAATGGAGACCGCGACGCCCATGGGCAGATCAGCGCCGCCTCCTCATCTATCGCGACCAGCCGCTCGCGGCGGCGAATCTCCTCGACTAAGACATCGCTTAGCAGGCCGCCTCCCCCGGAGCGCTCGCGGTATGCGCCGTAGCGCTCGCGCTCGCGCGCGACCACGGCGGGCACAAACGAGAGCGCGTAGAGCTGGGCATGGGTGTGCTCGAGTGACGCTCCGGCACCTGCGCCCTCGTTGACGATCACCTGGACGTAGGGGGCGTCGGCATGGGCTCTCATCCGCTCGCGCCAGACGGCGAGCGCCTCGGCGAAGCGCTGCTCGCTGAGATCGGCAATCGCGGTCAGGTGCTCGGGGGCGTTGATGATCACCTCGTGGGCGCCGAGGGCGGGGCGAGAGACAAAGAGATCTGGCTCGCCGGAGCGCCGAGAGGCCAGCAAGGGATCACCGGTACTGGCAAAGGATCCGGCCTGAGAGGCGGGCCCCTCGGATGGGTCCGCGCTGGCGGTGGCCGCAAGCGCCGGATAGAGGTTGGGCACCACCCGCACCTTCCACCCTGGAGTGTTGGCAGCGTCGCCTCCCGGCCGCACCGCATAGATCTCCGGTGGTGTCTGGGTCTCATGACCCTCGCAGAATGGACACCGGTCTGAGCCCTTGGGCTCGCTGATGGAGGCTTCGAAACCCTCCGGTCGATCGGCTCGCCCGGGGGCGAGGATCGTCCTCAGTCCCCCAAGCTGATCGATTCGTATCTCTGGCGCGCTCAGCTCGCGGAGGGCGGAGGGTCGTCTGCCGCAACGGCGGGCGCCGGCGGCGGGGTGGGCGGTGGTTTAGGTGTTTTGTGCTGGCCGGCGCCGAGGAAGGGCTCGAGCATGTCCAGGGGCAGCGGGAAGACAACCGTGGTGTTTTGGTTGCTGCCGATTTCCAGCAGGGTCTGCAGGTAGCGCAGCTGCAGTGAGGCGGGGTTGGTGCTGATGATGTCGGCGGCGTCGGTGAGCTTTTGCGCCGCCTGGTACTCGCCCTCGGAGTTGATGATCTTGGCCCGGCGCTCGCGCTCGGCCTCGGCCTGGCGAGCGATCGCGCGCTGCATCTGCTCGGGGATCTCGACGTCCTTGATCTCGATCGCGGTCACCTTCACCCCCCAGGGCTCGGTCGACTCATCGATGATCTTTTGCAGCTCTTCGTTGAGCCGCTCGCGCTCGGAGAGGAGCTGGTCAAACTCCGCCTTGCCGAGCACCGAGCGCAGCGCGGTCTGGGAGATCTGGGAGGTGGCGAGGAGGTAGTTTTCAACCTCGACTATCGCTTTGCGGGGGTCGATGACGCGGAAGTAGGCGACCGCGTTGACGCTGGCGGGGACGTTGTCGCGGGTGATCACCTCCTGGGGAGGGATGTTGAGGGTGACCGTGCGCAGGTCGACTTTGACGATCCGGTCGATGAAGGGGATCAGCAAGATCAGGCCCGGGCCCTTCTGGGCGATCAGGCGGCCGAGGCGGAAGATGACGCCGCGTTCGTACTCGCGCAGGACGCGAACTGCCGCGCCGAAGACGAGGAGGACGATGAGAGCCAAAAAGACCGCTACCGCAATCGCTGCTCCCACTATTGGTGCGCTCCTTCCTCGGGTCCGCCCGTCGGCCGAACGATCAGGGTCAGCCCATCGACTGACTCGATCCTGACTTTACCCCCCACCGCGACGCCAGCACCCCCCGGGGCGAGCTGAGCCCGCCAGATCGATCCCTGCACGAAGACCTGCCCCACGGGATCAAGGGGGGAGCGGACCTCGGCAAGTGCGCCCTTTAGCTCCTCATAGCCGGTTCGCACCGGCTGGCTTTGGTAGGAGGCGAGGACTTTGTGGGAGGCAAACCAGATGAAGGCGCCAAGCGCCAAGGCGATGAGGACGATCAGCACTATCGGGAGGTCGTGTCCTTCTTCGCGGTAGAGGATCCCGGCACCGATGAAGGCGATGATTCCGAGCGCCCCGAGAACTCCGCTCGGCAGGTGCGCCTCTGCGAGCAAGAGGGCGATGGCCAGGGCAAGGAGGAGAACGACGGCGACGCTCACCGAGTCATTATCGCTTGTCGGCGGTTCGCCTCAGCCCAGCGCATAGTCCTTGAGGTCTGATTCGAGGTCTGAGGGGCGCGCATAGGGTCCTTGCTTGACGTAAACCAGCTGACCGCGCCGATTGAAAAAGGCGGTATCGGGAAGGCCGACCGTGACGTGGATCGCAGCTGCGATCTTCTTGCTCGGATCGGAATAGCTGGGGTAGGGAACCGGTGCCTCCTTGAGAAAGGTGGTCGCAGCTGCATTGGAGTCATCGGAGTTGACGCCGAGAAAGGCGACCCGGCGGCCGAACTTCGCCGAGAGCTTCTGCAGGACCCCGAACTCGGCACGGCACGGCTCGCACCATGAGGCCCAGACATTGACCACAATGGGGAAGCCTCTGAGCGCCCTAATGCGCTTTTCGAAGGCGTCGGTGCCCCCCTCCAAGAGGCGGTCATGTTCCCTATGCAGGGCGGCTAGCGGTGGCGGGGAGCCCGACAGGGCCTTTGCATAGTCGGGGTGCTGGCCGCCGTAGTCTCCCTCTGAAGTTGATCCCCCGCAGCCCGCGGCGAGTGCCGTAATCGCGAGCAGAAGAAGGGTAATTGAGAGGGGGCGTGGCGAAAGCTTCAAGCCATTGGTTACAATACGTTCGTTCGGTCCGCTCCGAAGCGGTCCGCGGAGACAGTCGGGGAAAGCCACCCGGCAATCCTTACCTACTTGTCCCTGGCCGCACGTCTCGCGTCTCGGCTGGGACAGACCCCAGAAGCCTTGATGGCCAAGACCAGCGATGTTGCCGCGCCGGCGGCAGTTCCTTCAAGCGCCGATATCGAGCGTGCGGCGAAGTTCGCCCGCGAGCCCTTCCTGCTCGATGGCGAGGGACCCGAGGCGCTGGCGCAGGGCACGGCTCGCCGCCGCGCCCTTGACGCGGCGCTTGGCGAGCTGGACAAGGGAGCCGAGGAGCCCTCAATCGCCTGGCGTCAGGACTTCTCGCTGCTGCTCGGGTTGGAGCGGCTGCTGGCCGATGAACCACCGAGGCTCCGCGATGGTGCCGAGCTCTCCCCCCACCAGGTCGACGCTCTTTCGGGCACCCTGGCCGAGCTGATGACCGAGCAGCAAGCGGCCGCCCAGCTCGACCGCCGCAATGGTGAGGCGGCTGCCGCGGAGAGCAATGTCGAGGCGCAAGCTGAGGAGGCAGAGCCGCCAGCGCCGCCAGCGCCAGAGGCAAACGGTGAGGAACCCCTCGAGGAAGAGGACCTGGCCGCCGACGAGGAGCCCCAGGACTGGGAGGAGCCCGACGTCGAGCAAGAAGAGGCGATCGAGGAGGCCCCGGAGGACCCCGGGGCCGACCGCCGCTTTTGGTTTGAGCATGCAACGGGTGCCGGCAAGACAGTTGCCGCTGTCGGCTTCATCGATGCCTCGCGAACTGGGGGCGTCTTGATCCTCACCCACCGTCGCAATCTCGTCGATCAATTCATCGGCGAGATCTCCACCCGCGGCTATAAGGAGAGATTGCGGCCACCCTTGCTGGACGGTCGTGACGATCCCGATGGTCCGGTCACGGTCGAGACCTATCAGTGGTTCGTTCGCAATCACAAGCGCATTTCCGACGCCTACTCGATCGTCATCTGCGATGAGGCACATACCGCCTTGGGTGAGAAGACCAGTGCCTGCATCCGCGCCTGGACCGGCCCCGTCTACATTGGGATGACGGCGACAGGGGCGCTGATCGCCCGCCACGTCGCCGATCTCTTCCCGACTCAGACCTCGCGCTTTGACCTCGCTCAGGCAGCTCGCCGGGGCGTGATTTCGCCGCTGCGTTGCCTCCGTATTCCGCCGGGTCCGGGGGTGCGGACGATCGCCAAGGTACCGCTGCGAAAAGGCGAGGTTGATCAGGACTTCGATCAGGAGGAGCTCGCCGCGCTGCTGGACCAAGAGCCCTTCAATGTTGCGATCGCAGACCTCTACAAGTCGCGCTTTCGAAAAGTTCCCGGAGTCCTTTACACCGCTGGAGTGCAGCACGCAAAGAATGTCGCCAAGGCCTTTAAGGACACCGGTATCGTGGCGCGCGCGGTTTCGGGAGAAACGCCGAAGCGCGAGTTGGCCGAGATCCTTGCTGCCTTCGAGCGTGGCGAGGTCGATGTGCTGTGCAATGCGATGCTCCTGGCCGAGGGGTGGAACTCGCCGCGGGCGACGATCTGCATGCATCTGGCGCCGACGGCCTCCCGGCGTGTCTACCAGCAACGAGTCGGCCGCGTCACCCGCCGCGCCCCCGGCAAGGAGGCCGGATTGGTAATCGACTTCGTTCACCCCGCCACCACCCACGACGAGACGATCGTGACCCTTCACAGCCTGCTCGACCGTGACGTTTACCGCGGGGGGGCGATCGTCGTCGGGCCGGTGCGGCGGGGGCGAGGGCGCAAGGTGCGGGTCGAGCGGAGGGTTGTTCCCGTCTCGGACTCCGAGGAGCGCAGGATGGAGGTGCTGGAGCGCGAGATCTGGCGAATCGCGGTCGAGAACCTCGACTACCCAGAGCAGCATGCCTGGGCCGCGCTTGCCGGGGCCAGGGTCAATCCCCAGGGTTGGAGACGAGCGCGGGCAATGCTTCAAAACGACCAGACCAAAGAGCTGCGCCGACGCTTCCTTCTGACCTGTGTGCAGCGCAATCGTAATGCCCAGCTACGACTAAAAGCACTGGGCGAGGTTGCCGACTTGGGCGACCCCGAGGCCTTCGACGACGCGATCGAGATCGTCGGAACCTGGAGCCGAGAGGACAAGCGGGCAGGGACCAAGACGCTGCTGCAGGCACTTGTCGATAAGCGGATCGGTCGCCGCGATCAGGCGCAGGCTTGGGTCTGGAGGCTCGCCTCCTACACGCGCGAACTGCACGAGGAGTACGCGGTCCAGCGTTGGCCGGAGACGAAGCGACTGCTCGGGCTTTTGGTCAACTCCTCGGGGCGAGCGCACGGCCGAAACGCTCGCCGCCTGGTGCACGCGGGGCGCAAACATGACCGCCGCCTGGCGGTTTCCCTGCTGGCCGCCGCGGTCTCCCATACGCCCGAGGGAGAGGAGGTGTTGCGCGGCGCCCGGATGCGGATGGCCCGCAAACCCTCGGCGATCGCTCGCGAGCTTTTGCGCAATTTCCCCAAGGGAGGAAAGCGTCGGCGAAAGCGCGCCAACAAACGCCAGCGCGACACGAGCGGGCCAGATTCGACCCAGCCCACGCCCTCCCTTGATGGCGATGGCACCGGTGGGGATTCAGCTGCCGAGCAGGTGAACCTCCCCGGCGCTGAGAAAAAGGCGCTCGCCGCCGGGTCCGATGACGATTAGGCGACCCCGCTGATCGACGCCGTCGGCGATGCCTGAGCCGCCATTCCACGCAATCTCGCGGCCTCTGAGGGAGTCGCGTGAGCGCCAGGCGCCAAGGACCGTCGGGGGCTCGGCCTCGATCCAACGGCAGAGGCGCTGATTGAGCGCGATCCGCGCCTCCTCGGCGCTTGCGCTGCCGTTGAGTGAGATCGCACTGGCGGCGAGCTCTGCCGGGAATTCAGCAATCGCCAGGTTGAGGCCCACGCCGATCACCGCCCAGCCCTCCTGGGGGCGGGTCTCGATCAGGATTCCGGCGAGCTTTCTGTCCTCAATCTGCACGTCGTTTGGCCACTTGACCTGACACCTGACCCCTGGCTGCAGCTCTTCAGCCAGCTCGCAAACGGCGAGCGGGACCGCAAGCGCCAGCAGCTGGTGGCGCTCCAGCCGGCGCAGAATCGCCGAGTAAAGAAGTGCCTTGCCAGCCGGCGCGCACCAGCTCCGCCCTTGGCGACCCCGCCCCTCGGTTTGCTTTGCGGCGGTGACTACGGTCCCGTGTGGCGCTCCGCCCGCCGCCAGATCCCGGGCTTGGGAATTGGTCGAAGTGGTGAGAAGGAAGTGGCGATGGGGGTTGCCAAAGCTCATCTTTGTGCGTCGCGCAGCAGAGCCTGGAGCAGGCCCTCGATGTCGTGGCGCTCGGCCTCGGCGGAGACCTCGAGGCCGGCCTCTCGCGCCGCTGCGCTGGTGATTGGGCCGATCGAGATGACACGGGCGCTCAGGGGCGGGCGATCGCCGAGAGCGGCAACCAGGTTGGCCACGGTTGAGGCTGAGGTGAAGGTGATGTAGTCGGCAGCTCCAGCGGCATCGATCGCCTCGGGGGCGGCCTCCTCGTGCAGCGTCTCATAAAGCGCGATTACCTCAACCTCGGCGCCGCGCTGGCGCAGGGCCTCGGGGAGGACGTCGCGCGCCTCCGCGGCGCGGGGGATGAGCACCCGACGACCCCTGACCTCGAAACCTGCCAGAGACTCGACCATGGCCTCGGCGAGGAAGCGCTCCGAGACGATGTCTGCGGTTATCCCGTGCTCGGCCAGAGCCCGCGCTGTGCCCGGGCCGATCGCGGCCACGGCACAGGCGCTCAGCGCCCTGGCGTCGAAGCCAGCCGCCGCGAGTGCCTCGAATCAGAAGGTGAACCCCGTTGGGACTGCTCAGGCACAGGAGAGCGTTCTCAGCGATCGACCCCACCGCGTCTCGAACCTCGGCGCTGTCGATCTTTGACTTAATGCGGATCACCGGCAACTCAATCACCGTGGCGCCAAGCTCGGCCAGATCGGTGGCGAGAGCGCTGGCCTGGGCACGGGCGCGGGTGACGAGGACGCTGCGTCCGTGCAGGGGTCGGCGCTCGAGCCAGGCGAGTTGGCTTCTCCGAGCCACGACGGGGCCGATGACGATCAGCGCCGGTGGCCCAATCTCCTCGTCTCTGACCGCCGCTGCAATCGTGGCGAGGGTCGCGGTCACCGTGCGCTGGTCGACCAGGGTGCCGCGCTCGATCGCCGCTGCTGGCTCGGCTGGGTCGCGTCCGGCAGCGATCAACGCCCGGGCATTTTGCTCTAAGCGCTTAATGCCCATGTAGAAGACCAGGGTTCCCGGAAACGCTGCCAGCGCCTTCCAGTCAAGCGCCGCCTCGGACTTCTCGGGATCCTCGTGGCCGGTGAGAAAGGCGACCGCGGAGGCCTCCTCACGATGGGTGACCGGAATGCCGGCATAGGCGGGGGCTGCGACGCCGGCGCTGATCCCCGGGACGACCTCAAACTCGATTCCGCGCTCGGCAAGCACCTCGCCCTCCTCGCCACCGCGCCCAAACACAAATGGGTCACCGCCCTTTAACCGCACGACGCTTCTTCCTGCCCGGGCCGCCTCGACCATGCGCTCGGCGATCTGGTCCTGAGGCAGCGAGGCCTCTCCCGGTCTCTTGCCGACGTAGACAAGCTCCGCATCAGCGCGGGAGTGCTGCAGCGCCGCTGGTGGAATCAGGCGGTCATAAAAGATCACCTCAGCCGAGGCGATCAAGCTCAGCGATCGTGCCGTCATCAGGCCGGGATCACCCGGCCCCGCCCCGACCAAGTAGACGACGCCGGCTCGCGCGCTCATCGGCCGCTTCCCGGTTCGAGACATGGCCCGGCGATCGCGATTTGGTTTTCGGCCTCGCCAATCGCGCCGCAGACCACCCTCATCGGGTTAGCTCTGCCCGCTCGAGAAGGTCCGAAGCGCCGGCGGAGAGGAGGCGCTCGCCGAGTTGCTTGCCGAGCGCCTCGGGGTCTTCGGCGTTGCCCGTGACCCGATCGCGCAGCCACTCGCTACCGTCGGGCAGGCCGAGGAAGGCATCGACGGTGAGCTGCTCGCGGTCGAGGCGCGCGCGGACGCCAATCGGGGTCGTGCAGCTTGCCTTGAGGCGGGCAAGAGCGCTGCGCTCTGCCAGCAGCTCCCGCAGCGATACCGGATCGCCGATCCGCCCTGCAGCCCGATGGGCGAGCGCGTCGTCGGCTCGAACCTGCACGACCAGCGTGCCCTGACCGGCGGCCGGAGTCATTGTCTCGGCGGGGATTGGGAATGAGACCTCATCCTCGCGTCCCAGCCGTCGCAATCCTGCCGCGGCCAAGACGATCGCGTCCAACTCGCCCTCGGCGAGTCGGCGCAGTCGGGTGTCGACGTTGCCGTGCAGCTCCACAACCCGCAGGTCGGAGCGAACGGCAAGTAGTTGGGCGCGGCGGCGCAGACTAGCGGTCCCGACCCGGGACCCTGCGGGCACATCAGCGAAGCAGTTCCCGACCCCGATCCAGGCATCGGCGGGGTCCTCGCGGGGGGGAGTGGCGGCGATCGCCAGACCGGCGGTCATCTCAGCAGGAAGGTCCTTGGCCGAATGGACACCGATATCGGCCTCACCGTCCAGGAGCGCTCTCTCAACGGCGCGGACAAAGCGTTCCTTGTCGCCAGCTTCGCCATCTGAGGAAGCTTTGATCAGCTCCGCTCCGCCCAGCAAACCCGCGATTTGGCCGGCCTGGGCCAGGGCCAGCGCGCTTCCCCTGGTGGCGATCCGCAGCTTCAAGTGGCCTTGCGGCGCAGCTCGGTGACGCTGGCACCGGCCTCGGCCTCGGGCTCGGAATCGGGGTCAAGCCCGAACAGCTCACGCAGTGCACTGACGAAGAGGTAGGCGTCATCGCTGCCCGCCGCACGCTTCATCCGCAGAGTCGGCTCGTGCAGAAGGCGCGAAGCGATCGCCTTGGCCATCGCGTTGAGGCGGTCGCGATCGGCCTCAGAGAGACTCTCCCAACGGCTCTCGTTCTCGGCCAGAACGCGACGCGCGATCTCCTCGCCGCGGAGTCGCAGGGCAGAGATCGTGGGCACCACCTCAAGTGATGCGAGCCAGCCCTCAAAACGCTCCAACTCGGCCTCAAGGATTCTCTCGGCTCGCTTCGCCTCTGCCTCGCGCCCGCTCGCGTTGCGCTCGACGATCTGCTGGACGTCGTCGATGTCGTGGAGGCTGACGCCGGCGATCTGACGACAGGCCGGCTCGATGTCTCGGGGGACGGCGATGTCGATGAGCAAAAGGGGCCGACCTTCGCGGGTCGCCATCACCTGGGCGATGTCGTCGTGCTCGATGATGTGGTGGGGCGAGTTGGTCGCCGAGACGACGATGTCCGCCGCCGCCAATTGCTCGGGCAGCTCCTCAAAGCGGATCGCGCTGCCACCGAAGCGCTGCGCGAGGCCGATCGCGCGGTCATAGCGGCGGTTGGCGACGAAGACGGTGGCAACTCCGCGCGCGACCAATGCCCGCGCCACCAGCTCGGCGGTCTCCCCGGCGCCGATCACCAGAACCCTGCGGTCGAGGAGGTCACCGAGAGTGCGCTGCGCCAACTCGACCGCGACCGAGGAGATAGAGATGCCCTTCTCGCTGATGCCGGTCTCGTTGCGCGCCCTGCCGCCGGCGGTGAGGGCGCCGCGAAAGAGTCGATTTAGGACCGGACCGGTGCCACCTTCGACCAGGGCAAGCTCAAAGGCGCGTTTCACCTGCCCCTGGACCTCCGCCTCGCCGAGGATCATCGAGTCCAGGCCAGCGGTGACTCGAAACAGATGGCGCACCGCCGCCGTTGAGCGCAGTGAGTAGAGGTGGCCGAGCAACTCGGTTGGGCGGATGTCAGCCTGGCGGGTGAGGACGCCCAGAGCCGTTGACTCGGCCTCAACCGGATCGGAGACGACCAGATAGAGCTCGGTGCGATTACAGGTAGAGATCGCCGCCGCCTCATGGATGTCGGCCGCGGCGGTCAGCTCGCGTAGCGCACCGACAGCGCGTCCCTCGGTCAGTGAGAGGCGCTCGCGCAGATCCAGCGGCGCGGTTTTGTGAGAGACGCCAAGTGCCAGCAGCTCAGACAGGGCCCCCGACCTCCTCGCGCTCCCGATCGCGTGCGCGCTGCTCGGCAAAGCCGGCCAGCTCGCGCAATTCCTTCTCAATTCGCTGCAGTTTGGTTGCCATGATCCCGACGTAGACGACGATCAAGACCAGGAAGACTATGTAGGCGCCGGCCACAAACCTGCCGGCTTCACCGAGTGGGACGGCGGGCATTCAGCCCACCTCCGGGGCGACGCGGGACTGATCCCTTGGGGTCGGGGCCTCGAGTGCCCGGCGCAGTCGCTTGACCTGGCCCGAGGCACTCTTTGCAGTCAGCTCGAACTTGACCAAGGTGATCCAGAGCAACACCATCGCGGCCAAGCAAACCAGGAAGGTGAGGAGCATCGAGTTTGGCAAACCACCTTCTGCGGTGGCGAAGACCCGCGGATGAACGAGGCTCGGGGTGAGTCTGACCGCGATGAAGTTGAGCGGTACGAAGGCGCCAGCGGTGACCGCGAAGACCGAGGCGTAGCGAGCCTGGCGCTCGGGGTCCTCGATCGCGTAGCGGAAGGGGAAGTAGGTCGCGTAGAGCAAAAAAACGATCAGGAAGCTGACCAGCGTCGGCTCTTCCCAGACCCACCAGTGTCCCCACGAGGCCTTCGCCCAGATCGAGCCGGTGATCAAGACGGCGACCGCGAAAATCACCGAGATATGGATCGAGACGTAGGAGTAGGCATCCCAGCGACGGTTTCCGCTGCGCAGGTGAGCTACCGCGAAGAGGCCGCCGATGATGAAGCCAGCTAGCGCGGTGATCGCGAGCGGCACGTGCAGGTAGAAGATCTTTTGGATGAAGCCCTGATCAGCGTCAAGTGGCGCGTAGAAAAAGGTCAGGTAGAGCCCCGTGGCGAGCGTGACCACGGTGGCGATCGAGAGGGTTCTAAGTCCTTTGCCGTACATGCGTCTTCGCGGTGAAGGGTGGCGAGCGCTTGCCTCAGTCCTCCAAGAGGAAGTCGAACACCGCGTATCCGACTAAGAGGAAGACAAGATCGTATAGCCCGAGGACCGCCAGCCAGGTGCCGAAGCGGTGATAGCCAGGGCCTGCGATCGCCATCAGAGGCTCGGTCGCGGCGGTTGTCGCGATCATCAGAGGCACTACAAGGGGAAGGAGAACCAGGGGAACCAGCAGGTCGCGGGCACGCGAGTTGACCGCCATCGAGGAGATCAGGGTCCCGGTCGCGGCGAGGCCGAGATCGGCGAGCAGGGCAACAACGGCAAGCGGCGCCAGGGCAGCAGCGGTGCCGAGGAAGAAGAGGGCAAAGATTGGCACCACAATCAGCTCGAGCACGAGCAGATAGAGGAGCAAGGCAGCTGCCTTGGCGACAAAGAGGACGGTGCGATCGATCGGTGCCAGGCGGATTGCATCAAAGCCACCCTCCTCGCGCTCGGCTACGAAGAGCCGGTTGATCCCGAGGACCCCGGCAAAGAGCAGCGTTGTCCAGAGGACGCCGGCGGCGAGGCCACCCGAGAGGCTGGTGCGACCGAGCCCGAAGCGGAAGATGACAAAGGTGGTGATCGCAAATAGCGCCATCGCCGGCAGCGACTGCAGGGTGCGCAGCTCGGTACGAAGGTCCTTGCCCAAGATCGCGGCAAAAGCCCTGCGGGAGGGGGTCAATGCGGCGCTCCGGAGCCGGCGCTGCGGGCCTCCTCGGCTGCCAGCTCTGAGGCGGCGCACTCGCGCAGCGGCCGGCCCCGATGGCCGAGAACGAGTGCTCGGTCGGCACCGGGCAGAGCCCGCTCGGGGTCGTGGGTGATCACGACACGGGTGCGGTCCTCGCCTGGGCCAATCAGCTCGCGTGCTAGCTCGCGTCCCTCGTGGTCGAGGTTTGAGTCGGGCTCATCGAGCAGCAGCAGCTCCGGTCGATGCAGGACGCAGCGGCAGATGGCAAGGCGCTGGCGCATCCCGGCCGAGAGCTCCGCCACCCGTCCATCAGCGCGTCTGTGCATCTCCACTGCGATCAAGAGCTGATCTATTCGAGCCTCGGCGCCAGACCGATCGATCCCGTGCAGCTTGGCGTGGAAACGCAGATTCTCCCTTCCGGTCAGGTCTCGGTAAAGCAGCGGTTCGTGTCCGAGGTAGCCGATCCGCCCGCGCAGCTTCCAGGCCTGATCGGGAAGCCGGCTACCGAGCACCCAGACATCGCCTCCGCTGGGTCGAAGCAGGGTCGCGAGGACCCGCAGCAGCGTCGTCTTGCCGGCTCCGTTCGGTCCCACAACGACCAACGATCCCCCCGCCGCCAGCTCCAGGGAAACGCCGTCCAGCGCCCGCCGTTCGCCGAAGTCGCGGGTCAGCCCGACGAGTGAGATCGCAGGATCGCTCAACGGCGCTTGCGCAGGGTGCGCCCGCCGACCGCCAGCAGCGGTCCGGCGCCCTCGCGCAGCGCGCTCGATCGGGTCTTTCCCTTGCCGTAGAGGAGCTTTGCGGAGGCCCGAACCGCTTCGCCGAGAGTGCGGTCATAGGGGTGCCACCAGAAGTCGCGGGTCAGTCCCGGCTCCCAGGCATTCATCTTGATGTTGACGCACTCATAAAGACCGAATTTCGAGTGCGAGCGGCCGACGCCGGAGTCCTTGACGCCGCCCCAGGAGCACTGGCAGGCGCCGTGGCTGAAGGAGTGATCATTGATCCAGACCATCCCCGATTGCAGGCGCCGGGCAACGCGTTCCCCCTTGTGTCGATCCCGAGTCCATACCGAGGCACCGAGGCCGAAATCGGAGTCATTGGCGAGCGCGATCGCCTCCCCCACGTTCTCCACGACGACGATCGGCAGGACCGGGCCGAAGATCTCCTCACGCATGATTCGCATCTCGTGGGTAACCCCGCAGAGCACCGTTGGTGCGATGTAGTTGCCTGCCAGCCCGCTGATCGTGGTGGGGCCGCCGCAGAGCTTGGTCGCACCCGCCGCGACCGCCTCCTCGATCAACTCGGCGATGAGCTTGTATTGGTCCACGGAGGTGATCGGGCCGATCTCGGTCTCCCAAGCCGCGGGATTGCCGAGGCGCAGGCGCTGGGCTCCGGCGCTGACTCCCTCGATGAAGCGCTCGGCGATCGCCCGCTCGACGTAGACGCGCTCGATCCCCGAGCAGGTTTGACCGGCATTGGCAAAGCCGCCCCATAACGCACCGGAGATCGCGTTATCAAGATCTGCATCGGCGCAGACGATCATCGGGTCCTTACCACCGAGCTCCAGCACCGAGCCCTTGAGGCGCTCGGCGCAGACCTCCCCGACCCGACGCCCGACCTGCACCGAACCGGTGAAGAAGACCTTGCCGACGCTTGATTTCGCCAGCGCCTCCCCGACCGCGCCACCGCCGTGCACGACACGGATCAGGCCCTCGGGCAGGCCGCCCTTCTCAAAAACGCGGCGGATTGCCTCGCCGAGAAGGGGGGTGAGGCTGGCCGGCTTGAGGACCACCCCGTTGCCAGCCATCAGCGCGATCGCGACCTCGCCAAAGGGGATTGACCAGGGGTAGTTCCAGGGCGCGATCACCCCGACCACCCCGATCGGCTCGTAGCTGAAATGAGCTTTCTTGCTCATCAGGAACGCCTGTGGCATCCGTACCTTCTCCTCGGCGAGGATCTTCGGACCCGCCTTCGCGCACCAATGCAGCGCGTCGACGGTGGGCAACAGCTCCATCGTGTATGCCTCCACCCGTGGCTTTCCCTGCTCGGCGATCAGCAGCTCAGCGATCTCATCGATCTCGTCAAGGAGTGCGTCGGCCGCGCGCCGCAGGTAGCGCGCCCGCGTCGGGAGGCTGAGCTCTGCCCAGGCAGGCTGGATCCGGGCCACGTCGTCGACCACGCCTTGGATCCGATCTGCTCCCAGCGTGGGGACGGAGCCGACCAGCTCACCGGTGGTGGGGTTGAAGGACTCCAGAGTGGAATGCGCTGGCGGAAGCTGTACTGCTGTTGGCATCGCTCGATTCTAGGCGCTGGGGAGAGGCGCGGAAGCGGCCTGCATTGGCCTCATACTGGGGCCAGGATGAACGATCGTCTCTTTGATGACGCTGAGCCGCCGCGGCGCCGGCCAACCGATGGGGCGCCGCTGGCGGTGCGGATGCGACCGCAAAGCCTCGATCAGCTCCTCGGCCAGGAGCAGATTCTCGCAGAGGGCTCGGCCTTTCGTACCGCGATCGAGGACGGCCATCCCCCCAGCGCGATCCTCTACGGCCCGCCGGGCTCAGGGAAGACGACCCTCGCGCGGATCGCCGCTGCTGGGGCCGAGGGCGCCTTTGAGGAGGAGTCCGCGGTCAACGCCGGTCGGGCTCAGATTCGGGCTGTGATCGAGCGCGCCCGTGAGCGTCGCCAGACAACCGCTCGCCAGACCGTGCTCTTCCTCGATGAGATCCATCGCTTCAACAAGGCCCAACAGGATGCCCTGCTGCCGGCTGTGGAGGAAGGGCTTTTGACCCTGATTGGGGCGACCACCGAGAATCCCTATTTCGAGGTTAACGCAGCCCTTTTGTCGCGTTGTCAGGTCTATGAGCTGCGACCGCTTGAGCCCGAACAAGTGGAGGTGCTGCTGCGGCGCGCCCTCGCCGATCCGATCCGCGGGCTGCCCAATCCGCCGCCGGTCACCGACGCGGCGCTGGCGATGCTGGCCCGACGCTCCGGGGGGGATGCACGGGTGGCGCTCTCTGGCCTGGAGCGTGCGGTGCAACGATCGCGCGGCGCTTTGATCGAGGTCGCCGCGATCGAGGACGCGTTGCAGCGCAAGGCGTTTGACTATGACCGCGACGGCGATCGCCACTACGACTTCATCTCGGCCTGGATCAAGTCGACCCGAGGTTCTGATGTCGATGCCTCCCTCTACTACCTGGCGGTTATGTTGGAGGGGGGCGAGGACCCCCGCTTCATCGCTCGCCGCATGGTCATCCTCGCTTCAGAGGACATCGGCAACGCCGATCCGCAGGCGCTTCTGATCGCCGACGCCGCGGCCCGGGCGGTCGATCGTGTTGGAGCGCCGGAGTGCGCGCTCAATCTGGCTCAGGCCTGTGTCTACCTGGCGCTGGCGCCGAAGTCCAATGCCTCCCACGTGGCCCTCGCCGCGGCCCGCTCCGAGGTCCGTGAAAACGGCGCGAAGTCACCGCCCGCCTACCTTCGCGACGCGCACTATCCAGGCGCCGAGAAGCTCGGCCGCGGCAGTGGCTATCGCTACCCCCACGATCAGCCCGAGGGTTTGAGCGATCAGCAACTGCTTCCCGATGGTCTCGACGGTGCTCGTTTCTACGTCCCGACCGAGCGTGGCCTGGAGGCTGAGTTGGGTCGGCGGCTGATCGCGCTGCGAGAGAGAATGCAGCGTCCCTGATTTCGGCGCAACTTCGAGCTGGGCCCGGTGTTTCAGGGTCGGCTTTCCAAGCTAGAGCCAGGGAGAGCCGACACACACGCCGGCCGGAGGCCTGGACTGGGGGTCTCCGGCCGGACTCCTTCAGGGATGGGTGCCAGCGGCCGCGCCGGGAAGGGCGCGGCCGCCGCAGTTTCGAGCGCAGCGGCTCTGGGGTCTATCGTGGCGGGAGTGAACCCCAAACAACCCCTTCGCCTTGGCGGGATGGCGCTCCGCAATGGCCTTTTAATTCACGGCCCGACCCACTGGGCGGCCGCCGTGCGCGATCGCGACGGCCGGATCCAGGTCGCCTCCGAGCGAAAGCCCACCCTGGCGCCGAAGCTAGCGACCCGGCTTCCGGGGGTGCGCGGTCCGCTGAAACTGGCAGAGGCAATGGCCGTGCTGCCGCTGGCGCGCCGCGGCCTGCCGGCGGCGAGGATGCCCTTTGAGAACTGGCGGGTCCTTGCCGCGGTCGCGGCGACGTTCGCGGCGAGCGCCTTGGTGCGCAGGCGGCTGGCCGCTTCGGGCATGCGCGAGGGGCTGGTCCAGGTTATTGGCTCACTGCCTGCGATCGTCGCCCTCTTAGATCGCGACCTCGCCGCCTATCACGGAGTCGAGCACAAGGCGATCGCCGCATATGAGCAGGGCGTCGAGGACCCTGCGACGGTGCCCAAAGAGCACGACCGCTGCGGCTCCAACCTGATCACCCCGATGATGCTGCTCTCCGCCGGTGGCACCGTTCTTCTCGAGCGCCTGGTTGAGGATCCGGGGCCGCTGATTCGCGCCGGCGTAGGGCTCGGCGGTGCATCGATTGCGGTTGAGATGTTCGCCTGGAGTGATCGCCACCACGAGACCGCGGCGGCTCGTGCCTTCCACCTTCCCGGCCGCGAGATCCAACGACACTTTGCGACGAAGGAGCCGAGCTCCGAGCAGCTTGAGGTAGGGATCGCGGCGTTGGCCGAGATCCTGCGAGTCGAGCAGGCCAAGGGCGCCGCGGACCAGCCCATGGCCGCCACATAGACTGCGCGAGTGTTCGCGAGGATCGATCACATAGGGGTCGCCGTTGAGGACATCGAGGCCGCGATCGGGCTCTACCGCGACGGCTTTGAAATGAAGCTGGTACACCGCGAGACGGTCGAGTCCCAGGGTGTGGAGGCCGTTTTGCTTGAGGTCGGAGACGGCCATGTCGAGCTGCTGCGCCCGCTTGATCCCGCCAGCGCGGTCGGCAGGTTCCTCGCTCGCCAGGGCCCCGGGCTACACCACGTTGCCTACGCCGTCGAGGACATCGACGCCACCCTGGCGCGCATCGTCGCCGCCGGGGTGAAACCGATTGACTCCGAGCCTCGGGTGGGTATCAAAGGCTCTCGCGTTGCCTTTTTGCATCCGCGCTTCACCGACGGGGTACTGACTGAGATCGTCGAACCAACGGGAGGGCACTGATGGCGCAGGCACAACGGGTTGAGATTGGCTTCGAAGGCGGCCAGGTGATCTCGGCCAGACTTACCGATGAGGACCTCAAGGACCTCCGCAAGCAGCTCGAAAAGGGAGGCTGGCACGACGTCCATACAGAGGACGGGGTGCTCGCTCTTTACCTCGGCAAGGTTGCCTTTCTTCGCATCGAGTCCAGCGATCATCGGGTCGGTTTCAGCCGCAACGACTGAGGGGCCACCGTTCTAAAGGCCGATCTCCGAAGCCGCCTCGGGAAGGGCCTGGGTGCCGCCGCCCTGGCCGCCTTGGCGGCGGCGATCTGGTGGCGCCGGAACCCATCTGCGTGCCCCTACGGGCAGCGCTTCTGGGTTCAAGCCCCGCGCCCGATCATCACCCGCACTCGCCTCGCCCGGGTCTTGCGAGCGCTGCACGGCGAGCGCCTCTTGGAGATCGGGCCGGGCAGCGGTTATTACACCCTCGATATCGCCGAGTGGGTCGGTCCCGAGGGCAGGGTTGAGATCTATGACCTGCAGCAGAAGTTTCTTGACCACACGATGGCGCGCGCCAGCGAGCGGGCGATCGACAATCTGACCCCCACCCGCGGCGATGCCACCGCCTTGCCCTATGCCTCAGAGACGATCGACGCCGTCGTCTTAACCGCCGTCCTCGGTGAGATTCCAGACCGCGCTGCCGCCCTGGCAGAGATCCGCCGCGTCCTTCGGCCCGGTGGGCGTCTTGTCGTTGGCGAGCTCTTCGGCGACCCCCACTTCACCAGCCTGGGGAACCTCATTCGTGAGGCCTCAAGCGTCGGGCTCAACCTGCAGGAATGGCGCGGCATTCGGCTTGGCTACTTTGCCCGCCTCATTCCAGCCTGAGGATTCGGGCCCAGGCCATAGCGTCTAGGAGGGTAGGAGCGAGGTCCAGAGTCGATCCTCGGCCTCGGCGACGCGCTTTGCCGCTGCCTCGATCTCCCGCCACAGCGCCGGCTTGGGAACCTCGCATTCACTGGCAATCCGAAATGCGCTGGCCAGCTGCCTCCAGCAGTCGCCCGCCCGGGCGGCGAGGGCGGCCTCGGGACGGTTGAACTCCTCAAGGAAGCGGGAATAGATCAGCCGAAAGGCGCCGCCACCGGTGCCCCGGCGCTCGATCACCTGATAGCCAAAACGAGCACACCAGCGCCAATCCTCAGCTCGCTCCGGCCACTCGCCCACCTCGGCGGCAAAGCGCCACAGCGCCGGCATGCCGGCCAGCTCGCCGAAAGCAGGTTCGAGCATTTCTCGGGCCCCAAATTCGATCGCTCGAGGGACCGCCTGATCCAGCGAGGCGGGGTCGGGAGGCTCAGCGACGGTGAACATGTGTCCCTGCAGCGGGTAGGCAGGGTGGGTGCCGTGACGGGCCCGGTCGAGGTTCTCCAATCGGGTCGTTTGGAGATCGGGAAAACCCGTGTCTGAGAGGAAGGCGCACTCATCGTCATAGCCGGCGATGATCACCGCATGGCCGGGGAAGTGGGCCGAGCTGCCGTAGTGGTCAAGGTAGAAGAGGTCGGTGAGCAAGAGCACCGGGTTGCCAGCCAAGATCTCCGCCTCGGTCGCCGCCCAGGCTGCGGCCTCGCCCTGCTCGAAGGTGCGCAGCGCCAGTCCGGCGCCGGTCAGCTCGGTGAAGTTCTCCTCCAGGCGCGCCGTGCGCCCGTTAAACCAGCGGCTGGGAGAGGCCTGCTCGAGAGCGACGTAGTAAAAGCAGGCTCCGGCCCCCAGTCCGAAAGCGGCCTCCTCGCTGAGCTGGACTCCGTGGAAGGCGAGCAAGTTGCGCAGGGCGGTCGAACCGCAGTGTTGGCCGGGGGTGTGGATGTAGCCGGGAACAGAGGGCATAAGCGGATACTGACTGAGCGGCTTATCCTGCGGCGCCGATGCGCAAGGCTGATCTCAGATTGTTGGAACTGATGCGCACCCGTGGGCACACCCCAGGGCTGGAGTCCGCTGCCAGGGCGCTGGGCAAGGCCGCCAATAACGCTGTGGTCTGGGTCGTGCTTGGGGTCACGCTCGCCTTGATCGATCCCTCGCGGAGGGAATCCTGGTTGATCTGTGCCGCCCTCGGACCGCTCACGATCTGTCTCAACTATGGGGTCAAGCTCTTGGTCAAGCGACCCCGTCCGCTGCTTCAGGGATTGCCCCCACTCAGCGGCGCCCCCAGCTCGCTCAGCTTTCCCTCGGCCCACGCCGCCTCCTCCTTCGCCGTGGCGACGGCGATGGTCCGGGTCGATCCGGCCACCGCCTCGGCACTCCTCGTTGCCCTGGTGATCTCGCTCGGCCGCCCCTACCTGGGGATGCACTACCCCTCCGATGTCCTGATCGGCGCCCTGCTTGGCGTCGCCCTCGGCCTGATCGTACCCCTCTCGCTATGAAGGTGGCGATAATCGGACTGCCCAACGCCGGCAAGTCGACGCTTTTCAACGCGCTGACAAAGGGCGGAGCGCAGACCGGGGATTACCCGTTTACGACAATCGAGCCCAACGTCGCCGTCACCCAGGTGCCCGATCAACGCCTGGAGCGGGTGGCTGAAACCCTGCACAGCTCGGAGTTGGTGCCCGCGACGATCTCCTTTCATGACATCGCCGGCCTGGTCAAGGGGGCTTCAGAGGGGGAGGGACTGGGGAACAAGTTCCTCGCCTCGATTCGCGAGACCGACGCGATTTGCCACGTCGTGCGTTGCCACGAGGAGTCCGGAGTGCCGCACCCCGATGGCCGGATCGACCCGCTCGCCGACATCGAGACGATCGAGACCGAGCTGCTGCTGGCGGACTTCGAGCAGGTCGAGCGACGCTTGGACCGAGTCGGCAAGCAGGCCAAGTCAGGAGAGGCCGAGGCGATCGCGGAGCTGGGCTGGCTGGAGGCCGTGCGCGAGGCGATCGCTGGAGGGCGCCCGGCTCGGTCGGTCCCGATTCCCGACGCCGCGCCCGCCGCGGCGCGACTGCTCGGGGCGCTGACCTCCAAGCCGGTCCTCTACGTCGCCAATGTTGATGAGGACGAGATCGAGGCGCCGGCCGCAGTGCTTGCCCATGCCGCCACGGCGGGCGCCGCCGTGGTCGGGGTCAGCGCCAGGATCGAGGCCGAGCTGGCCGAGCTGGATTCAACCGAAGCCGAGGAAATGCGCGAGTCCTACGGGGTCGAGAGCTCCGGCCTCGCGCGTCTGATCCGCTCTGCCTATGACCTTTTGGAACTGATCACCTTCTTCACCGCCGGGGAGGACACCGAGGCGGTCGCCCGCCCCCTTCGCCGTGGTGCCAGTGCCCTGGAGGCGGCGGGCACGATCCACACCGAGATCCAGGAAGCGTTCATCAAAGCCGAGGCGATCGGCTGGGAGGAGCTGGTCCGCTGCGGTGGCTATGCGCAGGCGCGCGAGAAGGGGCTGCTTCGGATTGAGGGTCGCAACTACCTCGTCCGAGACGGTGACGTGGTGACGATTAAGGTCTAGGGATGGACCAAGGGGCGCGGTTTCCGCAGGTCGCTGCTAAATCTGGCCACTATGAGAGCTTCTATATCAAGGCCTCTCGTCCCGGTGGAGGCCAGGCAATCTGGATTCGCCACACCGTCCACAAGCGCCCCGATGAGGAGCCCAGCGCAGCGATCTGGTTCGTGCTCTTTGACCGCAATGCGGAGGGACCGCGCGCGACCAAGGTGAGCGTGCCGACAGCCGAGCTCTCGGCCCCCGCCGATTCCTGGATCCGGGTCGAGCGAGCCGAGCTTGGACCGGGTCGTGCCCGGGGGGCGGTCGATACCGAGGCCTTGAGCGCCTCCTGGGATCTGACCTTTGCGGGAGACGCAAGCCCCTGCAGATACCTTCCCGCCGATTGGCTCTACCGAGCACCGCTCCCCCGGACCAAGTTCATAGCCCCATTCCCAAATGCCCTCTTTGACGGTCAGCTGACAATCGAGGGGGAGGCGGTGGAGATCCGCCGTTGGCCGGGAATGGTCGGCCACAACTGGGGAACCGAGCATGCCGAGCGCTGGGTCTGGCTCGAGGGCAGTGGTTTCCCCGACTCCGGCGATACCTACTTCGACGCGGGCGCCGCCCGAGTCAGGATTGGGCCCTGGACAACGCCATGGATCGCCTCGGGGATGCTGATGCTCGAAGGAGAGGCCCATCGCCTCGGCGGTTTTCGTTTCGTTCGCTCCGCCTCGATCAAGGAGTCAGCGGGCTCCTGTTCGTTTGTTCTTCGCGGGAAGGAGATCCTCATCCGCGGCCAGGTCTCAGCCCCCAAGAAGGACTTCGTCGGCTGGATCTACGCCGACCCTGAGGGTCCCCGGCACAACACGATCAATTGCTCAGCCGCCGATTTGGAGCTGGTGATCGAGGGTCCGAGCAACCGTTCACGGCACCTCTCGCTGGCGGCGGGCGCTGCCTATGAGCTGGGAATGCGGGAGACCGATCACGGAATTCCGATCGAGCCCTATCCCGATGGCTGAGGATTGGGCCGGCTCACTGAGACGCGGTGGCGATCGCCGCCTGGCTCGCGTTTTGGATCTCCCCTGACAGGTCTCGGTCAGTTCATTCGGGGTATCTGGCAAAGGTCTGCACTAGTCTGAACCGACGAACGAGAGAAGGGACCCGATGGCGACGCAAACTTCGCAGGCGCTTGATCACAAGCTTTTGGCGGCCGGAGAGTGGCTGTCGACCGGGGAGTGGAGCGAGGTCCGCAGCCCCTATGACGAGAGCGTGGTGGGGCGGGTGGCCCAGGGCGATGAGGCGATCGTTGACCGCGCCGCCCGCTGCGCGCAGGAGGCCTTTGAGAGCGCCGACTTTCCCCAGCATGCGCGCGCCGCGGTTCTCGATCGGGCCGCGGAGCTGGTCGCTGAGCAAGTCGATGACCTGGCGTTGACGATATGCGCGGAGGCGGGCAAGCCGCTGAAGACCGCCCGGGTGGAGGCCGAACGCTGTGTGGACACGCTCACCTTCTCCTCGGTGGAGGCGCGCAAGCTGACCGGCGCCACGGTTCCGATGGACGCCTCTGTCGCCGGCGTCGGCAAGCTCGGGGTCATGCTGCGGGTGCCCTACGGGGTGGTCGGTGCGATCAGCCCCTTCAACTTTCCTCTCAACCTGGTTGCCCACAAGCTCGGCCCCGCGATCGCCGCTGGTAATGCGATCGTGCTCAAGCCAGCTGGCCAGACCCCGATCTCGGCGCTGAAGTTGGCGAGGATTCTGATCGAAGCGGGCCTGCCGGAGGGTTGGCTGAGCGTCGTCCCCGGCCCCGGCTCGGCGGTCGGCAATGCGATCGTCGAGCACCCGCTGACCAAGGCGCTCACATTCACCGGCTCCTCGAAGGTCGGTTGGGGGATTCGCAGCAAGGTTCCCCACAAGAAGGTGAATCTTGAGCTCGGCTCCAACGCCCCGCTGATAGTCAACTCCGATGGGGACTGGGAGACCGCCGCCGACCGGGCGAAGATCCATGCCTTCTCCCATGCCGGGCAGAGCTGCATCTCGATCCAGCGGATCCTGGTCCACGAGGACGTTGCCGACGCCTTTAGCGCGCGGCTGATCTCCAACGTCGAGGCGCTGCGGGTCGGCGATCCGCTTGACCCCGAGACCGATGTCGGACCGCTGATCACCCGCGCTGACCGCGATCGGGTCAAGGCCTGGATCGATCAGGCCCTCGATGATGGCGCCGAGCTGCTCAGTGGCGGCGAGCTGGTCGATGAGGGCCGCTGCCTCGCTCCGACCCTGCTTGGCGCGGCTCCGCGGAGCGCCAAGGTTTGGCGCGAGGAGATCTTCGGCCCGGTGGCGACGATCGATACCTACGCCGAGTTCGGGGAAGCCCTGGAGATGGCCAACGACTCCAAGTTCGGCCTCCAGGCAGGCGTCTTCACCCGCGACATCGGCCGCGGCCTGGAGGCCGGCCGCACCCTGGAGTTCGGCGGTGTCCTGATCAACGAGGTGCCAACCTTCCGCGCTGACCAGCAGCCCTACGGCGGCGTCAAGGACTCCGGCAACACCCGCGAGGGTCCCTCCTTCGCGGTCATCGAGCTGACCGAGGAGCGCTTCCTAACCCTGCAGGGCTGAACCCCTAGCCTGCTAGTGCGTACCGGGTTAGCTCCAAACGCCCTCAGGCAGCCCGATCGATGATCTCGCGGTAAGTCACCGGCTCATGGGCGAGGCCCAGCCCGAGAAGTGTCTGGAAGCTCGCCATCGGCGTGCCGCGTCGGTTATGGCGGAAGACGAACTCGTCGAGGTAAACCTGCATGTGCTCCGGCGAGACGCTGCGATGTGTGCCGTGCATCCATGCCTTTAGGTTCGATATCGCGCGGTGCACTCGCGGCAGCAGCTTCTCTTCTTCGCCGACGCTCGCGACCTTGCGCGGTCGGTGGTCATAGCCGAGTTCCATGAGGCCGTTGTAGGAGGGCAGCCCGTCAGTGTGGACGATCGCGCCCCGAGCCGTCGTTGCCTTCGTGAACGCGTCAAGCGTCTTCGCCTTCGAGTTCTCCAGAGTCTGGAGGCGAAGACGTCCAGATCCCTGCCCGCGAACCTCGACCGCGGCGCCGCAGAGCACCTTCTTGCCGTGCTGGCGGCCGCCCTTAAGGCCTTCCTCGTAGCCACCGAGGAAGAACTCATCGATCTCGACCTCGCCCTTGAGCAGCTCGCGGCTGGGGGCGACCATCGCCGCCCGTAGCTTGTGCAGCATCGCCCACGCCGTCTCATGACAGCCGAGCCCGAGCTGGCGCTGCAGCTGCTTGGCGCTGATCCCGGGCTGGAAGGTCGCGACAAGGTAGGCAGCCCAAAACCAGGTGCGCAGTGGCAGGTGCGTCTTGTGCATAACCGTCCATAACCGTCCCCGCAGTGATCGACGTCTGGTAGGCGCAGGCGATGCAGACCCACAGGTGTCGGCGGGTCTCCTCGCCTACCTCGTAACCACCACAGCGCGGGCAGACGAAACCGCCCGGCCAGCGCGAGGCGAACAGGTACTCCCGGCACGCCTCCTCGGTGCCGAACCGACCCTGAAACTCCAAGATCGTCACGGGGAAGTCAGGGCGAGACACGCCCGCAAGCTACGACAGGCGTCAGATGGAGCTAACCCGGTACGCACTAGCCTGCTTGAGATGGCGCGCTCAAAACGGCCCGACCCGTCCGTGATCGGCGCGACGCTGCCTGGGGATCTGGCCCCCGAGGCGCTCGAGGACATCGAGGTCAGCGAGCTCTCAGCGCAGTTCGAATTGGAAGGTGTGCGGCTTGCGTCCTCGGCCCTAAACGGCGCGGACGCTGGCTCGGGGCGCTTGGAGCGGGTGCACCTCAAGGAAGTGGACCTGGAGAACTCCCGGCTTCGAGGTCTCCAGCTGGTCGACGTCAGGGGCGAGCGGGTGAGCGCCGCAAACGGCGACTGGGGCGGCGCCAAGCTGCGGAGCGCTGCCTTTCAGGAGGCCCGTATGACTGGTCTGAACCTGGGCGAAGCCCGGATCGAAGAGGTCCGCTTTGAGGGATGCAAGCTTGACTACGCCAACTTCCGCCACTGCACCATCGAGCACGTGACCTTCGAGGACTGCGTGCTGATCAAGGCCGATTTCCAGGGCGCGCGGATATACGCCACCCGCTTCTCCGGCTGCCAGCTCGGGGGAGCCGACTTTACCAAGGCCGAGCTCGCCCACGTCGACCTACGCGGCTCCGAGCTGTCTTTGGCCGGATCGGTCCTCGGCTTAGGGGGCGCCACGATCGACTCCCTGCAGCTGATGGAGCTGTCGCGCTCGATCGCGCACGAGCTCGGAATCGCGGTTGAGGAAGCCTAGGGTCCGATTTACGGATCTGGATTAACCGCCGGGTCCGGGCGCCGCGCCCTCGCCGGCGCCGCAAGGAGCCGTGCTTCACTCAAAGGCGCTTTCAACAACGTTGCCGGGACTGGGGGTATAGCTCTCGACCGAGGATCTCCACCCAAGAGACTTTGCCGAGATGAGCGAGGCGGATTGGTCGGGCAGCGGGCTACTGGTGAGGGCGCGCCATGCGGCGGTGGTCCAGGGCCTGCTCGAGAATCGCCGGCTCGACGCCCTGCTCCAGCGCCACCTCACGCAGGGAGCGGCCTGACTCGGCGGCGGCCTTGACGATGTCGGCGGCGCGGTCATAGCCGATGTGGGGGTTGAGCGCGGTAGCCGTTGCCAGGGTGGCCTCGGCGTGGCGCGTGGTCATCTCCTCGTTGGCCTCCAACCCGGCCACGCATTTCTCCCCAAGCAGACGCGAGGCGGAGGTCAGCAGCTTGATCGAGTCGAGCAGATTGCGGGCGATCAGCGGCACCCGGACGTTGAGCTCAAACTGGCCCTGGCTGCCGCCGATCGTGATCGCGGCGTCGTTGCCGATCACCTGACCGGCGACCTGTATCACCACCTCGGGGATCACCGGGTTGACCTTGCCGGGCATGATCGAGGAACCCTTCTGCAACTCTGGAAGTCTCAACTCGGCGAGTCCGGCCCTTGGGCCCGAGCCCATTAGCGCGAGGTCGTTGGCGATCTTGTTGAGCGAGATCGCGTAGACCTTGAGCGCCCCGGAGAGCTCGACCAGGGCATCGCGATTTGCCTGAGCCTCAAAGCGATCCAGCGGCTCAGAGATCGCCAGGCCGGTTTGCGCGGAGAGCTTCTCGCGCACCCTTGCCGCAAACTCGGGATGGGTGTTGAGTCCGGTCCCAGTCGCGGTGCCCCCGAGCGGGATCTGTCCGACGCGGCGCAGGGTCGCCTCCACCCGCTGGATGCCGAGGCGGATCTGCGCGGCATAGCCGCCGAACTCCTGGCCGAGGGTGACCGGCACCGCATCCATCAGGTGGGTGCGGCCGGCCTTCACCACCTCGGCGAAGCGCTTGGCCTTCTCCTCAAGCGCAGCCTCCAGAGTGCCCATCGCCGGCAGCAGATGGTGGGTTACCTCCTCCAGCGCAGCAAGATGCACGGCTGAGGGAAAGACGTCGTTTGAGGACTGTCCCAGATTGACGTGGTCATTGGGATGGGCATCGGCGCCGGCCAGATTTGCGATCACCTCGTTGGCGTTCATATTGGAGGAGGTGCCCGAACCGGTCTGAAAGATGTCGATCGGAAATTGGCCGTCATGCTCGCCCTCGGCGACCGCGGCCCCCGCCGCGGCGATCCGCTCGGCCAACTCGGGATCGAGCAGGCCCAGATCGGCATTTGCCTCGGCGCCAGCAGCCTTGATCCGCCCAAGCCAGCGAAGCACAGGCGTCGGCACCCGCTCGCCTGAAACCGGGAAGTTCTCAACGGCCTTGGTGGTCTCGCCACCCCAGAGCTGCTCGTTCAATTTATTCCTCCATCGAGTCGTCGTTTCCCCAGCGTATTCAGCCGCGCCTTCGGCCGGCGCGGTAGCCCCTCCGATAGGTGCGAAAAAAGACCGCGGGAAGAGGTCGCGCGGGGCGGCTATAGCGGGCGGCAACTGCCAGTCGGCGCAGGAGCTCGACGTGGATGCCGCCGGTGGATGCAGCGCCCCGCTGGGCGGCACCCAGCAGGTAGCCGAGCCGCAGGTTGGCGGCTCCGCCAGGATCGACTCTGGCCTCGGCATTCAACCTGGTTGCGGCGCCGATCATCGCCATCCCGACGGTGGCCAGATCTCCTTCGGGTTGACCCGCGGGAAGGCAGCTGCTGAGCGGCGCCCCGCCCTTAAGCTTGACCGCGCCCGGCGCTGTCCTCAGGGCCGAGAGGTAGGCGCCGCTCTGGCCCAGGCAGGCAAGTGGAGTTGCCTTGGTTTCCTGTCCGCAGCCGGGCACCACGAGTGCGAGGAGCGCTCCCAAAAGTGCCGCCGAAGTCAGGCGCAGGTCTCCCATCAAGAGCTGATCCTAGGTCGCCGGGATAGGGTTTGAGCTGATGTCAAGCGTTCGCGAGGCCAGCTTTGACCTGTTTCGCAGCCTGGGGATGAGGACGATGTTCGGCAACCCCGGCTCGACCGAGCTGCCGATGCTGGCCGAGTTCCCCGACGATCTGCGCTACGTGCTCGGCCTCCAGGAGGCGGTCGTCGTCGGGATGGCCGACGGCTTCGCGCAGGCATCGGCAACGACCACCCTTGTCAACCTGCACACCGCGCCGGGCCTCGGCAACGCAATGGGCGCGATCTTTAACGCGCAGGCAAATCACTCACCCCTGCTGATCACCGCCGGCCAGCAGGCGCGGGCGCAGATCACCCTGCAGGCGAATCTCACCAATCGTGACGCGACCCGGATGCCCCATCCGCTCGTTAAGTGGTCTTATGAGGCACCTCGGGCCGAGGACGTTCCCCTCGCTTTGGCGCGTGGAGCCCACCTCGCCGGGCTGGCGCCGAGGGGTCCCGTCTTCGTCTCGGTGCCGATGGATGATTGGGGGGCTGAGGTCGATCAGCTCGCTGCCCGCGAGGCGATCGGGCGCTCGGTTGGCGGGCGCGCTGTGGCCGAGCCCGAGGAGGTTCGGAAGCTCGCTGAGCGGCTCGACGGCGCCAGCAGCCCGGTCCTCGTCGCAGGTCCTGACATCGACGCCAGCGGCGGCTGGCATACCGCGGTAGCGCTTGCCGAGCGCCAGCACCTGCCGGTCTGGGCCTCGCCGGCCACCGGTGGATCGCGTCTCGGATTTCCCGAGGGCCACCCCAACTTCCGCGGCGTCTTGCCGCCGGCAATCGGGCCGCTCGCCCAAACTCTGGAGGACCATGACCTGGTCCTGGTCGCCGGTAGCTCGGTCTTTCCCTACTACCCCTACATTCCCGGGCCGCTGCTCGCGGATCGGGCCAAGCTGGTGGCGATCACCAGCGACCCCGATGAGGCGGCTCGCGCGCCGATGGGCGACGCGCTCGTCGCTGATGTCGGGCTCACCCTGGCCGCGCTCTTGGATGCGGTACCGGAGTCCACCCGCCCGGCCCCCGAGCCCAATCCGGGACCGGGAGACGTTCCCCTCAGCGATCCTCTCAACCCCTCCACGGTTCATTCGGCGCTCGCCGAGGTCTTTCCCGAGGACGGCATCATCGTCCTTGAGTCGCCATCGAGCACCCTGGCGCTGCGCAATCAGCTTCGCATTTCGCGCCCTGGCAGCTACTACTTCAGCGCCGGAGGCGGGCTCGGCTACGGCCTGGCGGCGGCGGTGGGGGTGCAGCTCGCTGAGCCCGATCGGCCCGTGGTCTGCGTCCTCGGAGAGGGCTCTGCCCAATACGCAATCACCGCGTTTTGGAGTGCTGTCGCCTACCGGGTGCCGGTCACCTTCTTGGTCTTGCGCAATGCCGAGTATGGGATTCTCAAGTGGTTTGCCGAGGTCGAGGGGGTGAAAGGCGCGCCGGGCCTCGACCTGCCCGGTCTCAATGTCGCCGCGGTAGCAGAGGGCTACGGCGTCAGCACCCAGCGGGTCAAGGACCGCGACCAGGTGCGATATGCGCTTGTCAGGGCGCTTCAGAGCCCTGCTCCTGAGTTGGTCGAAGTCCCGGTGGCCCCCGGAATGGCGCTTTTTTAGGCCATGGCCCTGCTTAAGCGAAGCGTCCTCTCCCTCGCGCCGCGCGGGTCTGAAGCGGCCCCCGACCGGGCTCCCGAACGGCTCGCCGCCGGCGTCGAGCAGCCGCTGCGCGCAGAACTGGAGGCGCTGCTCGGTGGCGGGCGGGTTCTCGGGCGGGCCGGGGACATTGTCCGATATGCCTCCGATGCGAGTCCCTACCGGATCTTTCCGCGGGCGGTGGTGATGGCTCGCGATCGAGGCGACGTCGTCAAACTGCTCGGCTTCGCCCGCGCCTCGGGGATCCCGCTCACCTTCCGCGGCGGTGGGACCAGTCTCAACGGGCAGGGTCAGGGCGGCGGGATTCTGGTCGACGTGCGGCGCCACTTCGGCGGGGTTTCGGTCGAGGAGGGCGGGGCGGTGGCCCGGGTCAAACCGGGAACCGTGCTCGGCCATGCCAACCGTGTTCTCGCTTCGGTTGGGCGCAAGCTCGGGCCCGATCCTGCCAGCACCGAGATCGCGACGGTCGGCGGGGTGATCGCCAACAACTCAGGTGGGATGCGCTGCGGCATTCGTCACGATTCCTACTCGACAGTGCGCTCGATGACCTTCGTCACTGCCTCCGGTACGACGATCGATACCGCCGCCGCCGGCGCCGCCGATCGGTTTGGGGCGGCGGAGCCCGAGCTTGCCGCGGGCCTTTGCGAGATCCGCGATCAGATCCGCGCCGATCCCGAGCTCATCGAGCGCATCCGCCGCAAGTTCGCAATCAAGAACACAACCGGGTACCGGCTCTGTGCCTTTCTTGACGCCGACACCCCATTGGAGATCTTCCGCCGCCTGATCGTCGGCTCGGAGGGAACCCTGGCCTTCGTCGCCGAGGCGGTTTTTGAGACCGTCCCCCTGCCAATTCACACGAGCACGGCCTGGGTCCATTTTCGGAGCATCGATGCCGCGATCGATCCGGTTCGCGAGCTCGTTGGCGCGGGTGCCAGTGCGGTCGAGCTGATGGTCGCTCCGGCCCTGATTACCGCCAGCTACAACATGGTGGGTGCGCCGGGAGAGTGGAAGGAGCTGCCTCCGGACTCTGCCGTCCTCCTGGTCGAGTTTGGCGCCGGCAGCGAGCAGGAGCTCGAGGGCAAGGTTGGCGCCGGGAAGGAGATCCTCGCCTCCCGTGAGACGATCCGCCCGGTTGAGTTCACCCGGGTGGAGGAGGAGATCGAGCTGAGCTGGCGGGTGCGTGAGGGCCTGCACGGCCTGATCGGTCGGCTGCGAGCACCGGGAACCGCGCTGATCGTCGAGGATGTCTGCGTCGCGCCGGAGCAGATCGCCGAGGGCGCGCGCGATCTGCAGGCGCTGCTCGGCGAGCACGGCTTTCTCCCCGGGGTCGCCGGTCACGCCTCCGCCGGCAATCTGCATTTCATGCTCACCCCCGATTTTGGCCAGCGCGATGATCTCGATCGCTACCAGGCGTTTATGGCGGATCTGGTCGAGCTGATTGTGGGAAAGTACGACGGCTCGCTGAAGGCTGAGCACGGCACCGGGATCAACATGGCCCCATACGTCGAGCGCGAGTGGGGGAAGAAGGCGACCGAGATGATGTGGCGGGTGAAGCAGTTGGCCGATCCCCGGGGGCTGCTCTCCCCCGGCGTGGTTCTCAACCGCGACCAAGGGGTCCACCTGCGCAACCTCAAAACAACACCCCCGATCGAGGAGTCGGTGAGCGCCTGTGTGGAGTGCGGTTTCTGCGAGCCGGTTTGCCCGAGCCGCAACCTGACGACCACGCCACGCCAGCGCATCGTCTTGCGGCGCGAGATCGCGCGCCAGCCGGCGGGATCGGCTGTGCAGCGCGCGCTGCTTGAGGAGTTCGACTACGAGGCGCTGGAGAGCTGCGCGGCGGACGGCAGCTGCCAGCTCGCCTGCCCGGTCGGGATTGACACCGGCGAGCTGGTCAAGGAACTGCGCAGCGCCCGCCATACCGAGCGAGCCGAAGCGCTGGCCCTGCTGGGGGCCAGGAAGTGGCGCGGAGTGGAGGCCGGCGCCCGCGCTGCGCTGCGCCTCGGTGCCCCACTTGCCAGGCGCAGCAAACGCGGGCGCGGGCTGCCCGGTCCCGCCTCGGCGCAGCTGCCCAAGACCGCAGCGCCCGGCGCGAGCGCTGTCTATGTCCCCTCCTGCACCAACCGCATCCTCGGCCGCGGCGGGCCGGCCGGCAGCTTGGATCTGGCGGGGGCGATCGTCGCGATCTCAGAGCGGGCCGGGATGGCGGTCTGGATCCCGACCGAGACACGGGGGGGCTGCTGCGGGTTGCCATGGAGCTCGAAGGGCTTTAGCGCGGCCCATCGCCACAAGGCAAATGAGATGGTCGAGAATCTCTGGCGCTGGAGCGCTGAGGGGAGGCTTCCTGTTCTCTGTGACGCCGCGTCGTGCACGCACGCGATCGCCGATCCCGGTGAAGGGGTGCTGAGCGAAGCAAACGCCGAGCGCCTCGCCGGGCTCGAGGTACTCGACTCGGTCGCCTGGGCCGCCGAGCGGTTGCTGCCCGGGTTGAAGGTCGGTGAGAGGGTCGGTTCGGTGACGGTGCACCCGAGCTGCGCCACCCGTCGCCTGGGTCTGAGCGGGCGCTTGGAGTCGATCGCCGCCGCGCTCGCCGAGGAGGTCGTGATCGCTCCCTCTGCAACCTGCTGTGGCTTCGCCGGGGATCGTGGCATCTCCCACCCTGAGCTCACCGAGGCGGCGACTCGCGAGCAGGCCGAGGAGCTACGCGGCGCCAGCTTTGACGCCCGGCTCTGCAGCAACCGCACCTGCGAGCTCGGCCTGCAGCGTGCTACCGGCGAGCACTATGAGTCATTTGCCTTCCTGCTTGAGGAGCTAACTCGGGCCGAGTGAGGCCGCTTCACCTGCGTCGACGGTTTTTGCGTCAAGATCGCGCACCAGGGCAGCCAACTTTGCGTCGTTTTCCAGTCGACGGTCAAGCAGCGGATTGATCAGACCGCGCAGGGCTGAGGCATAGCGCCACCACTTCGGCACGAAGACCCGGGGGGCCCGTTCCTCGATCCCGCGGATCAAGCCAGCCGCCGCCTCCCCTGGAGCTATCCGTTTGAGCAGGAAGTCGGGCGTCAGTTCACTCATCCTTCCCGCATCGGGCTGCTCGAAGGCGTCTTGAACCATCTTCGTATCGACCCAGCCGAAATAGGCAACGGTGGCGCTGGCGCCGTGGGGGGCAAGCTCGACCCGCAGGGTCCGCCCCAGCGCCTCGACCCCAGCCTTGGCGACCGCGTAGGGGCTGTTTCCGAAACCGTTGACGAAGGCATAGACCGAGGAGACGACGACGATCTGGCCGCGGCGCGCCACGATCTCGGGTAGGGCCGCGCGAGCGGTCCGCCAGACGCCAAGCAGGTCGACCTCAAAGACCCGTTCCCACTCCTCACCGGAAAGCCCACGGGCGGTGGCTATTCGCGATTGGGCGATACCGGCGTTGGCGATCGCGAGGTCGAGTCCGCCGAGCTTTTCCACAGTCTCGGCGACGGCGGCCATCATCGCCCCCTGGTCGGTGACATCGGCCGCGATCCCGATCGTCCGATCGCCGATCCTCTCGGCTGCTTCGGCGGCTTGCTCTGGGTCCAGATCGACCACCGCGACCGAGGCGCCGCGCATCTGCATCTGGCGCGCGCTCTCAAAGCCGATTCCACGGGCGGCGCCGGTCACCAGCGCCACCTTTTGGTTCAGGTCAAAGGGGGCCACGGGGCCGCCACCCTACTCGCTCCTAGAATCACCTGCCAATGTCAGGTTTCCGCCCAGTCGATCCGAAGCAGGCCTTCCCCGAGCTGGAGGAGCGGCTGCTGGAGCGCTGGAAGCGCGGCGACGTCTTCGCTCGCTCACTGGCCAAGCGAGAGGGCGCGGAGGTTTGGAGCTTTTATGAGGGCCCTCCTACCGCGAACGGGCGACCGGGATCTCACCACGTCCTCGCCCGCGTCTTTAAGGACATCTACCCGCGCTACCGGTCGATGTGTGGCTACCGGGTGCCGCGCAAAGCCGGCTGGGACTGCCACGGGCTGCCGGTCGAGCTGGAGGTTGAAAAGCAGCTGGGGATCACCTCCAAGCAGCAAGTCGAGGAGTTCGGGATCGCGGAGTTCAACCAGCGCTGCCGCGAATCGGTCTTTGAGTACGTGCAGGAGTGGAACCGACTGACCGAGCGAATCGGTTTCTGGCTCGACCTCGACGATCCCTACGTGACGCTCGATGACACCTACATCGAGTCGGTGTGGTGGTCGCTGCGAAAGATCTTCGATGACGGTTGCCTCTATGAGGGTCACAAGGTTGTGCCCTACTGCGCGCGCTGTGGAACGGCGCTCTCCTCCCACGAGGTGGCGCTCGGTTACGAGGATGTCAAGGACCCCTCGATCTACGTCCGCTTCGGCTTGCTCGAGGAGGATGGGGCAGAGGCGGGGGAGTCGCTCCTGGTTTGGACGACGACCCCCTGGACGCTGCCCGGCAACCTCGCGGTTGCGGTTGCGCCCGAGGTCAGCTACGTCAAAGCGCGCCTTGGCGGGGAGACGCTGATCGTCGCCGAGGCCCTGGTTGAGCGGGTGCTCGGAGAGGGGGCTGAGATCATCGAGCGCCGCCGCGGGCGCGAGCTGGTGGGGCGCCACTACGCGGGCCCGGCCTTTGAGCTCAGCGAATTGCCCAGCAACGCCTACACGGTTCTCGCCGCCGACTTCGTCACCACCGAGGACGGCACCGGGCTCGTCCATATCGCTCCCGCCTTTGGGGAGGAGGACTTCGAGCTGGGGAGCTCGGCGGGTCTCTTTGACCCGAAGGCACCGCAGACGCTCTTTAACCCGGTTCTTGCCGACGGCAGATTCGATTCCCGGGTGAAGCGCTTCGCCGGTCGCTTCGTGAAGGACCCCGAGCTGACCGGGGAGCTGATCGCCGACCTCAAAAGCCGCGGCCTGCTCTTTCGCGAGCAGGTCTATGAGCACGCCTATCCGCACTGCTGGCGCTGCGGCACGCCGCTCATCTATTACGCCAAGTCGAGCTGGTACATAGCCACCTCCCAGGTCGCTGATCGACTGCTGGCCAACAACGAGACGATCGGCTGGCACCCCGCCCACATCCAGCATGGGCGCTTTGGCAAATGGCTGGAGAGCAACGTCGACTGGGCGCTCTCGCGGGATCGCTACTGGGGCACGCCGCTGCCGATTTGGCGCTGCAGCGAGCGCAGTTGCGGAGAGCTCTTTTGCGCCGGCTCCGTGGCCGAGCTCTCGGCACGGGCCGGGTCCGATATCCCCCCCGATTTGCACCGCCCCTACATCGATCGGGTGACGGTTGATTGCGAGAGCTGTGGGGCGCAGATGGTGCGGGTCGATGCGGTGATCGACACTTGGTATGACAGCGGCGCGATGCCCTTCGCGCAGTTTCACTACCCGTTTGAGAACGAGGCCGAGTTCAGGGAGCGCTTCCCCGCCGATTTCATCTGCGAGGCGATCGATCAGACCCGCGGTTGGTTCTACACCCTGCTCGCCGAGTCAACCCTGCTCTTTGACAGCTCCAGCTACCGCAACTGCGTCTGCCTCGGCCTGATCCTCGACCCCGATGGTCAGAAGATGTCAAAGAGCAAGGGCAATGTGGTCGAGCCGTGGGAGGTGATCGCCGCCCACGGCGCCGACGCCCTGCGCTGGTACTACCTCACCTCCCAGCAGCCCTGGTCTGGCTATCGCTTTTCGGTTGAGGCGGTGGGCGAGTCGGTGCGCCAGTTTGTGCTCACCCTCTGGAATACCTATTCATTCTGGGTCCTTTATGCAAATGCCGAGGCGCTGGGGCCGGCCGATTTTGAGCTGCCGCCCGAGCCCGTCCACGACCTCGATCGTTGGGCGCTTTCGCGACTGCAGGCGACGATCGCAAAGACCAGGGAGAGCATGGACGGTTTCGATTGCACAGCCGCGGGCAGGGCGATCGCAGAATTCATCGAGGAGCTCTCCAACTGGTACGTGCGGCTCTCGCGGCGCCGTTTTTGGGACGGTGACCGCGCTGCCTTTGCGACCCTGCGCCACTGCCTCCTGGAGACGGCCGCGTTGCTTGCCCCGTTCACCCCCTTTCTTGCCGATGAGATCCACCTCAACCTGGCCGGGGGCGCGTCTGAGGAGCCCGGAGAGGATCTCGACTCAGTCCACCTACGCGACTTCCCGATTCCAGAGCCCGCACTTGCTGAGCCCGAGTTGGAGGCGGCGATGGGGGCGGTGCGGCTTACCGTCGAGCTGGGCCGCGCCGCCCGCGCGCAAGCGAGAGTGAAGGTACGACAGCCTCTCAGCAGAGCTGTGATCGTCGCCAATCCGAGCGAGCGCGCTGCGATCGAGGCCCAGCTCAAGCTGGTCACGGCTGAGCTCAACGTCAAGGAGCTCGACTTCGTCAGCGAGGAGGCCGAGCTGCTGAGCTACGCGGTCAAACCGAACTACCGTGCCCTCGGCCCTCGCTTCGGCAAGGCCATGCCGCGGGTTGCCGCCGCGCTTAAGGCGCTGGCGCCAGAGCACGTCGCCGAAGTGATGGCAGACGGCGGGGAGGTTGGGATCAACATCGACGGTGTTGAGCACACCCTGGTGGCGGCGGAGATAAACCTCGCCCTCGCCCCCCTCGCCGGCTATCAGGTCGCGGCCGAAGCCGGTCACGCGGTTGCTCTTGCGCTGGAGATCGATCAACGGTTGCGCCGCGAGGGACTCGCTCGCGAGATCGTCCACGCCGTTCAAAATGCCCGCAAAGAGGCCGGACTGCAGGTCACAGATCGGATCGAGCTTGTCCTCGGCGGCGAGCAGGAGCTGCTCGCCGCCGCCCGCGAGCACCAGCCCTACCTGAGCGGCGAGGTCCTGGCCCGGTCGGTTTCCTATGGGGGCGCCGAGGGCCGCGGCATCGAGATCGATGGGCGCAGGCTGCAGATCGCGCTGCGGCGCGCCTGAGCCACTCTATCCGGGAGATTTACCGATGATGAAGTCTGACTTTGAGGAGTCAGAGAACTTCACCCAGCAGTGCTCTGGACTAACCCCGGCAACCTCGACCAGCGCCGCTTCGATCCGTTTGGCGATCTCTGCCTTCTGCTCGGCACTTCGTCCCTCAAACCAGTGAACGTGGACGAACGGCATCTCCTGGCTCTAGGCGAGCGCCGGCTCTAGCTCGGCCTCAAGGCGGCGCTTGGGCATCGCCCCGATCACCTTCTTGGCGATCGCCCCGTCCTTGAAGAGAATCAGCGTCGGGATCGAGAGAACCTCATACTGAGCCGCCGTTTGCTGGTTCTCATCGACATTGACGCTGACGATCTGCAGGTCCTCGCGCTCTCCATCGATCTCCTCGAGAACCGGATGGACCACTCGGCAGGGCCCGCACCACGGTGCCCAGAAGTCGACGAGGATCGGCCCATCGGCCTCCAAAACGTCGGACTTAAAGGTGGCGTCTGTCACATCGCGGAGCTTGCCTGTCACGTGAATCGCTCTCCTGGGTCGAGTTTCGGCGCTCAATACTTCAGAAAGTATAGCGCCGGCTCTTGGTCGCCGTTGCGCCTCCTTTAGGGGGTCGGGTCCCAAAGCGAAGGAGGGGAACGCGCCAGGCGGCCTCGGCGACGATCGAGCGGTCCATCTTCGAAGTGCCGGCCTGGCGGTCGCGAAAGACGATAGGAACCTCGAGAACCCTGAAACCGTGCTGGATCACCCGGTAGGTCATCTCCACCTGGAAGGCGTATCCATGGGAGACGATCGAGTCGAGGTCTATCGCCTCGAGCACCTCACGCCGGAAGCACTTGAAGCCGCCGGTCAGATCTCGCACCCCGACCCCGAGCACAAAGCGGGCGTAGGCGCTGCCGCCGCGGCTGATCGCCCGCCGCATCAGGCCCCATTCCGTTACTCCACCTCCGGGGACATAGCGTGACCCGATCACCAGATCGGCGCGTTTGGCGCCCTCCAAAAGGCGGGGGAGGAAGAGGGGATCGTGAGAGAAGTCGGAATCCATCTCCAAGACGAGGCCGGCTCCGCCGGCGAGGGCCCGGCGAAAGCCGGCAATGTAGGCGGGTCCGAGCCCTTCCTTGTGGGGACGGTGCAAGACGCTCAGGTTCTCGAATTCCTCGGCGAGGCGATCGGCCAATTTCCCGGTTCCGTCCGGTGAATTGTCATCGACGATCAGGATCTTGGCGGAGTCGGGAAGCTTGCCCCGCGCGGCGCCAACAAAGGCCTCGACGTTCTCGGCCTCGTTGTAGGTCGGCAGGACGAGCCAGGCCGGACCTGTATCGGGAATCTGGGGCATCGACCCGATGCTATTGATCAAGCCAAAGGGTGTCTAAAGAACGGCCCCGGCAGGGGGACTAACTTGCAGGCCGTGACCAACGCCGAGATCGCCGCCGCACTGGAGGAGCTGGGCACGCTCTATGAGCGTGATGGGGCCGATCGCTACCGGGTGCGCGCCTATCGCAGCGCCGCCCGAGCGATCCGTGATTACCCCGACTCGGTGGCAGAGCTTTCGGCGTCTGGGCAGGTGCAGCAGATCCCGGGGGTTGGCAAGACGCTGGCCGAGAAGATCGCAGCCCTGCTGGAGACGGGCGAGATCCCCGCGGCGTTGAAATTGCGGGGAAAGCTGCCGGCGGCGGCGGCGGAGCTTGATTCCTTCCTCGCCGAAAATCCGGCCGAGGGACTGATCGAGCTCGCCGATATCCGTGGCGATCTCCACACCCATACCACCCTCTCAGACGGCCGCAACACGTTGGAGGAGATGGCCACGGCGGCCCGCGCCCGCGGCTACTCCTACCTTGCGATCACCGATCACTCCGCCAGCCACGGATTCGGGGACAACGTCAGCGCCGAGCGTCTCGAGCAGCGAATCGAGGAGGTCGCCGCCTACAACGAGGGCCGACGCGAGTTCCGCCTGCTCGCCGGTTCGGAGGTCAACATCGGCGTTGAGGGAGCACTTGATTACCCCGAAGAGCTGCTCGCCCGCCTCGACTGGACGATCGCCAGCGTCCACACCTCCTTCTCGATCTCTGAGCCGCGGATGACCGCCCGGATCATCGCCGCGATCGAGAACCCCAACGTCGATTGCATCGGTCACCTGACCGGAAGGCTGATCGGCCGGCGAGATCCTTACCCGGTTGAGATCGATGCGGTTCTCAAAGCCGCGGCGCAGACCGGCACAATGCTTGAGATCAACGGCAGCCCCCAGCGCCGCGACCTCTGCGAGGATCACGCCCGGCGGGCGGCTGAAGCCGGGGCGATGATCGTCCTCAATACCGACGCGCACGGGATCGAGACGCTCGAGAACATGAGCTACGCGCTGATCGTCGCCCGCGGGGCCGGGCTGAGGCCCGAGCAGGTCGCCAACAGCCGCAGCTGGCGCGGATTCTCGGCTCTGATCAGGGCCTAATCGCGCAGCAGGTCGCTGCGCAGGCCCGGGGTCCGGACCAGCTCGATCGGCCGCAGGGCGGAGTTGGGAACCACGTAGAACTTGACCCCATCGCGGTGCTCTACCCCGAGCACGGCTGCCTCCCGGGTGTGCCAGGCAAGCGCGACGAGCAGCGCGTAGCCGGCTCCGATCACCGCCACCCCGGGGAAAAAGATGCCGGTGATGCCGGCCCCGAGGGCGGTGACGCCGATCGGCCAGAGGCGCGAGACCGCGATTCGAGTGGGGGTCTCGGCGGGGAGGCTGGTTGCGGTGCGGGCCCGGGTGAGGGCCTCGCGGACGCCGTCGGCCGCTCGCTTGGGGCGCCCAAGGTAGACCCCCACCGCGAGTGCGATTAGCCACCAGAGCGCCGCGACCAAGACCGTGGTCGTGTCATCGCTTCGTCCCGCCGCGATCGCCGCGATGCAGCCCAAGGCGGTGGCCTCGGCAGCGGTGAGCAAGACGGTGACGCGCAGGAGGTCGGTGTAGGGCATCCTCACGCCGCCAGGAACTCGAGGATTTCCAGCCAGCCACCGGGCCCATCGACGATCAGGTCTGCCTCCTCGGGCAGCTCGGGCGGAGCCTCGGGCGAGAGCACCGCGACGCATACCACCAGCTCAAGCGGCCCCTCCTCGCGCAGCTCACGCAGGCGCCGGAAAGCATCCAGATCGGTGCGATCGTCACCGCCGTAGATCGCCGCGGAGATCGAATCCGTCGCCAAGATCGCGGCCACCGCGGCGTCCTTGCCCCCGCCCCCAACCGGGCGAAGCTCCAATACCTTGCGCCCCCAACGGGGCTCGAGTCCGGCGCGGCCTGCCTCGGCGGCGATCTCGTGGGCGCGGGCCTCGGTGATCCGTTGCTCCTTGGCCCCGCGCCAGTGAAGCGCCTGGATCGGGCCCTTGTCCTCGAGCCGCAGGCCCGCCGCCGCGAGCTCCGCGGGGTCGAGGCTGGCGATGAACGTCGCCGCCTCGGACTCTCTGCCGCGCAGCGAGGGGTCAAGCCGTGCGCTCTGATCGCCGGGCAGCAACAACTCCAGGCCATGGTTGCCGGCGTAGGCGATCCGATCGACACCGACGAGTTGCCTCGCCTCCACCGCGCGACGACCGGAGACGCAGCCGATCAGCGCGAAGCGCTCCCGCAGCGCGGTGAGGACATCGCGGGCGGCCGCCGGCAGCGTCGCCTCCTCGGGTCGCTGCGCGATCGGCGCCAAGGTGCCGTCGATGTCGGTGAGGATTGCGGTTCGGGTGGGATCGGAGCTGAGCTCCTCAAGCAGCGCCCTCCGCGTTCGGCTGTCGCTGATCTCAGGTTCGCCAGACACGGCATCTAGTATCGCCGCACGATCTCCCCGCCGCTTGCCAGATGCCCTCCAGCCTGACCCTGAAGCTCGCCGCGATCGGCACCGCGGCCGGGATCTTCAGCGGTCTCTTTGGGGTCGGCGGCGGCACAGTCATTGTCCCGCTGCTGATTTTGTGGTTCGGCTACGGAGAGCACCTTGCGACCGGGACAAGCCTGGCGGCGATCGTCATCATCGGCCTCTTCGGAGCTCTCGCGGAGGGCGGCATTTACGGCAACGTCCATCTCGGCACCGCCCTGATCTTGGCGATCCCGGCAATCGTCGGGGTGGTCTTTGGGACCGCGATCCAGCAGCGCATCTCCGAGCGCACCGTCGCACTTCTTTTCGCCGGCCTGCTCTTTGCAATTTCGGTCCAGCTGGTCCTCGCGTGAATGAGTTGGGGGCAGCGGCATTTGCCCTCGCCGGAGGTCTGGCGGGAGGTCTGCTCGGCGTCGGCGGCGGCGTCCTCTTCGTGCCGGCGCTGACGATCTTCCTTGGCCTCTCCCAGGTACAGGGCGAGTCAACCTCGTTGCTGATGATCGTGATCGTCGCTTTTTTCGGGGCGCTCCGCCAGAGCTCCTACGGCAACGTCAACCTGCGAAACGCAATTGTGATCGGTGCCCTCTCCCCGCTAGGCGTCCTGATCGGAGTCGGGATCGCCAACCGGGTCTCGGAGCGAACCCTGCAGCTTTGCTTTGCCGCCTTGGCTTTGCTGATCGCCTCCCAGCTCCTGCGTCGCGCCCTTCGCTCCTCCACCTGAAGCGCCGTCTACGCGGGGCCGGCATGGTCTACGCTCAGAACGTGGATTCTCTCTCCTGGGAAGGTGACCTACCCCAGCTGCGCTCCCCGATCCTCGTCTGCTCCTTCCGCGGCTGGAACGACGCCGCCGCCGCCGCCTCGACCGCGCTCGCCACGGTTGCCGAGTGCTTTGATGCCGAGCTGATCGCCCAGGTGGACCCCGAGGAGTACTTCGACTTCCAGGCTACCCGGCCGACAATCACCCTGAGTGAGGGCCAGGCGCGTCGAATCGAGTGGCCCGAGAACAACCTGATCGCCGCCCGTGTCCCGGCGGCCGATCGGGACCTCGTCTTGCTCGACGGAACCGAGCCGAACCTGCGCTGGCGGACCTTTTCAGAGACGATCGCGACCGCGGCGGATGCGCTTGGGGTCGAGATGGTGATCACCCTTGGGGCGCTAATCGCCGAGGTCTCTCACACCCTTCCGGTCCCAATCACCGGACTCGCCTCCGATGAGGAGCTGGTCGAAGAGCTCGACCTGCAGCGCTCCAGCTATGAGGGTCCCACCGGAATCGTCGGCGTCGTGCACGACTGCTGTCGGCAGGTGGGAATGAGCTCGGCATCGCTTTGGGCGGCGGTCCCCCACTACGTCGCCGCGGTCCCCAACCCGAAGGCCGCCCTGGCCCTGTTGCGCCGCCTCGAGGGTCTCACTGGGATCGCCGTTGACGCATCCGAGCTCGAGCAGGAGACGAGTAGTTATGAAGAGCAGATCGGGCGGGCGGTGGCCGCCAACCCCGAGATCGAAGAACTGGTCGAGCGGATCGAGGCCGAACAGGCAGAGCAGCTCGGCGAGCAGGGTGAAGGCCTTCCCTCAGCTGACACGATCGCCCGCGAGTTCCAGCGCTTCCTGCGCCAGCAGGGCAGCTAGGCCGGCTCGGGGCCGGGGCGGTCAGCTCTCGGCGGCAGGGCAGATCAGGCGGTAATCGCACCAACCGCAGACGCTGGGCGAGGGCCGCGGCTCGAAATCTTGGCCCAGCACCCCCTCCCCGACCGAGAGCACGGTGCGCTCGACCCGCTCGGCGTCGTCGGGCTCTGAAGGCGCAGCCACCTTCTCCGCGTCGAGAACGTAGTAGTAGCTGCCGCTGGCCGCCTCGATCTGCCACGCCTCGCGCGCTGCGATTCGGTAGAGGGAGAGCTGCAGGTCGCGCTTTAGATCGGCCTCGCTCTTGCGTTCCCCGGTCTTGTAGTCGATCAGCTCATAGCCCCCGCCGGGCAGGCGGTCGACTCGATCGACGCGGCCGCGGACGTGATGAGCGCCGATCTGGATATCGAACTTTCGCTCCAGCCAGACCGGCTCGCCGACGGCCACGCTCTCCGCCTCCCAGTAAAGGCGCATCGCATCTCGTCCCCGCTCGCGGTACTGGAGCTCATCATCGCTGGCGCGAAAGCCCCCCCGTCTCCAGCCGGCCTCAAAGAGGGAGATCAGGCGGGGTAGGCCATCGGAGCCTTCACCCATCTTCTCCTTGTGGAAGCGTTCGAGCACGTTGTGGATCAGGATTCCGAATCGCTGATTGATCGTCGGCTCGCGTGGGATTCCGAAGACCCGGGCGAACTTGTACTTCAGCGGGCAGGTCAGGTAGAGATCGAGGTCAGAGGCAGAGAGGCTGAGCGCCCCGTCCCCGCGCCGGGGGAGGAAGGCCTGCAGGGAGGGCTCCTCGCGGGCGGCGATCAGCTCGCGGCGACGGCCCCGCTCACGCTCGGTGTCAAGCAGGTAGGAATCCAGCGAAGAGGAGTCCAGCTCGGCCTGCTGCTCGGGGGTGGCGACCTGGCGCAGAAGGCCATTGACAGCAGCGATCGCCTCCGAGGTGTCCTCATCTCCGGGGCGCTGCGCAAGCGCCGCGAGCTTCAGTAACTCGAGGTAGCGGGCGATCGCCTGGGTGACGTCAACGGCGGTATCCAGACGCGGCTCGGAGAGCTCACGGCCCGCCTTCCAGGAGGCCTCGAGGACTTCCTCGCGCATCATTCGATAGGTGGCATGCAGGCCCTCAGCAGGGCCGAACAGCTCCTCCTCGTGGCGCTCCTCACGCCCATCGGAGGAGGCCAGGGCATTCTCATAGGCGCGAGAGCCGGGACTCTCTCCACCCTCCTTGCGCTCGATCCGCGAAAAGATCATCGCCCTTGTCGCGGGACGGCCGATCCGCTCCCACTCCGGGGCCTGCTCGATGCCAAGCGCAAAGACGTGGTCGAACTCCATCCCCTTCACCGCCCCGAGCCCGAGCCCGAGAACGGCTCCCGGGGCGGGTGGCTCCTCGGCGCCGCTGGGATCGATGCCGGCTTCTGCAACCGCACTCAGGTAGCGGACGAAGCCACGCGTGGAGCCGTGGGGCTCGCGGCGGGCCCAGGCGGCGGCGAGCTCGGCGAGTCGCGAGAGTGCAAGCAGGCGCTCGGCCACCTCTGGCTGGGCGGCGAAGAGTCGCTGGCGACGCAGCCCCACCCGCTCGATCAGCCGCCGCACGAAGACGTCGGCTCGACGCTCCTCAAGGGCGGCCGCGGCGCCCCCATAGAGCTTGAGGAAGGATTGGATCCGCTCCCGGGCCTCGGGCTGCAGCTGGGGGCTGTCGAGCGCTGCCTCGCAGGCTGCGACCATGTCGAGCTTGCGTCGGCGCGCGATCGTCATCAACCGCGCCAGGTCGCTGGAGCGCAGCTCAACCGGCGGGCGGGTCAGCGTTCTGGCCGCGGCTGAGGAATCATCTGGATTGACGAGTACCCGCAGCCAGGCGATTGCATCGCGCACCTCGGGGCGCTGAAAGAGCGCCGCCGGCCCGCAGAGGTGGAAGGGGATTCCGCGCTCCTCCATCGCCGCTGCTACCGCGCCGCCGCTGCGCCGAGGTTGATCGATGAGAATGCAGATCCGCTCGGGCATCGTGCCGCCGGCAATCAGGTGCTCGACCTCGCGCGCCGCCGCCTGGGCTTGGGCGCGCTCGTTGGCGCAGCGCCAGAAGCCGACTTTGGGATCGCGGAACTGATGCTCAAGAATGATCACCTCGCCGCCTGGGTAGAGATCGTGAAACCAGGCAGCCCCACCAGGATTCAGCGCCAGGTGGGGGCTTGAGGAGGCGCCGGATGGGAGGCCGGCGCCCGGATCGGCATCCTCGCCGAGCTCTCCTTGCAGGGTGTAGAGGTGATTGGGGTTGGCACCCCCGAGCGCGGTGAGGATTGCTCGCTGGGCCCGACTCGTCTCCTCGAGCTCATCGACCATCACCTGCACGAAGCGCGCGGCGAGCTCACCGCGCACGTCTGGGCGGTCGATCAGCACTCGGCGCAGGGCGAGGAAGACGTCGCCGCGGTCAAGGCTGCCGCTGGCGGCGAGGATGCGATCGTGGGCGTCGAAGAACTCGGCGAACTCGCGCTCTTTTTGAGCGGCCACGCGGGCTGGCGCATCGCTGGCGCGTTCCTCCTCTTCGCGGGCCCCGGACTCAATCGCCGCGGCGCCGATCGCGCTCGCCTTAAAGAGGTCGATTCGCTCCAGCAAACGGGCGAGGAGCCCGGTCGGATTGCCACGGATCTGGTGGCGTCGAAGCGGCAGCTCCTCGAGGCGGTCGAGCAGGACCGCGAGGCGCTCGGCGGGGCCGAGCACGTCAAAGAACGGATCGAGGCCGGCGGCGGCGCTTTGCTCGCGAAGGAGGCGCTCACCCAGCGCGTCCCACTCGCCGATCCATAACTCCTCAAACGGCCCGACCAAGAGCGCCTCAACCCGCTCGCGCAATCGCCTCGCGGTCGCCCGGGTGGCGGTCAGGACGAGGACCTGCTCGGGGCGGGTGCCGGCGGCGGCGAGGCGAGCCAGGCGCCGCGCAATGGTCTCCGTCTTCCCGGTCGCCGGCTCGCCCAGCACCAGGAGCGGGCCGCCACGGTGGCGGACGCAGCGCTCCTGGGCCTCGGCCATCGCAAGCATGGGCCAACGCTACCGAGTGCGCTGCCTCCATAGGATGGGCGCGGTGGACGTTTTCTCCGCAGACTGGCTGGGAATCTGCCGCCGCCTGGTGGCTATCCAGCGCCAGATCTTTACCGAGGTGAAGGGGATCGAGGCACGCACGGTCTATGAGGGGGTGGGCGAGGGCGGTGATCGCACGCTGGCGATCGATCGACGCTGTGAGGATGCGGTTTTCGTCGAGCTCGCGGCGCTTGAGCGAGACGGTGCCTCCTTCATCGCGGTCTCGGAGGAGCGCGGCGAGGTCGGCTTTGGATCGGGCGGTAGCGCGCGGGTGGTGATCGACCCGATCGATGGCTCCCTCAACGCTCGGCGCACCCTTCCCTCCCACAGCCTCAGCATCGCTGTTGCAGCGGGCCCGTCGATGGCCGAGGTTGAGTTTGGCTTTGTCTATGACTTCGGTGCCGGGGAGGAGTTCGTCGCCCGGCGCGGGCACGGCGCGAGGCTCGATGGGGAGCCGATCGGAGTCGGGACAGACGGGGAGAAGCTGGAGCTGCTCGGCCTCGAGGCGGCCGAGCCACAGCGCTCGCTGGCGCTGGTGGAGGCGCTGATCGGCAAGGTCTATCGGTTGCGGGTGGTCGGCTCGATCGCGATATCTGCCGCCTACGTCGGCGCCGCTCGCTTTGACGCGATGCTGAGCCTGCGCCCCTGTCGCTCGGTTGACGCGGCGGCGGCGCAGCTGATCGTGCGTGAGGCTGGCGGCAGCGTTGCCTTCGGCAAGCTCACCCTCGAGCAAGCCGACCTTGGCCTCGAGGCTCGCTATCCGATCATTGCCGCCGCCGGGGATCGCGCCCTGGGGATGCTCGCCGAGGCACAGCTCTCAAGCCGAGGCTGAGCGCCGCGCCCGCCAATATCTGCTGTAACCATCGGCCGGCGTTGGTTTTAGGAACGTGTGTTCGTAAGGAACATATGTTCGCTACACTCGCGAACACCGAGGGCAGGCAATGTCGAACGATCGAAGGGATCCAACTCTTATGCCAACGCAAAGCAGCAACCAGAAATCCGCCAAAACCGCCAAAACCCAGTCAAAACGGACCGCCACCAACGCTAAACGGACCGCAAACTCCGCCACCGGTACCGCCAAGGCCGCGGCTCCTCAGAAGAACCAGGTCCAATCCGTCGCCGAGGCGGTCGTCGACATACCGGTGGGCGCCGTCCTCGGGGTGAGCGATCGCATCGCTGATCTGGTTGAGCCCTGGACTGGACGCAGCGCCGCTGAGAAACAGATCAAGGCCTATCGCACCCAGCTGCGCAAATCGCTGAAGCGCAGCGAGCGCCGGGGCGCCAGCGCCCGTCGCAAGGCGACAACCGAAGCCAAGAAGACGCGTACCCGGGTAGAGCGCGAGGCACGCAAGCGCCAGCGCACGGTCGAGACGACCCTGAAACGGAATCGCAGCGAGGTTGAGCAGCGGGTCCGCAAGGCGATCGATGAGCAAAGCACCCGCGCCCAGGATCTAGTCGACCAGGTCACAGACCAGCTTTCCGCGCTGCGCTAAGCGCTCCCCGCCGCGCGGCGGCTCTCGCGGTCAGGCTGAGCGCCGCGAGAGCCGCGCGGCGGATGAATCTACCCGGCAAGAGGGGCGGTCACCCGCTGGGCGGGTCCCTGCTTAATTCTGAGGGCGGGCCGGGGGTGGATCGCGAGGACCCCGACGCCGTGGGAGAGTTCGAACCCAGCTATCGTGCGCGCCATGGGTACCTGCGTGGTAACCGGCGGTGCTGGCTTTCTCGGCTCCCACCTTTGTGAGCAGCTGCTGGGAGCGGGAAATCGGGTGATCTGCCTCGATAATCTGGAGACCGGCTCGCTGCAAAACATCGAGCACATCCGTGACTCGGGCTTTGAGTTTCGCAACCTCGACATCACCGAGCATGTGGAGGTACCCGAGGAGGTCGATTGCGTCTATCACCTCGCCTCGCCGGCGAGCCCGATCGATTACCTGCGACTACCGCTGCACACCCTGAAGGTCGGTTCCTACGGCACCCATCACATGCTCGGGCTGGCCAAGTTCAAGCGGGCACGCTTTGTAATCGCCTCGACCAGCGAGGTTTACGGAGACCCGCAGGTCCACCCTCAAAAGGAGGATTACTGGGGGCATGTCAACCCAATCGGACCGCGGGGAGTCTATGACGAGGCAAAGCGCTACGCGGAGGCTCTGACCATGGCATACCACCGCCAGCAGGGCGTCGATACCGCGATCGTGCGCATCTTCAACACCTACGGACCGCGGATGCGCCCGCACGACGGGCGGGCGATCCCGACCTTCCTGCGCCAGGCGCTACAGGACCGCCCCTTGACCGTCTTCGGGGACGGTAGCCAGACTCGAAGCTTCTGCTACGTCGATGACCTGATTGCGGGCATCATCAGCCTCGCCGAGTCCGATGTGCACACGCCGGTCAATATCGGCAACCCCGACGAGTTCACCCTGCTCGAGTTGGCAAAGACCGTGGTCGAGGTGACCGAGTCTCGCTCTGAGATCGTCTACGAACCGCTGCCGGTGGATGATCCCCAGCAGCGCCGTCCCGATATTGCCCGCGCACAGGACGTGCTCGGCTGGGAGCCGCGGATCAGTTTGCGTGAGGGCTTGCGCAAGACGATCGAACAAACCGGTGTCGAGCGCCTCGTCGGCGCCTCGGAGTAGATGGAGCCACTATTCGGTCGCCGCGGTGAAGGAGAACGTAGCGAGAGATTCTCCTCCTTCAAAAAGCTTTTGGTGCCCAGTTCATGGGCTGCCGCCCTGGCAAAGACCGAGTTGAGCGTTTCCGCGCTCAGCGGCGTCAGGGTCGCGTTTGCGTTCTCCACACTGACCGTGTGATCGGTGGGGTCGGAGGGGATCGTCGCAGCGCCCAGGCTGACTTCGGCGCCCGCCGCACGACCCAGTGCACCGGGGGCTCCGATCGCCTGCTGGTTGGTGGAGTTGATGCTGACCGCCGCCGTTGCCTGCCGGGTTTCGAGGTCAACCCAGATCGCGCCGAGCGTGATCGAGAGCTGAACTTTTTCGCCTGTTAGGAGCTTTCCAGTTCCCTCCGAACGAGCGTGACGCCGCCACCGGATTCGCTTGTGCCCCGATTCGCCGCCGGGCCGATGACCCGCCGATGATCGCGAAGGAAAATGCGGCAGGGGGCCTCGGTTCCCCGCTGGCTGGCCAGCGCCGAGAAGATGACCGAGGCCTGCTGGAATTTTCCATCGATCACCGGGCTGGTTTTCAAGCTCGCCTGCCCCTCGCGCACCGCTAAAGGGTGCACAGATTGAGCCCGTCTTCGAAATATTCACCGCGCCAGGACAACCCCGGCGGGCGGGATTTGTTCCGGGCGCCAGAGCCGACGGCAAAAATCAGGCGTGGCAGGCCGGGCCCGGGGCCGCCGGGTGCCCCGGTGATGCATCGGCCCCGCGATGGCCGCCTCGACGCGTGGCCCCGGAGCAGACCGCGTCCCAATATCCTGCTCTTGATGGCCGCAAAAAGCGACAACACTCCCGCGGATGAGGAGCCCTCAGAGACGATCGCCCCCCTTCTCGGCCCCGATGACCCGCGGGTGTTCACCGACTCGGGAATCGAGATCGAGCCCCTCTACACCGCCGATAGCGTTGCCCCCGACCTCGACCGACGGCTGGGGCGGCCCGGCTCTCCGCCCTATACCCGCGGCATCCACGAGGAGATGTATCGGGAGCGGCTTTGGACGATGCGCCAGTACGCCGGATTCGCCACTCCCGAGGACACCAACGAGCGCTACCGCTACCTGATCGCCCACGGCTCGACCGGCCTCTCGATGGCCTTCGATCTGCCGACCCAGCTCGGCCGCGACTCCGATGATCCGCTCTGCCGCGGTGAGGTTGGCCGCACCGGGGTTCCGATCGACACGATCGAGGACATGCGGATCTGCTTTGCGGAGATCCCCCTTGACGGGGTCTCCACGTCGATGACGATCAATGCACCGGCGGCGATCTTGCTCTTGCTCTATGAGCTGGTCGGCGAGGAGCAGGGGGTCAGCTCCGAGCAGCTGCGCGGCACCGTTCAAAACGACGTGCTGAAGGAGTACATGGCTCGGGGCAACTACATCTATCCCCCCGAGCCGACAATGCGCCTGACCACCGATATCTTCGAGTACTGCCGCGAGAGGGTGCCGAAATGGAACACGATCTCGATCTCGGGCTACCACATCCGCGAGAAGGGCTGCTCGGCGGTGCAAGAGGTCGCATTCACACTCTCAAACGCGATCGCCTATGTCGAAGCGGCGCTGGAGCGGGGACTGAAGATCGATCAGTTCGCCCCTCGGCTGGCCTTCTTCTTCAACTGCCACAACAACGTCTTCCAGGAGATCGCCAAGTTTCGGGCGGTGCGGCGGATGTGGGCAAAGATCGTCGAGGAGCGCTTCGGGGCCAAGGATCCGAACTCGATGAAGATCCGCTTCCACACCCAGACCGGAGGCGTCACCCTGCAGGCCCAGCAGCCCGAGGTAAACATCATCCGGGTCGCGTTGCAGGGCTTTGCCGCGGTCAGCGGCGGTACCCAGTCCCTGCACACCAACGGTTTCGATGAGGCGTTGGCCCTGCCGACCGAGCGCTCGGCGCGGATCGCGCTGCGCACCCAGCAGGTGCTCGCACACGAGTCCGGCGTCGCCGACACCGTCGACCCCTTTGCGGGCTCCTACTTCGTCGAGTCGCTGACCGATGAGATCGAGGCACGCGCCTGGGAGCTGATCGGCAGGGTTGAGGATCTCGGCGGCTCGGTCCAGGCGCTGGAGTTCATGCAGCGCGAGATCGAGGAGTCGGCGCACTCCTACCACGAGCGCTATCGCAGCGGCCAAGACATTGTCGTCGGCGTCAACAAGTACGTCACCGAGGAGATCGATGACGTCGACATCTTGCGGGTCGACCCCGAGGCCGAGCGGCGCCAGCTGGCTCGCCTCAGTGCCTTCAAGGAGTCTCGTTTCCAGCCCAGCGTGGATCAGAGCCTGGTGGCGCTGCGTGACGTCGCGCGCGGCCAGGGCAACCTCTTGCATCCGATCCGCGCCGCACTCGCCGCCAGTGCCTCGATCGGGGAGGTTTGCGGGGCGATGCGCGATGTCTTCGGCGAATACAAGGGGGGGGCGTTCTTCTGATCCGCTGAACGGTCTCGCCCAGGGTGGGGGATGCGGAAGGAACCAGGCGGCGGCGGTTGAAGCGGCCACCATGATCGAGGTCTCAAGAACCCTGGTTAAGTCAGAACCGGAGCTGGCCGAGCTGATCGCCATGGGGGAGCAGCTTGACCAGCTCGAAGTGAGGATGGCGGGGAAGGGTTTTGGGACCCGCGTTCAGATTCGCGCCGCCGAGGATCTGGGGCTCAGCGAGGCCGACCTCGAGCGCCTCCTCGATCAGCTCGCACAGCCCCACAAGCAGCCGTTCGGCAGCGCCTGAGCCCGGGTCATAGACTTCCGCGCCCGATGCGTGAGCGCAACCCTGTCAGCCACGAGGAGAAGCTTGCCTACCTGCGCGATCTGCGCGAGCAGGCAATCCACTCCGCCTCCGCTGAGGCGGTCGACAAACAGCACGCCAAGGGCAAGCTGACCGCCCGCGAGCGGGTCGAGAGATTGCTTGACCCCGACTCCTTTGAGGAGCTGGACACCTTCGTTCGCCACCGCACCTATGACTTTGAGATGCAAAAACGCCGCCCCTGGGGGGACGCGGTGGTCACCGGACACGGAACGATCGAAGGGCGCACCGTGTTCGTCTTCTCCCAGGACTTCACGGTCTTTGGCGGCAGTCTCGGCGAGGTGATGGCGGAGAAGATGTGCAAGGTGATGGACCTCGCGGCCCAGGTTGGGGCCCCGGTGATCGGAATCAACGACTCTGGCGGTGCCCGCATCCAGGAGGGGGTCGTCTCCCTCGGCGCCTACGGCGACGTCTTCGTCCGCAATGTGCAGTGCTCGGGGGTGATCCCGCAAATCAGCCTGATCATGGGTCCCTGCGCCGGGGGTGCGGTCTACTCACCGGCGATGACCGACTTCATCTTCATGGTCAAAGAGACCTCCCACATGTTCATCACCGGACCCGAGGTGATCAAAACGGTGACCGGGGAGGAGGTTGAATTCGAGGAGCTGGGTGGGGCGATGAGCCACAACACGAAGTCGGGGGTGGCCCATTTCGCCGCCGAGGACGAGGAGAGCTGTCTCGCCGACGCCCGGTACCTGCTCAGCTTTCTGCCCTCCAACAACCTCGAGCCGCCGCCCCGCTTTGAGCCCACCGATGACCCTGAGAGAGAAGACCTCGAGCTCGACACCCTTGTTCCCGACGATCCCTCCAAGCCCTATGACATGCGCGGGGTGATCTCACGCATAGTCGATGATGAGGAGTTCCTCGAGGTGCATGAACACTTCGCCAAAAACATCGTCTGCGGCTTCTCGCGCCTGGACGGTTACCCGATCGGGATCGTCGGCAACCAACCGGCCTACCTCGCCGGCGTACTTGACATCGAGGCCTCCGAGAAGGCGGCTCGTTTCGTCCGCACCTGTGATGCCTTCAACGTGCCGCTGATCACCTTCACCGACGTTCCCGGCTTTCTGCCGGGAACCGACCAGGAGTGGAACGGAATCATCCGCCACGGTGCCAAGTTGCTCTACGCCTTCACCGAGGCGACCGTGCCGAAGCTGACCGTGGTCACTCGCAAGGCCTACGGCGGCGCCTATGACGTGATGAACTCAAAGCACATGCTGGCCGACTACAACGTCGCCTGGCCGACCGCCGAGATCGCCGTGATGGGCCCGGAGGGCGCGGTGAACATCATCTATCGCAAGGACATCTCCGCCTCACCGACCCCCGATCAGCGTCGCCAGAAGCTGATCGATGACTACAAGGCTCATTTTGCCAACCCTTACTCGGCGGCTGAGCGCGGCTACATAGATGACGTGATCGAGCCCCGCCAGACCCGACCAAAGCTGATCAGGGCGCTGCGCATGCTGCAGTCAAAGCGCGTTGCCCAGCCCAAACGCAAGCACGGCAATATCCCGCTTTAGGGGCGGGGGGAGCAAGTCTGGAGCCGCGGATCTAGTAGCCGGGCGGGTGGCGGGCGACAAAGCCCTGATTACTGAGAAGTTCGCTGTGCCAGCGGGGGCCGGTACCGCTCGCGTCCCCGGCGGTGTCCCAGCGAAATCCGGCGATCACCGCGTAGGCGTGCCCGGCGTTGGCGTAGACGGTGATCCAGCGCCCCGGGCCGGGCAGGCCCCAGCTCTCCATCGGCCCCGAGGGCAGCGGGCTGCTGAGAAAGTCGCCGCCGTGGAGGGCGAAGCTGACCGAGCCCGAGCAGTCATAGCCGCTGTCCCACCAGCTCGCGTGTCCGCCCCCCCACAGATAGGGCTTCGTGCGGATCCGGTTTGCAGCCGCGATCACCGCCTGGACCCGCGGAGGTGCGCTGACGGGTGGAATCAGTTCGCCGTCGGAGAGCAGCTTCGCCTTCGCGGTAGGGGTGCATTCGTCGAACTGTGCAGGCGCCAGTCCGCCGCCGCCGCAGGCTGCCGAGGCGCCGCCTGGAACCGCCAGCGCCAACAGCGTCAAGGCGCCCGCTGTGGCTAATCCTGCTTTGAGCTTGAGCTTGTGCGGATATGGATGCAAACCGATCTCCTTCGTCGGCCTACGGGGTTAGCTGTCGGGCTGGCGCGAAAGGAGCCTGCGCCCCCACCTAGCTCAGGTGGGTTAGCCCCGAAAACGTGGTTCCCCCGCTCCCGTGGCGCCTTGGGGCGCTCGGAATTCGGCGTTTCGGTTGTCTGGAACGGCGGCAGTCTAGACGATCGTTCGGCTACCTGCTTGGGAGAAGCAGACATTTCTCGCCTTTCGGGGTTGGAGCCGCTATTCCTGTCGATCGCCGGGCTGCTAGCTTGGGTTTGGGATGGAACTTGCCGGGCGCAGAGGGCTTCTGACCGGGGCCACTGGGGGCCTTGGCCGGGCGATCGCCAGCGCCTTGGCCGGGCGTGGGACGAACCTCATTCTCAGCGCCCGCGACGGGCAGGCGCTGGAGGCGTTTGCGGCGCAGCTACCCGGTGGCGGGCACCGGACCCTGGTCGCGGATCTGGCTGCAGAGGGAGCCGCGGAGCGACTCGCCGCCGAGGCCGGCCCGGTCGACATTCTGATCGCCAACGCGGGGCTACCGGGAGCGGGATGGCTTGCCGACTTCAGCGCCGAGCAGCTGAGGCGGGCACTGCGGGTAAACCTCGAGGCGCCGATGCTTTTGGCCCAAGCGCTGTTTCCGGGAATGATCGAGCGCGGCGGCGGCCAGCTCGTCTTCGTTTCCTCCCTTTCGGGCAAGTCAGCCAGCCCCCGCAGCTCGATCTACAGCGCGACCAAGTTTGGTCTGCGCGGTTTTGCCCTCGGTCTGCGCTCTGACCTGGGCCCTCGAGGGGTCGGCGTCTCGCTCGTCTCCCCGGGCTTTGTCCGCGACGCCGGGATGTTTGCCGATTCAGGCGCAAAGCCGCCGCCGGGGTTGGGGACCGCCACGCCTGAGCAGGTGGGCGAGGCGGTGATCAGCGCGATCGAGCACGACAGGATCGAGCTGGCGGTCGCTCCGCGAAGGCAACGGGTGTTGGCCCACGTCGGCATGCTTAGCCCCAGTGCCTCGGTCAAGGCGCAAAGCGGTGCAACCGGGCAAAGGGCGGCTGCGGCGGTTGCCGACGGACACTCCAAGGACAAGAGGTAAGGAAGTCAATTGGGGGAGGAGTGCTGCGCAACGCGGTCACCGCGGCCGCCATCGGCGAGCATTCGAGTTGAGCGCGAACGTAGGATTGTCCGATGAGCACTAGCGATTCCTTTGGCGCGCGTTCGACCCTGGAGTTGGCCGGGCGCCAGTTCGAGGTGTTTCGACTCGATGCGTTGGCCGAGCGCTTTCAGGTGGCCCGGCTTCCCTATTCGATCAAGGTGCTGTTGGAGAACGTGCTGCGCTTGGAGGATGGCGTCGCGGTCAGCGCCGCCGATGTTGAGGCGATCGCCGGTTGGGACCCGAGCGCTGAGCCGAGCGCGGAGATCCCCTTCCAGCCGGCCCGGGTCCTGATGCAGGACTTCACCGGGGTACCAGCGGTGGTTGACCTGGCGGCGATGCGCGATGCGATGGAGGAAATCGGTGGCGATCCAGGAGCGATCAATCCCCTGGTTGACGTCGACTTGGTGATCGACCACTCGGTTCAGGTTGATGCCTTCGGGAACGCCCGGGCGTTTGCCGTAAACGCCGAGCGAGAGTTCGAGCGAAACCGGGAGCGCTACTCCTTCCTCAAGTGGGGACAGCACTCTTTCGACAACTTCAGCGTCGTTCCGCCGGCAACCGGCATCTGTCACCAGGTCAACCTCGAGCACATCGCCCAGGTCGTCTACAGCAGCGATGCAAGCGGCGCACTGTGCGCCTATCCCGACACGCTGGTGGGCACCGATTCCCACACGACGATGGTCAACGGGCTCGGCGTCTTGGGTTGGGGGGTGGGTGGGATCGAGGCTGAGGCGGCGATGCTCGGACAGCCGATCTCGATGCTTTTGCCCCAGGTTGTCGGCTTCAAATTCAGCGGTGAGCTGCCCGAGGGGGCGACCGCGACCGATCTCGTCCTGACCGTCACCGAGATGCTGCGCGAGCTTGGTGTCGTTTCAAAATTTGTCGAGTTCTACGGGCCGGGTCTGCCGACCCTTGGCCTTGCCGACCGGGCGACGATCGGCAACATGTCACCGGAGTTCGGTTCCACCTGCGCGATCTTTCCTGTCGATGCTGAGACCCTGCGCTATCTGGAGCTGACCGGCCGCTCGAGGGAGACGATCGAGCTCGTCGATGCCTACACCCGCGAGCAGGGGATGTTCCATGATCTAGGGGCGGAGGACCCGATCTTCTCGGCGAAACTGGAACTGGACCTGAGCGAGGTGGTGCCGAGCATCGCGGGTCCGAAACGACCCCAGGATCGGGTTCCGCTCAAGGAGGCAAAGGCTGCCTTTCTTGGGGCGATGCACGAGTTCGATCCGCAGGCCGCAGAGCAGCTCGGCAACGGGCGCGACCGGGCGATGGAAGAGTCCTTCCCGGCCTCTGACCCACCGGCCGAGGAACATGACGATGAGCGCGGCAGGCCGCGGGCGCCTTTGGGCGAGGGTCGAGGCGAGGCGATCGGGGGTGCGAGCAGCAAGGCGATCGAGGTCACCCTCGAGGACGGGACAACGGTCGAGCTCGACCACGGCCGGGTGGTGATCGCGGCGATCACCAGCTGCACCAACACCTCCAATCCAAGCGTCATGATCGGCGCCGGATTGCTGGCGCGAAACGCCCTGCAGAGGGGCCTGACGCGCAGACCCTGGGTGAAGACGTCGCTTGCGCCGGGGTCCACCGTGGTCACCGACTACCTCGACAAGGCGGGGCTGAGCCCCTATCTGGACCGCCTCCAGTTCAACCTGGTCGGCTACGGATGCACCACCTGTATCGGCAACTCCGGACCGCTGGCCCCTGAGATCTCAGCCGCGATCGAGAAAAGGGACCTGGCAGTCTGCGCGGTTCTCTCGGGAAACCGAAACTTCGAGGGACGGATCAACCAGGATGTGAAGGCCAACTACCTGGCCAGCCCGCCGCTGGTCGTCGCCTACGCGCTGGCTGGGAGGATGGACCTAGATCTGCTCAGCGAACCGCTGGGCCAGGGCTCCGATGGGGAGCCCGTGTACCTGAGCGAAATCTGGCCCAGCTCAGGAGAGATCAAGGAGCTGGTCGGGCGCTCGATTCAGGCGGAGATGTTCACCCGAAACTACGGCCGCGTATACAGCGGCGATCAGAACTGGAATGCGGTCGAGGTTCCCGATGGCGATCGCTACACCTGGCCGCAGTCCACCTACGTGCGTCGCCCGAACTTCTTTGAGGCGATGCCGCCGGAGCCCGCCGCGCTTGAGCCGATCGAGGCGGCGAGGGTCCTCGCCGTACTCGGCGACTCGATCACCACCGACCACATATCACCGGCGGGGGCGATCAAGAAAGACAGCCCGGCGGGGAGCTGGTTGATCGAGGAAGGAGTTGAGCCGCGCGAATTCAACTCCTACGGTTCGCGGCGGGGCAACCACGAGGTGATGATCCGCGGCACCTTCGCCAATATCCGCCTGCGCAACCGTCGTCGACAGATCCGGTGGATTCACCCGCCACTTCCCCGACGGCGAGCAGACGACGATCTATCAGGCGGCAATGGCCTACGCGCAGGAGGCAGTTCCGCTGATCGTCCTCGCCGGCAAGGAGTATGGCTCCGGCTCCTCTCGCGATTGGGCCGCAAAGGGAACCAAGCTGCTCGGAGTTCGAGCGGTGATTGCCGAGAGCTTCGAGCGGATTCACCGCTCCAACCTGATCGGTATGGGAGTTCTACCGCTGCAGTTCCCGGCGGGGCAGAGCGTGGACTCACTTGGATTGAGCGGCGAGGAGGAGATCACGATCGGCGACCTCGATGAGGGCAGGGCGAAGTCGGTGCGAGTCAGCGCCGATCGGATCGAGTTCGAGGCGACCGTTCGACTCGACACCCCAAATGAGGTCATCTACTTTCAAAACGGAGGGATCCTGCAGACAGTTCTGAGAAAGCTGAGGGGCTGAGCGGGGCGCCGGCTCGGGCCCGGGCTTTGCCGCAAGTGGACCTGATCTGTACCCGACCGCCCCCGGCTGGGTGTGGGCACGAAAGCAGGCAGGGAGGTGCGGCGGGGTCGCGGGAGGCAGGGGGGTCCGCGCGACCCGCACCGCACCAGCGCGCCGGTAGCCAGGGAGGGATGCCGACGCAGCCGTTCCCCCGGACGGGACTGTCCAGAGGAACAGTCCCAACTAGCTATACAGGTTCTGGCGGCCCAGGTCAAGGGCTGTGGTCAATTACTGGGGGTTATGCGCAGCTGCGCTGGAGGGTGGCGCGATCCCCCAACCCTTGCGTTCGATCAGCTCGATTCCGACAACGCTGCCGAGTGGCCCCACCGGGGTCAGGGTCGCGGCGAGCAGCGTGTAGGGGGCCTCGCGCCTCACCGCTGCTATCCAGATCACGATGCAAAGACCGACAAATCCGATCCCGTGTGCCCAGCCAAAGATCATCGTCTCGGTTTCGTATCCCGGCAAAAGCCAGAACACGATCAGGCCGGTGAAGATCGTCAGCTCGAGCCAGGAAAGACGCTTGACCCAGATGAACAGAGGTCCGGGGACGGGCTTTTGCATCAGGCCTCTGGAGTGAGGGCGGTGAGGATTATGCGCTCCTGCTCGCGAGCGTGGGCGCCCGAGTAGCCCTCGCCGGGGCTGGCTCGGCCGGGACGGCCAATGTAGGTCAGCCTGACGCCCTCGGGCAGCAGGTGGGGCATCCGCCTCGACATCACCTTCCAGGCGCCCATGTTGCGGGGCTCCTCCTGGACCCAGGCGATCTCGGTCAGGTTCGGGTAGGAACCGATCAGCTCGACCAGCTGCTGCTCGGCGAAGGGGTAGAGCATCTCGACCCTGGCGATCGCAACCCGATCGGCGCCCTCGCGCTTCTCGTTGGCATCGATGTCGAAGTACACCTTGCCGGTGCAAAGCACCAGCCGCTCGACCGTCTCGCGCCTCTCGGATGCTCTGGGGTCATCGAGGATCAGATGGAAGGCGCCGTCGGTCAGTTCGGTGAGGCTGGCGCTGGCGCGCTCCAAACGCAGCAGTCCCTTCGGGGTAAAGATGATCAGCGGACGCGGCTTGCGGATCAGCGCCTGGCGGCGCAGGAGGTGGAAATACTGCGCGGCGGTGGTCGGATTGGCGATCCGAATGTTGCCCTCGGCGCCCAGCGCCAGGAAGCGCTCGATCCGGGCGCTTGAGTGCTCGGGACCCGATCCCTCATAGCCGTGGGGAAGCAGCATCGTGAGACGGCTGGTCTGCCCCCACTTGGCCTCCCCCGAGACGATGAAGCTGTCGATGATGACCTGGGCGGCGTTGCCGAAATCACCGAACTGAGCCTCCCACAGCACCAGCGCGCCCGGTGTCGCCGCCGAGTAGCCGTACTCAAAGCCGAGGCATGCAATCTCAGAGAGCGGGCTGTTGTAGAGCTCGAAGGGGGCGGTGGCGGCGTCGAGGTTTTGCATCGGGCAGAACTTAAGCCCGGTGTTCTCATCGTGCAGGACGAGGTGGCGATGGGAGAAGGTGCCCCGCTCGGTGTCTTGTCCGGTCAGTCGGGTGTGGACGCCGTCGCTCAGCAAGGTGGCGAATGCCAGCGCCTCGGCGTGTCCGAAGTCGATGCCGCCATGCTCGATCGCCTCCACGCGCTTACCGAGCGGCCGCCGCAGCTTGCGGTGGATCGTGAAGCTCTCGGGCACCCTGAGCAGCGCCTCGTTGAGGCTGCGCAGCTTCTCGGCGGGGACCGCTGTATCGACCGGGGGGCTGGCGCTTCGGTCGAGGTCTCCGGTGCCGGTGCTGGTCACCGTCGGGTCCTCATAGGCGCCCGTCTCCATCTTCTCGCGAAGATCCTTGAGCGCTGCCGACATCTCCTCGCGGCGCTCCTCAGCCGCCCGCTCGACCTCGGCGCTGCTGAGAACCTCGGCGGCGATCAGCTGCTGCGCGTAGAGCTCTGAAACCGGTGGGTGCGCCTTGATTTTGGCCGCCATCAGCGGCTGGGTGTAGGCAGGCTCATCGGTCTCGTTGTGGCCGAAGCGGCGGTAGCCGATCAGGTCGATGACGATGTCGCGCCCCCAGCGCTCGCGGTATGCCATCGCGAGGCGGATCGCAGCCGTGCAGGCCTCGACGTCATCGGCATTGACGTGGACGATCGGCACGTTGAAACCCTTCGCCATGTCGGCGGCATATGGGGTCGAACGGGCGTCCTCGGGGTCGGTGGTGAAGCCCACCTGGTTGTTTTGGATGATGTGCACGGTGCCGCCGGTGCTGTAGCCCCTCAGGGCCTGCAGGTTGAGCGTCTCCGCAACCACTCCCTGTGCGGGGAAGGAGGCGTCGCCGTGGAGCAAGACGGGTACGGCACGCTTGGGGTCGTGGCTGATGCCCGCGCCGTTGATCTCTGATTGCAGGAAGCGGGCGCCTCCGGTGACGACCGGATCGACGAACTCGAGGTGGCTGGGGTTGGGGTAGAGGCGGACCGAGGTCTTCTCGCCCTCGCTGCTCTCATAGACACCGTGGTGACCGTAGTGGTACTTAACGTCGCCGGTGCCGCCATGGGGGATCGCGGCGACCGCTTTCACGGCATCGATCCGCTTGTCCCCCTCAAACTCGGCCAGGATCGAGTCGATCGGGCGGCCGAGGTTGTGGGCGAGGACGCTGAGCCGACCTCGGTGCGCCATCCCGAGGACGACCTCCTCGGCTCCACCGCGGTGGGCGAGAGTGACCAGCTCATCGAGCATCGGGACCACCGCGTCAAGACCCTCGACCGAGAACATCTTCTGGCCCAGGTAGGCCTTCTCGAGAAAGCGCTCGAAGCCGAAGACGTCAATCAGGCGACCGAGCAGGCGGCGCCTCTGATCGTCGCTGGGCGGGCGGCGATGGGCGCCGGTCTCGATCATCTCCCGCAGCCAGATTCGCTGCTGGTGAGAGGAGAGATGCTCAAACTGGTAGGCCATCGTGCCGCAGTAGGCCTCGCGCATCCGCGGTAGAACTTCGAGCAGGTTTTCACCGGGGACACCGATATGCAGAATCGAGGCGGGGATCTGGGCCATCAGCTCGGGGGTCAGGTTGAGGCTCTCGGGCTGGATCGTGGGGTCGCCTTTGGGTTCGGAGCCGAGTGGGTCCAAGCGGGCGGCCAGGTGGCCGTGGGTGCGGTAGTTCTTAAGCAGCGAGGTCGCCGCCTCGACCGCCTGCAGGAGCTCGGGGTCAACCTCCTTTGCGCCGGTGCCCGCCGGCGCCGCCCCTCCCAGGGGAGGGGAGGAGGCAGATGCAGGGTGGGCGGAGGTGAGCGGGGCCGGATCAAGGCCAAGCTCGCCTGCGAGTGCCTCATAGAAACCGTCCTCGCCCTGCAGCAGCTGCTCGACCCGGCGCAAAAAGGCTCCCGACTCGGCACCCTGGATGACGCGATGATCATAGGTCGAGGTAAGAGTCATCACCTTGGAGACTCCGAGCTGGCGGATTCGCTCGGGGGTGGCGTGTGACCACTCGGGCGGATAGGCGATCGAGCCGGTGGCGATGATCGCGCTCTGGCCGCTCATCAAGCGCGGGACAGAGGCGATCGTGCCGATTCCGCCGGGGTTGGTCAGGGAGATGTTGGTTCCCTGGAAGTCATCGGGACTGAGCTTGCTCTCGCGTGTTTTTGTGATCAGCTCCTCATAGCGCGTGTGAAAGGCGGCGAAGTCAAGCTCCTCGGCCCCCTTGATAGCCGGGACCATGAGGCTGTGGGAGCCGTCCTTGCGCTCCACGTCAACGGCTATTCCGAGGTTGACGGGCCTCCCTTGCAGGGCGAACGGTTTTCCCTCGCGCTCCTCAAAGGTGCGGACCATGACCGGCCACTGCTTGGCGGCCTGGACCAGCGCCCAAGCGACGAGGTGGGTGAAGGAAACCTTCACCCCACGGTCTTTGAGGACGCCGTTCAGGGCCTTGCGCTTGGCGTCAAGGGTGTCGACGGCGATCGTGCGAAAGGAGGTCGCGGTGGGTACCGCAAGGCTCTCGTTCATCGCCTGGGCAAGCATCGCCGCCGGGCCGCGCAGCGCCTTGGCCTCGCCGCGCCCCGGGGAGCTGATCGCCGCGCCGCCATTTGCCGCTGCGAGCACGTCGCCCTTGGTCACCTTTGCCCCCGGACCCGACCCGCTCACAGTTTCCAGGTCAACGCCAGTGGCATCGGCGACGCGACGGGCGAGCGGCGTCGCCCTCACATTCTCGGCGGCTCCATTGGGGCGGCCGACCCCCTCCTTTGCTTTTCCCGCGTCTCCCTGCCCGGTTGGGGCCGGGAATGGAGGTTGGGGCTCGGCCGTCGTGCCCTCCTGCGCCGCGGGGGGTGCGCTTGAGCCGTTTGGTCGATCCTCGCCCGGATCGCCGCTTTGGCCGGGGGTCATCTCCGCCAGCGGGGCGCCGACCGGAACCTCTTCGTCGACCTGGGCGATCAGCCTGGTGATCGTGCCCGCGGTCGGCGCCGGGACCTCGGCATCGACCTTGTCGGTGGAGATCTCAACCACGGTATCGCCCTCGTTTACGAAGTCGCCCTCGGCCACGTGCCACTCGAGCACGATCCCCTCGGTGACCGACTCTCCCATCTCGGGCATCTCAATCTGCAAGGTCGCCGTTTGCGCCATTGGTGCTTTGAGTGTATGAAACAGAGGTGAATTACTTCTTAACCGGTGCGACCGGGTTCATCGGCCGCAACCTCGTCGAGCGGCTCCTGCACCGCGAGGGGACGATATATGCCCTCGTGCGGGCGGGCTCTCGAGGCCGCTTGGAGGAGCTGCGCACCGCATGGGGTGCCGACGGGGCGCGGGTCGTGCCGGTCGCCGGCGATCTCTCACAGCCGGGCCTTGGTGTCTCTGAGGAGGACCGGCTCACGATGCGCGGCGACGTTGATCACTTCTTTCACCTGGCGGCGATCTATGACCTGACGGCTGATGCCGAGAGCCAGGAGATCGCCAACGTCGAAGGGACCAGGCATGCCGTGGAGTTGGCCGCCGCGATCGAGGTGGGCTGCTTTCACCAGATCAGCTCGATCGCCGTGGCCGGCCTTTACCGGGGGGAATGGCGCGAGGAGATGTTCGATCAGGCCGAAAAGCTCGACACCAGCCCCTACTTTCGTACCAAGCATGAGTCTGAGCGGGTCGTGCGCGAGGAGTGCGCCCGACCGTGGCGGGTCTACCGGCCGGGAATCGTCGTCGGTGACTCGCGCAGCGGCGCGATTGAGAAGATAGACGGTCCCTACTACTTCTTTAAGTCGCTGCAGCGAGCGCGTCGGGTGCTGCCCTCCTGGTTGCCGACGATCGGCGTCGAAGGGGGTGAGATCAACATCGTCCCGGTCGATTTCGTCTCCGCGGCGATCGACCACATCGCCCATCGTCGCGGCCTCGATGGACAGGCCTTCCACCTCACCGATCCGCATCCAAAGAGCGCAGGGGAGCTGATCAACTTGTTTGCCAAGGCTGCCGACGCGCCTCAGATGGCGGTGCGGCTTGACTCCGACCTGGTCGACCCGGCGAGCACCCTGATCGCGACTGGCCTGAAGTTCTTCCCACCTGCGAAGCGGGCGGCGGAGATGGTGCTCAAGGATTTCGGCATACCACCCGAGGTCCTCGGCTACGTCACCTACCCAACAACCTTTGACTGTTCCAATGCCCAGAAGGCGCTGGCCGGTTCGGGGATCGAGGTGCCGCCCCTGGAGACCTACGCGGCCCGCCTCTGGGATTACTGGGAGCGCAACCTCGATCCCGACCTGTTCAAGGACCGCTCGCTCTCGGGGGCGGTGCGGGGCAAGGTGGTGCTGATCACCGGCGCCTCCTCTGGAATCGGAAGAGCGAGCGCGGTGAAGGTGGCCGACGCGGGCGCGACCGTGCTCTTGGTTGCTCGTTCGGTGGAGAAACTTGAGGAGACCAAGGCAGAGATCGAGGCGGCGGGGGGTACGGCGCATATCCACCGCTGCGACCTGGCCGAGGTCGAGGACGTCGAGCGGATGGCGGCCGAGGTGCTCGCCTACCACGGGCAGGTCGACATCCTCCTCAACAACGCGGGCCGCTCGATCCGTCGATCCGTCGCCCTCGCCTACGATCGCTTCCACGACTACGAGCGCACGATCCAGCTCAACTATCTCGGCGCGGTGCGGCTGATCCTGGCGCTCTTGCCCTCGATGCGCACCCACCGCTCGGGTCACATAATCAATGTGAGCTCGATCGGTACGCAGACCAACCCACCGCGCTTTTCTGCCTACGTCGCCTCCAAGGCAGCACTCGATGCCTTCAGCCGCGTGATCGCCTCCGAGGTCATCGATGACGGGGTGCACATCACGACGATCCACATGCCCCTGGTCCGCACGCCGATGATCGCGCCGACCAGGATGTATGACATGTTCCCGGCAATAACGCCCGAGGAGGCGGCGGAGATGATCGCCGTGGCGATGATCAACAAACCGAAGAAGGTCGCAACCCGTTTGGGGAACTTCGGCGAGTTGCTCTACGCGGTAGCGCCGAAGGCGAGCGACACGATCCTAAACACCGCCTACAAGCTCTTCCCGGAGTCCCAGGCGGCGAAGGGCAAAGCCGATGAGGCTCCCGACAAGGCGCCTTCGACCGAGGCCGTCGCCTTTGCCCATTTGATGAAAGGTGTCCACTGGTAGCGTCAGCCCGGTGGCTCCCTGACTCGATGAGTTCGACCGCAGGGCGAGAGCTTTTCCCGACCGCCCGCAGCGAGCTCCACCCGGCTAATTGCTTGGCGCCTGGGCGATGAGCGCCGAGCGCAGGCTCAAGCACTGGGGCTGGGGGTTTGAGGACCAGGCGCCCTCCCAGGCCGAGCTCGGGGCGGCCGCGGCGGGAATCCGGGAACTGTTCGGCTTTGGCGGCGAGCCGCAGGCGCCGGTCCCGCTGGAGCAGGTTGCCCTGCAGAAATCGCGCTTGAGGGCGCCGTCCTCATTCCCGGATCTGTTTAGCAACGGGCGCTATGAGCGGATCGCCCACTCGCTGGGCAAGGGCTACCGCGATCTGGTGCGGGGATTTCGCGGTGAGTTTCCAAATCCGCCCGACCTGGTCGCCTTTCCCGCCGATCAGTCTGAGATCGAGCTGGTGCTGAGCTGGTCGGAGGCCGAGGGCGCCGCTGTCGTTCCCTTCGGGGGCGGGACCAGCGTTGTCGGCGGGATCGAGGTTCGCAACCGCGATCGACCGGTGGTCTGTCTCGACCTGCGGCGCTTGGATCGGGTCCTCGAGGTCGACGCCACCTCGCTTGCCGCGCGGATCCAGGCCGGAGCCCGGGGACCGGGCCTGGAGCAGCAGTTGGGCCAGCACGGCCTGACCCTGCGCCATTTCCCGCAGTCATTTGAGTACTCGACCCTGGGTGGGTGGATCGCGACCCGCGCCGGCGGACACTTCGCGACGCTTGAGACCCATATCGACGATCTGATCGAGTCGGTGCACGCGATCACCCCGCGCGGCAGCTGGCAAAGCGCCAGGTTGCCGGGGTCTGGGGCGGGGCCCTCTCCGGACCGGATGCTGATCGGGTCAGAGGGAATTCTTGGCGTCATCGCCGAGGCCTGGGTCCGGGTGCGACCGAGGCCGGTGTACAAGATCTCCTGCGCAGTTGAGTTTGACCAGTTCCTGGTCGCGGCCCGGGCGGTTCGCGAGGTCTCCCAGGCAGGCATCTACCCCTCCAACTGCCGCCTGCTCGACCCCGTGGAGGCGTCGATCACCGGCGCTGGTTCGGGGCAAAAGAGCGTCTTGGTGCTCGGCTTTGAGTCGGCCCACCACCCGGTCCAGGGGCCGATGGATCTGGCTTTGGAGATTGCCCGCCAGCACGGGGGCATCGTGGGGCCCTCGGGGCCTGCAGATGGGGGCACGGATGCGGTCGGTGCCTGGCGCAACGCCTTCCTCTTCGCCCCCTATCTGCGCGATACCTTTGTCGCCTGTGGGATCCTCTCTGAGACCTTTGAGACGGCGATTGTCTGGGAGCGTTTTGAGGATTTTCACCGCGAGGTGATGGAGGCCGTTCAGCTCCGCGTGAGCGAGGTTTGCAACACACCCGCGCACGGTCGGGGGTCGGCCCGGGTCAGCTGCCGCTTCACCCACGTCTACCCCGACGGGCCGGCGCTTTACTTCACGGTGATCGCGCCGGCAGTACGGGGGGCTGAGGTGGAGCAGTGGGATCAGATCAAGGCCGTCGCCTCTGAGGCGGTGATCGCCGCTGGCGCCACGATCACCCACCATCATGCGGTTGGCCGCGACCATCGCCGCTGGTATGACCGCCAGCGACCGCCACCGTTTGCCGCGGCGCTTAGGGCAATGAAGGCCGAGCTTGACCCCGCCGGGATGCTCAACCCGGGCGTCCTCATCGACCCCGTCTGAGGCCTTACAAGGTCATTACAAGGCGCTGACCGGACTCAAACGCATTCCCCTCAGGATCCCCTCCACGAGTCGCAATCCAAAGGAGGTCTGAAGATGTTGAAGATAGTTCGAAGGAAGGCTGGTGCGATCATCATGATCGGTGTCGCCTCCGCCCTCGTCCTGGGCGGGGTTGCCGCTGCCCAGAATGAATCTCAGTCGGGCTCGGGGGGAAGCACCGGCGCTCGGCCCGGCCCGCCGCCGGCACTCGGCCCGCCGATCAGGGGGCTCACCTACGCCGAATTTCACCTCGAAAAAAATGGCCAGGAGGAAGTGGTGCGCGTCGATCAGGGCAAGATCACCGCGGTTGATTCCAGCTTGATCACGCTGGATGAGAACGACGGCGCCTCGGTGAGCGTCCCCCTCGATCAAAACACCAAGGTGCTTGGCGCGCCCGGTCATTCCGTGACGATCGCCGATCTCTCTGAGGGCGAATCGGTGAGCGTCAGCGGCCCGGCGGGCGGGACCGCGAAGTCGATCATGGTCCTCCCCACGGGTGAACAGATGAAGGGCACCCCGCCGGCCGGGGGCCAGCTGCCGCCGCCTCCCCCGGGCGCCAACTAGCCGAGATCAGGCAAGGTTCGCGGGGCGACCGTCAGTGGTCGCCCCGCGTGCACGCCGGTAAGGCGAATGAGAGGCTAGGGGGGTGAAGGGAGCCGTTCTTGTCGTCGAGGATGAGCAGGCGATTGCCGAGCTCGTGCGCGCCTATCTGACTCGCGAGGGGTTCAACGTGGTCTGGGCGCGAAGCGGGGAACAGGCACTTGAGGAGCTACCCCGTCACCCGGTGCGTTTGGTCATGCTCGATATCGGCTTGCCGGGGATCGATGGCTTCGAGGTCTGCCGCCGGCTTCGCAGCCGCACCGGGGTGCCGATCCTCATCCTCAGCGCCCGCGAAGATGAGATTGACCGGGTGGCGGGGTTAGAAGCAGGGGCCGACGATTACGTGGTTAAGCCGTTCTCGCCGCGGGAGCTGGTCGCTCGGGTGAAGGCGATCCTGCGCCGCGCCTCGGGATCCCCGGCGCCGGGCTATGAGGCCGCCCTGACCCTCGGCGATGTCGAGCTCGAGTATGCGGGGCGGACCGTCACCGTCGCCGGAGATCCGGTTGAGCTGACCTCGCGTGAGTTCGATCTGCTGGCGGCCCTTCTCGCCCATCCGGGGATCGTGCTCAGCCGCGAGCGGCTGCTGGAGCTGGCCTGGCGAGGGGAGTTTGCGGGCGGCACCAGGACCGTCGACGTTCACGTCGCCCAGCTGCGACGCAAGCTCGGGCGCCCAAACCTGGTTGAGACCGTGCGCGGTGCCGGCTACAAGGCGGTTCCCTGATGCGCTCCTTGCGCACCCGTCTTTTCATCGCCATCCTGGGCACGGTGTTGCTCGCGGTCGGCGCGTCGCTGGCGCTTGGTGTGGTGCTGACCAAGAATGCCGTCCGCGACACGATCCGTCTCGATCTCGAACACCAGGCAAATGCATTCTCAGCCCAGCTCGAGCGCCTGCCGGCGGGCAGCGCCAGCCACCTACGCGCCGCCGCCGCGCCCCCGCCTGGCGCCCCGCTCGGGATCCAGGCACCCGGCGCTGCACCAGCGCATGGCCCGCCTCCTCGCGGCGCCGCGGGCGAACCGGGTCCGGTCGAAATTCTCGGCGAGGCTGCCATCGCCAATACCCTGCCCCCGGCGGCGCTTGTTCAGCTGCGCGAGAGCGGCGCGGCAAATGGGACGGCGCAGATCGATGGCCGCAGCCAGATCTTTGCGGCGCGGCGCGTCGGGCGCTCCTACGTCCTTTTGACCCGTCCCGACGTCGTCTCAGGCGGAGATTTCAGCCGCTATCTCTCAGCGCTTCTGATCGCCAGCGGGGTCGCCGCTCTGGTCGCCGCAGCGGTCGCGGCGATGCTCTCAAGGAGCCTCACCAAGCCGCTTCGCAGACTGGTCCTCGCCGCCGGCGAGCTTGCCGCCGGTCGCCGGCCGGAGTCGGTACCACCAGAGGGAACCGAAGAGCTCGATGAGCTGGCTGAGGCCTTTAACCAGATGGCGGCGCAGCTCACCCAGGCTCGCGACGCCGAGCGCGCGGTGCTGCTCTCGGTTTCCCATGACCTGCGCACTCCCCTGACCTCGATCCGTGGTTACGCGGAGGGGATAGAGGACGGCACGGTTGAGTCCCGTCAGGCAGCGGGGGTGATCGGACGGGAGGCTGGGAGGCTGGAGCGGATGGTCGGGGACCTGCTCGCCCTGGCGCGCCTGCGCCAGGGGGTGCTGGAGGTCAGGCGCGAGCCCGTCGATTTGGCTGCGGTCGCCCGCGAAGCTGAGGAGCGGCTGCGCCCACGAGCTCAGCAGGCGGGCGTCAGGGTCACGGTCCAGGGCGGGACGGCTCTGGCCAGCGCAGACCACGGTCGCGCCCTGCAGGTTGTCTCAAATCTGCTCGAGAACGCGATCCGGGTCAGCCCCGAGGGGGAGACGGTGACCGTGGCGGTGGCGCCGGGGTTGATCGAGGTCAGCGACCGGGGCCCGGGCGTGCCCGTGGAGGATATGCCGCGGGCATTTGAGCGCTTTCACCTTCGCATGCGTTCAGGCCGGGGCTCAGTCGAGGGAGCCGGACTCGGGCTTGCGATAGTTCGCGAGCTGACCGAAGCGATGGGCGGGCGCGCCTCGGTCGCGGAGGCGCCCCAGGGCGGCGCTCGCTTCACCGTGCGCCTGCCCGAGGCTGCCGGAGGCGTTGCGTCCCGGCCGCGCGAGGAGGGTTGAGAGCGCCGCGGCGATACCCTGTCGCGACTGCAGCTCTCCGTCACTGCGGGTTATGCGCTTGCCCGTTTCTGTCCACGTGGAAACCATCACTTCGGAACACCCGAGCGTCCCAGCCAGGACCGGGCCTGCCTCCGCGGAGCGGGATGCGCCCCGTCGCTCGCCCCTGCAGGCAGCGATCAAGACCGGGCGCCCGCACGAGTGGATCAAGAACGTTTTCGTCTTTGCAGGGCTGCTCTACTCAGGCAAGTTCAACCATCCCCACGATGTCCTCGAGGCGATGCTCGCCTTTATCTCCTTCTGCCTGATATCAAGCGCCGGCTACTACGTCAATGACCTCGTTGACGTCGAACTCGACCGCCGCCACCCGAAGAAGCGTCTGCGTCCGCTGGCGGCTGGTGAGCTCTCAGAGCGGGTCGCGATGACGATCGCGCCACTGCTCGCCGTGGTGGCCATTGGCCTCGCCTTCGCAGCGATCAATTGGCAGGTTGGGCTGATGGTGGTCGGCTACGGCATCGCGCAGCTCGCCTACAGTTTCGGGCTCAAGCAGGTGGTGATCGTCGATGTGATGACCTTGGCCGGGCTCTTCATCTTGCGGGTGGCTGCCGGCGCCAGCGCCGTCGGCGCACACGCCTCGGAGTGGCTGATCCTGTGCACCGGCATGCTCGCCCTCTTCCTCGGCGTCACCAAGCGCCGCCAGGAGGCGGTCTCCGAGCTGCACCAGGGGACCGCCAGCCGCCCCGTCCTCGAGCATTACTCGCTTCCCTTCCTGGACCAGATGGTCTCGCTGGTCACCACCGGCACGGTGATCAGCTACGCGATCTACACCGTTCACTCCCCCCTGATCGGGAGCCGCATGATGCTCACCATCCCCTCACTGATCTACTGCGTCTTTCGCTACCTCTACCTAATCTATGATCGCTCCGACGAGCGCTCAACTGCCGCGATTGTCGCCGAGGACAAGGGGATGATCGCCGGAGGCGCCAGCTTTGTGCTGATCGCCTTCCTCCTCCTCTACGTGTTCCGCTAGCCCCTAGTCGGGCTTCACCGATAGATCATCGGCCAACCTGGTTTTGCCGTCGCGGACGAACTGCAGATCAACGGTCTCGTTCTTGCGGTAGGTACCGAAGAGGCCCAGGTACATCGCGAGCCAGCGACCGGTGCCCACCTTCTCCTTGATGATCGGCCGGGTAAAGACGATCTCACCAGCGCTAACCCGGTAATCGGCACCCTCGCTTTGCTCGACCCCATTGATGAACACCGCGAAGGGGGGCTCGGCGCCCCGCGGGAGCCCGATCCGGCGCCCCGCGGCATAGCTGCCCTTTGGGATCTCGGTGCTCGACTCAGCGCTCATCGCGTCGGGCCCGCCAGGCTCTCGCGAACCGCCTCAAATGGGGTCCCCGCGGCGGGTGGCTGCAGCTCCTCGCGCATCAGCGCCCCCCGAAAGGCGACGAGGCTGCCGTCGCCCCTGACGTCGATGCCTGCTCTCGGCTTGCGCAGCACCCCCCTACCGCTGATCTGTAGGCGGGCGTGAACCTGGTCCTCGGGGGCAAACTCGCGCAGGGCAGAGGAGGCTGCTAGCGGCCCCTCCCGGCGGATCGACTCCGCTCTGTCTCTCATCGCCGCGATCGCAGCGTCGAGATCGTCGAACTGCAGATGCTCGACCTCAGAGGCGTGGCGTATGGTCAGCTTCCACGGTGGCACGGCGGGCCGCGTATGCGTCGAAGATCATGCTCCCCGGCGAGGCCGTTTGGGCCGGCGGGCTGGCGGACCGATGATCTTCTCGGGTCCCTCGCGATCTGCGACCGACACGTACTCGCGCTCGCGCTCGCCGGTGTAGATCTGTCGCGGCCGTGCGATTTTCTTCTCCGGGTCTTCCTGCATCTCCATCCACTGCGAAACCCATCCCGCGGTACGTGGAATGGCAAAGATCACGGTGAACATCTCGGCCGGGATCTCAAGTGCCTCATAGATTATTCCCGAGTAGAAGTCGACGTTTGGGTAGAGCTTGCGAGAAGTGAAGTAATCGTCATCGAGGGCGCGCTTCTCTAGCTCGCGGGCGATCTCGACCAGCGAGTTGTACTCGGTCGCCTCAAATACCTCATCCATATGCTGCTGGATGATCCGCGCCCGCGGATCGTAGTTCTTATAAACGCGGTGTCCGAACCCCATCAGTTTCTCCTCACGGCCCTTCACCCGCTCGAGGAAATCGGGAACGTTGGCGGGGTTCTCGATCCGGCGCAGCATTCGCAGTACCGCCTCGTTGGCGCCTCCATGCAGTGGCCCGTAGAGTGCTGCAACCCCCGCCGCAACGGCAGAGTAGGGATCAACGTCGGAGGAGCCGACGCCGCGTACCGCGTTGGTCGAGCAGTTCTGTTCATGGTCGGCGTGGAGGATGAAAAGCACGTCGAGGGCCCGCGCCAGGCGCGGGTCTGGCTTGAACTGCATCTCGGTCTTCTTGAACATCATCGAGAGGAAGTTCTCGGCGAACTTGAGGTCGTTGTCGGGGTAGACGTAGGGCAGGCCCATGTTGTGGCGATAGGAGAAGGCGGCGAGGGTCGGCACCTTGGCGATTAGCCGCACCGCCGCCATGTAGCGCTCTTCGGGGTCGCCGATCTGCTTGGCATCGGGATAGAAGGTCGAGAGTGCACCGACCCCCGAGAGCAGCATCCCCATCGGGTGGGCGTCGTAGCGGAAGCCCTCAAAGAGCTGCTTGAGATCCTCGTGGACGAAGGTGTGGTGGGTGATGTCATAGGCCCAGCGGTCCAACTGTGGCCCGGTCGGCAGCTCGCCGAAGATCAGCAGGTAGGCGACCTCGAGGAAGTTGGAGCGCTCGCAGAGCTGCTCGATCGAGTAGCCGCGGTGTTCGAGGATTCCCGCCTCGCCGTCGATGTAGGTGATCGCCGAGCGGCACGACGCCGTGTTGGTGAAGGCCGGGTCATAGGACATCAGCCCAAAATCTTGCTCGGAGACCTTGATCTGGCGCAGGTCAATCCCGCGCACCGTTTCGTCGACAATCGGCAGCTCATAGGTCTTGCCTGTGCGGTTGTCGGTGACGGTCAGTGACTGCGAATCGGCGCTGTCGGCACCCGCGGCGCTTGCGTTTCTGATCTGTTGCTCGGTGGCCATCACCCCTCCTCGAGCTGGTCTTTGCTGGAGTTGCCAGTATCGCAGTTCAGATCGCGCGGCCTGTTGCTCAATGGGGAACGCCGGGGTCGCTACTCCGCCGTCGCCGGCAGTGGCTCGAACTGGGTCATCTCGTGCAGCCTCACCAGCCGCTGATCGATCTCGTCGCGACTCAGGGCGGCGACCCGCTCGGTGCCGAACTGCTCGACGTTGAAGGAGGCAAGGACGGTGCCGTAGCCCATCGCGAGGCGCAGGGTCGCCTGGTCGATCTCTCCGTCGTGGCTGTCGAGGTAGCCAAGGAAGCCGCCAGCGAAGCTGTCGCCGGCGCCGGTCGGGTCGCGCACGTCCTCCAGTGGGAAGCCCGGGAGGGCGAAGAACCCCTTCTCGGTGAACAGCGCCGCGCCGTACTCGCCCTGCTTGGCGACGACCGCCCGAGGCCCTCGAGCCATCACCGCGTGGGCGGCTCGTGCCAGGTTTGACTCACCGGTCAGCTGGCGGATCTCGGCGTCGTTGACGATCACGCACTCAACCTCGCCGATCGCAGTCAGCAACGAGTCTCTGGCGGTCTCGATCCACAGATTCATCGAGTCCAGGGCACTGAAGCGCAGAGCGCCGCATTGGGCGCGGACCTGGCGCTGCAACTCTGGCTGGATATTGGCGAGGAAGAGAACGTCGGCGGCCTTGGAGGCCTCAGACAGCTTCGGTTCGAACTCGCCGAAGACGTTTAACTGGGTGTCTTCGGTATGGGCGACATTGAGGTCGTACTCATAACGACCGCGCCAGAAGAATGATTTCCCGCCCTCGATCTTCTCGATGTCCTCGGTGAGGACGCCGTGACGCTCCAAGACCTCGAACTCGGCCGCGCCGAAGTCCTCACCGACCGGCCCGACCGGGCGTACCTCGGTGAAGAAGCTGGCCGCCAGAGAAAAGTGCACGGCGGTGCCGCCGAGCATCCGCTCGCGTTCCCCGAAGGGAGTCTTGACCGAGTCAAAGGCGATTGATCCGACTACCGTGAGCGTCATCGGCACGGCAGCTTAGTGCTTGTCCTGCGAGACTCCGCGGCCGATGAAAGCGATTCAGATTGAGGAGTTCGGCGGCCCCGAGGTGCTCGCCTACCGCGAGCTCGAGGACCCGCTGCCAGGCGCTGGCCAGGTGGTGGTCGACGTGGCGCGGTGCGGGATCAACTTCGCCGACACGCATGCGACCCGAAATGACTACCTGGCAAAACAGGTGCTGCCCTTGATCCCCGGCGCCGAGGTAAGCGGTCGCACCCCCGACGGTCGCCGCGTCGCGGCTCTGTTGATGAACGGTGGTTACGCGGAGAGGGTCGCCGTTGAGGAGGCGAGCCTGATCCCGATTCCCGATCAGGTCGATGACGACCAAGCAGCGGCGTTGCTGCTCGGGGGTCTCACCGCGATGGCCCTGGTCGGGCAGTGCGCGAGAGTCAAGCCCGGTGAGGCGGTCGTGGTGGAGGCCGCCGCCGGTGGAACAGGCGGCCTCTCGGTGCAACTTGCAAAGCGCGCCGGCGCCCGGGTGATTGGTCTCGCATCAAGTGAGGAGAAGCGGGCGCTGGTCAAGCGCCTTGGGGCAGATGCTGCGGTTGATTCCCGAGCCGGGGACCTGGGAGCGGCGATCCTCGAGGCCAACGGGGGCGAGAAGGTCGACGCGATCTTGCACATGAGCGGCGGCGAGGCCTTTGACGCCGAGCTCGCGGTGCTGGCGCCTTTGGGCAGGTTGGTCGTCTTTGGCATCGCCTCGCGTGAGCAGCGCCAGGTCTCGACTGCTGCCCTGCTGCGCGGCTCCAAGTCGGTTATCGGTTTCTGGTTGATTCACCTGCTCTCGCGCCCAGAGCTGATCGCCTCGATGATCGGCGAGCTGTTCGGGGCGGTCGCGGCCGGCGAGCTTGAGGTGACGATCGGTGGCGTCTACCCGCTCTCAGAGGCGGCGCGAGCCCATCAGGATCTGATCGCTCGCCGCAGCGCCGGCAAGCTTCTGCTGGATCCGCTCCTGTGACCGCCTTCAAGGGCCTCGGGCTCTCGGCGGAGATCCAACAGGCCCTGGAGGAGCTCGGTTTCGAGGAGCCGACCGCAATCCAAGAACAGGCGATCCCCGAGTTGCTCGGCGGGCATGATGTGATCGGCCAGGCGCAGACGGGGACCGGCAAGACGGCCGCCTTCGGCCTGCCCTTGCTGCAGTACCTCGATCCCGCCAACGACGAGGTCCAGGCGGTCGTCCTCACCCCGACACGAGAGCTCTGCATTCAGGTGACCCAGGCACTGCGAGCCTACGCCGAGCACCTTGACGTTGAGATCGTCGCCGTCTTCGGCGGCGCCCCGATTCGCTCCCAGCAAGCGCAGTTGCGCGCCGGTGCCCAGGTCGTAGTCGCCACGGTTGGTCGGATGATGGACCTGATGTCGCGCCGCTCGCTGGTGCTCACCGCCGCTCGCTACGTGGTACTCGATGAGGCCGATGAGATGCTCGACCTTGGCTTTATCGAGGACGTCGAGAAAATACTGCGGATGTGCCCAAGCGGTCGCCAGACAGCGCTCTTCTCGGCGACGATGCCGCCGCCGGTCCAGCGCCTAGCCGAGGGCTATATGTATGACCCGACGATGATCCGCATCACCCCCAAGACGCTCACCGTCGATGCCATCGCGCAGGCATTTGTCGAGGTGGCTGCCAAGGATAAGGCGGCTCGGCTGGTGGAGCTTTTGAGGATCGAGGAACCCGAGCAGGCGATCATCTTCTGCCGTACGAAAATCGGCGCTTCGAAGTTGGAGAAGACGCTGAAGGACAAAGGACTGGACGTAAAAGCCCTGCATGGCGACATGAGTCAGGGCTCGCGCGACGGGGTGATGATCGCCTTCAAGGATCACCGGGTGCGGCTTTTGGTTGCAACGGATATCGCCGCGCGAGGCCTTGATATCGAGCACGTGACGCACGTCATCAACTACGACGTCCCCGACTCCTCCGAGGTCTACGTGCACCGCATCGGACGCACAGGAAGGGTCGGCCGCACGGGTCGTGCCATCACCTTTGTGACGCCCGCCCAGCGCGAGGAGATCGCCCGCATCGAGCGCGACGTGAAGACCACGATCGGGGAGTGGGAGACCCCCGAGGAGCGCCTCGAGCATGCTCCACGGCCGCGCCGACGCGAACGCCGTGAAAGCAAGGACGCCCGATCCCCTGAGACGACGGCCGCCGAGGGCAGCACCAAGCTCTTCGTCAACCGCGGGAAGCGCAGTGGAATCAGCGAGGAGGATCTGCGTTGGGCTCTGCGCGAGGGCGCCGTGATCCCCGAGGAGAAAATCGACTCGGTCCGCGTCCTTGAGCGCTTCTCCTTCGTCGAGCTAGACCACGATCAAGCCGACCGCGCGGTCGAGTTCCTCGATGGCACCAAGCTCCGCGGCAAAGAAATTCGGCTGGAGGTCGCTAAGAAGTGAGCTCCGCGATGCTCGCGAGCAGCTGCTCGAAGTCGATCGGCTTGGTGACGTAAGCGCTGATCTCGAGATCGGTGAGGGCCGCCTCATCGGCGCGCTCCTGATGGGCGCTGACGATCAGCGCCGGAATGTGGACCCCCTCGGCCCGCAGCTCGCGCAGGGCATCGATCCCTGACTTGCGCGGCATCATCGCGTCGAGGAGAAGGAGGTCGGGCCGGCCCTCGGCTCCCTCGTGGCGCAGGGCATCGGTGACCTCCTGACCGTCGGCCGCGGTCTGCACCTGATGTCCTGCCATCTCCAGGCGAGTACGGAGTAAAAGCAGGATCGTCTCGGAGTCATCGGCAACAAGAATCCTGGCCATCAGCGGGCCCTGGTCGGGGGGCGCTCGCTCGCGGGGCGCTCGCTGGGGTCCATGGCAGGGAGCCGAACGCGGAAGGTTGAACCTTGCGCTGGGGTCGAGCTGACCTCGATCGTGCCGCCGTGCAGCTCGACCAGCGATTTGGAGATTGCGAGCCCGAGCCCGGTGCCGCCGACGCGCTGGGTCAGCCCTGCGTCTCCGCGGGTAAAGCGATCGAAAATGTGCTCCAGCTGGTCCTCGCGCATGCCCGGTCCATCATCGCTCACCGCAACCTCGACCCCAGCGCCAACCCGACCAACCGTGACCTCGATCGAGGCGCCCTCTGGACTGTACTCATGCGCATTGGTCAGCAGGTTGACCAGAACTTGGCGAATTCGATCCGGCTCGACCCTCGCCGGTGGAAGATCTGACTCGACCTCGCATTGCAAGAGCTGGCCGCCGGCCTCGGTCTGCCCCCGCATCGTGCGCACCGCATCCTCGACCAGGGGGCCGAGATCGGTGGGAACCGGGTGGATGCTCAGCCGCCCGGCGTCGCTGCGTGCGAGATCGAGCAGGTCATTCAGCAGCCGCACCAAATGGCGCGAGTTGTCAAGGATGATCTCCACCGTCTCAGCCTGCTTGGAGCTGAGTTTTTCTCGCTCCAACATGAGCAGCTCGGCAAATCCCTGCACCGAGGTCAGCGGACTGCGTAGCTCATGTGATGCGGTGAGGACGAAATCGTCCTTCATGCGATCGAGCTGGTCGCGTTGGCTTGCCTCGCGTTCGAGTTCATCCGCCATCTCGTTGAAGGCGGCTCCCAGCGTCGCCGTCTCCGATACCCCGCCGACCTCGACCCGAGCAGAGCGATCGCCCCCGGCAAGGCGCCCGGCGGCGTCCACCAACTCCTCCAGCGGACGTCGCATCGAGGCGATCAGGCCGCTGAAAAGGAGCAGAGCGCCGGTCAGACCGGCGATGATCCCAGCCGCGACCAGCAGGGCGGTGTTGCGGGTGTCTGTGGAGATGTTGTCCTGGAGCTGCTGGCGGGCGCTCTGCTGAGCCCCGATCGTCTCTCGGGCCGCCGCCGGTCGTCCGCCATCGGCAAGCCGAACCCGGGCGGCCATCTCCACCTGGTAGGAGTGCTCGATCGAGCTCTCGAAATCCTGGCGCTCCTGAATGAAGCGGGCGACCCCGATCACCGCCATCGCGGTCAGCACGGCGAAACAGATTGCAAAGCCGATCCGCAGCCTGTTTGCCAGAGACGGACTTAAGGGGTGACCTTGTCGGGCATATGCTTTCGCAGTTATGGACGACGAGGCTACAGGCAGCACCGACGGCTTGGGAGAGGCACCGGAGGGGATCGATCGGGCGGCGGTTGAGGGATGGTTTGCCGAGCATGTGCCGGGTGCTGATCCGCCTCTGCGCTTTGAGAGGATCGCCGGCGGGCATTCAAACCTGACCTACAAAGTCAGCGGACCTGACGGTGGACGCTGGGCTCTGCGCCGGCCTCCGCTCGGCAAGCGCCTCGGTTCCGCCCATGACATGGGACGTGAGCATAGGGTTGTATCGGCGCTTGGGCGGACCGCGGTTCCGGTCGCGCCAGTTCTCGGGCTCTGCGAGGAGGAGAGCGTCAACGGGGCGCCGTTTTACGTTATGGAGTTCGTCGAGGGACCGATTCTGCGCGGAGTGGCCGAGGCCGTCGCATTTCCCGATCAGGCAGATCGGCGGGCGATTGGGATCAGGGTGGCGGATACCTTAGTCGCGATCCACGCTGTCGATCCCGAGGCTGTCGGCCTCGGCGATCTCGGTCGCCGCGCGGACTACGTCGCCCGCCAGTTGCGCCGTTGGCAGGGCCAGTGGGAGAAATCAAAGACGCGCGAGTTGGCGGCGATCGACCAGGTCCACGAGCGCTTGGCGGCGCGAATCCCAGCCCAGGGCCCGGCGACGATCGTCCATGGCGATTACCGGCTCGACAACATGATCCTCACCCCGGCAGGCGAGGTGGCGGCGGTGGTCGATTGGGAGCTCTGCACCTTGGGGGACCCGCTCGCCGACGTCGGCCTGCTGATGGTCTACTGGCCTGAGCGGGGCGAGCAGACGATTGCCCTCGGTCAGCCGGCGAATCTGGCCCCCGGGTTTCCCACCCGCGAAGAGCTCAGGGAGCGCTACGCGGAGCGCTCCGGCCGTGACCTCTCCAACCTCGACTTCTTCATTGCTCTGGGCTATTGGAAGCTGGCGATTATCCTCGAGGGCGTCTACGCTCGCTACTCCGCCGGTCAGTACGGCAAGGTCGAGGAGGGCATCGGGCAGTTCGCCCAACTGGTCGAGCGTCTGGCCGAGGCTGCCAGGGAGGCCGAGGGCCACGCGGGCTGAGCAGCTACAGCTTCGGTGGCAGCGAGGGTCGGGCCCTGCCGCACGTTTTCGAACCTATCGCGCCGTCTAGGACTCCCGCGCCGCCTGGTCGGCGGGGCTCTCTTTGGCCCAGGCGATGATCCGCGAACTGCCCGAGATCGTCGTGCCATCCGCAAGCTGCAGCACCGGGAGCTGCTCCTGCCCGCTCAGCTTCTTGAGCTCGGGGCGCCGGCCCTTGGTGAACAGACCGAACGGTCGGCCGCGGCCAAAGATCACCTTCTCATATCGGTGCCCGCCGGCTCGCAGCGCTTCCTGGGCGCGCCTGCATGCATGTGGTCTCGGGCCGCCCTCATCGATATGGCAGACGTAAAGGGTGAGTTTCTGCGCCATCTCTGAAACCGTAGCTCTTACGCCGCGGCCGCAGCCCACCGCGGGTGAGGGCGGATGCTCAGCGGTGGCGGTGTCGCCTTGGTCGCTTGGCCTTCACGCACCTGGACCTACCGTGGAGCTTGGCGCGTCTGAAGCCCCTCCTGCACTTGAGTGGGGTCGGAGCTCGGGGCGGGGGGATCGGCGTAGAGTCGGTCGGGACCGGCACCTGCACGATGTTGCTCGTCGCCGTCGCCGAACCGTAGTGATTATTCGCCTTCACTCGGCAGGCGATCGCCTTACCCTCATCTGTGGTTTGGACCAAGTAGGTGCTTTTGGATTGGAGGGCGATCGGGGCCCCATCAGCCAGCCACTGGTAGGAGTAGGAGGCGGGGTTGTTGCTCCATGCTCCGGTCGAGCAGAAGAGGATCCCATCGGGGTTCGTCGCTCCCGAGAGCAGCGGTGCTTCGGAAACTGCCGGCACAAGCGTGGAGATCGGAATCAAACGAGCGTCGATTCCAATCCGCGTTTTTGGCACGGTGACTGAGATCGAGTCGGCTTCGGCGAGGGTTGGCTTTTCGTTGTAGTACTGGGTGAGGTATTCGCTCGCTTCCCCTTCTTCATGCGGATTGAAATCCACACGATAGGCGCCGCTGGGAAGCGCCGGAATTGTGTAGTTGCCAGCGGCGTCCGTGAGCGTGCAGGCCACGGCTTCGCTTCCTTCAATCGCACAGACCTCGATTTGGGGAAGCGCCGCGGTGGTCGCGGCGTCGATCACCGTGCCGCTGATTTGTCCACCTTCCTCCAGGCCGGCATCGATGTTGCTTTTGGTTTCTTCGACTTCGACCGAGACCCCTTCGGCTTCGGCCACTCCAGCCTTTCCGTCGTAGTATTGAGGGAGGTAATTGAGGCCCGTCAGCCCGGCCCAGAATTCGATCGTATATTGCCCCGTCGGCAGGCCGGAAAGGGTGTATTCGCCCTCGGGGTTGCTCAGGACGCAGCGTTCAAATTTGCTGCTGGCTTCAGCTGCGCAGACCAGGATTTCTCCAAGTGGATCATGATTTGAGGAACCCGTCACCTCGCCTTTGATCTCTGCACCCTCGCGCATTTCGGCGTCGACATCGCGCGTTGTGGATTCCCCAGCCACCGAGACTGGGTCGGCCTCTTCATAGCTCGACTTATCGTCGTAGTACTGGGTCAGGTAGTTCAGCGTTTCGGTTGCGGCCCAGAATTCAACCGTATATCTGCCCGCCGGCAGGTTGGGGATTGTGTAGCTGCCGGTGGCGTCGGTAAATGCGCAAGCATGTTCAAGTTCGCTGGCGCCGATCGGGTAAGCGCAGACTTCGACAGCTTCGATCCCAGAGTGCCCGGAGGAGCTGGTCACCTCGCCTTCAATCGAGCCGGGGGCCGGAGACGCGAGAGCTGCTGGGGGAAACAGCACCCAGAGGGTTAGTGAGAGCAGCGCGATAATCCCGCCAGCCGCAATCACCGAAAGCGGAGACCCATGGCGATGGCGAGTGATGTTCTCCAGCTCCAGATCCAAGGCGCTTGCCTCCCCCCTTTCATTTCGCCTGCTTGCGCGAACTCGGTCACTCTAGCCCAAGCCCAGAGTCGAGATCGATGCTCTGGCCGCAGGTGCGGCGCTTTGATTTTGATGGCGATGACCAAGCAGCACCCATGCGCTCCCTGATGGGCGCTTCACCCAGCCGCGATCGGGGTCTGCCTGAGAGGGGGCACGCCGGCCCCCTGGCGCGCGGCGCCTACCTCTCAGATCGCGCGCGGGGCGTGCTTCGTGCTCAGCTCGCCGCTTGTCTCTGCCGCCGCGCGCTTTGACCAGCGGTTCAGCTCACGGCGGGCGAGGACCATTTTGTGGACCTCATCGGGCCCGTCGGCAAGGCGGAGCATGCGGCTGAAGCGCCAGAGCGCCGCCAGCGGTGTGTCGTCGGTCATCCCGAGGGAGCCGTGAACCTGGATCGCGCGGTCAAGCACATTCATCACGATGTTTGCGGCGATCACCTTGATCGCTGAAATTGCCTGCCGCGCGGCGCGCTTACCCTCGGTGTCCATCTTCCAGGCGGCATAGAGGGTGAGTAAGCGGGCCTGGTCGATCTCCATCCGCGAGCTGGCGATCGACTCCTGAACGAACTGCTTCTCGGCAAGTGGCCCGCCGAAGGCCTGGCGCTCGTTGGCCCGCCGACACATCATCTCCAGGGCTCGCTCAGCGGTGCCAATCGCCCGCATGCAGTGGTGGATGCGCCCCGGTCCCAGTCGATCTTGAGCGACGGCAAAGCCGCCCCCCTGCTCCCCCAGCAGGTTGGATACGGGCACCCTGCAATCCTCGTAGCGGATCTCGCAGTGCCCCGGGCCGCGGTCATGCCCCATCACTGAAATCGCGCGGATCAGGTTGAAGCCGGGTGTATCGGTGGGGACGCAGATCATCGAAGCGCGCGCATAGGGGTGTGCCTCGGGATCGGTGACGACCATCGCGATTGCCAGCTCCGCGCCAACCGCGCCAGAGGTAAACCACTTATGGCCGTCGATCACCCACTCCTCCCCGTCGCGCACGGCGCGCGCTTGCAAGAGGGTCGGGTCTGAGCCCGAGACCTCGGGCTCGGTCATCGAAAAACAGGAGCGGATTCGACCCTCGAGCAGGCCCTCCAACCACCGTTCACGCTGCTCCGGGCTGCCGTGCTCGGCGAGGATCTCCATATTGCCGGTGTCTGGCGCCGCGCAGTTAAAGGCCATAGGCGCAGCCGCCGGGCTGCGCCCCATCTCCTCACAAAGCAGCCCGTACTCCCAGTTTTTCAGGCCGGGACCGTAGCGTTCGTCAGGCATGAACAGATTCCACAGCCCCTCTGCGCGAGCTCGCTCGCGGATCTCGATCAGGATCTGTGGATAGGGGACGCCGGGGCCGACCTCGGCGTCAAGGGCGGCCATGATCTCGCGCTCTTGGGGATAGATCCGCTCGTCCATGAAGTCGAGGATGCGCTCGCGCAGGGCATCTACCTGGGGGCTTGGGGTGAAATCCATCTCGCGTCCTCTCCTTGGGGTCGGGCCGGCGCAACGCTAGCTCAGCGCCGAGCGTAGCGGGCAAACAGCTCGCCCTCCTCCTCCAAAAGCCAGGCCAGTTGCAGCTCGGCAACCTCGGCCAGATTGCCCTCGAGGATGCGTGGGGCTTGGCCCCCGGCGAGCTTTGGGGCGATCGTCAGAAAGAGCTCATCGACAAGTCCGTGAGCCTGCAACTCGCCGTGCAGGCGTGGCCCTCCCTCGCACAGGAGTGCTCGGATCCCTCGCTCCTTGCGCAGCTGACGAAGTGCCTCAGTGAGGTTGACCTGGCCATCGTGGCGGATGATCCGAAGCGAGGTTGCGGTCTGCGGGGGCTCGGCCGCTGAGCTGGTGAAGATCAGCACTCGGCCCCATCCTTCGCTAAAGAGGGGAGCGTCCCAGGGCAGATCGAGTCGGCCGCTTACGATCACCATCAGCGGGTCGTGGGGGAGGCCGATCCGCTCGCGGCGCTCACGTTGCTCCTGGTCAGAGATCAATCGGCCATAGCGCTCAGCACGCATCGTTCCGGCCCCGATCATGATCGCGTCAAAGCGGGTTCGCAGGCGGCTCAGCATCAGGGTGTCGGCGCTCGAGCCGATCGATCCGGAGACCCCCTCAATCGTCGCCCGGCCGTCGACGGTCGCGGCGAAGTTGACGGCGACAAACGGCCGATCAGGTTTCTGGCCCTGCCACGGTTGGTAGGCGTCGAGCTGACTCTCGACGGTGGAGGGGCCCGGATCGGGAATCAGGCGCTGCACGGAGCGCAGACTAGCCAGGGCTCGGGAGTCGGGCCGCTCTCAGTACTCCTGCCAGCCGGCGAACCGACGACCAGCGAAGCGCTGGAGGGCGGCGACGTCCTCGCCGAAGTGGCCACGGAGCGTCTCAGCCAGCCGATCGGGAAGCTCCGGCTTGGGAGCGGGCGGCTGCTCGGGATTGTGAACAACCTTCTCGACGATCCAGCGCATCGACTCCGGAAGGCGGTCGAAATTGCGGTCGAAGGAGCGCAGGCCCGGGAGTTTGATCAGGCTCTCCATCAGCTGATATTTATCGCCCTGCTTCGCCGCGGACTTCTCCCACTCGCGCTCGAACTGCTCGGAGGTGAACCCCTGATCGACGGCGGCGAAGGCGAACGCCCTTCGTATCGTTGCCGCTCGTTCACTTTGCAGCTCCTCCTGGGTTATGACCTCGATCTGGGTGCGGTCGAAGTGCTCTAGGTAGGGTTGCAACTGCATCCAGTAAAGCGAACGGCTGATGTAGGAAGTGCTGGGATCAGAGAGCGTCGCGACCATCTCGCGGGTCTCATATCCTGCTCCGGTCGCGTGTACCCAATGGGAGAGGATGCGCTTGATCGGATCGCGGACCATGTAGATCAATCGCGCATCTGGGCAATGATCATGCATCCGCTCGGGCACTCCCTGGAAGCGGGGGAGGTTCGTGTAATGGGGGGAGGACTCTCCACGGACGGCAAAGCGGTCGTCAAAGCGACTCGCATACCAGTCCTGGCCGAGGTCCCAGTTCAGCTCCTCGACGAAGAAGTTGAGCTCCTTGGGCTTTGACATCTGAATCTGGGGATGCAGGCCCAGGTAGTGGTGGATGCTGGTGGTTCCGCACTTCAACCCGCCGATGATGATCAGATTTGGCGCCGCTGCATGTCGTTTGCGCCGCCTTCGAAGGCCGCTTTTTCGGTCGGCGCTGTAGCGCTCGCGGGCGCGCAGGCACATCGCCTGATCGGCTGGGTCTGGAGGGATCTGGACGGGTGGGATCTGCGTCTGGGCCTCTGACACGAGCGGGCTAGTGTAGCTGTGATGAGCGCAGCCGATCTAGCCTCAAGCTTCAATTCCTTCTTCGATGCCGCGCGCGCTTTCTTTGGCCACCTGACTGAAATTCACTGGACCCCCTTCGCTCTGGCCCTGGGGTTTTTACTTGCGATGCAGTTGGCCCGAGCCTGGTCCTGGCGAAATGTGCTGCAGGCCTCCTACCCAGAGCGCCGGGTCGCATTCCTGCCTCTCGGCGCCGCCTACCTGGCCGGGGCCGGGATCAACGCGGTGATCCCGGCCCACGCCGGCGATGTCACCAAGGTCTTCTTAGTCAAACGCCAGATTCCCGACTCCTCCTACCCAGCCGTCACCTCCTCCTTCTTCGTCCAATCAATTTTTGACACGGTCGCCGGGCTTCTCGTTTTCTTCTACGCGACCAGCCAGGGCCTGCTCCCCAGCCTGCCCGAACTTCCACACCTGCCTGCCTTTGAGATCTCCTTCTGGGCCGACCATCCGCAGGTCTTTGCGATCACGGCCGGCGCCCTGCTTATCGCGATCGCGATCGCGATCTACTTTCTCGCCCACCATGTCCGTCGTTTCTGGGCCAGGGTGAGGCAGGGGCTCGTGATCCTCACCGAGCCGCGTCGCTACCTACGCGAGGTCGCCGCCTGGCAGGGAATCGGCTGGCTTTGTCGCTTCGCCGCGTTTTGGTTCTTCCTTGAGGCGTTTGGGATCGCCGGCTCGATTGGCAACGTGATGTTGGTGATGAGCGTTCAGTCGATCTCGACCATCATCCCGCTTACCCCCGGTGGCGCCGGCGCTCAGCAGGCGCTCCTTGTCGCGACGCTTGCCGGGCCATCGCGGACCGCGGTACTTTCGTTCTCGGTCGGTACTCAGATCGCAATGGCGGCCTGGTCGGTGATCCTTGGTTTCGCTGCGATGGTGCTCGTCTTTCGCACCACCGACTGGCGCGGCCTGATCCGCCAGGCACACGAGGAGGCCGATCAGGAGGAGTCCGCTGCTCGGCCAAGCACCTCGACTGCTGGTACTCCCTAATTCAAGAGCGGCTGAGCGAGACCGCCGCGAGCCGATCAGTGCCGCTGCGGGCGGCGCTTGATCAGGGGCTGAATGCGAATCAAAGCCGCCTCTCGATGAACGGACGGACGGTTTGACTTTTGGAAGCGGACTGGCCCGAGGCCTGGGCCCTCAGAGCACCGCTTGATCGCTGCCGATACTGTCACCGTGGCTGGCGAATGAATTGCCGCGCCGCAAGGCGGTTGGGGAAATCGGCACGGAGGGGTGATCCGCGCAACTCGAGCCGCTGCCGCGCCCGATTCCGATCGACCTCCTCTGAAGCTGGCGCAGGCAAAGCACCGCTACACGCCCCCCGCCGGGCTCTGCTTTCATGTTTGCATGGAGGGAAGCCCCTTCAACCTGTTCGGCGATCCGGATGAGTTCCGCGCGCGCATGGAGGAGCTCTCTGAGCAGATGCAATCCTCCCAGCGGGTTGCCTGGGCTGACAACGCGATCAAGCTTGCGGTGGAGATGACGGTTGCATCGATCGCGCAGATCGATCTCAGCGGCAGCCCCGACGAGCAGGCCATGCAGGTCCGCGACGCGATCCGTGTCCTCTTCCCCGAGGCAGTGACGCTCGTGCGCGAGGCCCGTGAGGGACTCGCCTAGATGAGTAGTGCCACGGCGTTGGACGTGGCAGCGGGGTCGGGGAAGGGTGTATAGGCAGGCAGGTCGAAGTCGGCGGTGCTGAATGTCACCGCCGACCCAAGGGGGCCTCGATGGACGCCGACCTCGACCTGCTGCTTACCGTTGTTTACTGCACTGCGGATGATTTCCTGCCCCAGCGGGCAGGAAACGCGCGTAGAAAGATCACCGACGCGGAGGTGGTCACGCTGTGCATCGCCCAGGCGATGATCGGCATCCCTTCCGATGCCCGGTTCCTGAGGAGCGCTCGCCGCCAGCTCGCTCACCTGTTCCCGCACCTGCCGGAGCGAACCGCCTACCACAAGCGCCGCCTGCGGCTCTCGGGGGTGATCGAGGCGCTGATCCGCGAGTTCGCCCGCCACAGTCCCGGTTTCTATGACGATCTTCTGCTGGTCGACTCCACGCCGGTGGAGTGCGCCCGCAGCCGCGAGACCGTCAAGCGCGGCGGCGCCTCCAGCCTCGGTGACGCTCTCGCCAACGCCGCCGACTACGGCTACTGCGCCAGCCACAGCCGTCACTTCTGGGGCTTCAGGCTGCACGCCCTCTTCGCCTTGGACGGCACCCCCAGGGCGCTGGCGCTGACCTCGCCGAAGATCGACGAGAAGCTGGTCTGCCTGCAACTGGTCGCCCGCTGTGAGCGAGCGCCCGCACAGATGCTGATCCTGATCGGCGATAAGAACTTCCGAGGCAAGGACTTCGAAGCCGAACTGGGCGCACTCGACGCCCAGATCATGCGTCCCCGGCGAAAGGACGAGCCCGCAGGTGGGCCGCACCTCGCACCGATTCGCCAGCGCATCGAGTCGATCTTTTGGACCTGCAAGGACATCTTCACGCTCGAGCGCCACGGTGCGCGCACCCTGGAGAACCTCCGCGTTCGTCTGGCCTGCCGCTTCGCAGCACTCGCCGCCGGCATCGCACTTAACCACCGACTCGGCCGTCCCAGCCGGTCCCTTGCTTGCTACACAGCGTGATGCCGTGGCACTACTCATCTAGGCAGCGCCACGTCGGGTCCTAGAGCGACTCGATCCGCATCGAGATCGCCCCGCTGCGGCCGAACGCCGCGCCGCAGAGCTCGATTGGGAGCGCCACGAGCAGCGCCGGAATCGCCAGCGCGAGGCTGATGAGAGCGTCAATTCGACGCTGCCAGGGCTTCGTCGCGCGGGTGGCTTCTGCCCGGCCGAAGGCGGCGAGGGCGTCGTTTCGGCCGAAGGTCAAGCTGTTGATCAGGGTCTGCCAGGTGATCGCCACGCCGCTCGCCGGGGACCAGCGACTTTTTTTTACGATCTGATCGTCGATACCGAGCAGCCTTTTCACCGCCTCGGCGGTGAAAAGGAAGCGTGCTCGTGGCTGCAGCCCCGCCCAGCCGCCGCCGCCAAATGCCGCCGAGAAGCCACCCCAGTTGATAAATCGCAGTTTTCCATCTTGCAGGAGGGCGCCAAGCACCTCCAGTGCCTCCTCGCTTGACCCAAGTTGACCGACCACTCCGAGACCGCAGACCTCGCAGCTGCTGATCGCTCCGCGCAGGCCCGGTTGGGCGCCCATTACCCCAAAGAGCGGCTGCCCACAGGCGGGACAGGGGGGATTGTCGGGGCCTCGTCCGGCCTCAAGCGGGACGACGGGGGTGTGCCGTGCTCTGCTCATGCGCGGTAGCGTACGGCTCGTGCGGCTCAGCGAGATCATGACCGCGGGAGTAGTCACCGCAACGGCGGAGGAGAGCGCCATCTCGGTGGCGCGCCTGATGCGCGATCACCGGGTCGGCTCGGTGGTGATCGTCGACCCAGCCGGATCGCCTGTGGCGATTGTGACCGACAGAGATTTGGCGCTGCGGGTGCTCGCAGAGGGGGGGAGCTCGGAGTCCGCGGTCGGCGAGCATGCCTCCCGTCCATTGGTCTCGGCCGAGCTCGAGACCGAGCTCGATGAGGCGGCGGCACTGATGGTCTCTCACCGGGTGCGAAGGCTTGCGGTGGTTGAGGGCGACTCTCTCGCTGGGATCGTCAGCCTCGATGACATCGCGGTTCGGACCGGAGACCTTGAGGTGGCCCAGAGGATGACCCAGGACGTAATCGAAGGCGCGTTGCCCCAGTTCTACTTCCACGATCGGGGCTGAGCGCGGAATGCGGCCAAACAAGGCTCAGGTGTTGGAGTGGGAGCGTCGCTGGGCAGTGCCGACGGCGCTGGCCGCGCTGGCCGCGGTGCTATTTGTGGTCGCCGCGATCGTCTTGGTCACTGACGTGGTCGGGACTGGCAGCGGCGAAGCAAGTCTGCTGCAAGACGTCCACAAGCACGCCAGCGCGCAGCTGATCTCAAGCTTCTTGCAGGCAATCGGGGTGGGCCTGTTGGCCGCCCCGCTCTATTACCTCTTCCGTGCAGCGCGAGCGCGCAGCGAGAAGATGCGGGGACAGCTCGTTGGAGTGGTCGTCGCCGCTCCGCTCTTTCTCTCGGCACTGGCGATTCTGAGTGGCATCTCAACCGTTCACGCCGCTTCGAGTTTCGTTTCCACCGACGTAGCTCGATTGGTGCCTCACGGGATCTCGCTGAGTGGAACCCGGGCAAACAAGCTTGCCTCAGAAGCGATCAATAATGCACCGCTTCGACCGCTGGCTGCGGGGTTCGGTATCGCTGGCCAGCTCGGCTTCGTCGTGGCGATGTTCTACACCTCGCTTTATGCGATGCGGACCGGACTGCTGAGTCGCTTCTGGGGCTCGCTGGGAATGGCGCTCGGCGCGGTCTCCTTCATCTTCTTTCAATTTGCCCTGCTTTGGTTCATCTATCTGGCCTTCCAGCTGCTTGGCAGGGTGCCAGGTGGGCGCCCCCCCGCCTGGGCCGCGGGCGAAGCGATGCCCTGGCCCTCGCCAGGGGAGAAGGCGAGCGCGGCGCTTGGCGGCGGCAACGGCGATGTCCCGGCGATCGAGGCCCCACCCGCTGATCCCAGCAGCGAGGACCCTCCGCCGCGGCGCAAGCGCAAGCAGCGCGACTGAGGCGTTTCAGCCGAGCGGATTCAGCCCCGGGGGCGACTCGGCGTGCTCGGTGGCCTGAACCCGCTTGCGCTGGGTTCGGATCTCGCTGAGGATTCGCTCTAGGCGAGGCTCGCGGGAGGTGTCGACGTGGGTCATCGCGGCGGCGACAGCGGGGTGGATGGTGGCGATCCGCTCGTGCATCGCCTGGGCGATCGCACGGTAGGTGGGATGGCCCTCGCGTCCCGAGCGCAGCTCAATCAGGTGCATCGCCTCGCGAGCGTTGAGATCAAGCGTGTAGCGGATCCGGTAGGCGAGGCTCAATGCGTAGGGCGCGCGCTCGGCGAGGCCGGCGGCGGCGAGTCGCTCATACTCTGTTCTGGAGATCTCCAGGGCGCGCTCGAACTCCCCCCCGACCCCCGCCTCGTGGACCTCATCGGGGACCCCGGCGCCGAGGTCGGGTCCAAGGCGTTGCCATTGGCAGTTCAGCATTCGGTGGCGCTGCAGGTCGCGGAAGGCGCCGTAGTCAGAGACGATCTCAAAGCGGTAGCGCAGGGCCTCAAAGCCGCGGCCGGGGCGGTGGCGTCGGTTCAGCCGCTCGCCAACCAGGGCGCCCATCAACTCGGCTCGCTCTGAGCGGTCCAAGACATCGATGCGGGCGAGGATCTCGGTCTCGGTGGTGGCTGCTGACTCAAACAGGCAGGAGGAGAGTAGGTCCTCCTCGCTGCCATCAACATGTACCAGCTCGACCGAGGGGGCGTTCTCACCGGCGCCGCGGCGGTCAAGGCCAAGGCGCGACACCCAGCCCTCTGTCGCGGCGCGGCGCGCCTTTAAGTAGGTGACCCACTCGCCGCCGCGCTCAGGCCGCTCCACGCGTGAGACGAAGCTGGGCATCACCTGTTGGAGCTCGCCGAGGATCATCCCCCCGTACTCCCGCGCCTCCGGCAAGGGCGAGCTGATCAGGCGCAGGATCAACTGCTCATACGCCTGCCCTGAGGCATAGATGCCGACGTGGCTGAGCGTCGCCGCGGGGAGCAGGCCGCGCAGTAGATCGAGCGCCTTGGCGCGGATCGAGCGCCGCCAGGCGCCCTCGGGCTCCTGGTTGCCGCGAGGCCAGCGCTCGGCCGCCCAGTTCTCGACCTCCCCCAATGATCGCGAGTAAATCCCAAAGATCTCATCCATCGCCGCCTCAAACAGCGGGCCGAGGTCACCTTCGCGGCGATAGCGGTAGCCGCCTCCGGCCTCCGGCGGCAGCGATCTGTCGTAGGGGATGTAGCGGGTGGACTGCTCGAGGTAGGCGGCGAGACGCCCACGCTGAAGCACCTTGGTGAGGACATTGGAGACCCACTCACAGGCGATGTGGGCGCCCCCCACCTGGGCGATTGAATCATCGCCGTAGCCGAGGAAGACGCGCTCATAAAGGCGCGCGGCGCGCTCCCCCTCCTCGGAATCAAAGGGCCGTCCACCAGGTCTGGCGTCGTCGGCAAACTCCTCGATGTAGAGTCGCCTAACTGTCCCCGAATAGCGGGAATAGCGGGCAAAAAGAGCTCCCTTGACGGTCTCTGGCAAATTCACCAAAGCAAACACCGGGCGCTCGAGATTGGTGAAGTGGGGAGCCAGAATCGCTCTCTCTGCGGAGGTGAAGGGCTCGACCGGGTAGCGCACCGGGGCCATCGTAGCCGCGGGCGATGACGAGCAGCGGCACTATCAGGGGGCGGGGCGGCTGCCGTCGATGCTGCTAGGGGGCGTTTCTGATCAGCTCGACCCGATGGCCGCCGGGGGCGATCGCGAGAGCCCGCGGGGAGCCCCAAAGTTCGCGTTTGTTGCTGACCTCGAAGCCAGCTTCGCTGAGGCGGGCGAGCGCTGTCTCAAAGTCGGGCGAGATGACCGCGAGATGGCCTTGATCCGGCACGGTTGGAGTCTCGGTGCTGATCAGGTGAACCTGCGTCCCCTGGCGCTCGAGCCACACGGCGGACCCTGACAACGCAGGGGGCGGTTGAAGCGAGGTGAAACCGAGCAGCCGCCAAAATTCGGTGGCGCGCTCGATCTGCGCCGGCGCGACCTCGATCGAGACGTGGTGGAGCAAGCGAATTAGGGGTGGAACTGGGAGATCGAGGCCCCGGCATGCTGGGCGAACTCGACCAGGGGCTGGGGGATGAGGCCGAATAAGATGACCGCGGCGGCGGCGAGCAGGGCGGGAGCGAGGAGGTAGAGCCGCTTGCCGGCGCCGGGGTCGATCGGATCGGCTTCCGGCGATGCTCCGGCGATTGCCGGCGCCGGGACGCCGTGTGGCGCCGCCTCCCCCTCTGCCCGCATCCACATTGCGGCGATAACCCGCAGGTAATAGACGAGGGAGATCATCGTGCCGACCGCGATGAAAACCGCCAGCCAGGTGTAGTTGCCTTCGACGAGGGCCTCGATCAGATAGAGCTTGCCGATGAAGCCCGCCGTCGCCGGCAAGCCCGCCAGGCCGAGCATTGCGATCGTCAGCGGCCAGGCGAGCAGCGGGCGTTCCCGCCCCAGACCCTGAACAGCGCGGATCTCATCGCCATAGGCGGTCTCTCGCTCGCGGGCGATGATCACCGCAAATGCGGCAAGGTTCATGAAGGCATAGACGGCGAGGTAGAAGACGAGGGCATTGATTCCGGCGCTTGAGGCGACGACGATGCCGCCCAGCATGTAGCCCGCCTGCGCGACGCCCGAGTAGCCCATCAGACGCTTCAGCGAAGTCTGCCCAAGTGCACCAACGTTGCCGACCACGATCGAGATTGCCGCGAGCGCCGCGAGCGCCGGCTGCCACTCGCTCGCCTGCGGCGCCAGCGCGACATCGAAGAAGCGGATGAAGACCGCAAAGGCCGCCGCCTTGGTGGCAACCGCCATGAAGGAGGTAATCGGAGTCGGGGCTCCCTCATAGACATCCGGGGTCCACTGGTGAAACGGTGCGATCGAGGTCTTGAAGGCGAGTCCCACTGTCGCCATCGCGATTCCGAGCAAGATCAAGGGATCGCCGAGCAGGCCCTTGTGGGCGATCGTCGCCGCGATCGCGCCGAAGTTGGTCGATCCGCTGCCGCCGTAGATGAAGGCCATTCCGTAGAGCAGGGTCGCCGAGCCGAGCGAGCCGACGATCAGGTACTTGAACCCAGACTCAAGCGAGTGCTCGCGAAGGTTGGCGGCGCAGAGGATGTAGAGGGGGATCGAGAGGGTCTCGATCGCGACGAAGAAGCTGACCAGATTCTGTGCCTCGGCCAGCAGCGTCATACCGAGCAGCGAGCCGAGCAGCAGCGCGTGGTACTCGCCTTGACCGGCTCGATCGGCGGCTGGCTCGCCGATCGAGAAAACGACGGCGAAGGCCGCGGTGAGCACGGCGATCAAAGAGATCGAGATCGCGAGGTCATCGAGGCGAAGGGCACCGCTGACCAAAACCTTGGCTCCATCCCATTGCCAGATCAGCAATCCGGCGGTGGCGGCGAGGACTATCAGAGTCAACGCCGCCGGCAACTGCTTGGTGCGCGCGAAGGCGCCTACCAAAATGACCAGGCAGAGGCCAACCGTGAGTGCGATCAGCGGCGAGAGCCCGGCGTAGTCAAGGTGGGGTGCGTGGAAATTCATCGCCTGCTCCCGGCGCCGAAGGAGCCCGCCGGGTCTATCGAGATCGTCTTGGGCGAGGTCGAGGCGAGCTGCGTCGCGCCTGAGGGGGTTTGCGGGTTGGTGGCGGCGACCGCCGCTTGGACCGAGGCCTTGGTGCGCTGCAAGATCAGCTGTGGATAAAGAGCGAGGCCGAGGATGCAAAGGACGAGTGGGACCAGCACGATCGCATCGCGCAGCGAGATCTCCCGCGAGCTGACCCCGTCGGGCTTGCGGTTATGCATTGTGCGCTGATAGAGGCGCAGCGCGTAGTAGGCGGACATCGCGACGGCCGAGATCGCGACGAAGGCAAAGACGATCTTGGCCTGAAAGAGGCCGTTGAGGATGTAGAACTCGCCGATGAAGTTGGCCGATCCCGGCATCGCCAGGGTCGCCAGGGTGACGATCAAAAAGAGCGCCGCGAGCAGCGGAGCGCGCAGCGCCATGCCGCCCATTTCGCGCAGATCCTCGGTCCCCGTTCGCTCGACCAAGATCGCGATGATGATGAAGATCGGAGCGACGACGAGGCCGTGGTTGACCATTTGCAAGATCGCGCCATCAGCTCCGTCGGCACGCAGGGCAAAGATCCCGGCCGTTATGAAGCCGAGTTGGGCGACCGAGGAGTAACCGGCGATCAGGCGCACGTTGGTCTGGGTGAAGGCCATCACCGAGCCGTACAGGATCGAAGCTAGGGCGATCACCAAGACCACCTCCTGGAATTGAACCGTCGCCGCGGGAAATAGCGGCAGCACGATCCTCAGCAGCCCGTAGGCCCCAACCTTGGCGAGCACTCCCGAGAACACCGCCAGTACCGGCAGTGGGGCGGCGCGGTAGGCATCGGGCATCCAGCCGTGCAGAAGGAAGGCAGGCATCTTGACCAAGAATGCGGCCACGAAGAACCAAAAGATCCAGCGCTGGCTACCGTCTGAGAGGGGGTGTTTGCTCAATTCGGCGATCGAGAAGGTGAGGTGGCCGCCATGTGCGGAGAGGATCGCCGTGGCGATCGCCGCAACCAGCATCAGCAGCGACCCGATCAGCGTGTAGACGATCATCTTCAGCGTTGCAGCCGAGGCGGTTACGCCCTCGCGGTCGGTGCCCCAGGCGCCGAAGAGGAAGTAAAAGGGCACCAGCATGAGATCGAAGAAGAGGACGAAGAGGAGGAGGTCCTGGGCGAGGTAGGAACCGAGGGTCGCGGTCTCTGCAACCAGCATGAGGAAGAAGAAGAGCTGCGGGCGCTCCTGCTCGCGAAAGGCCGCAAACGCCGTCGCACCGGTCCAAAGCACCGTTGTGAGCAAAACCAAGAAAACGTTTAGCCCATCGACCCCGAGGTTGTAGTTAACGCCGAGTCCGGGGATCCAGCTGACGTTGACGGTGTCCTGAAGGCCGCCGCTGCCCGAATTGAAGCCGGCTAGCACCGCGATTGCGAGCCCCAGGGTGGCCGCCGTGCCGAGCACCGCCCACCAGCCCGTGGCGCGCTTCGGCAAGAAGAGGCCGGTGAGGCCAAAGGCCAGCGGCGTCCAGAGCAGGAAATTGATCACGATGAACTCAGCAAGAAGTAGAGGGCGAGCCCGGCGAAGCCGGCGATCAGGAGTAGCGCATAGCTGCGGATGAAGCCGTTTTGCACGGTCCGCACGACCCGCCCGGCCCCCCCGACCACGTCCTCGGTTCCGACCACGAGGCCGTCGACGACAACCCGCTCAAAGGTGCGGTTGGCAAAGCGCCCTACCGCCAGCGCTGGTCGCACGACCAAGATGTCGATCAGCTCGTCGAAGTACCACTTGTTGAAAAGGAAGGTGTGCAACGGACGCAGGCGTTGAATCAGGATCCCCGGAACCTCCGGGCGCACCACGTAGAGGAAGTAGGCGATCCCGATGCCCGCGATCGAGATCACCGCGCCGATCGCAAGTCCCAGCCAAGACGCTGCCACCGAGGGGTGGATCGCGGCCAGTGGGGAGTTGGCGAAGACCGGTTCGAGGAACTTGGTGATCGTGTCATCGATGCCGGGGACCTGGATCAGACCGGCGAAGAGCGCCAAGAAGGCGAGCACCGCCATCGCGATCTTCATCGATTGGGCCTGCTCGGCGATGTGGTGCTCGGCGCCGGGGAAGCCAACGTCGGTGTCCTCCTCCTCTCCGGTCGCGGGGTTTTGTGGATGTGCGTGGACCACGTGGCCACTGTCGATTAGCTCCTGCGCCTCCTTGCAGGGGCGGCCGGGAAGAATCCGAAAGATCAGCCGGAAGGTGTAGATCGCGGTGAGCAGTGCCCCGAGGTAGCCAAAGACGGTGAAGATCAGATACATCCCGCCGCGGGCGCTGGCATAGGCGAGGATCTCATCCTTGGAGAAGAAGCCGGAGGTGCCCGGGAATGCGGCCAACGCCAGGGCCCCACACAGCATCGTCACCGAGGTGAAGCGCATCGCCTTGCCGAAGCCGCTCATCTCATCGATGTCTTGGCGGTTGGCCATCGCTGCGATGATCGAGCCGGCGGCCATGAACAAGAGGGCCTTGAAAAAGGCATGGGTCATCAGGTGAAAGAGGGCGGCGCTATAGGCGCCGATCGAGACGCCCATGATCATGTACCCGATCTGGCTCATCGTCGAATAGGCGATCGCGCGCTTTAAGTCGGTCATCACCAGGGCGATCGTGCCGGCGACCAAAAGCGTCGCCAAGCCGATGAAGGCGGCGATGTCGGCGGCGGTGGGAGCGAGCACGAAGAGGACGTGCATGCGGGCAATCAGGTAGACGCCGGCGGTTACCATCGTCGCGGCGTGAATTAGCGAGGAGACCGGGGTTGGACCCTCCATCGCGTCGGGCAGCCAGGTGTGAAATGGGAGCTGGGCGGACTTGGCGAAGGCGCCGACAAGGAGCAGCAGGCAGATTGCCGTCACCGACCACTCATTGGTGTGGAAGACGTGCGGCGCCTTGGCGAAGACCGCACTGTATTCGAAGGTCCCCAGATCGCGAAAAATGAGAAACGCGGCGAGAACCAGACCGATGTCGCCGACAACGTTGATCACAAAGGCCTTCATCCCCGCCCTGGTTGCGGTGCTGCGCCGGTACCAAAAGCTGATCAGTGCATAGGAGGCAAAGCCGACGAAGGCCCAGCCGACGATCAGCAGCACGAAGTTGCCGGCAAGGACCAAGAGCAGCATCGAGAAGACAAAGAAGTTGAGATAGCTGAAAAAGCGGTGATAGCCCCGATCGGACTGCATGTAGCCGTAGGAGTAGAGGTGGATCAATGTCGATACGCCGGTCACGACCAAGACCATGAAGACCGAGAGCGGGTCGACGAAGATGCCGAGCTTGATCTGCAGTCCCGCCGCGCTGGCGTAGTCCCACAGCGAGGAGGCATGGTGGCGGGCGGCTGGGGACTCGCCGAGCAAACTGATCAGGGCCGCCACTCCGCAGGCAAAGGCGAGGCCAATGCTGGCGGTGCCGATCACCCCGGCGATGCGGGCGGGGATCGCGCGGAAGCTGAGCGCGATCGTGATCGCCCCGAGCAGGGGGAAGAGCAAAACCAGCCAAGCCCAGGTTGTTGCGCTCACCCGCGCAGCTCCCTCAGGTCATCGACGTTGAGCGGCAGCTTGCGGCGGAAGAGGGCAACGATCAGGCCCAGCCCGACGACGACCTCACACGCTGCCACCACCATCACCACCAGGGCAAAGATCTGCCCCTGCTGGTTGCCGACCATGCGACTGAAGGCGACCAGCGCCAGGTTGCCGGCGTTTAACATCAGCTCCAGGCAGAGCAGGATCACCATCGGGCTGCGCCGGATCAAGATACCGACGGCGCCAACCGCGAAGAGCAGGGCGGAGAGGACGACGTACCACTCGATGCTCAAGCCGGCTCACCTTTCTTGCGCCCGGCGAGGAGGATCGCGCCGACGGCGGCCAGCAGCAGCAGGATCGAGGAAGCCTCAAAGGGGACGAGGAAGCGTTCCAACAGCAGGCGGCCGATCGCGGCGGGGTTTCCAAAGCCCGAATTGAGGTGAGGTCCATCGTGCCCGAGGGCGAGCAGGGAGGAGGAGAGGACGGCGATCGAGAGCTCGACGAAGAGCGCGCCTCCGAGCAGGGGCGCGAGCAAGCGCTGGCCAGGGATCGGCTCCCAGGCCGACTCGCCGCCATCACCGACGTAGGCGACGACGAAGACGTAGAGGACCATCACCGCGCCGGCGTAGACGACCACCTGGGCGGCGGCGACGAATGCCGCGGTGAGCAACAAGAAGAGCACTGCGAGGGAAAACAGGTGAACGATCAGGGCGAGCACGCTGTAGAAGGGGTTGCGCAGGGCAACGACCCCGATCGCACCGCCGAGCGCCCCGATCGCCGAAATAAAGAAGAGGACCGCTTCCACCTACTCGCCCTCGGCTTTCAGCGGGGTCCGCTCGAGCGGCTCGGCAAGCAGCATCTCCTTGGTAAAGATCAAGTCGGCGCGGTCATAATCGGCCATCTCGTAATCGTGTCCCATCGTGATCGCATCGAAGGGGCAGGCGATCTCGCAGTAGCCGCAGAATATGCAGCGTGAGAGATTGATCTCATAGACCGCCGCGTAGCGCTCACCGGCGGAAACCCGTTCGCCGGGGATGTTCTCAGCGGCGACCACGCGGATGCAGTCGGCGGGGCAGGCCGCGGCGCAAAGCGAGCATCCGACGCATTTCTCCAGACCGCTGTCCTCGAACATATGAAGTTTGTGGCGGCCGCGGAAACGGGGGTAAACGGGGGTCTTCTCCTCCGGGTACTGGATCGTCAGCGGCCCCTCGATCAGGCGCGCAAGCGTCGTCTTCAAACCGCGCAGGGTCTCGCCGAAGGCCCGGTAGGCGCCGCCCATGCCGCCGGGCTCGGGCCCGCGCTGGACCTCGATGACGCTGTCGTCTTTGAGGTAGGGAAACTCGCTCATGTGGTCGTCACCAAGATCGCCGTGACCAAGACGTTGAGGGTCGCCAGCGGGAGCAGCACCTTCCAACCAAGGCTCATCAGCTGGTCATAGCGGAGGCGTGGCACCGTCGCCCGCATCCAGATAAAGAAGACCACCAAGGCAAGCATCTTGACCAGCATCCAGATCGGATCGAGCCAGCCGGGTCCAGGGCCCATCCAGCCGCCGAGGAACATTGCCGCAGCGATCCCGGAGACGACGATGATCTCCATGTACTCGACCAGCAAAAAGGAGCCGAAGCGCATCCCGCCGTACTCGGTCATGAACCCCTGGACCAGCTCGGCGTCTGCCTCGGGCAGATCGAAGGGGGCGCGGTTTGTCTCGGCAAAGCCGGCGATCATGAAAATCAAAAAGCCGAAGATCTGAGGCACGATGAACCAGATCTTGCCCTGGGCGCGGACGATTTCCACCAGCGACAGCGAGCCGCTCATCATGATCACACCGAGTAGCGCGAGGCCCATCGAGACCTCGTAGGAGATCAGCTGTGCCGCCGAGCGCATCGCACCCAAGAAGCTGTACTTAGAGCCCGAGGACCAGCCGCCGAGCAGCAGGCCGTAAAAGGCGAGTGAGCCCACCGCAAAGAAGTAGAGGATGCCGATCGGAACATCGATCCCGTAGAGGCCGACCCCGTCTTGCACGTCTCCCCAGGGGATGATCGCCAGGGCGAGAACGCCAGAGAGAACCGGCAACAGCGGCCCCAGAATGAAGAGGGTCGGAATCGCGTTGGCGGGGCGAAATGCCTCCTTGGAGAGCAGCTTGCCAACATCGGCCAGCGGCTGCAGGATGCCGAAAGGTCCCACCCGATTGGGACCGTAGCGGTGCTGAAAGCGCCCGATCAGCTTGCGCTCGAGAACCGTCAGCAGCGGCAGGATGCCGAAGATGACCGCGAAGATCACCAACGACTTGACGATCATCACCCAGGTGGCTTCGACGTAGTTGACCTCGGCGATCGTGATCATCGTGGGCTCACCCTGGCGATTTGAACCTGGACCGGAGCCCCGTCCAGGAGGGCGTTGGCGTTGGCGCCAAGAATGCCCTCGATCAGGAAGCAGGAGCCCTCTGAGATGCGCTCCTTGATCGCCACCATCGCGCGCACGCTCGAGCCGTTGTGGGAGATGTCCACTTCCTCTCCGCCACTCAGGCCAAGGCGCCTGGCATCGGCGGGTGAGAGCTCAACGCGCTGCCTTGGCTGAAGGAAGCGCAGGGGTGGATTGAGCTCGCTGATCGGCCCCGCCCAGAGATCGCGGTAGGTACCAAGGCTGAGCGCTCCCTGGGCCGGCGGATCGCCGGGACTGGCTGGGACTGGCTGGGGGGACGTTTCAGTTGGCCCCTCGGGAAGGGACTTACTCGCCGTATCTCGTTCCTGCCAGCGAATCCCGCGACCGCCGATCTCGGCGTCGTCGATCCCGGCGTAGAAGCTGACCGCCTCGGCCACCGCCGCCAACGCCTGGGGCTGAGAGGTGATCGCTGTCTCGTGGCCGAGGGCTGAGGACAGCTCTGTCAGCACCTGCCAATTGGGGCGGACCTGCCCAGGGCGCGATGCGCTCGGGCGGACTCTCTGCAGGCGCCCGTCGGGGTGGGTGACGGTGCCGTCTTTCTCAGCGTGGGTCTCGAGCGGGAAGACGACGTCTGCCTTGGCCGTGGTCTCGTTCTCAAACATCGAGAAGCAGATCACCTGCTCGGCTGCCATCAGGGCGCTTGACCAGGCCTCGGTGTCTGGGAAGTCGCGCAGCGGGTCGATACCGAAGAGCAGCAGAGACTTGAGCTCCCCGGCCTCAAGCGCCGCTCGGATTTCCTCCGTCCCCTTGCCGGCGGCAGTTTCGCGCAGACCGGGGCCAGCGTCGGGAATGCAGCCAACCTCGCGCAGGCCGCGGGCGTTGGTCAGGTCTGGGATTTCGAGCAGGCCGGAGCCCTCCTTGGTGGCGAGGTTCAGAGCGGCCTCAAGGTCAAGCAGGGCCCGAAACGCACCCTCTCCCTCGCGCCCGATCCGCTCGCCCCAGATGATCACGACTCTCTTCGCATCGGCAAGAACCGTGGCGATCTCTGCCGCCTCGCCGCCCTCGCGCTCAGCCCGCAGGCAGGCGGTCAGCTCGGCGAGAAAGGGGGTCACGTTGCCGGGCGGGTAGCGGCTCACCGACTGAGCGCCACCATCGAGGGCCGTCGGTCGCTCGCTGGCGATGCTCAACCTGGCGCCGCCGCGGCGGATCGCCTTGCGAATACGGAGGTCGATGATCGGCGAGGCGTGGAGGGGGTCGGTGCCGAGCAGAAGGATTGCATCGGCGCCGTCGATGTCGCCGACCCGGGCCGAGACCTCGGGTCGGGCGAGCTGGGCCAGCGTCTGGCGGGAGGCTCCGCGCGAGGTCCGCGAGTCGATGTGGGGGGAACCGAGCGCCTCTCGAAGAATCCGTTGAAGTAGGTAGCCCTCCTCGTTTGATGCCTCGCCGATGATCGCCGCCGTCGCCCCGCCGGCCGCACGCAGGCCCTCGGCAGCGGCGCCGAGCGCCTCGCTCCAGCCGGCCTCCTCGCCATTTCGCAAGCGAGGCCCATCGATGCGCTCTTTGGCGACGAACATCTCAAAGCCGTAGCGCCCGCGGTCACAGAGCCAGCCGTCATCGACCTCGGCGTTATCGCGACCGAGCACCCGCGTGACCCGCTCGTCGCGAACGGTGAAGCTGACGTTGCACTGGCTGGGGCAGAGGGTGCAGATCGAGCCCGCCTGCTCGATATCCCAGGGCCGGGCGCGGAAGCGGTAGGTGTAGCTGGTCAGCGCGCCGACCGGGCAGAGCTCGGTGATGTTGCCATGGAAGGGGGCGATGTAGGGACGGTCGTCAAAGGTGCCGACGAAGGAGCGATCGCCGCGCTCCAGAAGCTGCAGCTGCTCATCCTCAGCAACCTCCTGGCTGAAACGTACGCAGCGGTAGCAAAGGATGCAGCGCTCGCGGTCGATCGCGACCAGCGGGCTGAGCTCGATCGGCTTTTGGAAGTGGCGCTTGGGATCGGTGAAGCGACTTCTGCCGGGTCCCCAGCCCATCGAGATGTCTTGCAGGGGGCACTCACCGCCCTTGTCGCAAACCGGACAGTCAAGCGGGTGGTTGACGAGCAGGAACTCTACGACCGCGCTCTGAGCGTGTTTGACCTGTTCGGTCATCGTGTGGACGACCATCCCGTCGCGGACCGGAGTCGAGCATGAGGTCTGCAGTTTCGGCAGTCCCTCGATCTCCACCAGGCACATCCGGCAGGCGCCAACCGGAGCGCCGAGCTTTGGCTCATAGCAAAAAACGGGGATCTCAACGTCGCCACGCCTGGCTGCGTCGTGGAGCATCTCCCCCTCCGTCGCGCTGACCTCGCGGCCGTCGATGATCAGGGTGATCTCCTGGCTTGCCTCAGGCATAGCTTGCCTCCGAGATTGCCGCCTCGAACTCGTCGCGGAATTTGCGCACCATCGCTCCGACCGGCATCGCCATCGAGTCACCGAGGACGCAGAGGCAATGTCCGATGATGTTCTCCTGGACCGAGCTGATGATCTCGAGGTCAATCGGCGTTCCCTCGCCGCGCACCAGCCGCTCCAGCATCTTCACCGTCCAGTTGGTGCCCTCCCGGCAGGGAGTGCACTTGCCGCAGGACTCGTGATGGTAAAAGCGGGCGGTGCGCAGCGCCATCAGGGGGATCGAGACGCGATCATCGGCGACGATGATCGATCCGGAGCCGAGCATCGAGCCGGCCGCAGCCATCGCCTCGAAGCTGTAGGGAAGGTCGAGGTCATCGGCGGTGAGGACCGGTGAGGAGGAGCCGCCTGGGTAAAAGGCCTTCACCTCCTGGCCCTCCTCGGGGCCGCCGGCGAGGTCATAGATCAGGTCGCGGGTAGGCACTCCCAGCTCGACCTCATAGTTGCCCGGCCGCCGCACGCAGCCCGAGATCGAGACCACCTTGGTTCCCGGGGACTGCTCGGTCCCAAATCCCTTGAACCACTGGGCGCCGTTGGCGATGATCCCCGGGACGTTGGAGAGGGTCTCGACGTTATTGATCAGCGTTGGGCCGCCGTAGAGGCCCTGCACGGCGGGGAAGGGTGGCTTCAATCGGGGGTTTCCGCGCTTGCCTTCCAGGGCGTCGAGCAAGGCGGTCTCCTCACCGCAGATATAGGCACCGGCGCCGCGATGGACGACCAGCTCCAGGTCGCGGTGGGTGTGAAGGATGTTTTGGCCGAGGTAGCCGGCCTCATAGGCCTCGCCGACGGCCTGCTCGAGGATCTCGGCCTGCAGGTCGTACTCGCCGCGGATGAAGATGAAGGCCTGACCGGCGCCGGCAGCAAGTGCCGCGATCGCGATCCCCTCGATCAGTTGATGGGGGTTGCGCTGGATCAGCTCGCGGTCCTTGAAGGCTCCCGGCTCAGACTCATCAGCGTTGCAGCACAGGTACTTGGCCATATCGCCGCGGGGTAGGAATGATGCCTTTTTCCCCATCGAAAAGCCGGCCCCTCCGCGTCCCCGCAGGCCCGAGTCCTCGAGCTCTCGCAGAAGTTCATCGGCCTCCATCTCGCGGTAGGCCTTCTCCAAGGTTGAGTAGCCGCCGTGGCGCCTGTAGCCGGCGATGGAGCACAGCTCAGGGTCTTCGGCGTGCTTGAGAAGGAGACGCGTCTCAGGCATCGGGCCCACCCGGCAGGGGGCGCTTGGCCAGCGCGCGCTCGGGCAAAACCTCATCCCCCGCCTTCAGCTGTTCGATCGCCCTGATCGCGTCGCTTGCGTCAAGGGGGCCGAAATAGCGCTCCCCGATCGAGGCCATCGGTGCGATATCGCAGGCTCCGAGGCACTCAAATCCAGTCACGTAGACATCCTCACCCTCGGCCGCGGCGCGGAAGGCCTCAAGCAGTTGATCCCCGCCCCGCATCCAGCAGCTGATGTTGGTGCAAACGGCGATCTTGTGGGTGGCGACCGGCTCGGTGTGGAGAAGGTCATAAAAGCTCGCCACGGACTCCAGGTATGCGGGCGTAACCCGCATCACCGCCGCCGCCTGGCGGATCCCCGCCGGCGTGCACCAGCCGTAGCGCCGCTGCACCGCCCAAAGGGCGGGGATTGAAGCTGAGTGCCGGTCGGGGTAGCGTGAGATCAGGGCCTCGATCCGCTCGCGCAGCTCGGGCGGGCAGTCGACTTCGTGCAGCTCGGGGACGCCCTCAGGCGAGCGATCGGGAACCCGACCCTGGCTGAGGGCGGCGTCGACGGGGAGGTGGTTCATCGGTCCACCCCTCCCAGGATCGGGTCGAGCATCCCGAGGCTGGCGATCATGTCGGCGACGTAGCCACCGATCGACATGTCCCTAAACGCCTGCAGGTTGACGAATGAGGGGTCGCGGAAGTGGACCCGTGCCGGCTTCGCCGAGCCGTCGGCGAGGACAAAGCAGCCGAGCTCCCCGCGCGGTGACTCGATCGCGTAATAGATCTCCCCGGGGCCAACTCGGTAGCCCTCGGTGACCAGCTTGAAGTGATGGATCAGCGACTCCATCGAGACCGGCAGCTCCGAGCGCGGTGGCAGCACGTACTTTCGGTCAGCGGCGATGAACGGCCCCTCCGGCAGGCCGCCGAGCGCCTGCTCGATGATTGCCACTGACTCCACCATCTCCGCCATCCGCACCCGGTAGCGGTCATAGCCATCCCCGACGGTGCCGATCGGGATCTTGAAGTTGATCTCGGGATAGGCGAGGTAGTCAAAGGCCTTGCGCAGGTCCCAGGGCTCACCGGCGGCGCGCAGCAGCGGTCCGCTCACCCCCAACTCCAGCAGTCGCTCGCGCGACACGATCCCGACGCCCTTGGTCCGCGAGAGAAAGATCTCGTTGCGATCCAAGAGCGCCTGGTACTGCTCGATGCGGACCGGCATTTCGGCGAGGAACTCGCCCAGCTTGGCCTCAAATCCGAGCGGAATGTCCTCAATCACACCGCCGACCTGAAAATAGCGGGTGTGCATCCTTTGACCGGTCGCCATTTCGAACAGGTCGAGGATCTTGTCGCGCTCGCGAAAGCAGTACCAAAGCATCGAGATTGCGCCCAGGTCAAGCGCCGTAGTTCCGAGCCAGACCAGATGGGAGTGGATCCTGTTGAGCTCGAGAAAGATCGTCCGCAGGTAGCGGGCTCGGGGCGGGATCTCGAGCTCGATCAGTCGCTCCACGGCGCCGCAAAAGGCCTCCATCTGAAAGAAGTAGGAGACATAGTCCATGCGCTCGACGAAGGGGATGACCTTCCAGTAGCTCTTGTCCTCGCAGGACTTTTCAATTCCGGTATGGACGTAGCCAATCACCGGCTTCAGATCTCGGACGACCTCGCCTTCGAGCTCGACGATGAGGCGCAAGACGCCGTGGGTTGCAGGATGGTGGGGGCCGATATTTACCGTCATCACCTCGGTAGAGCGGTCCTGATCCGGGGGCAGGGGCACCGGTCCCGGGGGCGATTGGATGGAGCCTCGGTCGCCACCCTCAAAACGGCTCGGCGCGCCAGCATCGGGCTTGCCTAGCGCCGCTCTATCCACGATTTCGCTCGTTGTAAGTGAACAGAACCGGCTCTCCACCGAGGGGAAAATCGCGACGCTGGGGCCAGCCGACGTAATCGTCGGGGAGCAGGATGCGGGTCAAGTCGGGGTGAGCGCGAAAGACGATGCCGAAGAAGTCATAAGCCTCGCGCTCTTGGGATTCGGCGGTGGGGAAGAGCTTCACGCAGGAATCGAGCTCGGGCAGCTTATCCTCGCCAGGGTCAGCGAGCATCGCTTTTACCCGAATCCGCTCGACCCGATCGCGGTTCAGCAGCTCGTAGTGAACGCCGAAGCGCGGCTCCGCCGGAAGGTAGTCGGCGACGTGCAGGCTGGAGAGGAAGCGATAGCCCTGCCCGGGAGCATCGCGCAGCCACTCCAGCACCGCCAGCACCTGCTCGGGGTCAATCACCAGCGCCGCCTGATCATTGGCGAAGCTGGTGTCGAGGACGGCGCTTGGATGAAGTTGCTCGATCTCGCCGCGGATCAACTCGAGCCCGGGCGCGTCAGGCACGGATCAACTCCCTGGCGAGCTGATAGGCCTCGGCCTGCTCTGGGCTCGGGGCGCTGCGTGGTCCGCCGCGTGCCCACTCCTCGGTACCGGCCGCGTTGTAGCGCTGTCGCCAGCCCGGATCGGGGTTGCCCTGAATCTTTCGCTGCAGCTTGGTGAAGCCGTAGAGAACCGCCTCTGGACGGGGAGGACAGCCGGGAATGTGGAGGTCGATCGGCATGAACTTGTCGGCCCCCTGAACCACGGCATAGTTGGAGAACATGCCGCCGCTTGAGGAGCAGGCGCCCATCGAAATCGCCCACTTCGGCTCCAGCATCTGGTCATAGAGCCGCCGAACGACGGGCGCCATCTTGATCGAGACCCTGCCCGAGAGGATGATGAAGTCGGCCTGGCGCGGTGAGGCGCGCAGCGCCTCCGCGCCGAAGCGGGCCAGGTCATAGCGCGCAGTTACTACCGAGATCGGCGCCTCGATAGCGCAGCAGGCGAGCCCGAAGGTGAGCGGAAACATCGAGTTTGCCTGCGCCCAGTGCTGCAGCTTGGAGAGGGTGGTCGTGACCACCCGTTCTTCGACGTAGCGATCGAGGTCCTCGCCCTCGAGGTCGCCGCGCAGCATGTCGCGAGCCCGCAAGCCCCGCGTGCGCATCGTCTCGCGCTCTACTTCCAATCGAGGGCTCCCTTGCGCCAAACGTAGGCGAAGGCGACCAGCAATAAGACGACGAAAGTGAGCAGCTCTCCGAGCACGAAGACGCTGCTCGCCTTCTTCAAAATCACCCCAACCGGATAGAGGAAGACGACCTCGATGTCAAAGAGGATGAAGAGCATCGCGACCAGGTAAAAGCTGACCCCGAAGCGAGCCCCGCGCATCGCTTCGACCGGAATCCCGGACTCATAGGGCTCGGCCTGGCGCCGACTGGCGGCCGTCGATCGCTTTGGCCGCTTCGGGCCGATGACGTGATTGAGCATCGCGAAAGCGCTGCCAACGATGAGTCCGAGGCCGGCGAAGACGAGAATCGGGAGGTAGCTCTTCAGCACTGTAGATCTGGGGTTGGGCCGCCTGGGTTCATGCGACGCTCTCGCCGCAGCCGATCGCCCACAGCCGCTGTTATACACCCTTTGTGACACATTGCTACATAGTGCTTTTCCGCATCATCAAGCCGCCCTCCGAACCCATCTGGCGGATTCCGCGGTGATCGTTATCCACATCGTCATCGGTTGCACCGTGATCGTGATCAACCTGGTCGCGGGCGCCCTCGGCGGCATCGCCTGGTATCGCGAACGGTCCTCGATCCCCTTCTGGTATTTGCTGCGAGCCGCTCAGGCCTCGGTCTTTTTGCAGGTGATGCTTGGCGGGCTGCTCGTCTTCACCGGCCACAAGCCGGCCGAAAGTCTCCACTACCTCTACGGCATCCTGCCCATCTTCGTCTCCCTGCTCGCGGAGGGGGCCCGAACCGGCGCTGCCCAGCGCGAGCTGAGCGGACTGGACTTCGAAGCTCTGCCCGCCGAGACCCAGGAGTCCGTCGCCTTGGCCATAGTCCGCCGCGAGATGGGCATCATGGCCGTCAGCTGCGGGGTGATCTTTTTCTTGGCCCTGCGTGCGGCCAGCACCGGTGGCCACCTCTAGGTGGCGATCCGAAAGACCGGATGGCGAGCAGCGATTCGGCGCAGCTCACTCTCAGCTGCATCCGGCCCGACCCCGTCAAAAAAAGCGCTCACCTCCCATTTCCAGCGCCTCAGGTAAGCGCGTAAAAGTGGGGGACGCATGTCCTCCTCGACTTCTTTTGCGCTGAACGGAAGCGTCGTTCGACCGATCACCAGACGGCCGCTGCCGCTGGCCCGTAGATTGCGAACCCACTGAGTTTCGCCGCGCGGCGCGACTAGGTACTGATTGCCCTCGAAGGTGAGCAGGTTGACCGGCGTGCGGCGCCACTCGCCGCTCCGGCGCCCCCGGACTTCGAGCACTCGAGAGCCAGCGAAGCTGAGCCCGAGTCGGGTCAGTCCTGCGATCAGCGGATTGAACAGATGGCTGGTGAACCAGCTTGGTTTGTGAAATCCGAGGTCCACCGCCGCATTATCGCCGCTCGCTGCCAAGCGCCAGATACCCGCCGTTGTGAAAGAGGAGTGGATCGCCGTCGGATTTGTCCAAGTCGATCACCGTGCCGGTGATGATCACGTGGTCGCCCGCGGCGATCACGTCGCGCAACTCGCAGGCAAACCAGGCGAGGGAGCCATCGATGAGCGGAATGCCGTCGCGATTGCTGGCGGCGACGCCCGCCCACTTTTCGCTCAGCGCAGCCTTGGTCGAGAACCTGCGCGCAATCTCCTCCTGGCCGGCGTGAAGAACGCTGACCGCGAAGCAGTTGGCGCTTTGCACAGCGAGCAGTGTGCGCGAGCCGCGATCCAGGCAAGCGAGGAGGAGCATCGGTTCAATCGAGAGCGAGCAAACCGCGTTGGCGGTCGCCCCTGCCGGTCCCTCGGCCCCGCTTGCGGTGACCACGGTGACGCCAGTGGGAAGCAGTGCCATCGCGGCGCGAAACCGGGTTGGATCGGGCGGCAGCATCGTCAAAGAACGGGATCGCCGCCAGACAATATGATGCGCGCCGCGTGCGCCCCGCTCTGATCACAGTCCTGGCCGCCGCCGCCGCCTTCGGGCTCGTCGCCTGTGGCTTCGGTGAGCAGGGGGTCTCTCTCTCCAAGAGCGACCCCAACTACAAGGGTGCCGCCGCCTTCGCCACCCACTGCTCTGGTTGTCACACGCTGAGCGCTGCCGGCACCCAGGGGACCGGCAATCGTGGCGAGCGCACGCAGGGTCCGAGCCTCGACCAGCGAACCGAGACTTACCAGGATGTCCTCTTCGCGATTCAAAACGGCGGTTTTTCGGGGGCGATCATGCCCCAGAACATCGTTGTCGGTCGCGAAGCTGAACAGGTTGCACGCTTTGTCGCCAAGTACGCCGGCCAGGAAGCGAACACGACCTCGCGGCCGGGCGAATCCTCCTCACCCTAGTCTGGGCTCAGAATGCTTGACCTGAAGCTGATCCGCTCCGAACCCGAGCGGGTCAAAGCGGCCCTGGCGCGGCGCGGCGCGGCGGAGGGCCTGGTTGAGCTGCTCAGTCTCGACGCTCGCCGCCGCGAGCTGCTGCCCGAGGTCGAGAACGCCCAAGCTGAGCGCAAGTTGCTCTCCAAACAGATTGGCGCGGCCAAACAGGAGGGCCGAGACGTAGGTCAGCTGGTCGAGCGGGTCGGGCGGCTGAAGGCCCAGATCGAGTCGGGCAAGGCCGAATTGGAGCAGGTTCAGGCAGAGCTAGAGAAAATTGCGACCGCGTTGCCAAACCTCCCTGACCCCGATTCGCCGGAAGGCTTCTCTGAGCAGGATGCGATCGTCATCAAGGAGGTGGGGGAGAGGCCGGAGTTCGATTTCGAGCCGCGCGATCACCTCGAGATCGGTTTGCGGGCGGGCCTGATCGAGACCGAGGCAGCGGCCAGGCTTTCGGGATCTCGGTTCGCCTATCTCAAGGGTGATCTTGTCCTGCTCGAGTTGGCGCTGATCCGCTTCGCGATCGAGTTGGTCAGGGCCGAGGGTCATGAACCGGTTGTGCCCCCAGTCCTGGTCCGAGAAGAGGCGCTTTATGGGAGCGGCTTTTTGCCTGGAGACCGCGACCAGATATATGAGGTGCCAAAGGACGATTTGTTTTTGGCCGGCACGTCAGAGGTCGCACTCGCCGCACTGCATGCCGGCCAGATCCTTGAGCCAGGGGCGCTGCCGCTGCGCTACGTCGGCTTTTCCACCTGCTTTCGTCGCGAGGCCGGCGCCGCCGGGCGCGACACTCGCGGCATCTTCCGGGTCCATCAATTCGACAAGGTCGAGATGTTCTCGTTCGTGGAGCCATCGCAATCAGGAGGCGAGCACGAGCGCCTACTGAGTATCGAGGAGCGGATTCTCACCGAGCTCGAAATTCCCTATCGGGTCGTCAATGTCGCGGTCGGCGACCTCGGCGCCCCGGCGGCGAAGAAGTTTGACTGCGAGGCGTGGATTCCCAGCCAGGGCCGCTACCGCGAGCTCACCTCCTGCTCTAACACCACCGACTATCAGGCCCGTCGCCTCGATTGTAGGTATCGGCCCTGCAACGGCGAATCCCCCCAGATCGTGCATACGCTGAACGGGACAGCGGTGGCTGTGGGACGGACAATTATCGCGCTAATCGAGAACCGCCAAGAGCGAGACGGAGGATTCACGCTACCCAAAACTTTGCATCCCTACGGCGCCCCTGAAAGAATCCCATCATTGTGAGCGAGACCCCGACAAGCGACGGCGGTTGGCCTCGGGCGGCGTGCCTGGGAGTTCTGGTCATATGAACACCGCTGTGCGGGAGGCAAAACGGGTCGTCCTCTGCGATGACCATGAGATCGTGCGCGATGCGATCAAGGCGCGGATGTCGAACTCAAATATCGTCGAGATCGTTGGTGAGGCGAGCAACGGGCGCGATGTCGTGGAGGTGGTCAAAGAGCTGGAGCCCGACGTCTTGATCATCGATGTGGAGCTGCCCAAACGTGACGGGATCGAGGCGACCAAGGAGGTGCTGAAGGCGCGTCCGAGGACCAAGGTGATCATCTTTACCGCCCACGCTCAGCCGGATCTCTTGGCGCTTGCCCTGCGCGCGGGTGCCGCGGGCTATGTGCTGAAGTCGGCTCCGGCCGAGGACATCGCCCGCGCGGTGAAAGCGGTGACCAGCGGTGGCACCTTCCTCGGCGGGGACTTCGCCGGCGGCAAGCCCTCCGAGGTAGAGAAACTGCTTGAGCTCTCGCCTCGCGAGCGCCAGATTCTCGAGCTTTTGGCCGAGGGCTTGCGGGTCAAAGAGATCGCCGAACGACTGGCGCTCAGCCCTGCCACGGTCCATACCCACGTCCGAAATGCGATTGCAAAGCTGGAGGTTGACACCCGCACCGAGGCGGTCGCCCTCGCGGTGCGCTTCAGCTACCTAGGCGCCGGCGGCGCCTTTTAGCTTCAGCGCAGCGCCGTTGATGCAAAAACGCTGTCCTCCCGGCCCTGGGCCGTCATCAAAGACGTGCCCGAGGTGGGCGTCGCAATGCTTGCAGATCACCTCGGTTCGTCGCATCAGGAGGCTGTTGTCGGGTCGCAGCTCGACGTGCTCGAGGTTCACCGGCTCGCTGAAGCTGGGCCAACCGGTGCCGGAGTCAAACTTTGTCTCTGAGGAGAAAAGCTCCGTGTCACAGCACACGCAGCGGTACATGCCCTCGCCCTTCTCATCCCAGTAGGGACCGCTGAAGGCGCGCTCGGTACCCGCCTGGCGGGTTATCTCATATTGCTCGGGCGTCAGCTGCTGGCGCCATTCGGACTCTGACTTCTCGATCTTTGCCATCGCTAAAGGGTAGGGGGCTCTCATATCTACGTCCACTGCAATGCAGCGACTAAGGATTCAGCGTCAGATGGCGACAGGGATTTCGTGGTCTTAAGGATCCCCACCCTGTGCCTGCTCTCCGTCCTCGCCTGCCTGGCCCTGGTGGCCTCTGCGGGGGCGACGGACCTGAGCCGCCTGATCGCTCCTGCGTCGGCATGCCCGAATCAGGACGAACTCAATGCGCCCGTGGGTATCCAGGAGCAGGCGATGCTCTGCATGACCGATTTCGCTCGTCGCCAGTTCGGGCTGGGGGGGTTGGCTGACTCCGCCCAGCTTGAGCGATCGGCTGTGGATAAGTCCCGAGACATCCTGCGCTGTGAGGACTTCAGCCATACGGCCTGTGGGCGGTCTTTCACCTATTGGATGCAGCGGGTCGGCTACATTCCGGCACGCTGCTGGCGGGTGGGGGAGAACCTTGCCTGGGGAACCGGTGGGCTGGGCACAGTGCGAGCGATCTTTCACGGCTGGATCTACTCGCCCGAACATCTGGCAAACATCCTCGGGCGCTATACCCAAATCGGCGTCGGTCTCGAAGTCGGAAGCCTCGAAGGCAACCGTGGCGCCCACGTCTGGACTCAACATTTCGGTTCGCACTGCAGCCCGGTTTCTCCCCGTCCAAGCGCGCACTTGGCCGGAGAGCGCAGCCTCGGGCGCTGAGCGCCGCTCAATCCCACCTAGGATGCCAGCGTGCCGCAGGCGTTTTACGAGCGCGATGGCGACGGGTACCTTGCAACCGAGCTGACCCGCGGCCCATGGGATCCCGGCGCCCAGCATGCTGGCCCGCCCGCCGCTTTGCTTGCCCGAGAGATGGAGCGCCTTGATGGGGGTGGCGAGTTCCAGATCGGCCGCATCACCTTCGAGATCTTGCGCCCGGTTCCGATTGCGGCGCTCAGCGTCTCGGCGCGCTTGCTGCGGCCGGGAAAACGGGTGCAGCTGATCGCGGCATCTCTGTGCGGGGAGAAGGGGGAGGAGCTGATCCGAGCCAGTGGGTGGCGAATTCGCCCCGCGGAGCTCGCTTTGCCCCCCACCCTGCTTCGCGCCCGGGCGCGCCCGGGCCCGAGCAGGGCCGCTTGGCATCGTTTTTTCCCACCGGGCAGGACGTCGGCTACCACACCGCTATGCAGCTGCGGGTGCTGAGCGGTGACTTCCTGGAGCCCGGACCCGCCGTTGTTTGGTTGCGGATGCGCTATCCCCTGCTCGATGGTGAGGAGCCCACGGCGCTGCAGCGGGTGATGATCGCCGCCGACGTCGGCAACGGGATCAGCGCCGTGGTTGACTGGCGTCGCTTCCTCTTCATCAACGTTGAGCTCACGGTTCACCTCGAGCGCATGCCCGATGGAGAATGGGTCTGCGTGGACGCGATCACGGTACCCGGGTCCAACGGCATCGGCACCGCCGAGTCGGTGCTCGCTGACCGCCGCGGCAGGATCGGCCGCGCTGCCCAGACGCTGCTTATCCGCGAGCGCTGATCGCCCTCGAGTCGCTTGCTGGGCAACCCTCCCAGGAGCTATCCCGTCGTACTCAGCGCAGGATCTCGGCGAGGCGCTCAATCATGAAGTCAGGAGCCGGCTGCGCGCCGGCGGCCTGCTCGCGGGAGGTGGCGCCGCTCAGCACCAGGATCGTCTTTAGCCCGGCGCGCTTGCCGCCCTCGATGTCGGAGGCGATCCTGTCGCCAAGCATCGCGACCCGCTTGGCACCAGCGAGTAAGTCGCGCGCCATCGCGAACAGATGGGGCTCGGGCTTTCCTCCGATCTGCGCGCTTTTTTCACTTGCAGTCTCGACCGCGGCAAGGATCGCACCGGTACCTGGCCAGGCTCCGCCGGGCATTGGCAGGTTTGGGTCGCGGCTCGTCGCAAACAGCTTGGCTCCAGCACGCAGCGCGATGGTGGCGGTCAGCAGCTCCTCATAATTGAACCCCCGATGCCCGGAGACGAGCACAGATTCTGCCGACCTGGCGTCCTCTCCGGCAAGGACGACCAACCCAGCCTCCGACGCGCGCCGGGCAAAGGCCGGAGCTCCGATCACAAAGGTGCTGGCGCCGCGGCCAAGCGCCTTGGCGGCGAGCATCGCGGTCGCCATCCCGGCGGTCAGGACACGCTCATCAGCGACCATAAGGCCCGCATCGCGCAAGCGCTCTGCATAGGAGGCACCAGAGCGAGCGGGATTGTTGGTCACGAAGACGATCTCCTTGCGGGCATCGAGCAAGGTCGCAAGCGCCTGCAGGGAGCCCGGCAAAAACTCGGGGCCGAGCCAAACCACGCCGTCAAGGTCGATCAGCAATCCATCGAATTGATCGGCCAGCGCCACCTGACCCAGGCTAGTCGCTAAGAGCGCTACGGTGCCCCGATGAACGACCCAGGCTCAAGGGTGTTGGTCGCAAAGGATCTGGTTCGCCGCTATGGCGAGGGGGATGCGGCGGTCGATGCGCTTGCAGGGGTGAGCACGTCGTTTGAGCGTGGTCATTTCAGTGCCATCATGGGTCCGTCGGGCTCGGGCAAGTCCACCCTGATGCATATCCTCGCCGGCCTCGACCAGCCGACTTTCGGCACGGTCGTCCTCGACGGAGTTGAGCTCACCGGCCTTGGCGATTCCGAGCTGACCAAGCTGCGCCGTGACAAGCTCGGTTTCGTCTTTCAGTTCTTCAACCTACTGCCGGTCTTAAGCGCTGAGGAAAACATCGTGCTGCCGCTCTCGATTGCTGGACGAAAGCCCGACCGCGAGTGGCTTGAGCAGTTGGTCGATACGGTCGGGCTGGGGGATCGTCGCGGCCACCGTCCGGCGGAGCTCTCCGGTGGTCAGCAGCAGCGCGTGGCGCTTGCCCGCGCCCTGGTTTCAAAGCCCGCCGTCGTCTTTGCCGATGAGCCCACCGGCAATCTCGATTCAAAGGCCAGTGAGGACGTATTGAATTTGCTGCGCGAAGCGGTTGATCGATTCGGCCAGACCGTGATTATGGTCACCCACGACCCCGCCGCCGCCGCCCACGCCGACCGCCTGGTCACGCTTCGCGACGGCAAACTCCTGCACGACACCGTGCCCGGCTCCACCGATCAGGTGATCGAGCTGATGAAGCAGATTGACTAGCCTCGCTCTCAAGAGCCTCTGGGGGCGCAAAGTCCGCGCCCTGACGACGACGCTTGCCGTTGTAATCGGGGTCGCCTTCGTGGCCGGCAGCTACATCCTCACCGATACGATTTTTGCCGCCTTCAATCAGATCTTCAGCGACTCGCTGAAGGGCACCGCGGTGGTGATCACAGCGCGGAACCCGGTCGAACAGGAAGGCGGCGAAATCCCGACGATCGGCGCCTCTTTGTTGAGCCGCGTGCAGCACACCCCCGGCGTGCGGCTGGCGGCGGGGGCGATCTTTACCCCGGGCGGATTCTTCAACGCAGAGCATGAAGCGGTGGGATCCAAGTTCGCGCCAAAATTCATCTCCTCGAGCCTGCCCGACGGGCTTGAGTCGCTCAACTACGTTGACGGCCACCCCCCGCGTGGACCAACCGAAGCCTCGATCGATAGGGCTGCGGCGGAAAACGCGGGCATCTCGATCGGGGATCGCTTTGAGATCGCCGGCCAAACGCGGGTGCGGAGCTATCGCCTGGTGGGATTGACCAAGCTCGGCGAAGCGTCCTTCGGCGGAACCAGCATTGCCCAGCTAACTCTGCCCGAGGCTCAGCGGATCACCGGCAACCGCGGACGCTTCGACCAGATCTCGGTGGCGGCGAAGCGGGGCGTTTCCCCGCTCGTATTGAAGCAGCGGATCAGACAGATCATGCCCGCCTCGGTCAAAGTACAGACCGGGGAAGAGAATGCAAATCGCGATTCCGAACAAGTCCGCGACAAACTCGGCTTCTTGCAGACAGCGCTTTTGGTCTTCGCTGGAGTGGCGCTCCTAGTTGGCGCCTTTTTGATCTTCAATACATTCTCGATCACCGTGGCCCAACGGGTCAGCGAGTTCGGAATGTTGCGGACCCTGGGCGCCTCGCGCAGGCAGCTGCTCGCCGCGGTGATCTTTGAAGCGATTGTGATCGGGGCGATCGGAGCCCTGCTGGGCCTGCTGGGTGGGTTCGCGATCGCCGAGGGCCTGAATGCACTATTCGTCGCGATCGGGATCGAACTTCCCACCACGGGCCTCGTGCTTGAGACCCGAACCATCGTCGTCTCCTTGGTGATCGGCGTTGGCGTAACTCTGATCTCATCGATCTTGCCCGCACTGCGCTCGACCCGGGTGCCGCCGATCGCCGCCCTGCGGGCCCTGGAGATCCATTCCACTCGGCGCCGCCGGCTCGCCTATGCGGGCCTCGCTGCCCTGTTGGGCCTGATTGGGCTGGCGATGGTGGTCTACGGCCTCTTCGGCAGTGCCGGCGGCGGCACCGGGGCCGGGCTGATCGGCGGCGGAGCGGTCGCCGTCGTGCTTGCGGTCTCGTTGTTCAGCCCACGGTTGGTTCGACCCCTCGCCTTCGTGGCTGGGGCACCATTAGAGCGGATGCGCAGGCTGACCGGTCGTCTCGCACGCGAGAACACGCAGCGCAATCCTGCCCGCACCGCGGTCACCGCCGCAGCGCTGATGATCGGCGTAGCGCTGGTCACCTTCGTCACCGTTTTCGCCGCCGGTATCAAGGGTTCGGTCGCCAGTGCGGTCGATGAAAGCTTTCAAGGTCAACTGGTGATCCGCAGCAGCAACGGTCTATCTCCGATTCCCGCCGGCGCCGCCTCCCTGGCCCGGCGGGTGCCAGGAATTGAGCTCGTTTCCACTCTGCGCTCGGCCCAGGCGAAGCTGATCGGTGGATCCGCTGAGCCGCGGGTCTCTGCGCTGGAGCCAGACGCGGGACGGGTTCTCTCACTTGACTGGAAGAGCGGTGGTCCCGCGACCCTGCGCAACTTAAGGGGTAGCGAGGTGATTCTGAACAGATCATTTGCCTCAGCCAATGGGTTTGAAGTCGGCAGCCGAGTTCGTTTCCTGACCCAGACCGGCGCTCGCCCCAGCTTCAGGGTGGTCGGCGAATACAGCGACCGGGCGAAACTGCTCGGAAGTGCGGTGCTCACCCACCGTGTCTTGGCGCGGGATTTCAACCAGCGAGAGGATTCGATCGATTTCGTCAAGCTCGCTCCCCGGGCGAACCTGAGCATCGTGCAAGCGCGTCTCAGCAAAGCCATCGAAGCGGGCTTTCCGACCGCGGAAGTCTCAAACCAACAGGAATTGAAGGAAAAACAGGCGGGCCAGGTCGACAACCTCGTGCACCTAATCTATGCGCTCCTGGGCCTGGCGATCCTGGTTTCGCTGTTTGGGATTGCCAATACCCTGGCGCTCTCGATCCACGAGCGCACCCGTGAGCTCGGGATGCTGCGCGCAATCGGCATGTCGCGCCGCCAGGTTCGCACGATGATTCGCTATGAGGCGGTGATCACCGCTTTGATCGGGGCGATTCTCGGCCTCGTACTCGGGGTTCTCTTTGCGGCCTTGATAGCCCAGCCGCTGAAGGGCGAAGGCTTCACCCTCTCCTATCCGGTTGGAACCCTGGTCTTGCTCTTGGTCTTTGCAGCGCTCGCCGGGGTTTTGGCGGCGATCGCGCCGGCGCGTCGTGCCGCCCGGCTCAATGTGCTTGAGGCGCTTGAGTATGAGTAGAGGGTGCCGAGCGGAGGCGGACTTTCGCCTTCGCCCTCGGCCGGGGTAATCGGTTCGGCCCGGTGCACGCAGGCCCCCGCCCTGCGGTGACAGCTGTGTCGCAGCAGCGGCAGGTCCCGTCCGATCGGGCGCCGACACTTGGCTCCGGCGCAGCGCTGCAGCCACTGCAGTTGGCGGGCGAGGTAATTGCGCACCGGATAAAATTCTGGATTGCGGATCTGGTTGGTCAGCTCATAGGGATCGGTCTGCAGGTCGTAGAGCTCTTTCTCGCCGTCAACGTATTCGACGTACTTGTAGGGGCCAAGGCGGATACCCACATAGGTGATTGGTGGTGCGGAATTGGTTCTTACGCTTTCCGCCCTTGCTTCGGCGGCGTCGGAGCTATTGCCATAGAAGGACTCAAGCAGGACGGCCTGCTGGGAGCGCATCAGGGGGTGTTCGGCGAAGCGCAGCATTGAGGAGCCATCGAGAGGATGGGTGGCTCGGGCTCCCGCGATCTGCAGGATCGTGGGAGCGATATCGACGTTTGAGACGAGGGCGTTTGAGGTGACACCCCCAGTCAGCCCGGGGCCGCGGAGAAGCATCGGCAGATGGGTGGAGGACTCATAGGGAAGGAACTTGGAGCGCTTGATTCGGTGCTCGCCCTCGAAATAGCCGTTGTCGGAGGTAAAGAAGATGTAGGTGTTTTTGAGCTGGCCGTCTCGCTTCAGAGTGTTAACCAGTTGTTCGACACCGTCATCGACCGATCGCAGCGACTCCAGCTCGTTTTGGTATTCGACCGTGATGCTGTGGATTTGCCCTGGGGTTAAAAGGGGTAGGTCGCGGATGAAGCTTGGCTTATCGGAGTTGTTTGCTTCGTTGAAATTGGGTCCGCGCGGCACCCGCACCGAAGCGAGTGAGCCGTAATAGCGAGGCGCAGGCTCGGGTCCCGCAGGGGGGTGTTCGTCGCCGTGGGGAGCGGTGTAGTCGAGGGCCAGGTAAAATGGCTTTGCAAGTTGGGTCGAGACGTTGATCTGTTCTTCGGCTCGCTGGGTGAGGACGTCGGTCGCGTAGGTGCAACCGCCGCTTTCTGGCGGCGCATAGTAGGGACAGGTGACCGGCTCTACGGGTTCGTAGTCAAGGTTGCCGAACGGGCCCTGGACTTCGCCGTTATCGTTTAGACGGTAGCCGTAGAAGTGGTGGTTTGAGGTTTCGCCGATCAGCGAATCCCAGTCACTCCATCCCGGGGGCTCTTCGGTTGGGACTCCATACGGCGGTTCGCCGTAGCGGTTGAGGAACTTGCCGATGTGGATCGTGCGGTAGCCGGCCCGTTGTAGCCAAACGGCGAGATTTTGCCGGGCTGCGGGGCTCCGAATGAAGTTCGGGTAGCCACCCTCGCTGGTGGTTTCATCGTTGTTGCCCTCGACCCCATTGTTGTGCGCATACTGGCCGGTGAGATAGGTGGCACGCGAGGGGCCGCAGAGGGAGTCAGAAACGTAGTAGTTGCCGAAGGTGACGCCACCGCGACCAAGGAGGCGGAGTGTTTTTCGCATCACCGGAACCTGGCCGCCCTGGGGGTTGGTATACGTCTGGTACACCTCGCGCATGTCCGCGTCGTCGGTTTGAACGACGATCACGTTGGGACGCTCAGCCGGGGTCGCCGCGGCAGTCGGTGCCCTGCCAAGCGCCAGGGCAAGAGCGCAGGCTGATGCGGTCAACAGCGTCGCGGCGAGCAGGTGACCCCCGTGTCGCCTCGCGCTCGCTGCCTGGCAAATATGGCCCACGGCATCGAATAACCGCCTGCGGCTACCGGAGTTTCGGCCCCCGGGAGTCGGAAGCGGCGTCGATCGGGACCGGATCGAGGTCAATTGGCGGCGAAGACTATGGGCAGCGGCTGTCCTCTGACTAAAGACTTCGGGGCGACGGTGAAGCCATCTTCGCCGTTAATCTGGGTCAGTCCTGTCCGCTGGAGCCTTGCCGCCACCCTGGCGCCCTTTTGTCCGAGGGCCGCTGGGCCTCTGACTGGCGGTCGGTTTGTGCTCGGATCCGGATTACCTACGCGAGGCCCATGCGAAGGGCTCCGGCTGCCTCGAGCATTGCCCCGGCAGCACTGCGACTGACCGCCGTCAGGTTGGCGAAGCTGTGGACCAGCCCGCTCTGGCGTCGCAGTGCGACCTGCACACCGGCCTCGCGCATGCGCTCGGCATAGGCCTCGCCCTCATCACGAAGTGGATCAAATCCGGCTGTGACGACGTAGGCGGGTGGCAGCCCGGAATGGTCCTCTGCTCTCATCACCGAGGCACGTGGGTCGGCGGCGGTAGCGCGGTCGGGCAGGTAGTGCTCTTCGAACCAATCGATATCGGCGAGCGTCAGCAAGAAGCCCTCTCCAAATAGCCGACGCGACGGTCGTTCACCGAAAGCATCGGTGGCCGGATAGATCAGCAGTTGCATCGCGGGCCGGGGCCCATCGCAGTCGCGCTGCAGATGGCATGCCACCGTCGCCAGGTTGGCGCCGGCACTATCGCCGCCGACCGCGATCCGGTGGGAGTCCGCACCCAGCGCCGCGGATTGCTCGTGGGCCCAGGTGAAAGCCGCCTGCGCGTCTTCGACCGCCGCCGGAAAGCGGTGCTCGGGCGCCAGGCGGTAGGCGACCGAGAGAACGAGGGCGCCGCTGTTGGCGGCGAGGAAGCGACAGACGCCATCGTGGGTCTCAAGGTCGCCGATCACCCAGCCTCCACCGTGGTAGAAAACGAGCAGCGGTTGGGGTCCATCCTTGCCTCCTTCCGGCCGATAGAGGCGCGCCTTCAGTTTTCCCCCGGGACCGGGTAGCTCCATCTCTTCAACCCGCGCCATCGGCAGTGGGGGCCCACCGGTCACCCTTGCCTCGACGCGGCGCTGCTCCCGGATTTGCTCGGGATCACCGCCATCGGTGAGCGAGCGGTTCCCGGTCAGCTCGGCGAGGCGCAAAAGCACCTGAATGTCGCTGGCGAGCGTCTGTCCATCGAGGATCGGGGGTCTTCCGAAGAGCCCTCGCTGGACGCTGGGCGGAAGTCCGCAGGCCGCTCGCACGATCGGATGCTCAAGGCGCGGCGCGAGGCGAGGGAGAGAGGCCACGGCAGTTGAGGCTATCTGGCGGGGCCTCGGCGGAATGTTCGGATCACCGCTCCCAGGCCACCGCGCGGGCGCGCCTGTACGGTGGCAGAGAGAGATGGAGACAGTGGAAACAGCTCCTGCGCCGGCGCTCGTCCCCGAGATCAGGGGCAAGCTGCCGCCTGGCCCGCGATTGCCGCGGGCCGCACAAACCGCGATCTGGTCGCGCCGGGCCCAGTGGATGCTTGAGCAGTGCCGCTCTCGTTTCGGGTCCACCTTCACCCTGCGAATTGCCTATGAGGGCACCTGGGTGGTGGTCTCTGACCCCGGGGTGATCAAGCAGGTCTTTACGGGTGACCCGCGGGTCTTTCACGCGGGCGAGGGAAACCAGGTTCTGCGTCCCATTCTTGGCGAGAATTCGGTGCTGGTGCTCGATGAGAAGGCCCACATCGGTCAGCGCAAGTTGCTGCTTCCACCCTTCCACGGCGAGCGCATGCAGGGCTATCGCGAGAGGATGGCTGAGATCGCCGCGCGCGAGATCGGGGGCTGGCCGCTCGGAGTTCCCTACAAGCTGCGCCCTCGAATGCAGGCGCTCACGCTTGAGATCATCCTCGAGACCGTCTTCGGTTTGCATGCAGGAGAGCGAAGGGATGCGCTGCGGGTGGCGCTTCGCGACTTCCTCGACCTCAGCACCAACCCCCTGATGCTGGTCCCGGTGATCCTCGCTGGGCCCAGCAGAATCGGGCGCATACCCGCCTTTCGCAACCGCATCCAGTGCGTCGATGCGCTGATCAGGCGCGAGATCGCCGAGCGAAGGCGGGCCGATGACCTCGCTGATCGCGACGACATTCTCTCGCTGCTCGTCTCTGCCAGACACGAGGACGGCGCGCCGATGAGCGACGCCGAGATGCGAGACGAGTTGCTCACGCTGCTCGTCGCCGGACATGAGACCACGGCGACGGCCCTTTCTTGGGCGATCGAGCGCCTCGTTCGCCACCCCGAGAAGCTCGCCCGGTTGCGGGAGGAGGTCAGAGCCGGGTCTGAGCAGTACCTGAGCGCGACGATCCAAGAGACGCTGCGCCTGCGCCCGGTGATTGTCGTGGTGATCAGGCGGTTGACCGAGGCGGTTGAGATCGGCGGCTTCGAGCTGCCCGCAGGGGTATCGGTTACCCCCAGCATCCACCTGGTTCATCGCAACCCCGAGATCTATCCTGAGCCGGAGCGCTTCCTTCCCGAGCGCTTTATCGACAACCCTCCCGGTACCTACACCTGGATCCCTTTTGGCGGTGGCATCCGCCGCTGCCTTGGTGCATCCTTTGCCCAATTTGAGATGGCGGTGGTGCTTGAGGAGCTCGTCAAACGACGCGATATCCACCCCACTGATCCTGCCTCCGAGCGACCCTTTCGCCGTGCCATCACCGAGACCCCACGCCACGATGCTGAGGTGATTCTCAGCTAGGAGGCGGCCCAGCACATACCTGGCGCCAGCCGTTGCTAGGTCTCGCTCAGGCCGGTTTTCGCCCCGTAGCGCCGTTCATGTGGGGCATGCCCGACGACGGTCGCTACCGTGGCGTTGTCCCTCCCTGCCTGGATCGCAAGAGGCCCAAAGCCTTTAGCGGGGCCCGGAGATGGCCTTGGAGGCGGTTCGTGGGGGTGTGGCGGGTCTCAACTACCCGCAGCCGGTGTTATTGCCGCAACTTGAGCAGGTGTAGCAAGAGCCGGTGCGCTGCATCATGCCGCCACACTGATCGCAGGCCGGTCCGAGATCAAGTCCCGACAGCTTGGCAGGGAGGACCGGGGGAGAGTCGGTAAACGCCGATGCGGCGGGAACGGCTTGTCCCCCGGTTGCCTTCGCCCTCTCGGCGTCGCTGCCCCGATTGCCCCCGGCTGGCTTGGAGTGACCGTTTCCAGCTCCATTGCCGGGCGTCGCCAGGGCCCCGCTTGTATCGATGCCGAGGCCCAGCTGGGTCGTCTCGGCCTCACGCTTGGCACGCACCTCGCTGGTCAGGATTCCGAGATCCTCGAGTGTCTCGGTGTCTTCGATAAAGCGGCTGGCTAGCCAGCGCATGATGTAGTCGGGCAGCGATTTGGCAAAGGGGATCTCGGGGTTTCCGGTGATCCCCTCTGGCTCGAAACGCATGTAGCTGAACTTGCGCACGAAAACCTCGAGCGGAACGCCGTACTGCAGCCCGATCGAGATCGCCGTCGCGAAGGCGTTCATCAGCCCTCGCATGGTCGAGCCCTCCTTGCCGATGTCGGTAAGGAAGATCTCTCCCACCGAACCGTCTTCATACTTGCCGGCGGTGATGTAGCCCTCATGGCCGGCGATCGAGAACTTGTGGGTGATCGACTCGCGCTCGCGGGGCATCTTCTTGCGCACCGGGCCCGGCGCTGGCGCCTCCTCCTCCATCCCCTTTTCCTCTTGGGCATCGGTGCGCAGCGCTTGTGCCGTCTTGGAACCGTCGCGATAGATCGCCAGCGCCTTCAGCCCCCCCTTCCACCCGCGGGCGTAGGCATCGGCGATGTCCTCGATGGTGGCGGTCTGGGGGAGGTTGACGGTCTTTGAGATCGCGCCGGAGAGAAACGGCTGAGTCGCGGCCATCATGTCGATATGCCCGGTGTGGGATATCGCCCTCTCACCGACCGCGACGTCGAAGATTGGGAGGTGCTCCTCCTTCAGCCCCGGCGCGCCGACGATCGTGTTTTGCGCCGTGATGTGGGCGTCGATTTGATCGACCTGTGCAGCGCCGTAGCCGAGCCTGCGCAGCGCCAGGGGCACCGAGCGGTTGACGATCGTCATTTGCCCGCCGCCGACCAGCTCCTTGAACTTGACCAAGGAAAAGTCGGGCTCGATTCCGGTCGTGTCGCAATCCATTAGAAAGCTGATCGTCCCGGTTGGAGCCAGCACTGTCGCCTGTGCATTTCGGTAGCCGCAATCCTCGCCCAGCTCCACCGCCTCATCCCAGGCTCGTTGCGCCGCCTCTAAAAGGTTGCCTTTAATCCCAGCCGGTTCGATCTCCAGCGAGGCATCACGGTGCATTCGCATCACCGCGTTGTGGGGATCACGATTGCGCTCATATGCGGCGTAGGGACCGGTTGCTGCGGCAGCGATCAGCGCCGATTGACGGTAGGCGCGCCCGGTCATCAGAGCTGTGATCGCGGCGGCGAGATTGCGTCCCTGCTCGGAGTCATAGGGAAGGCCGTCAGACATCAGCAGGGCGCCGAGGTTGGCATAGCCAAGTCCAAGCTGGCGGAAGGCGTTGGCGTTGGCGGCGATCTCCTCGGTCGGATAGCTGGAGAAACCGACGACGATCTCCTGGGCGAGGAAAACGATGTCAACTGCGTGCTCGAAATCCTCCACGTCAAAGCTTCCGTCCTCGCGGCGGAACTTCATCAGGTTGAGCGAGGCGAGGTTGCAGGCCGAATCGTCCACGTGCATGTACTCGCTGCAGGGGTTTGAGGCGTTGATTCGACCCGACTCCGGGCAGGTGTGCCAGCGGTTGATCGTCGTGTCGTACTGCACCCCGGGGTCAGCGCATCGCCAGGCGGCGTCGGCGATCTCGTTCATTAAATCGCGAGCGTTGAGCGTCTTGACCGCCTCACCCGTCGTTCGTGCGGTCAACTCCCAATCCGCATTGGTTTGGACTGCTTCCATGAACTCATCGGTGACCCGCACCGAGTTGTTCGCGTTTTGGTACTGGATCGAGGTAAAGCCCTCGCCGTCAATGGACATGTCGAAGCCGGCGTCGCGCAGCGCCGCCGCCTTCTTCTCCTCGTCGGCCTTACACCAGATGAAATGCTCGATATCGGGATGGTCGATGTCGAGGACGACCATCTTCGCCGCGCGGCGGGTCTTGCCTCCGGACTTGATCGTCCCTGCCCAGGAATCCGCGCCGCGCATGAAGCTGACCGGCCCACTCGCGGTGCCGCCCTTTTGGAGGGGCTCCATCGAGCCGCGGATATTGGAGAGATTTATCCCGGAACCGGACCCGCCTCGGAAGATCTTTCCCTCTTTCGTGTTCCACTCAAGGATCGACTCCATCGTGTCCTCGACGCTGAGGATGAAGCAGGCCGAGCACTGGGGGCGCTCCTCGAAGCCGACGTTGAACCAGACTGGCGAGTTGAAGGCGGCCTTTTGGTTGAGCAAGATCGCGGTCAGCTCCGCCTCAAAGGTCTCCGCATCCTCACCGGAGGCGAAGTAGCCGCCCTCTCTTCCCCATTGGGAGATCGTTCCCGCCACTCGCCCGATCATCTGCTTAACCGAGTTCTCGCGTCGATCGGTGTCGAGTTGGCCTCGAAAATACTTCTGGGCGACAATATTTGTCGCATTTTGGGACCAGCTTTTCGGGAACTCGACCCCGCGCTGTTGGAATACCGGCTTTTGCGGATCACCGATCAGCGCATCTCGAATCTCCCACTCAATCTCCTCGAAGGGATGGGTCCCGGCGGAGGTGAATCGCCGCTCGATAGCCAGACCCGGGAGACCGGTCTTCTGGGGGCTGGTGGCGGTCTTAGACATCGAACTACTCCTCTCGCGGGGGCTTTTAGGGGTAACTACGCAGGATCTTCTTCGAGTCGGACGGAACCCGAAGGTCCAACTCCCGCAAACGCCGGGAAATTCGCTTTTAGTCCCTTATATGGTGACAATGTTGGGATGCGGCGCAAGGCGGCACGAAACGTGGTGGGCGAGCGAGCGACAGCAGCACGCGATGTGGTCGAAGAGCGCGCCACCGCCGCCCGCGGGGTGGCGGCCGAAGCGATCGCCTCAGTCAAGCCGAGGCTGCGGGGCGTCTCCCACATGTGGGCCTTCTTTATCTCACTCTTCCTTGGTGCCGGCCTGATCCTGGCGGCGAAGACGCCGAAGGCGACCCTTGCGGTCGGGATCTACGCCGTCAGCCTCTCGGCGCTGCTCGGCACCAGCGCGCTCTATCACCGGGTCGATTGGAAGCGCCCCAACGCCAGGCGCTGGATGCGTCGGCTCGATCATTCGATGATTTTTTTCTTGATCGCCGGCACCTACACGCCGTTTGCGCTCCTGGTCCTCCACGGTGCCCTCGCCAGCGCCATCCTACTCGTCGTTTGGATCGGAGCGATCGCCGGCGCCATGGTCGAGATGGTCTGGATTGATCACCCAAAATGGGTCGCGGCGCTTATCTACATGTCGCTTGGATGGGTCGCAGCGGTCGCCTTTCCAGCGCTTTGGTCTGACATGGGGGTGGCGGGAACGCTGCTGGTCGCCGTCGGTGGACTTCTCTACACCGCCGGCGCCGTCGTCTATGCGACCCAGCGCCCCGACCCCAACCCGAGGGTATTTGGATATCACGAGGTCTTTCACCTCCTGGTGATCGCCGCCGCCGCCGCCCACTTCGCCGCCGTCGCCTTCTTCGCTTTGCCCTCTTCTTAGGGCCTCGGCTTGATCAGCTCGACAAGCAGCAGGTCAAACCATTCGCCTGGGACTCGCCTCCGGCTCAGGCCAATGCCGGGGCAGCCCGCTCCTTTGCTGCCTCGATCAGCGCCAGCAGCTCCACCTCTCGGCCCTCGCTGAGCAGCCCCACCGGGTCAGGATCGCCGTTGACGATCGCCTCAAAGAATTGCTTTCGATCCTGGTAGGTCGGCAACGTCGCCTTGGCCCAGCCGCGGGCATCGTTGAGGATCACCGCCAGCCGGGCGTAATCCTCGCCAAAGAGGGCGGCGATTTCGCGCTTCATCCGCTTCGCCAGGGCTGGAGAGGCGCCTGCGGTTGAAATCGCGATCGCCAGCGGCCCACTCCGCACGATTGCCGGCAAGATGAAGTTACAAAGGGGAGGGACGTCGACCACGTTGACCAGCATCGCTCGGCGCTCGGCGTCGTTATAGATGCCGATGTTGACCTCGCTGTCGTTGGTCGCCGCGATCGCGATAAAGGCCCTCTCAAGGTCGGCCTGCCCGGCGTAGGGGCGCCTCTCCCAGTTGATCGATCCCTCTCCCGCCAACCTCTCAAGCTGGGGATGAGCATGGGGAGCGAGCAGCGTCACCGCGCCGTCACAGGCCAGCAGCCCCTCGACCTTCTCCAGTCCAACATCGCCTCCGCCAATTACCAGGCAGCGCCGTCCGCTCAGCTTCAGACAGGCGATGTAGAAGGGGGTGGTGAGCATCTCGCGCACGCAGGACTGATCGCAGATTCCCTTGCGCAATTGGCAAACGCACTCCTTCCCCGCATAGGCCTGAGCCGGCATCCACAAAAGCTTAGAGGGAGGCAAGCGTCAGGCGAAGGCCCTCCTCCAGCGCGACCTTTGCGCTCCAGCCCAGCTCGCGCCGAGCTCGGGCCGGCGCGATCGCGATCTGCTGTACCTCGCCGGCGCGGGCCGGCGCGAACTGCGGCTCAAAGTCCTCACTGCCCTCGATCTCGGCGAGCAATGTGACTAGCTCAGAGACGCTCGCCTGCCGCCCGGTACCGACGTTGAGGGCACCGCTTACATCGGCGACGGCGGCTGCCAGCGCCGCCTCAACGACGTCGCCGACAAATATGTAGTCACGGGTCTGGTCTCCATCGCCGAACACGGTCGGGCGGCCGCCGCCGCGCAGCTTGCCGCAAAAGATCGCGATCACTCCCGCCTCTCCAAGCGGGTCTTGCCGCGGACCGTAGACATTGCCGAGCCGAAGGCTCACCCCGGAAAGACCGTAGAGCCGCTGATAAAGCGCCAGATAGCCCTCCGCCGCGAACTTGCTCTGCCCGTAGGCCGAGAGCGGTTCGACCGGCGCCTCCTCGCTCAGCGGCAACTCCTTGCCCTTGCCCTCGCCGTAGATCGCGCCCCCGGTCGAGACAAAGACAAAGCGTTTCGCGCCGACCGTACGGGCCGCCTCCAAAACGTTTGCGGTGCCGCCGACGTTGACCGCAGCATCAAAGGCGGGGTCGGCGATCGAACGGCGCACATCGATCTGCGCAGCGAGATGAAAGAGGGCCTCGGGGCGACATACGGCCGCCGCCTCGGCCACCGCGGCGGCGTCCCGCACGTCAGTTTCGACCAGGATCGCGCCAGCGGCAAGCGCACCGTCGAGGTTGCTCCGCCTCCCGGTGGAGAGGTCGTCGAGGACGGTCACCGCATCCCCGCGGGCCAGTAGCGTGTCGACCAGGTTTGAACCGATAAACCCCGCCCCTCCTGTTACCAAGCACCTCATCAGCATGCCGATCCTATGAGGATCGGCGGCCGCCAGGCAGCCGAGGTCCAGGAACGCCCCTGCTACCCTCGCCGGCCCATGCGCTTGATCGTCACCGAGAAGAACAACAGCGCCAAAAAGATCGCCGAGATCCTGGGCGCCAGCCCATCCACCGACAAAACTTTCAAAGTTCCCTACTACACCTGGTCTGATCGGACCGGGGATCACATGTCGATCGGACTCAAGGGCCATGTGCTGGGGCCGGCCTTCCCCGAGGGCTACTCGAACTGGCAAAAGACCGATCTCCACGAGTTGATCGACGCCGAGCTGATCAAGGAGCCGACCGACAAAAACGTGGTCAAAGCGATCAAGAAGGTGGCCAAGGAGGCCGATGAGCTGGTGATCGCAACCGACTTTGATCGCGAGGGTGAGCTGATCGGTCTCGAGGCTCTGGAGGAGATGCTCGACGCCAATCCAGCGCTGGGTTCACGCGAGAGCGCTCGCGAGGGAACTCTGAAGATCAAGCGCGCCCGCTATTCCGCTCTAACCAAGGAGGAGATCGAGCGCGCCTTCTCCGAACTTGACGAGCTCTCCTTTCCGCTCGCCAACGCCGGCGCCGCCCGCCAGGACATCGACCTTCTCTGGGGCGCGACCCTGACCCGCGCTGTCTCGATCGCCACCCGGCGCTTCGGCTCGAACTTCCTTTCTGTCGGCCGCGTCCAGAGCCCCACCCTGGGATTGATAGTGGAGCGCGAGATGGAGCGCCGCGCCCATGTAGCCAAACCATTCTGGGAACTCCTCGCCAAGTTCCAACATCCAGAAGAGGGCTTTGAGGCCCACCATGCTGTCGATAAATTCTGGGAGCGCGCGGAGGTTGACGCGGCGCTGGCCGGGACCAAGGGCCCGGGAGTGGTGAAATCGGTGACCGCCAAAAGGAACACCCGTAAACCTCCCACTCCCTACAACACGACGGCCTTCACCACCGATGCCTCCAGCCGGCTTGGCATCACGCCCGCCAGCGCGATGAGGATCGCCGAGGACCTCTACATGGACGGTTTCATCTCCTACCCGCGGACCGACAACACCGTCTACCCACCTTCGCTACCGGTTCGTGAGCTGGTCAGCTCGCTGGTGCGGATCAAGGAGTTCTCGGCCGCCGCCGGACTGCTCGATGGCGAGCTAAAAGCGACCCGCGGGAAAAAAGAGACGACCGATCACCCTCCGATCTATCCGACCCAGGCGATTCACCCCGGCGCCCTGGAGGGCCCAAAGCGTCGGGTCTATGAGCTCGTCGTGCGGCGCTTCCTCGCCACCTTCAGTCCGCCGATGATCACCGAGTCCACCCGCGCCGACATCGAGGCTGGCTCGCAGACCTATTTCGTACGCGGCTCGGTCCTGATCGACCCCGGCTACGCCGGTGTCTACACATACGCCCGCTCCGCCGACGAGGAGATTCCGAAATTGGAGGAGGGCCAGCGGCTTGAGCTCGACGGTGAGCCCTGGATTCTCGACAAGGAGACCCAACCTCCGTCGCGGCTGTCCCAGGGCAAGCTGATCGAGATGATGGAGGAGCGTGGCCTCGGTACCAAGGCGACCCGTGCAGACATCATTCAAAAGCTCTTTGACCGCGGCTACGTCTACTCCAACCCACCGGTTCCCTCAGAGACCGGGATTGCGATGTATGAGGCGTTTAGGAAGTTCGTGCCGCGGATGGCAACGCCGGAGATGACCGCCCAGCTCGAGCAGGAGATGGACCAGATCGCGGCCGGTGAGATGACCAAGGACGGTGTCGTCGGCGATAGCCGCGACCTTTTGCACAGGACATGGTCAGAGATCGACGCCAGCCGTGAGGACCTGGCCAAGGTGGTCTGGGCCGGGATGGACCAAGACCGGATTCTCGGCCCCTGCAAGGTCTGCGAAGAGGCAGGCCGGACCAAGGAGGACGGATCGCCCCACATGCTGCGCATCATCCGCGCCAAAAAATCCGGTAAACGTTTCGTCGGTTGCTCGGGATGGACCGCGGATGATCCTGACTCCTGTGACCAGACCTTCCCGCTGCCTCAGCGCGGCGACGTCTTTCGCCTCGAGGACCGCTGCTCCATTTGCGATCAGACTCCGCGGTTAAAAGTTGTCCCCTTTCGCGGGCGGGCATGGAATCTTTGCCTCAACGATGAGTGCGAGTCGATGCAGGAGATGAAGAAACGCCGCGCCGAGCGTGAAGCGGCGCGGGCGGCGAAAGAGGCGATGGCCAAAAAGCCACTGCCCGCAAAAGCTAAGGATGGCAGCGCGACCGCCACTCGCCGCCGAAAGCGAGCCAAAGCGGCAAGCACCAAATGAGGTGACCCCGCCGTCGTCAGGAAGCCGTGCTGCCGCCCCGAATCCCAGGTCGACGCGGGCGGGGTTGCGGCCCTTAACACGGCGCTTGGGTATCGGCAGCTGATGTTCGTTTCCCTTGAGGGAGTCGACGGCTCGGGGAAGAGCACCCAGGCGCGCCTTTTGGCCGCGACGCTTGGCTCTGAGACGCTCTTGATCCGTGAGCCGGGTGGAACAGAAGCCGCTGAGCAAATCCGTGCAATCCTGGCTCAACCCGACCTGAGGCTTGATCCCTATGCCGAGTTGCTCCTTTTTTTGGCCGCCCGCGCCGATCTCACCGCGCAGGTAATTCGCCCTGCCCTTGAGGCCGGGCGCGACGTTGTCTCCGATCGCTTCGCCGATTCCACAGTTGCCTACCAGGGCGCGGCGCGGGGTCTTGGGGTGGGCGAGACGATCTCGCTCAGCGACGGCGCAACCGAGGGTCTGTGGCCCGATCTAACCGTTCTGATCCGGGTCGATCCTGAGCTGGCGCTGGGCCGCTGCGACGGCGAGGACCGCTTTGAGTCAGAGGGTCTTGATTTTCAGCGCGCCGTCGCCGTGGCCTATGAGGAGATCGCAAAGATTGCCGCAGACCGCGTCGCGGTGGTCGACGGATCGGGAACGATCGAGGAAGTCCACCGGGGAGTAATGGAGGCGCTGCGTGCAAGCCAAGGCCCTGCTTGAGGCGACCGAGCACCAACCACGCGCCCGAGTTGCCCTCGGTGCTGCGATCACCGCCGGTCCCAGCCACGCCTACCTATTGCGCGGACCGCGTGGGGTGGGCAAGCGCTCCGCCGCCCGCGCCTTCGCGGCAGAAATTATCGCCGCCGACGCCGCGGACCCCGCCGACGCGCGCCGTCGCGTCCTGCTCGACCCCTCACCGCACCCCGATCTGCTCTGGCTCGCTCCACAAGGCTCCCAGCACCTTGTCGAGGAAGTGCGCCAGCGGGTGATCCGCGCTTCCTCTTACCGTCCCTTTGAGGGCGGCAAGCGGGTATTCGTAATTGAGGCCGCTGAGGCGATGCGTGAAGAGAGTCAAAACGCCTTGCTGAAGACTCTGGAGGAGCCACCCGACTACGCCCATCTGATCCTGCTCAGCTCCGAACCCGAGGCGCTGTTGGAGACTGTGGCATCGCGTTGCCAGCCGGTCTATTTCATCCCGCTGAGGATCGCCGCAATCGAGTCAGTCCTGCTTGCTGCGACGAGTACCGATGAGGCCGCCGCCGCGGCGCGACTATCGGCTGGAGATCTGGAACGGGCCCGCTTTTTGATCAGCGAGAATGGGCGCCAGATTCGCGCTTGTGCCGAGCACGGCGCCGCCGTAGCGCTTGGGGCCAACCAACCGAGCGCTTCCGTCCGCGACCCTTGGCGGGGTCTCTTGGAGGCCGCCGAGCCGGCTGGTGCCAAGGTTGAGGCCGCAACCCGAGAGGCGCTTGAGGAGGAGGCTTCGGTTGGCCTCAAGCGTCCTGCTCGTGAGATCGCTGATCAGGCAAAGCGCGCCGCCCGCCGCCGCCGCACGGAGGTTCTCGATCTCGGTCTGGAGCTCACCGCCGCCTGGTTTCGCGACCTGGCGGCGATTGCCGTTGGTGCCACCACGGTGATCTATAACCGTGATCGCCTCGCGGCGTTGCAAAGTCAGGCCTCGCGCCTGGATCCGGCCGGCCCCCGCCACGCCGCAGAGCTGATCCAAGACACCCGCCGTCGCCTCAACCTAAACGTTTCTGAGGAGCTCGCGCTGGAGGCTCTCTTTTATCGCCTCGAGCGCGAGCTCGCGGCCTAAGCGCCCTCGCGCTGCAGCGGCTCGGCCGAGCGGCCTCCACCGGCCTCCGCCTCGGCCTGCTGCTTCGCCCGCTCAAGCGCTTGCTCCTGGGCGAGGCGGGTTATCTGGGCTGCCTGGCGAGACATGATCACGCTGAAGTTGAGTGCGAGACCGAGCAGCAAGAGCAAGACAATCGAGAACAGGGCGACGTTTGTATTGCGGACGCCCATCGCGTTGGCGACCACTCCCAACAGGCCCGGGAAGGCGGCGCCGGCAAGCATCCCAAGGCCCGCCACAAACCAGATCACGCTGTAGCGCTCTTGCAAGCGGTTGCGGCGGATCAGCTCAAGGATCATCACCATGAAGGCGATCGCGATCAGGGCTGCCAGGATGCGGGTCTGGGGGGTGAGGTGAACGGTGGGGCTCTGTTGGGCTGCAAATGCCACCCCGATCACCGTTCCGCCTTGACGCTCTTTGGCAGGGGCGAGGCCCCGCCCGGCTCGGGGCCTGGATCTGGGTCTCGCTGCTGGGCCTCTGGTTGGCGGGGCCGGAACTGGCCGACCAACAAGACGATCATCCCCTTGAAGATGAAAAAGGCAGAGCGCAGTGGTGTCAGGAAGGAGGTCCCCCCCGCTCGCTCCAACATCTGCACCCCCACCTCCTCGACGCGAAGTCCCTGCCTGACTGCCAACTGCAACGACTCGATCTCAGCGAAATCCGGTGAGTAGTTCTCGGCGAAGAGCGCCATCACCCGCCGATTCGCGGCTCGCATTCCGCTGGTTGTATCGGTGAAGCGCTGTCCCGTCGCCATCGTCAGGAAGAACCGAAAGACATTGGTGCCGATTCGCCTGGAGATCGTCGGCCTGTAGTCCTCGCTCTCGGGGGCCGATCCGGATTGGCTGCCTCCGATCCCACCACGGTCCTGATATCGCGAGCCGATTACCAGATCGGCTCGCCCGGCAATCACCTCATCCAACAGGCGCGCCACCTCCGGCGCGGGGTGCTGTCCATCGGCGTCGAGGTGCGCACAGTAGTCATAGCCCCCGCGCAGGGCGAAGAGATAACCGGTCTGAAGAGCGGCCCCAAGGCCCTGGTTAAACGGAAGCGAGGCGACCAGCGCGCCCGCCGCTTGGGCGCGTGCCGTCGTTTCGTCAGAGGAGCCATCATCGACGACCAATAAATCGGCCTCCGGCAGAGCCCTCCGGACGTCGTCGATTACCTCGCCGATAGAGGCCTCCTCGTTCCAGGCGGGGATGAAGACAAGCGTGCGCACAGCTTCGATTCTCCCACGACGGCCAGCCGTTCCCGGCGGTCGGAGGCCGTTTCCTTGGCTCGCGCACGGTTTCGCTGTGAGCCTCAGCGGCCGCTCGCCCAAGGTTCAGATTCGTTTTGTGTTAGTAAACCTTCATGAGACGGATAGGAATGCGCCTCTGGCTCTCCGGTGCTTTCGCCGCCGTCAGCCTGGTCACGGGCACCGCCGTCTACCTCTTCGGCGACAACCACCGCGCCCTTGTCGCCTCGGTGGTCCTCGGCGTATTAGCCGGCTTCCTGATCGCCGTCGCGATCGCCCATCGCGTCGCTCGCCTTGCCCAGGCGGCCGGACAGATGGCGGCTGGCTCTTTTGATGCTTCTCTCGACGTGTCTGGCCCCGATGAGATTGGCGATCTGGCCCGAGCTCTGGAGTCGATGCGCGCCTCCCTCAAGGAGAGCTTCGGCGTCCTGACCGCCGATCGCAACAAGCTGACCGCGATATTCGATGGCCTCACAGACGCGGTGATGGTCGTTGACGATCACGGCTCGGTGCGGTTCTCAAACAGCGCCGCTGGCAAGCTCCTGGACGCCGCCGGACGGCCCTCTGAGGCGCTGCTGCCCCATTTACGTCGAGCCGCCGAGGTTGGCTTTGCCGCCCACCCTGCGTTGCGGATTGGAGATCGCGCCTACTCGATGCAGGCCAGGTCACTTCCCGATGAGCGTGCCGTACTCGCCGTCGTTCGCGACCGCACCGAAGAGATGCGCCGCGAGTTTGCCGAAGCCGACTTCGTCTCAAACGCTGCGCATGAGCTGCGCAATCCTTTGGCCGGAATCTCTGGTGCAATCGAGGTGCTCCAGGATGGCGCCAAGGACGATCCGCAAGCGCGCGAGCATTTTCTCACCCGTCTCAGCGAGGACGCCGATCGGATGAGTCGGCTCACCCAGGGCCTGCTCACCTTGGCACGGGTCGAGTCACTCGGGGCAGGAGAGACCGAGGTCGTTGATGTGTCGGTCGCGATTCGCGACGTCGCCGCCGCGGTTGAGGCACCGGTCGGCATCCGGTTGCTGGTCGAGGTGAGCGCCGACCTCACCGCCAAGGGCGATCCCACCCTCCTGCGCCAGGTGATGATCGGTCTCCTCACAAACGCTTACAAGAACACGCCACCCCCCGGTGCCGTTACGGTTCGCGGCCGTCGCGACGGAGAGAGAGAGGTGGTTTTGGAGGTGATTGACACAGGAACGGGCATCCCGGCGGCAGAGATCGAGCGTGTCTTTGAGCGTTTCTATCGTCGCACCGAGTCCCGCAAGCAGGAGGGCTTTGGACTCGGTTTGGCGATCGCCCGGCGCATGGTCGACGTAATGGGCGGACAGATCGGCGCCTCATCGGTTGAGGGGGAGGGCAGCGTGTTCTGGGTACGCCTCCCGATTGCCCAACCCAGCCTCACACCGGTCGCATGAGGGATCCACGATGAGCAGCGGTCGCATTCTGATCGCCGATGATGAGCCATCGGTGCGCGACTCAGTCGGCTATGCACTCGCCCAGGAGGGCTTTGAGGTTACGGGAGCCGCCGACGGTGATGAGGCGGCGGCGAAGCTCGGTGAGGGCATTCCCTTTGACCTCCTGATTCTCGACATCATGATGCCCGGTCCCAGTGGTCTTGACATCTGCCGCGATGTCCGCTCCCGCAGCGCCGTGCCGATCATCGTCTTAACCGCCAAGGACGCCGAGGTCGACAAGGTGGTCGGCTTGGAGGTCGGCGCCGATGATTACGTGACCAAGCCCTTCTCGGTTCGCGAGCTGCTCGGTCGGGTCCGGGCTCAGTTGCGCCGTCGCGAGCTCGACCGTTCTCCGCTCGCCCAAGCCGTGCGCATCGAGTCCGGACCGGTCGCGATCGACCTCGTACGCCACGTCGCAACGATTCGCTCTGAGGCGGTCAACCTCACCCGCTCGGAGTTCCAGCTGCTGCGTCTAATGGTCGCCCGTCCCGGGGAGGTTTTCCCTCGCCGCCAGATCATGGAGGAGCTCTGGCAGACAGAGTTCGACGGCGATGAGCGTGCCTGCGACGTTCACATCTCCAATCTGCGTCAAAAGGTCGAGCGCGATCCCCAGCACCCTGAGCTGATCCTCACCGTGCGCGGCATCGGCTACAAGTTTGACGGCGCCGCAGCCTGAGCTCTGAGCTTCGGGAGCGACCTCGACAGGCCCGAGCACTCGCTGCTTGAGAGGCCGACAGCGGGCAGTTGGCCGATATGCTTCGGCGCGTGATCATCTCGACGATGAACGACCTGCCTGGTTATGAGATCGCAGATGTCTTGGGTGAGGTCTTCGGGCTGACCGTGCGCTCGCGCAATGTCGGTTCCCAGATCGGCGCTTCTTTAAAGTCGCTGGCGGGTGGCGAGCTGAAGGGAATGACAAAGATGCTCGCCGAGGGCCGCGAGCACGCAACCCAGCGGCTGATCGAGGAGGCCGAGTCAAAAGGAGCTGACGCGATTCTCGCCTTTCGCTTTGACACCTCTGAGCTCGGCACGACCTGGACTGAGGTCTGCGCCTACGGGACGGCGGTCAAGGTGCGCAAGCTCTAAGCAGCTTGGCTTGCCGGCCGGAGCATGACACCCGCCGGGTTGCTGGATCCGTGTGCAGCTGAAGGCGGGCTTTTAGTTGGAACGGGATCGCGCGCTGGCTTGCGGAGCAAAAAAAGGCGCGAGGCGCGAGCTGACCCTGAGGGAGCGGTTGGGTCCTACCGCCCCCAGCGATCCGCTGGGCGATTGGCACCGTCGCAGTCCTGCGGAAGTCTCTCGCCGCCGCTACTTAAGTGCCAACTCGAGTGCGTACATGACGACGAAGAGGGCCACCGCCGCCCCGGCGAGCCTGAAGGTCAGTGCCCCCCGCTTGCCGGTCGCGGCGGTGTAGATCGCCGCCAGGAGCACGCCCACCCCAAGCGCCGCGGCCGGAAAGCCGAGGACTCCACCGATGACCCGCTGGCTGGTCTTATATACCGAGTCTTCATACTTCCCGCGAACGAGGTGGACGGCGAAAAAGAGCGCGACGGAGGTGGCGAGCTGGAAGATCAGTCCGAATCCCAGACGCATGATCCGGCCCGCGATACCTACCCTTGGCGATGCCTGCCCAGGCTCGCTGACAATGGGATTGTTCTGTGGCTCAGAATTCATCAGCGAATAGCCAGCTGCCGGCGTGCCGCGCGGGGGACCCTACAGGCCGCCTGGTGTGTCCCGCCCTCGATTTGAGCTAGCCGCCGATTCGCCCGCAGTGTTTTGCTCCAGTTGAAGCCGCCCGAGACATACTTAGACGGTGAGCGAGGAGTGGCGCACCGAGCATCTGGCGCTTCGCGCCCCGGTTGCCTCTGATCGGCTGGAGTACCTGGGCCTCTTTCTTGATCCAGAGATGAGGAATTGGCTGCGGCCTACCCCGGCGCCGCCCTTCAGCGTCAATGACCTCGACCAGATGCTCGATCAGGACATCCTGCATTGGGAGGTGCACGGATTTGGACCCTGGGCGATGATCAAGCGAGATAGCGGAGAGTTCATCGGGCGCGGGGGATTGCGATGGACCACGATCGAGGACGAGCTGGCTGTCGAGCTTCCCTGGGCGATTGCCTCCAATTACTGGCGCCAGGGGCTGGCGACCGAAGCGGCCTGCGCGGCGCTTACCTGGGCAAAGTCACTGGGTTTTGATCCCGTCTTTGCTCTGATCCGGCCGGCCAACCGCGCCTCCCAAAGGGTCGCGGAGAAGGCTGGTCTTCGAGCCACCGGGGAAACTGAGCATGCCGGATTCAGCCACCTGATCTATCGCAGCTCAGCCTAGGCAAATCGGGGCATCGCGATCATCACCTCGGGGCGGATCGCGATTAGATGAGCGGCGGAGCTGGAGATCGGGCCTAGCTCGGGCGCGGTGAGATTCCTCGCGCTGCTGGCCCAATGACCCTTTGCCCGCCCGCCACCGGGTCAAGATCACGATTCTCGCGTTCGCCAGTCGTCGCCGTATCCCGGTTTCCGGCTCATTCGGGTGGGCCGCAAATGGCCGACTCAAACCCGAGCGATCAGCCCAAGCGCCACAACCACGCCCACCATCGCTAAGCTCTCCGGCGAGAGGGAGCGAATCGTTGGGCCAGTAACTGGGTTTCTACATTCGGGCGTCCGCAAACTTCGGACTTCAGAGAGGACTAAGAGATGCACAAGGCAGGGATCAAGCGGCCTTCACCGGCCATGGTTGTGGCACTGATCGCACTATTTGCGGCGCTTGGCGGAACCGCTTGGGCGGCGCTGGGCAAGAACACGGTCGGCACGCCTCAGCTGAAGGCCAAAGCGGTGACCACCGGCAAGCTCGCCAACAACGCGGTCACCGGCGCCAAGGTCGCCGCCGGCACCCTGACCGGTGCCAACATCAACGTAGGTGCTCTGGGGACCGTTCCCAGCGCTACCAACGCGACCAACGCCGAAAACGCAAACACCGTCGATCAGCACGCCGCCGCCTGCCCGGCCAATACGACGCTGATCCGCGGGATCTGCTTTGACTCTTCCTCAAGCGGGCCGGTCCCCACGCTCAAAGAAGCATCCGATGCCTGCGCTGCCAAGGGCGGCTACCTGCCGACCCCGATGGAGCTCTACTCCACCCGCGGGGTGCTCAACCTCGGCACGGGAGTCGGCGAGGAACACCAATACACCGATGAGATCTACGCCAACACCGAGGGCGACAGCTATTCAACCGTGGTCGTAGACGGCACCGGGGCGATCACCGAGCAGTCGATCGGCTCCCCCTCCAAATACACCTGCGCCTACCCGCTGGTTCGCTAGCGATGAGCAGCCGCCCGAGAAAGACCGCCCTGGTGGCGCTTAGCGCAGCCTTGCTTTTGCTCGGCTCGCTCGGCGCGGTCGCCAGCGCCCAACCGGTCGAGAAGAACGGAGTCATCGTCAACTTCGGCGGCGGGATCTTCCCGAGCACCCTGCTGCGCTCGACGCCGGCGCCGGTCTCGGTCGAGATGGAAGGCAAAATCACGACGGCCAGCGGTGCGGCTCCGCCCAAACTGCTGACGATCTCCCTCGCAATCAACAAGGCCGGCAAGATCAACTCCACCGGCCTGCCCACCTGCTCGGCGGCCAAGCTCAACTCCGTTCCCTCCGCGGTCGCCAAACGCAGCTGCGGCGCCGCCCTGGTCGGCCACGGCAACGTCACCACCCGCGTCGCCCTCCCCGGTCAGAACCCCTTCGCCACCAACGGCGGCCTGCTCGCCTTCAACGGCAAGGTGGGAGGCAAGCCGGCGATCCTCGCCCAGGTATCGAGCGTCACCCCCCAGCCGCTCACCTACGTGCTCGAATTCGTGGTCGAGAAGACACATGGCGAATTCGGCACCACCCTGGTCGCCAAACTGCCGCCGATCGCCTCGGGCTACGGCTACATCTCGGCCTTCGATATGAACCTCTCGCGCCAGTTCCCCTTCCACGGAAAGACGCAGAGCTTCGCCAGCGCCGATTGTCCGATTCCTTCGGGCTTCACCAAGCAGCCGTTTCCCTTCACCAAGGCGAGCTTTGAATTCGAAGGTGGAACCGATGTTTCGAGTACTTTGGTCCGCGAATGCAAGGTAAGGGGGTAGGGATGGGTTCGAGTCAAAAGCGTCGCTTCTCGGCAACGCGCAGGGCAAGGGTTGTGCTGCTCGGTGCCGCCGCGATGGCGCTCGCCGCGCTCATCGTCTCAAGCGCGATGGGCGACACGGTCAAAACGCCGGAAATGGAAATCTTCATCGAAGGCGGGATCACGCCGAAGAAGCTCTCCAAGAAGACGCCGACCCCGATCACGCTCAACATCGAAGGCTCGATCAAAAACATCAAAGAACCGACCGAACGCCCGCCGGCGCTCTCGACCCTGGCGCTTGAATTCGACAAGCACGGCGCGATCAACACCAAGGGCCTTCCCACCTGCAGCGTCAGCAAACTGCAAAACACGACCACTCAGGCAGCCGAAAGCGCCTGCAAGCCCTCGCTGGTCGGCGAAGGCGAAGTCGAAGCCAAGATCAAGTTCCCCGAACAGTCGGAGTTTCCGGCCAAAGGCCCGCTTCTGATCTTCAACGGCACCCCGCAGGGCGGCAAGCCGGTGCTGATCTTCCACGTCTATGCCGACGTGCCGGCCCCGACCACCTTCGTCACCTCCGGGGTGATCTCAAAGGCCCACGGCAAGTACGGCACCTCGACCCTGATCCAGATCCCGACGATCGTCGGTGGGCAGGGATCGCTGACCGCCTTTCAGGCCAAGATCCAGAAATCCTGGACCTATAAGGGAAAGAAGCAGAACCTGCTGACCGCCACCTGCCCGACCGGGCAGCTCTTTGCCCACGGCGCCTTTGACTTCGCCAACGGGACGAAGATCTCCGGTGAAATCATCAAACCCTGTACCGGCACATGAGAGGGAGCAAGAAGATGATCAGAGCCCTAACCCTGGCCCTCACGGCAGCGATCTTTTTGGGCATCGTCTCGCTGGCCTCTGCCGCCGAAATCGAACCCTCCGTCTATAAGGAACGGGTGGAACCAATCTGCCAGGCCAACTCCAAGGCCAACGAAAAGCTCCTCAAGCCGGTCAAAACGGAGGTCAAGAAGGGTAAGGACGCTCTGGCCGCCAAGCAGCTTGGCGAGGCAGCCAAGGCTCTGAAGACCACCGAGGCTGAACTGGAAGCGGTCGAACAGCCGCCCGCTGATGCAGCCAAACTGAGCAAATGGCTGGGCTACGTGAAAACCGAGGCCTCCCTGTTTGAACAGACGGGCAAGGCGCTTAAGTCAAACAACAAGAACAAGGCCCAGCAGCTAGAGAGCAAACTCAATGCCAACGCCAACAGCGCCAATGCCGAGGTTCTGAGCTTCAGCTTCCACTACTGCCGATTTGAACCGTCGAAGTACACCTGAGAGCGGCGCACCGACGCTCCTTGCGAGCAAGGGCTGGAAGAGAACCCTTCCAGCCCTTGCAGTCGCCTTCGCCCTGGTCGCGGTGAGCGGCTGCGGCAGCTCCTCGAGCTCGAGCACTGAAGCAACCACGACCCCGGCGAGTACTCCCGCCACCACCCCCGGCGCCACCACCCCCTCGGGCACCCAGACCACCACCACCGAACAAAGCGGCTCCTCGACAACCGGTGGCTCGGGGTCACCATCTGCCTCCCCCGATAACAGCATCCAGACCTACGGTTCGGCGGCCAGCGGTAGCGAAAAGGCCGCCGTGCTGAGCGCGACCCACTCCTTCTTCAGCGCTCTGGCAGCCACCAACTATGCCTCGGTCTGCTCCCAGCTTGCCAGCTCCAATCGCCAGGAGCTGCAGCAATACCTCAAACTCGGGCACTCCAAAGCGCACAGCTGCGCCACCTTGCTGCCCACCCTCCTTCACTCCGTTGGACCAAGCGCACGCAAGGCCGAGAAGGGAACCTTCACGGCGGTTCGGGTCCAGGGACCGCGGGCCTTCGTCCTCTTTCGCCCCCAGGGCGGACCGCCGAGCTACTTCTTGATGCTGAAGGAGGGGGGAACCTGGAAGCCGACCAGCCTCGCCCCGGGAGTCCCGCTCAACCCCTGATGATCAAAACCGCCAGACAGCTCCGGCTCGCGATCGGCTCATCGGCGCTGATGCTCTGCGTGGTGGCGCTTGCTCTGGGCGGATGGCGGAGGGAGTGTTCGGAGGTTGGCGGCCCTCACCTGAGAGAAATCTCGGGCTCGTCGTAAGCTGCAGCCATGCCCCAGCGCCACCTGGACAGGTTGACGTCGTTTGATACCTCCTTCCTCTCCAATGAGCGCCACAACGCCCACATGGCGATCGGGGCGGTTTTCATCTGCGAGGGTGAAGCGCCCAGCCTCGATGATTTTCTCGCCCATATCCGCGCTCGTTTGCACTTGCTGCCCCGCCTGCGCCAGCGTCTGGCCTTCCCCCCCTTCGGATTGGGGCGCCCGCTTTGGGTCGATGACCCTGATTTTGAGATAGGCAAGCACGTGCGCCGGGTGACCCTTCCTGCCCCCGGAAGCGAGGCCCAGTTTCGCGAGCTGATCGGCCCCACGCTCTCCCCGCCCCTGGATCGCTCAAAGCCACTGTGGGAGCTGTGCTTGGTCGACGGTCTCGAAAACGACCGCTTTGGTCTTATCTACAAGACTCATCATGCGATGGCCGATGGTATTTCGGCAGTCGACATCGGCATTTTGCTCTTTGACGCAGAGCCCAAATTCGAACCTCCTGCAAAGGAGGCTCCGTGGAGCCCCCATGCTCCACCCAGCGAGGGCGAGCTGGTGGGCGAGGCGGTTCGCGGGGTGGGGAAGACGCTGCGGCGCTTGATCCGTTGGCTGGGTGTTGCGATTCGTCACCCCCGGCGCGCGAGCAAGCGAGCCTCAGACGGGGCGGCAGGAGTATGGGAGGTGAGCTGGGCACTGACCCGACCCGCTCCCAAGGTGCCGCTGAATACGCCGATCGGTCCCGAACGCTGGTTTTGTTGGTGCAGCTGCGACCTCAACGATTTCAAGGCGATCAAGAACAAGCTAGGGGGTACCGTCAACGACGTCTGCTTGGCCGTGGCTGCCACGGCGCTGAGAGGTTGGCTCACCGACAGGGGCCTGAGCACCGAAGGCCCCCATCTGCAAGCGCTCGTCCCAGTCTCAATCAGAGCCGAAAACGAGCATGGCGAGCTCGGCAACAAGCTGACCGCGATGCGCGGTCCGCTTCCGGTCGGCGTCGCCGATCCGCTGCAGCGGCTGCAGATCATCACCAAGGCAATGGATGACCTGAAGGCCTCAAAGCAGCCCCTCGGCGCCGAGGCAATCTGGGCCCTAAATGATTGGTTTCGCGATTTCGCTCCGCCGATCCTGCTGGGCCCCACCGCGAAGATCAACTTCTCAACCCGCCTCTTCAACCTCTTGGTGACCAATTTTCCCGGGCCCCAGATTCCCTTCTACGTGATGGGCCACGAGCTCTTGGAACTTTTCCCGGTCGGCTTCCTTGCCCAGCAGCATGCGCTCGCGATCGCGATCCTCTCCTACAACGGAAAAATCGGTTTCGGTCTGCTCGCCGATAAGCAGGCGGTCGCAGATGTCGAGCAGATCGCGGGCTATGTCGATGGGGCGGTGGCGGAGCTGCTGTCGCTGACGGGGACTGGCTCGGTCGCGACTGGGGTCAAAGCCACCCACGGTTGAGGATGCGGTTGCCTGGACCAGATTCTGGCCTCGCCTCCTCAGGGCCCGCTTCCAGTGCCCTGATTTCGCTTGCTGCTTTTGAGCCGGCAGGCAGCAAAGGCCCCGGGTTAGGATCTCGGTGGCTGGCCGCTGCAATCGTCGATTTGACGACCAAAAAATGCAAAGGCGCTTACAGATCAGATTGCCTGCAATGAGGGCTGAATCAGCCCAAGCGCCACAACCACGCCCACCATCGCTAAGCTCTCCGGCGAGAGGGAGCGAATCGTTGGGCCAGTAACTGGGTTTCTACATTCGGGCGTCCGCAAACTTCGGACTTCAGAGAGGACTAAGAGATGCACAAGGCAGGGATCAAGCGGCCTTCACCGGCCATGGTTGTGGCACTGATCGCACTATTTGCGGCGCTTGGCGGAACCGCTTGGGCGGCGCTGGGCAAGAACACGGTCGGCACGCCTCAGCTGAAGGCCAAAGCGGTGACCACCGGCAAGCTCGCCAACAACGCGGTCACCGGCGCCAAGGTCGCCGCCGGCACCCTGACCGGTGCCAACATCAACGTAGGTGCTCTGGGGACCGTTCCCAGCGCTACCAACGCGACCAACGCCGAAAACGCAAACACCGTCGATCAGCACGCCGCCGCCTGCCCGGCCAATACGACGCTGATCCGCGGGATCTGCTTTGACTCTTCCTCAAGCGGGCCGGTCCCCACGCTCAAAGAAGCATCCGATGCCTGCGCTGCCAAGGGCGGCTACCTGCCGACCCCGATGGAGCTCTACTCCACCCGCGGGGTGCTCAACCTCGGCACGGGAGTCGGCGAGGAACACCAATACACCGATGAGATCTACGCCAACACCGAGGGCGACAGCTATTCAACCGTGGTCGTAGACGGCACCGGGGCGATCACCGAGCAGTCGATCGGCTCCCCCTCCAAATACACCTGCGCCTACCCGCTGGTTCGCTAGCGATGAGCAGCCGCCCGAGAAAGACCGCCCTGGTGGCGCTTAGCGCAGCCTTGCTTTTGCTCGGCTCGCTCGGCGCGGTCGCCAGCGCCCAACCGGTCGAGAAGAACGGAGTCATCGTCAACTTCAGCGGCGGGATCTTCCCGAGCACCCTGCCGCGCTCGGCGCCGGCGCCGGTCTCGGTGCAGATGGGCGGCAAGATCACGACGGCCAGCGGCGCGGCGCCTCCCAAACTGGAGGACATCGTGCTCGCGATCAACAAGGACGGCAAGATCAACTCCACCGGCCTGCCCACCTGCTCGGCGGCCAAGCTCAACTCCGTTCCCTCCGCGGTCGCCAAACGCAGCTGCGGCGCCGCCCTGGTCGGCCACGGCAACGTCACCACCCGCGTCGCCCTCCCCGGTCAGAACCCCTTCGCCACCAACGGCGGCCTGCTCGCCTTCAACGGCAAGGTGGGAGGCAAGCCGGCGATCCTCGCCCAGGTATCGAGCGTCACCCCCCAGCCGCTCACCTACGTGCTCGAATTCGTGGTCGAGAAGACACATGGCGAATTCGGCACCACCCTGGTCGCCAAACTGCCGCCGATCGCCTCGGGCTACGGCTACATCTCGGCCTTCGATATGAACCTCTCGCGCCAGTTCTCCTTCCACGGAAAGACGCAGAGCTTTGCCAGCGCCGATTGTCCGGCACCCAAGGGGTTCACCAAAGCGTCGTTTCCCTTCGCCAAGGCGAGCTTTGAATTCGAAGGTGGAACCGATGTTTCGAGTACTTTGGTCCGCGAATGCAAGGTAAGGGGGTAGGGATGGGTTCGAGTCAAAAGCGTCGCTTCTCGGCAACGCGCAGGGCAAGGGTTGTGCTGCTCGGTGCCGCCGCGATGGCGCTCGCCGCGCTCATCGTCTCAAGCGCGATGGCCCGCGACACGGTCAAAGCCGGGGGAATTGAAATCAGTCTCGAAGGCGGGATCACGCCGAAGAAGCTCTCCAAGAAGACGCCGACCCCGATCACCCTCAACATCGAAGGTTCGATCAATAACACCGAAGTTCCTACTGAACGCCCGCCGGCGCTCTCCACCCTGGCGCTTGAATTCGACAAGCACGGCGCGATCAACACCAAGGGCCTTCCCACCTGCAGCGCCAGCAAGCTGCAAAACACGACCACCCAGGCGGCCAAAAGCGCCTGCAAGCCCTCGCTGGTCGGCGAAGGCGAAGTCGAAGCCAAGATCAAGTTCCCCGAACAGGCGGAGTTTCCGGCCAAAGGCCCGCTTCTGATCTTCAACGGCACCCCGCAGGGCGGCAAGCCGGTGCTGATCTTCCACGTCTATGCCGACGTGCCGGCCCCGACCACCTTCGTCACCTCCGGGGTGATCTCAAAGGCCCACGGCAAGTACGGCACCTCGACCCTGATCCAGATCCCGACGATCGTCGGTGGGCAGGGATCGCTGACCGCCTTTCAGGCCAAGATCCAGAAATCCTGGACCTATAAGGGAAAGAAGCAGAACCTGCTGACCGCCACCTGCCCGACCGGGCAGCTCTTTGCCCACGGCGCCTTTGACTTCGCCAACGGGACGAAGATCTCCGGTGAAATCATCAAACCCTGTACCGGCACATGAGAGGGAGCAAGAAGATGATCAGAGCCCTAACCCTGGCCCTCACGGCAGCGATCTTTTTGGGCATCGTCTCGCTGGCCTCCGCAGAAGAAAGCCGCGAAGGCTACATCGCCAAAGTGGAACCGATCTGCCAGGCCAACTCCAAGGCCAACGAAAAGATCCTCAAGCCGGTCAAAAAGGAGGTCACTCAGAACAAGCTGGCCCTGGCGGCCAAGCAGCTCGACCAGGCAGCCAAGGCTCTGAAGACCACCGAGGCTGAACTGGAAGCGGTCGAACAGCCGCCCGCTGATGCAGCCAAACTGAGCAAATGGCTGGGCTACGTGAAAACCGAGGCCTCCCTGTTTGAACAGACGGGCAAGGCGCTTAAGTCAAACAACAAGAACAAGGCCCAGCAGCTAGAGAGCAAACTCAATGCCAACGCCAACAGCGCCAATGCCGAGGTTCTGAGCTTCAGCTTCCACTACTGCCGATTTGAACCGTCGAAGTACACCTGAGAGCGGCGCACCGACGCTCCTTGCGAGCAAGGGCTGGAAGAGAACCCTTCCAGCCCTTGCAGTCGCCTTCGCCCTGGTCGCGGTGAGCGGCTGCGGCAGCTCCTCGAGCTCCTCGAGCTCGAGCACTGAAGCAACCACGACCCCGGCGAGTACTCCCGCCACCACCCCCGGCGCCACCACCCCCTCGGGCACCCAGACCACCACCACCGAACAAAGCGGCTCCTCGACAACCGGTGGCTCGGGGTCACCATCTGCCTCCCCCGATAACAGCATCCAGACCTACGGTTCGGCGGCCAGCGGTAGCGAAAAGGCCGCCGTGCTGAGCGCGACCCACTCCTTCTTCAGCGCTCTGGCAGCCACCAACTATGCCTCGGTCTGCTCCCAGCTTGCCAGCTCCAATCGCCAGGAGCTGCAGCAATACCTCAAACTCGGGCACTCCAAAGCGCACAGCTGCGCCACCTTGCTGCCCACCCTCCTTCACTCCGTTGGACCAAGCGCACGCAAGGCCGAGAAGGGAACCTTCACGGCGGTTCGGGTCCAGGGACCGCGGGCCTTCGTCCTCTTTCGCCCCCAGGGCGGACCGCCGAGCTACTTCTTGATGCTGAAGGAGGGGGGAACCTGGAAGCCGACCAGCCTCGCCCCGGGAGTCCCGCTCAACCCCTGATGATCAAAACCGCCAGACAGCTCCGGCTCGCGATCGGCTCATCGGCGCTGATGCTCTGCGTGGTGGCGCTTGCTCTGGGCGGATGCGGGAGCTCGGGTTCAAGTTCGACCCCTGGCTCAACCACGGCAGGTTCGACCACAAGCGGTTCTACGTCGACCCCAGGGGGTTCCTCGCCCACCGGCCAGGTGACGACACCTGGCGCTCCCAAGGCACCGAAGGGCGCCTCGCCGGTCCTACAACAGATCTACCGGCAATTTCCGCCGCCCCAGGGCAATCCGAAAGTGAGGAGCTCGATCGTTGCGATTGAAGTCGGCAAGAAGGCCTGTACCGGCAAGACCCCGCTTGAAGTCAAAGACCAGTACTTCCCGATCGCGGTGAAGAAGGGTCATTTGGAAGCGAATAGCGAGGAGGGCAAGATGATTGCCAAAATCGGCGTCTACGCAAAGCATGTCTCAACGGATGCCAGCTTCGCCGCAGGACAACTCGCCGCCGATGCCTACCAGGGAACGCTGCCAGCATCGACTGGCCAGTACGGCTATGAGGGCTGCGTCTATGCGCTCGCCCACCAGCTTGAGCACAACCTGGCACCGAAGAAGAAGTAACGGCGCCCGGCTCTGTTGGCTGGTGCTCACTTCGAAGCCTGAGCCAGGGCGTCGACCGCGGCGTGGGTGGCAGCCGCAGAAGCGACCGCGTGGGGCATCCGCACCTGCGGGCTCTGGATGCGACCGAGGCGATGCAGCACGGCCTTAATCACCGCAGGGCTCGGTTCTGCAAATAGTGAACGAACAAGCGGTAGCAAGGCCTCCGCGTGGTGTCGACCCGCGTCAACTTCGCCATTTAACCCAAACTCGATCATTTCCACGAAGCGCCGTGTGCACAGATGCGCCGAAGCAGCGATCGCACCGCAACCGCCCATCAGAACAAGCGGCAGCAGGAAGGCATCATCGCCTCCCAAAACGGCGAAGGAATCGGCAGCGCCGCTGAGCAACGTCAAGCTATCAAGGTCGAGGCTGCCGACAGCCTGCTTGACACCTGCGACGTTGGCGGTCCCCGCCAGCGTGAGCAGTGACTCGGCCCCGAGGCCGCGGCCAGTGCGATAGGGGATGTTGTAGATCAGGATCGGCACCGGTGAGTGCTCGGCGACCACCTGGAAGTGGCGCACAATTGCGGCCTCCGTGGGTCGGATGTAGTAGGGAACCACCGCCAGCGATGCGTTGATTCCGGTTACCTCGGCGAGCGCCTCGTGCCGTTGGATCGTGGTGCGGGTGTCGTTGGTTCCGGCGCCCACCACCAGGAGCGCTTCTCGGCCAGCACAGACGCTTGCACAGGTTGCCACCACCGCATCGCGCTCGTCCGGATCGAGCGAGGTCGGCTCGCCGGTAGTTGCCAGCGCAACCACCCCGCTGGCTCCCTCCTCAAGTACTTCTTCGGCGATTGATCGCAGGGCTCTCAGGTCTACCCCTCCACTCTCGTCAAAGGGCGTGATCAGTGGGACAAGGACGCCGGTGGGTCGGAAGTCACTAGCCATAAGGACGGTTCAGCTGTACCTAGGAGGAGATAATGGGATTCACCTTGGGGGCGGCTTTCGCCGAACCGCTCGAGGCCATCGTCGGGGATCGCCTCCCACCCCGGCGCCGAAGAGACCCACTGACGCCACGAGGGGCGAATCCCGGGGTCCCCCTCGACGGTCCCAAGCCTCACCCCAATCGTTGGTCCCCGGTCGAGGTCGCCGCTGAAAAGATGTCCGCCGCACTTCGCGCAAAAAGACTTCGGCTGACCGTCGGGGGGGCGCCAGGTTTGGATCAGATCGGCCCCATCGAGAATTTCGAAACTCTCCGCCGCCACTTTCGCGTTAAGGGTCGAGGTTGTTCCGCTGCGCCGCTGGCAGCGCTTACAGTGGCAGTAGCCAGCTGTCTGGAACGGCGCGCTGACCTGGAAGTTAACTGCACCGCACAAGCACCTGCCGCGCAATGGAGTCTCGGGGGAGGGCATGACCGAAGCCTAGTTGACTGATCCTGGGCCCACGCTCAGCTCGTTTCCGGATCGAGAAAAGCTTGGCACCCCGACCCGCTCTGAAATAGCCTGTGGACGATGGCAGACTTCGCCGATTACTACCGCGAGATCTACACGCGGGGATTGGCAGGAGAGACCCCGTTGGTCCCGGTCGCAAGCGCTGAGCTCGAGCGGCTAGCGGCTGCGGCGATGAAACCACGCGCGGCAAACTATGTCGGCGCGGGAGCGGGCGCCGAGGAGACGATGGCGGCCAACCTGGGGGCGTTTCGGCACTGGAGAATCGTGCCGCGCATACTGCGCGACGTCGCCGTGCGCGACCTTTCCACCACGGTGTTGGGCACCGCCGTCCCGGCGCCGCTGATGCTTGCCCCGATCGGGGTTCAACAGGTGGTCCACGCTGAGGGCGAGCTCGCCACCGCGCGGGCCGCCGCCTCAGTTGGGACGCCGATGATCGCCAGCAGCGCCTCCCACTACACGCTTGAGGAGATTGCCGCTGCCGCCGGTGATGCCCCGCGCTGGTTTCAGCTTTACTGGCCCAACGACCCGCGCCTCACCGAGAGCTTTGTGCGGCGGGCCGAGCGCGCAGGTTATGAAGCGATCGTGGTCACGGTTGACACCTTCATTCCCGGCTGGAAGCCGCGCGACCTGCAGCAGGCCTGGCTCCCTTTCCTGAACGGGTCCGGCAACGCAAACTACTTTCAAGACCCGGTCTTTCGCGCTGATCTTGAGCGGACGCCAGAGGAGGATCTGGGTGCAGCCACTGGCCACTACCTTGGCGTCTACGTCAATCCCTCGTTGACCTGGGAGGACCTCAGCCACCTCCGCGAGATGACCCCCCTGCCGATCGTGATCAAGGGAATCCTGCACGTCGATGACGCTCGAGAGGCGGTACGGCGCGGTCTCGATGGAATTGTCGTTTCTAACCATGGTGGCCGCCAGGTCGACGGAGCGTTGGCCTCCCTCGACGCGCTGAATGCGATTGTCGAGGCGGTTGGCGAGGAGCTGACTGTGCTTTTTGACAGTGGCGTCCGTGGCGGTTCGGACATGCTGAAGGCGCTCGCCTTGGGAGCCGACGCCATCCTCCTCGGTCGGCCGTATATATGGGGCCTGGCTTTGGAGGGAGAGGCGGGTGTGGAGGCGGTGCTTCGAATGATCCTGGCCGAGTTCGATCTGACGATGGCCCTTTGCGGCTACACTCGGCCCGAGCAGCTGAGCCGCGCATCACTTCAGGCTGAGCCGCACTGATCTTCTTTTGGAGCGGGGGATGACATCGCCTTGGGCCAACTTGAAAGCTGACTGAGCAAACCCTCGCTGCGAGAGGGCCGCAAGCTCGCTTCTTCCGGTATTCATGCGGCGGGCGGCTGCGAGGTGGGATCAGTGCGAACCTTTTGACCACGCGCCTGACGCGCTCGCTCAGATCCCATGCACCCCTAGGCTGAGTCGATCGCGCTGGCCAGCGCGTAGAGACCACGATCGATGTTCGCCTCACTCATCGACGCGTAGCCCAACACTAGGCCGGGCAAATCCGGTCGCGGTTTGGCCTGGTGCCAGCTCAGCGGATGAACGCTGACTCCACGCTCATAGGCAGCGATCGCAAGCCGGCAGTCATCGAGCCCGCTGGGCAACTCGGCGAGGACGTGCAAGCCGGCGGAGACTCCTCGCAAAGAAGCGTTTGGGATATATCTGCTGAGAGCATCGATCATCGCGTCGCGGCGATCGCGGTAGCGGCGTCGCATGCGGCGCAGGTGGCGGTGGTATTCCCCGCTTAAGATGAACTCCGCGAAGGTCAGCTCCTGAAGAAGGGGCGAAGGTCCGCCGCTCAGTGCCTTGCGCTCCAGCATCGGTGCGAGGATCTCCTTAGGGACGAGGAACCAGCCGAGTCGAAGGGCGGGGGCCAACGTCTTGCTTGCACTGCCCCCATAGATGATGCGCTCTGGTGCGAGGCCCTGCAGGGCGCCAACCGGGCCGCGGTCATAGCGGTACTCCGCGTCGTAGTCATCTTCGATGATGAGCGCATCACGGCGTCGCGCCCAGTCGATCAGCCTGGCACGGCGGCCGGGGGCGAGCACCGCCCCGCTCGGAAACTGATGAGCGGGTGTGAGCAGCACACATTTGATCGGCTGCTTATCAAGCTCCTCGGTCCGCAACCCATGCTCATCGACAGGCACGGGCATCGCACCGAGGCCCGCGTTCTCGACAATCTTTCGATGCAGGGGCAGGCAGGGATCCTCCACGGCGACGCCGCGATGGCCCAAGGCGCGCAGCGCCTCGCAAATGAACGCAAGTCCCTGCGTGAAGCCCTGGGTGATTACCAGTCTGTCGGGCTCGATGACCAGACCGCGAGCTCGAGCCAGATGGGCGGAAAGGCTCTCGCGGAGAACGGCTGAGCCGCGCAGATCCCCGTAGGCGAGCTCGGTACCGGGGAGGTCCTTGATCACATTGTGAAGCGCCCGCGCCCAAGGGGCGCGAGGAAATCCGTTCAGATCTGGAAGGCCGGGGTGGAAATCAAAGTTGATCGCCTGCCCACTCTTAAGTTTTGCCCCCTGGCCACCCTGTGGGGGGGTAGCGGCCGGGCCGACATATGTCTTGCCGCGCTGTCTGATTTCGAGATAGCCCTCCGCCTGCAGCTGGGAATAGCTCTCGACGATAACGCCACGAGCGACACCGAGCTCCTTTGCCAAAGCTCGGGTCGACGGCAGCTCGGTGCCGCTGCGGAGGCGGCCTTCCTGGATAGCCTCGCGCGCCTGGTTCTCCAGCTGGGTGTGCAGCGGGGCGCCTGAACGACGAATGAGCTGAATCAGAAAGTCGATGATCTGGTCCTTAAAAGATGCTGATATCTGGTCCTTTAATTTGTACCAATAGCTGTCTAAGCTCGCATCATGGCAAGCATTGGTCAACCGACCCCAGACGAATCACCGGTCCCGATTACTATCGTTGGCGGCGGTATAGCCGGACTTGTCGCTGCAATTACCTGCGCCGAGAATGGACGTTTGGCTCGGGTGCTGGAGACACATGAGGAGCTCGGTGGACGCGCGCGTGCATCTGCCGGGCCGTTTGTCGCGAACTACGGGCCTCACGCTCTCTATAAGGGTCGAGCCAACTGGCTCTGGCTGGCAACACGCGGCCTGCTGCCGAAAATGGCACGCCCGCGTTCGAGCTCAGTGGGTTATCTGTACGGAGGTCGATTGAGGCGGACGCCGCCGCCGGGTCTTGCCCGCGCCGCTGGGCTAATTGGCAAGCGAGCGCCGGTCGATGAGAACTTTCGCTCCTGGGCCAGTCGAGGCGCCGGGCGGAAGGCCGCCGCGATGCTCTGCAGTTGGGCGGTTGCGTTCACATTTGACCCCGATCCGGGTCGGCTCTCGGCCGCGTTTGTTTGGGAGCGAATGAAGTGGATTTATATGCCACCGACGATTCGATTCGTGGTCGGGGGCTGGGGCGCGCTGGTGGGGTCAATGCGCATCCGTGCCGAAAAGCTGGGGGTCATATTCGAAACAACGGCTCGTGCCGAGGCGCTTCCGCAACCGCCGGTGATCGTGGCTACCGAGCTTGATCAGGCTCGCCTTTTGCTTGCAGATGAGGGCCTTCGCTGGGAGGGCGGTGATGCTGTGCTCTTGGATCTCGGGCTGCTCGCTCGCCGGGGCGATCCGGGGGCCGTACTGGACCTCGACGCTGGCGGCTTGGTGGAGTGCTATTCGGCGCCTGACCCAACCGTCGCTCCTAGGGGTCACGGTCTGATCCAAGCTCACGTTGGAGTTTGCGAGAGCCTTCCGGCTGATCGCGGGGTACAGCGCATCGAGTCGATCCTTGATGCCAGTTTCGACGGCTGGCGCGATCGCGTTGTCTGGCGCCGTCGCCAGCTCTCGCATCTGAGGACCGGGGCACTTGACCTACCGGGGTGTACCTGGCGCGAGCGTCCCACGATCGACCGAGGTGGCGGCATTTTCGTCGCCGGTGACATGGTCTCCGCCCCTGGCCTCCTATCTGAGGTTTCCTTCCAGAGCGGTGAAACGGCTGCCCGGCTGGCCGTTGGGTGGCAACACGATAATCATCTTCAACCAGAGTTCTCAACCGCCGCCGCGAAGGCTTAGGGGCAGATTCCGATGACGCGAGTCCTCGTTGCAGGGGCAAGCGGCTACCTCGGTCGCCACCTCCTCGCTGAGCTCAAATCGCGGGGCTACCTCGCGCGAGCGCTGATTCGCAACCCGAGCAAGGCGGCCCTGCTCGGGGACGTCGAGGAGACGATCGTGGCCGATCTTCTTCACCCCGGTCCCAGCCTCGATCGAGCTCTCGCGGGGGTAGACATCGTCGTCTCGGCTGCCGGGCAGCCGTGCACGATGCAGTCGATAGCCGATCGAAGCGGATTTCGCGAGGTCGATTACCCGATCAATCGGGCGTTGTTGGATGCGGCGCTGCGCCACGGAGCATCAGAAGTTCGCCTACATCTCAGTGCTAGCTGGACCGCGACTTCGCGCCACCGCCTACGTCGCCGCACACGAGGAATTCATCGAAGACCTGATCGCCAGCGACATCGAGCACACCGTGATTCGGGCCAACGGTTTTTTTTACTCCTACCTCGACCTGCTTGAGTTCGTGCGCCGGGGAATCGCGATCAGCTTTGGCGATGGAACGGCTCGAAGCAATCCGATTCATGAGGCTGACTTGGCTAGCGCTTGCATGGAGGCGATTGAGGGGCAGATCGGGACATCGGCGTTGGTGGGCCGCAGGAGATCAGCAGACGCAGCTGAGATCGAAATGGCCTTCGCGGCAATCGGCCGCAAGCCTCGAGTGCTGCGAGTTCCCGACCTCGTTGCTCGGAGGCAGCTTTGCCGATCCTCGGCTTGGCGACCGTCGGCGCGCCGAGATGCTCGAATTCCTCGCTGCGATCAGCCGTACCGACGTCCTCGCGCCTCCCCACGGTAAGCGTCGGCTCAGCGATTACCTGGTCGGGCACGCCTAGTGAAGGCAGGCGCGGCTTTCAGTGATTTGATTAGGCCTCTCCACCAAGGCGCCAGGGCGGGTTGATTCGGTTGTCGCCGGCACGATAAATAAAGATTCGATTCCCGTCGGGATCCAGCAGCATTGCCTCGCGCCATAGATAGGGCTGATCGACCGGTAGGTTGGCGACGCTGACGCCTTCCTGCTCCAGCTTGCCTATGGTTTGGTCTACGTCATCCACCTCAAAGTGGATGCTCGCTTCCGAGCGGGAGGGTGTCCCCTCACGGCGCTGGAGGGAGAGCGTTGTATTCCCTTCTGGCGCCAGCAGGCGAGCGTAGTTGGGATAGTTGGCGACAATCTGCGTGAGTCCCAGTCGAATATAAAAGGCTGCAGCCCGCTCGACGTCCTCAACGACGATCGTGACGTGGTTTAAGCGCATCGAGTGCCGATCCTAGTGGGGTCTCAGAGGCGCTGTCGCTGAACCAGCGCTAAAACTGGAGAGTCGCTCTGCCTTGACTCCCGACCCCGAGCCCGACCCGGTCGAAGTCCCGTGAGTACCAGTGTTGCCATAGTGCGACTCGCTGAGAGACTGGGCTCGATCAAGAAAGAGTGCTGCGGATCCGAGCTCACTCCAGCTTCGGCTCGTCATTGAATTGATCGAGCCTTCACTTGATTTTGACCTCTGGCCTAACCATCGGGGAGATGCTGATCACCCAGCCATCGAGGGAGACGCAATGCCGCAAATCTTGTCCTCACCGAATCCCCGGGAGCGGTCCCCAGCACGGTCGTTTATCGAGAGCGGATCGCGCTCACCGATCTCGAGTCAGATTACTTCTCAGGCCAGTTGGTCGAGCGTGTTGGCTGGGCCGTTCTCGATGCCGATAGGCTTGAACAGACCAGTATTGGCGACCGCAGCGGCCAGAGGACAGATTGGGCTGGGCCATCTTCCAAGAGGGCTGAGCACCCACGACACTCTCAACGCGAGCAGTTCCACCAGCCGAGGCATCGGATAATCAGCTCTTTGTCCGATCGCGGGTGGAGATCGTAATCGCGGAAATGTTTTCCGACCCGCGAGTTGTTGTCGAGAGCGGTCCTCAAAGGACCACCTGGCACACGGCCGTGCCATGTTCGAATTGGCAGCGTGGCTCTGCCAGACCACTTTCGCCCGGCAGCCTCCGTCGCTGGCGGTAGAGAGACTGGACATCAGCGCAAATTAGGAGTGTGCGCCTCATCCCGCTGCTCGGCTGAAGTCCGCGCAGCTTGCCAAACATCTAGCCCCGCTGGGAGATCTGCAGTGCACGATCAGCATGATCCGTCGCTCCGGCGTAAGGCGCGAAGGTGGCGCTCACCTTACCTTTCAGTTCATGGTGTCTCGTCAGTGAGCGGCGCCCCGCGGTGCTGAGCTGGATTCGAAGATCGGCTGAGCCGGCGTCGGCGAAGGCGTGATGGCCATAGGCAAGAAGGACATGGGAGTCTCCTCCGCCGATGATCGCGACAGTCAAGACTCCTGCTACGGGTGCACGAAATGGCGCCCACCAGCCCGGATCGGTGGGGGTGGGGAGGTTTGGCGTTGCGACCAGCCGAAGGAAAGCTCTCAGGCGTGCGAGGAGTACTCGCGAAGCCAAATGGGGAGGTCCAGCCGGGCTTGTCGCCTGTTCGGGAGAACCGGCGAAGTCGGCGTTGCTCGTGGGATTTTGCGGTTCCGGGAAGCTCGGGACCGCTAGGCTGGCAAGGGCGGCGAGGTGGTCGTGGAGCGCCACGCCGTTTGGATCCGCCGGCGCGCCCGCATAGCTGGTGATCAGATAGAGCGCACTACAGGGTTGTGGAGGTGCCAGCACGAACCAACCCCATGCTAGGTAATCAACGCCATGGCGATCGGCCCAGTTCATGTAAGTATTGTCGAAGTTGTTTGGATCTTCACCCCCAGCGGGGCAGTCGTCCTCTCCGAACTCCCCAGTGACCACCGGTACCGTTGCCGCAAGGGGTGCAATCGTGGCGTCCCAACAGTTTTCGGTGTCACAGCTCTCCCCGGTGTAGTTGTGAAACGAGGCAGCGACCTGTCCGCTTGGATCAGTAGGCAGGTAAGACAGCCACCGGCTGAGGTCGTTCGCATAACTAAGGCCTCCGATCAGAATCGGCTGGTGTGCGCCGGTCGCGCGGATCGCGCTGACTAACTGCTGCATGCCGACCGCGATATATGTCTCGGCCGGATCGACGGTTTCCCCATCGCTGGCATCGGGAACGACGCACCCCCCGTCTTTCCAGCACGACCAGGTCACCGGGTAGGCGGCGTCACCATCTTCTGCCGGTGAGAAGGGCTCGTTGAAGGCATCGAACAGCACGGCGGGGTCGGCTTTGAACGCTTCGGCCACCGAGGTCCAAAAGGTCAGCGAATTCGAGTCAGGCATCGCATGCTGTCCATCGTCGGGCTGCCCTTCGATCTCCAAATCGCCCGGGTTGGTCCAGTGCAGATCAAGAATCGCATATATCCCCGCGGCACCCAGATCTTTCACGTAGCTCTCAATCGCCTCGCGATAGGCGGTCGCTGTCAGAGTGCCTGCTGGCTCGCCATTCTCGCCGAGCCAGCAATCCTCATTGAGCGGGATCCGGATTGCGTTGGCGTGCCAGCCGGCAATTGCCGCCACGTCTTCTTGATCGAGCGGATCGGATCCGGAGGGATCTTCGGCGCTCGGACCGGGTCCGGAGGCGATGTCGCCGTAGGTACATGCATACTCGGTGCTCGTCCGGTTGACTCCAAGCAAGCGTACGGTTTGGCCGGTGTTATTCACAAAGTGATTACCGGAGATCGCAATCGAAAGCGACGCCTCGGCGGGCCTCGGTATCGCTAACACAACGAAGACCAAAGCGACCAGGGCGAGCGCACAGATTCTCTGCGGCGGTGGCAGTCGGTCAAATGCTCTCCCGACTCCTGGTGTCCACCGATCGCTCTTCGAATCCTCGGCCTCAGGTGTTGAGGGTAAGGCGATTAGGTTCATCAGTTGATCATCGCCACCCTGGCCAACGCTGCGCTCGAACCCAGCTATGCCTTGGCCGTATAGACGAGTCGATGCATCGGCCACAGCCTTCAAATCGTCCCAGAAACCCACCCCTGGCGATGGCCAGACCGGTTCTCGGCGACCTCAGAACCCGATATGAATCCCGACGGGCGCTGGCAAAAGATGGAAAAATTGGGCGAGCCTCGGAGAGCGTCATCTGGGCACTCGGATATTGGGGGACCGCTTCCTGGTGTCTTCATACCGGCACACTTGTCAATGACTCCCAAACCTCGTTCTTTGGCCGAGTCTGATCGTCGCCTCGGCCGCGGTCCTGGAGATCCTTACGCCCTATTAGCCCACCAGCCTCCCACCTCCTCCCGATCGATGCTCCCTCGCTCGATAGCCGTCCCGATCGGATATTCCTTCAAAGGACGAGGGCTTGAAATTCGCGGTCCGTGAGTTAGCCAACCCCGTTTCGACTTGATGTAGGTTCGCACGGTGTCGGAACCGACTCCAGAGATCGAGATCGAACCCAGGCAATCTGGAGAACGAAGGCTGACCGATCGCTACAGAGCGCAACAGCGCCGCCGGGCCGTGATTGCTTGGAGTACCGCGATTCTCTTCGTTGCTCTCTTCGTTGTTGGGGCAATTGTCGATGGTGGTGAAACTCAAAGCAGCGCCGAACACCCAGAACCGTTCGGCTACACGATGACGGTGAAGCAGTATGCCGCTCTTCGGAGCGGTCTCGATGAGACCCGTTTTGTCGATCGTCTTGAACAGACCGGGCTTCCAGAGAATCTGACGAAAAGGCGATTTGTCGCTCTCTTTCCGCCCCACGGTGATGGCATTACCTGCAGCTATTGGGATATTGCTCAGCATCCGGAGCTGGTCGCTCGCGTCTGCTTCTCCAGCGCCGCGGGGCGTCTGGTTCAAAAGCTAGAGCGCAGCGCCGCCGCCTCACTCGGAGCCAACGCCTGAACGAAACCAGGGTCCTGGCTCCGCGCGTCAGCGCCGCCGGAGCCTGTCAACACGAATGAGACACTCGGTGTTCGAATTTAGTGAGCAACCCCCTCGCTGTCGGGTTTGTTGATCCACGCTGCCGTCGGCAGCGTGGGCGGCTTCGGCGCGCCTCTGACGAAGCGCTCGGGCATCGCAGCGTAGGCGGCGTCGAGCACCTGCTGGCGGGCGGCGTTGGCTTCCTTGGCGCGGCCGTGGTGGACGGTCGCCGGAGTCATCAGGCCGATCCCGGAATGGCGGTGCTGATTGTTGTACCAGTCAAAGAAGGTGCGGCAAAACGCCCGCGCCTGCTCGATCGAGTTGAACCGAGCCGGGAACCCGGGCCTGTACTTGAGCGTCTTGAACTGCGCCTCGGAGTAGGGATTGTCGGTCGAGGTGTAGGGCCGGCTGTGCGTCTTGGTCACGCCGAGGTCGGCGAGCAGCATCGCGACTGGCTTGGAGGTCATCGAGCTGCCGCGATCGGCATGCACGGTGAGCTGTCCGCGGGCGATTTGCTGCTGCTCGGCCGCCTGGGAGATCAGCGCCTCCGCCAGGGCCGCTGACTCGCGGTGCTGAACGGTCCAGCCGACCGCGTAGCGACTGAAGACGTCGAGAATCACGTAGAGGTAGTGGTAGGTCCACTTCGCCGGGCCCTTGAGCTTGCTGATATCCCAGCTCCAGACCTGGTTGGGGCGCTCTGCGAGCAGCTCCGGTTTGGCATAGACGGGGTGGGTGAGCTGATCGCGGCGCTCGCACACCTCGCCGCCGGCCTCCAGCAGCCGGTACATCGTCCGCTCGGAGGCGAGGTAGCGCCCCTCATCGAGCAGCGTCGCCCAGACCTGTGCTGGGGAGGCATCGAGGAAGCGCTCCGAGCGCAACACCTCGAGCACCGCCTTGCGCTCGGCATCCTCGAGCGAGCGGGCCGGCGCCGGGCGCGGTCGGCGCGGCTTGGGCTCGGGCGGGCGCCGGCGCCGGTAGATCGTCGCCGCAGCTGCCCCCAGCGCCCGACAGGCGGGGCGGGTCCCGATCAGCGGGGTGAGCTCCTCGACCGTCTGCTCGATCATCGCTCGGTGCTCTCCCCTTCCGCGCTCTCCGGCTTGAGCAGATCGCCCAAGAGCGCTGAGACGTTTCCCTGGACCTCGATCACCTTGCGCGCCTTGACCAGCTCAGCCTCGGCGCGCTCAGCGCGGCGCCTCAGCTCGGCGTTCTCGGCCTCAAGCGGATCGGCCGGCCTGGGCCCGCGCTTGCGGGTGAGCGCACTGAGCGCACCCTCCTCGCGCTGCTTTCGCCAGCTCGACAGGTGGGAGGAGTAAAGGCCCTCGCGGCGCAGCAGCGCGCCGGTCTCACCCGGTTTGGTGCAGGCATCGGCCTCGCGCAGGATCCTCAGTTTGTAGGCAGCGCTGAACCGCCGCCGCCTCGGTCGCAGCACCAGCTCGGGGTCGGGTACCCCCTCCGGCGCGGCGCGCCCGGTGACCCCTACGCTGCGCTCGCCTACGGCTCGCTCCACTTCGGGGTCACCGGCACCGCCCTTCTGCATAAACGACATCACGTGCTCCGATCTCGCCCTCTAATTGCGGGGTCATGGGTGTCTCACGTGACATTGGCAGAGAGGGCGGTGGCCATGGGTTGGAATCTCGCAGCCCGGAGGACATCGCGCTCGCTAAGGAGGAGGTCTCTGCCCACAAGGTATGTCGCCGTTAGCCGAATGGCGGAGACGGGGATGGCTTGCACCGCGCCAGAGCACGAGACACCCGAATGCGCCGGAGCCGAGCTCACAGCTCAGAGGCCGGCCCCCTGCGCTTTACTCGGAGCAATCGCGGAGTCCATCGGGTTTCGTGTCGGCGCGAGTGAGGCCCAGAGATACTGCACCGCGTAGGCTCGGTAGGGACGCCAGTTCTCGGCGAGCCGTTGCGAATTGACGACGCGAGGGTCTTGGCCGAGGCGCTTCAGGGCGCGTTGAACGCCGAGGTCGGTCGGCAGGTATGCGTCGGGATCACGCAAGGCTCGCATCGCGATGTAATTGGCTGTCCACGGTCCGATGCCTGAGAGCGCTAACAGCTGCCTGCGAGTGTCCTCTCGGTCAGCGCCGTAATCGAGGGCAAGGCTGCCTTGGGCAAGCGCCGTCGCGAGGACGTGCAGTGCGCGTTGGCGAGCGCCCGGCATTGGCAGGACACGGAGGTCTGCCTGGGCGAGCGTCTCAGCAGACGGAAACGTGTGCGTAACCGCGCCCAGCGGGCGCTTCAGTGGCTCTCCGTATGCAGCGACCAGGCGGCCGCCGAGGACTGAGGCGCCTCGTAGCGAGATTTGTTGACCGAGCAGCGCGCGGACTGCGAGCTCGTGGCAGTCGACGTGTCCGGCCACCCGGCGCCCCGGCGCCTCCCGAACCATGGATCCGATCAGAGGATCCCCTCCGAGCGCGGTGCCGATGCTTTGGGGATCCGAATCTAGATCGAGCAGTACGCGTGAGCGTTGCATTGCCGCGGAGAGATCACGCAGGTCTCCGAGCCGGTAGCGAGCGTGTATGTAGCCGTCGCCAGAGCGCAGTTCGACTACGCCGTTTGCATGCGGCAGTCGCAAGCTTCGCCGAAATACTCCAGCCACCACCTCCTCGATGCCGGGAACCGCACGGAGTCCCAGAAAGTCAAGCAGGTCCTCCGCGTCCAAGGGGGATCGATAGGGGAGGCGTAGAGAGAGCACGCCACTGTCCTCGGGACGCCCTTCGCGTCCTGCCCGCGAGCGCAGGTCTCTTGGGGTAATCGCGAAGACCTCCTGGATCGTCGCGTTGAACTGGCGCAGGCTTTGAAAGCCCGCCGCAAATGCGACGTCGGTAATCGACAGTTTCGTCGTCTCGAGAAGGGTGCAAGCCGTCTGTGCGCGCTGCGCCCGTGCGAGGGCTGAAGGTCCGGCCCCAGCGACCGCAGTGAGCTGGCGGTGGACATGGCGCTCGCTGTAACCGAGGTGCTGTGCGAGACCGTGGACTCCTTCGCGATCGACGACCCCATCCGCAATTAGCCGCATCGCCCTGCCCACCAGATCCGCACGAAGATCCCACTCCGGAGAGCCGGGCGTCGCATCGGGCCGGCAGCGCTTGCAGGCGCGAAACCCTGCTGCTTGAGCTGCAGCAGCGGTCGCAAAGAAGCTCACATTCTTGCGTTTCGGCGTACGTGCCGGGCAGCTTGGGCGACAGTAGATCCCGGTCGTTTTGACCCCGCAGAAGACCCACCCATCAAAGCGCGGATCACACGCCTCAATCGCCTTCCAAAACTGGTCTGAGTCAAAGATCACCACCCACACCGTGCCACACCGGAGGGCAGTCGTCTAGCGGGAATCGGACCTCCTCCACCCTGTCGAGGTTTGTCGCCCAAGCACGCTGGAGCGTGCATCCAGTCAGTGCATCCTGACCAAGAGGATCACCGGTGAGGCTGGACATTGAAATGGAGTGATTGTCGTGGCCGAAGCGTAGAAGGTGGAAGGCGCTGGACCCATAACCTGGGGTGCTGCTGCGCGTCAACTCAGAATCTGCACCACCACCATTCGCTCGCGCGGACGGTCGTCGAAATCAATCAGCACTAGCTGCTGCCAGGTGCCCAGCGCCAGTCGTCCGTCGATCACAGCAACCACCTCGGAGGAGCCGATCAACGTCGCGCGCTGGTGCGCGTGGGAGTTGGTGTCGTGATTCATTAGGTTGTGCTCGTAATCGCCCTTAGTCGGGATCAGCCGCTCGAGTGTCTCCCGTAGGTCGTGGACGCCGCCTCGCTCAAACTCCATCGTCGCGATCGCCGCGGTTGAGCCACGGACGAAGGCGAGCAATTGCCCCTCTCTTACGGCGGCCTTCTCGACCAAGAGCTGTACGTCGACCGTGATGTCGAGCGTGTCCGTATCGCCTTGGGTCGAGAACCGTAATTCAGCGCTGTATACAGCCACCCGACAACTTTACTGGGTGAATCCAGGCTCCTGCCGAGGTTCGTCTGGTCGCGAGGATGGAATTGCGCTTCCATCCTGTGGCGAGAGCACCGGGTCCCAGTCGATCGGCCAGAAAATCATTCCAGCGCTTTACTTACGATCCCGTCTCCGGCGGCGCCAGACCGATTGGCAGCGTGGCGAGGTGCGCCTAGGCTGAGGAGGTGGGCCGCCTCGCCAGCCTGGCCTTTTGGGGCAACGCCGATTCCCGCTCGATAATGGCGCTTAGTGGGTCCTCGACGTCGCGGGCGGGTGCGCCGGAAATGCGAGCCGTAGACGCGACCCCACGAACATCTTCAGCGGCTCTAAGAGCATGCCAGTGCGAGGCGAAGGACTCCCCGGATGTGGCTACGGTCCTACTGGCGTTGGCGATGAGTCGCCAACGCCATCTTCCCACTAGGTCTTCGTATGCGTCGAAGTAAGGCATGTAGATCTCCAGAGACGGTTACGGGAACATATGTTCGCATACCCAGCGGCGGAACGGCGGTGCTCGGCGCTTGGCCGACTCGCATGGGCCGCTCAATTCAGCACAATCACTGTCTTACACCCACGGCCGGATCCCCTTGGCAAGCTCGGCGAGCCCTGCGCCGAGAGAGCTGTGGCTGATCGACCGAAAAGAGCAGATTCTCACCTGCTCGACGACTGATTTAAGGAAAGCAGGGGAATCGAGCGCCCTCAGCAAGCTCTGCAGACCCCTGATCAGAGCGGCGTGAGAATGGGGGCAGTTTCCAGTGGCGAGTGCTTGGCGGCAAAAGGAAAGGCCAGATGTGTGCCTCAAGGCCGCCGAGTTCGATGCTGCGCTTTACGCGGGCGGTTCGAGGCCAACTCATACTGGAGCAGAGTCTCATATCACGCGAAATGCGGCAGGGGTACGTGTACATCCGGCGAATCAGTCGGATGGTTGAAGCCTTGACATCCCAAGATTGGATCGCAATGAACGGCGACAGGCCGTCTCGCCGAGTGTTCTGGTTCGTGGTCGTCGTGGTTGCGACGATCCTCCCGCTAATTGGACCATCCGCGGCTACGGCATCTCGAAGGCCCGCAGTCGTCACACTGACGACCGTCGAGATCGGCGCGCCGGGCAACCTCTCGGTGGCCATCGTCCCGTTCGCCGATGCCATCTACCGGTCTTGCAGCGAAGTCCCGCCGTCCTCGAGGGAATGTCTAATGGTCGGAGGCGTCAAGTATCGCTATGACATCGGCCAGCTTGAAATCACGGTAAAGCAGTGGGTACAGTTTCTAAATACGGTTGACCCCACCGGGCGTGATCCCCATCACCTTTATTCCGCGAGCGAGAGTTCCTCAGCTTGGCCCAAATATGGGCAGCTCAATTTCTCCCCGCGGGCCGCAGCGGGCGATCATTATTCGGTAGCGTCTCCGGAATGGGCCGATAAGCCATATGGCTTTGCCAATTTTCTGCGGGCTGCGCGCTTCGTTAACTCACTCTACAACGGCCGTCTGCTATCCAGACACGCCAGCAGCGAAGGCGCTTTCCGCTACGTCACCTATCGAGTGCGACTATCAAGGCAGACCGAGCGCGGGATGTATGACCTTTCCGATGCCAGACAGGGAGGCCCGACCCGCTCGCATCGTTCTGGCTTTGTGATCCCTAGTCAGAACGAGTGGATCAAGGCGGCGTACTTTGACCCTGATGGAGGTGGGACCTACTCCTACTGGAAGTACCCGACCAACCCAGGGGTCTTCGGCGATGGCACGGCGAGCGCTCCCAGTCCGACGATGCTCAACCCTGCTAACGGCGAAGTCACGAATGCGGCGACCCAGCCGCTGGCGACTTATCACGCCTCAGGCGTTCCGGCGCCAAGCTGGTGCCCAGCTGTCGTTCAACCCCTCGAAGATTGCCTGAGCGTCAACCCCTTCGGAATCGATCCGGCGACCTACGCGGCGGCCTATCAGGGCAGCCTTAGTAGCGTAGGTCAAGCAAAAACCCCGTCGCCGTGGGGCACCCTCGATCAGGGCGGAAATGCGGTTGAGTGGACCGACACAATAGCCCCGTCTCCGACCGGGAAAAGCGAAGGGCGGGTCTGGCGTCGGCTACATGGCGGCATCGCAAACGCTGGCGCCTACCAGCTCTGGCTCTCTGCGGTCGGCCTACAGCCTCAAGACAACACCCTTTTTACGGCTACCTATCCGTGGCTTGGCTTCCGGATCGGAGTACTTGGCAACCTGAAGGCCGGCAAGGGTTGATCTCAACTCGCGCCGCTGCTACGACTAACAATCTTCCGGTGCAACCGACAATCACCTGTGTAGCGCAGCGAGAACTCAGCGAGTCCGATTGAAGCGCCGGCGGATGACCAGATGATCCTCAAGGACCTTTACCTGTCGATAATTAGGTTGCGATCAACTTACTCGGATCTCTGGCCATTGAAATCAACGGCGCCGTGCCTGCGTTTGGGAGCACGCAACTAACCCAGGCCGGAACGCTCCGAGCGCTGCTGAGGTGGCCGAGTGAGCCGCCTCCGGGTTTGGGTGAGAAAGCTGTTCGCAACCCAATCTCACTCAGCCACGCTTCCGGAGTCTGATTGTTGAACGGGCTTGGTCTGGGCTTGGATCGCTTCCAGGATTGTCCTCAAACCACCTTCGGTTTCGGTGTTCATTGCATCAAGGATCGCCTGCGTGTCCGTGAACGTGTTCTCTGAGCGGGCGTCAGACGCGATCGACTGCACGTCCTGACCGACCATGATGATCGACAGGAGGACCAGTTGGATGAAGGTCTGCGCTATCCACGCGACGATCAGGATGAGTCCCGGCTTGGTGAGGAACTTAGGCACGTCGCTGTTGCTCAAGACCCCCGCCTCAATGAGGACGGCCGGGAGGCTGGTTAGGGAGATCAGGCAAAAGATATATGCCATTGCCATCGACCCAACGGCATGGGTGATGATTACCGCGAGCTTGGCATTGAAGCCTTTAACCTCGCTCATTGCCCGTCTGATTTCAGACGGGCTAAAACGAACCGCTTTATCGAGATGGTGATGTGTTTTTACGGCGTGCGGCGAATTCGTTGCGCCAGACTCAGTAGTCGTGGTTCCAGATGTAGGGCTTGACATTGTCATCGGCGGTTCCCCCTCGGGCATTAGGTCGTGAGCGTGTTCGGGCGCCTTGGCGTCCACCTGTGATCGAAGCGTCAGCCCGACCGACGACGTCCATGTTGGGCTGCGACATCGAGAACCAGTATGTCCCGAGCCTCGGCGGCGATGCGTCCATATTCTCGAAATGCGCGCGCTGCTCAGGTTCGAGGTTCCCTCTTTACCATTCAGCTTTATGCATAGGCGCCGCCGCGACAGGCCTGCGGTCCTCGTGGTTTGTCCGCTATCAGGCCGCCAGACCTTGTGTTCGGGTCGGCGAAGGTGTTAGCCAGGCACTGATCTTGTCGTCTCCAGAACCACCATTCCGGGTGTGATCGGATGCATAAGACTCAAGCGGCTCTCCAATGGTTATCGGGTGAACAGCTCAGTCGGGGGTTCGGTTGTTCCCCTTCAAGGCGTCTCGGCGCCTTTCGAACTCCTCCACGTTGATCGTTCCCTCAGCCAGGCGTCGCTCCAGTATCTGGTGCGCGCCTCCTTCGGTGGATCCCCTCCTGCGTTTCAGAAGCACCCACGCGATTGCAGCCGCGACTGCGGCGGCGAGCACCACCAGGAAGCCCACCACTAGGAGCGCCAGTACCCAGCGCGGTCCGCCTACGTTCCCCACGGAAACCTGACGGCTCATGGTCGGGCCGGGACCGTATTCCCAGGGATTATTCAAACGGCCCGCCGGTCCCCCGTAGTCCCCGCGAGCTTCCCGCAGTAGCGGTGCTCTGCGGGATTCGGGAGCTGCCTGGGCGGAGGCTGGAAGGAGCACGACCAAGAGAGACAACGCAAGGGAAAGGGCCACCCAAAACCTGCAGCGCCCTTGGGTTGAAATCGATGACATGGTCTTCATTAGTTGGGCTCCTCTGCTCGGCTGACCTACTATGCCAGGAACCGTCCGGGCCCAGCGATATCAGGGCCGTTGCGCTGTTATTTGGCTGTTATCTGTGATCGGGCATCCTAGTATCGCGTTCCACAATCTGGCGGGGATTACGACCGAACCATGGTCTGAAGAATGTTCGGCCGAGGAGCAGCCAATGGAGGTGCTAGTGGTCGAGGATCATCCAAGGCTGGCGATGACCGTAGCCACGGTGCCGCGGCGTCAGGGAATGGCAATTGATTTTGGTTTCGACTGGCGCGAGGCGCTGGCGCGCGTCGGCCTCAGCGATTCGGACGTCGTGGTGCTGGATCACGACTTGCCCGGAGTTCACGGTGACGACGTATGTCGCTCCCTGGCGGTCGCAGGCTTCCAGGGAGGTGCTGATGTTGACCGCCGCGGGAGGATCGAGAGCCGCGTTGATTGCCTCGGCCTTGGCGCCGATGGTTACCTGACTAAGAATTTCGCCTGGGCTGAGCTGATTGCACGAATCAGCGCTCTGGCTTGGCGCTCGCTCGAATGTTGCGCCGATGCAGAACCACGGTGACCTGCAACTCGACTCCGCGCATCGGCTCGTCTCCCGGGCGGGCCGGCCAGTCAATCTCAGCCCGAGGGTATCCATTCTGCTTTCCCATTCGCCACCCATGCATCACGCGGCGCGCATGCCTCGCCATCCTCCTCTACCGTCGCTCTTCTTAGCCTCTGGCCGACGCCCTGGACCGATCAGCCTTTGCGCTCCTTGTGGTCCTATCTGGAAACCTAAGAACAGGAGGATGGAAATGACCGATACAGCAACCACAAACAGCATCTCCCAAATCGCGACGGTGATCGTCCCCGTTAGCGATCAAGACCGGGCGATTGAGTTCTACCGCGACAAGCTTGGGTTCGAGAAGCGTATTGACGTCCCGTTTGGGAAAACCGACGACGAGCGCTGGGTAGAAGTGGCACCCCCAGGCGCACAGACGACGATTGCCATCGTTCCCCCTCGAGAAGGGGAACCGGTTGGGATTGAGACGCGGATTGTCCTAAAGAGCAGCGCCATTGATGCCGACCATGCCGCGTTGCGCGAGCAAGGAGTCGAGGTTGACTCAGAGGTGGCGCGGATGGGCGCCCCGGTCCCGCCGATGTTCTTTCTCCGCGACCCCGACGGCAACCGGCTCATGGTCATCGAGCAAAGCTGATTCTCGAGAGCGAACCGCTGCGTTCAAGTTGGCGCGGCGGTTCGCCTCTGGAGTCGTGTATCGCTTTGATGCCATAGCACGTCTGATCCGGGCAGAGCTTCGGTTCGTCCCCATCTGGCCCCCTCAAAAATGATTCGGGGAAATGCCGAAAGCTGGCTCTTGCTCCGCCACTCCAGCCCCCAAGAAGGGCATCGGCCTCCGTCGTGTGGACCGGTGCGCAGGCTGGCTCGCGGACCTGCCGGCACTTTAATCTTGAGATTGCCAATGAGCGAGCGAGCGCAGAGTCTTGAGCAGGCGATCGACCTTGAGGGTGGCGACGGCCACTACTCGATCCGCCTTAGCGAAGCATGGGAGATCTGGGGCCCCAGCGGCGGCTACCTCGCGGCGATCGCCCTCGCGGCAGCAGGCCGTTGCGCCCAGATTCGTCGACCAGCAAGCTTCTACTGCCATTTCCTCAGCTCTCCCGACTTCGAGCACGTCGACTTGGCGGTGGAGGTGCTCAGACGAGGACGCCGATCAGAGGCGCTCTCGGTGAAAATGACCCAAGGGGCAAAACCGGTCCTCTTTGCCCTTGTCAGGACGGTGGAGGGTGCGCCTGGATATCGGCACCAGGAATCCAGTGCGCCGGAAATCACTCGGCCTGAAGATTGCAAGCCCTTTGAGAGAATCAGAGACGGCAAACCGATCTTTAAGTTTTGGAACAACGTCAGCTGCCGCCGGCCGGATTTGGCTGATACCGACGACGGAGCCCGGCCCGAGATCAGGGAGTGGGTGCGGTTCGAGCCAGCGCCGCGCTTTGAGGACCCGTTCATTGATGCCGCCCGCCCGCTCATTCTGCTCGACACATTTGGGTGGCCTGCCGCTTGGCAAAAATACCGAGGAGCCGATTACGTCGCGCCGAACCTCGACACCTACGTGTGCTTTCATCGGAGCGCCACGCCGAGTGAGTGGCTCTTGGTCGATCACGAATGCCCGGTCGCCGACGGCGGTTTGCTTGGGGTGAGCGGCCGGATTTGGGATCTGGACGGTCGGCTTCTCGCGACCGGCAGCGCTCAACTTTGCTGCATTCCGCGCCGGTAGCCTCTCGGGCGAAGGTTTGGGTGACGACGAGTTACTAGTGTAGTGTCTCGCATTTAGCTATCTGTTGGTGTTATGATTCTGGCGTGAATCGTCCTGCGGCTGCGTTGAAGTTGACGGATGCTCAGAGAGCGACGTTGGGGGTGTTGGCGAGATCCTCCAGTGCGCCACACCAGCAGGTGCGTCGCGCGCAGGCGCTGCTGTTGGCGGCGAGCGGTGAGGCGAACACGCGCGGATCGCTGAGCAGTTGGGAGTGACGGCGGTGACCGTGCGCTCTTGGCGTTCACGGTTCGCGGAGGCTGGCTTGGCTGAGATCGGCGTGATCCGTCCCGGACGTGGACGCAAGCCGTCGATTCCGGCGGAGAAGATTGCGGCGATCGTGCACGCGACGCTGCACGAGAAGCCGCCTTCTGAGACGCACTGGAGCTGCCGGTCGATGGCCAAGGCGCAGGGTGTCAAGCCCGGCGACGGTGCAGCGGATCTGGTCGGCGCGCAACATCGCGCCGCACCGCACCAAGACGTTCAAGCTCTCAAACGACAAGCATTTTGAGGAGAAGCTCGTCGATGTCGTCGGCCTCTATTTGAACCCGCCGGAGAAGGCGATCGTGCTGAGCATCGACGAAAAGAGCCAGATCCAAGCGTTGGATCGCACCCAGGCCTCGCTGCCGATGAAGAAAGGTCGTGCTGGCACGATGACCCATGACTACAAGCGCAACGGCACCACCACCCTGTTCGCCGCGCTCGACGTGCTCAGCGGCTCGGTGATCGGTGAGTGCCTGCCACGCCACCGGCACACGGAGTTCTTGAAGTTCCTGCGCACGATCGACCGGGAAGTCCCCGACGGCCTGCAGGTCCATCTGATCCTCGACAACTACTCAACGCACAAGCACGAGAACGTGAAGAAATGGCTCGCCAAGCACCCCCGCTTTCATCTTCACTTCACACCGACCTCGAGCTCGTGGCTGAACCTGATCGAGCGCTGGTTCGGCAAGCTCACCGAAAAGGCCATTCGCCGCGGAATCTTTCACTCAGTACCCGAACTCATCAACGCAATCGAGGCCTACCTACAGGCCAACAACGAGAACCACGAGCCGTTCGTATGGACCGCCACCGCCGAGCAGATTCTCGCCAAGGTACAACGCGGACGCGTCACCCTCAACCAACTAGCAAATCAAAACTGAGACAGGACACTAGGGCGTCAGCTCTGGCGCTGATCAAGCGCAATGAGCGAGATCAACCGGCAGGGTCCCATCGGGTTGGTTCTCTTCTCGGTCCGGGATCAGACAACAAAAGCGCATGATTGGTTTCGTGCTGATTGAAAATTCGCCAAGATTCCTGCGGTCTCGCCGCGGAAACGCTGAAGCTAGGGGATCATTTCGTTTTCGCAGTGTCAACATTGTCCGGTTGTTTTGGCGAATGGACGCAGTCCACGGTCGCGGCTCGGCCCACGCGCCGAATGACGACCGGGGTACCATGCTGCGGAATCAGCGTGATGCCTCGCATGACCACGCGTTCGGGCTCGGGTCGTGTTGGTGCAAGTTCGACTCTTGAGACAACGGCGCGGATTACCTCGGCCATCTCGGCCTGGGCAAGCGCCGCTCCGATACAGCGACGGATGCCTCCCCCGAACGGGAGCCATGCGTAGGACTTCGTTTCCTCACCAATGAAGCGCTCAGGGCGAAACTGGTGAGACTGAGGGTACAGATCCTCGCGCAGATGAACGAGGGCGATCGCTTGGTAGACCCGGATACCCGCTGGGAGTTTCCATCCACCGATCGTGCGCGGCTTTTTCAGGGTGCGCTCACTGCTATCGATCACGGGTCGCAGCCGCAGTGTCTCTGTGACAACGGCATCGAGGTACGCGTCGTCTCCACCGCTCAACTCTTCTCGGAGCCGGCCGAGCACGCGGGGATTGCGCGGTAGCAGGTCAAAAGCGTAGGCGAGGCTGGTGGCGGTCGTCTCGTGACCAGCGAGGAGCATCGTGATTAACTCGTCGCGAAGCTCGACGTCGGTCATTGGCCGTCCGTCCTCGTCGCGCGCACGCAATAGCAGCGAGAGAACGTCAGTGCGATCCTCGAGGTCAGGCTCGCGGCGGCGGCGGGAGATCTCCTCAAATAGCAGCGCATCGGCAGCCCGCAGGCGGCGCTGAAACTGTCCCCAAATGCTCCAGCGACCGAGGTCTCGGCGCAACAGACTTGGCAGCAAAAACACGACCTGCATGTCAATCAGAGAGACCAGGGCGCGACGCAAGGCTTCGATCGACGTGCGCTGCGTGACTCCGAATACCGCGCGCATAATTACCTCGAATGTGAGCGCTCGCATTCGATCCCGCATGACAAAGCGCTGACCCTCCTTCCAGCCGTCGATCTCGGCTTCGGCAACATCGCGGATGATCGTGCGGAAGCTCTCGATCGCCGACCCTGAAAAAGGTGGAAGCAGCAGCTTGCGTTGGCGCAGATGCTCTTGTCCATCAAGAACCAGGACGGATCGCTCACCGAGCACCGGAGATAGGGGCGCGTTCGCCTCGCCAGCGTGAAGATCTGCCTGCTCGCCGGCGTACATTTCGCCAATCGCGGCGGGATCGCATACGTATACGCCAACTCCGAAGACGAGGAGCGGAACCGTGAAAATGTCTCCGTAGAGCTGACGCCAGCCCAGCAACGACTCCAACGGTCGCTGGAGCAGACGGGCCGTATTTACGGCAGCCGGGGCCCGGGGGCCAGGAGGCAGTGGCCCATAGTCGCGGAGTCTCATACCTGTCGCCAGCAAGCCATTTTGCCCGGATAGCTGAGTTGGAAGAGCACTTCCATGGTAATCCTACATTCGAGGCCGCCACTTGACCCCAGTTTTCGGCTTGATGGAGCCAAAAACTGACTCTATTCATGTTCCGTTCGGGTGGGTCTGGAAGGGCGTCTCCCAGGCGTGAAAATCCAACCACCTCCCATTGAATGGGAGGTTTTCACCAGGCCGCACGCTTAGTCGCGGTCGCCGCCAATTTCGAGCGCCGACGATCGGCCTTGGCGGTTGCCGGCAGCTTGTAAGGCTTGCAGAGAAGGCAGCCGCTCCGACGCTGCTTCGGACGATGCGCTCATGGTGAGCCACCAGCCAAGGGTATCGCTCCCTCCGCCAAGCTCGAGCGCCCAGTTCGCCCCTAGTAGCCTCTAACTTGAATCTTCACTGCTTGTCGCTTCCAAATCTTCGAGGTCGACGAGGTCGCGTGGCCGGCCGGTGGCGAGCTTCATCGAGCGCAGATCCTCGCGTGAGCACACCGCGACTTTGACGTCTAGAACTTCGGCCTCGCTCGCGCGGGCGTGAAGCTCTGAGTAGTCGGGAACGCCCTCGAGGCCCTGGACAATGTCGAGGCGACCGAGGTCGGTCTCGATCGCGACCTGCTTGCCGTTCCCAATCTCGGCAGCGATCGACGGGACGCTGCCGAGTAGGGCTTCGCCGCACTGAACGTGACCGCCGGCGGCGACCGCGACTTCAGCGACCCTCTTCAGATTGTCGGACTCTAGGTCAACCACGATGTCGATGTCCTTGGTGCCGCGCACAACGCCGCGAGCGCCGAGTGCGAGACCCCCGATTACTACGAAGCGCGCTTCCGCCTCGGCAAGGCGGCGGAGCAACTCATCGAAGGCGGCCACGCTCAGCCGTGCTTAGCCGAGCCGGCGAACTTCATCAGCTCGTGACTGAGGGCGATCGTCTCCGCGAGATTGACACTAAGTGGGCGCCGTGCGTCCTCGCGCAGACGGCGGATGCGCTCGGCCTCGTTACGCTCAGCCGCAGTGTGTGAGTTCCGAGGTGCGCTTGCCATCGGTTCAGCTTAAGCGACCAACCTCCGAGAGCCGCACAAGTGCAGACCCCCCCTCGTTGTCTCTCCCTCTCCAGCCTGGCACCGCCGCCGGGCCCTGCAAGCCGTCTGAAGCCGGCTCTTTAGGCCTCGCTGCGCTCGGCTTCCGGTCCCGGCGATCGGCGCCTGGTGACCGGGAGGCAGAAACAGCAAAGTCACCCTTTGAGCACCAACGACAGCGTGAGCGCAAAGAACACGACACTCTGCGCGCTATGCACGGCGATGCCGACGAGGGCGCTGCGGTAGCGCTTAGAGGGATAGGCGAGGATGAACGTGTCGAGCAGCGCCTCCGGGATGATCCACGGCTCGTGCAGGTGGTAGACCGCGAACAACACGCCGTTTGCGAGCCAGTCCCCACGTCCGAAAACGCCCTTCATCCGGGGGAGCAAGAACCCACGGAATAGCAGCTCCTCGCCCAGCACCGTGTTGAAGACCAGCAACGTCACGATCATCGCGAACCAGCCCCACCCTCCTGACAGTAGGGCGTGTCCGGCGTTCGAATTAACGAAATCGCTGAAGTCGCGGGCCACCGCATGAGGTATTTCCGGTACCAGCGTCGCGACGACTTCGGCGAGGATCAGGGGGATGACGATGAGCCAGGCGCGGCCTCCGCGCCGCCCGGTGCGCGGACTACGCGGCGCACGCAGCCACAGCGCGTCTTGCAGTACAGCCCAGCGCAGCGTTCCCTGCTCACGCCAGACGAGGCCCAGCACCAGCACGAACTGCCAGATCAGCCCGGCGGTCAGCGTGATCAGTAGGGCGCGGGACAGCGCACCTGGGCCGCTGAGGTGGTCGGCGAGCAGCGGCGCGGCTACCCAAGCCAGCAGTCCCATCGGAATCGCAGCTGCGGCCCAGACGGCAATGATGCCGAGCAGTCCCAGCTGGGGCAATGAATGCTCGTCGTCAGAGCGGGCAGGCTGAGCCCCCCGGATCCTCGAGGGCGGGCGGATGGCCGAAGCCGAACCTCGATCTATGGTTGCGGCGCCGGTAGCAAAGCTCTTGACTCTCATCTCGATCCTCCTTGGGAATGGATTTCAGACATGGCTCCAGGCTCTCAGCGGCCGGCCCTCCAAACCATGTGGCTGGCAGGCGTCCGGGATGTTCGGCTGGAGGCCGGCAAGGGTTCGGTTAGCCGCCCGAGCGGTACGGTCAGCCGTATGGATCTGCACCACGGCATGGGCGAAACTCACGCCTATGGGAAGAACCGTTCTGATCGTCGATGACCATCCGAGCTTCCGCGCCAGCGCCCGGCGCCTGCTCGAGGCCGGCGGCTACAAGGTCCTCGGGGAGGCCGAGGACGGTGGCGCCGCCCTAGCGGCCGCTCAGCGGCTGCGCCCGGATCTCGTCTTGCTCGACGTGCGGTTGCCCGACATCGATGGGTTCGAGGTCACGAGGCGCCTGCTCGACGCGAACGGCCCGACCCCGCAGATCGTGCTCACCTCCAGCCATGACTCCTTCGATCTGGGCGAGGCGATCGGCGCCAGCGGCGCGCGCGGGTTCATCGCCAAGAGCGAGCTGAGCGCGGAGGCGATCTCTTTACTCATCCGATGACCGCACCGCGACGGACCCTGATCGGTCTCGCCGGTTTGGCGTTCCTGATGGGCGTCGCCGCGTTCGTGGTCATGCTCAACGGCGAGCACAACGTTCACCGGGGCGCGTATGGCGGCTTGTTCCTGGCCACCGGCTGGGGGTTCGTGGGAGTCGGGCTATGGGTTTGGAAGCAGCGGTCGGCCGGCAACATCGGTCCGCTCATGGTCGCGGTCGGCCTCAGCGCCTTGCTGAAGGGGTTGGCCTTTTCCAACGACAGCGTCGTGTTCGCGATCGCCTCAGTCGGAGAGGTGCTGATCTACGCGGTGCTCATCCACCTGCTGCTTTCCTTTCCCTCGGGAAGGCTCGAAACCCGGCTGGACCGGCTCCTGGTCACCATCGCCTACGTCAACACGACGGTGGTGCAGCTTGGAGTGTTCCTGTTCACCGACCCATCAAAGGCCGGCTGCACACGCTGTCCCAGTAACCCGCTGCTGATCGAACACTCCGAGGCTGCCAAGGTACTCGAAGCGGCGCAACTAGATATCTCGATCGCGTTGCTGGGTGCCGTGGTCGCGGTCCTCTATCGACGCTGGCGAAGCGGCACCCCAGGGCGAGCGAGGGTGTTCGCCCCGGTCGTCGCCGTCGGCGGGCTCACGTTCGTGCTGTTGATGGCCGCCCTCGTCGTCGAACAGGCAGGCCTGTCGAGCGACATTGCTGACGCGCAGACGTTGGCTTTGTTCACGTCCATCGCCTGCCTACCGTTTGCCTTCTTGGTGGGCATCCTGCGATCCCGGTTCAGCGAAGCCGACGCGATCAGCGCGCTCTTGGCCCAGCTCGGTGAGGGTGGTGGCCGCGGAGCGTTGCGCAACGCGCTCGCGGACGCGCTTGGAGACCCGACCTTGGAGCTCGCCTATTGGGTACCAGACCAGGACGCCTACCTAGACGCTGACGGTCAGCCGGTTCGGGTCGATCCCACGCCGGTGGGCAAGGTCTCCACCACCATCGAGCACGAGGGCGAACGAATCGCTGCGATCGTGCACAGCTCGGGCCTCGCGGAGGAACGCGAACTGGTGCAGACTGCGGGCGCCGCCGCAGGGCTAACGCTCAGAAACGAACGATTGGATGCCGAACTTCGGGCGAAGGTTGCCGAGCTTCAGGCCTCACGCTCACGCATCGTGGAGGCCGGCTATGAGCAAAGGCGCCGGCTCGAGCGGGACCTCCACGATGGCGCCCAGCAGCGACTCATGGCCCTCGGCATCGACCTACGAATGGTAAGAGAACGCATCGAGCACGACCCACATGGGGCAGCGGAGCTCCTCGACGAATCACTCCACGAGTTGAACGAGGCGACCGCCGAGCTGCGCGAGCTCGCACGAGGGATCCACCCGGCCGTGCTCACAAATCGCGGCCTGCACGCAGCACTCAAAAGCCTCGCCAGCCGCTCCCCGGTTCCTGTGAAACTGCTCCAGACGCCGGCCGACAGGCTCCCGCCGTCGGTCGAGTCGGCGGTCTACTTCGTCGTCGCCGAGGCCCTTACGAACGCGGCCCGCTACTCGCGCGCGCAAAGGGTAACGGTGGGGGTCGTCCGCGACAACGGCCACGTCGACGTCGAGGTGAGGGACGACGGCGTCGGGGGCGCCGACGCCGATCAGGGCTCGGGGCTGCGCGGGCTTCAAGATCGGGTCGCGGCGCTCGACGGCCGCCTCGAGCTGACGAGCGTGGGCGGCGAAGGCACGATCCTGAGGGCGAGCATCCCGTGCGGGTGATCGTCGCCGACGACTCGGTTCTGCTGCGCGAAGGGGTCGTGCGACTGCTCGAGGAGGCGGGGTTCGAGGTGGTCGGGCAGGCCGGGGACGGGGAGGAGCTGATGCGAAAGGCGAGAGCGCACAAGCCCGATATCGCGATTGTCGATATCCGCATGCCGCCGACCCACACCGACGAGGGCCTGCGGGCGGCGCGCGGGATCCGCGAAGAGCTGACGGGTACCGGCGTGCTGGTCCTCTCGCAATACATAGAGGAGGAGTACGCGCTGGAGCTGCTGGGCGACGACGCCGCCGGCGTCGGTTACCTGCTCAAGGACCGGATCTCGGACCTGGAGCGCTTTGCCGACGCGATCCGGAGGGTGGCCGAGGGGGGTTCCGCCCTCGACCCCGAGGTCGTCTCGCAAATGCTCGGGCGCCGCCGGGTCGAGGACCCGCTCGCCGAGCTGACCCCGCGCGAGCGCGAGGTGCTGGGGCTGATGGCGGAGGGGCGCAGCAACCAGGCGATCGCCGAGACGCTCGTCATCTCGGAGCGCGCCGTGGAGAAGCACGTGACGGGCATCTTCGTCAAGCTAGACCTGCCGCTGGCCGCCGAGGACCATCGCCGCGTCCTTGCGGTGCTGGCGTTCCTCGGCGCCTAGTCCAGCCTAACCCCGAGATGTGACGACAGCTCAAGGGCTACAGGCCGGCCAGGACCATGGACTTGGGGTTGGCAAGGTGCCCCGCGGCTCGGCCCGGGTCAGGGCCCTTGGGGGCCTGGCGGGGGCGAGGGCGGGTTTACTGCAAACGGTGTCCGCGGGTTGGGCGAGTCTCGGCTGGGTTTGGCGGAGTTAGCCGGGATTCACCTGGCAAGAGGTTGCTGGGAGGGGGGGCCTGCGCGGAGAGGCCGATATCTGCGGCGGGGTCTCGCTGGGGCAACCTAGACAAGTTTGTCCGGGTTTGCCGCCAAAACGGAGACCCCTGGGTCCTATCCCCTGGAACCGCTGGCTCAAGGTGCGCTGCTACTTTCACACCTACTCCTTCCACAATCAGTTGCTGATCGCCAGCCAGTGCCCGGAAGCGACCCGCGTCGCGGGTTTTCGCAGCTGGCTCTCGATCGGTTACGCGGTCCGCAAGGGGGAGAGGGGGATACGGATTTGGGCGCCCTGCCCGCCATCGAAGAAGCAGCTGGCTGAGTGGAAGCAGGCGAGCGCAAACCCGCTGGAGAAGCCCAATACGTACTTTCGTTTCGTTGCCGTCTTTGACCGATCCCAGGTCGATCCGGTGCCCGAGTTCCCCGGCGGGCCAGTTGAGCTGGAGCTGCCCAGCGAGCCGATCGACGGGGACGGCCTGGGGTCGATTTTCCAACCGCTTACCCACTTCGCTGCCTCGATCGGCTCGCCCGTCACCGTTGCCGAGATCCCCGGCCCGGCCGAGGGCTACTACGAGCCCTCCACCAAGCGGATCCGCGTGCAGCCGGTCACCGCGAAGTTCTCGCCCAACGCCCAGGTCAGCGTCGGCATCCGCGAGCTCGCCCACGCCCTTGTCCGCCACGACCACCAAGACGACGACCCGAAACTGAACTAAGCCGAAGAGGAGGTGATCGCCGAGACTGTGGCCTATAGCGTCTGCAGCACGGTTGGTCTCGATACCGCTGGCAGCTCGATTCCCTACCTCGCGACCTGGGGTGAGGGGGTCGAAGACGAGCCGATCGAGCGCTACGCCGCGCTCATCGATCGCCTCGCCCGCCGCTTGAAGGATGTCGCGCTTGCAGCAGCCAACGCACACTCCGGAGCCCGGCAGTGCCAGTTATTGGACGTTGACGAACACTTCTACGATGTGTGTTGTCGATAACTAATCTCCCGTGCGCGTGCACCCCCGGTTGACGTGGCCGACCCGCTCGGGGACGGACTGTGGAGCCTCGTGCCTCTCGATTACTCGCTGGACAGCGCCCCCAGCACGTCCATGCGGGCAGCGTGGCGCGCGGGGAGCTGCGCTGCGAGCAGGCCTGCGAGCGCCGCCGCCAATAGCAGCAGCGCCAGCGTGCCTAACGGGATCGACAGAACGTACCCCGAGCCGGCCAGGGCGAACGTGGTCACGAGGAGCGCTGCCACGACACCGATCACAAGGCCCAGCACCCCGCCGATTAGGCTGGTGATTAGCGACTCGTAGCGGATCATCTGGCGGATCTGGCGACGCGAGGCGCCGATCGCGCGCATCATCCCGAGCTCGCGGGAGCGCTCATAGATCGAGAGGACGAGGGTGTTGACGATTCCGAACAGCGATACGAGCACGGAAAGGGCGAGCAGTACATAGACAAGCAGGAGGAGCTTGTTAACTTTTTCGCTCGTTTCACGGGTGTATTGCGCCGCCGTTTGTGAGTGTGCTTGGGGAAAGCTGCTGCGCAGCAGCGCGTCGATGCCATGGCGCACTTCGGAGCCGCTTGCGCCGGGTGCATAGGAGATGAAATCCACACCATCTTCGCGCTGCCCGAATGCCGAGCGGGCCAGCGATCGCGAGATGGTGAGGCTACGCATCAAGCCGAGCGTTTCTTCCTTGAGGATGCCCCGTACTGTGAGTGTTACCTTGTGGCCCGAAGCGCTTAGCACCAGCAGGCGCTGCCCCACCTGGAGATGGTGAGCGCTCGCGAACTTATGGGAGAGGACGGTGCCGTCCTGTTCGAGCGTCGCGAGGGTGGCCGCGGGGCCGTCTTCCCATTCGACTTTGTACATCCTCGCGAATGATTCAGGTTCGATCGCGGTCAGCGAGCTTGTTTCGTCGATCAGGGGCGAGCCTGGTTGGGAAAGGTCCCGCACCCTGCCCTTGGTGAAGGCGACCGCGGTCACAGATCCGACGCCGTGGATCGAGCGGAGCGCGGGCGCGATCGCCCCAGGTATGTTCCCTTCGCCTGTTCTGGTGTTCTGCACGATCAGGTTGCCGGCGAACGAGCGGCTGACCGCCTGATCGATCGTCGCCTTCGTACCCGCGGCTAGCACCGAGATGAACGCGACGAGGCCGAGCCCGACGGTCAGCGCGAGCGCCGTGACCAGCGTGCGGCCCGGTTGGCGCACCGAGTTCTCGCGCGCGAGGCGCCCAGTGATGCCGCGCCAGCTGACGATCAAACCGATGGCGCGGCCGAGGGCGGGGATCACCCGGTAGTTGCGTTGCTGACCATGGTGGCGCAGGCGGTAGCGCAACCTGATCGCGCGGAGCGCGAGACCGACAAGCAACACCACGCCGACCCCCTTCGACACCGTGGAGACCGCCAACACGAGCACGAGTCCGAGGAGGAAGCGAATTACCAAGGCGCGCTTGGACGGAATCGGTCGCGGCGGCAGCCGCACCCCCTCGCGCATTGCCGCCATCGGTGGCACCCGCGTGGCGCGCAGGGCCGGGAAGAAGCCGGCGAACACCGTGATCACGGTGCCGACCCCGAGTGAGATGATCACGGTTCGTGACTCCAGGACCGTGCCGTTGTCGGGTAGGTCGGCGCCGAATGCCTTGAACAGCCCGTCAAGCGCGGGCGCGAGCCCAAGTCCCACCAACAGCCCGACGACCGATCCGGCGAGGCCCAGCAGCAGCCCTTCCTCGACGACCGAGCGCATGATCTGCGCGCGTGATGCTCCGAGCGTTCGCAGCAGGCCGAACTCGCGCATGCGTTGGGCTACGGTGATCGTGAAGGTATTGAAGATAATGAACGCGCCGACGGCGAGCGCGACGTAGGCGAAGATGAGCAGGAAGGTCCGCAGGAACCCCAGCTTTTCTTCGAGTTCGGAAGCTTGGTTGGCGGCTTCCTGGGCACCGGTGCGGACGATTAGGGTCGTGGGCAACGCCGCGCGCAGGCGCGAGGCGAGTTCCTCAGGCGAGATGCCGGGGTCCGCGGCAACGTTGACGCTGTCGTATTCGCCGGGTTCGCCCGCGACGTACTGGGCCTGAGTGGAGAGCAGCAGGGCCACACTCGTTCCGCCGAAGGATTCGCTGCCCGCGAACTTGGCTATGCCGGAGATCGTGTAGCGGCGGGCCGGAGCGGCACCAGCAATCACGAGCTGCGCACCGATGCGCAGGTGCTCGCGCTTGGCCGTTGCTTGGTCGATCGCCATCTCGTCCGCTGAGTTCGGAAGATGCCCCTGGACCGCGGTAAACGACTCAAAGCGCGCCGGTTGCACCGCGGCTACCAGCGATGGCGCCGTATTCGATATCCGCTTACCACTCTTCGTCAGCAAGGCCGCTCTGGTGGAAACGTCGCCGGAGGCGGCCGCGACGCCGGACACCGCCCGCACGCGGGCGAGCGTCGCCTTGCTGATCGGATAGGTCTGAGATTCGCTTCCCTTGCCGAGCGCTTCCTTGGCGGTGACCACAGCCGCCTTGTTCTTGTAAGCGTTGCCGAAGACTTCCGCGAACGCGTGGTTGATCGTGTCGGTAAGGATGTAGGTGCCCGCCATCAGCGCGACGCCGAGGACGATGGCGATGCCCGTCAGCAGCGCCCGGACCTTGCGTTGGGCAAAGCCGCGGATTACCAGCTTGCTCATCAGCCGATCGACTTCGTCAGGTCGAGCGCCTCCTCGAGGCTGGCAGCCTCGCCATCGTGCACGATCCTGCCGTCGGCCAGCACCAGCAGCCGGTCGGCGAAGGACGCCGCGTGCGCGTCGTGGGTGACCATCACAACGGTTTGGGAGAAGTCATCGACCGCCTGGCGCAGCAGCCGCAGGACATCCGAAGAGGATTTCGAGTCGAGGTTCCCGGTCGGCTCGTCCGCGAACACGACCGTCGGGCGCGAGATCAGCGCTCTGGCCACCGCCACCCGTTGCTGTTGGCCGCCGGAGAGCTCGGCGGGGCGGTGGCTGAGCCGATCGCGGATGCCGACCGTGTCGACGAGTTGTTTGAACCATTCACGATCCACCTGGCGTCCAGCGATCGACAGCGGCAGAAGGATGTTCTCCTCGGCGTGAGGACGGGCAGCAGGTTGAAGGTCTGAAAGATGAAGCCAACGCGATCGCGCCGCAAGTTCGTGAGCGCGCGCTCCCCGAGCTCGGTGAGCTCGACGCCATCGAGGGCGACCGTGCCTGAGGTCGGGCGATCCAGACCTGCGAGCAGCTGCATGAGCGTTGACTTACCCGACCTCGACGGCCCCATGATCGCTGCGAAGCGACTCTTGGGGAAGTCCACCGTGATCCCTGTCAGCGCGTCCACCACCGCCTCGCCCTCGCCGAATCGGCGGCACAGATCGTGCGCCTGCATGATCGTTGGAGCGCCGTTTTGAGGATCCGCATGCGTCGCTGTTGACATGGGCGGCAACTTACCCTCGGGCGCAGCTCGGCAACCAACTGAAGCGCCAGGCAGCGAAAGCAGCTGCGGCGAGACCCCAGGCGGCGAGCGCGAGGAGGTCGCTGACCGAGACCGCGCTAGTGAACGATGCATTGACGGACGCGATTTGCAGATCGGATGCTAGGTGCTCGACGGGGAACAGCGAGCCGACTGAGCGAAGCGTGCTCGAGAGGCTGGCAGCTGGGATGAAAACGCCTGAGAGGAACCACAGTGGCATCATCGTCGCCTGCACGATCGGCTGGGCGGCGTCCGGGGAGCCGACCATGCCCGACACTGCATAACCGATGCAGGCAAACGTAAGTGTCGCGAGGACCGTCACGCAGGCGATCGCGGCGAGCGCTCCTGGCGTCATTCCGACTCCGAATACGATCTTTCCGACCAAGAGCAGGAGTGTGGCCATGATCGTCACGACCACGACCGTCGAAAACGCCTGGCCGGCGATGAGCAGGGAAGGTGACGCGGGGGTGGCGCGCCGACGCTTGAGCACCCCGGACTCGCGCAAGGCGGCGATCGAAATGACGAGATTGGCGTAGGAAGCGACGACGATCGACATCGCGAGTATCCCCGAAAGATAGAAGCGAGAAAGTTTGACGTGGACACCGTCGATCGTCGTGGTCCCGTTACCGAAGACGCCCGCGAAGATCACCAACAACACGATCGGGAAGAAGAACGTGAAGAAGCGGGCGCGGGGGTTGCGCAGGCTCGCGCGCAGGTCGTAGCGCACCTGGTGAGCGAACAGCGCAACCCGACCTCGGGAGGCCGCGGAGTGCCTTGTAACCGAGGGGCGCTCGCGGCGTGAACCACCGGCACGAGTTCCTGCCTGAGCGTCGGCGTGGGTAGAGGCCGGCTTGTCTGTTGCGCGCGCCTTACGGTCGTGCCACAGACGAGCCAGGTAGTTGATAAGGATGAACATCTCTAGCTTCCCGCCTGCGCAATGGCCGGATGGCGACGCCAAATGCGAATGACGTACTTCAAAAGAAGAAACATGGTTAGCTCCTTGTCTGGTTGTTGCCCGTGAGAGTTAGGTAGATGTCTTCGAGCGTTGGCTGGCGAACCTCGAGCTCATTGAGTTCCGAACCGTGCTCCAGAGCCCACCCCGAGAGTGAGTAAAGGTCGCCGGCAAGGTTCAAGCTGGACAATGCGATCCGTCCATCAGCCTGTCGCTCGACGCGTTCGCAGAGCGTCGGCGGGAGGTCGCCGAGGGCTGTGCCACTCGGCATTGCCAACGTGATGCGTACGCCCGAGCGCTGCCGGTCGGCGAGCGTCTTCGGACTGCCCTGCGCGACGATCTCACCCGCTGCGATGATCGCGATCCGGTCGGCGAGGCGTTCGGCCTCCTCCATGTAGTGGGTTGTCAGGAAGACCGTCTTGCCAAGGTCCCGTAGTCCGGCGATGACATCCCAGGCGGCGCGGCGTGCGGCGGGGTCAAAGCCCGTGGTCGGCTCGTCGAGGAAGATCAGCTCGGGGTCGCCGATCAGCGCCAGAGCGACGTCCAGGCGCCGCCGCTGGCCGCCGGAGAGTACGCTCGCGCGCTCCTTGACCTGCTCTGTTAGGCCGACGAGTGCGAGGGTCTCATCGACCTGGCGCGGTGCGTGGTAGTAGCCGGCGTAGAGGTGCAGGCACTCACCCACGGTGAGGTTAGGCTCCGCCTCGGAATCCTGCAACACGATCCCGATTCGCTCACGCCAAGCCGAGGGAGCGTGCCAGGGATTGGTGCACAGCACCTCGACCTGGCCCTCGCTTGACTGTCGGAAGCCCTCGAGGATCTCGACTGTGGTCGTCTTGCCTGCCCCGTTGGGACCGAGGAAGGCAAAGATCTCGCCACGGCGCACCTCGAGGTCGATCCCGCGGAGCGCATCGTGGTCGCCATAGTGCTTGCGCAACCCTCGAATTGAGATGACGAGATCGTTGGAGGGCGGCGGTGAGGACGCGGCGCGGCGCTGGGCGACGGCGTCGTCGAGTGAGTTCGTGAGCATGGCCAGAACGCTAGGCGCCAGCCAGCCGGCTTTCATCGGCCAGTGGGTCGAACTTCGGCCTGCACCCGTGGGTGGAGAATCGGGCGCTCAAGCTCCACCCACCGGTCGATGACACATGCCTGCGAGCCGCCTATCGTTGACGACCCACGATGCGTGCGATCTACAGATGGTTCACCGGCAGCAGGTTCGGCCAGAGCGAGACGCGTGCGCCCGCGGAGGCGATCATTTTGCGCTGCTTCGCTACTGCGTACCTGGTGGTTTTTCTTGTTGAGACGTTTACGAGCCAGCCTCATCCCGGACTGCACGGCCGCGGCGCGGTAATCCTTGCGGCGACGCTTGCATGCGCCGCCGCCGCTATCAGCGCTCAGCCACAGAGGGGGGACCTCTCCGCGCGGCGTCGGGTCGCCGCGCTCCTCGCCATGACGGCGGCTGCGGCGGTGCTCGCCATCGTGCAGCCGCACGGCATCTGGACGGCGGGTCCGATCTTCGTCGCGATCGTGGCCGCAGTGCGGCTCGAGCGTTTGCCTGGCGCCCTGACGGTTGCCTGCTCACTTGCGGTGCTCCTCACCGTCTCGCTGCTGGCTGGGTACGGCGGGTCGCTGTCGTCGCTAATCAACGCCGTCCTGATCTTCCTGGTGGTGCGGCTAATGCGCCGGCTGCGCGAGCAAGGCGACGTATTGGCCGAGTCGCGGGCTGCGGAGGCGCGCACCGTCGAGCGCGGCCGTCTCGCCCGCGAGATGCACGACGTGCTCGCTCATTCCCTCTCGGCACTGGCGCTACAGCTCGAGAGCACTCGCCTTCTCGCCGCCGACCGTGGTGTCGACGATGAGGTCACGCGCGCGATCGACCAGGCGCACCAGCTCGCTGCCAGCGGGCTGGCGGACGCGCACCGCGCGATCGCAGCTGCCCGCGGCGATGAGCTGCCAGGGCCCGAACGCATCGGGCTGCTCGCCGATGCGTTCGGAGAGCAGAGCGGCCTGCCGGTGGCCGTCGAGGTACGGGGCGAGCCGCGCGAGCTCGCCCCCGACGCCCGACTTGCCCTCTATCGAACAGCCCAGGAGGCGCTGACTAACGTGCGTCGCCATGCCGCGCCAGAACGCGTGGAGATAGAGCTCTCCTACCTCCCCCAAAGCACCGTGCTGGTCGTCGAAGATCGCGCAGGCGACGGCAGACCCCCGCCTGCCCCGCTCGCGCTCGCAGGCACTGGCTATGGCCTAACGGGGATGCGCGAGCGCGCGGCGCTGCTCGGCGGTGAGCTGCTCGCCGAGCCGACGGACAATGGCTTCCGTATCGAGCTGCGACTGCCGACATGAGCGCGATTGAGCCGCAACCAGATCGCAGGTCGGTCCGCGTTTTACTCGCCGACGACCAGCGGCTCGTGCGGGAAAGTCTCGCCACCATGATTAGCCTCCTGGACGGCATCGAGCTCGTGGCCAGCGCGTCAGATGGCGAGGAGGCGCTGGCGCTCTGCGACGAGCACCAGCCGCAGGTCGTGCTGATGGACCTGCGGATGCCACACCTGGACGGGATCGAAGCGACCCGATTCCTGCGCGAGCGCCACCCAGACGTGCGTGTGATCGCGCTCACCACCTACGCTGACGATGAGAGCGTACTTGGGGCGCTGCGCGCGGGCGCGCGCGGCTATCTCACAAAGGACGCCAGCGGCGAGGACATCCGCACGGCGATTCACACGGTCGCAGCCGGTGATGCCGCGCTCGATCCCTCCGTGCAGCACCACGTGGTGACAGCGCTTGCGAGCGAGGGAGCAGCTCACGGAGATCCGAGCGCAGCCGTAACTCCGGAGCTACCCGACGACCTCACACCACGTGAGGCGGAGGTGCTCGCGCTGATCGCCGAGGGACTGACCAACGCCGAGATCGCAGAGCGGCTCGTCGTCAGCCCAGCAACGATCAAGTCCCATGTCAATCACCTGTTCGCTAAGGCCGACCTCCGTGACCGCGCGCAGGCGGTCAATTATGCCTACCGTACTGGGATCGCAACACCGCCACACTGAAATCCACCGTCGGTATCGCACTGTGTGCCTACTTCTCTTCTTGTTGTCCCTCCCGTATCAAAAAGGCAGCTGATTTAACGACAGAATTAAAAAGAGAACAGTCCGGTGTTTCCAGTCCCTGGCCTTGACGTTGAGTTTCTGCGCGGACTTCCCGATCCAGACGTCAGGCGGCTTCCCCACAACCAAGCCGACGGCTGCACCGTGGGTGCGAAGGGGGGAACTTCACCGCTCGGCCGTTGTTAGAGTTCTTGGAAGCCGGGCAGTCCTCGGCTAGGACGAAGGGAGGGACCATGAGGGGATTTGGCAGGCTGATCGAGGCGACAGCTATCTGCGCTGTGGCGCTGGGGGGACTGGCGGCATCCGCAGAGGCGGCCTCAGCGGGCGGGGCCGATTGGACCATGGCGAAGCTGCCAGGCCTCGCCGGCAGCCTCTACCTGCTGAACGTCTCCTGTGCTTCGGAATCGCTCTGCGTTGCCACCGGCAGCCAGAATGTGATCGCCTCCTCCACCAACCCGACCGGCGGCGCGGGAGCGTGGAAGGTGATCTATGCCGGAGAAGGTCCCTACAAAAGCCCATCCGGCCCGGTGATCTCAAACCGCCAGATCCAGGGCGTGTCTTGTCCGACAACCCACCTCTGCGTCGCCGTCACGATCCTGGGACAGATCTACTCGACGACCGACCCAACCGGGCCGGCTTCGAGCTGGAACGTCACCGAAGTCCCGAGCGAAGGCGGCAACACGCATCTCTACGGCGTCTCTTGCCCGACCGCCTCCCTCTGTGTCGCCGTCTCCGGCCGACGGGTCAATAGGGGCAAGGTGCTCACCTCCACTGACCCAAACGGCGGACCCGAAGCCTGGCACCTAACCGACCTGGGCGAATCCTTCGATCTGCGGGCGATCTCATGCAGCTCGCCGAATCTCTGCGTCGCCGCCGGTGCCAACGGCGAACTCGTCGTCTCGACCAACCCCACCGGGGGCGTGTCCGCTTGGACCAACCTCGGCACGCCCGCCGGCTCCGGAAGCCTGCAGACGATCTCCTGCGTTCCCGGATTCTGCCTGAGCGGGAACAACGAAGGCAACCTCCTCACCTCCACCAGCCCGCTGCAGGCGTCGAGCTGGCGGCAGCGGAATGGCGGCGGCAGCGTCCTCATCACCGGTACCTCGTGCGCATCGAGTTCTGCCTGCATCGCCGTCGACACCAATGGCCACCTCTCCACCTCGACCGACCCGAGCGGCGGAGCTGCAGACTGGACCTCCACGGCGGTGGCCCCCTACTCGCCCGAAACAGAAGAATTCAACCCCGAACACCCCAACGGCCTCTTCGGCGCGTCCTGCCTCTCGGAATCCTTTTGCGTTGTGGTCGGCAGCGGTGGGCAGATATACACCAGCACCAACCCCTTTGCCGCACCATCCGCCCCTGCTAAGAACACCATCGGTGAAGGCAAGAAGCAGCTCCACGCCCCGAAGCGCCCAAGGGTCACGATTGGAAAATTCAGGTTCGGCTTGACTGAACCGAGTTCTCCTCGCCATCTACCTCGCATACCGAACAGGCTTCACATCCAGGTCCGCCTCCGCGCCAACGCCCCGGTCCGCCGCTACGAATGCAAGGTCAACCGCGACTTTCGGCCCTGCCGCTCCCCTGAGCGCTTCTGGATCGAAAGGGGCAATTCCAAGTTTCGCGTCTTCGACTTTCGCGTCCGCGCGGTGGGCGTGACAGGCCTCCGTGGCCCAGTTGCATACAAACGCCTCTGGATCGGGGAAAAGTGCGGTCGCCATCGCGGTGCCTGCCTGGGAGGCGGCGGCGAACTGTCGCCGAAGCCGGGTCGCCGAGGCTAACCGCGACCGCGCTGCACGCCAACGGCGTGCCTTGCGCCCTGCCCAGGAACTCACCCAACTCCGTCTCGATTCCCTGTTCATCTGAGGCGAGGAAACCGAAGACGAGCCGATCGAAGGCTACCCGGCTCTGATCGCTTGTCTTGCCTGCCGCCTCGAGGACGTGATCCACACCACATCGGCCGCCGTCGCCTGAAGCCAGCGACCTCTTGAAAGCTGAGACCTTCGTTTCGTATTGCTGTGTATGGCTATGTACCGCTACGCTCAGCAGTTCGAGCGGATGCGAGAGTCCTACCCCAGAGGCCAGTTCGCACTGCCCGTACTCTCCGCACATGCACCGCGTCATCGATGCGATGAATGTGATCGGCTGCCGCCCCGACGGCTGGTGGCGTGACCGCCCTGCGGCGATCGAGCGCCTCCTCGCCCAGCTCGATCGCTGGGCCGAGGAGACCAAGGAACCACTCACGGTGGTCCTCGAGCAGCCGCCTTCACAGCCACTTCGCGCCGAGCAGATTGAGATCGCCTGGGCCCCGCATCCCGGCCGCGATTCTGCCGACGCGGAGATCGTCCGTCGCCTTGATGGCTGGCTCGCCGAAGGCGAGGTGACCGTGGTCACCTCCGATCGCGATCTCGCCGAGCGAGCTCGCAGCCTCGGCGCCAGGGTTGACCCGGCATCGGCCTTCCGCAATCAGCTTGAGGCGCTGACAGAAGGACCCAGAGACTTGTGACCCAACCCGAGGGTGTTAGCTTGGACCCCGGAGGGAATTCGCCACCCGAAGTTAGGACCAAAGTCCCGCGAGCGAGGCTATCTCGCTCGTCTAAGCGCTCGTATCGGTTACTCTCAAGCCGACGGTTCCTGAGTCATCACCGCCCGACGGGAAGCAGCCAACTCCGGCGGCTCGCAGGGTGGGAGGCCTCCCAGCACGATGGGGAGGGCGGGCGAACGCGCTCGCCTTGGCCTTAAGACCCGAGGTCATTGGCCCCTATCATCGATCCGTGGGAATCCGCCGTAGTGTCATCCTTATCTCGTCGGTGATCGCCGGCTGCACAACAGCGGCGGTAGCACAGGGTCAGGGCCCGTCGAGTGGAATTATTGGAAGCGCTATAGCGACGCGCACGACGGTCACCGTGTCACCACCACAGGCGAGGCCCGAATCGCCGGAATCGGTGAGTGTCCCAACCAGTCAGCTCACCCACCCCCAGGTGCGCCCAGCTGAAGGTGGGCGGCGCAGCTCCTTCTCGCTTGCCTTCACTCTGCGCGAAGCGCCCGGACACGAGGGCGGTTTCGTCGTGGATTACGGCGTTGATGTCACCACACCCCCTGGTGCCGGCGCTGGGTGTACGCCCAGCCTCCCGCCGAAGATTGAAAGCGGAGCGGTCGGTGAACGGGACCAGATTGCACTTCAGCCACCGCCTCACGGTTGGTGCAGCGGAACCTATCGGGCGACAGTGTTATTGCAGCGAAGCCCTTATTGCCCACCGCTGACCCCCTGCCCGGAGTTCGCGATCAGGCCGCTTGACACCGGCACGGCAGACTTCACGGTCACCGGCACAAGCCAAGCCCGCAATGCCCGAATCGTCGGTCAGGTTAAGGTGTGTAACGCTCCGGGGCATTGCATGACGCGAGCCTTCGGTGTTTCGGCCACCGACTCCTCCAGACAAGTGGTGGCTCATACGTCAACGTTTGGCCCGGATAACCGTTATCTCCTCAGAGTTCCGGCCGGCACCTATTCGCTAAGGGCCACCTCCAATGGGTTGCGTTGCACTGGATCTGCGACGGCCCACGCAAAGCAAACCGTGACTTCCAATATCACCTGCCTGGTTCCCTAGGGGTGCGATGGTCAACTGACACACCCCGTTGCAAGGATCCGGCAGCGGCGCGGATGTCGTCCGCCGCGAGGCTGCCGGATCTGGACCAACAACGCTGGCTCCTCAGTTCGTCGTCGAGGTCAGGTTTGTAACCTGCACCGCGGTCATCGTCGCGCCCGCCGCGACTTTGCCCACCGTTGCCGGCGTGCACTCCACGAGGACGCTTCCCGGGCTTGTGAGCGTCAGTGGTGCGGATAGCGCCAGGTCGGCATGTTTCACCTCACCGGCTCCTTCGCCAAGGTCAGCGACGCTTTCATCGGGCGTCGTGGCTCCGGCCAGATCACACGTTACCGTTGCTCCAGGGGCGCTTGATTGCTCGAGGTGGACGTCAGCCTGCACCACGTACTTGCCCGCCGGCAGGCTCAGCAGACTGACCACGGACGGGGTGCCTTCCAAGACTATGTAGGTCCCTGCGCCGGGATGCTGATCCGTGTAGCCGTTTGCCGCTCCGGCGGCGCCTGGGGAGCCGTTCGTCCCGTTCTTGCCGTTGGTCCCGTTCTTACCGGCCGCTCCGTTCTTCCCGTTCTTCCCGTTGGTTCCATTCTTCCCCGGTCTGCTCCTGAGCTGTTTGAGGACGCTCGGCTTGATCTGCTTGGTACTTGTGATCAGGTAACGATGAGCCGCAAAGGCCGTGCCTCCGAGCGCGAGGAAGAGCGCCAATACGGCGATGATCGTGCTCGGCGACGGTCTACGTGGGTGCATGCCCGAACTCCTTCCGATGAGGGTTGCGCGACGATACAGACTCCGGGCGACAATCCAACCCACCGTCCTCGTCGGGCTCATCGAACGCGGCTGTGAGGTCGGCTGATGCTGCCACGGCTCGCACGGTTACCTGCCCGTTTGAGCGCTCGATACCAATCGAGCGCTCCTGTCATTTCCCCTACCTGCTTCTGTGACCCTTCCGAGCCACCCGGCGCTGAGACTCGCGCCTCGCCTTCGCGCCCTCGCTCTCAAGCGTCGAATGGGCCTCAACGTCGGCGCTCCGCGTGGTGCGACGATTCATGATGCTAGCCGCTTGCGGATGCCTCATGCCTCCGGCGTCGCTCCCTGCCCAACCATCGCCACCGACAGTTCGAAGGCCGGCGCTGCGCGCATGTCGAGCAACCGCGCCGCTCCCACTTGCAGTTCCGATCCATGGATCAATTAGGCAGACAATCCGTCGACCGAGCATCCCCATTGCATCGATAACCCCGTCTCATGGGGGTGCGCGGCGCTTTTGTTCTCGCGGCGCTCCTCACCCTCGCCGTTTTGATTCCTGTGCTCCCCTCCTGACAGGCGCGGCGAGCTGGGCGAAACTAGCCGCCCCTACGCAGCGAACCGCAGGCCACCGCACGGGGCCCGGAACGGATCAGGAGTTAGTGGATCGTCCCTACCTTGAGCGCCGTCAGCTTGCCGCTATTTACCCCCAGGATGAAGTCGTTGGTGGTGGCGTCGCACTGATCAATCACTTGGGTCGATCCGGAGAGTGTCACTGCCGCAGTTCCAACCAGGGTCGTGGCTTCACTTTTGGGGAGCGTTGTGTAGAAGGTGTCCTTGTTGGCGCCGCCGACATTGAGGAAACAATCAAGCTCGCCGCCTCCGGCGCTCTCGGTCTGGACGGTCTGCTTTCCGGTTAGGAGGTATTGGCCGGTGGGGAGCGTCAGCGAGGCGACTTCTTTCAATCCCCCTCCAGCCGGGAAGGTCAGGACCGAGTTGTTTTCCGCGCTGTAGAGATCGCTCGGTCCGATCGGGCCTTCCTTGCCTTCCTTACCTTCTTTGCCTTGCAGTCCAACCGCTCCCTGAGCCCCGGTCGCCCCCTTGAGCGACTTCTTCGCGCTTTTGTTCAACTTCGCCGGCGTTATCGACCCGTTCTTCAGCTGCTTGGTGCCAACGCTGTTCTTACCCAGGTTGCTGGCAGCGTATGCCGCGCCTCCTCCGACCAACAAGAACAGACATAGCAGTGAGACAACATTCGAAAAGGTCAGATTGCGGCGGATGTTTTGCATTCTGGTTCTCCTCGTCGGTTTGGGTCGAGCCAGGGCGCTATATTCCGCGGCTGGCGACTTTCGCAGTGGGGAAGCACAATGAGGGAGCAGCGTTTGAGCGCACGAATATCCGAACACCTCGATTGGGGCGTCGCTCGCCTCCCCTTCATGGCCCGTTGAGCTTCCCGCCCCTCCGCTTCAGGGACCACTGATTGGGCCCGTCTTTCAGTCTTTCTCTTGACTCACAAGCGGGAGATCAATGGCTCACTTCACTACCGAAACGAACGTCAGGACGTGCCACGCACTCGGTCGATCAAGTCCACCACGACATCGGCCTCGTGGATGATCGGTGCCGTCCGGATTGAGAGCGTTAGGGCGATTTCGCGCCTGAGTCCGATGTCGTGCGCTCAAGGGCCCGCTGGCGGGCGGGCCGCTGCGCGAGCCGCGCTAGGTATTCCCTCAAGTTCGCCGGGAGCTCATCTGCGAATCCGATGCGCTCCGTGAAGGCCAACGTGCCCCCGACGAGCACGTCAGCCACCGTGAAGCGCCCGCCGACGAGATAGTCGCTGCCGTCAAGGGCGCTTGAGACCGCGTCCGCAGCGTGATCAAAGCGCCGTCGCGCGGCGGCGGCGCGATCGGGGTCGCGCTGGGCTTGCACGGCGGCTTCGATCAGCGGCGGCTCAAGCTCGGCTGGCGCGAAGATCGTCCACTGGTAAAGCAGCGCCCGCTCGTGGGTGCCGGGTGGCGGGGCTAGGTTTGCGTTGGGATGCAGATCGGCGAGATGGAGGCAGATCGCCGCCGATTCGAAGATGAACCCATCCTCGTCTTCGAGTACGGGAACGCGACCGAGGGGATGGCGTCCACGGTACTCCTCGCCCTCGCCCTCCTCTCGCGTGATCATCACGATCTCATAGGGCTCGCCGAGCTCCTCGAGTGTCCAGGCGACGCGGATCGGTCGCCCCGCGTGTTCTCGGTGAAAGAGGCGCATCGTGCGCGCCACGATAGTGACTGGGGCGAGAGACCCGCAGCCTGGCCGCAGGACTCAGGTCTCGTCTTACTTCTCCGATCCCGGCAACCCCAGCTGCTGTCGGAGCTCCCGCATGACGCCCTCAGCTCCCCGCGACGCTTCGCCCTCGTGCGTCGTTCCCAAAGAGCCCTGAGACGGTTCCCTTGGGGGCGCGAACGTCAACCAGGTCCTCGATGATCTTGAAATCCTTGGCGTTGTGGGTGAACAGGGCGGCACCGTGGACGGTTGCCGTAGCCGCGATGGCCAGGTCGATCATGCGCCTGCGGGTCCGCCCGCCTCGCCTGGCGAGCGCCGCAAGTAAGCGACCCCACTCGCGCGCAACCTGATCATCGAGCGCCAGCGGGTCGGGGAAGCGGGTCTCGAGAAGGCTGAGGCGCGAGGTGCGAAGCGCACTCCGATTGCGATCTCGCCGAGCGAGCTCGGAGCTTCGGCGCCAGGGTTGACCCGGTATCGGCCTTCTGCAATCAGCTTGAGGCGCTGTCCGAAGGACCCAGAGACTCGTGACCCAACCACACGCTGCCGGCAAGCCCACCTCAGCTCGCATCAGCGAAGGCTGATGCCCTAACAGCCGAGTTTGCCGCCTTGCCCACGTCCCGGCTAGCGGTTAGGCTCGCCCCAGGCTGGCGCCACCAATAGTCATGTAGCCAGGAGGAGGAAGGCGATGCGATTCATGAAGAAGTCCATTGTGAGGAAGGACCTTGGGAGAGCTTCAGTCTGGTTCACCGCCACGGCGTTGGCGGCGCTCGCCGTTGCCGTGATGTTGCCGGCAGCTGCCGCCGCAGAAGTGGAAGAAACGCCGGCGACGAGCTGCAGCTCCGCGCCGCACCACATCAGCGACCTATCGCAGAGCGGGTCGAGCTGCACGAAGGCGCTCAAGGTCGCGAAGTTCGCCGTCAAGGACAAGAACAGCTTCAGCTGGTCCTACGGCGGCTTTCATTGCCATGGAGAGTCGACCGAGGGTATGCCGCCGATCTCTTTCACCTGCAAGAAGAGCAGTTCTCGGATCTACTTCACCTACGAATAGGGCTTGCTCGGCTGCTCGCCCAGTTCTTTTGGCGGCCGCCTCTCGAGTTCTCCCGACCTGATGACATGTGGTTGCTACGCCCTGCCCCGCCTCCACCGCCAAGCGGCGGTGAAGTGGGCCGGCTTCCTCTACCTGCATGCCTCAGCCAGTTCCTCCCACGGCCCGAGATCCCAAAACCTCCGCGCTGCACCCGATGTCGAGGGCAGCACCCAGACCGCCGCACCGCCAATTCGCTCGGGTTGATGTCCGTAGTCGACGCCACGCTCAAGAGCCCCGCGGGCCGCGTTCTTGCCGTTGAAGGCGAGATTGGCGGGTTCGGCTTCTGCGATACGGGCTTGCAGACCCGCAACGTCGAACTCCACCGTGCCGACCTCCTCGTCGGACCCGTGCAACACCTTGCAGATGTCAGTCAGCCCGATCCCATACTCGGGCAATCGCTCGAATTCGGCCGGCAATAGCCGAACCGGTGTCAGACCGGTTGTGTGGATCGCTGCCCAGAATGCGTTGCCCGGCCCCGCGTAGTAGGCGCCCGCCCGGGCAGATGCGGAGCTGGCGGCCGTTCCACAGAACACAACCCGCAGTTCCGGTTTCAAGACATCGGGGAGAAGGTCAGGCATCGGCAATCACGCTACATCGAGCTAACGACGCTCAGTACCCGGTGAAACTGTCCCCTGCCGACGAACATTGCCACTTGGGTCCAAGGATTCGACGCGAAGGAGTCTGATCGCTCCTCTCCAATGGCTCCGAACCTCGCCATTCTCCTCCGAGATGTCGACTCGCCGCTCCGACGGAGGCTTGTCCAGCTCCCGCGGTCTTGCCACCCCGGCGAGCAAATTCAGACTGACCCTTCGGATTTTAGCCAAGCAGGTCATTTCGCCCCTTACAACACTTCGGTTCCGGACGTTCTCAGAGACCAAACGTGGCTATGATCTTCCGATCGCAGGGCAGATGCTTGGGGCCGTGCGCGGAAATGATGGCACGCCCGCGAACAACACCGCGCTTTACCCACATCCAGCTTTGTCGAGGTGCGCTCGCTGCGGTGTTGCTGGGAACGCTCCTCTGGCTTGGCGGAGCGCGAGATGCGAGCGCTGCGACCTGTCCGAGTCCTGGTGTTCTTTCCGGTGAAGGTACCTGCACCTTCACCTACACGGCGGCTGGAGCATCTGGAGAGACGACGCTCTCGGTCCCCGCCGGGGTGACAATGACGGTCACGGCCTACGGCGGGCCGGGCGGCTACGGCGAGAATAACCTCAGCCAACTGGAAGGCTCGCCGGGGGGTGGCGGGATGGAGCAGGGGACGTTCAAGGTGTCGGCGACCGAGATGCTCACGATCCTCGTCGGCGAGGAGGGAAGCCAGGCCAGCGCCGCCGGTGAAGGCGGAGGCGGGTTTGGCGATTCGGACTACAACGGGGGCAGCTTGGAGCAGGGCGGCAAGGGGGGCGGTGGTTCCTACGTGTTCGGACCAAGCGGCGCTCCCCTCCTCGTCGCCGGAGGAGGCGGTGGCGCCGGCACCGACAACGGCGACACCTTTGAGCAAGGTGGGGCTGGGGGAGATGCCGCCGGTGGCGACCCTGGGGAAGCCGGAGGCACCGATGCGCTGGAATGCGGTGGCGCCGGTGCTGGAGGGGGCGGGGGAACAATCGGAGGTCCTGGCGAAGGGGGAGCGGCGGCTGCGTGCGGCAAAGAAACCGTTCCCTCCGGAGGGAACGGCAAAGGGCCTGTTACAGGCCCTCAGGACCCCAACATCGTTGGCGGCAACGGCGGTCTTGACACGATCGGCGGTTGGGGGGGCAGCGGCGGCATCCCCGGCACTGGAAATAAGTACGGGATGGCAGGTGGCGGCGGCGGTGGATACACCGGCGGGGGTGGCGGCGGCGATAGTCAGTACGGCGGTGGCGGCGCGGGTGGCGGCGGGGCGGGTTACATCTCACCGGAAGCGGCGACGAGCGGCGGTGAAAAAGGAGTTTGGTTCGGCAATGTCGGCAAGGTCACGATTAGCTATGAGCAGAAGCCGATTAGCGGGACGGTCACCGACGCCAAGGGACAGCCGATCGAAGGAGCGACGATTACCCTCAAAGGGACCGAAACCGAAGGCGGGTCGGTCGATCTCAGCACCAAAACTGCAGAGGACGGCAGCTATTCCTTTGAAGTGGATCCTGGCAGCTACGACCTCGATGCCACCACCGAAACACCGCCTGGTCAAGAGAAGGGTGGGAAGTGGTTCACTCTCGAGTGCCCCGAAACCGCCGCCACGGGAGGGACCTGTCATGTCAACCTGAAGGGCGGAGAAAGTGCAGCTGTGACCTTTCAGTACGTCCTCCCCGACATCCAGGCTGAGGCGGTCGAAATCACACAGGGAATCCAAGATGAAGGGTTTGACACGCCCACCAGCATCCAGGTTCCCGGTTTGGGGACCGTTGTGGGAGGAACCTACACGGGGGTGCCACTGGTGAAGGACGTCCCGACCGTGGTTCGCGTTTTTGCGAGCGTTGCCGGCGCACAGAACGCGGAAGCCCAGAAGAACGTCGAGGTCGAGCTGCATGCCTACAGCAGCAGGACGGGCGGGCTGGCAGAATTGGCGGGGAGCCCGATTTCGGCCCCTCCACGCACGCTGAACGTGGGTGACTCGCTGCCGGGCGCCCGCACCGATCCAGCTGGCGCCTACACCTTCACCTTGCCTCAATCATGGACCGAACAGGGCCCGATCACACTTGTGGCAGAGCTAAACCCCGAACACGGCGGTGAACGCCCGATCCCAGAATGCAGCAAATGTGAAGGCAATGACGGGTACGCGTTGAGGCAGATCAACTTCACCGCGACGGAAAAGATCACGATCCGTCCTTTCCGGATTGTCTATCGCTATCCGCTCATCGGCGGGGGTTTCAAGAAGATGAGCGGCCCAGACTTGAGCCCGGAATTTGATCGTGCCAAGGACATACTGCCGCTCGCGACCGGCAATCTTTCGGTCGACGCGTTTCCACAGGCTGAACTCGATATTTCGGCTGCGGTGAAGAGGATCGTTGACTACTACCGCCTCCACCACGTCGCGCTCAGTCAACCCAACCTCAGCGACTGCGTCGAACGCCCCGGCTGTCGTGAAAGCATCCAGAACTTCGAGTTCGATGCGGTCAGGCGCCAGCTCGCGCTCGCGCACGGCGGCCGAACCTATCTGTTCGGTTTCGAGCCGATCCCCGACGGGGTAACTTGGACGAAGCAAGGGGTGTCGATCATCGGACCTGACAATCCACCTCGACCGCTCACATCGACGACCCATGAGCTCCTCCATCTCATCGGCTTCGAGCACGCAAGCCCCGCCTGTGGCGGTGGCGCCGAAGGGCAGATCGGCGAACCCTGGCCTCCCGACGAACGCGGCTACATTCATGGTATTGGCCTTGAACGGGTCCCCAACTCCGGCGGTCCCGGCCTCTACAAGATTATCGCACCAGGAGTTGGCGAGCCGCAGTGGTATGACTTCATGTCCTACTGCGCGAACGTGAACGACAGCGACGCGTGGATATCGACCAACAACTGGACCAAATTCGTGCACCTCGACGAAGTCCCAACAAACCAAACTCCACCTACTGCCGCGGCCGTAAGAATGTCCTCAGAGGCAACTTCATCCTCTACTTCGGGCGCAGTAAGCGCCAAGGCTGGCCCGCGGATGACAGTTGACGCGGGCGTGGTACTCGGCGGAGAAGTAACTCTGCTGGGCGCAAGCGAAACAACCGAATCGCTGACGCCCTCACAGCCATCGACCTATCAGGTTCGGGTCCTGAACTCCTCGGGACACGTTATCGCGGACGTTGGAGCGCCGGCGGAAACGCTTGCCGACGGAGGCGGCTCTCAGATGATCAGCGCCAATGTACCGGCGCGCGGAGCGTCCACCATTGAGATCATGGAGGGCTCCAAGGCAGTGGCCGTCGGGCACCGGCCGCAGCCCGGACCAAGGGTGCGGCTCATCCTGCCGCGCGGCGGCCTCAAGGTATCTCATGCCAAGCTGCCGATTCGCTGGACAGACAGTGGCGCTCATAACGCTTCGCTCACCGCTTCGATTCAATACCGATCATCGACCCAGCCCGGTTGGCAGACGCTCGCCGCCGGGCTGACCGGTCATAGCTTCAGGGCCCCGGTCTCGCTCATCTCTCCCGCAAAACGCGTCCGTATTCGCGTCGTAGTTGGCGACGGGTTCTCCGATGCCGTCGCGACAACCAAGACCCTGCGGCTCACCCACTGACCAGGTCGCCCGCTCTAACCGCGCGCGCGACATCGCCGAAGCCCTCGTCCAGTTGAGACCTGGTGGGGCCAGGACGCTGGGTCGCGGTGGAAGTGCAGTAGTCGGGCCTCGAAGTGCGTCTGGGATGGTGATTTACTGCCGCTCGACCATCGGCGGGTTGTTGTAGAACTAACCGTGAAAGCCGAAGTGGATGTGGTGAGGCACGCGGGCGCGGGCCAGCTCGCTGAGGTCAGCGGCGTCGAGGACCAGCAGGAAGGTGTTGCCCGCCGCGGCGTCCAGAACAGCAGACAGCACTACCCAATGCCCTGTTCGGCGGCGTCGGGCTCGGCAACAAAGACCGGCTCGCCGGCGATCTAAGCTAAGCAGCTGCCGCTCTTGCTACTTACCGGCGATTTGGATGCTCGGCTAGTCTTCGCTCATGAAACTCTCGTCCAAGCGCCCCGTTGCCTCAGTTCGACTCGCCTACATGGCCGCTACAGCGGGCGGTGTATTGATGCTGATCCCGGCTGGGAGTGCTCAAGCCGCACCGATGACGATCGGCGAACTGGCACCAGCCAAGCCCACTTCTTATTGCGTCCATGGACCGTTTGATGCGGCGCCGACCGGTAGTGCAGCGGCCGCCTACACAGTCGCTACCGCAGGGATCATCACGTCGTGGAGCACTAACGCCGGGGAAGGAAAAGGACAGACCGAGACTTTCGAGGTTTTTCGGCCCCTGGAAGCCGGGAAAGAGCTCATCGTCGGCCACGATGGGCCGCAGGCGTTAGCCGCTAGTGCGCTCAACAGTTTCAAAACAAGCATTCCGGTTCATGCCGGTGACCTCATCGGCGAGGACGACAACAATGCCAAAGCAGCGCCAAGCGCCTGCATTTTTGAAACGGGAAACAAAGCCGATACTGACTTCTTTGCCGAAGGCGAAGCTGCCGATGGAGCGACCATAACCCCGGAAGGAGACGAAGAAGGCGTCCGTCTCAACCTGACTGCCACGGTCCTCGCCGCGCCGGCAATTAGCTCCGTTTCGCCCTCGACGGGTCCGGATGCAGGCAATACCTCCGTCACCATCAAAGGCACGAATCTCACCGAAGCCACCGCCGTAAAATTCGGCGACATCTCAGCTTCTAGCTTCGCGGTCAACTCCGAAACTCAGATCACCGCAGTTTCGCCGCCCACGGCGCTCTCGGGGCCGGTCGACATCACAGTCACGAACCCGGGCGGGACGTCAGCTACCAGCTCTGCCGATCGGTTCACCTACACAGCTCCTCCGGTGCCACAGCTATTGCCCGCCAAAGTTACCTGCGTCGTCCCCAAGCTGAAGGGCAAGAAGCTCAAGGCTGCCAAGCAGGCGCTTCTAAAGGCCGAATGCAAGCTTGGCAACGTCATGGGCAAAAAGAACAGCTCGGCGAAGGTCAAGACACAGAAGCCCAAGCCCGGGACTGTTCTGACCGCGGGCTCAAGGGTGAACGTCACGGTTAAGTAGTCCAGCCGCTCTAAATCTTCAGCTGACGCGGCGTCTCAGTGCGGCCATTCAGATTGCGCCACCCCTTGGTTCAGATATTCGTGTCCCTTCCGGCGCTCCTTTAGCCCCAGCCCGGACCGCCGGCACACGACTGGCCTAGAGCTGGGCGCCGGCCACGCCATTCCCGTGCAGCGACTCACAGCGCGCTTCATCAAAAACGGAAACCTCGCCAACAACGAGGTGATCGTGCTTGGCTTTAACAACTGCAGATTCAAACTCTCCAGATATGAGTGAAAGAGCCCAGGGGGCGACGTTTTGATCAGTGGATTTAAGGAGTGCTCGTCATTGCGGGCCACGCCAGCGAGTCTGTTTTTGTGACCGCGTGACCGCATCGCGCTCGACTGCACCACGTCGGCGGGCGACGCGGCAGCCGTCCCGGCTTGAGACTCGGGTCCATCACAGTTCGCGCGAGCTTCCCCGCGAGCGCGAAGAGGCGCTCAGCGTCGAAGGAAACGTGCCTGCAGTTGCTGCAGGGCCACCGTCGCGCGCTCGGCTCGACTACCGGAGGACGGTATGATGCCGAGCTGTCGCGCGAGGTCCGTCATATCGTAGAAGGCGCGGTAGTCGGCGATCTGCTCGTCGCGCATCCTCCACAGGTCAACGCCATCCACACGCATCCTCCGACCGGTTGGCGCAAAGCCGGGCGGGTCCACCACGCCCCTCATCGTTCCCTCCATCCTCCACGCCCACGCAACCAGGTCGCCGGTGACCGTCAAATGCGTCGGATCGGGCTCGCTGAAGCGAAGATCCGGGAACGCGCGAAAGCTCACTCGCATGAACTCCTGTACGGCGGGGATCCCACGCGCCGGCTCGGTCAGCGCCGGATCCGCCCAGACCACGTCATCGGTGAGCATCTCGGCCATCGCGTCCACGTCACACCCGTTCCACGCCGCCGCGTAGCGCTCCGTGAACGCCCGGAGCTCCAATCCAGCGCCTGTTGTCGAATCGGTGACCGCGATACGACAATCCTATTACGCGCCCCAAGCTTTTGCCACGAGGCCAGGGGCCAATCGATCAAAATGGAGCGATCGCACGAGCTCACGAGCGCTTCCACCGCCGAGACGCCCATCTGCGCTCACCGCGTAGCCTAACAACAAAATTGCGTGGCGAGCAGCTCCGGCGCGGTGTCGTGCTCGACCGGAGTGACGGTGGCGCCGGCAGGTTTTTCCTCGGCTAGCGCGAGCCCATACCAATTCACTCGCCAAGGTGTCCGCACCGTCATCCGCCTGCCTACCTCTACAAGCCCCGAGACCGGGATTCGCCCGGCCTCGGGGTGGACTCACGTCAACGATGGGCGCGAGCTAGGGCCAGTCGTGACCCAGGCCCGCAGCCGATACGCCTAATCAGGCAATCGAGTCGGCAAGAAGCGGCACGGCCTCCTCGATCGTTAGCACCACCTTGGTGTCGTACTCGATCCACTGCGTGTAGTTGAGAATGTTGCGGTACGCTCCCGCGACATCATCATTCTCGGAGACCACTACGCCATTACCGCCGTCGGCAGTCACGTAGTGAGCTTTGACGCCGGGGCCGGTTCCCTCTTTGGCGAAGACGGCCATCAGCTCTTTAGCTTCCTCTTTTGTCAGGTGCGGCTTGATCTTGTACGTCGTCACAAAAAGCATATTGCCCTTTCCTTGGGTCGTGATGACTGTTCTTTAACGCACGCGTCCGCGCTTGGGTTCGCCAAAACACATCACTCGCTCAGAGGAACGATTTACAGCTCGGAACAGCGCGCTGACGTTAACCTCCCACATAACTCCCCGCGCCGCTTGAATTTGGTGCCAGAAGCTTTGAGTCGCCTGTTTGGAGTGCCGAGCCTGGCGGTTGACTATGCAGGTCTTGGCGCCGAGCTACCGAGATCCGCACCCTGACCGCGGGCATCGGCTACGGTCGGATGGTGATCTACGACTTCCGCTACCGCAATGCGCAGGGCAAGTGGAAAGCACTCGGGCACCGCAAGGGACTCAACCGGGATGCCGCCTTCGCCGCCTTGCAGGCGCGAGACGGTCCCAACCCTGCAACCGAGTACATGTCTCGGCCGCGCGACGGGCGGACCCGGAGCTGGGACCTCTTCAGGCGAGATGGCGAGAGCCTTGAGGAGCGACAACCCGCTCGCCTCAGGCGGTGTTTCTATGTGAGCTGCCGAGCCGTGTTGGATCAGCGGGTTATCGCCAAGCTCGATCGGCAGGGGTTCTATTGGAGGCCACGCTCCGAGATGAAGCCCGCGAAGAGGCGCGACCAGCATTTCTTCACCGTCGAGGCCGAGAGCGGCGAGGAAGCGGTCGAGCATGCCCGTGATGCCGTGCTTGGGGCCGGTGGCGGGGCGCCCGACTTGGCGCTGGTCGGGTCGAAGGCCGACTGAAGACCTGGGCAACTCACGTGCCGCTGAGAAGCTTGCTGGACTCAGCGCCCCTGAAGAGATGAGCTGCCGCAGCCTGACAGCCACAGGGTCCGAGTCAAGCGCTCTCAGCCGACGCGCTCTCTCGGGCCAAGCAGCGACTTACCTTTCGCGCCCACACTCGCGTGAGGTCGAGCATCTCCATCGCTCAGCCGCGCGCTCTCGCTCGCGACGCAGAGGACCGGAGCATTCCGGGTCGATCGCTCCCGCTATCGCGACCCGCAGCGTATAGTCGCTGGTCGTATGCGGCGCCTCCGTGTCAGCTTTGGCTTTTACCTGCTGCTCGCGTTGACATTGTTTCTAGCGGCGGCCGGTGTTTCCTCGGCTCGTGCCAGTGATTCCTCGCCTCAGGCGGAGAGTTCGCGTATCGCCTTCGCCCCAGCCCCACGTCCGGCCCCTGACGAACAGCCCGCACAGACCACACCTCGATTGAGGAGGGCAGGAATCTCGCACCTCACTGCAACACCAGCCGTGCTTCCCGCCTCAGGTGGCGGGGTGCATCTGCGGGCCGTCGTGTATGGCGCCACGAGGTGCCTTTTCTCATCGGCGAGAGAAGTGAATGGGCTTCCTTCGATCAGGCGCTGCAAGGCGGGAAGGGCCTCGACCAAGATCGAATTGCTGGAAAACACCACCTCATCTACCGAAACCTACATCCTTCGTCTCACTGTCAGAGGTTTAAACGGGGCCAGGACCACAAGGCGGGTCAACGTGTCTGTGGACGGGCAGACCACGACCAGACCCGCGCCAACCGTAGCCGTGGTCGCTCCGGCCATCACAACGCAGCCGACGAACCAGAGCGTGATGGGAGATCAAGACGCGACGTTCACCGCGTACGCCTCGGGCAATCCCACCCCGAGCGTCCAGTGGCAGTTCTCAACCGACGGCGGTGGGAGCTGGGGCAACATCGCCGGAGCTACCTCCACCAGCTACACCTTCATGGTCAACGCCAACGACAACAGCTACGAGTATCGCGCCGTGTTCACGAATGTGGCCGGCTCGACCCCTAGCAATGCGGCGACGTTGAGCGTTCCCACCGCTCCGGCCATCACAACGCAGCCGACGAACCAGAGCGTGATGGGAGATCAAGACGCGACGTTCACCGCGTACGCCTCGGGCAATCCCACCCCGAGCGTCCAGTGGCAGTTCTCAACCGACGGCGGTGGGAGCTGGGGCAACATCGCCGGAGCTACCTCCACCAGCTACACCTTCATGGTCAACGCCAACGACAACAGCTACGAGTATCGCGCCGTGTTCACGAATGTGGCCGGCTCGATCCCGACCAACGCCGCGACGCTAAGCGTTCCGCCCGATTCAACCTCCAACATGTCGGGATACTTCGAGTACTCCATCCCGTACGGCACGACCTTCAGTCAGGTGAGGGCCAGCTGGACCGTTCCGACAGTGAGTTGCCCGCCCGGGGCGAACACCTGGGCGGCTGAGTGGCCGGGGATCGGGTATGGCACCAGCGTAGCTCAGGACGGCACCCAGGTGGCCTGCTTTTCGGGGGTGCCAAGCTATTCGGCATGGTATGAGCTGGTTGGTGATTCAAGCGTCAACGGCGGAAACGCGGTTGGGCTGAGCGCTTCGTCTTATCCAGTTTCTCCCGGTGACGCGATCACTGCCTCGGTGGGCATCACCGGTTCGACCTGGACGCTCTTGCTCGAAGACACCACGCAGGGATGGACATTTACCTTCAGCACACCATCTCCGACGCCCGCGCTCCAACAGGAATCTGCCGAGGTGATAGTTGAGGGTCCGTCCACTCCGAGCTCCTACGGGCTCGCAAACTTTGGGGCCGTGCACTTCACGGGGATCTCGGCCGACCTCAACGGTCAGACCGGTCCGCTTGCTGCCTTCTCGCCAATCGCGGTGCAGATGACAAGCGGCTCCACGCTGCGGTCCGCCCCCGGCCCGCTTGACCCTACAGGCGAAGGGTTCACCGATAACTGGTACGCCAACTGAGTACGAGAGTGGGAACAGGTGAACGAACGGTCGCACCGATCCCGCCCTCCCCGCTACTGAACAACCTTCAGCCTGCGAATGAGCGTCCGCTTGGAGCCGTTGATGATCACCGTCTCCTTGACCAGGACCGTCTTGGCTGAGTCGCACTTGGCCCGATGCGCGGCCTTTGGCTTCAGCAAAACGACCGTTGCGCTTTCGGTCATCAACTTCGCGCCCGCGACTGCGCTCTCCGCCTTGCCCATGCGTTTCTTGGAATCTCCATCGTGTCTCGACCGTCGACCGATACAGCAAGGCTCGCCAAGTGGTTCGTCTACCTCGGCAGCCGGCAGTCCCTGCTCAAGACGATCACGGCCCAACTGCTCGCCGGCCACGCCATTCCTGTGTAGCGACTCACCGCGCGCTTCATCAAAAATGGAATCCTCGCAAGCAACGACGTGATCGCTCTCGGCTTTAACTACTGCAGATTCAAACTGGTTCGACATGAGTGAAGTCAACCGATCGCCTTGGCTCTTACTCTCGCCGGTAGCGACCGGCGGTGTTAAGCGCCCCCCACCTCCCTCGACCTGACCCGGATTTCGTCATGCCAGGGTGGCCAAGCCGCCGAGGGGGCTGCGCCTTTGGTTGGTTATCGTGCACGCGTGCAGATCATCGGCTTGGATCACGTGCAGGTTGCCGCGCCGATCGGGAGCGAGAGCGCCGCCCTGCGGTTCTATGGAGAATTGCTAGGCCTCCCCGAACTGGAAAAGCCGGAGGCCCTCCGAGCCCGCGGCGGCGTCTGGTTTGTCTGCGGCGTCCATCAGCTTCACGTGGGAGTTACGCAAGAATTCTCGCCCGCGACCAAGGCCCACCCCGCAATACGAGTCCGCCTCACAGATCTCGACCTGATAGCCGAGCGCCTGACGGCCGCCGGCATTACGGTGCAATGGGACTACTCAATCCCGGATACGCGCAGGTTCTACACCGCCGATCCGTGGGGCAACCGAATCGAGCTGATCGGTGCAAATTGAGCACCGCTCGCTTGGATAAACAATATGGTGACAACGACGCGAGGGTCGAGTTCGGGCCTACGAAATCCCAGCTAATCACCATGGACAGACAGGACAGCTGAGATATCGAAGCTCGCGAGCGTACACGGTTCTTCCGGATTGTCCCGTCCCTTTGCGGACCACGACTACCGCGACCGATGCAGCAAGGCTCGCCAAATGGTTCGTTTACCTAGGCCGCCAACAGTCCTTGCTCAAAGTGATCACGGCCAACTGCGCGCCGGCCACGCCTTTCCCGCATCGACACCGAGGAGCGGATGCTCGCTCAGGCCACCGGTCACGGATGAGAAGTCTTTTCGTCCATGCTTGACCTGCAGGCTTTCCCTTAAAGTAGATCGCGACAGGTTCGTGTCCGGGTACCTGCGGGCGACATTCTCAGCGAGGTCGAAGTGAACTCGAGTTGTCGTCCAGGATGAATATTTTCAACGAGCGAAAGATGCTCTTCCATCAAGACAGCCAAGGTGGCGGGAATTTCATTGCCGCGCACTGAACCGATTTCGCTTCGACGCGGACGGCTTGGAAATGGCGCCGTGCCGCCCGGCACCACCTGCCGTCGGCTCGAGGTCTTGTTTTCGCAAAAGCGATGCCGTTCATCGGCTCCGGGGCGAGCGCCGGCTTCGGCGGCGGTGTGCCGGCACTGGGTAGTCAGGTTCTGCTGACGACTTGGCGACAGAAAACCGATTTCGAGGATTTCCTCAGCCAGCCGCTTGCAGAGCGCCTCGCCTCCGAGGCGAGGCATTCCTGGTGGTCACTCTTCGAGGTCGTCTCGACCCGCGGCTCCTACAACGGAGCCAAACCAGTCGTGGCGAGCACGCACCCTGACCTCGGGTTGCCGTTCGCTGCGTTGACGCTGGGACGAACCCAGCCTCGTTCCCTGCTTCGCTTCCTCCGCGAGGGCGCGCGGCTCGGGCCGTTCGTGCGGGACGCCTCGGGCCTCGTGACCGCCTTCTCGGCCGGAGTACCACTGACCGGCAACTGCACCGTGAGCATTTGGCGCTCCGAGCGTGACATGCACGCCTATGCTCACAGCGACCGCGACGGCCCCGGTGCCACCGTCCGCGGCGATTCGCCGATCCTCGTCGAGCAGCTGAATGCCCGCCCGCGGTTGCTTCAGATCGGCGGCATCTGGGGACCCAACACCATGCACCGCGATCGGCTTGAGCAATTGGTGGGGACTCTCGGCTAGCGGAGCCGCAGCTGGTTCGCCCGGTGCAGCGCTAGGACCGACTTCACCAGTAACTAATAGCGACATAAAACTTCCCCCGATGACTCACTGGCCCCGACCGCTCCCGCTCCCGCCCGCGGTCATGTTCTCTGGCGCAATCGGTACCCGCCAGGCGGGGAAGCTCAGCGGAGCTCGGCTGAGCTCGGAGTAACCGGCGACAGATTTCGTCAAACGGTGCTGGGCGTCGGGTTGAGGGATGACCGACAGGCCGCCCCTGGCAATGAGCATGCAAGGCCGTTGACCAGTGAGAATGCTGCATTTCGGGCGCCGGGCGTAATCCGCCTAGCCGACCCGGCTTTCACGACGCCGACGCGGTAGACGAGTTGACCGCGCAGAAAATAGAGATCCTCCTGCGCAAGACCATCGGGATTACGCCACTCGAGGTCTCGTCCACCGGGCGGAGAGGATGCGGCGAACGTGGCACTTGCTGGCCGACACCGGCTACTTGAGGCACGCCTAAAGAAATCGCGGGCCTGCCTGCGGTTGGCAAATACCATGCCATCGGCGACCAAATCGTCGCCATCCGGCATCCACCAGCGCATCTCATACCCACCGGGATCGCGAGGTTTGAGCGAGAGCGACGCTTGGGTACCCGGTTCGCTGTCAGACCATGCTGAGCCCGGGGCTTGCAGGCCGAATTCGTAGGGGCGAAGCCCTCTCTCGAAAAAAACCACGCGGCGCAGACCTTCACGGAGCCTCAGGAGCCGGGCGCGGGGGATGATCTCTACGGATGGCGCGCTTTGGACTGGGCAGACCTGCGCCGCGGCCGTGCTGGCCGGTGAGGTGTTAACGATGCCGAGAAAGTGTTCCCGGCTCGATGCATAGGCGACAAGCAAGGCCAAAACCAGCAGAAGGGCGATGAGCCTGACGCGCGCGTCGCGTAGCCAGACGATTCTGGGGTGCATGTGTCAAATTTCGACCGATTCCAAGCTCAGCTTGATATCCGATCGAAGCGAGGAAGCGCAGCAGTTGCCAGCCGCCGCCGTCGGCTCTCGACTGATCCCGATCAAGCATGGTGAACGGCGGGCGTCGGTCCAATCATTCGCGGGCAGAAGCGGTTGTCGGTTGACAGCATTCCGACATGCGGGCCGAATAAATCTTCGACCCCGAAACCTCGGCGATCCTCGGCCGACCCCAAGTCATCACCGACCTTGAAAGATTTCCTGGGCGAAGGGAATTCCCGCCGGCACTGTTGACTGCGAGGTCGCCTACCTTCGATCCGGGATCGTCGGCTCCGCCGATGAAAGGCCGGGCGAACCGGTGGCGACGGCCAGCACATACCACCGCCAATAGGGCACGACGCATCGGCCCCACTACCAGGGTGTTCATTATCCAGGGTGCTCATGTCTCTCTCATCGCGGATCAAAGAAACTCTCCCCGCGATCTGGATGCGCGTAGGTTTCTGCTGCGCCCTCGCCGTGATCGCAATCCTCGCCGCGCCCGCCGGCTCGGCGCTCGCCGCGAACTGGACACTGCGACAGCTGCCCCCGGTGCAACTTCTCGAAGGTGAATCCTATGAGGCCGGGCTGTCCGGGGTCTCCTGTCCGAGCGAATCCCTCTGCGTCGCAGTCGGCGGCCAGGATTCGCTTGCCTTCTCAAAGGCGCCGACCGGCACCGCCGCCGCATGGCACGTGGTGAACCCCTCCTCCGGGAAGAGCTGCCCGGAAAGAGAACCGCTTTGCGGAAAACCGGGAAGCGACCTGCGTGCTGTCTCCTGCGCCTCGCAGAACCTCTGCGTCGTGGTCAGCTATGAAGGCTTCGTCTACGTTTCGACCGAACCGACGCGCGGCGCCGGCGCCTGGTCGCCAGCCGACATCAACGAAAGCCGGGGACCCGGCGCCACACATCTGACCGCGGTGTCCTGCCCCTCACCTTCCCTCTGCGTTGCGGTGTCCAGTGGGCCCAGTATGGGAAACACGGCCGGCAAGGTCCTCACCACCACCGAACCGACCTCGGGCAACTGGCAAGCGACCCAGCTGGCCGGCTCGCCCAATCTCCGCGGCGTCTCCTGCGCCAGCCCCTCCCTCTGCGTCGCCGTCGCCACGGGAGGGGGGATCTTCGCCTCGACCGATCCCACCGGCGGCGCCTCGGCCTGGGTCGAAGTGGGCACTCCGGGGGGAGCCGGTGACCTGGACGCGGTCAGCTGCGTGGCCGCCGCCCTCTGCGCCGCCGGCAATGCCAACGGCGACATTCTCAGCTCGAGCGATCCCGCCGGGGGCAGCGCGACCTGGAGCAAGGCAAACGGCGGCAGCTCGGTGCAGATCACCGGTATCTCCTGTCTCACTGCAAGTCGCTGCGTGGCGGTCGACAACAACGGCGACGTCCTCAGCTCGACTGATCCAACCGGCGGGGCCGGCTCCTGGCACCTCGAAAATCTGATCCCCTATCCGCTGCACCTCGAAGAAGGACAGGAGCCGCTAAACGCGCTGCACGCAGCCTCCTGTGCCTCGACCTCGCTCTGCGCATTGGTCGGCTCCGAAAGTCGCATCTTCACCTCGACCAACCCGTTCTCAGCGTCCAGCAATTCGACCTCAGCGCCCGGCAACGCTCCCGCTCGTCCGGGCCAAAGCGCTCGACGTCGGCCCCTCACGATCCTCCGATTCGCCGGTCGCTTTTGGGGGAATGTCATCCACACCCGACACCCCCACATCCGCCCCCTCTTTCGTTTCTTCTCGCTCAGCATGGCCAGGGGGTTCGAATGCAAGCGCGACCGCGGGCCCTACCGCCGCTGTCACTCACCATTGCGCTACTGGGTCTCACACGGTCGCCATGTGCTGCGCGTCCGCGCGATCGGCCCGACCGGGCTGCGCGGACCAGCGGCGGTCAAGGGCTTCCGCGTGCTCCACGCGCCCTGACTCGATGGACTGGCAAATCTCGACGGGGCAATCTCAGCATTAACCCTCACGGCGACGCCGACGAGCTCAATGCTCTGCTCGATGACGCACTCCTCGCTGGTGTCATCCGGCGTGCTAGCCCCGATCTCGACTTCGCCATCTATCGGCTCTCGCGCAGCGATCCCTAGTCGATCCTGGCGCTGGAGCGTCCATCGCCAACACCAGAATCGTCGCCGGTGGTTGTCGGCGGCAGATCAGAATTGGGGGGGGTGGTGGTTGGCGCCGTCGCTCACCCGCTGCTCGTCTCCGCGGGAGTGTCGCTCGCGCGCGACGGCGCGATCTCGTCGGGCAGGTCGCCGCTCGGGAATGCCTGCCAGGGAAACCCCCTGCGCGCGTGGCGCAGCCTGTAGGCGAGGGCGCCCTGGGCGTTCATCGCGTGCCACGCGGCATGCGTGGTCAGGGTGAACTTGGGAATCCAGAAGCGCTCCTCGATCGGATCAAGGGGCGTTGGCGCGGGCGCCAGGTCGACGTCGGCGGCGACGTGACCCTCGCCGTCCTCGAGCGTCAGGCGGGCGAGGATCGTGCCGTCGCGGTCACAGATCTGGGACTCGCCCAGCATCTGCGTCTTCCACGGAATTCCGGGGCCAACCGGCGTTTCGCCCTCGATCGCGCCGACATGGGAGGCATGGGCGACCGGCGCGCCCGTCAGTCGCGCTACCTGGCCGGGCAGTGCTCGTGCCTGTGCTCGCCAGATCGCGTGCTCGCGCTCGGCCCACCAATGCAGCGGGCCGGGCCAGTTGAGCGGCATTGAAGGCCAACACATCCCGCCCAGCACGACGCGCGCGCCACCCTCGCGCACCCGCGCGGAGGTGCGAAAGCGCGCCCACTCCCAGCCCGACATCAGCCCGACCACGCAACCGAGCGTCTGGCTTCGTGTCACTCCCGGGTCGTCGCCGCCGACGTAGAATTGCTGCTCCCACGCCGTCGGGATGTCCTTGTCGTGCAGGTGCGCGGCGCCGTTTGCCTCGGCAAGTACGAACGTGCCGTAGGTGTGCTTGCCGCGCACGGCGAGGAAGCCGCCGCCGATCATGCAGCCCAGCTCGCGCGCGAGCCGCGTGATCATCTGAAACGGCTGACCGTCGAGCGGCCGCGGCGTACCCCTCAGCACCTTCGCGAAAACGTTCGGTGTAGTGCACGCCTCCGGGACGAGGATCACCTCCGGGGAGTGCTCGCCGTGGGCGTCGCGGATCAGGTCCTCGATCCGCTTGAGGTTGCGCCCGACCTCACCCAGCGCCAGCGCCGGCTGCACGACCGCGATGCGCGTCACGCGACCACCTCTTCGCTGAGGGCCTCTTTTGCCGTCGCATCCGCGGGGCGTGCCTGGGCCTGCTCTGGAGGCGCAGGCCACTGGGCTCCGGGGTGCTCGGAGCCCGCGATCGTGCGCGTCGAGCGGAAGCGTCCGCCCCGCAGCTCGAGGCGGACCGCCAGCTCGGTGCGCCCTTCCGGGATCAAGCGGCGCAGCGTCTGTAGGCGCGGCTGCTCGCCGCGCCAAATCGCGGCCCCCAGCGCACGCGCCATTCGCGGCACGGTGGCGATCTGCTGCGGCGTGCGCCCCCGCCCGAGCACGTCGCTGATGTCAGGGTCGGTGCTGCGCGCCGCGTCGCGAACCAGCTCGCAGGCAACCGCCGAGGGGCGCTCGACTCGCGTGTCGGAGTTCGCAAAGTGATAGGCGGGCAGGCACTCGCGATCGCGGGCCGCCTCCCAGGCGCGGGTTGCGGCGTCGACGGCATCGGCATCGTCGAGCACCGCCATGACCTGCTCAGCCAGCGTTCGCCCCGCGAACATCGCGTCGCGCATGCCCTGCCCCGTGACCGGGTCCTTGAAGTGCCCGGCGTCTCCCGCCAGCGCCCAGCCGGGACCCGAGGAAGCGCGGAAGAAGGCCGGAGTCTCGGCGCTGCAGCGCAGCTTCGTCCCCGCTGGCGCACCCGCCACGCGCGCCGCGAGACCCGGATGCTCGGCGAGCTTTCTCTGCCAGTAGCCCTCGGGATCTGCGCGCGCATCGCCGACCTCGTCGCGGTGACCCATGAGCAGGACCACCAGGCGCCCCACGGGGGTGCTCGGAAAGGCGAAAGCGAACGATTTGCCCTCGCGCCACTGGAAGTAGGTCTCGGCCTCGATCCCACTTGCCAGCGGGTCCTCGAGGTAGCGGAAGACCAGGCCGCGGCCGTTGCGCGAGAGCCGGTAGGGCGTCCACGCGCCCACCAGCGCTGCGACCGTCGAGTGCCTGCCGTCGGCGCCGACCAGCAGCCTCGAGGCGAGCTCGTGCTCCGCGCCGTCGCCGTCGCGGTAGCGCACGCCGGCGACCCGTCCGCCGCGCCAACGAAGCGAGCGCACCGTGCAGTGCTCCCGCACCTCCGCCCCCTGCTCACGCGCTGCCCGCACCAGCTGCACGTCCTGCAGGTCGCGCGGGACGCAGACCCCGTAGTCGATGCCGTCCGCCGCCGGTCGCAGTCGCTCCAGCGCGCTGATTCCCTCCACCACGATGCGCGCCCAGCGCACCCGCGAGGGCTCTAGCGCGAGGATGCGTGGCAGCGCCCCGAGCTTCGCCAGCTCGCTCGTGCCCGCTGGCATCAGTACGTGGGTCGAGAGCTGATCGGACGGGAACCCCATCTTGTCGAGTACCACCACCCGTCGTCCCGCCCGCGCCAGCGGGGCCGCCACCGCGCAGCCAGCCAGGCGCGCTCCCACGACCACCACGTCAACCTGCTCCACTACCGAGGGTCGGCGACTGCCGGCATCGGTGGCTTCGGCCGCGCCGCTCGCGCGCTCAGGTGGGCGATTCACGGTCCGGCCGTTCGCGCCAACGCCGCTCCATCGCGCGCAGCATCTGGGGGTAGACGATCAGGTATCGGAACGGTTTGATTGCGGTCATGTAGGCATCCCCGGCAAAGCCATTGGGCTTTACGTAGACCGCCATCTGACCGCGGTAGGCGCCGCTCCCCTCGGCGACCCAGCCGAGGTGCAGGACGCCGTGCATCGTTTGGTTTGCGATCTCCGCGGCAAACTCAACATCGGTCAGGTAGAGCGAAGTGAATGGGAGCGAGGTGAATTTCGGCCCGGGCGCGGCGGACAGGTCTTCGGGCAAGCGCTCGCGGAGCGTCGTCACCCTCGAGCCGATGCCGGTGTCTGGTTCGTCCCAGCCCAGCAGCTCACCGAGCTTCCAGCGCAGCGACCACAGCGACCTCGCCGCGCTGGACAGGTTCTGCAGCGGATCAGCTGAGGCGAACCCCTCGACAAGGAGGCCGAACTCCTCGGCTCGACCGGGCGTCGGCAGCGCCCATACATCCTCGAGCCGGAAGTCGGGGACGATCTCATCGATCCGCCAGTCCTGAGAGGTGTGCGCGGCTTTCGGGAGCTTCACCTGCGATATACGGTAGCGCATATATACGGGAGTGGATAATGAGCCTTGAACTCATGTCAGACGCGATCCGCAAAGACAATGGCCGCAGCCCGCACGCCCCGCAATAGGTGGGTCGAAGAGGGGCTTAGCGCCCTTGCGGTCGGTGGCCCCGATGCCGTTCGGATCGAGCCGCTGGCCCAGGCGCTCGGGGTCACCAAGGGTGGCTTCTACGGCTACTTCCCCGATCGACGAGCATTGCTCAAGGAGATGCTCGAGACGTGGGAGCGGAGGGTTATCGACGAAGTGATAGAGCGCGTCGAGGGCGAGGGTGGGGACGCCAAGGCGAGGTTGAGGCGGCTGTTCGCACTGGCTTCCTCTTCAGCTGGCGAACTGCTCAAGGTCGAGCTTGCGATTCGCGATTGGGCCCGACGTGACAAGGCCGTCGCCAGGCGCCTCAGACGCATCGACAACCGGCGAATGCAGTACATGCGCTCGCTGTTCGGAGCCTTCTGCCGAGACGATGATGATGTCGAGGCCCGTTGCCTGCTCGCATTCTCGCTATTCATCGGCAGCCCCTTCATCACCGCCGATCACGACGGACGCAGCCGCGGGGATGTTTTGGAGCTGGCCCTGGAGCGGCTCGCGAGCTAAGTCGCGATTACGGATAGTGAAACGCCTGGGTCTGGGTCGTCTTTGCCACCAGCGATCCGTCCTCTGCGCGCAGCTCGGTCTCGATCACCGCGAACCTGCGCCCGCGGTGCAGGGGTCGCGCACTGCCAACCACAGAACCCATCCGCACGGGCCGCATCAGGTTGGACTTCGACTCGATCGTCGCCGTGCCGTCGGCACCTTCGGGGAGGTTTAGGTATGCACAGACGCCGGCGCAGCTGTCCGCCAGCGCGATCAGGGCGCCGCCGTGCAGCGCTCCGCCGACGGTGCAGCGCTCTGGCGCCCACTCGAGTCGGCCCGTAACCAACTCCTTGCCCGCTTCGGTCAGCTCGACGCCGACCAGCACTGCGAAGGGCATCGCATCGCGGACCCGCTCCAGCTCCGGCGGCTGGTTCACGTGGGCGCCTCGACCAGGTCGTCAAGCGCCTTGCTCACGGCCTCCTTCGCATCGCCGGCGCTGCGCAGGCCGCGCTCGGGTTCCTCGTCGCAGACCCGCAGCACGATGTGTCTGGCGCCGGCCCGCACGTAGGGATCGAGCCACCCGATCAGACCCTCGGGGCTGCCGGCGTACATCGCCTGGATCATCCCCACCAGCTCCAGCGGTTGTTCGTAGTAGCGCTCGACCATGGTCTGCAGCCGCCTCTGGGCCACCTCCTCGGAGCGATCGAACGCCACCGTCACATAGAGGCCCGCCTGCGGTGCCCGCCGCCGCCCCGCCTCCGCGCTCGCCGCGCGGACGCGAGCCAGTCCCTCCGAGTACAGCGCAGCGCTCGGAGGGTAGGGGAGCCAGCCGTCGGCGATCCGCCCGACCCGGCGCTCGGCTTCCTCCCCGGCGCCGGCGAGCCAGACCGGGGGGCCGCCCGGCCGCCGCGGTGCTGGCTCAAGCGCCACTCCGTTGAGTTCGATTTCGCTGCCGTGGTGATCGACCGCCCTTCCCGGATCTGCCCACAGGGTGCGCATCGCCGCGATCGTCTCTTCCATCCTGCGGACGCGCTTTGAGTAGGGGACGCCGAACGCCTCGAACTGGCGCTCCGTTTCAGGGTAGGGAAAACCTGCGCCGACCCCCAAGACCAACCTTCCGGCCGAGACCTGGTCAAGCGTCGCCGCCGCTTGGGCCAAAAGCAATGCGGGCCGCAGCGCCGCCACCAGCACCGCCGTCCCGATCACGGGGCGCTCGGTGCGCGCTGCTACGGCGCTCAGAATCATCAGCGCGTCATGGCGGGCGCGGGCAAGCGGCCCGTCTCCGGCCCAGACGGCGTCGAAGCCCAGCGCCTCCGCCTGCTCGCCGAGGGCGATCAGCGGGGCAGCCTGCGGTCGATCGGCGAGAACAGCCTCGCGAGTCGGCAGCAGGTAGCCGAACGTCAGCCGAGCCGGATCCAGCACCCTCACATGCCTATACTTGCACAGTCGTACAAGAAACGGATGCCAAGGCCAACCGACCCAGCCCGACGCGAGGAGCTGCTCCAGGCGGCGATCGACTATGCCGTCGGGCACGGTCTTGCCGACCTCACCCTGCGGCCGCTCGCCGACGCTCTCGGGGTCGCGCCCAACAGCCTCGCCCATCACTTCGGCGGCAAACAGGAGCTGCTCGCCGCGATCTTAAACGGCGTCCGCGACCGGCTGCGGGCGACGTACGCGGAGATCCAGGGCGAACCCGGTGAGGACCCCCTGCTCGGCGTCTGGCGCTGGAGTGCAGACCCCGAGCGCCTCGCCTTCTTTTGCTCCTTTTTTGAGGCCTACGGACTGGCGCTGCGCCAGCCGCAGCGAAATTCCGCCTTCCTTGACCGCGTTATCGCCGATTGGGTCGATTCGGCTGTGCCTTCCGATCGCCCACGGGCGACGCTCGAGCTGGCGCTCTTGCGCGGCCTGCTGCTTGACCTTTTGACCACCGGGGATCGCCAGCGGATCGAGAGCGCTCTGGCGCTTTATCTCGAGCAGGCGGGTTCCCCGAGCCTCGGTCTCACCCGGTGAGGCTCGCCGCCGACACCAGGGGCACCCTGCTGGCGGCCGGCGTGATGTTCCTCTGGGCCCTGTCGTTGGGGGTCTGGAAGTACCGCCAGATCCTCGCCTCCCCCGACAGCGCCGCTCACCCCTACGTGGACATCGCCCACCGCGCCGCTTTGCTCTACAGCTTCGCCCTGATCATGATCGCTGTCTTTGTCCAGCTCAGCGGCTGGGGGACACTCGTCAACTCAATCGCAGCGGGAGTGATGGCCCTCTGACTTCTTCCTCGCCGTCGCGGGCTACGCCTTGCATGGCTGGCGCCGCGACACCGACAACCAGTTCCGCGATCCAACCTGGGGAACGCGCGTCGGGATGGCTTCCCTGATCGTTGCCGAGATCGCCGCTTGGCTGGTGCTCTTGGCCGGCTTCCTCGCCAAGCAGATCTTCTGAGTCCAGTCGCCGCAGCGCGCAATGCCCACGAGGTGATCGTCATCAACCGCCGCCCGGGTCTTCCCGCTAAAAGCGGTACGGAACATTTCCTATCAATCGCCCTCAATTTGGGTTAACAAACTCTTTACCTTTGTCTTATGGTCCGCGGGTATCTTCGTTTACATGTTGCGGGCAGGGCCCCCTACCCTGCTCGCGTCAAAGGTCGTCCCGCTCTCCCTGTGCGGCACGACCCGATGTAGCGCAAACGCTTGGGCCGGGGACGTCCCATCCCTGTTATGGCCGCCCGGGGGCTCTCTTCCCCCCGGGTCGTTTGCGTGCCCGTCTCGACCTCATTACCGGATCTTTAGATCGGCCCACGAGCTCCGAACTCCTATCGACTCATCGACCCGCACCAAATCACCGGTACAGGCGACTCCTTGGCGCCCACACCAAATTCATCCCCTCCTCCTTGACGCTCCGCATCGCGGGGCGGGCCGCTGCAATCGATACTTCAAGTGAGCTCAATTTGGATTCTGGCGAGCGCCTTCCAGGGTCAGCAACTGTGTCGGGGGGCCTGCCTTTCCTAGCCTTCTCGGTTGACCACCACACATGCCTCCTCTTCACCGACAAATGGGGAAAGCGCGATGTAGGTACAGATCGGAGCGAGCGCCGGCAGTGAGTGGGGTCCTATGTCACGTATCTGGCGGTAAGCGAGTGTGGATAGTGCGCCTGCAATTACCTCGAGGGCGATCGGAGGGGCGGTGAGGGAGAGGCGATAGCCCTCAGCAGAAGCTCCTCAAGCGGCCCCATCGCCCTGGCACGGCGTTCCAGGGCTTTCGGTCCCGCTGCGTAGACCTCCACGGCCAACAGCTGGGCAAAGGCCGGTCGGAATGCGAGGAAGCTGAACAGCGACCTGATCCCGGCGCGGATGCCGTGCGCCCAGTCAGACTCCCGCCGGGCCGCTGGCGCTACCGCGGAAACCAGCTGCGCTCCGCCGGCGTCCAGTGCTGCCATCATCGCGTCTTCCTTGCCGGAAAACCGCTCGTAGAACGTGCTTGCGGACATCTGGGCCCTCTGGACGACCTCATTGATTGTCGCCGCCGAATAACCCCGGTCGGCGACTACCGCGGCGAAGGCTCGTAATCCACGTTCGGCGTGATCATGGCCTTCTAGGTTTTCCAGCCGGGCCCTTGGCAGGCGGTCAGGCCGCTTTAACGGGATCGGCGGAGGGCGGTAGGAGGCGATCAAATGCCAAACGGCATCCATAAGCTCCGGCAGTTCGGCCTCTTGTGCCTCGCCGAAGTCGGGTGCGAGTGATCTCCTGCATAGCACCGACGTAGGCGCGAATCATCTCTTTCGGCATGCCAGCTCGCTCCGGTGACTGCGCGAGCATTGTCGTGGTTATCGTTTCGAAGGCCTCCACTCCGCGCTCCAGCCGCGAAACCGCCTCGGGGCCGGCCGCGAAGGCGTCGACCAAGAACAGTCGTGCGACCATTGGCTGGGCGATGACCATTCTCGCTATGTCCTCGAAGTCCTGTCGCGAGCGCTCCTCCCATCTCGCCGAATCCTCGACCCGCTTTGCTACATAGCCGGCTGTCCTTTCGCCTATAGCTTCCAGCGTGGCTAGAAAGCACGCATTCTTGTCAGCGAAGTGGCGGTAGAAATCGCGCCGCGAAACCCCTGACACGCCGACCAACTCGGTGACCGTGGTGGCCTCGTAGCCGTGCTCTGCGCAGCAGACAACCATCGAGCCGAAGAGCCGCTCGCGCTGGTTTCGGGCCGCCTCTTCGGGATCCGCGCGCGGTCCCGAGGTCATCGATCCGCTCTCGCAGAGCACTACCTTCCCCCCAAGGGGTCAGAACCATGCGCCGATCACGATAGACGCGGCTGGACTTGCTCGCTACTTTGGCGATGGTGCGAAGCATACTGTAGTACTGCGTCATCACTTGCGAGGCGGCCGCGATCCGAGGCATCTGGCACTTTTGGCTTCTAAAGACGGTTTTCTCCATCCTGTGGAACCAGGGGAAACTGCGTAGTTTGCATTTCTTGGCCGAATGCGGTAGAACTCCGTACCACTCAATAGCGGAGCATTCCCAACGAAGTTGAAGAGGCTCCGAAGCAGAGGAAGTCGCACCCGAGGTTTAACTGACCCGGTGAGACATGGGACAAAGGACGAGAGGGAACGAGAAGCGTGGGGGTATGAACTTCGAAACCGGCCTTGGCCGTTGTCGTCCTCCAGCCTCGTGGTCTCTCACTCCCTGGTTGACGGGGACTGATGAGTCGAGCGGAGGCAGAGAGCCAACTGGTTGTCACACCTCTCGATTCCGCAGAGTGAGAAGCTGCCTTCCAAGCGGGGCTGTTTTGTGACTGAGCCAGGTACCGTGACCACCGCGGCCGCTCGCCGAACAAGATCGGTCCACCGCCCCCGACACGCCTCCCCTGCCGCCTTCCTTACCCTCACGGTGGCGGTATTTCTTGTTTCCGCGACTCCTGCCTTTGCTTCGCCAATTTCGCCCTTTGGCTTCTCCACCGACATCGGCTCAGCTGGCTCGGGGCGGGCCAGCTGAGTCTGACGTCGGGGATCTTTGCCTGACCAGCGGCATTGCCGTCAATGACGCCACCGGCGACCTCTACATAGCCGATACCAACAACAACCGTGTCGATGAGTTTGACCCCTCAAAGCCGCCATCCGAACAGTTCATCCGCGCCTGGGGCTGGGGGATTCGAAACGGTGCAGAAGAACTCCAGATCTGTACAGAATCCACGGGTTGCCAATGGGGCTCCCCGGCACGGAGCCTGGCCAACTCGAACATGCGACCGTCATCTACGTTGATAACACCTGCTCTTGTGCACAGGCCGGGACCGCTGACTGGTGCTGCCTGCGAAGCACTTGACCCATCTTCGGGCGACGTCTACGTCGCCAGCGGCAACTATGGTGATCCGCACCCCTTGGTGACGAAGTTTTCCTCGGGCGGCGCCCTGATCAAATCGTGGGGCGACTCGACCTCAATGGCGCGTCCCCCAAGGACAGCTGGACGGCTCAGGATGGGCTCGCCACGGGCAGCGCCGATCTCGCTGAAGGCAGCAACGAACTGACGAACGTGGATGTCACGAGCGGCACCTTCATCCCTGCAGAGATGATTATGGGCACTGGAATCTACGGCGAAACCAGAAGCACGTCGGTCCAACCCGGCACGATCACGATTGAATCCGATGCATACAAATCGGGACCTCCAATCGCCATTTCCGGCGGTGGAATCTTTGGAAACGTCAATGGCTTAGCGGTCGATTCATCGGCAACCTTTGGTCGCCGCAAATCAGCAGGGAAATCCATATGGATTCTTCCTTTACAAAATACAAGCAGGATGGAAGTTTCATAGAAGACGAAAACATCTTCTCCGGCTGCGGTCCGGGATGGGTCTCGATAGCGACAACGTCTCTACTGCGGTAAACTTGTCCACCGGTATATGACGAACTGTATTCCGGATTTTATGGGGGGAAGGCTCGATTACCGTCTCCCCGACTTCAGGCGGTGTAGAAGAATCCTTCGCTCGGAAACATGCACACCGCTGATGGTGTGAGCCAAGACGAAATCGCTGTCTACCGGCAGCCGGGGTGGAACCGGGTCTGATCCATGTTGCTAACTCGGCCACCAACAGCATCTCCGTTTTTAAAGATTTTCGCCGGGACCGCCCCCGAGGCAGCCACTGACCCTCCGCTCGATTAACCCCGGCTGCGGTCACTCTCAGTGGCGAAGTAGATCCCAGTGGAAATCGTCCAATCGCCAAGTGCTACATCGAATATGGCCTGAGCAACGCCTATGGTCATATCGCTCCTTGTGAACCCGGATCCTGAAACCAAGAATTTCACCGAACCCACCGCGGTCACCGCCACTTCTCCACAATCTTTCTCCCACTACCAATTTTCCGATCGGTACCAGCTATCACTATGGTTCGTCGCAACCAATGTGCACGGGGCCACGGCGAGCGGTAGCGATGAATCGTTCAATCTCCGCGCCCTCCGAGATCCAGGGCGTATCCTTCTCTCACGTCACAGCTACCTCTGCCGATCTCGAAGCCCGCGTTGATCCTGAAGGGCTGAGCACCACCTATCACTTTGAATATGGGACAACTCCCGATTATGGATCCGCTAGCCCTGAAGGTGAAATTACCGGTACTCTAAAGGAATTGTTCAAGAGTTTTCCGCTCAAACTCCAAATCGAAAATCTTCGGGAAGGTTTTACCTACCACTTCCGCTTTCTGGCCACCAATCCAATCGGCTCAGTCACATCAGAAGACATTTCCTTTGAATTTCTGCCGCCGTGGTGTTCCCAACGCGACCGTTCGACGGCAAACCCAGTCGAACTATCTACCCGACTGCCGCGCATACGAGCTCGTTTCACCCGGCAACGCGAATGGCACGCTCTTCTTTCCAGCTGACCAAACGTTGGGCAAGCGATCAACCCGTCTC
>CAWBCO010000006.1:0-364859 GCA_963787415.1 uncultured Solirubrobacterales bacterium | reverse complement strand
GCGTTATGCCGACGTCGGCATAACGCTATCTCTGCTCGCCCCGGGCGCTGCCCTACATCAAGCGAGCGCTAGAGCGGACCAAAACCGGCGAGCTGATCGCGATCGAAGGCCTTAGCGACCAATCAACCACAGCAAGGAGAAGCTGATGCCAAATCCAAACACTGAAACCGCGACCGAGGATCGGGCGGACGCCGAGCTCGCCGAGCTGCTCGCCGAGTACTACCGACTGGCCGAACCCGAAATGGAGAGGGGAGGCGACTTTCTCTGGCAGTTATCCGAGCGCCTCGAAAGCGGCAGGCGGGTCGGCTGGTTCGTCGAGCAGAAGGCGACATCTGGCAACTCGACCCGTTCGGCGAAGACGGACCCCACCCGACTCGCGCGGCGGCCGTGCGGCGGATGACCGAGCATCTACGCGCCGCGATCGTCCGCGTGCGCAGTCGGCAAGAGGATTGATCGTCGCTACACCAAGAATCCCGGACGCTTTCGATATCCCTCGACTCCCACCACCGAGATTCGTCCACGGAGGCAAGTCGCAACTTGCAATCGGACACCCCTAGCACCTAAGCTAACCGCGATCGTCTCTAGCCACATCAATCTTGGACCAATGCCCCGAAGCAACAACTGAGCATCGGAGACCAGCTCAATGCCAAATAGCGTCATAGCGACCGTTCGACCATGAAATCGCGCACAACGGCTACTGACAGGCGGTCAGCCCGCAATCATAAATACCTTCCCCGAGTTGCAATGCTCGCTACTGTGCTTGTGACTGCAGCATTAGCGCTGGCCGGAAATGCTTTCGCAACGCCTGGCATAGCACAGTACCACGGCGGCTTCATTCAACGCACCCCCCACGTTTTCCTGATATTTTGGGGGGAAGATTGGAACTATAATACAAACGACGAAGCTGCAAATAGCCGTGGCCACGTTGAAGAACTCTTCAGATGGATGCCCACCTCAGAATGGTACGGCACACTGACCCAATACTTCGACACTGCCGGATATATCAGTCACGAAGTTCCTGTCTCATCCTATGTCGATCCCAACGAAGCCCACCCTGACCCCCGAGAAGTCAGCGAGTCTACCCTGTTCGAACAAATAACCTACTCCACTAGTCACAACAGTGGATGGCCTACGCCGGGCCCCGAAGACCAGTACGACATATTGACGCCTCGGGGAACAACCTACGAACTAGGCTTTCCAATACTATGCGCGGGGCATCTTTGGGACCAGGCCTTGGGAACTAGCGCTTCCGTAATTACTTGGCCTGAAACCGACGAAGGGGCAACTCACAAAAATTGCATTAACTATGAAGGATTCGAAAAGAAGCAGGAAACTGAACCGAAGCCATGGTGGATTCTTCAGAGCTCCGCCTCACACGAGTTCGCGGAGGCCGTAACCGATACTCGAGGGCCAGCTTCGTCTAGTCCAGATCCAGGATCGTACAACGGATCCGCCGAATATGAGATCGCCGATGTCTGTGAAGGAAACAAGGCTGAAGAGGCGAAAGGCATCCACGTAAACCGCCTTCACGACGATTACCTCGCGGCTAAAACCGGTGAAGAATGTCCCGAAAGGGACGCCGCCCCCGTTCGCTTTGAAGCACAGGCACTAGCGGCCTCGAGTGTCACTCCTCATGCCGCGGTACTTAACGGATCGATTAACCCAGCGGGTTACTCGGCCTCCTATAAGTTCCACCTGCTTCATGCTGGCAACCTAATCAAAACCATCCCAGAACAAGCAGAATCAGTAGGCAAAGGGTTTGAAGCAGTGAAGCCCTCCAAGGAAGTATCGAAGCTAGAACCGAATACAACCTACACTGTCCGCCTCGTGCCAACGAGCGAACTGTTAGCGTCCAGCGGCTATTATGACGCGGAATTCTATACGAATGAAGCGAGCTTCACGACGCCTCCGGCGCCGCCGGAAGTGGTCACAGAAGGCGCCACGGGCGAAAAGGGGCGAATGGCCACCCTAAAGGGGAAGGTCAATCCAGAAGGTGCGGACACACACTACTGGTTTGTGTGGGGGACATCAAAAGAACACCTCACGAACGAAACCTCGCATATTGATATCGGCGACGGTGATACGCCAATTGCTGCGTCGCAACAGATTGAACGTGTCAGCGGGCGAACGCATTACTACTACAGGCTCATCGCCGAAAACAGTGTCGCTAGGGTGGAAGGAAACGGACCAAACGAATTCGAAACTCCCAGATATGCACCCGTACTGGGGAAAAGCTTTGGGGGAAGGGTTTGGGAATCTTGCCCGCTTGTCCGGTACTGTCAATCCGGAAGGCTATTCGACGACTTACTATTTTAAGTATGGGACGACTAAGGGATCGTTGGGAAGCGAGACCAATATTGAAAGCGCGGGTGAAGGCATCGACGCTCATTCGGCTAAGGGCAATGCCGAAGGCTTAAAACCGGAAACGAGATACTACTTCATGCTGGTTGCGTCCAACGGTGAAGGGACGATCGAAGGCGAAGAAAACGAAGTCACCACGACCAAGGGCTGGGCCCTACAGAAGACCCCAGAATTGGCGGGCAATGTCGCAAACACATTGCAGGGGCTTTCGTGCCTCGGGGAATCATTTTGCTATGCGGTCGGGGAAAAGATCAACTCCGAAACGTCCCTGCCGGAACCGCTCGCGGAGCGCTGGGAAGGAACCGGCACAACCTGGTTTGAAGAAAAGACGGCTAATCCGGGCGGGAAGAAGGGAGGTCTACTTCGAGGAGTGTCATGTTCTTCAACTTCGGAATGCGTCGCGGCTGGGGACTACACGAAGGAATCGACCGGTGTAGAAATGGCCCTTGTGGAGAAATGGAAGGCAAAGGAATGGAAGCAGGAAACCCTTCCACTTCCCACTGGCGCGGAGGCCAGCAGATTGAGTGCTGTCACCTGTAAAAAGCTTGAAGTCTGTATTGCAGTAGGGCAATATAAAAAGAGCTCCGGGGTCGAAGCGCCTTTGGTGGAGGGTTGGACAGGCACGGAATGGAAATTAGAGGAACCGCCTAATCCTTCAGGCGGGGAAGGCGCGCTGCTCGGCATTGCCTGCCCCGAAACGGAAAGCAAGTGTTTTGCGGTTGGAACGTTTAAGGTGCTCGGGACTGGACAGATTGCGTTCGGAGAGAACCTCATTGGGGCGTCGTGGTCGGAGAAATCTGTACCAATGCCCCCGAAAGCACGTGGTGATTCGCTTGACGCGATCGAGTGCGTGTCGGCAAGCGCGTGCTCCGCCGTGGGAAATTTCACGCACATCGAAACAGAAATTCCCACGACGCTTCTCGCCACTTGGAACGGAACCACTTGGAGTTCGGCAGAAGGAGAAAACCCCAAAGAAACGAGTGCGGTCCTAACCGGTATTGCCTGCGTGAGTTCTACCGAATGCAGAATGAGTGGAAGTTCTGATTCCTACCCGTCGCGCGGTGTGGAACGCGGATTTGCTGAGAATCTATATGAAGGCCGACAGTGGATTCTCGAATCTGTGCAGGGAGAACTCGGTAAATATGGAGAAAAGATGGGGCTCAATGCTCTCTCGTGCGAGAACCTGGCAGCGACGTTTGAATGCACTTCGGTCGGTCGTCGGGTCAGTCAGAGCACGGGTAAGACAGTAGCTCTGGTAGAGCGTTTCGACGAACACAGGCCTTGACCACGGTGAGGCGTTGGCTTCAATGCCTAGTCATGGTTGCCCTTGGAGGATGAGCCGACCGCTTTTTGGCGACCCCTATACCCCCCCTTCCAATTGGGGTGATATGGAAACTCATCTGGGAAGATATCAGAGATGAGCCGCATGATCTGGGTCGGAATGCCCTTGCAACCGCAGTAGCGGCAGTGGAACTGGTCATGCTTATAAATCGAGACAATCACGGTCTCTGATGGCTCAGAGCGGGCAGCTACCTCGCGGCGAGGATAGGCAATTGGAGCAAGAAGCTCAGCAGCGGCATCGCGTCCCTCCGAGAGCAACGCGATGACTACCTGCTCCAGCTCTTCCGGATAGTCGTCGGTCTGGGGATGCATCAGTGGGATTTTAGGTTCGAATACCAGACATTCCCCCGTGGAGCAACAATCGACCGATGCCGGAAGTGTTCAGTGGACTTGTGGTACCGAAATGGTGGAAGTCGGACACCGGACTCCTCCTGCCCTCCTCGGTTCGTGACCTCCAGGTCCACTCGCAGCGGGCCGGCGTCGAGGCGCCTTTCCATGGGCTGCTCACCGCCGAGCGCCCGAGGCCCTTCGGCAACGTCGGCGTCTATGCGACCCCCGCGGCCATGTAGGTCGCCCCGCTGCCGTTCGACGAGTTCGTCGCCACCCTCGCTTCGATCCCGCTGGGGATGATCCTGCCCTTCGTCTGCGAGCTGCAGGCGATGCTCCACAACAATGAGATGGACCCCCAGGCCCACCTCGGCCTCGCGGCTGGCATCTTCGGCGACACGGCCGCCTTCCCGCCCCTCGCCCGCTTTCTTCGCAGCGCCCGCGGCGAGCGGGTCGTCTTCTGCGAGCAGGCCCTGACGCTCCTGCAGCTGCTCGCCATCCTCACCTGCGAGGAAGAGCCGACGGGCCTCACGGAGAACGAGTACGCCCCGCGGATCCGCGGGGCGATCTTCTACGTATCCGGCTATCTCGAGCCCGCCAGCACCGGGACCGCCGGAGACCGGGAGAGCTGGCTACGCCACTTGACCCAGCTCTTCGACTACAACGGCCACGCGGTCTTCGGCAACGCAATGGCCCGCGCCTGGGCGATCTTCGGCCGGCTGCACCGAGAGGCGACCGACACCAGGCCCGCCGTCCCGCTCGACGAGTGGCTCCGCGAGGACTATGGGATCGACCTCGAGCAGCAGATGTCGCTCGGCTTCGCGCTCTTCGCCCACCTTGGGACGACCGGTGAGGACGACGACCAGTTCACGAGCGAGCTGACGCCGGAGGCGCTCGGAGGGATCTTCAACAGCATGAAGCTGACCGACGAGGAGCGCGAGGCGGCGCAGGCGATGATCGCCGCACCGCCGTCCTGGTTCCAGGCTGAAATCGAAGGCCAGAGCGTCGAGCAGCTCTCGTGGAATCGGGTGCCATTCATGCAGCGGCCTCTCATCCGCCTGCGGTCCGGTCAATACGCCCTCCAGTCCCCGCGGGCGCTGATGACCTGGGTCGCCGACGGGATCCACTATCGCTGCCTCGACTCTGCCAGCCGCCGCGACGCGGTCGGCGCCTACACGGCCCGGGTCGGCAAGCTGACCGAGCGCTACGTCCTCCATCTTGTCGAGTCGGCCCACCGGGAGCCCCGGCTTCCGGGGGCGGGCAAGGTCCACGGCGACAAGAAGTTCGCCAATGGCATCGACAGCAGCGACGTCACCGTCACCTACCCGAGCGAGGCGCTGCTGATGGAGGTCGCCAGCCACAGGCTGACCGTCGAGTCGAAGCGCGACGGGGATCAACAGGCGCTCGAACGCGACCTGACCGAGATGGCCCGGCGCCGTCCGAAGCAGCTCCGCCGCTCGATCGACGCGATGAAGCCGGATAAGCCAGGGCACGTCGCGACCCTTCGGTTCGAGGATCTGAACCCGGCCCGCATCGCCAGGTTCTGGCCGATGATCATCACCATGACGCCGGTCCACGGGTCCCCCCTGCTCGAGGAGTTCCTGGCGCCGTCGTTGGCCGAACTCGATGGCCGCGATGACGTCGAGGCACTGGACGTCATCGCCGTTGAAGACCTCGAGGCGCTCGTCGCGATCACCGAGCAGACGGGGCGCCGACTGGCGGACCTGCTCGCGGCGAAGCAAGAGGCCGCCGGCCCCCACGCCGACGTGAGGACCTGGCTCAGCCGGGACCGCCGCTTCCCGAACATCGCCCGACCGGGCTACCTGGACGCGGCTCTCGACGAGGCGATGGACATCGCCGCGCGGTTCCTCGGATTTGTGGACCTGGCGGACGGGACCGCTGCGTAGGCCGTCACTTGGCTGCCCGAGGAACGTCGCCTGAGTAATCGGCGCCGGATCTCGGCTGCCGGCGGGACCGCATCGTGAGTTCGCTCGGTGATTCTCCCTTGAGGCCGAGCAGCGCGACGATGGACATGCGATGGCGCGGGCCGGCCCGGCTTACCCACCGGCTGGGCCGGGTCGGCCAGATCCGGGATCCGACGTGGGAGGCCGGTCCTCGCCGAGCGGTGGCTCCGTCTCGACCGACCGCGCCAGATCCTCGGCGAAGTACTCGACGATCAGCTCCGCGGCAGGCAGGTCCTCTCCGGAGAGGGCGGCAAGGACCGCGGAGATCGTCTCAGTGGTCTTCGCCTTGCGCTCTTCATAGGGGTCGCGGGCGGCGCCGCCGGATCGGTAGTAGCGCCGCAGCCCCACCATCAGGCGGAGCGTCCCGCGGAGATCGGAGCGGCGCAGACCGCCCAGGACGGCCCTGCCGAGGATCGTCGCCATCGGTGCAGGCGTCCTTTTCATGTGGGCTTCGGCGTAGGTGGAGAGGATGGTCGAGGGCCGACCGGCTTGCTCGGCGATCTCGAGCGCGAGGAGCGCCATGCACGCGTCGGTCGTGTGGAGCGCGGCGCGACGAGTCCAGACCCGGTCGGGCGTCTCCACGAAGGCCTGATCTGCGTCGACGTGCCTCAGCAGCGCGATCCCGGTGGGATGGGCGACGCAGGTCGAGAGAGGAACGTAGAGGCGGCGATAGAGGTCGGGGGCAACATCGCGGCCGCTCCTCTCGGTGACAAGCTCTGCCATCGCGCGGAGGTCGGGTGGCTGGGGCCCGGTGCCGATCGTTGCCGCCACATCGTCGATCAGCTCGGGAGCGATTGGGTCGCCATCGGCGAATGGATCCATGAGGCGGCGAAAGGCCTTAGCGTTCTGGCTACGGGCGCGCTCGATGTGATCCTCTCCATGGAGCCAGTACAGGCCGGTGACGGCGGTCTCGATCGACGCACGGGCAATCAGAGCTGCGAGCTCGGCCTGGCGGCGCGAGCAGCGGTGCGCCTCGCGCTGGAGCCAGAGCAGCCGCAGGAGCGCCAGCATCGCGACCTGAGTGGGGGTGGCATCGTCGCCCGGCCAGGGCCCGGGATCGAGCAGCTCCCGGGCAGCGCGACGGGCCTTCTTGCGACTGCGCCGATCGGGATAGGGCAGGAAAGCCGTGAGCAACGTCCATGTCGCTCGCGAAGAGGGAGTGGTGACGGTGTCTTCGGTCGAAGCCATTCGGGAGACTCGCTTGTCATGCACAGACTGCCATCATGGTGACGTCGACCGAACTTCAGCCACCGATCTGCCCGGATATGAATGTGCGTGGCGCAAGTATGGAACACCTCAGCGGAGGTCGCCGTCCTCGTCGCCTCCTGGTCGGAAGAGTTACGGGTCGCCCCTTCGGGGCTGAGAAGACCGGCTTGCCCGTTCCGCAGTAGCTGTTATCCCCATCACCTCCGTAGCCCCCGTAACAGCGCAGACTATACGCACCATTAGGAGCTAGATAGTCACATATAGCCGGTGATGGTTATCGATTAACACCTTACCCCCGATCCGCTTGAGGTGTGGATCCGGCGGCGCTACGTTCGCCAGGTGCAGACGACTCACAAGATCCCCGGCGACTCTGCCGTGACCTACGCCAAGTACCTGACCTCTGTGGCCTCGCGCGGCGATTACTACACCCGCGACGGCAACGACGATCAGGACCAGCCGGTACCCAGCCGCTGGCATGGCTCAGCAGAGACTCTGAGCTCACTCGGCCTCTCCGCCGAGGGCCCGGTGCGACGCGACGATCTGCGCGCGGTGATGAAGGGCATGTCCCCGCTCGACGGTGAGCCACTGCGCCCGGCGGGCTCCAACGGGACCAGGACCGCCGGCGTGGAGCTGATGTTCGCTCCGCCAAAGTCGGTCTCAGCGCTGTGGGCCACCTCCAGTCCCTACCGGCGCGCTCAGATCGAGGTCGCGCACAAGCGGGCCGTGGCGAGCGCGCTCGCCCGAACCGAGCGCGAGGTCGCCCTGGTGAGGCGAAAGAGCGGGGGAGTGGTGCGCTTTGAGCGAGCCAAGAGCCTGCTCGCCGCGGAGTTCGTCCACACCTCCAGCCGCCTTGCCCAAGACCAGGAGGCCGGTGGCATCCCAGACCCCCAGCTGCACTCCCACCTCGTCGTCTTCGCCGCCGAGCGCACCGACGGCAAGCTCGCCGCGGTCGAATCCCGCCAGCTCTACAAGACCGCCCGCGAGAACGGAGCCTGGTACAGAGCAGAGCTGGCGGCGAACCTGCGCGAGCTGGGAGTACCGATCGAGCGGCGCACCGGTCGCAGCGAACGCTACTTCGAGGTGCAGGGCGTTCCCGAGCAGCTGGCGAGCCGCTGGTCGAGCCGCTCTGAAGACGTCGACCGCGCCGCGCGGATCTTCCGCCAGCGCTACGGGCGCGAGCCACGGGCTGGGGAGCTCGGCTCGCTGACGACAAGCACCCGGGGCTCAAAGAGCGCCGCCGACCGGCTTGACGTCAACGAGGCCTGGAGGGCGGTGGGCGAGGAGCACGGGCTGAGCGCAGAGCACTCCGAGGCGCTGTTTGAGCAGCGCTCGATATCAGCTCAACACGGTCGTCAACCTCGGAGCAGAGCTACTCGAGCAAGGTCACCGAGGAGCGCTCGATGATCAGCGACCGCGAGCTGCGCGCCAAGGCCTATGAGCTGAGCGCCGGAGTCTGCCGGCCCGCCGAGGCCGATCGGCTGATCGAGGACCTGGCGCGCCGGGGAGAGTTGGTCCGCCTCAAGGACCGCAGCTGGACGACCCGCCACCTGCGCGAGCTGGAGCAGGTCACGGTCGGGATCGCCGAGCGGCGCGCCAACGAGAACGCCGCCCCGCTCAGCGAGGCGTCCCTCAAGCAGGCCCGTCGCGAGATCGGCGCCGAGATCCACGGCTCGCTGACCCAAGAGCAACGCGAGGCGCTGGAGACGATCACCGGCCCCGGCGGTATCTCACAACTGATCGGTCGCGCCGGCACCGGCAAGGGCGTCGTCATCTCCACCGCGGCCCGCGCCTGGCAGCTCGAGGGCTATGAGGTGATCGGCACCGCTGTCGCCGGCGCCACCGCGCAGCGGCTCCGAGACGATGCAAGCCTTGATCGCTCCCTCACCGTCGACGGTCTCTGCAACGGCGTCGAGCGGGACCACCTCAGACTGGGACCAAGGAGCGTCGTGGTCATCGATGAGGCTGGGATGGCCGATACCGAGCGACTGGCCAGGCTCACCCAGATCACCTCACAGACCCACAGCAAGCTCGTGCTCGCCGGCGACGCGGCGCAGCTGGGATCGATCGGCGCCGGCGGGCTCTTCGCCGAGCTGTCGGATCGAGTCCCAAGCGCCGAGCTGACCGAGGTCCACCGCGCCAACCACGAGTGGGAGCGCCGGGCATGGGAGCAGATCCGAAACGGCGAACCCGGACCGGCGCTTGCCCAATACCAGGCCCACGATCGCCTCCACATCCACGACACCCGGGCGCAGGCCGCGGAGGCGATGGTCGCCGACTGGGACAAGACCAGGCGGAGCCTTCCCGGCGGGCGGGCGGTGATGATCACCGACGCCTCCAACAAAGAGCGCGACCAGATCAACGCGATCGCCCAGCAGCGCCGGGCAGCCGCGGGCGAGCTTGGCTCACACCGAGTCGAGCTGCCCGGCAAGCCCTATGGGCTGCGCGCCGGTGACGAGGTGATCTTCTCGGCCCAGTTCCAGATCCCCGGCGCAGAAGCGGATCGAGAACGGGATCACCGGCACCGTCATCGATGCCGGCCGCGACGCGAACGGGTCACGATCGAGACCGACGAGCGCGAGCCGCGCGAGGTGGCGGTCGACACCGACCAGTTCTCCGACCTCTCACTCGCCTACGCCGTCCACGTCTACAAGGCGCAGGGCATCACCGCCGAGACCTCGGGAATCCTCACCGGCGGCTGGCAGACCGACCGCGAGCACGCCTACGTCGCGCTCAGCCGCGCCCGCGAGCAGACCCAGGTCTACGTCTCGCGCGAGGACCTTGGTGAGGCGGGCATGGATGTCGGCGCGATCGAACGGCTCGGCGGGCGGATGCGCCGCAGCGGCGCGCAGGAGGCGAGCATCGTAAGGGGCCTTGCCGAGCAGAGCTCAGAGCGTCGGGTGCAAATGCAGAGCTCGATCGACCAAGATCGCGACACCGATCGCGGGGTCGAAATCGAGTAGCCAGCCTCTTGATCGGATCTCCGTGAGCGGATACCCATCTGAAGCAATGGCAGACGATCAGAGAAACATTCCCGCGACCTCGAGCGATGCCGAGGAAGCAGTTGATACGCCGACGGTGATCGACGCCGAGGAGCTGGACGAGGCTCGCCTCGACGAGCGCTGGCGCAAGTTCCGTCTCAATGCCGAGCAGTAGTGGCTGCGCGTACCCAGCCTGCTTAAGGGTCGGGAAAGAGCGGTAAATGGTGGGTGCCGGTTACTCCGTAGTGGACGCTAAGAGCTGAGACGGGCCTTCTCGACCTCGCCGGGCGACGATTCGCTCGCGGAACTCCGTGGGGTACTGCCTTGGCATTTGACTCCTTCGGTAGGGCTGGAGTCTCATGCATCGTGGCCCAGTCTGCGGGGGTTAGATCAGGTGGACCAATGAGTGGGGTCCGGTCAAGGTGTCGAAATGAGTGGGCATGAGCGCTGCGAACCCGAGCCCTGGATAAATGGACTGGATGTTTCGGACCACGACATAAGCGGTTCGTTCCATCCGAAAATCAACGGCTAGGCGGCACTTGCACGCCTCGTCGAGAAAGCCGCAAGCTAAAACATGGCGTCACAATGAGGCCATGCTCACTGCTCGGCGGTGGGGTTTCCCGGCTGGAGTTGTGGTGCAGGGGATGGCGGTGAGACTTGCAAAAGCGGGCGGAAGTTATCAGTAGGTTGGAATAGCTTCTGAGACCGCACATCGCGGACCTCCGCTCGCCGACAGTCAAGCCCTGCTTGTTTGATCGCCCGATCTCGGCAGACCGCATCACCAGCCCGCTCACGAAAGATCGGCCCAGGGCTAAAGCTACCCGGCGCCTGATCCGAAAAGTTAGGGGTGCCGACGAATGGAGACTTCCCGTGGGAGCGGGATAAGGGACGACGTAGACATCGGGGGCGTAGACGATCCTGGCGGCTGGAGCGACGGGCTTCGGACGGGAAACTGCGCTCGATCCTCGCCGTCTGCCTCCTGGCGGTGGCGATTGCCGTCCTCGTTGGAGTCAATCACGGCAGCTTCGGGATCGGTGCGCCCGGCAGCTCTAAGCCAGTAGGGGCCTATATCGCACGGCCGGGTCCTTGGAACTGGCGTTGGGTGCGAGTGGAGAATCCCCCGCCGGGAACGCCACGCTACGTTCGCCAGCGCTACCGGACGATCCACTACGTGAGTGCAATCCCGTAACCGTAGCTCAGTCCCATTGCCGTAGGTCAGCCAGATCGTCCCCAGCTGGACCCGCAATGAAGGGGTATGCGCTTTTTGCACACCCCTTCATACTCACCTGCGAGGTCCTACCAGTCCGGCGTCGAAGCGTTTCCGGTGCCCTTGCTGAGGCGCCCTATGTTCGGAATATGGATCACGTGGCGCCGGGCTGGCTCGAAATCTCAGCTATTGCCGCCGGCTTAAACGCGCTGCTCATGGTAGCGGGCTGCGCTCGACTGGTAGAAGGAAGCATCAAGCGGTTTCTCAATTAGGTTAAGGCTGCCGCAGTTCCGTTATCAGCGATCAGGTATTTGTCGCAGATAGACAAGTTTCAACGGCGTCGCGCCGCTCTTGAGGACGACCGCCAGTTCCCGCGCTTGCTGCTTGGTATTGAAGCCACCAGAGATTTCTGCGCCCGTGCTTCCGCTGATACCCCGTGGATTTTGGACGAAGTTGATGATCGGGCGGATCTTTACTTCGTTGTCGAGGACGACTGCGAAGTGGCCGGAGAGAGCTGAAGCTTGTTCAGGGCTGACCTTGCCGATTGCTTGTGAGCGTCCAAATTCAGCGATCTGCCGTGTGACTGTCTGAAAGGCTTGTCGGCCCGGCGCTGTGAAAGCAAAGGTGACGTTAGTCTCGCCGATCTGGTCCTCACCGACCTGCGGTTCGGTGATCTCGCTGCCCGAGAGAGCCGGATGATCCCGCAGTGCGTACCAGCCCGGTTGAGCCGAGTTGTCGATCTTCCCGGAGCGTTCGGTGGGCTGTTCGGAGACCAGGACCGTCCCAGCGGGGACCGTGAGGACGATCCCGCTTGCCTGAGCACCGACGTTATGAGGGCCGACATAGAGGCCGCTCTTGCTGTATTCGGGGCCGGCGATCAGTTTGTGCTGGGCTTCGCGTGCGAACAGGTAGTAGCGGGGCTTGGCGGTCGAGCAGGTCGTGCAGTTGGTGACCGGCGGCTGCTCGGAGGCGAGCAGGGCAGCGTCGTAGGCGGTCGGGAAGGCGCCACTGTCGGCCAGCTCTCGATTCTCATCGCCGTGGTAGATGTTGCGCCCAGCCGCTTTCCATTCTGCGGTCGCCTTCCTGAACGCGGGAATGGGTGGCTGCATACCAGGGTGTCCACCGATCGCCTGCTTTTGGCCGATTAGATTGGGCTCCCAGTTGTAGAAGTAGAGACTCCCAGTGGAGACGGGGAGACTGGGTAGCTGATGCGATTCTAAGGACCCCGGCATCACGATGCGAAGTTGATCTGTGCCGACTGGTTCGATCCGAGCTTCGGAGTGACCGAGTTCACGAATGCGCTGACAGAGGACGTTGATTGTCTTTGCGCGTGAACCGGTAGTCACGCTTTGAGATTCAGGCTGCAGCTGATACAGCAGCGCGACCGAGGGTCTTCCCTTTGGTGAGTAATGGCAAGCAGCAGCATCGCTTGAGCTGGCGACAGCCCCTCCGCTGGCACTACTGGCACCGCTGGAACTACCGCAACCGACGAGAGCCAGTATCCAGACCGATACAACGATCACTGTCAGGGGCTTTGCCAGTTGCCTCACGTTGAATATTCCCAGCCGGAAGCTTGCGACCCGCGATTACCGCCTCCTCCTGGCGTGCCCCGGCGACGCAGCCCCCATTGACCGTTCGAGGGTGCCAATCAGGGCTTCTTTTCCGAGTTGCTGGTATAGGTGCCCGAGGCTTCCTCCTGTAGCCGGGCGGAGTAGCCAGAAGCACACACCGCGTAGTTGCTGCCCTTGAGGCCCGCGCAGACTTCTCCCACTGTCCTCGGCGGGGCTGTCGAAGTAGTGCTGGCGGTCGAAGAGGAGCTCCCACAGCCGCTGAGCGAGATAGCGAGCAAAGCAAGGCAGATGACGGCGAGGCTAACGTAGCGGCTTATCAGCAACGCAGCAACCCCCTCATTAGCCTCATCAGCGCCTCCGGTCTGTGCATCAAAGCCTCTGTCGGCGGCGATCCTATCCGCTATCGCCGGACGCCGCAGCTACAAGGCAGGTGACTCTTGACGGCCCAGTTCCCAGCGATGCAGCCGTGCTCCAAGATCGCTAAGCGCGTCCGTCGGAGGCGCGATCTCGGCATCCTGACCCTCTGATCAGCGCAGTGGTCTCAGACGATGGCTAAAACAGAGGAGCCAGAGATCTTCCTGCGGCTGCGCAATGCCGGGAGGGTTAAGGTCCGCTACGGGCGCGCCAATCTAACGATTCAAAAGACAGGCGCGGTCCGTTTTCTGACAACGATCGCCGAGGCTCTCAGTGCTCAACAGCGCGGCGAGATCGACGATCAGGAGGTCGCCTGGATCTTCATTAAATCGCGCGTCACTGCTCATACTCCGAGCTTCGATTGGAACCGAGCAGACCTCAGCAAACTGTTGCCACTGGTCACTGGGGTTGCTCTGGAACCCGAGATCAAGGCTAAGACACCCAAGGAACTCGTTCCCGAGCTCGAAGAGATCACTAAGCGAGAACAAGCGAGCTGGGATAGGAGCACCCGACATCTACACGAGCAGATAACCAAATATATGGAGCTGGAATGGTCATTGGCTCGTGACCCTTCAAGCACCGCCGGAATGGCCTTACACAGCCAACAGGCCTCTCTGATCAAGACGTTCCATCCGGATCTATCAGCGCTTGGCAAGACAGCAATCGTCCTAACCAAACTCAATGACCCAGTAGTCCCTTCTATCTTCCCGACCCTGCCAAGACTCAGCGCAGGCTCGTCACCGGCAATGTCTTTAGCGACGCTTGGATTAGCGCCAGATCCTTCTACTCTGGCGCTAATAACCGGCATGGCACAAGAGCCCCTGGCTACTGCGGCCTTAGGGATACACAGCAAGGGCTTCCAGGGCGCCCTGATCAGTCGGGACTGGGGAAAGGCCGCTGAAGAGTTCTCCCTGGCAACAGCTGATGACTACCCCGAGGCCGCTGAGGCCGTCAAGGCTACTGTGGAGGCGGCCGTAGATCCTTATACCACCGATCTTGACCTCGTCCTGGCCCGTATGGACGAGTTAGAAGCGGCGATACAAGCCAGTAATGCCAACTCAGCGACCCGGTTGATCGTCTACGGACTCGCCAGTCAGATCATCTATCTAATCAGTCAGATGCTCCTGGCCCAGATCGGCGTGCATCTTCCGCCGACGCCGTAGCCCGCTAAAGCGCTGGCCAGCCCCCACTCATCGGTCCACCCCGCATGAGAGTCCGGGGTTGATTGAGCCGTTCGTGTTGCCGATTCGCTGCCAGCTGGCAGCGAATCGGGTGGGCGACATCATGCCAAGTGCCGAGTGGGGGTGGTTGGCGTTGTAGTCAGTGCGCCAGTCGGAGGCCAGCACCTGTGCCTCCTCCAAGCAGGTGAACAGCTCGGTGTTCAGCAGCTCGTCGCGAAGGCGGGCGTTGAAGGACTCCACGTAAGGGTTCTGCCAAGGCGAGCCCGGCTCGATATAGGCGGTGGCGGTGGAGCCGTGATGACACCATTCGCGCAGCACGGTCGCGGTCAGCTCGGGGCCGTTGTCGGCACGGATGTTGGCGGGAGCACCGCGCTTGGTGGCGAGATGCTCGAGCACCTTGACCGTCGCGTCTGCGTTGATCGAGCGCTCGACCTCGATCGCCAGGGCCTCACGGGTGAACTCATCGACCACGTTTAGGAACTTCAGCTCGCGGCCGTCCTCGGTCGCATCGTGCTGGAAGTCAAGCGCCCAGACGTGATTGGGGCACTCGGCCTTGAGCCTCTTTGAGGCTGCGGTCGACTCGCCCAAGCGCCGGCGCTTCTTGGCCCTGGCAGGCACGCGAAGCCCCTCCTCGCGCCAGATCCGCGCCACCCGCTTGCGATTGAGCGACAGGCCTTCGCTCAGCAGGTGAGCGTGGGCACGGCGGTAGCCCCAGCGGGGCCGCTGTTCGGAGAGCGCTCGCAGGCGGGTGCGCAGCGCCTCCTCCTCTGGGGCCGCCTTTGGGCAGTAGCGCTGGGTTGATCGGTTTTGGCCGGTGATCCGGCACGCCCGACGCTCGGAGAGGTCGAGGCGGTCCACCAGAATGCGGACCGCCTGGCGCCTCCGGGACGGGCTCAGAATTTTCCCTTGGCGATCTCTTTGTAGGCGCGGATATCGAGCGTCTGGTCGGCGACGATCTGCTTCAGCTCGCGGTTCTCCTTCTCTAGTTCCTTCAGCCGTTTGACGTCTTCGGCCTTCATGCCGCCGTACTGGTTTCGCCAGCGGTGCAGGGTCTGCTCGGAGACCTCCAGCTCCTTCGCCGCTTCGCCCACCGTCTTTCCCTCCGAGAGCATCTGCTCTGCGGTGCGCAGCTTGCGGATGATCTGTTCGGGGGTGTGCTTTGTCTCTTCACCTGCTTCGGTCCTCCTTTGCCCATTGTCGCGGGCGGGAAGGACTCTCAAACAGGTCGGACCGATTTCAGGGTTGCAGGCCAGCGCCTCACTCAGACGGTCGGCGTTACCGGTGCAGAGCTTCGCACGGATAGAACTCCGTGAAATGCTTTAAGCCTTCAGTTGGACCGAGGACATTGATCCGAGTCTCGTGAAACTATTGTGGGCTACATTCAGGCAGTAGCGGGGTCGGCTGGCGACGATCCGCGCGAACACCGAGCGATAACTATGACAGCTATAAGTGGGGGTACAGTCTTTTCCGAGATCGAAACCGAAGGCGACGGCCCTGTTGGGCTTGTAGCTCTTATCGACACAGCGCCTGGCAAGAAACCGTTCCCTGCCGTGGAGGTCCTTCGTCGGTCGCCCCCATTGCTGAACTCGCTGTCAGCCAAGTAGCTAGAGAGATAGCAAATAGCCGTAGGATGTGGCGACCCACCCTTGGTTGTTTCCATTCAAGGTCGAGAAGAGGCTGGGTCGCTACATCTCGGGCAGACCTTCTCGGACCCGTGGGGGAGCTCGGCAGGCGGGGGCCACTCGACTACGTTGGCTTGCGATTGCACTATTTCCGCAATACTGCCCTCAAAATCCTCGTGGTAGCGAACCAGGTGCCGTGCTTGCAGAGGTCCCCGTCCAAAAATAGAGCCGTTGAGGTTAACGAGAGTAGATTCGCCCTCCTGTCGAATAAGCTCGACACCGATCTTCGCTGCGCCAGCAGACACCATATCTGGTGGAACCTTAACGAGTATCTGTACTCGGTCCGCCGACTGAAGTAAAGTTGTGAACGACCAACCGAGTGCGTTAACGGCTTGGTGTACCGCCCTCTGGGCGGTCTCTATAGACCGCGGCACCGCGAACGCGGCCGTCTTCTCAACGCTTAGAAGACTCATCGCTTCTCAGCCCTGTCAGTCGTCGCTGCTCCGACTGATTAGGACGACTGGGAATATATCCTCTGACCGGGAATGGGAAAAGGCGACACTGTTGCAATCACGATCGCCTATCAGATCATCAGTCCTCATTGCTTATTTGGTCACCAACTCAGCGACAACTGTGGCAGCCTGATCGGCTGGAGAATCGTTATCACCCCAGTATTCCTTATGCTGAGATAGTTTGTATTTGTCATACGCCCAAAGTGGTAGGCGCCACTGGCACACAGGGTCATAGATTTGGCAGTACGAGAGCACCATAGTGCCGCTCGTAGTCAAAAACTTTGGTCGGGTACCCAGGCTGCCATTTCGTGACCTATCCGGCGGCTGATCCTGATCAACAGCCTTATCCTCGTGGTTATATTCCGGATCGCCGAACAAGACCACAGCAGCAATGTGCTTCTGCACAGTCAAAGATAACTTCTGAAACACGTCGCCCGTGATTTGCGCGCCTTGGCTGTATCCAATGAGGATTAGCTTAGTCGCACTGCACGCGTCTACTTGGGACTTGATAATCGCATTCAGGTCCTTCTTACCCTTGTCGACCGATGCTTTGTAGGCACCAATCCAACTGCTATGGATCAGGGCTCCGAGGCCATTAAGGTCCTGGCTAAAGTGAGTCAACGAGAACACTCCGACAGCGCTGTATGGATTCGACTTAATACCGACGGCGTGTGAATACCCCAGCTGTCCTTCGAGAGCAGTATAAAATTCCTCTGCTGGGGGACTGAGGACACCTGCTGTCTCGCCAGATCCCCGAGAGTCAATCTCCAAATATTTTGAGCAAATCTGACTCGGCGGTGCTGGTGGCGCAGGCGGAGGAGGTGCTTCAGGTCCAGTGAAGGCGAGGTTATCAATGCCAAACCCATTCGGGTCTTCTTCGACTTCTTCGACGCTGAAGCCGGTGATATTTGGCGCAGAGGTTTCGACGGAGTTGATGCCCACTTCTTCGGGAAGGATTTCTTCCGGTCCAGTCGTCGTATCAATGACCACCTTGGTTGAGCCAGGTTCATCTATATAGCCGACATCCAGAGACAAATTACTGACCGTGGTTGGAGTGGTGGTTGTTGGTACGACAAACTTTGCGTGAATCGGGCCCAGGAAACTTTCGCTGCCGGCCAAGATCGGGCTGGTCGGGTCCGCGTTGTCTTCGACGATCTCCGGCACTTGTTCAGCACTGGCCCCCGAGAAGAGCACTCCATCGGGCTCGTACTGATTAGTGATCACATCGTCCACGGGGAACTCATCAAAGGTCAGTAGCTGCTGTACCGAGCTGGCCGTCGCTGTTCCTTTACGGCGACGGCTCCTGGTCTTCTGCGGGACTATCTGGACGGGAGAGCTGCTACTTGAGCTGGATGAGAGAAGCAGGCCAGCGCTCGATGATGCAAACGCAGGACTGGCGAGCACGAGAGTCAGAGCGACACTGGCACTCATCAACGGCACAGCTATAGCCGTAAGCCGCTCCCTGCGATCTTCATTCACGGCGCGGGTTATACCCGATGGCAGCTTCATTTGCAGGCCGCCACATATCGGGCGACAGAAGACGGCACCTCTTCCCACCGTTCAGGCACGCAGACACACGATCCAGTTGTCTGCTCCATCGAGCCGTTAAATAACAGGGTCTGTGATCTTGTCGCCTTAGTTGAGAGCTCTGGATGCGTCAATAGCCTTCTCGTTCGATCGAGCGATGCTCGACATTGCTCCTGCCGCGCTCGTAGACGGCGATGATGATGATCCCACCAAAGAAAGTCACGGGCGCCAGTATGCCGGTTAATACTGGCAGCGCCATCCGCCTGGTATTGCCAGCGATGATCACGCTCAGGAGGCCGAATTCGAACGTCGCAATGCCTGAAACGAGCAAGAACGCGTAGCTCTCGGGCTTAATGATCGCTCCCGATCGCAGGCCCAGTTCAGAGGCCGAGTGGGGCAAGCTGACAGCTATGGCGAAACCGGCGATGCCTACGAGAATGCCGACAATCCCGATGCCGATATTGACACTGGGCCTCAGGCCGGAGCTGGCATCTGGCCTGCTGGCTGGATGGTAATTGTCGGTCCACCTCTCGCCATCCCACCACCGCAGAATGTGCTCGTCCTGCTGCGGATACCAGCCTGCCCGCTGCTCTGGCTGAGTCACTTCAAGATCACAGTCGCCAATCGTTCCGAAACCTTCTTCACCCACGGCGGTGCTTCATTACCGGCCGATGTCCCCGGTTGGTGCCAGCCTACACTGCCATAATTTTTGTACGGTTCCAGGGAGAACACCAGTTCATCGGAGACCCTGACAAGCATTACTACAGCGCCATCGTCTGGCATACCTGACGTGTACTCCCCTTCGTGGCCCGCAATATCCACAGGCGTCCACGGTCGAGGATCGCCCTTGATCAGTTCGCTGAGAGATTTGCCTGTCTGCTCGAAACCGTCGGCGAGCCAAATAGATTCAAACTGATCTTGATAGCGGCAACCGGTGTGCACGATTCCCGCTAAGCGAAGGACCGGCAACGGAACCGCCTGCATCACCGTCGGCTTGCTAAATTCCATCCCACTGCCAGGGAGAAGAGTTCTTCAGATCCCCCGCCGGCAGCCGGGCGCAAACCTGCTTTGCAGTTTCACTCGTCCCAGCGGGTCCGGTCAGTTCAAGCTTGGGATTAGAAGAGCCCTGGGTGGTGGCAGATCCGGAGGTCGAAGTGCTTGCCTTCGTGGTCGTGCTGTCTTCAGGGGTCGTTGCAGCTGTTCTTCCAGCGGTAGTGGATGTCGGATCAGCTGAGCTCCCGCCGCCGCAGCCGACTAAAAAAGCGATACCCACGCACGCTACGAGCCCACCTACAGCACAGCGCCGAGATCGCAAGTCGCCCCTCACCGCGCGGGTTATACCGGATGCAGCCAGCGATTGCCGGCCGGTGCAAATCGGGCGACAAAAGGCGACATTGCTGGTAGGCTCGCGTCGCGATTGAGCAATCAGAGGCGGGGACAGAAGACCTGCCTGTCGGAGGGAGGCGTTGTGGATTTCAGGCTGGCGGATCAAAGCCGAGGTATCAGACTTTCCATTCTGTGCGTGCTCGGCGGGTTGCTTGTGACGCTCGCGACAGCACCCTCTGCGAAAGCGACCGAGGGACCATACGAACCCAACGCCACGTTGGCTACCGCCTATGGACCCCTGACGATCAATCAGACCTATACGGCTGTGATGGAGACGGAAAACGACAAGGCCTACTTCTATTTCTACGTAACCTCCCCGAGCACCTCTCAGGTAATGATCACCATGAAAAACCTTGGGGGGGGCACAAATGGTGCCGACGGCGAGACCGCTGCCACCCTTGAGGAAGAGCACGGCGAGGGGGTTAGCGACGACGTCTATGCGAGAGCTGGAGACTACAGCACTAAGGCTGTCACACTCTCTCCGGGTAAATACTACATAGAAGTGACTCCGCAAGATGGCTACGGCGAAAGCTATTCCCTGACCACAGGGGGGACCACTGGCGCCTTCGGCGAATATGCTCCGATCGCAGCCCAGTGTGCCGCCGCGAACGCTGACGTTGCTGCTGTCCAAGCAGCCCTCAATGATGCTACGACCAAGCTCAAGAGAGACGAAGGAAAAGTCATTGGCAGCCGGCACAAGAGCCGCCGCACCAAGAGGGGTGCCACTCGAGCCAAGAACAAGGCCAGCCAGGAAGTAAAAACTGAGACTGACGATCTTAAAGCGGCGGAGGAAACGCAGAAGCCGTGGTGCTTCATCCCCCAGTAGCGCTCGAAACTCTAGCGACTCCGAGTCACCAAGGTAGGACAGACACCCTTGCTGCCAAGCACGACATTCAGCGTGGAATCACCGCCGAAATAACGGCGACAATCGATCAGCTTGCGGAAGCGAGTCAGTGCACGGTCGAGCTGATCGGCGAAGCTAATCGCCTTGAATCACTGGTCGAACGACAAGGCAGTAAGTTATATCTCCCTGTGCGACTTAAACCACTACTCCGCCCCAACGCCAAATGACAACTCACTCTGCTGTTGGCTCTTGATTGCCAGCAGGCTGAAGGCGAGGGCAGGCTTTATCTCAAAACCAGGTTAGCTCGCTACAAGAGCATTCAGGATAAGGTCTTATTTCTTCCCGCTGGCCCCAAGAGGCTTTTCAACCGAAATATCTATTTCAGGATGCTCGATACGCTGGAGAACGAGCTTCGTGTCTTAGATACAAACGCCTCCATTTGGAGGTACTGACCTAATGTCCGTCACAGTCATCGCCATCTTCGTCAGAGGGCTCGCAGCATACTTCTTAATTCGAGCTGTTATTGGTGCCGCTGTCGGTACGGCTTCTGACTCGGTGGAACGCCAGATAAGTAAGCAGCGCAAGCCAACGGCCACATTCTCGACGAGTCTTTCCGTCGTAGACGCTCTCGAAGCCGGGCGTGAGGTAGCGGCTCATGTCAGAGCGGGTGAATGGGTCGAGGAAAGCGAACCGGGGAGAGTTGGCAGTCAACCTGCGGAAACATTCGATTGATCGTCTTACCGGAAGCGAGTGGCGTCAAGATCCGCGTTAGAGCTGGGAGACCAGCTCCCTTCGATCGCGCGGCTATGTCGCAGTTACAAGGCGCCGTTTTAGCAGCTCTCCGGCGCCGAGATCCATCTGCGCGCCAAGAGTAGCCCGCTCCTGATTCTCTCGGTCAGCTGAGGCGAGCTCATCTTGCGGGCCTATTGCGGAGCGCTCGGACCGATCCCGAGACGAGCCTTCTCGGCCTCAAACTCAGCCTCGTTCAGACTGCCGGCATTTTTAAGGTCGGTCAGCTGCTTTAGTCGGTCGAGATCGGGATTGGCGACTGAGGGCTGAGTGCCGATTGATGCCGGGAGGTGTGGCGATGTCTGACCTGGCGCCTGCCAAACCTTGTTGAGCTGATATTGGTAATAGACGAGTGCGCCGAGGCCAAAGGTGAAGACCCATAGCAGGACCACGATCCACGGATCAAGACGCTCGACGCTGGCCAGCTCTTGCGCTCGCCGAATGCGTTTAGTGGTTCCGACGATTGTCCAGACGAAAGCGATAAAGAGCGTGTACGCCCCGAACCAGATAGCGAGGAGCGACAGTCCGGGGCTGGTGCCAAGATCGCGCTGCTTGGCGATCCCGTAGTTCATTAGCTCTTTGTTGGCCTGATACCACCAGTAGAGGTGGTAGATACCCAAGGTCAGGAGGGATAGCCCGAGAACACCCCAGGGATCTCGGATCTTTGCCGTGCCGTGAGATCCGCCTATAACGACAGTCTGCGCCATTTCGTCGCTCCTTAATCGTCGTGCGGTCAAGCCTGTTAGCTCTAATCCGCTGTCAGATCCACCGCGCGGGTTTATAGCCGATGTGGCCGGTGGCGATCGTGGCCCTGGCGATCCTCGACGTGCTCGATTAAGCGACTCGTCCGCTCGAACACCCGCTTGACGAGCTCGAAGGTCTCGCACTCATCAGCGCCACCGACGTTGTAGACCTCTCCGCGACTTCCCTTGAGTAAGGCCGCGTGGATGCCATGGCAGAAGTCCTCGACGTACAACCAGTTGCGCCGAGTAAGGAGCGGAAGGATTTAGCGGCGAGCTCACAGTGAAGGAGCCGGCCTCGATCGAGCCGTAGACCTCATCCGTCGAGACCTTCCAGATAGCGGCCTATGCCGAGCTCACGGGCGGCATCGAGGAGGACGCTGGTGCCGACGACGTTAGTGCGGACGAAGGAGCCCTGATCCTCGATCGACAGATCAACGCGGCTCTACAATGACGAAAACGCCAAACTGCATTCCTCCTCCCACTCGCAGGACTAGGTCTGCGTAGAAGCATCGCGGACTCACCTCAAGTGGTTGTAGTCGATTTGAACGCAGACTGCGAAGGAAGGTGGCGAGGACGTGTTAGAGAACGTCACACCGCTGCGTGTCTTCACCGAGCCCATGGGTCGAGTTCGATGCCATAGGAGGCGAGTTGCAGCGGACCGCGGCCCTTGCTGAGTCGGGGTATCAAGCCCGCGCCTCGTGTCTCACTCCTCCCCGCCGACCCTCCTCCACGGCTCCCTGTTGCTCCTATGTCAAGCCGGGGTGGCAATTTGCGATGTCGAAGTGTCTCTCCGAGAATCGACGGTGATCGGGGATCTATCAATTTCAGAATCCACCAACAGCTTCCAAACCCGTCGCGCGAGGTGGCGTTTGAGGCAGCGAAGCGCTTCCTTTCTTGACTTGCCCTCGGCCTGCTTTTTTTCGAGATAGAGCCGTGCCGGTTCGTGAAAGTTGCCCTGGGTCACTGCGATGCGGTGCAGAGCACAGTTGAGCTGGCGGTTGCCACCGCGGTCGAGGCGGAGGCGAGTGCGCTGGCCGGAAGAAGCCGGGATCGGGGCCACTCCCGCCAGGCGGGCGAACTTCGCATCGCTCGCCAGGCGCTTCGCCCCGGCGGTCTCGGCGAGCAACTTGGCCGCCGTCAGGATCCCGCAGCCCTTCAGATTGAGCAGCTCGGGCGCTTTGGCTTTGACCAGCTCGCCGATCTCACGCTCGAGCTCTGCGGCCCTGCGTGTTCGGCGGCGGATCCCGACCAAAAGTTCACGGGCGATCTTCACCCTGGTGCTCTGCTCGGCACGGGCCAGTTTCCTGGCGACGCGATCGAGCCAGACCACGCGGTCAAGCGCAGCCGCCGGGATCTCGAACTCCGGCCAGAGGTCGTGCAGGTGCCAGCGCAGCCGCTGCTGGTCGTCTGTGCGGGCCCTGAGGAGGTCCTCACGGTGATCGAGCAGGAGCTTGATCTCAAAGGAGCGCTCGTCGAGGTGGGCGACCGGCAGCGTCTCGATCCCCTCCGCCAAGGCGGCCCGGGCGATTGCCCTGGCGTCGATCGGGTCGGACTTGCCGCGGGTGCGCTCCTTCCCGCGCTCCCGGGCGCTCAGATTCGGCGCAACCCGTACTACCTGCTCACCCGAGGCGACCAGGAAGCGCTCCAAGGCGCGGGAGACGTGTCGGCAGTCCTTGATCGCCCAGACTCGCTCGGGATCAAGGCGGCCCGCCCAGTCCAACATCTCAGCGAAGCCGGGCCTTCTCGCCGCTGCGGTCAGCTCGCCGGCAAGTTGACCGCTGCCTTCAAATACCGCGGCGAGCGTGTGGGTAGCTTTGTGGGTGTCCGCTCCGATTACGATCATCTGCACCGTCCATTCCTTTGGTCTGTTTTGCAATGGGCGGATCGCTGGCTGACGCGACTCACTTGGGGCGATGCCACGCTCCTATCAAGTCAAGCTGGCGATCCTCGGGCGGCGGCGAGCGACACAACAGGGAAAGGTCAGACCTCTGGGTCGACGCTCAAACCAGGAGTCAGCTCGTCGCCGACCCGAGAAACCAACCGTCTCGGTCGGATGTCGCCGCCGAGCCTGCCGCTGAGAATGGCAGTGACTCAAACCACCGCGTCAGCCCGATCAGCCCCCAGTCCGCTCCCCGCAGCAACAACCCCTGCCCCGGCGGCAGCTTCGCGATCTCCCCAGGCGTCAGCACCCGCTGTCTCTGGGTCTGATAGCTGACCGATTCGTTGTAGCCGTGCGGGCTGAACCACTCATCGCTCTCGCTGGTGCCCTTCGAGGAGGAGACCACCTTGCGGTCGTATTCACCGAGAGCCAGCGAGATGCTCTCCAGGGTACGGGCGTCGCCGATCCCCGACAGAATCGCCTTGGTCTGAAAGAGGCTCATGAATCCCTCCGCGGCGTCCGCTCCCCAGCGGCTCCGCGCCTGGCTCAGGTCCTGAAGGCCCACCATCACCTGCAACCTCTGTCCTCCCGCCTGGGAGATCAGCGCCGGCAGGTCACCGATCGGGGCGATGTTTGCGACCTCATCCAGCGCCCAGAGCATCACCGGCCCCTCCATCGCCTGAGTTGCCGCTCTCTCATAGACGGCGTGGCGGATCTGCTCCAGCAGGCCGACGATCAGCGGCGCGCAGAGTGCTTGGCGGTGCTCGGGCGCGGTGATGTAGATCGTGTCGGCCGATCCAGCAAAGCGGGTCGGATCGAAGTTCGGCTGGGCAGCCGCTGCCCTAGCCGCGTCGGCGTTGTAGGCGGCAAGCACCCCGGCGGTCGCTGAGAAGATCAAGGAGCGCTCGCGGGCGTCGGTCTGCTCGATCCCGATCAACACGTCGACCGCAATCTCAGAGTCGCAATCGGCGAGCACCGCCTGCGCGGGATCCAGGTCCTGGCGCAGGGTCCAGCGCAAGACGTCAGAGATTGGGCGATTGGTGAGGTTGGCGGCGTGAAGCAGCGGGGCAAGGAGCGCGGCAGCTCGCTCGGTCCAGTGATTCTCATTGTTCGTACCGGCCCCGATCCGCACACATGCCGTCATCGCCCGTGCCATCACCAGGGCTTCATCCCACGTAGTGGCCGCCGCCACCGGCGACCAGCACAACCGCCGCACCCCGTCCGGCAGCCGCAGCTCTGAGGCGGAGGGATCAAACAGCCACGCCTGGCCGACTTCCGACCGGGCGGCTACCGTCGCCCGCATCACCTCGGGCTTCGTGGAGGTTGCGATCACCGCCCCCGATGCCCCCAGTACGGCGGGGATCATCACAGCGCTGGTCTTGCCCGAGCGCGGCGGGCCGAGGACCATCACCGCGCTCTCGGGGTCGGCGAGAATCCAGCCGCCCCTAGCGGAGACACCGAGGTAGGCGCCCCCGCCGAGCCGGGCGACCTCGGAGCGCACCGCTTCATCGGCCGTCTTGCCTTCACCTTCCCCCAACAGATCCCTGGCGGGCTCGCTCTTAGCGATCAACGACAAGAGCCAGCCGATCGGGATCCTCCCCCCGGCCAGCGCCGTTATCAAGAGCTTCGCGAGCCAACCGAGCGCCATCGCCTCCAGGCACCACCCGAACGTGTCACCTCCCCTCGGGTCAACGATCGTGTGGACGAAGAGCGCCAGCGCGAAGAACCCAACGAACTTCCACACCAGCGATGGCCCGCGCCGAAACGGCGGCTCCATCTTCTGATGGGAGGGCCCCCAGGATCTTTTTGAGATAGCCCTTGACATTTCGTTGACTTTATATCATTATGCCGATAAGTCAACGCAAGCCCACGACGGAGAAGCGCATGCCACCGAAACGCCCGAGCCTTGGAATCAGAGCCCAGATTGACCGCGAAGTGCGCGAGCTCGACAAAGAGCGCGCCCGCCTCCTCGCCGCTCGCGCCGAGCTCGATCGGGACAGGACCCAGCGCTTCTCCCAAGACGACGTCGCCGCCTACCTCGCCGATCACCCCGCTTCCACCTACAACGAGGTCGCTGATGGGATGGGCGCCTCACCGACCAACGTCGCCGCCCACCTAAAGCGCGGTCGCCAATCGGGCCGCTTTGCCAACAGCGGCGGCAAGTGGAGCGTTTGCTGATGGGACTGCGGTTTAATCAGAGGGGGAGGAGGAGCGTCGATGAAGAACAGGCTGAGCGCCCACCTGATCAGACCGGGAGACCTAAACCCCGGTTGGGTCCTTCTCTACGCGCTCACCTGGGCGCTGCAATATTTCTGCGCTGCCTGTCGCTTCCTCCTCATCGACGGCATCCTGGCGCTCCTGGATCTGATCACCGGTTGGGGATGGCCGGTCAACATCCCTTCGGTCGTGATCGGGTTCGGGCCGCTCGGTATCTCCCTCGCGACTCTCATCCTGCCCCTTGGCGGCTGGTGGTTTCAGCAGCAACAGGGCGGGCGACGACCCTCGGGGCGCGAGCAAGCGGTCTTCGAGGCCGCCTTCGAGCAGCTGCAGGCGCACGATCCGAAGCTGCGGGCCCCGCGGCGCTGGTTCCTCAGCGAGGATCCCGAACCCAACGCCTGCGCCTACGCCGACACCCTGATGGTGACCAGGGGCATGCTGGAGAGCTCATCATTCCCGGCCGTCCTCGCCCACGAGCTCGGGCACCTGAACTCAAGCGATGCCCGGGTCACGGCGGCGCTCTACAGAATGACGACACCGCCGCGCAGTCCGATGGAGTTTCCCTTCCGCCTGATCGCCTACCTGATCAGCGGGCGGGCGGCGATGGGGTTGGTGAGGACACCGTGGGCGATCTACTGGCGCCGCCGCGAGGCGGTTGCCGATGCCTACGCCGCCAGGCTCGGTCAGGGAGGAGCGCTTGCCGGCTACCTCGATACCCACGCCCTCGCCGGCGATCTGCCGACCCCGTTCAAGGATTTCGGCGCCACCTCCCACCCCTGGACCGAGCACCGCATCGACGATCTCGAAGCCGACTGAGGCCGTCGGCACAAGAGCTCTGCAAAGGGAAAGTGCCATGGGCGGATTGAGCACCATTCCACGACAGGCGGCGCACGAGCGCTGCTCCTCGCCGCGGCGCGGCCGTGGGGCCGTGGCACCTCGGATCGCGGTTGATCTCACGCCCCAGGCCGTCGAGCGGGTTGCCGTTCGAGTCGCGACCCTCCTTAAAGGCCCACGGCGCTGGTCAAGAACCGGAGCTGCTCAGTGCCGGCGAGCTGGCCCGCCGACTGCGGGTCGAGCGGCCATGGGTTTATCGAAACCGGGAGCTGCTCGGTGGGCTACGGATCGGCGTCGGGCCGAAGGCTCCGTGGCGCTTTGACTACCAAGCGGCGGTCGAGGCGCTGCGACGGCAGCAAGCGAACCAGCGAAATAACGGAAGTCTGTGATGCGGGGTCTCGCGACAGTCCCGATTCGGGCGGGCAATTCGCCGCGTTCGGGGGGGTATCGCTTGGGCGTTTCTGCACGTCATGTGGGTATGCGAACCGATCGACGCAGCCGATCGCCCGTCGCGCCTAATGCCAAAGGCGCCCACACGGCTCACGCCAGCCGATCAGTCCGGGCAGTCGAACCTCAGCCCGATCGTGCGTCCTCGTTCACACGCGCCGACCTTCTAACAGCAAACGACATCGCCGAGATCCTCCAAATCAAGCGCACCACGGCGCTCGACTACATGCGCCGTGGAGTAATCCCTGCCTGCAAGATCGGCCGTCGTTGGTACGCGCTGCGTTCGCGACTCGATGCCCACATCGGGGATCTATTCAATGGCGACGCCAGTTATTGGGGTTAGAGCGCCTTAGGCTTCGTCGCTGTATCGCTCGATCCAGCAAACGCTCTCGTCAGCTTTGCTGCATCGTCGCTGCGTGGACGGGTGTGCAGATACCGTTCCGTCGTTTGCAAGCTCGAGTGTCCAAGCAGAGACTGCACCTGTACGGCATCGAAATGGCGCACGGCGAGTGAGCCGAAGCTGTGTCTGAGGTCGTGGAAGCGGCGGCTGCGAACCCCAGCAGCGACCTGTGCCGCCATAAAGCGCTTGCGCACTGTTGATCTGTCCAATGGACCGCCGTCTGCCCGGCAAAAAACGTAGTCCCCGCGCCCGGTGAAGTGTTCGCGACTTGATACTCGTTTCAGCGCTTCCATCGCCTGCTCCGCAAGAGGGACCGTCCGAAACTGCCTTGACTTCGTCGAATCGACCTCCACGCCGGCACTCACCGCACGCGCCACCGTCAGCAATGCGCCATCGAGGTCGAGATCGCGCCACTGAAGTGCAAGTAGCTCACCGAGTCGCAGGCCGGTGAACGCCGCGATCATGAAGAGGTCGCCGTCTTGATCGTCCATACGCCGCTGCTCAGCGCGAGTATCCACCGAGTAGTCGTGGTCCGACCGCTTCCGATGCAGACCTTCGCGCGCGGCCCCGGCGATCATCTCGACCTCCTTCGGCTCGAACACGTCGAGTGGGGCCGTACCTGATTCGGGTCGCCGCTCGGTCGAGGAAACCGGGTTTTCCTTCAGGCCGAAGGTATCCGAATTCTTGGCGAACTCGAACAGCGCATGGAGCAGCTGACGATGCTTATTCACGGTGCCGGCGCTCATTTCCTCGTGATCGAGGGCGGAGAGAAAGCGCCGGACGTCTTGCGTGCTGATGTCGCAGATTCGCTCACCCCCGAACGCCCGCATCACCCGACCACCTTTCTTGCTCTTCGGAGCTCGAGCCCTTCGCGTCACACGTGGGTCTGCGAGCAGGATCCGATACTCCCTCAGCGTTGACGGCTTCACCCGTCTCTCGTGCTGGAGGTGATCGAGCCAAGCGGCTGCTGCATCCTTGAAGACCAGCTCACGACTCCCAGGCGCGCTCTTCAGTAACTCTTCCTCGTCAGCCTCGATGATGCCGGCCAGCTTGATGTGCGCCCGCCGCTCGTCCAGGTAGCCGTCCTTGACCCGACCCGTCTTCTTGATCCAAGCTCCCGAAGGGTCTTGCTGAAGCCAGGCGCGACCCAGCCGCTTCTTGCGCTGGGCACCTCCCGAGCTGCGCCACTTGCCCTCGAAATAGACTCGGCCGCCATGTTCCCTGACGACCAGGAACCCCGTCGGCATGCTTGGCGACATCGGAACAATCTAGCAACCCCAGAGGCGTGGGTACCAGAATGGGTACCAATCAAACCTTCCCATGCCTGAGGATTACTCCGCTATAACAAGCCAGTTTGTGCCTAGCGAGTCCAACTTAGGCCTGATTTTCCGCCTTTGCAAGGCGGAGGTCGCCGGTTCGATCCCGGCTGGCTCCACTGATCGCAGACCGCAGTAAATAGGGGAAAACACCGCATCAGCGTTGGTCCAAGACGCCGCGTCCTTAGGCGTGGGTACAACATTTTGGGTACCAACGGCGGGCCGAACTACGGCTGCGTCCAGACACGAAGTGACTACGTCCCAAAGGTGGCCTGATCAGCAATGACCATCGCCACAGGGATATTCGAAAGCCGATAGCCGATCTGACTCCGCAAGGCTCTGTTTGTCCAACTCAACATCCCGGACACCTCTGCTCCGGGAAAGGCTCGTTGGAGTCCGCCTGAGGGCTCATCCAGCCGCCGCCCACCTGCTGGCAGGGGATCGCCCGCACCGCAAGCTCGAAGGCGTCTAAGCTCCCGGGAATCCGGACTTCGGGTCGCCGCCTCAGCCGCGGTGCGAGCGTCCACACCATCCAGTCCTCGACCGCGTCTACGAACGAATCCTGTAAAGGAGCCGATTAACCGATGTCCGCGCCGACGATCGCCGCCCCGCCCCTCGACGAGCGCTCCCGCACCGAAATCCTCTCGGCCGACGCTCTCGCCTTCCTGGCGGAGTTGCATGGCCGCTTCGACGCCCGCCGCCTGGAGCTGCTCGCAGCCCGCGCGGGGCGCCGCGCCGCCATCGCCGCCGGCGGCAGGCTCGACTTCCTCCCCGAGACCCGCGAGATACGGGAGGACTCCTCCTGGCAGGCCGCCCCGCCGCGTGCCGACTACGCCGACCGCCAGGTTGAGATCGTCGGCCCGACCGACCGCAAGCTGGTGATCAACGCGCTGAACTCGGGCGCAAGGGGCTTCTTGGCCGACTTCGAGGACGCCAACTCGCCGACCTGGCGAAACCAGGTCGGCGGCCAGGCCAACCTGATCGACGCGATCGAGGGGACGATCACCTACGAGTCCTCCGACGGCCGCCACTACGCGCTCGGCGAGGAGACTGCGACGCTCCTGGTCCGCCCGCGCGGCCTCCACCTGCCCGAGCGCCACATCGACTTCGACGGCACCGTCGGCTCCGGTTCGCTGGTCGACTTCGGCCTCTTCGCCTTCCACGGGGCGCCCCGGCTCGCCGCCAACGGCCGTGGCGCCTACCTCTACCTGCCGAAGCTCGAGCACCATCTGGAGGCGCGACTCTGGGACGAGGTCCTTGCCTTCACCGAGGAGGCGCTCGGTCTTGACCGTGGCACCTTCCGCGCCACGGTGCTGATCGAGACCCTGCCCGCCGCCTTCCAGATGGAGGAGATGCTGTGGGAGCTCCGCGAGCATTCCTACGGGATGAACGCAGGACGCTGGGACTACATCTTCTCCGCGATCAAGACCTACCGCGAGCGCCCCGACGCCGTCCTCCCCGACCGCGCCGCGGTGACGATGACGGTGCCCTTCATGCGCGCCTATACCGAGCTGCTGGTTCGCACCAGCCACGGCCGCGGCATCTTCGCGATGGGCGGGATGGCGGCGCTGATCCCGAGCCGCACCGACGCGGAGGCCAACGAGCGGGCGGTCGCCGCGGTGCGTGCCGACAAGGAGCGTGAGGCAGAGGACGGGTTCGACGGCACCTGGGTTGCCCACCCCGACGTGGTCGCGGTGGCGAAGGCCGCCTTCGAGGAGGTACTCGGCGACAGGCCGAACCAGATCGACTGCAGGCGCGTGGACGTCACCCCCGACGCCGACGCGCTCGCCGACCTCGCCGCCACGCCGGGAGAGGTCACCGCGGCCGGCCTTCGCACCAACGTCAGCGTCGGCTTCCAATACATCTCCTTCTGGCTCGGCGGTCGCGGTGCGGTCGGGCTGAACAACCTGATGGAGGACGCCGCCACGGCGGAGATTTCGCGCAGCCAGATCTGGCAGTGGGTCCACAACGGGACGAAGCTCGAGGACGGCACCGTGATCGACCGCGAGCTCGTGACCAAGATCCTCGACGAGGAGCTGGAGCGGATCCGCGCTGAGGTCGGCGATGAGACCTGGGAGGCGGGCCGCCCCGACGACACGCGGCGGGTCTTCGAGGCGGTTGTCCTCGGCGATGATTTCCCCGACTTCCTCACTGAAGTGGCCTACGAGCTGTTGGACTGAACCGTGCGCGTCGCGCCGACCGACTGCGGCCACGATCGCCCGGTCTGGTCGGATCCGCTGCTTATGCCGACCTCCGCGTTATGCCGACCTGCTGCCGGAACGCCGCTCTGCAGGCGGGGATCGCCCCGATGAGATCGGCATAATCAAAGCGCAGCCAGGAAAGCGAGGACGGTGTCCGGGGGCCGGTAGCGACCTGGCTTGGCGCCCGCTGGTGTGGTCCTGGCGAGCGCCCGTTCCTTGATCGCAAGGTCCGCGTGCAGATAGATCTGCGTCGTCTCGACCTGCTCGTGGCCGAGCCAGAGCGCGATCACCGAGGTGTCGACGCCGGCCTGCAGCAGCCGCATCGCGGTGGTGTGGCGCAGCACGTGCGCCGTCACCCTCTTCTCTGCCAGCGACGGGCAAGCTAGAGCGGCACTCACCGTGTGCTTGGCAAGCCGGTGCTCCAACCCGTCACGGCTGAGCCTCCCCCCGGTGCGGGTCGGGAACAGCGGATCCTTTGCCTGGGCGCCGCGCTCGGCGAGCCAGACGCGCAGGACGGCCACGGTCGCGGAGGTCAGCGGCGTGATCCGCTGCTTTCTCCCCTTGCCCAGGCAGTCGACATGCGGACCTCTGCCGAGGTGAACGTCAGCGCACCTGAGCCCCGTCAACTCCGATGCCCTCAGCCCCGTCTGGGCGGCGAGCATCAACATTGCGCGGTCGCGCCGGCCCGTCCAGGTCGCTGGGTCTGGGGCGGCGAGCAGCGCCGCGACCTCCTCCTCGCTGAGGAAGGTGACGAGGTTTCGCTCGAAACGCTTCGGCGGGATCGCCAACACGCGTTCGATCACGGCGGCGTGCTCGGGGTGGCGCAGCGCCGCGTAGCGAAAAAGGGATCGAATCGCTGCCAGACGGGCGTTGCGGGTGCGCACGCCGTTGCCCCGCTCGCGCTCGAGGTGGTCGAGGAAGGCCCCAATGAGCGGGGCGCCGAGGTCGTCGACTTCCAATTGGGACGGTTGCTTTCCAAGCCGCTCAGCGGCGAAGCTGAGCAACAGCCGCATCGTGTCACGGTAGGCCGCAACGGTGTTGGGGCTGACCTGGCGCTGGCGGATCAGGCGCTCGGTGAAGAACACCTCAAGCGTCGGGGCGAGGGCGCTCATGAGCGATCACCAAGATGGCGCTCCAGGCGCTCGGCGGCCAACTCCATCAACTCCGGGGCGGCCGAGAGATACCAGTAGGTGTTGGCGGGCTCGCTGTGCCCGAGGTAGGTGGAAAGCGCCGCCAGGCGCCCCTCAACCTCGCCGTCTTCGCGATAGGCGTCAAGCAGCGTGCGCACCGCGAAGGTGTGGCGGAGGTCGTGCAAGCGCGGCCGACAAGAAGCCGAGCGCGGCTCGATACCGATGTGGCGCAGGAGCCCGGCGAACGTCCTCCGCGCGGTCCCGTCAGGCAGTCGGGCGCCGCGGGCAGAGACGAACACCGCGTTGGTGCCCGCCGTTGAGCGCGGCCGGTCCGTGCGTCGCAAATAACGGCGCAGGGCATCGACCGTGCTTCGGTGCAACGCCAGCTCCCTCGACTTGCCGAACTTGGTGTTGTAGACGACAATCAGGTTCGCCCGGGAGTCGATGTCTTGGCGGTTCAGGGAGATCGCCTCGCCGATCCGCATCCCGGTCACCGCCAGTAGGCCGATCAGGGTCCGGTAGGTCGCCGACCGGTGCGGCGTGCTCAGCGTCGTCGTGGCCTGCAGCAGGGCGACGAGTTCCTCCCCGGAGTAGATGTAGGGGGTGGCGCGGGGGCTCCGAACGCGCGCTAGCTCCTCCCCGGGAACCTCGCAGGCGGGGTCGAGCGTCTGCAAGTAGGCGGCGAAGCCGCGGACGGTGGCGAGCCGCATGCAGTGCAAGTGCGCGGTCCGGCCCGGCAGTATCGCCCAGGCCACGGCGTGCTCGACCGTGATCGTCTGCTCGCCGCGCTCTTCGAGATAGGTGATGAACTTACCGAGGCGTCGCTCAGTCTCAACCAGCTTGTAGCCGAGGGAGCGGCGCAGCGCCAGGTAGTCGGCGAGCGCGGGGCGAAGCCGGCTCATCGGGCGCCTCCCGGCCAGGGGCGGGCGATTCGTCGCAGCGCCTCACGGTCGACCTTGGCGTAGATCGCGGTGGTTGCGATCCGGTGGTGGCGCAGCAGCTGGCCGACCTCCGGTAGCGAAGCGCCGCCGCGCAGCGCCTCGGTCGCAGCGGTGTGGCGGAGGCGGTGGGCACCGACCCGCCCGACCCCGGCCCGCCGCCCGGCGGCGGCGACGATTCCGCCGACGCGGGCGCGGCTGAGCGCCCGGTGCGGGGCCAGGACCCGCACGAAGACGGCGCGGCCCTGCGCGCCGGGGGGTCGGCCCTGACGCAGGTAGGAGGCAACCGCCTCGCCGACGTCAGCGGGCAATGGCATCCGTTCCTCGCGCTTTTCCTTGCCGCGCACGACGATCTCTCCTGCTCGCCACTCGATGTCCTCAAGCGAAAGGCCCGCGACCTCCCCCGCCCGCAAACCGAGCCTGCTCAGCACGGTGAGGATCGCGAAGTCGCGCCGGCCGGTCACCGTGGTCTGGTCGCAGGAGGCGAGGAGCTTGTCAACCTCGTCGGGCTCAAGGCCCCTCGGCAGGCTCTGCCCTTGCCATCTTGCAGCCGTGGGCACCGCCTGAGCAAGCGGTCGCGCGATTGTGCCCTCGAGGTGCAGGAAGCCGAGCAGCGAGCGCAGCGCGGTCACTGTCATATTGGCGCTGCCATAAGGCTGATGGGGGCAGCGGGAAACCACGAACGCGCTGACATCGGCGGTGCTCAGCTGCCCGACTTCCAGCCCCTTCGGCGAGACCCTGCCTTCAAGAAACGGCCGAACCGCGTCCGCGTAGCGACAAACGCTCTGATCTGCGAGGCCTCGCTCGACGGTGAGGTAGCGCCGGTAGCGGCGCAGGAGCTCCTCCACCGGGCCCTTCGGCACTGGGGAAGGCGCCGGTGGGGGCACGGCGCCCAGCTCTCGGAGGTGGGTGAGCAACGGCACCAGCGCCGTGTTCGAGTGATAGGTCGTGTAGCCGGCGGCCCCCCGCGCCTCCAAGAACCGCTGCGCCACGGCCGGCGAGAGGCCGAGCGCATCGAGGCCCTCACCCGCCAGCCAGCGGCTCAGGTGGGCCATCAACTGCACCTGATAGCTGGCGGAATTCGATGTGTAGCCCTGTCGCTGAAGCTCAGCGACGAAGCTGACCTTAAACGGCGTGAGCGGTCCGGTCACCCGGACCCGCGATGGATCGACGATGGACATCTAACTCCTCCTCTTGTTGGTGGGAGGAGGAGCTTCCCTGCGTTCTTCAGGCCACCGTGATTATGCCGATCTCATCGGGGCGATCCCCGCCTGCAGAGCGGCGTTCCGGCAGCAGGTCGGCATAACGCGGAGGTCGGCATAAATAGCGGTTATGCCGACGTCGGCATAACGCTACATCCGTTCGGGGCCGGCGCTGAGTGCGGCGAGTCCCATCCTGCTCTGCTGGTCGCGGAGCGAGTCGTGCGTTCGCAGGACGATCCCGTTGGCCGGTGGCGCAGCTCATTTTCTCGCGATCCCGCCTTTGCCATCGCTACCGATCGGTGGATTCAGGCAAGCGCCGCCGTGGTATCCCGGTGACCTCCCATGCGCGTCCCAATGCACTTCCGAACAACCCCACAATGACCAACACCAAAGCCCGCCGCAATGCTGAGCTTTGAGGGTCGGCCAGCAGCGCAACGGCAAGGCCGAGTTGGATGGAATAGCACCCGACTGAAATGACTGCAAAGGCGATGTTCAGCCTGCGAGTGGAAAGCCGCGGGAGAAGTTCCCGGCCCGATTTGCTCGCCTGATCAAGCGGCTGGTGGCCAGCAAGCCGACCATCGCCATCACGAGGTTGGATGTCGCGAAGACCGTGGCGCCTCCGGTCAACGCGACAATCGAAACGAAGAAGGCGTCGACCAAAGCAAGAAACGCGCTTCCGGCCAGAACGGTCCGCCTCTCCCGAGTCTTGGCGTCCTCATCGTCGGCGTTGACGACCGACACGGCGACGACTAAAAGGCCGAGGATGGCAGCAGATGCGCCCGCACTCGCAGCGAAGAACATTTCGTAGTGGCCCAGCAAATGCGCCAGCTTACGAGTACCACCCGGTTGCCCGCGTCCACGACCAGCGTTAGAAATGGTTCGGGGAGTCACAAAGAGCTTGAAGCTAGACCTCTCCGCTTACGGGGCGTCTGCCGCTTCGCCGATTCAGAGGTCGACCTCAGCCCGCTCGGCGGACGTCTCCCTCGAGTTCTCGAAGCCCGCGTCCTATTTTGGCTCCTCGGTTTGTGGCCAGCCGACCCGAAGGGCTTGGTCAACAACAAGAACCTGGTTTGCGCGCCGGGCAGTTCGCCCACTGACAGCGATCGGCAACTTAAGACCGAAAAATGGGACCATGACGCAGCCAATGCGAAAAGCGATCAAAGCGTGGGCGCCACGCTGGGATGTCAACCATGGCGTCAAATCAAGGACCTGACACCGCGGTCGACGGGGGTGTGGACCGCGGTGAGCGGCAATCACCGCACCTTGGAGCCACGCAAGGCCGCCAGGCCGTCAGCAAACGACCCAGGCACGTGAGCCCGGATCGGCGGGCCCGCCGCGCTGAACCGCTCTGCGGAATGTGTTCAGGTGAGCGAAGCTGAGCCGATGAACGACTTAGACATCGCTCCCTGCCACTCCAAAGAAGCCGTGGTCTGCGCCCGACCTGCGACGCTCCCGGAAATGGTGGCCAACTGCTCCCAGCGCGAGTCGTTTGAGACGGTGCGGGTTGAGCGAATTGCGCTCAGATTGGGGATCCAACGAGTTGAGCGCATCATCTGGGGCACCGTTGGCGGCTGAGACCGGGCTTCGCCCAGCCTTCTACGCTTTGCGCCCCGGCGGCTGGCGGGACCTGGTGACCGTGCTGCATCCGCCCTACACGCTTTGGAACATCAGTAACGTGGCGATTGGCGCCGCCGCGGCGCCCCATATCTATGCCGGTCGCTTGGCGGCGGCAATCGCCGCCTTCTTCCTCGCCGTCGGGATCGGCGCTCACTCCCTGGACGAGCTTCACGGTCGGCCGCTGGGCACGCAGCTTTCTCGGCGTACGCTTCTCGTACTGGCCGTCGGGGGTCTGGGCGCTGCGCTGGCGATCGGCGTTGCGGGCACGGTCTTCGTCTCTCCGACCCTTGCGCCCCTGGTGATTGCCGGCGGCTTCATCGCCCCCGCTTACAACCTGGAACTGTTCGGCGCTCGATTCCACACCGATTTCTGGCTAGCGGCCTCCTGGGGCGGATTTTCCGCATTTACTGGCTGGTGGGTGAACACTCTCGGCCTGCACTCTGTGGGAGGGGCGATCGCGGCCAGCGCCGCCGTCCTTGCCTGCTTTTTCCTCACCGTCGTCCAGCGCCGGCTCTCGACGCCCGTCAGGGAGCTGCGACGCCGGACGACGGCGATCGAGGGCGAGCAGTACCTCACCGATGGGACGGTTCGCCAACTCGACAGGGCCAATCTCGCGGCGCCGCTTGATGGAGCGCTGCGGGGCCTGTCGATGGCGGTGCCGCTGCTGGCAATCGCCGGCTTGGCGCTGCGTCTGTCCTAGCTCGGTCAGCGGGGCGCGCTTAGCCCAGGTGTGCCCTTCGTTGGTGATCCCCGCCAGCTCGCACCGATCCCAGAGCCCGGTCTCCTACGCCGCCGCTTGGGGATGCCGTAGCGTTGCCCTGCCCTCGCCTGCGCCAGCCTCAAGCCCGCCCGAATCAGTAGTAGCCCACCGATCAGGGCCAGTCCGATCAGCCAAGCTAGCCGATTGAGAGCGAACGCTCGGGAAGGTTTTGATCGGCGTGATAGCTGCTGCGCACCAGGGGACCGGCAGCCACCGACTCAAAGCCAAGGGCGTACGCGGCTTGTTCGAGGGCGAGGAACTCATCGGGGTGCCAGTAGCGCTCGATCGGCAGGTGGTTCTCGGTGGGCCGCAGGTATTGGCCGACCGTTAGCACCTGAACGCGATGTTCGCGAAGGATGCCAAAGGCCTCGACCATCTCCTCAAAGGACTCTCCCAAGCCAACCATCAGGCCCGACTTGGTAACTATGTCCTCCCCGCCCATTTCCTTCGCCAGCCTTAGAACCCGCGCCGAACGGAGGAATTGGGAGCCGCGACGGGCCTGCGGGTAAAGGCGCGGCACCGTCTCCACGTTGTGATTGAAGACGTCTGGACGGGCGTGGATTACGCGTGCTAGCGGCATCTCCTGGCCGCGGAAGTCGGGGGTCAGGATCTCGACCTTGCAGCCAGGAACAATCATCCGGATCGAGCGAACGACGGCGACGAAAGCGCTCGCTCCATAATCGGGCAGGTCATCTCGATCGACGGAGGTGACGACCGCGTGGCGCACACCCATCTTCTTCACCTGGTTTGCCACCCGCAGCGGCTCCAGCGGGTCATTCCAGCTCGGCACGCCAGTCTTCACGTTGCAAAAGCCGCAGCGACGGGTGCAGACATCGCCGAGGATCATGAAGGTCGCGGTGCCCCGCTCCCAGCACTCACCGACGTTTGGGCAGTTGGCCTCCTCACATACTGTGTGCAGGTTCTCGCCGTCGATCATCGATTTCAGGTGGCGGTAGGTCGGACCACCGGGGGCGGGGACCTTGAGCCAGCTCGGCTTGCGTGCACGCCGGACAGGGGCCGCATCCCCACCCGTCGTACTCCCGCCTGGTTTGGCGCGGGAGCGGGTCACGTGGATGCGCCCAGACCCCTCTGTCATCGCGGTGTTTGGCACCTTCGGAGCTTCGCACAACGGCAGAGGCCGCTTCCGGTTCGCGAAGACCTCATTCGCTCAGCCTGCCGGGGCTCAAACCGAGCTCGGTGGGATCGGTGTCGACCGGACTGCGTCCAAAAATCTCACCGAAGCACGCGACAACGGCGGTGGCTACCGCAGCCAGGTCCTGCTCGGCGCCCAGCTCACGACTCAGCGAGGTCACCCGGCAGCCCTCGATTCCGCAGGGAACGATCCATTCGAAGGGCTGCAGGTCATTGTTGACGTTGATCGCGAAGCCGTGGGTGGTCACGCCGCGACTGACATGGACCCCGATTGAGGCGATCTTGCGCGCCGCCGCACCCGCCACTGTTTTTCCGGGCGGCGGCTCACCCTCGGTCCAGACGCCGGTCAGGCCCTCAATCGTCTTTGCACGTACGCCATGATCGGCCAGGGAGGCGATCGCCACCCGCTCCATCCTGCGTACATAGTCATGCACGTCATCACCGTAGGGCCCAAGCGAGAGGATCGGATAGGCGACTATCTGTCCAGGTCCGTGGTAGGTGACGCGACCTCCACGGTCGGTCTCACACACCTCAATTCCCTGCAGCCGATACCACTCGATTCCCATCGGTAGCTCTGCTGCGGTTGAGCGGCGGCCGCGCGTATAGACGGGGGGGTGCTCAAGCAGGAGCAACAGATCCGGAACCGTGCCGGCTTGGCGGGCCGCCTCGAGACGGCGCTGGGTCGCACGGGCCTCCTCGTAGGGAACCGTGCCACAGCGGATGACGAGGAGTTCTGGGGGCATTGCTGAAATCGTTGCATGCCGTCCACGTATCCTCCCTTTCCTGCTGATGGCCCAGTCCAAGGCTCTTCGACCCGAATGGCTTCCAGCCGTGGCGCTCAGCTCCGTGCTGGCCGCGGTGATGGTTGCCTGGAACCCCAAGGTTGGAGACCTCGCCGCGCAGGTTTTTCGCACAGAGCTGTTTGAGCGCGCCGGACTGGCGATCTGGAATGGAAGTTGGTACGCGGGCCACTACACCCTGACCTACAGCGTCATCTTTCCACCGCTGGCCTCGGTGCTCGGCCCCCAAGCGGTGGGACTGGTTGCGGTCATCGCCTCCTCCTACTTCTTCGATCGCCTCGTCCGTGATCGCTGGGGGGTGGCGGCGCGCTGGGCGACGCTCTGGTTTGCGGCGGGGGTGGTGACGCTGCTCGCCGAGGGTCAGCTCACCTTCGCCCTGGGAGTGGCGTTTGGGTTGGCGACGCTGCGCTTCTTGCAGGTCGGCCGCTCGAAGTCGGCACTTCTTGGCGCCGTCGTTTGCGCCCTCTCGAGCCCGGTTGCGGCGGTGTTTTTGGCGGGAGTGCTGCTCGCGGGATCTTGGGGGAGGCCGCGCAAACTCAACCCACTCGCGCTTTGGCTGGCGGGGCTAGCCCTGTGTTTGATCATCCTTCCCAACCTCGCCTTCTCCGAATCGGGTCGGTTCCCCTTCTCGTTTTCCTCCTACCTGGCGATTCCCCTCTGGTGCGGTGCGGCCCTATACGTGACCCGGGGTCTGGCCCGCGAGGAGCGCCAGTTGCGCTGGGTGCTGTTCGGCTACCTGCTCGCCTCGACCTTGCTCTGGCTCTTCCCGAACCCGATCGGGGGTAACGCGGTCCGACTGGGAGCCCTCTTCGGCGGCCCGGTGCTCGCCGCGGTGGTTCTCGCCCGCCGCCCCCCGGTGTCGCTGCTGATCGTCGCCTTGGTGCTGGCCGGTGGTCTTTACTGGCAGGTGACAGCGAGCGTCAGCCAGATCCTTCGTAGTGTCGATGATCCGTCGACCACAGCGACCTTCTTTCGACCAGCGGCCAGGTGGTTGCGTGAGCATGCCACCCAGGGGATGCGGATAGAGGTGCCTCCAACCGCTGATCATTGGGAGTCGGCATACATGGCGCCTGCGTTTGACTTGGCGCGCGGATGGTTGCGTCAACTCGACGTTACGCGAGACAACATTTTCTATGAAGAAGGGAGGCTCACCAACCGCTCCTACAGCGAGTGGTTGCGCCACAACGCGGTCTCCTATGTGGCGCTGCCCAACGCGCCGCTTGACTACTCCTCGGTGCAAGAGCGGAGGCTGATTCTCAACAACCCCCCCTATCTGACGCCGCGCTGGCACTCAGCCAGCTGGCACATCTATGCGGTTCGCGATCCCGATCCGATGGTCGCTTCGCTTGGGTCGAGCCGGGGTCACACGCTGTGGATCGGACGTCAAAGCTTTGGCCTCGACGTGACCCGCCCCGGAGAATTTCTGGTCCGAGTCAATTTCACTCCGTACTGGTCGATTTCACGCGGCGCCGGCTGCGTGCAGCGTCGCGGCGGCTGGACCCAGGTTCGAGCCGACCACACCGGCATCTTGCGGGTCTCGGCCGAGTTCTCCTTGGGCAGCGCCTTGGCTGCTCTGGCGGGAGAACCGAGCGATTGCTGAGCGCGCGGCCCGCCGCTGGTCGGGAAGACGGAGCTATCTGAGCACCCCCGCTGTCAGAGGGCCAGCGAAAGCGGCTCCTCTAGGAAACCGCGAATCCGGGCAAGGAAAGCCGCGCCTGGCGCGCCGTACAAAATGCGGTGATCACAGGCGAGGGTCACCTGCATCAGTTGCCCGGGTTCGATCTCTCCATCGCGAACCACCGCCCGGTCCTTGATCGCCCCGACGGCGAGAATCGCAGCCTGCGGCGGATTGATCACCGCGGCGAAGCTGTCGATTCCGTACATGCCGAGGTTGGAGACGGTGAAGGTGGCGCCGGAGAGCTCGGGCGGGGTGATCTGGGCGCTGCGGACCCGCTCCGCGAGAGAGCGAGACTCCGAGGCGATCTGGCGCAGACCCTTACGATCGGCGTCAAAGATGGTGGGGACCACGAGTGCGTCCTGGCCGGCGACCGCGACGCCCACATTGACCCGCGAGTAGAGCTCGAGCCGCCCGTCGCGATAGGCGCCGTTTGCCCGCGGATGCTCCCGCAGCGCCAGCGCGCACGCTTTGATCACCATGTCGTTGACGGAGGGTACGACCTCGTCTTTGGTCGCCGTCGCCTTGAGACGGCCCCGCGCCCCGACCGCGGCTCCCATGTCGATCTCGGTCGAGAGGTAAAAGTGCGGGGCCGTCGCCTTTGACTCCGCCATCCGCCGCGCGACCGTGCGTTGCAGCTTGCTCAGCTCTTCATGGGTGGTCTTGCCCTTCGCGGTCTGAGGCGCCTCGGGAGTAGCTGTCGGCAGCCCCCTGCGGGCGGTCGTGGAGGTGCCAGGCTCGGCCCGCTCCACGTCGGACTTCACGATTCGTCCTCCGGGGCCGGACCCCTGAAGCTGGCCGAGATCCACCCCCAGCTCCTTGGCGATCCGCCGGGCCAAAGGAGAGGCCTTGATCCTGTCCTCGCTGACATGGCCGGACTCGGGAGAGGTCTGATCGGGGGCGGCCGCGGCTTTTGGCGAGGATTCCCTCTTCTTTCCCCCTTGGCCTCCTCCCCCGCGGCTCCGACTCGCGCGATCACGCTGCCGATTGGCAGCGTTTCTCCGACCGCGGCAACGATCTCGGTCAGCACTCCCGCGGTGTCACTCTCATAGGCCATGTTCGCCTTGTCGGTCTCGATCTCGACTAACTCCTCACCCACCGCGACCTCCTCCCCGACACTTTTTAGCCACTGCAGGATCGTTCCCTCCTCCATCGAGTCCGAGAGCCTCGGCATGACCACATCAGCCATCAGAGGACCCCGATAGCGTCGCCAGGCAAGCCTTGACCACGTGCTCCTCATGGGGAATGGCCGCTTGCTCAAGCCTCTTGGAGTAGGGCATATGAACGTCTGCGCCGGTTACCCGCTGGACCGGTGCGTCGAGGTAATCGAAGGCCTGCTCGGTTATCAGTGCGGAGAGGTTGGCGCCGATCCCGCCATGCGGCCACCCCTCCTCAACGATCACCGCCCTGTTCGTCTTTCGCACCGACTCGAGGATCGTGTCGAGGTCAAGCGGTCGCAGAGTGCGCGGGTCGATCACCTCGGCTTCGATACGGTGCTCGTGTGAGAGCTGGGTCGCGGCCCTCTCGGCGACCAGAGCCATCTTCAAGACCCCGATGATCGTTACGTCGGCACCCTCACGCCGCACCGCCGCTTCGCCGAAGCGGCGCAGCTCCTGATCTCCGTCTGCCACCTCTCCGCGAACCCCATAGAGGGACTCGTGCTCGATGAAGATGACCGGATTTTCATCGCGGATCGCCGTCTTCAGCAGCGCCTTTGCATCGGCGGGGGTCGAGGGGCAGGCGACCAGCAGACCGGGGACCTGAAGGTAGAGGGACTCGAAGCTGTGCGAATGGGTTGGGCCGAGCTGGTGTCCACCACCACCGGGCATCCGAATCACCATCGGGACCCGCACCTGCCCGTTGAACATGTAGGGGATCGCGGCGGCGTGGTTGACGATCTGATCCAGCGCCAGCAAGGAGAAGTTGACGGTCATCAGCTCGACGATCGGTCGCAACCCGCCCATTGCCGCCCCTACCGCGGTGCCGACAATCGCATTCTCAGAGATTGGCGTGTCGCGCACGCGTCGCTCGCCGAACTCCTCGAGCAGACCCTCGGTCACCTTGAAGGCTCCCTGAAAGACCCCAACGTCCTCTCCGATCACCAGCACCGACTCGTCACGGCGCATCTCCTCGGCCATCGCATCGCGCAGCGCCTCGCGCATCCTCAGCATCGCCATCAGTTCTCAAGCTCCGCGGCGACCTCGGGCTCGACCGTCCCCTCGCCCTCGCTCCGCTCAATCGGGTTCGGACGCGGACCGCTCGCCTGCCCAGCGTAGGCGGCGCCGGCCTCGGCGAGCTCTCGCGCGGCGTCTGGCATCCGATCCTCATGCTCGCCGCGGTGCGGTTGCGGGCTGCGCTCATCAACCGCGTACCACCCACTCTCGCCGTCGAGAACGTAGAGGCTCTCATAGAGCGTGTCGAGAGCCGGTTCGGGAGAGGCATCGGCAAACTGGACCGCCGCCTCAACCTCCCTCTCGGCCTTTACCCGAACCTCCGCAAGCTCTCGCTCGCCCAGGATCCCGGCCTCAAGGCAGCGCTTGGCGAAGCTCTCGATCGGGTCTTTCTCACGCCAATGCTCTACCTCCTCGCGCTCGCGGTAGACCTCAGGATCGGCGGCGGAATGGCCCCGATAGCGGTAGGTGAAGGCCTCAAGAATCGTCGGCCGCCGCTCTTTCCGGGCGAGCCGGATCCCCTCGCCAACACCCTCGCGCACGGCAACAACATCCATCCCGTCAACCCGTTTTCCCGGAATTCCGTACCCCTCGGCCTTCTTGGATAGGTCGGTCTGGGCAGAGTGGCGCTCGACCGAGGTTCCCATTCCGTAGAGGTTGTTCTCGACAAGGAAAAAAACTGGAAGGCTCCAGAGCGCCGCGAGGTTCATCGTCTCTGCGAAATTTCCGGTGTTGGAGGCGCCGTCGCCGAACATGCAGACCGTGACCGAATCCTCGCCCTTGAGCTCCGAGGAAAGGGCGAGCCCAGCCGCGATCGGCAGATTGCCGCCGACTATCCCGTAGCCGCCCATGAAGCGGTGATCGAGATCGAAGATGTGCATCGACCCCCCGCGCCCCCCGCTGGTCCCGTCAACCCGGCCGAAGAGCTCTGCCATCACCGCCCTGGGCGCCGTGCCGCGGGCGATCGCGTGGCCGTGCGTGCGATAGGTGCCGATCAGGTAGTCCTGCTCAGCCATCATCGAGGCGGTGCCAACGATCGTTGCCTCCTCGCCGATCGCCAGGTGCAGGAAGCCCCCTGCTTTCGCCCTTTGATACTGACGCCCGGCCTCCTCCTCAAACCGGCGGATCAGGGTCATCCGCGCGAGCAGTTGATAGGAGGTGGCGGCGTCGGGGAGATCGGCCATGCGGACTGACCTTAGCTTGCCGCTTCGAGCGCTTCCTCGAGCCGGTCATCGCCCCAGAAAACCTCGTCCCCGACCGCGACGCTGGGGACCCCTTCCACGCCGAGCTCGGCAGCGCGGTCGGTTGCCTCGCGCAGCGCTCCCTTGACCAGCGTCGTCCCCACCGCTTTGAGTAGCGCGGTTGGGTGCAGCTCGCAGGCCGCCGCCGCGATCAGCACATTGTCGGGCACCGAGAGGTCGCGTCCGGCGGCGAACGCCTGGCGGAAGGCGGCGAGGGAAAAGGAAACGGTGCGCCCGGTTTGCTTGGCGAAAGTCCCAGCCCGCATCGCAAGCAGGGTGTTGGTGGGCCAGGGGTCAGGCCAGCTAATCGGAGGCAGGCCGTAGGCGGCGCTCCGTCGCTCAACCTCCGCCATTCCCTCCTCCCGGCCGAGGCCATTTGCCCAGGAGTCGCGGTCAAAGCGTTTAAACAATCCCCCGAGCAGGATCGGTTGCCATTCGGGCTGCTCTATCTCAGCCGCCGCGAAGAGACCGCTGATCCGCTCCGCGGCCAGGTAGGCGTAGGGCGACCCGAGGTCGAAATAGAAGGTGGTCCTAAGCGTGGATTGCCCAGCCATCGACGGCTCGGGCCGCGTCGAGGATTGCCTCAGAGATCGTCGGGTGGGGATGGACGATTTGCTCCAGCTCCTGATAGCCCCCCTCAAGCGCGATCGTCGCGACCAGCTCGGCGATCATGTCGCAGGCACGGTTGCCGACGATGTGGGCGCCGAGGATCTCACCGTATTTGGAATCGACGACGAGCTTGACCAGCCCGTCCCTGTCGTCATAGACGGTCGCCGCGCCCACCCCGCCGAGTTTGAGTTTGCCGACCTTGACCTCATGCCCCGCCGACCTCGCTGCCGCCTCGGTAAGCCCGACGCTTGCCACCTGTGGGTGGCAGAAGGTGGCACCGGCGATCAGATCCTGGTTGACCGGCTGAGTCTGCACGCCGGCGGCGTGTTCGACGGCGACGACGCCCTCCTCTGAGGCCTTGTGCGCCAATGCCTTGGCATTGACGAGATCACCGATCGCGTAGACCTTGGGGTTGGAGGTGCGCTGGTAGGGATCAACTTTGACCTTGCCGTTTTCGGCCAGCTCGACTCCCGCCTCGGCAAGGCCCAGGCCCTCGGTATCGGGAGCGCGGCCGCCGGCTATAAGGAGGTAGTCAACGGTGGCGGATTGATCGCCGTAGCTGAACTTGACCGAATCCCCCCCGAGCTCGACGTCTTGCACCGCAGCGCCGGTCGAGATCGTGATGTTTTGCTTCTTGAAGCTGCGCTCGACCACGCGGACGATGTCTCGGTCCTCGGCGGGAAGGATCTGATCGAGCATCTCGATCAGCAGCACCTCGACACCGAAGCGGCCGTAGGCGGAGGCGATCTCACATCCCGAGGCGCCGGCGCCAACCACCGCAATTTTCTTCGGCAGCTCCGGCAACGACCATGCCCCCCAGGTGTCGAGAACGCGGCTGCCGAACTCCGTCCCGGGAATCGGAACTGAGACCGAGCCGGTCGCGAGCACAACCGCAGCGGCCTCATAGGTCTCCCCTCCAACAACCACGTTTGCATCGGCGCTGAGCGAGGCATCGCCCTCGATCACGACCACTTTGTTTTTCTGCCACAGCATCTTGACTCCGCTTGAGAGCGACTCCGAGACCGCCGCACGACGGCGTCCGAGGGCGTCCCAATCCAGCGAGACTCCCTTGACGCTGATCCCGAGCTCGGCGCTATTGAGGGCCTGGTCATAGAGCTCCGCGGTGTGCAGGACCGTCTTTGCCGGAATGCAGGCGTAGTTGAGGCATCGTCCACCGGCCTTATCGCGCTCGATGACTGCCGTCTTTTTTCCCAGCTGGGCGGCGCGGATCGCGGCGACGTAGCCACCGGGGCCCCCGCCGATGACGATTAGGTCATAGGTGTCCGCCATCAACTCTGAGCCTATAGAACGCTCAATCTCGAGGGAGGCGCTGTGGCATCTGGATCCGCGCCATCGCCTTGATCATGAAGTAGAAGAAGCCGGCGGAAACGGTGAGCAGGCCGAGGGTGGCGACGATCCGGCCGAAGGTGGCCGCCTGGGCGGCGAGGCCCAAGACGGCGCTCAGGATCAAGATCACGAGAATCAGCTGGAAGCCGAGCACCGCCCAGTAACGGGCTCGCCACATGCCCCAGGCCATGACACCCATCAAAAGCGCCGGGGCGGCAACCTGGGCAAGCTTGGGCTGGGCGCCATCGGCGTGGATCCCTGCCAGATAGCCGATCACGATCGAGGCCGCGATCAAGGCCGAGACGACGGCCCCGATCGTGACGACCAGCGGTCGCTCGCCGTTGGCCAGCGGCTTGAGCGTCTCGCGGGCTTCACGGTTTCGCTCCTCAGCCCTTGCGTAGCCGCGCTCAATCCGCTCGCGCGGGCTGCTCGTCGCCCCCCGCTGCTTTCGCTTGCGGGGTCCCGCGCCCTCAGCCACCGGGGGCCGCATCCCCGACCGCCACGAAGGCTTGACGGATCGATTCCGCGACCGCGGTGGGATTCTCCGCATCGCGGATTGCCCGCACCACGCCAAGTCTGCGCGCACCGGCCTTGACCACACGCGTTGAGTTGGCGGGATCGATTCCGCCGATCGCAAAGAAGGGAATCCTCACCTCCCGCGCGGCGGCGGTGACCAGCTCGAGGCCGACAGCCGCTCGTCCCGGCTTGGTTGGTGTCTCCCAGACCGGGCCGACGCTGATGTAGTCGATCGCCAGCTTGGCGGCAGCAGCGATCTGATCCTCGGAGTGGGTCGAGAGACCGAGGATCGCATCGGGGCCGATTGTCTCTCGGGCCTCTTGGACCGAGACATCGTCTTGGCCGATGTGGACTCCGTCGGCGTCGCAGCTGAGCGCCAAGTGGGGATCGTCGTTGACGATGAAAAGGACACCGTAGGTGTCACAGAGGCGGCGGAAAGTACGGGCGGAGCGTTCGAGCGTCGGGCGATCGAGCCGCTTCTCACGCAGCTGCACGATGTCGACACCGCCGTTTAGCGCAGCGCGCAGAAGCTGCTCGGGATCCTCTTCATGTGGCATCGCGTCGCAGACGAAGTAAAGGCGCGCGGTTCGCAGCCGCTCGCGCCGCAGCGGACCGTCTGCCTCTGGTCGGGCAAGGCTCATCCTTCGATTATGGCTTGAGAAGTCCGCCGGGGGGTAGCATCGGTGTCGTACGGGAGCCGAAGAGGCTGAGAGGGTGGCAACGAGGTCACCGACCGTCTGGACCTGATCCGGGTAATGCCGGCGGAGGCAAATTTGGCTAAGAGGCGAAGTTACGATGCGATCGTGGTAGGGGCCGGGGTGATCGGGCTCTCCTGCGCATGGCGGGCGGCTCAGCGTGGGGCCCGGGTCCTCGTCCTTGATCGAGAACGGCCCCCGGCGGGCGCGACTCGGGTCGCCGCTGGGATGCTGGCGCCGGTTGGCGAGCTTGCCTTTGGCGAGCCAGAGCTGCTCGAGATGACCCTCGCCTCCGCCCTGCTTTACCCCGATTTCATCTCCGAGCTGGAGCGCGCGAGTGGGATCAGCACGGGCTACGCTCGCCAGGGTGCCCTGCACATTGCCCTGGACCGCGACGAGGCGGCCGGACTTCGTCGAATCCATGATCTCCAACGCTCACTCGGCCTCGGTGCGGAATGGTTGGCACCGCGCCGCTGCCGCGAGCTGGAGCCCGCCCTCACGCCGGCTCTAAACGGCGGCGTATACGCGCCCGGGGAGGCGAGGATCGATCCGCGTGCACTAGTCAAGGCGCTGCTCGCCGCGCTCGCCGCCGAGGGGGTCGAGGTTCAAACCCAAGCGCAGCCGGCGTCATTGATCCAAGCGCGGGAGCGGGTGTGTGGAGTGCGAACCCTGGCGGCAGAGGAGCTGCTCAGCCCGGTGCTGGTGGTTGCCACCGGCGCCTGGTCGGGCTGTGCGAAGTGGTTGCCTCTCCACGCCCGGCCGCCGATCCGTCCGGTGAAGGGCCAGATTCTCGAGCTGAAGGATCGTGGTCAAGGCGCTCCATGCACGCGGATTCTCGCCTCCGAGCGGGTCTACCTGGTGCCGCGCGGTGACGGTCGCCTGATCGTTGGCGCCACGGTCGAGGAGCAGGGCTTTGACACCGCCGTCACGGCGGGCGGAGTCTTCGAGCTCCTCCGCGAGGCTTACCGACTTCTTCCCGACGTCTCTGAGATGGAGCTGATCGAGGCGACGGCCGGATTGCGGCCGGGGACCCCCGACAACCTGCCGCTGATCGGAGCGGGCGCCCTCGAGGGTCTGGTCCTTGCGAGCGGGCATTACCGCAACGGCATCCTGCTCGCACCACTTACCGCCGCCGCCGTGGTCGAGGTCCTCGAGGGCGCCGAGCTTCCCGAAGCGGTGGCTGCGGCCGATCCGAGACGGTTTGCCGCGTCGAGCGCGGTTGGAGTTGGGCGATGAGGATCGAGCTGAACGGGCAGGCGCGGGAGCTGCCCGCCGCCAGCAGCCTCGAGGATGCCGTGCGCGAGAGCGGCGCCGATCGGGCGCTTCGCGGCGTCGCCGTCGCGCTCGAAGGCGAGGTTGTCCCACGCAACCGCTGGCAGACGACTGAGCTCACCGAGGGTCAGCGGGTCGAGGTCCTCGCCGCGATCCAGGGTGGAGCTGATGGCTGGGAGCTTGGGGGCCGCGAGTGGTCCTCGCGACTGATCGCCGGCAGCGGCGGCTTTCGCTCACTCGATCAGTTGGAGAGCGCGCTGGTTGCCTGCGGCGCGGAGATCTTCACTGTCGGATTGCGCCGGATCGATCCACGGGCTGAGGGATCGGTGATCGAGGTGGCTGAGCGCCTCGGGGTCTTCGTTTTGCCGAACACCGCTGGCTGCTACACGGCACGCGACGCAGTACGCACCGCGCACCTGGCCCGCGAGGCCCTGGGGACCGATTGGATCAAGCTCGAGGTGATCGGCGACGATCGAACCCTCTATCCGGACGGGGTCGAGCTGCTCGATGCCGCCGAGCAGCTGGTCGGGGAAGGTTTCACCGTCCTGCCCTACAGCAACGATGATCCGATTCTTGCCCGCCGCCTCGAGGAGGCAGGCTGCGCCGCTGTGATGCCGCTCGGCTCGCCGATTGGATCCGGCGCCGGCATTCGAAACCCCTACAACATTGCGATCATCGCCGAGCGGGTCGGCGTTCCGGTCATCCTCGATGCCGGGATCGGGACCGCTTCGGATGCCGCGCTGGCGATGGAGCTGGGCTGCGACGCGGTGTTGGCTGCGAGCTCGATCTTCGGCGCCAAAGATCCGGTGGCGATGGCGGCTGCGATCCGTCGTGGGGTGGAGGCGGGGCACGGTGCTCATCGAGCGGGCCGCATCCCAAAGCGCACCCATGCTGAGGCATCAACCTCTCAGGAGGGCCTGCCCGATCTATCTTGACCTACGATGGGCACCTCGCCCCCGTAGCTCAGTTGGTTAGAGCGGCGGCCTTTTAAGCCGCGCGGCCCGGGTTCGAATCCCGGCGGGGGTATAGCCTCAACAAGGCAGATCTGGCAGCACAAGCGGGTTTTAGCGGTCTACCTAGCCCAGGTCGCTTTCCGACTGATTCCGGCTAAAACCGGTTATTCGAAGTGCTCACTGGCGCACCATTGGCGCACCAAAACTCAGCTAACCTGTCTCCCAGCGGATGTCCTTCGCGGGTCATCGCTAGGCGAATGGGTTGCAAGGCAGGAGCGGCGGAAACGCCGCTTTTGCTGTTTAGGGTGATCTGTCCGTCTGCTATAAGGGAAATCACTACGGGCTTCGCCTAGGGGCCCAAAGAGCAATGAACCCGCGACCCTCCGACATCTGCAATGGACTCCACTGAGACCGGCTCACTAGAGTCGATGGCCGAGTTCCTAGTCGAGCTGCAACGCAGCGGCGGCGAGGTGTTGACCGCTTCGCAGTTCAACGCAAGGCTCGACGCCGACGCTCGGATTCAGACTCCGATCTGGCGGCCCAGCGGACGTGCACCGAGGAGCGCTTGCAACGGTCGCTCACGCGGCTCCAAGCGCATCTCATCCTCTCGCGCTGGACCTGACGACTCAGAACCAGAACCTGAGCCGCCCTCGCGGCGGCTAGGACACCGGGCGCTCTCTCTTGAGGGGGCGTCGTGAAAAAGCCGTCAAACCCAGCTCCGACGCTGGCGATGACCCCTGCACGGGCCGCCGAGAGCATCTCGGTCGGTATCGACTTTTTCCAGGAGCACGTGTTGCCGGACCTTCCGGTTGTTCGGCGCGGCGCCAAGACCTTGATTGCCACCACGGCGATCGAGCGGTGGCTAGTCGAAAGCGCTGAGCCACCAATGAGCACGCAGCTCAAGAAACCAGGGACCAGTCACTCAGAGACCGGTCCCGAAATCAGGAGATAGAATGACAACGCTAAGAGAAAGAGCAAGCCAGATGCCAGTCACTTGGGACCCCGCACCTGGTGACGTGTTGGAGGGCGTCCTCACTGAGCGCGACTCGTGGGAGAGCAAGTTCAAGGACGCTGGCAACGCCAAGCTCGACCCCGTGCTGACGATTCTCACAGACGATGAAGGGGAAAAACGATTTTTCGCTCACGCGAGTACGGCGAAAAAGCAGATCGAGCGGCACAATCCGATAGTTGGCGACCGAATCGCGATCGGCTATCACGGAAAGCGCGACCCGGCCGACGACCAGTCACCTCACCGCTACCGGATCCTCGTGGAGAAAGCGGGGGCCGGTCGAGATGACGACGCCGCGACGCAAGAGGCGCTGGAGCGCAAACGCGATCAGCGCGACGCGGATCTGAGCGAGATCCCGTTCGACTAGTTGAACCGAGGGAACCGGGGGCGGTGGAAAGACGCCCCCGGCTTTCCACCGGAGAGCCACGTGCATAACTTCTCACCCGCCGCAACGAGCTACTTGGAGCGCCACGCAGTCGACCTAGACCTGGCCTGGGATCGGGTTGGCGTCCGCTCGGACCGAGACGACATCACCTATCCGTACATGACTCCCAAGGGCGAGACCTTCAGGCGCCGCCGTGGACCTGGTGGCGTGGTCAAGCAGCCTAAAGATCAGCCGCTCGTCGTCTGGTTCCCAGACGGTCGACCGCAACCCGGCGCTGACATCTTGCTCACCGAGGGGGAGGGTGACGCGCTGGCGGCTCTCAGCGCCACAAACAGGCTCGGTGTGATTGTCGCGAGCCTTCCGGGGACATCTACCCCGGTCGAGCGGATTACTGCTGAGCTGGGCTCCGCTGGAACCGTCTACTTAGCGCTTGACGGCGACAAGCCTGGCCGCGACGCCACCGAGAAGATCGCTCGCGCATTACAGCAGTTCGTCGCCTTAAAGCTGATCCGCATCGCTGATGGCGAGGATCTCGCGTCAAGCCTCTTCGCCGAGAGCGATCGCCCGGCCTGGCTGCGCGCTGCGATTGAGAATGCTGAGGATGTCCCTAAGCTCAGACCGCTGAAAGAAGAGTCTGGCGGTTACCACACCAAGGCAGCGGACCGCAAGCGTGAGCTTCTCACAAAAGGGTTCGACCCCGATCGGATCAACGTTGGTGAGCTGCTCGATGACGTGGTCAACTTCCTGTGTCGGTATGTGTTTATGAGCAAGTCCCAAGCAACTGTTCTGGCATTGTGGGTTGCGCACTGTCACACCTTAGAGTCAAGCCGTGTGACGCCATATATATCTGTAACTTCAGCTGAGCCGGGCAGCGGTAAGACATTGCTGCTGGAGGTCCTGGCGATGATCGTTCCGCGACCTTGGCTCACTGGTAGAACATCTGCGGCGGTGTTGCCTCGCAAGATCGAGGATGTGACTCCGATTTTGCTCTTGGACGAGAGTGATGCGGCATTCAAAGGTGACAAGGATTATGCTAATGCATTAAGGGGGGTCCTCAACTCTGGTTACAAGAGAAGCGGTGTGTCGACTATTTGTGTCGGTCAAGGCGCCGCGATCGACTACAAGGACTTTCATACCTTTTGTCCGAAGGTGATCGCAGGACTCGGTCAGCTACCTGACACTGTTCGAACGCGTAGCTTCCCGATTCGTTTGCTCAAGATCGCCAATGAGACGGTGGAGGAGTTTGAAGAGGAGGCGGCAGAGGCGCCAGCTGCCGAGCTGCGCGATCGGCTCGAGGCTTTCGCGCTGAACGCGACGGCCAAGCTAAAGGGTGCTAAACCCGAGAGACCGGCTGGGCTCGATCCGCGGACGAAAGAGATCGGTAGACCGCTGTTGGCGGTCGCTGATCTAGCCGATGGCGAGTGGCCTGAACGGGCTCGGTTTTCGCTACTTGAGCTTGTTGACGCGAAGGCCGACGAAGATGAGTCGATTCCCGTTCAATTATTGGCCGACATCCGCACGGTGCTTGATGAGAAAGGCGATGACAGGATTGCCACGAAAGATCTGGCAGCCTCTTTACACGCGCTCGAGGATCGCCCGTGGGGCGACTGGTACGGGAAGCCGATCTCGAGCCGCAAGCTGGTTGGGCTACTGAAACCTTTCGGTCTGAAGGCCCGAAGTGTCTGGGAAGGAAGCGGACGCACTCGGAAAGGGTTTCTTCGGGATCAGTTTACCGACGCATGGCAGCGTCATCTTTCGCAGAACCCGCTTGGCAATCGGGCAGGCGGACAGGACAGCTCCACAGAGCCAGAAACTCCCGATTCCTATCGGGCAGGTGATGAGCCGCCTGTCCGATACAAAACGCCGCAGACCGCTCTGCAAAGCCATCCTGTCCGCCTGCCCGATACGGAGGTGGGTCAACCGTTGGCGAAGGCCGAAGCCGCGGGCTTAGCATACGCTGAAGAGCTTGTAAGTGCCGAGGATGCGACTCGGGTCGAGCCGACGTTGATGTCGACTCTGACCCAGATACCCACCCCCGCCATCTGTCGCTATGGCGTCCCGAGCTACGCCGAGAGAAACCCCGAGATCGCCGAGCGGCACCGAGAGTCAGATTGGCTCAGTCAAGACGGGAAGCGGCTCATCTGTGGAACTTGTCACCCTGGTTACGCTTGAGCAATGAACGTCACCCAGTCACTTGCAATTGCCATGATCGTTCTCGCGTTCCTCGGACTAGTCGCTCAAGTCATCATTACCCCGAGCGTCTTGTTCTGAGCTGGCGGTCATCTTGGCGCGAATCTCGTCGACCGATGGGATAGGCCAAAGGCCTTCAAGCTTGCAAGCCGCTCTGAAGGACAAAGCCGCGCCCGTCGCCGTTTCCCCGACACCGGGACCCGCGTCCATCCTCGCAATCGACCAAAGCTCGATCTGGTCTGGTGTAAGGCTCACCCTTCTATCGTAGCGTGACACTACTAGGCGTGACACTACTACCCGCGTTTCAAGAAGACCAAAGAAGCGCGATCGTTAGCTCAACTTTCGTGCCTGCGAAGCTCTGAAATTTCCGGCGTTTGCGGGAGTCGGTGACCATGAACCCTGGTTAATAGTGTTTTTAGTCTTTAAAACATGTGCAGAGCAACCCGCGGAAACGAGCCGCAGGCTCTTGGGAAGCAAACCACAACCCAAAAGGCGCACCCGTGGCACACGTCGTCCTAATCGCAACATCTTCCATTGACGAATTGGACGAGCACCTTGCCACCGCCAAGGACGAGGTAATCAGCGCAGAAGAAGCAGTCGGCCGGGCCGTGCTTGACGGTATGGGCGAGGCCGCAGCGCGGAAAGCTCTGAGGATGGTACGCGACGAGGCCGAAGGGCTAGAAGCCGCGCAGCGCGAGGAGGAGCGACGCGCGATCGCTAAACAGGAGCGGGAAGCCCTTATTGCCGAAAGCGAAAAGCGCCAGGGGACCTACGAATGGGTTGCAGGCTACTTAGAGGCTGCGATAAAGGTGATCGACGCACGAAAGAAACTATCTACCGCCGAACAGGAGTTGAAAGACACGGGCGCGAACAGATTTCTCTTCGCGGTGCGTGGCTTTTTCCGGGGCCTCGACCCAGAGAACAGCGGGCTGGATCTCCAGATCGTCGCGGTCACCCCCGATCCGCCACAACAAAAAGTCCCGGTACAACTCGCGATGGCTGGCGAAATGAACCGCGAGGTTGCCGAAACGAACCTAGCGCGGGCGAGGGAGCTGGCCGCGGCGGAGGAGGCATCCCGTGCCTGATTTGCCCACACCAGAGGAACTTGACGTGGAGGGCTGGGCTGCCTTTCAGCGGGGCGGCGTTAGGGCGATCCCAGGCGGGTTTGACAACGCCAGCCCCGAGGAACTGCGCGCGCGCAGCTGGGATGTTGATCGTGGGCCAATATTTGAGATTGACTACACGGGTCGCCGCAAGGATGCCGTGGAGTCAGAAGCCGCGGTGAAAGCGGAGCTTGATCGGCAGATGGAGCGCCGCAAGGCGGAAGTATGAAAGTGGATTGGGCGTGGAGTAAGTGTTCGACCAAATTGGAAGGCACCAGTTTTCATTCCGATTTGGAACGGAAGCACGTCTCGGCTTAAAGGTCGCCGCCGACCTACCCTCGCCTACGAGCTACTTCGACGGCGTCAATCCGACGCGCGCTAGGACCTCTCGTGGTCTTCTGCGGCGGGATCGTCCGGTGACGGAGAGGAAGCCAATGGGTTCAGGCCTTCCGCGAGCCGTTGTTCGTTCGCCTTCAGTCTCTCCCAAGCCTGCAGTGTCAGGTTCTCTCGTTCCTTCAGTTGCGTCATTGTCTTTTGTATCGACTCTTCGTTCATTGGGGCGTAAGCAGCCACTACGTCGGGGTTTTCATACCCAGGCCTCCAATTAGCCATGACTGTGGACGTGCGCTGCCCTGGGGCACTGGCAACCGCGTCACGAATCTTCTGCCGACGGCCAAGCGCGTGGACCTCAGCTCCTATCTCCGAAACCGCCTCGGCGAGTTGGGCAATAGCCTCCTCCACAGGCTTTCCGCTTGCCGCATAGGTTTTCCAAACCATCGCGTTGGCGATTGGGTTGCCCATCATGCCCTGAAGTGAGGCCCCGAGAAACTCAGTGAGTCGGCCCTTCGCGTCCCAGACACTTGCTAGGTCGCTAGTTTCGAAGAAGATGGTTCGGTCCTGCGACTTGTCGAACGGGAGGTTGGTGCCATTCTCGGCAATCATCACCGCGCCGAGTTGCGCCGCGTCCCGAACTGCAAGCTCGTAGAAAACGTTTGCATTTTCACCCGTGAGGTCCGCAACGACTGCCTTTGCTTGGACTATGTGCTCGACAATCTGAGCGGTAATTGTTCCAGGCTCACTCATTTCGTCGGCCCGCTCGACCCGTAACCCATACTTGGCCGCAGCAGGCTCGACCATTGCCTTCATGACACCGTCGGCGCGCTTCCTCTCCGGCGACCCCTCCTCACCAATCGGGGTTATGAAGAAGCACTCAACTTGGAAGTCCGGTGTCGTCATCGCGTTGGATAGTTTCCTCCGCGGCCCGGATGGATGCGCACGCCACTTAAGCGGCACCGATCGTCGCCGAGCAATACGCCTCGTGAGACTACATCGCTCTTAGTGTCTGACCGAGAGAACCGCCGTAGGGGCTGCGTCCTGCGCCTGCCGCTACGTCCCAGCTGCTGAGAGTAGGAGCGGCGGATCGGGTAGTCGTCGATGTCTCCTTGCGGCGGCGCCCCATTCCGAGTGCCGCTGATGGGAGACTCCAGGCATGGAGGCTCGACAACGGAGGACGTCCATAGACGGAGATCGGAATCTCGGGCGACACGGGCAGATCAAGTCGCGGGAGCGGGTCCGAGACCTGGCCGAGGTCTACACCCATGAGCGAGAGGTCAACGCGATGCTCGACCTGGCACAGGCCATGTTCCCGAGCGCGCACGATCCCGCTAATACCGACTGCACGTTTCTCGAGCCAGCCTGCGGTCACGGCAACTTCCTCGTCGAGATCTTGCGTCGCAAGCTCAAGTACGTGACGCCGCGGCGCTATCGGCGCGGCGAGCGCTTCGAACACCGGGTCCTTCGCTGCCTCGCCTCGGTCTACGGGATCGACATCAGCGATGGCAACGTCGGCGAGTCGCGTGAGCGGATGCGGTCCGTGATCAGCGCGCATGTCGAAAATCATCTGGGCGTCGCCGGTCCGACGACTGGGTTCAGCGACGCCGTTGAGGCGATCCTCGGGACAAACATCATCCGCGCCGACTCACTCGCCGACGCGGCTGAGATCGAACTCGTCGAATACAGACCTGGAAGCGGGGCCACATTCACCCGCGAGTGGTCGCGCCCGCTCGACCCGGCCGCTGGCGTGCCAAATCTGTTAGCCCCGCCGCCGCGGTGGGATGCCGTGCCGGTGCACTACTCCGAACTTGCGCGTCAGACCGATCCCACCACCGCCGCCTCCGCTCAACAGAGGGCTGCCTGATGTCAGTCCAAGATCTCAAGCACATTCCGGACATCCTCGAATGCCTCGCCCAGCTCTCGAGTGATGAGGTGCCGACTCCACCGAAGCTCGCGAATGCGATGCTCGACCTGCTGCCCGACGAAGTCTGGACGAACCCCGACTACCGCTGGTGCGATCCCTGCTCGAAGTCGGGCGCGTTCTTGCGCGAGATCGCAAGGCGTCTCTTGTTCGAGGGGCTGGTCGAGTGGGAGCCCGACTTCGAGAAGCGCCGCGAGCACGTCTTCCGCAACATGATATTCGGTTGTGGGATAACCGAGTTGACTGGGATCGTCTCGCGCCGCACCGTTTACTACTCAAGTCACGCGACGAACGAATACGCGGTGATCCACATGGATTCAGACGACGGGAACATTCCGTTCGTTCGCGCCGAGCACGCCTTCATAGAGAGGCGCTGCACGATCTGCGGGGCACCCGAGGACCTGGAGCGCGGTCCTGGCCGCGAGAACTACGCCTACGCCTTCCTCCATAAGGCGTTTCCGACCAAGGAGATGAAAGACATGAAGTTCGACGTAATTGTCGGCAATCCGCCGTATCAGATCGATAGTGATGGAAATACGCGAACGAAGCCGATTTACCAACTGTTTGTCGAGAAGGCGATTGAGATGGATCCTCGCTACGTCTTGATGATTACACCATCTCGGTGGTTCGCGGGCGGACTAGGCCTCGAGCAGTATCGGGCTCGCATGCTCAAGGACCATCGTCTTGCCAGGGTCGTTGATTATCCTCAGTCAAAGGACTGCTTCCCCGGGGTAAAGATCCGGGGTGGCGTTTCCTACTTTCTATGGGATCGGGCACACACCGGGGGCTGCACGATCCAGACGGTCCGTGAAAAGAGCGTCGGGCAGCCAATGACGCGGGACCTGGACGCCTACAACGTCTTCGTTCGCTTCAACGAGGGAGTTGGGATCATCGACAAGGTTGGCGCCGAGGGATATCCGACGATGGACCAGCGGGTTTCTTCCCTAGTACCTTTCGGGCTGCGCGCGAAATTCCGCGATTACGTGGACCCGGGCTCGCCGGGGGCCATCGCGCTGCATGTGATGGGTCGCGAAATCAAGTGGATCGATCTGGCGTCGGTCACGAATAATCAGCAATGGGTACCGAAATGGAAGACGCTGCTCCACGCCGCGTATGGTGAGGACCACGACGGTCCTTACTCCGTCATCGCTAACCCGCTGGTCGCCGCCCCGGAATCGGCGTGCACCGAGACATACCTTGTGATTGGCACGTTTGACACCGAGCAAGAGGCGGAGAACCTGGCCGCCTTCCTCCGCACCCGGTTTGCCCGCTTCCTGATCTGGCTACGGATGAATACGCAACACGTCCGTGGAGAATTGTTCGCCTTTGTTCCGGACGTCGATTGGACTCGCCGTTGGACCGATGAGGATCTCTTCGATCACTTCGATCTGACTGATGCGGAGATCGCGGTCATTGAGGCAAACATCAGAGAGATGACCGCCCCAGTAACCCTCACGGCGTGACCATCCGAATTTACGCGTATACGGTTGTCGGCAGAGACGCCGAGCCATGGGAGCGGGTCTCGGGGCATACCCAAACGACCGGGACCGGCCTGATCAAGGTCGGACAGACGGCCAAACGGACTGCGCGGGAGCGGATCAGGCAACAGCTTGGCACCGCTTATCCGAATCTCGACGGGGTCGAGATTCTGTTGGACGAGCCAGCCGTCCGCGAGGATGGCAGCGAGTTCACAGACCATGAGGTTCACGCTGGGCTCGTGGGGGCTGGCGTTCGTCGTTCCGACGGCGAGTGGTTCGAGGCAAGCCTTGACGAGGTTAAGGCCGCCATCAACATGGTGCGCTCGGGAGTGCCGTTCGAGCCCACCCGCACCGAGTCGTTCGGGATGCGCCCCGAGCAACGGGGGGCGGTCAAGCGCACCGCCGCCCACTTCCGAGACCACGCCAGCGACAGCCGCCCGTCGAAATTCCTCTGGAACGCGAAGATGCGGTTTGGCAAGACCTTCGCCACTTACCAGCTCACTAGGGAGATGGGGTGGAGGCGCGTGCTCGTCCTCACCTATAAGCCTGCGGTCCAATCTGCTTGGCGCGACGACCTGCTAAGCCACGTGGACTTCGCAGGCTGGCACTTCGTCGATCGCGAGACGCCCATTCCGGAGGCCGACGAGCTTCTGAGCGGCCCGGATCCGGTTGTCCGCTTCGCCTCGTTCCAGGATCTGAGCCAGAAGTCGCAGGACGGCCAAGTCAAGGACCACAACGAGTCACTCCTCCTGATCGACTGGGACTGCATCGTGCTCGATGAGTACCACTTCGGCGCATGGCGCGACAGCGCTCGGGAACTCTATGACCAGGCTGAAAATAAGCTCGCCGTCAAGATCGAGCCCGACGATGAGGTGACCGAGGAGGACCTCGGGCTTGAATCCGCAAGCTATCTATACCTCTCGGGTACCCCGTTTCGCGCAATTACGAATGGCGAGTTCACTGAGGATGCCACCTTCGACTGGACCTATGTGGACGAGCAGGAGGCTAAGGAGGGCTGGGACGCCGGTCGGGGGCAGAACCCGTACCTCGAACTGCCGAAGATGGAAATGTATGCCTACGAGATAGCTCCCGGGGCGGCGGACTGGGCCGAGGACGGCGAGTTCTCGGGCTTCTCGCTGACCGAGTGTTTCAAAGCGAAGCGCATGGGTAAAGACTGCGTGTTCGAGGACCCCGAGCGCGTATCCGAGTTCCTCGAGATGCTCCGCGGCAAGCTCTCCGAGCAGTTCAAGGTCCAGATCGTTTCAGGCCAGAAACCGCCCTTCCCGTACGAGAGCCCCGCGTTCACCGAGCAGATCAGGCACTCGGTTTGGTACATGCCTGATGTCGCCTCCTGCTTCGCAATGCGCGACATGCTCGATGCGCACGCCTATTTCTCGGGTTTTGAGATCGTCGTCGCTGCAGGCCCGGGGGCGGGTCAGGGTGCCGAGGCGAAGCCGCCTGTCGAGGCAGCGATTGCCAATGCCGAGAAGGAGCACACCTCAGGCTCGATCACGCTCTCCTGCGGCAAGCTGATGACCGGCGTGACCGTGCGCGAGTGGGGCGCAATCCTGATGCTGCGCTCGTTGAAGTCGCCCGAGTCCTACTTCCAGGCGGCGTTCCGGGTGCAATCTCCGTATGCGATCCGCAGCCCAGAAGGCGGGCTCGAGGTGCGAAAGCCCACCTGCTACTTGTTCGAGTTTGACCCGAACCGGGCGCTTACGCTGTTGTCCGAGTACGGTTTGCGGCTCGCGGCCCAGCAGGGCGAGACGCCCGCGCAGACGATCGGCAAGCTGATCAACTACTTACCGATCTTCGGCTTCAAGGGCGGTGCGATGACCGAGCTCAAGGCCTCAGACATCCTCGATTGGGCGACGGCGGGAGTCGGCGCCACCGCGCTCGCGAAGCAATGGAACTCTCCAGTGCTGGTCGAGGTAAACGAGCGCACCCTGTCGGCCGTGCTGGACCATCCCGAGTTGCTCGAGACGCTCGCACAGATCGAGGACTTTCGAGCGCTCGTCAACAATGCCGAACATGTCGTCACCTCGACCAAGATGCTGAAAAAGGCAAAGCGCGAGCAGGGCGGGCAGCTCGACCCCGAGCAGAGTCGCGAGCAGTCTGAGACCGCGAAGAAGCGCAAGGAAATCCGCGAAAAGCTGCAGAAGTTCCTCACCCGCATTCCGGTGTTCATGTACGCGACGGACTTCCGAGAGGAGGCGCTAAAGCACGTGATCGAGTCGCTGGATCAAGCGCTCTTCGAGCGCGTAACCGGACTCACGATCAAGGACTTCAAGCTAATGAGTGATATTGGCCTGTTTCACGCCAGGAATATGGATGCCGCGATCTATCAGTTCAGACAGTTCGAGCGATCTAGCCTGCGCTACGCAGATATGGAGATCGAGGATGACGGGCAAGGTGAGGTGGGATTGTGGGATCGGAAGGTGGGCTCGTAAACCGCTCGCGAGTGACTATCGTTGAGGTAGCACCAAGCTTCTGACGACTCGCGCCCGCGTCAAGGGCGAAATGATCCGGCGCTTTCACCAGATCACGGGCGTGCACCACCGGCATGCACTGCATCGCAAGAGATCACAGCGACCGGCGGCAGACTTTCGAAATGAACCCGGAATTACTAGATCTGACACGACTACAGCACGCAATAGGACCCCCTGGGGAGCACCCCCAAAGATTCCTGAGCTACACCGGCGATCACTGCTCCAAGCGCCAAGCGCATTGCCAAACGCGTCGATTTTTGGGGTTAAACTTTGGGTCTGATGGCCGCTTTGGGTACAGCCGGTAAGCAGCTTCACAAGCAGATCACCGCCGGTTTGGGAAAAGGCTGGGAGCTGGACGAGCGCGAGGTTGAGATCCTTGCGATGGCCTGCCGCCAAGCTGACGACCTGCACGCCTTGGAGGCCGCGACCAGAAAGCACGGGGTACTCACAATGGGGAGCCAGGGCCAGCCGGTGCTTGCTCCTTGGGTGACCGAGGCACGGCAGGCTAGGGCTGCGGTGAGCAAGTTGCTCGGCCAGCTTGCCCTGCCCGATTCCGAGGCCGAGCCTCGCACGGCTGCTGGAAAACGGGCCGTGCGCGCCGCAAACGTGCGCTGGGACCGCGAGCGCGAGAAGTCGAGCAATCGTGGCTAGGAGGATCGCAACCGAGCAGGCAATCAGCGACGCCGATCTTGAGCATCGCCTCCACCGGACGGGACTTCGGCTGATCCAATTCCGAATGGGGCGCGGTCCTGCGCTCGACCGACGTGAGAACCCCGAGCTGACCGCGATCTGGGAACAGTTTGAAGCGCGAGAGCGCGCCTTCGGGTGGACCAAGCCATTGGAGCGGGTCGAAGCCCGCGAGCAGGCCGTCGAGGCGCTGGAGGACTGCGGCGCAACCTTGGCGCGGACGATCTCCTTCGAGGAACTGAAGGCCATGCAGCCGGAGCTACGTCATCGCTGAGACGGTGGTCAAGCGATGCGATGCAGACCGAATAGGCTCGGATCGTGCGACTCCGATCTCACCTGATCTGGACCGCCTATCTGGCAATCGTCGTCGCAGCGGTGATCGTGCTTGTGGCCAGCCACGGGGAAGCGCATCCGGTGAAGCTCGGAGAGCAGGCGCAGGTGCTTCAAGGCGGCGGGTCCATATTGACTCCCCAGGGCGCTAACTCGAGCTGGGAGAATAGGCCGGGGTGTGTGGCCAGGAGCCTGAGGGCGTTCCAAAGACGAATCCGGAGCCCCCGGCCCACCCGCTTAGGTGAGAGCAGGGCTGTCATCAAAATTGGATGTGCGGGTACGCTCCGGATCCTGCCAGCTGATCGCCACACCATTCCCTGAGCCGTCGTAGCCTAAAGAGGGCTATGAGGAAGCGCCAGCGTCGGTCCGAGCGAAGTGTCGGCGGGTTGGCGGTGCCAGTAGCAAGACGAGCGTGACGAACTCGATTATTGCCTGCTCCACGGCGAAGCTGACGAGCGTTCTCACGATCAGCAAATACAGCACCAAATAAATGGTCACGAGACCGACCATGACGAACCACAGCCAGCGGACACCCTTTAGCAAGAAGTAGCACACCACGAGGCTGAGCACGGTAATTATCACCTGGTTGGCGTGATGCACGGCATCCCAGAGTCCGATTAGAGCCACGCAGGTGACCAGAACGCATAGCGTCCAAGGCGCCTCCGACCAAAGGGTTCTTAGCTTGCTCACGATCCGTACGGTTGACTATCGGCCTAGCCGTGGCCACCTTGAATTGAGCGGCGATTGTGAGAGCGGATCTTTCCAGACCCCGAGTAGGCGCTCTAAGCTGATCTCGTGAAACGAATCGGCAGATGGCTGGGGTTGGAACCGTCCGGGGGAGCGTAGGCATGAGCAAGGCACCAGCGCGATCAACGCTTAGCACAGCCTGGACGGTGTCGGCGATGGCCGTTCTCGTGCTGCTCGCAGCCAGTCCAGCCGCCGCACAAGTCAAGCCTGGCTCCCTCGACTTGAGCTTTGGCATGCGCGGAAAGGTGACCCACTATGCGACGCTCAGCGGTGGACTTCGGTTCGCGCTGGCTCCCGACGGTGGGGTCGTTGTCGACATCGGGGGGCGGACCCTGGTCCGCTACGGCAGCAATGGGAAGCTGGATCGAAGTTTTGGCGAAGGTGGCGAAGTCGAAGAAGCGAGACTCGAAGAATTTGAAAACTCCCATTTCCAGCTGGCTGGTGTTGCCGTTGATTCTAAGGGGCGGGTTCTTGTAGCCGGGACGACGACGCCCTTTCCGCCACGAGATGTGCCTGCCCCCACTGGCTGCGAAAGGCCGACCTCACTAACGCCGGAATCGGCTACGGTCTATCGCTACACGCCGCAAGGAAAGCTCGACCGCAGCTTTGGCGACAACGGTGTTCTCACCTCCAACCTCGGCTTTCAGCCGCCGGTCCTCGGTGAGTTCCACTACGAAGCACCGGTCGTGAAATTGACCGGCATCACGGTCGATTCTCAAGATCGACCAATCTTGACCGGGACCAGGGTCAAGGAAGCTCAGGGCTGCGCCGGTTATGGACCATTGCTCGAATCTTTCGTCGCACGCCTGACACCAAGCGGCGGGTTGGATCACTCCTTCGGTGAAGCGGGAGTGCGACAGAACAGCAGTTTGCCAGAAGCCGATAATCCAATCTTCGGACCGTCAGGCAACCTCATCTACACCGGCGCGAAAATTCCCGGTGGCCACCCAGAGGGAATCACTTTGGCGCGTCTCGGGGAGGAAGGGAGTCTCGACCCTTCTTTTGGCTCGGACGGACTAGTAGAAGTAGACCCAGCTGCTCCCGAGGTCTTTCGGTCCTCCGACAGCCAGATCGCGCTCGATCACCTCGGGCGCATCTATGTCCTGGGAAGGGTTCCAGAAATGAACAGGGTCGGTGAAACTCCCGGTAAGACCGCAGTCGCGGAGGTTCGCCGGTTCACCCCTAACGGTGCTCTCGACACTAGCTACGGCCAAGATGGAACCGCTGCTCTGCCACTCTCTTTCCATGGCGGGTTGCGGTCGATTGCGGTCGACAGTCATGGTCGAGTGCTACTTTCCGGTACTTGTGGTCCCAAGGCGTGTGAAGGCTGCTATAGGGGACCTGGTAAAGGTCACTACTCCTTCGACACCGTCCGTTTGAACCCTGACGGGAAGGCCGACAGGACTTTCGGCAAGCATGGAGCGGTGATCACTTGCTTTGGCGGAACGGCCAAAGCCACCCAAGTCATGATCGATCATCGCGGTCGCATCGTGGTCGGAGGGGAACTCAACATCAAATCGCCCTATGCGATCGACTTCGCCCTCGCCCGGTATATCCCCTGACCCCCGGATCGGCTTTAGTCGTTGCAAGGGACCAGCTGCTCGTGGCTAAACACCAGGCCGTTCGCGTCCAGGTTCCTCGAAAAGCTGGCGGCGAGGAATGAGTGGATATCGGAGTCCAACTCGGGCGTCGAGCGCCGGATCAAGGCGATAGAGGACCGCGTCTACGATCGGCCGATGCTGCCCGGCGATTAGCGCAGCACGCCGTCCGGCACGCCTTAGAACATAGATTCCAGTATAGTTCTCGGTATGCCTCCACGCATACAGAAAGGATCACGCATGGCAACCACCGAGAAGGTTCGCGAGAATCGGCTGCGGCGAATGGCCGATCGTCAAGGGTTAGTGCTTGTGAAGTCTCGCCGCCGCGATCCCCGCGCATTTGACTACGGCCGTTGGATGCTGGTCGACGCCGCGTCCAGTGGCGTGGTCGCTGGCACAACGGGTACCGGGGGGCCCGAGTTCTCTCTAGACGACGTTGAGGACTACCTGACCGATGATGACCGCCTGGCGCTGACCTAATGGCAACCGGGATCACTCGCCGTCACTCCCGCAACTGCCCGGCACTCAGCGACGGGCGCTGCAAGTGCAACGCGGGCTGGGAGGCGAGCGTTTATTCGAGCCGCGATTGCAAGAAGATCCGTCAGACCTTCTCCCGAAAGGCTGAGGCGGAATCTTGGCGCGCTCAGGCGAAGCTGTCGCTGGATCGAGGCAGCTTGAGAGCCCCGACCCCGACCACGCTCACCGAGGCAGCCGAGGCATGGCTTACCGGAGCCGAGGCGGGAACGATTAACAGCCGCTCAGGGCAACCATTCAAGCCGTCCACCCTGCGCGGATATCGGCAGGCGCTTCACAAGGTGCTGCCGATATTGGGCAACCGGAAACTGAGCACGGTGACCACCGATGATCTGCAAACACTGGTCGATCGCTGGCAAGGCGAAGGGCAGCCAGCATCGACGATCAGGAACACGATCAAGCCGTTACAGGCGATCTATCGGCGCGCCCGCTTGCCTGTCAACCCGACTCGGGAGCTGGACCTACCGGCGCCGCGCCCCAAGGAGGTTAAGATCATCAGCCCCGAGGTTGCGGCGCGGTTGCTCAACGCACTACCGGCAAAGGAACGGGCGCTTTGGGCCACCGCCCTCTACGCCGGGCTTCGATTAGGAGAGCTGCGGGCGCTGCGCTGGGGCGCCGTTGACTTCGCCGCCGGGACCATCGCGGTGCGCGAGAGCTGGGATCCGATAGAGGGATCGATCGAACCTAAGACCCGGACGTCCCGGCGTGTCACACCGATACCGGGGATCCTCCGAGACCTACTGCTGGAGCACCGTCTAAACCGTGGAGAGCCCGACGCAGACGCTCTGGTATTCGGAGAGGGCACAGATGATGCGCCGTTCCGCGCCGAGACCTATTACGACCGCGCCGACCGCGCATGGGCGACTGATGATGCCCGCAGGGCGTGCGAACGGTACCCTGATCTGACCGGCGTCGAGCTGGTTAGGGCGCTCTATGGGGACGGGCACTCGCCTCGGGCAATCAGCACCGCACTGGGGGTAGAGGAAAAGGCGGTGTGCAAGGACGTAGCCGGGCAACCGTCCCCCAAGCCCCACAAGGCACCAGAACTGCGGCTACATCAGGCCCGCCACACCTATGCCTCGATGATGATCGCCGCCGGAATCAACCCGAAGGCGCTCTCGTCGTTCATGGGGCACAGCTCGATCAACGTGACCTTTGACCTATACGGGCACCTGATGCCCGGCACCGAGGCTGAGGCTGCCAAGCTGCTGGGCACCTACATCGACGCGCAGATCAAGGCGGGCGAACAGGCGGCAAGGGAAGCCGAGGTCGTTAGCTGATCGCGCGTCGTCGGATGCTCGCGACCCAGATATGGTCGGGCGATGAAGAAACTCGCACTCACACTGGTGGGGCTCTTGCTTGGCGGAACCGGTTGCGGACTCTCTGGCAGTGCGAGCCCGCACCGAGCAGTTGTTCTGTCGACCTACCCGGGGGGTGGTCCGGAAGGCTCCAGTTGTAAGCACGGGACGGAACACCCGTCCAGCCTTACGCTTGCCTGCGGCGCTTTAGCTCGATTCGAAGAACTACGATGGACCCACTGGGGCGAGCCGAACGCTTATGCCGTGGGGGTTACACGGGGATTCCGCTGTCTTTCAAGCTGCAGAACCCGAACAGCGATCCATAAATTCCCGGTCCGGCTAACCGCATCGGAAATCGGTAGGTGCACGAACGGAGAACGACGCTACCACCGGTTGTCATGGAGTTTCCCTGGGCAGGCGCCTGTCGAAAAGACATTGAAACGTCACGAATTCCAATTCAGCTGTCCGGAACCCGGATCATCTCCGTAGCAAGCGTCACTGGCGCACCACCTGGCGCACCGCCTGCAGAAACGGCTTAAACAAGCCAAATATCGGGTTAGAGCGGCGGCCTTTTAAGCCGCGCGGCCCGGGTTCGAATCCCGGCGGGGGTATAGCTTTAAGACCAGTAGACAAGCCAAATAGGGCGCAATACTGGGTCCTGGGTGCCAGAGAACGGAGCCAACAGATCGACCGTCTGCTCAATCGGTCGGTTGAGCCTCCGAGGTCGCCCCTGGCGGAAGGAGGACCGAACTCGTTTCAATCTCGGTGAGTCAGTCCACCGAACCCCACCCTTCCGTTCAGTGGATCTTGCCAGCGAGGATTTCCTCATTCAGCGCGATTACGTGGGAGAGGTAAACGTCGCCGACTTGCCCGGCAGCCCCGACGGAAACCATCAGCCTTGAGTTGTAGGAGTCAACGTCGATCGTCGTCCAACCGGGGTCTCCAGCGCATTCCGGCGGGCCGAACGCCGGCATCACATGTTCGGGTTGGCACGGTGCCAGCCCGTCGTTGTAGACCGATTTGGTGACGAAGAACGCCGCCTTCCATGGGCTGTGCCGTAAAGAAAGCGTGCCGAAGCTCTTGCCTTCCTTGGTGGCGTTTCTCATCCCGTCGGCTTCGGCCACCTTGTAGATCGACTTGATCCCGGGGACGATGTCGATCCCGAGCGTCTCGTGGTAATGCCCCGGTCTGATCGCTTCCCAGAGGCACAGATTGGCGTTCCCCGGCCTCCCTTTGAACACGAGCGAAACACTTCCGAGCACTTTCGCCATCGCCGCGGTTGAGAGATGGGTGCAACTCGGGATGCTCGCCGGCGCCACCTTTTTCGCCCTCGCCGAGGTGGCCCCGAGTGCAGGGACCACGATCACGAGCGCCAAGCAGGCGATCCAGATCAGTCGGGATCGGAGTCGCACGAAGTGAGTCTAACTGCGCGCCAACAGCTCGTGTCATAATTCCGCGAAGCGCGGAGGTAATCGCCACCTGTCTCCACCGCAATCTCCGGCTCGTTGGCATCGGAGTCGGTCACGTGGGTATGCCCATCCGGGTCGAGTTCACCCTGAACGACCTCCTCGCCCGAGGCTGCAGCGACTCGAGAAGTACCGTCGCCGCTGGCGTCACCCGGGCTGCGGTAGGTGCCTAAATGGCGGGCCCTCGGCGGGGGAATCGCTATCCGTGGCACGACGAGCAAAGATCTCAAAGGCGCCAGACCCACCCTCACGCCCTCCCGGTCGGGGCCCGCGAGTGTTGAGCGGCGTTATGCCGTAACCCTTGCCATCGCGTGGCCAGCTGCCAGGAGGAGTTGGTCAGCCTTGGCTGGCAGCGCGCGCTTGGGCCGGTCGGACGAGAGACCCGACGGGGTGAGCGGCGCTGCGACGGCGGATCGTCGCGCCCACCGGGGCGAGCTCTGAATCGCCTATGAAACGCTTTGACGCTGAGGAGCCAAGTACGGGTAATGAGACAAAATGAACTGCCGCTCATTGCCCACGATCCGGGTGCTTTCGAAATCTTCTATCGAGAAAACGTCGGGAGCGTCCAGGGCTTCGTCGCGCGACGGGTCGCCGATCCCCATCTCGTCGCTGACCTCACCGCTGAGGTCTTCCTGGCAGCCATCGACGCGGCGCCGTCCTATCGCTCCGCTCGCGGCATCCCGTCGGCCTGGCTCTTTGGCATCGCACGAAACGTGGTCAATGCTGAGTACCGCCGGGCAAGTCGCGAGCGCCGCGCCAATGCGCGAATCGAAGGACGTCGACTGCTCGATGCCGATGACATCGCCCGTCTACAGGAGCGAATTGACGCGGCCGCCCGCTCTCGCGAACTGCATGGCGCTCTCGACGGGCTCACCGAGGGCCAGCGGGCGGTCTTCGAACTCAGTGCGCTCGATGAGTTGAGCCCACGCGAGGCCGCTTCCGTGCTGGGCATACGTCCGGTCACGGCGAGGGTTCGCCTGCACCGCGCCCGCGTTGCTTTGCCCGACCAGCTCTGCGATGAGGACGCGCACCAGATCCCCAGATCAATGGAGGCATGACGATGACCCCACCAAACCGCTTCGAGGATCGACTGTTGGAGGAGCTTCGACAGGTTGTCGATGAGCGACCCGTCTCCGGGCAACCGCGGCGAAAGCCCGGGCGCACCCGCTGGGCGTTGGCTGGCGCAGCCTGCGCCCTGACGATCGCCGCCGCCGCGATCGTTGCGAGCAGCGGCGAGGTTACGCCGAATGCCTACGCGGTCCAAAAGCAGCCTGACGGCACAGTTGCCGTGTCGATCAAGAGCCTGAGCGACGCTGGCGGCCTTGAAGAAAAGCTACGGCAGGCCGGTGTCCCGGCTGTCGTTCACTACCTGCCGGGTGATCAGTCCGCATGCGGCGTCGCCGTCCCGCCCCCTGGGCATTCACCGGCGCTCGGTACCCGAGCCGAATCAAAAGCGGGCTTCCAGTCATTCTCTGGCTCCTCCGAGGGTGATCGGCAAAGTCCCTTGACTCAGACTATTACCAAGACGAAGAGCCCTCAACAGACGCAGAGCAAACTCGATGGACTGTCAAAGGAATACGAAGGTGAAGGCGGAGGGCCTCAGTCCGGCCCAAGACCCAACCAAGCGCCACCTGTGCTTGGCGTCGGTCGCGAAGCCGGCAGCGAAGGCACCACGTTTAAGATCGATCCCAGCACTCTGAAGCCCGGCGAAGAGCTCCACATCACCACCTCGAGCAGCTCATCGCAGGGCGCCCAGTGCGCCTCGATCAGTGTCAGGCTCGGTCCAAGCTGAAGCAGGGCTATCGGGCGGGCGTGGACCTCAGACGCGGGGGAGATCAGGTAGTGAAAATGCCAAGTCTCGGGTTATCCATCGCAATCACAAACTCTCCGCCGAGCAGGGGCACGTAGGGAGGTTCGCGCAGGACCCCGCCCTGCACGTTTAATCCAGTGAGTTTTCTTGGGTTAATCCGGAACACGCAGAGGGGACGAGCCCCTTCGGTGTCCAGCAGTTCGATGTACCGGGCTCTTCTGCACGCCGAATCCCCCGCCCGATGGCCAACCGAATTTGGAAAACTGCGGCGGAGGTGCTTACTCCTTTTAGCCACGTTAAAGGTGAATGGGCGGAAGTTGACCCAGGGCTCGATGGCCCATACATTGCCTGGGCGAGGACTCCGCTATAACGCTTTGCGCACCTCGGCCAAGGAGGCATCTGGTGGATGAGTACGACGCGGTTGTGGTGGGGGCGAGCATTGCCGGGTGTACGACGGCGACATTCCTCGGGCGCCAGGGAGCCCGAGTCGCGCTGCTTGAGCGCTCGCCAGACGAGGACGCCTACAAGGTCATCTGCACGCACGCGATCTTGCCCTCGGCCACCGCCACCCTGCGTCGTCTTGGCCTGGTGGAGGAGATCGAGGCGGCGGGAGGTTTGCGCAATGCTGCCGATCTCTGGACCCGTCGCGGCTGGGTCCGTCCCCGACCGCCGGCTGGTCGCAAGGAACTGCCCTATGGCTACAACATCCGCCGCCAGCGCCTTGACCCGATGATCCGCTCGCTCGCGGCCCGCACCGCGAGCGTGGACTACGTTCCGGGCGCCAGGGTGACCGAATTGATCCGTGACGATGCCGGGCGCCCGCGCGGTGTTGGAGTTGAGATCGGCGGCGGCAAGCGCAAGGTAGGTGCCCGCCTGGTGATCGGTGCCGACGGCCGCGATTCAAAGGTCGCTGAGCTTGCCGGGCTGCCCGCAAAAGTCAAGCCCAATGCGCGCTTTGCCTACTTCGCCCATTACGAGAACCTCACCGTTCCCGGCGCCAGGCCAATTACGCTGTGGAACCTCGAGCCGGGTGCAGCCTCGGCATTCGTCAATGATGACGCCATCACGGTGATGGCCTGCATGCCAACCAAGGACGAGCTCCCGAAGTTCCGCGAGGACCTGGAGGGGGCGTTTGTTCGATATTTCAGCGATCTTCCCGAGGCTCCAGATCTCAGCGCTGGCAGACGCGTGACCAAGATCATGGGTCGCCTTGAGATGTCGAATATACGTCGCCAGACCTGCGGGCCGGGGGTGGCCTTGGTCGGGGATGCCGCGCAGGCGACTGACCCGCTGGTGGGCGTAGGGTGTGGCTGGGCGCTACAGACCGGTGAGTGGCTGGCCACGGAGCTCGGTGGCCACTTCTCCTCTGACGGCGATGTCGACCGTGCGCTGGAGCGCTACCGCAGGCGGCACCGGCGGGCACTGGCCATGCATCACTGGATGATCTCCGATTACTCAACCGCCCGCCCGCTTAGGCCGATCGAGAGGATGCTGTTCACGGCGGCGCCGAGCGACCAGCGCGTCGCTCGAGCGATTCACATGCTGCTCGGCCGGATGGGCACCCCGCAGCGGATCCTGACGCCTGGCCTGCTTGCGCGGGCTGGGTGGGTGAGCGCGCGGGTGGCATTGAGGCAGAAGGCGCAGCCCGCGGACTAAACGGCACCTACCCAGATCTCACCCGACTCCGCGCGCCGGCTCGATCTTAAAGCGATCGATCGCCAGGGCTTGAATTTGAAGGCACAGCGGTGGCGGTGGGCTCCTTTGCCCGGTATCCGATCGTTCCTGCGCCCACCGTTGCCCAACGCGAAACCTTGACCCCGGCTAACCGCCAACTGGAACGGCAGTCGATCGCCGTTCAGTGGCGGAAGTGTCGGTGCTTGGTAAAGACCATCGCCACCCCGGCGGCCTCACAGGCCTCGATCACGACGCCATCTCGTTTGGAGCCGCCCGGTTGGATCACCGCGCCGCAGCCGGCGTCAAAAGCCGCCTGGGGCCCGTCGGCGAAGGGGAAGTAGGCATCGGAGGCAAGCGCTGAGCCCGCGAGGAGCCCCGCCGGCCTCCTCGCCCCGGGCCTCGCGGCACTTCTCAACCGCGAGGCGGACCGAGTCGACGCGGCTCATCTGTCCGGCGCCGATCCCGATCGTCGCGCCGCCCTTGGCGATCACGATTGCGTTGGAGCGGACGTGGCGGACCACGGTCCAGGCGAAGAGCATGTCGGCCCACTGCTCCTCGCTTGGCTTGGTGCTCGTCACCACCTCCATCAGCTGGCGGGGCTCGGGGTCGCCGTCGCGATCCTGGATCAGAAGGCCGCCGAGGACCCGTTTGACGTCGCGTTCTCCGGGGTCGCGCTGGCGGCGCTCCTCCGCACAGAGAATGCGGATCGCCTCCTTTTGCTGCAGTACATCAAGGGCGCCGTCTTCATAGCCGGGGGCGATCAGAACCTCGACGAAATTCTCATTCAGCGCCTCGGCCAGCTCCACGTCAATCGCTCGATTGAGGCCGATCACGCCGCCGAAGGCCGACATCGGATCGCAGGCAAGCGCCTTCTTATAGGCCTCCAGGGCGCTCTCGCCGACCGCGACCCCGCAGGGATTGTTGTGCTTGACGATGACGCAGGCCGCTGCGTCGAAATCCTCGAGCAGTCGCCTCGCCGAGTCGAGGTCGAGCACGTTGTTGAAGGAGAGCGCCCTGCCGTGCAGCTTGGAGACCCTCGAGAGCACATGGCTGCGGATGCCGGCCTCGGCGTAGAGCGCCGCGCGCTGATGGGGGTTCTCGCCATAGGCGAGATCGAGCACCTTCTCATAGGCAACCGCAAGGTGCTCTGGGAACTGCTCATATGAGGTCGAGAACCAGCGACTGATCGCTGCGTCATAGCGCGCGGTCTGGGCGAAGGCCTCGTTGGCAAGCCAGTGCCGGGTCGAGGCTGAAATCTCCCCGCCGGACTCCTCCAGCTCAGCGCAGACCGCGTCATAGGACTCGGGCTTTACGATCACCGCGACGCCCTCGTGATTCTTTGCCGCGGCGCGGATCATCGTCGGGCCGCCGATGTCGATGTTCTCGATCGCGACCTCGGCCCCCACCTCATGGCCGGCGACGGTCTCCTCGAACGGATAGAGGTTGACGCAGACCAGGTCGATCGGCTTGATTCCCTCGCGCTGCAGCGTGGCCATATGCTCTGGGTCCTCGCGGCGGGCGAGCAGGGCGGCATGCAGTCGAGGGTGCAGTGTCTTCACCCGCCCGCCGAGGATCTCTTCCTGACCGGTGAACTCAGAGACCTCGGTCACCTCCAGCCCCGCCTCGCGCAGAGCGCTGGCGGTCCCGCCGGTTGAAAGCAGCTCAACTCCCATCCCGGCGAGCGCCCTGGCGAAGTCGGCGACGCCGGTCTTATCGGAGACCGAGATCAGCGCCCGGCGTACCCGAATTGCGCCGTCAGCGACGACCTCCTCTTCGATGTCTGGGGCAGCCTTGCTCATCAAGTACGACCAGCGAGGTCGTTGGGCTCGATCCTAGCTCTGCCTCCAGCAATCATGCGGATTGCCTCCGGGTAGAGCTCATGCTCGACGGCGTGAATGGCCCCCTCAAGTGACACCCGATCGCGATTTGCGGGCACCGCGACCCGTCGCTGAACGATCACCGGGCCGGTATCGATGCCCTCATCGACGAAGTGCACGGTGACGCCGGTCACCTCTGAACCCGCCGCCAGCGCCTGTCCGATCGCATCGAGCCCTGGGAAGGCGGGGAGCAATGCCGGGTGAATGTTGATGATGCGGTTTGCAAAGCGCTTCACAAAGCCCTCACTGAGCAATTGCATGTAGCCGGCAAGGGCGATCAGGTCGGCTCCACGCGACTCGATCCACCCCGCCATCGCCTCGTCGCGAGCGCCGCGATCGCGGTATTGCTGGCGCGGGAAGACCGCGGTCTTGACCCCGGCCGCACGGGCTCGCTGCAGGGCTCCGGCGCTCGGCTGATCAGAGCCCACCGCGACCACCTCGATCCCGTCTCGGCGGTGCAGCTGGTCGAGGATCGCCTGCAGGTTGGTGCCCGCTCCGGAGGCGAGTACGGCGAGCTTGAAGTTCTCGCTCACCGACGGCAAGCTAGCGGCTGGCTGGGACTACGGCGATCTCCTCGAGAGCGAACTTGCCATTAGCCGCGTCTGGGTCTCCGAGCGGATATCGACCGGTGAAGCAGGCATCGCAGTGGTCCTCGGCGGGTGTGCCGATTGCCTCATAGACTCCCGCCAGCGATAGGTAGGCGAGCGAGTCGGCGTCGAGCTCGGCGGCGATCTCCTCGACGCTTCGGCCGTGGGCGATCATCTCCTCGCGGGTCGACATGTCGACCCCGTAGTGGCAGGGGTGTCGGATCGGCGGTGCCGAGATTCGCAGGTGGACCTCCCTGGCTCCGGCATCACGCAGCATGCCGACGATCTGGCGCGTCGTGTTGCCGCGAACGATCGAATCATCGACGACGACGATTCGTTTACCGGCGACGATCTCAGGTAGAGGGTTGAACTTCAGTCGCAGTCCGTGTTTGCGCAGCTCCTGGCCCGGTTGGATGAAGGTCCGCGCCACGTATCGATTCTTGATCAGGCCGTCGTCGCGGGGTAGGCCCGAGGCGCGCGCGAAGCCGGCCGCCGCCGGGTTGCCGGAATCGGGCACCGAGATCACGAGATCGGCGTCAACCGGCGCCTCACGCCAGAGGTTCTCCCCCATTCGTCCGCGCACCTGCTGCAGGACTTTGCCCTCGAGGCGGCTGTCGGGCCGCGAGAAGTAGATGTGCTCAAAGACGCAGATCGCCGGGCGTCCGGTTTGAACAACCTGGCGGGTCTCGAGCCCGCGACCGGTCAATGAGACCATCTCGCCGGGGTGCACCTCGCGCATTAGTTCCGCCCCAATGATGTCGAAGGCACAGCTCTCGGAGGCGACCACGAAGCGGTCATCGAGTCGGCCGAGGGAGAGCGGTCGCACACCGTGTGGGTCGCGGAAGGCGACGATCGCGTGCTTTGTCATGACCACCGTCGAGTAGGCACCCTGCAGGCGGGGCATCACCTCGGCGACGGCGTCCTCGATGAAGTTGCCCTCGTGGGAGGAGAGCAGCGCCGCGATGATCTCGGAGTCCGAGGTGCCGCGAAAGTCGATCCCGGCCTTGCGCAGTTCGTTCCAGAGCTCGACCGCATTGGTTAGGTTGCCGTTGTGGGCGAGCGCCAGCTCGCGACCGTCGTCGCGCCAGATCGGCTGTGCGTTCTCCCAGGAACCGCCGCCGGTGGTCGAATAGCGGACGTGGCCGATCGCCATGTCTCCCTCCAGCGCGCGCAGCTTCTCCTCATCAAAGACCTGGGAGACGAGTCCGGAGTCCCGCATGGTTGTGATGTGCCCGCCCTCACAGGTTGCGATCCCGGCCGACTCCTGTCCGCGATGCTGGAGCGCGTAGAGGCTGAAATAGGCGAGACGGGCGACGTCGTGGCCCGGGCGCAAATACGCCGAAGACCCCGCACTCATCGCGCGGTCCATCGCGGTCAATAGTGGGCCGCTCGGCCAGAGTCAAGAGCGCGTTTTCCTCGGGTTTCGACGGACGTGACGCGGAGGCAACTGCCTACTCAGCCAGAGTACCAGTGAGCCCAGATCGGCAACGATGCAAAGGGCGCGCCTAGGCTTGAACCTCGAGCCGCTCAGCGAGTGAGTTCCAAGCGGCTCTCGCATCTGGGAGTGTGATCTGAAGCGAGACCTCGCCCGCCTCGATCGCGATCTCGCCTCCGCCGACCGCGCCGAGGATGATCGCCCCCAGGGATTCGAGCTTCCCCCGCTCACCGCTGAGCAAGAAGCCGCCCGCGCCCTCGCCAAACAGGGCCTCCTCAGGGCTATGGCCTCGCTGCAGGAGGGGAGCGAGGTCGATTCGGCAGCCGAGGTCAAGCGCGCACTCAACCAGTCCGCAGCCGAGGCCGCCATCGCTGAGGTCGTGAGCGCTGCTCAGCTCGCCGCCGCGGATCGCCTCGCGCACCATGGCGCAGGCGCCGGCTACCGCGGCCATGTCGGCCCCGGGGAGACCGAGGTCAAGTTCGCCGCGCAGCTTCGCCAGCTCTGATCCGGCCAGCGAGGGAGCGAAGGGGCCAAGCAGGGCGATTGCCTCGCCGGCACCGAAAAAGGAGGAGCTCCCGGCGCGCGCGGGATCGGGCAACTCTCCGACCATGCCGATCACCGGGGTCGGGTAGATCGGACCGTCTGGCCCCTCGTTATAGAGGGAGACATTGCCGCCGACCACCGGGACCTCGATCGCCTCACAGGCCGCCGCGAGACCACTGACCGCACGCTCGAGCTGCCAGGCCCCAATCGGCTTCTCGGGGTTGCCGAAGTTGAGGCAGTTGGTGACCCCAAGCGGCTCGGCGCCGACGCAGGCAAGGTTCTGCGCACACTCCAGGACCGCCTCGATCGTTCCCAAGAAGGGGTCACAGGCGACCCGGCGCCCGTTGCCGTCGATCGAGACCGCGATCGCGCGCTCGGCCTCGGGAATCTGCAGAACCGCGGCATCGGCAGACCCAGGTCGGCGCACGGTGCGCGAGCCGACGAGCGAGTCGTATTGCTCAAAGGCCCAGCGCTTTGAGGCGATGCTCGGCGCGGCGAGCAGAGCGAGCAGGGTCTCACCGGCGCCGGCGCCGGGATCGAGCGTCCTGCGATTGCCATAAATCCAGCCCTTTGGCTGGGCCGGAGCAAGCTCATAAAGTGGACAGCCCTCGACAAGTGCCTCAAGCGGCATGTCGCCGAGGACCTCGGCGCCGCGCAGCACCCGCAAACGGCCGCCCTCGGTTATCGCCCCGACCTCCGCCGCGCCGGCCTGCCACTTCTCACAAACCGCCAGGAGCTCTGCGAGGCGCTGCGGCTCAACCACGGCGAGCATCCGCTCCTGGGACTCAGAGACCATGATTTCAAACGGCTCCATGTCGGCCTCGCGCAGCGGCACGAGCGCCAGATCGAGGTCGATGCCAACTCCGCCGGCTGATGCCATCTCCGCAGCCGAGGAGGTCAGCCCGGCGGCGCCAAGGTCTTGCAGTGAGACCAGCAGGTCGCGCTCGAGGGCCTCCAGGCAGCACTCGAGCAGCTTGGACTCCTCGAAGGGGTCGCCAACCTGCACCGTCGGCCGCTTCCCCGCATCACCCTCTCCGAGCTCAGCGGAGGCGAGCACCGAGGCGCCGCCGATTCCATCGCGCCCGGTGGATGCCCCGATCAGGACCACCGCGTTGCCGATTCCTACAGCTGCGGCGCGCACCATGTTCTCCCGTTTGGCGATCCCCACGCACATCGCATTGACCAGGCAGTTGTGCTCGTAGGGCGCCTCGAAGTAGATCTCCCCGCCGACCGTTGCGACGCCGATCGAGTTACCGTAATGGCCGATCCCCCGCACCGCACCGTCGAGCAGGAAGCGCGAGCGCTGGGAGTCAAGCTCCCCGAAGCGCAGCGAGTCGAGGATCGCGATCGGTCGAGCGCCGAGGGCAAAGACGTCGCGCAGGATGCCGCCGACCCCGGTTGCCGCACCCTGGAATGGCTCCACCGCGCTGGGGTGATTGTGGGACTCGACCTTGAACGCGATCGCAAAACCGTCGCCGATGTCAACCGCCCCGGCGTTCTCGCCCGGTCCCATCACTACCCGAGCGCCCTCGGTGGGCAGCCGGCGAAGCAGCCGGCGCGAGTGCTTGTAGGAGCAGTGCTCTGACCAGAGCAGGCTGAACATCGCCAGCTCAACCTGGTTGGGTTGGCGCCCGAGCTGTTGGATGACCAGCTCGTACTCGCGATCGCTGAGGCCCAGCGCGCGGTGTGGGGAGGAGGTCAACGAAGAGCCCTGGCGGCGGCGGCAAAGAGGCGAGCGCCGTCGGTCGAGCCGCTGAGGATGTCGACGGCATGCTCAGGGTGGGGCATCAGGCCAAGCACGTTGCCGTCCTGATTGAGGACGCCGGCGATGTCGGCGCTGGAGCCGTTTGGATTCTGTCCAGGGGCGTAGCGAAAGGCGACCTGGCCGTTTGCCTCGATTTCCTCGAGCATCCTCGCCGGTGCAAAGAAGCGCCCTTCACCGTGCTTGGCTGGCATCGAAAGCGCCTCGCCGGCGTCTATCCCCGCCGTGAAGGGCGAATCGGTCTGCTCGGCGATCAGCTCGAGCTGGCGGCAGAGGAAGCGCATTCCCCGGTTGAGCAAGAGGGCCCCCGGCAGCAACCCCGCCTCACAAAGCACCTGGAAGCCGTTGCAGATGCCGAGCACAGGGCCGCCTTCGGCAGCGAACTCCGCGACCGCCTCCATCGCGGTTGAGAAACGAGCGATCGCCCCCGCCCGCAGGTAGTCACCGTAGGAGAATCCGCCGGGGATGACGATCGCGTCGAGGCCGCTGAGATCGCGCTCCTGGTGCCAGATCAGCCGTGCCTCTCCCGCTAGGGAGCAGGCCCGAAGCGCGTCACGCTGATCGCAGGATCCGGGGAATTGCAGAACTCCCCAGATCACAGGGTCTGGATCTCGAAGTCCTCGATCAACGGGTTGGCGAGCAGTTTCTCGCAGAGCTCGGCAAGGCGCTCGGGGTCCTCGGTTTCCAACTCGATCATGCGTCCCACCCGGACCCCCGCGATCGTGGTGAAGCCGAGGGCTGGGAGGGCCGACTCCACAGCCTTGCCCTGGGGGTCGAGGATTCCCTGCTTCGGCCTGATCAGCACCCGGGCCCTGGTCACTAGAAATGCAGCCCCGTGATTCGCTCATAGGCCTCGACGTACTTGGCCCGGGTTTGCTCGACCACGTCAGGTGGAAGCTCCGGCGCCGGCGGGCTGTGGTCCCAACCGGATTGATCGGCCCAGTCACGCACGTATTGCTTGTCAAAGGATGGCTGGGCGCGACCGGGCTCATAGGAATCGGCCGGCCAGAACCTCGAGGAGTCCGGGGTCAGAACCTCATCGCCGAGCACGATCTCAGCGCCGGCGTGGCGTCCGAACTCAAACTTGGTGTCCGCGAGCAGGATTCCCCGTTTGGCGGCGTGTTCGGCTGCCTGGCTGTAGAGCTCGATCGAGACCCGTCGCAGCTCAGCCATCAGCGCCCGGTCCCCGACCGCCTCCGCGGCCCGCTCGAAGTCGATGTTTTCATCGTGCTCACCGATCTGGGCCTTGGTCGCGGGAGTAAAGATTGGCTCGGGCAGCTGGTCGGCCTCCAGGAGGCCGGCGGGCAGCTCGATTCCACAGACCGAACCCGATTGCCGGTATTCCTTCCAGCCCGACCCCGAGAGGTAGCCACGCACCACGCACTCGATCGGATACATCTGCAGTTTGCGCACACGCAGCGCCCGGTCCATCACCTCCTCGGGGACGTCCTCAGAGAGCAGATGATTGGCGACGATGTCCGCCGTCGTCTCAAACCAAAAGACCGACATCTGGGTCAGCACCTTGCCCTTGGCGGGGATCGCGGTCGGCATCACGACGTCATAGGTCGAGATCCGATCCGAGGCGACCATCAGCAGGTCTTCCCCCCACTCATAGATATCTCGCACCTTGCCGGAGGAATGAAGCTTCAGATCATCGATTGTCGACATGGCTCGCGATGCTAGCTATCGCACGGGCGGCAGGAGGTTTGAGGCAGACGGCCAGGGCAAAAGCGGCGGGTCCCTTGTTCAGCGCCAGCACCCCTGCGGGCGAGGGTCTGCGATCCTTTGCTCGGTGACGCTTCCCCCCGGACCCAGCTCGAGCCCGCTTGTGCAGACGCTTCGCTGGGGATTTCGCCCGCTGCCCTTCATGCACGAGAGCAGGGAGAGGTTCGGCGATTCCTTCAGCGTCCGGTTTCTCGGCTTCAAATCGCCGATGGTCCTGATCTCTGATCCGGAAGCGATCAAGGCCCTCTACACCGAGCGCGAAAACGGCCTCCCACCTGGCCGAAACATCGTTTTGGAACCGATCATGGGCCCCCGCTCGGTGCTGCTGCTTGAGGGCGATGATCACCTCGCGCGCCGCAAGCTGATGCTGCCCGCCTTCCACGGTGAGCGGATGCGCTCCTACCAGCCGGTGGTCGAGGAGATCGTCGGCGCTGAGATTGATTCCTGGCCGATCGGCGAGGTGTTCCCGATCCACGCCCGGATGCAGGCGGTCACCCTCGAGGTGATTTTGCGGGTTGTCTTCGGCGTCGCCGATGGCCCCCGCCTTGAGCGCCTCCGCGGCCTGCTCGCCAAGGTGCTGACCGAGACCGCATCCCCGACCGCGCAGCTGGTCCGGATCGCCACCCAGCGCTTTGACCGCCGCGGTCCGTGGGCCAAGTTCGAGGGCCAGCTGAGAACGGTCGATGAGCTGCTCTTCGCAGAGATCGGCGAACGTCGCTCCGATCCTGGGCTCGAGGATCGAGACGACATCCTCTCGGCGCTGATGCTCGCCCGCTTTGAGGATGGCGAGGCGATGGCGGACTCCGAGCTGCGCGACCAGCTGATGACCCTGTTGCTGGCGGGGCACGAGACGACCGCCACGGCACTGGCCTGGACCTTTGATCTGCTGCTGCGCCACGCTGCGCCGCTTCGGTGGCTGCGGGATTCGCTCGAACAGGGGGAGGAGGACTATCTGCGCGCCACGATCGCCGAGTCCCTGCGCTTGCGACCGGTGATCCCGCTCGCCGGTCGTCGCCTCGCCCGCGAGCTTCAGACCGACGGGCTGACGTTGCCACCGGGAACCGATGTCAGCCCCGCGATATGGCTCACCCACACCCGCCCCGAGATCTACCCCGAGCCCTTCGCGTTTCGTCCAGAGCGCTTCCTCGGGGAGGGGCCGGAGACCTATTCGTGGATCCCCTACGGAGGCGGTATCCGGCGCTGTCTCGGTGCCTCCTTCGCGGAGTTTGAGATGCGGATCATGCTCGCCGAGGTACTGACTCGCTGCGACCTTCATAAGGCCAGCCCCAGCCCCGAGCGGGTGGGGCGCAGAAATGTGACTCTCTCACCGCGGGAGGGGACCCCGGTGGTTCTCAGCGCCAGGCGCCCGGCACGCGAGCGCGACCTGGTCGCCGCGGCCTAGCGTGAGCACTACTTCTGGGGAGCCCTGGATGCCGGGTGCTCCTTGGCCCAGCGCACGATCGCCCTTGAGTCCGAGATCACCTCGCCGTCATCGAGGAGGAGGATCGGGACCTCGTTGGTGCCGCTCAGCTTCTTGATCTCGGCCCGGTCGCGACCACGGTTGCCCCAGGTCCAGGGCATCGCCCGGTAGCCGCCGACGGTTCGTAACTCGTACTCATAACCCGCCGCCTCCAGCGCCTTGCCGGCCTTCGCGCAGGGATGTGCGATCCCGGGCCCCGATATCTTCTGCCCGCAGGTGTAGAGGATCATTGCCTCAAACCTACCTCTTTCAGGCGTTCGAGACGTTCGAAGATCTCGGGCAGGTGGATCAGGTAGGCGCCGTAGTCAAAGACGGCGTCGAGGTCAAGTTCGGGGGCCGCCGAGGCGAGCAGGGTGCGGAACTCGGTCCCGCTGTCCCACGCCTGCTGGGCCTTGTCTTGAACCAGGCGGTAGGCCTCTTCGCGGCTCATCCCCGCCTCAACCAGCGCGCTCAGCGCCCTCTGGCTGAAGAGCGCCCCGTGGGTCAGCTCGAGGTTCTCGCGCATGCGCTCGGGGTGGATTTTCATTGAGGCCGCGGTCCTCGCCGCCAGATCCTGCATGTAGTCCAGGGCGATGGTGGCGTCGGGAAGGATCACCCGCTCGGCGCCGGAGTGGGAGATGTCGCGCTCATGCCAGAGGGCGATGTTCTCGATCCCAACCTGGGCGTAGCCGCGCAGGAGGCGGGCGAGTCCGCTGATCCTCTCGCTGCGGATTGGGTTGCGCTTGTGGGGCATCGCGGAGGAGCCCTTCTGGCCGACGCTGAAGGGCTCCTCGACCTCTCGCACCTCGGTGCGCTGCAGGTTGCGGACCTCGGTTGCGAAGCGCTCCAGGCCGGCGCCGGCGATCGCGATCTGTGAGGTGAGGACCGCGTGGCGATCGCGGGGGATGACCTGGGTGGCGACCTCCTCGCGTCGCAGGCCGAGGCCCTCCATCACCCGCGCCTCGATCGCCGGCGGAACCGAGGCGTAGGTGCCGACGGCGCCGGAGAGCTTGCCGACGGCAAGCTGATCAAAGGCATCGCTCAGGCGCTGCAGGTTGCGCTCGGCCTCGAAGGCGAAGCCGGCCAGGCGCAGTCCAAAGCTGGTCGGCTCGGCGTGCACACCGTGGGTGCGACCGACGCAGAGAGTGTCGCGTTGCTCCAACGCCCTCTCGATCAGCGCGTCACGGTACTCGCGGGCGCTGGCGCAGAGGATCTCACCCGCCTGGCGAAGCTGCAGTGCCAGCGCCGTGTCGAGAACATCAGAGGAGGTGAGGCCGTAGTGGATCCAGCGGCCGTGGGCTCCGATCGAGTCTGAGAGGACCTCGACGAAGGCCGCGAGGTCATGGTCGGTGATCCGCTCGCGCTCCTCCACCGCCTCGACCGTGAAGCTGGCCGTGGCGCGTGCCGCTTCGGCGGCCTCCGCCGGGACCACTCCCGCCCGCGCCCAGGCATCGGTCGCCGCGAGCTCTACCTGCAGCCAGCACTGCATCTTGCGGAGCGGGGTCCAGACTTCGCCTATCTCCGGGCGGGTGTAGCGGGAGATCACGCGTTGATTATGCGGGCGGCGAGCACGCCTGCATTTTTCGCCCCGTCGATCGCCACGCAGGCGACCGGAATCCCCGGTGGCATCTGCACTGCCGAGAGCAGGGCATCGAGTCCGCCGAGGCTCTTGCCGAGGATCGGGACCCCGATCACCGGCAGATCGGTGTGGGCCGCGGCGACGCCGGGCAGGGCCGCCGACATTCCGGCTCCGGCGATGATCACCCGCAGCCCCCTCATGCGGGCATTGGAGCAGTACTCGCTGACCAGCTCGGGGTCGCGGTGGGCGCTCATCACCCGCACCTCATAGCGGATCCCCGCATCCTCCAGCGCGGCGCCGGCGGGCTGCATCTTCGGCTTGTCGTTTTTGGAGCCCATGATGATTCCGACCAGGGGCTCGATCTACCGCGATCTCCTCAAACGCTTTTTCGACCGCGGGCATCGTCGCCGGGATCGGCTGGGGCTCCTCTGAGATCTCGCTCATGGTGACCTTCCTAGGTGGGCTGGCTGGGAACCCGCTCGACCGCGCGAGCGGCGATGTCGGATCGCATCTGCATTCCGGCGAACGAGATCTTGCTGGCCGCATCGTATGCGCGATCGCGTGCCAGGGCTGGGGTGGGGCCCAGGCCGGTGACGTTGAGCACGCGCCCCCCCGCGGTGACGATCCTCCCATCGCGCTCGGCGGTACCGGCCTGGGTGATCTCCGCCAGCCGCGCGGCGGCGTCGAGGCCCTCGATCACCGCGCCCTCAGAGATGGAGCGCGGGTAACCGTCGGAGGCGAGGACAACGCTCACCGCCCACTCATCGGTGAACTCCGCGTCGGTTCCGTCGAGGCCACCGGGCTCGCGCGCGGCGAGGCAGAGCTGGAGCAGATCGGAGCGCAGACGCGGCAGGATCGCCTGGGTCTCGGGGTCGCCGAAGCGGACGTTGAACTCAAGCACCCTGGGGCCATCGGCTGTCAGCATCAGCCCGGCGTAGAGGATCCCGTGGAAGGGGCACCCGCGAGCGGCCATCGCGGCGAGCATCGGTCTGTGCACGGCCTCAAGGATCTCGGCCACCTCGGCGTTGCCGAACCCGGGAACCGGGGAGTAGCTGCCCATCCCGCCGGTGTTGGGCCCCAGGTCGCGGTCGAAAATCCGCTTGTAGTCCTGCGCTGAGGAGAGCGGCACCGCGTTCTCGCCGTCACAGATCGCCAGCAGCGAAAGCTCCTCCCCCTCGAGGAACTCCTCGAGCACCACCCGCGTCTCACCGAAGCGGCGCTCGGTGAAGAAGATCTCCACGGCGGCTCGCGCCTCTCCCTCTGAGGCGCAGAGGATCACCCCCTTTCCAGCGGCGAGTCCGTCGGCCTTCAACACCGCCGGGTAGCAGGTGTGGGCGAGCTGCTCGGCGGCCTCCTCGTGGCTGTGCAGAATCACGTGGGAGGCGGTGGCCACGCCGGCCTCACCCATCAGCTCCTTGGCGAAGGCCTTTGATCCCATCCAGCTCCGCGGCGCCGGCGCGCGGACCGAAGGCGGCAATCCCGGCGCCCTCCAGCGCATCGATGACCCCGGCCACCAGGGGGCCCTCCGGTCCGATGAGGACGAGATCAACCTCGCGCTCGGTGGTGACGGAGAGGATCGCCTCGGCGTCTTCAAGGTCGAGCGCCAGGCACTCCGCATCGGCTCCGATCCCGGCGTTGCCTGGTGCGCAGAGCAGCTCGGGAGGGGAAGCTGAGCGGCCCAGCGCCCGCACGATCGCGTGCTCGCGGCCTCCGCTGCCGAGGACTAGGACCCTCAAGCGCTGCCTCTAAAGCGAGCCGGTCAGGTCGTCTGTCGACATCGCGCTCAGCGTCTGGCTGGTCATCGTTCCGCGCGAGCCGAGCTCCACCGAGACCTTCGCCATGACCTTCTCATCGGGCGCTTCGACGATCGTGATGAAGTCGTATTGACCGAGGGTCGCGTACTGCGCCACGACCTTGGCCCCGATCTGCTCAACCTCCTCGTTGACCTCGGCCACCCTGCCCGGATTGTTCTTCAGGGTGCGGACGCCATCGGCGGTGAGATTGGTGAGCATCACATAGGTGGGCATGTCCTTGTCCTCTCGAAGGGTGCAGACAAGATACCCCGGTCGGGTTCAATCAACCGATCGGGGGAGCGCTGGCTCTCAGTACCCGGGCGGGTGGCGGATGACGAAGCCGGCCGGGTAGGGAGGTTCGTCGTGCCAGCGCGGACCCGTCCCGTGGGCATCCCCGACGGTGTCCCAGCGCAGCCCGGCGATCACCGCGTAGGCGTGGGTCGCATTGGCGTAAATCGTGATCCATCGCCCCGGACCAGGGTCGCCGTAGTTCGCCAGTTCGCCGGAGGTCATCGGGTGCTCGAGCAATCCGCCGCCATAGAGAGCGAAGCTGACCGCCCCCGAGCAGTCATAGCCCGACCAGTACCAGGAGGTGTGGCCGCCGCCCCAGATGTAGGGTGTTTTCGAGATCGAGTTGGCAGCAGCGATCGCGCCCTTGACCGCCGCCGGGGCGGACCTGGGGGCGCTGGCGATGCCATTGACCAGGGTCGCGGTGGGGCCGCTTGTTTCGGGCCCGGGATCAAGCGGCGCGACCTTCCAGTCGACGTAGCTGGTCTTGCAGCTTCCGTGCATTCGGTTGGCTTCTGCGAGCACCGCCTGCACGTACCACTGAGCCTGATTATGGGCAAAAACGCCGGCGCGAAGACTGCCGTGCGCCCAGATCAGGCGGGCCAGCGTGGCGGCGGAGTCAAAGGGGTTCGCGTGTTCGATTCGCCCATTGCCGCTGCCGTCAACGGCGTAGTGTCGCCACTCGCTCGGTTCAAGGCCAAAGGGGCCGGAGTGTTCGAGTTCGCTGCGTTTCATCCCGCGTCCGAAGTTGGACTCCAGTCGGGCGATCGCGACCAGTGCCCAGACGCCGCGGCGGCCTAGTCCATAGCGCGCCGCCGCATCCTCGGAGGCGCTCAGGTAGTTGGCTGGTACTTCGCGCTGGGAGGCAGGTGCCGGGTCACAGCGCAGCACCTGCATCTGGGAGGGCGCGGCGGCGGCGCCTGCCGATCCGTCAACCGAGGGGGCGTAGCAGGCGGCATCGGCGAGTACCTCCGCCACGTACCAACCAGCGTGGTTGTAGGCGAAGATCGCACCGTCGGTATTTTGCGGCATGCCGGCGGCGCTGAGGTAGCGAGCGGCGGTGAAGATCGCGTCTTCGGGGTTGTTGGGGTCTGCTACCCCGTCGCCGTTGGCATCGACCCCATAGGTCGCCCAGGTCGCCGGCATGAACTGCATCCAGCCCTCGGCCCCGGCGCTTGAAACGTTGAGGTTGGAGCCAAAGGCCGTCTCGATCGCGTTGATCCCCGCCAGTACCGCGGGTCCCTGGGGGCCGAGCTGGTAGGCGGCGGCGGCGCGCTGATAGATCGGGATCAGGACCGGCGGCACTCCCTGCGCAGCGCAGGTCGAGGATGGGATCGCGGGGACCGAGAAGCCCTGAGCCGGATTGGGTGCGGCGGTTGCGCCCGAGGCGGGGGCGGGGCGGCGGCCGGCGGCCGGGGCCTGGCGGCCTGGTGGTTGGAGCTCCCGGCTGAGGTGCCGCCGCTCTTTGGCGGCTGGGTCGCTGGCTTGGCGGCGCTTGGTGGAGCTTCAAGGGTGCTGCCCTTGACCAGAGGCGGGGAGCTCGGGGTCGTCGTCGTGGTGGTGGTGGTCGCCGGGGGGGCTTCGGCAGCGTTGGCCGCTGGCACCGCCGCGCTTGCTGCGATCAGCGCCAGCGCTGTCGCCAGGCCCGCCGCGGCGTTCTTCAAGCTGGTATCGCGCACGATCAGCCCAGCACGTTTGTCACGTGCCAGTCGCCACGTTTTGTCTTTTCCATCTCAAGCTGCAGCTCGCTGGTCAGCCCGACTCGCAGTAGCGAGACGCTGATCGTGTAGACGCTGCCGCTTGAGGGCCCCGCGACTACGTTCAGCACCCTCGCCTTTGGAACCCTGATCTGGGCCGGCTGGCGCGGCGGGCGCCCCAGCAACGATCGGGCAAGCGCCGGGCTGGCGGTCTTGGTGAAGGTGCCGCGCACCTGGGCGCTCCCCTGCCCGATCTCATAGAGGACGAAGGCGTCTGAGAACGTCCGCGCAACCTTGATCGCGGCCGGTCCGGCGGGCTTGCCCGCGATTGTCGGGGCGGAGGAAATCGAGGCGCTGGGTGCCTTGGTGGATTTGCTCACAGCTCCCCGGCCGAGGGCTCTCTCACCCGCAACTTTTGCTGCAAGGCGTGGCGGGGGTGGTGAAAAATCTGGCGCCGCCCCGTGCAGAACGTGAACCGGGCGAGCTGCGGGAGTGGGCCCCGCCGGGTGCCTGACCGCGATTTCAGCCGCGCCCGGTCGCGGCGCAAGGCTCGCCACCGAGCCGCCGTCTCGGCCCGGCGCCGCCCACAGCAGGCCCCCGACACCGGCGCCGACAGCGGCCAGCGCCAGTACCGCGATCGCGAGCGCTCGCAGCGATCGGTCCCAGCCACCAAAGCGCTCCTCTAGTGGCCAAAGCAGCCCTCGCTCGAGCGCCCAGCAGGTCTCTTCAGACCACCGTTTGAGGGCGCCGCCCGCGACCCCAAACGCCGCCACGGGTACCGCTATCGCTAGATGCTCGATCGCCAAGCAGGCGCTGGCAATCGAGGAGCGCAAACGGGCAGGCAGGTTGGAGAGGGTCGGGATCATTGGTCTTTGACGATTGGACTGCTTCGCTTATATGTCGGATTTTGCCCTAGGCAGCTTGAGATTGCACGCCTAAGATCAATTCTCCACCATCTGCATCAACTTTGATGACATCCCCCTCGCCGAACTCACCCTCGAGCATCTTCATCGCCATTTTGTCAATTAGTTGTTTCTGAATGACCCGCTTCAGCGGACGGGCACCGTAGTTGGGGTCATAGCCGAGGTTACCGAGCAGCGTTCGCGCCCCTATCGCTGAGCTCGACCTCGATCCCGCGCTCCCCCACCCTTTTGATCAGAGCGCGTACCTGTAGCTCGACGATCCGGTCGATGTCTTGCTTGGAGAGCCGGTGAAAGATCACCGTGTCATCGATCCGGTTGAGGAACTCCGGCTTGAAGGTGGCGGCCAGCACCTCTTCGATCTGCTCGCGGACTCGCTCATCGACTGCCTCGCCGAGGATCCGCTCGCTGCCGACATTGGAGGTCATGATCAGCACCGTGTTGGTGAAGTTGACCGTCCGACCCTGGCCATCGGTGAGACGACCATCGTCCATGATCTGCAGCAGGGTATTGAAGACGTCGGGGTGTGCCTTCTCGATCTCATCAAGCAATACAACCGCGTAGGGGCGGCGACGGACCGCCTCGGTCAGTTGTCCGCCCTCCTCATAGCCGATGTAGCCAGGCGGTGCGCCGATCAGTCGCGCCACGGTGTGCTTCTCCATGTACTCAGACATGTCGAGGCGGACGATCGCCTGCTCGGAATCGAACATGAACTCCGCCAGAGCCTTTGCCAGCTCGGTCTTACCGACCCCGGTCGGACCGAGAAAGAGGAAGCTCCCGATCGGTCGGTTCGGATCCGAGAGCCCCGCCCGCGAGCGGCGCAGCGCGTTTGAGACCGCAGCTATCGCCTCCTCTTGGCCGATCACCCGCTGGTGCAGGCGCTCCTCCATCTGGATCAGCTTCTCGGCCTCTCCCTCCAGCAGCCGGCTGAGCGGGATTCCGGTCCATTTTGAGATCACCTCGGCGATGTCTTCCTCGGTCACCTCCTGGCTCAGCATCGTGCCGGCGCCCTGATGCAGCTCAGCCAAGCGGCCTTCCTGCTTCAGCGGCGCTCTTCTCCAGCTCCGGGATCTCGCCGTAGCGAAGCTTCGCCGCCCGCTCGAGGTCGGCCTCGCGCTCTGCCCGCTCTGCCTCGCGGCTGGCTTCCTCAAGGCGCTGCTTCGCCATCTTGATCGCCTCGATCGCCTGCTTCTCGTTTTGCCAGCGCGCCGTCATCTCGACCGAGCGCTCGCCCAGCTCGGAGAGCTCGGACTCGATCGCCCCAAGCCGCTCCCCAGAGGCCTCGTCGGTCTCGTTCTTAAGCGCCGCGCGCTCGATCTCGAGCTGCTGGACGCGGCGCTGCACCTCATCGATCTCGGTCGGCATCGAGTCGATCTCAATCCTCAGCCGCGAGGCAGCCTCATCGATCAGGTCAATCGCCTTATCGGGCAGGAAGCGGTCGGCGATGTAGCGCTCCGAGAGGGTCGCCGCCGCGACGATCGCCGCATCGGAGATATCGACACCATGGTGGAGCTCATAGCGCTCCTTTAGGCCGCGCAGGATCGCGATCGTGTCGTCGATGTCGGGCTCACCGACGTAGATCGGCTGGAAGCGGCGCTCCAGCGCCGCGTCCTTCTCGATGTGCTTGCGGTACTCATCAAGGGTCGTCGCGCCGACCGCGCGCAGCTCACCGCGGGCCAGCATCGGCTTCAGCAGGTTGGCCGCGTCCACCGCGCCCTCCGCGGCGCCGGCGCCGACGATCGTGTGCAGCTCATCGAGGAAGAGGACGATCTGGCCCGCGGCATCCTGGACCTCTGAGAGCACGGCCTTGAGGCGCTCCTCGAACTCGCCGCGGTATTTGGAGCCGGCGAGCAGGGAGCCGATGTCGAGTGCGATGACGCGACGATCGCGAAGACTCTCCGGCACGTCTGCAGCGACGATTCGACGTGCCAACCCCTCGACGATCGCCGTCTTGCCGACGCCGGGGTCACCGATCAGGACCGGGTTGTTCTTGGTGCGGCGTGAGAGAACCTGGATCACGCGGCGAATCTCCTCATCGCGACCGATCACCGGATCGAGCTTGTCCTGCTCGGCCTCAGCGGTCAGGTCGCGGCCGAATTTCTCCAGCGCCTGGAAGCTGTCCTCGGCGTTGGGCGAGGTCACCCGGTGGGGTCCGCGCACCTCCGCCAGGGCCTCTTCCAGCGGCTCGCGGCGGGGGAGCAGGTCGGCGACGCCGGAGTCTTGCTCGCTGAGTGCCAAGAGGAGGTGCTCGGTCGAGATGTATTCATCGCCAAGCCTCGCCATTTCCTTCTCGGCTTGCTGCAGCGTCTTGATCAGAGCCGAGGACGGACGCGCCTCCGCCGCGCCCTCACCGCTCAGTCTGGGCAGAGCCTCGACCGCCTCCCCCACCCCCGCCAGCGTTTGCGCCATATCGGCTCCGAGCTTTTGCAAGATCGGGATCACCGCTCCCCCGTCTTGGTCAAGCAGCGCCCTGAGCAGGTGCGCGGGCGCCACCTCTGGGCTGCGGCGCTCGGCCGCCAGGCGCTGCGCGTCGGCCACCGCTTCCTGGGATCTAATCGTGAAGCGATCCGGCTGCACCCGGGCCCCCTCGCTTCCAGATCTGTCGTTCCAGCTCCGCGGCTCGGCGCCGCATCCGCGCCAGCTCCTGGTTGATCCGATCGACGCGCTCCTCCATCGCCAAGACGGTCTCGACCCCGGCCAGGTTCAGCCCTTCCTCCGAGGTCATCTGCTGAATCCTGCGCAGCCGTTCGACATCGCGCTGAGAGTAAAGGCGGGTGTTCTTGGGCGAGCGCTTGGGGTTGATCAGGCCCCGCGCCTCATACATTCGCAGCGTCTGGGGGTGCATCTCGGCAAGCTCGGCTGCGATCGAAATCATGAAAACGCCGCGCTCGGAGTCAAGTCGTGCTTCAACCCGGCGCCGGCCAAGGCGCGAATTCATCGACCCGCCGCCTCTCGGATCAGCTCCTCACGCGGATCGGAACCGTTGAACGCCTCGGCCAGTTTCTCGGTCGCCTCCCTTTGCTCCTTGCTGAGCTTGCCGGGGACCTCGATCTCAAGTCGGTAGCGAATATCACCGCGACCGTGTCCCCGCGGCTTGGGCGGCCCCTCGCCGCGCAGCCTCTGAATCGTCCCGTGCCTGGTTCCGGAGGGCACCTTGATCTTCTTTGTTCCGCTCAGAGTCGGGACCTCGATCGTGCCACCGCGCAGTGCCTCGGCGATCGTGATCGGCACGGTGACCTCGAGGTTTCCGTCATCGAGGCGCTTGAAGACCGAGGAGGGGGTTACGCGGGTCGTCACGAAGAGATCCCCCGGCGGGCCTCCGCGTGGCCCCGCCTCCCCCTTCCCAGCGAGTCGGATCCGGGTTCCGTCCCTGACCCCGGCGGGGACGTTCACCTTGTAGCGCTTTGTCTGTTGGGTCAGGCCCGATCCCCCGCAGGTGGGGCAGGGGTCCTCGATGATCTGCCCTGTCCCGCCGCACTGGGGGCAGGGCTGGCTGATCGAGAAGAAGCCCTGGCTTTGCGCGTCGATCCCGCGGCCGCCGCAGCGCGGGCAGGTGAGCGGGCTGGTTCCGGGCCGGGCGCCGCTGCCGTGGCAGGTGGCGCAGCGTTCTGCCTTCGGCACGGTGACCGTGATCTGGGTGCCGTTGACGGCTTGGTCAAAGTCCAGCTGCAACCTCGGCCTCGAGATCGCGACCGCGCATCTGCTGGGGCTCCTCGCGGCCCCCGCCGCGGCTGAAGATGGTCGAGAAGATGTCGCCAAGATCGCCGAAGCCAGGGGCCTGCGGGCCTCCGGAGGGACCGGGCCTGGCGCCGCCACCAAATCCGGCAAACGGTCCGCCCGAGTCATAGGCCTTGCGCTTCTCCGGATCAGAGAGCGTGTCATAGGCCCCCCCGATCTCCTTGAACTTCTCCTCGGCCCCGGGATCATCGGGGTTGCGATCAGGGTGGTATTTGCGAGCCAGCTTGCGGTAGGCCTTCTTGATCTCCTCAGCCGAGGCCTTCTTGGAGACGCCCAGCACTGTGTAGAGGTCCTCGGCCACGGCTCGCCTACTCGCTGACCACCACGCGGGCCGGGCGCAGCACCTGCTCTTGCAGGCGGAAGCCCTTCTGCATCACCTCGACCACGACGCCGGGTTCGGCATCCTCGACCGCTCGGGTCTGCAGTGCCTCGTGCCAGGTTGGGTCAAACCTCTCTCCGTTGGGGTCATAGGACTGCACCCCGGCTCGCTCCAGGACCCCCTTCAGTTCCCTGTAGGTCAGCAAGATGCCCTGTCCCAACGGCTCCTCGGGCATCTCCTCACCAGCGGGGTCGATCGCACTCGCCTGCAGCGCGCGCTCCAGGTTGTCGGTCACCCCGATCAGGCCGCGGGCCAATTCCGCCTTGCCCCTCAGCGCTGCTGCCTGAACCTCGGCGACCATCCGCTTGCGGTAGTTCTCAAAGTCGGCCTTGGTGCGCTGAGCCAATTCGAGGTATTGATCGCGCTCGCGCTGGGTATCGGCGAGGAGGGCGTCGAGGTCCTCCTCCATCCGTACCTCACTGCCGGGCGCCTGCTCTGCTCCCGAAGCGCCTGGCTTTGGCCCGGGGTCGGTTGCGGGCTCCTTCTCCTCGTTACTTGGGAGAGGCTCTTTGCGGTTGTTCGGGGCCCACTCTCGGCCGCTCGCCGCCGTGCTCACTCACTGTCGCCCTCATCGACTACCTCCGCGTCGACGACCTCCTCCTCCTCGGCGGCGTCAGCCGTTGCCGAGTCTCCCCCCGCCTGCCCCTGCTCTTGCTGGGCAGCGGCAGCGGCGTAGATCTGCTCGGAGACCTTCTGCATGGCGGCGGTCAGCGCCCCGGTCTTGGCGTTGATCTCCTCGACCGTCTCAGAGTCAAGCGCCTCGCGCACCTCCTTGATCGCCGCCTCGATCTCCTCTTTGGCTGGGGCATCGAGTTTCTCGCCCAGCTCCTCGAGCTGTTTCTCGGACTGGTAGGCGGCGTTCTCGGCCAGGTTACGAGCCTCGGCCAGCTCGCGCTGCTTGCGGTCCTCCTCGGCGTGGGCCTCGGCGTCGCTGACCATTCCCTGGATCTCCTCCTCGGAGAGTCCGGAGCCGGATTTGATCTCGATCTTTTGCTCTTTGCCCGTGCCCAGGTCTTTGGCGGTGACGTTGAGAATGCCGTTGGCGTCGATGTCGAAGGTGACCTCGATCTGAGGCAGTCCGCGTGGCGCCGGGGGGATCCCGGTGAGCTGGAACTTGCCCAGGCTCTTATTCCCGTTCGCCATCTCGCGCTCGCCCTGCAGCACGTGGATCTCCACCGATGGCTGGTTGTCATCGGCGGTCGAGAAGGTCTCTGACTTCTTCGTCGGAATCGTCGTGTTGCGCTCGATCAACTTCGTCATCACCCCGCCTTTGGTCTCGATTCCGAGGGTCAGGGGGGTGACGTCGAGCAGGAGCACGTCCTTGACGTCGCCCTCGAGGACGCCCGCCTGGATCTCCGGCGCCGACCGCGACCACCTCGTCGGGATTGACTCCCTGGTGCGGCTCCTTGCCGGTCAGCTCCTTCACCCGCTCGCGCACCGCGGGCATGCGGGTCATCCCGCCGACCAGTACGACTGTCGATCGATCCGAGGCAGCCCCAGCGTCATCGAGCGCGCGTTCTTCACCGGTCCGACGATCCGCGCTCAGCAAATCGGCGGTCAGCTCGTTCAGTTTCGAGCGGCGTGAGCTTCAAGTCGAGGTGCTTGGGCTGGCCCTCGCACGGCGGTGATGAAGGGCAGATTGATCTGCGTCTCCTGAGTCGAGGAGAGCTCGATCTTCGCCTTCTCCGCCGCCTCATAGAGGCGCTGCGAGCGCATTCTTATCCTGCGCCAGGTCGATCCCCTGGTCGCGTTTGAACTCGGCGACCAGCCACTCGACGATCGCTTTGTCCCAGTTGTCGCCGCCGAGGTGGTTATCCCCAGTCGGTCGACTTGACCTCAAAGACGCCGTCGCCGATTTCGAGCACCGAGACATCGAAGGTGCCGCCGCCAAGATCGAAGACGAGGATCGTCTGGTCGATGTTTCTTGTCGAGCCCGTAGGCGAGCGAGGCCGCGGTCGGCTCGTTGATGATCCGCATCACATCGAGCCCGGCGATCTTGCCGGCGTCCTTGGTCGCCTGGCGCTGGGCGTCGTTGAAGTAGGCGGGGACGGTGATCACGGCGCTGTCGACCGTCTCACCCAACTTCGCTTCGGCGTCGGTCTTCAGCTTCTGCAGGATCATCGCGCTGATCTCCGGCGGGCTGTACTGCTTGTCGCGCACTTCGACCCGCACGTCGCCGTTGGGTCCGGCGACAACCTTGTAGGGGACGATCGTCTCCTCCTCCTTGACCTCGGCCTCCTTGCGGCCCATGAAGCGCTTGATCGAGAAGATCGTGTTCTCGGGATTCATCACCGCCTGGCGTTTTGCCACGGTGCCCACCAGGCGCTCACCGCGATTCGGGAAAGGCAACCACCGAAGGTGTCGTCCGCCCGCCCTCGGCGTTCTCGAGGACGGTCGGCTCGCCGCCCTCCATCACAGCAACGCAGGAGTTTGTAGTGCCGAGGTCGATTCCGATCGTCTTGCCCACTTCTTGCCTACCTCCAGGTGTTTCGTCTTGGACGTCCAGGAAATCTAAGTGTCAGTATGGCAGATCATCCCAGGAATTGCAAGCGCCAGGTCTAGCCCGGCACGGGCAGGGATCCCGTTCGATCAGGGTCGCTGGGCTCTGGGGAGGTGGGGTGGGCGATCGCCTCTCGCCCCTTCGTCCTAGCCCTCGCCGGCGGTGTGGGCGACGAAGTTGGCGACTTCTTGAGCCTGGCGCTGGTTGAGAATGCCGGCGGGCATGCGCCCGGGCGTCGTCGTCGTGTCGAGGCCGTGTTCAAGGGTATTGAGAACGAGGGTTCTGGTCGAGCTGATCGTCTGCTGGGGCCGAAGGACCGCTGGGCGCCCCGCTGGGCGCCAGCAGTTCGTCCAGGTCCGGTCCGTAATTGCCGTCGGTGCCGGCGGCATAGAGCGTGTGGCAGGTACCGCAATTTGTCTTAAACAGGGCCTGACCGGCCTTCAGGTTCGCCGGCACCTTCTGCTCGCCGATCGCCGCATCACCTCGCGAGTGAAAGGCAAGCCAGGGGATGAGGACCGCGGCGAACACGACAAGCAGCCCGAAGATGACGAAGGTGCGTTTGCTCATTTGGCGGTCTTTGGAGCCGGCCCCCGGGGTCAGTCCCTCCGGCCGGCGGCGGGGATACTAGCGCCGCTCCGGCGCTGGCTGCGGTACCAGGGGCACATTCGCCGCAGCCCACATCCCGCGCAGCGCGGCTGGGGACGGCAGAGCTCGCGGCCGTGGCGGATCAGGTTCATGTGCAGCTCGTAGGCATCGTCGGGATCGACGATCGCCGCCACCTCCTCGTGGGCGCGCTCCAGAGAGGCATCTGGGGGCAGGAGGCCGAGCCGGCGGCCGACCCGGTGGATGTGGACGTCGACCGGGAACTCGGGCAGACCCCAGCTGAAAATCAGCACGCAGGCAGCGGTTTTTCGCCCGACACCGGGTAGGGAGAGCAGGAACCCCATTGACTCCTCCCGCGGTGCGGTCGCGGTCCAGTCGAGGTCGGGCGGCTCGCCGAGCTCCCCCAGGATCGCCTGGATGCGGGGCGCCTTCTGCGGGCCGAGGCCACCGGGGCGGATCGCCTCTTCGACCTCGGCCAGCGGCGCTTCGCGCACCTCGACCCAGGTCGGGAACCGCTCCCGCAGTCGCGCCAGCGCCCGATCCCGATTGCGGTCGTTTGTGTGCTGGGAGAGCACGGTTTTGATCAGCTCATCGACCGGCTTGGAGTGGGGGGCGCCGATCGGGCGCCCGTACATCTCTCGCAATCGATCCCGAATCGCCCGCACCCTGGCCTTGGCGGGTCGTCTCCACTCCATGGTCGGCGACCCTAAAGGTTGGCCGTTAACCGGGTAATTACAATGCAGCGGGTGTCTCGGGCTTTTTCGCGAATGGAGGCCAGGCTTCCCCAGGGCTGGCCGGATGCAGGCCGCCAGATTGCGATCCTGGCGTTGGTCGATTTGGCCTATGAGTTCGTCCGCGGGATCGCCGACGGGCAGCGCTCGGTCGCGATCGCCCATGGCCAGCAGGTGATCCAGTTCGAGCAATCGACCCACACCTTCTTTGAGCCCAGGCTGCAGGCCTTCTTCCTGCAGGCCCACTGGCTGATCGACATCGCCAACCAGCTCTATCTCAACGCCCAGTTCTCAATCGCGCTCGGCTTCCTGATCTGGCTCTACCTGTTTCGCAATCAGTCCTATTACTTCGTCCGAAACATGTTCGTCGTCTCGATGGGCCTGGCGCTGATCGGCTACACATTGTTTCCGACCGCGCCGCCCCGGATGTTCCCCGAACACGGATTCGTCGACACGATCAGCGCCTTCTCCGGGGTCAGCCACAATTCCTCGATCGCGAAGATCTTCATCAATCCCTACGCGGCCGTGCCGAGCATGCACTGCGCCTTTGCGCTGATGATCGGAGGCACCGGCGTGATGGTCTGTCGCAACCGGTTTGCACGGGCCTTCTGGGCCCTCTGGCCGCTGCTCATCGCCTGGGTGGTGATAGTCACCGCCAACCACTACTGGACCGACGCGGTCCTCGGCTGGGTCGTCGCCGTCTCGGCGGCGTTGATCGCCGCCCGCCTCCTGGCCCGCGCCCGTCCCGAGGCCTGGGCCTGGCGAGGGCGGGCGCCGCGAGAGGCCGAGGCCTAGCTCGCCGGGCGCCGCGAGGATCATCTAGCCTCAGCGGATGGAATCTTCGGCGCCCCCTAGGGCCCCTGGTGGTCGCCGCAACCCTCGCCAGACCCGCAACGGGCAGGAGCTTCGGGCCTATGCTCGCGACCGTCTGATCGAGTCCCGCCTGACTCCCAACGCGATCTCGAGCGTCGGACTCGCGCTCAACCTCTGCGCCGCCGCCTTGATCACACAGCGCCTCTTCTTCCTCGCCGGCGTCGCCTTCATCGTCGGTTCGGTGATGGACACCCTCGATGGGCGCTACTCGCGGATGTCGGGCAAGGGCACCCTTTTCGGCGCATTTCTTGACTCGACCCTGGACCGTATCGAGGAGGGGGTCGTGCTTGCCGCGGTCGCCGGCTACTTCGCCGCCAGCGGCCAGGACTTCGCCGCGGCGATGTGCGTGGTGGCGGTGCTCGGCTCGCTGATGGTCTCCTACACCCGCGCCCGGGCGGAGGCCCTCGGGGTCGAGTGCAAGGTCGGCTTGGCGACGCGGCCGGTCAGGGTGGTGCTACTTTCGATCGGCTTGGTCTTTGCCAAGGGCGCCGGGCTTGGACACTTCGAGTTGCTGGCGCCGGCGATCTATGTGATCGCCGCTCTGACCATCATCACCGTGGTCCAGCGTGTTTGGCATGTGCGAAATGAGCTCTCCAAGGAGGCAACCGTCGTCTCGGGCGATGAGGGAGGTCGAGTGGATGGGCTGTAACCAGTTGAGCGCCCGGGTGTGATCTGGCACCTAGCGTGATCGAGGAAGGACTTCAAAACTGATGAGTGAGGCAAACGGAGCAAACGGGGCCAAAAGCGCCGCCGAGGCAAAGGTGCGCGTCGCGATCGTCGGGGTCGGCAACTGTGCCAGCTCCTTCATCCAGGGTGTCCACTACTACCGCGACGCTGATCCCAGCGAGCAGGTTCCCGGTCTGATGCACGTCGACCTCGGTGGCTATCACGTCCGCGACGTGGAGTTCGTTGCGGCCTTTGACATCGACTCCGAGAAGGTGGGCAAGGATCTATCCGAGGCGATCTGGTCGGGTCAAAACAACACGATCAAGTTCTCTGAGGTTCCTCCGATCGGGGTCACGGTTGAGCGTGGCATGACCCACGACGGTCTCGGTAAATACCTCAAACAGAGGATCACCAAGGCACCGGGAAAGACCGCTGACATCGTCGGAATCCTCAAACAGAGCAAGGCAGACGTACTCGTCTGCTATCTCCCGGTGGGCTCTGAGGAGGCGACCAAGTGGTACGTCGAGCAGGCGCTCGCCGCCGGCGTCGGCTTTGTCAATTGCCTGCCGGTCTTCATCGCACGCGAGGATTACTGGGACAGCCGCTTCCGCGAGGCGGGCCTGCCGATCATCGGCGATGACATCAAGTCCCAGGTCGGCGCGACGATCGTCCACCGCCAGCTCGCCCGCCTCTTTCATGACCGCGGCGTGCGAATGGAGCGGACCAGCCAGCTGAACGTCGGCGGCAACATGGACTTCTTCAACATGCTCGAGCGCGAGCGGCTGGACTCCAAGAAGATCTCAAAGACCAACGCTGTCACCTCGATCATGGGCCATGAGCTGCCCGAGGAGGACGTTCACGTCGGCCCCTCCGACTACGTTGCCTGGCTCACCGATCGCAAGTGGGCCCACATCCGCATCGAGGGCAAAGCATTCGGTGACGTGCCGCTCAACCTCGAGCTGAAGCTCGAGGTCTGGGACTCCCCCAACTCCGCCGGGGTCGTGATCGATGCGGTTCGCATCATCAAGCTGGCGCGCAACAACGGCATCGCCGGCCAGCTCGACGGACCTTCCAGCTACCTGATGAAGTCCCCCCATTCTCAGCGACCCGACGATCAGGCCCGCGAGCAGACAGAGGAGTTCATCGCCACCAACGCGCGCGCGGGGTCCCCGCTTCGCGGTGTGGGTAAATCGCCCGAGATCGAGACTCAGGCTGAGGCCTAGCATTGGTGCCCAGCTCCCGGGCTCCTATGCTGCTTGCCCGTGTCAGACGGCCGCCTCTCGATAGCCCAGGTCACTCCCTATCGCCGGGGGGTGAGCAATCCGGTAAACGATTTTGTCGGGCACCTCTGCGAGGAGCTTGAGCGCCGCGGGCACCGGATCCTGACCCTTGCCACCGGTGACCGGGTCAAGAAGCTCCTGGGTCAGACGTCGATCGACATCGTCCACGTTCACGAGCCATTTGCACCGAGCGTTTCCTCGGCCGCCCTGCGCCAATCCCACTCGCTCAACGTGGCCACCTTCCACGCTCCGCAGGAGCGAGTGCTCTCGACTCAGGTCGCCCGGCCCCTGGTTGAGATCTTCTTCGGTCGCCTCGACGCCCGTACGGTGACGGCGCCGGCGACGGCGGAGCTGCTGGCGGCCTATTTTCCCGCCGATTACCAGCTCCTTGAGCCCGGCGGAGACGGCCGCGGTTGGGAGCAGGTTGGCGCCGAGATTGAGGATCTCTACCGCCGGCTTCTTGAGCGTCGACACGATCCCCAAGGCGACCGGGAGCTGCACCGCCGGATCTCTCACCGCCCGCTGATCGAGGTCGACCTCCACATGCATACCGATCACTCGCCCGATTGCGCGACTCCGGTTGAGGTTTTGGTCAACACCGCCCGCGACCGTGGACTGGGGGCGATCGCGATCACCGATCACAACGAGGTTTCGGGGGCGCTTGAGGCGCGCCGCATCGTCGAGGGCGAGGACGAGATCAAGGTGATCGTCGGCGAGGAGGTGAAGACCGCCGAGCAGGGCGAGGTAATCGGCCTCTTTCTCGAGGAGAAGATTCCCCGCGGGATGACGATGGCCGAAACGATCGCTGAGATTCGCCGCCAGGGGGGCCTCGTCTACGTGCCCCATCCCTTCGATCGCTTCCACTCGGTACCCGACTATGAGCACCTGATCGAGATCGTCGAGGAGGTCGACATTCTCGAGGTATTCAACCCCCGCGTCGCGCTCACCGCCTTCAACGAGGAGGCAGAGCGTTTTGCCAGCAAGTATCGAATCGTCCCGGGGGCTGGCTCCGACAGTCATGTCGCCCAGGGGTTGGGCAGCGTGCGCGTGCGAATCCACGATTTCAACGGGCCGGGGGAGTTCCTCGAGGCGATGCGCGATGCCGACATCACCCGCAAGCACAAGAATCTCGTCTACGTGCAGGCGCTGAAGATCCTTCAAACCGCCGGTCGCCCGAAGGCGCCCAAACGGCGGGTCCCCGACCCAAAGCCGGTGCGCGGCGGGCGGCCGCGGGGGCGCGGCTCGGCGAGCAAGAGCTGATGCAGGGAGGTCGGGGAGAGGACCCGCGCCCGGTCCGTCAAAGAGATCCCAGGCGATGCCGACCACCGACGATGAGATCCGCGAGAAGTACCTCGAGCGTGCGATTCGCGAGCTCAACCAGCTGACCCGCGAATTGCAGGAGTGCCCGCACTGTCCGCGCGGGAAGCTGATGCCGGTGCTCGGCTCCGGTCATCCGCAGGCCGACATCTTCATGCTCAAGCACGCTCCCGCCAGCTCCGAGATCGAGGAGGGCGTCGCCTTCTACGGGCGCGCCGGCAACGCGCTGATGAAAAGCTTCAAGCGATTGGGGATCGACCCACTCGTGGTCTACGGCAGCCTCTGCGTCAAGTGCCCGATCGGCGAGCCGGAGCTCGCCGCGCAGGAGTGCGTGCGGCGGCTGATCGAGGAGATCGCGATCGTCCAGCCCAAGATCATGGTCGTGATGGGTGAGCCGGCGCTGCGAACCCTCAACCAGCTCCAGATTCCCCTCTCGCGCCCGATCGAGCAGCGCGAGGGCGAGATCCAGGCCTTCACCCCGATGGTCGATGCACTCTACGTCCCCGATATCGATGACTCGCTGGATGAGGAGGGCGCCAAGCAGCGCTTCTGGCGAGCATTCCGGATGCTCGGTGAGTGGTATGAGGACCTGCCTCCCTACTGATCAGGGCGCCGCTGACTGAGCGAGTGCGCTCATCGCCTCCAGGTTGGCGCTGGCAAGGCCTCTGACCACCACCGTCTCAAGCGCCCCGTAGGCCGCGAGTCCAGACTGCGCCTCCGCCGCGGTGGCGGCCGCAACCCCGACCGTGCCCTGCGGCTCCCCGAGGCGGGCAAAATGATTTCGGTAGCCATCGTGGAGGTCGCGGTAAAAGGACTCCTCCGTGGCGAGGCGCTGGGCCGCATCGGCGCCGACCGCGGTGCGGACATAGCCGAAGCTCGGCGGAGCCTGATGCTCGGCCCGCTCCGCGCCTGCCTCGACCCGTTGTCTGGCGGCGGCGGCGAAGCTCGGCGTCATCCAGTTAAAAAAGGCGCCGTCGTAGTCGGCGCCAGCCAGTTCGCACATCTTTGGCCCCATCGCGGCAAGAACCAGACGGACGCCGGGAAGGGCCTCGCGCAGCTGGGGAAGGGCCTCGCGCATCAGCTTCAGCGGCCTCGGGGAGAACCCTGCGCCGACGCCCAGCCAGAGACGGGAGCGGTCAAGGCCGAGGCGCTCGATGTCTGCCGCGATCGTCTCCATCGGGGTCCGATCGAGCGCGATCACGGCGACTCCCAGCTCGATCTCGGGAGCGCCGGAGGCGAACTCAGCCAGCGTCTGCAGTCCCTTGGCGCCGGGGTGATCGTTTGACCAGATCGAGCCGTAGCCCAGCTCCGCGCAGCGGCCGGCGAGTGGACGCGCGACCTCGGGGTCGAGCCCCGCGGCGACGCCAAATCCGCGGCTAGTCACGCTCAAAGAGCGCCACGCACTCGATGTGGGGGGTCTGGGGGAACATGTCGACCGGCTTCACCCGGCGCAGCGTATAGCCTGCCTCGACCAGTTGTGAGGCGTTTGGCGCCAACGTCGTCGGGTTGCATGAGACATATACGATCCGCCGCGATCCGCACTCGATCACTCGCCGCACGATTTTTTGGGAGAGGCCCGCTCGGGGTGGGTCGATGAAGATCAGATCGGGTGTCCCAGCCTCCTCGATCAGCGGCCGCAGGCCGGTACGGGCGCTGGCGGTGAGGAAGCGAGCGTTCTCGATCCGGTTGCGTTTGGCATTGCGCTCGGCGTCGGCGATCGCCTCGGCGACAATCTCAAGGCCCCAGATCTCAGCCGCGTGGGCCGCCATCGTCAATCCGATTGTGCCGATCCCGCAGTAGAGGTCAAAGACGCGCTCGGCGCCCGTCAGCCCGCCAAACTTAGCGGCGACGGCGTAGAGCCGCTCGGCCATCTCGGTGTTGGTCTGAAAGAAGGCGTTGTGGGAAATCTCCAGCTCCAGGCCGCAGAGCTGCTCGGCCAGGTGCTCGGCTCCGAGGACTCCGGTCGGGCCCTCGGTTGACCCCGAGGGTCCCTCGATCGCGGTGTGAAGGTCTACCGGAGGTTTGGGAAAATGGGCCACCGAGGTGACCAGCCGGGTCTGGATCTGGCCGCTACGCCTTCCCTCGCGGACGATCAGGTTGCGCAGGACGCCCTGCTTTGCGCGGCGGTCATAGGGGGAGATCGTCTCCGAACGCGCCCACTCGCGGATCGCATTTCGGGCCGCGTTGCCAGCTTCAGAGGCAAGCAGGCAATCCTCGACATCGACGATCTGATCCCAGCGGCCGCGGGCGTGGAAGCCGAGGGTCGTCTCGCCGTTTGCCTCGCCGAAGGAATACTCAAGCTTGTTGCGGTAGCGCCAGGGTCCGATCGCCGGTTCGATCTCTTGCAGTTCGAAGTCCTCGAGGCCGCCAATCCGCCGCAGGGCCTCATCGACCTGGCGCTGCTTATGGGAGAGCTGGCTCTCATAGGGCAGGCCCTGCCAGGGAGCGCCGGGGCAGGGCTCGCCGCCGTGCAGGCAGCTGTCAGGAATGCGATCGACGCCGGGGCGCAGGAGCTCGATTGTGCGGGCCTCGGCGAAGTTACGCTTTGACTTTGTCACCTCGGCCCGCACCCGGTCGCCCGGCAGCGCTCCAGTGACGAAGACGACGTAGCCGTTGGCACGCGCGACTCCGCGCCCGCCGAAGGCTAGTGAATCGATCTCTACCTCAACAAGCTCCAACTAGCTCAGCTTCCTGCGGGCACGACGGGCCGCCTGCGTCGCCTGTTTGCGGACCGGCTGCGCGCGGCCGCCGAGCTCCCGCCGCGTCTGGCTGACCAGCCGTTCGAGCTCCTTAAGTAGCGAATCGGACTGCTTGCGCCCGCGGCTGAGCAGATCTGAGAGCAGCTTCTCGGCGTCGCTGCGAGTGATGCGCCCGCGCCTGACCGCGTCCTCGACGACATCATTGAGGCGGTCGCGGCTGAGCGTAACGCTGCGCTCAAGGCTCTGGCGAAAGTGCTCGACGCTTTTGTCCAGCCCGCTTGAGCCCGCTGTCTGCTGGCCTTTGGCCGTGGCTCTTTTGGCGACAGCCGGCCTAGGGCCAGCCGCTTTCCTCGCCGCCGGTTTGCGGGCTGGAGTCTTTTTCGCCGCGACCCGCTCGACTTTTACTTTTTTTTCGCTGCCGGCCCTTTTTTTGTCGGCCATCTGCTGTTGCCTCCTGGCTCTGAAATTTGCGCAAGGGTGAGAGTGACTATCTCAATTACCGTCACCTGCTGTTGAGAATCGCCCCTGCACCGGAGTGTGATCAGAGAGTCGCAGCGCCCGAGCACCCTCGCGGCGCTCGCGTCGGCGCGCCGGCCAGGGGGTGGGGGGTGCGATCGTGGCGAGGCCTCTGACCAAGAGGTGATCGATCGCACTCGGCCCGGTTGGCGCGGTCAGCCCGAAGCGCTCACGCAGATCGTCAAATACCTCAGGATCCTGCACCGGGCGGAGATTGAAATCGCCGCCGAGGAGCAGGGACCGCTCCCCCGCCCACTCACTCGCCGCCCTCGCCGCCGCGCCCACGTCTGCGGCCGCAAGTTCGGTGTACCCGCTGGTCGCGTGCAGGTTGGCGAAACAGACCCCCGACTCGGTTGCGGTGAAGGCCATCGCACGGCGCTCGGGGCGGCCCCTGTGGATGACCAGCTCGCGCCGCTCCGCGATCGCTCCGAGCGGGCCGCTTGCACGGATCAGGGTCAGATTGGAACCCCCCTCAGCGGAGGCGATCAGGTCGGGATTGATCCGCGCCGCCCTCGCGCGCAGCCAGCCCAGGGAGTTGCGGGAGGTCAGCACCCGGTGGGCCTCGGCGTCGCCGGCACGGGCCAGCGCTGCAGCAAAACGCGGCGGTGCCTCCTGCAGCAAGGCGACATCCCAGGGGTTTGCTCCAAGCAGCTCTGCGAACTCCGCCTCGAGGTCGCGGTTAACCTGAACGTGGGTTGCATTCGTCTCGCTGCGTCTGAGCAGCCGCGAGCGCCAGGTGAGCAGCTCCGGGTCGGGCGGGAAGTCGCGCCCGTGAAAAAGATTCCAGCTGATCGCAGTGAACTGCACCCGCTTAGTATCCGCGGGTGCAGCCCGATCCAATCAAGCCTGGGTCTCGACCCTCGCGACCCCGGTAGCGTGAAGCGGTGATCGCAAAGCGCGATTTCCTCACCGGCGAAGAGCTGGGAGCCTTTGAGCTCGGCAAGCTGCTTGACCTGGCGCTGGAGCTGAAAGCTGGTCGGCGCAGCGGAGTCGGAGCCGAGGCGCTCAGGGGGCGGAGCATCGCGCTCGTTTTTGAGCGGCCCTCGACCCGTACTCGGATCTCCTTTGAGGTTGGCGTCGCCGAGCTGGGGGCCTCGCCGATCGTCTTGCGAGGCGATGAAATGCAGGTCTCCCGCGGGGAGTCAATCGGCGATACTGCGCGGGTCCTCTCGCGCTACGTGGATGCGATCGTGATCCGCTCCGGATCCGATCAGGCGGTCGCGGAGCTGGCCGCCGCCGCACAGGTGCCGGTGATCAATGGACTGACCCCCCTGCACCACCCCTGTCAGGCGCTCGCGGACCTACTCACCCTGCGCGAGCGTTTCGGCGATCTCAACGGGCTGCGCCTGGCCTATGTCGGTGACGGCAACAACGTAGCTCGCTCGCTGGCGATCGCCAGCGAGTTGAGCGGGATCGAGATCGTGATCGCCGCTCCGTCCGGATATCAGCTCGAGGAGGGCCACGGTGCGAAGCTGACCGCGGACCCCCGCGCCGCCGTCGCCGGCGCCGACGTGATCTACACCGATGTCTGGGTCAGCATGGGCGATGAGGCCGAGGGCGAGCGCCGGCGCGCCGCATTCGCCCCGTTTCAGGTTGACGCCGACCTGCTCGCCGCCGCCAAGGACGGCGTCGTCGTCTTGCATTGTCTGCCGGCCCACCCCGGCGAGGAGATCGCAGCCGACGTGCTTTATGGCAGCCATGCCGCGGTCTGGGATCAGGCGGAGAACCGCCTCCACGCCCAGAAGGCGCTGCTCGCGACGTTGTTGGAGGCTTGAGCGAGCGTGTACCCCCACATCCACATCGGCCCCCTCACCCTGCAGACCTTCGGATTGATGTTTGCCCTTGCCTTCCTCTCCGCGGGCGCGCTGATCGCCCGGCGCCTGGTGGAGATCGGCAAGCCGCGTGACTGGGCCTATGAGGTCGGTTTCGCCGCCCTGCTCGGCGGCATCGTCGGATCGCGGGTGTACTTCCTAATTCAGAACTACCAAAGCGTCAAGCACGATCTGATCGGAACCCTCTTTTCGGGTTCGGGCCTGGTCTGGTACGGAGGGGTGATCGGCGGTGCCCTCGCGGTTGTGATCTGGGCGCGCTATCGGAACTTCCTCGGCCTTGCGCTGCTCGACCTGACGGCGCCGGCCCTTGCCCTCGGCTACGCCGTTGGGCGCTGCGGATGCCAGCTCTCTGGAGATGGTGATTACGGCAAGCCCTGGAACGGCCCCTGGGCGATGGCATATCCGCACGGCACCCTGCCCACCGATCGCACCGTGCAGCCGACGCCGGTCTATGAGACGCTGGCGATGGGCCTCGGAGCCTGGCTGCTGTGGCAGATGCGCGACCGCTTCCGCACCGGGGTCCTCTTCGCCATCTACCTGCTCTACGCGGGTACCGAGCGGTTCCTGGTCGAGTTCATTCGCCGCAACAAGGTGGTCGCGGTGGGGCTCACCGCGGCGCAACTCGAGAGCCTGGCAATGATGATCATCGGTGCGATCTGGATCTACGCCGTGAGGCGCCGCTACGGTAGCCTCGGGCGTCCCGATGTCACCCCCTCAAGCATTCCCAAGCCAGCGACCTGAGCCCGAAACCCTCAGCGCCATGATCGATGCCGCCGCGGAGGCGATCGCCGCGGCCGGATGTGAGCAGCCGCGCGCCGATGCCGAGGCGCTCGTCGCCGATGCGATCGGGATCAGCGCGGAGCAGCTCTCCCGCGACGGCGTCAGACCGCTAACCCCGACCCTGGCGGCCGCGATCGAGGAGAGGGTGCGACGGCGCGCCGAGCGTGAGCCGATGGCCTACATCCTCGGTCGCGCCGGCTTCCGCCAAATCGAGGTCGCCGTTGATACCCGGGTGCTGGTCCCCCGACGCGAGACCGAGCTCTTGGTCGAGGTCGCCAGCGAGCTTCCCGAGGGCGCCCGGGTGCACGAGGTCGGCACCGGTTCTGGAGCAGTTGCCCTCGCGCTTTTGAGTGAGCGCCCAGATCTCTTGGTGAGCGCCTCTGACCTCTCGCCCGAGGCCGCCGAAGCGGCCCGCGAAAACGCCGCGCGGCTTGGTCTTGACCTCGAGGTGATCGTCTGCGAGGGCCTGCCCGCGGAGCTGCCTGAGGACGTTGAGCTGATCCTCGCCAACCTTCCCTACGTCACCGACTCAACGATTTCAGAGCGCTCGCCCGAGATTCGACGTGAGCCGCGAATCGCGGTCACCGGCTCCTGCGGGGAGGACGGGCTGGGGGTGATCCGCGGCCTGATCGAGGAGACGCCGAGCGGTTGGCGGATGGCGCTTGAGCACGACACTCACCATGGTCCCGCGATGCGCCAGCTGTTGCGCGAGGCGAGGACCCTCGAGGATCACGAAGGCGCCGAGCGGGTGACGGTCGGCCTCGCTCCATGAGCGAGGCTCCCACGTCGCCCGAGCCGCCCGCTGGATCGACTGAGAGCGAGCGGGCGGCCAAGCTCGAGCGGCTCCGCGCTCAGGGCATCGATCCGTTTCCCCGTTCGTTCACCGACCGCACCCCGATCGCTCAGATCCAAGCAGCCCACGATCCCGGCCAGCTCGACCCAGGAGAGCACCCGAACTACTCCTACCGGATCGCCGGTCGGCTGACCGGACAGCGCAGTCACGGCAAGACGACCTTCCTCGACATTCGAGACCTCTCGGGCACGATGCAGGCCTACGCCCGGCTCGACAAGCTCGGCGAGCAGGTCTACGGACGGATCGAGGACCTCGATATCGGAGATCTGGTCGGGGTGGCGGGCGAGCTCCACGTGACCCAGCGCGGACAGCTCGCACTGGGGGTGAAGGAATGCGTGCTGCTCGCCAAGGCCCTCAGGGATCCGCCCGATCTCTTCCACGGCATCTCCGATGTCGAGACGCGCTACCGCCAGCGCGAGCTCGACCTGATGGCCAATCAACAATCTCGTGAGGTCTTCGTCTTGCGAGCAAAGGTGCTGGCGGGGATCCGCGACTACATGAACGATCATGGCTACGTCGAGCTGGAGACGCCGATTCTGCAACGGCTCACCGGCGGCGCCGCGGCGCGTCCATTCAAAACCCACCACCACGCCCTCGACCGCCATCTGTTTTTGCGAGTTGCGACCGAGCTCTATCTGAAGAGGGCGATCGTCGGTGGCTTTGAGGATGTCTATGAGCTCGGCAAGTTCTTTCGAAACGAGGGGATCTCGCCCCAGCACAACCCCGAGTTCACAATGCTCGAGTGGTTCGTCGGCGGCGCCGATTACAGCGGCGTGATGGCCTATGCCGAGGAGCTCCTCGCCGCCGTGGTGAGAGGGGTGCTTGGCAGCACCAAGGTGCAGCGCGATGGGGAGACGATCGATTTCGCGACTCCCTGGAGACGGGTCTCGATCCGCGATGCGCTACTCGCTGAGACCGGCGTTGACATCGTCGCCGCGAGCCGTGAGGAGTTGGCTGAGCTGGCCGGCGAGGACGCCGAACCCGATGATGACTGGGCGGCCCTGGTCGACACCCTGCAGGGCAAGCTGGTTGAGCCGAAGCTGACCCAGCCCACCTTCATCATCGATCTGCCTCTCGCCATCTGGCCTTTGGTGAAGCCCCACCACGAACAGCCTCAGCTGCTCGGAGAGGCCTTCGACGGAATTGTCGCCGGAATGGAGATCGTCGGTGGAGGCACCGACATCAACGATCCGATCGAACAGCGCCGCCGCTTCGTTGAACAGCGCGAACGGCAGGAATCGGGCGCCGAGGAGAGCCCGCACCCCCATGATGAGGAGTTCGTGCGGGCGCTCGAATACGGTATGGCGCCAGCCAGCGGCTGCGGCCTCGGAGTTGACAGGCTGATGATGATCCTCACCGGTTCAAAGAGTCTGCGCGATGTGATTCTGTTTCCGACTATGCGCGAGACGAGGTCAGAGCTCAGCGGCGAGCCCTCCTGACAGCGCCACAGCGACTTGGTCAGGGACACTGTCCTGCGCTCAGAAGGCTGAGCGCAGGAGCCCGCCATCGATCGGGATCACGGTTCCGGTGATGTAGGCGGCGCGCTCGGAGCAGAGGAAGGCGACGAGGTCGCCGTACTCCTCCGCAGTCCCGAGACGGGCGGCGGGGACCTCTCCGCGTGCGGCCTCCTCGGCGGCCTCGATCGAGCCGGCGTTGGCGGCGAGCCGCTCGGTGGCGAAGCGTCCTGTTGCGACCGTGTTGACGGTTATTCCGTCGGCGGCGACCTCGCGCGATAGCGTCTTTAGGAAGCCGACCGCGGCCAGCCGGTGGGAGTTGGAGAGGTTGAGAGCTGGAATCGGCTCTCGGGTGGAGCTCGAACCGACGTTGACGACCCGTCCCCAGCCCCGCCCGCGCATCCCCGGCACCACTGCACCGGTGAGCACCCGCGGTGCCAAAACCAATGAGCGGTAGGCGCGCTCCCAGTCGGCGAGCTCGTGCTCGAGGGCGCCCCCGAGCGGTGGTCCGCCGCTGTTGGTGATCAGGATCTCGATCGGGCCGAGCACCGCTTCGACTTCCGCTGGCAGGGTCGCGAGCTTCTCGGGCTCGGAGGCATCGGCGGCAAATGCGCTCACCTCGCCATCGATCACCGAGCGCGCCTCCTCGAGATTCTCCGCCGAGCGACTTGAGATGGCGACCCGCGCGCCCTCGGCGGCGAGGGCAACAGCGATTGCCCGGCCGAGCCCGCGACTCCCGCCCATCACCAGCGCGACGCGCCGCTGCAAGCCTAGGTCCACGCCGTCCGTTCCCGCGGCGTCCGTGCGCACCAAAGCGCAAACAAGACAATCGCGACCGCAGCTCCCAGCCAGTGCAGATTGAAGAGGACCGCGACTGCACTGGGAATTCCCGCCAAGACCGCCCCGAGGAGGGTTGGCCCCAGCAACAAGTCGAGCACACGGGCGGTGAGCGCCGCACACCCGATCCAGGCCGCGGGCCCCGCAAGCCAGCCCCAATTGACGAAGAAGTCATGCGGAAGCGCCACTCCCAGCACGACCGAGAGAACCGCAACGGCGACCAGCTGAACCAACGCCACTCGCCAAAAGATTGCCAGATCCATCGCGGTGATTCTGACACCTAGCCGTCCTCCGGCGCCGGCTCACGTCGGCTCAGCTATTGAAGAACTTCGCCGCCGCCCGCTCTGGTCGGCGCCAGTGCAAAGCGCATTTCGCTGAGTACCTTCCTGACTCGCGGGTGGTGTCTTAACATCGGTTTTTGCAAGTGAATATGGGGGTAGGGTGCCTGGATCGGAGCGTCTCACACACCTTTTCAGGATCGTTGAGCATTGGCGAAGAGAGTTTCTCAGAGGACGGCGGTGACTGGTGGTGTGGCGATATGTCTTTGCTTTCTCAAAGCAAAGGTGAAAGGGCGGTGATGGCGATCGAGAGCCTGCAGGAGTTGTCGATGCAGGTGGCAGTGGCGGGTGAGCTCGGAGTACCTCGGCCCTGCCTATGGCTGGGGCCGGCGACAGGCGGCGCTCGATCCGAACGGGGGTGCGCTGGATGAAGTTCATCTTTACGCCGCTCAGCATTCTGTTCGGTCTGATCGCCGGTGCCCTCGCCAAGCGAGTTTTCGAGTTGCTCTGGAGGCTGCTGATACACGAGCAGCCACCTCGGCCCGCTCGCGAGGAGGTGATCTGGCCGAAACTGATCGGCGCCCTGGTGCTCGAGGGAGCAATCTTTCGGTTGGCCAAGGGGTGCGCTGATCACGCGGCACGTAAGACCTTCTCCGGTTTGACCGGTGCCTGGGTTGGCGAGAATGCCTCCGAGTAGGAAGAGGCTTGCTTTTCTCAGATTTCGATCGCACCGCTACCACGATCTCGGTTGGGCACTTGGCAGCTCACCCTTTGTTCCCGGTCGGTGATCGAGACAGTCTGTGATGCTCGGCGATCAGAGCAAACCGCTAGCTTGGTCCGACGCGACGCTGACCAATTCTGAGGATGGAGAGATCTGATGGCTGATCTGAATGAGCGAGACGCAAAGCTTGTCCAGTACCTGGGCGAGGCCTACGGCAAGGAGCGTGAGCTGGAGACAGCTCTGGAGGGTCACATCATGATCACGACCAAGGCTCCATACAAAAAACGCTTGAAACAGCATCTGAAAGAGACAAAGAGCCACGCCAAACAGCTTGAGCGCCGGATTAAGAAACTCGGGGGCGGCGCTCAGAAGATGCAGGCCGTCCTCGGCAAGACGATGGCCGCCGCCAAGGCCCCTCTGCACGTCGTTCGCGGCGATGGAGAGCAGGAGAAGATGCTGAAGAACGCCAAGACGGAGTACTTCAACGAGCACGAGGAGATCGCCACCTACCTCGCGATCGAGACCCTGGCAACAAAAGTCGGCGACAAAGAGACCGCAAGGCTCGCCCGAGGGATTCGGGTCGAGGAGGAGCGGATGGCGAAATTCCTCCAGGCTCAGATCAAGTCGTTGGCAAACGCCGTTGCGATGGAAGATGTCCCGCGCGCGCAGCGGGTGAGGAAATCCTCGCCCAGGCGCAAAGCATCAAAACGCAAGGCGGCAGGCTGAGCCCCACCTGGCCGCATTGTTCAGCTGAGTCGGTCCCGGTTGTTGCATCTTGGAGTTTTGGGGGCCGACTGTGGCCAAGGTGAGCGCGGACAATGGGCGGATGTCCAGGTGGCCAATGACAAAACCGTAGTTGCCCCGAGCCATGGCGATTAGTCCGCCGATACCTTGGTGCATCGATTTTCAACTCCATACCCACAGTTCAACAATGAGTCCCCCACGTCATCTGGTGCCGGGGCAATTAACGTTCAACAACACGAGGAGAACCAATGGCTTACGCGGTAACTCACCACTTTCCTGACGGTACCGAAGAGCAGTACCAGGCTGCGCTCGCTTCTGTTCATCCCGATGACGGCAGCCTGCCGGACGGGCAGACCTACCACGCTGCTGGCCCGACCGAGGACGGCTGGATGATCGTCGCTGTTTTTGACTCACGGGAGAGCTGGGAGCGTTTTCGCGATCAGGATCTCAAACCGGGGCTGCAGAGTGCGGAGGGAGCTTTTCCGGCGCCTCCCAATGAAACCGCGTTTGAGGTTGCGAACCTTCAACAGACATAGAGCGGGGTGATTCGCCAGACTCACCCCTTTTTGGGTGCCCGTTAGGAGTAACAACTTCGCTCACGGGTCTCAGCGTCGGTTCCAGATAGAACCGACGCTGAGACTGCCCAAGGCGACGGGCTCCTCGTGCCCCGGCTTGGCGCAGCGGCCTCAATCGCTGCCTGCCAGCGCCAGGGACTCTGGGCATGGTGGCGGGCCTCGGCTTAAGCGGCAGGCGCTGTCCGCGCGAAGCGTGATCGGGTCTGTCCACGGAACCGAGCCCAGGAAGTCGATTTGCGCCGCCGCCTCAACTGAGTCGTACTTGGCAACTGTTGGAAGACCGAGCGCGAACGGTGCAGAGCGACAGTGAATGAGTGCACAGATGAAAAGGCCACGGCGGTGCGCGCCTTCGTACGCGGAGAGGTGCAGGGCGTGGGATATCGCGACGCAACGCGGCAGATGGCTCGTCGCCTCGGCTTGATGGGTTGGGTGAGAAACACAAAGGACGGCGGCGTGCTCGTTCACGCTGAGGGATCCCAACGGGCAGTTGAGGAGCTGATGGGATCCCTGCGCGAGAGTGCCTCCGATCGCCCGAGTCACCGAGGTGGTGATCGAGTCTGTGAAAGTCGAGGGACACGAGCAGTTTGCGATCCGCGGCGTCAGCGCCGGTGCATTCCTCGTCAAGGAGAACGCCAGCACCGCCCGTCAGTTCGAACTGCGCCTTGAGATTGGCGGGGTAATGTGCTCTTGGGCGGTCCCAAAGGGTCCCTCAATGGATCCCGCGGTCAAGCGGCTGGCCCTGCCGGTCGAGGACCACGCGGTTGCCGAAAACACCCTCGAGGTTGCGACCGGCGAGGGTGGCGAGATCGTTTGGGATCGCGGTAACTATGAGCAAGGTGGACGGGTAGCGTGGCCGGCAGCCATGGAGCGCGGTCACCTCGTGTTCGTACTGCACGGCGAGAAGCTTTGCGGCGGCTTCGCTTTGCAGCGCACCGGCCCCGGGGACAAGCCGCGGTGGCTGCTGATCAAGCGCCGTGATGAGTACGCACGCCCGGGCTCCGACGTGGTCGCAGAACGACCGCAGTCGGTGATCAGCGACCGCGGCCTAAACGAGCTTCTGCGCGATCAATGAGGCTGGCCTGACTGCTTTGCCTTACCGGGCCTTGCGGAGAAGCTCGCACCGCCACAGTTTGAATCATTTTTAGCGCTTGTCCCCAGGTTCGGCCCTGCTCGAGGAGGGCCGCGGCCGAGATCCGGTGCTCCACCGAGATCCGGAGCCGCATAGAGATGAGGCAGGAAGTCGACTTGATGGATACCTCCGGACCGATCACCGCTGAGGAGGGAAGGCTCCCGAGGAGCGATCTATAATTTCGCCATGGATGACGCCGTTTCGCAGTACCGGGCGGCCTCAGAGGCAGCGAATCTCGACCTGCTGATGGAAACCCTTTCCCGCGACGTCGAGGTCGTTTCGCCGATCTCTGGTCGGATGGTTTTTCGGGGGCATGAGGACGTCAGAATTCTGATGGGCGCCGTATATGCAAGCTTGAGCGGACTACGCTGGACCGAGACCATCGGTGATAGCGGGCGTTGTGTCGTCTTGGGCGAGGCCCGCGTCGGGGGTTTCAGGATGACCGATGCGATGGTCATCGACCTGGGGCCCGAAGGTCAGATCCGGCGGGTCAGCCCCCACCTTCGGCCCTGGCTTGCGCTGACGCTATTCGCCGGCCTTCTCGGGCCCAAGGTGGCACGGCATCCGGCAATGATCTGGCGGGCGCTGGCTGGCGGTCGATGACTGACCGGGACTGTTTTGGGACCGCCTGCAGCGTGACATTCTCGCCCTGCCTGGCCGGGCGGCCCAGGGCAGTAACCGACGCACTTCGGGTGCAGAGGACGCACCCTGCGGCGCCAGTTCGTGAGGAGGGTTCCGAAGGGTGATCTAGCTGGATGGGCAAGCTGCTCCAGCTGTACCAGAATTCTGGCACAATTATTGGATGGCCAACGGCTACAGCCAACCGATGCTCGGTAACGCTCGGAGTCTGGAGGCCGGCCTTCAAAGCCACAACCCGCTCAGAGGACTGGCGGCAGCCCTCGTCTTTGTCGCCATGCTGGTGGCTGCCCTCTCGCTGTGGACGGCGATCCCTCTGAGTTGGATCTACATCGGATCGAAGGTCTCCCACACCCAGTTTCCAAGCGGTGGGCCCTACCTCGTTGTCGCGGTCGGAATCATCACCTCGGTGGTCTTCGTCGCCTGGTTGATCGGCAGGCTAAACCGCCTCTACATGAGGATCACCGGGACCAACCGCCTCGGTCCGATGCGGCCCACCTGGTTAAAGAGCATGCGCGACACCGCGCCCAGTGCAGCCACCACGACGGTGGTCGAGGCGGTGCTGATGGGCTCGGTCTTGCTCGCCGCGCTGGCCCTGACGATCTGGTTCTTTTTGCTGGCAAACGGACCCCTGCCCAGTTCGGGACCCTGATCGAGGAGGAAGGCCCAGCCAGCGGCCGCCCAACGTGGCGCGAACTCAGTAACTAAGAACGCTTTCTCAACCGAGCACCAACTGGGTTCAAGATGAACGATTGGGCAGGAGTGTCATTCTTCCAACGCAGGCAAGTAAGCACACGGATCGGCCTCGCCAGCTGATTGGAGCGGGGAAGCGCCGCTTGGGCCCGAAGCCCGCTTGGGCCAGGCCACTCAGGCGCTTGTTCGCTCGAAGCGGGACCTCAGCTTCGTGCGGGCATTGAATGCCGCCTTCATCCAGCGCTCGCCAAGTGAATCCTGCGCGGGCAACATCCCGATCTGGCGACTGAATGAGACCTGATCAAATACCGCCACGTTGTGAACGACCTTTCCCTCGCGGAAGGTGAAGCAGTCGATGCCGTCCAGCTCGATCCGATCGCCGGTCGGCTCGATTCCCTGCCAGGGCGTTCCGTTGAAGGTCCCCGTCATCCGCCACCTTACGAACACAGTCTCCCCCTCTCCAGCGATCTGCAGGGGCTCGATATAGAAGTCGGGAAGCGCCGCGAAGACCTCGGCAAAATAGCGTGCCATCTCCTCCGGCCCGCGGTAGGTGCCCGTCGGTAACTCCTCCAGCAGATCCTCGCCCCAGTATGGTCGCAGCGCCTCAACATCACGCTGGTTCAGCACCACGTCAAACATCTCTCGAGTGCTCTCAAGTGGAGAAATGGTCTCGGTCTCCGCAGCGGTCATCTGCGCTCCTTTCGGGTGTTTTCTCAGCAAACCGAAGTCTTGCACGAACGCCTCTCGACAGGTAACTGTCATTGCTCCGGGCGATGAGTGGGCGCTGAACGAGGATTTCGGACCCGTGGGCGCATCTGCGTTTTAAAGCTCCCACGGGAGCTGGCGTTCCTCCGCGATGAGATGACTCACCGTCGCCGATGGTTATCGATCCGCCGCTCATCCACACCGTCACCAGATGCACGATGGTGTTCGACCCATCACGCCGGCAACACGGTCGGGCAGACCTCCGATCCGACAGAATGTAGTTCACGGTGAGGGTCTTGAGAGCCTCGGCGCCGCCCCGAGAGCCGACAATCGGCCCGAAGTCATATCCTTAGGTCGATGAGTGCCGTGATCCACTACCAGACGATGGACGACCGAGGAGAGGAGATCCTTGACGAGCTCGAGCGAAGCAGAAAAACGAGCTCTGATCGACTTCCGGCCGGCGAGCGGATTTACTTCTTGGTCAACGAGAGCCCCGGTGATCTGGTGATTTCCCTTGATGAGATCGATCTGGATTGGCGCGAGCACATTGGCCGACTGACAGCCTGACCCGTGTGGCACGCCAGGGTCTGTGAGCCATCGCCAACAGCTGGTAACGATGGGTGAGGTCAGCGCCAACCGCTGGCGTCTCCTTGATCGATCTTCGAGAACGCGAATCCCGACTTGGTGAGCAGGGGACAGGAGCAGAAGGGCGCGCCAGCGCCCTTCTGCTCACCGCGAGTGGCGTCGGCCTGCTCAGCTGTTCTCAGCGCATTTTGTAAGACCGAGCGCGTGCAGTTTTTCACCGGCGCCGGTGAAGGCGCTTTCCTTGCCGAATGCCAGTTCGGGGTTCGCCTTGACTTTGCTCAGCTCCTGTTCAGCGGTTTCAAGCGCCGAGGAAACCTGCTGTTCCTCTCCGCTCGGTGCACCAATGTTTTTGACCGCGTTGATCTGGGTCTGGACGCCGGGGACCAGGATCGTATTCACGGCTTCAGCCTGCTGAGCCTTGGATGGCTGTTCGTTTTCCTTCAAGCCGGTTTTCTTGAAAAAGGCGTTTAAGGCAGCTTCCTGGGTCTTGTTGCCTGCGGCGCAAATCGCGTTGCCCTTGGCTGCAAACTCGGCTTTTGAGATCGTTGTCACGGTCGAGGTGGTGGTCGAACTGCTGCTCGAGCTGCCACATCCAGCAACCGTAACGGCCATGAAGAGAAGCACTCCAATCGGAGCTACGCCCAAAAGTCTGCGATGCATCAATGCCTCCGTTCGTTGAATGGTTCCATGACCCTATGCGCTCTTCGCTATGCGGAGCTGGCTGGAGCTGGCGCCAGTCCTCGCCGCCGCCCATCGGGCGATCACCACAGCGGCGCCCAAGTCATAAGTGGTCCTGCTCCATGGCAGCGACCCCAAGGGCTGAGCTGGATGAACGGCGATGATCGATGAATCTAAGCGGACGCTCTTTCGTAAGCTGCAGGTAGTTTCAATAGCGGGAGGCAAGGCGGCGTAACGGCCTTCCCATAGCAATACTGCGGGGGGGCTCTTACCAGGGGGGCTACGAAAGGTCTCGGACTCCTTCCGCTGAGGCCAATGGGGCCAGGAGTGGCCCGTGACAACGTCCTCCTCGGCCAGCCGGGCATCTATCAGTTGGGAGGTCGTTAACTTGACGAGCCGGCGAACGGTAGGGCTCGCAAAGCTCAGCGTTGTGCGGAATTCGCAACGGGTGTGGGAACCGACTGGGCAGGGAATGCCGTCCCTGCCTACTGGGTCCAAGCCTGATTGCACGATGAGCGAAGCGATGCAGCCCTACACTGCGCAGTGGGATGTCCGCGGAGCAGGTCGACAGCTACTTGCGTGGTGTGGAGGAGCCGAAGCGCACAACTCTTGAAGAGCTACGCCGCACGATTGTCGAGATCGTCCCAGAAGCCGAAGAGGTGATCTCCTACCGTGTACCCGCATTTCGCTTGCAGGGCAAGGTCATCGCCGGATTTGCGGCATTCAAAAGTCATTTGGCTTACCTGCCCTTCAGCGGCTCCGTCCTCTGCCAGCTTGCCGATCAGGTTGAGGGCTACACCATGACCAAAAGCTCTCTGCACTTTTCCATCGATCGACCCCTGCCGAAGGCGCTCGTCAAGAAATTGATCACCGTGCGTCTTGCCGATGCAGGCCTGCCCCCGCGCTAGGTTCGCGCGCTCGGAATGAAAGAGGTCAATGGTTTCGGGTGGCGGTGGCTAAGTCCGTTCCCCTCGCGGGGTGCTGGACGTCGCGCAAGGGAGCAACGCTCGCCGCTAGATCGTCGCTTACGTCGAGAGTGGGAGTCAGTGACATCCATCGATGCGCTCGCAACCGGATCGACGCGGTACGCCTGCGGCGTCGCATCTCGCTCTACTTGGGTCCATTACGTCATTCCCATTTCGAGAGCATGGCTCCACCGCCGGCTTCAACTACTGAGCTGGGAGAGGTCCTCGTCGGGCCCGCCCCGACCCTCGGGAGTCAGGTCGAGGATGCTCCAGGTCGGCCAGATCAGGTCGACGTGGCGCGAACTCATGCCTTCCTCCCGTGGCGCGTAGAATAGCTCGCTCGCCCAGGTGTGGCGGCACTCATCGCCGGCACGGACGAACACGTTGATCATCGGGCTCTGCTCGCCCTCCGGGGACTCCGCGTTGTAATCGCGGTTGTAGCTGTTATTGCGCGAGGAGAGCAGCCGCAGATGGCGCCAGCCGCGCTCGCCGGCGAAGGCGTGGAGCCGCTCGGGTGCGGTCTTTGCCACGACGGCCAAATTTACCCGCCGCGCGAGCTGGCGGGCGGCGCCGTCGAGTGAGTCGAGGATCGATGTGCATGAGGGACACGGCTGCTCTTCGAGCGGTAACTGACTCGTCTCTCCCACGGTCGCTCCCGGCCTCATATCGCCCGAGTAGCGCGGGAACATGAAGCTGTAGATGACGAGCGTGTCCTTCTCACGCTCAAACAGCTCCGAAATGGAGACCTTGCCGCCCCCCTTGGAAGCCTCCTCGAAGCGATAATCCTTGGGAACGGGGCCGCCCCGCGGCAGCGAGCGGCGCTGCTCGGCGACTCGCTCGAGGTTGGCGCGCAACTCCGTCTCCACCTCGAGCAGACTGTTGCGGGCCTTGCGGTAATCCTCGGACTCGCCGGGAAAACGGATGCCAGCGTCAAGTGGCACGGACCCTGATGCTACCTGTCCGGGCGAGGTGGAAGTCAGCTGCATTCTTCGCGAGACGAGCGTCCAATTCGGAGTGCCACCACTCCCACCGCTCGCCACGGTACCGAGCGAGAGCGAGTATCGATGGCGCAGGGGGCGCGCCCAATCACGCGAAGGCAGGAGCGCGCGTAGCCTCTCCTGGTCCAGCTACGCCGCGCAAAAAGAGCCGCTTGCACATGGGCTAGCGAGACCCAGATCTTCGAGCTACTCTGCCCGCCGCGTCTGGCGCTAGGTATGGCACTTTGCTGGAAGCGTTTCAGGCGTGTACGGAGGATCGGGAATCGCACATTCGGTTTCGGGTCCCCATACGACCGCCTTTAGGGTTTTTGGCTTGCGCGGATTGCCCTTGAAACAGGAGCCGCTATGGAGGTCTTCTCCGGAGCTGGCAACTGGCGAAACGACGCACGTAAAGCCATATGGGTGGCGGCTGCCGTCGACAGCCAGCGTGGCTATGACGGTCGGATCAGATGCGACGAACAGGTGCGGCCTGTGGCACGTCATATGAGTCACGCCGTAGCTGTAGAAGTAGCCGCGGATGTGTTCCGCATCTACCCATTGGATAACCGCTGTGAACAGCCCGCAGTGCTTTCCCCTTGGCAGTGGGTTGGCCCCCCCGTTCGCGGGTGAAAACAACAAGACCAAGCCTGCCGCGCAAACGCCGACCACCAACGACGTTAGCAACCGACCGAGGCTTCGCTTGCAATCGGCGATCATGTGGGGGCAAATCTTACTTCTCGGCAATTTGCGACAGCTTGCTCATTCCCGCTGCTGCTCATCTTAGCCGAGGAGCTCGGCAATTTCCCTGAATCCTGCCGGGCGGTGGGCGTCTCCCGTTTGACTGTTACACCTTTAACCAAACTCGATATCTAGAGGATGACTCATCCACTTGTCGGGGGTAACCTTGGCGAATTCAGAGAACTCGCAATTGAAGGCTCGCGTCAGTTGGGCGGAACGAACAATGACATTTCCAAAATAGCTCACAGTGGTTAGTTCCTGTTGTTGTCTAGGAATCGAAACCTAATCTGGGAGCGGGCGTTGATCGTCCACAGTCGTTTAGGACCTCAGTAATGGCTTAGATCGCGTCTAAGCAGAACGCTCACGGCGATATAGTGGCTTCATAGACTTGGTCAAGCCGAACACCGCGGCGATGAATATGGAGAAGATGAATACAACAATGCCTGCAATCCATACGAAGGGCTTAGCGAAATTCGGCGCTGACTCTGACGCTTGCTTCGACTGCTTTTGAATCCTGCGCAGTTCCACGGCCATTGGGTGGCTAATATGGGGCTCCAACGATCCGCCACTTGAATGGTTTGCCTCTTGTTGCGCTCTTTTCGCCGGGCTCTGAATCGCAGTTGGTGAGTGGTTCACCGAGTCCGTTCTCCATTTTTTCTCCCCAGACCCGAACGCCGCCTCCAGCGACGGTGCCTCCGTGGGTGAACTTGCCTGTGGAGCATGATGTTTCCCTCATGGACACGCCCATCATAGGCGGTTCCTTTATAGCTGAATCGGTTGTGGCGCACCGAAATACCCCCCAGTTCCTCGTGCCCGGTCTGGATCCAGTAGGAGTTGTTCAATTCAGCGTTTTCTTCCACCCGGAGATCGCAAGACAGCCTCAGTTGGACCGCGACTGCGGCGAATCCCAATTCGGTCTGAAGCGGGTTTGCTGGGTCAGGAAAGCCGGTGAAGCGCTGGGGCTCGATGGTCTCGACCCTGGTCCCGTCCTTCACCGCCTCGAAGTTGAGCTCCATGAGTCCACGCTGGATATGGGCATGTGGGTTTAGAGCGCTGAAAAGGAGACTCTCGGGGTACGCCCTGCTGCTGGTGGCCCCATGCGCCTCTTCGCTCAGCCCTACAAGGACGACGAGGGTCGTCATCAGGACGGGATAGATCAATCTGGATGACAAACTTCGCATCTCATCCTCCACTTGCGCAATGGCGGGCTGACCGCACCCCTGGGAACTCTTACAGATGCTCGCCGAATATGGGCGATCGATCTAGTCAACTTCTTGAGCCTGCGCCTGGCCGTGACGCCCCTTCGAGACGGTGAACTTTCAGCTGCGTCCTGCCTATGTTGATGTGTCCCATCCATAGCGTCCATATTCTCCCATGCGATCCGTCAGTCTTCAATTTGAGCAGTCAAGTCGTAGGTAGTGGTGTAACTACTCGTCGGTCCTCACGCAGCTTCCAGTGATTGCACCTCCTCTGGGTTCTCCTCGCCCTGGTCCTCGAGGACCAGGGCGATCGACTCCGCCGATAGGTAGCGGCGGGTAACAAGCCACTCGTCGTTCTGCTCGATCAGCAGGGCGCCGGCAAGCCGAATCACGGAGGCGTCATTGGGGAAGATCCCGACGACGTCGGCTCGGCGGCCGACCTCGCGGTTGACTCGCTCCAGGGGGTTGGTCGATCTGCAGTTTCGACCAGTGCGTTGGCGGGAAGCGGTAGAAGGCGAGCAGGTCCTCCTCGGCGTCCTCGAGGAGCTCGGCGACCTTCGGGACGGTCGGGCCGAGGCGCTCGAGCACCGCCGCCGAGCGCTCGCGGGCGGCTTCGCATCCGCGGCGTTGAAGATCTCGCGCAGCGCGGCGGAGACCAGGCCGCGCTGCATCACGGCGGCAGTGACCGTGCATGTTTCGCGGACGAAGTGGACCGTGCAGCGCTGCCAGGGGCAGCCGAGCACCCTGGCGATCGCCGCCTTCAGTCCCTGGTGCTCATCAGAGATCGCCAGGCGAACTCCCGAGAGGCCGCGGGCGACCAGCTCGCGCAGGAACGCCACCCAGAAGGCCTCCGTCTCGGCCTCACCGATGTCGATCCCGATCACCTCGCGGCAGCCGGTCTCATGGACCGCATAGGCGATCACCAGCGCCTTGGAGCGCACACGAACCGCGGTCTCTGACCTTCAGGTGCTTGGCGTCCAGCCACAGGTAGGGGTAGCGCGCCCTCCAGGGGCCGGCTGCGGAAGGCCTCGACCTCGCTCGTCGAGTTCGCGGCAGATCCGCGAGACCCGGTCCTTGCTCATCGAGGAGATACCGAGCTGCTCGACCAGGCGGTCGACCTTGCGGGTCGAGACGCCATTGACGTAGGCCTCCATGACGACGCTGACGAGGGCCTGCTCACAGGGGCGGCGCGGCTCCAGGAAGCTCGGAAAGTAGCTGCCTCGCCACTTGCGCTTGCGGGGAACCGCCAGCTCGATCTCCCCGACCCTGGTCTCCCAAAGCCTCTGCCCGGTAGCCGTTTCGGTGGGTCGGCGCGCTCGGCGCTTCGCTCGCCTCGCCCGGCACCGATCTCAGCGCCAATCTCGGACTCCATCAGCTCGGCGGCGACGATCGCCACCGCCTCGCGCAGGAAGTCGGAGTGCTCTGTGATCAGGGTCTTGGCGACGACCTCGGGGGTCGTCATGCTCTGGCTCTCGGCCATCGTGGTGTTCCTTACTTGTGCAGGGACCCGCCGTCAAGCGCAGGGTCCGGGGTTGTCGGGGTTGACTGCGGTTGGGGTGGCGCGTGTGCGCGGTTGATGATGCGGGTGGTGTGCGCGCGGGCGCCCAGCCTTACTTCGGTCCGCGACCCTCGGGTTGGCTCCGGGGCCGGCGACATGATGTTTGATGGGGTGATCCCGCTGGGGGAAGCGTTGCGGCCGCTCAGTCTTTCTAGGCCGTCCACGCGGGCGTGGCGGCAGGAGCTTGCCGGGAGCCGGCCGCGGCGCATCGGTGTGACGAAGGGCTTGGCGCGCACGGGGAAGCTCATGCGGGTGCCAGCGCCTCCTCGCCGAGCTCGCGCAGCGTGTGGTAGCTGCGCTTGAGCAGCTTGCGCGCGACCGACAGGCACGCGCGGTTGCCGCCGATCCGCTCCTTGGCGGCCAGGTAGTACTCGCGATCGGGCTGCGCTCGCGCCGCCTGGCGACCTGCGCGGCCTCATACAGCGCCCAGCGCAGCGCCGGCGGTCCTTGGCGGGAGATGTGCCCGGGCGCGCGACGCTGATCTGACTGATACACGGTGATGTCCATCCCGGCGTAGCGGACCGCTTGACGCGAGGAGGAGAAGCGGGTGCAATCACCGAGCTCGGCGAGGATCGTGACCGCGGTCAGCTCCCCGATCCCGTAGTGGGCCATCAGCGCCTTGCACCCCGCCTGGCGGCGCGCATAGGCGCGCAGCTCCTTATCCAGCGGCGCGATCTGCGCCTCGAGCGCGTCGATCATCGCGAGCGCGACCGTGACCTGCTCGCGCGCGGTCGCGGGCAGCGGCTGCTCCGCAAGCCACTCGCGCCCGTCGCCGACCATCAGCTGCCGGCGCTGCGGGCAGCCGTGGTGATAGAGCACCGCCTGGATCCGCTGCTGCCACTCCGAGCGCTGCTCAGAGAGCGTGTGCCGCAACCTGACCCGGCGCGCAGATCGAGGATGTGATCGGGCGGGATCCACGACTCCGGCAGCCGCTCGATCATCAGCAGCTCGCGCAGATGCCTGGCGTCCGCGCGGTCGGTCTTCGCGCGCTTCTTCGGTCCCCGCCGCGCCGCGGTCTCCGCCGGCTCGGCCAGATGCACCACGGCGCCGACCGCCGCAGCTCCTCGACCACGAACCGCCAGCCCGTCGTCGCCTCCAACGCCACCTCGAGCTCCTGGCCGTCGAAACCGCCCAAGAACTTGCGCACGCCCAGCACGGTCCGCCGGCGCCACCCGCCCGCGCTTCACCTCGCCGGTCTCGGTATCCAGCCAGTCGGCGGTGATCTGCGCTCGATGCTGATCAAGTCCCATTACGATTGTCACTCGGGGCCTCCTCAAGCTCCACGGTTTGAATGCCTGCGCGGACCACTCCGCGCTTGAGCTGAGGAGGTCCCTACACGTCGGGCAGACAGACTGCTCATGACATCTTTCGTCGATTGGGTTGGACCTCAACCGACGAGTCTGGGGCCCGCGGTGGCCGGAACTTCGTTCCGGCCCCTACGCGCCTGTTACACCACTTCTACCGACATGACCATTTGAGCGAAGCAAGTCCGTGGGTGTGGAGCCGTTCCCGTCTTTCAAGGCTGCGGAGCTGCCCGGATACACCAGCGCCAGCGAGACGAACAGGCGAACACGGGTCAGGCAGGGTGGAAATCGCCAGAGGGCCCAAGCTCGTTAGGTAGGGCGGGGAATGGGCAGGGAACAGGCAGGGAGCGCGATTTCGCCGCTACCCTTGATGATTCGCTGCTCCGATCAGGGGCAGCAAACCGCATCACAGAGCCAAAAGATTCGTCCCCGGGCGGTTAGCTCAGTTGGGAGAGCGCCTGCCTTACAAGCAGGAGGTCACTGGTTCGAGCCCAGTACCGCCCATCGCCGGAAATCCCTGTAAATGGTGGGTATCTATTGCTTGCGGATCGCCCTCTTTTTTGCGTATCGCTCAATCCCTGGAAGCGGCTTTGCGCCCGTTTGCGCCCGATAAAGGCCGGTGACGCCCTCTACGCGACTACGCAGACGGAGGCGACGATCGCAGTTCAACGCATGGGCTTTGATCCGACGCTGGGCGTGATGTAACAAACAAGCGCCACCGTCCATCGCTCAGCTCGGATCCACGCAGAAAGGTCAAAGAGGGATGAAGCTCGATGGATCTGCTTCGGCAAGAGTAGGCGCGCTTCGCGGCGCCGTTGCTACGGCGTTCGAGCAGCACTGCTCTAGGTCGATAAGGAGGCGGTGACCATTTGCGAAAAGCCACTGCCGCGCACGCTCGGACTCGGGGCAAATGCTCTGCACGGTCAGCCAGAACTTCTGCGAGTGATCGGGCACGGCTAGGTGGGCAGTCTTGTGTGCGACCAAGTATCTGAGTACTTCGTGTGGCGCCATGACGATACGCCAATTAAAGGATAGGTTCCGTAGATGAGAGCAGCTTCCCCACTTCGTGCGTTGGTCCATGACATAGATGCGACCTGGCGTCACAGAGAGCCTGCAAGCGTAGCTGTCAACGAGTGGCTCGATGAGGACTCGCGCCTGGCGCCGGAGCCAGTTCTCAAGGGTCCTGGCAGGCGTTATGGTCGCGCCGCGCCCCCGCGCTATCACGAGCCCCTGGGGCCCCAGAAGCACGCGGTTCGATCCTCCCCACCGGGGTGTCTCGTCAACCTCGATCGGCGTTGGGTTTCCTCCTAGCAGAATCGCGCCGACGGGCGTCTGGCTGACGCGGAGGGCATGCCGCAGGCGATCCGCTCGATCGAGTTGATCGAGCACCCACTCGCCATGTGTTCGCACGAACGCCTTGACATCATTTGGCTCACGCGAGATCGGCTGCAGTACCTCGACTCCTCCGATACCGACGCGGATGCGCATACGGCTCTGAGTATCTGTGGGACGGACGCGATAGTCGACCGCACGGCCGTTGATCGTGATACGGGCGCTGCGCGGTCTTTGCGCTTCAGTCCGCATCGGATTTCGCAAGCTCATCGACGGCCGGACCCAGGAACGGTGGCGCGGGATCGTCGAGGTCAAATCCCAGGACCGAGTAATCGGGGTTCCACGACTCTGCAAGAAGCGACTGCTCTACCCGCATGCGTGCGCCCTTCGAGTTGCCCCATCCCGCGGGCAGAAGCGCATTGGTCACGAGGTGCTCGACCATCTTCTTAGCGCATCGCGCAATGGACGCTTCATCCGGGGATGGCGCATAGGCGCGCAGCACTGAAAATAGCCCGTACTCGCCAGCATCGATAAGACCTAGGCGCTCCGGCTCGGCCTTCGTCCGGACGGTCTCGTCGGCGATTTCAGTTAAGGCGCCCAATTGGTCCTCGGCAGCCCGGTCGATCGCGTCGCGGCGTTCCTTAATAAGGCGCAATCGCTCGCCCAATTGACGGTACGTAAAGCTATCTTCTCCCTCTGACAGCTCAGCCGTGAGAGCTGCTTCAAGTGCCGCGGCCTTATCCGAGGGCGTGGGAAGCTGCTCTACCTTGGTGACGTAATCGTCATCGATGTGAAAGATTGGGAGTCTCTCGACCTCCCGCATGAATGTCGTGTTCTCCTCGATGAGAGAGCGGGTCTTTATTGATAGCTCACCGTAGGTGTCCCGACTTCCGCGCTGGCGCCGTCGGTGCGCGACATACATGCTGCACAACCAGCGGTAGTCTCGCCGATGCGGATAGAGGACCGGGTCTGGTGCAACTGCCTCCCACAGTCGTTCCAGGGTCTTGAAGGATTGTTCGAAACCTTTGGCCACGTCGGGATCGCGCAAGCGCCGTAGGGCCGCGGTAGGCAATCCCGCGTGTCCTCGATCTTGACGCCATCGAAATACTGCATGCATTGGGCGACTTCGTCGGTTACCGCGTTCCGTAGCGAATCCCAGTCTATGAGCGACTCTTCGCGGATATTCTCATCGAAGTTTAGAGCTCTCTCCAGGCTTGCGAAGACGCCGAAGTAATCGACGACGACCCCAGTCAGCTTCTTCATCGCAGGAAGAGGGCGGTTAGTTCGTGCAATCGCCTGCAAGAGGTTGTGATCACGTAGTGGCTTGTCGAGATACATAACCTGCTCGATCGGAGCGTCGAACCCGGTTAGAAGTCGGTCGCACACGATGAGAATCTTTAGCGGGGGACGCCAATTGGTTCGGTCTTCTCCATGGCGCTCCATGTTCCAGCGCTCCCACTCGTCTGGTGTGAGCTTGAAGTACTCAATCAGCTCGTCCTGTGTTTGCTTCGCGTACTCAAATCGCGCTACGAAGGGGTCGGTATTCTGCGCCGACGAGATGATTACGTCCGACCAAACCTCCGGAATACCGCGTTTGGTCAACTTTTCGTCGAGCGCGTCCTTGTAGAGCGCGCACGCAGTGCGATCTATCGCGACAAGCTGCGCCTTAAATCCGCTCGGGTCCGGATGCGCGAGAAAGTGGTCGAGGACCTTGTCGACGATGATGTCTATCCGGCCTGGAAGTGTCGCAATCTCCTTCCATTTAGCGCGTCTACGCTGCACAAAGTCCTTGGCTTCTTCGTCCTCAAGCTCCATCTCTTTGCACGTTTCCTCAAAACCTGAGCTCAGAATCTCCTCATCTACCGCAAATGGCACCCTTTCACGGATATAGTGGACTTCCAGTGTTGCGCCGTCCTTAATTGACCGTTTGATTCCGTAGTAACTGAGATAGCGCTCCTGTACGCCATCCGCTTCGGGCCCGAAATCCCGATGGGTATTCGTCATTGTGCGGTCGATCGGTGTTCCCGTAAAGCCGTAGCGAAATGCGTCTGGGAGCTTGACACGCATGGTCATCGCGAAGCCGTCCTCGCCCTTGCCCTTTTGACTCCTGTGGGCCTCATCAACGAGGCTAATCACATTTTCCCGATCTACAGCTGGCAAGTCACTCATCTGCTGGAACGCCTGGATTGTTGTAACCAGCGTTCCGCGCCAATCGTCTTTTAGTCTGCGCTTTAGGTCCTGTACACCTAGGGCTTTCTCTACGGTTGGATAATCGCACGCAAGGAAGTCGTCGGAGAGTTGCGTCTTCAAATCGCGCCGATCGACTACGATCAGCACTGTGGGATTATCCAAGTGCCGATTGCGCCGTAATTTCAAGCCAGCGAAAACCATTGTCAGTGTCTTTCCGGATCCCTGTGTATGCCAAATCAGCCCGGTTCGGTCTTGGGCGGTCACTGGTTTGCCAAGCAGGTTAATCGTGCGATCGACAATATCGTTGACAGCCTCGAATTGTTGATATCGAGCAACCTTCTTGGCTGTACGCCCCTGTTTCGTCTCAAATACGACGAAATGTTGGAGGAAATCAAGAACATGGCATGGTTGGAGTCGTAGTAGGCCACTGACGGGTGCCAGCAGAGGGTCGTCCGGATGATCGGCCTCGGGCAGATTCCACCAGCCTTTCCTCTCTGGGTAGAGGCTCAACCATCGCCCCCAAGAATCCAGGTGGCGTTCTACATCGTCCTTTGCCGCCTTATGAAAAAGGACCGTCCCGTAGCGGAAGTCCTCCTCGTCAGCCGCCACACAGAATACGTTTGGCGCTAGCATCAGCGGGGCTTGTCGCTGATATCGATGGAGTTGGTGGACTGCCTCGCGCCAGTCCTTCCCGGCTGTGATGTAGCTCTTGTACTCGGCGATCACGAGAGGAATGCCATTCACAAGTAAGACGGTGTCGTCGCGGCACTGACGAGCGCCCTGGACTCGATATTGGTTTGTGGCCGTAAAATCGTTGAGGCTCTGACGAGACGGTTCAAACGCTATGAACTGCACAGTGGTCGCATCCTCTCCTGGCGCGAGCACGACCCGGGCCCCATCCCGAAGCAAGTCAAGCGTTTCCCGGTTGGCAGCCAGCCTGTCGGGGTGGCTCAGCGTTTTTCGCAACGCGGCGATTGCAAGTCGCGCCTCTGTCTCGGACTCGACCTCGGGATTGATCTTGATTAGCGCTTCAGTCAAGAGGCGCTCGACCAGTGGATCCTCCACCGGCCGCTCAAACTGAGCCATTTCCGACTCGTCTCTGTACGTCCAGCCAAGACCAGGGTCGCCAGAAGATGCCTCGGCCGAACCGGACAACCATCCAAGGATTGGAAACTCTATGTAGCCTTTCTCGGTCATACAACGGAAACTGGATCAACTGAAGTCGCACGCACGCGCCCGGTGAGTAGATCGTGCGAGAGGGACCGCCCCAACTGACGCAACGCATTGCGCTCAACTTCGAGAGCCGACACGGTGGCCCCAATGCGTTTCATCACTGCGACGATCTGTTCCTGTTCCGCCGTCGACGGCGGAAGGGGAAAGGAAAATGCGCGGACCTGCGTCTTATTTGTTGAAGCTAGGTTAGTAGTCCGCTTGGCTACGCGACAAAAGTATCGCTTCGCAATATCTGATTCGACGACCAGCGAATAGTACTCTGGGTCCAGGAGCGCTCGGTTAGGGCGGACCCGAAAGATGTGGTTTTGATGCAGGCAATTAGCTATCTGACCATGCCAAATCGTCCCTCGACCTAGCTTGTCGATGTCGCCACCCTCGGTCATCAAGACGTCGCCAGATTCGAGTCGGTATCGATCGACGTCGTCGCTCGGTACACGGACGGTTTTTATCGAGGAGAGGTCCAGATGGCCGTCCTGTACATTGGCCACCCGGAGATAGGGGAGGTCGACAGAAGGTCTGCCCGAGACGTCTTTCCCCAATGTCACGCCTGAACCTACGTCCGCGACGGCGTCAAGACGGGTAGCTGCCCACCGGCCAAAGTTGCTCGCACCAGGACCTATTTGTCCGTGAACGCAACCGTGTAGCATCGAACGGTATAGGGCACGCGCGTGACCAAGCGTGGAGTCGGCCGCTGCTGTCGCACGGTCAGCAGCGTCGAGAACTCCCACGATCTTATCCTGCTCAGCCTTGGGTGGAAAGACGCCGCGCAGCGCATATGCATCTCGGCGCGAAAGCCCGGGCACGCCGGTCGCCGCGTTCAAAAGGGTCAGTGGGAGATACCGAAGGAGATGGTAGAGAAAACGTAAGCTGTCAGAAGCTTTCGGAACGACATAGTAAGTCGTGTCGATCGGCCACAGCGGTTCCGTCGTGAATTGGACAGCTCCCACAGTGCCCTTACGGCCAACTACCAAGCCCCCGTTGGGCGCGAGTGGTGAATCGTGCTTGCCAATCCGTCCGTTAGACCCGTAAACGAGTGTGGACCCAGCTTTTCGCAAACGTTCAGGCAACGCCTGGCCATACTCGAGGGTGATTCGATCTCCAAGCGGGCAGCATTCCCAGTCGGCCGGAGTGGATGACATATCAAAGACTTGGCAACCCGAGAGGTTCTTACTCCCCCGCATAGCCGAAGTCCCCCATGAGGGTCGAAAGGCTCTCTTGTGCCTCCCGTAAGCGTCCGCTGGCTTCGGCCAAGACCGACATTGCCTCCGGCACGGGGACGCAATCCGCTGGCTCAAACGTATCAATGTACCGTGGAAGATTAAGGCTATACTCGTTTTCCTCGATCTCTGAAAGAGACACCACACGTGCATATTTCACGAGCTCATCTTCGTCGGCGTAAGCGGTTGACAGCTCTTGGGCCACCCGCTTCACGTCATCCCGGTCCTCTTGTGCTCGCCGCTGAACTTCAGCTATCCGCTCGTCTCGCTCGGCGAGCTGTGCCAAAGTGGCAGCCTGCTGTCTATTGGTGCTAGTAAGGAGCGCCACGGCGCGTCGGCGCTGGGCAGTGCTCAGTGCCGCCTCAGTATTGCTTTGTGCGGCACGTAGCTGTTGCGCCACTTCACGAAGGTTAGCGTCACACTCTTCGTATTCTGCCTGCAACAGCGCGATATTGTCTGCCTCGCGCTGATAAATTTGGTCGTCAATGCGCAGGACCTGCTGCTGAAGAATGCCAGGAAGCTTTGCCGTATCGCCGTACGTATAGTAGTGGACGAGGATACGCATAACATCTTGGGGCCGAAGCTCGTTTTGCGCAGAAAGCTCGCGATAGTCGCGCGCTGCATATATGAGTAGTACCTTGTCCTGACGGATCTGTGGCCTATTTCGACGTAATAGCAATAGACAGGCAGGGACGGTTGCGCCGTAAAATACGTTCAGGGGCAGCGAAATCACGGCGTCTACAAGATGTGCGTCCAGAAGTGCCCGACGTATCAAGTATTCGCTATCAGCCTTACGCTTGCGACGGGAAGACAGATCATCCTCGTTGGGATCGATCTGCGGCTGACCCCGGAAGAGAACTCCCTGCGGGCAGACTATGCCGGCGCGACCGTCGGGCGCTAGTGACGCGAGGATGTGCAAGATAAATGCATAGTCGCCATAACCTGCGGGCGGGGACGGATAGGCTGCGCCACGACCAAAGCGTGCATGGGGGTCCTTGTACCCCTCCTTACCAAACGTTTCCTTCTTTAGCTTCTCCTTCTTCTTCTTATCGTCCGTTTGTTGCTCCGGTCGAAGCCACCAACATATCATCAGAGAAAGGGAAATTAGCGAGCGCAAGGGAGAATTGGCGCAGACCGCCGGCTCATCCAAGAACTGAGGGTCGGTAATTGTGCTAGCGCCAGCCGCGATGTCGGCGTCCAGGCCGTGCAGAACTGAGTTGATCTTGCTGATTGCAGCATTGCCCCAATTCATCTCCTGACCGAAGTAGCGCGCGCTTGTCGCGTGATGGCCCGTCTCACGGAGGTAATCCGCGCAGTGAACCAACATTCCGCCACTTCCGCTCGTGGGATCGTAGATGGTGTCTCCGGGACGTGGCTCCAACATGCGGACTAACGTGTCGACTACCTCGGGCGGGGTAAAGAACTCGCCTGCCTTGGCTCCCGCGTCGTCTGCGAAATGCTTAATTAGGTACTCGTACGCCTTGCCAAGTATGTCTGACGGGACGTTGGCGTTTGAAAGGTTATGCGCATCGAAATGTTGAACTAGCGCGTGAACCACCTCATTTGGTATGAGCGGCTTACCACTTCCATCAGGTGCGGGTTGATTCCAGTCAACGGTAAAAACGCCGCGCAGCTCCTCATTGGAGTCAGCGACTGCACGCATTGCCCGGGTCAACACCGAACCTATATCGTTGGAAGCTGACTTGACGTCCCCCCACAAGGCTCCGGATGGGATCGTGAAGCGGTGTTCGCCCCTTGCGCGAAACACCGCGCGTTGAGCATCAGTGAACGTCCCTCCCTTGCTGAGCTTCTAGCTCTTTGATTGCGTCGTTTGCCTCGTGCTCCCACTGGTCGCAGAGGCGCTTGTAGAACATCAGCGAGAGAATGTAGTTCTTGTAGTCCTGGCCGGCAGTCCGACCTCGCAGGATGTTCGCCGCGCCGAGGAGGTGCGCCTCTAGCTGCTGCTGGGTGAGCTTCATTGAAGAGTGATTGCGGAGCCGTCGGGCAGGCGGTCCGGAGGGGTGGGCATAAGGGGAACTCTATCCTGGGTCCGGAGAACTCGACCGGGTGCTGCAGCGAGTCGGCTGGAAGCTCGTGAACCAGCCTGGCGGCGCTCGCCGTCGGCGCCGCGGAATGCTGATGCTCGCCGAGTAGGGTGTCGCCGCTACCCGACCGGTGTCGCTGGCTGTCCGCGCACGAATTTTGGCACACGCTTTGGCACGCTCGCTAGCTGTCGGGGAGCGCGCACGGCCCATCACCGGGGACTGGTCCTTATCGTCCAAGGCAGACATCTCGACCAAAGCTCGCCGGACACTCGCAAAATCGCGCAAAGCGGGAGCTTCCTTCTCTGACGATGCAGAGCCGAGAGGCTGCCTCCGACGACAGGTAGGTGTTCCAAGAGCTCTCCTACGGCGACAAGTGGCGTGGCACCAGTTTCTTGTCAAGCGCGAGTTCCAAGGGACCCACGGATGGCAGCCGCTGTCGTCGAGCTGGCTTAGAGCTATCAACGTAAGGGGCGGGTTGCCACAGCAGTGGTTCGCTGGCTGCCGATCATGGTCGTTATCGCTGGCGGAGCCGCAGGGATTCTCTCTCCGCGGCGAGTGGAGACGCGCCGGCGGCGATCATCATCTCGCCCGTCGTGCTGGTCGACATCGCGCACCTGACGTTCAGCCCGATGACTCGGCCACAGAACGTGAGCCACTCTCTGGAAGCGTCGAGACGGTTTCCACCGCAGGGAATGACAACCGGCGTCGGCCTTCACGCAGAGCAGAAGGTGCCAGCGGTCGCGCACTAAGAGCGCTCGCCACATTCGCGCGAGGCCTGTCGAACATCAAAGCCGCACCGTCCCCCGCCGCCCAAACTGAAAAGATGCAAACAATGCCGTCGTACCTAATCGGTGGTCGATATCTTGAGGCGACGCCGGTTTTCGAGACCTATTGGCGCTTCGCAGCTGCCCGCCAGTCGATCTATGAGGCACGGCTCGCTGGCGCGCCGCCGCCGTGGACCGACGACCCAGTGCTCGGCGAGTACCGGTTCACAAACGTTTTTCGTGCCGCTGATCGCGTGTCGCAGTTCCTCATCGCTGAGGTCATCTACCACGGCCAAGAATACGACGCCAATGATTTGGTGTTCCGCACCCTACTGTTCAAGTTCTTCAACCGCGTGACGACGTGGCAGGGACTCGAGCGTGCTGTCGGCGCGGTGTCATGGTCGACGTATGACCCGGTGCGCTATGCCGCGGCGATCGACGAGTTGGCGGCACGCGGCCCGATCTACTCCCCTGCCTACCTAATTCCGCCCCCACGGCTGGGTGCCACACGCAAGCATTTCAACCACCTACGGCTGCTGGAGATCATGATGGACGACCGGCTGACCGACCGCGTCCGCGGCGCTGCAGGGCTGCGTGAGTTGTACGAGACGCTCGCGGGTTATCCGTCGATTGGACGGTTCCTCGCGTTCCAGTTCGCGATCGATCTCAACTACACGCCACTGACGGCGTTCGATGAAGACGACTACGTTGTCGCTGGCCCCGGCGCCCTCGACGGGATTCGCAAGTGCTTCGGTCCGGCCTCCGCTGGCCGCGAGGAAGCTGTGATCCGCTTTGTGGTCGATTCGCAAGAGGAGCAATTCGCCCGCCTCGGTCTTCCCTTCAGAGGACTTTTTGGCCGCCGGCTGCATCTAATCGACGCGCAAAACTTGTTCTGCGAGGTCGATAAGTACGCGCGGGTCGCACATCCGGAGGTTCGGGGACGATCGGGACGCACACGGATCAAGCAGCGCTTCCGCCCGCTTGCTGAGCGAATGACGACCGTCTTTCCACCGAAGTGGGGGCTCGTGTCCCTCGGGCCGTCGCCGTGTGCGTCGTCGACAACTCCGCTTGTGTTGTTCGCCTAGCTGGTCAACTCGACGGTTCGTCGATCCTGATCAACTCGCACGCGGCCGCCTTCCGCCGCACATAGACCTCGCCAGGCAGCGAAGCCGGTCAGGATCGCGGCCTCCCACTCGGCGCTGGTGCGCATGGCAACCTCCAGCCCCCCAGCCACGGCCTTTACCCCTCGCAGGATCGGGTCGTCTACATGGTCAGCGCGCTCGAAGAACTCGTACGGGCGCGCCATCTCAAAAACGAAAGCCGCGATTGCCTCCTCTACAGCGCAAGCGCGGGCGCCATCCTGTGTCCGGTCGGTCTCCGGATCGAACTTCCGCTTGCGCTTCAGCAGGCCGCGCAGAATCGGTGACCAACCAAGGACCCCCAGGTAAGCGAGATGAAAGACGTCGTGGAAGCGGTAGCCGTCCGCGACACGTGCGTTGTCGTCGATCGGATCCCCGAACGTCTCGCCCTCGAGTCGCATAACAACACGCTCATCGACCACCGTGAAACTAGCCTCGAACTGCCGTGGAAGGCGCTGCTCCTCGGGAAAACCCTCGTCGAAGGAGCGCGCGGACGATTTATTGCTCGGTAGCCAACGTGCACGGGTCTTGGTAAGGTTCTCGCCCGCGATTGTGCTCAGTGGTATACCAATACGTCGCGCGAGCGCCGCGAGGTACCAGAGGATGTCGCCCAGCTCCTCAACGACGACTTCGTCGAAACCGGTGTACGCGATCCCATCCGAGCGGCGCTTCTTCTTGAACTCCGTAGCTAATGCCCCGACCTCACCCGCCAGTCCAAGGAGGGGAACCATCGGATCCTCACTGTCGCCCTCGACGTCAGTCTCCGCAGCTGAGCGCTGATACTCGTCGAGGGTGAGGCGCGCGTCAGGCATCGAAGGTTCGATTTAAGCCGGTTGCGACTAAGGAGGCAATTTCGCTTGGACGGTGTGTCGTCGCGAGGCGGCGGTTCTCGTCGTCAGTCAGCCCGTTGTCGGTAAGCGTCCAGCTATAGCGCTCGATCGCGTCGTGTAGAAGGCCGAGATCGGTCTCATGTTCCGCGAGCGGCCAGCGGTGCTCGAGGCCCGCGACCAGCGCTGCGACGGTTGCGGTTGCGCCGCCGAATCCGCCAGCCAGGAACAGCGGCTGGCCGGCCTCAATCGCCAGCAGCGCCTCCTCGAGGATGCCAGGCATGTCGCCTTTGTAGTTGCGCTCCTTGCCTCCAATGAGCACACGCGCATCGGTTTCTTTCACCAAATATCGGCGCAGCTTGGTGAGCGAGGCCGGCACGTCATTGGTCGGTGCCGGATCCTCGGCGCGTCTAGTGTCGTATGCGATTGAGCTGCCGTCGGCGTCCAGATAGGTGATGTGAGCCTTGAGGCCTAGGTTGTCCCTGTGACGACGAAGGTCTGTCAGCGACATGCGACGATGCTCGGACCAGCCAACGACGAGCTGGAGCCGGCGATCGGTGCGCCCATACCGATCCATCTCGGATTCTAGGAACGCGGTGTAGCCGCCCGGATCCAGATGGCCGCCATATACAAGCGAGTAGCCAGCGCGGATCACTACGCGCGCGACCTCACCGAGAGCGAGGCGCAGGTGCTGCTCGGCGAGACCAAGGCGATGCAACTCGGCGCTCTCGGATACCGACAAGCCAATGCGAGATGGATCAGTTCCCACGGATCGCCAGCCCACGCGGTGTGAGAACTTCCAGACGGTCGCCGATGCCACACAGCTTCGCCAGCTCGTCGAGGGTCTGTAGCTCGTCGCGACCTAGCGGTGGATCAGGGTGCAGGACGACGACGGGGCCATTCGACGTGAGTGTGGCCCCCTTGAGCCACGCGACGAAAGTCACCGGCTCGGGCGCATGCGGTGCCCACCACGCCGCCACGTCGAAGTCAGAGCGCGCAGCGAGCTCCTGCTGGCGCCGCCACAGGGCGCGCTTGAGACACTCGTCGACCAGCTGATTCAAAGAACGCAGGATCGCATCGTCGCTAACGCCGTCATGCAGGGCTATCCGTGGCATATGGTCCATCAGGAATGAGCCGCGCTCCTCGCCCTGCGAGAGGGCATCAAGCATGACGAGCGGCATGCCCGCCCGCTTGGCGACTAGAACCTCCCTCTGACACCACTCGCGGGTAGCGTATAGGTCGGTGCGAATCGCCAGAAGCGCACCGGTGGCGGCCTCGGAGAGAAGCTGCGCGGACCAATCGGAGCCCGGCTGCAAGTCCTGTGCGTCGAAGAAGTCCTCCAGATTCGTATCGAGGATCAGCTCTCGGACTCGACGGACGAGCGTGTCCGGGGTATCGCCGGATCCTCCGCGCTTGGTGTGGCTGAGAAACACTTTGAGGCGCTGCCTGTCAGCTTGACTGAACTGCCCGATCGCTTGCGCGATGTCGCGGCATAGGGCGTCGCCCGAATCGATGCTTTGCAGATCACCCATGACATGATGCAGCGCGCCCTTGGAAACGGCCGTCGGTAGCTGCACCGGAAGAACGCAGATTTTGCTCGCTCTAGCCTTGGCTCCCTCACGCAGGAACTTGATATATGCGCGCCATGGACCGCCGTCCTCAACCGCGCGGGCTAGCTCCACGCCAAGGACCGGTACGACAACAGTAAGCTCGGCTCCCGGAACGCCGTACGGCAGCGCCTCCACGTAAGGAAGCGGGCGGGGTGCGTCGTCGGGTCCGGTCCACCCCTCGGAGCGTACGAACACCTCGATCGCCCCGCCGATCAGGCCGGAGAATGCCGTTCCGTGAAAGTGGTCGATCAGGTGATCGGCCACCGTCGCGCCGTCCCCATCATCCGGGTGCCAGACAACGTAGACCTCCAGCAACGGCGGGAGCATCATGAGCCGCAGCGTACAGGCCGCATGGCAGCTATCAAATCTAGACACGCAAGGGCTTTTGATCAAGAGCCGCGCCGCGCCAATACTGCGGCGCAAGGTCTATCCGACCGCAGGCACGATCTTCCATAAGTCACGACCAACCTGCAGAAATATCGTTCTGGGCGATCTCCCCAATGTCGTCCACACGCTGTGGGATCAGCGCGAAGCAGTTGGAGTGGGAGATATGCGCCAGCTACCGGATCGCCCAGCGCATGTTCAAGCAGTTTCGGACGCCCTTGGGCGAGGAAGACGACTCTCCGTTGCTAAGCGGCGACGGAGAGGCAGACGAGAACCTTCAGCGGCGGCAAGCCTCGCACAACCGGAACTGCAAAGAAGCGCCCTTCCGCAGGCGAGAGGCGTTGGGGATACTTTCGGATTGTTGACTTGCACAGGTCTCAAGACGGTAGATGCACGTACAGCTGTCAACCTCTCTTGGCGAGTTTCCCGGTCGATTTCAGCGAATGACGCAAGCGGCGCTTTGCTGCAATCGCGTCCATTTCATTCTCGGCCTTCAGAAGCGCGAGGGCGAGAATGTGCGGGCGACATTTCCGGAGGGCCCGATGGACGAGAATCGAGCCGACCTGGTGCTGATCCAGAACTTCAAGGATTTCTCGATCCTTTTTCCCTTTATCGTGGGTCAGCAGGACGGCACCTTTGACCGCACACCACTTGCAGTTCGTCTCATCTGAGCTGCCCTGAGGGGGGGCGCCCTGCTCCCCAACTGCCGAGGCATCGAGTCCAAGCGCCCGCAAGGCGGTGGGAACGCTGGTACCCCCCGGCAATCCCTCGTCAAAAAGCAGCGATTGCATTCAGGATGGAAGAAGTTCTCAGGCCAGCGCCGCCAAGCGGCGCTCAAAGGTCAGCGCTGCCGCCGCCTTGTCTTGCGGAATTCCAAGCTGAATGGCGATTTCTGTGGGATTCGCATATGTCGACATGTCCGCCACCGCCTGGGTGGGTATTCGAGTTCCTGCTATTACGGGTTCTCCAAATTGGACGCGGGGGTCGATCAAGACCTGCGGCATCGGCGCCCAGTAGGCCGCCACCCCCACATCGTCGTAGTGAACAGAGGTCAAGCGCTGGCGAATGGCTTCGCGCATGACTTGCTGCCCCCCCCGCTCCGCCGCCTCAATCTGCCCGGCGATTAGCTCGTCATCGACATAGACGCCCCGACCATCCGTCTTGATCTCCCCGCTGAGAAATGGGCGATCTGTCTTCCACTTGCTGCGCAGGTAGCTCTCCGCATCTCGGATATCACGGGTGCGGACACCCTTCTTCTTCAGCTCTCTTACAACGAAAAGGCTGATGAGATCGCCAAAGCTATAGTCGGGGCGCATGCGCTGATGGCCCGCCGGGTTGAGGACATCTTGGAGCCAGTCAAGGGCATATCCGCCATCGGAAGACGAGCCACTGAACGAGAGATAGGCACGCAGCTGCGCAAGGCTATAAAAGCCTTGTCCAAGCTCTTGCCCACGGGTCTGGACCGGCGAAATCGTTGCTCTGACCATCCTCATGTTGAACTTCGCGATTTGCGGGCATAATCCCTGCCTCGGTGAGTTCAAGCTACCACCCGGGCCTACCGTGTCGCGATTTGATGATTCCCAGGCCGTTCAACTCGTATCATTTGCCGCGTGTCGGAGATCTGCAATGTGTTCGCCAGCCACCTCCATGAGGACGATGCGCGCATTGAGAATCTCAAGGATCTTGTCGCCGACCGCGGGCTCGACGTCCGCGACTCATCGATCAACGCGGCGCGGCCGAACAAGGCGAAGGACTCCGATTACATCAAGCACCAGATCCTAGCCCCGAGGATCGATTGGGCTGGAACGATGGTCGTACTAATTTCGCCAGAAACCAAGGACAGCGAGTATGTGACCTGGGAGATCGAGTACGCCGCAAGGACCGAAACTCGAATTGTGGGGGTCTACACGCAAGGCTCAGCCGACTGCGACCTGCCTGACGGCCTCGACGACTACGCCGATGCGATCGTCAACTGGAACGGTGACGCGATCGTCGACGCGATCCGAGGCGCCAACCTCTTCCGAGACCCAGACGGCACGCCTCGGCAGCCGCGGGACATCGTTCGCCATAACTGCTAGGAATCCGCGGGTCTTCAGCTACATCGTCGCTCGCGACTTCGGGTTCGCACCCAACCCCTTCTACGGGTGGTGCTCGCTCGCGACGTGCAAGCCAGGGATTCGTCGCTCCGCGATCATCGGGGACTGGATTCTCGGCACTGGATCGGCTCAACACGGCGGTGCTGGCTTTGCGGTGTACGCGATGCGCGTCGAGGAGATCGTCTCATTCGCGGAGTACTGGAGCGATCCCCGATTCCGTGGCAAGCGTCCAAACCTCTCCGGCAGTCGCAAGATGGCCTTCGGCGACAACATCTACCACCCCGACGGCGCTGACGGATGGACCCAACTGGATTCCCACCACAGCATGCACGATGGGTCGCCTAACCCTCGAAACGTAGCGACCGACACGCGCATTGACCGCGTGCTGATCTCGCGGGATTTCGTCTACTGGGGTGGTTCGGGGCCACAGATTCCGAACGGGCTGCGTGCGCTCGGGGACAATGATGAGGACGTGTGCTCTTCGACCCAGGGCCACAGGTGTCGGTTCAGTGATGAGATGGTTGCTGCTGTGGTGGGTTGGATCGAAGGATTTGACCAGAGCGGTCTACAGGGCCGGCCGGGCCAATGGCCGCATGGCTGAGTGTCTGTCGCAAGTCTGCGGGTAGCAGAAGCCCTGACGAGCCGGAGCGGAACGCCCGCTTCCGCGTGAATGCGAGTGCGTCGACTGCCGCAGCGCACGCTCTTCCTCAGGACGACAATGAGCGCTCTGCATCGGTGCCGGGCAGTGCCCGCTTGCCGACAATAAGCGAGCGTGCCTGTGTCTGCCGAATACGTGCCCGACTTGCGAGTGAGACCACTAAAGGTGAGTGCCGAGACTCTGTATGACATCTTGAAAAAAATGAAATAGGCAGGCTCCGGGGCTCCGCCGCTCAAATCGCAGGAACGAGAAAACCGGGGGTGGGGGGTCCGTCCCGGTCACGCCAGCGCGTCAGTCCGCCGCAGCCCCGACGAGCACGGATTGGAGATGCCGGTCTCCTGTCGAGCGAGATTCGGACGCTCAAGGACCGGTTGGCGTCCCTTTGGTCCCACCGTATGGGCCGCAAAGCCGAAGCCTCGCCCAGTCGACCGTAATTGCTAGTAATCCGCATCTCATACGGCCCGGTGGCACATCACCAGCGAACCGCCCGCGATCGGTCCATGTCCGCGGGAGTCTCGGTCTCATCTGGCATGCCCGGTTGGCCACTGTCGGCGGCCCTCACGAGAGCGTCGAGTCGGTCGCCGGTATCTCCCTTTCGCCGTAGGACGTGGGCGTAGATCGACAGCGTGACCTTCGGATCGGCGTGGCCGAGCTGCGCCATGACGTAGGGCACGGTTGCCCCTGCCTCGAACAGCAGCGAGGCGAACGTATGACGCAGCGAGTGAGGCGAGAGGCCCTCGGGCAAAGGGGGGATCTCGCTCCCGTCCTCGGCGAGCCTTGCATTCGCATGCTCAACGGCGGCGAGCAGGATTCGCCGTCGGACGTTATTGCGGTTGTGCGGAAGTCCGCTCAGGGTGCAGAAGACGAGATCAGCCTGGGCTGAATGGCTCGTTCTCGCCTTGTGGGCGGCCAGATGGTCGCGTAGGTCCGGGGAGAGGTCCACCGTTCGTCGGCTCGCGTCGGTCTTCGCCTCGCCGACCTGCAGGCGCCCTGAGGCAAGGTCGACGTCGCGCCAGCGCAGAGCTAGAGCCTCGCCTATCCGCAGCCCGGCCAGGGTTAGCGTTGCCAGCAGCGCCCGTCGCCCGCCGGGATCGTCGCTGCGTCGCTTGCGCCGCTCGGCATCAATCGCCCCGGCAGCGTCGAGCATCGGTGCGACCTGGTCAGGATCGAGCCACGCACGCTTTGGACGGCTCGCCTTCAGCCTGCGGCGTTTGCCTGCCGCCGTGTTACGGCTCAGGTGGCCGTACTCGACTGCGACCTCCAACACCTGCGCGAGTCGGGTGAGCGTCTTATTGATCGAATTGGCGGACAGCCGTCCCTCGCGGACCTTTGCTGCTCGGTAGCGATCGACCTCTTCGATCGTGATCTCCGAGAGTCGGTGCGCTCGGAAGAACGGAAGCAGGTGGCAGCACAGAGCCCAGCGATAGTCCTCGATTGTGCGCTCGCGCAGCTCATGCTCTCGGGCTTCGAGCCAATCGGTCGCGAACTCATGGAACGTGGGCTCAGGTTGTGTCTCAGCGGGCTCGGGGTCGGGTGCCGGCGGGCGCCAGTAGCCGCGCCGTACATCCGCCAGCACGTTTGCCAGTTCTTCTTCGGCCCGCTTGCGGGTCCAGCCGTCCTCAGGGCGGCCGAGTGCGACTGTATGACGCTTGCCGTAGGCGCGGAACCGGATCGCCCAGCTTCGCCGCACTCCGCTCGGCGTGATCACGCCCCCGGTTGATTGTCGCGCCGCCATTAGCGGTCGCCTTTGCGTATGACGCCGGCACGATGGGCCGTAGGATTCGTATTAGCCATGAGGAGCGGTATCTCCTTTTGGTCAGGCCCTCGGTTGGCGCTCAAACGCCTCCGGGGGCCGCTTTTGTGCCCCTGAGCGTATACCCGATTCGGCGCGTAAGCAAGGGGGTTGGCACCCCGTGGCACCCAAGTTGGCACCGTGTCCCAGATTGGGGCGTTCATCGCGAAGTCCAGGGGGCCTTTATCGGGAGCAGATCGCGCTTTGCGCCCGATACGCGCCGTCGCCGACGTGGCGTTTTTGGCTCTAGGGCGGCATTTTCCGCAGGTGCTGAACCCTTGCTGGCAGAGCAGGCGTTCAGGCGCTCGGAGACGATCGCGGGATCGAATCGAAGACGTGCCTTCGGACCGCTGCCCAGTCGGATCGCACGAAGCTCAGCGGCGTTTTCGTAGGCCCAGTTTCGAGATACTCCGAACCGTCGGGAGATCTCACCAGCGTCGACCAGCTCTTGGGACCTAGCACAGCCGGACCGCAGGGCCTCCCCGAGCAGCTCGGCCACACGGCGGGCGATTGCGTCAACGCTCGCGGGGTCTAGGTGGAGCAGCTCACTCATTCGCTCGTCCCTCTTGCGAGCCGTGCCCACGCGCGCATAGGTGTCTCGAACGTCTCAGAAGAGGGCCCGATCGATGCTGAGTCCGCGCTCGTCTTTTTTGCGTCTCTCGCGACGACGGAAACTGCCGTCAGTGCCACGGATGGCACGAGCGCCTTTTTAGGGTGTCCCAGCCGTCCCACAACCGATGTGGCACCGCAGCCGCGGGACCGTGACAGGAGGCAGGTGGGGCCGTTGTAAGCCGCGCCTCGCGAACGCGCGCGCGTTGGGGCGTCGAACATGTCGGGAAGCACGCGCGGGAGGCGCACGGCAACGTTGGGGAGGTCCAGCAAGCTGCCTAGCCTCGCGCGCGTAGGGCCCGGCGAAGTCTGCGGAAGCAGAGATTGGTGGTACACGTGACTCTGCGCCTTTTTGGACGCGCCGGGTCGTGCGACACCTACCCGGGCCTTACCACGTGGGGACGGTGCCACAGGTGTAAATGCCACAAGGTGACTGGAGGAATCACTGGCCGCGCCTCGAGTGTGAGCACGTGGGAGTGTCGAACCTGTCAGGAAACCACCTTGTCGACGGAACGCGGATTGGCGGTTGTAGCGGCTCGTGGTCTTCCCGCGCAGGACCGTGCCCATGTGCCCACCCTTTAGGGGGTGGGGCACGCAGGGCACCGGATGTCCGAGGAGGAGCCTCGGGGCACTGTCTGGGCACCCTTGAGCATTGTGGGCACCCTCATGCATAGCCCGACCCCTTCTGCTCGTCTTCAACTCGGTAAGGGCTCTCTGAGAAGTGGCGCTTAACCTGACCATCAGGCGCGATGCGGACGTGGTCACTCTCGACGAGAGCGGCTAGTGCATGGGTCTTCAACTCGTTGTTACCGGAGACCTCGTCCCTCAGTTCCTTGACGCCCATCCCGGCTTTCTTCTCAATTGCTCGGCTGAGGCGCTCCATCATCGGCGGGAGGCGGAGCTCCTCGTTCCGGTGAGGCACGTCAGCGAGATTAGGCACACCGACCGGGCCGTATGTGCCCCCTCCAACTGGGACGCGTAATTCATCTGGAATTTCGGGAATGCGCGACCTCTGCTTAGCGAGCGTCAAGTGACCGGGTGTCTTACGGTCGAATTTGGCACCAGTCTTGATGCTGTAGACAACCTCGTTTAGGTCGTCCTTGGCCTTCGCACCGCGGGGGCGGGTTCTATCCCCATGGCCGGTGTTGTCGAGCATGATCGTGAACTGGCCCGCTTGTGAGAGCGGGACGAGCCGCTCCGCGGCAAAAGTGGCGTAGTCGTCATTCGAGTCCTCGGCCAACCCGTGCGCTGAGAGCATCAGGCGACTGCTGTCGAAGATCACGCCGTCGACCTCGGCAAAGGCAGTAGCCCACTCCTCCGCGCTCCACTCCCGCTTCAGTAGTGGATACGCGTAGTAATGGAGACGCTCTTCGCAGTCGCGAGCAAGCGTGTCGTGATCTTCGCGGGCAGCGAGAATGTCTGCCAGACGGCGTGCGTACTCCTCCTTGCCCATATCGACGTCGACGATCGCCACCGTGCCACCCGCTGCGACTACGTCTACGGCAGCGATCAGCGCGATCAAGCTCTTCCCCGAGCCGGCCGGGGCGACAAGGAGGTAGCGCTTGCCCGGCAATAGCCAGCCCTCGGCCCCCGGCACGAACCGCCGCGTTGGGATTCCCGCGCGTACGAGCGCTACCAAATCGACCCGGGCGGCTTCCAATGCTCGTACAAGCGAGCCTTGCGCGGGAGCATCGGTCGCTTTCGCACTCACGGTTGCCTCCCGCGTGCGCTAGGTCGATCCCCTGTAATACGCCGCCCCGAAGGCGGCTCGGGTTCGTCTCCCAGTTCGCTGCCGCTGGGGCCCGCTCGCGACCGTATGACGCGACGCGAGCCACGACGACGCACCGGCGCGGCGCGCGATTGGCGTGTCCGCGCTCCCCCATGGACGCGTCTTGCCACGAGGTTTCGCCAATGGCTCCAAAGACGCCGTTCTGTTAGGTGCTGTTTGAAGGCAAAGTCCCTGCGTTGTGCCCATCCGCATGCCGCCTGCAGCTCTATGGCCCGCGAGCGGGTGATGAGGCAGGTGCCGCACCCATGTCGTACCCGCGCGAAGGGCCCAAGCCACGCTTCAACCATGATTGGGACGCCATTTGCGATGTCCCCATCAGACAAAGCGACCCGCCCTGTTTGATGCAGCTCAACCCACTCCTCGGCCTCTTTTGCGTCGACGCCGTCGGCTGCAAGGAGCGCACGCATCTCGCTGTCGTTGGATTGACGAGCGGGTCCGTCAATGGCCATTGGCCCATACCCTTCTCATGCTTGCATCGTAGGTCGCCCACTGGACGGATCTGCTTCCTAAACCGCTACCGCCCGCTCAGAGGCGGGCGGACACGGATGAGAAGGCAGGCCTAACGATCAGCCTGAACCAACCTCAAGCTACAGCATGAATCGGCGTCACAAGTCCACTTATGATCCCTGATCGAAGGTAAAGATGAATCGATCATCGAATCGGGTACTACAACTGGCTGTCTCTTCTCCGTAGGGATTGAGTCGGCCCGTGCTGAACGAGCTCCTTCCGCCGAGGCGAACGCGGATCAAGCTCCAGCACTTGAAGGAGTTCGTAACGAATCCGATCGTGTTTGTCCCATACCATCCGGTTGTGAGGTGAAGGGGAAGGCGGAGGTTCTTGCTTTTTGATGCACGGAATCTAAGTTCGTTCGCCATGAATCGTGCGTCTCCGCATGGAGCACCATGAGCGCGGAGCCTCACCGGCGACTGGCCAGGCGCGGTCAGTCCCTGCGTCCCGCAGCTGACCCAAAGATCGGGCGCCCTGCTAATAGCGAGCACACGCACCGCGGTCCAATTGCCATTTGCAAGCACGGCGATTGCTCGACCCTCGTATATGACTAGGGTACCGAGCAAAGCCCGAAACTCACAACCAATACTGACCGTAGGAAGGCTGCTAGGGAGGATGTTGCGGCTAGGGCAGTTTACGAATAGGTCCGTGTACGGCTGTCTTGCGAGGATCGCAGCCCGTACTGCTTCCACAGCGCCTGGCGGCATGGGCCGGCGCAGGTGTCGCATTTCGTTCGCTTCCACAAGTTCGATTGCCTTGTTGAGGATCGTGGTACACGCTGCGTACTCTTCCGGACTGCTGTCGGGGCCGGTGGATCCTTCGGCTTCGACGTAGATGCATTCTCTTTCTTTTTCTTCGTCGGGCATACAGCTGCACCGATTTCGGCTGCATCGATTTCTCGACATGAGGAGCCCCAAGTGCTCCAGCGAGTTTCGGCCTTAGCTCGTTCAACCTGTTGCCGGTGAATGAATTCTTCTTCCTGGGGCGGAGTGGGTTCTTCAGCACGTTCCGTCTTCTCTCGTTCGGCTTCTTCGTATTCCATCCGCCGTTCGAGCTCTTCTTCGCACTGTCGTTCGTACGCAGGACACTTCGGTTTCCCAACGGAAATTGCAGCTGAGGACTTTGCGGGTCGGGGGACAGAGACCGCCGCTCCCCCAAGAGCGATCACGGCCATCGCTAAGGTGCATAAACGCAGCATTGACCCGAGGTAATTCGGCCGAGGTTGTTGTGTCACCCCGCCACCGTGAGCTGGATCTTCGGCTTCGAGCAGAAGAAGGTGAGGAAGCAGCTGAGCTTTGCCGGGGCGGCCGGAGGCGAGGCGGCGGGATTTTGATTGAGCACCGTGTTCGGGGGGGCGTTGCGCGCGACTCGCTTCACTTCGCGGACCGCGAAGCCATCCTGCTGCAGCAGCGAGATCGCGACGTTGAGCTGATTTCCGGTCACGCTGGGGACGGCGGTGCTTTGGTCGGGAGTTCGGGCGCAGCCGGCTAGGGCACCTCCCACCGCGATGACTACGGCACAGCGAGCAACGATGCGGAGAAACGCTGCGACAAGCTCGCTCACACGCAGCACCTTATGACAATCTGGCAGGTGGAGATGGCTTGGAGGCAGCAAGGCTGCGCCAATGCCGAGCCCGGCCCAAGGCCCACGCGCTCAGTTCGCGGCGAATGTGGTCCGTATTCGAGAGGAGCGTGGTCTCACCCAGGAGCAGCTCGGCTGGGCTGCCGGTCTTCATCAGACCGCCGTCACCCGGATCGAGAGCGGCGAGAGGCGTCCAAACCTCGACACGATCTTCAAGTTGGCACGTGGCCTCGAAGTGGCACCCGCCGATCTATTCGCAGGTATCGAGTAAGCCTGGCGTGGCAGGCGCCGCAACCATGAAATGTGCGATTGGCGCAAGGGTGCGCAGGCAACAGAGCCGCGTCGCAAGCTCTTGGATTAGGCGTCTGCTCTCAGTCGGGCAATCCAATGGTACGGCCGGTTTTTGGAGCCAAGCAAGTTGCGCGACTGAACGAAGTAGTCTGATCGCGTCTTGTCCCACTTCCCCCACCAGCTCAACCGAGCCTTTACGTGGGTAGACGAAGTTAGCGATTCCAATTTGTCGCGGGCAATGACGATCCGGCGGCCCTCGCTTCGATCGGGGTCGACCTCTTAAACGAAAGGGCCAAGTCGGCCGCCTGTCGAAGCGGCCGATCAGGAATCATTGATCCAGGGAGACCAGCCGCCATCGAGACCTACAAGTCCTGGGATGGGATCGAGATCGCCTACCAGGAATGGGGCGAGGAGGCGGCCTCGCCGCCCGTCGTGCTCCACCAAAAACGGCTTCATCGCCGACGCAGACGCCAACTGGGTTGCGCTCGGCGTCATCGACGCGCTGCTCAAAGCCGGACACAGGGTCATCGCTCCCGACGCCAGAGGTCACGGCCGCTCCGAGAAGCCGCACGACCCGGCCCGCTACGGGGAGCAACGCATGGCCCGAGACCTCACGGGCCTCTTCGAGCTGATCGGCGCCCCGCGGGTCGACCTGATCGGCTACTCGATAGGCGCGGTCGTCTCGCTGCTCTTCGCCAGCGAGCGAGACCGGGTTCGGCAGCTTGTCCTCGGCGGTGTGGGCTCGGGCATCATGGAGTGCGGGAGCGTAGACAGGCACCCGGACCCAAATGAGGCGATCATCGCCGCGCTAACCGCCCAGACCCATCGATCATTTCCGAGCCGGGTGCGACGACATTTCGTATGCTCGCCGACGCTGTGTGTGGCGACTGCATAGCACCTCGCCGCCCAAGCCTCCTCCATCTTCAGGGACGAGATTGCGCTGGGTGAGATTTCGGCTCCGACGCTGGTTCTCTTCGCCGATTGATTGGGGTCCCGGCGAGATCCTCCTGATCGCCCTCGCCGGGCTCGCCGGGGGCGCGATCAACACGGTGGTGGGCAGCGGCACCCTGATTCCCTTCCCGGTGCTGCTCGCCTTCGGCTACCCGGCTGGGACGCCAACGTCTCCAAATTGCGGAACGACTGAAGCGCCCATGGAGCGACTATTGTGGCTGGTTCCCGTTTAGCCCAACCCGCTCCCTCCAGTAACCCAACCCGCCGTGCCCATGGATCGCCGTATACAGCGGCCGACGCCCCGCCTCTTTGAATTCATTTTCCGTCGGGAAAACAACGCGTCCCATCAGGAACTCGCCTAGCTCCCTCTCGATCCGGTCCTCCGACCACGCTCGCTTAAGCGTCTTGTACCTTAGCGCGAATCGGGCCGCCCAAAGCTCCGCCCCGCCGTGACACCGGACAGCGAAGCAGACTGGTCCCATCCCGGCAGCTTCGAACTCCTTTCAGGCTTGGCCAGTCTTTCCGACCGCTCAAGAATGGAGCCAGGGCAGCTTTTAGCCTGGTCTCGTTCCAGCTGACGATCCCGCGCGGAACGTTCACGCCGGAGCAGTTGCCCCAGTAGTAGGGTCCGCCCCAGGCCATCACCTGAGCGTGCAGCCGTCCCAGGCCCGCATCAGCGAACTCTTGGTAGCTGGGCCACTCGCTTCGATTAGCCAAGAGCTCGCCAAGCTCCTCTGCGATCCGCTTCTTTGACCACGACCGCGGTTTCCGCAGTCTGCTGGCGCCGCCCGTGCGCCGCTCGAATTCCCGCTGCATCGTCGTCGCCTCGCCCAGCAGCGGTCCCCGGCCTCGCCTGAAAACCCACGTCCGCTCCAGCGCCGGGTCCGAGCCCGGCTCGATCACCACGCAGTCGACCAACTCCTTAACTATTTCACAGCGCTCTAGCCTGTTCAGATTTTGCCAGCGCGCCTCGGTCGCCTCCAGATCTAAACCCGGGCCGTCCATCTCTCGCCGCGCTCTTGCCAGCTCAAGCAGCGCCCGCTCGTTCAATCGCTGCCGCTCGGCCAGTCCGGCGCCGAAGGACTCTGACCCAAGAGTCCTCTTCAGACGCGGATTCTCACTGTAGACCTCCAAATCCTCCAGTGTTGTCTCAGCGGCAATCCGGCATTTCTCCACCGCGTCCTGACACCGCTTTATCGACGCCGTGCTGGCACCCTCTGATGCCGGACCCCGCCGCTGGAAAATGAACTCTTCGATTAAAGGATCGAGTTCCTCCGCCGCAATGTGTGCCGGCGCGTCGCATCTACTTTCGTTGTTCCTGCAGCTGTAGCTGTTGCAGCCTTTGGAGCGGGATTCCGGTTGCGGTGCCTTCATCGGCCGCCCGCAACTGGCGCACCGGATCAGCCCCGCCGCCAGGCCACCGAACCGGTTCGAGCGAGGCCTTGCCAACCTTTGGCACTCCTGCCAGCTCGCCGCATCGATGATCGGCTTGTGTGCCTTCCGGTTGCGATGTGATCCTGAGTAGGCCTCTCCGCGATACGCGGGGTCGGCCACGATCCTGATCATCATCTGCCTGTTGAATCTGGCACCACGCTTCGGCTTTAACCCCGAGCCATTCAGGAACTCGGCCAGCTCGTCGTAGGTGGCTCCGCGCCGTCGCCGCTCAAAGACCGTCTCGACCAGGGCTGCCTCCCGCGGTTCGATTTGAAGTCGGCGGTCTTCACCCCGTCGATATCCGAACGGGCCCTCGCGGCCGACGTAGATCCCGCGCTCGATCGCCCGAGCCTTTGCAATGTCCCAGCTCGACCGCATCCGATCGAGCTCCCACTCACCGATCGAAAACAGAGTTCTTGCGATCAGCTTTCCTGTTGGTGTGTTCAGGTCAACACCGTCCTGGACGCTGACGAAGGTCCCCCCGGCGCGTTCGATACTCGCGATCGAGCGCAGCCCGTCGACTACTGAGCGGGCGAAGCGATCGAATTTGGCCACCACGATGCCGTTTGACTCACCGCTCTCCACCCGCGCGATCGCCTTCCTCAGCAGCGGCCGATTCGTTCGAGCGCCGCTCTCGTCTAGCTCCTCAAAGACCTCGCCCAAAACTACGTCATGCGATCGGGTCCAGCCCTCGATCTCTTCGCGCTGCACCGATGGTGAGATGAAACTGTCGCCCTCTCGGCCTCTGACTTCTGAGACGCGGATGTAGCCGTCAAGGTGCAATCGCTATGCCTTCCGACCCAATTGAATTTGATCGAGCCACCCAGCCGACCTCTTCAACCCAAGTTGCTTGCACCAGTAGACGATTCCTCCATGCCTCATCGCCGCGTAGCGAAGATCACTGCGCCCGGCCAACTCGAACTCCGCTTGTACCGGAAATGTCGTTCGCTCCCCGACAAATGCGACAAGCTCTCGCTCGACCCGCTCCTTTCGCCACAGCCGTCTTCCGGAGGGGTGATACTCAACGCCGAACTCGCCCGCCCAGTGTGCAGGCCCGCCGTGACTCTTGATTGCGTCGTAAAGAGCCGTCATCCCTGACGCCCTGAACTCTTCTGCTTCCGGCCACTTACCTCGGCCGGCGAGAAGCGGGGCGACGGCGTCACGAACCACGGTCTCATTCCAATAGACCATTCCAATCGGAACCTGCACTCCGAGCTCGTTCCCCCAATAGTATGGGCCGCCCCACGCCATCACCTGAGCACGCAGTAGCGCCTGTCCCGCCTCTGCGAACTCGCCATAGCCCGGCCACTGGGTGCGAGTGGCCAAGAAGGCGAGCAGCTCCCTCTCCAGTCTTTCTCTCGGCCAGCGCTTAATTCCGGGAAGCGGTATCGCGTTCTCGACCAGCGCCCAGAGCGGCTCCACTCTTTCAAACGGTCGTCGAGGGATTGGTCCCCGGCCGCGTTCGAAGACCCACACTCGCTCTGTTATCGAATTCTTTCCGCGCGCCACGATGATGCAATCGATGAACTCGCCGAGCGCTGACCGACGCTCATCCCAGCTCAGGCCGGGCCACCTTGCTTCGAGATTGGAAACATCGAACCTCGCGCGCCGCACTGCTCTCCTTGCTTCACTCACCTCGAGGAGCTTGTGTTCCACTGTGCGCTGGCGGCTGGCAACGCCGGCCTCAAACCCGTTCTCGCCGAGCCTCCGCTGCAGCTTTGAATTGTCCCGGTAGACAGCGAGGTTCGCTTCGGCGCTCGCCAGCGCCTCTTCGCATCCTTCTGCCTCCAAATTGTGTTCGCTTGACCTGGCACGCTGCCACATCCCAAGCATCATGTCCTCAACCAGCGGATCGATCAGATCGGTTCGGATGTGGGCTGGGGCCGTGCACTTTCCCCTCACGCCAGGGCAGCTGTAGCACTGGTTTCCGTTTGCCCTGCGCACCGGACGCATCAGTCGACCGCAATTGGCGCACCGCACCCGTTCCTTCAGGAGCGCCTCCACCCGTCGACGCGGTGGCCGTGATGGAGATTGGCACGCATCCCAGGTGGCCGCATCGACTATTGGCTCGTGTGCGCTCAGCTTGCGATGTCCCCCGCAGTGCACCTCCCCCCGGTAGGCACGGGTCTTGATCATGTATTGCACATGAGAGACGCTGAACGGCACTCCGGTTTCGGTGCTCAGCTCAGAGTTGTTGAGGAATTCAGTAATCCTCTCGAGTGTCTGACCCCGAAGTCGCTGCTCGAATACGCCCTTCACCACCGCTGCTGCTTTCGGATCGATCCGCAGCCGCCTGTCTTTTCCCCGCCGATATCCGACCGGAGCGGTGCGAAAGATGTAGAGCCCGCGGGCGACCGCTCGTCCTCGCGCGATGTCCCAGTTGATCCGAACTCGTTCGAGCTCCCACTCTCCGATCGAGAACATAATCCGGAGCACCAGCTTGCCGGTTGAGGTACTCAGGTCGAACCCGTCCTGGACGCTGACAAAGGTTCCTCCCGCCTCCTCAATCCGAGCGATCGCACCCAGACCGTCCAAGAGTGAGCGACCGAAACGGTCCAGCTTGGCCACGATCACCCCCTCGGATTCACCACTCTCCACCCGCTCAATCGCTTCCATCAGAAGCGGTCGGTCCGCTCGCCCTCCGCTCTCGTCGAGCTCTTCGAAGACCTCGCCGAGCAGTGCTCCATTCGAGCTAGTCCAGGCCTCGATCTGCTCGCGCTGGACCGATGGCGAAATGAATCCATCACCCCGCCGGCCCGCTACCTGTGAAACCCGGATGTAGCCATCGAGGATCAAATTCCAAGCCAGCGCGATATGGGAGGCCGACCCATGCTAGCTATTCATGCTAACCCATTAGCAGGAATAGCTCCCACGATTGGTGAATCGCTCGCTCCCCACGCCAAGTCCCCGATGCCCTGGCTCGACTAAATTCGTTCGCCAAGGACCATGCCGAGCGAGAGGCCAGCCTGGCTCAGTCTCGCGAGCGCCATCGCGCCGAGCGCGATCGCGCTATCCGCGCTGCCTACCGCGACGGCCTGCCAATGGCCGCCATCGCCAGGGTGCTGAAGATGTCTCACCAGCGCGTTTCCCAGATCGTCAGAAGCTGATCTGAGCCAGCGAACCTACGCCGCCGCATCCGATCACTCCTCAGTCGCCACCGCGTACGCCTGCTCGGCCCCAAGAAACGGAGCCAGGCAGATGTAGGTCGAGGCGGGCACCAGTTGGGGTAGCCCCATCGGACCCTTCGCCTTCAGCTGCTCATACATCAGTGCCTCGAGCGCCCCTGCGATCGCCTCGACGGCAATTCCAGGCATCGTCGGCGCAAACTCATAGCCCGGCCCGAGCAGCTCCTCGAACATCTGATCCACAGCTCTCGCGCTGTTCGATCATCCGCCTCCCTCTCGCATACATCTCGATCCCGGAGAAGCCGGCGAACTCTGGCTCATGCACCCAGAAGGTCAGAATCGCCTCTTGGGTGGCGCGCACCCTCCGCTGCCAATCCGCAGCGCTTCGCAGCGCCGGCAACGCCGCGGAGACGATTTGTGACGAGACGTGGCCGACCGCCTCGATCGTCCCGACGCCGACGTTCGCGAAATGTTCGTAGAAGGCTCGTTGGCTCATTCTTCGCCCGCGTCACCACTTCGGCCACCGTCGTCTCCGGGCAGTCCTTCTCGGCAACGATCGAAGCCAGCGCCCGGAGGATTCGATCCGGTTTATCCGAGCCTTCCTGGCGCACCTCAAACGAGCGGGTTCGGCGCGACGGCGATTGCTCAACCCGCAGCGGACCGGGGGGTGGGGGATAGCTGAAAAACCATTGCCACAGCTCCGGCCCAAGTTCGACCAGATCGTCCCCCTGTCCCAAATAGAGGCGCTTGTGGATCACCCGGAGGGCTCCGCCGAGGAGGGCTCCCACGATCATCTGAGCCATCTCACCTTCACCCTCGATCGACTCGAGCAGCGGCTTCAGTTGCCCTGCGACCTTGGAAATTGAACGCTGGGCCAGCGCGATACCGCTAGGCCCGGCTGCGTAGAGCTCAAAGCAGGCTTTCGCCGCCGCCGGTTGCTCGCCGATCAACCTGGCGATCCCCTCGAAGGCCTCCTTGGCGGCTTCCTCGTCACCGGGCTCGAGATCTCGTGGGAAGGTCTCGAGTATTGGCTCCAGCAGCGCCCCGACGGTGGCCAGGAAGCAGGCCAGCCTTCCCTCGAAGTGTTGGTAAAACGCGCTACGAGAAACGCCGGAGAGCTCGACCAGATCGGCCACGGTGGTCGACTCATAGCCCTTCTTGGCCACCGTCGCGACCATCGCCGCGAACAGCCGCTCGCGCTGATTTCGTTCCGCCACATCGCGCGGCGTGCCCCGCCCCGGGGGAAGCATTTTCGCCCTCAGCCGATCGGAATCTCCCCACGGAGTCTGCACCATCGCGCGGCGACCATAGCCCGCCTGAGGCGTCTCAGCGGTACGTCTTCGTTTTGAAAGAATATAATTTACGGTACGTAATTGTTTTTAAAAAGTCCAGCCGCCGAGCTGCTGATAGGCCGGTTTTCTCCCCGCTTTAAGCCATTTGATGTTGCATTTGCGTACCGGGAGCGAGGTTAACTTCGTGGACGACCTTGCGTTTGTGGTCCGAATGTGCTTTGATCCACATCGGCCCGCGGAGCGCTCCGATACTTTGGTGAGGATGACGTGTTCAAGGCCAGGAGAAGATATGAACCGGCTGACCCGGACCGGGGCCAGGGAATCCACGAAGTGGATCGGGGCCAATGAACGGGAAGCCACGGCAGAGGAGTCGCTACGTGAGGACATCGTCCGAATCTGTTTCGGGCTTCACCGCAGATCGAGCCATCGGCTCGGTTCGGTCTCCCGTATGCTTCCCTGCGGACCAACCGGCTTCGCGCGTTGCCCCGGCGGGCGCCTCAGGGAAATCTGACCTTGATTTGCTGGGTCAGCGCCCTGCGAGCAAGGTGGTCCGCCTTTCCGAGGCGGAGGCGTCGGCAAGGTGATCCAAGCAGGCGCTCGCAATCTGATTCTTCCTCGATCCGAGCGAGGCCGAATCATTCGCTCGCTGCATAGCGCCGTGGTCGTGGTGGTCAGCGGTCTTCTTCTCGCGCCCGCCGCGCAGGCGGCCAGCAGTCACGTCTTTGTCACTACGTTCGGCGCCGCCAGCTCCATCCCCTCGAACCCCTACCCGCTGAAAAATCCCTCTGATGTCGCGGTCGACGAATCGAGCGGCGATATCTACGCCTCCGACCCGGCAAACCATCGGATTGAGAAATTTAGCCCGGCCGGAGAATTCATCTTGATGTTCGGCAAGAACGTCAACAAGACCGCGGTGGAAGAATCGAGACCCCAATCCGAACAGGACCTCTGCCCGGATTCCGGCCACCCCGCAGATAAATGCCAGCCGGGGACTGAGGGCACCTCGCCTGGAGCCTTTGACGGGGCTTTCATAGAAGAAGGAGTCCCGACCGAACGTCTCCTGCTTGCGGTCGATAACTCATCTGGGGCCTCAGCCGGCGATGTATATGTCGCCGACCCGGCCGACGAACTCGTAACTAAGTTCGACTCATCAGGGGAACTCGTCACCGGCTGGGCCAACGGTGGCCAGCTTAACCCCTATCCGGATTTCGGTCTCGAGGGAGTCGAGGTGAATCCGAACGGCGAACTATTCGTCCTTGCGGGCGACATCTTTCGCTACCTCGAAACCGGGGTGCGAGTCGGCTTCTTCGAAGCCCCGCGAGGAGACTCCGCCCGCGGCTTGGCTCAAGACGTCGAAGGCAACCTATACAAGGTAGATGGAACGCCGAACGTCACGAAATTCTCCGAATCAAGCCAAGACCTTGCCGAAAACCTTGACCATCGCGAAGACGCCACCGGCCTCACTATAGACCCATTGAGCGGTGATCTCTACGTCGTCCAGGCTGGCGAAGGCGGCTTTGTCAATCACTTTGGCCTCAATTGCGGCAATGAATGCAGTCCGCTGGACGAATTCGGCAAAGGGGACCTCTCCGACCCGGAGGGAATCTCCATTTCGGGCTCTTCGGGTAGCACGTACGTAGCAAACACGGGGGCGGGTGACATCGCAGTATTCAGCGCCACAGCTCCAGCTATTACCGGCGTGGCGGAAACTGAACTCGGCAAAACGACGGTCACTCTCAGTGGCCATGTCGATCCTCACGGTCGAGGCACTATCACTGAATGCACATTCGAATATGGACCAACGCCGGCATACGGACTATCGGCGCCGTGTCAACCCGCGACTCCATATTCAACTCCAACAGACGTCACCGCACAGATCGCTAACCTCACGAACGACTCTACCTACTACTATCGATTGGCGGCGGGCAACGGAATCGGGGAGACCAAATCTCCCGGACGTAGCTTTCACACGCTTCGCGCGGTCGAAAATCTCACAACCGGTCCGGCAGAAAATGTAGTGGGCACCTCGGCGACGCTGACCGGCTCTTGGATCGGTGATGGCGAAGATACTCATTATTATTTTCAGTGGGGGCTCACCACCATTTACGGCCACACCACCGAAATGCCCCCCGGGATTGATGCAGGGTCGGCGGTCGGACCCGAAAATAAAACCTTCGACCTCACCGACCTGAAGCCGACCACTACCTACCACTACCGAATTGTTGCGAGCAACGCGATCGGCAGAACCTTCGGATCGGACCAGAGTTTTACCACCCTCCCTGTGCCGCTTATCGGTTCACGTCCCACCACGGATTACAGCGTCCCAGCCGTTGAAGGACCGCTCGGGTCGGCCACCATTCACGCCAACATCGCTCCAAACGGGGCAGGAAACATCGTTTCATGCGAGTTCGAATATGGAGTCGGAGTAGGAAGCTACGACCTTGGTGTACTGCCTTGTTTAAGCGAAGGAGAAGTACAGATCGGAACCGCCGGTAACCCGATCACTTCGCAGTCGGAAGCACATGCCCACCTTACCGGCCTTCTGCCCGGCGCTACCTACCATTTTCGAGTGGTTACTAAAAGCAACGCTGGGACAAACCCAGGTCCGGACGAAGTTTTCACGACTGTGCCCCTGCTGCCAACGATCTCGTCAACGTCCTCGTCAGACGCCAAGCAGGGAACAGTCCACTTAAACGCCTCGATCGCCGCCGGATTCGGAACCACGATATATCACTTCGACTACGGTACGAGCCCATCCCTCGGTTTACGCACTCCAGCCATGACCTTAGATGGACTGGACAACGTCAGCCATTCTGCAACCAGCGAAGTAACTGGGTTGGCGGCTGATACGACCTATTATTTTCAAGCAGTCGCGGTGAACTTTGCGGGAGTCGTCAACGGACCCGCGGAAACCTTTAAGACACCAGGACCCCCGAGGGTCAACGCCAGCTCGGCTTCATCGGTCTCCCAAACGGCTGCCACGCTTTCGGCCACGATCGATCCCGACCTTAGTCCCACGACTGAGCATTTTGAATATGGACCCTCCCCCTCTTACGGGGGGAAGACATCGGAGAGCGGCGTTATCGGGAGCGACGACGCGGGACATGTTGCGACGGTGCAGCTCTCTGATCTAGCGCCGGGGACGACCTATCACTTCCGTGTGGTCGCGGCCAACGAATGGGGCGCAGCACCAAGTGCTGACCAGTCGTTTACGACCGCACCGTCCGAATCGCCGAAGACGACTCAGCCCGAAAAGTGCAAGCACGGATTTATCCGCAAGCAGGGCAAATGCGTGAAGAAGACGCATCGACCGAAACGCCATTCACGAGGTCACCGGCATGCCTAGGTCGGTTCTCACAGCGAGATCATCTGCAGAGCTCGATGTCCCATCGAGGGGCTGTATGCAAGGCTGGCTTCGCCAAAATTGCATTGCAGCAACGATTTCCGTCTGCGCGATTGCTGCGCTTGCACTACTGGTGCCTGCCGCGAGCGCTCAAGCGGCGTTCACCTATGTGGCATCAGGTCCCTTCGATGAGGGGTTGAACCAAGGCCCCAATCCTGTCGGCTTGGCAGTGGATCAATCGACAAATCCTGCGTATGCCTCCCGCGGGGATATCTACGTCACGGACGGTTCCGTCGTGAATAAGTTCACGGCCGCCGAGGCCGCGGGTAATGAAGCTCCGGAGTCAACACTGAGCGCTCCCGGACTGGAATACGCCTACGGAGTCGCAGTAGACGCAACGACTGGTGACGTCTATGTGACCAACATATCCGGCGGAGTCTTTGCGTTCAATGCTGCCGGGGTGCAGCAAACGTTCCACATTACGAATGTAACGATTCAAGGACACCCTGTGGGTATCGCCGTCGACCCCGTGACGGGACATCTATTCGTCGGTACAATCGAACCAAATCGGGTCTACGAGCTCGAATCCTCTGGCGCGTATGCGGGCAATACCTACATCGGGACCAACGGCCCCATCGGCCTTGCGATTAGCGATGCAACCGGATCTCTCTACGTCGCTCAGGAGTCTTCGATGATTGTCTTCGACACCGGTACCTGCCATGCGACCTGCACTTCGTTCACTACCTTGGATCCCAATAGCGCCAACGGTGTCGCCGTCGATCCCGAATCTGGCGAAGTGTTCGTAGCCGAACAGCGTCAGGTGGCCAGATTTTCCGAAAAAGGCGAACGGATCGGCCATTCATTTGGGTCGCTCGGCGAAGCCTACGGCATTGCCCTGAATGCGTCTGGATCCGCGCTCTACGTCGCGGATAACCCATCGAACTCCGCGGAGCTATTCACGAGATTTATAACCCCAGACCTATCGATCGGCACGCCCGAAAATATCACCGCGACATCGGCCACCTTGGTCGGCGAAGTCGATCCGGCTGGGGGTGGCAGTGTCACTGGGTGCCATTTTGAATATGTCATCGATCACGGATATAGGGCCACGGCCTTTGAAAATGCGTCGTCCGTCCCATGCCTGCCAGGTACTCCCTACGCATCCAAATCTGCCGTCACCGGGAATCTCAGCGGCCTCGTTGCGGGTGGCCTCTACCACTATCGCCTGGTGGCGTCGAACGGTGAGGAAAGCCAAACCGAACCCGCAACGTTTTCAACCGGCGCACCCATCATTTCCAACGTGTATGCCTCGGAAGTCAGTCTTACCGGTGCAGCCCTGAATGCAGAAATCAATCCCGACGGGAACGATACGACTTATAGCTTCGAATACGGCACCTCGGCGGCCTACGGCTCCAGCGCGCCCGTCCCGGCCAGCGATATAGGCTCGGGCGTCTCCACCCAAAACCTCACCGTACACCTAAGTGGCCTACGGGAAGGTGCGATCTATCACTTTCGCGTGGTTGCCACGAATCCATTCGGCACCACTACGACCGAAGACCAAACTTTCAATTTCCTTCCGCCACCCTGTCCCAATGAAACCCTCCGGCAGCAAACGGGAAGTTCCTATCTTCCCGACTGCCGTGCATACGAGCTCGTTTCCCCTGAAAACGCCGGCAATGTAATTATCTTTCCGAATGGCCTAGACGCCCCTTATGCGACAAATCCTGCTCGGTTCGGATTTGTCGGCGGTCTGGGTGCGATAACCGGAACGGATCCCCCAGATGGTGATGCTGTCGATACCTATGTCTCGACCAGAACGGCGACGGGCTGGGTGACAAAATACGTTGGCCTAAAGGGTGACGAAGTGGCTGCGGAGGAAACCCTGTTTGGCAATCTCTCGCTCACCAAATTCATCGATTTCCCCACCGAACCCCTGGGTGGGGTGGAACAGCCACCCTCGTTCGCACCATACGTATGGGACTCAGAAGGGAACAGCCTTGGCCGCTGGCCTGAAGGGGTAGGCACAACGGTCCCGGATGCGGACGCCACGATCGGTTCATATCAGCCGTCTCCAGACTTTAGCCATCTCGCATTTTCATCGAGAAACGTCGCGTTCACGCCTAATGGAAAAACCACTCCACCTGGATCTGCCTATGACTACAACACAAACACAGGTGAAACCGCGATGATCTCGACAACGGCTGCGGGTACCCCAATCGAACAGCAGCCTGGGAAGCAAGGGACCACGGGTGAATATATTCTGTTTCCTGGCGCCTCACAGCCCTCCGGAGGAAACCCGCCGGCGTCCTATCCGACTGAACATGACCCTGGCGTGTCGACCGATGGGTCGCACATCCTTATGTCCACCAATGGGTTGTCTGGGGTGCGCCTCTACATGCGCGTCGACGACTCCGTCACCTACGAAGTGTCAGATGGAGAAGAAGTCAGCTATGTGGGGATGACATCCGATGGCTCGAAAGTGTTTTTTACGTCTCCTGGCCAACTTACCCCCGGTGATAAAGACAGCAGCACAGATCTATATATGTGGAGCGAACGCGGCCAGCTCGAAGGTAAACCGATCACCCTTCTCTCAGGTGGCGACAACCCCGGCAATTCCGGTGAACCGGGCAGCACTGATAGCTGCTCCGCGTCGTGGACGGAAAAGTGCAATGTGGTTCCGATAGTCACGGCTAAGACCGGAACCGACAGCGCCTTCGCTACCGAAAGCGGCGAAGTGTATTTCTACTCTCCCGAGCAGCTTGAAGGAGGCAACGGCGTCGCTGGTGAAGAGAATCTGTATGTCTACCGCGATGGAAGGGTTCAGTTCGTGACCAGCCTTCCGCCGGGCACGGGCTGCAATCCCAATCCAGAAGCTGGCGGATGTTCAAATGGCCCTCTAGTCAGGATGCAAGTCACTCCAGATGGCAGTCATATGGCGTTCGTCACCGCCGATCAAATCACTTCCTACCGCAATGACGGATTTCAGGAGATGTACACCTATACTCCGGCGACGGGCAAGATCGTGTGTGTATCATGCATGCCCAATGGGGAATCACCAACCGGAAGCGTCGAAGGTAGCGAGTTCGGGCTATTCCTAACCAATGACGGCCGGACATTCTTCTTTACCCCGGATGCCTTGGTTGCGCAGGATACCAATCACTTGCACGACGTCTATGAGTATGTCGAAGGCCGCCCCCAGCTCATTACCACGGGCGTCGGGTCAGAGGACGCGCAGGTAACGCCAAATCAAGTTCGGCCAGCTGGCCTCGCCGGAGCGAGCGCAGACGGCGTCAACGTCTATTTCTCGACCTACGAAACGCTGGTTGGGCAAGACCATAACGGGGCGTTTTTGAAGTTCTACGACGCTCGCACCGATGGAGGCTTCCCATTCGTCCCGCTTCCCGCACCCTGTGCCGCGGCTGATGAGTGCCATGGGGCCGGGAGCGTAGCTCCAACGATCCCTGCCATTTCCAGCAACGGAGCGCCTGGGCCCAGCGCGAATTTCCCCCCCTCTGATCATGCTGGTGCCAAGCACAGCGGCAAGGCGCATCGAAAGCGGCGCAGGGGATCCCGCCGCGGTAACCAACGTCAAAGGCGGAGAGGGACCCGATGAGGTCTTATCGACGGAAATCGTGGACAGGGGCGTTGCGCCGAGCTCGAGCTCGTGTTGCGGTTGGATCGCTACGGATGCGCCTTGCGGCGGTCGTGGGGCTCATGGTGATCGGCGGCGTGAGCTGTGTGATTGCAGCGCCGGCCACCGCGAACTCCCCTGTGCTCGCCTTTGAAATTAGTACCAGCAGTACTCAGGCCGGCGGTCATCCAAATATCTCGACCTTTTTCGAAGTAGGTACTCGCAACAGCCAGCATATTCCGCCTCCGAGCTGTGACTGCCAAGATGCGAGGACGATTCGAGTCGACTCACCAACTGGAATCATCGCGAATCCGCACGCGACGCCCCAGTGTACGGCGGTTGAGTTCGGCACCCAGCATTGTCCAATCGATTCCCAGGTCGGAGTTGCAATGACAAAGGCGACCTTTCCTTTCCATGACGCAATCTACAATCTGGAACCGCATTTCGGTCAACCTGGATTGATCGGCTTCAATATCGGTCTCGTCAATTTTCCGATCTTTCTCGTCATCAATCCACGGACTCAAAGTGACTATGGGCTAACTTTGACAGCGACGAATATCACCCATATTTTTGCTCTGGAATCACAGCGAATCAATCTCTGGGGAGTGCCCGCCGATCCAAGTCATGATGGCGAACGGTATTCTCCACCGGGTTGTGACACTACGCAGACCGGCAGTCCTGAATGTGTGACCCCTACACCTTCCAACAGTCCCCGCATACCCTTCCTGGATAACCCGACCACCTGCGGGGTCCCTCTCACGGCGACCATCAACGTCCTGTCCTACGACAATGGCACCTCTGAAGCCAGCGCGCCGTATCCGGCGACCACCGGTTGCGACCAACTTGGTTTCAACCCAAGCTTGTTCGCGCAGCCGACCACGGAAGAATCGGATACGGCTTCCGGTCTGGCGATCAACCTCCAAGTTCCGCAGTATGAGAGTCCCACGGTTCCATCACCGTCTGAGATCCGCGCCGCGACGATCACCTTACCGGAAGGATTCTCGATCAATCCGAACGCGGCCGATGGTAAGGATTCCTGCTCAGATAGTGAAGCATCGTTCGGAACTACAGAAGAAGCCCAGTGCCCGGAATTTTCGAAGGTAGGCACCTTGTCGATCGAAAGCTCTGCGCTGCCGGGGCCGCTTCCGGGGTTCGTCTATCTCGGCCAGCCTCAGCCTGGGAAGCGCTACCGGCTCTTCCTTACTGCAAACGGTTTCGGTGTCCATGTGAAGATCGCTGGAACTGTGGAACCCAACCCTCAAACCGGTCAACTCGTCGCATCCTTTTCCGAACTCCCCCAGAGCCCGTTCTCAGATTTCAACATACATTTGTTCGGGTCGGAGCGCGGTCTTCTCGCGACACCTTCCCAATGTGGGACGTTCCCGGTCAAGAGTACCTTTACTCCATGGGACGCTGAATTGTCCCAACAGACCTCCTTGCAATATTTCACCTTGGACTCCGGGCCTGGAGGTGCACCGTGTCCAGTCGGACGCCGGCCGTTCGCACCGACGTTCGAGGCAGGGGTGACGAACAAAACCGCGGGGGACCACACTACCTTCACCCTCAATTTGACTCGACCTGACGGCGACCAGAGCCTGTCCGGTCTCAGCGTGAGGACCCCGGCTGGGTTTATCGCCACCCTCAAAGGGGTTCCCTACTGCTCTGATGCAGCGCTCGCCGCCGCAGCAGCCCCCACCTATTCGGGCTTGGCCGAGGAGACCAGCCCGACCTGCCCGGAGACAAGTCAGATCGGCACTTCCTCCGCTGGCGCCGGCGCCGGGACCCACCCCGTGTACCTCCCGGGCAAGGTCTATCTGTCCGGGCCCTATCGAGGTGCTCCCCTCTCCCTCGCGGTGATCACGCCGGCCGTTACGGGACCCTATGACCTCGGCAATGTGGTTGTCAGGGCCGCCTTGCGCGTCAATCCGGAATCCGCGCAGATCACAGCTGCGTCCGACCCTCTTCCGCAGATCATCGAAGGCATTCCCCTGCGGCTACGTCAGATACTGGTCAACTTGAATCGGCCGAATTTTGCCCTGAATCCGACCAATTGCGATCCGATGTCAATTAGTGCCGAGATCGATGGCAGCGAAGGTTCGGTCGCGACACCCTCTGAACCGTTCCAGGTGGCCGATTGCACCGATCTGGGCTTCGCACCAACCTTGACGACCTCGATCTCTGGTTCCACCAATCATGGCGGCATTCCATCCCTTCACACGGTGCTTTCCTACCCGCCGGACTCGACCGCCTATGCGAACACCGCGCGCGCGGTGGTGACCCTTCCCCATTCCGAGTTTCTCGACAACGCCCATATCAAGAGTCCCTGCACGCGGGTTCAGTTCAATGCCGACCAGTGCCCATCCGGCTCCGTGATCGGATACGCGAAGGCTGAAACGCCGCTCCTCGAAAAGCCGTTGGAAGGGCCGGTCTACCTGCGGGCCAACGGCGGTGAACGAAAGCTCCCCGATATTGTGGCCGCACTCCGAGGTCAGATCGACATCAACTTGGTCGGCTACGTCGAAAGCACGCATGGACAGCTTCGAACGGCTTTTGAAACCCCTCCTGACGCTCCGGTTTCAAAATTCGGCCTAACCCTTGACGGAGGAAAGAAGGGCATCCTCATTAATTCGGTCAACCTCTGCGACCAGCCTCTGCACGTGATCGCGAACATTACGGGCCAGAATGGCCTCTCAGCCAACCAGTCGCCTGAACTCGAGACTCAATGTGCTCGACGTAGCCAGCACAGTCACAACCAAGCCCATCGCCAAAGGAGGGGATAGGCGATGTTTGGCGATAAGACGCGACCGGCCGATATGGATCGAACTGTCGAAGGGTCGCTTGCGATCAGGCGGCGAGCTATTGTGGCGCTCGCGCTTTGTGCTTCTGTGATTACCGTTGCAGCCAACGCCGGGCCTGCCTATGCCCTGCAGGTGGCACAGCACCAGTTCTCCTCCAATTTCATCGACGGATCCTCTTCCGCTGGTCCTTTCGAATCAGGGATAAGCGATCTAGCCGTCGATCAGTCAACGGGCTCCGTGTACGTCGTCGATGCTCCCTTCGGTCCCGGGGCGCCGACGGTGCTCGACAAATTCGATGAATCTGGTGCCGCTTCCCCATTCGCGGCCCCTGCGCTCGAAGGATCTTCATCGCTAAGCACCCCTGCCAACGCCTCGAGAATTGCGGTTGATAATTCCGGAACGTCGACTCAGGGTCGGATCTACCTGACCGGCGTGGAATTGTCCTCTCTTGACGATGTTTTGGCGTTTAACTCTGACGGCACCGAAATTGCCGAACTCATTCCATCTCCGGATTCGAGCGCATGCGGTATCGCCGTTGATGGCGACAGCAATTTGTGGCTCTCAGATTGCGGGTTTCCGGCACACCTGCAACATCACGTCGAAGAGATCACAGCGGCAGGAGTCCGAACTGGCGCAGCAGTCGACTTTCCGGGTAAGTACAACGTGCCAGGCAGGGTTGCAATTGACTCCCACAACAACTTGTATGTGATCCACGGTGGTTCGGTCGAAATATACACCCCAGCCGGTGAATACCAGTCGACGCTTGATCCGGGCAACAACGATAGCGCCGTCGCTGTCGATCCAGTGACCAATGATGTGTATGTAGGCAGGAGTGGCGAAGTTGCAGAGTACAATAGTCAGGGAATCAAGGTTGATGCACTCGGAGTAACGCCCCCAGGGGTTGGTCAGGTCGTAGGCGTTGCGGTTAATCCAGCAACCGGGACAGTCTATGTGGCATCGGCAAACGAAGTCAGCATCTATCAAGCCAAAGCTCCGGTGACGTTGCCAGAACCTGTTACTCAGTCCGCTTCAAGTGTCACTCCCTCAGGTGCAGTTCTACACGGTGCTGTCGATCCAGAAGGTGTTTCGACTACCGAATGCAAATTCGAATGGGGCACCGAAACCTCTTACGGCAATGTCGCGCCGTGCTCTCAGGGAAACACCATCACCGGCTCCACTCCGCAATCCGTAACCGCCGCAATCGGCGGTCTCGCAAAGGGGGCGAGCTATCACTTCCGTCTCAGCGTGAGTAATGTCAACGGCACGCTAACCGGTCGTGATGAGACGGTCTCCGCATCCGCTCCACCGGTAATCTCCGAACAGTACATTAATCATGTGCATTCGGACAGTGTGGTCTTCCACGCAAACATCGACCCCGAAGGGGGTCCAACAACCTATCGTGTCGAATACGGTTCGACTACCGAATACGGAACGGTTACGCCGGTCGCCAGCGCTGGAGCGGGGCTCGCAGGAACGCCGCAGAGCCTGGAAGTCAAAGGGCTTGTGGCTGATACCACATACCACTACCGGATCACTGCGTCGAACGAAAGCGAAACGGTCCATGGGCCTGACCAGACGTTCACTACTTTCCAATTCACTCCGCTGCTTAGCGACCCCTGCGTCAACGCTCACGTCAGACAGCAGACTGGCGCCACCCTCCTGGCGGACTGTCGTGCATATGAGCTCGTATCGCCGCCAAATACGGGCGGATACGACGTCGAATCCGATCTGGCCTCGGGCGAGAGTCCTCTGCCTGGATACCCCGAAGCGGTCGAACCGGGCCGGGTTCTCTATGGGGTCCACGATGGCGCGGTTTCGGGAACGGGACATCCGACCAACCATGGGGTTGCGCCCTACATCGCCACCCGCGGCGAAAACGGCTGGTCGACCGAATACGTCGGCATCCCGGCCAACAACCCATTCTCGACCAAACCCTTCTCCTCAATCCCTTCCGCCGCCAGCTCAAACCTGGAAACCTTCGCCTTCGGTGGCCCCGAAGGCTGCTCTCCGTGCTTTGAAGGCGACTACACCGGGATCCCGGTTCGTCTTCCAAGCGGCCAGCTGGTGCAGGGCATGGTCGGGGCTCCCGGCTTTGAACCGGGACCCACCGCTACCCCCGACGGCCACATCGCCCAAGACCTCTCCGCCAACGGCGAACACCTGATCTTTGGCTCCACCTCGCGCTTTGCTGCGGGCGGAAACGATGAAACAGGCGACGTCTCGATCTATGACCGAAACCTCCTCACCGACGAAACCCACGTGATTTCCAATATCCCCGGCGCCGAAGACCTGCCCACCGCCCTTCCCTGCCTGCAGGGGACCGGCAAATGCGATGCCAAAGAAGGCGATGAAAACGGGATCTCCGAGCTCGCGATCTCAGGCGATGGCAACCGCATCCTCTTGGGCCAAAAGGTCTCCGAAGACGCAGACGGCAACGTCTACTACCACCTCTACATGGATATCGGGGACTCGATCCGCTCGATCGACCTCACCCCCGGCGTGATCTCCACCCCTGGGGGTCCGGGCTTTAAAGGTGGCGTCCTCTTTGACGGGATGACCCAAGACGGCTCCAGGGTCTACTTCTCAACCAAAGATGCCCTCTCCACCGCCTCAAACCAAGACACCGATGAAAGCACCGACATCTACCGAGCCGATGTCTCTGAAGGCTCCGCCACCCTGACCCGGGTCTCCACCGGAACCGAAGGAACCGGCAATACCGATGCCTGTGATCCGGCCTCCAACAAAAACGGTCCCCACTGGAACGCGATCGGAGCAGAAGAAAACTGCAGCGCGGTTGCGATCGGCGGCGGTGGGGGGGTGGCGGCTGAATCTGGCTCGATCTACTTCCTCTCCCCGGAGCGCCTAGACGGAGCCTCCAATGGCATCGAGAACCAGCCCAACCTCTACCTCGCCGTCCCCGGCTCTGAACCGCGCTTCATCGCCACGCTTGACCCCGAAGACCCCGAGGTGCTCGACGCGCTCAGCGAAGCTGGGACCCGCCACACCGCCGACTTCCAGGTCACTCCGAGCGGGGATTATGCGGCCTTTCCGACCACACTGTCGCTGGATCAAAGCTATGACAACGCTGGGCACGCCGAGATCTATCGCTACGCTGCACAGACGGATAAGCTCGCCTGCGCCTCCTGTGATCCGACCGGCGCGCGGGCTACCGGCGACGCTGGTCTTCCCGCTAACGGCCTCGGTCTCTCCGACGACGGCAGGGTGTTCTTTAACTCTACCGATCCCCTCGCGCCATCCGATCTAGACGAAAAGCAGGACGTCTACGAGTGGGAGCCGCTTGGAGCCAAAAATTGCCTACCCGGTACTCCGAGCTACAGCAAATCTTCTGAAACGTGTCTCAGTCTCATCTCGACTGGAACCAGCGCCTTTGCATCCAGTCTGCTCGGGGTGAGCGCGAATGGATCCGATGCCTACTTCTTTACGCGGGACAGCTTGGTGCCACAGGACGAAAATGGCGAGCTCGTCAAGATCTACGACGCTCGTGAAGCGGGTGGCTTCGCTTACGCTCCCCCTTCGCCACCATGTGCGGCATCGGATGAGTGCCACGGACCTGGATCTCAGGCTCCTGGCCCACCTTCGATCAAATCCGTCGTCGGTGAAGGAGGCAATCTGGTGGTCGCTAACTGTTCAAGAGGGCATGTGAAGCGCCACGGCACGTGCGTCATCCGACATCCTAAGAAAAAGCCTCACCGTCGGGGGCGCCACCACAACCGCCAGACTGGAAAACACCATGGTTGAGCAGCGCCAAGTCAGCACCATGCTAACGCCACCCTTTATGGCGCTTCAAGCGAAAGCCATCGGAGCCGCGATTGTATTCGCGTTGCTGCTCGCTTTGCTGCTCGCGGCCCCTGCCTTTGCGAGTGAGCAAATCGAATCATTCAAGACCTCGCTAACCGAAACAAACAGCCTCACACCGGGAATCCCCCAGGCGGGTGGCCATCCCGATCTAGAAACGGCGTTTTCGCTTAAAGATCCGGGCGCCCCTGAAAGCGCTCAGAATGTGATCTTCAATGCTCCTGCGGGTGTCTTCGGTAATCCAAATGCTGCGGAAAGATGCACCTCCGTGGACTTTGCATTTGACGAATGCCCAGCCAATTCCCAGGTTGGCCTGATCACGGTCTATGCCGCCGACGAAGGCATCTCAAATCGACTGATGGGAACCGCTCCTATCTACGATATGAGTCCCGAGCCCCAGGAAACCGCACGCTTTTCGTTCGTCGTCCCGATCTTGAACATTCCCATAGCGATCCCCGTGACGGTTCGCACCAGCACCGATTACGGGCTACGCTTCACAGTGTCGAATATCACTCAGCTCACGCCTCTGGCTGGTGCTGAAATGATTTTTTGGGGCTTTCCCACCGCTGAAACACACTTCGCCCAGCGTTTTCCGAAAGGCTCCCCGGGAAATCCGGCTGGCTGTCCAGGGCAGAGCAACACGAGCTGCAATGCCGGGACCGAAAGCTCCATTACGGTACATCCACTCACGGATAGCCCCACCACCTGCACTGAAGAACCGCTTGCCACTTCTCTTGAAGTGCAAACTTACGAGGACCCCGAACATCTTACCCAGCGTTCTAGCAGCTATCCGCCCGTTACAGGCTGTGCCAAAGAGGACTTCAAACCGGTTCTTTACACGAGTCTCACAACCAACGAAACTGACGCTGGCTCTGGTCTTGACATCAACCTCAGCAATCCACAGTTCGAGGGTCCGGCAGCTTCGCCATCCGAGTTGCGTGCGGCCACGGTGACTCTGCCCCCTGGCTTGACCATAAATCCAGATGCTGCGGACGGGCAGAGTGCGTGTTCGGACGCCGATGCCAAGTTCGACTCAGAAGCACCGGCTGAATGTCCGGACCAGTCGAAGATCGGTACCTTCAGACTGCACTCAGTTGCGCTCGATGGCACTTTAGACGGGTCCGTCTACATCGGCGAACCGCAACCTGACAACCAGTATCGCCTGTTTCTTACCGCAGCTGGTTTCGGCATGAACATCAAGCTCGTCGGATCCTTGGTGCCGGATCCGGAAACCGGTCAGGTGACCGCATTCTTCAACAACCTGCCGCAGGCGCCATTTGATGAATTCGATTTGCACCTGTTTTCGGGCGAACGGGCGCTGATGGCGACTCCGACGACCTGCACGATTTACACGACAACCGCGAAGTTTTTCCCCTGGGACGCGACTTTGCCTTTCGCTGTCTCAAGTCAAATATTTGGGCTTAGCGCCGGTCCTCATGGCTCGGAATGCCCCGGCCAGGTGCGCCCCTTCAACCCGAGTCTGGTTGCGGGTACCGCCGATACGAACGCAGGTGCGTTCAGCTCCTTTACGTTGAAGCTGGAACGCGAAGACGGAGACCAAACTCTCGGCGATTTGAACTTCACGATGCCCCCCGGTCTAACGGCAAACCTTCACGGCATAAGCTATTGCCCTCAGGCTTCGATTGCCGCTGCGGCCCAAACCCTGGGGCTCGTAGAGCAGAAACACCCGAGCTGTCCGGCATCGTCGGAAATTGGCACCTCAAATGTCGCTGCCGGCCCAGGGTCGCACCCATTCCATGCAGAAGGCAAGATCTACTTCGCCGGACCCTTCAAGGGAGCCCCGCTGAGCTTGGTCGCGATCACCCCTGCTCTGGCCGGGCCCTATGACTATGGAACGGTGGTCGTCCGCGTCGCCCTTCATATCGATCCTCTGGATGCCCACGTGATCGCCGATTCCGAAACGGTTCCGTCAATCATCGGCGGCATCCCGCTCCGCCTCCGTTCGATCCAGGTCAACATCAATAAGCCCAACTTCATGATCAACCCGACCAACTGCTCGCCCTTCACGGTTGCCTCTGAAGGAATCGGCAACCAGGGAACCGTCGCGAGCTTCTCCTCGCCTTTCCACGCCGACAACTGTGCTTTGCTCGGGTTTACGCCGAGAATGTCGATTACTCAGCTGGGCGGTCACAAAGCCACCCACCGCAGCCAGGACCCAAGCCTCGCGATCGAACTGAACACCGCCCCCGGCGACGCCAACATCAAATCAATCGCGGTAACGCTGCCGAAAGCTTTCGAGATCGACCAGCGCCACCTCGGCAATATCTGCGATCGCTCAGAACTGGCTTCTGACCAATGCGCTGGTCGCCAGCCAATTGGCGAAGCGATCACCGATACTCCGCTCCTTGAAGCGCCCCTTAAGGGCCCCGTATATGCGGTCTCGGGCTTCGGTGTCCTGCCCCATCTCGCCTTCATCCTCGGCGGCCAGGTGACCCTGATGCCCGAGGCAGAATCTTCCTCGGTGCAAAACGGGCGCCTCAAGACCGTGGTCCCCGTCGTGCCGGACGCGCCGATTGGACACTTCCGCTTCACCCTCTTCGGCGGCGCTCAGGGCTACCTGTCAAACACCCAGAATCTCTGCAGCGCTCCAATCACTTCCACAATCGAATTCACTGGTCAAAATGGCAAGATAGAGACCCAACAGGTGAAGACCAAAACTGCCTGTAAGGGAAAGAGCGTCCATAAGAATGCCAAGCGACACGCTCGCCGGCCGCATCACTGAGATTCCGCACCCAGTTTCTAGATGAAGGTGTGTCAATACCGATGAGGATCAGCTGCATCATTCCCGGTGCCAACATCCCGAGCTTGGCCAACCATGCTCAGGCAGTCTCCCTCAGGCATCGGCTTGTCCATGCTTGAGCAGACTGTCGTCGTCCCCCTCCCTGGCCGGGCGGCGGCAAACGGAGCGTCCCGACTTTCCCTGGTCGGGAGGCGCCAAGGCAGTAACCGAAGCGGTCACGGCCTGGAGACTCCTCTTCTGCCTCCACGGTCGGTCGCGAAGGCGCAGTCGTCCCCGGGCGCCAATGAGGCCGACCCAGCCTCGGCGCCCGGGGCCGCTGCATTTTGGGCTGTGTCTGACAGACGCGCTGATCCTCTCTTTCTCGGCGACTGACATCGAGATCGCCTCGAAGACGTGCCCTGTCGGGACTTGGGGTGCAACCGCAGTGGACTTGGCGGTGAGGGCCTGTCACCGCGTCGAAACTTTGTTACCGAGCTATCGGGCGCAGAGCCGGATCCTGCGCCCGAAACGGGCGTAAACCCCGGTAATCGGCGGGATTTCGCTTCGGCCAAGCGTCATCTACGAATCGTCGGAAACCGCTCTAGAGAGCCAAAATCCCGCCAAAGCGGCACTGCCTGCCACCCCGCCTTACAAGCAGGAGGTCACTGGTTCGAGCCCAGTACCGCCCACTCACAAAAGTCCTGGAAAACCGATTAGTTCTCAAATTGCCGCCGGGTGGTTCTGGCTCGTGGGTACCACATATGGGTACCAAACTCGAGCGAAATGCACCGTTGCCTTTTTCTCAGCAACGAATCGACAGGGGCTAACTGCGCATCTGCCGACCGAGGACCAATCGGAAATCGGGGGTCGGAGCCCGGTCGCCGCGAGGCGATGATGCGTACCGCTCAAGTCAGGGGGCGGTCTAGGAAGCGAGCGCCTTGACTTTCAACTACGCGCAAATTAGTGGCATTTTTTGCACACTGAAGCCAAAAGGAAAAACTCGACCTGGCTCCGCAGGGTACTGTTTGGCTGCGTTTGACCCCAAGAATGACATCACGGCTGTTGCTTTGGGGAGAGCAGTGCCCAAAGCGCCGTGCTGCGTGGACCCACAGACACGGCAGTCGGTGAAAACCCCTGCTCAACTCTTTACGGGGCCAAACGAAGAACGGATCTCAGACAGGAGTTCGGGCAGGGGTTCCGTTCGCCCTTGTGCCGCCTTGTTTTGGATCACCCTGAAGATCCCAGCACCGATCACCTCGACCCAATCTATCCTGGCTCTCAGTGTCCCGTCGACAGCCCCGCGGCTTGCGGCCCTTCGTCACCCCACTCGCTTCCCTGCAAAAGCTCCCGCGCCCGCCGCGCCAGCCGCAGCGCTTCCTCCTGGTCGAGTGGATCGAGGCGATCTTCGACCAGCTGAAGGACCAGCTCTCCCTGGAGCGCCACGGCGCCCACACGATGCCCGGCCTACACGCCAGGGTCGCCCAGCGGCTGCTTGCTCTTGCCGCCTGCGTCTGCACAACTGGGAGATCGGCGAGCCCGGCCGCAGGCTGATCGCCTTGACCACTGAGGGGTGAATGGGAATCAGTGATCTAGGTCAAAGTTGTCAGCGGTCAGGCGCCTTGAATAGTCTCCATCATCGCGACCTTCGACGTCCACCACCGTTGGCAGCATTGGCCGCCTCCTCGGGCCCGAGGAACGGGGTGAGGGTCATATATGTACAGATCGGAGCCAAGGTGGGAAGGGCGTCGACGGCGCCGCTGAGGATCCGCCGATAGGTGAGCTCATAAACCGCGCCCTCGAGGATCTCTGTCGCGACACGGGAGGTTTTGGGGGCGCTCTGATAACCCGGCTCGAAAAGCACCTCCAATGGCCTCATGCACTCGCTGCGCAGGTCCAGCGCGGCTGAACCGGCGGCATACACCTCCACCGCCAGCAGCCGTGCCAGGGCGGGGCGGGAGGCTAGGTACGTAAACAGAGCACCGAAGGCGGCACGCATTCCGCTAGGCCAGTCCGGGGCACGTCGATAGGCGGGTAGGACCACGGCAACCAGGCTCGCTACGCCGCTGTCGATAGCCGCCAGCAGAGCACCCTCCTTGCCGGCGAAATTCGAGTAGAAGGTTCTGGCAGACATTGAGGCTCGCTTCACGACTTGGTTGACGGTCAAGTTCGGGTAGCCTTCCTCTGCGGCTACCACGGCAAACGCCCGCAAAGCTCGCTCAGCGGCCTCCGGGGCATCGAGAGTCTCGGGGGTGGGTTTGTGGAGCCGGGTGGCGAAGCGCAGCGGCTCAGGGGGGGGCCGATAGATGCCGATCAGGTCCCAGATGTCTTTGACGAGTCCCGGCAGTTCGGCTTCGGTGCCGCGCCGTAACCGGGTGCTTGCGATCTCTTTCAGGGCGCCGATGCTGGCGCTGATCATGTCCTGGGGCATGCCTGCCCGCTCCGGGGATTCCTCGACCATCTTCCTGATCAGCCATTCGAACCCACCAAAGGCGTTCTCCAACTGCTGAAGCACCTCCGATCCCGCGGCATAGGAGTCGATCAGGCACATCCGAGAACCGGCAGGTTGGGCGACGATCATTGCCGCGAAAGCCTCGAACCCACGAAGCGCCCGCTCTTCCCAGGTCCCAGGCGCCCTAGTTTTGGCGGCTGTGAAATGAGCCGCCGCTTCGATCGTGGCTTCGATCGCCGCCAGGAAGCACGCTCGCTTGTCGGGATAGAGATCGTAGAAGCTGCGGCTGGACACTCCCGAGATTTCGACCAGGTCAGCAACTCTTGTGGCCTCATAGCCACGCTCAGAAACGCTCGCGACCATCGCTCCGCAGAGCCGCTCACGCTGGTTCTCCACAACCTCCGCGCGAGGGTTGCCGGGACCCGGACGTAGCATCCGAGCCCGCAGCTCCTCTGACTCACCCCACGGCGTAAGGACCATCCCGGCGGATGAGGCTAGACGGAATCACGAACCTCCGTCGGAAGTCCAGCGCCGGGCACGTGACATAGTTTGGTTTTTGACTGACGCGGATGCTATTCCCCTTGAGAAAGGGCTTTAGCGGTCTCCTCCGGGTCAGATTGAGGCAAGATCCATTAAGTCGCCTTGACATAGGCATCTGAATCTGTCTATCTTTCACGACGACGAGAACGACTATCGGACTTGGTGGGCGGAGTCCAGAGGACAGTTGGCCGCAGGGAGTTCAGAGGGAGCAAACAACAGGGACAGGGCCCAATGGTTCGGGTCCGCCAAGGAGAGACATGGCATTAGCAGCGGGGTTAAGACAAGGAGTCGGTCCTTCTCCTGAGCAAAGGCGTCTCCGCGGCCGCGGGCCTAGCGTAGTGCGGGTGCTTCCAGTTGGCATGGGCATTTACCCTCGCCGCAAGGCGTTCACGAGTAACGCCAACTTCTTTCAGGTCGCTTGGGCCCCTTCCTCAGTGGTCGTAGGCCTCGGGCATGTTGTGCAGGGGTCCTGCCCCCTCGACTCGAGCTGCAGCCCTTCGGCCCCCAGCCCCGCCGGATGTTCGGCTGGCAGGTCGCTCGAATGGGCGCGAAGCGCTCGCGGCCTGCCCCTGGGCCCGCCGCCCCACGAGTTCCTGTCGAGGGACGCGACGATCATCCATGGAGCGCGGAGATGATCCGGCGAGCCAGGCTCATCGTCCTTCTCACCTCCTCGATTTCTGTTGCCGCGCTCTTGGCCCTCGCACCCTCGGCTTTCGCCACAACCCCGTTTAGCTTCGTCACTCCCTTCGATGTCGGCCAGTCCGTTGGTGGCCCGCAACCTGTTGGTCTGGCTGTCGATGACTCAACCGAACCTACCGATCCATCTGCTGGTGACATCTACGTGACTGGTGGAAATGTCGTCAACAAGTACAGCCCGGAAGCCGCCCTTGCCGGCAGCAGCACGCCCGAGGGCCAGCTATCTGGGTTTAACTACGCTTTCGGTGTTGCCGTTGATCCATCAAGCGGCGATGTCTATGTCACCGACGTTCAGGGAACGGTCGAGAAATTCAGCGCTGCGGGGATCCCAGTTCCCTCATTCAGCGTGTCCGGCATCTCGATTGCCAACCCGTCAGGGATCGCGGTTAGTCCAAGCACCGGCGAAATCTATGTTGGCGCCGATGACGGCTCTGACATCGTCTACCGCCTCACTGAATCTGGCGAATATACGGGCGCCAGCTACCAAGGCCCAGCTGGTTCTGGAATATCCGCCGTTGCCGTCGACAGCAGCGGGAACGTCTATGTGGCGGACGGGTCGGGAACCATCAAGTTCGCCTCGCCAGGTGCAACCTTCACCACGATCGACAGCGGTCCGTCAAATGGTGTCACGATCAATCCCACGAACAACGATGTCCTTGTCTCCGACCTCACCTACGTGGTCGAATATGACTCATCAGGAACTCAGATAGGGGCCAAATGGGGAGAAGGCAAATTGATCAGCGTCTTCGGCATCGGGCTCGATAGGACCGCCTCCCACGCCTTCCTCGCCGAAAATTCGGTCGATTCTGCCTATGCCTTCGTCAGCTCTGGGCTTCTGCCGGTGGTGAGCACCGGAGCGGCCACGGCGCTGCAGCCACTCAGCGCGACGATCTCAGGTCGAACTGATCCCAACGGCCACGGGAACGTGACGGCCTGCACCTTCGAATACGTCAACGAAGAAGAATTCGAGGCCGGCGGATTCAAGGGTGCCTCGATGGCGGACTGCTCTCCCACTCCACCATACTCAGCGGCGACGGAAGTCACCGCGAATCTTTCCGAACTCTCCCAGGGCACAACCTACCATTATCGTCTGAGCGCGTCGAACTCCTTGGGAACCGAGGAAGGCGAAAGCCAGGAATTCACCACTCCATCTCCACCGAGTATTGATCTCTTCTCGGCTTCGACTGTCAGAGCAACCACAGCCGAACTAAATGCACGTCTCAACCCTCACGGATCAGACACCACCTACCACTTCGAATACGGCACGACGAATGCTTATGGAAATACCGCTCCTGTACCCGACGGCGATATTGGCTCCGCAAATGTAGCCACGAACGTCAGCGTGTCCCTCTTCAATCTGCAGGCTGGATTCACGTACCACTTTCGAGTCGTCGCTCAGAACGCTTTTGGCACGACGACGTCTAATGACCAGACCTTCAACTTCGCACCACAGAATTGCCCAAATCAGTCAGTTCGTCAGGAAACGGGCTCCAATCACCTGCCTGACTGTCGTGCATATGAGCTCGTGTCGCCGTCGAATGCCAACGGACTCATCATGTTCACATACCAACATGCGTCTGTAGCCAACTCGCCCACTGCGACCAATCCAGCGCGGTTTTCCTTTGCCGGCGACTTTGGTTCACCACCAGAAGTTGGAGAACCTCAGAACGGATGGATTCCGGATAACTACATATCGACTCGAACCAATACTGGCTGGGTCACAAAATATGTCGGTTTGCCTGGATCGGTGAGCCTCGGTTCCCAAGGGATCATAGGAAACGAAAGCTTCAGTGAATTTATGGACTTCGACTATGTGGAAGGCGGCCTCAATACGAACATTCCATTCCTGTGGAATGCAAGCGGCGAACCATTAGGTCGCTGGCCGACCAATTACGCCTCAATACCAGGTAGCAACGGAGTAATTGGCGTCTTCAAACCCTCGTCGGACTTTAAACACTTGGCATTCTCGTCGAACAACGTCGACTTCGATCCCAGCCAGGCTGGCCTTACTACGGCTCCGGGGTCGGCCTACGACAATAACACTGTTACAAAAGAAATCACGGTCGTGTCGAAGACTCCGGGAGGCGCCAATATTCCGCAAGAGCCTGGTAATACCTCACCCGAAGAAGCCATTCAATTTCCTGGGGTGTCGCCTGACGGATCCCATATCCTTATGTCCACGGCGGGTGCAAATGGCGGGGTGCACCTCTATTTGCGGGTAAACGATGCAATTACCTACGATGTGTCACAGGGCAAGGATGTCGAATACGTCGGTATGACCGAAGACGGCTCGAAGATCTATTTCACGTCGGAAGAACAGCTCACGAATACCGATACCGATACAAGTAGAGACCTCTATATGTGGAGTGAAGCGACCAATGCGCTGACACTGGTGTCGGCAGGGACTGGCAATTCGGGCAATTCAGATTCCTGCAACTCTTCTTGGACGTCAAAGTGCAATATCGCTCCGGTCACAACGGAATGGACCACGGATAATTCCATCGCGGCCATGAACGGCGACATCTATTTCTATTCACCCCAACGGTTGGACGGTGCGGCGGGCGTCAATGGGCAAATGAACCTTTACGACTATCGAAATGGTCGCGATCAGTACGTAACAACCTTCAGCCCAAGTGCAGGTGCCGTAAACAGAATCCAAGTATCACCTGACGATAGTCATGCCGCATTCACGACCGCAAGTCAGATCACTAACTACAATAACACCAGTCCAACTGGTGTGTGCTCAGAGCATTACCATGAACCCACGAGCGGGCCACTTTGCTTGGAGATGTATTCGTATGAACCAGCCAATAGCCAGATTCAGTGTGACTCGTGCTTGCCAAACGGTGAACCACCGTCGTCAGACGCAACCGCCAGCAGCAACGGCCTGTTTATGGCCAATGACGGTAGAACATTTTTCTATACAAATGATGCATTGGTACCTCAGGATACGAATGAATTGCATGATGTCTACGAGTTCGTGGAAGGCAGACCACAGCTGATAACTACTGGTACTGGGGCGTCGGACACCCGGACAACGCCGAATCAGGAACGTTTGGCGGGCTTGGTTGGAGTCAGCGCAAATGGTGTCAACGTTTATTTCTCCACCTACGAGACATTGGTTAAGCAAGATCACAACGGCAACTTTATGAAGTATTATGACGCTCGCACCGATGGTGGCTTTCCCGCCCCCCCGAGTTCGCTGCCTTGTGCGGCGGCGGATGAGTGTCATGGGGCAGGCAGCGAACCCCCTGCCGAACCGTCATTTGGAGCTAATGCAATTCTAGGTAATGATGAAAGCGCGCATAAGGGGGCCAAAAAGCCTAAGCGGCACGTGAAGGCACGTCACGGTAAGCGGCACGGTAAGAAACGTCATAGAAAGGCGACCGATCGACGTGGCTAGCCGGCAGATCCATAAGGAGACGAGGATGAGGTCCGCTGCCCGGCACGTGCCCTCCCGACGCCGCTTCGTTCTTGCGACGATCCAGCTGACACTCGCTCTTGGTGCTTTTGCCACGACAGGAGCTCAGATCTCTTCGTCTGCCTGGGCGAATGCTCCCGTTTTGGCTTTTTCGATGACTCCGTCGACCACCCAGGCGGGGGAGCATCCAGATATCGACACCATCTTTCATTTGGGCAGTCGTTATTCGGAAGGTGCCCATCCTTCTGACGCAAAGAACATTGAAATTCATGCGCCCCAAGGTGTAATCGCAGATCCACATGCCTATCCATACTGCACTCAGGCAGAGTTTGGATCGGACATTTGTCCGATAGACACCCAAGTCGGTGCATCGGAAACGGGGTTCGGTTTCTTACCTTCGCCGGTTTACAACCTTGAACCGAATCCAGGGCAAGCGGGGTTGCTGGCATTTACTGCGCCATTACTCAATTTCCCGATCTTCCTGATCGTGCATCCACGTACGGCTAGTGATTATGGTTTGGATCTAACAGTTTTGGGGCTACAGCACATTCTTCCAGTGGAATTTCTTGAATTTACTCTTTGGGGTGTGCCTGCGGAATCGAGCCATGACGCGGAGCGGGTTGGTCCAGCAGGGTGCGACATTTCTGGCACTGGGAGTCCGGAATGTAAGGCATCTAATCCGTCTAATGTCCCGGCAGCACCATTTCTCGATGCTCCGACGACGTGTAGTGGGGCTCTCGAAGCCTCGATCGATGTGTCGGCGTACGACAACGGTACGTCGCACGGGGCTTCCACTTATCCGGGCACCACCGGCTGCGATCAGCTCAGCTTCAATCCGAGTCTCAGCGCCCAACCGACTACGGAACAGGCTGATTCCGCATCAGGTCTCGCTGTTAACCTCAGCGTGCCGCAGCTTGAGAGCCCGACAGTACCGTCGCCCTCGGAGATCCGCGCTACCACCGTGACTCTCCCGGAAGGGTTTTCGATCAATCCTAATGCAGCTGACGGCAAGACATCCTGCTCAGATACCGAGGCGCAGATCGGCACCGAAAACGAAGCCGAATGCCCGGAATTCTCAAAGGTCGGATCACTGTCGCTCGATAGCTCCGCGCTGCCTGGGCCATTGCCAGGCTACATCTATATTGGCGCACCACTGCCGGGGGAACGCTACCGTCTGATTCTGACCGGTGATGGATTTGGTATCCACGTGAAACTGGTGGGCACGGTTGAACCCAACCCGCAAACCGGACAGCTAGTTATTTCCTTCCAGAACTTACCGCAGACACCTTTCCAGGACTTCAATATGCACTTTTTTGGCTCTGAACGCGGGCTATTGGCGACGCCAACAAGATGCGGAACCTTTGCAGTCAACAGCACGTTCACGCCTTGGGACACCTCCCTTCCTGATCAGAGTTCGAGTCAGTTCTTCAGGATAGTTTCAGGTCCCGATGGGACTGCGTGTCCAGGCTCGAGTCGGCCGTTTAGCCCACAATTTGCTGCTAGTGCTGTTAGGAACGAAGCTGGCGGCCATGCTCCTTTCGTTTTGAGGCTCACCCGCAACGACGGCGACCAGAACTTGGCCTCTCTCTCGGTCACCACCCCCCCGGGCTTGCTGGCCACACTCAGGGGCATCCCCTACTGTCCAGACGCCGCCCTGGCCGCAGCCGCAGCACCCAGCTACTCCGGCCTCGCCGAGCAGCAGAGCCCGAGTTGCCCCGCGGCCTCCCAGATCGGCACCGTCACTGTCGGCGCCGGTGCCGGAACCCACCCCGTCTACCTGCCCGGCAAGGTCTACCTCGCTGGGTCATACAAAGGCGCCCCTCTCAGCCTGGCGGTGATCACCCCGGCGGTCTCGGGCCCCTATGACCTCGGCAACGTCGTCGTCAGAGCGGCCCTGGAGGTCAACCCGACCACCACCCAGATCACCGCCGTCTCCGATCCCCTGCCGCAGATCCTCCAAGGCATCCCGCTGCGGCTGCGCTCGATTCTGATCGACCTCAACCGCCAGAACTTCACCCTCAACCCGACCAACTGCGCACCGCTTTCGGTCAACGCCCAGGTCGGCGGCGCCGAAGGCGGCAGCGCCAGCTTCTCCGAACACTTCCAGGTAGCCAACTGCGCCACCCTCCCATTTGCCCCCAAACTCGCCCTGAAGCTGTCCGGCGGCGTCAAGCGAAACACCAACCCGGCCCTGCAGGCGACCCTGACCAGCAATGAAGGCGCCGCCAACCTCGCCACCACCTCGGTCGCCCTGCCCCACTCGCTCCTGATCGACAACGCCCACATCAAGAACCCCTGCACCAAACCCCAGTTCGCCGCCCACAACTGCCCGCCCGGCTCGGTGCTCGGCTTCGCGAAAGCCGAAACCCCGCTCCTGGAAAAGCCCCTGGAAGGCCCGGTCTACCTGGCCACCGGCTACGGGCACAAGCTCCCCGACCTGGTCGCCGAACTGAACGGTCAGATCCACGTCGTCCTCGACGCCCGCATCGACACTGACAAGCAGGAAGGCCTGCGGACCAGCTTCGAATCGATTCCCGACGCCCCCGTCTCCAAGTTCACCCTGAGCCTCAAGGGTGGCAAGAGCGGGCTGCTGGTCAACAGCGCCAATCTCTGCAAGGCCAAGCAGATCGCGATCGTCAAGTTTGGCGCTCAAAACAGCAAGTCAGCCAATGCCAACGCGACGATTCAGACATCGTGCCAAGTTAAAGCGAAGAGGCAGAAGCGAAGCAGACGGCACTACCACGCGCATGGCTCGAGGGCGGTGGGTTAGGTGTGGGGAGCTACTGAAAGCGGGGAGCTGAATCTCATGGCGCGGGCATCGCAAGTGATACAGCGGGTGAGAAGTGATGGGAAAGGCTCCGTGAGGTGTAGCGATACGGTGAGCGGCAGGCGGCGTGTCCACCGCGTCCCTTTCCTCACTCTTACTACCGTGCTCTTTACGGTCTGCGCTCTTTCCGGAACTGCCTCTGCGGCTCAGACTCGCATCTTTTCCAAGGCCTTTTACCCCGCTGAATATTTTGGGAACCCTGTTGGCTTGGCCATCAACCAGTCCACCAACCAGGTCTACGTCGCCGCCCAAAGCGCCCAGGCTGTCTTTGCTTTCGAAGCTTCCGGCACCCTGGACTCGACTCATCCACGGTTAACAGAGGAAAATGGCGCTACCCCCTTCCCCTTCTCGAGCCCCTTTGGGGTAGCTGTCGATAACTCCGGCGGTCCCGATAAAGAAGACATCTATGTTTCTGACACCGGCGTCGACACTGTCAAGCAGTTCAACGCCACAGGCGCCTCTACTGCCCAGGCTCCAATCACCGTCGCAAATGTCCCCACTGGCTCGCCCACCATCATCAACAACGGCACCTTTGCTCCCACCGGTTTAGCCGTCGCCCCAAATGGCAATCTTTTTGTAGCTGACGCTGCCAACAATGTCATCGATCAGTTCAGACCGAGCGGAACTTTCGTTTCCCAGTTCGGCGCGGGAGTGCTTCAAGGCCCCAACCTCATAGCTCTCAATGCGGCGGGCGATCTCTACGTTGCCAATTACGGCTCCGGTTTGGTTGAGTTCGGCCCGTCTGGCGAATGCGTCAACTCCTGTGTCCCGATTGATCCGCTCGGCGTTTACGGTGTGGCCACTACCTCCGGCGGGCACGTCCTGTCCGATGAGGGCCGCCGCATTGTCGAGTTCAACTCTTCTGGCGAAGAAGCCGGAAGTTTCGGCACTCCTACTTCTGAACCGGCCTTTGGGGGGCTCACGAACTCCTCCTTCGGACTAGCAGTTGATCAAGCGAGTGGTGCAGCGTACGTGGCCGACTACAACGCCAATACGGTCAATGTCTTTGGTCAACTGGTCATTGTTCCTGATCCGTCTATCGGTTCTGTAATCAACACGGGTCAAACCTTCGGCACTCTCACGGGCCATGTTGATCCCGCTGATGGAGGAGATGTGACCGGGTGTCATTTCGAATACGGCTCTGAAGAAGGTAACTATAGCCTCGGAAAAGTTCCCTGTGAACCTGCCACTCCATACGCTGGCGAAACTGAAGTTAATGCCAAAATCAGTGGCCTGTTGCCTGAGACCACTTATCACTATCGGCTAGTCGTGGCAAATTCCAACGGTGCCAACGTGACAAGTGATCACACTTATACTCCACATTGGGTCATTGGTCTGAGCACTGCAGCGTCGACCAATATAGCTTCGACCAGCGTGCAGTTGAACGGATCTTTTATAGGTAATGGCGAAGACACTCATTACTATTTCGAATGGGGACCGTCCGCGAGCTATGGCAATAAAGTCCCAGTGCCATCCTCAGACGATGGTGCACCCAATGGCCCAAGCCCTACTCAGCTGTCGTATGTGTTGAGTGGTCTCAATCCAGCTAGCACATATCACTATCGCGTTGTTGCTACTAACAGTGGTGGTACTAGCTATGGTGAAGATGAAATTGTTTCGACCCCTTTGTCGGCTCCGTTGGCGAGTGAATCTGTCAGCAATGTCAGCTCTGACAGTGCTTTGCTTAATGCACAGATTAATCCTGGCGGCAACGAAACTACATATCGCTTTGAATACGCAACGGAAGCCGAATTTCAGTCAGCGGGCATGACCTACAGTGGGAGCGCGCCGCTATCAGGCGGAAAACTGGCCTCCGGAGTTACGTTTCAAAATGTGAGCACGCAGTTGAGTAGTTTGACTCCGGGCATGACCTACCATTGGCGATTGATAGCTCAGAACGTAACCGGCACCTTCGAAGGTCCCGATCGAACCTTCACCACCTACCCTTTCACCCCCGTCCTCACCGATCCCTGTGCCAATAAGCACGTGCGCCAGCAGACCGGCGCCGCCCAGCTCCTTGACTGCCGCGCCTATGAGCTCGTCTCGGCCAGCAACGCCGGCGGCTATGACGTCGAATCGCCCCTCATCTCGGGCCAGAAGCCCTACGGCGGCTACCCCGAAGCCGAAGGTCCCTCTCGTGTCCTCTACGCGGTCCACGGCGGTGGCATTCCCGGCACCGATAATCCCACCAACCGTGGCCCCGACCCCTACATCGCCACACGCGGCGAAGGCGGCTGGTCGACCGAATACGTCGGTGTCCCGGCCGACAATCCTTTTTCGCTCGCCCCTTTTTCCTCGATCCCGTCCGGGGTGGCTTCGAACCTCTCCACCTTCGCCTATGGCGGCCCGGAAGGCTGCAGCCCGTGCTTTGAAGGTGGCTTCACCGGCATCCCCGTCCACCTCCCCGACGGCAGCCTGGTCCAGGGTATGGCGGGCTCCCTCGACCCCGGCCCCAGCGCCAAGGCCGAAGGCACGATCGGCAGGGAGCTCTCCGCTGATGGTACCCACCTGATCTTCGGATCCAAATCCCAGTTTGAGCCTGACGCCAACAACAACGGCGATCTCTCGATCTATGACCGCGACCTCGCGACGAACACCACCCACGTCGTCTCCAAGACCCCGGGCGGGGCGACGATGAGCGGGCCGGGCATCGCCGAGCTCGACATCTCCACCAACGGCTCACACATCCTTGTTGCCCAGAAGGTCTCCGAAGATGCCGACGGCAACGTCTACTACCTTCCCTACATGGACGTCGGTGACTCCGCCGACAGCGTTGACCTCGCCCCCGGCTCCAGCCACGGCGTCCTCTTTGACGGGATGACCGAAGACGGCTCCAAGGTCTTCTTCACGACCCGCGATGCCCTGACCACCGCCACCGACCAGGACACCGACTCCAGCGCCGACATATATGAGGCCGAAATAAATGGCTCCAGCGCCACCCTGATGCGGATCTCCACCGGCACCACCGGCACCGGCAACTCCGATGCCTGTGACCCGGTGCCCAACGCGAACGGCGAACACTGGAACACCGTCGGCGCGGTCGAAGACTGCGGCGCCGTGGCGATCCCCGGCGCTGTCTCCGCGGAAAGCGGCGCCGTCTACTTCCTCTCCCCAGAGCAGCTTGCCGGCGCCACCAGCGGCACCCTCAACCAACCCAACCTCTACCTTGCGGATCCCGGCCAGGCGCCGCGCTTCATCGCCACCCTCTCGCCCGAAGACCCGGTCGTGCTCGACTCGGTCAAGGAAGCGGGTACCCCCAAGAGCGCCGACTTTGAGGTCACCCCTTCGGGCGCCTTCGCGGCATTCGCGACGACCCAGCCGCTCGACTCCTCCTACGACAACGCCGGCCACGCTGAGATCTACCGCTACAGAGCTTCAACCGAAGCACTCGACTGCGTCTCCTGCGACCCGACGGGGGTTGAGCCGAACTTCGATTCGACGATGGCCTCCAACGGCCTCAGCCTGACCGACGGCGGCCAAGTCTTCTTCACCACCGCCGAGCCCCTGGTCGCTCGCGACCAGGACGAAAAGAAGGACGCCTATGAGTGGGAGAGCGGCAAGACCGAGCTGATTTCCACCGGCACCAGCCCATTTGACTCGGGCCTGCTCTCGGTCAGTGCCAGTGGCACCGATGTCTACTTCTTCACTCGCGACAACTTGGTTCCCCAGGATAAAAGCGGCCAGACCATGAAGATCTATGACGCCCGGGTCGAAGGTGGATTCCCGTACCTGGAACCGCCTCCCCCGTGCGCCGCTTCAGATGAGTGTCACGGTCCTGGCAGCCAAACTCCTGAATCTCCGGCAATCAAGACCGTAGGAGTTAGTAACGGCGGCAACGTTCCAACTCAGAAGAAGAAAACAAACAAGCATGGCAAGAAGCATCACAAGAATAAGCACCACCGCAAAACGACCCACCAAAAGCGTGGCTGAGCGGCCGGGGAATGAGGAGAGAGCGACGATGAGGCCTAAGATGACCGTCAACGAGCTTTCTTCACCTTGCCGTGTTCTGCGAGCACTGATTCTCGTGTCCACGTGCCTTTGCGCTACGGCTTTGTTCGCCGCATCCGCTCAGGCTAGTGAGGGAATCGAATCCTTTATTACTACCAGTTCGACGTCGCTGGCTGGCGGCCATCCCGATTTGACGATGAGCTTCTCATTGCAGAGCCCAGGGGAACCGGAGGCGGCCAAGAACGTAGTCTTCGACGCCCCCCAAGGCGTATTCGGTAACACCGACGCGATCACCGAGTGTACCGCCGCGGATTTTGCCCTCGATCAATGCGCTTCGAACTCGCAGGCGGGACTGATCACGGTTTACGCCAACGACGAAGGTAATCCCGAACAAACTGCTCGGCACCGCACCGATCTACGATCTGGTGCCAGCGGGCGAAGAAACGGCGCGCTTCTCTTTCGTCGTCCCGACCCTTGACATCCCGATCGCGATTCCGGTCGCGGTCCGGACGGGTGGCGACTATGGCTTGCGCTTCACGGTCCAGGACATTACGCAGCTGACCCCCCTGGCAAAAGCCAAACTGATCTTCTGGGGATTTCCGGCCTTGGCGGCCCACGATCCTCAGCGTTTCCCGAAAGGGACTCCGGGCAATCCCCCGGGCTGCCAGGGGGTTCTCCGACACCAGCTGTATCAGCGAACCGACCCCCGCGAGCATCTCGGTGCATCCTCTAATCGACAATCCGACCGCCTGTTCTGGGGTGCCATTGAAGACGACCTTGGAAGTGCAGACGTACCAGGATCCCAGTAATCGCTCCAAGGCCGAATCTAACTATCCGGCGATTGTCGAATGCGAAAGGGAGACCTTCAATCCTGTTCTGCACGCGAGTCCGACGACGGGTGAAACGGACGCTCCTTCGGGTCTCGACCTCGAGTTGAGCGCCCCTCAGTTTGAGGGTTTTGCCGCTTCGCCTTCGTAGATCAAGTCGGCCACCGTCACCCTGCCCGAAGGCTTCACGATCAACCCCGATGCCGCCGACGGCCAGACCGCCTGCACCGATGCCCAGGCCAACTTTGGCTCTGAGGGTCCCGCAGAATGTCCCGACAACTCGAAGATAGGAACCTTCGCGATCACTTCGCCGACCCTCAACGGCCCTCTCGAAGGAGCTGTCTATTTCGGCGAACCGAAGCCCAGCAACCAGTATCGCCTCTTCATGGTCGCCTCGGGCTTCGGGATCAACGCCAAGCTCGTCGGTTCGGTCAAGCCCAACCCTGAAACCGGCCAGTTGACCGCCTACTTCGAAAACCTGCCGCAGGTCCCTTTCGAAAACTTTCAGCTACATCTCTTTGCGGGTGAACGAGCCCTCATGGCGACCCCTACTGTCTGCAGGATTTATGAAGTCAGCGCCGATTTCTTCCCCTGGGACGAAGCTCTTTCGGATCAGCATTCGAAACAGGTATTCGGTTTCGAATCCGGTCCACACGGCAGCGATTGCCCTGGCCAGGTCCGCCCCTTCAACCCAAGCCTAGTCGCCGGCACCTCCAACCCCACCGCCGGCGCCTTCTCCTCCTTCACCCTCAAACTCAACCGCGAAGACGGCGACCAGGATCTCGGCAAGCTCAACTTCACGATGCCACCGGGCCTGACCGCCAACCTGCACGGCATCGTCTACTGCCCGGAGGCCTCTATCGCGGCGGCTGCAAATACCCTCGGCCGCACCGAGCAGGCGGATCCGAGCTGCCCGGCGTCGAGCGAAATCGGCACTAGCAACGTCGCTGCCGGACCTGGGACCCATCCCTTCCACGCGGTAGGGAAGATCTATATGGCGGGACCCTTCAAAGGCGCTCCCTTAAGCCTGGTCGCGATCACCCCCGCCCTGGCCGGCCCCTATGACTACGGCACCGTCGTCGTCCGGGTGGCGCTGCATATCGACGAACACGACGCCCACGTCGTCGCCGACTCGGAAACGGTCCCCGAGATCATCGGCGGCGTGCCGCTGCGGATGCGCGAAATCCAGGTCAACATCAACAAGCCCAACTTCATGATCAACCCGACCAACTGCTCGCCGATGTCGGTGGCCTCGCAGGGCGTCGGAGATCAGGGCACGGTCGCAAACTTCTCCTCCTATTTCCAGGTGGTCAGCTGCTCGCCCTTGCCTTTCGCCCCGAAGATGACCATCACCCAACTCGGCGGCAAGGGCCAGACCAAGCGCTCCCAAGACCCGAGCCTCGCAGTTCGACCTCACCACCCGCCCCGGCGACGCCAACATTAAATCGCTCACAGTCACCCTTCCCAAAGCATTTGAGATCGACCAGCGCCACCTCGGCAATCTCTGTGACCGAGCCGAACTCGCCTCCGATCACTGCGCGGGGCGCCAGGCGATCGGCGAAGCGATCACCAATACCCCACTGCTTGAAGCACCGCTCAAAGGTCCGGTCTACGCAGTCTCGGGTTTCGGCCTCTTGCCCCACCTCGCCTTCATTCTCGGCGGTCAGGTGATGCTCACTCCCGAGGCCGAATCCTCTTCGGTCAAGGGTGGTCACCTAAAGACTGTCGTCCCCGTCATCCCCGATGCCCCGATTGGACACTTCCGCTTCACTCTCTTCGGCGGCAGCCAGGGCTACCTCTCAAACACCGAAAGCCTCTGCAGCGCCCCGACGACCTCGACGGTTGAATTCACCGGCCAAAACGCAAAGACCCTTACTCAGCAGGTGAAGACGAAGACCGCGTGTAGGGGGAAAAGCGCCAAGAAAAAGGCCAAGCGAAACACACCTCGGCGGCATCACTGAGATCCCGCACCCTAGTTTTGTCCGAAGGCGTGCTCAATGACAATGAGGATCAGCTGCATCATCCGGTCCTCAAGGGCCCTACCAGGCGCATCTCCGGTGCTTGTGGTCTCGGCTAGACAAGGTGGGAGGACACGGTGAGCGGCGAAGTGGCCCAAGACACGGACTGTTGCCTCGACGCCTTCGGCGACAGCGTCATGTTGTGGTCGCCGAGCGTAGCGGCCCCAAGCTTCGCTACCCACCCCAATTGCATTTCTCCTTGGTGGACACGTACTGGACAATCTGACAACTTCCCCTCAGGCATACCAGGGCTCTGCTTGAGCAGGCTGTCGTCGTCCCCTTCCCTGGCCGGACGGCGGCAAACGGAGCCTCCCGACTATCCCTGGTCGAGAGGCGCCACAGAAGTAACCGAAGCGGTCACTGGCTCTGGAGATCTCTTCTGCCTCCACGGCCAACCGCGAAGGCGCAGTCGTCCCCGGGCGCCAATGGGGCCGTCCCAGCCTCGGCGCCCGGGGCCTCTGCATCCTTCCCATGACCACACGGCTAGACAGGAGAGGGGAAGCATGAGCATGAATGCGGGTTTGCGGTGATGGGCACTGCTGGTCTCGAACCAGAGACCTCTCGTGTGTGCAGCGAGCGAATTTAGCTTCAACCGCGCGCAATGGTGCCATTTTTGCACTCTGGGGCCAAAGGGTTCCAGCGCCGGACACCAGCAGACAGACTGTCAGCCTGCTTTTCGATTGCAGCAGCGAGGACCTGAGCGGTTTGCTCCTGAAGTTTGCGCCAGTCGGCTGCCTGTTGCGTGAGGCTTCGCCGGCGCGGGGTGGTAAAAGCCTTCACCCTGGCTTCGAGGTCGCTTGACAAGCTCGCCGCTGCGCCTTCAGTTTGTCAACGCAGCGACCAACATGAGAGCGGAGCCGCACTTCAAGTGGCCCCATCCTGGAAGCTTTATGGAAGTGACACACGGCAGCAGACTGGCAGTAGAAGGCGCGGGATTAGGGCGGATACAGCCGTTTTGCAGTAAAAGCCCCACAAACTGCCGCAAATGGCAGCAGGTGGCGCAACTTACAAGCAGGAGGTCACTGGTTCGAGCCCAGTACTGCCCATTTTGGACACCGAAGGCGCATGACTCCAACCGCCCGTGGCGCTGATCGGCTGTCATTTCGTGCGGAAGCAGAGGGGTAGACGTGGGCCGGAAAGACGCCTGGGTTCGTCATTGCGATTGTCTCCCGCTGACAATCAACCCGCTTACACATCGTCTGCTGCGGGCGTATCGCAGCCGACGATGTGTGCGCCTGCCCTGGCGAATCTCGGGGCCGCAAACCTCGCCGTTGGGGGGTCCTGCTTTGCGGTTCGGCGTGACCCTGCTGGCGCCCCCTGTGGACCGGGCGCGTGCCCAGCCCCGTGGTAGCTTGGCGGCCGTGGCGCCTGCCAGTCGTTCCCGGTACTGAGCGCGGTGGGTGCCGGTGGTAGCGCTCGCCCTTATCGTCGTTGTGGTGCTGGTCATCGCGGCGAGCGGCAGCTCCTCGCCGACCACCGCTTTTGACATCTCCTATCCGCAGTGCTCGGGTTCCTATCCGTCGAATCCGCTGTTCGGGATCGTCGGTGTCAATGGCGAGCTGGCGAAGAACGCAAACCCGTGTATCAGCGGTGAGCTGCACTGGGCCCGCGGCGCGCCGGGCCAGAAGCGGCCGAAACAGCCGCCCATGTCGTTTTACATCGACACCGGTAACCCTGGCGGTTATCACGTTGCGGACTGGCCTAGCGCCGGCACCGCGCCGGCCTACGGTGCTTGTAACGGCCTGCTGACCAACTCCTGCTCCTACATTTACGGCGAGCAGCGCGCCGCCCGCTCCTACCGGCTCGTCTCCGGGCTCGACCCGGTCGCGGCCAAGACCGCGCCGTGGTGGTTGGACGTCGAGCTGATGTTGAGCTGGGCTGGGACTTACCAGCTCAACGTCGCCGCGCTGCAGGGTTTCATCGCCGGCCTGCAAAACGCCGGCGCGACCGGACCGATCGGGATCTACTCCACCAGCGCCCAATGGAAGGAGATCACGGGGCTGATGGCGCAGACAACATCGACGGCCTTCGACGGCAAGCTGCCCGACTGGGTGGCCGGGACCGACGCAACACTCACGCAGGCGCGGCAGAACTGCACGAGCGCTGGCTTTACCGGCGTGGCGCCGGAGCCTCGCGCAGTACCGGATCGGCCCGCTCGACGCCGACTTGCGCTGCACTGGCACACGCTGACCACATCCCTAACCTCTGATTCCCCGATAAGCACCTGAGAAACCCTCCGGGAACGTCCTCCTGGGCCTTGAGAATGCGGTTTGCGAAAGCCCACTCCCAGAACCAGGAGGACACCCGAAAGGTGAAAGCAAGAACGACAGCGCCAACGGTAGAAGTCAGGGCGGACGGTGAGGGACTGATCTCTCACTCCGGGGCCTTCTTGCTCACCGAGCTGGCCGAGCGAACCGGTCTCACAAAGGCGCTGTCAGAAGCGATGGCAGTGACCCGCGAACGTCGCTCCGCCCACGACCCAGGGGTGGTGTTGCGTGACCTCGCGATTGCGATCGCCGACGGCGGGGACTGCGTCAGCGACCTGGGAGTGCTGCGCGGCCAGCAGGCGCTGTTTGGTCGGATCGCCTCCCAGACCACCACCCACCGCGTGATCCGCTCGATCGATAAGTCAGTTCTGGAAGCGCTGCGCGGCGCCCGGGCCAAGGCGCGCGAGCGGGCCTGGGAGGCGGGAGCCCGACCCAGCGAGCTGATCCTTGACATCGACGCCACCCTGCTTGGTTCCCACTCAGAGAAGGAGCACGCCGCCGGCAACTACAAGGGCGGCTTTGGCTTTTTCCCACTGCTTTGCTACCTCGACCAGACCGGCGAGGCATTGGCCGGCCTCCTGCGTCCCGGCAACGCCGGCGCCAACACCGCCGCCGATCACTCCGAGGTCCTGCAGCTGGCCCTTGAGCAGATCCCCGCCCAAGACCTCGATCGCGAGATCCTGGTTCGCACCGACTCAGCTGGTGGGACCCACGCCTTTACCTCCGACTGTCGCGACGCCGACATTCGTTTCTCGGTTGGCTATGAAGTGGACGCCAGGGTCCGCGAGGCGATCCTCTCCCTCCCCGATTCGACATGGCAACAGGCGATCGAGGCAGACGGAACCCAGCGCGAGGGCGCCTGGGTCGCCGAGCTCGGCGACCGAGTTGACCTCTCCAGTTGGCCCGAGGGGACGCGACTGATCGTGCGCAGGGAGCGTCCCCACCCAGGCGCCCAGTTTTGCGTCTTTGACGCCGAGGGCTACCGCCACGTCGCCTTCCTCACCGACCAGAAAGGAGACGACATCGCCGCCCTGGAGTGCCGCCACCGCCGCAGGGCTCGGGCCGAGGATCAGATCCGCTGCTCCAAGGACACCGGGATGGCAAACCTGCCCTTCGCCGAGTTCGCCCCCAACCAGGTCTGGCTCGAGCTCTGCCTGCTCGCCCATGAGCTGCTCTGCTGGACCCGCTCCCTGTGCTTGGAGGGCGAGCTCAGCCTGGCTGAGCCCAAGCGCTTGCGCCAGCGCCTGCTGCACGTCGCCGGGCGGGTGGTGCGCTCCGCCCGGCAAAAGACGCTGCGGTTACCACGCTCCTGGCCCTGGGCCCAGGCGCTGGTCGCGGCATTCGCGCTGTTGCGGGCGCTGGAGCTGAGTGCCGGGCCATAGCCCACCTCCCCGCCCCGCCCGCTGAGATCGATCCCACTGACCAGGTCACCTCGTCATGCTCGCGAACGGGCCGGGAGGCCCGAGGCTGACGGTCGACTCCCCCTTTTGAGATCGATAGGCGGACTCCGAATAACCCCAAGGCGACGTTACCTACATTAAGTCAGGCGATCACACCCTCCGTGGTGAAAACGGTAGATCGAGGCTAACGCGCCCGACGCTAGAGATCATGATCGCGTTGCCACGCCTCCAGTCATCTGTCGGGATCGCTTTTGCTTCGAGAGCTGCCCCCTCCCGACGCAGCGACCCGCGGCCTCGCTTCGCGCGGAAAGCGGCTGGCGGCGCCTGCTTTGCCTCCACGAGCGAGAGCCAGCCGGACTGCTGACCTGTTGAGCGCAATGGACGAATCTCGAACGCCTAGGTCGGTCTGTGAATTGGCGCTCCTTTCTGCCGATTGCGAGAGGTGCGCGTCAACGGCGACGCTGCTCCCAGGGTGCTGCAAGGCCGCGGGGTGAGCGCGAGGCGAACCCCTGCACTCGCACCGCGAGGTCATTTGCGCGAACCCGCCCGGGAGACGCGGATCGGGCGGACATCGGGTGCGGGCAGATTTATCAATCGTCACCGTTTGCCCCCAAGGTTGATGCCATGCACGCGCTGACTCGACTGGTCCACCACTGTCTGGTGACATTTTTTTAACTTGGCGGTCACATCCGGTCCTGCTGGTGTGCCTAGCATCGAGCCGATCAACCCCTTCCCCAAGGAGATAGATAGTGGCTACCAGCAATCTTGACCGATGGGTGCGCCTCCGTGCCCGCGCAATGCAGGCAAGCGCCCTGGCGGCGACTGTCGTCGTAGCTGCGCTTACAGTCGCGCCCGCCGCAGGCGCACATGCGCTCTCGCGCTTTGGCGGCTTCGATCATCACCCGTCCAGCCATTTCGATCCTCACCAGTCCAGCTTGCAGCCCAACAGCCTCGTGATTTCCGGGACGGTTTTCCCGGGCGACGGCATCAATCTCACCGCCGGGCAGAACCTACCGTACGTCGACACGTTCGCTGGAGGTCCTGAGAATAAGGCGCTCGAGACAAGCAAGACCGCGACCATCAGTGATTGGCTACCCGATACTTTCGCGCAGGCTGTGATCGGCGGCCAGTACCCCGAAGTGTTCAACAACGCCTCCTCCGACGGCAGCTTCGGGGTCGACACCCCGATCGACCTGTGGAACCTGAGCCTAGGTGGCAGCCCGCTTGGAGGTGTCCAGGTCCCGACTAACCAAATGGTCACGAGCTTCGAGTCCAAGTCGGAGCTGGCGGTGAACGTCGCCACCAACGGCCATAGCCTCAGCTTCTCCGGCTACGCCGCTCCTAATGGCAGCGTGGACGCATCGAACTCAAACACCCCCGGTGTGTTCGACTTCACCAACCCGGACGTCGCTGGCGAGAGCAGCACTTACACGGCGGGTGGCTACTACCGCGTCGCGGGCGACCTGTCCAGTGACGGTAGGTGGACGTTTACCGACACCAACTCCTACTCAGGTGACAACGAGCGCGCGGTGCTGCTCGATTCCGCGGACAATGAGTTTCTGGCCGCCGGCAACGACAATAACGGTGACTCGAACAAGGTGACGAGCCCTGCCCTGGCGACTCTGGCCGGTGGTGTCTTCAGCAGCCTTGGCGAGGACACGGGCGCGCAGAGCTACCCCGAGTCGTTCCAGCCGCAGAGCGCGCAGAGCCCGCTCACACCGCCGGCCACCCTGGCAGGAGCCCTGAGCTTCTCCCCGAGCGACAAGGCCGGTAAGGACACGAACTTCCGTGGCCTGACGGTCTACAACAACGTCGTATACTACACCAAGGGCTCCGGTTCCAACGGCGCCGACTCGTTGTACTTCGTCAACACCGATGACCCTGTTGGCAGCACTGACCCCGCGTACGCCTGCCCTACGCAGAGCTACACCGCCACCGGCACTGAAAGCGGCGCCGCTTCCTCGGTGAACGTAGATGTGCCGGTCGGACTGCCGCAGCCAGGTGCTGCGCTTCCGAGTCCCGGCGTCACCTACCAAATGTGCATCCTGAACGGCTTCAACCAGGTTCCGGCTGCCTTCGACCAGAACGACACATACCCGTTCGGCGTCTGGTTCGCCAACAAGACCACGCTATACTTGGCCGACGAGGGCTCAGGCGCATTCGGCGACGATCCGGCTTCCGCCGATCCGACCAACCCCTATGCCGATGCTGGTGAGTCTACGACTGCCGGCCTGCAGAAGTGGGTCTTCAACGAGACCACCCAGCAGTGGCAGCTGGCCTACACGCTGCAGAACGGCCTGAACCTCGGTCAGCCGTACACCGTTGCGGGCTACCCGACCGGCGACAACACCGCCGAGGGTGGCTCCGGCCTGCCATGGGCTCCGGCCACCGACGGTCTGCGCAACATCAGCGGACACGTCAATCCCAATGGTGCCGTGACCATCTACGCCACGACGTCCACGGTGAGCGGCAGCGGTGACCAGGGCGGTGACCCCAACCAGGTGGTTTCCGTCACGGATCAGCTCGGCGCCACCAAGCCCGGCTATGAGCGTTTCAGCACGGTCGCTCCGCCACGTTTTGGCGTTCGTTACGGCGGTGTAGCGGTTCTGCCCGCCACCTGGGGCGCCCGTTAAGCCGACTTCGTCAGCTGCGCGCGTTCTGCGGGGGTGCCGGCCTGCGAGCCGGCACCCCCGGCGCGCCTCTTGAAAAGGATGCGGCCTGGCTAGCTGGGGCTGCTAAAAGGCCTCCCGTTCTTCTCTTGCACGGTGCGTCGTTTGCATCGACGGCCACGTTCATCCTGAAAACTGCGCTGCCGTGGTATCAAAGGGTTTTTGGCGCTCGGGCGTCGGACATCCTTCTGCTCCCGCGTGATTGTGAGCGCGTAGGCGCCACCGCTCCGGGTCGCAAGGATCGCTTGGTGGGCTTTGTGTTCATCCTTGAGTGAGTCGGCCGCCTCAAGCGGACTTTGGCACCCGATTGGGACGCGTCGATGGTCGGGCGTCGATTGAGTGGGGGCGGGGAGAAGGGGGAAGCCGTAGACTCCGCGAGCTACCCGCACGAATCTTGAGGCCAGGCCCTTGAGAATGCCAGCGAGCGTCGCCTGAACCGACGCTCACCGGACCGGTTCGCCCAGGAATGTCTAGACCTGCGCGTGCACCTCACGAGCCTGCATGGGCTCGCCTCTTTTCCTTGAGCACATGCGAGACGCCACCGATGATCCGTCCCTGTCGAGGATGCACGGCGCGGACCGCTTCCCCAGGAGCTCCCGGATCGCAAATTCGATCGTTGTAGGTCGCCCCTGAAAGGGCTCCGGTATCGCAGTTCGCGCCGTCGAGCAAAGCCTCCAGGGGTCCGCGAGGGTTGGAGTTGTGTCCACTAAGCTCCATTAGCTTGGTATGTCCGTCAGGAGCCGCTAACTTCCATCAGGAGCCAAGAAATCGGGTCAAAGTCGGAGTTTCGGCGAGCGGTCTTGTCAAGACCTCCGGAGGCTCGATCGGTCAGGTTGAAAAAAATCTGGGTTTTACTTGCCTTCGGCGAGCGCTGCGGGAACGTGGGGACAGACCTCTCGATGACCCAGGGCAGCTCACCCGTAGACCTCGCGGCCGCTGGTCCCACTCTTCCACCTCAAGGGGAGCTGAACGACCATTACTCCTGGCCCACTCGTCGCGCCATGATGGTGGCGCTCTTAAAGGGCTGGAGGTCTTCTACAACCGCTAGCGCCTACACAGCACCCTTACTACGTGATCTTGGAGGAGTTTGTGAGTCTCTCCCTCAATCAACCGAAGGAAACGGCTCGAGTCAAAGTCAAAACTGTCCACCGAAACCGGGCAGATCCATGTGGCGGATTGGGAGGCCGCCCTTCGAGCCTTGGGCCGTGATTTGACAACTCGGTCCGCATATGTTTGAATCGACCCAACCTGAGAACCACGTCATTTAGGGGGTTCAAAGGCTGGGAGAGGAAATCTGGCTGATCTGGACTGAGGCCAAGGGGTCCGGCGACTGGATCTGGGCCAAGGGATGGCGGTGCTAAGGCAGAGGAGAGCGTGTGAGGAGATCGTCGGGGGAATCGGGCTTCGATGGAATCGGAGGGGCGCGTTGATGCGCTTACGTGTCTCCGTATCGCCACACTTAATTGCCCACTCAAAATCTCCTGGAGCGCCGCATTCCTTCGAAGATCGTAGCGGCTTGGCGCTCAGGGCCGGCGGCTCTGCTCCGCCTCCGACCAACCATCATTGCCACAAGCGCCTCTACCGCCGTTCCCCAGGTCACTCAGCTCTATGACTCCAATCCGCCCTCCACATTTGGCGCGACAACCGAAGTCAATCCGCGGAATCACCTCGCATTGCGATGCGCTGCTCGAGTTAGGTCTACCGATCCGAGTGATTGGTCATTGTGAGACCGTAGTGGAGGCGAATTGAGCGGCAAGATGGTTTCCTGCATAGCAACCTTTGCTCGAGCCTTTCGCAGAGGCGTCAAATCTCAGAGCGGCCGTCTGTTCCGCGGGGTCGCCCTCGCTTTTTTCATCGTCGCCACTACTGCCGTCCCGTCTGTTCTGGCGAAATCCGTTCATGGATACTCAACTTCCTTCGGGGCGGTAGCAAATCCTTCTCCGACTGCTCCCAACCCCTATCCGCTCTCAAATCCCACGGACGTCGCCGTAGACAATTCCTCCGGAGATTCTGCACATGATGTGTATGTGACCGACCCGACCAACCATCGGATCGAGAAGTTCGACTCAGCCGGGGATTTCATTTTGATGTTCGGCAAAGAAGTCAATGCGACGACAGGGGAAGATGTTTGCACCGCGGCATCCGGAGACGTCTGCCAGGCGGGAGCATCCGGAACCTTACCCGGGGAGCTTGATGTGCCAACCTTTATTGCGGTTGACGGCTCGAGTGGACTCTCCAGCGGTGACGTATATGTTGGGGACACAGGAGATGACACCGTCTCAAAGTTCGATTCGTCGGGACGCTTGATCACCTCCTGGGGAGTCGAAGGCCAGCTAAACGAATTCGTCCACGAATTTTCGCTTGATGGAATTGCGGTCGATCTAAAAGGAAACCTATTCGTGGTCGGGGAACCGGAACCAGCAACATTTTGGTATGACCAAAGTGGCGCGTCAGAGGGTTCTTTCGCACATCCGCGAGGAACCTCCCCCGAGGGCCTTGCGGTTGATAGCGAAGATCACCTATATAAGGCCGACGGGTTTCCAGAAGTGTCGAAGTTCGGAATTCCAACACCGCCTGCGACGGAAGACAATCTTGGAGAACCGGACAGAATCGGTCAAACGACGGGACTGACAATTAACCCGTTGACAAACGACCTCTTCACCGTAGAAGAAGGTGCGTTCGTTGACCGATTCGCTGTCAATTGCGGAGAAGGGTGCAGCCCCATTGAAACATTCGGCAGCGGTAAGCTGAAAGGGGCACAGGGAATAGGTCTAGATAAGAGCTCGGGTACTGCTTATGTCGCGGATGCAGCTCAAGGTGATGTCGTTGTCTTCAGGGAAGGCATCCAACCGGAAGCTGTCACCGAATCGGCCGAAGAAGTGGGCCTCACGACTGCAGTGCTCCACGGGCACCTTGACCCGTCAGGGGGGGCCCATATCGGCGAATGCCATTTCGAATATGGTACTACCGAATCCTATGGGTTAGGTGACGTGCCCTGTGAACCCCCGACGCCATTCGGCGCCCCGGCGGATGTTACGGCCAAAATAAGCGGCCTCGTGAACAACACGACCTATCATTTTCGACTCGCCGTATCCAATGAAGAAGGCATACCGAACTCAGGACAGGACCGGAGCTTCACCACTCCACCGGCCGTGGATGACTTGAGCGCCGAACCCGCGACCATGCTGAGTGCTTCATCCGCAACGATAAATGGATCATGGCTTGGAGAGAAAGAAGACACTCATTACCATTTCGAATGGGGATTCACCACCCTCTACGGGAAAAACGCTCCGCTCAGCCCCGTCGATGCCGGGGCGACAGAAGGCCAGACTGACGTATCTGCTCCTATTTCCGACCTCAACCCGACGGCCACTTACCATTACCGCCTGGTTGCCGAAAATGCCAAAGGGGTTACCTACAGTCCCGACCAATCGTTCACGACGCTCGCCTATCCGGCGATCGCCGGGCTGCCGACGACGGAATATTCCGTTCCCCGCAATGAAGCCGAAAGCTCATCGGTTGAAGTCAATGCGGAGATAAATCCAGAGGACGGAGGGCCGACCACATATCACGTTGAATATGGACCGACCGAATCGTATGGTTCGAGCACTGTCGAGAGCGCTCCAGTTGGCTCTGACGACACTGGTCACCTTGTCAGCTCCAAGATCAGCGGGCTTTCGGTCGGCATCACGTATCACTTCCGCTTCGTCGTTACCTCGGCGGCGGGTACGGTACGGCAGCCCGATCAGACCTTCACGACCCTGCCAATACTTCCGACAGTCGCCGGGGTGTCAGCGTCGCAGGTTAGCAAAAGCGGGGCCACCCTTGACGCGACAATCAAGCCGGGCCTTGGTCCGACCGTTTATCTTTTTGATTACGGATCGAGCAGCTCGTACGGTTCCAGCACGATGCCAAGCGCCCCGATTGGATCCGACAATACCGATCACTCGGTGGCCACTGAGATCACGGGTCTGAAACCTGCCACCACCTATCACTATCGAGTTGTCGCCATAAATTTCGCGGGCGTCGTGGCGGGACTCGATCAGACCTTTACTACGAAGAATGTGCCTTCCATATTTGGCGCCTCATCGGCCGGGGTCACTCGCACCTCCGCCACACTAACGGCTGAAATTGCTCCCGGGTTTTCGTCGACTGCAGCGCACTTCGAATTCGGCCCGGAAACATCCTACGGTTCGAGCACGCCACAGGGTGGGTCACTTGGCTCTGATGATTCCGTCCATTCCACAAGCGCCACTATCAACGGGCTTCAACCGGGCACTCTCTATCACTTTCGGGTGATTGCCACCAATTCTGAAGGCACGACGATCGGATCAGATCAGAGCTTCACCACACAACCGCTCGAAGAAGGTGGCTCGCCTCCATCCAAGAACGGATGTGGGAAGCGTCGGATCTTGAGGCACCACAGATGCGTTCGTAGGCTGCACCGCAGCAAGCACAGGAGCAGGCGGGGAAGGAAATGATGGGTTCCGGCCTCAAAGGCAGAAACTTGGTAGCCGGCATCGGCTCGCGACCTCGATTGCTTGCCGTGGTCGCGGCGATATCGATCTGGGCTTTCACGTGCGCCCCGCCAGCAGCAGCGTCCAAGGCGCACGTACTTTCCTACACGTTTGCCGGAGAAAAGTCCAACCGGCTTTCGAATCCGAGCTCAGTGGCGGTTGACGATTCAGCGGGATCCTCGGCGGGTGACATCTATGTCACTGATCCCGCCAACCGACGGGTTGAGAAGTTCACCTCAACCGGCGAATTTCTGTTCATGATCGGTAAGGAAGTGAACGAGACTGAGGTCAAACAGCCAGGAAGCTCAGAAGCCCAGCAGGATCTATGCACCGCAGAGTCCGACGACATATGCAAAGAAGGGACGCAGAGCTCTGAACCGGGGGGTTTTTCATCGCCAAACTTCCTAGCCGTCGATATGGCGGCGGGAGAATCCGAAGGTGATCTGTATGTCGGCGATACGTCGGATGACATCGTCTCAAAGTTCGATTCCTCAGGAGATCTGGTCTCAACCTGGATGGATTCTGGCCAGTACCATGATCCGGGCTCAATTGCAGGAGAGGCCGTCGACCAGTCTGGAGACCTCTTCGTGAGCGCCGAAAACGGGCGCGTCGACGAGCTCAACGAATTCGGAGGCCTAATCACAACCTTCTATTCTCCATTTGGCAGCAATCCCGTCGGCCTGGCGCTGGATACCGCGGGGAGACTCTACAACGCCAACTTCTCGGGGCAGATTGTAAAGTTCACCACCTCTGAAGCCAGTTTGGGAAAGCCCGATGCTCGCGAAGACGCTGCCGGGTTGGCGATTGAACCGTCAACCAATGACCTCTACGTAGTGCAGAGTGGTGAAGGTGGATTTGTTAATCATTTCGCCTTTGATTGCGGGTCTGCCAAGGAATCGTGTTCTCCCATCGATGAATTCGGAGCTGGCGAGCTCTCCAGTCCGCGGGGTATTGCGCTCAGTGCGTCTTCCGGTGCCGCATTTGTGGCCAATACAGGCGGTGGGGACGTTGCCGTGTTTGCCCCCGTAACAGTCCCGACCGTCAGCCCAGCCATCAGCCCAAAAATCGGCCGGACGTCCGCGACTGTTAGCGGAACGATTGAACTCGACGGCGGTGGACCAGTGACGCGGTGCGAATTCGAATATGTCGATCAGGCGAGTTTTGAAACCAGTGGATACGGCGGGGCTCTCAGCAGCCCCTGTGTTGCTCCGACCCCTTATAACGAAACGACCTCAGCTAGCGGCGAAATCAGCGGGTTGCAGCCCGCAACGAAATATCACTTTCGACTCGTCGCAACCGATGGCAGCGGAGCTGGCCGTGGTGAAGACCGTACTTTCACAACCGCTGCCCCCGTGATTGGATTGACCACGGGTCCCGCGAGCGAGATAACGCCGTCGACAGCGACGTTGAGCGGATCCTATACAGGAGATGGAACGGATACACACGTGTACTTCGAATACGGCACCACTGAAAGCTACGGTCTGAAAACGTCGCCTGTCGACCAAGGGGCGGGTGAAAATCGCCAGGAAGCGAGCGCTGCAATCGAAGGGCTCGATTTCACGCTCAATCCGATCTATCACTTTCGAATTGTCGCAATAAATGGGCTAGGTATGAGCATCGGGCAGGATCGGACATTTCATGCAGCGGAAGCCCCCGCAATCAGAAGCGTCACCGCCACCAATCTCGGCGCCAAGACGGCCGACTTGGAGGCCACGATCAATCCCAACGGCGTCGCCACGTCTTACCATTTCGAATATGGAGTGTCAGCTACGTACGGGAGCAGTGCCCCCGTTCCCGCCGAAGACATCGGGTCAGATCAGGCTGATCAGATAAGTCGCATTCACATTGAAAACTTGGAACCGCACGTCACCTATCACTATCGGGTCGTTGCCGAAAGTGCTCTTGGCACGGTCGCGTCTGCAGATCAGACCTTCAATTTCTACCCCCCCAATTGTCCCAACGCTGCAGTTAGACAGCAGACTAAGACAGCGTTTCTCCCCGACTGTAGAGGATATGAGCTCGTTTCGGCCGCGCAAGCCAACGGCACCCTACTCACCACAAACGCTCCCAACTCACCCTATGCGGATAATACCTTTGCCTACGGCGGCACAGGCGGAGAGATTCCCGGAACTGGTGATCCGGAGAACGCTCTGTTTGAAGACACCTACGTGGCAACTCGCACCGATACTGGCTGGATTTCCAAGTACGTCGGAATTCCTGGCGATGAGGCAGCAGCGGGGTCAACCACACTCACCGACCGATCAATGGATCGTTTTCTTGCGTTTGACCCACTTGAAGAATTCACCCAGCCGCCGAATCTGAGGCCAGCGGTTGCATCTGAAGCGCCGTACGTCTATGACGCCGAAGGCAATCTCCTAGGTCAATGGCCGACCGATCTCGGGGTAATTCCGAATTCCAAGGAATTCAACGGGTCCATTCAGCCCTCACCGGACTTCAGCCATCTGGCGTTTTCCTCAAACAACATCGCCTTCGCACCCAACGGCCTCGTCAGTGCACCGGGGTCCGCATATGATTTCAATACTGTGACTAACGAGGTAAGCGTCATATCGACGACCCCTGGCGGGACCCCGATACGTCAGCAACCGGCCAGCGAAGACCCAAACGAAGCGATTGCCTTTCCGAGTGAGTTCGGCAACAGGCACGGAACAAACTGGTATCCCAGTGTGTCTACCGACGGTTCTCACATTCTGATGTCAACCCAGGGTCCGGACGGGGGGGTCGAGTTGTTCATGAGGGTCAACGACGCCATTACCTATGTCGTGTCCCGCGACGAAATGAGTGGTGGAGAACCCGTAGATGTGAACTATCTCGGCATGACCGAAAGCGGCTCCAAAGTGTTCTTTACCACCGCCGACCAGTTGGTCGCGGAAGACACCGATCATAGCGTTGATCTCTATATGTGGAGCGAAGCGACCGACTCCCTCACTCTCGTATCGAAGGGGCCGGGAGGCGGCTCGGACGCTTGTGAACCGGTCCAGGAATGGACGAGCGGGTGCGGCGTCGTCCCGGTCCGGGGAGCGACGCGTGCGGACAATTCACTCGCGGGTGAAAGCGGCGATATCTACTTCTATTCGCCGGAACAGCTTGACGGCCAGAAGGGTGTCCTGAACCAGCAGAACCTTTATTTCTACCAGGGCGGGCAGGTTCACTACGTGGCGACGTTCTCGCCTGGTGAAGCGTGCTCCTCCCTCGGATTTGAAACAGAATGCGGGAATGGTCCAGTTGAGCGCATTCAAGTGTTCTCCGAGCGGAGGCGCGATGGCCTTTGTCACCAACCAACAAGTCACTCCATACAATAATGACGGCTTCGAGGAGATGTACATTTTTAGTCCTACTGTCGGGTCAATTGTCTGTGCGTCGTGCAATCCGAGTGGTGAACCTCCGACTTCTGATGTGACGGCGAGCGAAAACGGTCTTTTTATGTCAAATGATGGTCGCGCATTCTTTTACACTGGTGAAGCTCTGGTCCCTCAGGACACGGACAATATCCATGACGTGTACGAGTACGTGGCTGGACGGCCACAACTCATCACAACGGGCACGGGCTCGGTCGATTCGGCGATTCAGAATGGCTCATCGTCGGACTCGACGACCTTTAGGTTCGCGGGACTGATCGGGGTCAGTGCGGATGGGATCAACGTGTATTTCTCGAGCTACGAAACCTTGGTTCCCCAGGACGAAAACGGAAACTTCCTCAAGTTCTACGATGCCCGTACCGACGGCGGCTTCTTCGATACTCCTGCGCCGCTTCCCTGTGAAGCCGCTGATGAGTGCCATGGCACGGGATCATCGCCACCAAGTTCGATTCCGACGGGAACGTCGGCGCCCCTTGGTGAAGGAGGCAACGCGAGAGTAGCTCACGCCCGACACGATAAGAAGCGTTTTAGGCGCCGCAATCACCACCGACGTCGCGGCCATGACCTCCGGAGCAGGGGATGATCACGACGGCGGCAAAGCTTGTCTGTCAGGCTGCGGTGCGAAGAGGAGTAGTTTGGACGAAGGGGCCAGCTCGGTCCCGGCGGAGCCGTTTCAAGGCATACCTCGGCGCCCTCGGCTTAAGTGCGATCTTGGCCTTGGTCCAGCTATCGGTTTGTTCTGTTGCGCAGGCGAGCACTCCGATTTTCAACTTCACCGCTTCGCCCTCTACGACCCAGGCCGGGGGGCATCCCGACATTTTCACCGGTTGGACAGTTGGGGACCACAGCACGGTCGACAAACTCGGCGGATGTGATTGCTCTGACGCCAAGAACTTCATCGTCAACAACCCAACCGGGGTAATCGGAAATCCACACGCGACGCCTCAGTGCACGGAGGTCGATTTTGCGACGGATTCATGTCCGGTCGATACCCAAGTCGGTGTCGCTGCCGTCAACGCCGTCTTTAAGTGGCTGGTGCCGATTTTCAATTTGGAACCCACTCCAAACAATGTTGGGCTCATCGGCTTCAATGTGCCCCTGGCCCACCTTCCGATCTATGAGATTATAAACCCTAGGACGGAGAGCGATTACGGTCTGAGATTTTCCGTTCTGGGAATTCCGGTACACAGTTTCACCCCAACCACAGAAGTGTACCAGCGGATTTGGGGGGTACCAGCGGATCCTATCCATAATGCGCTGCGCTTTCCCTTTAAGGAAAACGTATGCTTTTCAAGCCTTCACGCATCCGAAGTAATCGAATGGACGAATTTCTTGGAACCGCACGAATGCGGATTTAGGAATTACACGACGGCCGGGATAGCGTCGAATGCTGAACAGATTCCGTTCATCAGCAATCCTACGACCTGCGGTGTGCCCCTGACCGCATCACTCGAGGTTGACTCCTACGATGACGGTGTCGAACAGGCCCAGGTTCCCTGGCCTGCCACCACCGGTTGCGACCAATTGAGCTTTAACCCGAGTCTGTTCGCCGAGCCGACCACAAGCTCAAGTGACTCTCCCTCTGGTATTCAGGTCAACCTTCACGTCCCTCAGCAAGTGAGCCCCTCGGTTCCATCTCCCTCAGAGATTCGGACCGCAACAATCACCCTGCCCCCGGGGTTCACGATCAATCCAAATGCCGCGGACGGAAAGACATCGTGCTCGGATCTAGCCGCGAAATTTGGAACTGAGGAAGAAGCTCAATGCCCAGAAGACTCGAAGGTGGGTAGTCTCACGATCGAAAGTTCGGCCCTTCCTGGACCGCTTCCGGGTTATGTCTATCTCGGTGAACCGCGAGCCCGAAAGCCGCTACCGCGTATTCCTTGCTGCAAACGGATTCGGAGTTCACATCAAGATTGCCGGAACCGTGACACCCGATCCACAGACGGGGCAACTGACTATCAATTTCGACAATCTTCCGCAATCTCCGTTCTCCGACTTCAACATGCACTTCTTCGGTTCAGAACGGGGGCTTTTGGCCACGCCAATTGCCTGCGGCACCTACCCGGTCACTTCTACCTTCACCCCATGGGATTCCCTGCTTTCAGAGCAAACCTCCACCCAGTACTTCACGCTCAGCTCAGGTCCAGATGGAGCTCCGTGTCCGCCCAACCCTCGGCCATTTAGGCCGAGCTTCCGTGCGGCCTCCGCGAACCGCTCGCCGGCCGCCCACAGTCCGTTCTCCCTCGAATTGAACAGAGACGATGGAGAACAGGATCTGGCGTCGCTGACCGTCTCCACCCCACCCGGCTTTCTGGCGACGTTGAAGGGCGTCCCCTATTGTTCGGACGCGTCCATCGCCGCCGCCTCTCAGCCCGGGTATTCGGGTCTTGCTGAGGAGGCCAAGTCCAGCTGTCCCGTCGCTTCTCAGATCGGAACGGCGATCACTGGTGCGGGTGCGGGGACCCACCCGCTCTACGTTTCCGGCAAGGTTTATCTCGCCGGTCCATACAATGACGCACCGCTCAGTCTGGTGGTGATCACACCCGCGGTGTCGGGGCCATACGATCTCGGTGACGCGGTGGTCCGGGCTGCCCTTCGAGTAGACCCGACGACCGCTCAGATCACCGCGGTTTCGGATGCGCTTCCCCAAGTCCTGGCCGGAATCCCGCTGCGCCTGCGCTCGATTCAGATCAACCTGAACCGGCCGAACTTCACGCTGAATCCCACAAACTGCGACCCTTTCTCGGTCAACGCGCAAATCGGCGGTGATCAGGGCACGGTCGCCTCCCAAAGTACGCCGTTTCAGGTCGCAGACTGCAGCCGCCTTGCATTTGCGCCTCAGCTAGAAATGATCGTCTCCGGAGCTACGGCGCACGATGGAAATCCCGCCTTGAAGGCGGTCGTCAAATACCCTCAGGGTTCGGGCTACGCGAACATCGCCCGGGCCATTGTCACCCTGCCACACTCGGAGTTTCTCGACAACTCCCACCTCAAGAGCCCCTGCCTTCGGAGTAGTTTCGCTGAAGGCACGACCCCTGGCGAACGCTGCCCGCCAAGCTCCGATATCGGATTCGCTCGAGCAGAAACGCCCCTGTTGGAAAAGCCGCTTGAAGGGCCGGTGTACCTACGAAGTTCCGGTGGGCATCTTCCCGACATAGTCGCAGCATTAAACGGTCAGATCGACGTCGCCCTAGTCGGTCAGGTCGAAAGCCTGAAAGGCCGACTGCGAACCGATTTTGAATCAGTTCCGGATGCCCCGATCTCGAAATTCAATCTGAGCCTTGACGGCGGGGCGAAGGGTCTGCTCGTCAACTCGACCAGCCTCTGCGCCAGGACCTTCCATGTGTCCGCGCAGATCAGCGGGCAGAACGGTCTCATGGCCGATCAAAACCCGACCCTGAAGACCCCCTGTGCTCGGAAAACACACCGAACGCAAGTTCCCCGACAGACTTCCCCAGCTTCAGAAGGGGGTCAGCAGCGGTGAGTGCAAATGCGACTCGACCATTCTGCGGGAGGGTCCCGCTGCGTCGCTGCATGCTCGCCAGCGCGCTGGCGAGCGCCCTGCTGCTGGCTGTCGCCGCACCGGCGTTCGCCGTGCAGGTGACCGAACACGACTTCTACTCGGGTTTCACCGGGGCCCAGTCAACCGCGGGCCCATTCGGTGCCGGAAGCATTCGCTCGATCGCTACCAATGAAGAAAACAACAACGTTTTCGTCCTCTCGTCGGAACAGCGGGTACTCGACCAGTTCGACGAAACGGGAAATCCCATCTCCTACAGCGGGGAAAACCGCTCTGGCACCAGCTCGCTCCCGCTTGAAGGGTATGGACGTGGGCAGGTAGCCATTGACAACTCCGCCAACGCCGGAAGTCGTGGCCGCATCTACATCGCGGGCGAACAGAATCTCGCTGCCTTTGACCCCAATGGCGAACCGGTTGAAGGCGGCTATCCGTACGAATCCATCTACGGACCATACCGCCCGGCGATTGAACCCAGTTCGGGAGATTACTGGCTCGCCGGGGGACTTAGGGTTGCCAATGTGGCGATCGCCTACATTGTCACCCAATACGAACCAGATGGGATACCGACCGGAGCATCCATCCTCGTCCCCCACACTGAACTGTTTACGGATCCAATCAGCACGGCCGTGGACTCCAATGGCAATGTCTATGTGGAGTTCAACAATGGCAAGGTCTACAAATATAATTCTGCTGGAGTCTTCCAATATGCAGTCGTTACCCAAAACACGCTTGATCTTGCCGTTGATCCGACCACAAACGATCTATACCTTCTTCAGAGAGAATATCCCAATACGGAAGTAAGCGAGTACACCGAAACAGGGATCAACATCGCGGCGTGGCAGGTAAATGGGAGACCTGAATCTATTGCTGTCAATGGACACAACGGAACTGTCTACGTTGGGGAAACAGCCGGTTTTGGGGAAGGGGGTCACGGCGAAGTTCTAATCTACAAACCTGGAATTACGCGAACCCTGCCCGAACCGACTACGAACAAGGCGACAAACTTTCTGCCTTTGGGGGGGCGAATGAATGGAGAGGTGTCTCCGGAAGGCGTCACCACGACGCAGTGTGAGTTTGAATGGGGGCCCACAGGGGCCTACGGCAATATCGCGCCCTGCGCCCAGGGCGCGGCATTCGGAGGCTCCGCAAGCGCGCCTGTCAGCGCCGATCTGACCGGTTTGACCAAAGGCCTTACGTACCACTATCGGTTGGTGGTTGCGAATCCCAGTGGAGCCCTCGATGGACGCGACGAAACATTCTCCGCGTCCGAAGCTCCAACTGTCGGCGGTCAGTTCGTGAGCAATGTACATTCCGACAGCGCCGAACTACACGGTTACGTCGACCCTGAAGGTGCCGAAACCACATATCGCTTTGAATACGGCCCGGACGCATGTTCCGCGGGCTCCTGTGCATCGACTGAGGCTGCAGACGTTGGATCGGGGTTGAAACCTGAAAGTGAATCCATGCGAGTGACTGATCTCAGAGCTGGAACGACGTATCACTATCGAATTGTCGCAACAAATCAGACCGAAACAACGTATGGGCCAGAACGCACGTTCATGACGTTCCCGTTTGTCGAGGTGCTCCATGACAGCTGCTCAAATGCCCACGTTCGCCAACAGACGGGCAGTGCACTTCTCCCAGACTGCCGAGCATATGAGCTTGTTTCGGCCGCAAACACCGGCGGTTATGACGTCGAGTCGGACCTCGTTCCAGGCGAGGCTCCTTTCGGCGAGTACCCCGATGTGGAAAACCCTTCGCAAGTGCTCTATGGAGTCCACGACGGGGGGATTCCTGGCACCGGATATCCGACCAACCGTGGGGTGGATCCATACCTCGCAACCCGAGGTGCCAACGGGTGGAGCACAAGGTACGTTGGCATTCCCGCAAACGGGACCCCAGCGGGACCGCCATTTTCATCACCGCTTGCCGAAGCCGATCCGGGCCTAAATACGTTCGCGTTCGCCGGGGAAGGTATCTGCAGCCCCTGCTTTGGTTCGGGAGTGGAAACCGGCATTCCCCTGCGCCTGCCCAATGGTTCCCTAGTTCAGGGAATGGCGGGCCCAATCTCTCCCGGGCCTCTGGCCAAGCCAGATGGCTACGTGGCCAAATACTTCTCTGCCAACGGCGAACATTTCATATTTGGCTCGACCTCACGCTTTGCCGAAGGAGGTAACGAAGGTGCGGACGTCTCGATCTACGATCACAACTTGCGGACCGGAGAGACGCACGTTATCTCAAATACCCCGAGTTCAGAAGACTTTCCTGAAGCCCTCCGGTGTTTGCAAGGTGAGGGAGATTGCAATTCTGCCCACAAAGACTCAAACGGGATCGCTGAGCTCGATATCTCGGCCGATGGCTCCCGTGTTCTGATTGGTCAGAAGGTATCTGAAGATTCCAACGGCAACGTCTACTGGCACCTGTACATGGATATCAACGACTCGATCCACTCGATTGACCTGACCCCAGCAGCGAGCCACGGGGTCCTCTATGACGGCATGAGCAGTGACGGAACCCGGGTCTACTTTACGACGATCGATAAACTGACTGGGGAAGACGAAGACGAAAGCGCCGACATCTATCGGGCCGACGTCGGTGAAAGCTCGGCGACCCTGCATTTAGTCTCGACCGCAGCGTCGGGACCTAGCAACTCCGACGCGTGCGATCCGGTAGCCAATCAAAATGGCAAACACTGGAACGGTCTGGGCGCTGAGGAAGACTGTGGGGCCGTCGCAATCGGCGGTGGCGGCGGGGTGGCGGGCAAATCGGGCTCGGTCTACTTCCTCTCGCCAGAGCTCCTTGCCGGTGAGTCCAACGGGATCGCCAATCAGCCCAACCTCTACTTTGCAGCGCCGGGTGCTGGGCCTACCTTCATCGCGACACTCAGTCCAGAAGACCCTGTTGTTGTTGATGCGGTCAAGGAATCAGCGAGTCGACGTATGGCCGATTTCCAGCTCAGCGCGAGTGGACGGTTCGCCGTGTTCACCACATTTCAGCCGCTCAGCGAATATGACAACGCCGGGCATTCTGAGATCTATCGCTATGAAGCCGGTTCGGGCAGATTGGTATGTGCCTCCTGCGCGCCGACCAATGCCCGGGCCACTGGCGATGCGAGCATGGCTCAAGATGGTCTCAGCCTGACGGAAGACGGACGGGTGTTCTTCAATTCAACCGATGCCCTGGCTCCCCGAGATCTCGATGAAACCGAGGACGCCTATGAGTGGCAGCCGATCAGTGAAAGTTCGGGCCCGGGAACTTGTCAAGAATCGAGCCTGACGTTTAGCGCGGTCTCCGGCGGTTGCCTCGGTCTGATTTCAACCGGGACCAGTCCATTTGCCTCTAGCCTTCTCGGGGTCAGCGCCAACGGAGTCGACGCCTACTTCTTCACCCATGACACTCTTGTGCCGCAGGACGAAAATGGCCCATTGGTCAAGATCTACGATGCGCGTAGTGAAGGTGGCTTCCCTTATGAACCGCCGATCCCACCATGTAAGGCCTCCGATGAGTGCCACGGGCCGGGCTCTGCGGCGCCGGGCCCTCCGGAACTCGCGAGCAGGGCCAGCTCAGGCGCGGGCAACGCAGCCCGCCCGCAATTGGCGCCCTGCAGGAAGGGTTTCGTCAAGAGACATCGGACTTGCGTTCGCAGGGGTCACGCCCGCAAGGATCACCGCAAACGCCACCGAGGGAGCAGACGATGATCTGGCCCCACGGCTCCCTAGAAGCGAAGCGGATCCGCAAACGGAGCGGATCGGTCTGCCTTGGCGTCGCCGCTTGTCTGCTTGCGATGGGGGCGTTGGCTTCATCCGCGCTTGCATCAGAGGGGATCGAATCGTTTGTGACGACGACTTCGACCACACAGGCTGGCGGGCATCCGAATCTGACCACATCCTTCAAGTTGGAAAATCCTGGCGCGCCAGAAGCCGCCCAAAACGTGATCTTCAACGCCCCCCAGGGCGTGTTCGGAAATCCCAACGCAATCAACGAGTGCGCTCTTGTCGAATTCGCCCTTGATCAGTGCCCCTCGGTCTCCCAGGCCGGTCTCGTGACCCTGCATGCCAATTACAAAGGCAGCCCAAACTACCTGCTTGGCACGGCGCCGCTTTATGACGTCGTGCCAAGCAACGGAGCGACTGCGGAGTTTGCCTTTATCGTGCCGATGCTGAACATCCCGATCTCGATACCGGTGGCGGTACGAACCGCCTCAGACTATGGCCTTCGCTTCACTGTCAAGGACATCACCCAGCTCACTCCGCTCGCCGCTGCGGAATTGACCTTTTGGGGATTTCCGGCTGAATCGGGGCACGATCAGGAACGATTCCCCAGGGGGGCTCCGGGCAATCCCGCTGGTTGCGTCGAACGCTCCAACACGAGCTGTATAGGGGAAGCGACTCCGGCAAGCATTCCAGTCCACCCGCTCACCGATAACCCCACCACCTGCACCGAAAATCCTCTCGCGACAAGCCTCGAAGTCCAGACGTACCACGATCCCGCCGATAGCTCAAGACAGGAAAGCTCATATCCGAGGACCGAAGGATGTGAGAAGGAGACCTTCTATCCAGTCCTCTATGCAAGCCCCACCACGGACCAGACCGACTCCGCGACGGGAGTTGATGTTGAGCTCACCGATCCCCAGCCGCTCGGGTTCTCGGCTTCGCCATCAGAGCTCAAAGAAGCAATCGTGTCGCTTCCCGCTGGCTTCACGATTAACCCAGATGCAGCCGACGGCCAAAGCGCCTGCACGGACGCGCAGGGCAACTTCAAATCAGAAGGGCCGGCCGAATGCCCGGATGATTCGAAGATCGGAACCTTTTCGATAGGAACAAAGGCTCTTAGCGGCCCACTCCAAGGCTCCGTCTTCATCGGCGAGCCCGAACAAGGGGATCAGTACCGGTTGTTTTTGACCGCCTCGGGCTTTGGGATAAACGCGAAGTTGGTTGGGATGGTTAGGCCCAATCCCGAAACGGGCCAGTTGACTGTGGAATTTCCAGAACTTCCTCAGGCACCGTTCGACGAATTTCAACTTCACCTATTCTCCGGCGAACGGAGTTTGATGGCGACGCCCCTTTCCTGCACGGTCTACACGACATCGGCGGAGTTCTACCCATGGGACGCGGCCTTAGCCGAACAGGAATCGAGCCAGAGTTTCGGACTCCAGCTCTGGTCCAAACAACAGCCAGTGCCCCGGTCAAGTGCGTCCATTCAGCCCGAGCCTGGAAGCCGGCACGACGGTTCCAACTGCCGGCTCCTTTAGCGCCTTCACCCTGAAGCTAAACCGCGAAGACGGCGATCAGTACCTGGGCAAGCTGAACTTCACCATGCCCCCCGGCCTTACCGCAAACCTCCATGGCGTCACCTACTGCCCGGAGGCCTCGATCGCCGCCGCAGCGGTCACCCTGGGGCGCACCGAGCAGGCTGACCCAGTTGCCCCGCCTCCTCAGAAATCGGCAGCTCAAACGTCGCCGCAGGACCTGGCTCCCATCCCTTCCACGCGATCGGCAAGATCTACATGGCGGGGCCCTTCCAGGGCGCTCCACTGTCGTTGGTTGCAATCACCCCGGCCCTCGCCGGTCCCTACGACTACGGCACCGTCGTCGTCAGAGTCGCCCTCCACATCGATCCCCTCGATGCCCACGTGATCGCCGACTCTGAAACCGTGCCGGAGATCATCGGGGGTATCCCGCTTCGCCTTCGCTCGATCCAGGTCAACATCGAACGTCCCAGGTTCATGATCAACCCGACCAACTGCTCTCCCTTCTCTGTCGCCTCAGAAGGGATCGGCGATCAGGGCACGGTTGCCAACTTCAGTTCCTACTTTCAGGCCGCCAATTGCGCCACGTTGCCATTCGCACCCAGGATGTCGATCACCCAACTCGGAGGCCACAAGGCGACGGTCCGCAGCAAGGACCCTGCTTTGGCGGTTGAACTGAACACGAAAGCAGGTGACGCGAACATCAAGTCGATTGCCGTCACTTTGCCCAAAGCCTTTGAGATCGACCAACGCCACCTTGGCAACCTGTGCGATCGGGCGGAACTGGCCGCCGACGACTGCGCTGGGCGCCAGCCAATCGGGGAAGCGGTGACCAATACTCCCCTGCTTGAAGCCCCGCTCAAGGGCCCGGTCTACGCAGTCTCGGGTTTCGGTTTGCTTCCTCACCTCGCCTTCATCCTCGGTGGCCAGGTGATGCTCACTCCGGAGGCCGAATCGTCCTCAGTCGAGGGTGGGCGTCTGAAGACCGTCGTCCCTATCGTCCCTGATGCCCCGATAGGCAACTTTCGCTTCACTCTCTTCGGCGGTGCGCGGGGCTACCTCGCAAATACCCAAAGTCTCTGCAGCGAACCGACCGTCTCAACGGTTGAATTCACCGGCCAAAACGGCAAGGTACTGACCCAGCAGGTGAAGACGAAGGCAGCTTGTAAGAAGGCCAACCGTGCAAATCGCCGTGCCAAGGGTCGTCGCGGCTAGCACCGGTGTCGCGTTGAAAGGGTCGTTGGCTCTGGGAGGCCGAGCTGATCGAGCTGCTCGCCGGGTATTACCACCTTGCCGAACCCGAAATGGAGAGGGGGAGGCGATTTCTTGGCAACTATCCGAGCGCGTCGAAAAGGTCCAGCGGGTCGGGTGCAAGCAAACTCATCTGGATCCCGAGCGTCGCAGGCAATTGATGGGGACTGGCTTTTGCTGAGTCAGAAGCGTGATGCGCCCGGCGATTCGGTGATTGTTGACATGCGGTGAGTCCGGGAACTAAGATAAGGAACGATCTGCATCTAAACTGAGAAAGTCACAAGAGTCAGAATGCCTCCTAAAAACACTTTGGCGCGACCAAGGCGAGCCAACTCGGGGCAGCCCGCGACCCAGCACAAACGCCCCGTTGGCACCCGCCGACGCGGGGCGATACTCGAGCACGCGCTGCTCGACGCCGCTTGGCAGGAGCTTCAGGAGTCCGGCTACGCCAAGCTGACGATGGAGCGCGTTGCTGACCGGGCGGGCACCAGTCGCGCGGTTATCTACCGCCGCTGGCGCAACCGCCCCGAGCTCGTGATCGCCGCCATGCGCCACCACCAGCCGGTGCTCCCCGGCACCATCCCCGACACCGGGACGCTGCGCGGCGACATGCTCGCCGTACTGCGGCGCGCTTCGGCGCGGATCACGGAGACCGGCCCCGACACCGTGATCGGGATGCTCAGCGACCTGCTCTCAGACAAGGAGGCCTTCGACAAGATCCTCGAGCAACTGCGCGGCGGCGGCGGGGTGATGTCGAGCGTGCTCGAAAGAGCCGCCGCCCGTGGCGAAAGCCGCGAGAACATCAGTCCACGCCTCGCCTGCCTCCCACTCGACCTGCTCCGTCACGAGCTGATCCTCACCCACCAGCCCCCGTCACAAGACACGCTCGAGGAGATCCTCGACGAAATCTTCCTCCCACTCGTCCTGCGCAACCCATAGACCTCCCCACGCCAAAGACCGCTCGCGTCGCGGGCAATCGAACCCTCGCGCGGACGTCCAAGCGTTCGTGACGGTCGCCAAGCTCGCGTCCAGACGATGGCGGACTCGGACACAGCCATGACAAAAAATTAGGAGACAGCTTGCATCTTGTAAGGAGATATGCTTAGATACGTCTTGTCTCTTATATTGCTCTCCGAAAGGACACCAAATGTTGCTCGTCATCCGTCACCGATATCCCCGCGTCGCCAACGCCCTCGGCTTCGTCTCCGGCGTGATCATGCTCGCGATCGGAATCGCCTGCGGCGCCTCGACGACCGTCCTGATCCTCGGCGGCGGCAGCTCGGTCGCGCTTGGCGCCGTCCGCTACGTCGGCAAACGTCACCCGCGGCTCGTCGCGGGCCGCGGCACCGCCGCCGCACGATGAGCCACGACGCGGTCTCGTTCCCCAGGCCTGCGACCGAGCACTCGGTCGCAGTGCCCGACGGGACGATCTACTACCGCACGGGGGCCGAGTAACGCCGACACACTCGCCGGCCGCTTCGCCACCGGCCGCATGGTCATCACTTATGGCCGGCGCGGCTATTTCCGCAACCGGCTCGAGGATCCTTCGCAACCGGCGGACGTCGCCGTGCACGGCGGTGACGTCCGCCACCTCATCGACGATCTGGGCGCCGGACCGGCATGAAGGGCCACTTGGGACATTGAGCATTGAGGCGAAGATTAGGATCTTGTGCGCGAAACAAGGGTAATCCCGCGTAATCGATGGGAAATTGGCCTCGGCTCCTACGATCCCTGGACCCGACCTCGCCTTACTAGGAAATCGGTCGCCCAAAGGCCTCAAGCATGGCCGCAACTATCTGCGGGCCGCGATCCTCCTGAAGAAAATGGGCGGCTCCCTCGATTCGAACCTGCTCTCCAGCTGACGGGATCAGCTTGGTGAATTGATCACCCGCTTGCGGGAACGGGAAAACCGGGTCCTGATCGGAGAATGCAACCAGGACCGGTTTCTCCCAACGGCGCAATGCGTCCCGGACTGCAAGCATCTCGACAACGCCCGGATCATCCTCGGTAAGCGGCACTAGGAGCGGGAACCGCTGCGCGCCAGCCTTGCTCTCCGCAGTCGGAAACGGCGCCTCATAGGCTGCGACAACATCAGGGTCAAGCTCTGTGGCTGTTGCGCCCTGGATGATCACGCCGACCGGTAAATCAGGCGTGCGCTCAGCGAAATCGCGCCAGGCCATGAATCCCTTGCTGACGCGCCCGGTGAAAAGCCCGGTGTTCATAATGACGAGCCTCCCAACTTGCTCGGCGTGTTCAACCGCCCAGCGCAAGCCGATCGGGCCACCCCAGTCCTGCACTACGACCGTGGCGTCCTGCAGGTCGATCTGATCGAGATGGCCAGTTATGAACTCGACGTGGCGCTCGTAGGTGTACCAGCGCTGATCGGTCGGCTTGTCGGACCTGCCGAAGCCAACTAGGTCGGGGCAGACAACACGGTGCCCGCTTGCGAGAAGCGCATCAGCCATATGGCGATAGAGGTAGCTCCAGTCCGGCTCGCCGTGGAAGCACAGCACCGTTGACCCGGAGCCCTCGTCGAGATGGTGCAGGCGCAGTCCCTTCGACCTCGACGTAGTGAGGCTCAAAAGCGTAGCCGGGAAGATGATCGAAGCGCTCATCAGGCGTGCGGAAGACATTCATACGGTTGGTCCTTTCGATGCTTTGAGGCTTCCCAATTCGTTCTCGATTATCGGCCTGACATTGACAGCGTTTTGGCTGGCCTTCAAGTAAGTCTCTCGCGAACGCTGGGAAGACGATCGCCGAGGGCCCGTCGGAGTCCCTCTGGGAAACCGCGCAAAGGGTCCCAAAAGCCCAGAACGCCCACTAATAAAAGTCCTGCAAACCGACGGGTCCGAAAGTGTCGTCGACAAGTCCGGCTGGTGGGTACAACTCATGGGGACAAATCGCGAGTCGGAGTGCATGCCCGCCCGCTGGATTTGGGCGGTCGCAGGCTCTCTTTTCTCCGTCGCCTTGCCCGGGGGCGCAACACTTCTGCCGCTTTTGGCAGGTCCATTGGTTCAGGTGAAAGTGCTCGATTAGACACCCAATCCGAAAGCATGCGCCACTTGCGCGCGGTTACAGGACGCGAATCGTGGTGGCGCTGTCTGTCAGCTCGATGTCGGCGTAACGACCGCGCGCCTCGCCTCCGCCTGAGACACAAGTCACGATCAGCCACACGCGGACGACCTCGCGTGGCGGGCTGCCTCCGATCGCCTTGACGCGGTCCTGCGCGACTGCCCGCTCCTCAGCGTGCCATTCCCCTAGCCCGGCGCTACCGCTCCGCGCCACGAGGTGCCACTCGCGCTCGCGCCAGTGCGGCAGCGGGCAGCGATAGCTCGTCTCGCTCGGGAGAGCCGACGCTCCAGTGGTAGGAGAGGTCGCGGCCGTCGTCGAACTCGACGGCGACCGACATGTAGTCGTGCGTCAGGAGAGTGTCCTCGGCACGCTTTGCCGGGAGTTGATCCATGCGCCAGCGCCAGCGCAGCCTGAGCGCGTCCGTCAATGGAGCTCGGGCTTCCCGGCAGATGATCTCGACGCGCCGATGAGCGTGAACGTCTACTTCCCGGTCACACTTACGGTGCAGCCCCGCAAGTGGGACGTTGACGTGCGGCTCCCATCCCGAAGGCGGAGCGATCGGGGCGCGGATCCGGTCGAGCTCGCGATGGCAGAGCCCAGTCGGGTCCTGCGCCGCCGCCTCCGCGAGGCACGCATCCACCTCGGTACCGCTGTCCCAGGCCGCGACGACGACATCGAAGCCGCCGCGAAAGACCGCGCGGGGCATCGTGCGGTCATAGATGACCAGCTCTTTGTCTCCGCGAAGCTCGCCGGGGAACAGCGAGCACAGCTCGATTTGGCCATCGTGCGGCGCGGCTGCGGTGAAGGTCGAACCAGTCCCATCAAGAGCGGGTGCGGAGGCGCCGGTTCGCACCCGCAGCTGCAGCGCTGCATCGAGGCGCGGACCGCGCCGCGTGAGGATCCACGAGTCGCCATCGGCTACCCACGTAATCGCTGTGCCCTGCTTCACGAAGAGCCCCGTCGGTGTCCACGGCTCGCGCCGCGCATCGACTCGGACCTGCGCGACGGCGGCTCCTGTCCGCCGGAGCGCCGTCGCGACCGCAGTGAGGTCGAGCTGTGTCGATGCCGGTGCCGGCGTGCGGAGCTGGTCTGCGGTCGCGACGGCGAGCGTGCCGGCACGACGGAGCGACGCAGATGCATCCATAGAGGAAGGCTTGCATGGAATCGGGCCCGTTCGCCGTCGCAATCAGCAGGCCTCTCGGAACGACTTCCGCGAACGCTCGCTCGGGTAGTCCTCAGCGCGTCCAGATCTCAAAGCAAGCCGATCCGTCAACCTCCCCGCAGCGGAAGGTTCTCGGCCCTGACGCTCGTGCAAAAAAACCCAAGCCCCGCGATCGGGAGGGTAGGTAACGAATCGTCGCCGCGCCCGCTCGGGCCGGCTGTCGGGCGCGCTCAGCTCGCAACGCTCCAAAACACGGCGCAAAACGATTCGCATCTCGAGCATTGCAAAGGACGCGCCGAGGCAGCGCCTGACGCCGCCGCCGAATGGAATCCAGCTGTAGGGATCGGTACGCCCATCTTCGAATCGCTCGGGGCGGAAGGTCTGCGGCTCGGGATAAAGGCGGGGATCGCTGTGCAGGAGAATCGTTGAGGCGACAAGGAAAGTTCCAGCGGGGACGTTGTATCCGGCGACTGATATCGGAGCGCTGAGGCGTCGGATCGCCTGGCCGATGATCGGGCGCGAGCGCATGGTCTCTTTGATCACGCAGTCCAGGTACTCCCCATCCCCCTCGGTCAGTTTCGTGCGCAGGCGCTCGAGCACGGCGGGGGTGCGTAGCAACCGCTCGAAGGCCCATGCCAGCGCCGTGGCACTCGTCTCGTGCCCGGCGAGCAGCAACGTCACAAGCTGATCTCTCAGCTCGGAGTCACCCATCGGCTCACCCTGCTCATCTCGCGCCTGCAGAAGAAGCGAAAGGATGTCCTCACGCTCGGCGAGATCGGGATCGTCTCGCTTGAATTGGATCTCCTCAAAGAGGAGTACGTCAATCCGATCCCGAAGAGCGAGAAAGCGTCGCCACGGACTATGAGGGCCGAGGTCATATTGCAAAAACGGCCAAAGTAGCGCCGGTGAGTTGATCAACCGGGGCATCAGTCTCTCAAGCTCAGCTCGGCGCGCGGCGTCCTCGACACCGAGGACCGCGCGCAGGATCACACTGAGCGTGATCGCCTGCATCGCCGGGTGGATCGCGAACTCCGTGTCAGGCTGCCAACCCTCGATCTGTTGGTCGGTGATCTCCGCGATCAGGTCGCCATAGACCCCGAGTCGCTCCCCGTGAAAGGGCGGCAGCATCAGTTTGCGACGCTGCAGGTGCGGCTCGCCGTCCAGCAGCAGAACCGATTCCGGACCGGCTACAGGCTCGGTTACCGCGTTACCCTCGCCGGCGTGAAAGACATCGGGATCGCCGGTGAAGATTCGTTTCACCTCATCGGGATCGGCGACAACCACCATGAAGCCCAGCGGCCACATGTTGAGGGAGAAGACCTCCCCATAGCGGCGCCGGCAGCGCCCCAGCAAGTCGTGCTCTCGCAGCAGCCACCAGCTGCCGAGAAGGTGGCGTGGCAGGCGCGGACCGGGCGGGGTCCCGGTCAGGTCGTTGGGAGGAGGTTGGGGAAACTGTGCTCGCTTGCTGGTCATCCGTGCTCCTTGGCTCGCGCTGCCATGCCGTCCTCGATCAAGCTGAGGATTTGGCCCAACAGCTCGGGGGGGACCGAGTCGGGATCGGTCAGCTGCTCAATTGAGAGACCGTCGGCAAGTGCAATGGCCGCCGTGGCGATCTGCTCGGCAGGAAGACTCAATGCAACGCCGCGGGCCTGCTGGCGAGCCTCCACTGCCCTGGCTATCCCCTCGCGCAGCCTGGCGTTTCGACTTACGTAGCTGGGCCGGAGCTTGGGATCGCGAACGGCCATCGCCGAGTACTCGTGAAAGAGCAAAACAAGATCGCGATTTTCATCGAGCACCGCGGAGAGGCGACGGCTCAACTCTGCGTTGATGTCCTGATCGGCTGACGCGGAGCCCGTCAGCTCAAACATCGCCTCAAGCCGGCGGTCGATGCGCTCGTCAAGGAGTGAAAAGAAAAGCTCCTCTTTGCTGGCGAAGTTCCAATACAGCGCCCCCTTGGAGAAACCAGCCTCGGCGGCGATTTCATTGATCGAGGCACCCTGGTAGCCGCGGCGGGCAAAGCAGCGAGCGGCTGCCTCGAGCAGTCGCTCGCGCGAGCTGCCCTGCTCGTCTGACTGGGCCCTAACCTCGGCGCGGCGGTGATCGAGCTTGGTCGCCATTTTTCTAATATACCGACCGGTCGGTATGTCCACACAGCAAAAGAGCACCGACACAAATCGAGGAGGCGAAGCACTGCTGCCAGCGGACAAAAAACGGCTGCTACTATTACGCAATGCGATATACCAGTGAGCGAGCTACTGATCCCGGCCTGCTCGTGCTGGCGAGCCTCGCGGATGGTCCCAAGCACGGCTACGCGATCACCCTCGACGTAGAGCAGATGGCTGGGGTTCGCCTCGGCCCTGGCACGCTCTACGGGGCGCTGTCGCGCCTCGAGGCAAGGGAATTGATCGAGGCGTTGCCGGCGCAGGAGCGTCGCCGGCCCTACCGGCTGACCGGTGCCGGAAGCGCGACCTTGGCCGAGCAGCTGCAAACGTTGGAGCGGGTAGCGCGCAACGGCCTCGCCCGCCTTCGCGCGGCGGAGGCGGCGGCATGATGCGGCGGGTGGCCGGGGCCGCACTTGCTCTTTACCCGCTCGCCTTTCGCCGCCGCTACGGCGAGGAGATGAGGGCGCTGCTGGAGGAGGACCCGGTAAGAATGCTGAGCGTGCTCGACCTCCTTCGCGGGGCGCTCGCGGCGCACTTTCGCCCCGCTTATGGGTCGCACGGCCTTGTCGGCGTGGAGGATCGCCTCCGCGCCAGTCTCTGTGGCGTGCTCGTCTGCTGGGTTGTCTTCGCGGCGGCCGGCTTCGCTTTCTACAAGACGACCGAGGATGCCCCCTTCGCGCGGGCCGCGAGCGCCCACCTAATCCTCGGCACCAGCCATTTCGTCGTGCAGTCCCTGGCCGTCGTGGCCTCACTCGCAATCCTTGCCGGCGGGCTCCCTATTGCTCTCGCAGCCATCAAACAAGCGCCACACAAGCAAAGCCTGCGAGCGCCGATCGGCGTTGCGCTGGGCGCGGTAGGCCTCGTCTGCGCACTCACCGGCGCGCTCGTGCTGCTCGCCCATTCCGATCATGGTGTCCATCCGAGCGCGGCCGGCAGGACTGGGTTCGCAGTCTGGGGGCTGGCCGCCCTCATCGGAGGGGTGGCCATCGCGCTCGCCGCGCGCCGAGCACTGTTTGCAACCACAGTCTCGCGCGCAAGACTGCTCACCGCGCTTGCCTGCGCGACGCTGGTCAGCGCTGCGATGGCTGTGATCGCCCTGGCCACCACCGCCTACGCGGTAGGACTGGGCCTTGACGCGGCAGCGCTTCTAAGCGTTCCGAACGGACCGATCGGAAATCCAAGTACAGAGGCGACGCTGGCCGTCCAGGTTGCGGTCATGGGGATCGCGGGCACGCTTGCGGCGGCTACCTCACGCCGCGGATGGAGGGCGGTCAATGCCACCGCGCCCGGTAGCTCGCCCACATCAGGAGGTTCGGCCTAGGGCGGGTGCGCCCCTGAAATACCGCTGGGAGGGGATTGCAGCGGGCCCACCTTGCCCCGGAGGCCGCTGAAAGCTACATTGAACTCCAGCGGCAAAGCGCAAGCCACGCTGTCGATCAGCGCTCTGCAGCGCGTGGACGCTCCTACCCAATGGTCTCCGGGGGAGCCCATTGACTGAGGGGGCTGTGCCGTCCCGACGAAAGTGATGGACGAGATCGATACGGCAGCAATCAGATATAGAGAGAAGTGATGATTCCCCGTTTCGAGGTCACCGCGGTGTAATACCTGGGGTCCGACACGTCATCTAATTCCCTGTGAAACTCGGGGGTGATGCTCAACCAAACTCCCGAAGAGGCAAGCGCTCTTCGGGGAACCTAGCCCATGAGTTTGGAATCGGTTCATAGTCTATTGCAGTGTGAAAGCGTCACACACCGCAGCTGACGGGAACGGCGGGGTAACTTAGAGCCAGTAGGTTTCCAGTAGGGCCCAACATAAAAGTTTCGCCATACTGATCCGTCTGAAGACTGGTGCTGGGGGTCGGGCTCGTGGATATCAGATATGGCTACCAAACTCGAGCCGAGATGCACCCCTGCCCGCTGGATTTGCAGCTTCGTTAGTCTGTCCGCCGCCCTAGCGGCAACGTTCGCGAGACCATGGACGGAGGAATGCCCGCTGGTGCAGTTCAACTAATCTCGCCCCGCGGTCAACCCGTACCCAGTCAAGGAGGTTTCGTATGGCAGATGCAATCACAGAGGCACAGGATCTCATTAAGTCCGCAATAGCGGCAATTGACGAAGAGGCGCAGAGCCTCTCAGCCGCTCTGGATTCTCTTAACGGAGGAACGCCCCTGAAACCTCAGGGACCCTCTTCTGGCAGGCGCTCAGCAGCCCCTAAGGTCCGCAAGGGGACCAAGCGGAAAGCTAAACCTTCTCGGCGCCTCGAAGTAATCGCCGCCATCGACAAGAAGCCCGGTATTACCGGTCCTGGTCTCGCCGAGCAATTGGGGATTCCCGTGGCGCAGGTCGACATCATCTGCGAGGCGCTCGTCAAAGAGAAGATGGTCCGCAGGCGTGGTGTGACATATGAGATGTTGCCCGGCGCAAAGGCTGAGGAGGCTCACAAAAAGGTAGCGGCGGCATAGGCTGATGAGATCACAGCCCCTAACGTTGCGGGCGATGTAGGGTGGACGACCGGCCTCGATCGACAGCCGCATAGACCGAATCAATCGCAACGGGCCACGCCGGATTTGGCGAGTATTCAAGAAAGAGGTCCAAGGAATCGGTTGCCAGCAGGGCTTCGATATAGCGGAGCGTCACGCCCTTTTAAGAGCCTGATCCGTTGAGCCAATGCTCCGAACTCGCTCCGAAGGTCGGGTTAGTAACTTGCGGACAATGCGATTGGCTTCCGGTCGAGGATCTCGCTGAGGAAGCCGCCACAGCTTGGCGTGTCGAATGCGCTAAGGGTCGAAGCAGCCCAAGGCCGGGCTAGTGGCTCGGTGTCCGATCGATCAGGATCTCGAACTTACGCCATCCGGTCTGCTCGCCGATCTGATCCGCTTCGGCTTTCGGCCGCATCACCGCCGCGAAAGCCTCCATGCCCTCCTCGGACTCCCAGCGGTTGACGACCATGACTCCCTCCTCGGTCTCGACGACCGTGTTGGAGATCCCGCCGTGGTCGGCAGCGAGCTTGTCCGCCTCAGCATCAAAGAGCTCATTCATTCTCGCCACCAGCTGATCGGTGTTGCCGTGAACTTCGAACATCGTGAGGATCGCCATCAAGGACTCCTTTGGAAAAGCGGATACGCGTCAGCGTCGTTTTGCCGGAAGCTAGCCGATATCGGCATACTTCTGCCGATCGCCCGGATCGCTACATCTTGTGCGCTCGGTGATCGGTCAGTTCGCGGCTGAGCCGTCGATGGGTCACCGGTGAGAGCCCCGGCCGCAGCTCCTCGCGCGGGGCTGGTGATTCAGTCACTCCACGCGTCGGGTTCCAACCTCCAGCTTTGGGGTAAAACACTCCAATGTCGCCCTCGGTTACCCGCAGTGCCGCTGGCAGCGCTTGGAAGCGGATCCCGTGGAAGATGATCTGGACCGTCTCGCTCTGGCTCGGCTCCAAGGGCAAGGAGCGGATCCAAGCCAACCTGAGCGCGGCAGAGCAACACGAGTTCTGGAACTTGCTGAAGAAGTCGAGGGGGCGCTCAGGCACCCTCTCCCAGCGGGATCGCACACGGCTAAAAAATATCGCCGGCAAGGCGCTCCGGGGTTCATAGGGCTGGCCAACATGGGAGCGGGTGGTATAGCCGTTGAGGGGATCCTCGAGGCCCTAGCCGAGCTGGCCGATGATGGATTCTGCCGCCGGCGCGAGCTCATAGCCCGTTTCCACGGCACCGGCAAGGGCGACCTGAGGAGGAGGATTGGCGCTGCAGTTCGGCGCGGTCTGGTGCTGGAGCGTCGCGGACCGGACTGTCGGATCTACCTGGCGCTGAGCAGCGAGGGTTGGCGGGAGCTGCGCTCCCCCAGCGCCGCCTGATTCGGATGGAGCCGATGAAGCCCAAGCTCCACGACGGGCCCTTCAGCGATCCAGACTGGGTTTTTGAGCGAAAGCTCGACGGGATTCGAGCGGCGGTGCATCGCGACAGTGCTGGAGTAACCCTGGCCTCGCGGACCGGCCGGAGTCTCTCCTCAGCCTACCCGGAGCTGGTCGAGGCCCTTGAAGCCGAGCATGCGAGCTCGTTCCTTGCCGACGGCGAGATCGTCGCTTTCAAGGGATCCCAGACCAGCTTCGAGCGACTGCAAGGGCGGATGGGGGTGCACGACCCGCGCTTGGCGCGATTGACGGGCATCCCCGTCTTCCTCTATCTGTTTGACCTGTTGCAGCTCGATGGCCACGACCTTACGGGGCTGGCGTTGCGCAAGCGCAAGTCGGCTCTGCTGAGGACCTTCTCCTTTCAGGGGCCACTCCGCTACACGCCGCACCGCAACGAGCATGGCGAGACTTTTTTCCGCGAAGCCTGCGCTAAGGGATGGGAGGGACTGATCGCGAAGCGAGCCGAGAGTTCCTACGTCCAGGGAAGATGTGGCGAGTGGCTAAAGCTTAAGTGCTCGCATGAGCAGGAGCTCGTGATCGGCGGCTTCACCGCGTCGCAAGGGTCCCGCCAGCGTTTCGGGGCGCTGCTGGTTGGTTACTACGAGGACGGCGATCTTCGCTACGCAGGCAAAGTCGGAACAGGATTCAGCGAGAGTGCTTTACACAAGCTTGGCGCACGGCTTGAATCGCTTGAGATCATCACGGCCCCCTTTCTCGATAGGGGGCTGCCTCGTCAAGCACGTTGGGTAAAGCCGAAACTGGTCGGCCAGTTCGCCTTTGCCGAGTGGACTCGGGACGGCAAACTTCGCCATCCGCGCTACCTCGGGCTGCGCGAGGACAAATGCGCTTTGGAGGTCGTTCGCGAGTTCCCCGCCGGGTAGGTCGGCCTGATTGCGGGCCGATCACACCCATTCCTCGCGAAGGTCTTCCGAGCTGGCCTTTGCCCCGAGCCGGGCTTGAAGCCGGGGCCGGAACTTATGGATCGGATCTGAGGGCATCTGGCGGATCACTCTGAACGCAAGATTCCTCCTCTTTCGCACTACCCCGGAGGCATCAGCAAAGGGTCCGGCGGTGGGGCCAGGCGATTAAGGGCTAATCAAGCCAGTTCAGCCAGCCGGCCGCGAGGATCAGTTCGGCCAATGTATGGTAGCCCGCCGCACCGGGATGGGCACCGTCATTAGCGATCTCTTGGCGCCACAGCTTCGAACCGCGAAGCCGTGAGAGTACGTCAAAGAAAGGCACACCTCGCTGCTGGCAAGCGTCCGCGAACTCACGGGAGATCGACGCGATCCGATCGGTCTGCTCGCCATCATCAACGGGGGCTGGCCCGACCACGAGCGTCCCCAGGTCCAGCAAGGCTGCTTGATCGAGCACTGCGCGAAGCGATTGCACTGAGCGCTTGGGCTCGATCCGAGGAGCTCCGTCCTCGATCGTCGTGTCGTTGACGCCAAAGGAGAAGACGACCCTGCACTCCGCTCCTTGTGTCAGGCGGGGCGCTGCCTCTGCCTGCCATCGACCGGCGACCTCGACCGAGGTCGCCCCGCGCACGCCGAGGTTGTAGGTAGTCAGTGGCACCCGAGCCTTGAAAGACGCCTCCACGACCCTGCCGACCCAGCCACGCCCCTCGGGATCTCCGGTCCCAGCAACAAGCGAATCCCCGAAGAAGAGAACTCGTTTGTCAATCATGGCCCGACCGGCGAGACCTGGCAGACGCGCGCCAGTCGCAGCAGCTGCTGTCGATCAAATCGGCCCCGTTGATCGCGAACGCTCGGCGCAAAGCTCCGCCCCGCATGTTGAGAGACCGAGGTCGGCGGGGCAATTGCCTTGAACTCGATAAAGCCTGCCAGCCCACCGGCAGCGACCTAGCCGCCGAAAGGTCCCGCATCCGAGGGGACGTCGACGATATGTTCCTGCAGCGTGGCGAGAGAAACGACCTCAAGCGCCCGCTCATGGGTGGACGCCAATACCACGTAGGCAGCCACCCCGTCCCTGTGTGCCCGGAGCCAGTTCGCCGCAGTCACGCACCAGCGGTCGCCGGGCGCGAGGCCAGGGAACTGGTACTCAGGCACGGGGCTGACCAGGTCATTTCCGATCTGGCGCTGATGCTCGAGGAACGCGGACGTGACCACCGCGCAGATAGTGTGGCTGCCCAGGTCCTCTAGAGCGCTACGACAGCATCCGTCACGGTAAAAGCCGGTCAGAGGGTCGACGCCACACGGCTCAAGCTCGCCGCCGAGCACATTGCGTTCGGTCACCGCACCAGTATCGCCTGACGGGCTAGCCCGTGTCGCACTCCGAAGCGTGCTCGCAGGTTCTCGGACCCATGCTGGCCTGATCGCCGACCTCGACGAAGAGCGTTACTTCCAAGAGTCCTATCCGGCTGCCGCTTGATCGAGAACACCGAGTCAAAGCTACCGCTACGGGCCTCAAAGAGACGAGCCCCGGCTCGGGATCGTCATCACCGCGAGAAGCATGCCGTTTGCCCAGGTATTCACGGGCACCGCTGGCGCCCGTTTAAGCGGTGAAGCTCACTAGGACATCGCTGCTGCAGCGGTCTGTCCACGCGCACCCGCGTCGGGACGTAGACCAAGGATCCGGATGCGGGCACCGCCACGGGGAGCGAGCGTTGGACCGCGCGGTGCGGAGTGCGAGGGCGCGCTCGATGTCGCCCTCAGCTCGAGTCGAGCGAGGATCTCTCCCAGCACGACCTTGATCTCCAACAGCGCCAACCCCGCCCCAAGGCAGCGATGAGTGCCGCCGCCAAACGGCAAAAACGCGTAGCCGTCAGGCGTCTCCTTCAGGAAGCGCTCGGGGCGGAACGCGTCTGGCTGGGGGTAGGTGGCGGGATCGTGGTGCACACCGTAGGCGTCAACCAGGATCGCTACCTGGGGCGGGATGCTCCACTCGCCGATCGGGAACGGCTCAAGTACGTGGCGGGCGCCGCCGATCGGAATCGGCGAGCGGATTCGTAGGACCTCCTTCACGAGGGCTTCGAGGTAGGCCTCATCACCCTCGCTGGCCCTCGCCATCACGCCCGGATTGTGGACCAGCAACTCGACGCCCCAGGCGATCGCGGTCGCGGTCGTCTCGTGTCCGGCCGTGATCAGGGTGATCAGCTCATCGCGTAGCTGCTCGTCGCTGAGTCCGACGCCGTCCTCGTCGCGCGCCGCGACCATCATCGCGAGTATGTCCTCGCGCTCAGATAGGCGCGAATCGGCTCGGGTCGCGGCGATGTGCTCGAACAACAGCGCGTCAAGTTCGTCCTTCAACCGCCAGAAGGGCGCTGCAAGGATGTTCCAGCGGGAGCGGCGGGCAAGCTGCGGCACGAACAGCACGAAGTTGCTTAGCGGCGTGACCATCGCGTCAAAGATCTCGCGCAGGCGCTGGCGCATCGCGACGTCTTGGACGCCGAGCACCGCCTGCAGGATGACGTCGAGGGTCAGCGCCTGGGCGATCGGCTGCACCGCAACCACGTCACCCGGCTTCAGGCGATCGAGCTCGGCAGCTACGAGTTGCTCCATCAGGCGCACGTAGGACTGAACGCGCTCGCCGTGAAAGGGCGGCAACAGCATCTTTCGCCGCGCCAGATGCTCGGCCGGCTCGAGCACAAGCAGTGACTGCCCACCGACGAAGGTGCGGAGCAAGTCGTTGCCATGGCGCTTGATCAGAGGGTCGCCGGTGAAGAGCCGCCTTATCACCTCACGATCTCTGGTCAACACCGCGGTCGGCGTACCCCCCACGCGGACCGTGAAGGTGTCTCCGTAACGGACATGGCCGCGGTCGCTGAATTCGGCGAAACGCCAGGTCCGGAGAATCGCCTGTAGCGCTCTCGGTAGACGCGGCCCGGGAGGCAGCGAACCGAGCTCGCCAACTGCCGAGTCGACCGCAACGGACATCGGTTGAGCCTACCGGGACTTGTCGACCGATCGAGCCACGCGAGCCGCTCTCGGCGCTGACGGCTGCCGACAGCGAGCGCGTCCGCTGTCGCAGCGCTGGGCAGCCAGGTAACGCGACGAACCGACCCCGCCCCAGGCAAGAACTTCTTCCTAGCTCGGCCTGCGCTTGGCCAGGTGAATCGGCTAGCGCAGATCGCTGATTCGGACCGGAAAACAAAAGCGCTTCGCGTTACCTATGAGGACGGCCGCGGCATCCTGCGCCAGATTCTGAGCGCCTGTACCTCGCGCGATTTCAAGGTCGCCGAAGTGAAGGTCGATCGGCCCGAGGGCGGTGCCCAGGATGGAAACCCTGGAGCGGTGGTGGTTGCGCTTGAGATTCATGGCCGAGGCTTGGTGGCTGAGCTCGCGGCAGCGCTGGGGGAGATAGGCGGATCGTGAGTGTCGCGGCGGGCGACGTCAACGAGATGTTTGAGTGATCCACGGCGCTCCATCCCGTTCTCGCGGAAGCGGCAAATCTCACCGGGCGTGCGGGTTGCGCCTGCTCGCCCCCATACCTCGTAGAGGAGTCGTGCGCTCGAATCGTTGCAAACATATTCAGTTTGGGTCGAACAACATGTGGGGGACTCAGGCGGCGCCAGAAGCTGAGCTGCCCTTCAACAGAGTGGCGGCGACCAGCTCCGGGTCATCCCAGGTAGGGGTGTGCCCGACACCTGGTAGGACGAGGTAGTCGGCTCCGGCCGGCCTGCGCTCTGGGCGTGGTGGACCGACGATTCGATCGAGCTCACCCCAGGCGACGGTGACCGGGATATTCGGGTAGCCGTGCGGATCGAAGATGTAGGTGCGCATCGCATGGTTTGCAGCGTCATAGCCGATTGAGTCGATCCAGCCCAGCACCAGACTCCGCCCCTCAGTTGCGGGAATCCGGCCGGGATTGGCCGCGAAGCTGGCGAGCATTGCGTGCCGTGCTCGCTGGGTTCGCAACGCGAGGGAGAGGAGCGGGCGCAGGCGCCGCGCCCAGCGACGCGAATCGAGACGGCGCTCGCCCAGCGGGCGGCGCCACAACCCGGCGGGGGAGAGCGCTGTTACCGAGGCAGCCCACCCGGCGCGACCCATCTCCAGCCCAACCCAGCCGCCGAGTGAGTTGCCGGCGACGTGGGGTCGTCTCACTCCGAGCCCCTCACAGGCGCTCCGCAGCGCCGCGGCAAGGTTGGTGGGACTGGGCTCCACTCCGTTGGGAAGCGCTGCGGCGTCGCCGAAGCCGGGCAGGTCGAGGGCGATCGTGTCTCTCTCGGGTGCCAGCAGATCGATCACTGGTGCCCAAACTCGGGCAGAGCCGCCGAGGCCGTGAATCAGGAGCAGCGGCTCGCCGCGACCCTTCCTCATCGCCACTTGGGCCGCCGGTCATTCGGACCCGTTCTCAGGGACCCGGGAGCACACCCAGGCGTCTCGGAGGCACTCGCCGTCATCAGGTGAATTCCATCGCTCTTGTCCGGGGGCGATCGGCCCCAGCGCAGCCGCGACGGACACCCGCCCTGGTTGTGAGCTGCGAGAAGTCTCGACCCTGCGGGTCTATCGATCCTCTAACCCAATGCAAATTCAAAAGCTTCAGGTGAAACAGCATCCCGGTTCGGATTCCTCTGTCGGTGTGTCACCTGGCCGGCGCGCTCAGCTCGTAGTGAAGCGTCTTGTAGCGCATGAGGCGATGCCCGAACGGAACAAGTATCGCCTGCAGTACTCGGTGTCTGTGCGCCAGTGCGGTGGCCGCCGCCGCGGCATCATCACCGCCAAGCAGCCTCGCCTCGCCGCTGATCGCCTCGCCCGTTGGCTTGCCCAGCACGGTGCAGGGAGCGGCCTCGATGCGCGGGTTGTGGCGCAACCGCTTGGTCTTCCATGCTTTGTCATAGGAGCGAAAAAATGCCCGCTCTCCATCAAAGGCGATGCTAACCGGCGTTCCGATTGCAGTGCCGTCGCGTTTGTAGGTGGTCAGCAGGATTGTCTTGGTACGCCTGAGCGGCTCGAGGCTGCTAGTCATCGACATTGGTTCGCTGGAGCTTTCCGGTGCTTCGTCCGCAACTGCTCACGTGTGGATGAGGATCGCAGAGATGCCCAGCCCACGCCAGACTCCCGCACCTCTTCCGGTGAGCCCTCGATCGTGGCCACCGTTGCGATTGCCCGCTTGATCTGGGCGCCGCCGCCCTGAACAACCGCTGATTGTTGCCTGAAAGGACCAAGGCACTGGGATCACACCCCGAGCCATCCTTACATTGGAGAAACCTCTCCAGGCCTCCAGTGCTTACCCGCGACCTGAGTGAAAGGCAGCCACATCTGCGGTTCCGACCGCGCATCCCAGAGTGAGCAGTTGACGTTGGCGTCGCGGCGTGCGCAAGGGTCCGAGGATCACCGCCGTGATCGCTGATCGATGAAACATCAACCGCCCTTTGATGGCGGGTTCCCTCGCAGGCCTTCGCGGCTAGAGGCAGATTGCGTGGGCGGACCTCGGGTTTGTGCGGCCCTCGAGGAGGTCCCGGTAGGCCCTTTCGACTCCCTCAAAGCCCCTACTGCGGTGTACGCCGAGCCAGCCGCCGGTCCACCTGCAAAAGGGATGCCAGGCATCAGCGACGCGTTGCTCAAGGGCGCCTCGGCCCCAGTCGGTGGAGCGCTTGGCGACGCGGTCGGGGGCGAAAAAGAAAGCCGGACTTGGACCGGGCAGGTTGTTGGCGCCGGACCCGAGCTCCTCCCAGTGAGAGGCTCCAACGACCATGCTGTGGAGCAGGCCGTCGCCGAAATGGGAATGAACCGCCTGGCGCACGGCTGCGGCGCCCGCGATGTCGACGTAGGTCGCGGCGCCCTTATCCAGGGTGTCGATCTCCTCGTAGGTGACCGTGCGGGAGTAGATGCCCAGGCTCTCGACGAACTCGGTGTTGCGCGGCGAGGTTAGGCCGATCAGGTTGGTTCTCTCGCGCTGTGCCAACAGGAACGCGGCCGCGATCGCCGTCTTGCTTGAGGCGCTGGAGAGCACGATCGGACCTCGCTCGGTTAATTGCTCATCGGCGAGCTGGTCGTCGATCAGAAACGAAGTAAAAAAGAGCGGCCTCAGCAGCATCTGGATCTCCTCGGTATCCGCGCTGTAGAACGGATCACTTTCGGTCACCAGGTAGCGATGGTAAGCCGAGGGCAGCGCGGCCCGGTGCGGCGAGCTGTCGACGAACCCATCCCCATCGACGCGCGTTGGTCTCACCAGGAGGCTTGTGGAGGGGGGAAGGTACCCATAGACCCGCGTCCCTGACTCGACTCCCTCGGACTTGCTCTGCTCAACATCCGCGAACCCCCAAACCGGGACCCGTCCCCATCCCTCCACGGTCGGGAAGAAGTCCCAGTAAGACATTGCCTCGCCCATCACCGCATAGGTGACGTTATTCGCGCTCAGTCCGAAGTTGTCGATGCGAAGCAGCACCTGGCCGTCGCCGACCTCGATTGGCTCCGACTCCACGATCCGGCACCGGCGTAGATCATCGCGCTTGATCAAGAAGTCGCTCATCAGATCCCAATGCTCTCACGTGCTCAAAGGCAGCGCTCGCCGAGCCCTCGATTGTCATCTGATCGGGTGGGCGATCGGCGGCATGCGCCGCTGTGGTTCGGGCTTGGTCTGATATTTGGCCGAAACCCGGAGCACCCTCTCCCTCAGCGGCTCGTCCGGAGGATGGGGAATGCAGACGTTCGTAACTGCCAGTCGGCCTTGCCTAGGTTGAAGTTCGGCGATGAGTCGCCATACAGCGCCCGGGATAGGCGCCGCCGGACTCTCATGAGGTAGTCGAGGTCGAAGCTCTTACGGTGGTGCCCGACCGGCGTCAATTCGGCGCCGTCCGACTAAGGCAGCGTCGATCAATTAACTGATGGTCCGATTCTGTAATTCCACTCCGGATGGAACTCCTCGCGGGTGAGGTTGACGGCCGCAAGCTGCGCGTCGGTGACCTCGACCTTGGGGTACTCGCCCTCGTCGAGACGGGCGTAGACCTCGAGCCCGGTGCGGGTGGTGGTCGAGGCGATCAGGTTGACGATGACCTCATAGGAGACCAGCGGCCGGCCGCGCCAGTTCTTGGAGATGAAGCTGAACAGGCGGTGCTCGATCTTGTTCCACTTCGAGGTGCCGGGCGGGAAGTGGCAGACGATGATCTCAAGGCCGGTGTGATCGGCCAACTTTCCCAGCTCGGTCTTCCAGAGGCGGGTGCGGTTGCCGTTTGAGCCGCCGCAGTCGGCGGTGATCACCAGCTGGCACGCCTCTGGGTAGCGGGCCCGCCCGAGCTGCTCCCACCAGGCACCGATCGCGGCGACCGAGAACTGGGCGGTGTCTCGGTCGATCCCGACCGAGACCATCGCGGAGTCATCGGCGATGTCATAGACCCCGTAGGGGATCGCCTTGCCCTTGGCCATGCTCGGAAAGTCATAGGTGTTGACCTTCGGCGCCCCGCCCTCGGGATGCCACTCACGGCCCGCGTTCTTGAACTCGCCGACCAGCTCCTTCTTCTTGGTGTCGATCGAGATCGCCGGCTGTCCGGCAGCGATCGCCGCGCGGACCGTGTCGTTGATCTGGCGGAACTGAGCATCGCGGTCGGGGTGCTGTTTGCCCTCAAGCGTCTTGCGCGCGCCCTGCAGGCTGAACCCGAGGCTGCCCTTCAGCAACCTCGCGACGAGGTCCTTGCCCGCCCGATGGCCCTGCGCCCTGAGCTCCTCGGCGAGGTTGCGCAGGCTCTTTGACGTCCACAGCAATACGCGCTCGGGATCGCCGCGCGCATCGCCCTCAGCAAGCGCGCGCAGGTCCTCGAGCAATTTGGGGTCGCTCTCCACGGCGCTCTTTCGCCCGGCGCCCTTGCTCCGCACCCGCTCGGGCGCCAACGGTTCGGGATCGCCGAGCTCTGCCAGCCCCTTGCGGACGGTGTTCTCCGCCAGCCCGCAGGCCCGCGCCGCTGCGGCAATCCCGCCGTAGCCGAAGATCCGCGCCTCCGTCGCGGCGAACCGTCGCCGCTGACGCTCGTTTAGCTGCGGCGCCATCAGCCGGTAGCGCTCCATGATCGCTGCCTCGCCATCGCCCATGCGTCCCTGGTTCTACACCCGGGCCATTACTCCTTCATCTTATTACGCGACGGCTCCTAAGAACAGGCCCGCTGCTGCCTTGCCTTTGGCGATGACCTCGATCCCTCGTCTCTCAAAAGCCCTGCGCAGCGCTTCGCTGGGTATGTGGGAGGGCGTTTGCGGGCCGAAGCTGTCGGCGACTATGACGTGCCCGCCTTTGCGCAAGACGCGCACGAGCTCCTCGACGAACGGCGGCACGTTGAGCAGGGTGATGAGATCGAAACTGCCCGGCCCGTAGGGCAGCGAAGCCGCATCGGCAACAACGAAGGCAACCCTTTCAGCAACCTGGTCCGGCCTCCGCGCCCGCGCTTCTTCGATCATTGCCTTGGCGATGTCGACGCCGACGATTTGGGCCTCAGGGAATCGGCGTCCGAGCAGCATCGCTCCCGCGCCGGTGCCAGTTCCCAGGTCGAGGATCGTCGTGGGCTCCGCCTCAAGTCGGTTGCACGCCGCGATCATGGGAGCGAGATGGTCAAGCGAGTACGGCTTTGTCCCCTGGTTCCAGCGACCTGCCTGTCGGTTCCAGATACGCCGCACCAGCCAACGAACGGTTGGCCAAAGCTGCGGCGCAGCGACAATCAGCCGCGAACCAACATGGCCTGTGAGACGCACCGCAAGGGATGGCGGCTCCCGCTCCGCCCAGTAGTGCTCGACCGAGTCCTCTGCTGGCCCGGTCATCTTCGCCGGGGATTGCCGGCCCGGATGCTCTTCCAGGCGGTGGTGCCAGTCCAAAGACCGGTGGCGCAGACCAGTCCGAGCAACAGCCACGACAGCGCGTTGGCATGAGCCCCCGCAGACCAGTAGGACGCAGAAAGCGCTCCCCAGGGCGGCGCTGCGTGTCCGAGCAGCGTCGCGGCGGCGGTTCCAAACCCGGCTAACGCAGATAGCGCTGGAGCCCGAGCGTCACGGCGGATTGCCAGCGCCAGCGCCCAGGAAACGAGCGTGATCAGCAATCCGGCGGCTATCCAAAGCTGGAAAGGTACGCCGGCGCCGGCGCTCGATTGCTGGATCAGGTGAACCCCCACGTGAGCCAAGAGCGCGGCAAGAAGCAGTCCATCGCAACGAATCAGCTGCCCCCCTTTGCGCATTCGAACCCGGCGAGTGTCCGCGCGATCGCCGTGCCCGGCTCTCGCCAGGACCCGGGCGCTCAATCCCGAGCCGGCTGGATCAAAGCGGGCATCTCGCATTCCCGCATATTACTGCATGTATGCATATCTCTCAGTGGCTAGGATTTCCCGATGCCCGATAGCAAGACCCACGCCGGTCATCGCGGCGAGCAGGACCTCGATCCAACCCTGCAGCTGACGATCGCCGAAACGATGCAAGCCCTTTCGACTCCATCCAGGGTCCGATTGCTCTATGCCCTCGCAAAGGAGGAGGCGAACGTCGGGGACCTTGCCGAGGCGGCTGGGATAACACCGGCCGCGGCCTCGCAGCAGTTGCGCGTCCTGCGGAACCTGAAGCTGGTTATCGCGCGGCGCGAAGGACAGGCGGTCAAGTACAAGCTCTATGACCATCACATCAAGGGCTTGTTGGAGGAGATCCGCAACCATGTTGAGCACGCCGCTCGCGGGTGGAGCAGCACCGATGCCGAGCCCTCGGCCACCGGCGCGCGGCGGCGCTAGACGCTCCCACTGCCTCCCATGTCCCAAGTCGGTCCTCCCTTGCGAGATCTGGGCATCGGGGAGACTCGCCCTCAGCTGCTTTCTGGCGATGCCAGGTCAAAATTGGGCTTGGCGCCACAGTGCCCGATTCCTGACCGGACCCTATATCGCTTCCAACTGCTCTCAGGGGCCGGGCCACTCCGGGCAACGACGTCAATCGCAACCATTGGAGAGGGCCGGCCTCAGAGAGGAGGGGATCGGAAATCCATATCGCTCAAGCGGGCCTGGCACAGCCAGTCGACGGCGGTCCAATGTGCTGAGGCTGAGCTCAGCACTTCGGCTTTTCAGCTTCAGGAGCCGCAGGTCGTATTGAGATCCAGTGTTCTTGAAACTGACCGTTGGGAATGCGCTTGCCCTGAGGGAGTCCAAGCAGGACATAGTGCAATCGGGAGTAGATGTATCTTCCCTGGCACAGGGTAGGCGTTGCAAATCGAAGCTTCGCCCTCAGGAGTTCGACGTGTCCCTCGGCACAGTTTGGGGTGCAGCCTCTGGTGTAGGCACTGGCGGTTGCCCGCGCGACTCCTCCCCCATAACTTTGCCACCGAATGTGTTCAAGGGAGAACGTTCCATCCGCCGAAAGACCAATCGTGTGGGGCCGAAAGAGGACCTGGCTAGAGACGATGCTTCTGATCACAAATAACTTTGGAGCTCGATTCGCGTACGTGGTCGCAGCGAGCGCCAGGCAGGCGAGCAGGCCGACAGCAAGAGCAGTTGAAAGACGCCTCTTCACGCCAACAGTGTAGTGCAAATTAACGCAACGTGTGAGTGTTGCGCGGCCAGCTTTTGAGGCGGTCATACACCGACGCCATCCTCACCGCATGACCAAAATCCAGCGCCTGGCAAACGGCGAGCACAATGACCGGTGTTCACTTCTCTTGTCTACTTTTGGTCAGCTCCGAGGAGACGGTGCTGCGCCGTTACGCCTACGGTCAGGTGCGGAGTTGCTGAGGAGACCCGGGGCCCGGTCGCGGCGGGGGAGCAGTGAATTGCCATAGAGGGCCTGGGTGCGACGCGGCCCTGATCGCTGGCGCCGCAGCGTCGAGCTGGCTCCTGGGTCTAGCGGCAACAGCTTCTTGTGCGGGCGAGGTGGCGTCCCACCGGCGCCGGTGGGATGTTCAACGAGAGGACCTGCCTTTGGAGCTGAATCTCCTCGAGTTCTGGTCTCGGGCCGCCGCCTTCTTTGGTGCAGGGAGTTAAAGTGATGTCGCCTCCACGAGAGTGACCATCATTTATGGGCAGAGGCAAAGCTCGCGGGGGGCAGGCGGGAGACGATCTCAAAGGGAAGACACCCGCGGCGCCGCGGCGCTTGTAATTATCACCTACACAGCGCGGCGCGATCGACTCCCGTTTCCGCTCATGCATCCTCCATCGTTTTCGAAAAGTAGCTTGGCGGACCCCTTCGTCCCGGGATCTCAGCGAGCACCCTTAGTCTGTGGAGCACTTGGGAACTACGATTACGAGCGGGTCCAGCGCGCAGCCAAAGCACTCGGGGGCGGGCTGCAACTCGCGCATCAGGATGGCGAGTCGATCCTTATGATCGATCGCGAGCCCCTGGCGTGGAATGGCTCGCGGGAATACGGCCTGGGTTGGATCGAGGGCGAGGTCTGGCGCGGAGGCGTCTCGGAGTGGAGGCAGGCGGCCAGGCGTGGCGCGTGCGGGCTCGCGATCCACGGCCGCCGTCGGTTTATCCACTCCACCATCAATGGGATCGCTTCGATCTACTGGATCGACGGAGATCGCGCGACCTATTTTGCCTCTCGGATCGATGCCCTGGCTCAGGCCTCTCCGACCGCACTTTCAGTTGATTGGGAAGCCTGGGCCGCCATATTTGCCCTTCGCTACCCGCTCGGAGAACGCACGCCATTTGCCGAGATCAGCCGCCTGGCACCGTTCTCGACCCTGCACCGGCGCTTCGGCCGGTCTCGTCGTCAATCGCCAACTTGGCCCTGGGCAGAGCTTGAGCCGACAGAGGAGGTGAATAGCGCTGCCACCGCGGTGGTCGAAGCATTTGGCGAGAACCTTGCCTTGCTTGGCAACAACGTCGTTTGTCCACTTAGTGGCGGCCGGGATTCCAGAATTCTCTTCTGCATCCTTGCCGCCGCGCGACAGGCCGCCGTTGCGGTTACCGTGAGCGACGACGAGGGAAGTTTTTACGAGGAGAATCTGGCGGCTGCGGTTGCGGTAGGATTGGGCGTTCCCCATGAGCGGATCAGCGCGACGGAAGATGCCTACCCGAGTGACTGGAATGAGCGGGCGAGGAGAGTCGAGTACCAGTTTGTCGACCACGCGTGGTTGACCCCACTTGCACGGTGGATCGAGGGTGTTGAGGCCCCGGTCACCGACGGCTTCGCGATCGATGTTCTACTGCAGTCCGGCAACCACTTCTTTTCTTCCAAGACAATCGAACCCCGCCGGGGGGCAAGTTCGACGCTGTATGACAGTCTGCGCGCCTACGGCCATGCCGAGGCGGCCCTCACGGAGTCTTTTCAAGAGCCGATCGTGGCTCGCGCTCGTGAGCAATTCGTGGCAGCTGTGAGGTCATTCGAAGGCCATCCCTCGCAGGCGAACCTCTCCGTTTACACAACCCGAACTGTACGAGGCATCTCGAACTACCCGAGCGGACTGCTCGGCAGCGGCGCAAGGGTATGCACTCCCGGGGCTGCTGATCCAGTCGCGACAGCGTGCCTCTCAGTCTCCTCCCATCAAAAGCTTGGCGACGCGATGTACGCGGCAATCTTCGACCGACTGCCAGCCGCCGCGCTGCTGCCGGCGACGGCCAATACCGCGCGACCTGGGCCGCACCTTCCCCGGCGCTGGCGCTCCGATAGCGCCGTCAAAGCTCACCGCCGACTGATCTCCGACGGCCCGCTTGCGGCGCATGTCTCTCCCCAGCTTCAGAGCTGGCTAGATGCTCCGAAACGGGGAGAGCTTTCGGCGGATCTGCGAATTGGGATGGAGACCCTTAGTCTGTTTCACGCCTGGTGGAGTCGCTATCGAGGACGGTTGCAAGAAGTCGACGCAGAGGAGCTGAGGAAGGTGTGAGCGCAGGGATTCGGCTGAGCCTGGGCCGGCGCAAGAGATCGCTGGTGACCCAGACGCCGGGTCCAACGATGAGGATTCGATCCGGATCGGCTTTCATCCCACGATAGAACTCGATCACGGCTCTCAGATGGCACCTGAGAAACCGATCCGCTCAAAGATCGGCCCTAGGGCCTAATGCGGAAGCGCCAAATAGCCGGGGTTGCATCCTTGATTCCAAAGCTATCCACGGCGCGCACTGTGAATTTATATTTCCCCGCTGGCAGGTGTAAGAGAGTTGGAGAGCTGCACTGTATCCATCCGAATGGATATGTGCATTCGAAGGTTGAATCTGGCACACTTGATCGAAAGACAAACCTGGCCGCGTGCCGCCGTGAAAGCCTGGGAGGCCTTCGGGATATAACCGTTTGAGGTCCGCCATCGAGCTCCGTCGTGGCCGAAGCTGATTGTCCTTCTGATGTTGTCACGTCGGCGGTGTATGAGCCATTTGGCAGCAGGTTCCCATTTCCATCTCGACCATTCCAGGTCAGTGTGTGCTTGCCGATTCCAACCGCGACACCATCGGCGAGATTGCGAACCGGTTGGCCATCTTCACCGTTAATCACGACGTAGACGCTGGTGGCACCAGAAGTCGTGTAGTCGAGATGAAGTTTTTTCCCGGGAGCAACAGCCGGCGCGCTGAAATCGACAGCGGAAAGAACAACAGGTAAGGCGTGAATTTGAACGGTCCAAACTGCCTGCGGGCCTTCTTGTGTCGCGAGGTGAAGGAATTGCGGTCCGCCGCTCAGCGTTCCAAACCGAAATTCGCCGGAGGATGAAAAGGATTGCATGCGGGCGCCGTCTGAGAGCTGGATCGATCCTCCTCCGCTCAGGGATAGTTCAGCCGCATATTCTGCTTCACTCGGTGCGTTGAACTGGACGACGCTGGCCTCAGTTCCAAAGCTACTCGCCCCGGAGAACGAGGTCGGCGTCGAAGGCACGTCAAAGAAGGTTACTGAATACGGGCCGGTCGACTTGCTGGTGCAATATATTTTTCCCGATGCCAATTCACCTGCACCAAGGGGCGGCGAGATAACCCAAAGTGTGTCGGCGCCAGCCAGGGTGCCATCGGTCACGGCGGTTCCACCCGGAAATCCGGTAAAGAAAGCCGGGCCAGCAGCCGTTTGATAGCGAGCCAACACTTCGGCGTGGGCAGCTTCTGAGGGCGACGCCGTCCAGACAGATTCCGGCATTTCGCAGCTGCCGCTGGCAGAAGCGATCACGCCCGGTTCTGCGGCCGTGGCGGTGCAGGGATTGATCGAAAGTGCTAACCAGCCAAGTATGCAGCCGATTGCAAGAATAAGACGTCGGTCATAGGTGGGCCAGGACTGGGTTATCTGTGTTCCTTTGTCTACCTTGAACGTCCTGCCGAAGAGTAACCCGGAATCTCATTGCCGGTTGCTCGCGCCGCAAGATCGAGAGTGGTCTTGACCCCTGCCATCACGATTCAGATTTGCCGTGATCGAGCCCTGCCGATGAATTGCTGTGCGGGGACGCGGTTTGGGCGTGCCGCTGTGAGGACCGTCCTGGCTTCGCCGTTTCACTTCGAGCGAGGGCGCTTCGCAAGGCCGATGGAGTCGACCCGGTTTCCGCACCAATCACCCGACAGAGGTGGCTTTGGTCGCAGAAGCCAAGTTCGGCGGCCAAGCGGGCCAAATCGCGCTCACCGTCTGCCAGACGCTCCAGCGCGCCGCGAACGCGCAGGCGCATGCGGTGGCGGGAGATCGTGTGGCCGTTTATTGAGCAAAACACGCGGCTGAGATGATGTGGTGATACCGATAGATAACGGGCCAAATCGATAAGTGAGCGGTCGGGATCGGCCGCTAAGGCCTCGCGCGCATGATCGGCAATTGAACGGCGGGCGCGGGCCGTGGCTGGACGCCCTGACCCAACTCGGCTCCGGTCATTCTGCTCGAGCGTGTCGGCTACTAACGCTATTGCCCGCTCGTGCAGTTCATCGTGATCGGTCCCGGCGCGAGCCCCGCTCAACAGTAGACGGTGCTCTAGATCAAGTCGGGGCGAGACCCGAAGTGGAGCAACCGGCATTGCCGGATCCCCACCCCAAAGCGATGCAACGAGACCCCTGGTGAGACTCAGCGAGGTGCAGTTATCGCCATCTGCCTGCGGATGGTCATAGCGCTGTTCTTGGCCCGGACTGATGCAGTAGGCGTGGGTCGGATCGAGCAGGGCCTCCGTACCATCCACGCTTCGCACGAAGCAGCCTCGGCGCACGAACACGAGCGCATATCCGCTCGCCTCCTCGGTCTCGCAGCCGCGGCCGATCGGGTGAGAACAGGCGACGTCGGCGATCTCGACACCGTCTTGACTGAGCACCCTGGTGATGGTCAGCATCTATACGATGGTCCCATATGAGCACAAATGTCCAAGACGGCGGGGTCTGCTCCCCACAGACTGCCTTGCATGGCCTCAATTCGTAAGGAGATTTTGATTGACGCATCGGTGGAGGATGCCTGGGCCGCGCTTCGCGATTGGGGCGCGATCCACGAACGGCTTGTTCCCGGCTTTGTCGTCGACGCTCGACTTGACGGTGAGGATCGAATCATCACTTTTTTTAATGGGTCAGTCGTTCGCGAGCTGCTTGTAGATCTCGACGAGGACACTCGCCGGCTGGTCTGGTCGGTAACCGATGGGCCCTATTCTCACCACAACGGATCAGCCCAGGTTTTTTCCACAACAGAGGGCGGGACACGGTTCGTTTGGTTGGCCGATTTCCTGCCAAACGAGGCTGAACTCATAACTCTCACCGACGGGCTCATGCAGCAAGGCGTGATGACCGTCAAGAAAACGCTTGAAGCTAGGGACCCGCCAGACTAAGCGCGGTGTAGTCGAGCGCCTCGGCGAATATCGAGTCCATACGAAGGGTGCGGTCAACCGGCCAGGGATCGCTGCGATTATCACAGCTTCAGATGGGGCGAGGAGTATTGGCCGCGAGGACGACGAAATGGAGCGGCTCGCCGCCGTGCACCCTTTCGGCGCAACTTTCCGCTTGCCCGCTCGAGGAGAAAGCCAGCCGCTGGCCACCGTCGGGGAGGAGAGCAGACTCGGGTGTAGTGAGGACCCCAGGTTTCTCTGACCACGAAGGTAGCCAGATTGCTGCGCCGAAACGGTGGCCAGATCGCCGAACAGCCGTTTCGGCAGAGCTCAAGTGCAGGCTCGCCTCACCGGTTGCGGCGGGATAGAAGGTCTGCTCGCCGCCTCGCCTCTCGACTCGTCCGCTGGCGCTTCGCTACGCAAAGCCGCTACCAGAGCCTGCTGATCAGGACCCCTCCGAGAGTCAAACCAGCCCTGTGGGGCAGCGAGCCAGGGGTCTATCGAACCGTCTGCAATTCCGGATTGGTGGCGAGCATCGTTTGGGTGAAGACGTAGTTGAAGGCAAAGACTCCGAGGAAGGAGATCACAACCGCCTCGTTGACCGCGCGGCCGACACCGGCCGCTCCTCCCGAGGCGGTCATTCCCTTGTAGCAGCTGACGACGGCGATGATCGCGCCAAACATCGTGCACTTGAGCACCGAGCCGGCGAGGTCGGTGACCGAGGCGTTGGAAAAGAGGGTGGCGAAGAAGCCGCCCAAGGGCTGGTGGTAGAGGAGCTCGGTGAGGATGCCGCCGCTTAGGCCAAAGACCAGGGCGAAAATGTCCAGTAGGCCGGTGATCGCAACCAGGGCCAAGAAACGGGGCACGACGAGGTTCTTGATCGGGTCGACGCCCAGCACCTGCAGCGCGTCGAGCTCCTCGCGGATCTTGCGGGCGCCGAGGTCGGCGGTGATCGCGGTGCCGGCGACCCCGGCGACGACCACCGCGGTCACGAATGGCCCGATTTCTCGGATTGCTGCCAAGACGAAGAAGCCGCCGAGGCGGTCCAGGGCGCCTAGCAGGGAGAGGAAGTTCGCGGCCTGCAGGCCGGGGGCCCCGAGGTTAATCGCCACCGTGGAGATCAGCAGCGGAAACCAGCAAAGCTGCAAAGCGAAGAGGAACTGGCCGATGAACTCCTCGCCGTAGGGATAGGGCGGGCGCACCGCGGAGGCGATCGTCCGTGCGGTGAGGATGATCACGTCTCCCACTTGGCTGAACACAGATGTGAGGGGTCGCGCTACACGCGACAATGGGGACGAGCTGCCCGCCCAGTGAGCACCACGGCTTGGAGCGGCCTCACGCGGCATCGCAAACGCCCCCCCAGAGATCCTTTGGCGTCAGCAGGTGAGCGCCGCGCGACGAAAGCCCAAGCGTGGCTGCGCCGCCTCCCCTTTGGCGCGCACATACGACCATGCGCCAGATCGCGGGCCAAGGTCGCGAAATCCCTCGCCAAGGGTGCGGTTTTGGGGTGGAGATCCTGGCGCGACTTAATCGCCCTCTGCTCGGCCACGCTCGGCCAACTCCCTTCATCAAGCAAGTTCGTGCCCTGCTCATCGTGGTTTCCCGCCGGGCCGGGAAAAGCTCGCGCTTCGCTGGCATGGATGGGAACCGACGGCGATCGCGCGGGCAGCGGCTGGGGGTCGCGCGGTCGGCCATGTGTTCCTCGCTGCGGCCTTTCCGTAGCCGACAGGGAGCGGTGGCGCTGGTGAGCAGCCCGAGGCAAGGATCGTCTTAGGCGGTTCTCCGGCCCTAGAATCATCCGCCCAGACGCCGGCCATTGCTTGCTGTGTCATTCGCTAGTACAGTAACACGCTAAGTGACCTAAACAAGCGATACAGCAGCGGATGACGATGAGGAAGCTCCGATGTGGCTGTTGAGGACGAATTACCTTTCCGCGAAGGGGTTTCGCTTGGAGGCTGCGAGCACCGGGCAGCCGAAGGAGGAGGCAGGGACTCCGGCCTGCGGTGACCGGCTAACGGTGGCAATAGCTCTCGCCAACACGGGCGAAGAGGTTGATCGAGAAAGAAATGAATCCGGATCATCGGGTCTCGATCGAGCTTCTCAAAGCAGGCGATTGGAGCAGACCGGAGCCTGTCAACACGAATGAGACACTCGGTGTTCGAATTTAGTGAGCAACCCCCTCGGTGTCGGGTTTGTTGATCCACGCTGCCGTCGGCAGCGTGGGCGGCTTCGGCGCGCCTCTGACGAAGCGCTCGGGCATCGCAGCGTAGGCGGCGTCGAGCACCTGCTGGCGGGCGGCGTTGGCTTCCTCGGCGCGGCCGTGGTGGACGGTCGCCGGAGTCATCAGGCCGATCCCGGAATGGCGGTGCTGATTGTTGTACCAGTCAAAGAAGGTGCGGCAAAACGCCCGCGCCTGCTCGATCGAGTTGAACCGAGCCGGGAACCCGGGCCTGTACTTGAGCGTCTTGAACTGCGCCTCGGAGTAGGGATTGTCGGTCGAGGTGTAGGGCCGGCTGTGCGTCTTGGTCACGCCGAGGTCGGCGAGCAGCATCGCGACTGGCTTGGAGGTCATCGAGCTGCCGCGATCGGCATGCACGGTGAGCTGTCCGCGGGCGATTTGCTGCTGCTCGGCCGCCTGGGAGATCAGCGCCTCCGCCAGGGCCGCTGACTCGCGGTGCTGAACGGTCCAGCCGACCGCGTAGCGACTGAAGACGTCGAGAATCACGTAGAGGTAGTGGTAGGTCCACTTCGCCGGGCCCTTGAGCTTGCTGATATCCCAGCTCCAGACCTGGTTGGGGCGCTCTGCGAGCAGCTCCGGTTTGGCATAGACGGGGTGGGTGAGCTGATCGCGGCGCTCGCACACCTCGCCGCCGGCCTCCAGCAGCCGGTACATCGTCCGCTCGGAGGCGAGGTAGCGCCCCTCATCGAGCAGCGTCGCCCAGACCTGTGCTGGGGAGGCGTCGAGGAAGCGCTCCGAGCGCAACACCTCGAGCACCGCCTTGCGCTCGGCATCCTCGAGCGAGCGGGCCGGCGCCGGGCGCGGTCGGCGCGGCTTGGGCTCGGGCGGGCGCCGGCGCCGGTAGATCGTCGCCGCAGCTGCCCCCAGCGCCCGACAGGCGGGGCGGGTCCCGATCAGCGGGGTGAGCTCCTCGACCGTCTGCTCGATCATCGCTCGGTGCTCTCCCCTTCCGCGCTCTCCGGCTTGAGCAGATCGCCCAAGAGCGCTGAGACGTTTCCCTGGACCTCGATCACCTTGCGCGCCTTGACCAGCTCAGCCTCGGCGCGCTCAGCGCGGCGCCACAGCTCGGCGTTCTCGGCCTCAAGCGGATCGGCCGGCCTGGGCCCGCGCTTGCGGGTGAGCGCACTGAGCGCACCCTCCTCGCGCTGCTTTCGCCAGCTCGACAGGTGGGAGGAGTAAAGGCCCTCGCGGCGCAGCAGCGCGCCGGTCTCACCCGGTTTGGTGCAGGCATCGGCCTCGCGCAGGATCCTCAGTTTGTAGGCAGCGCTGAACCGCCGCCGCCTCGGTCGCAGCACCAGCTCGGGGTCGGGTACCCCCTCCGGCGCGGCGCGTCCGGTGACCCCTACGCTGCGCTCGCCTACGGCTCGCTCCACTTCGGGGTCACCGGCACCGCCCTTCTGCATAAACGACATCACGTGCTCCGATCTCGCCCTCTAATTGCGGGGTCATGGGTGTCTCACGTGACATTGGCAGAGAGGGGACGGTGGGCTGCTGCACAGAGCCGCCTTCGAGCACAGGGAAAAAAAGAATCCTTTTCTTGCGACGGCCCTCTTATCTACAGGTCCACAACTGATCGACCTCAAAGGGAGACGCTCTGACAATGGCCATAATCATCTATCTGATCGCAGCTGCGCTCGTTGTCTGTGCCTGCTTTTTGATCCTCAGGAGGGTCCGCTCTCATGGCTGATCCCCGTCTTCGCCCGAACCCCGGTCCAGCTTTGGCGGGTGGAACGCGATCCAATCGCGCCGACGCCGCTGGGGCCTTTCTGCAGGTGCGCGGGCCGACAGCGTGAAACCTCCCGCTCGCTCTTGGCCTACCGAGCAGGTCGTCATCGCCGCTCAGGAGGGCGATCCCCGCGCCCTCGCCGCGCTCGTCTCCGGTTCCCATGCCCATGTTCGACGCTTTGCGCACACTCTCTGCTCGACGCCCGAGGATGCTGAGGACGCGATGCAGGAGGCCTTGATCGTTTTGTTCCGAAAGATCGGGACGCTGCGCGCCACCGCAGCGCTGGCGGGGTGGATGTTTCAAATCGTGCGCAACGAGTGCATCCGCAGATCAAGGCTCGCGCTGCACAGGTCGAGCTCCCCCTCCGTCGGGCCTTCAGCCGAAGAGGAGGCACTTGCCCGCTTTGAGATCGAGCGGATAGTCGACTGCATTGCCGGCCTGGCCCCGACGGAGCGGGCGGCCCTCGTCCTTCGCGACATTCAGGGCTTATCGGGGGCAGCGACGGCTCAGGCGATGGGCCTCAGCCGTGCCGCAATGAAGTCACATCTGCATCGCGGACGCGTTGCAGTCCGTGCGCAGCTGAAAACGCCGGAGCGCTCCACCAGCGACGGAGGCTCTGATGGGGCATGAAGGCCAAAGTGTCTTCGCCAGTGCTTCCGTCCCACGCCACCTCATTCGTGGCGCTCTCGGCTTCGGTCTGATCGGCTCGTCCTTCGCTCTGACTGCGAGCGTCGGGCCGGCCGCACTCCTGCTTTCAGTTCCTGGCCTTTTCGTACTGCGCGGCTGTCCGATGTGTTGGACAATCGGATTGATCGAGACAATCTCCGCCGGGGGCTTTCAACGTAGCTGCACCAACGACCGGTGCGCCCTTTCGGCCAACCCCCTCCCGATCACTCGATCGAGGCCGCCTGCGACGCGGTCCAGCGGGGAGGACACCGTAGGGCAGCCCGACTCGGCACCCGAATCTCACGAGCTGGCTCACCCGACACCGGGCCGCATCCACCTAGCTCACAAAGCTCTTCTTAACTCACCGACGATTGGAGAACAGTGAAGATAAAGCGAGTTCGCAGACGATCGAAGATAGTCATTGCCCTTACAGCGACCGCTGTCTTGAGCGCGGTCTTGGCGGGCGGGGTCCTTGCCGCCGGTCAGGAGACCACGATCCACGCCGGAAACCTGGTGTTGCATGCCGGTGTCTCGATGAGCCCAAAGGAGCTCTCGAAGCAAAAGATGACCCCGATCAGCCTGCACGCTAGCGGCTCGGTCGAAACTGTCGATGGCAGCCACATACCGCCGGCGCAGACCCTCAACTTGCAGGTTGATAAGCATTTCATGGTCGAATCCACCGGCTTACCAAGCTGCACGGCGGGGAGGATCGAGGCCTCCTCGCCCTCCCAGGCCATGAAGGCTTGTGGCGGCGCCTTGGTAGGCAAGGGTACCGTGAGTGCCCAGGTCGAATTCCCTGAATCGACTGCCTTCAATACGAAGGGTCCTCTTCTGATCTTCAATGGTCCGAGCACCGGAGCCGGTCCCGCGTATCCGGAAATGTTCTTCTACACCTATGTCAGTGTGCCAGCGCCAACCGCGATCATCGTCGCTGCCAAGCTTTCCAAAGACAGCGGCAAATACGGTTTTACGATCTCGGCAAAGATCCCGGTGGTCGCCGGCGGCAGTGGCTCGCTGACCGCCTTTGAGTTGACCGTCGATCGCCGATGGAGCTATAAGGGACGACAGCTCTCCTATCTGAACGCAGAGTGCCCAGATTCCCGATTCTATAATCAGGTCGAAGCTGCCTTTCGCGGCGGACCTACAATCAGCGGCCTCCTCGTAAATAGCTGTGTGTCGAAGGGCTAGACCGGAAGCGCAGCGTGAATAATCCGGCCCGGCGTCGTGCGGAGTGAAAGGCGCCGGGCAGAAAGAACGTCTGAGCGCTAGCCTCGGAAACCGCCTAAATGCCGGTTTCCGAGGCTAGCCTCCCACTGCTGACTGCCTCCTGCATCGAAGCGTAGTCGCGTTCGTTTTGATCCGCATAGGCTACGGAGAAATCATCAATTGCTCGATCGAAGACGTCGGACGTACCGAGGTAGGAGCCGATCGCGATGCCATCACCCGATCGTGCATGACCACGGGCAAGATTCCAAGCGCACATTCGGCCCCAGAGCCTCATGCCGGCCGGGGTCATTCCTTCAATATCTGCGGTTCCCTTCCAGTCTCGGAGCTGGCGGATGTAGTAATCGCGCTCGCGACCTTCCCAGGTGAAACGCTCCCAACCGAGAAAGATGTCGCTGGCCGCCTGCATCAAGCGCTGGCCGGCGACAACTCGATGCCCATGATTAGAGTACTTGCTCTTTGCTGTGAACTCCTCGAGGACTGAGGCTTCAGCCTCCTTGATCTGAAGCAAAAGCGGCGAGTCGTGCGCATCGAGGAGCAACATGATCCAAGCGTCGGTCCCGACGCTGCCAACCCCCACGACCTTGCGCGCGAGATGGACAAATCGGTACTCCTCCAGCAAGTGTCGCTGATTGGGCCCCAGCGTGTGCTGATAGGACCGGATTACCTTATGTAGGGCCTCTGAAAGGACACCGGCGTCGACGCCGGCCACGAACTCTTCGATCGCGACGATCAGGGGAGGATCATCGATGATCCTCGGCTCACCGCCCACGGCGCTGCAGAGCTTGTCGAATGCCTGCAGGCTGTCGTGTGCTCTCGCCCTTGAGATGGCGTGCCATACTCCCGGCGTTCGCTTGGGATCGACAAGCGACCTGAACCGAGGCAACAGCTCATCCACATCAAGGTGGGCATACCACACCTCGAGCATTGACTTATCGGCCAGCTCTCTCATTGTCTCCCGGTAAGAGCGAGCCGCTCGCCGTACGATTTGGCGCCGCTGTTTTGCCGAGTACCCGTTCTCACGTCCGGCGACCTCGAGGCTCACCGCCAACCTTTTCAGGTCCCACTCCCATGGTCCCGGTGCGGTCTCATCGAAATCGTTGACGTCGAAGAAGAGGTGGCGCTCTGGGGATCCGAAGATTCCGAAATTCGATAGATGCGCGTCACCACAGAGCTGCACAGTCAGGCCCGAATTCGCGGTAGAAGCAAGATCGGAAGCCATCGGGAGGGCAGCGCCGCGGTAGTAGGTAAATGGAGAAACCAACATACGTCCGTGTCTGATTGGCACCAGCTCTGGGATGCGGGTCAGCGCCTGTCGCTCAAGGAGTTGGACTGGGTCGGCCCTATCTGGCGGAGGATCCCAGCCAGCGTGACTCGAGCGAGGGGTCTCGGTCCGCGCTCGCTTTCCGCGCAGTGCTCGCTCCTTGGCCGAGGGCAGATCCCGATTACGGCGACGGCTGTCGCGCTTTGCTCGAGGGGACGCCTTCGGCTGGATCGATTTCCCGCCAGGCCTTGCGCTTGATGTTTTCGATTTGTCGGTTTTCGCGGTGATCTTCGCCAAAGGCTATATCGCGGAAGAGAGCAAGCAACGGCAATTCGCAAAAGGGCCCGCTGGAAGGTGGGTGGGAGGCCCAACGACGAACCGCTGCTGATTGACTCCGGCTCAAAATAACCACGGCTTATATCGCCAGAAGGCGGCGACCTTGGTTGATCTACTGCGGGTCAAGCCGCATTTCAGCAGGGCTGATTTTCGTCCGCGGTGTGCAACGAGGAAGCGGGGCCTTTGGATATTGCCGATCAAATACGCGCCGACGCGCCGGGCTTGCCGTGGTGCAACCCCGCTCGCTGCTCCAAGGCGGAACTACCCGAGCGCGAACGGCGCCAGAGCGATGAAGGCGATCTCGGGCAGGAGGTCGGGCAGCCCCTCGGTCCTACCCGCCGCTATCTCATGCTGGATTACGACGAAGATGCCCCCGCAAATTGCCTCGACGACGATATCGGGCAGCGGCGGCCCGATATCGGCTGGAACGGCGCCGAGACCAAACAGGGCGGTCAGTCTGTCGAGGACCGCATCGACGCGGTCCATCGCCGCCGGCCCCGCGGCCAGGACGTCGATGAATGGCAGGCGGGCAAGGAGTGGGGTTTCGGCGAGGGTTCCAAGCAGTTCCTGTAGCCCGGTGAGGATTGCGTCGGGCCAGATCCAGTTGGCTGCGATCACCGATCCAATCCGGGCGGCCGCGCGTCGACCCTGGGTGTCTATAGCCTCCAAAAAAACCTCTTGTTTGCTCGTAAAATGTTCGTAGAAGGTCTGATTGGAGACTCCTGCAGCACCCGTGATTGCCGGAATGCTGAGTTTCTCATAGCCATTTTCGGCAACGACCATCGCCGCACCGCGCACCATCCGCTGGCGTTGCGTGAGGGTTGAGCGGCTGCGGATGCTGTCGGGGCGTTCATCCCACATTTCCTCATCCTCGGTGGTCACGCTAATCCTTGCCTCGGGCGCCAATGTCTGCGGCTCGGGCAACCGCATTGCGCCCGCGCCATCTGGACGTTGGTATGAGAGGCCCCAGTCGAGAATCTCCTCAAGGTGATCGCGAAGCCTCCCGGTTTCCCCCCTGCGCAAGGCGTCATTGACGATTCGCCGGATCCCGCCAACGATCGCTCGAATCGTGAGGTCGGAGATCTCACCGCGCTCCGATGCCCGGCCCGCACTCTGGCGGACCAGCAGCTCAAATGCCTCTGAAGCTTGCTGGCGGTGAGCCACTCCAGCAGCGCCAAGGCTGAGCGAATCGACAAGCACAAGAGAACTCGCCGCCGGTTCGGCGATGACGAAATCCACGAAAGCCGTTAGTGCGGCCTGGAGCCGGGCTCGGTAGCCCGACTGAGATCGGTAGGCCCGTTGAGTCTGCTCGGCTGCGCGCGCGACGATTGCATCGGACGTGGCCAAAAAGCAGGCTTGCTTTGAATCGAAGTGCTCATAGAAGGTTGTATTGGAGACCCCTGCCAGTGAGACCAGCTCGCGCAATGTTGTCGCCGAGTAGCCGTTGCGGGCGACGGCGTCGATCATCGCGCCCATCAGCCGAGCTCGCTGGTGCTGACCGACCTCCTCCGCGCTTTTGCTGCTTCTGCCGCTTGGCAATTTCGAGAATATGGGTTCGTAAGTTCGCGACATGTGGGAAGCGGTTTGGGGCCCATGAACGCCAGCCAAGCGTCCCGGGGATGGACAAACCCTGCGCCTATCTTTCAGTCCACTGCGTTTGGGATACCGAAGAGCGACCGTCGACCTATCGGCGAGGCTCCCCACACAGGGTAGAGGAGAGACACCGTCGCCCCGTCGACGGAGCGATTTTGGCGCCTCGCCGATAGGTCGGTTCGTGTTGGAACCTGAGGTGTGGGGCCAGCGCGGCGCCCGCAGGGGCAGACCGGACCCAAAAGGGCCGCGCGGCCCAACCGGCGAGTCCCTTGAGTGGCTCCTGGCATCCTCGATCGCAGCGAGATCCGGCGGTTTTTGGAGCCGATTCGCTCTCCCGAAGCAGGCCGGTGGCGATGTCTCAAAGCAGACCGTGGAGCATCGCTGCTCCTCTCCTGCCACGCTTCAGAGATCGAGCCGGCTGAAAGCGCTGAGCTCGGCGCCAAGTGGGAGCGAACAGGAGGAGATCGGAATGCATGACTATGTGATCGTCGGCGCGGGCTCGGCCGGGTGCGTTCTCGCATCAAGGCTCTCAGAGGACCCCGATGTGAGTGTTTTATTGCTCGAGGCAGGGCCGCCGGATCTAAATGAAAATATCCATGTCCCGCTCGGCTACCTGCAACTGGCGCGAACCGAGGTCGACTGGGATTACTCTACGGCGCCAGAGCCAAACTGCGGTAATCGTCGCCTGGCGCTCCCTCGCGGAAAGGTGCTCGGCGGATCCTCTTCGATCAACGCGATGGTCTATATCCGAGGAAATCGCCAAGATTATGACCAGTGGGATGTGGCCGGATGGCGATGGGATGACCTCTTCCCCTACTTCCTCAAGGCCGAGGACAACGAGCGCGGCGCATCGGCCTGGCACGCTGTTGGCGGTCCTCAGCCGGTATCTGATCAGCGCTCAAACAACGTCATTTCTGCGGCTTTCGTCGAGGCTGGCGTGCAGGCCAAGCTGGCCCGAAACGACGATTTCAACGGCGCCGAGCAAGACGGGGTTGGTCGGTACCAGCTGACCCAACGGGGCGGTATGCGGGCCAGCACCGCGATCTCCTACCTGCATCCGGCGATGGAGCGCCCGAACCTCACCGTGATGCCCCACATGCACGTTGATTGCATTCTCTTTGAGGGTCGTCGCGCGATCGGCGTCGAAGCCACCCAGCTCGGCCAGGCTCAGGCGCTTAACGCTGAGCGAGAGGTACTCCTTTGTGGCGGCACCTTTAACTCCCCACAGCTCTTGATGCTCTCGGGCGTCGGCCCCGCCGAGCACCTCGCCTTGCGCCAGATTGAGGTGCTGGTCGACCAACCCGCCGTGGGGGACAACCTCAGCGATCATGCTGCCGCCTATGGGGTCTGGACGACTCCCCAACCCGAGAGCCTGCTGCTGGCGCTCGAGCCGGCAGCGCTTGAGGAGTTCACCGAATCCCAAACTGGTCCCTTTGCCTCAAATCTTGCCGAGGCCGGCGCCTTCGTCCGCGTTGAGCCAGGGGCGGCGGCACCCGACGTCCAGTTTCACGTCGCCCCGATCCAGGTCGTTGATGAGGGAATGGGTGACCCCGAGGCGCACGGTGTATGGGTTTCGCCGTGCCTCCTGACCCCGCAGAGCAGAGGCACCGTGCGCCTCGCCTCAAACGACCCGAGCGCGAAGCCGATCGTCCGCAACAATTTCTACAGCGCCGATGCCGACCTGCCGCGGATGATCGAGGCGCTGCGTCTGATGGAAGAGATTTGCGCCCAGCCAGCGTTTCAGCCCTTCTGCGCCACGCCCTACACGACCCCCGCCGCAGACTCCGAGGATGCATTGCAAAAGCACCTGGCGGAGACGACATTTCCGATCTATCACCCGGTCGGCACCTGCGCGATTGGCTCGGTTGTTGACTCCGATCTGCGCGTGCACGGGCTGGAAGGAATCCGGGTCATCGACGCATCGGTTATGCCGGCCGTTCCACGCGGCAACACAAACGCGCCGGTGATCGCGATCGCTGAGCGCGCCGCCGATCTGATCAGATACGACAGTGCGATCGGGGCCGAGCAAAGCCCTGATCCAGCACGGGCATCGACGGGGCCCTGATCCGATTAAGGCAAGAAAATGGGGGATCCTTGGTTCTCACTTCAACCGGCGAGGACGCAGGCAAGCCTCGCCATTGCGCGTTTTCGGTGCTAGGTCAGTCGGGATGAGATCAGAGTCTGGTGATCGCGATCAAGTGTCTAGTCGTGAGGACGAAGGACGCAGCGAAAGCCGATATGGCCGGTCGAGGTCTCAACGCTTACACCCTGCCGGGCTGCCGGGCGATAGCGCAGGCAGTAGTTGGGCGCGCACAGATGGGAGCCGCCCTTGATCACCCTTCGGGGGATGTGGCCTCCGGGTTGATCGGGGACGAAACTCGACTCGGGGGAGCTGACCCGAGGGTTGCTCGGGGCACAGCAGCTACCGAGATCGGCATGATCGGGTGTGAAGAAGTCTGTGGTCCACTCCCAGACGTTGCCGGTAACTTCATAGAGGCCAAATCCGTTCGCCGGATAAAGGCCCACCGGGGAGGTTCGCTGTTCACGCTTGGGCTTGGTGCTTTGCCAGGGAAACTCGCCCTGCCAGGTGTTTGCCATCTGGCGGTTCTGGGGTGTCTCATCGTCTCCCCAGGCAAAGGCCGTTCCTTCTAGCCCACCCCTCGCTGCGCGCTCCCACTCGGCCTCGGTGGGAAGAGACTTACCGATCCAACTCGCAAAAGCCTCGGCGTCCTCATAGGCGATGTGGACAACTGGATGGCGCTCGCGTCCACCAATCTTGCTCTTTGGCCCCTCTGGCCGGCGCCAGTAGGCACCGGGCACGTAGGTCCACCAGTTGACAACTCGCCCGAGGTCCACCCGACCGGCGGTCTTGTTGAAGACCAGCGAGCCTGGTACGAGCGAGGTCGGATCGGCACCGGGGTAATCAGCAGGGTTTGGAAACCGCTCGGCAACGGTGGTGTAGCCGGTCAGTTTCGCGAAGCGGCGAAACTCCGCCACGGTGACCGGATTCTGATCCATCCAAAAGCCATCGATGCTTGCCTCATGCACCGGACCCTCCTCCGGATAAAAATCCTCAGAGCCCATCCGGAATGTCCCGCCAGGGATCCAGACCATCTCTGGTGGTGGGTCTGAGGGTTGGGTGCTCGAGGGCGCGGTCGTGGCCATGGTCAAACGCTACTCCCGCAACGGTGCTCGAGCGCCGGCACAGACCCTGGCGGCTGGCAGTGCATTTTCCACCGCGATCGCTAAGTTGCAGGGAATGCGCAGCCACCTGGTCAATCTCGCTCCGTCAAGTGCCGCCTCTTCCAAGCGTGCCGGCGAGCTCTTGTCTGAGCTCGATGAGTGGTTCGACATCTCCGCAAGCGGTGGGGGAGAGCCGGCCGACGGATTTGGGTCAGTTGAGGTTGGCGGGCACATCGCTGACCTTGAGCAGGCGACCAGGGAAGTGGTTGCCCGTCTGGACCAGATCGACCCGCGCTGGGGCGATTCGCTGAAGCTGGTCGAGCACGTTTGAGCCCTCGCTGAAGTTGGCTATGGCTGTAGCTCAGGGGGAAGGGCAGTTGGCCCTGCGGGGTAGGCGAATTCAAGCTGCTCCTTGGACATTTCAAAGGTGTTGGCCTGTTCCGGGGGAGCGCCGGCAACGAACCAGAGCTGCTCAGCATTGGTGTCATTGAATATTTGCCGAACGGAGCCTGGTTCGATCAAAACGGCGTCGAGAGGCTCGAATGTCAGCAACTCTCCCTCGACCCGCATCCGTCCCCTTCCCGCGAGCAGGATGTAGAGCTCCTCCTGCATCCGATGACGATGCTGCGTGGAGGCCTGCCCCGGCGCCAGCCGCCACAACCTCGCCCCCAATGTCAGCGCCCCCAGCTGTTTGCCGAGATCGGTGTTTTCGACCTTCATCTGATTGGACGGGCGCCAGTGGGCCTCCGAGGAGGGAAGAAGGCGAAAGCTCATGGCGACAATTTAGCCGCAGCTGGCTCAGCCGTAGGCGCGAATTCCAAGCACGGCGGCGACCCCGAGGCCGATGATCGCGATTGCCACGCGGAGTGTGTCGCCTGAGACCCGACGCGCGAGTTGGGCTCCGGCTCGGCCGCCGAACAGGGAGGCGACCATGAGGGTCAGCGCGTAGCGCCAGTCGACGGGTGCCAGAAAAACGTAGGCGAGCGCAGCGAGAAGGTTTGCGATGCCCGCCAGCAGGATCTTGATCGCGTTCAGTCGTTGCATCGAGGCGGCGATGAATAGGCCGAGAAGGCCGAGGAGCAAGATCCCCACCGCCGAGCCAAAGTAGGCGGCGTATGCGCCGGAGACCGACAGGCCGACGGCGAGGAACGGGGAGCGCTCATTGCCGGCGTGGGAAATGTGTGGCGTGAGGCGCGGCTGAAAAAGGAGCAGCAGACAAGAGGCCGCGACCAGGGCAGGGACGATCACCTCAAAGGTCTGGTTGGGGGTGAGTAGCAGCAGGACGGTCCCAATTGCGGCGCCGACCAAAATGGGCAGCGCCAAACGCAAAATCCGGTGGCGTTGCTCGGTGAGGAGATCTGCGTAGCCGAGCGCTCCGCCCGCCGCTCCGGGGATCAGGCCCACGGTGCTGGTCACGTTGGCCGAAAGCGCCGGAACGCCCAGGGCCACCAGGGTTGGGAAAGTGATCAGCGACCCGGCCCCAGCAAGCGCATTGGAAGCCCCAGCCGCCGCCCCAGCCGCCGCCACGGCGAGGAGCTCAAGCATCAGATCATCTCTCGGATCCGCCGCCACAGCGAGCGAGGCCGGGGCTGGGTCTGGCGCCACTCTTCCTCGCTGGGGAGGCGGCCATCTTTGCGGGCGGCGAGAACGCAGGCAGTGTGTGCATGACGGCGGCGCGTGGTGTCGCCCTCGGGGGCGATCAGAATGTGCTCGCTGAGCGCTGGGAGATGGTTTCCACACAGCGGGCAGCGGTAGGTAGCCGGCTTTCGGTTTTGCGCCCGGCGCATCGACCACCAGCGAGCCGCTTCACCCCTACTCACGCGGCGCCGCCGGGGGAGCGAGCCAGCGCACTGTCAAAAGGCCCTGGAGCGAAGTTTGGGCGTCGGTATGGCGTCGCTGACTTTGCCGCGGACGAGGGAGCCGCCGCTCTGGGAGCGAGGGGGACCATCCGATGGGCGTGCTCTGGCGCTTCAAAATTGGGCGCAGACAGCCCGCAACCGTCTGAACTCACCGCAGCTCCTCGAGAGAGAGCTGCCGGGGAGCCGGAATAGCTCGCGGCAGCGAACCTGGTCTCGCCCCAGATCCTCGCGTTCGCTGTTGGTTTCGGTTCAAGCGCAATGCCGGGCGGGCCTCGTGCTCGCCTGGTGTCCGGCGCACCGCCAGGCGCGGCGAGGGGAAGTAGTAGGAGTCCTCGCCCGGGTCGGTCACAACCGACACCGATGCTACTTGGCGGCTAGCGCTACCAGAGCCTGCCCCAGAGTTCGGGAAGGCGCCAGGCGATGCAGGTCATGAGCGGCAAAAACGTCATCTAGGTCCTCGCGGGTGAGCGTCTCGCGCTCGAGTGCGTTGGCGGCGAGATCATCAAGGCACCCGCGATTGGCCGCGAGCAGGGCCCGAGCGCGCCGATGAGCTTCACGAGCAAGCGACATCGCCGCGAAATCGACTTCGCGACGGGTCTGGTCTGAGAGCGCGTAATCGCCAGTTGGTAGGGCGATCGGTGCTGGCCCATCGGCGTCCTGCGCGACGCCCATTCCAAATTCGGCAGCCATCTGCCTGCCGACCGCGTGCACCCGCGCCAGGTCGTCGGCTGCGCCCGAGTAGCACTGGCCAAAAACCTGCTCCTCGGCGGCGCGTCCGCCGAGGAGGGTGACGATCTCATTGAGAAGTTCCTCGCGTGACTTCAGGTAGCTGTCCTCCTGGGGGGAGTGGGCGACGAAGCCGAGGGCTGGCCCACGCGGCACGATGCTCAGAATCTCCGGTGGGTCCAGGCCCAGCAATCGCCTGCAAAGCGCATGCCCAGCCTCGTGGTAGGCAACTATCCTGCGCTCCTTGGCTCCCAGGCGGCGGGCCTGTTGGGAACCGACAGATTGGCGCAGGAGTGCCTCATCAAGGTCATCGCGGGAGATCACCTTGCGCCCCGCGCGCCCGGCGATGATCGCTCCCTCATTGAGTGCATTTGCAAGCTGGGCGCCTGTCATCCCCGTAGTCTTGCGGGCAACGTCGGTGAGGTCTAGATCGGGACCCAGTGGCTTGCCCTTGGCATGGGTGTGCAGGATCGCCTCGCGTCCATCGCGGTCCGGTGGCGCTACCAAAACCTGGCGATCGAAGCGCCCCGGTCGCAGTAGAGCGTGATCGAGCTTGTCGACGTGGTTGGAGGCCGCGATCACGATCACCGTGCCGGGATCGCGCTCGAAGCCGTCCAACTCGACGAGCAGCTGATTGAGCGCCTGCTCACGCTCGCTCGTGCCCCCGTCACCACCGCCACCGCGGGCGCCACCCACGGCGTCAAGCTCATCGATGAAGATCACCGCTCGCCCTGACTTGCGTGCCTCCTTGAAGAGGCGACGGATTCGCGCCGCGCCGCGGCCAACGAACATCTCGACAAAGCTCGAGCCAGAGGCCGCGAAGAAGTCGACGCCGGCCTGCGCAGCCACCGCCCGCGCCAACATCGTCTTGCCCGTTCCCGGCGGCCCAAAGAGGAGCACCCCGCGAGGCGGTTGAGCGCCAAGCGCGGCGAAGCGGTCAGGATCGCGAAGCCACTCCGAGACGTCGAGGAGCTCATCCTTGGCAGCGTCGACTCCCTGAACTTCCTCCCACAACACCGGTGTGGTCTTGCTCGCCTTAACCGTCTCCGGCCGAGTCGTCCCCATCGTGCTGCGCATGAGCTTGACAAAGACAAGCAGCAGGGCAGCCATGAAGATGACCCCGAAGACGGGGTACCAGTTGAAAAAGAAGTTCTGGACTTCAGACGCTTGCAGCGCCAAGATCAGGTGCATTTGATCCGCCTAGTCAAAATTGACTATGCATTGTGCAGGTAAGCATTTCGCACTCCAATCGCATATACGTCCAGCTGGGTCCCGAACCCTTAAAGGTGGTGCGTGAGCCGTCCGCTTCGCGAGGGCGCCCCGATAAGCGCAACGGAGGCGGCCAAGGGGGCCCCAAGAAGGCTTCATTTCAGTTGCAGGCTCAATCGGCACGCTTGCGGAGGTCCTTGCTGGGGCTGGTGAGGAGGCCGAGCCGAGCTCCCTACCGACAAGGGAAGGTGCGAGCAGATTTTGTAGGGCCGAAACAACTTGCCTGGGGTTGCGCCGGTAGGGCGGGCCGTCTAACTGCGCTGCACCTGAGAGCCGCCGATGATTGCCTCTTCGCCGCTGTCGTCAAAGCGGATCCACGCCTTGTGGCCGCCGTCATAGTCAGGTGCCCAAAGCTTTAAGGAAGCTCCACGACCCCAAACTAGGCAACGCTCGGCACCGGGTCGATCGAGGCCGCGCCAGACGCGGACGAATGGGTTGTTTTCCCACTCCGTGCCAATCGTGGTCGACCCCGCGTGGCCGGGGTGCACGGTGATCTCAGGCGCCAAAGTCATTAAGCGATTCATCACCGAGGATTTGAGGTCATCGATGCCGCTTCCTCCCGGCGCCATCGTCCCTCCGACGGTGCCTTTGAAGAGAACATCAGCCGTGAAGAGGTTGCTGTCGTTGATCAGGTAGGCCAAATGCCCTGCCGCATGGCCAGGGGTGAAGATCGCCTCGATCTCGAGTCCCCCGCTGTTCAGACGGTCTCCGTCGCTGAGCGCTTGATCGAGCTTAGCGTCGAGCCCTGCGGCCGCCGCCTCATGGGCGAGGATTGCTGGATTGCCGAGGCGCTCGCGCGCAGCGGTGAGGCCGGCGACGTGGTCAAGGTGAGAATGGGTGAGGAGAATGTGGGTGATCTCGATCCCGTCGCGCTCGGAGTGCTCCAAGAGTGGCTCAAGCTCATCGTTTCCATCGATCAGAATCCCCTTGTGACTATCCGGGTCAGCGATCAGGTAGGCGTTTGAGAGCCACTGTGGATTCTCGGTTTTCTCGATGATCACTTCACTTGAAGTATCGCGGTTTGGCGGAGACCGCCCGCATGTCGCCGAGGCGGGGCTCACCGAATCCCGCCTCAGAGGAACTCAGAAAGAGGTGAGGTTGGAATGGCTGCGGTGATTGAAGACGATGAGGCCAACGTCGGCCCGCTGCGGCTATTCCTGTCATGGCCGCGGAGTGCGCTGCTGTCCCCGCCCCGTGAACCGACCTCTCAGACCACGATCTCGTGTTCGCAATATGCGCGACAACCAGGCTCGAGCTACCCGGTTCGCCGACGCGATCTTGATCTCATGCGAGCGCGGAGACTGGCAGCGATCGAATGCCTCGACAAGAAAGTTCGCGCGGGGATCGTTCGCTCGGCCCGCCACCAGACGAGAATTGCCTGCTCGCCAGCGAGCGCTCGGTGCTATGGGCGCAGGCGCAAATCGGGTGCAAGGGATCTTGCGGGGGCGGGCGACGAGAGTCCTAGGCTGCTGCCCTCTGAATCATCTCCACATCCCCAAACCAGCCATGGCTCTGAGGTGCAGTCGCGATTTTGACCGGGTTATGCCGAAATCAGGTGGCGACCAACCGCAGCCCATCGGTTACCACCGTGTTGCTAGCAGACGTGAGGATGAGAAGCACTTCGGCGCCAGGCCGAGGTCTGGTGCTTTTCGCGACCCTTTTCGCGATCGTGTCGCTTTCCCAGTTTTCGGCCACCGCGCTCGGGTCGGCTGGGTCGGCCGCTCCACACCCCGAGGCGTCGAGTGGCGCTCAGACGCCATTTGAACGCCAGGGCATGTGGATTTGGTATGTCGATAGCTCCGAAGGGGGTAGCGCAGCGAGGATTCTGACTCGCGCCAGCGGCGGTGGGATCGGCACCGTCTACATCAAGGCGGGAGACGGCGGGGACGTATGGGGCCAGTTCTCGACCCCACTGATCCGCGCGCTTCAGCGCGGTGGCCTCGACGTCTGCGCCTGGCAGTTCGTCTATGGCGACGCACCGATCGCCGAGGCCAAGGTCGGGGCGGACGCCGTCGCCAAGGGGGCCAATTGCCTGGTGATCGACGCCGAGGGCCAGTACGAAGGAAAGTACGCAGCGGCGGAAACCTACATTCGGGCGCTCCGCTCGCGCATCGGTCCGACCTTCCCCCTCTCCCTTGCCGGCTTTCCCTACGTCGACTACCACCCTGCGTTTCCCTACTCGGTCTTCTTTGGCCCAGGCGGCGCCACCTACAACCAACCGCAGATGTATTGGAAGGCAATCGGGACCTCGATCCGGGCGGTCTATGAACACACCTACCTCTTCAACCGCCTCTGGGGTCACCCGATCTTTCCGCTTGGGCAGACGTATGAAAGTCCCGGGCGGGCGGCAATTCTGCGCTTTCGCAGTTTCGCCGCGAGCTATGGTGGGCTGGCGCCGAGCTGGTGGGATTGGCAGGAAACTAATGCGGGTGCGTGGGGTGCACTGGGCGCGGCATCCACCGGTGCCGCCGCCGTTCCTAAACCCGATCTCTCCCAGCCGGTTCTAACGCTCGGCAGTCGCGGCGACCTGGTTGTCTGGGCTCAGGAGCACCTGCTCTCCGCCGGTCAGTCGAGCCTCGCTGTCAGCGGGATCTTCGGCAAGAGCACCGTGGTAGCGGTGCGCGCGTTCCAGAGCGGTCACGGCCTCTCCCCCGATGGTGTGATCGGCACCTCAACCTGGCGGGCGCTGCTCAATTTCGCCCCGGCGCCAATGGACTGGACGGGGCGGTCTGTCGCGTCCTCTGCAACCGGAGCTTTGGCCAGTCGGGCGGGGAAGGCAAGGCGTCCGCGCTCGGCGTCATTGCCTGCCAAGGCCGATGAGATTCCTCCGCTTCCGCGTCCCTGAACCAGATCAGGAGGCGATCGGAGTCTCCAGGGTGCCCAGCGTGGGGGAGTCGATTGCGATTTGATCTCCCCTACGCAGCCAGATTCGAGGTTCGCGCACCGCTCCGACCCCGGCGGGTGTCCCGGTCGAGACGATGTCGCCGGGCTCAAGCGTCATCAATCCGGACAGGTGGGAGAGAAGCTGCGGCACGCTGAAGATCAGATCTGAGGTTGAGCCAGCCTGCATCTGCTCGCCATTTAGGCGCAGCGCGATCTCGATCTGATCGTGAGGGCCCGACTCCTCAGCGGTGACCAGCGCCGGGCCGCAAGGGGCAGAGCCGTCGAAGACCTTGCCCGACATCCACTGCGGGGTGGCAAATTGCAGGTCACGGGCTGAGAGGTCGTTGAAAAGCATGTAACCGGCGACGTAGTGGAGCGCCTTGGACTCCCGCACACGACTTGCGCGTCGGCCCACCACAAATGCGACCTCGGCCTCATAGTCGACCTTTTGGCTGGCGGCGGGAAGTCCTACGGTCGCTCCCGGTGCGGCCAGGGCGTTTCGAAACTTTGCGAAAATCGCCGGACTCTGCGGGACCTCGATCCCTGCCTCAGCGGCATGGCTGCGGTAGTTGAGGCCAACGCAGATGATCTTCTCTGGGTCGGGGATGGGGGGGAGCAACTCGATTTCAGCAAGGGAGCCCACGGTGCGGTGAGGAAGGGCCTCAGGTCTCGGAGCTCTACTCTGCTCGATCGTCGCGCTGAGATCGGAAAGCCTTCCCTGGGCGATCAACTCCCGCAACGTACTGCCTTCTGGCTCTTCCAGAGCGCCCCACGCATCGATTACAGAGCCATCGATTAACACGCCGGCTCGCGGTCCCGACTCTGAACCGTAGGTCACGAGTCTCATCGCGAGCAGGTTAGGCCCAATGCGCTAGTTTTGGCGAACCGACTCCCGCTCCATGGCCGAGTCGGAGACTGGGGGGCGTAGCTCAGCTGGTTAGAGCGCCGGCCTGTCACGCCGGAGGTCGCGGGTTCGAGTCCCGTCGCTCCCGCTAATAAAGTCCCCGTAAATCGCAGACTTTTTGTAACCGTTCAGTTCCGGTACTCAGGGGAGCGCCGGAAGCGGCTGCCCGCGGGAGCGGGCGGTGAGCAGCTCGGTCATGTAGGCAAACAGCGAGCGTCCCTGCAGGCGGCAGGTGACCGAGGCCGAGAGCGCCCGCTCGACGAAGCGCTCACCGTCTGCGGAGCGGGTGCCGTGGGAGAGCTTTCTGTGGATGACCGGACCGCGCAGAGAGCGCTCGGCGGCATTATTGGTGGGCTCGACGCCGCTGACCTTGACGAAGGTAAAGAGCGCCGGCCAGATCTTCAGCAGGTTGCGGGCAAAGCGGCCGTGGTAGCGGGTGCGCTTTGACTTGCGCGCAGCGTGCTCGCAGAGCGCCCCCAGCTCAGCTTCGATCGGCTCCATCTCACGCTTGAGGCGGTCGCGGTCGCCATGCTCGCCGAAGGCGTGCCAGCTACGAAACAACCGCGCGCTGAGCTCAAGTCCAGCCTCACCGAAGGCCTTCTGCTCGGCGAGCCCTTCGGAGTGGCGGGTGAAGTCTCGCCACAGGTGCTGCCAACACGCCTGGCGGCACTCAGGATCGAGGTGGTCATATGCCCACCAGCGATCCGAGCAGACGATCCCCGCGTAGTCGGCGCCGATCAGCTCCTCCAGCCGGTCGCGATGGCGATCCTCGGCGACCCGGAAGATCGCCGCGGCGGGCGTGGTTGCCGTCCACAGCGTGCGCCCCTCCCCGGCGGTGCGCCAGCCGGTCTCATCGACGTTCAGCGCGGGGGCGTCCAGGACCGATGCGGCGAGCCGCTCGTGCGGCTCGCGTAGCGCCGCCGCGCCACGCTGGCAGATCGCATCGACCGCCCCCACCGACATCTGCAAGCCAAACAGGTCCCCGGCCAGCTCAGCCATGTCGCGGCGTGAGATCCGGTTGCGGGCGCTCATCGTCACGACTGCAGCTCCCAGCCGGGGGCCGAAGGCCTGCCCGGTGATCCCCGCCGGCAGCTCGGCTGTCGTCTTTGCCCGGCAGCGGGGGCAGCGTAGGCGATGGGTGCGGTGCTCTGTCACCCTCACCGCGATCTCGGGCAGCTCGGCCACCTGGTGGCGCCCGAAGCGCGAAGTGGGCCGCCGCTCTGTCTCGCCGAAGCCGTGCCCGCAGCTCCCGCAGGAATCGGGGTAGTGGTCGAGGATCTGATCGACTTGGTCTGAGGGCTTTAACTTTCGCCCCGACCCCCGGTGGCCGGGCTGAGCGCCGGCCTTGCCCTGTTTGCGCTCGCCCCGCAGGAGCTCCTTGGCCTTCTCTCGTGCCTCGGTCCGGCGCTCCTGGCGGCTCTTGGGCGGATCGGAGGAGGGGGGCTTTGAGCTGTTGCGGGAATCCTTGCGGAGCTCGGCTTCGAGCCGCTCGACCCGTGTCTGCAGGCGGGCGATCTGGCGCTCTGAGCGCTCTGCCAGCTCTTCGAAGCGCTGCGCCAGCTCGAGCATGAACTCCACACAGCCATCACGGCCGGAGTCATAGATCGCCTCGGCCTCGGCGCGCTCCATGCCCCGCGCTTCGACACGGGGGCGGCGGCCCCTGCGTTATGTCAACCGTTCCATCGCCTTTCGCCGCTCAACCAGCCGGGGTCAGGGAACTGAACGGTTACGACTTTTTATTGGAGTAGGGGAGGGGAGCGAAAGTTTGGTCACCACTTTTGGTCACCAAGTTGGAGAGCAAGTGTCGGGGTAGTTTGAGTCGCGGATCACGCTAAAGCTGCTCAAGGCGACGCTGTTGACGGTTTGGGCGCGTCGGGCGCTCGGCGGTCACACCGGCGACACGTTCGGCGGCCACGATCGCGCTCGCTGACGAGAGAGAGGCGCTGTGAGGTCTCGTGGTCCGGAGCAGGCGACGACCCAAGAGCGTCAGCGAGTCTCTGGCGCTGCCCGATAGGCAGTGTCTCGGCGAGCTGAAGGAGCGTGTATCGCCCAGCTGATAGCCGCTTGGCGCGAAGAGCCAACGTTCATGGGGCGCGGGTTGGCGATCGCATTGGAATCTGCTGGAATCGCGGTCGATGAGGGCCGCAGTCGTGAGGTCAGCGTCGTCTGGACAGGACCAGCAGCCGGCGTGCCCGTGCTGCGCCTCACTCGAGCTGTCGTAGAGGAGGTCATCGGAGCTGCAGAGGAACGGCTCCTCGTGATCAGTTTCGCCGCCTATCGCGTGCCCGTTGTCGTGGACGCCCTGGTGGCAGCTACCGATCACGGCGTGCAGCTCGATCTCGTGCTTGAGACAGCAGCCGACAGCTCCGGCATGCTCGCGTTCGACTCGCTAGGTGTCCTGCCTCAAGACGTCCCGAACGCGAGCCATAGGAGGCCGGTTACCGAGGGCCGAGTGTCCTCGGCTTTCGTTGTAATGGTCGAGCCAGTGTGGCAAGGCAGCCCGACGGTCTTCGCTTGAGCGGTAGCGCAGCCCACGAGCCCACTCGCGGTCCATGGTCTGCTGCAGGCGCTCCACCTTGCCATTGGTCTGCGGTGAGTAGGGTTTGGTGCGCCAGTGCTCGATCGCCCGCTCGGCTAGCAGCTGCGCAAGGCCTTTGTTCTTCACGTAGACCCAGGCGTTGTCGGTCAAGAGCCGCTCGGTGAGGATCCCCAGGTCGGCGAACCAGTCCAAGCCGCGACGGGTGAACTCGGTGACGGTTGGGGCCCGCTCGTCGTCGTGGACCTCTGAGTAGGCAAGGCGCGAGCAGTCATCCTCCAAGGTGTGGACGAACTCCCAGCCCGCTCCCTTTGAGCCGCGGGTGCGCTTGCCGGTCACCGCATGACCGGGCTCCACGAAGCGCGCATGGCGCTTGGTATCCATGTGCAGCAGGTTGCCGGGGCAGGGCCACTCGTATCGAATCACCGGCCCTCGTGGCGCTTTTGGATGCCGCGAGCAGCCCCGCCGGCGCAGTGCCCGGTGCACCGTCGCGTGGGGGATGCCCAGCTCAGAGCCGACCAGGCGCGGCCCCCAACCAGTGCGAGCGCGAACCTCACAGCAGCGCTCATGGTCATCGGGGCTGAGCATCGCTGGGCTTGTGTGGGGGCGCGAGGAGCGATCTTGCAGGCAGCTCAGGTTTCGGCGCTGCTTCTCCTCGGCCGCCCGCCAGCGCGAGACCCAGACATGGGCTGTCGACTTCGCCACGTTTGAGGCGGCTGCAGCCGCCTCAAACGTGAGGCCATCCTCCTCCACCAGCGCCACCAGGCGACGGCGGCCGTTCGGGGTGAGCGGGGCATTACGGTGCTGCATCCGGGTCCTCCTTGAGGTCGTGAGCTTTGACACCCACAGCCTCTCGGGGGGCCCGGATCTACTTCACTGCGTTCGGAACGTCGTGAGGCACGTCACCTAGAGGCCTGATGTGGGTTTCAGCGACCGTCATAGGCGACCAGGCTGCACAGCGGCCGGCCAAGCTGGGCGTTGATGAACATTCCAAGCGTCAGGGCGAGAAGGCGTTGAGCGACGCGCTGCAGGAGACCACCGAGCGTCTTGGCCAGATGCTCTTCGAGGCGCATCTGGCGCTTCAGGTTGGAGAACACCGACTCGATCACCAGTCAAATCGTGGCCTTTGCAACCTCAGCGGGTGGACGTTCGCCGAGGCGGTGGCGCTGCGGCGTGATCAGCTCCACCGAGACGAGCTCCATCGTGCGCTCATACTCCGCGCCCCAGAACCCCTTGTCGGTGAAGAGCACGGTGCCTGGATGGGCCTGGGCGAGCCGAAAGAGCGGCTCGCGCTCACCTTCTGCAGGCGCCAGAAGGTCATAGCCCAGTGGGACCCCCATCTGATCGGTAACCAAGACCAGGCGCATCCCCCAGTAGAAGCGACTCTTGGAGGGACAAAGCCATAACCAGCCTCTCCGGCGAAGTGGCTCTTTGAGGCACAGCCGGCGTAGTTGGCACAGCCGATCAGCGTCCCATCGGCAGGCTGAGTTGATCCTGAGGCAAGCAGCTCTGCCAGCTGAAGCTGGACCATGACGATGTAGGGGGCGAGGCGACGCAGGCGGCGGTTGTATTGGGATTGGTCGGGAAGATGGGCAAACCAGCCCGGTAGGCGGTAGGCGATCATGCCCAGGAACTTGCGATCGGAGGGCTCTCCGACCGCTGCCTGAGCCACCGACAAGGCAATCAGCTCGGCATCGGTGATCTTGCCCTCGGGGCCGGGGGCGAGGAATCGGCAGCGAGTGAGCGAACACGTAAGCTGCGATTACAAGGGTCTCCAGCGATGCTGTCACTTCGTGCTCCAATCACGAGGTTGCAGGGCTGGGGACCCTTTTCCTTATTTACGGCCTGGCTCCTTGCCGTTTAGCGGCTAACCCACATCAGGCCGCTCGTGCTGATGGGAGTTGGCCTGGCTCTTTCGGGCAAATGCCGAATTCCCAGCCAGCTCGTTGCGCTTTAGTTGGATCCTGGCCAGGATTCCCTCCAGATTCGGGATGACTGGTTAGCGAGATCGATCCCCAAATCGCTCCCGACGCCACTCATTTGACTCTCTCGAGTCCCTGCAGTAGCGTGCTTTACGCTCGATGGCGACCGATGGGGAGGAAGATCGCAAGATGAGGCTTGACGTTGCACGCTCTGCAGGCCGCAAAGGCGGTCAGGCCGCAGGAATTATTGCTGCCGTAACAGGAATACTGGTGCTCGCGCTTGCAGCCCAGGCCTGGGCTGTCGGAACGACCGAAGCGACCGCGACCCTTGCCCCGATCGGCACCGGGTCCTACCTGCTGACCGTGACGAACACGGGCACCGAAGAAATCGGGGCCTTTTCCTTTGGGGGCGAAAACCTCAGCAATTTCGCCTCTACTCCCGGAGTCAATTGCGTGGACACCAACGGCTCCGCTTTCTGCGGGGGGAGCTACATTGCGCCGAAAGCTTCCGTACAGGTCTGCTACTCCGGCCCCTCGGTAGGGGAAGTGGAGCTGGGATTAACCGTTCCCGTAAAAGTAAGCAGTGTCCCAGCCGTGGCGACGTGCCCGGTGCCGGGCTTTACCCCAGCCCCGTCTGGCGGTGGCAGTGGAGGATCTGGCGGTAGCGGCGGCTCAGGTAGCGGGGGCTCGGGCGGAGGTAGTGGGTCGACCCAGCCGAGCACCCCGCCCGCGACCTCGCCGAGCCTCAAGTGCAAGAAGGGCTTCAAGAAGAAGACCGTGCACGGCAAGACCAAGTGCGTGAAGGTCAAGAAACACAAACACTGAGTCAAAAGCGGCGGATGGGGCTTCTGAGCTCCAACTTTTAAGCAGGCGGCGCTGGATGGTCCGCCTCGTCGAGGCTTTCAACCCGAGTCAGCTAAGCGGTTCCCGCAAGAGAGTTCAGCGAACTCACGGGGAGGCCCGCCGACCAATCGCCAGCCCTGTGACGATCGTTCAACTTTCCGGTCCCTCGTCAGCACTGCCATCGCGGTGGAGACGGTCGGGCGGCGGGCGCCGACCAGCGCGCCGAGGACCTCATGAGTCAGTGGTATATCGAGCGTCACCTCGTGCCGCTTCACCCGACCCCAGCGATCAGCGAGATGCCAAAACAGCATGTGTAGCCGCGTTTCGATCCGTGGCTGATGCATGATCGCTATGTTGATCGCGAGGTAGCGCGAGCGCAGCATTGCCCGCCCCGCCAGTTGGGCTGCCACCGTGGGATATGGCGATACCCGCTGGGCGAACTTCTCGCCGAGGACAGCGAACTGGGTATCAGTGATCGCGTCCCAGATCGGTTCAAACGGGATGCTCGCCGCGCCACCCACCGTCTGCCACGGCCGCAACAGGTCGCTGGGGCCGAGCAGCTCAGCACCGAAGCGTCCCCCCTGTCCAACTCGACGCACTAGGAAACCGGCGAGCACCAGCAGTCCGTAACCACTCGGGTCCGGACTTTCGAATGACTGCAAATCCCAGCTTCCGCGCCCAACCTCTACCAATGAAGCGGCGCCATCTTCCCGCGCTGCTTCCCGGTCCGCCCGGTCCAGGCCCACTCCAAGGTCTTTGTCATAGGCGAGTACTTCGATCGTCTTGGCGCTCATTTGTTCTAAGTCTGACCGACCCGACACGCTTCTTCGGCCCTACCTTCGGGTTGTCAGCCTTCTGACAAATTCGAGTAATGGGCGCCCCAGCGTGCTCCATGGCCCCCATGAGTTCTTAGGTTCTACTGATGGCCACTCGACTAGCGATCAAGATGAAGCGCGTCTCCCGCGGCACGGTTACCGAATATCTGCGCTCGAACATGGGCGGCGAGTCGGGGCTGTTGGTCGTCTTTGCACTCCTGGTCGGGGCCGGCTCTGGTCTAGGAGCGATTGTCTTTCGCTATCTGATCTTCAGCTTCACCGAGCTCTTCACTGGCCACCGCGATCCGAGCGCCCTCGGGCACTTCACCAACCCTCACCTGCCGTTCCTCGGTCCCTATGTCGTGCTCGTGATTCCGGTGGTTGGCGGCCTGCTGTATGGCCCACTCATCTACCGATTTGCGCCGGAGGCCCGCGGCCACGGCGTCCCCGAGGTGATGCTCGCCGTCCACAGCAATGAGGGGCGGATCAGGGGCCGGGTGCCGGTGGTGAAGGCTCTCGCCTCCGCCCTTTGCATCGGCGCCGGGGGCTCGGTAGGTAGGGAGGGTCCGATCGTTCAGATCGGCTCGGCGCTCGGCTCGGCGCTCGGCCAGGTAAGCCGCCTCTCAGCACAGGAGTTGCGTTTGCTCGTTGCCTGCGGCGCCGCGGGGTGGTATCGCAGCCACCTTCAACGCCCCGATCGCTGGCGTCTTCTTCGCCTTGGAGCTGATCCTGCGCAACTTCCAGACTCGCTCCTTCGGCCTCGTGGTGCTGAGCTCGGTGGTGGCGACTGCGGTCGGGCGGTTGGCCTTCGGCTCGGGCGCGTTCCTCCACCTGCCGACTTTCCACGTTGTTTCGGCTGCCGAGTACCCCCTTTACGCGATTTTGGGGCTTTTGGCTGCCTTCGTTGGGGTCGGGTTCATCCGGTCGTTATATGGAGCTGAGGATTTCGCCGATCGGCTCTGGTGCGGACCGGCCTGGCTGCGGCCAGCGGTCGGTGGCATCCTGCTCGGCGCCCTGCTGCTCGCCCTGCCCGAGATGTATGGGGTCGGCTACCCGGTGCTGGAGCGGGCGATCGGCGGACAGTACGCGCTCGGGCTGCTCCTCGCCTTCTTAGTCGGCAAGGTCGTCGCCACCAGCCTCACGATGGCGATCGGCGGCTCGGGAGGGGTGTTCGCCCCATCCCTATTCATGGGGGCGATGCTGGGCAGTGCCTTCGGCCTCGGGGCCCACGAGCTGCTGCCGGCAGCAACCGCCGGCGCCGGCGCTTACGGGCTGGTCGGCATGGGGGCCGTGTTTGGCGCCGCGGCGCGGGCTCCGATCACCGCAGTGCTGATCGTCTTTGAGCTGACCGGCGACTACGCGATCATCCTGCCCCTGATGCTGGCGGTGGTGATCGCCACTGGCCTCAGCCATCGCCTCTCCGCCTCCTCGATCTACACCTTGAAGCTGAAGCGCCGGGGGATCGACATCGAGCGCCCGGCGCTCGCTGGCACGCTCAGCGCGCTACAGGTTTCGCAGGTGATGCGAACAGCGCCGGAGCCGCTTCCAGGCAGCGCGGGATTAGCGGAGATCGCCGCTCGCTTCGCACGGGGATCAGACGCCGCCCTGCCGGTGACCGACCGACAGGGCCATCTTCTCGGAGTGCTTGCGGCCCGTGACATCGACCGACAAGCAGTCAGCGGCGAGCATGTCGACGCCGCGTCATTGGCTCAAGTGACCCCGGAGCTCCATGCCGAGCAGGCCTTGACCGATGCGATTGCGCTGCTCTCCGACGGAGGTTGGGAAGGATTGCCGGTGGTATCAAAGGGGACTACCACGATGATTGCCTGGATCGATCACCGCGACGTTATGCGCGCCTATGCGAAACAGATTGACCGCAGCGCCGCCTCAGAGGATGTCGATAGGGCCTCGAGCACCTGAGCCTAGGCCCGAGAAAGCCAAAGGAGGTGCCGGAACGCTCTGGGGCTCGTCACACTGAGGATCGGTATCGAGGTCGGTTGTGTGTGAGTGTGTGTGGTATCTCGCTGGGCTCAATCGTCACCCATTACTACGCCCGACGCCCTCTGGCAACACCTGGATCCGGTGCGAAGCCAGTCAATCGCGGTGCGGCACTCCTAACAGCCTGCGAGGTGGCGTTCGAAGTTTGCTGACGTTGGCTGTTCCTACCGGGAGACCGGCAGGATCAATGAATTGACCCATGCAATGCCAGCCGCTGCATCACCCAAAGGCCGCGTTGCTCTCCGTGACCGATGTACCGTAGCCGTGTGGCCGCCGCTCACCTCGATTCACTGTTTTGATTTCGTCAAGAGTTGGGGCACGGTGAGGTCAAGCCGCTCCAGACGCTCCGGGTCGAGAAGAACATCGATTTGGACGATCTTCCCGTTCGTGACGGTGAACGCCATCACGGAGAAAACACGGCCGCGCGGCGCCACCACGGCCCCCGCGGCGCCGTTCACGAGCGCGGGTCTGACGAACGGGTGGAGCTTCGAGTAGGTGGCGGTGCTCCCGGCGACAGCCTTCGCTCCGTGCAACATGACTGACGCGTCTGCGCGTAGGAGGCCACCATCGATCCGAAGTTCGACCTCGGGGTCTAGCACCTCCAAGAGGGCACCGAAGTCGCCGTCGCGCGACGCGGCGAAGAACGCATCGACGACACCTCTTTGCCGCGCAAGGTCACGGTCGGGTTCAGGCGAGTTGCGAACGCGCCGGCGAGCGCGGCTGGCGAGCTGCTGGGCCGCCGCTTCGGAGCGCTCCAGCGCAGCGGCGATGTCGGCGAAAGGCACGCCAAAGACGTCGTGCAGCACAAACGCGAGTCTCTCGGCGGGAGTGAGCTTGTCAAGCACCACGAGCAGCGCCAGACCAACGGACTCGGCAAGAAGCGCCTCGTGTTCCAGGCCCTCCTCCTCGAGGGCGACCACGGGGTCGGGGACATGCACCGAGAGCTCCTCGGTTCGGGCTCTGCGCGAGCGCAGCGTGTTCAGGCATACCCGAGCGACGACCGTCGTCAGCCATGCCTGCATGTTTTCAACGGGCTCGGGATCTTGGCCCTGAATTCGCAGCCACGCCTCCTGAAGCGCGTCGTCGGACTCGCTGACCGAACCGAGCATCCGGTAGGCGACCGCCCGGAGATGCCCTCGGTGCTGCTCGAACCGCTCGGTCAGCCACTCACGCTCGTCCATTCTCAACTCCTCGTCGCCCGATCAGATGATCACCGGTGGTCGTGGTAGGCGACATTCGTGATCAGGGCTGCTGCCGCGAGGAGCAAAAAAAAACACCGCTCCGGCGATTTGGCGGTCGCGGACACGTAGGTGAGCGCTCACAGCGCAAATGAAATACAGGACGAGGCCAATCGCTGCAGCGATCCCGAGTGAGGGCACCGCCAAGCCTGCCAAAAGGCCAATGGCGCCCGACGCCAACAATGCGCCGAGCGGGACCATCCACCCTCGGGAGACCTGGACTCGGTCAGCGACGACCTTGACCGACTCGGCGCCGAGGAAATCCAAAGACGCAGCGTAGCCGTTCGCAAGCGCTGCAAGGAGCGTGATAATGAAATAGGTGACGTGCATACCTCTTAGACACCCGTTGCCTGGAGAACCTGACAGCCGACTATGCGCTTGCTCTACGGTGAAAGGATCATCGACCGGCCCGTGGCCTGCTCTGCTTTCGCTTTCACCCATCAACCACTCGAAAAGCCCACTTAACGCAGTGTCCAGGGTGCTCGTCGAATTCGTCTCCTCTCACCCCGTCATTGGCCATGCTCGTAGGTTGGTCATTGCTGATGGGACCGGTTCCTGTTACCCTCACTCGACTTTCTTGCAATCCTGACTAAGGAAGTTAGGAATCACCTGCCGCGTTGAAGGTGGGAGGCTCTTCGATGGACCCGGCAATCGTCATCTTCGGACTTGGCATTGGCGTACTCGTCGGAATGACCGGCGTCGGCGGGGGATCGCTGATGACCCCGTTACTGATCTTGATCTTCAACGTCGCGCCGGTCACCGCGATCGGCACTGACATCTTCTACTCGGCGATCACCAAGTCCGTGGGTAGCTGGCGCCACCTGAAGATGAAGACGGTCAATATGGGGCTTGTCTTTTGGATGGCCCTCGGCAGCGTTCCGGCCGGGATTCTCGGCGTCTTTTTGATCGGCGTTCTGCAGTCAAGCGTGGGAGAAAACCAGCTCGATTCAATCGTCTACGCCCTACTGGGTGGCACCCTGCTGACAGTTGGCGTCATCACTCTGGCGCGCTCGCTGATCCTCCGCGGCCTGATCCAAGAGCGAGACGATTTCGACATAGCTCGCCGCCACAAAGTTGCGGCAATCGTAATTGGGGCCACCACGGGTTTTGTGATCGGAATCACCTCGGCTGGCTCGGGCACGGTGATTGCGATCCTTCTGATTGCGCTGTTTCGGCTCACCCCTCGGCGGGTTGTCGGCACCGACATCGTTCATGCCGCGATCCTGCTCTGGGCGGCCGGAATCGCGCACTGGATCGGCGGTGACGTCGACTTCAAGCTTGCCGGGAACATCCTGCTTGGCTCGGTTCCCGGTGTGGTGATCGGCTCAGCCCTCTCGGCCCGAGCGCCGCAGGGGTTCCTTCGCACCGCGCTTGGATTGGTTCTGATCGCTTCGGGCATCCTCACGATCCAAAAAGGCGACACCACGTTGTGGCCGATCGCGGCAGGCGTAACGGCGGTTGGCCTGACCTTGATCCTTCTCGCCCCCCGCTGGTATGCACACCGCCAGCGGACACGAAACGAGACGCCCCCATCCAAGCTTGCAACCAGCTGAGCTCAGAATCCGAGATCACGAGGTCTCGCTCGACTGATTAACTCGGAACGTGCGTGTCTCGGCCAGAACCGACTATGCCCTCCGCGCCGCCGCGGAGTTGGCGGCGGCAGAAGACGGGCCGCTCAAGGGTGAGCAAATTGCAGCGGCCCAAGAAATTCCCCTGCCCTTTCTCGAGCACATCCTCGGTGGGCTCAAGCACGCCGGGATCGTTGGTGCCAGACGAGGCCGCCACGGCGGCTACTGGCTGACCCGACCCCCAGATCAGATCACGGTCGCCGACGTGATTCGTGCGGTTGAGGGACCGATCGCCAACGTCCAATCTGAGCCGCCGGAGTCGATCAGCTACCGCGGCAGTGCCCACCACCTCCAGGAGGTCTGGATTGCCGTCCGTGCCAACCTGCGCTCGGTACTTGAGTCGGTGACCCTTGCTGACCTGGTGTCTGGGAAGCTTCCGGTGGGTGTAAAGAAGCTTTCCTCCAATCCAGACTCCTGGACACCGCACAACCCTTCTCTGAAGAGCCCAGCAGGTTCATCGGTGGGTCGCAGTTAGACGACTTGGTCCCGTTGGACTGCCACAGCCTTCTCTGGCAGCTTGAGCCGTATCGGCCGCGTCGACCGACTGAGCGGTTCAGCGCTGGCGCTCGGGGTTGCCGCGCTCCCACCAATCGGTTGCCTCCCCCTGTGCCTGCATCTCTTCGATCGAGCGGGCGATGAGGTAAGCGCTTGAGCCGGCCACATTCCCGCAGAACTTCCAGAGCTCGCGCGTCGCCCGCTTGTAGCGGTGGATCAGCTCGTCCAGCTCGAAGATATCCAACTCACCCGAGTCGTAGCGATCAAAGCCCTCCCGCACCTTCTCAAGCAAATCTGCAAGCCGAGCCTCGTGATAGCCGACCACGAGCGCGACATCGGCCCGACGTTCCGCCTTCGATGGCCTGGCTGGATCAGAGCCCATCAGGATCGACCGTATCGCAGACCGCCTACACCGGGAGCCAAGACCCTCAACAGCACCTCAATGACGCGCCTTTGGCGCGACTTCGCTCCGGAGGATCGAGTATGAATCTTTGCGTCAGGGTTGGTTACAGACAGGAGAAGCATGAAACACGTTCGAATTGCGGTACTCGCATTGGGAGCGCTGGTTGCACTAGTCGCTCTGGCCGGTTGCGGCTCCTCTAAGACTCACGGTGCCGAAGGAACCTTGCACTTCACTGAACCTGGCGGAAACGCCGGGAGCTTTGGGGTAATTGGAAAAGCGTCGGCAAAAGGCTTTGCCCCTGGAAACGGACTTGCGTTCTCCTCGCCGCTTCAGAACTCCGAAAAGAAGACCGTGGGTGAAATCGATGCGGCTTGCATCGTCACCCAGCCGTCTCCTGGCGAAACTCTAAACGGAACTTGCACTGGGACTGCGACCGTCCCCGGCGGCACCTTCGCGCTCAACCTCGGCGGCAAAGAAATCGGCAACGGGGGTCACTCGGGTGCGATCGTCGGAGGCACCGGCAAATACAACGGGGCGCTTGGCAACTTCAGTTCGAAAAAGACGGGCAGCGGCGAAGATTCTCCCGAAACCCTGACCTTCAACTACATCCTGCCGTAATCCGGGCCGCCCGACCGCGTGGCCTAAGTGACGGGCTGCGCGGTCCGGGGGGGGACGCCTAGAAAGGCTTCGTATGCGCACAGACACTCCAGCGTGGCTCTATGAAAATTAGCTGGCCTACTCTCTTCTGTTCCCACACTTATTTGGCTTTGAAAGAGGCTTTGCGGCGATGCCCCGAGCAGGATTCGAACCTGCGGCCTACTCCTTGGGAGGGGCTCTAGGGCCTTTTTGAAAGCGGCTCTAAACTGCTAAAAGCCTGCTAATCCAAGCTTTCCCCGTTGGACATAGAAAGCCAGGAAAGGACGCTGAAGGCGAAATTTGTTCCCACCTTTGTTCCCACCTGGTGGCCTACTTTTCGCCAGGGTGTAAGCCATCAGCGGGTGCTCCCGGGATCTCAGCGAGCTTCGCCCTCTGCCTCCTGCAACCCGTATCCCCTCACTCGTTCCCCAGTCCTCAGGGAGCGAGGCTCAGCAGCGACACCACCTGCACCCCATCTGCCCGCGCGTATCCATAGCCACTGGCGACGACGACGGCGAGGAACTTCGGCTCACCGCTTTTGGTCGTGTCGATGGTTAAAGATGTGATCCACCTGCGCGCTGATGCGCCCGACCGCGCGGCCGTCACGCCAAGCTAGGAAGCACTGTGCCTCGCCGTGCTCGAACCAAGGGCTCTCGGTGGGATCGAGGAACTTGCGCCGCTCGGCGATCAGCGGCGGGACCCAGTTGGGCTCGTCGCGATAGAGCTGCCATGGCAACTTGATGAAGGTGGTGAGGTCGCGCTTGGAGTCGACCGGGCGGACCTCAAGGGCCATGGCGGCGCAGACTATATGGGAGTTCGAACCCCGCGATGATGCGTGCCGCTTTTAGCAATGGCAGTCTGTCACGCCGGAGGTCGCGGGTTCGAGTCCCGTCGCTCCCGTCCCTATTCCGCATCTCTGACGCCTTGCACCGTGCCATCAAATTAGTGCAGTCACTGATAGTGTGGGAACCTGATGGCACACCCAAGGGGATCCAAGTGGGTTCTTCAGGTCCCGAGGTTGAAATCCGGATGCTGAACGCTTGCACCCTGGCGCCTCGCGTTCCCAAGGTCGAGAGGTCACAGCAGTTGCACGAAGGCATCGCAGAGGCAGCACCACCCAGCACAAATTGGCAGGCCCGAATTGGCGAGTCAGCTCGAATGGTTTGAGTGCGCTGCTCGGGGCGATGGTTTGGTGGGGGCGGTGGAGCTGGGGCGGGAGACCGTACTTACTTCAAAATAGATGATATGGTCAATACCGTTGATCATGGACTACGAAATGTTCAATCAAAACGCGAGCGGATGAGCCAAACCGAGCAAGGCGAATGCGAGGGGCCCACGAGGCTGACCCCCTCGCACCCGAATCCGGGTCACGCCACCTCTAGGCGAGCCCCAGCGGCTGGTCTCCTCCTTATGGCGGTCGTCCTCGCTGCCCTTTCGGTCGCCCCTCTCGGCGCTGCGGCTTCTCCGATTCTCCCGATACCGACCCCTGGCCTTCCGGATGGTCGGGCATATGAGCTGCTCACCCCACCCGAAAAGGCGGGGGCTGAAGACATCTTCGCCGCCGCGGGGCGCAGCAATGACGTTGGCGTCTCCTCTGCCGATGGAGATGAATTCCTTTTTCATACCGATGCCGCCTACGGAGGCTTCCCCGCCTCCGGTGAGAACACCTATGTTTTTTCCCGCACCGCGACCGGTTGGAGGATGGCGGCGGCCGCCTCACCGACCCTCGGCGTCCAGAGCCTTGGCGCTGTCCTCTACGGCCCATCCGAATTCACCCGTCTTGCCCTGAGCGACAGCGCCGGTTCTGCTGCCGGCGCAGGCTCGGTCTCGGTCCTCAACCTCTTCGGCCCTCCCGGTGGCCCCTACGCCACAGTGCAATCGGGCTCTAGCGGCTCCTCCGACGAAGCGACGCTGCTGGGCGCATCCGCCGATCTTCACAACCTCATCCTCGGGTCCCGCGATCACGCGCTGGCGACGGGCGACAGCGGCCAGGACCCTGAATCCAACGCGCTGTATGAATGGGAAGCGGGGATGCTGCGGCTCCTCAACGTCGATAGTCACGGCGTTTTGCTCAGTCCCTGCGGCGCCGTTCTGGGTCTCGGCACAAGCGCCAATCCCGGCGCTGTCTCTTCTGATGGCTCCAAGGTTTTCTTCACCGCGCCCGATCCCAACGCCTCCGGAACGGGCTGTTGGAACGGGGGATCGACCAATCCGCCCCAGCTCTACATGCGCTCGGCCCGGGCCAGCACGGTCGAGGTATCTGCCCCCAGCCCCGGTGTCATCGACCCCAGTGGTTCTCATCCTGCTGCCTTTGTCGGCGCCTCCGCCGATGGCTCCCGCGTCTTCTTCATCAGCGAAGGGGAGTTGACCAAAGACGATGAAGGAATCCACGATCCCGAGCTCTACTCCTATGACACGGAAACCTCGACCCTAACCCGCGTTTCGCGCGGCGAATCAGGCACCACCGAAGGCGACGTCTATAACGTCCCGGCAATCTCGGCCGATGGGAGCGCCGTATATTTCACCGCCTTTGGCCAACTCAGCGCCAACGCACCCCTGCCAAGTGGCGAAGAGGTCAACCTCTATCGCTATGACACTGAAACAGAAGCCACCACCTACATCGCTACGGTCAATGAGCGCGACTACGTAGACACCTCTGCCGATCGCTGGTGGGCTTTGCCACACGGCGAGGAGATCGGCCTCGACCCGAGCGCCAACTGGGAGACGACCCCTGACGGGCGCTACCTGCTCTTCTCCAGCACGCACGACGTCGGGGGCTATAACAGCACCGCCGCCAGCCCGACCGATTGCCCCGACGCGACCGGAGCGGCGCCACCCAACGGGCATTGCGATGAGATCTATCGCTATGACTCCGCCGCCACCCCCGGTGAAGCGCTGATCTGTGTTTCCTGTAACCCAAGCGGGGCTGATCCCAGCTCCAACGCACTCTTTGCTCGCTCGGCCTTCTCCGCCGATAACCCTGGCGGTTCCCCGCCCAGAGCCATCTCCGATGATGGCTCCTACGTCTTCTTTGACACCGCTGAAGGCCTCCTCCCAACGGATACAAATGAAAAGCTTGATGTCTATGAGTGGCACGACGGCAATATCTCTCTCGATCAGCTCGGGCCGCGACCCCACGGACTCATTCTTTCTCGGCTCCAGCGCCGATGGCTCCAACGTCTTCTTCGGCACCCACGCCAGCCTTGTCCCCCAGGACACTGACTTGGCCGGCGACCTTTATGACGCCCGCATCGATGGTGGTTTTCCTTCCGAAGGCGGCCCTGTCCCCTGTGAAGGGGACTCCTGCCAGAGCCCACCAGCGGAGCCCAATAGCCCCACACCTGCGACCTCGACCTCGCCCGGTCCCGGTAACCAACTGCCTATTTTCGCCAAGCGCCACAAGAAACATCACAAGCACGTGCGCCATGAACGCAGCAAGAAGCACCGAGCCAAGCACCACAGGAAAGGATCGGCGCACTCTTGAGGCGGCGCTGTATAAGAGATGGAGGTAGGCCCTCCGTGGTCGCCTTGCAGGAGGAGGCCACAAACCACCCCAAGGTGCGGCGGTCAAGAGCCGTCCGTGCTGAGCGTTGCGGGAAAAGGCGTACCAACGAGTGCGTCAGGTATGACCCAATGAAGGCGAAGACGACTGAACCGCAGGAAACGTGTCGAAAGGTGTTAGACGACATCAAAACCAGGCTCGGTGCTTATGCCTGGGATGAGCCTGGGGGGCACCTGTTTACTGCCCAGGCGGTGTCCGGCATATATGCGGCGCCAGCGTGGGTCAGGCTCCTATACGGAACATGGGAACCTGTCGTCTCGCGGGAAGGACGGCTCATGGTCACTGACCTCCGGCCGCCCCTCCCAGGGAAGGCCCCAAGCGGCGGAATCCGCGAGGGGCGAAGTCCTGATGCGAGGCACAGGGGCGGACCGCCTGGTAGTAGTGATGAAGGCCCTGTAATGGGGCTGGAGCGAAGCGGGCGGGCCATCCAGGCAAGGACAGCGGTCAACCACGAAGTGTGTGGGAGGACCCGGTGACCAAGCCAAAGTCAAAGGTCAAGAAGTCGTACAGCATCGACAAGAGGGTGGTCTGGGAGGCCTGGAAGCAAATCAAGGCCAACCAGGGCGCCCCAGGAGTCGACGAGGAGTCGGTTGCGGAGTTCGAGAGGAACCTGGAAGGGAACCTCTACAAGCTCTGGAACCGCATCTCCTCGGGTGCCTACATGCCACCGCCTGTGAAGGCGGTGCAGATACCGAAGAAGGACGGGCGAGGGTCAAGAACCCTCGGCGTGCCCACCGTCGCCGACAGGGTCGCGCAGACGGTCGCCAGGCTCTACTTGGAACCGGAGGTGGAGCCAGTGTTCCACCCCGACTCCTACGGCTACCGACCGAACCGCTCGGCGCTTGACGCGGTGGGGACATGCCGGGAGCGCTGCTGGAAGTGGGACTGGCTGATCGACTGCGATCTCCGCTCCTTCTTCGACCTCGTTGACCATAAGCTCATCCTGAAAGCGGTAGCTGCCCACACCAAGGAGCGGTGGGTACTCCTCTACGTCGAGCGCTGGCTGAAGGCCCCGCTCGACAAGGGGGACGGCAACCTGGAGGCGCGTGATCGCGGCACCCCACAAGGGTCCGCGATTTCCCCCGTGCTCGCCAACATCTATTTGCACTACGCGTTCGACACATGGATGGCTCGGGAGTTCCCGGACGTCCCCTTCGAGCGCTACGCAGACGATGTTGTCGTGCACACCAAGAGTGAGCGCCAGGCGCGGCTTGTGCTCGGCGAGATCGAGAAGCGGATGGCGGACTGTCACCTGGAGCTAAACCAGGAGAAGAGCCGCATCGTGTACTGCAAGGACTCGAATCGCAAGGGCTCTCACGAGCACGAGCACTTCGATTTCCTCGGGTACATGTTTCGACACCGACAAGCCCGTAACGGGCGGGGTGAGCTGTTTCGCAGCTTCTCCCCGGCGGTCAGTGACGAAGCCGCGAAAGCGATACGCCGGACGATCCGGACATGGAGGATTCACCTATGGAGCGGGACACCCCTTACGGACCTCGCACGGGAACAAAGCGCGATCGTGCGAGGCTGGATCAACTACTACGGGCACTTTCACCCGAGCGAGTTGGCCAAGTCCCTCAGACGCATCGACGAGTACCTGGTGCGCTGGGCAATGCGGAAGTCCAAGCGACTCAAAGGCCGCCGCGAGCGGGCTTGGGAGTTCTTGGCGGACGTGCGTGCACGTCAACCGGAACTCTTTGCTCACTGGCGGCTGGTACGACCCCACGACCGGATGGTGGGAGCCGTATGACGGGAGACTGTCACGTACGGTTCTGCGAGAGCGGGGGGCGCAATGCCCCCTGCCACTCACCAAAAATCATGGGCATCATACGAGGGCTCGCCGGGCCGGCCCCACCAACCGCCGGAGCTCGAGAAAATGAACCGCCGCACACGCCGCATTTACGGCAGCAGTGCTGGGGATCTTCTGCATTCTTGTGCTCGGCGACGCCGGCTTTTGGCGCCGCCAACCCCCCGCAGTGGACGCTGACGGCGGTCTCGATGCCGACCAACTTCACACCTGAAAACGAAACCGGGGAAGACACGTACCGGGTTACCCTTACTAACACCGGAGGCGCCGCGAGCGGAGGCTCACCGATTTCGATCGCCGATCAGCTGCCCGCCGGGCTATCGCTTGCCGCCGCGGGCGCCTCCGGTGAAGATCAGCTCACCCACAAACCGCTCACCTGCGTCGCTCTCACCTGCACCTATAGCGGCACGGTCGTTCCCGAGGACTCGTTGACTCTGACCATCCCCGTCGACGTCGAAGTTGACGAAAGCACCTCGGTCACCAATACGGTCACCGCCTCGGGTGGGGCGGAGCCGAAGCGACGATGCGCACTCCGACCGCGATTTCACCGAGCGCCGCAGAATTCGGCATCGCTCCCGGCGGCGCCTCCACCGCTCTTTCCAGCCTGCAGGCTGGCGCCCATGCCGATTTGACCACCGCGATCGACTTCGACACGATCAACGCCCAGGGCGCCACCGCCGGCGATCCCAAGGATGCGACCGTCGAGCTGCCGCCAGGCTTCGCCGGCGACCTGCCCGATACGCCGAGCTGCCCACCGGCCCTCTTCTCACATCAGGAATGTCCGATCGCCACCCAGGTGGGGGTGACGACCCTGAACGTCAACCTGAGGTTCTGGTCCCGTCACTGCGGCTGAGCCGCTTTACCACCTCGAACCGAGCCCTGGCGAGGTGGCGAAGATCGGCTTTCATGCGATCGCCTTCAACGTCGTCGGCGATGTCACCCTGCGGCCCGGGCGGCTCCGGGCTGCAAACCTCGATCCGAAACGTTCCCGGCAGCTCGGCGCAGCTCGACGGCGCCAGCATCACCGTCTGGGGGGTACCGGCAGACCCGCTGCACAACTCGATGCGCTGGAATCCCGCGAGCGGTGAATTCGGCGCCTCCTCCGAAGCCGCCCCTGCCGACTACTTCACCAATCCCACCTCCTGCTCGAGCGAAGCGCTGCGGGCCACCCTCTCGGTTGATTCCTGGGAGAACCCGACGCCCGCTCCCCCAACCGAAATGCTCTTCGGGCCGCTTGAAGGCTGTCAGCGGCTGGTTATCGAACCGACGCTCAGCGCCCAACCGAGTACGACCGAGGCCTCCTCGGCAACCGGCCTTGGCCTCAACCTCTTGGTCCCCCAGACCTACCAGAACCCCGAAGGCCTCGCCACCCCCGAGATCGAAAGCGTCGGGGTTGAAATGCCCGAAGGCGTCTCGCTCAACCCCTCCGCAGGCGCCGGCCTCGGCGCCTGCACCCCGGCCCAATACGCGCAGGAAGGGTTGGAAACCGAATCCGACGCTGGCTGTCCGAGCAACTCGAGGGTGGGCACCGTACGGATCAAGAGTCCCGCGCTCGCCGAAGAAGCGACCGGGACGCTGTTTCTCGCCCAGCCCTTCGAAAACCCTTCCGATTCGCTCCTCGCGCTCTATCTAGTCGCTCGAATCCCCGATCGCGGTGTTCTCGTGAAAGCAGCTGGTGAGATCACGCCCGATCCTGCCAGTGGGCGGCTGATGACGACCTTTGCCGGTCTGCCCCAGGTGCCTTTCAGTGACCTGTCCCTGAGTTTTCGCCAGGGCGCAACCTCGCCGCTGATCTCCCCTCCACGGTGCGGTGAATTCAAGGTCCGAGCCAGCCTCACGCCCTTCTCTGATCCCGCTAGCCCGGTCTCGGTTGCGGCTCCGTTTCAGATCACCGAGGGTCCCGGCGGCGGTCCCTGTCCGGCGGCTGGTCCCGCACCCTTTCACCCTCGGGTCAGCGCTGGAACTCTCAACAACAACGCCGGGGTCTACTCGACCCTATTCCAGGAGATGAGCCGCGGCGACGGCGAAGGAGAAATCACCCACTTCACAACCCATTACCCGCGCGGCCTCGCCGCAAAGCTGGCCGGGGTTCCCTTCTGCTCTGATGGCGCGATCGAAGCTGCCCGCGGCCTATCGGCGGCAGCTGAGGAAGCCGCTCCCTCCTGTTCGTCTGCCTCCCAGATCGGCCACACCCTGGTCGGCGCTGGCGTGGGCAGCGTTCTCGAGCTGGGCTCCCGGTCGCCTCTACCTTGCCGGCCCCTATGATGGGGCCCAGCTGAGCACCGTCGCGATCACTGCCGCTCAGGTGGGTCCCTTTGATCTTGGGACCGTCGTTATCCGCACCGCGCTTCGCATCGACCCCGAAACCGGGCGCGCCACGGTCGACTCCAGTGGCTCGGCGCCAATTCCCCAGATCATCGACGGCATACCGCTGCATATCCGAGACGTGCAGGTCTACGTGGATCGACCCGAATTCATCATCAATCCGACCTCCTGCGAACCGTTCAGCATCGGCTGGAACCTGGCGGGAACGGGAGCGGGCCCACCCTCGAAGATTGAAGACGTCAACTCCACGGCTGCTGACCCCTTCCAGGTAGCTGGCTGCGCCGCCCTGCCCTTCGCACCCCGGCTGACATTCAAGGTGCGCGGCGGCACCCACCGCGACGATCATCCCTCCTTCTCGGCGACTCTCAGTGCAAGTCCGGGGGAAGCCAATGTTGGGCGGGTCGAAGTCACCCTTCCTCGTACGGAGTTCATCGACCAAAACAACTTGAAAAACGTCTGCACCCGTGTCGAGTTCTCAAAGGGATCGATTCCTGGCGAAGAGTGCCCGAGCAACTCAGTCTATGGCCACACTACAGCGATCTCGCCCCTCTTATCAGAACCGCTCGAAGGGTCGGTCTACCTGCGCTCCTCCGACCATCAACTCCCCGATCTCGTGGTCTCACTGCACAGTTCGGAGATCGAGATTGTCCTAGATGGCCACGTCGATTCCGTTCACGGACACATCCGCAATACCTTCGAAGCTATCCCCGACGCACCGGTCTCAAGCGTAACCCTGACAATGCCCGGTGGATCTTCCGGTCTACTCGTCAACGCCGGCAATCTCTGCGGCTCGAGCGAACGCACGATAGTGAGGTTTACCGCTCAGAACGGCAAGACCGAGACCAGCTTGAACCGATTCATGCCGCCAAGTTGCGACAAGCAAGCCAAAAGGATCCGCCAAGCCCATAAAGCTGGTGCCAGCTCGCCTCCCGGGGGTTAGCTGACATGGCGGTCGTGGACTTTGCTTTGTCGTCTTCGTTTCAATCTTTCTCGTTCTCGTCGGCCAAGCAACAGTGTGGGCCGAGACTTCACAGAATGGAAGCCTCCGAGTCGCCTTCGACGGAACTCTCAGTCCTCACAATCTGCCCCGCTCAGGCGGCGCTCCGGTCACCGTCACGGTGGCGGGAAGGATCTCAAGCAGCGAAGGCGCCAAGGTGCCTCAGCTGCGTCGAGTCTCGATCGCGATTAACCGCTTCGGACGTCTTTCCAGCCGCGGCCTCCCCAGCTGCACCGAAAAACAAATCCAGCCCGCCACCACGGTTGAAGCGCTCAAAGCCTGCAGCAGCGCCCTTGTCGGTGAAGGGAGCTTTGCTTCGAACGTGCTGTTACCGGCTCAAGCCCCTTTTCCGTCTCTGGGAAAGGTCGTCGCCTTCAACGGCACCTACCGCGGTCATCAGGCGATCCTCGCTCACGTTTATGGAACCCAGCCCATTCCCACTTCATATGTGCTTCCGTTTCTGATTACCCATACCCACGGCACCTTCGCCACCGCGCTGAGCGCCGCGCTGCCGCAGGTCACCGGTGAATGGGGTTATGTCACCGGTATCAGGTTAACTTTGGGACGACGCTTTAGCTACCGAGGCCATCGACGTAGTTACCTGAGCGCTGCTTGCCCAGCCCCGGCGGGCTTTCCCGGCGCCAGCTTTGCCCTTGCCCGAGCCAACTTCGGCTTCGCCGGAAACGTCAATATCAGCAATACACTGACCCGCAGCTGCAGGGTGAGCCAGCATTGAGCGGGGCGCCTCACAAGTCTCACAACCACATCAGAACTCTCCGCAGCATGTGCGGATTTGAGTGAAGCGGAAATGAGCAACGTGGTCCGTTTCCTGAGTCAAACCCTCAATCTCCAGCCACCGAATAAAGTAATGCCTCAGAGAAAGCGAATTCCTTCCCAGGTTCATGGAGCACCTTGCTAGATCGCGTTCTGACCCCCACCTCCTACATCGTCCTCGGACTTTTGCGGCTTGAACCGGGAACACCGTATGACCTAAAAACCCGGGTCGCCGCCACGCTGGGTAACTTCTGGTCGGTGCAGCACGCTCAGCTCTATACCGAGACTGCGCGCTTGGCTGAGGAGGGGCTACTCGACGAGCATCGAGAGATTGAGGGACGTAGACGTAAGACCTACTCAATTACCGATGCCGGTAGCCAGGTTCTCGAGGACTGGCTCGAGACCCCTACCTCCGAGCTAACGGAGTTGCGTGATCTGAGCATGCTCAAGGTGTTCTTCGGTGCGGATCTGGAGATGCTTGCTCCAGCCCAACTTGAGGCTCATCGTGCCAAGGTGGCCGAATATGAGGCGATCCATGAGCAGCTGCAGGGGGCCGACATACCGAAGGGCATGATGATCACGCTTGAGGTTGGCATCCAACACGAGCGCGATGCAGTTCGTTTCTGGTCCTCTCAGCTGGATGGTGCAGGCTGAATCGCTCCCATACCCCAAATCCTCGGCTACAAAGGATGATCGATCGCTAGGCGAGCACTTCTCCGGCTTCACTCCACGACCACCATATCTCGCCATTCCGGGGCGGGACTGACCGTCTCAGGGACGGTTGCGTTGGACCGTTAATCGGCTCTAGATAAGGTCCTAAAAATGCGACCCGGGTATCGAAATGGTTGGTTACGTCGCGAAGGGGGATCCAACGGTGTCGGGGGTCCTCGTGCGGCACGCGCGGCAATGGCTCTACCGACCATCCTGTCCACTGTTTGATTTTCCACCAACCTCGGTCCCAGATTCCCGAGGACGGCGATCGGAGCTTGACCGGCGTTACCGGGGCTGTCAACCTGACGGCTCCTACTTGTGCGCGTCCTGATTCCATTGCCCGATCGTGATTTTGATACGACCGAGGTCGCGGTGCCTTGGCGCCTGCTCACCGACCGCGGCCACGAAGTGATTTTCGCTACGCAAACAGGAGGGAGCGCTCCACGGTGTGACCCCAAGCTGTTGGGCGGCGTCCTCTTCGGCAAGCTTGGCGCCGAGCCCGAGCCGATCTCCTTCTACCAACAACTAACGGAGGACACTGCATTTCGCAATCCCCTCGGCTGGGGATCGATCGAGCCTACCGAATTTGATGGCTTGCTCCTGCCCGGCGGACACGCCCAAGGGATGCGCCAGTACCTCGACGACGCGCAGCTACAGGCGAAGGTTGCTGCCTTCTGGTCCCTCGGGCGCCCAGTCGGGGCGATCTGTCACGGCGTCATCGTTCTCGCTCGGAGCATAGACCCGGCTAGTGGACGTAGCGTCATCGCCGGGCGGCGGACAACCTGCCTGCCCAAATACATGGAGCGTGGTGGCTTCTTGCTGACCGCTTGGAGGCTGGGCCGCTACTACCGCACCTATCCCACTTACGTCGAAGATGAGGTGATCGCAGCTCTCGCCGATCCGGCCGACTTCGATCGCGGTCCCCGCACCACCAAGCGTGGTACAGATAGCGACGACTCACCAGCCTTCGTGGTCGCAGATGGCAGCTACCTCTCGGCTCGTTGGCCGGGGGACGCTTACCTATTTGCCAAGCGATTTGAGCGGATGCTTTCGAGCTAATCTCCATCAAGCCATCTGCTTGTCGCGATTTCCCCACTTGCGTCCCGAGCTTCGCGCGGACCACCGCAATTGCAATCATCAATCCAAGCTTGAGTCGGGCCGATCTCAGCGGCGGGCCACTGGCGTAGAGAGGAGCAATGGGACATGGATCCACACCCCGGCAGCGGATCCGCCGATGCCATACGGTTGGGGCGCTTTAATCCGATGTCGAAGTGGAGGAGTCACGATGAAAAGTTGGGACCTAAAGAGCGTTGTGGTAAAGCCGCATGAGCCTCAAATCCTGTCCACGGCCGATGATGCACGGGCGATCCTGTTGCGCATTCCAGCCGGGGAGGAGCTTCAGGAGCACCAGGTCCACGAGCATGCCCGCATCGTCGTTGTAGAAGGTGAGATAGAGGTGGCTCTGCCGGCGGGCGAACTGGTCATGGCAGGCATCGGCCATATGCTTGAGTTCGAGCCAGGTGAGCGACACACCATCGCGGCGCATAGGGACGCCAGACTCCTACTATTCCTTACCCCCTGGCCGGGGGAAGGCCACCCGGGAGCGCTGACCCTTGAGCAGAAGGCCGAGGTGCGCGAGAGGGCAGCGGAGCACGCGCGATCGTCATGACTGTCCGGACCGCCTTCGCTTTATGTCCGAGGGGTCGTGATCGGCGCTCGCCCAACCCACAGAAGAGAAAGATAAGCCACGTTCAAACTAAAAGGCGGCGCAAGGCAGTCGAATTAGCGCCTCGTAATGTTGAAGGGTCCCGGTATTGAGTCGACATCGAAAGCTTGCCGCCGTGATCCTGATTTTGGTTGTAATTCTGCTGATCGCGGTGCGGTTGATGGCGAAAGTCGCTTTTAGCCCGGTGCAAGATCCTCGACCACAGTCCGTTCATCGCGAGACGGGGAACTGAGCTAGGCGAGATTTACTCTTCTCGGACCGACTGGACCGAAGCGAGCCTTCGAGGCTAAAGGCCAAATCCGGTCGAAGCCCTAACTCCAGAGTTCCCGCCAGGTCAGCAAATCGAACCTGACCATGATCCTTCACTAAGAGCGCTGCTCATCGATGTCGCGAGGGTGCCACCCGGGCGATGCCCCCCGCATGGAATCAGCGCTACTCGTTGGAGGGCTGTCTCCAACCGTCTTGCGTAGCGGAGCTCCGCTTGGCTCCTAGGCCTTTCGGTCGCGGCTGGATCGGTAATCGTCACGTTTTCTGCGCTCGCTAGGTTTGACGCCCTCGCCTCACCTCCCTGCTCCGCTCTGGGTTGGGAGCTCCGACCTGGTGCTTAGTGCGCTCGCCTCCCGCTGCCCCCAACGTTATCCGGGTGTGTGTCCGAGGTCCCACCGGCGCGCCGCGTCCATCAACGCCGCTCCGCTCGTCTCTTGATCGACGCCAAGAGGTGGCGGACAACGAATACGTGGCCCCCGCTGCCGATTACCGCTTTGCGGTAGGCGCGGCCAGTGCGACCTGGGAAGGCTGCCCTGGTTTCAGCTTTCACAATGGACGAAGAATCATCGGCAGGCTCAATCTGGAAGCTGAGCACGTAGCGCGAGAAGCGGTGCTCGCCCTCCAGCACGATCAGCGAGGGTCGCTCGGCCTGCGCGACGCGAAACCCAACGATCGCCTCGGGCGCTCCGTTGCCTGGGCTCGGCGGATCAAAGTATGAGCAGCCAAGCCAGCGGGCGAGCACCGACCCCGCTTGAGTGCCGAAGCCCGGCAGGAGCTGCTCAACCCAGCGCCGCATCACCTGCGCGGTCACCTCCCACACCTGCTCAGGTGGCGCCTCTACCACGAGTGAGTGGGCATCGATGAACGGCAGCTTTCCACCAGGGTCGGGGTTCGCGGTTGCGGAGGCCTTGCTCATTTCTCTGCCCCCTCGCTCACGTTGCCCTCCGCCAACGGGCCGTCGATCCAGAAGTCGCGCGAGCCAGCGCGGCGCTGTCGCCACCTCTCACCGTCGGTAATAAAACCGATGATTCCCGCGGGCTGATCGGCGTCAGCCACCTGCCAGGCGCCGTTGACGGCGCCGGTCAGCCCGGCCGAGAGCGCCTCAAAGCCCTGGGCGGTGTGCAGATCGGCCTCGACCCCATTGTTGATGATGAACTTAAGTTGGCGTAGCGCCTGCTGGTTCTTGGCCAGTAAGACCTCGATCAGCGCTCCGACCTCGGCGTCAAGCCGCTCGTCGCGTACCACCCGGTTCCACAGCCCTAGCTCGGCGGCACGACTTGCCGGATGCAGCGCTCCGATCAAGTTGACCTCCTTGGCCATCCGCCGCCCGATCAGCCGCGCCATCCGCGTTGTCCCACCCCAGCCCGGGGTGAGCCCGACGTCGACCTCCGGCATTCCCCAGAGGGCACGTCGGGTGGCGATCACGAAGTCACAGGCCATCGTGATCTCCAGGCCGCCGCCGACCGCGTAACCGTCGACGGCGGCGATCGTCACCTTGTCAAGCTCCTCGATGGTGTCCGCCATCCGCTGGTAGCTCGCGACCCGCCGCATGATCTGGTTGGCGTTCCCCCACAGCCCCATCTCGGTGATGTCATCGCCGGCACAGAAAGTCCCCCTGGCGCCGCCTATCACCACAACCTTGATCGCCTCGGAGGCCCGCACCCGCTCCAACGTCGCGGTCAGTTCCTCAGAGAGCTGGATCGAGAGTGCATTGCGATGCCCGGGGCGGTTCAAGGTGACCCGAGCGACCGGCCCTTCCTCCTCATAGATGAGCTGCTCGGCTTCCGCCTTGCTGGCCCTCGTGTTTGCGAGTGATGCCTGTGTCCTCGAGGTGGGTAGGGCTGGAGGACGGAGTCCGATCGAGGCGGGATCGTCGATTACGTAGCGCCAGGAGCCATCGGTTTGGCGGCGGGCCACCTCGGTGCTCTTGGCTTCAAAGCCGGCCTGGCCACCGTCATCGCCGGCGGGGAAGGTCATCCGCCAGCGGCTGGAGAGCAGCGCGACGTCCCCTGCCAGGATTGCCCGGCTCTCACCTGCCTCGATCTCTGGCGCCAAGGCCAGCAGTCCCTGCAGACGCTCGCAGATCGCCTCTTTGCCCGACCCCGTCTCGCCGTCGGGGCCGACCAGCGTAGCCTCCTCCTCATATAGCTCCAGCAGTCCCTTTAGGTCGCCGGCGCCGATTCGCTCGGCGAAGAGGAGGCCCAGCTGTTCGGGGCTCTGGGTCGTCATTGCTTCTCCTCAGGCAGCGGGCACCCGTGAAGTGAAGGTGCCGTGAAAGCCGTAGGGGACATGGTGGGGGAGGTGGGCGACCGCTATCGGCTCGCCCTCGAGATCGCGTGCGTCGAGCACGTAGAGGTGGGAGCGGTGCTCACTGCCGTCATAGACGAGCGCAAGCAGCCATCCGTCGTCCTCGTCGTGGCGCTCGGGTCGCGGCACAAAGATCGGCTCGCCCATGCCAAAGCCGGCGCCAAGGTCAAACGCCCAGTGCCGGCCCGCCTCGTTGTCGACCTTGACCACTGCGGTCGGGTATCCGGCGCCGTCCGGCCTCGCAGCCAGGTAGGTGAAGCGATTCCGCGTACCACTTCGTGCCGTGTCGAGCTGGGGGAACTCGGCCTGACATGGACAGAGCTCGGTTTGCTCGACCCCTCCCGACGGGGTCACCCGGAGTCGCGACAGCGAGCTGTGGGCGTTTAGCTCCGTTGCGTTCTTGAAGTTTCGCAAGAGATCCCCTATCGCGTAGTCCTCATATCGACAGAGGTCAATCACGGTGTCGGTGCCGTCCTCGAAGGCGTTGGCGATATGGAAGTGGAAGAAAGGCTCGCACTCCGCGATCCGTGGCCTGCCGCCGTCGCGCGGCACCAGCACGATCCGCGTGCCTCGCGAGGGGTCCCAGTGGAAGGCCCGGTCAAAGCTCGAGAAGCCTGTGAGAAATCGCCCCATCTTCAGCACCAGCGGATCGATCACGAAGATCATGTGTTTGGCGCTGAGCGCGAAGTCGTGGTTGAGAACCGGGTAGGGCAGGGTGACTGGCTGCAGGTAGCGCAGCCGCCCGCCGCGGTCGATCCGGTAGGTGCGGATCCTTGTTCGCGGTCCGTACTGGACGCCGAAGTTAAATAGCTCCCCGCTCAGCGGGTCGAGCTTGGGGTGAGCCGAGAACGCATGAGCGCGCTTCAACGCGCCGCCGAAGTCCTCCTTCCCGATCGTCTCCAGGGAGTCTGGATCGAGGTGCCACGGGTGCCCACCCTCCCAGAGCGCCAGCAGGTTGCCGGCGTGCAAGACGACGCTGGTGTTAGCTGGATTCGACGCCGTGGGCAAGCGGAAGGCGTTGGCGAACGGCCCGCCAAAGCGCTGGGCGCCGAAGCTGCGAAAGCGCCGCTTCTTGGCGCTTTGCTCCCCCAGATAGTGGGTGGTGCGGACAAAGCGGTTGCGGTAGCGAAGGTGGCCGTCGGAAAAGACGAACTGGGAGAGCATCCCGTCGCCATCGAAGAGGTGTGCAAACGGGATGCCATCGATTTCGTTGCGCGAGGGGCCGTTGCGATAGAGCGTCCCCCGTAACTCCGACGGAAGACTTCCGTCCACCCGTTCGACCGTGTAGTCGTGACCGTCGGCAATCGTCTCAAAGACGCGGCTCATCTCTGGTCCATCCGGTCTGTTGGTCTTCGGTGGGGCGAGTACGGTTGTGCTCATCGTCTGGTTCCTCTCGGGTTCGCAGTGCATGCAAACCAAGGTAGTGTCTAGCAACCAGTTGCACAACAAGACCATTTGAGAGGCTAAAACTAGTTGTCAGCCAAGAACCAGGCAGGCGAGGAGGCAGCGAAGGCAGCTGCCGCTCAGCAGGCCCTCGCGATGTTGGCCGATCGCTGGACCTTTCTAATCATTCGCGAGGCCTACTCCGGAGTTCACCGCTACGGACAGTTGCAGCGCAATCTCGGCATTGCCCGCAACATCTTGGCCGAGCGCCTCTCAAAGCTCGTCGAGCACGGACTCCTCGAGCGGGTGCGCTATCGCACCGAACCCGATTGGTATGAGTACAGGTTGACCACGCGCGGCCTAGACCTATACCCGGCGATCCTCGCATTCTTTCGCTGGGCCGATACACACTACGGCGACCCCAACCGCCCGGCGGTTCAAATCCGCCACCTCAGCTGCGGCAAGCTAACCCAGCCCCTGCTCGTCTGCTCTGAGTGCCGGGCGCCGATTGGAGCCCAGGACGTGGAGATTGCTGAGTGAGCGAGCACCCTGACGAGGCGGCTTGAAACTGAACTTGACCGGCAAGCGCTTTCAACGCGCCCTTGCGCTCATCCAGATCGGCTCACCGTGGGCAAACACCCTTCCATCCGTCACCGTGGCCGGGTCTCCCGCGACACCCGGATCTCGGCGCTGAGACGCGGGTCGATGACCCGCGTCTCGTTGCTGACCAATGATCGGTACGCGAGCTCCTTCTGAGCGCGAGTCTTGGGTTCGGCAAAGACCAGGCGGAAAGTGTTCGATATTTGACATAGACACCATTATCTGAAATATTGATCCATATGGTAAATGTGCCAGGTCGCCCCTCGCTTCGCGATGAGCAGAAGGCGCTTACTCGCCGCCGCCTCATCGATGCCGCCGAATCTGTCTTTGCCCGAAGCGGCTTCCACGGCGCCTCCGTTGAGGACATCGCACATGAGGCCGGGGCGACGACCGGGGCGCTTTACTCCAATTTCGCCAGCAAGGAGGACCTCTTCCTTGCCCTTTTTGAGGAGAGGATCGCTACCGACATCGGCGAGTACGCAGAGATCGTTGCCGCGGGGACAACGCTCGATGAGCAGGCCCGCGGGGCGGGTGATCACTGGATGGCGATTCTGCGCGAGCGCCCGAACTACTTTCCGCTCGTAATCGAGTTCTGGTCCCACGCGATCCGCGAGCCACGGCTCCGTGAGCGCCTGGGCGGGGGTTTCGCGGCGCTTCGCTCCGGCAGTGCCCGCGTCGCTTCGGAGGGAGCCAAGCGCTGGGGTCTCGCAGCGAGCGCTGAGGCAAACGAGGCGCTCGGGCTTTTCATCAACGCCCTCGGCAACGGCCTGGCCTTAGAGAAGCTGCTCAACCCCGACGCTGTCCCCGATCCGCTGTTCGGAGAGATGCTGGCGCTTGTCTTCATGGCCTTCGAAGCGCTCATGCGGGAGAACCCGAGCGCGGTGCAGCCAGGTTTCGCAAGCTCTCCCCAGGCAGTGCAAACGCAAGCGAAAGGAGGCTAGGGATGAGTGAGGTCACACCGACCCTTGGAGGCGACGGGGCGTTCGTTGGACCCGCCGATCAGCAGCTGAGGCGAGCAACCGCAGAGGACATCCCTCGCTTGAAGGCCGTGCTGGCGGAGGCGTTCTTTGAGGATCCGGTCTTTGGCTGGCTGATGCCCGAGGAGGGCAAGAGACGGGCACGTCTGCGGCGCTACTTTGCGATCGAGCTGCGCCACATGGCTTTGCCCCGCGGGCAGGTGTGGACGAGGAGCGATCTCACCGGCGCTGCCCTGAGCACGCCACCCGGTGCCTGGCGCGTGCCACCTCATGCCACCCTCCTTGAGGGTGGTGCCTTTGGGATCCATCTGCTGAGAGCCGCGAGGCTTGGCAGCGCGATGGAATGGCGCCACGCGCGCGAGGTGCGCGGGCCGCACTACTACGTCCGAGACATCGGCGTCCTCCCGCAGATGCAGGGAAGGGGGCTCGGTGGCGCTCTGATGGGTCCGACCCTTGAGCGCTGTGACCGCAAGGGCTTGCCCGCTTATATCGAGGCCTCCAGCGAGCGCAGCGCCGCGCTCTATGAGCGCCTTGGCTTCCGACTCACCGGCGAGCTCCGAGTGGCGGGCAGCCCACCGCTGCGCCTGATGCTGCGGCTGCCTACCTCAACCAATGCCACATGATGAATCTGGCCCGCTGTCAAAGCTGCTGAGAAAGGCATTCCGGTGACAGCAGTGGGAGAGGGCCGACCAGGGAAGATGAGCGCTCATCGGACCCGTCTGATCGCGCTCGTCGGTCTGGCGAGCTTCGCGCTCATCATTGTGGCTGTATTCGTCTCCCCGCCGCTTTGGAGTGCCCCGGGGGAAAACTCCTCGGCCACCCACGTTGCAACCTACCTTCAAGCCAATCACCGACGTTCAATCGCCTCGCTCTACATCTACAGCCTTGCGATGGGCCTCTTCCTTTGCTTTAGCGCGGGCCTGTGGTCGTGGCTGCGCCAGGTCGAGCCACCGGGCCAGCCGCTGTCGGCCGCCTTCGCCCTCGGCGCGATCGCGCTGGTGGTGCTCGTCCTGGCCTCATTCGCGGCCGCCGGGGTGGCGAGCTACCGCCCTCAGCAGCCGGCTCTTGCCCTCCTGCTCAGCGACCTGACCTTTGGATTCCTCGCGCTCTCAGGGATCCCAACCGCAGTCTGTCTGGGAGCCTACGCCGCACTCGTCCTCCGATACCGATGCCTCCCCGCATGGACCGGCTGGCTCGCCGTCCTCGGCGCGGTCGCCCACGTTCTGATCGCCGCATCGTTCATGAACCACGGTAGCTTCCTTTCGCTGGAGGGCGCCGTCAACGTCGCTGTGCCGGCGACCTTCTTTGCCTGGATCCTGGTTACAAGCATTGCCTTACTGCGAGCTGGACCCTTGGCTCAAGCAATGATTTAGCCGACAGGCTCGGGCCACCGAAGCAGAGCAGAGGGGGCCCTGCATCATCCGTCCGGGCAAATTTGGAGTCGGCGATCCACGCCGATTCACAGTGCAGCGGCTCCGGATTCGAGATCTCCACCGCCGCGACTGCGGCGAATCGCGACGGCTTTCAGCTGACGGTTCTATCCACAATCCGAAGTATCGGTGGGCCCGACTGGACCGCTCTCTTCATCGAGGATCCGCCACGCCTTGAGGAAGATGTCTCGCTCGGGAGCCGAGAGCTGGCGAAAAGTCCTGCGGATCGGATTCATCGCTTGGTGAACCCAGATCTCGATCGCTTCGCGGTGGTCTTCGTGCAAGGTGACGATCGTACGGCGGCGGTCGTTGTCATCCTCGGTCCGCCTCACCAGTCCTGCCCGGCTTAACTCTCCAACCAAAAGGCTCGTCGTCGGGACTCCGAGCCCGATCCGCCCGGCCAGCTCGGTGACGCCCAGTTTGCTCTCAAGGGCAATGGCAAACAGAACCGGGCCGTGGCGTTTGCCGAGCGATCCATCTTCGAAAACGGCAAGCAGCTCGGCGGGAGCGGAGCCCGCGTTTGCCTTCAGTGCTCTGAAGATACGGCCAAAGCGCCCAATCAGCTCAGCTGCCGCTGCCTCGATAGAGGCCGTTGCGCGCTTGTCGGGTGAGACGGTCGCCATGGACGTGCTATAAGCCTGTTGTTTTTCCAATGATTTGAACTTGTAACTAGTTCAACAAGCTAAAGATAGCGCCGCAAAGGATCAACGACAATGGACGCTGTGCCAAACAAGCCTCAGAGAAGCGGTCTCGTTGCGAGGGTCGGGCGTACGGCAGTTGGGCACCCTCGCGCCGTAGTGATTGGGTGGATCGTCCTCTTGGTTGGGGTGCTCGCGGCTTCGGGCTCGGCAGGGTCTGATTACGCCAGCAATTTCTCATTGCCGGGGACCGAGTCACAGCGCGCCGTCGATCTGCTGAAACACGAATTTCCGGCTCAGGCCGGTGACTCCGATCAGATTGTCTTGCATTCACTGCGGGGCCGCGTGACCGACCCTGCGATTCAAGCAAGGGTGTCGCCGGTCCTGGCGCAGATCGCGAAGCTGCCCCATGTCAGCGCGGTCAACAGCCCATATTCGCCCACAGGACACGTCGCAATCTCCCGCAACGCGCAGATCGCCTTCGCGACCGTTGACTTTGACCAGCGCGCCAACGAACTGCCGAAATCCGCAATCGAACGCGTGATTTCGGTTGCAGAGAGTGCCCGCTCGCCCCAGCTTCAGGTCGAGCTTGGCGGACAGGCGATTGAACAGACACAGCAGCCCTCCCTTGGAGCAACGACCCTGATCGGACTTGTAGCCGCGATCGCGATCCTGTTGATCACCTTTGGCTCGCTGATTGCGATGGGGCTCCCGATCATCACCGCGCTGCTTGGACTCGGCACGGGGATCGGATTGATCGGGCTGGGCACCCACGTGGTCGAAATGCCCAACTTCTCCACCGAGTTGGCGGCAATGATCGGCCTCGGAGTTGGGATCGACTACTCGCTGTTCATTCTCACTCGCTTTCGGGAGAACTACGGCCAAGGCGACGATGTGCGCGAGGCGACCATCGCCGCGATGGACACCGCCGGCAGAGCGGTCCTCTTCGCCGGTTTGACGGTGATTATCGCCTTGTTGGGAATGTTCGCACTCGGCATCAGCTTCCTCTATGGGTTGGCGATCGCGGCTTCCCTTGCGGTGGCGATGACGATGCTCGCTGCACTCACAATGCTGCCGGCGCTGCTCTCGCGCTTTGGCGAGCGGATCGGGCGCAAGGCTCGCTCCCAGCCGAAGGGGACGACGGCCGAGGTCGCGCGTCCCAGTAGCGCTGCGGGCTTTTGGCCCCGCTGGGCACGGCTGATTCAGCGCCACCCATGGCTTGGTGCGATCACCGGTCTGACGATCATGCTCGTGCTCGCGATTCCGGCCCTATCGATGCGCCTCGGTCAAAGCGACGCCAGTAGTGACCCGACAAACCTGACCACCTACAAGGCTTATGAGTTGCTTGCGCAGGGCTTCGGCAAGGGCTTCAACGGACCGCTGCAGATAGTGATCCAACTCCCGAGCTCGAAGGACCCGACCGCCGTGCGAACCGTCGCCGCCACCCTGCGTCGCGCCGAAGATGTGGCCTCGGTCTCCGCCCCGGGCCTGAGCCCGGCCGGCCGCACAGCCGTCTTTCAGGTTTTCCCGCGCTCGGCACCACAGGACGTTGCAACCACCAACCTCGTCAACGATCTCCGAGACAGCGTCTTGCCGCCGGTTGCCGCTGCCACACACACGACGGTGTTGGTCGGCGGCCAAACCGCGGGCGGCATTGACTTCACCCACGTGATCGCCAGCAAGTTGCCGCTGTTCATCGCGATCGTGGTGGCGCTCTCGGCGCTCTTGCTGCTCATCGTTTTTCGCTCCCTCGTCATTCCAGTTCAGGCGGCATTGATGAACTTGCTCTCAATCGGTGCTTCTCTCGGCGTAGTTGTCGCGGTCTTTCAGTGGGGGTGGCTGGGGAGTGTGCTCAACATCGAAGGTGGTCCGATCGAGGCCTTCATCCCGGTGCTTTTGTTCGCGATCGTCTTTGGCCTTTCGATGGATTACGAGGTTTTTCTCGTCTCGCGCATTCACGAGGAGTGGATACGCCGGCGAGACGCCTCGGCGGCGGTCGTCGAGGGCGTCTCCTCCACCGGGCGGGTGATTACCGCGGCTGCTGCGATCATGGTCTGCGTTTTCATCTCATTCGTCTTCGGCGATCAGCGGGTCTTGAAGCTCTTTGGGGTGAGTCTGGCCAGCGCCGTCTTCCTCGACGCCTTCATCGTTCGCAGCCTGCTGTTGCCCTCGGTGCTGGAGCTGCTTGGGCGATCCACCTGGAGGCTCCCGGATTGGCTTGAGCGCAGGCTCCCCCATATCTCGATCGATGCTCCAGCCACGGTCGCGATGCGAGCCGCGCCAGATCCGGCGGAGGGCGCTCCGGCAGCGAAGACGAGCTGAGCATTGCCAGGCCGCGGGTCGGCCCCGCCGCGGGGAGACCCTTCGATCTATGCGGTCGTTTGAGTCAACTCGCTGGCTCCTCGATAAGTCTGCTTCGCCGGGCGGCGAGGGTCCAGCGGGCGCCAGGGTGCCTGGAATCCTCGCGACAGGCACTGTACATGCGGGCGAGCGCACGGCTTCGAACTTCGGACCGCTGTCCAACGACGAGAACGCTGCTCGCCGCGACCATTTAACGATGAAAACGACGCCCCGCCAAATCGTGGCATTTGGGGGCGGCGGGTTCTCGATGGAGTCGGGCAACCCACTGCTCGATAACTATGTGCTCGGCCTCAGCACAGCCGAGCGACCTCGGATCTGCTTTTTGCCTTCAGCAAGCGGTGATGCGGACCACTACATCGTGCGCTTCTATCGTGCCTTCCCCGCCGATCGCTGCGAGCCCAGCCACATCTCGCTTTTCCGTCGCGAGCAGGGCCCCGCCGACCCCCGCCGACACCTCCTCTCTCAGGATCTGATCTACGTCGGCGGCGGCAGCGTGATCAGCATGCTCGGGGTCTGGCGCGCACACGGGATCGACCAGATACTGCGCGAGGCCTGGCAGGCAGGCATCATCCTCTGCGGGCTCTCGGCCGGATCGCTTTGCTGGTTTGCGGAGGCGATGAGCGACTTCCACGGCGAGCCGCGCCAAGTCGAGGGGCTCGGATTGTTGCCATTTAGCAATTGCGTGCATTATGAGCCGGAGTCGAGCCGCCGCCTCGCCTATCACGGCTTCCTGCGCGACGGGATGCGATCGGGCTACGCGGCCGGAGACGGTGCCGCACTGCACTTCACCGATCTCAGGCTGAGCCGGGTGGTTGCCTCGCGTCCGCGGGCGGGCGGCTACCGTGTCGAGCTGAAGAGGGGTGAGGTTGTGGAGACGCCGATCTCCACCGTCTTCCTCGGTGATGCATCGGCGTCTGCCGCGGCACCGGAGGCGCTCTCAACAGCGGTTGCAGCCTGATGGCAGTTGCGAGCGCTGAGGTTCGGGCGCGGCGATTGGAGGCCGGAGAAGCACCGTCGCTGAGGCGGATACTCGCCCTCGGCGGGCACGACTTCACATCCCGCCCGCCCGACCGGGCAGTATGTGAGCTGATCCTGAGGCTGGCGACCGAGCGCGCTGAGGGGCGCCCGCGGATCTGCATTCTGCCGACCGCGAGCGGTGATACCTCCGAGCAGATCGCCCGTTTCTATACGGCCTTTGGTGAGCGGGCCTGCGAGCCCTCCGATCTCTCCCTCTTTCGGCTCGGCCGCCACCCGATGGCCCTGCGCGATCACCTCCTCTCTCAGGATCTGATCTACGTCGGCGGCGGCAGCCTGGTCAATCTCCTGGCGGTCTGGGAGGCGCATGAGATCGGCGCCATTCTCAGCCTTGCCTGGAGACAGGGCATCGTCTTGGCCGGCCAAAGTGCCGGCGCAATGTGCTGGTTTGAGGCGGGGGTCAGCAAGTCCTCGGGTCGTCCCGCCGCGGCCGCCGGCCTCGGACTGCTGGAGGGCAGCCTCTGCGTCCACTACAACAACGAGCCGGAGCGTCGCGCCGTCTACCTCGAGGCGGTCGCCGCTGGGATGCCCGGCGGCTATGGCTTGGACGACTATGCCGGTTTGCTCTGGGAGGGCGAGGGTGCGCCGGCCGCGGTGACCGCGCGCCGCGGTGCCCGCGCCTACTTAGTCCGCGCCGATCGGGAGGGGATCTCTGAGGCCGCCCTTCCCGCCCGCTTTTTGCCCGCACCAGCCCCGGCGGCCTTACGCGAGGACATCGCCGAGTTTCGACGCCTTAAAAGCATGCGCAAGCGAGCCGGCTGGCTTGCTTAGACTGACGGCCCTCGGGCGGCTGGGGGCGCCGCTTAGAGGGTGCCGCCAGCGGCGCTCGGGGCGGTCGGATCATCCTCGCTGTCGCCCAGCTTCTCGCGAGCCAGGTACTCCTCGGCGAGCAACGGATTGTCTTTTGCCCGTTCGACGATCTTCAGCAGCGCCGACATGCTCGATACCTCCTCAACCTGCTCCTTTATGAACCACTGCATGAACTGCTCGCCCTGGTAATCGCCCTCCTCACGCGCCAGCCGGGCCAGGTTTGCGATCTGATTGCTGACCCGCTTCTCCTGTTCGAGCGCGAGTTGGACCGGCGCGACGGTATCGGGAAAGCTGCTCTGCGGTGCCTCGATACCCCGGTACCTCGATCGGGTGTCCAGCGTCGAGAAGGTATTGGGTGATCATCATCGCGTGGTTTCGCTCCTCCAGGGCCTGGCGATAAAAGAAGGTGGCGAGTTGGGGCAGAGTCTCAGAGTCGTAGTTAACGGCAATCGCGATGTATTGCTGTTGAGCCGAAAACTCGAAGGCGACCTGCTCGTTGAGGCTCGTTGCGAAGCTCATCCCTCGCTCAACCCTATCCATCCCAGCGAAAGCCGCGCTCAGACAGTCGCGGCGCCAGGGGGCTGCTTGCCAGTCCCAGCCTGCTCGCCAGCTGCGGGTCGTTGTAGGCGGAGGGGGCGACGTCGTTGGGGGTGTCGGGATGAAAGATCGAAGCCAGATACTGGATCTGGCCGCGGCCGGGCCCAAGCTCGGTCTGGCCGCCTCCGTAGGCACCAATACCGCGCTCATCGCAGTAGTCATAGGTGGCGAAAAGCTCCCTGATCGGGCCGAAGCGCGAGGGCTTGATGTTGACCATCCGTGGCGCCCAGGGCATCGACTCGATGTCGGCAACGGAATGGATCGGGGCGTCCCAGGTGACCCGCTCAGCGACCCGGTCAAGCAGCGGTTTGGTCTCCTTGTTCACGTCAGGGTCCTCAAGCCAGGCCTGCGGGAAGGCCTCGATCAGCTTCGCGTAGAGCGCTGGGTCGGTTTCGACGTCAACCGGAGTGCCTTTGTAAAAGCCCTTCAGGTCGAGCGAGTCCACAGCACCTGTCTTAACCAGGGCTGCGATCAGATCGTCATCCCAGTCGTTGGTCGGGTCGAGCTTAAAGCGCAGGGTCGGGTAAACGGCGAGCCGAGCGAGCAGCGGCTCGATCGAGGAGGCCTGCTCGCTACCGAAAGGCGAAAGCCGCATCGAGGAGACGAAGGTGAGGGGACGGGCCTCGCGGCCAAGCGCCGCGGCGAGCGTGGTGGAGGCCTGGCGCAGGGCCAAATCGAGCGCGGCGGACTCGAAGGCCCAGCGTCGGTAGGCACGGGATACGTCGCGCTCGGGGGCGGCGGTCGGGAAGAGGTCGAGGCTTCCGATCAGCTCTGAGAGCTCGGCGAAGCTGCGATCCCCATTAATCTCCTCCGGTCCCCCCGCCCCCTGCAGAGCCAGATGGTCAACCGGGTCATAGGTGACGTCCTCGCCGATCCCCTCCTCGCCTCCTCCACGCAGCCTGATCACCGTGGTCAGGCGTTCGAAATCGCCAACCGTGAACTCGAGTCCCTCCAGTTGACAGGACTCGATCTTCACTCCCAGCTCGGCGATCCGCTCAAAGGTGCTCACGCAGGGCCAGACTAGCGAGCCCGAGTCGCGCCTCGCCCGGCGCTGAGTGCGAGACTCGGCAAAGGATGGAGCACACGCGGCACGGCTACTGGCTGGCGGAGGCGGGGGCGCCTGGCCCCGGCCCACCCTTGGCGAGTGAGCGAAGTGCCGACGTGGTGGTGATCGGGGGCGGCTTCACAGGAATGTGGGCGGCGTGGGAGATTCGGAAGCTGGAGCCCGAGGCGCGCGTGATCGTGCTCGAGGCAGATGGATGCGGGCGCGGCCCAAGCGGTCGAAACGGCGGCTTCGCCAACACGATGTGGTTCTCTTTGGCGAGCATGCGCGAGCGCTGGGGGGATCGCTCGGCGTTGGCGGTCGCCCGGGCCGCCGAGGCGGCGGTGGGTGAGATAGGCAGCTTCTGCGAGCGCACGGGTGTCGAGGCGTGGTATCGACCGGGGGGTTACCTGCAGGTCTCCACTGCCCCCGCCCATGATCAGGCCTTCGAGCGAAGCCTCAGAGCCTGTCGAGAGTTGGGGGCCGCCGGGGTCATCGAGGCGCTCTCAGCGGCCGAGGTCGCCAATCGCTGCGCCTCACCGGCCTTCCGGGCGGGCGTCTTTTACCCCGGCGCGGCCACCGTGCAGCCCGCTCGCCTCGCCCTCGGTCTGCGCGCGCAGCTGGAGATCAGCGGGGTCGAGGTTTGGGAGTCCTCGCCGGTGCGAAGTCTGCGCGACGGGCCGGGCGGGGTCCGGGTCGGTACCGATCGTGGCGTCGTTCTGGCCGCCGCCGCCGTGCTCGCGGTCGGGGCGGCGGCGAAGGCGCCCGGCGGCCCGCTTCGAAACGCGCTCACCGTCGCCTCCTCCCACATTGTCCTGACCGAGCCAGTTCCCGATCTTTTGGAGGAGATTGGCTGGACCGCGGGAGAGTGCATAACCGACAGCTGCGCTCTGATCAATTACTTTCGCACCACCCCCGAGGGCAGGATCCTCTTCGGTTGGGGGGGCGGTCGGATTGCGATGGGGGCACGCCTCCGAGGTCGCAGCGAGCTCGATTCGGAGGTGGTTTCCCTCGCCGCAGCCCACCTGCGCAACTACTTCCCAGGTTTAGGCGATCGACGCATTACCCACGCCTGGGGCGGGCCGATCGATGCCTCACCCTCCCACCTGCCGATCGTGGCGCCGTTGCGCGGCGGGCACACCTTCGCGGCGGCCGGCTACACCGGTAACGGGGTCGGTCCCTCCCGCATGGTCGCCAGAACCCTGGCGTCGTTGGCTTTGGATCACCGCGATCAGCATTCGCGCCTGGCCTTCGTCGATCCCTCTCCGGCGCGCGTGCCACCGGAGCCCTTTCAGTGGATCGGTGGGGAAGCGATCCGGCTGGCGATCATGCGCACCGAGGATGCCGAGCTCGCCGGTCGCGAGCCCGACCCTCTGAGCGCCGCCGTCGCTCGCATTCCAGAGCTGATCGGTTTTCACATCGGTCGCTAAGACAGACCCCCGGGTTGGCCGCGGACCCCGCAACCTGGACCAGGGCTGTGGCGTGCTCACCAACGCGAGGTGATCACCTTCTTGCGGGTGTAGAAATCGACCGCGTCGGCGCCGTTTGCGTGAAGATCACCGTCGCAGGAGTCCTTCCAGCCGCTGAAGGGGAACCAGGCCAGCGGCGCCGTACGCCGATGTTGACTAGCCAGCGGCGCCGCCTCGCTCGATCGCTCGACGCTCCCCCTTTCCATCCCCACTCCTCCCGCGAGCTCTGCTTATCTTTTTGCCGGGACCACAAGCACCGGCACATCGGCGGTGTGCAGGAGCTTGTGGGGTGTCGAGCCAAGGATCGCGCCCTTTAGCGGCGGCTCGCCGTAGGTACCGACGATGATCATCCTGGTATCGAGTTCGTCTGCCACCTGCAGCAGCGCGTGATGGGCCTTTAAAGCCAGCAGTCGGACCTCGGCCTGGATTCCCGCCGCCGCGGTTTGTTGCTTTGCCTCGTTGGTGACCCTCTCCCCGATTTCCTCGACCGCCTCTCGATGTGAGGGGATCTCGCCACCTCCGTAGCCACCGGGGGCATAGCCGAAGACGACCACGACTCCATCGCCCAGCTCCTTGGCCAGCTTGCAGGCCTCATCGAGCGCCGCTTTTCCACACTCAGAACCGTCATAGCCGACGATGACATTTCTCATCCGTCTCTCCTTGAAATCAGTCCGCCAATACCGAGGCCTCACCGATCACGGTGCCCTCGAGGATGCCCGGATCGGCGACCTCGGGCCTGCGCTTGAAGAACTTTGGGTAGACCAAGTTTGCCCAGACCATCACAACCACCCCCAGCAAGATCAGGCCGACGCCGATCGCCACCGGCACTCCGAAGCCGAGGAACGCCTTGCCGGTTTCGGTTTCGGCGGGGTTCTTGTAGGTGATGTATGCCTTGACGAAGATGTAGGCGAGGATCAGACCGCCGATCAGCGGTGCGACACCGACCATAATGAAGTTGCGAACGCTTTTAAAGATCTCCTTGCGGTAGTACACGGTGCAGGCAAATCCAGTCAATCCGTAGTAAAAGGCGATCTGAAAGCCAAGCCCGGTGATCGCGTCGCCCAGCACGTTGGTGCTGAGGTTGATGATGAACAGCGTCCAAATTAATGAGATCACCCCCATCGCGATTGTCGATACGTCGGGGGTCAGGTAGCGGGGATTGATCCTGCCGAAGGACTTGGGGATCGCTCCGAAGCGCGCCATCGAGAGTGTTGTACGAGCGGTTGGCAGGATCGTCGTCTGGGTCGAGGCCGAGGCAGAGGTCAGCACCGTGATGATCAGGAGCTTGTCGAGAGGGGACCCCAGGACGCTGTGGCCGAGGGCGCCGAGCACGTCGTTTGAGTTGTTGGAGAGAAAGTTCGGACCCTGAAATGCCTGCGCCGCGGCGGCCACAACGACGTAGATCAGAACCAGAAGCACAGTGCTCATCACAGCCGCCTTGCCAGGGCCGTTGGCACTGTCGCGTGACTCCTCGTTGACGCAGACGCCGCTGTCCCATCCCCAGTAGATGAAGACGCCGAGCAACAGGCCGCTGACCAGGGCGGTCGTTCCTCCCGGTAGGTCAAAGGGTGAGAACCAGCTCAGTCCGAGGTGAACGGAGCCCGATATTCCGGTCACGTAGACCTTCCATAGCGCGACCACCGCGAACAGCGACAGGGTGAAGATCTCAATCGACAACAAGATGGTCTGGGCCCGGGCCGAGATCTCGATCCCGACGTAGCAGATCCAGGTCATCGCAATGATCCAGATTGCCGCCACGATGCTGACGTCGAGGATGTTGTTTGAGGCAGCGGTGAGGCCGAAGAGGGTGAAGGTGTAGACGCCGGCAATGTAGGCCAGGGTGGCCATCACCACGACGTCCGCGACGACGATCGTCCAGCCCGTGAGCCATCCCAGGTGGGGGCCCAGTGCCCTCGTCACCCAGGTGAAGCTGGTCCCACAATCGGGGTCGGCCTTGTTCATGTAGTTGTAGGCAGCAGCGATCAAAAGCATCGGGATGAACGAGACGATCATCACCGCGGGAGCGTGGAAGCCCATTCCGGCAACCGCGGTGACGAAGCCGAGCGTGGCGGCGATGCTGTAGGCGGGTGCGGTGGAGGCGATCCCGATAACGAGATTGGAGGCGTAGCCGATCGCTCCGGTTTTGAGCCCCTTGCCGCCCTCCCTTGCTCCCTCCCTTCTGGGGACCTCCGGAGCCGGGACCGAAGCGCTCTCCATGGGACTCCTCCCTTCTCGATCCTCCGCAACGCGGGCGGCCGCTGAGGCGACGTTACGCCCGCCGGGAGGCCGATGCAAGTGGCAAATGCCCCAAAAGCGCCCCTATCCTTTATACGTTTTGTATAAGTCCAGCCCTGGCACTTGACCCAATGACCACTTGCATCCGGGCTTGTCTGGTTCTAGCTTTATCCATATCGTCGAGGAGAAGGAGGAGGGTCCGATGGCCACTGCATCCCAGGCAATTGACACGAGTCTTCAGGAACTTGCCAGGCGCCACCTCTGGATGCACTTCTCGCGGATGGGCTCCTACAACGCCGATCACGAGATCCCGATCATCGTTCGCGGCGAGGGCTGCTACGTCTATGACGAGCACGGCAAGCGCTACCTCGACGGCCTCTCCGGCCTTTTCTGCGTCAATGCCGGCCACGGGCGGGCCGAGTTTGGTGAGGCTGCCGCGCGCCAGGTCGAGGAGCTCGACTTCTACACCCTGTGGAGCTATGCCCACCCGCGCGCGATCGAACTGGCGGCTCGGATCGCCGCGCTCGCTCCCGCCGATCTAAATCGCGTCTTTTTCACCTCCGGCGGCTCGGAGGCGGTCGAGTCGGCGCTGAAGCTGGCGCGCAATTTCCACCGGGTTCATGGCAACGGCCAAAAGCACAAGGTGATCGCCCGCGAGGTCGCCTACCACGGCACCTCCCTCGGGGCTCTCTCGGCGACCGGAATCACAGAGCTGCGCTCGCAGTTTGAGCCGCTGGCGCCGGGTGGCTGCCACGTTCCCAATACCAACGTCTACCGCTGGCCTGAGGATCGCCACCCGCTTTGGGCGGCGAACGCGATCGAGGAGCGAATTCAGTTCGAGGGGCCCGAGACCGTTGCTGCGGTGATCCTCGAGCCGGTGCAGAATGCCGGCGGCTGCTTTGTCCCCCCCGAGGGCTACTTCGAGCGGGTGCGGGAGATCTGTGACCGCTACGACGTGCTGATGATCTCTGATGAGGTGATCTGCGCCTGGGGGCGCCTTGGCCACTACTTCGGCTGCGAGCGCTTTGGCTATGTGCCAGACATCATCACCGTGGCCAAGGCGCTCACCTCTGCCTACGCGCCGATGGGCGCTCTGATCGCCTCCGATCGTGTCGCTGAGCCATTCATGCAGGGCGATGCCTCCTTTGCCCACGGATTCACCTTCGCCGGGCACCCGCTGGCCTCGGCGATCGCGCTCGCCAACCTCGATGTCTTTGAGCGCGAGGATCTTTGTGGACATGTCCTCGCCAAAGAGGGCGAGTTCCGCAAGCTGATCGAGAGCCTCGATCAGTTGCCGATCGTCGGCGACGTGCGCGGCGCCGGCTACTTCTACGCGATCGAGCTGGTTAAAGACAAGGAAACCAAAGAGAGCTTCAGCGATCAGGAGTCCGAGGATCTCCTGCGTGGCTTCCTCTCCACCGAGCTCTACAAGCGGGGGTTGATCTGTCGTGCCGATGATCGCGGCGATCCGGTGGTTCAGCTCGCGCCGCCTCTGATCGCTGATACCGAGCAGTTCGAGGAGATTCACGAGGTGCTTCACGACGTCCTCGATGAGGCCTGGAAGCGGTTCGAGCACTAGGGAGGCCCGATGCTCACCGTGCAGAGTTTGCTTGACGAGCTCGACCTTGAGCTGGCTGCGGGGAGCGGGGCAGCCGCGGCGCCGTTGCGCTGGGTCCACATCTCTGAGCTGCAAGACCCGACCCCCTGGCTCTCTGGCGGTGAGCTGATGCTGACGACCGGCATCCCGCTCGATACCGCCGCCAAACAGCGCGCCTTCCTCGGGCTGCTAGCCGAGCACAACCTCGCGGGGTTGGGTTTCGGGGTCGGCTTCAGCCATCGGAGCCTTCCCGAGGCGCTCGTCGATGCGGCGGACAAACTCGATTTTCCGCTCTTTGAAGTGCCCTACTCGACCCCGTTCATTGCGATCACAGAGAAGGCGTTTGCCCGTCTCGTCAACGAGCAATACGAGGTCCTCCAACGCGGGATCGCGGTCCAGCGCCGGCTTGAGCGCTTGGTCTTGCAGGAGCGAGGGTTGGAGGAGATTGCGGCGACGATCTGCTCTGCGATCGGGGGTAGCGTCGCGATTCTTGACGGCCGCGGCGGACGGCTGGCCGAGCACGGGTTTGGGCGCCAGCTCTCCGCCGAAGCGCTTGGCGCGATCCGTGAGGAGGCCCTCTCTCACGCCGCTGACGGGCACCCCTTCGTCCCCGCCCACCCCGCGGTGGCGGGCCGGGCCCTGGCCCAGCCGGTGATCTCGCCGGGGGGCGGCGTGCCCCAGGCCTGGGTGGTGATCGTCCGCGACTCCGGAGGTCTTGGTGATTTCGAGCGCTTGATCTTGCAGCAGGCGGTGGCCGTCGTTGCCTTGGAGCTGATGCGCCGCCGCGTCGCTCGCGAGACCGAGCGACGCCTTGCCGGTGATGTGCTGGCCGGGGTACTCAGCGGTCGAATGGAGGCGACGGAGTTGCGCCGCCGCCTGGAGCCGTTTGGAATTGGTGAGGAGGCCGCCGTTTTGGTCTTTCGCCTCGATGATCCGACCGCGGCGGAGCCTGCGCTAGAGCGCGCCCTCGCCGGGGAGGGCTGCGCGGCGGTTATCGCAGCCCACTCCGGCGGGGGAGGGGAGTTGCTCTGCGCGATCATCGATGCCGCCGGTCGCAACCCCCTCGAGCTCGCCGCCGGCGCTCGCCGCGTGCTCCTCGCCGAGCGCGGGGCGGTGCGTGCAGCCGCCTCTCGTCCCGCCGCCGCGGAGCAGCTACGCCGCTCCTTTCATGAGGCACGCTGCGCCCTGGAGGCGACCGCCCTTGCCAATGGGGAGGCACCTGAGGTCGCCTCCTGGCGGGACCTCGGTGCCTACACCCTGTTGCTCTCGATCCAAGATGATGCGGCGCTTGAGCTCTACTGCGACAGCGTTCTTAGCCCAATCGAGCAAGGCGATCAGGACTACGGCGGTGAGCTGCTGCGCTCACTTGAGGCCTTCATCGAGCAAAACGGCCAGTGGGAGCGCGCCGCTCGGGAGGTCTACTGCCACCGCCATACTCTGCGCTACCGGATGCGAAAGGTCGAAGAGCTGACCGGCCGCGATCTTTCCCGGGCACATGACCGAATCGAGTTCTGGCTGGCGCTGCGGGCGCGGGAATTGGTCAGATGAAGGTTGGGATCCCGCGGGAGATCAAGCCCGATGAGTACCGCGTGGCGATCACCCCGGCGGGAGTCCGGGAGATGGTCGAGCATGGCCACGAGGTGCTGCTGGAGACCAGGGCCGGGGAGGGGAGTGCGATTGCCGATGCCAAGTTTGAGGCCCAGGGTGCGCGGATCGTTGCCGATGCCGAGACCGTGTTCGAACGCGCTGAGATGCTCCTGCACGTCAAGGAGCTACAGCCAGCAGAGATCGAGATGCTGCGTAGCGGTCAGCTCCTGTTCACCTATCTACACCTCGCACCCGACCCCCCGCAGACCCGCGGACTCTGTGCCTCCGGTGCCACCTGCATCGCCTATGAGACGGTCGAGGACACACGGGGGCGGTTGCCTCTGCTTGCGCCGATGAGCGAGATTGCCGGCAAGATCGCAACCCAGGCAGGTGCCTTCATGCTGGAGAAGCCCCTGGGCGGCCGCGGTATCTTGCTCGGCGGAGTTCCTGGCGTGGCAGCGGCGAACGTGATGGTGATCGGTGGCGGCGTGGTCGGCATGAACGCCGCCTTCATCGCGATCGGGATGGAGGCAGACGTCTTCGTCTTTGACAAATCGATCGATCGCCTGCGCGACCTTGAGGGGGTCTTCGGCGGGCGCTGCTCGACCGTCTACTCGACCACCCTCGCGGTCGAGGAGATGCTGCCGCGGGCCGACCTGGTGATCGGCGCCGTCCTCGTGCACGGTGCTCGCGCTCCCTACGTGGTTCGCCGCGAGCAGCTGGCGCTGATGAAGCCAGGCGCCGTCTTGGTCGACGTCGCAATTGATCAGGGCGGCTGCTTTGAGACCTCGCGCCCGACCACCCATCACGAGCCCACCTTTGAGGTCGACGGGATCATCCACTACTGCGTCGCCAACATGCCCGGCGCGGTGCCGATCACCTCGACCCATGCCCTGACCAACGCGACCCTGCCCTACGCGATCGCCCTCGCCGATCTCGGCGTCGCCGAGGCGATCCGGCGCGACCCCGGGCTGCGGTCGGGGGTCAACGTCGCTGGCGGCAAGGTCACCCACCCGGCGGTCGCCGAGGGGGTCGGTGGAAGTTGGGTTGAGGTCGAGCAGGCTCTCGGTATCGAGGAGAGCGAAACTGACAAAGCGGAGGTGAGCTGAGATGGCAACGGCGACAAAGACACGGCTGAAGAACTTGATCGGGGGCGAGGCGCTCGATGCTGTGGAGGGGGGCAGCGAAGAGGTGCTCAACCCGGCGAATGGGGAGCCGATCGCCGAGGCTCCGCTGTCGACCAAACCAGACGTCGATCGGGCCGTGGCCGCGGCCAAGAACGCATTTGCGGGCTGGGCAGCGACGCCCGCGGGGGAAAGGTCGCGGGCGCTGCTGCTGATGGCGGATCTGATCGAGGAGCGGGCGGAGGAGATCGCTGATCTGGAGGCCGCCGACGCCGGCAAGCCGCGCAGCGCTGTGTTGGAGGATGAGGTCCCGGTGATGGCGGATAACCTGCGCTTTTTCGCCGGCGCCGCGCGCTGCATGGAGGGTCGGGCGGCCGGTGAGTACATGCATGGCCACACCTCTTTCATCCGCCGCGAGCCGGTCGGCGTGGTTGGCCAGATCACCCCCTGGAACTACCCCCTGATGATGGCGATCTGGAAGATTGGGCCGGCGCTTGCCGCCGGCAACACCGTCGTTCTGAAGCCGGCGGAGACGACCCCGGTGACGACCCTGAGCTTCGCGCAGTGGTGCGCGGAGATCCTCCCGCCCGGTGTCTTCAACGCGATTGGCGGCCTCGGTGATCCCGCCGGGGTCGAGCTTGTCACCCACCCCGATGTGGAGATGGTCAGCCTCACCGGTTCCCCCCCGACCGGCAAGTGGATCGCTCGGGCCGCGGCCGAGAGGTTAAAGCGGGTCCATCTTGAGCTCGGCGGCAAGGCTCCGGTCGTCGTCTTTGACGATGCCGATATGGAGGCGGCGATGGAGACGATCGCCGGCACCGGCTATTACAACGCCGGCCAGGACTGCACCGCGGCCACCCGGGTGCTCGCCTCAGCCGGGGTTTATGACGATGTAGTCAACGGCTTGGTCTCCGAAGCAAAGGGGTTGGTCCTCGGCGACACGATGTCGGCAAAGACAACTCTCGGTCCGCTTAACTCTGAGCGCCAGCGCGAGCGGGTCGAGGGGTTCCTCGAGCGCAGGCCCTCCAACGCCGAGATCGTCACCGGCGGCACACCCCCCGCGCTGCCGGGCTTCTTTTTGGAGCCGTCGGTGGTCGCCGGACTGGAGCAATCAGACGAGATGATCCAAAACGAGATCTTCGGCCCGGTGATCACCGTGCAGCCGTTCTCAGATGAGCAGAAGGCGATCGAGTGGGCCAACGGCACCCGCTATGGCCTCGCTTCCTCGGTCTGGACCCGCGACGTCGCTCGTGCGATGCGCGTCGCAAACGCGCTGCGCTTCGGCTGCGTTTGGATCAACGACCACATCCCGCTCGTCTCTGAGATGCCACACGGCGGCTACAAAGAGTCCGGCTATGGCAAGGACCTCTCGATCTATGCGCTTGAGGACTACACCGAGATAAAGCACGTGATGATCAACCTCGAGTGAAGCCTGGCAAGGTCGATCGAGGATCGCTTCGGGCAGCAAGGAGCCGTGCAAGTGCTGCCGGGGTGCCCTGAGAGCGTTTGATCGGAAACGGCGCCGCCGCCCTGATCGTTGCTCAACCGAGATGAACAGCTTCCACTGTCGTTGGCAGCGCTCAGCTGGTTCTGAGCCGCCCCAAGTGCGACTCCCTCCATCGAAGCGGGCATCGGACTAGGCTCTGCGGGATGGTTGAGTCCGCCCATGCAGAGGAGGCAGCCGCGATCGCAGTCGCGATTGAGCGTTTTGAGGCTGAGACCCGGCTCTCGCCGGGAAGTGCGCCGCAGCGCCACAACCCCTGGCAACGGGCGGCGCTGATTGAGGGAGTTGGGACACAGAGCACTGTCCAGGATCTAGAAGGAGGAGCGATATGGCAGTCGTAAAAATCATTGAGTTGGTCGGTAGCTCAAAGACCTCCACCGATGACGCCGCGAAACAGGCCCTGAGCCAGGCTCAGGGCACCCTGCGCAACATTCGTGCCGTCGACATCGTCTCGACCGGAATCCGCGGCGAGAACCTCGATGAGTACCGTGCGCACGTGCGCGTTGCGTTCCTGATCGAGGGAACCGAGATCGACTAAGGGTGGTGGGACCCGCCCGCCGCCGGCGGGGCCGCCTCGACTTGGTGCTTGGCCCAGCGGTAGCCCGGCTTGGCTTCAGCCTCGGCTAGATTTCTAGCGGTGAGCACCGAGTCCGACGCATATACCCCCGAGCAGGTCCGCAAATTGGTCGCCGGCGGAGCCCAGCTCATCGATGTGCGGGCCGACCACGAGTGGCAAGCGGGGCGGATCGCGGGCGCCACCCATATCGGACTTGACGTTTTGAGCTCGCGGGCGGCGGAGATCGAGCGCGAGCGGCCCGTCGTTTTCTACTGCCGGGGCGACAACCGCTCCGAGATGGCGGCCGCGGCTTTTGAGGCCGATGGCTATCGGGTCGCCACCCTTGCCGGCGGGATCGAGGCCTGGGCTGAGGCCGGGCTGCCTCTTGAACCAGACGATGGATACATCGCCGAGTCGGGCGAGGCGGCGTCGATCTTGCAGGCTCGAAATCAAGCTTCGCAGGAGTAAATACCGGAATCCCGGTCGGGTTTTGCTATTTTGCTCCTGATGGAGCTCGTCGTCGATCAGCAGAAGGAGCAGCGGGGCAAGGGCCGCACCGGCAGCCTCGAGAACCCCGAGACCTATGAGAACGTCCCCGGCCATGTGATTCCGATCCTTGACCGCGAGTTCGATGACTTCGATAACGAAGCCGAGCAGTTTCTCGCCGGGGATAGGCCCGAAGATGAATTCATCGGCTTCCGCCTCAAACAGGGCGTCTATGGCCAGCGCCAGGCCGATGTGCAGATGGTGCGGGTGAAGCTGCCGTTCGGTGGCGTGACGCCCGCCCAGATGGAGGCATTCGCCGATGTGGTGGAGCGCTACGCGCCGCTCAATAAAGGCCACGTGACGACCAGGCAGAACATCCAAATCCACCATGTGCCGCTGCGCGACATGGAGTCGCTTCTGCGCGAGATCTCAGCGGTCGGCCTCTCCTCGCGCGAGGGATGTGGCAACACGGTGCGCAACGTGACCGGCGACCCCTGGGCTGGGATCGCTGCCGATGAGGTCTTTGACCCGACCCCCTACGCCGGCGCCTATGTGCGCTACTTCGTCCGCCACCCGACCACCCAACTGATGCCGCGCAAGATCAAGACCGCCTTCAGCGGCTCCGCCGAGGATCGGGCGATTAGCGGCATCCACGACATCGCCTTCCTCTCCCGCGAGCGCGACGGAGTCAAGGGCTTTGAGGTCAGGGTCGGCGGCGGCACCTCGATCATGGCCCGGGTCGCGCCCACCCTCTATCAGTTCGTTGAGGCTGACAACGGCGACTACCTCAAGGTCTCCGAGGCGGTGCTGCGTATCTTCGACCGCCAGGAGTGGCTGCGGGTCAACCGAGCGCGGGCACGGATCAAGGTCTTGGTCGACAAAATCGGGATCGACGCCTTTCGCGAGTTGGTCGATGAGGAGCTGGAGGGCGAGTGGGTGACCGAGCGCGACTTTGACCTCGAGCGGCTGCGCTTCGATGATGATGAGGAGGCCAACGCTCCGGCGATACCTCCCAGCTCAGCCTCGCCAAACGGCGATCGCTCCCGGTTTGACCGCTTCTGTGAGGCCAACGTGCAGGCCCAGCGCCAGGATGGCTTCGCGGCTGTCGAGGTGAAGATCACCCGCGGTGACCTCAACCCCGAGCAGTTCCGTGGCCTGGCGCGGATCATGCGCGAGTTCAGCGGCGGCTACGCACGCAGCACCGTGCAGCAGAACCTGGTCTTGCGCTGGATCCGCGAGGAGACGCTCTATGAGGTCTGGCAGCGGTTGGTCGATCTCGACCTCGGCGAGGCCGGCGCCCGCCAGATCAGCGATGTGGTCAGCTGCCCCGGCACCGACAGTTGCAAACTCGGGATCACCAGCTCGATGGGGCTCAACCGGGCGATCAAGGCGCGGGTTGAGGCAATGGAGATCGTCGATCCCCTGACCAAGCGGATCCAGATCAAAATGAGCGGCTGCCCAAACGGCTGCAGCCAGCACCACATCGCCAACATCGGTTTCTACGGTGCTTCGCTGAAGGTGGGCGAGCGCCAGATGCCCGCCTACATTCCCCACATCGGCGGCAGCTACGAGGGCGGCGAGGTGATCTTTGGCAAGCGGCTGAAGTCGAGGCTGCCGGCCAAGCGGGTCCCCGAGGCGGTTGAGCGCTGGGTTCGTGTTTATGAGTCCGAGCGCGCCGAGGGTGAGGATTTCAACGCCTTCGTCGAGCGGATCGGCGCTGAGCGCTTCGAAGCAGAGGTCAAGGAGCTGACCCTGCCAGGTGAGTTCAGCCTCGAGACGATGCAGCAATTCATCGACTGGAACCGCTCCAGCCCCTACAAGGTTGAGCGCGGCGAGGGGGAGTGCGCGATTTAGATGAAGCCGCCCCCCTCCGTACTTCCCGCTCCGATGCCAGCCGCGACCGAGATCGACCATGAGGCGGTGGCCGATGACCTCGAGGGACGCTCCGCACAGGAGGCGATGGCCTGGATGTTTGAGACCTTCGGCCCCGAGCACTACATCGCCTGCTCGTTTCAAAAGACGAGCTCGGTGACCGCGCACATGGCGAGCCAGATCAACCCGGAGGCGCGCTTTTTCTACCTCGACACCGACCTCCTCTTTCCCGAGACATATGAGACCCGCGATCGGCTGGCCGAGCAGCTTGGGGTGGAGTTCGACCGCTTCCACAATCTTTCCCTCGCCGAGCAGGCAGCGAGCCATGGGGAGGAGCTGTGGAAGAGCGACCCTGATTCCTGCTGCGGGCTGCGCAAGGTCGAGCCGATGCGGCGGGCGCTTTCTTCCGTAGACTGCTGGGTCGCCGGCGTCAGGCGCGAGGACTCCAGCAGCCGTTCTGCGACGCCCAAGTTCGGCTGGGACAAGCGCTTTGACCTCTGGAAGCTCAACCCCCTCGCCGATTGGACCGAGCGCGACGTCTGGAGCTACATCCGTGAGCACCATCTTCCCTACAACCCGCTCCACGATCGTGGCTATCCCTCGATCGGTTGCACGCACTGCACCCAGCCAGTCGGACCCGGTGCCTCCCCGCGCGATGGTCGCTGGGCGGGCGTTGCCAAGACCGAGTGTGGGATCAACTAGCAGCGCAGCCGCGAGCCTTCAATTTCCATCCCCAACCGACAGGTGAGAACCACCCCATGAACAACCCCAGCCCCGAGACGATCACCACCGAGCTCTCCCTGACCCTCTCCGAGCGCCACACCGCGGACTTCGAGATGATCGCCAACGGCGGCTTCGCTCCGCTACAGGGCTTTCAGGGCTCTGAGGACTGGGAGCGGGTCTGCGCGGAGATGCGGACCGCCGCAGGTGAGTACTGGCCGATCCCGATCACCCTTGCCTCCGAGCTTGCCTGCGAGGTCGGTGACGTGGTCGAGCTCTCAAGCGACGAAGGCAAGGCGCTCGGCCGGATCACCGTGAGTGAGATCTTTGAGCGCGATGTCAGAAGCGAGGCCGAGCGGGTCTACCGGACCACGGATGAGGCCCATCCCGGGGTGGCGGAGATCTATGCGGAGGGCAACCGCTGCCTCGCCGGTCCGATCGAGGCCGACGCCCTTCCCGATCACGAGGAGCCCTTCATGCGCCGCTACCTGACCCCGGCTGAGACCCGGGAGGAGTTCAGGCGCCGCGGCTGGAAGCGGATCGTCGCCTTTCAAACCCGCAACCCGATCCACCGTGCCCATGAGTACCTGACCAAGGCGGCGCTTGAGAGCAGCGATGGCCTCTTCATCCAACCCCTGATCGGCAAGACCAAGGCCGGTGACATCCCCGCCGAGGTGCGGATGCGCTGCTATGAGGTGCTGATCGACAACTACTACCCCTCCGACCGCGTACTTTTGGGGGTGAAGCCGGCGAAGATGCACTACGCCGGACCGCGCGAGGCGGTGCTGCACGCGATCGTGCGGCGAAATTACGGGGCGACCCACTTCATCGTCGGCCGCGACCACGCCGGGGCGGGGGACTACTACGGCACCTATGACGCGCAAGAGATCTTTGATCAGATCGATCTCGATGAGCTCGGAATCGAGCCGCTGATGTTTGAGCACACCTTTTGGTGTGAGAAGTGCGAGGGCCTCGCCTCGGGCAAGACCTGCCCGCATGAGGCTGATGCGCACCTCTTCCTATCGGGGACCAAGGTTCGCGAAATGCTGGGGCGGGGCGAAAAGCCGCCGCATGAGTTCTCGCGCGATGAGGTCGCCGAGATCCTGATCGACGCCTACAAGGAGGACTGAGCACTGATGGCAACCGAGACCGGTTTCACCCTCTGGTTCACGGGGCTCTCCGGAGCTGGCAAGACGACGATCTCAAGGATCCTCGAGGGTCACCTGCGCGAGCGCGGCTCAAGGCTTGAGATCCTTGATGGCGACATCGTCCGTGAAAACCTCTCCAAGGGACTCGGCTTTTCCAAGGCCGACCGCGACACCAACGTCCGCCGGATCGCCTTCGTCGCCGACCTGCTCTCCCGCAACGGGGTGCCGGTGATCACGGCGGCGATCTCCCCCTACGCCGAGATCCGGCAAGAGGCCCGCGAGCTGATGGGCGAGCGCTTCATCGAGGTCTTTGCCGAGGCCTCGGTCGACACCTGTGCTGGGCGCGACGTCAAGGGTCTCTACGCCAAGGCCTTCTCCGGTGAGATCAAGGAATTCACCGGGGTCTCAGATCCCTACGAGGCTCCCGAGGACGCCGACGTGATCTGCCACACCGAATCCGAAAGCCCCGAGGAGTCAGCCGAGAAGGTCCTCGCCTATCTGGAGCAGCGTGACCTGATTCCGAGGGCGGCGGCGGTGGTTTAAGCCGTCTGGACCGCCAGCGGGTTCTACGGTCGCGGGGGTACTTGCGGCTCGCCGAGGCCGTAGGTGCTGTAGGCGCCGAAGCGCGAAAAGGTCTTGTGGGTTGGTCCGTGGTAATCGGATGAACCGGTCGGGATCAGGTCCAGCCTGGAGCAGAGGTCGAGCAGATGCGCCACTTGCTCCTTGCCGTGGGCGGGGTAGAAGACCTCGACTCCATCGATCTCGAGGTCGGTGATAAGTGCCTCAACCTCGGCCGGATCAGAGATGTCCCAATACGGATGGGCGATTACCGCCACTCCGCCGGCGCCGTGGATCAACTCGATAGCGCGCTCCGCGGTGGGCCAGCGGCGCGGCACAAAGGCCTTCGCGCCGGGGATCAGGTACTCCTCAAAGAACGGCCCCATCCGATCTCCGGCCCCGGCGGCGCGGGCGATGTGGGGCCGCCCGATCGATAGGGCGTCGCCGGCCTCGCGCTCGGCATCCTCGAGCTCGATCTGAAAGCCCTCCCGGCGTAGGTTCTCGATTATCTCTGCGGCGCGGGTGACCCGCTCGCGTTGGGCTCGCTCGCAGGCTGGGGCGATCGCCTCCAGCTCGATCCAGTAGCCGCAGATGTGCAGATCATCGGCATAGCTATGCACGCAGGACATCTCCAGTGCCGGCACCAGCTCAACTCCGAGGTTGGCGGCGGCTTGACTGGCCTCCGCGACCCCCGCAATCGCATCGTGGTCTGTGAGCGCCAGCACCTCGACGCCGGCTGCCGCGGCCTCGGCGACGACCTGGGCCGGCTCCAGTTGACCGTCTGAGATGGTCGAATGACTCTGCAACTCAACTAGCATGGATGCAGCCTAGCCAGGCGCGTGGCTCACATTGCGGTCCGATCGGCCGGCTCGACGGTTAGGGATTAGGCAAGGGAGGGAAATGCAAGGGATGAAAGAAAGATTCGGAGGTATTGGTGGGTCCAGCCCGCGGCTACTTGGGGCAGCGTTACTGGCCATCGCTGGCTGCCTGATAGCAGCCCCGACGGCGCTCGCTGCGCCCTCCTGGCTGGCGCCGGTAAATCTCTCGGCCCCCGGCAAGGAAGCGAGCAACTCCTCGGTGGCAATGGATGAAGCCGGAGAAACGGTGGCGGTCTGGGAGCGCCAGAGCGAAACCGGGATCGATAACGACGTGCAGGCCGCGACCCGCTCCCCCGGGGCAAGCTTCTCCGAACCGATCCAGCTCTCAAGCGCAGCCACCGAACCCGATGTGGCGATCACTCCGGCGGGAGAAGCGGTGGTGCTCTGGAGGCATTTCAACGTCAACACGGGGGACTATGAAATCCAGGTCTCCAGCCGCCCTCCGGGTGGGACCTTCTCCGCTCCGGTTGAGGTTTCCCAAGCCGAAACCAAAGCCGCAGTCCAGGGCCTTCGGATCGCCGTCAACCCGAGCGGTGCCGTGGCCATTGCCTGGACCCAGAAGGAACCCAGTTCCGCCATAGATCCAGAACAGTTCTCTGTGCTGGCCTCGGTGCGGCCTGCGGGAGGGACCTTTTCGGTCCCGACGATTGTCTCCCCGACGCCGCTCACCTCAGGCGCTAACGCCAGCAGCCCATCGATCGCGATCGATGCCGGCGGTGACGTGAGCGCGGCCTGGGCGTACTTCGACGGAACCAACTATTTGATCCAAACCGCCAGCCGTCCCGCCGGCGGTAGTTTCTCCTCGCCCCAATCAATCACCGGCGACGGCGAAGAAGCCTTCGGCCCCGAGATCGCGATCGATTCCTCCGGCGCGGCGACGGTTGTCTGGGATCAGGTCAAAGAAAAAGAAACCAGCTACACGGTGCAGGCTGCAAGCGCCGCCCCCGGCGGCTCTTTCGGGGCGGCGGTCGATCTCTCCTCGGTCTCAGCGACCAGCTCCGGTGAACCGGTGATCGCGACCGCCCCAAACGGCCTTGCCACCGTCGCCTGGACCCAGTCAAACGGCGCCAACAACATCATCCAGGCGGCGATCGGCTCCGCCGGCGGTAGCTTCTCGGCGCCGATCGCTATCTCTCCCAGCGGCCAGGAAGCGCTCGACCCCGAAGTTGCGATCGACCCCGGTGGTGCCTCGACGGTCGTTTGGAAAGGCTCCGATGGCACCAACGACATCGTCGAGGCTGCAAACGGTTCCTCGCCGGGCGGCTTCTCGCCGGCGGTCGACCTCTCCGCCGCCGGTCAGGACGCGGTCTTTCCGCGCGTGGCGATGGATGGGGTCGGCGATGCGACCGTCGTCTGGTGGCGCTCTGACGGCGCCAATGAGATCGTGCAGGCGGCGGGCTATGACGCAGACGCACCCTCCCTGCGCAGCATCTCGCTTCCCTCCTCAGGGACCGTTGGGGTGCCCGTCTCCTTCTCGGTTATGCCGATCGACGTCTGGCCAATCTCCTCTACTACCTTTGCCTTCGGTGATGGTGCCCACGCAGAAGGCAAGGCCGTATCGCATACCTATTCATCACCGGGTACCTACCAGGTAACGATCAGCGCCAAGGATGCGGCCGCAACTTCGGTCGGGGCCAGCGCGACGATCACGATTCTGCCGGCAAATGAATTTGCGATCGGCAAGCTGGCGCTCAACCGACGCAGGGGGACCGCCACCCTGATCGCCACCGTTCCTGGCCCGGGGCAGCTCATCCTCAGCGGCAAGGGAGTGCGGAGGGAGACGGTGGTCGCGAAGCTGGCCGGCAAAGTGAAGCTCACGATCAGGGTTCGGGGCGCACTCCTCAGGCGCCTCTCCAAACGGGGCCGGGTCAGGGTTTCACTGACAATCGCATTCACGCCGAACGGTGGTAACACCGCCGTCAAGCACAAGAAGGCCAGCTTGGTCAAAAAGCGGCGCTGACGCCGAGCGGCTGAATAGACTGCGGCGCCGATGAGCGCCAGGCGAGCCAGGCACCAGCTGCGCGTCCCCCCAAGGGCACGGGCCGCGAGGCGATTTGATGTTTGAGAAGGTTCTGATCGCAAATCGGGGCGAGATCTCGATCCGGGTTGCGCGGACGCTGAAGGAGATGGGGATCAGCTCGGTTGCTGTCTACTCCGAGATCGATCGCGACGCTCCGCACGTGCGTGAGGCCGAGGAGGCCTTCCTGATCGGACCCGCGATCGCCGCCGAGAGCTACCTGAACATTGCAAGGATCATCGAGACCGCAACCGCGGCGGGAGCTGAGGCAATCCATCCGGGTTACGGGTTCCTCGCCGAGAACGCCGATTTTGCTCGAAGCTGCGCGGAGGCTGGGATCGTCTTCATCGGGCCACCGGCGGAGGCGATCGAGGCGATGGGATCAAAGACGCGGGCGCGGGAGATCATGGCCGAGGCCGGGGTTCCGATAGTCCCCGGTGCGACGGCTCCCGCCGCAGACATCGAGGCCGCGAGCAAGCAGGCCGAGGAGGCGGGCTACCCGGTCGCCTGCAAGGCCGCCGGAGGTGGTGGCGGCAAGGGGTTTCGGGTGGCGATGACCCCTGCGGATTTGGCCGAGGCGTTTGAGGGGGCGGCGCGCGAGGGTGAGAAGTTCTTCTCCGATGACCGCGTCTACGTCGAGCGCTATCTGGAGGATCCGCGCCACGTCGAGGTTCAGGTTCTGGCCGACTCCCACGGCAACGTGATCCACCTCGGGGAGCGCGACTGCTCAGTCCAGCGCCGCCACCAGAAGGTGATCGAGGAGGCACCCGGGCCTCACGTTGATGCCCAGATGCGCGAGCGAATCGGCAGGATCGCAACCGAGGCTGCAGCCGCCGTCGGCTACCGCGGTGCCGGAACGGTGGAGGGTTTGCAGGTGGGGGAGGATTACTTCTTCCTGGAGATGAACACGCGGGTCCAGGTCGAGCACTGCGTGACCGAGATGGTTAGCGGGATCGACATAGTCCGCGAGCAGGTGCGGGTCGCCGCCGGCGAGGAGCTTGCGATCGCCCAGGATCAGGTCGAGCTGCGCGGGCATGCAATCGAGTGCAGGATCAACGCCGAGTCCGCCGCCAAGAACTTCGCCCCCGCACCGGGGTCGATCGCCTCCTACCAGGAGCCGGCCGGGCCTGGGGTGCGGGTGGATTCCGGCGTCGAGGTGGGTTCAGAGGTATCGCCGATGTATGACCCGATGGTCGCCAAGCTGATCGTTTGGGACGTCGATCGCGAGCACGCCACCAGGCGGATGTTGCGAGCGCTTGGTGAATATGAGATTGGCGGACTCACGACCCTGATTCCGTTTCATCAGGCGCTCCTCGCCACCGATCAGTGGGCTCGTGGTGAGACCTGTCGGGACCTGATGGAAGATCGGGATTGGCTCAAATCAACCGCTCCCCAGTCCCCGGGGCCGGCGGCAGAGGTCGAGGGCTCTGAGCTGGTTGCCCGCGATTACAGCGTTGAGGTCTCCGGCAAGCGTTTTGAGGTCAAGGTGATTGGCGAGGCTCTCGCCGCGGGCGCCTCGCCCGCGGCGGGGGCGCGGCCACCCAAACGAGAGCGCAAATCGGGTGCCGGCGCCACGGCCTCGGGCGAGTCGCTGCCCTCTCCCCTGCAAGGCACAGTTTTGAAAGTCGCGGTGAAAGAGGGGGATGAGGTCGCTGAGGGTGAGCTGATCTGCGTGATCGAGGCAATGAAGATGGAGAACGAGATCGGTGCTCACCGCGCGGGCACGGTAACCGCCCTCAAGGTTTCAGAGGGTGCCGCGGTCTCTAGCGGCGACACTCTGGCCGTGATCGAGTAAACGCCTCCGGCCCCAGGCTGGGCTGCGCGAGGGCTCAAGGGAGTTCGCGCCCGAGGAGGTCCGCTCAGCCTGCGCCGATCTTTTTCGCTGCTTCGCGGAGGTTTTTGACCGTCGCCCCAGGCGCCTTGCGGCCGTCGAGCTTCTCGTCGTGTCGGTTCACCCAGATCACGGGGACATTCATTTTCAGCAGCGGCGCGACGTCATTGGTGTAGTTACAGCCGATATGCAGCCAGCCTTTTTTGCCACCGATTCGCCTCGCGCACTCTTTGAAGTGGACCGGATCGGGCTTATAGCTGCGCACCTGCTGGGCGGTCACAACCAGGTCGAGTTCGGTGCGCAGGTGGCGTCGTGAGATACCTAGCAGTTTGTCATCAACGTTGGAGATGATTCCAACCTCAAACTTCTTACCGAGCCGATCCATCGCCGCGTTTGACTCCCGGAAGGGAAGCCAGTAGGCGACGCTGTTGGGCAGAAACTGGGCTCTGGAGGGCTCGATCTCCCAGCCCAGCTCGCCGGCCACCTTGACGATCGTGCGCCGCAGGACCTCCGCGTAGAGCTCATAGGAGCCAGCCATGATTTCGGCCTGGATCTCCATGAAGCGGGCGAGAAAGGGCCCCTCCTCGAAGCTGAAGCCATCCTTATCGGCCTCTTTCTTACAGGCCTCGAGAATCCCCCGCTCCCAGTCAATCAGGGTGCCATAGCAATCGGTGGTCACCCATTTGATCGCTTTGAGACTTGGAAGGGGCATCAGTTTTGGATCCCGCCAAGGGAGCCCTGCGGACTGCAAATTATGAAGCTGGTCTCGCTGAGGCTCACGGGAGCGCGGCATTATGGCAAGCGCCTGCGGCTCGGGGCTTCTCCCCTGCGATCTCGGATAGGCTGCCGCCCGCGTCAAGCGACGCGAACCCATGGACCTCCTCGAGTATCAGGGCAAGCAGCTGTTCGCCAAACACGGCATCGCCGTGCCCAGTGGCGAGGTCGCTGCCAGCGTCGAGGAGGCCGTCGCGGCGGCGGAGCGGATCGGCTATCCCTGCGCAATCAAGGCCCAGGTGCTGATCGGTGGACGCGGCAAGGCGGGGGGAATCAAGATCGCCCAGAATTCCGCGGAGGCGCGCAGCCATTGCGCTGCGATCCTCGGGATGGACATTCGTGGTCCACACGGCGAGGGGCCATTCAGGGTGGATCAGGTCTGGATCGAGGCTGGCTCGGCGATCGCCGCGGAGTACTACGCCTCGGTGATCCTCGATCGCGGCGAGAAGAAACTGCTGGCGATGTTCTCGAGGCGGGGTGGAATGGACATCGAGGGGGTGGCGGAGGAGGATCCCGAGGCGTTGGTCAAAGCCCACATCGACCCGACCCATCCCTTCGACGCCAGCGCAGCGTTGCCGATCGTCGAGGCCGGGAAGCCGGATGCCGACGTGGCAGCGGGGGTCGCCGAGGTGCTGGCGCAGCTGGCTGGGGTGGCGCGGGCTGAGGACGCCACCCTGATCGAGGTCAACCCGCTGATCGTCACCGAGGAACGCGACATCGTCGCCCTCGATGCGAAGGTGACGCTTGACAACAACTCGCTGTTTCGCCATCAGGATCTGGCCGAGATCGCCGACTCCAGCGAGGATCCCCAGGAGGCGATGGCCAGGGAGAAGGGCCTCACCTACGTGAAGCTCGACGGCGACGTCGGCATCTTGGCCAACGGCGCCGGACTTTGCATGTCGACCCTCGACGTTGTCGCCCAGGCGGGCGGAGCTCCCGCCAATTTCCTCGATGCCGGCGGCGGCTCAAAGGCGGAGGCGATCGTCGATGCGCTGACCGTGATCACCTCCGATCCGAAGGTCAGGGCGATTCTCTTCAACATCTTTGGGGGCATTACCCGCTGCGATGAGATCGCCAAGGGAATCGTCAGCGCCTCTCAGCAGCTGGAGCTTCGGGTGCCACTGGTGGTGCGGCTCGATGGGACCAATTCCGAGCAGGGTTTGAAAATCCTCGCCGAGGCCAATCTTCCCAACCTCGATCAGGAGAAGACGATGCTCGAGGCGGCACGGCGCGTCGTTGAGCTGGCGGGTGGTGGCCGATGAGCATCATCATCGGGCAGGAGACGAAATTGGTTGTCTCCGGGCTGACCGGTCGCGAGGGCTCCTTTCACGGACTGCGCAACCGCGACTACGGAACAGATTTGGTTGCCGGAGTGACCCCGGGCAAGGGGGGGCAGGAGGTCGAGGGGGTGCCGATTTTTGACTCGATCAAGGAGTCTGTTGAGGTCAGGGGCGCAAATACCTCGATGATCTTTGTTCCAGCCCGCTTCGCCGCTGCGGCGATCGATGAGGCGATCGACTCCGGCGTTGAGACGGTTATCGCGATCACTGAGGGGATCCCAGTTCTGGATATGTTGAGCACCTACTGGAAGGCCAAGGCGGCAGGGGTGCGACTGATCGGCCCGAACTGCCCCGGGGTGCTCTCGCCCGGTAAGGCCAACGTCGGAATCATTCCTGCCCAGTTTTTCGAACGGGGGAGGATCGGGGTCGTCTCCAAGTCGGGCACGCTGACCTACCAGATCGGCAACGAGCTGAAGCAGGCCGGAGCCGGCAATTCCTCGATCGTTGGAATCGGCGGCGATCCGATCGTCGGCTCTGATTTCATCGACATCCTCACCCTTTTTGAGGCCGACCCCGAGACCGAGCTGATCGTGCTGGTGGGGGAGATCGGCGGCGATGCCGAGGAGCGGGCCGCGGAGTTCATCGAGGCCGAGGTCTCAAAGCCGGTGGTCGCCTACATCGCTGGCTTCACCGCACCGCCGGGCAAGCAGATGGGACACGCCGGCGCGATCATCTCCGGGTCTTCGGGAACGGCGGAGGCGAAGAAGAAGGCGCTTGAGGCGATGGGAGTGCGGGTCGGGCAGAGCCCGACCGAGGCGGCGAGGATCGCCGTTGCTACGCTCAGCGGCAATGCCCCCTGAGCTGATTTCCTTCGCCCGTGGCGCCCCGAGCGCCGATATCTTGCCGCAAGAGGTGGTCCGCGATGCAGCTGGCGCTGCGCTGAGAGAGGACTGGGAACGAGCGCTGTCTTATGGAACCGGCATCGGCCATCCCGGGCTTTGTGCGTGGATCGCCGATCGCCACGGAGGCCTTGACGCCGATCAGGTGATGGTCACAAACGGCTCGCTGGAGGCTGCCTCGATGCTGTTTGAGCACCTCCTCCAAGCGGGCGACAGGGTGGTGGTCGAGCAGCCGAGCTATGACCGAACCCTGCTCTTGCTGGCACGACTTGGGGTCGAGCTGGTCGGGGTCCCGCTTCAGTCCGACGGTCTCGACATCGACGCTTTGGAAGAGGTCCTTGCGGCCGGGCCGGTGAAGCTGGCCCACCTGATTCCAAACTTTCACAACCCGGCTGGCTGCACGCTCTCGATGCCAAAGCGCCAGCGGGTTGTCGAGTTGGCGGCAGAGCACGGCTTCTGGATATTCGAGGATGACCCCTACCGCGAGCTTCCCTTCGAGGGGGAGAGCTTGGAGACGATGCTCTCGATCGATCGTGCCGATCGGGTCCTGCACGCGTCCTCGTTCTCTAAGACCGTGAGCCCCGGGGTTCGGGTTGGCTACCTGGCGGGGCCCGTGGCAGAGATCGCAAGGATCGCCAAGCGTGCCAACCAGACCTACATTTCCCCCAACATGCTCGCCGAGGCAGTGGTTTTGGAGATCTGTCGCTCCGGTGCTTTGGATCGCAACATAGAGTTCGTCAAGGGGGCGCTGCAGGGGCGCCGCGATGCGCTGGTTGGCGCCCTCGGTGATCAGATCCCAGAGGCCGAGTTCGTGACTCCCGGGGGCGGATACTTCCTCTGGCTGGGGCTGGCCGAGGAGACCGACACCGAGGCGCTCCTCGCCGAGGCCAAGCGCGAGGGCGTTTCCTTTGTCGCCGGTTCTGATTTCATGCTCGACGGTGGGCGAAGCAGCCTGCGTCTTTCCTTCGCCCCGGTGCCCGCCGAGCAAATCGGTGAGGGTGTCGGTCGCCTTGCCCGCGCGCTTGATCGCGTGCGGGCCGGCTCCCCAGCCTAGTCAAGCGCCTCCCTCTCGCGATCTGGCCGGGCATCTCGCGGGCGCCAGGGTGGAGGTGCTTGCCAAGGCGATGGCGCCATCCACCGGCCGGTCTTCGCCAACTTCCCGAGCAGGATCCTTTCCCGGGTTCGCCAAAGAAGCGGTCCTGCCCCGCGGTCCCTCGGTAGCGCCTCGATCAGCGTCCGTAGCGATCGCTGGAGAGAACCAGATGCTCGGGAATCGCGGCCCGGGGTGGTGGTGCTGGATCGGCGCGGACCGAGACTGTCTCGGCGACGCTATGAGAAACCCGGTGAGATCCGCTGGCAGAGATGATCGTGACTCCCGCGGTGTTTGAATCTCCGACCCTACCCTCCAACCCAGGATGCATGCCGGCGTCTTTTAGGTAGTGCAGAAGGTCCTCAGCCTCGTTCTCAAAACGCAGGATGCAGACGCTTGCGCCGATCTGCACGTCGGCTAGCAGGGAGCCCTGCTCGCGTGCGCCCTCGACGATCGGGTGACCGTGTGGGCAGGTCTTCGCGTCGCCTATCGCGGCCAGCATCCGCTCCTCCAAAACCGGCGACATCGCGTGCTCGATTCGCTCCGCCTCCTCGTGGACCTCGTCCCAGGGAATGCCGAGCACGTCGGTCAAAAAACGCTCGATCATCCGGTGGCGGCGGACGATGTGGCTGGCGTGCTCGCGTCCGGAGGGGCTGAACTGAAGCGATTTGTCGGCGCTGCGCTCGACGTAGCCGTCCTCGAGTAGGCGGCCGATCATCTCGTGCACGGTGGGGGGTGAGAGTTGCATCGCGCGGGCGATGTTGGCCCCGGTGATCGGCAATCCGGCCTCCTCCAGCCAGAACATGGTCTCCAGGTACTCCTGCTCGGCAACAGTCGCGCTCTCCTGCGACACGGGGACTCCTCCTTGGCTCCGGGGCCTCGATGTTAGACGGTCGCCGTGGCGACGCTCGGGCCTGAGATTTGCGCGCGCACCAAGAGGACTGCCAAAGTCATCCCCAGCTGGCCGGGCAGCGGACGGGTCTCCGCATCGCCGCCGCCGCGGAATACCAGCGCGGGAGGGAGTCCCCGCGCTTTTCCGGGCGGCGGCTGCCCACTGCCGCTCAGTCTGCGCTCAGGTCCTCTGGATCAGAGTCGAGACGACCGCCTCATAGAAGCCATCGCCCATGCGGCCCTCGGTGAGGGTGACGTTGTCCCAGGCGGCGATCGCACTTCGCAGTCCGGGGTCGCGCTCGGGCCCGTTGGCCACCACGAAGAAGCGATCGACGGCCGCTGCGACGTCAAGATCCTCGAGGGAGTCCCCGGCGGCTATGCACTCAGAGCGAGCGAAGCCGCGGGCCCGTGCATGAGCGCTGACCGCGGCCGCCTTACTCACGTCGCGGGGGACCAGGTGGTAAGCGTGAGTCGTCTCGATTCCCTCCATCGGGCGGTTGATCGCTCCGTTATCGAGCAGTCGGACATCGGCATCGCCGCCTTCTTTGAGGAGTTGATTTGCCTCGGCGACGTCGACAAAGCCACGGAAAAGGTGGGAGTACTCGCGGTCGCGGTGCCATGGGCTGTGGTATTGGAGCCGACCTTCGAAGTGGGCAAAGAGCAACTCGGGCAGGCCGCGGTCCTCCATTTGCTCAAAGACCGTGCGATCGACGCCGGGTCCCATCTCGGTGCTGAGGACGGTGGTCTCGGTGCCGATCACGAAGGCACAGCCTGCCTCATAGATATAGGAGTCCTGCCCCATCAGGCGGGCGTCCTCAAGGACCTGCGCCTGACGCCGCCCCGACATCACCACGACCTCCACCTCGGCTCGATGGCAGGCCTCAAGCGCCCGCGCCTGGATCATCGAGAAGCGGCCCTCGGCGTCGCGAAACAGCGACCCGCCCTGGCCGAGCAGGGTTCCATCGAGGTCTGTGTAGATGCACTTAAGGGCCACGGCGCGCGGTCGCTACGGTAGCCGACGTGTGGAGACTTGCCGATCGCAACCTTGACCTCGCTGAGCCGCTGACGGTCGGGATCGTCAACGTCACGGTCGACTCGATGTTCGAGGGCGCCCGCAGCGAGACGCCTGAGCAGGCCGTCCGAGATGGCATGGCGCTGGTTGGGGCGGGGTTCGAAATGCTTGACATCGGAGCAGTGGCTGCCCGCAATGGCCCCCCCGTACCCACCGCGGATGAGATCGCCGCGCTGATTCCGACGGTCCGGATGCTGGCGGGATCTGGGTTGCCAGTATCGGCCGATACGTACTCAGTTGAGGTGGCGCGGCGGGCGCTTGAGGCGGGAGCGGTGCTGATCAACGACATCTCGGGTGGATCGGAGGAGATGCTGGGTCTGATCGCTGAGACCGGGGCTGGATACGTGCTGATGCACATCGAGGGGCCGCCCCGGGTGGCGCGGGAGTGGCCCGAGTACGCCGACGTGGTCGATCACCTGAAGAGCTGGTTTGAGCGGGGGCTGGATCTGGCCCGCAGCCTTGGGGTGGACGAGGAGCAGATCGCGATCGATCCGGGACTTGACTTCGACCTCAGTCCCGAGCACGATCTTGAGATCCTCCGCCGCCTCGCTGAGTTGGGGGAGCTGGGACGGCCGCTTTACATCTCGCTTTCGCGCAAGGATTTTATCGGCGCGCTGCTGGGCGGATCCTGGCGGGCGCGGCGCCCGCCGGCCGAGCGCGAGTGGGGCACCGCCGCCGCCGCCGCACTTGCCGTCGCAAACGGCGCCGACGTCTTGCGCCTCCATGACCAAAGCTCGCTGCAGGCGGTCAGGGTCGCCGCGCAGATCAGGCGCCTGAACCGGAGCCCGGCCTAGTGGCGGGGGGTTTGCTGGAGAGATCCTGGGCGATCGCGATCGACCCTGCTCGCCGCGACGGTCGCATCGTCGCTGAGGCAAGTGAGCAAATGCGTCCCGCGCGGCGGGTCGCGCTACCCACCAGCCTCGATCCGGGCCTCCGGGCGTCGCTGCGGGCGGCCGGTATCAAGCGTCTTTATTCTCACCAGCGAGAGGCGTTTGAGGCAGCTGCGCGCTCCGATCTGATCCTCACCAGCGGTACCGCCTCGGGCAAGAGTCTTGCCTTCAACCTCACCGTGCTCGACGGGATTGCCCGCGATTCCAAGCGCCGTGCTCTCTATCTTTACCCGACCAAGGCTCTGGCCCAAGACCAGGCGCGAAAGCTCGGCGAGCTCCGCCCCCCAGCTCTTCGCGAGGCGATCTATGACGGTGACACTCCGCGCGAGGAGCGCCCCGCGATCCGTCGTCACAACAACCTTGTCCTCACCAACCCCGACATGCTGCACATTGGCCTCCTCCCTCACCACAGGGGCTGGGGTGACTTCCTCACCAACCTCGACTGGGTGATCGTCGATGAGGCACACACCTATCGCGGCGTCTTTGGCTCCCACGTTGCCAACGTCTTGCGGCGACTGCGTCGGGTCGCCCGCGCCTATAACGCCGAGCCTCGTTTCCTGCTCGCCTCGGCCACGATTGCCAATCCCCTCGAGCTTGCCGAGCGCCTGGTCGGGACTCAATTTGAGCTGATCGACGGTGACGGCGCGCCGCGGGCCGGGCGCGAGATTGCGATGTGGAACCCGCCGCTTATCGACAAAGCGAGCGGCGCTCGGCGCTCCTCACTTGCCGAGGCTGCGGATCTGCTCGCCGATCTCGTCGCCCACGGGGTGCGAACGATCTGCTTTCTCAAAAGCCGACGAGGAATTGAGTTGATTCAGCGCTTCGCCCGCGAAAACCTGACCGCCCGAGGTAAGCCCGAGCTGGCGCAGCGAATTGCTCCCTACCGTGGCGGCTACACGCCCCAGCAGCGACGCGAGATCGAGGCCCGGCTCGCCGCCGGCGAGCTGCTCGCGGTGGTTGCAACCGACGCGCTTGAGCTCGGGATTGACATCGGTGAGCTCGAGGCCGCAATCTGCGTCACCTTCCCCGGCACGGTCGCCAGCCTGCGCCAAATGTGGGGGCGTGCCGGGCGCCGCGCGCCCGGCCTCGCCGTCTATGTCGCCGGCCAAGATGCCCTCGATCAGTTCTTCTGCCGCCACCCGGCGGAGTTTCTGCAGCGCCCGGTCGAGGCCGCGATTCTCGACCACACCAATGAGCAGATCGCCTCGCGCCACCTTCTCGCCGCGGCCTATGAGCTGCCGCTCACCGACGCCGATGAGGAGGTATTCGGACCCTCGTGGAGGGAGCGTGCCGAGCGCCTTCTCCTCGCCGGGGAGCTGCGCAGCGCCGGCGGCCGCCTGCTGCCGTCCAGCGGCGATTTTGTTGCCTCCAGGATCGCCCTGCGCTCGGCCTCGGCTGACTCGGTCGCGGTGATCGAGCGCGAATCCGGCGAGATGCTCGGCCTGGTCGAGTTTGAGCGCGCCTTCACGACGGTCCATCCAGGTGCGGTCTATCTGCACCTGGGACGCTCATATGAAGTTGAGCAGCTCGACCTCAGCTCTCGGCGCGCGATCGTCTCGCGATTTGACGGCGACTGGTACACGCGTCCCAAAAAGGAGACTGAGATCCAGATCGAGCGGCTGCGCGAAGGGCGCCGGGTGGGCGACGTCGAGCTGCACTTCGGCGAGGTTTCCGTCACCGAGCAGGTGATCGCCTTCCAGCGTGTCTCGATTTCTGAGCAGGAGCCGATCGACATCGTCGCGCTTGAGCTTCCCGAGCAGAGTTTCCTCACCCAGGCCCTCTGGTACGTGCTCGGAGATCGGCTGGGGGCCGCCCTGCCGCTTAAGATCCAGCTCGGCTCACTGCACGCCACCGAGCATGCTCAGATCGCGGTCTTGCCGCTGATCGCGATGTGTGACCGCTGGGACATCGGTGGCCTTTCGACCAACGTCCACTTTCAAACCGGGCGGCCGACGATCTTTATCTATGACGGACAGCCCGGAGGCGTCGGTATCGCCCTGCGTGGCTATCACCAGTTTGAGCGCCTGCTCGCCGACGCCGAGCGCCTGCTCGCCGAGTGTCCCTGCGAGTCGGGCTGCCCGTCTTGCGTGCAGAGTCCCAAGTGCGGCAATTTGAATGAACCGCTGCACAAGGGCGGCGCTCTGGCGCTGCTTGGGATGATCAAAGATGGCGGGGAGGGATGAATACGCCGAGACCCCGAGTGCCGCTGAGGCAGGTTTCAGTGATCGGCAGCGGCGCCTGCGCCCAGACCTCCACCCCGGCGCTGCTCGCCGAGGAGGTCGGCCGGCGGCTGGCGCAGGGGGGAGCTACGCTGATCTGTGGAGGTCTGCAGGGGGTGATGGAGGCGGTTTCGCGCGGCGCAGCGCAGGCGGGGGGAAGCGTGGTCGGAATCATCCCCGGTACCTCAGCTACCGAAGCCAACCCATACTGCACCGAGATCATCGCCAGTGGCGTCGGTGCCGGGCGAAACCTCGCAGTGGTCGCCTCCGGCGGGGTCGTGATCGCGATCGGCGGTGAGTGGGGAACGCTGTCAGAGATCGGTCACGCTCGCAGTATCGGGAGGATCGTGGTGGCGCTGGACAGTTGGAGCCTGAACGGGCGCGAGAGGATGGACGGGGCCCCCGGGATCGTGGCTGTTGACTGCGCCGAGGAGGCGGTCGATGTCGCCCTGCAGATCCTCACCCAAGGGCGGGCAGGTGATGCCTCAATCTATGGGAGCAAAGAGTCGGGCCATGATCAGCGCTGAGCGCAGCGAGCCGTCGATGCGGCGGTAATGATCGCGCCGCAGTCCCTCCTGCTCAAAGCCCATCGATCGATACAGCGCAATCGCCGCGAGGTTGTCGGGGAAGACCTCAAGTTCGATCTTATGCACCGTCGGAGGGCGAGCGTCGAGGGCCGCCTCGATCAGCTGCCGTCCGCCACCCTGGCCCCGCCAACCTGCCAGGATCCACATCCCCAGAGAGCTCACCCCGGCGGTCTGGGTCGGATGCAGGCCGATTGAACCGACCAGCTCGGCGCCGTCTTGCAGGACAAAGACCTGGCGCTCCTGCTCGATCGCTCGGCGGGTACGCAGGGCCAGCTCCTCGACTGATGTGGAGGCCTCGGTCGCGAGCCAGCGCCCTTCCTCAACGACCTTCATCATTGCCCGTGCAAGTGCTAAACAGTCCTCGAAGGTGGCCGGTCTGACCTTCACCTGGCGAGAATAGGTGGCTTGCCTAAGATGGGTCAAATGTATGAGGACTCGATCCGCGAGGAGTTCACCCATCAGTCGGGCGCCTTCGCCAAGAGCGCCATCATGTCAGCCGCAGAGACCCTCGGAGCGGTGCTTGAGCTGGTGCCTCCCGACCACGGTTCGCGTTGGCTGGAGGTCGCCTGCGGCCCGGGTATCATCGCGCGAGCACTCTCGGCGAGGGTTGGCTCGGTGCACGGCGTCGACCTCACCCCGGCGATGCTCGAGCTCGCTCGGCAGGGGGCGACCGAGGAGGGCCTTGAAAACGTCACCTTCTCACTCGGCGATGCGGCGGAGCTGGAGTTTGAGGGATCAAGCTTTGATGGGGTGCTGACTCGCTTCAGCCTTCACCACATCCCGGCGCCGCAGCGGATCATGGCGGAGATGGCTCGGGTGCTCCGCCCCGGCGGCTGGCTGATCGTCGCCGATCACGTCACCGACGGTGATGGCGATGCGGCGGCCTGGCACCAGGAGATCGAACGGCTCCGCGACCCTTCCCACTGGGCCTGTCTGACGCCCGAGCGGCTGCGCGGCTTCGGCTCTGAGCTCGGCCTGACCCTCGACAGCGAACAGTTGATAGATCTCAGCCTCGATTTCGATGAGTGGCTGAGCCGCGGCTCCGGTGGCCCTGCGGCGGCCGCGCTGATCGAGCGGCTCCTGATCGAGGCACCAACCGCCGCAAGAAGCTTCGTGGTTTTCAGCATGGATGGCGAACGTCGCCTCGGGCTTCGCTACTGGCTGGGTCGGTGGCGGCTGGCCGGCCAGAGCTGACGCAGGGCGAGAATCGCAAAGGCCTGTGACCAGGCCAGCGGGGTGGCCGAGCGTGGCATACCTCCCCGCGCCCCCACCCGCTCGGGGAAGAGCCCGGTCTCGGTGGCGCTGCGGCGCAGATCACCGAGCAGTCCGAGCGCCGCGCTCCTCTCTCCGAGCGCCGCCAGGCTCCAAGCGCTCCAGGCAGTCGGCGCGCTCCAGGGTTCATCCGTCGGCCAATCTTCAGCAGGGAGGAGGCCAAATCCGCCCTGCTGCGCCTGATGCGCCGCCAGTCGGCCCAGGGTTCTGCGGACCTCGCCGAAGAGTGCGGGCCGGGGAAGGGGCGCACAGCCCAGGCGGCGGCTGAGTCAAGGCCCGATCCGGGGTCCCGGGCGCTGCGCACAAGGCCCCTGGAAGTGGCAAAGAGCGCGCGGATTCTCGCCGCGGAAAGGCGGGAGGCGATCGCGTTGGCGAGGTAGTTGCCGCTTTGGCCCGATCGCTCCTGATAATCGGCGCGCCCTCGCCATGGCGGACGTTCGGGCCCACTTGCCAGGTGCGCGGCGACAGCTCGCGATCCACTGGCACGCGCTGCCGCTTCGAGCCAACCGGTTGCATCACCCTCGGCCGCCCGCCCGCTGACCGGGGCTCCGCTGCCGCTGAAGCGGGCGGCGGAGCCGAGATCTAGGTGCAGGAGAAAATGCAGGATCCGCCGCGCTTCGGGCCGAAAGCCAGCGGCGGCAAGAGCGATCGCCACCGCGCTTGCGTCGCGCGGCCAGACATAGGCCCAGCCCTCGCGGGTTCCGGCTGCCACCGCACCGGTTTGGCGGTCGGTCAAGGCTCGCAGGACCAGCAGCGAGCGCCCATACATCCGCCGCGCCCATCCCGGCGCTTCCTCCCCCAGTGGCCGCGCCCTTCCCAGCCAGCGCCGTTGGGCCACGGCGAGCTGGCGAAACGGCTGCTTTTGCTTGCCCCGCTCGCAGTTCAGCCGCTGGAGCCTAAGGCCTCCGCTGGCGGTGGCGGTGCAGTCCAGAACTCCGCCGCGGATCGCCTCGACGATCTCGATCCGGCCCGCTCCGATCTGGGCCACGGTCCTGAGGATGTTCGTGCCGGGCAGGTAGGTCTGGTGGACCGAGCGGGCGCGCCAGAGCGGTAGCGCCCGAGCTCCGTCCCCAGAAACGCGCGGCACGATTCCGGTGTCGGCAGGGACGCTGCTCGCCGCCTGCCTGCTTGCGGGATTGTGAATCAGGTCGCGCCCGGCCGGGCCAGGGACCCAGAGGTCGACGACGTCCCCATAGGCATCCACGCCAGCCGTGGTGCCACCGTTACCGAGCACCGCGGTGGGCAAAAACGGCGCCGAAAGTCCGGCCAGGGCGGCGGGTGTTCGTGGATCAGACCGCGACCCCCCGGAAACGAGCACTGGGGAAAGAGCCAAGACCGCGACGATCGCCAGGAGTGAACGGAGTCCAGGCACACCCCAATGCAATCAGCCTCCTGAGCTTCTGGTCGCTAGCCTTCGCCCTCACCCGGGTGCAGCCCGTGGTTCTGAGGGCGAGGTAGCTCAGTTGGTAGAGCACACGACTGAAAATCGTGGTGTCGTGGGTTCGATTCCCACCCTCGCCATAGCGGGAAAAGTAGATGCCAAGCGGGTTTCGGCCCGCTTGGCATCTTTTCGGTCTGCACCGTTCTGGCCACTAAATCGCCTCCGTCGCCCAATCATCGCCCAATGAAGGGCTCTCAGGCGGCGGCTGCGACCCCGGCGAGCTGCTTCGCCGCCTTGCGGACAAGGCGGTCGAAGTTGGCACCATGCTCGCGGTCGGCCCGCTTTTGGAGCTGCGCGTAAACGTCCATCGTCATCGTCGAATCGGCGTGACCGACTTGATTCATCACCCATTTCACGTCGAACCTGTTGGCGAGCAGCGCGATCGAGATGTAGGTTCGCCTCAGTGTGTGCGGCGTGGTTTTCTGGAGCGGGGCCAGCCCCTTCGTGACCAGCCGCTCGCTCGCTACCTTCGCCGCCGCCGCGACGATCTTCCCGACCCTCTGACGAGAGATCCGACCCCCGCGTGAGTTGGGGACGAGGTAGTCGTCAGGGCCGGTCGGAATCCCTGCGCGGCGCAGGCGGTCGATGTGCTTGATGACGACCTCCGCTGCGTCTGGCGTCAGCTGGACTATCCGCTCGCCCGCCTCCGTCTTGGCATCCACGACACGAAGGCGCGCGCCCTCGGGGTCGTGGAGTCGAACCCGTCCGATTTTCAGATCGCATAGCTCGCTAACCCTTAACCCGGCGCGGCCCAACAGCTCGCAGACGACGCGGCGGCCTACGTAGCCGCGCCCCGCGTCGATCTTGAGCCGCCGAAGGTGGTAAGTGACGGTTGCCTTCGATAATGAGAGCTCCTCGGCAACCTGCTTCGGTCGTTTCCCGAGAGCCGCCAGCCGGGCGACCTTCTCCGCGCTGCTTCCCTCCGTCACGGCGAGACCCGCCAAGTCGGGCAGCCTGACGTCCCGGTCGCGCGCAGCCTCGAGCAGTGCCGCCAGCTCGTCCATCTCCAGGTACGTCCGCTTCGGCTTCGGAACCTTGAGCTGCATCCGTTGCGAGCGCGCAGGATTGTCCTCGCGGTGCCCGTCCTCGATCGCCTCGTCCAACACCGACGCGAGCGTGTCGAGGATCTTCTTGATCGAAGCGAGGCCAAGCGGGACGACTTTGCGGCCATTGCGATCACGCAGATCGGCTCCGGCATCGAGCGCCTCCCGCTGTTCGCGCCCCTTGGCGAGGAGGTGCGACTTGAAGGCGAGGGAGAGGCGTCGGTCGATTTCGTCGATCGGCGTATCGGCGAAGAAGCGGTGCGAGTACCCGAGCCGCCATTCGTAGTCAATCACGGTGTTCTTGGAGATCGGCTTCTCGCCGATCACGCCGTTGACCTTCGCCGCCAGCCACCAGTCGGCGTAGTCGCCGTAGAGCGGCGTTTCGTTTACGGCCTCAGCCCCGGCAAGGGTAGGTGGCGGCGCTGGGCGCTCCCAGACTCCCGCTCGCACCCGCGCCAGGATGTTTCCCAGCTCGGTTCGAGCGCTGGGTTCATCCCAGCCTCCACCACAGCCGCAGGTGCAGCCGCGCCGCTCGTGGAGCGCGATCGGTTCGCGGCTGCCGTCGATGCGGACACGAAGGTGAAAAACCCGCGTCCCATCCGCCAGTAGGCGCGTTTCGAGCGTGCCGGTCGACTTTTTTGGCATCACGCCCTTCTTCTCAGGGAAGGGCTATCGTGCCGCTCAGGCTTCATCATTTCGGGCTACCTCCCGGGTGTTGTCGCTTAGGCGACCGGGCCGGCGTCCAACCGCTGGCCCGTCGCTGCGTATCCGTTGATTTTACCCTTGCGCCAGGCGGAGGGCTGCCGGATTTTGCCCGCTGATCCATCCGCGCTGGCGCGCGTTTCTCTGCCCGTCGTGGCGAGCGCCTCGGTGCTTTCCAATCGACGGCGTCGATTCCGCCTAGGCGTTCTTTGACGATCTCCCGGTCGAACCGGAGCCGACCGTGGGGTCCGCCGAGGCGAATCGCTCCGAGGGTTTCAGCGTGTGAGTAGACCCAGTCGCGCTCGACGCCGAGCTCGCGCGCTAGGGCGCTGGCGTCGATATAGCCGGTCAAAGCCTCCCGGCGAGCGCCATCACCGATCAGCTCCACGACCCGACGGGCGATCGCCTCGACCAGGTCGGGATCCGGCTTGGCGCCCCTTGTCACCGTCCTAATGGCGCGCCCGGGCGTCTGGCTGCGTTGGTCAGTGCGCATACCCCCATGACGTACAAAACCGTCCTGGCGATACCCCTCCGAGCGCTCGGATTTATACGTCCGAACTGGGATTGTCGCGAGGCCGCGCATCACAGACCTCCGTTTTTCCGCTGGGTCGCCTGCTGCCGTCGCAGCGCCTCAACCGCCGCCTCGATAGTCAAACCGCCAGGGAGCCTTCGGCCCGGCGCCGATCCGCATCCCACCGAGCAGCTCCCGGTTTCGGTAGACCCAGGGCCGCTCCACCCGCAGTCGGCGGGCCAGCTCGCCGGCGCTGAGCAGCTCCGGTTCTTGGCCAGCGCCGTGGCGCCTGCAGGAGGATCGCGACTCGAGCGGCAACCCGCTCGACGGCCTGGGGCGTGAGGTCAACCGCGACCCGAGCGTGCTACGGCCCCACGGCCGCGCCGCGGCATCGAGCAGCGCTCGTGCGCCGCCTGTATCGGAACCGAGCTCAATCCGCCCATGACACTTTCCCTTTGCAGAGCTCTTGTGCCGTCGGCCTCAGTCCGCTTCGAGGTCGTCGATGCGGTGCTCGGTCCAGGGGTGGGAGGTGGCGCCGAAGTCCTTGAACGGGGTCGGCAGATCGCCGGCGAGGGCGTGGGTATCGAGGTAGCCCGCAAGCGCTCCTCCCTGCCCGAGCCTGGCCGCATAGGCATCGGCAACCGCCTCGCGGCGGCGCCAGTAGATCGCCCACGGTGTCCTCACCAATCCCATCGCGGCTCGCCCGCTGACCAGGTAGGCGATCAGGCGGAAGGGAAACTCCATCGGCTGGCGCGGTGGTGTGGTCATTCGGTAGAGCGCCGCAGTGACCCGGGCATCGCTTGAGTTCAGGTGCCCGAGCTCGTGGGCGAGGACGGCCGGGAAGGATGGGCTCTCCAACATGCCCCTGGTCACCATCAGGGTGTCGGCGTAGGCGCAGGCGTTGGGTTCGGGATCCTCGCTGAGGAACCAGCGCCGCGGCGCCCGCAGCTTCGGGTCTGTGGCCCGCAGCTGCTCGAAGGCGGCCTCGAAGACCGCTTGCTCGCGCCCCGAGGGTCGCTCGGCCTCCCAATTGCTGCTGAAACCACCAGCCGCCAAGGGGCAGGACGAGAGTCGCGAGGGAGATCCCGAGCGGCCCGAACCCGATCACGACCGAAGGGATGTTGACCGGCCATCCCCAGCCGGTGATCAGGTCCAGGAGCGCCAGGATGGCGTCGATGAGAAGAAAGCGACAGGCAGCGCAGAAATATTGCAGCGCCCAGGTGAGCGCGTAGAGGAGGACCCAGCCGGGGTTCAGGTCTCCCGGTCTGATCAGGTGGGCGCTCAGCCTCTGCTTCATCGACGCTCCTCCTCTCCCTCTGATTAAACCGCAGTCCCATCAGCAAAGGCTCCATTTGCCGCCGCTGTTTGCAAAGCGGCCTGACTTGGCGACCGCGCTTTAGGTGGGCGGCGACGTTGGTCGGTGAGGCGCCCATGCCATCGGCGACCTCGGTGTAGGTGGAGTCGGGGTGCTCGGCGAGGTAGGCGGCGACGTCGTCTTGGGAGAAGCGCTGGGTCCTGTCCCTGTCGAGCTCGGCGCGGGCGGCGAGCAGTCGGGCGCGCTCTTTGTCCAGCTCGCGCACTTCGCGGTCGATCTGGGCTCTGATTCCAAGGCTTCGGCGTTTCGGTGGCATGCGGTTCTCCGTCGTGGGCTTCTATTGACTTAACGGCATAATGATATAAAGTCAACGAAATGTCAAGGGCTATCTCGAAAAGATCCTGGGGACCCTCCCACCAGGAGATGGAGCCACCGTTTCGGCGCGGGCCGTCGTCTGGTGTGGAAGTTGGTTGGGCTCTTCGCGCTGGCGCTCTTCGTTCACACGATCGCTCGACCCGAGGGGGAGTGACGCGATCGCCTGGTGCCTGGAGGCGATGGCGCTCGGTTGGCTCGCGAAGCTGTTGATCATGGCGCTCGCCGAGGGACGGATCCCGATCGGCTGGCTCTCGCAGTTGATCGCGAAGAGCGAGCCCCCCAGAGACCTGTTGGGAGAGGACGGAGGCAAGACGGCGGGTGAAGCAGTCCGGGCTGAGGTCGCCCGGCTCGGGGGCGGCGCCTACCTCGGCGTCTCCAGCCGCGGTGGCTGGATCCTCGCCGACCCCGAGAGCGCGGTGATGGTCCTCGGCCCGCCGCGCTCGGGCAAGACGAGCGCGGTGATGATCCCCGCCGTGCTGGGGGCATCGGGGGCGGTGATCGCAACCTCCACCAAGCCCGAGGTGATGGCGGCGACGGTGGCGGCGCGCTCCGAAGTCGGCCAGGCGTGGCTGTTTGATCCCTCCGCCTCGGAGCTTCGGCTGCCGGATGGGGTGCGGCGGCTGTGCTGGTCGCCGGTGGCGGCGGCCAGCAGCTGGGATGAAGCCCTGGTGATGGCGAGGGCGATGACGGCCTGTACGCGGGTTGGGGCCGGCACGAGCAATGAGAGTCACTGGACGGAGCGCGCCGCCGCGCTCCTTGCCCCGCTGCTTTACGCCGCCAACCTCACCGATCGCCCGATCTCTGAGGTCTTGCGCTGGACGCTGCGCCAGGACCTGGACTCCGCGCAGGCGGTGCTCGCCGATTGCGACTCCGAGATTGCGCTCGACGTGCTTGATCGGGATCGAGCAGACCGACGCCCGCGAGCGCTCCTCGATCTTCTCCGCTACCGCCGGCGTGCTCGCCGCCTATAACGCCGACGCGGTCAGGGCGGCGGCTGCTCACCCGAACTTCGACCCGCTCCGCTTCGCGGGCTCTGCCGACACGATCTACATCACCGCACCCGAGCATCGCCAGGCGCTCTGCGCGCCGCTGATCGTCGGCCTGCTGGAGCAGATCCGCCACGCCGTCTATGAGCAGAGCGGCAACCCAGGCGATGGACGGGCCGGTGATGCTGTGGGCGCTGGATGAGGTCGCAAACATCGCCCCGATCGGTGACCTGCCCGCGCTGATCTCCCAGGCGGGAGGACAGAGGTTGCAGGTGATGGTCGGCCTGCAGGACCTGAGCCAGGCGCGGAGCCGCTGGGGAGCAGACGCCGCCGAGGGGTTCATGAGCCTCTTTCAGACCAAGGCGGTGCTGTCGGGGATCGGCGACGCCCGCACCCTGGAGAGCATCTCGCTGGCTCTCGGCGAATACGACCGCAAGGTGGTCTCCTCCTCGAAGGGCACCAGCGAGAGCGATGAGTGGTTCAGCCCGCACGGCTACAACGAATCGGTCAGCTACCAGACGCAGCGCCAGCGAATCCTGACGCCCGGGGAGATCGCGAAGTTGCCCCCCGGACAGGGGCTCTTGCTGCGGGGGGCGGACTGGGGGTTGATCGGGTTGACGAGGTGGTTTGAGTCACTGCCATTCTCAGCGGCAGGCTCGGCGGCGACATCCGACCGAGACGGTTGGTTTCTCGGGTCGGCGACGAGCTGACTCCTGGTTTGAGCGTCGACCCAGAGGTCTGACCTTTCCCTGTTGTGTCGCTCGCCGCCGCCCGAGGATCGCCAGCTTGACTTGATAGGAGCGTGGCATCGCCCCAAGTGAGTCGCGTCAGCCAGCGATCCGCCCATTGCAAAACAGACCAAAGGAATGGACGGTGCAGATGATCGTAATCGGAGCGGACACCCACAAAGCTACCCACACGCTCGCCGCGGTATTTGAAGGCAGCGGTCAACTTGCCGGCGAGCTGACCGCAGCGGCGAGAAGGCCCGGCTTCGCTGAGATGTTGGACTGGGCGGGCCGCCTTGATCCCGAGCGAGTCTGGGCGATCGAGGACTGCCGACACGTCTCCCGCGCCTTGGAGCGCTTCCTGGTCGCCTCGGGTGAGCAGGTAGTACGGGTTGCGCCGAATCTGAGCGCCCGGGAGCGCGGGAAGGAGCGCACCCGCGGCAAGTCCGACCCGATCGACGCCAGGGCGATCGCCCGGGCCGCCTTGGCGGAGGGGATCGAGACGCTGCCGGTCGCCCACCTCGACGAGCGCTCCTTTGAGATCAAGCTCCTGCTCGATCACCGTGAGGACCTCCTCAGGGCCCGCACAGACGACCAGCAGCGGCTGCGCTGGCACCTGCACGACCTCTGGCCGGAGTTTGAGATCCCGGCGGCTGCGCTTGACCGCGTGGTCTGGCTCGATCGCGTCGCCAGGAAACTGGCCCGTGCCGAGCAGAGCACCAGGGTGAAGATCGCCCGTGAACTTTTGGTCGGGATCCGCCGCCGAACACGCAGGGCCGCAGAGCTCGAGCGTGAGATCGGCGAGCTGGTCAAAGCCAAAGCGCCCGAGCTGCTCAATCTGAAGGGCTGCGGGATCCTGACGGCGGCCAAGTTGCTCGCCGAGACCGCCGGGGCGAAGCGCCTGGCGAGCGATGCGAAGTTCGCCCGCCTGGCGGGAGTGGCCCCGATTCCGGCTTCTTCCGGCCAGCGCACTCGCCTCCGCCTCGACCGCGGTGGCAACCGCCAGCTCAACTGCGCTCTGCACCGCATCGCGGTGACCCAGGGCAACTTTCACGAACCGGCACGGCTCTATCTCGAAAAAAAGCAGGCCGAGGGCAAGTCAAGAAAGGAAGCGCTTCGCTGCCTCAAACGCCACCTCGCGCGACGGGTTTGGAAGCTGTTGGTGGATTCTGAAATTGATAGATCCCCGATCACCGTCGATTCTCGGAGAGACACTTCGACATCGCAAATTGCCACCCCGGCTTGACATAGGAGCAACAGGGAGCCGTGGAAGTCAGTTGCCTGCATGACCACGAATCTTGGCCGTTGACGTGAGAACCAACTCGCGGGTATCGCTGCCCTGGGGGAACGGAGTCAGGTACGGCCTGAATGAGAAGAAGGAACCGGCAAAAAGTCCCGTCACACCAAACTCGTGACTTGACCTATCGACCTCTTGGACTCCCGTTATGAGCACGAACCTCAAGAGCGGCTCCTACCTCACCCACTCCGGGCTGTACCAGTGCATAGCGCGGGTCTACACCGAATCGCCTGACCCTCCCTGGCTGGATCGGTCCTTTTCCCGAGCAAGGCCGCAAAGCTGAGCACCAAGGTATGTTCCGCCAGACCGAAGACGGCCAAGCGTTTGGCAGCATCGCCTATCCGAGCTCGGATTTCCACGGTTGCCAGCTCCACCGGACCCGAAGAACGTCCGGTGGAGCTGGCGCTCAAGCCCCAGTCGTGGCGACTTTGGGGAAGCGCCCGACTTGGGGCTAGACAAAGTGTCGGCGGCTCTCACCTACAGGCCGACGTGGAGCAACATCCCGAGCGGCGAAGAAGACGAGCGGAACATTACGAGGTTGACTTAGTGGGCCATCTACTTATGGTCCAGGGCGAAGTCAGAAACAGTGCATTCGTCGAATTCCGCGTCCAAGGTGACCGCAGACGGGTCCATGTAGTTGAAGATCATAAGGAGTGTTCCCTTGATGCTTTTGCCACCTGGCTTGACCGTAAACGTCACAGGGGTCGGCAAGTCGCCTTGATATGCCGAGAGCTTCACCTTGCCAACAATCCACACCCTGTAGCCATTTGCGGTGTCGAGCTTGATCGGCAGCTTGCCGTGGACACTCAAGGTCACTTTGCCGAACATCGGAACGTTGCTCCCGTTGCAGGTCTCTGCTTCAGGGCTGATTTCGGTGGGAAAGGTGATTCCGCTGACGCTGGTTGCCTTTGGATTCATCACGAATCCTCCAGGGCTTTGGCTGGCCTTGTACCGACCGGCTGGGGGACGTGCCGTGCCCCCGGCAATGGCGCCAGTCGGGACGATGGCTGCAAATGTGAGCACGAAGAGAATTGGCAGCTTGCGCATGCTCAAAATCTATCAGGCACCTCGTGACAATTCGCCGCTGTCCGATTTGCGGCAACTCGCTTGCTGGTCGGCATGCCGACGCCGTCACTTGCTCGGTATCTTGTCGACGTGAGCGACTTCGACTCCTACGGCTTCTCAGCGGGGAGTACGACGGTCGCTACGAGATGGTGCGGGAGTGGCTCAATTGCGCTCATAGGCGTGCACAGCGCCCCAGCGAGGCGATATGATTGGAACCAGCCCGACGCCCGATCCTTCTCGCCTTTGCGCCCAGGGACATTTTCGCTGGCAGCAGTAGTCATCGTCGCGCTGGCGATCACAGGTATTTGTGCTGGGACCGCGCTCGCCTCCTCTCGCTACACCGTCAAGGTCAAGCTTCCAAGCTCGAATCCAGCGGGCGCCCGAATCAAATCTACGGTGACTGGTGTCTCGGCCAAGAAGTCACTGGTCGATTTCATCCTCAATAAACAGGCGTGCTCGAAAGCTATTTCAAGCAGCCAGGGTATACCTCTCGGAACCCTTTTTGTTAAAGGGAAATTCCAAAAAGCGTTCAATCTCCCACTGGGACTCCCCGAGGGCTCTCAACATCTCTGTGTCTACCTCGTGCTACCAGCCTCCGGAAAAACTTTGGCGACCGCGTCTGCGGCTTTCAACGTTCAGTAGCCCGGTCTCACCGAGCCTTCACCAGCCCCACAAGCGCATACCACGCTTTCTCAGACTCAGGCTCGAGAGCGGACCGACGATGGGCAATCTCTCGCGTGTTTGCGTCGCAGGCTCCACGGCGAAAGGTGCCAGAGAAGGTGCACTTATGTCTATCCCAGGGATGGCACAACGCCAAATAAATGCACTAATAGAGCCAAATCGGGTTCCTTGACTAGTCGCCCGCAGCGTGTGTAAGTTGCCCCCACATAGCAAATTAGCGGCGTCCCGAACCTTCGCTTGTTCTTTTGGCTCAAACCAGGAGGGCAAGCGAATGGCAAATCATGGTGCAGTACTCAGCACCCGCAGCGCGGCGGAGGACCGCCTCATCGAAGAACTCGTCGCCAGGGTTCCTCGCTTCTTTCGTCGGCCAGCGCAACTGTCGCTTTACGACCTGATCCGAAGCCGCCCCCAGGTGCCTGCTATGCCACGGCAACCCTGGCCGGCGCTGCTTTATACGCTCGGTCGGAGTTGGCTGGAGCATGCAGCACTAGACGACCTACTCCCCGACCCTCACACCTCATACCGCCACTCATTTGACTCTCTCGAGTCCCTGCAGTAGCGTGCTTTACGCTCGATGGCGACCGATGGGGAGGAAGATCGCAAGATGAGGCTTGACGTTGCACGCTCTGCAGGCCGCAAAGGCGGTCAGGCCGCAGGAATTATTGCTGCCGTAACAGGAATACTGGTGCTCGCGCTTGCAGCCCAGGCCTGGGCTGTCGGAACGACCGAAGCGACCGCGACCCTTGCCCCGATCGGCACCGGGTCCTACCTGCTGACCGTGACGAACACGGGCACCGAAGAAATCGGGGCCTTTTCCTTTGGGGGCGAAAACCTCAGCAATTTCGCCTCTACTCCCGGAGTCAATTGCGTGGACACCAACGGCTCCGCTTTCTGCGGGGGGAGCTACATTGCGCCGAAAGCTTCCGTACAGGTCTGCTACTCCGGCCCCTCGGTAGGGGAAGTGGAGCTCGGATTAACCGTTCCCGTAAAAGTAAGCAGTGTCCCAGCCGTGGCGACGTGCCCGGTGCCGGGCTTTACCCCAGCCCCGTCTGGCGGTGGCAGTGGAGGATCTGGCGGTAGCGGCGGCTCAGGTAGCGGGGGCTCGGGCGGAGGTAGTGGGTCGACCCAGCCGAGCACCCCGCCCGCGACCTCGCCGAGCCTCAAGTGCAAGAAGGGCTTCAAGAAGAAGACCGTGCACGGCAAGACCAAGTGCGTGAAGGTCAAGCACAAGAAGTCCAAGCACTGAGCGAGTTGCTGGGTCGAGCGCACTGCAAGCGTCGCGACGATGAATTACCAATGAGATCCCTGACGGTCCCCTCGTGATGTTCACTGGCCTCGTGGCGACACGGGCGAGCCGGGTCGGCAACGCATCGGCCTCGCTCAACCCGGCCGGGACTTCGAACGGTGGCGCGATGGTCGTCGCTTGCGGGTGGGTGGGTGCGTGAGGGAGTTCGGTCGCTGGATCGCCCAGCACGCGCCGATCTGGGTGCCCTCAGCTGTGTTGTTGTGCGCCCTATTGCTGGCACCCTCAGCGGCCATGGCGGATCAAGGCCCAAACCTCTCAGGCGCCTGGGAAAGCGGGTCCGTCGGCGACGAATATTTTGTCATCACCTCGGGAACCTCGACCTCAATCGCCGGGACGTACGAGGATCAGGGATACCAGTTCCGCCACAATCCAGCATATGTGCTGGGTACGCTCAGTGGCAGCATCATCAACGGCAGCGGGGAGATCTACGTGACTTTCAACGGCGCGATGGGCACCACGACCGGCCAGGTGCAGGAGTACGTCGTGACCCACTACTATCCGGCCACCGCCACGTCAGTTCCTGCGCTGGAAGGCTTCACCTGGCCTCCCGAAACGACCCCGCCGAGCCCTCTCACGGAATCCGGCTGCATCGCCGAGAACCAAGCCAATCCTGGCAGTTGCTACCGCTGGTCATTCGCCAACGTTGAAGCTGCCCCGGCTTCGGGCCTTAAATCCTCGACCGAACTGCAGTGCGCTGCTGTGGCCGGACAGGAGCCGCTCACTTGCACCGCGTCCGTTTCCGAAGTGGTAGGCAATGGATCGGTCAAAGTCCCAACTGGGGAAGTCTCCTTCAGCGCTACCGCCGGCTCGTTTCAGACCCCCGGATGCAGCCTTGCAGCCGTCAACGCCGTGCAGGCGTCGTGCTCAGTCACCTTCACCCCACCGAAAGCGAGTTCCACCGGCAGCGGCACTCAGATCACCGCGAACTACGCTGGCGACAGCAACTTCATGCCGAGCTCTGCGAGCTTCACCCTCTGTGCCGATGGGAAGCTCCTGGAGCTTGAATCGATCACCACCGCAACCCCGCACGCCAACGGGTTTGAGCTCAACGCACCGGTGGTGCTGCACGGCTGCGGCTTTGCCGCCGGGATGGGGATCAAGTGGGGTGGCGGCGCCAATAAAGAAGAAGTAACCCCCGGCTCGATTAGCGCTAACGGGACGCAGATCAGCATGACGGTGCCATGGGGAGCGACGAGTGGCGACGTGACGGCCACCGCCGGGGACAACACCTCGACTCTCGCAAATCAGACGGTTGACTCCTGGCGCAACACCGAGGGGCTCTTTTTTCCAAACGAATTCGGCTACATACAGCGACAGGAATTCGTCAATGCGTTCGCTGCGACCAAAATGACCGAAGGCAATCTCCCTAACGGTGAACCGAAGCTGTTGGCCGAGTACGAACAACTCTACAAGGCCGATAGCTATGAGAGTGGTCTTTGCTTCGGCTTTTCCCTGCTGACGGCAACGCTGGCCGACGGATCCGCCAACCTCGCCAGTCTCGACGAATACAGCACCCCCTCTACCCCTTATACGTTACACGATACGCCAAAACTGCAAGAAGCGATCAAGACCGATTTCCTTAAGCAGTTATCGAGCGAGGCGAAACTATATGGCTTCCGGAGGAAACTGAACACCAACGGTGCTGATATCCGCACCCAGTTGGAAGCGGCGCTCGGCAGCGACGGCTATCACAAGCCGGCGCAGGTTGGGATCTTCTGGACGACCAGCAAGAAAAATGCCCAGGGCAAAGTAGAAGAAGAAGACAACGGCCATGAGGTGACAGCATTCGCAGTGCGCAGTAACTCCGATTCGAAACCCGGGGAATTCGAAATCCTGACCTACAACTCAAACTATCCGTTTGAAGCGAGCGAGGACTCCAACTTTGACGAGCACCAAAAAGACCTGGAAAATTCGGTTATCAAGGTCGAATCAAACGGAGATTGGACGATGCCGGGACAGGACGCCTCCGGCCCCCCGACGCAGCTGGAAATAATGCCAACCGTCGCACTTGAGGGGCCGCTGCACCTGGAAACCAAGGGGATCACGAACAACTTTGGCAAGACTACGCGCCTGGAGTCCGCGGCAGATCCCACCTCAGGCCTGCCCGTCGATCTGACCGGCAGCGGATCAAATGACGTCTTGGTGACACCTGTCTCGGTGCAGGCGGGATCTCCTTCGCAATCAAGCGGCCCTGGGGTCGGTGGGATCGCTGCCCTGGAAGGGCCGACGGGGCGCTGGGCTGAGACGATCGCTGATGCGAGCGGCCCGGTGTCAGACAGCTTCCTTGCCCCCACTGGAAGCGGATGGCTGCAGGCATCCTCGGGGGTGGATGACATTGTCTTTGACTCCAGCAAGGACAGCCTTGCGATCAGTCCTGCCGGCACTCAGCCGGCTTCCAAAGATGGAACGATGACGCTGATTTCAAAGACGAAGGGTACGGGCGAGAGGCTCCTTACGGTGAGCGGGACCCTGGCGGGCAGCCGCACGACCATCTCGCTGTCGGGATCACATGCAACGGTGAGCTCTGCAGTGGGCGGAAAGCTCAACGTGGAGCTGGCGGTCGAGGGCGGCGGTGTTCTCTGGCAAACCTATGATGCGGGGTCAATCCACCTTGGTGCGGGAGAGACGCTCAACCTTACCCCGACAAACTGGACTCGTCTGGCCTCCGGACGAATCTCTGCGTCACTAGGCACAAAAAAAGGCAAGCACACGGTGAAGTTGCACAATCATTTCCGTGCGCCAACCGTCAAGGTAGTCCGCACCTCGATCACCCACGCAGCCCACACCGCCAAACTAAGCGTCACGCTCTCAACGCCTAGGCTCAGTGCCGCAGCCAGCGCCGAGGTGTTTGTGGCGATTCGCCACGCTGGTCACCTGATCACACGCGCACACGACGCCATCTCGATCGGCACCGTCCGACGATCGCTCCTTACGATCCCCCTGCCGAAGACCGTTCCGGCTGGGTCCACCGCGCAGTTTGAGGTCGTCACCGAAGTCGGCGGCACGACGCCGTCGACAGCCAGAACAAAACGGACCCTGATGCTGCACCGCTGACTGTTTGCCCCTGGGCGCTGAAGGCGACCGCGGACCGTCTTTCCATACCTTCCGGGGTGGGACGTCGATGTAGTGTGGCTGGGGCCCATCAATTGGGATCGTCTCAGGCTGATCCGACGCCATGCGGACCGCGCGCTGACCAGAGCCGACCCAGGTTCGTCGCTCCATTTTCATGGCTTATTTGTTTTATTCCTAACTTTTGGCCGCTTACAAGGTCTCCGGCGATGTCGAAGTTCGAACCTCCAGCCTACCGGCATGAAACTCCCTCCGGAGAAGTCCGTCCGTCCCGGCCTAAGCTTCGGCTGACCGGGACGGGGGCCTTCCCGGAGCAGATCAAAAGGGCAGGCCGCAAACAGAGTATGGGCCGAGAGCTCGAGAGCCTATGTGGCCGCCCCTGCGACCAGCCCGGTTGCGCTGCGAGCGCGAATCCGTAGTTGTCGTTTGCCCTGAGCTGCTCCACCGTGAAAACGCTACGTAAGGAGGAGAGTTGTGATGCGCTCGATAGGACTTGACGTCCACCAGAGCTTCTGCGAGGTGGCGATCCACGAAGCCGGGGAGACCCGCTCCGCGGGTCGCATCTGCACCGACCGCGAGGAGTTGGAGCTCTTCGCCCAAAGCCTCGACCCGACCGACCAGGTTGCCCTGGAGGCCACCGGGCCGGCGTTTGAGATCGCCCGGATCCTTGCTCCCCACGTCGCCCGCATCGTGGTCGCAAACGCCCAGGAGGTGCGGGCGATCTCTCACGCGCGGGTGAAGTCCGATCGCTTCGACGCCCGCACCCTGGCGCGGTTGCTTGACGCGGGCATGCTCGAAGCGGTCTGGGTGCCCAGTGCGCAGATCGGCGCCCTGCGCCGCCGGGTCGCCCGCCGCGCCGCTCTGATCCGCCAGCGGACCCGCGCCAAGAACGAGGTGCACGCGACGCTGGCGCGCAGCCTGTTCGGCCGCGCCCCGGCCTCTGACCTGTTCGGAGCGGCCGCCCGACGTTGGCTCGCCGCCCAGGAGCTGGCGGCCGAGGAGGCCGAGACGGTAGTTGGCGCCCTGCGCCAGATCGAGTTCCTGGGAGCCGAGATTGAGGCGATCGACCGCCGCCTTTGCGAGTGGGCGATTGGCTCCGCCGAGGCCAAGCGGCTGATGAGCATCCCGGGGGTCGGAGTCGGAGTGGCGGTGACGCTGATGGCGGCGATCGGGGATGTCTCGCGCTTTGAGACCCCGCGCAAGCTGGTCGCCTATCTCGGCTTGGACCCAAGGTCCGCCAGTCCGGCGAGGAGAAGCCGCGCCACGGGCGGATCTCCAAGCGGGGCAACGCCCAGGCCCGCTCGGCCCTGGTCGAGGCGGCCTGGATCGCGATCCGCTCGCCGGGGCCCCTGCGCGCCTTCGGCGAGCGGATCCGCGCCCGCCGCGGCGGCCAGGTGGCGGCGGTCGCGGTGGCCCGCAAGCTCGCCGTCTTGGCCTGGCATTTGCTGAGCAGCGAGGAGGACTACGCCTTCGGACGCCCCTCACTGCTGCGGGTGAAGCTGCGCAAGGCAGAGCTCGCCGCGGGGGCGCCGCAACTTCCCACCCGCCACGGTGGGACAAAGGTCAGCGCCAGCGCCACCGAACGGGCGGCCGAGCGTGAACTGGCCGAACGCGCCGAGGCCGCCTACAGACGGCTGTTGGCCGACTGGCAGACGAGCGGTAAGGAAAGGAAGGGCGCCGGCGCGACACCGGGGCGCGCATCTTCTCGGCCGTCTATGCGGCAAGCAGCGCGGCAGGCATCGGCCCCAGGGCCTGCGCTTTAGCTCGTCGTTCACCGGCGCCCATCGAGACTCTTGCAAACGGAGGTGCCTATCGCAATTTCGACTTGACTTTCATCCGTACTCCTTAGGAGGGGATCTAGGGGCTTCTCGGAGACGGCTCTAAACCGCTAAATCCCTGCTATTTCATACCTTTCTGTAAGCGTTCAGTCACCCCGCCTCAGACCAGTGTCGGCCTGGGCTGCCCGCGGATCGAGGCCTGGGTGACCTCGACCAGATAGGCGAACAGCGAGCGGCCCTGCAGCCGACAGCTGATCGCCGCCGAGAGCAGCCGCTCGGTTGCAAGGGCACCCTGAGCAGAATGGCTGCCCTGGGAGAGCTTGCGGTAGATGACCGCGTAACGCAGACCGCGCTCGGCCCGGTTGTTGGTCGGCTCAACGCCTCTGCCTCGATGAAGTTCCAAAGCGCTGGCCAGATCTTGATCAGGTTGCGGGCGAGGCCGCGGTGGTAGCGGGTCTTGGCCGATTTGCGCTTCCCCGCCTCACGTAGCGCTCGCAGCTCGCGCTCAAGCGGAGCTATCTCGCGACGAAGCGCTCGGCGGTCCGCCTGTGTGCTGAAAGGCGCGCCAGGCCTCAAACACGCTCTCGGCGACCCCCAGACAGCCCTCGCCGAACTCGCTCTGGTCGGCGATCGGACTCTCGGCGTGGAAGCGAAAGTCGCGCAGCAGGTGCGACCAGCTGACCTGGCGGCGGGCGGGATCAAGATGGTCATATGCCCACCAGCGGTCCGAGGAGACGATCGCGGTGCTTGAGCCGAGCAGCTCCTCGGCCTCCTCGCGGTGACGGGAGGGGGCGACGCGAAGGACGGCCGCCTCCTCAGTGAAGGCGCCCCAGAGGAATCGCCTTTCGCCCGCCTGCTTCCAGCCGGTCTCATCGACGCAGAGGACCGGGGCGCTGCGAACTGCATCGCAAAGCCGTTTCTGAGGCTCGCGCAAGGCGATGCCCTGGCGCTGGAGAACCGCGTCGACGCTGCCGACCGCGATCTGGGAGCCGAAGAACTCGCCGCAGAGATCGGCCACCTGGCGGCGGGAGAGCCGAAAGCCCGCGACGAGGGTGGCGATGGTTCCCTGAAGCCGGGGGCCGAAGCGCTCGCGGGGGATCTCTGGCGGCAGCTCGGCCTGGGTGAGCGCGCCGCAATCGGGGCAGCGGCGACGGCAGAGGCGGTGCTCGGTGACTGCGACCGCGGTCTCCGGCAGCTCGGCGACCTGGTGGCGGCGGATCGGGCCTCGCGCCGGCCGATCGGCGAGCGAGTGCCCACACTGCGCGCAGCTCTCGGGCAGGTGCTCGATCACCTCAGCGACCTGCTCGATCGGCAAGAGCCCGCGACCTGAGCCCGGGTGGCCAGGCTGAGCACCGGGGTTGCGAGGGGAGCGCTTGCCCTTGCGGCGACGCTTGCCGGCGCCGGGATCGGCAGAGGGCGGAAGCGAGGAGTTATCGGAGTCGCGGCGCAGCTCCCGAACCTCTCCTTCCAGCCGCTCGACCCGACCCTCGAGGCGCTGCACCTGGATGGCCAGCGCCAGCAGGACCTTGACGCAGGCATCGCGTCCGGAGTCGTGGATCAAAACGCTCTCACATCGGGCAGGGCGACGGTCGTTCAAATGAAACGCGATAACGAGGTCTTCGCCTCCTTTGCCTCAAGCGCGCGGATCGATCTCAGCGCCTCGCGTCGTTTGGCCTAACCCCAATGCAAGAGGCTAAGCCGCCTCTTCGACCCGAGGAAGTCCAACGGGTCCTTGGTACCTTGAGCCCTTGATTCGGGGCACACAGGTCGTCTTGGTCGGAGGACAGGCACTCGCCTTTTGGAGCGGGCGGCTCCAGTCGGCGGAGGAAAGCGGTGTCGTAGCCAGCAAAGACATCGATTTCGAGGACAACGCGGACGCTGCCCGGTTTGCAAGGCGTCTCAAGCGGAGGCGCCGAGCTGATCGTTCTCAGCGATAAAGATCCTGCCGATTTGGCTCGCTAGAGCGGCTTCCCACCTAGAATCGGGGCGGAGGATCTAGGGCTCGACACACCCCCGAAACATTCTTACTTGACTTTTTCGAACCAATGTGGTTCTCTTCCATCCAGCATCAGTGTACGGAGCAGTTCAGTCCCGGGAAGGCCAGAAGGCCAGGGAGTATGAGAAATTCGAGTTCCGAGGGGCCGCACTGGGAGCGGCTAGCGGCGGGGCTCGTGAAAAGGAGAGTCCAGGTGGGGGTTTGCAAATCGGGGTATGGCATCTGTGGCTGGAGGCGGTATGGAACCGCTGTCTCGCCTGCGCGTATCCATGAGCGATTCTTCTTGCGTCGTCGATCGACCCTTGCCTTCGTCGCTTGCTGCGCATCCGTAGGCATTATGTCCCTTCTCGCCGCTCCGGCATATGCGGGACGCGTCTACGACTCGCAGCTCACGGGCTTCAGCAATCCTTGGGGCGTTACCGTCGACTCCTCTGACAACGTCTGGATAAGCGATCCGGGTAATGGCGGCTTGATCTCCGAGTACAATCCCTATCCGTCGCAGACGAAAAAGAGCGAACAGACCGGTCAAGGACACTTTGGCAGCGGCGGACAATCAATTCGCAGCCTGGCTGTTGACAGCTTAAATGGAAATCTCTACGTCGCTGATTCTGGACCAATAGCAATCGATGTTTTCACACCAATCGAATTTCTCACACGCTGGACGGTCGAGAACGGTGAAGGATATGTCGCTGTGGACAACTCAGGCGGACCTTCGAATGGACGCGTCTATGTAGCCAAATCGTATGAAGGAGAAGTCTTTTCTTTCACACCGACTCATATCCCTGTCGAATTCTCGGCCACTACGAACTACATCAGCGGCAACGCAATCACCGGTACTCCCAGCGGGCATTTCGGCACTATCTCGAGTATTACCGTCGGCAACGAAGGCAATATCTATGTCGTCGAAGAAAGAAACCTGGTCGTCGATGAGTTCGCCCCAAGCGGCGAATTTATCATGCAATTTTCCGGCGCGAAAGTTCCTGGTGGCTTCGCTGAGCCACTGACTGGTGTAGCGATCGACCCCACCAACGAAAATGTTTTAGTCGTCGACAGCGGCAACGACAACGTCGATGAATTCTCAACTACCGGTGAATACCTTGGGCAGCTCACAGGGACCGGCCCCAGTGCCCCATTCGGCAACTTAAACGGCGGAATCGCCGCCAACTCCAATGGTTACGTATATGTCGCCGACGGATCCGACCACGTCGTAGATATTTTCACACCTACACCAGCTCTTCCAAAGGTGACCTACGAACCTGTCTCCGATCAAGGGCATACCTCTGGGACGCTCAATGCAACGGTCGAACCTCGTGGAAGTCTCCCAATTACTGCCTGTCGCTTCGAATATGGGACTAACACCAATTACGGCCTAGGGTCTTTGCCGTGTTCTCCAGACCCTGTCTCAAATCCGACGGGACCGACGGCCGTTAGTGCGTCAATCTCAGGGCTAACTACTGGAACTACCTATTACTACCGGATCCTTGTCAGCAACAAAAATGGGACCGCGGCTGTGCGGGATCGTACCTACACGCCTGAAGCGATTAATGAATTGACGACCGGAAATGCTACGAATCCTACGACGGGCGGCGAGACTCTCAATGGTTCTTTCGACGGCGATGGAACGGATACCCACTACTATTTCGAATACGGTACCACCACAGGTTATGGACAGGTCACGTCACCCCTGCCTGGTGCCGATGCCGGATCCGGCAGCGGACTCGAGAATGTAAACGCCCAAGTCAATGGGCTTTTACCTTACACCGTCTACCATTATCGCATAGTGGCGTCGAACGGCGGCGGGACCGATTACGGATCGGACCGGCGCTTTATTAGCCTAGTCCCGAATCGTCCAGCCGTCAATGGCACATTTTCGTCGAACATAACGACGGAAGCCGCAACGCTAGACGCTCAGATCAACCCGGGGTTCGGCCCGACCATCTATCGATTCCAATATGGAACCACTGCAACTTACGGGTCCCAGATTTACCATGGCGAATCTATCGGAGCTGACGGCACAGATCACCTTGTTAGTAGCGAACTGGTCGAACTTATGCCCGAAACCACATATCATTTCCGAGTTGTTGCCACCAACCTCAGTGGTAGCACGTTCGGCCCTGATCAGACGTTCACTACTATTGGCATGCCCAAAGTTGGAGTTACCGCCGTGTCACAGGTGACACAAACCACGGCAACTTTGAATGCCGAAATAGATCCAGCGTTTAGCCCAACTACATACCATTTTGAATACGGACCAACCACATCTTATGGTACTAACACTTTGGAGAGTGGTCCGGTGGGTTCAGATGGCGATCTGCATGCCGTTAGTGTTGAGATCTCCGGGCTCACGCCAAACACCACGTACCATTTCCGTGCAGTAGCTAGCAACGCGGGGGGCAAATCGTTTGAGACTGATCAAACATTTACTACAGCCGCACGAGGAGAAGAAAAGAAAACGCCTCTTCCGCCGAGCTGCCGCAAGGGCACGGTCAAGAGACGCGGGCATTGTGTCCAGAAACATAAGGCTAGGAAGCGCCATCACGGGGGTAAGAAGTGACCGCTCGTCGCCCGGCACGGTCGGCAAACAGGTACAGCGGACCCCGTCGGGGGAGGATCCTAATGGCTTTTGGCAAACGTTCGAAAGTCCGGTGCCTAATCGCAAGCCCATGCGAACAAGGTGCACGGCTGGGATCCGCTCTATCTCGGGCAAGAGGTTTCGGATCCATCTCCCTCGTCGCCGCCGTCGCCGCGGCTATTGGATTTGGAGCACTTATTCTGGCCGGCCCTGCTTTCGCCGCAACCAGCCACGAATTTAGCTCGGAGTTCGGCGGCTCCGGTACGAACGCCCTCAACGATCCAACCGGCGTCGCCGTTGATAACTCCACGGGAGCATCAGTGGGCGATATCTACGTGACCGACACTGCCAACCACCGAGTTGAGAAGTTCAGTCCGGCCGGCAGTTTCATCCTGATGTTCGGTAAAGAAGTCAATGAAACTAAGGTCAAAGGCGCTGCAAGCGAAGCTGAACAGAACGTCTGCACCGCAGCTTCGCTTGACACCTGCAAACCCGGAGCCCCAAGCTCTGCTTCCGGAAGCTTCGAAACTCCGACCTTCATCGCGGTCGACAACTCTTCGGGGCCCTCCGCTGGTGACGTTTACGTTGGCGATACCGGCGATAACCTCGTTTCCAAGTTCGACGAAGAAGGAGCCTTGATCAAAACCTGGGGATCGACCGGTCAGGTCGAAGGGTCGCCGACTGAAGTCTTCGGTCCACTGGCAGGGATCGCCGTTGATCATAGTGGCAATTTGTTGGTTTACGGGACAAATGAAAGGATGTTTCGTTTCGAAGCATCCGGAAAGTTTTCCGTCACTTTCGCGACGTTACCGGAATATCTGTCCTATGGGGCCCCTCGAGGGGTCGCGCCAGCAGGGATAGCGGTTGACCCGGAAGGTAATTTCTACAAGGTCGACACGCCTGGAGCTGTCGTCAAGCTCTCTGAAACCGGGAATCTACTGGAACTTCCCGGCTGCCACAGCCAGTGGGGATGCGTCTGGGATGGTGGAAGCGAAAACGGGACCGGAATCGCAATTGACCCCCGAACTGGTGATCTCTATGTTGATCAAGGCGGAACGTCGATCGATCACTTTCTTTCTAACTGTCCACTATCACAAACCAACTATTACTACAGCTGCACTCCAGCCGACATGTTCGGAAGTTCCACACATCTAGACAGTGCTAAAGGTCTAGCGATCGATGCGAATTCCGAAATCGTCTACGTAGCCGACACTGGCGAAAATCAGATCGCTGTGTTCTCGCCGTTTGTCCTTCCCACCATCAGTCTCGAAGAACCGACCAATGTTGAACCATCGTCCGTCACGCTTAACGGGCACATCGATCCGGGTACCGGTGCTGGTACAGAAGTGCTCAACTGTCGATTCGAATACGGTTACGATACTTCCTATGGTTTAGGTGCATTACCATGCTCCCCTGCGCCTCATTTCACCTCGGCGAGCAATGTCAGTGTGAATCTCTCTTCTCTGTCCCAGGGGGCTCGCTACCATTACCGCCTGGTTGCCGAAAATAGCCGGGGTGAAGTCTTTCAGACCAATGACGCGACCATAAGCACTGCTCAGGAGCCTAGCTTTGAAAATGTCACCTCAAGTGATGTGACCGCTACGACCGCCATTCTGTCTGCCAAGATAAATCCGAACGGTCGCGAAACGTCCTACCATTTCGATTTTGGCCCCACGACTGCCTATGGTCAAAGCTCACCCCAGACCAGTGTCGGTCACGGAACGACCGCTGTGCCGATCGAGCTGCATCTCGAACACCTTCAGAGTGGACTCACCTACCATTTCCGCCTCGTCGCCGAAAACTCCGAAGGAACAAATAGCTCAGAAGACCAAACATTTGGTTTCTATCCATCTTCCTGCCCCAATGAACTTCTACGACAGGAGAGCGGGTCCGGCGGTCTTCCGGACTGCAGGGGCTATGAGCTCGTGTCACCTGCCAATGCAGGTGATGTTATTCTATTCCCATCGAGTGGTCCTAACACAGGGCAGGCCACCGATCCAGCTCGACTTGCATACGCCGGTGGATGGGGCCTCGTTCCGAATAGCGGCGAACCCTCAAACAGTTATGGCGACCTTTACGTGGCGACCCGTACCGATGAAGGCTGGGAGACCAAATATATTGGCTTGCCGTCGTCTAAGAATTATGCCTCAGGGGGACCTCCGTGGGCTTCCGGTCAAGGAATGGGGTTCCCGCTTTTTTGGCAGACTGGAGTTCTCGCCAACTCGAGCCTTTCCAAGATCGTTGATTGGGATGACGGCCACGCCCCCTTTTCGGGGTCGGGGTATCTCGGAGAAGGACCGGGTGAAGATTCCTCCAACGCGCCCTACATCTGGGAATCGACTACCGGAAAGCTCATCGACCGCTGGCCGACCAACCTTGGTGTTGTTCCGGGTGGCGAAGGATTCCGAGGAGAGACGACCGCCTCCTCCGATTTGAGTCACTTCGTATTTAGCTCGGACATCGAATTCGTCCCTGGCGCTGCATCGGGAGACGTCTACGACGACAATACCGTTACAGACGAAATTGCAGTTGCTTCTGAGACAGAAACTGGTGCCGGAATTGAAGGAGCGGAGCCTGTGCAGGTGTCCGCGGACGGTTCGCACATCTTGATGAGTGTAGGGGGTGGTCTGTGCACCGGCATCCTCCAACGCGCCCCACTGTGTGGCGCGGGGCAGCTTTATATGCGCGTTAACGATGCCGTCACCTATGAGATCGCGGCGGGTCACGTGGTCAACTACCTTGGTATGACCTCGGACGGTTCGAAAATATATTTCACATCCAACGAACCTTTGAATTCCGAAGACACCAACACAAGCACCAACCTTTACATGTGGAATGAAGCGGAACCTAGTAAGCTGACTCTCATTTCTAAAGCAAACGGAACGACAGCCGTGGGTAGTGATAGCTGCGATGCGACGTGGACGGAAAAATGTGATGCGGCGCCGGTGAATGTTACCTCCCAGGCAAATTTTTACGGCGGTCGAGGAGGCAACGGACGGTCGGATAGCTTTATCGCCTCTGAAAACGGAGATATATACTTCTACTCACCCGCACAGTTGGATGGTAAAAAGGGGATCGAGGGCGGAAGGAATCTTTACGTTTTCCGTAATGGCCAAGTTCAGTTTGTTACAACCCTCACCACTGAAGCCATCAGGATGGATGTATCGCCCAATGGTAGCCATATGGCCTTTATCACGACGAGTCAGGTGACGGGCTACAACAACGGCGGCTATCAAGAGATGTATTCTTTCGACCCTGCGTCTGGCAAAATCACCTGTGACTCATGCATCCCTGACGGTGAACCGCCCACATCTAATGTGTACGGTTCGCAAAACGGCCTCTTCATGACAAACGACGGCCGTACTTTGTTTTCCACCGAAGATGCACTGGTTCCCCAGGACACCAATAAAGCCGAGGATGTCTATGAGTTCGTCGACGGCCGAGCGCAGCTCATTTCCTCGGGGACAGGCGGAGCTCCCTTCGTGCATGAAGGAGTGATTGGCGAACAGACAATACCCGGGCTAATCGGGGTCAGTGCTGACGGGACCGATGCCTATTTCTCGACCACAGATGTCTTGGTTGGACAGGATCTGAACGGTCAAGAGTTGAAGATATACGACGCTCGGGTGGGTGGTGGATTCCCGTTCGTCAACCCTGCGCCGCCCTGTGCGGCAGCGGATGAGTGTCATGGGCCCGTTAGTTCGCCGCCGACGAGCCCCGGCTATGGTGCGGCGGCCTCTCTCGGCGCAGGGGGCAATGCGCGTCCCTCATCCAATGCTTCACGACACAAGAAGAGGTCGCAGGCGAAAGTCCGTCGGAAGCGCAAGCACACTCGGCGTGGTCAGAGTAGGGGTTCGAAATGAATCCACTGCGGGGCTTCCAACGTTTTGTCGCTGGGGTCTTGCCCAGGGATGCGAACCACTATGCCAGGCAGCGCGCGACCGCTAGCGTGGCATTTGCGATTATCGGGATTTCACTTTTCACGGCATCCTCGGCGGCGGCTTTCAAAATCTATTCATATAGCGCCGCGCCATCGTCGACACAGGCGGGTGGTCACCCCAACATCACGTTCAAGTTCGCTGTCGAAGACTTCGATCATGATGGGCCGTATCCAAATCCCGAAATTCCGTGCCACTGCAATGATGCTAGGAATCTTGATGTTCACCTACCACCGGGCGTCATCGGAAATCCGCATGCTACGCCGAAATGCAATGCGGCGGACTTTGCCAGGGAAGAATGCCCAGCGGATTCACAGGTTGGAATAGCTTACCCCAGTGTCGACATCACAACGCAGATTTTCGGCCCTTTTGAGCGGCCCGTGTTTAACTTGGAACCAAGGCCGAACCAAGCGGGCCTAATCGGCTGGCTGACGCCGCTATTCAACACGCCAGTTTATCACGTGCTTACCGCGAGGACCGGGACGGACTACGGTCTGGATGTGTTGACAGATGGTATTGAGCAGATATTGCCCCTTGTGTCCTTCGAAGAGGAACTGTGGGGGGTACCAGCCGAACCGATCCATAATTTCGAGCGCTTTGGACCTGGATTCCGGCCTGGCTTTCCGTCGAACAGCCCCGCCATTCCGTTTCTGCAGAACCCGACGACCTGCACCGGGCCGCTTAGCTCCACACTCGATGCGCTCAGCTACGACGGCAGCACCGGAGAAGAAACGGCGCCATGGCCGGCGACGACCGGATGCGATCAGCTTAGCTTTAACCCGAGCCTAAGCGCTCAAACGACGACGACTCAGACCGACTCGCCCTCAGGGCTGGAAGTGGATCTAAGCGTCCCGCAGGAGCTGAGCCCCACAACGCCCTCTCCGTCGGAGATTCACGCGCTTACGGTTGATCTACCTGAAGGCCTATCAATTAACCCAAGCGCCGCCGACGGTAAGACCTCGTGCTCCGAAGCTCAAGCGCGGCTTGGCCAATTCGCTTCGACAGAAGAAGCGCAGTGCCCCGAATATTCCCGGATCGGCACGGTATCGCTTGAAAGCTCTGCGCTCCCCGGGCCATTACCGGGTTCGATTTACATAGCCGAACCGAAGCCGGGGAACCGCTACCGCATCTTCGTTAGCGCAAACGGCTTCGCCACCCACATAAAGCTGGTGGGCAACGTGGCGCCCGATCCCAAAACTGGCAGGCTGACCGTTTCTTTTCCGACCTTGCCGCAGGCTCCGCTGACTGAGATTAATCTCCACTTCTTTGGCTCTGAAGGCGGTCTTCTGGCCACCCCCACCCGCTGCGAAACCTACGCGGTCAACAGCACCTTTGCACCCTGGGACGGAACCCTCGCCGAACAGGGTGCGACCCAACTGTTCAGTCTCGACTCGGGTCCCGGTGGCGCCTCATGCCCCGGCGCGACGCGGCCCCTTGCCCCCGGCTTTCAAGCCGGTCCCCCTGAGAATACTGCCGGCGTGCACGCCCCCTTCACCATAAACCTGACCCGAAGCGACGGCGAACAGGACCTGAACAACCTCACCGTTTCGACCCCGCCCGGCCTTCTGGCAACACTTGCCGGGATCCCATACTGTTCGGACACCGCCCTCAAGGCGGCGGCGGAATCCAGCTACTCCGGCCTCCAAGAGGAGACAAACCCGAGTTGCCCCGCGGCTTCTCAAATCGGTGTCTCAAGCACCGGCGCAGGTGCCGGCACCCACCCGGTATATTTATCCGGCAAGGTCTATCTCGCTGGTCCTTATAGAGGAGCCCCGCTCTCTCTTGCGGTGATCACCCCAGCGGTTTCCGGTCCATATGACCTCGGGGATGTCGTCGTTCGTGCTGCGCTCGATGTCAATCCCGAAACAGCCCAGATCACCGCCGTATCTGATCGACTTCCCCAGATCCTCGAAGGCATCCCGCTGCGGCTGCGCCAAATCCAAATCGAACTCAATAGACCCAATTTCACCCTCAATCCGACTGACTGCGATCCGTTCTCAATCCACGCCACGGCTAGCGGCATCGAAGGCGGCCAAGCCGACCTTAGCTTTCCGCTCCAAGTCGCCGAGTGCGGCGCTCTTCCCTTCGCCCCCAAACTCGTGATCGGAGTTTCCGGTTCTACCAAGCACGACGGCAACCCCGCGCTGCACACCGAGCTCAGCTTCCCGAACGGTGGCGGCACCCACGCCAACGTCGCCCGCGTAGCGCTCACGCTGCCCCCAAGCGAGCTCCTCGACAATGCCCACATCAAAGACCCCTGCACCAGAGTCCAATTTGGGGAAGGAACGACTCCCGGTGAACGCTGCCCGGCGGGCTCTGAGATTGGTTTCGCCAAAGCTGAAACGCCGTTGTTAGAACACCCTCTCGAAGGCCCCGTCTATCTCCGTTCGGATCCAGAAAACAAGAGCGGGCTTCCCGATGTGGTCGCAACCCTCAACGGCCAGATCGATATTACCCTCGTGGGCAAGATCGACACGGTCCATGGCGGCCTGCGCACCACCTTCGCAACGGTCCCCGATGCTCCAGTTTCCAAGTTCAGCTTGAGCCTCGACGGAGGCAAGAAGGGATTACTGGAGAACTCGACGAACCTCTGCGCCGCCGTCCAGCACGCTGTTGTCAAGATGGCGGGCCAGAACGGCAAATCGACCAGCTCAAACCCGGTACTGCAGACCCCCTGTAGCAAGAAGAAGAGGACCACTCACTAATGGGGGTCATTCCTAACTTCCGCCGTCTCTCCACGACACCTGGCTTCCTACACCGCGCTAGGACGTGGGGGTGGCGAATCGCTTCGGGGCTGTCAGCGCGAAATATCGTCGCGACCACCGTGCTGACCGTTGTTGCGGGAACGTCGCTGTTTAGCGCTGCCACGGCCGACGCCACTCAAATCCATCGGTTCTCGAAGTCCTTCACCCTCGCCGGTGGAGCTGCAAGTCCTCTCGAACTGGCCATCAACCAGAAAACAGGAGAGATCTACGCTTCATCCTACGGCGCTAATGCCGTCTACGCCTTCGAAGCCGATGGCAGCAAGGACCCAACCCACCCAATGCTGACCGAAGCCGATGGCAGCACTCCATACCCTTTCTCAAACCCCTACGGTGTCGGGGTCGATAACAGCAGCGGTCCAAATCAAGGCGATATCTACGTGGCTGAAAATGGGGCCAAATCCGTGACTCAATTTGGACCGTCCGGCTCACGCACCGCGCAGGCCCCGATTACGGTCGCTGACGTTCCCGCCAATGGAGCAACTCAGTCGTCTCTGGACCTGCCTCCCGTAGTAAACAACGGCAATTTTGACCCCACCGGTGTCGCTGTCGCATCCAATGGCGATGTCTACGTCTCAGATCTGACCAACGCGGCCATTGACATCTTCGAACCGTCGGGCGTCTTCGTGGCTCAGATCGGCACCGGCCATTTGGCGGAAAGTTTGTTTAGCCTCGCCATTGACTCCCACGGGAATATCTATGCGGCTGAGAATGGCTATGGTGTCTTAGAGTTTGATTCCTCCGGAGCCTGCGTCAACGCTTGCACACCCATTGGCAACTCCGCACTCGGCGTTGCAACCGACGCCGAAGGCAACGTTTACGTCGACGAAGTCAGCGCGGTTGACGAGTTCAGCTCCTCCGGGATGCGAGTCAACAGTTTCGGTAGCTTTTCATTCGGCCGCGGTGTAGTCGTTAACGATTCCAGCAATGATGTCTACGTCGCGGACGAAGGCAGCAGCTTAGTCGACATTTTCGAACCGGTCACCGTCCCCACCGTCACGACCGGACCGACCACGAATTTTGGTCAGACCACGATTACTCTCACCGGCCACGTCGATCCTGACCTGGCTCACAAAGGTGGTCCTGTCACGTCCTGTCACTTCGAATACGGGCTCGATACTTCCTATGGCGAAACCACTGCGTGTCTTAACAGCGAAAACGAAGTGGTGGGCACCCCGACCGACCCGATCACTGCGCCAGTCGAAGTTCATACCACCATCAACCTCGCCAGTCTTAATCCGGCCACCACCTATCATTATCGCACGAGCGCAGGTGACCATAACGGGACTAGCGAGGGCGAAGATCGAACACTTGAAACCGTGGCGGCAGCGCCAGCGGTCAGCGAGTCGGTGAGTGAAGTCCACTCTGAAAGCGCTCTTGTTAGCGCCAAGATCAATCCCGGTGGCAAGGAAACTACCTACCACTTTGAATACGGCACTGTTGACTGTGAAGCGAACCCGGGATCGTGTACCAGCGTCCCAACGCCCGAAATGAGCATCGGCTCCGGCACCACCGCCCAGAGCCTCTCTGAGCTACTGACTGGTCTTACGCCGGGTACGATCTATAACGTCCGCATTCTGGCAACGAACACGCTCGGCACGGGTAGCTCCGAAACCTCTTTTACCACCTTCCCGTTCGCTCCCAAGATTCACGAAGTCTGCTCCAACAGCCTTGCTCGCCAACAGACTGGCGCAACGCTGCTCCTCGATTGCCGGGCCTATGAGCTCGTCTCATCTGCCGAAAGTGGTGGTTATGATGTGGAGTCGAATCTCGTACCCGGTCAGACCCCATACGGTGGCTATCCGCAGGCCTCCGGAGCGAGCGGCACCTCGCGGGTTCTATACGGAGTCCATGATGGGGCGCTCCCCGGCGTTGTGGGGAATCCAACCAATAAAGGAGTGGACCCCTATATCGCGACCCGCGGCTCCGAAGGCTGGTCAACCGACCTACGTCGGCGTCCCCGCCAATGACCCCTTCACCGCCAAACCCTTCTCCTCGATCCCCTCCGCGGCCAGCTCCAACCTGGAAACCTTTGCCTTCGGCGGTCCCGAAGGCTGCTCGCCGTGCTTTGAAGCCGGCTACACCGGGATCCCGGTTCGTCTCTCAAGCGGTCAACTGGTGCAGGGCATGGTCGGGGCCCCCGGCTTTGAACCCGGACCCTCCGCCACTCCCGACGGCCGCATCGCCCAAGACCTCTCCGCCAACGGCGAACACCTGATCTTTGGCTCCACCTCGCGCTTTGCCCAGGGCGGAAACGATGAAACAGGCGACGTCTCGATCTATGACCGAGACCTCCTAACCCACGAAACCCACGTGATCTCCAATACCCCCAGCGCAGAAGACTTCCCCACCGCCCTTCCCTGCCTGCAGGGAGCTGGCAAATGCGATGGGAAAGAAGGCGATGAAAACGGGATCTCTGAGCTCGCTATCTCAAAGGATGGCAACCGCATCCTGGTGGGCCAAAAGGTCTCCGAAGACGCCGACGGCAACGTCTACTACCACCTCTACATGGATATCGGGGACTCGATCCGCTCGATCGACCTCACCCCCGGGGTGATCTCCTCTCCTGGGGGAGCGGGCTTTAAAGGTGGCGTCCTCTTTGACGGGATGACCCAAGACGGCTCGGCGGTCTACTTCTCAACCAAAGACGCCCTGCCCACCGCCTCAAACCAAGACACCGATGAAAGCACCGACATCTACCGAGCCGACGTCTCTGCATCATCAGCCACCCTGACCCGGGTCTCCACCGGCACCGAAGGAGCCGGCAACAGCGAAGCCTGTGATCCGGTCTCTAACAAAAACGGTCCCCACTGGAACGCGATCGGGGCAGAAGAAAACTGCAACGCGGTTGCGATCGGCGGCGGTGGGGGAGTGGCCGCTGAATCTGGCTGGATCTACTTCCTCTCCCCAGAGAAGCTCGATGGCGCCTCCAACGGCACCGAGAACCAGCCCAACCTCTACCTCTCGGTCCCCGGCTCTGAACCGCGCTTCATCGCCACCCTTGACTCCGAAGACCCCGAGGTGCTCGATGCGCTCAGCGAAGCTGAAACCCGCCACACCGCCGACTTCCAGATCACCCCGAGTGGGGAATATGCGGCCTTTCCGACTACCGAGCCGCTGACGGGCTATAAAAGCTCCGGCTACTCGGAGGTGTTCCGCTTCGACGCTGCGACCAACGAGATTAACTGCGCCTCATGCGATCCGACTAATGCCCAGGCGACCGGAAATGCGAGCCTCGCTTCCAACGGGTCGAGCCTTACCGACGATGGTCGCGTCTTCTTTAACACCGACGACGCGTTGGTGCTTAGGGATACCGATAATCGCCAAGATGTGTATGAGTGGGAGGCTGTCGGGGCCGGGACCTGCCAAGCTGAAAGCCCGGATTTCTTCTCTCTCGCCAATGAGTGCATCAACCTCATCTCCTCGGGCTCAAGTCCCTTCGATTCCGGTCTTCTAAGCGTCAGCGCCGACGGCACTGACGCCTTCTTTTTCACCCACGACACACTTGCGCCGCAGGACCACAACGGACCGATAACGAAGATCTATGATGCTCGCGAAGCGGGCGGCTTCTTCGTCATCCCTCAACCGCCCCTCTGCGCATCCTCGGATGAGTGCCATGGGCCGGGCAGCCAGTCACCCCCTCCTTCAAACCTCGGCACGTTCAGAGGCACTGGCGGAAACTACACGCCGCCGCCCAGTCCCTGCAGGCAGGGCTTCCTGAGAAAGAACGGTCGCTGTGTACGCAAGCCCCACAAGGTCAAGCATCATCATCAGCGTGACGTCCACCGTAGGCACGGGAGAAGAAAGTGATCCGCCATCTCGTGCCGCGCAGCGCTGCCCTTGTGGCTGGGTGCCTACTCGCCCTGGCGCTTCTTTCCGCCAAGGCCCGGGCCAGCGAGGCGATTACGCCCCACTCCTTTACAACGACGACCTCGACATCCGAGGCTGGTGCCCACCCCGACCTACATACCGTCTTCGAACTTGAAAACCCCGGCGAACCCGAGTCGGCGCAGAACGTGACCTTCAACGCCCCTCAGGGGGTGTTCGGCAACACCAACGCGATCACCGAGTGCGCTCCATCTGATTTCGCCCTGGACCAGTGTGGCTCCAACTCGCAAGCCGGGCTGATAACCGTATACGCGAGTCATGCGGGCAATCCGAGATACCTGCTCGGTACCGCTCCAATTTATGATCTTGTTCCCGAGCCAGACCAGACCGCTCTCTTCGAGTTCATCGTCCCAACTCTGGATATTCCGATCGCGATTCCGGTCACAGTGCGCACCGATACGGACTATGGACTTCGTTTTAAGGTCTCAAATATCACCCAGCTCACGCCTTTGGCGCGCGTTGAATTCACCCTATGGGGATTCCCAGCCGAAGCTAGCCACAACACCGAGCGCTTCTCGAAAGGCACTCCGGGTAACCCACCCGGCTGCCCGGGACTCACCAATACCAGCTGCCTGCATGAAGAAACGCTCTCAAGCCTTCCCGTCAGTCCGCTGACCGACAATCCGACCACCTGCGCAGGCAAACCGCTGATCACGACTCTCGAAGTCCAGACCTACCAGGATCCAGAACATTCCTCCCAGGCGGAGTCCAGCTACCCACCAATTGAAGGTTGCGAAAAAGAGGTGTTCAAACCGCTTCTTCAGGCGAGCCCGACCAGCAACGAAACAGATTCTCCCTCAGGCCTCGACCTTGAAATGAGCGCCCAGCAATTCGAGGGGTTTGCAGCCTCCCCCTCGGAGATCAAATCGGTCATCCTCACCCTGCCTTCCGGGCTCACGATCAACCCTGACGCCGCCGACGGACAGAGCGAATGCACCAACGCTCAAGCCAACTTTGGATCAGAGGGGCCCGCCGAATGCCCCGATAACGCAAAGATTGGCACAATCGCAATCGACTCGCCGACGCTTAACGGTCCGCTCCTCGGCTCCGTCTATATCGGTCAGCCCGAGCCAAATAACGAGTACCGCCTCTTCTTGGTCGTCTCGGGATTCGGAATGAACATAAAGCTGGTCGGTTCATTCAAGCCAAACCCCGAAACCGGCCAAATCACCGCCTACTTCGAAAACCTGCCTCAGCTTCCCTTCGAAAACTTCCAGCTCCACCTCTTTGCCGGCGAACGAGCCCTGATGGCCACCCCCGCAGCCTGCACCATTTACACGGTCAGTGCCCATTTCTATCCCTGGGATGAAGCGCTGCCTGATGCGCTCTCCAGCAAGGTCTTCGGCCTCGAAACTGGCCCCCACGGCAGCGAATGCCCCGGCCAGATCCGTCCCTTCAACCCGACCCTGGAAGCGGGTACCTCGAACCCCACCGCCGGCGCCTTTTCCTCCTTCACTCTGAAGTTGAGCCGTGAAGACGGCGACCAGTTCCTCGGCCATCTCAACTTCACCATGCCCCCCGGCCTGACCGCCAACCTTCATGGTGTCACCTACTGCCCCGATGCCTCGATTGCTGCGGCCGCCACAACCGCGGGTAAGACCGAGCAAGCCGACCCTAGCTGCCCCGCATCCTCAGAAATCGGCACTTCAAACGTGGCCGCCGGTCCCGGCACCCACCCCTTCCACGCAGAAGGAAAGATCTATATGGCTGGTCCCTTCCAGGGGGCTCCGCTCTCGCTAGTGGCAATCACTCCCGCTCTCGCCGGACCATATGACTACGGCACGGTGGTGGTTAGGGTCGCCCTTCACATCGACCCTCTCGACGCCCACGTGATCGCTGACTCCGAAACCGTGCCGGAGATCATCGGCGGCATTCCGCTGCGGCTGCGCTCGATCCAAGTCAATATCGACAAGCCGAGTTTCATGATCAACCCGACCAACTGCTCGCCCCTCTCGGTCAGCTCGGAAGGGATCGGCGACCAGGGCACCGCGGCGAGTTTCAGCTCCTACTTCCACGCTGCCGACTGCTTTTCGCTCCCCTTTGCTCCGAAGATGACGATCACCCAGCTCGGTGGGCGCAAGGCTACCCAGCGAAGCAAGGACCCAAGTCTCGCGATCGAACTCGACACCCGATCCGGCGACGCCAACATCAAATCACTCTCGGTCACCCTGCCGAAAGCCTTCGAGATCGACCAGCGCCACCTCGGCAACCTCTGCGATCGAGCCGAACTTGCTTCCGATCACTGCGCCGGTCGCCAGCCGATTGGTGAAGCAATCACCAACACGCCGCTGCTCGAAGCGCCGCTCAAAGGTCCCGTCTACGCTGTCTCCGGCTACGGCGTCCTGCCCCACCTTGCCTTCATTCTCGGTGGCCAAGTGACGCTGACTCCGGAGGCCGAATCCTCCACACTTGGCAACACCGGGCGCCTCAAAACGGTAGTGCCGATCGTCCCCGATGCCCCAATCGGACATTTCCGCTTCACCCTGTTCGGTGGGAGCCGGGGCTACCTTTCAAACACCCAGAGCCTTTGCGGCGCTCCGACCGTTTCCACAATTGAATTCAGCGGCCAAAACGGTAAGTCGTTGACCCAGAATGTGAAGACCAAGACGGCGTGTAAGGTTCAAGACGGGAAGGTACGTGGACGCCGAAACTCGCGCCGCGCCTCTCTGGGATAACTAGTTCGTTGGTGCATACCCGGTTGCCTCCGCGAGCCGCAGCCGGAAACCTGGTGCGGAGTCGCCGTCTCGCGCCACTGCGGGCTCCGTGCGGCCGTTCCAGGCTCGAGGCCCACGTTTGGCCGAAGCAACAACGAGACGCGGTCAGGGCCGCAGCGGACGGAACGAAGCGGGTATGCACTAGTTCGTTAGTGGAGTGCTGGCGATCCACCACCACCACCTGGTCCGGCGATCCACCAACGGGAGAGCGCAGCCCCAGAAAACGATGGGAACGTTAGCTCGACTCGGATCGCACGAAACGAGCCATCTCCTCTTTGGCCGCTCTCGGCCCGATGAATGGACAAAGGAGCGCAAAAGTCAACTCGGGCAGCAATCCAACGAGGCTCATGGGGTCTTTGTCCGCTAGAGCGTCGCAGATCAGACTCGCTGCGCCACTGACTGCGAGTAGGGACGTGCTCGCCGGTAGCCCATCCTCGCCCGGAGGCGGGCCTATTAGCTCTGCAAACCTTGCAAGTGTTCCGAGCTGCTGAGCACGTCCGCTGGCTCCAACGAGCCCCACCTCGACCATCGCCACCCTCGCAATTTGCCGATCCGAGAGACAAATATCAAAGACTGCCCCGAGCTCCGCGATTATCTGCTCTAGCCAAGGCTTGGTTTCATCCTTCCTGCGCAGCACCGTATCGACGGCCTGTCCGACAAGGCGGTCTTGGGCCGCTAGGAAGCAGTGCTGCTTGTCGTCGAAGTAAGACTCAAATCTCTTGGGCGCTATCGCGGCCTCGCTCAGAACATCGGCGACGGTGGTCGCTGCGTAGCCCTTCCTGCCGACTACGCGTACGATCGCCCGCAATAGACGGTCGCGCTCGGCCTCCGGCCTTTTGAAACCGACCGTTGCAGTCGGATCAAGCGACTCATTGCTTCGGCCCTCGGGCCCCGGATGTCTGCCTCCACGGCCCGTTGCGCTCACTGCCATACCTCACGCCTCGCTGCAGATCTGTGGCCACCGATTGGAGCCGGCTCCTTTCATGTCGTTCTGGCCTCCTCGCTGATTCCGTCTTATCGAACCGCGCCGCAGTCCAGAGTGCAATGTGTTTGGCGGTATATGCCCTGTAGGACTGGTCTACCATGGTGTTCATTCGCGACGTGGGAGGCCACCGGGGAGGTTGAGTGAAGCCGACGAAGGTCTTAGATCCAATTCCTGGTCCCTCGCCCGAGGATGGGAGAAAGCTGACCGTCACCTCCTATCTGATTCTTGGCATGGTGCGTCTTGGTTTCAGCTCGGGCTATGCAGTAAGGAAGGCTGCCGATCAGTGGACCAAAAACTTCTGGCCAATCTCGATGTCGCTCATATACCCTGAGTTGGCACGGCTCGAAGGTTTGGAGCTCTTGCTCCGACGCAGCGACGACCGAGGCGCTCGGCCCCGAGCTGCATTCGCTCTCACTGACCTTGGTGAGGGAGCCTTTTTGCAGTGGTTGCGGGCGCCCGAAATTGCGCCAATGCGGATTCGCGATGAGGGGATGCTCCGGGTGTTTTTCGCCGACATCCTCTCGATCCCCGATCAGCTCGAGCTGATCGGCCGCATTCGAGAGAACTACCGGATCAGGGGCAACGAGGTGCGCGCGGTCATCTCACTTTCCGCTTCCCCCGATTTTCGTTCAGTCCGCTATCCCGCCGTTGTCGCCGCGCTCGGTCAGGACACCTTCGCCCACGCCGCGCGTTGGTGGAACCGTTTGGAGCAACAAATCCGGGCGTCCGCAATCAGGCCCACTGGCCAGCATCCGGTCCAATCGAATGACCCGAGTCCTCCGGTCGGTCGAATGCAGGAGGCCATCAAGTTGACACCAACCCACCACCTGATCCTCGCGATGGTCCGCTTCGGTGCCAATTATGGATATGCGATTCAGAAAGCTGCTGCGGAGTCGACTCAGGGCTTTTGGCCGACCTCATTCGCCCTGCTTTATCCGCAGCTGAATCAGATGTGTTCGGCCGGGCTTCTCCGAAGGCGCAGTGATCCCGAGGGAGGTCGCGATCGTTCCGAATATCAGCTGACCGATCGCGGCTTCTCCGCCTTGTGCACTTGGCTGCGCTCGCCTCGGATTGCTCCGATGCAACTTCGTAATGAAGCCTCGCTTCGACTTTTCTTTGCCGACGCTCTCCCCCGCCGTGATCAACTCGCGCTGGTGCGGCTCTACCGGCAGAAACAGCTCCGCAGAAGCATCGGTATGCGTGATCAAATTCTCCCGCTCGGCCAGCTCGCTGAACAACAGCAGGGCACCCGATACCCGGCCATCCTCGCTCACTTTGGAATCGATCAGTTCCGTTATTCGGCGCGGCGGCTCGGGCGTTTGGAAAAGGACGTTGAAACAAAATGAGGTCTCCTCGTCTCGGGCGAACGGCGAGAGCTTAGGCGTCGGTATCTGCCGCGATCAGGTTCTCCGCCCCCTCGCGGCCGATATATGGGCCGAGTGTCGCAAGAAGGACGTCGTCTATTAGGCCGGGGAGTTCATCTGCGCGCCCGGAAAGCAGTTGTTCGGACACCAAACCAGCTACACCTCCGATCGCCATCCTCGAAGTGTTCGCCGGTAGAGCGCGCCCGTCCGGGACGAAATCGCGGCCCTCCTCAAATAGCGGGGTCAGTCGCCTCACCGCTGCTCGATAGCGGAGCTGAGCCGCCGGCCCCGCTGCGCTTATGTCGACCATCCCCAAAAGAGCGAGCTTTGGAGCCGCTGCAAATTCAGCGAGCAGCGCCTTTAGAGCGGCTCGCATCGCCTCGGGCCATGTCTCCTTGCTTTCGAAGGCTGCATTGATCTTTCGGATCAGAGCATCGGCCGCGTGGTCATATGCAGCCAGAAAGCATGCTTCCTTGTCGCGGAAAAGCTCATAGAAAGTGGTCCGCGAAATTCCCGCCTTGCTGGTCAGATCCGCAACAGTCGTGGTTCCATAACCCTGCTCCGCGACGACCTGCATGGTCGCTGCCAGCAGTCTCTGTCGTTGCGAGCGCGAGATCAGCTCTCGCGGCAGCTTGTGACGGCCACGCGGAGGGCGCCACTCCTCGCGCATTTCTCCCTTCGGTTTACTCAGATGCTTGATTCTATGTTTACGTTTGAGCTGGTGCAGGTGTTCGCACTGGATGGTCCGCTCAGTCGGATTTCGGCGTCCGTGCTCGCTCTGCCGCTTGATACTGGCTCAATGCGCCCTCCCTGCCGATGTAGGGGATGGTCGTGATGTAAATAATGTCGGGAAGGAGGTCCGGCGCTCGGTCCGTGTGTCCACTCAGGATTTGGCCAGCAATCAGCGACTCTGCCGCCGCCAAAGCGGCGCGACTGGCGCTAGAGGGGATCCTCTCCTCCTCGATACGGTCATCGCGCCCGCTGTCCAGAAGCGCCTGTAGGACCCGTTTGCCCGCGGTGTAGAGCTCAGCCGTGGGTCCGCCGCTCGCCGGCGCCTCAATTAATGCCATCCGGGCGAACGCGGGCTTCTCGGCAAGCAGATCGAGCACCGCCGCGACGGCGTTACGAACATTGCTCGCCCATGGCGCATCTGCTGAATAGGCTCCCGCAATCCGCCCGGTCAAGTCTGCCAGTGCAAGCTCCATCGCTGCGTACAGGCATCCCTCCTTGTCCTTGAACAGCTCATAAAAGGTGGCGCGGGAAACTCCGGCACCTTGAGCGATGTCGGCAATCGTTGTTGCGCTGTAGCCCTTCTCTGCGCAACTGTTTGCCAAAGCGTTGAGAATGCGCTCACGCTGCGAGTTTGCGACGATCGGCTCCGCCAGGGCCTCGCGGCCAACCGGTAAGCCTGCCTTTTCGACCATCCCTACCGGACTCCTCGGCGAGGCAGACCTGCCTTCAAGTTGGGAGGAAGTGCGTCGCATCGGGTTAGCCGAGCTTTCTTGACGTCACAAACTGCATTGTACATTGTTCGTGGCTGTGCGAAGACAGACACGTACCGCTGCTGAAGCCGGTCCTGGCTGCGCTCACGTCCTCACTCCCTGGCGGGTCCGTCCTTCGACTTCAAAAACATAGCGTCTATCATTTTGCTCATCAATGTACGTTATAGTCTAACGCTGCTCCCCTATCTCGGCACCGCCGAGGCGAGACTCTGGTCACGCCGAACAGCTCCGCGCAGCTAGGTCCTCAGCGCACATGACCGAGAAGATCAAAGATTTCCCTCAGGCGGCTCCTCTAAGCCAACCTGAGAGGAATGTCGTCGTCCCCTTCCCTAGCCGGACGGCGACAACAGGTGCATCCCGACTTTCCCTGGTCAGGAGGCGCCAAGTCAGTAACCGAAGCGGCCCCGGTCCCGGAGCTCTCTCTTCTGCTCCGTGTTCGGCCGCGAAGGCGCAGTGGCCCCCGGGCGCCAGTGGGGCCGTCCCAGCCTCGGCGCTCGGGGCTTCTGCAATGCGCTGTGACCACTTGTTCTGACAGCCGAACCCTCGCACCTCTATAGACAACTGACATCCACGACGCTTCCAAAATGCCTACCCGAGCCAATCTCCGCTGGCGGTTATTCGCCGCAGTTTCACCAAAAAAATTTAGGCAGCGGTTCGCGGCACCATGGCACTTCGTATGCCGGAGCAAGCGTTTCTGCCTCCATCAATGTCGAGGCCTACTTGCACGACGGAGGAGGTCCGCCTTCTTCGCCGCGCGCGCGCCGATCTACCTCATGATCGGCGGCATTGTCTTCGAGAACTCTCGCAGTATCGACCCAAGCGGGTCATATTTGGGGAGCAGCATCGTCTGCCATCTTGAGAACCATATTTCGTCCTCACTTCGAATCGAAGACCTGGGAGGGATCTTCTCGCTGCGCGAGGATGACAACGCTGGCTGTGCCGTTCAAGATCGAAAAGCCACCACGTCCGACTGCCTTCCTGTGCCGCTCACCTGGAACCGATAGATGACAGATAAGCGGGATTCTCAGAAATTTCCTTTGAGCAGCGGTGCGGATCCAGGAGGTTCCGATCCCTCCCAGGGCGTCTTGGCTGAGCTTCAACGCAAGCGGATTCTCCAGGCGATGATTGAGCTCTTGAATGAACGCGGATTTGGGGAGATAACGGTCGGGCAGCTAGTCGAGCGGGCTGAAGTATCGCGACGTACCTTTCATACCCATTTCACCGACCTCCAAGACTGTTTGATTGGAATATTGGATCAAGCGGCAGATATAGGAAATGAATTGGTACTTCGCGCACTCGATGGTGAGGACTCCTGGCAAGATGGCATCCGGTCCGCACTGGCGGCGCTCCTGCTCTTTGTCGAACGTGAGCCTGACATTGGCCGTGTCTCCCTAATTGAGACCTTGACAGCCGGTCCGAGGGTGCTCAAACATCGTGAGAAGCGTGCTGCCGAGCTGCTTGCTCTGATCACCGATCTGGACCGCTGGCCCGGGGCCGAGGGTGTCACTTTGCCTCCTCTCTCACCGGAGGGATCCTTCGGTGCGGTGCTGCGCATCGTCGAGAATCACCTGGTAGCGCGAGACCCGGAACCGCTGATCGACAAACTCGGGCCGCTGATGGGTTTCGTCGTCGCCCCCTACCTTGGCAGGAATGCAGCGATTCGCGAAATCGAGCGCGGAAAAGAGTTAGCGACGAATATTCATCGAGATGAGAGGGGCCTTGGAAGTACCGACGCGGCGTTTGGCGACGACGCGAAGATCCTCGGCTCCCTACATCACCCAAGGGCACATCGGGCCCGGCGCTGCATCCTCTACCTAGCCGAGAATCCCGGATCCAGCAACCGTCAGGTGGCCAGGGAAATCGAAGTTGACCATCAGGGCCAGGTATCCAAGTTACTGGCTCGGCTCGAGGATATGAGCCTACTTCGAAAGTATCCTGGCGCCCCCGGCCGTCCGAATGCCTGGTGGCTGACGAACAAGGGGGAAAAAGTTGCCTTATCCCTTCGTCAGTCCGGCCCAAAAAGCTGAGTAGCGCCGGGAACACCAGCGTCACGCCCAACTGCAATTCACACACCAAGCCACCGACGTGGCTACGTCTGTGAACTCTTGACAGCGATTTCATCCTCCACGACCCTGTCGACATTCTCGATAAGCAGTCGGAACGGAAGGGTCGATGGGCGGCAGGTGGGTTCTCCGAACTCTCCTCAACTCCCAGCGAATTCGAACGCGGGCCGATCAGCGGGGCTCGGCTTTTTCCACCCAACCCAAACTTTGAGTAAGGAGGCACAGGGGATTCGATAGCCATCCCGCTCTGGGGTCCTGGGGCTACCGGCACCGCGCCAAAGCGGTGACGGCCGCTCTCTTCGCGGCGAGCCCACGCCAGGTCCTGGATTAGGTGCGCCGGGGACCGGTGCGCTTGAGCTCAGATTTGACTCTCGATTTCTCTTTACCGCATGAAAGAAAGGTCGCCTTCCCAAGACGATTTCGAAACGGCGTTCGATCTGGCCCTCCCTCGTTTGCAGGCGACTGCCGTCACGGCCTGTCCGCCCGATGGTGAGTGGCCGTCGAAGGTCGCCGCGGCGATCTATGCGGTGCTTGATTTCGCCGCCGCGAATCCCGCGGCGATGCGCGTATTGACGATCGACGCCCTCAGCTACAGGCCCGACGGAGGGCGTCGATACCGCGAACTCATTGACCGCTTCGCAGAGCTTCTCCGCGCCGAGGCCCCACGCGAGCAGCCGCTGCCGACTACCACCGAGCATGCATTAATCGGCGGTATCGCTGTCACGATCGTCGAGCAGATCCGCGCTGGCACGGTCCATCGGCTGCCCGAATCAGCCCCCGAACTCATTGAGTTCAGCTTGCTCCCCTATCTCGGCACCGCTGAGGCGAGACGCTGGTCACGCCGAACGGCTCCGCGCAGCTAGGTCGACAGCGCACATGACCGAGAAGATCAAAGATTTCCCTCAGGCGGCTCCTCTGAGCCAACCTGAGAGGAATGTCGTCGTCCCCTTCACTAGCCGGACGGCGACAACAGGGGCATCCCGACTTTCCCTGGTCGGGAGGCGCCAAGTCAGTAACCGAAGCGGTCCGGGCCGCGGAGCTCTCTCTTCTGCTCCGTGTCCGGCCGCGGGGCGCAGTCGCCCCCGGGCGCCAAATGGGCCGTCCCAGCCTCGGCGCCCGGGGCTTCTGCCTATCCGCTCCCTGAGGCCGGCTGGGCTTCAAAACCAGGCCTCTCCTTTATCCACGACCTTGACTCGCTGACGCCATCGCACATAACCATGGACACCTAACCTGCACGACATCCAAGGCGTCGGTCTTGCGGGTTTTGGTTACGTGGGAGCGATGTCGGATGGCTTCCGTCATGACCGAAGACGGAACGGACCGCTTGATGGTTATCAGGCGGCTGGAAACTGCACTGCCAGCGCTTCGGCGATCAGCAGTGCCCGATCAGGATCCAGCTCGCCCGGTTGATTGAGCCTCTTCACCAATTTCCGCGGGTAATAGAGGGGAAAGCCCTCGACGCTCAGCGTTCGTAGCAGGGGCACCCCGCTGCCGCTTGCCTGCGCGCTTGGATTGATGAAGCAAAAGCATGCGTTGACCGGAACCTCATGTCCAATTGATTCGATTGCCGACTGTACGGCCTTAGCCTGTCTCCTTAGTCCGTCGACCAACTTGGCCTTGTTGCGCCCGGCGATCAACAGCTTTTCGTCGCCGAAGATTGGCTTTCGCACCTCGATCTTGCCCCTGTAGCGCTTTGCATCGATGACGAAGATGCCTGTAGGCACGATCGCCAGATGATCGATGTTGGCCTTACTTCGGGGCATGCGTCGATCGTTCAGGACGATCACACCAGGGCAGCGCTTGGCAAAGTAGGCACCGAGTTCCTCCTCGCCCGCGGCGCCCGTTGCCCACGCCCTCTCGCTCTCGGGCGCGTCCTGGAACTTCAGCATCAGGTTGCCAATGTGAGGGTGGCGTCCCCGGACCTCCGCCTCGCGCTTGTCGCGGCGACGCTCGTACTCACGTCGGCCACTTGCGCCGGCGGTTCCCAGATCGAAGTCCTGTTCCTTCGCCATCAGTCTGGTTCATCGGCACGCAGCAGTGCCATCTTGACTCCACTCCTGACCGAATCTCGCTCCAGACAGGGGTCCAGTAAAACTGTCCGCGCCACTTCGCCTCTCCATCGGGTTTGAGCCCTGACCCGCAACCGACCACGACACACACGATGTGAGTGTCTGTGGTCGGCTGCGGGGTCGGGCGGGGTGGGGGAGAGGCGAAGTGGCTGGGGGGGTATCGAAATGGGGTCGGTTTACGTCTTAGAGAGGAGATGCCTGGTGGAAAGAGGACAGACCGGATAAGCGTGAGGGATTTGGAGGTGCTTGAGTTCGTGGTGCGGTTTGGGTGCGTTCCGAGGAGGTTGGTGGCGCTATGGGCGGGGACCGGAGGGCGGCGATTTTTGAGCGGGAGGCGCGGATACGAGCGGCCGGTCTGGTCGAGGTTCTGCCTGGCGTCGGCGATAGCGGCCGACTCCTGCTCGGCACCCGTGAGGGCCACCGAGCCGTGCGTCGCGACGGCCTCCCGCTGCCCCGCTATTCCCCCGGTCGAGTCGCTCACACAGCAGCCGCTGCCAGCGTGGCGATCGATCTCGAACACCGCGGCCGACGGCTCTTGTCGGAGCCCGAGATCTTCGCCCGCGAGCGCGCCGAGGGTGAACGGTTCTCTGCCGCGGAGGGCCGCCCCGGACGTTTTCACCGACCCGACCTGAACCCGCCCGAGGCGATCGAGGTCGAGCTGACCAACAAGGGCGCCAGCCGCCTCGACGCGCTGCTGCGGGCTTGGCGGTACCCGATCGTGGAGCGGAAGGTTGGCGGCGTC
>CAWBCO010000005.1:0-49321 GCA_963787415.1 uncultured Solirubrobacterales bacterium | reverse complement strand
GGCGACAACATCGGCCACTCCCAGGCCACCAATCTGGCCGTGCCGGTGGAGTTCCCCAAGTTGGCCGCGAATATGGACCGTCGTTACCTTCGGCGAAGGGAAACATCCGCACATCCAGACCGATTTCGCCTTCGACATTAACGAGATTGCTCATCGCCGCTTTGCGCCGGTTCACTACTTCGCCATGTCGGCCTCAACGTGCCCACCGATCAGCTCGCGAACGCCTTCTACGAGACCTATGGTCTTAGCGAGGACTTCTCCAAAGCCCATCACGCCGCATCAACGTCGGCGGTTTTCGCTTTGCCGTCCGCAGCTTTATTCCCGCATCGCCTACGCTGTCACTTTGCTGCATCGCAGCCGCATGCCTGCGGACTCCAACAGTCCCGATCTCCAGGAACTGGCAATGAGGTCGCGAGGGTGGCTGCTGAAAATAACTGGGACCAGTACCGCAAGAAGGCCGGCATCGGGACCTATTCGTTGGCCGGGTCATTTACATCCTGCCCAAGATCGGCCCCTTGAAATGGTGGGGATAAGGGCCCTACTGCACCCACTGAGGAGGAGTACGTTCGCAGCGTCAATCAATCGACGGACGAGCTAAGCTCCGTGCTGGGCCGGTTTGGCAGGCCGCATCCGACGCTTCCCAATCGCGATCTGGATACCGGCGCGCCGGTCTCGCCCTGGGGCCTACCCGCTTACCGATGAAACCTATGCCAAACTGCTTGACCGCCTGGTTGCTGACCCTAACCATACCTCCCGCCTGGGCTCAAGTCCGATATCGTGAACTACTACGCCGATCCCAACGCGCCCATTCACCACTGCAAAAATATCCGCAGAAGTGGGCCCGCGTTCAGTCTGGACTTCAGACGCTCCGAACCATGCCTGTGAGCACCGAGCCCATCGCCACAGAAACGAATTAGATGGACTGCAGGCGCAGGAGAGCTCAGCATTACGGTGAGTGAGTTTAGCCATGTCTTCGGGGCGTAGCAGGCTGCCGAGGCTATCCCAGGAATGATCGTGCGCTCATGTTGGAACTGAGGTAATCTACCGAGAAGAGAAGGTGATCAAGCCCCACAACTTCGATCGCACAGCGCAGAGGCGGATGAGTGAAATAGCCGCTGGTGGTGAGATGAATATTGCTTTGGAAGTAGGCGGCGACGGGTTGCCGAAGGTGGGCGGCCGCCGAGAGCACGCCGCTGGACCGAGCAAGCGCATAGGGCAAGCCCTCGCCCATGTGTCCGATGATCAGTTGAAGCGTGGGAAATCGATCAAAGACACCGGCAACAATCAGACGCAGCGTGTGCAGGCCGGTTTCTGCATGCCAGCCCCACCCGGCTATGGAGAGCAGGAAGCCCAGATCACCGGGAAGGCCGGAGAAGTATGCCTGGCGGACGGTTTCCGGCGGGGGCGCAGGGTGGAGATAAATAGGAACGTTCAAGTGAGCTGCGGCTTCGAAGACGGGAAGGAAGCCGAGGATCGTCAAGGAAGAGGCCTCCCGTGGTGCCGTCCAACAGGGCTCCTGGAAATCCCAAGCGAGTCACGCAGCGGTCCAGTTCCAGTGCAGCGGCATGAGGATCTGCTTCAAGGCAAGGCTGGCAAAGCCGGCGAAGCGGGTGGGATGGGCATGCACTGCGCTCGCCAGCTCATCGTTGACGTCGCGGACCAACAACGTCGCGGTCGCCGCGTCGAGCGCATCGATGCCCGTGGAAACCAGCGATAGCACCTGCAGGTCGATGCCGGCTTCGTCCATGTCTGCAATGCGGCCGGCGGTGAGATTGAGGAGTTTCGGTTGGACCTCTGCGAACCGTGTGTTTCCTGTCGTTCGAATGACGGACCCGGTGGTGAAGTGCTCTTCAAGAAGTAATGACGCGCATGAGTGATTAGACGCGGCATCGTGTGCAGCAGAATGAAGGAATTTCGCGTGCCGTGTCGACGGAATAGATCGTTTCAGCCTTGCCAGCTCTCTACACTTTCTGGGCAACGTGGAGAAGGGCAAGATTGTGTTTCCGGATGCGGCCTCCGGGGAGAAGCTTCAATGAGACGCCGCATTTCGGTGAACAGCTGCTCACGCTTTGCCGGCTGCACCAATTGATGATCCGATGCGGTGATCATCATTGCGACGTACTCGTCCGCGGTAAACTCCTGACCAGGATGCACCGTGTCACGCGCACGTTCTGAAAGTATCACTTTTTGCTCCGATCTCTTCGCGCTCGTCGCAAATCTCCTCCGGCACTGGAGGAGGGCGCTCTCCCGAGCTTCGCCAATCGCTTGATAGCAACGTTGAATCTGAGTGAAGAACGGATCGAAGCCGGCAGGACACGCGTGGCCACCGGTGGTGAAAGCCAGAACACCCCCTGACCGCAGTGCCGCGGCGGCCTTCGCATACCGAACCCGCGGGTCGAGCCAATGCCACGACGTCGCGGCAAAGACAATGTCGAATGATAGATTGCCCGGGCTCCAATCTTCGAAGCGGGCGTGTCAGACTCTTACCCGTGGGAAGCCAGCCAGGTTACGGCGCGTGATCCGCGCGAGGTTTGCGCCCATCTCGACACAAACTACACGGCACCGACGACGAGCCAGCGGCAGTGTTGCTTGTCCCGTGCCGCAACCGATCTCGAGCACGTGCGCGTTGAACGGATCCATGCCGGCTTGGGTAAACAGGTCATTGAAGATGCGCTCGGGATATCCCCGGCGCCCCCGGTCGTAAAGCTCTGCAATTTCGTCAAAGGTATGCGCGCGCCGATTGCGTCTCTCTCGTCGATGGCTATGGCTACTTGTAGACTGGGATCCCAAGCCGTGCTTGATCGGTCTCGGGGGCTTTTTACATGTCGAGGAAGCCGCGCTTCAGCGCGATCATGACTGCGTGCGTGCGGTCGGTGGCGCCGAGTTCTCGAGAGGATGCTCTTGAGGTGGCCTTTGACAGTGTGTTCCGAGATGCCAAGCTGTTCAGCGATTAGCTTATTCGAACTGCCACTGGCGACCCCGCGAAGCTTTCCAGTTCCCGGCTGGTGAGCGCATCGTCCGCGACGTGTTCGGCCATCTCGACCGCGATTTCCTGAGGGATGCGGCGATGGCCGGCATGCACCAGCCGGATAGTATCGATCAGCTCGGTTCGCAGCATGCTTTTCAAGAGATATCCGGAAGCTCCCGCTTTGAATGCGCGCAAAGCTTGTACATCTCCTTCCGTAGGTAGTCAGAACAATAATGCGAGCAGTGGGCCACCTTGCGAATCGCCGTGATCGCGTCGATTCCGTTGGCCTTCGGCATACGCAGATCCATGAGCGTGAGGTCTGGCCGGTGCACGCGAAACAGCGCGATTGCCTCCTCTCCATCGACTTGCCTCGGCTACGACGGTCATGTCCGGCTGCGCCATAATCGCGCCCGAAATCCCGCCCCGCAGAAGCGGATGATCGTCTACCGTAAGCACTCGGATTGGCTGCTGGTTACCGATGATCGGCCACCTTCCAGAGCGGTTTCACGATTAGTCTGCCCATCCCATTTCGCCGGCTCTCAACCCAACTGCGGGAGAAAGGGCAATTCTATCTCTGCGCCGCCGCCTGGGCGAATCACTTTCGCTAGCGGGCCCCGAACACCCTCCGGTAACCTTCCGTAACCCCTCAAAGGGTCGTTGCCTTGGCCCCCTTTTCGCGTTTGTCGAGCCTTCAAGAGATGGTTAGAGTCGGTGCAATGCAAAGACTCTTCTCCATGTTTCCTACGGGGGTGGCGGGCATCGCGCTGGCTTTGTTAAGGCTAACGGCTGCGGCGATGCTGCTCCTGATCGCGTTCCCGCGACGGAGATTTCGTCTTGCCTCAATGGGCCTTTGCCGGTCTCATCGTGATTGCAGGTTTTCTCTTTCCGGACCATTTACTCCCGTCCTGTGTACGCTCTGTTGCTGCATCGAGCTTGCTGCTGTATTCGCGTTACGAGGCGTCGATGCGGTGCACATGGTCATCTCGATTGTCGAACACCTGGCTGCGTTAGGATTGCTCGGACCGGGAGGCTATTCGCTGGATGCACGCATGTTTGGCCGGCGGCGCGTGATCTTGTCGACTGATGAGAACTCAGACGTGAATTGAACGGGAAGAATTTGAGTCAAACGGAAGGTACAAACTTTGTTGCATCCATCTTTTGGCTGGATGCACCTCGCCACTAAGCACCATTTCGCAAAAGCGTCGCGGAGTGGTCTAGCTCATTTTCTCGACGAGACAAAATTCGCTACTTCGGCGTTAAGTCCACCGTCCGGCCATACAGCTCCGACACCGGCAGAAATCCTTCTGGCCGAGGCGACGGGCTTGGCGACGGTACCTGGTAAGCCTGGTATTCGATGGTCAGATGCAACGCCTCCCATTCGGACACTGGTCACTGTCTTGTTTTCCTTCGGCAGATAAAACCCGTTGTCAACTTTCTGATAGTGTGATGGATCTCCGACTTCGTCGTCCAGAAGGATGGATTCCGCGCCGGCTGGGCCTCGATGCGCGTAACTGCGAAGTCGTGTGCGTCCACCCAGATTTTGCCTTTATATAGAAACCGGCTGTCCGCTTTTGGCTCAACATTCAGCACATAGTTTGTTCCCTCGGTCCCGGCGAGAGTGAAGGTGTAGTTCTCCGGACCAAGCTCGGTGCTCTTTCGGTTGCTCGAATCGCCGGCCTGCTCTTGCTCTCCAGCAGCCGGTGAAAGACGCGATTCTGGATCAGCTTCGACCCGGTGGCGCTAACCACCGTGAATCGCTTGGAAGCGGGTGCGTCAAAGTTCACTTCCACTTCCATCGTCGCCTCTGTAGAGGTAGGGAAGCCCCGGTATTCCAGCCGATAGTTGATGTGTCGCTGTGTAGTGCTGCAAACTGTCCGCGCGTTCCTTGTTCTTCTCCATCAGGCGCTGCACTACCTGGTCGGCGCCTAGCGTCCGGCAATGCCGGCTGCGTCTGTGGCCACGCAGCAGGTGCGCATACCAGCATCGCCAAAATGGGAAACCACGCGCTCGGTGCTGTCCCACGCAGCAACGCATGGTTCTGAACCTGTTTACCCCGCCAGCCGGTTGTCTGCATGAATGCCCCCTGCGGTTACGCGATCGGTTTCAGACCAATGATGCGGCACGCTTTTCCTGGCTCAGGCTAGCCGGAACCACTCCTCACGTTCGTATTCCGGGGGCAGCGTAATTGTGAGACCGCATTCAGTCTGCCCTTGTTGGATGCAAAATGTCCTTCTGCTTCTCTTTTCCCGGCAGTTACGGATGGCACCTCTTGTAACGTAACGGGGAGGTAAATTTCCAACCTCTGCCTAATAATCAGGCAGCGCGATCGATGATGTCCCGGTAGGTGATTGGCTCATGCTGGGTGCTGAGCCCGAGCAGCGTCTGGAAGCTGGCCATCGGCGTGCGCCGGCGGTTGTGGCGGAAGACGTACTCGTCGAGGTAGACCTGCAGGTGGGCATCAGAGACGCCGCGATGGGTGCCGTGCATCCACGCCTTCAGGTTTGAGACGGCGCGGTGGACTCGCGGCAGGAGCTCTTCTCCCGCCTTGACGCTCGCGACTTTACGCGGGCGATGGTCATAGCCGAGCTTCGACAGGCCGCCGTAGGAGAACAGCCCGTCGGTGTGCACGATCGAGCCGGGCTCGGTTGTCGCCTTCGTGAACGCCTCCAGTGTCTTTGCCTGTGAGTTCTCCAGCACCCGTAGGCGCAGGCGCCCGGATCCCTGGCCTCGGGCCTCGATCGCGATCCCGACCAGGGCCTTCTTCCCGTGCTGTCGGCCGCCCTGGAGGCCCTCCTCGTGCCCGCCGAGGAAGAACTCGTCGATCTCGACCTCGCCCTTGAGAGGATCGCGCTCCGGGGCGACCATCGCGCCGCGGAGCTTGTGCAGCATCGCCCAGGCCGTCTCGTGGCAGCCGACCCCGAGCTGGCGCTGGAGCTGCATGGCGGAGATCCCCGGTTGAAACGTCGAGACCAGGTAGGCCGCCCAGAACCACGTTCGCAGTGGCAGCCTGGTCTTGTGCATCACCGTCCCCGCAGTGACCGAGGTCTGACGCCCGCAGGTCGCGCAGATCCACAGGTGACGACGTGTCTGAGCGCCGGCATCGGCACCGCCGCAGGCGGGGCAGACGAACCCATCCGGCCAGCGCGAGGCAAACAGGTACTCGCGGCACGCCTCCTCGGTCCCGAAGCGCTGTTGGAACTCCAAGATCGTCAGTGGGAAGTCAGGGCGAGTCACACTCCAAAGCTACGAATCGGCCCGGATGGAGCTAACCCGGTACGCACTAGGTCGTTAGTTGCTCCTACGGCTCAAAAATAGTGCAAGATTGCTGTCTGGGTCAAGCCGTTGCAGGTTGATCAGACGGAACCTTGGAAGCGGGATCAAGCCAGTCCGCGCAGCCTGGGAATTTGGATTTCTGAGTCCGTCCACGCTCGTCCTGAGCGCACAGAGGCGCACGCCCAAAATGTTCGCGTCGCCCCCTTTAGCGGTCCAGGCACATCCCCCATTGGATTCGTCATCGAGGGTTCGTCGTCTCTCGACGCGAGACGACTAGGCTTGGCGGGTGAAGGCAACCCTGGCGGCTACTCTCATTGTGCTGTGCGCAGCGCTTGCCGTTGCCTGCGCCGCGGGTGCGAGCATCAGGCTGCCGATTAGCTATTCGCAACAACAGAGCATTCGGCTTGCTCGAAAGCTGTGCGAATCCCAGAATGGCTGCGAAACATCGGAAGTCACGAGCTGCGGGCGCGAGGCTGGCAGCCGTGTCGATTGCACCGTGCTCGCGCATTACTACGGAGGCAATATGGTCTGCTCCTACGTTGTCGTTAATCAGCTACGCGGGACGAGGTTTCGAGAGAGAACGCGAAAAGCGACCTGCGCCAAAAGTGCTGCCGGGCCAGATCTCACCTAAGCGGTGGCGTTTGACGGGTGCCACGGGTCTCCACGAATCCAAGCGCGCCTCTGTTGCCCAGATCGCCCGGCCGTTGGAGCCAAACTAGCAATTGGCAGAGCTATCGGCAAATTTAGCCGCGCTTAAGTTCTTGGCGTAGTTTGGTCGGATGCGTAGCTTTGTCGTTGCGGCAAGGGAGGAGTCGACGGAGGTCAGGAATGACCCGGTCGAGGCACGCACAGCTGAACATGCCATCGCGCAAGTTGCGACTGCCGATGCGAGCTACTTAGCCGGCACCGTTTTTGAAGCGTGGCCAACGGATCAGCCCGCCCAGGTTGTGAAGTTTACGATTTAGTCCGGGTTGGCAGTAGCAACAGGACTGCCAGGCTGGGACACCGATTGAATTATCGGTGAAGCTCTCGGGGCTCAGGTCCCACTATTGGCATCGCTTGGCTACGTCGGAGCCGTGCGATTGTGGGGTGGGCTTGAACCGGGAGTGCATGATGGCCGCGGCAATTCGCTTCGAGACGGTGGTGAGGGCACTCCTCGTCCCCGCATTGATGGGTCGCCTCGATGAGCGCACATGGTATGCCCCGCGGCCGCTGCGTCGCCTCTATGGCTGGCTTGGACAACATGGCGAGCCGGACACAGCGCCGTAAAGGACCTTTAGTCGCAGTCCTGCTCAAATACAGCCTCTGAATCCTATCCGTGCCAGGCGGTGCTGGGGAGACTGAAAACAACTGTAGCGAGCGATTTCAGGGACGATGATGTGGGCACCCGAACGACCGGACCCCCTTCATCGGTCTACCAAGTCAGTCCCAAACCGATCATGCTCCATAGACTCCGTCTCATGTAGATCCTCGGTCTATTTGAAGGAGCTTCACTGATAAAGACCATGGTGCACTCCTTCGAGGCGTTCTGGATTTGAATCGCAAGTGGATTGGATTCTGCGACCATCGCATGCTTGATGTCATCGCCGCATCGCCAAAATGGGGCAAGAGCGAATCTCAAGGTGTGATCCGACAGCCTGAAAGGTCGGCCGCCACATTCATTCAGGGTCACGGTGGAATTTCTGGCCCTGGGCGTCGGCGCTCTAACCACTCAGTTATAGGAAATCGCTTCAGCTTCATCAGCGGACGCTCGACAAGGTAGTAGCTCGCCGCTGCGCAGGGGAGGGCAAACAGGAGAGTCCCGATCAGTACGACGACGAAGCCCTCGTGGGCACTGCCAAACCCGAGATCGGTCTCCGGCGTTACCTGCCACAAGTACAGGCCGTAGGACACTAGGCCGAGCCAAAGCATTACTGGAGCACGCATTAAACGTGCTGGGGCCCCGATGTTTGGGTTTCCAAAGAAGACCAGAATCGGCTGGGTGGCTTTCCACCACGTTGGCAGCTCCCCTTTTGCTCAACCGCGTTTATAGCGGGGCTGAAATCTGTTCGTTGGGAGCAGGAGGGGCCGACTGGCAAAACGGTCCTAGGGTCGAAAGCCGACTGGAAACCAAGAGGTCGTATGTGATCAGCAGTCGTGAGGTCCGTTTGATGGCCTGTCCCGCCGCCTGGGGTGTCATGCTGCATGTCGTCCTTGGACGCCGATCACGCTCCGTCGAAGCGGCTTCGGCCGATTGTTTGAGTTTGAAATCCCATCGAGGGAACTCAGTGCTGGAACAAATCGCTGTCCAATGCGAACTTCATCAATCCTGCCACGGTTAATGACGACTCGCAAACGACCTGACCTGGCGCTCCGCGATTGCGCGTTTGGGCACGCCACCCCTCGCGTGGGTCGCTTTCGGCTGGCTAGAGCCCCTCGACGACGCCATTCCAGCTCCCTTCCCGCACGAACTTGTCATAAACGCCCCTGCATCGGGCGGCAACTAGACCTGGGTCACCGGTCCAGAAACGGATCTCAGACAACCCGTTGGCATCGATCCGATCTTTGCCTGACGGGAGCAGTGATTAGACTCCAACACCATCGGTTGCGGAAATCAGCGATCAGAACGCCTATCTCCGCGGGCGCCCCATTGGGCGTCGGGCTACAGCAGCTCGCGAGCATCTCGGCGTCCGCTGGCAATCAGCGTTACCTCACGCACGAGGTCGCGATTCATCAGCGCGAGAAGGAGCAATGAGCCGAAGATTGTCACAGCGTCGATGCTCTCTCGGCCCTCTTTTGTCCAGTAGTCGTCCTGAAGGTTGAGCCAGAGGGCGAACTCATCAAGTGTCAGAGCGGAGGCCATGCCATAGCCGGCGGCCGAGACCCGCGAACCCCATCGACGGCTGGAGTTGGTCCCGAGACCGACCTGAGCGTTCCAGGCGTAGCCGGTGAGGAGCAGTCCGAGGATCCCGAAGGTCATGTGGTGGATGTGGTGTCCGCCCGGGGTGACATTGCGAAATGGACCACGGCCTGCGCGAATCGAGTGGGTGATTGCCCGGACAGCGGCGAATGCCAAAAGAAAGCCGACGTTCCCGAGAAAAAGACGCTCCTGGCGGGGGTCGGAAAGGTGCTTTCGGTAAAGCGCACTGAGCACTTTAGTCGAGAGCAACGAGCGCGATCGGAGTCGGAGGCCCATGAAATCGAAACGATACCCAACTCCCCTTTTCCATACCGGTGGAGGGCCACCGTGCGTCCCCCGCCGGTTGTCCAAGCCTTCTAGGCCAATAGCTTCGCCTTCGCCGTCTCGAACTCCTCGGCGGAGATCGCACCCTTGTCTTTGAGGTCGCTGAGCTTGTGCAGTTCATCCGCGGGCGAGGAATGCGTCTGTTGCTGGATGTAGGCGTCCATGTGGTGTTTGGCCTCTGCCTGGGCCTTGAGCGCCCGCTCACGCATTCCGCTGTGGCGAGCGATCAGGTAGACCAGCGCCCCGAAGAACGGGATAACGAATATGAACAGCACCCAGGCGGCTTTTGCCCAGCCAGAGAGCTCGTGGTCGCGGAACAGGTCGCTAAAGATCGTAATGTAAATCCAGATCCAAATTACGAAGAGAAAAATCTCGAACACGACGAGGAGCGCGTCACCGAAACTGAAGCTGGCGAGGAACAAGAAGGCGTCCTTTCGGGTCTATGTATCGCGGATGGCGGTGCCCGCCGCGCTCATACGCTACCCGGTGTCGGCAAGGAGGGCCTTACGGCACGGCCTGGGGAGGTCGTCAAGCTGTTGATGCGGCCGGGGGATGACGGCCCAAGATCGTCTGGGCCGCTATCAGATCTGCCTACGCTGGCTGCCCGACATGGCCGGCGACAGCCCCTTTTAGCCCTCAACCTCGGGTTAGACCCGCCCTGCGACGGCGGTTGGCGAGCGCGAGTGGGCGCGCGAGCGCGTCCCTCGTGCTTGAACCGAAACCGAGACAACGTCCTTTTGCATGTGCGACTGTGCTGGCGGCCCTAGAGGCCTGATGTGGGTTAGCCGCTAAACGGCAAGGAGCCAGGCCGTAAATAAGGAAAAGGGTCCCCAGCCCTGCAACCTCGTGATTGGAGCACGAAGTGACAGCATCGCTGGAGACCCTTGTAATCGCAGCTTACGTGTTCGCTCACTCGCTGCCGATTCCTCGCCCCCGGCCCCGAGGGCAAGATCACCGATGCCGAGCTGATTGCCTTGTCGGTGGCTCAGGCAGCGGTCGGAGAGCCCTCCGATCGCAAGTTCCTGGGCATGATCGCCTACCGGCTACCGGGCTGGTTTGCCCATCTTCCCGACCAATCCCAATACAACCGCCGCCTGCGTCGCCTTGGCCCCTACATCGTCATCGTCCAGCTTCAGCTGGCAGAGCTGCTTGCCTCAGGATCAACTCAGCCTGCCGATGGGACGCTGATCGGCTGTGCCAACTACGCCGGCTGTGCCTCAAAGAGCCACTTCGCCGGAGAGGCTGGTTATGGCTTTTGTCCCTCCAAGAGTCGCTTCTACTGGGGGATGCGCCTGGTCTTGGTTACCGATCAGATGGGGGTCCCACTGGGCTATGACCTTCTGGCGCCTGCAGAAGGTGAGCGCGAGCCGCTCTTTCGGCTCGCCCAGGCCCATCCAGGCACCGTGCTCTTCACCGACAAGGGGTTCTGGGGCGCGGAGTATGAGCGCACGATGGAGCTCGTCTCGGTGGAGCTGATCACGCCGCAGCGCCACCGCCTCGGCGAGCGTCCACCCGCTGAGGTTGCAAAGGCCACGATTCGACTGGTGATCGAGTCGGTGTTCTCCAACCTAAAGCGCCAGATGCGCCTCGAAGAGCATCTCGCCAAGACGCTCGGTGGTCTCCTGCAGCGCGTCGCTCAGCGCCTGCTCGCCCTGACGCTTGGGATGTTCATCAACGCCCAGCTGGGCCGGCCGCTGCGCAGCCTTGTCGCCTATGACGGGCGCTGAAACCCACATCAGGCCTCTAGTGCGCTGCACCAGAGGCCTGTTGACGGCCGCTACTTAATCTTTAGTAGCGGCGTCGCGCCCCGGGGCCCCAATCTATCCAACTTTCCTCGGGCGCCTGTCTCCTGTCGGATGCAGCTGCATATCGCGGACACCCCTCTGCGCCTCGTCGTCTCCGACGATCGGTGTCAACCGGAAACTGCGGGTTGGGCACCAGGCTGGTTGCTCCGATCTCAGCTGTTCGCGAGCAAGGGTCGGGCTGCATCTGGCAGCGTCGCGCAGATCATCGGTTTTGGCGTCGACGAGGGCATGGCCATGTTGCCTTCTAGTCACGACCACTGAGGCGTCTAGGACCTCGCCTCCGGAGGCCAGCTACGACGCGCGGACTTTTGTCGCTCCAGAGTTTTTCTCGCAGGCCCCCTTGCTTTTCCGTCGGGGTTTGGATTAGGTTCTGTTCGGGAAGTTGAGGACCGTATCTGGTGCCTGGATGGCTACCGACCAAGAAGAGGGAGATGCTCAAATCTTTGACGGTCAGATTCGCGGCGATCGGCGTCGCAGTGGTGCTTGTCGCCGGATTGATCGGCTTCTATCTTGCCTATCTGCTTCGGTCGCCTCCGTCGGTCGAAGCTCGCCAGACCGCTAATCACACCGCCCAGCTCACGCTTAAAACGGAGCCGGCAGTCGGTCCTCAGGGCGGCAACCCGCCTTGGGTTTCATATCTGATCCAGAATCCTCAAGGTAAGTGGGTCCACAGCACGATCTTCAAGGTCCCGGGGCACTCGCTGGTTCACGTCACGGTATTCCAATATGACGGCGATAGCGGGCTCCGCAACCCGTTCCTCTCTCAGGTCCACGGCACCGTCGGCAACACCATGCGGGTCAACGGCAAACCGATGCGGTCGATCAATCCCAACGAAGCTTCCCATACATTCGCGGTACCGCAAATTGGCCTCATCGTCCCCCTGCGAGGGGTACCAGAAGAAGAAGAAAACCAGTGCGAAGAAGGGCCATGCGTGCCGAGCGAGGCCCACCAGACCATTACCTTCACCATACATACAGGGGGATCTGGGCGCTACCGATGGCAGTGTTTCGTGCCCTGCGCCGCGGGTTTCATCGATGGCTTTGGTGGGCCGATGCAGACAATCGGCTACATGGACGGCTTCCTTGAAGTGACGTAAGGGAAACCTAGGTGAACGAACCAAACCACATGCGCCGGATAGTGATCGCCTGGCTCATCCTGAGTGCGATCGCAACCCCGATCGTGGTTGCCGTGATCGCGCCCAATCTTCCCCCCTATCGCGGGAGCAGCGCATCCTCGGGCCAGGTGCACGACGACACTGTGCTCTTGGGCATCGTCACTCCGATCGCGATCGCGATCATCGTCTACTTCGCCTACACGTTGGTCGTGTTCAGGCGCCGGGGGACACAGCCACAGGAAGGGGTTGCGGTTCGCGATGACAGCCGGGTACAGGTCTCCTGGCTGGTAGCTACGACAATCATCGTGCTGTTCCTCGCAGTGTTTGGCACCGTCGAGCTCGCTAACGCCGGAGCCGGCGGCGGTCAGGGCCCCGAACCTCCCTTTAGGCCGTCCGGCAAGGTCTTACCGGTTCAGGTCATCGCTCAGCAGTGGGAGTTCACCTACCGCTATCCGACCTTTGGTGGCATGGAGACCGCACAACTCGAGCTCCCGGTCAACCGCCAGATCGAATTCCACGTTACCTCGCTCGATGTTATCCACTCGTTTTGGGCGCCGAAGCTCGGGGTCAAGGCAGATGCCAATCCAGGCGTCGACAACATCGCTTTCACAAAACCGACCACCGAACAGGCCTTCGAAGTCCACTGCTCCGAGTTGTGCGGGCTTTGGCACGGCTACATGTTCAGCACCGGAAAGGTGGTCAGCGACGCCGCGTTCCTTGCCTGGATTCACCACCAGCAGCGGGTTTTTGCCCCCGCCGACAAGCAGCTTCCCCCGTATGCGACGCATTATTTCCCCGAACCGTTGAGGAGGGGCGAATGAGTAACGACATTGCGGTCAAACCGCTCTGGCGGCGCCTGATCGGCTTCAATCTGCTCGGTGGGGTCGTGTTGGGGCTCGCTGGCTTCTACTTCGGCTGGTGGTTGGGCCATCAGGTCCATGCTGAAAGCCTCGATTTCATCGATGACACGAACCAGAACGAGCTTGCCCTGATGTTCGGCTATCTGTTCTCCGTGGTCGGGTTTCTTGTCGGTCTCGGCTTCGCAAACTATCCGCTGGCGAGGATGCTCGGCCGCGAACGCTCCCACACCGAAAATGAGGAGGGAGGAATTGGCCGCTACTTTGGCCTCTGCACCGATCATAAGGTGGTTGGCGTCCAATACCTGTTCGGCGTAGGCATCTTCTTCTTCATTGGCGGACTGAATGCGATGCTGATTCGAGCCGAGCTGTTGAGGCCCTCGCCGCAGCTCTTCAGCGCCGAAAAGTACCTGACCCTGGTCGGACTGCACGGTACGATGATGATGGGAATCATGACCTCGGGCGTAATGGGCCCGTTCGCAAATTATTTCGTGCCGCTGATGATCGGCGCTCGGCGGATGGCATTTCCTCGGATCGAGGCAATCACCTTCTGGCTCTTGATGGCGGCCGGGACCATCCTCGTTTCGACACTCTTCTTTGGCGGCTTCCCGACGGGGTGGACGGGCTACGCCCCATTGAATATTCAGGCCGACTATGGCTTTGATTCCTACATCTTCTTCTTCGCCTTAGTCGGGCTCTCGATGATGCTTCTCGGGCTTAACATGATCGCCACGATCGTTACCATGCGCGCCCCGGGGCTGACCTGGAGCCGCCTTCCGATCTTCTGCTGGGGGGCATTCAGCACGGGCATTCTGATGCTGCTGGCGGCGCCGGTGCTGATCGCCACTCTGTTGATGGTTGCATTCGACCGCGGCGTGCAAACATCATTCTTTATCTCCAGTGCAGGGGGTAGTCCATACCTTTTCCAGAATCTGTTTTGGTTCTTCGGCCATCCGGAGGTCTACGTCCTTGCCTTACCCGGGTTTGGGATTATCCTCGAGCTCCTACCCGTATTCGCCCGCAAACCCCTATGGGGCTACCGGATCGCGGTGGCGGGAATTCTCGGGGTGATGTTGCTCAGCTTCTTCGTCTGGCAGCACCACCTGTTCGTCAGCGGCCTCAACTCTTCGCTGCGACCCTTCTACATGTTCTCCACCGAGGCAATTTCGGTTCCAACCGGTTTGGTATTCCTGGCCGGCATGGCGACGCTTTGGAGAGCGAAGATTCGCTACACGGTGCCGATGCTCTTTTGCCTGGCCTGGTTCTTTAATTTCTTCATTGGCGGCGCCTCGGGCGTTTTTCTCTCCGACGTCCCTAGCGACGTCGCCACTCACGGCAGCTTCTTTGTTTTGGCCCACTTTCACTACATGATCATGGGCGGTCTCGTCTTCTCGTTCTTCGCGGCAATCTATTACTGGGTTCCGAAGATGTTCGGCATGGTGTTGAACGAACGGTTGGGAAAGATCCATTTCTGGATGATGTTCATCTCATTTAACTCGACGTTCGCACCCCTCTTCGCCCTCGGTTTGATGGGACAAGCGCGTCGGGTTGTAACCTATCCGTCTCATCTGCAGCCGCTCAACGACTGGGTCTCGATTTCCGCCTTTGTTCTAGGCGCATCAATGCTCGTCTTCTTGGCCAACGTTGTCTACTCATTGGCGATCGTTCGCAAGCCCGCTGCTGCAAACCCGTGGGATTCACGGTCGCTGGAGTGGCAGGTGCCGACTCCGGTTCCTATCCACAACTTTGATCGTCAGCCGGTGATCGATTCCGACCCCTACGACTACGGTGTGCGGCCGACTCCTGCGCCCGCCCAACCGTCGGAAGCGCCGGCACCGGGATAGAGAGGTAACGATGGAGGATGCAACACACTTGGAGACGCAGCCCAATGCATACGCCGAGACCCCGGAGCTTCACGAGCGCATCGATCGCGTCGGTTTCGGGCTGATCGCGGGCGCGACCGTGATGTTTTTCCTCGGCTTCGTTTTCGCATACTTCTACCTGCGCTCGCTGAACAACAATGGCCTCTGGCGTCCGGCGGGCGTGGAGCCGCCTGGGGGGTACGGCATCGCGATCACGGGCGCCTTCGTTCTCAGCGCGATAGCTTTCTACTACGCTGCTTGGGCTGCCCGAAATACTCGCGCCTGGATTGCCGCCTCTGGGGTCTCGCTTGCCCTTGGGTTGTTCGGCTGCGTGGCGCAGGCGTTCGAGTATGCTCATATTCCGTTCGGGCCGAGGAGCGGAGGCTACGCGAGTGTCTTCTTCGGTTGGACCGCGCTCTATGTTGTGGTCGCTCTGATTGCCCTCTTCAGGGTGGAGACGGTATTTGCCGCTGGGCTCAGCAATCGGGGCCGCGAGGATGCCGCAGTGCCGGAGGGCTTCACCCCCGGCGCCCTCTACTGGGCGTTGGTGGCGGCAATCGGGGTAATAGCCTGGATTGTGCTCTACCTGATCTGAGCGGTGGCGAACCTCACCACACTCCTTGACTGGACTGGCGGGCCGGCACTGCTGTGGGTATTGGGTGCGGCTTTTCTTTATTGGCTTGGGAGTCGAAGGATTCACAGAGTTCCGCGCACGGCGGATCGCTGGAGAACCGTCGCATTCGCCGCCGGCCTGATCGCGATTGTGGTCGCGGTCGATTCTCCGATCGACGAACTTTCCGACCAGCTTTTTTGGGTCCACATGATCCAGCACATCCTGCTGATCGCGGTGGCGCCTCCGTTGCTTGCGTTGGCCCGGCCCTGGACGCGGATGTGGTTGGGTGTCCCAGTCGAATATCGACGCCAGTTTGCCCACGAGATCGTCCAAAGCCCTCGCTGGGCGCCAATACGGCGAGCTGCCGCCATTGCCGGCGGAGGGCTCGCCTCGTGGCTGATCTTCAACCTGAACTTCTGCATCTGGCACCTTCCTGTTCTCTACGACGCCGCCCTGCGCTCACAGGCGATCCATGCCGTCGAGCACCTCTCATTCTTTGCGACTGCGCTGCTCTTCTGGACCCGTGTAATTTACTCGCCGCCCTGGCGCTCACCGCTCAGTGAGCTCGGGAAAATCGCCTACCTGATCGCAACGCTGGTGATTGGTTGGGCCTTGGCGATCGTACTGGCATTCGCTACCTCGCCGCTTTACTCGGCATACGCCAACGAGGCGAGTCGGCCCGGACACATCTCCGCTCTCACTGACCAGCAGCTTGCCGCGGGCGTGATGTGGGTACCAGGCTCAGTTCCCTACACGATTGCATGTGTCCTGATCGCCTATCGGTGGTTGGAGCCTCGTAGCACCCGGGGCGTTCATCGGCCGAGGATTGAGGCCATGCCTACCGGAGGAGGATGAGATGGAGCTGACCCCACACCTTCTCGCGAGCGTTGGCTGGACGAGCTTCTCGGGGTCTTCTCGACAGTGTTCCCGCTCGTCGTTGTGATCGCCGTGCTCGCCTGTTACCTGGCTGCGAGCAGGAGGCATTCGTGACTGCCCAAGCGGTAGGCATGGGGGCCGCTTGATCGGTCCGCGAACGACCCGCCGGGTTGCGGTACGGATTATCGTGCTCGCGGCGCTCCTTGGCGTCGGCTTGGGCGTGGGCTTGCATCGCCTGACCGATGGCAGCCGGGCTCAAGCACGACCGGCGATCGAGATTCGCGGCCAGGCGGTCTGGCCCGAGGGGCGGCGGCCGGCACCGAACTTTTCGCTGCGAGACTCCGTCGGTAGTTTCTTCTCCCTCACTTCTTTAAGGGGGCGCCCAGTCGTCCTCACCTTCATGGACTCCCACTGCCACCAGGAGTGCCCACTTGAGGGCAGGGCACTGGCCGCTGCTTTCCGGATGGTGCCGAGGGCAGAGCGCCCTGTCGTTGTCGCCGTCAGCGTCAATCCCTGGCAGGACACTCCCGCGTCGGTGCGCAGCGCGATCAAGCGCTTTGGCTTGTCGAGCTTCCAGTGGCGGTGGCTCTTGGGTTCTAGGGCGCAGCTCGAACCCATATGGAAGAAGTACCGCATCGAAGTCCGGCGAACTAAGGGTGAAGTGGAACATACCGTCGCCCTCTACCTGATCGATGCACGCGGCTTCGAGCGCGCGGGGATGGTCTACCCGTTCTTGCCCACCTGGGTCAGCACCGACCTGAGGACTTTGGCCGGCGAAGGCACCTAGTGGTCCAGCCGACTAATTAATTGGGGGATGCAGGTGTCCTGCAGGCGATCGTGAAGTCCTCATCGGAAGTGTCCAGCGATGATGGAGGTCAGGCTATGGCGGCGGCGGCGAAACAGATCGAGATCGGTGTGCCCGACAGGGAGGCGCTGAAGGCGATTGTGGGGGCCGGCACCTCCCAGGCGCGGATGGTCGAACGGGCGCGAATCGTGCTTGAGGCCGGCGAGGGCCGCTCCGCGGCCCAGATCGGCCGCAGCATCGGCTGTTCGGCGAATACGGCCCAGAAGTGGCGCGGGCGCTTCGAACGCCAGGGCCTGGATGGACTGGCGGACCTGCCCCGGCCCGGCAAGCCGCTCGTCTATGACCACGCGGCCAGGGCGCGGCTGATCGCGAAGGCCTGCACGCGTCCGGGGCCGACTGAGTCGGGGCAGCGGCGGACGCGCTGGACCTATGAGGAGCTGGCTGCCGAGGTCGGCATGTCGAGCTCCCACGCGCACGCGATCCTGGCCGCGGCCGAGATCAAGCCCCACCTCACCGAGTACTGGGTGATGTCAGAGCTCTCGCCCGCCTTCGACGCCCAGGCGGCCGAGGTCTGCGGCCTCTATCTCGACCCGCCCGAGAACACGATCGTCGTCTCGATCGATGAGAAGACGGGGATCCAGGCAAAGGGCCTGGTGCGCGCAGACACCCAGGCAAAGCCGGGCAAGCCCGGCCGGCGCGACAACGAGTACGTGCGCAACGGCACCCAGAACCTGTTCGCCGCCTTGGCGGTCCACAGCGGCGGCGTCTCGGCGATGCCCTCCAAGACCCGCAACCGCGAGGACCTCCTGGCCTTCCTCGAGCTCCTCGACCAGGGCATCCCGGCGGGCCGCTCGGTGATCGCCATAACCGACAACCTCTCCACCCGCACCACCGATGAGGTCGAGGAGTGGCTCTCCGACCATCCCCGCTGGAGCTTCCAGTTCACCCCGACCCACGCCTCATGGTTGAACCAAGTCGAGATCTTCTTCTCGATCCTCCAGCGCCGCCTGATCAAGCACGGAGCCTTTGACTCCGAGACAGACCTCGCCGAGCAGATGCTCTGCTTCGTCGAGACCTACAACCAGACCGCCACACCATTCCAATGGACCTATACCGGCAAAGTCCTCAACGCATAACACTACGAACTAACTGGATGGACCACTAGCGGCTCGGCCTTCGATCTCAGCTATCGCGAGAAATAACCCTTATTTAAGGGATGAAGCGGACAAGTGGCAGATCGTCGAGCAAGCCAGTGACATTCCAGAAATACCGGGGTTTTCAGTTTCTCTATCTCGGGTAGTGATCATGCAAACGGCTCTTTTTACTCGACGCGAGAACTCGCTTGGCGATCCAAGCGTTACCAAAGCTGGGCGAGAGTTTGTTAGAAGGAAAAGTGCGAGCCATCCGAGCCCAATCAAGATTTGAACCTATTCAGAATTCCGGGAGGTGGAAAAATGCCACGATACGTATATGACGCGGGAGAAGTGAAGCTCTTGCAGAAAGAGGGTCAAGTGGTTCCGACGACCGACGTCGACTGGAGCGAGAGCAGCTCTGGCGTCCTTAGTGACGAGCCCGTCGAAGGTTTTGCGATCGTGCCGCATAGCAAGGTCTCAATCAACCAGAACGCCCCCTTTCAATCCGAGCAGGCCGCTGAGGTAGAGCTACGAGAGATTCGAGAATGGCCTGAGCCAAGCGACCAGGATGCGGCTGACGAAGTGCCATGGCCACAATCAGCAGCCTGATCGCAGGGCGGGGAGGGCGATTTTTCGGCTCTGAGTCAGGCCTCGTACGACTCACATGAAAGAGGTCGAGAGTCTGGGATGGAGCAATAGTTGGGGCTTTCCAATCTGGGCCTCTTAGTACTTCGACTCATGTTCGGATCCAAAGCAAGGCTATGCAATCAGTTGCGATGCCTAGGATCTTTTGCGGTGTGCTGCTCGGGTCCTTGACCGCCACGGGCGTTGTCCCGCTCGAGTGTGGTCAAAGAATCAATCGGTCTCATGAGCAGTGATTGATCTGCTGCGGGGCCTTTGCTTCATTGATGCGCCGACGACGGGCGAGGAGCGGCTTTCGCGGGTGGTCATGTTCGTCGCCGTGGGTATGGGATCAATCACCACGCGCCGCGGGTGACTGGTGCAATCCGGATTTAGGCCGGGCGCCGATGACGACGTCGCGCGGACGGTGATCCTGGGCGTCGGCGTCGAAGCCGATGAAATATGACTTCGACCCCGATCCAGAACAGCGTGACTAGAAGTGCCAGAATTGCACAGAAGCCGACGACCCCAAGCCCAGCCGCGAGCTGCAATGACCCCACGGCAAGGACGATGGCGATCAGGAGATCGACGAGCATCGACCTGCGGGCAGCGGCGCCAGGGGATATGTGTTCCGGGAGCTTCACCACCTTTCTCCGGTACCCAAGTAAACGGCAAAGAAATCTCGTTCGTCGGGAGTCAAATAGCGTTCCGGCGACCGATACATTTCCGGCAGCAGGTTGCTTGGCTCCCTCGCGCCGGGATGGCGGTAGGTGATGAAGCTGGTCCAGTCTTCGTTGATATCGAGCTCTAGGGCTCGGACCGCCCCGGCTCGTCGTAGTATCTTCGCCAGCGATTCGACGGTTTGGTCGTTGGCGGCCGCATAGATCAGGTTTCCCTTGCGGTCTATGCCGAGGCCGGAGCGCCACACCCTCACTGCGTTATTGACAGTTTCTCCCCATTCGGGCCCGTCGCTCAAATTTGGATTGAGTTGGCCTTCGTAGAGGATCGGAGGCAGGTTTTGCTTCGCGAACCAGACATTCGGTGGAGCCCCTGGTCCCGAATGCCAGCGGATGATGTCGACTCTGCCGTCGCGATACTCGACTACAGTCGCAATCCCGTCGACCATGGTTTCCTTCACTTTCCCCCGATAGATCAGTCCGGAGTTAGAAGTTTCCAATGGGAAACCGCCGTTAAAGGTTGCCACTACGCTCCTTCTCATAGAGACTGGCACCTCCGAGGGACCGCGATGAGCGAGGGGAGGAGGCGGCTCGGCCAGTCCGGGTACGTAAGAGAGCTGCGTACGTGAGGCGTCGATCCATGCTGCCCCCGCGACGATCTTTGGGTATTCGGGGTCACTGCGAAATGTCGTCAGGAGGACGGGAGGATGGGGACCGGCATCCGCGGCTGCAGGCTCCCAAACGCCCTCACCGCGGAGGGCCGGGCGGATAATCGGCTTTACGTTGGACGGCCGGTAGACCGGCTTGGCCTGACTCTGCGATTCCCCCGAGGCAGGGACCCCCACCCGGGGTAATGAGCGCAACGGAGCCCCGCCTTTTTCGGGTGCGGCCAGCGTGTAGTACCAGTTCTCAATTTCGGTGACAATTGGATTACCTCCGTGTGAGCGCAGCCACTCGACGCTGGAGACCCCGATTCCGACGTTACGCGGTGCGCTTAATGCGCGCAGATACGAGACCCCAGTGGGTACCAAACAGGCAACGGCAGTTAGGAGGAAAATTCTTCGCACTCGCCGCCAGATCGGCGGCCGGCGAATCGATCGCCTGTCGTTTTCAAAGTAGCTTGTCATCTCGCTGAGGAAGAATTGTCCAGTTGAACCTGCGAAACAGAATCATCGCGCAGGTGCGGCCGAGTATCGCCTCCAATCCGCCCCAGCCATCGCAGAACAAGCAGTAGGGCGGCCGGAAGGACTAGGGCGCCGCTGATGATTAGAAACCACCACTCCGCCGCGTCGCTACCAGCCTGCATCGAGTGCACTATTGCGAGCAGCCAGAATACGGCTGTAAATCTGTGAGCACTTCGCCAGCGTGCGGCGCCGATGCGGTCGCGCAGGTAATAGGAGAGGCCGAGTATTGCCAGGCCATATCCGGCGATGATCCCGATTCCGGTCCACAGTGGCCGGTAGCTGCCCGCGAATGGAATCGCGATGCCGGTCAGTCCGGGGTTGAAGAAGGCGTCGCCCAGGAGGGCGATGCCATGAAGGGCGATCATCGCGATAGCGGTCAGCGAGAGGGCCTCGTGAACTGCGCGCAGATCACGCTTGATCGATGTTTTGCGCTTGGAGCTCATCATCAACCCAACTGCGAGACTGGCACTGGCTAAAAGTAGGGCGGCTCCACCCGCGGCGCGACTCGTGATCCAGAGCAGGTGAGGCGCGACGATCACGATTTGACCGGCGCCGTTGGCAACGGTCGGTTCCCATCGACGATCTCGATCTCTTCGCCATCGCGCACCAGGACTCCGCCGTGTGGGAGCCAGCTCGCTGCGCGATCGGTTCCGGCGAGTAGGGCTGACTTGGCGTAGACCTCAGCGAGTAGGGCTGACGGCGCGACGGCACTTACCTGCACGATCCCGGTGAATGCCGGCTCGCCACTTCGGGGATCGAGTATGTGGTGGGCCGCCCGTCCGTCAGGGCCGACCCAACACCGACGCCCGATTCCACTGGTCGCTATGGCTCCATCGCGCAGCTTCAGATCATGTATCGGGGTGCCGCCGAAGGGGTCCTCAACCAACACCGTACGCTCGAGGCCGGCGGTTCCCCCAATCCGGATGTCACCACAACAATCGACTGCAAAGGTCTCATGCTCCCGAAGTGTGGCAGCCATAAGATCGGCAACGAGTCCCTTGGCGATTCCCCCGCTGTCGAGCCGCACTCCGGGAGGCCGGACAATTGTTGCGGTGCCTTGATCGACGTGGATGGAGCGCCAATGAGCAGACGGATTCGGCCTGCCAGGCGTTCTCTTGACGCGGCTGGACAGTGCCTCGGCGAGGGACGGGCGTCGTCGTTTGCACAGCGTCTCCCCGTAGCCGACCCGCTCGAGGCTATCTAGGAGCGTGGCGTCGACGAGGCCAGCGCTGCGCGAGCCAGCGAACCCGACCGCTCTCGCGAGGCTGAGCATAAGCGGGGATGCCGGCACCTGCCAGCGAGGGTCGCGGTTGAGGCAGGAGAGCTCGCTGCCATCGATGAACCGCGAGAGTCGCTGGTGGGTGTCAAGGAGGCGCAGGCGCGCCAGCTCCGCAGATTCCTCCGAGCTTGCCCCGTCGGAGCCACCGATATGGATGGTTACTGTTCCGCCGAAGCAATCGAAGCAGCGGTGCTCTTCGAGGTTCACGATTGACCGGTGGTGACGGGAGCGGGTTCCGGTTCGGGTTCGACTTGAGTTGGTTCGCTTTCGGGGGCTTGTGATTCGCTTGTTTTTGGTCCGGCAGTTTGCGTCGCTTCGGTTGGAGTCGGGTTCGTTACAAGAGGTTCCTCCGAAGTCGGTTTTAGATTCGATTCAGTTCGTTTTGCCTTCGCTTTGGTTCGACTCCGGTTTCCGGTACGGCCGCGCTGGGAGGCGGATGCCAAAGAGGAGGAGTCGCCGAGAACCGGATCATTTCCCGTCGCCATCTGTACAAAGACGATCGCCCAGAGAAGCGCGAAGCTAATTAGTGAAATCGCAACCACTCGGCCGCGCAGTTGCCTCGCCCTCTGATGCTGAGCACGGATTCGGTGCCGCGCGTCGCGCATACGCTTCTGTCGATCGATCGAGTCCACACTCAGACCTTCTTCCCCACCAGAAAATGCCTGCTAAATGGATGCTGAGAGTTTTCTTAGAACCACGCGGATGCGGCTGAGAAGGTGAGCATGGCCAAGGCAGCGCCGAGAAGAATCGAGATTGCGATGGTCATTGTTCGAAGCCCCGCTCCCGCCAACTGAGTCTCGCGCGGCCCGCCGCGGCGCCAGTCTGGAAGAGCCAGCGCGGGGACCTCAAGCAGGTGCCCGAGGACGTGAGCCGTCATCAAGGCGAGCCATGCGAAGAAGGTCAACTTATGGATGAAGATGAGGGTATGGTTCGGAGGTCCGGCGATTAGCAGTGCGACCCCACTTCCAAACAAGGCGAGTGTGGTCAAGATGACGCCCGGCGCTAGGACTCGTAAGACCAGATCCGGCGGACCCTTGAGGAGGTAGGGCGGGTTGCCAGCGTAGTAGCGAAAGAAGCGGTAGCCGGTGCTGCCGAGCTTCAGAAACACTGGCGGTATGAGCAGCATGCCAATGAAAACATGCGCTTCCAAGAGCGAGCCGATAAAGGGAATCGTCGCGCCCTCCGCCGCCAAAAGCAACAGAAGGGCCACAGCAGTTCCGCCTGTCAGACGAGCATTTCCAGCTACCCCGTCGCGGATCTGGAGCTCGTGAAACCGATGCACGAGGCAAATGCTCCGTGGCTCGAATTGTCCTCTCCTAAGCGTTCGGTGAGAGATCTCTCATGGTCGGCTAAAACCTGGAAGCTCGAAGGAAACCCGAGCGCCGCCCAGCGGAGAGTCGTCGACCCAGATCCGCCCACCGTGCATCTCGACGATCGACCGCGCGATTCCAAGCCCGAGGCCAGTTCCCCCCGAGGCACGATCACGTGAGGACTCGCTGCGCTGAAAGCGATCAAAAACGCGCTCGCGCTGCTCGGGCGGTATGCCGGCTCCATCGTCATCGACCGCGATTATGAGCCGCGTGCCGGAGGCTCTCGCAGAGAGGGCGACGCGGTGATTCGGCCCGGCATGACGGTGAGCGTTTGTAAGTAGGTTGCGTATGACTTGAGCAATGAGGTCGGGGTCAGCGCGCATGGTCCCCTCACCCAAAGCGCTGACGTCAGTGGGCTTCGCTGGCAAAGCATCGGTGAGCTCGCGCAGGAACGAAGCGACTTGCACTTCACGAAGCGACGGGCCCACTCCCTCGTCAAACTGGGCAAGGGCCAGGAGGTCGTCAACGAGCCGTTCGACCCGTCCCATCTCAGTCATCATCATCGCCTCGACGCGACGGACCTCCCCGGCACTGGGACAATCGTTGCGGGCCAACACCTCAAGTTGCCCGCGGATTGCGGTAAGTGGGCTCCGAAGCTCGTGGGAGGCATCTGAGACGAACTGGCGCTGTCTGGCAAATGCCAAGTCAAGGCGATCGAGCATGTGATTGAAAGCCTCGGCGAGGGTTCGCAGCTCGGTCGCCTCGGTGGGGCTCGAGACGACCCTGGGGGTCAGGTCTCCGGCGTCGACCGCAGCGGCTGTGTCAGCGAACCTCCGCAGCGGCGAAGAGGTTCGTGCCGCGAGCAGATAGCCGGCAAACAGTGCTGCGATCAGGGTTGTCCCGCCGACGACCAAAAACGCCTCCGCGACGTCGGATTGGGCCTCCTCGATCGGAGAGATTGCTGAGTCCGTGCTCGCCTCGCGACGGGTAGCGCCCGGTTCGGCCGCCTCTTGGGCCTCCTCCCGCCTGATCACGCTCGACTCGCGTGCCATCTCTGCCCGCACGGCTATGAACACAATCGCAAACGAGACCACAACTATCGCTCCAATTGAAAGGGCCAACCTGCCGCGCAGTCCGAGCTGAGTCCAAACGGGCTTCATTTGCAAGCGCTCAGTCGGTATCCGACCGAGCGCACCGTCTCGATCGGCGCTGGCGAACCAGGCATATTGAGCTTACGTCGCAGGTACCCGATATACACCTGAACCACGTTCGTACCGGGATCGTGGTCGTAGTTCCAAACCGCCGAGAGGATCTCATCCCGGGTGCAAATACGCCCGGCGTGTCGCATCAGATACGCGAGCAGCGCCGACTCGCGGTCTGGAAGTCGGACTGCGCGGTCGCCTCGCGTTGCCACTCTGGTGAGCAGATCCAGCCGTATTCCGCCCGCATCCAAGGTTGTGTCCGAGGCACCCTCGGACTCTCGGATACGCGCCCGGATACGCGCAAGAAGCTCATCGAAAGAGAATGGCTTTGTAACATAGTCCGTAGCACCCCGGTCGAGGCCCTCGACTCGGTCCGCGATCTCGGTCCTTGCGGTCAACAGGATCACCGGCAGGAATGGCTTCGCGTGCCTAATGGCTGCCAATACTTCGATCCCGTCGCGTCCGGGAAGCATTCGGTCGAGGATTACAAAATCCGTGTCAGAGGACAGCGCTAGCCGTTCTCCGGAGATTCCGTCGGAGGCGATTCTCGCGCCATAGCCCTCAGCTTCAAGACCGCGAGCCAGGAAATCCGCGATCCCCTCCTCGTCCTCGACGATCAGGATCTCCATCACGGCGATGCTACCGATAAGCGAATGCATCGCTGCATAGACAGGCACAAGCCCGCCGAAAATCCCTCACGCAGCTGCTTTCTAACCAGGCACTAATCTAGGCCTGCATTGGTCGGATGTCGTGCACCATCGCCTTTCTAAACTTAGCGAGTCCGCGTCCAGGCCGCTCTGATGCTGCATTAGAGTCAGCGCATCGGGTGTCTGGTTCTTGATTTAGTTCATTGTGCCGGATTTGAGTGGTCGCCAAGTTGGCTCTGCCTACCGTCGTTTTGTGCCGAGCAGGGAACCGCCATGCACCGCTGGGCAGCTTCAAAAGTGCCAAAAAGGTCCCCCTCGACGATCTCGTCAGGTCGCGATGGATGTGTGACAGATTCCTCCGCCCGCGTCGTGTTCGCGGTCTATATTTCTTTCAGGACCTGCCCAGCCAATGCCAGCACCGGCCCAACTCTGCCTTCACTTGGGCACCTGGCCAAGGCTTCCCCCGTAAATGAGCTCAATAGTGAGACTTATTGGAGTTCAGGCGGTGGGCCGACAGGCGTCAGGCTTATCGACTGCCCTCAGTCATCGAACTTCGAAACCACCAGCCGGAGGCCGACATCCAACTCCTGCCGGTCGCGCAGATACCCGTAGCGCTTCTCCCAAGCCCCACTCTCCAGGTCGGCCGCGAGCCGCTCACGACCTTCTCGCCTTGCGGTCGCCGAGATGCTCTGCCAGACCCACATTGGCTGGACCACCTCCTCGTCAAAGAGCATCTCGGGTCTCGCCCAAAGCGCCGCAAAGAAGTGGTCGGTGCAGTCCCTTGGTATGGGAATGGGGACACTGGTCACCCTTGTTTGTATTGACCCCAGCTCGGTGCTGGTTGCCTGGGGCCGCCGCTTCAGTCCAAGTATCTCCGGGAAATAGTCGCGGACAATCCAAAGTCCAGTCAACGCACTGGGGTCGAATGTGACCAAAACGATACGTCGCCGCGTCACACGCCGCATCTCTCTCAGGCCAGCACCGGCATCGGCCCAGTGGTGGACCGTCAGTATCGCCATCGCCGCATCGAAGCTGTTGTCCGCAAATGGCAGCACTTCGGCGTTTGCCTGCACGACCGGCGCGGAACCGGCCGGTCGTTGGGCGATCATCTGGGCTGATGGCTCGACTGCGGTCACAACGCGATCAGCAGGCTCGTAAGAGCCGGTGCCGGCGCCTACATTGAGGATTGTGATCGCGTCACCCAGCGCAGCTTCAATGACGCCAGCGATGCGCGGGTCGGGGCGGCGCACCTTGCTGTAACCACGCCCTAGTTGGTCATATGACGGGGCGCTCATCTTACGTTGTTTCGACTACGACGAACCACGAGTCTTCGTGAAGGACCAAGCCGCCGCCCAACTTCCGGAGTAGCTGGGCGGCGGTGAAGTATCGCTTGAATACCGAAAACTGCTGTCCGTCGTTGAGGGTCTGCAGTTGTCGCTCGACAGGTTGACATCGGGTCGCTGTGCGGAGTCAACGACGATTAGCTGCTGGGCGACCCGGCGGGCCTCGGCCAAAAACTGCTCGCGTTGAGTTTCATCGAGATGTCCGTAAAAGTGCCCAATGAAGACCCGAGCAAAACAATTGGTAGCAAATGGAAGATCGAGCGGATCGCTGCAGACGAATTGCCTCGTCGGCATCCTCGCCCGGGCAATCGCGAGCATCCGCTCGCTCTGGTCAAGGGCGGTTACTTCGCCGTGCAGGTGGCGGGTCAGAAAGCCCGTGCCGCAGGCGGCGTCGAGATTGCGAGCCGGCGGTAGCGCGGTGATCACGTGCTCCAGCTCACGAAGGTCCTCGTCCCAATGAGGACGTTTCAGTCCGTCGAAGCGACCTAGGCCGAGATACCACTCATCATACTCCGCCGCCCGCGTGTCGTAGTAGTGCTTCACGGAGGCTGAGCTATCCGCTGGTGGAACTCTGAAGTCCGCAGTTTCAGGCAGATGATCCAAATCCAATGGCTTCAGCATAACGGCAAATAACGAGTCCCAGCCTAACTCCCGGGGCACGCCCTAAACGTGCCGTCACGCTTTGAGCGGCGTTCAGGCGCATCGAGCATCTGGGTTTCGCGGCATCCTGAGTCACTCAATTCCTTGGATTATGATCGCACCACCGAGTACCGTGGAGTGCGCTGTTACGGTTCTCGCCGGAAAAGGGCTGTTTCGATTCAAATCAGCGCTTAGAATTGCGTTCTGTTTTGGCGGCTTCCGTTGACACCCTGCTGACACCCAAGGGGCTATACGATACGAGCGGCCGGCCAGTCCCTAGCTGCATGACCTCACAATTTGGCCAGTAGATCTGTAGCCGCCGATGAAGTCAGATTCGTCATGGGCAATCAGTTGTCCCTTCGGGCAGCGGGCGCTCAGCAGGTTCACCTTCCTTCCCCGGTAGAGCCAGCTTTTGCCGATCGTTGCCTTAAAGCCCGTGAGCAAGCCCTCGCCACCGTGGATTGCGGGGATTTCAACTTTTGTCTCAGTGTCGAACCGGCCGCTGGTTTTGCCGATTACACCGGAAGCGAAGACGGTGGTGGGAGCGGGGGCATCTACGTAGAGGCTGTAGATCAACTTGGGGCGCCCGGCACTCGGGGCATCGTTATAGATCAGCAGCGGGCCTTCAGTGCGAAAGGAGGGCTGTTCTGGGAGCCTGACTTCGATTTCTGCCTTACCGTGGCCAACGATCGCTTCTTTGCAGCGGGGCACTGCCGCTTCAATTACCAGTCGTTTGAGGTCACCGATAGTGCACGTGGCAAGGCCCCTGGTGAAGATGGCGCCATTTCGGTCGAACTGAACAGAGAGTGTCTTAAGCCCGTTGAGTACTTCCGGGGCGCCCGGATACATGATCTTTCCTTCCACGGTGAGCGTGAGCGGTTTCGAACTTGTTCTGGGGAGCTTTGATGGAGTTGTCTTGCCAACCAACGTGAAGCTCGGCGGCATAAGAATTGAACCGCCAAGGGCAGACGCGCTTAGTAGACCGGTGGTGCAGAGACAGACAATGATGGACAGGGCCAGGGAGCTGGATTTCTTCATCGATCCCCTCCTTCCTCGGTTCGACACAATCATCTCAGATCCGGCCCCGCGGGATCAACGGAGTGTCGCGCGACTCTTAGCGTTCAGCGGGTGATGCAGTGAAACGACGCAGGACGAGGGTCTCAATAGCCGGAAATGCGGATCTGGTCGCACGCGCCGATCGCGGGGGAGCGCGTGCTGTAAAGGTTTTCGCCGCTACAGTGCGTTTTTCTGGGGCCAACGCGGCACTCTGCATTGCGGTGCTGAATCCTGGCATCCGCTGGCACCCTGAGCTCCATATGCGAGTTGGACCCAGAACAAGCTCTCGACGGCCAGCTATTGGCTAGCCTGCAGGCATGCGCGTCTACCACCTCAGCTGCGGATCGCTTTGCCCTCGAGGTCGGCGCCTGATAAACGGGGACGGTGGCCTGCTGGAGGACGGTGTGGTCGTCTGCCATTGCCTGCTTATAGAGGCCACTGACAGTCTTGTTCTCATCGAGACGGGGTTCGGAACCGAGGACATGCGCAATCCCCGCCAGCTTGGAGTGGCCTTCAACGCCTTGATGCGCCCACAGCAGGACGCTCAACAAACGGCGTTAAGGCAAATCGAGGCCTTGGGCTTTGAGGCAAACGATGTTCGTCATATTGTCGTAACCCATCTAGACCTCGACCACGCAGGGGGCCTTCCAGACTTCCCGGCCGCCCAGGTCCACGTATTTGCGCCTGAGCTAGAGGCTGCCCTCCACCCGAGCCTACGTGAGAGGAGTCGCTACATAGGTGGTGCCCACTGGACTCACAATCCCCGCTGGGCGACCCATTCGGCCGGCGGCGAGCATTGGTTTGGCTTTGAGAGCGTGCGCATCGTCCCCGAGATCGATGCAGAAGTCCTGCTAGTGCCGCTGATTGGCCACTCGACAGGACACGCGGCCGTCGCAGTCAACTCGCCTAACGGCTGGCTCCTGCACTGCGGGGATGCTTACTTTCATCACCGCGAACTCGGGTCCCCTCCTTCATGTCCTCCGGCATTGCGCTGCTTCCAGAGCCTTGTGGCTGCCGACAATTCCGTCCGCAAGGCCAACCGCGAGCGTCTGAGAGAGCTGGTTTACGCCCACAGTCAGGAGGTGAGCGCCTTCTGCGCACACGACCCCGATGAGCTGGAGCGCGCTCAGGACTCAGCTCAAAAATCGTCCATTCGCGGGTAGCAAGTGGCGATTCGCCCGCGAATTCATGGCCCGCGAACGCCGGCATATTGCTCTACGTTGGCGTGATATCGGCGAGGCCACGACTCCCCGACACCCGGATTATCTTTGCCCCGGCGCATAACTGATGAGTGCTGGCTATCCGGCTTTCCGCTGCTAAAGGGCCATTTCCGGCTCAAACTGGCTCTCCTGACTGCGAGCTGTATCCGTGGCTTCCGCTGACACCCTGCTGACACCCCCGACTCGGGAAAGGGAGTCCCACGCGTGTCAGAGGGCAACTCGACCGCCGGCTGATACCGTCCGGCCCGATGGAGTCAGCGATCGAGCGGCTAGACATTCCGCCGGACCGCTCGTTCAGCTATGACGGTCGGTTCATCATCTCGCGCGTCACCGACAAGGACGGCAACCTTGTGCGCGAACTCCGATATGACGCTGGGCTGACGGATTGGGTGCCAATGCCGATCAAGCACGGAAAGCGGAAGGGTGGAATTCGAGTCGTTATCCGGTTCACTCTAGTTGGCGGAGACCCTACGAACAACGAGATGTTCGACGTGGCCGCTTCGGATGCCGACGCGGTGACGGCTTGGCTTGATCGCTTAGTCAGGCGCCACTGAGGCGGCGTCGCCCCAATCACATCGCACTTCGGCATATCCGTGGAGTGCGGGCTGTTACCGGTTTTCGCCGTTAAAGGCCCATTTTCGGCCCAAATCAGCGTCTTGCACTGCGAGCTGTATCCGTGGCTCCCCCTGCCCCTGTTGGCTCCCGGGAGCGGCCATGTGCGACTTTGGCGGTGGCTGCCACCCCAATACACTCGCCACGATGTTTAACCTGGATGCCTACCTGGAGCGGATCGGCCTGGACGGGCGCCCAAGCATCGCGCAGCTGCACAGGGCGCACCTGACCTCGATCCCCTTCGAGAATCTTGACCCGCACCAGGGTCTGTCGGTTTCGTTGGAGGTGGAGGACCTCGAGCGCAAGCTCGTGACCGAACGCCGAGGCGGCTATTGCTTCGAGCAAAACCTACTGCTGAAGGCAGCCCTCGAGGAGCGTGGCGCCGAGGTGGACATGTTCCTGGCACGCATGCGCCTGGGGGCGAAGCCGGGCGTGGTGCGGCCTCGCAGTCACCTCGTCCTGCGTGTCAGCGAGAACGGCGCAAGCTGGCATGCCGACGTCGGGTTTTCCCGCGGCATCATCGAGCCGATCCCATTCGGGCCCGGCCCCACACAGGAGCAGTCGGGTTGGAGCTTTCGGGTCATCGAGGAGGGATCTGAGCTCGTGCTCCAGAAGCTGGCGGGGGACGAATGGGCCGATGTTTACGGCTTTTACCCGCAGCCGGTTCCGCTCATTGACGTCCACACCAGCAATTGGTGGACCGCCACACATCCGGGCTCGTTGTTTGTCACCGGCTTGATCGTGGGCATTCGTGGCAATGACGGCGCAGGAACGTTGCTGTGCGACTGGAACGAGCTATCCCTCTTCGAGCAAACGCCAGCCGGCACGAGCGTGACGCCTCTGGAGCGAGAGGCCATACCGCGGCTGCTTGCCACGCGCTTTTCGCTCCCCGGCTTCGCGCTCGGCGCCGATGAGCGCATTGTTCGGGTCGCACCAGGCCGCGTCGTGGGTCCGACTCCAGCTTGACGCCGTAACGCCCAGGACCATCACACCTCTATCGCTCACCAATCAAATGGACGGTGGGTTCCAAAGCCGCCGGCTGGGTGAGTGGACTTCTTGCATAGGACCTGTCCTGATCATTCCGACAGGGGTCAGAACGGCCTCACCGCCAGCCTCGATCTGCGCAGGTTGGTAGGCGGAAGGGGAACTGCCACCTTTGACTCGCCTTAGGCGAGTTCCGGGTTCACGGCGTTGCTCAGGGCGTCAGCGTCGCTCGTCGCCGGGATGTGTTGGCATAGGCCAAGGTCTCAGGTCCGGCTGAGATCAGCGGGGCGTCACTGCACACAGCAGCCCTCGCCAGCGTAGGTCTCGCCCACCGGCGATGGACCGGCAGGGTTTCGACCTAAGCGCCACACTTTGCATACCTGGCACCCCCTTTATCGTTGTGCCCGAGCTGCCTCATTTACTTCTTGTGCGGGAGCTGTCTGGGGAACGCCGGCAGGAAGTGCCAGCCAATCCTCGCGGTGCCAGGCGGCTGAGCGCTTTCGTTGCGCAGGTCGTTGAACTCATTCCACTATTGATTCTGCGGGCCGAGACCAAGGGGTACGTAGTTGCCGTTTCGAGGATGTCCGGATCGTCGTGGAACTTCGACGGCGGTCGGATGACGATCACACCGTAACGGCCTCGGCGACCTCCCGGTTATCGGTGTTCAGTTTCGCGGTGGGCTTGGTGTCACGCTCGATCGCGATCACCAGCTTGTTGAGGTCGCGGTAACCGACGATCCGCCTGAACTGCTGCTCGGCGACGAGCATCCCTGCGGCGGTCCAGCGCTTTCGCATGTCACCGTCGCGCCAGCGCTTCACGTTGCGCTGGGTGTGGCGGACGATCTCGATCATCGACTCGATGGGGTTGGTCGAGCCGAGCGTCTTTGAGAGGCGACCATCGATCCCGAGCCGCATCAAGGTCAGCGTGTCGTCGAGGCCCTCCCGCAGCGAGGAGGCGGCGTCGGGCCAGGTTCGGTCGAGCTCTGAGGTAAGCAGCTCGAGCCGCTGGCGGGCGAGGTCGGCGTCGGCAAGCGCCCACGCAGCCCGCAGCCGGCCGCGGATGGCGTCGCGGTCTGCCTCGGGCAGGAGGTCCGTGACGTTTCGCTCCTTGTGGCGATGGCAGCGATGGACGAGCGCGTGGGTGCCGAAGACGTTGCCGATCGCCTTGCGCAGCGCCTTTGAGCCGTCGATAACGAAGAGGATCGCCTGCTCGGGATCGAGGCCGCGGTCGAGGAGGTCGGCGAGCAGGGTGCGTGCCAGCGTCGAGTTCTCGGTCGAGCCCTCCCAGAGCCCGAGCGGGATCTTCACCCCCTCGGTGGTGATCCCCAGCGCGACGACGTGGGTGCGCTCGGCTATCTCCATGCCGTCGAGCATCATCACCGCCAGGCGCATGTCATCGAGCCCGCGGCTCATCAGCTCAGAAAGCGCGGTCTGCGTGCGCTCGACGAACGCCTCCGAGACCGAGGTCTTCGACGTAGCCGAGGCCTCTTGCTCGACCTCCTCGCCGACCGGCTCGCCGACGCCCGCGAACTTGCGGGTCGAGACTCCGGCGAGCATCCGGTCAAGCACCGCTCTGGTCAGCGGATCGCGGTCAGCGAAATGCTCGTAGGTGCCAAGCGCCAGCTCGCGCTCGTCCTCGGCTGAGCGCATCCGCGGCCGGCGTACCGCGACCCGCCGGCCGCCCAGGGTCAGCGAGCCCTTCTCGTGACCGTGGCGCTTCGCCGTCCGGCCGGGGTTCCACTTCCCCTTCGGCCCGACGACCTCGGTGACCTCGGACTCCATCAGCTCGTGCACGACCGAGAGCCCGACGCCGACCGAGAGCGCGAGCAGCCCCTCCCTCGCCGCGCCCACCAGCTCGCCCAGCGCCTCCTGGATCTGCGGCGGCAGCGGACTCTCCGATGCCTCGATCATCGAGGCGACCTTCGCTACGGGTACCTTCTTCATGGCGGTTCCTCCTGTCTCGGTTGGACTTCACTCGCCCAGAACGCTGCCGATCGCAGCGGACGGGGCGGGGGGACCGCCGTTCAAAGTTCTACGAGCTTTCGGACAACCTCGCCGTTTCTGCTCGTGGGGTTGGCGTTGACGTTGACGGTGACGCTGCCCGAGAGCTTCAGGTTGGCGGGAATTGGCCTCACCGGACTGAACGCGATCCCCGTGACCCCGTGGTCGGGCGGACTGGGCCAGGTGCCGCTGGGCGCCGTGGCGATCCCGAAGCCGAAGCTGACTTCGTAGTTGCAGTCATCTGGCGAGAAACCGATCTCAGCCTTCCCGGTGACGGTTGGACCATCCGCGGTCTGCGCTCCCAGCGTAACCGGTCCTGGGCTGTCGTTTTGGGTGTAGGAGTCGTGAACATAGACAAAACCGCCGCCTTTCCCGACGCCCTCCGCCTTATCGGTGAAGACGCGATCATGCCCTCCCGCCGCTGGGGACACCGAGGGAAACTGAATGCCCGCAGCTTGGTGGTCGAGTGAGATGCTGACAGGCCCGCCAATGCTGTCGCTTCCGCTCGCAGACTCCACGAACGTCGCGCTCCCGAACCCGTGGAACGCTTTCACCTTCGCGTACGCCGGGCAGGCGCTGGCGGTCGTCGGCGCCGTCAGTAGTACCGCCAATGCGCAGGTCGTGATCACGGGCCCCGTGGCCCAGCGCCGTCGGCAAAAGGCTTCGGTCATTCTCCCACCAACTCAGCAAGGTCTACTCCCAGTTTCATTACCCAGTTCGGGGACAGGTGTAACTCTGAGTGGAGTTCTGCTGCCACCTAGTTGACGTTGGCGAATGAGGTGCGCGAAAATGGGTGGCGAGCTGGGCGCAGTGCTTCCACTGGTACAGTTCGGCGTAGTTGTTGAGAGTGTTTTCGTCGCTCGAAAACATCCTCGGATAACTGCTGTGGGCGCTATTGAACGGGCTGGCCTGCTGGTATTCGTCATCGCCTCAACGGATTTCCGCCGTTGGTGGTAGGGAGCGAAGGAATTGCGCCGAGGCTTGCCGGTCGCAGGCACGGCGCACACCGTTATCAGTCCGACAGCCTTTCAAGCCAACGCATATGTGCGGCGCTGCGCCACGATCGAGGTACCCGGACAGGGTTGTGCCCCTCCGACCAAACGCCGCTTAGACTAAGCCTGAGACGCCCGAGCCCTCGCTAGCGCCCTCGCCCACCAGACCAGGTCAGTTGTGGCAGCCTGGAGTCGTTCGTCGAGCGAGGTGAACAGATCGACGTCGAATGGGTCCTCTGCCTGCCGAGCGGGAGCCATGACCGTCGGCAGGATGTGGACAGCATGGCGCAAGGGCGCCATTTCAAGCTCAATCGCAACGAGACGGAGCTGCTCGATCGATCTAGCGCCGCCAGAATTGCCGTAGCCGACAAAGGCGATCGGCTTGCGGTTGAACTCGGGAAAGACGACATCGAGTGCGTTCTTCAGCACCGCTGGGTAGCCATGGTTGTACTCAGGGGTTATGACGAGGTAGCCGTCAGCTTGATCCACCCTATCCGCCCATTTTGCAACCGCCGGCGGATAATCGCGATCCCCAAAGGCGGGCGCACGCGCCTGGTCATAAAACTCCATCGGGTAGTCGCGGAGGTCGACCAGCTCGGCAACAAGAATATCCCGAGCGCTGAGGCGGTCCATGACCCACGCCGCCGCCTTCTCCCCAAAGCGCCCATCGCGGGTGCTGCCAAGGATCACCTGAATTAGAGGGGCGTCGTTACCGATGCAAGAAAGACTAACCAAACGAGGAGATTCGGCTGCGGTTGGACGGTTCAGACTCGGCGATAAATGGCTGGGATGGCCACCGCTGGGAAATTCCGTCGCCAAGGCCGGCGTGATGCTCGGGGCTGGCTTGCGTGGCGGTTAGCTTTCGAACGAGTAACTTCGCCGGGGAAATCTCGCTCTGTCTCTCAGGAGATGACGTGCGTTGCGACTACCAGTGGCGCTGGCGTCTGGTTTTTGAGGGCGGGATGGCACTGGTCGAGCTCGGAAGCCGTCTAGGAGCGGACCGATCAGCGCAGCGAGCTGATCCGGGCGATCCTGATCGCGGTCGGGGTGCTGACGCGGGTCGGGTTGATCTGATCCCCAACACCGCATCAGATGAGCCTCTCGTGGGCAGGTCCTTCCATCCGAGCCCCTGTTTGGGCCACACCATCCATGCTAGATGCGGGGCCTTACCCACCTAGTAGTGCTTTGGTAGGTCTCACTGGTTCGGTGGCGGAAGGTGGAAGTCGAGCCGGTCGAACTCGATGGGCTGATCGCAGGTCTGGCAGCGGCCGGTCCAACACTTGAACAGGGGTTGCAGCGCCCTTACCGTGGCGGGAAGTGTCAGGCCGGCCACCGGACTTTTGGGTGCAGCCGCTCCAGGGTGAGGAAGCCGTGCGCTGTGGTGACAAGGGCGGTGTGGTGATACCAGCCCAGGTAGGAGCGGCCCTCGTAGTGGTCGAGGCCGAGCTCGCCCTTCAGCTGGCGGTAGTCGAGCTCGATCTTCCAGCGCATCCTGGCGAGCCGTGCCAGGCGCTCGGGCTCGGTGTCCTCCGGCAGGTTGGAGAGCCAGTAGTCGGTTGGCGCCTCGGCGCCCTCGGGCCACTCGGCGATCAGCCACTCCTCGGGTGGAGGGGAAGGGCGCTTCTGCCACTCGTGGGAGGCGCGCACCCGCACGAATATGAAGCGCGAGGTGACCGGCTCGCCGTCGGGCCCGTCGCGAAAGGCGACGGTTTGCGCCCCAGCCTCCCCGACCCGCTCGACCAGCGCCCCGATCGACTCGGGCGCTCGGTCGGGCTGCAGGCGAGTGCGCGGCCGACCTGTCTTGCCTTGGCGCCTGGGCACCTCGAACTGGGTCTCGGGTGCGAACACCGCGACCTGCGGGCTGACCGAGAGCACGTACTCGCTGCCGACAGCGTCAAGGCGCCGGCGCAGGTCGGTGTTCTCCCCGTAGGCGCAGTCGCCCAGCACCGGCGCGGGGGGAACCGCCCAACCGGCGGCGCGCTCGACCAACTCGACCCCCAGCTCGGGCTTGGTCTTGAAAGTGACGTCGTCGGGAACCTTCGCCGCTCGCCGCCGCTCGGCGTCCTCACACCACTCCTCGGGGAGGTAGAGCGCCCAGCCCAGGGGGGCGGTTCCCTTGGCGCCGACCGCGTGCACCGAAACACCGATCTGGCAGTTGCCGATCTTGCCGAGCGTACCCGAGTACTGGCGCTTCACCCCCGGCGAGCGCTTGCCGTCCTTGGGGAGGCCGGTCTCGTCGAGCACCCAGGCCTCGACCTCGATCTCGGGCGCCACCCGCTCGGCGACAGCGCGCACCACGGCGGCCGGGTCCCACGGGCTCACCGCGAGGAAGTTCTGGAGGCTCTCGTAATCCGCCTTCCCGCCCAGCCGCGCGACCATCGGCTCAAGCGACTTGCGGGCACCCTGCTCGATCAACCCCCGCAGGTACAGCCCGCCGTTTGCCAACTGCACCGGGCGATTGGTCGCCTCGGCGAGCACCTCGGCGCCAAACGCCTCGAGGCGCTCCTTCACTGCTGCCGAGCCGTCTGCATGTCTGCATGTGTCGCTCGCTTACTGCACTCCGCCACTGCCACCATCTTCGCCTCCTCGCGTCGAGATCGCTGACGCAAGGGGATTCGCCGTGGCCCGGGCGAGCCCTACCGCAGACCTACCAAAGCACTACTAATCGCTGCTCTGCCGGGAGCGATGGGCAGGGTGGATGGCGGTGGGAACTGGGCCCGATAGAAACCGCCAGAGCCGCAATCAAGAGAGAAGGAGCTCGATCGGCGTGTAACGGATCCCGGGTTTGGTGGGACTGAGCTTTGTACGCCCATCCCAACTTGAGGAGCACTAGCAATGAGAGCGATGACTCGTATTGGCACGGCATTGGCTGCCGTGGCTGCTGTTTTGGCCTTAACCTGCGGATCCGCGAGCGCTTTCGACCACCATGGAGGCGATCCTTTTGGGGCCCGAACTGGCCATGTCGTATTTGTCCAGACCGACAACACGTCGGGCAATCAGGTCGTGGCCTATGACCAGGCCGGCAACGGCAGCCTCACCCAGGCCGGTGTCTACAGCACCGGCGGGCTGGGTGGAACGCTCACCGGTTCCGTCGTAGATCATCTCGCATCGCAGGGCTCACTCGCCTACGATCGCCAGGACGGCTTACTTTATGCAGTCAACGCTGGCAGCAACACAATCTCTGTGTTCGAGGTTTTTGGTGACCACTTGGCCCTGCGCCAGGTCCTGAACTCGGGTGGGTCATTCCCGGTCAGCGTTGCCGTTGATCGCGGTCTGGTCTATGTGCTGAACGCCGAAGAAGGCGGATCGGTGCAGGGCTACGCGGTCTTTTCGGGACATCTCTTCCCGATCCCAGGATCTAGCCGTACTCTCGGACTCAACCCCACCGAAACACCTCAGTTCACCCACACGCCCGGGCAGGTCGTCTTCTCTCCGAACGGGTCCCAGCTGATCGTCACGACCAAGGCCAACGGCAGCGACATTGACGTCTTTGGCGTGTCGCCCTTCGGGCGTCTGTCCAAAGCGCCGGTCGTCAACTCTGAGCCCGGCGCCGTGCCATTCGCGGTGACATTCGACCAAGAGGGACACCTGATTGTGGCTGAGGCTGGCACCAACTCGCTGGCGAGCTTCGCGCTCGGCGGTAACGGGACCGTCACCCAGCTTGACTCGGTGCCAACGGGTCAGGAAGCCACGTGCTGGGTGGCCCGCGCCGGCGAGAATTTCTATGCCTCAAATGCCGCCAGCGGGTCGATCAGCAATTTCCAATCCAGCGAGGGCGGGCAGCTCCTCACCCCCCTGGGCAATATCAACACCGACCCCGGCGCGGTTGACGCCGCAGTCTCAGGCGACTCGCGCTTCCTCTATGTACAGACCGGTGGCGCCGGAATAGTGGATGAGTTCACGATCGGTACGCAGGGAGCACTGAGCAAGATCGGGGCGATCACCGTCCCGGGAGCTGTTGGTGGTGAGGGGATCGTCGCCCTTTAAAGCCAGGCCAGTTGGGCTACGGCGCCTTAAGACTGGCGCCGTAGCCTGATCGGCGAGATATGACCCCCATGGGAATTGACTCCAATGCGCTCTCTCGCCTCTCAGCAAAGGCGCTGGGTTGAGCCCGGTCACTGCGGCCATACACCGATTGCGCGGGAGCAGCGCGGGCGGCGACGAGGATCGCGAGCTGGTTTCGCGCCTGCGTGCTGGGGAGGAGCGAGCCTTCGTCGAGCTGGCCGCCCGCCATCACGCGGCGATGTTGCAGCTCGCCTCTTCATTCGTATCGAGTCCAGCGATCGCGGAGGAGGTCGTCCAGGACACTTGGCTGGCCGTCTTGCGCGGGATCGATGGATTTGGCGGGCGCTCGACATTCAAGACCTGGCTACTTCAGATTCTCGTCAACCGAGCAAAGAGCACTGGCGTGCGTGAGCATCGAAGCGTCGCGATTGGAGACGCCACGCCGGTCGTGGATCGCTCTCGCTTCGATGCGTCGGGGGCATGGATGTCTCCGCCGCAACACTGGGTCGAGGACAGCGAGGACCGAGTCCTCGCTGAAGGGCTCGCCGACAGACTTCGTGCGACGCTCGAGCGGCTCCCGGTACGCCAGCGCGAGGTCCTATTGCTCAGAGATGTCGAGGGGTTAAGCAGTCCGGAGATTTGTGAGGCCCTCGACATCACCGAAGGCAACCAGCGGGTCCTGCTCCACCGCGGTCGCAGTCAGCTGCGTCAGGCGCTTGAGGAGTTTGTGACGACGTGAAGATTCTGTGGCGGGAGAATGACCTGGCTTGCCAAAAGGTGGTGGAGTTGGTCACCGATTACCTGGAGGGCGCGCTGCCTCGATCTCAAAGGCGACGCTTCGAGGCTCACCTGGCAGGGTGTGAGAACTGCGCGGAGTACCTGGAGCAGATGCGTGCGACAATTCGACTCACCGGTCGCCTGCGGGCTGAGGATCTGACGCCCGAGATGCAGGAGGAGTTCACAGCTTTGTACCGGCGCTGGAGAACCGAACGGGACTAAACAACAAGCGTCGCGCGGGGTTGGTCCCCATTAGTGGGACCCACTCAGCGCTAGCGCGAACGGCAACGCCCCCGGCCACAGTGAGGCTCAGCAATCAGATCGCATAAGTCAGGGCGAACCAGTCAACTCGCGACACGACACTCGCCGGCCGTCCGGAGGGAGCGAAAAATCACCGATGATGGAGACACCACATCCCTCACCCAAAAGCGGGGCGCTCGCTCCAAGGTATCCGTCAAACTCAATCCGGACCAGCTGCGAATTGATCTCTCTTCAGAGATTTGGGAATCAACATTCAGGATACCTGGTACATTGCCATTCACTAATCCTGCCCCTGGAGCCCACGGAAACGTCATTCCGCAGCGACAGGGGCCTTCACCGGTAAGACTCTACGGTGGAGACTCGGTCGATCGAGGCACAGAGCCAGCTTGGAGGTCACTCGTGGCCCCTGGAATCGTGCAACGCATTCGCGCCAACTGCCGCGCGAAGGATGTGTTTCGAATCGCTTTCGGGCTGATCTGGTTGATCGACGCCGCGCTTAAGTGGGAGCCCGCCTTTCGGACCGGATTGACCTCAATGGTGAGGGAATCAGCCCAGGGACAGCCCGCGTGGCTACACGGCTGGTTTCACTTCTGGATCAACACCGTCGCTTCCAACTCTGGCTTCTTCGCTTACTCGACCGCGGTGATCGAGACTCTGATCGCGGCCGCCGTGCTGGTCGGTTTCGCCCGTAAGATCACCTACATCGGTGCCGCTCTATTCAGCGTCTTGATCTGGGCGGTGGGTGAGGGTTTCGGGGGGCCCTACTCGAGCAGCTCTACCGATATCGGCACAGCGGTGATCTACGCCGTCGTGTTTATGGGGCTGCTTGCGATTGACTACGAAACCGGTGCAAGCCGCTTCAGCGTCGACCATCTGATCGAGCGGCGGGTGTCGTGGTGGCATCACATTGCCGAGTTTGGATCCCGGAGCAAGCCCGAGGAGTCGGCCGAGCTTCCCGCTCCGAAAGCCCCGGCTCCGGCCTCGCCGATCAAGCACGCGCCGGTGGTGACTCCGAGCCAATAATGAACAATGGGCCGCGGCGATCATGACTTAGGAGTTAGATGCAGCAACACTTTGAGATCTCCTAACCTATGCCGTCGCAAAGACGGCGAATGCTCTTCCAGTTACCGCGCCAGCCCGGCCCCACAAGACTCCAAGCACGATGGATCGGCCAGGTACTACGCCGCTCGTGCGCCAAGCCTCACCTGGCAGCGGCCTGCCGCCAGCGGCTAGACGCGCGGCGCCACCTTGAGCGTGGCGGAAGCGTGAACGCGGCGATCGTCCCGTGCGTCAGCTTCCGCCGACGAGCGAGCTTTTATCCCCCAACGACCTTTGGCGTTCCTCGTTGCAGGCGCCCGGTGCCGTTAGCAGGCGCGTAGCTTTGCGCTACCTCCTCGGCGGCCTGGAATTAGGTGCGCTGCCAGGGACGCCGTCGAGCACGACACCGGGACCATCGGCCTGAGATAGAAGCCGGTGCCGAGGATCGACCCACCGGGGTAAGTTTTCGCTCTGCGATTTGGTCGAGCTTGGGTTGCAAGCGTCCTGCGCTTGGCGTCGAGTTCGTCATGAGTATCAGTTACCTCCAAGTCCTGCGGTTACGGTCGAAATCACCAGTCTGCGGTCACGGAGGACGTCGTCTCTCAGCTCGATCTCCGCGAGAGACTTGACTGGGACAATGACCGATGCGTGTGCAGTGGAGAAGCGCCGCTTTCGGGGCTGCTCCTCGAGACACTCCCCTCCCCCCGGAACGCGCCTGTGGTGACGCACGGGCTTCGCGCCATCTGCGCCGCATGGTGCGCTCCGTCCCCTGATAACGCTCGTCTGCTTCCGTGGTTAGGTGGCATCCTGATCGCTTCTTCGGTTCCCCCTATGACGGCGCCATCTTCGCCCCGGTGTCTGCGCTGCTGATCGGGGCGCTCAACCACGATTGCGGCCCCTGAGATTTGGTTGCGCGAGCTGATTGTCTGGGTCGACGGCCAAAACGACCGGAGTAACCCTGCCGCTCGGTGCGATGATCGCCGTCAAATCTCCGCCCGAGAGCACCTTCCTCGATTGGTGTTCTGCCCCTGTGCAGGAGAACGCTTCCTGCCCGGGCTTGCATTTCACGAGGTGCAAGGGCTCCCTAATTCCTTTGTGCACCTCGTATCTCTTGAAAGCTAGGACGGCTTGTCGAGCAGTCCTGACCGGACCGTGTGGAACCTCGACGTGTGACATTAAAACCGCCGTCACCACGAAAGCTGGGATTACGACCATCACCCAAAGCGGGAGGCTGCGGAGCTGCACCATAAGCCCCGGTTCCTCACCAACGCGAACCTGTTGGCTCCACTCGACCCCGTTCCAATAGCGATCTAAATGGGCGGGGTCATGCGGTGACGGGTACCAGCCCGGTGGTGGGTTCTGCTCGGTCATCGTTACGGGCCAGGGCCTCTTAGGGCTCTATCTTACCGACAGTGCTCGGGTTCAGGCGCTGGGCTCAGGCGTTTGGGAACGGCAAACCGTCAGCTCGGATTGACGCTCGCGGCTGTAGTGACGGCCCGAAGCTCCCGAGAGTGGGGTGGAGGGTGCGCCGCGCCCGGATCGAGCGTTGACTCGAGGATCAGCGCCGTCGAGCACAAGACGGTCCAAATCTGAGCCACCAGCGCCCAGAGGCGCTCTTCGAGGCCCTGATAGTCGCCGATGTGGCCATAGAGCAATAAAAACGTGATTGCCCACACGATCAGAACCACGAGACCGCCTCGTAAGGTTAGTCTCGCCAGCCGGCTCGGCCAAGCCGAGCGGGCAATTGCGAATGGCGTCAACAAGAGGAAGGCGTTGATCCCCAGGCTTGCCCACTCGTGCGCGTAGTGATGCCATGAAAGCGTGCCCGCGATTTCGCGCGATCTGCAGAGATCGCTCACGGTCGGTGAGCAGTCCATGCGCAGCGGGGCGACGGCGATTGCGCATGCGCCCGCGAGCAAGAACAGGAGTGGCATCGCCTTCGGCCATGGCCGGGTGCACAGCGCCGGCGCAAGCGCGATCGCAAGCGCGATGAATCCCAAGCCCCAGATCGCGACTGAGATGGAGAAGATCCAAGGGTGCGCGCCGCCGCTTCTTCCTAGCTCGCTTATGTACTGGCGAATCGGTGAATAGTGGTGGTCGAGGGCGCCTGCCAGCACCCAGCCGCCGATGAAGATGACCTGTGTGGCAATCGCAAACCAGGAGAGCAGCAGCGTTCGACGGCATACACCATCGGGCAGCGGTGGCCACCCTGCCGGTCTGAGCCAAAGAGCAGCGCTGCGCAGCATAGTCGACCTCTGAGCGAATGCTAGCGGTCGAGCTCGGCCGCTGAAGAGACGACGGCGTCTTGACCAATCCAGGCACCTCGACCGAGCGGGGTGGAAGTCTGCTTTCGGGGGAAGGCAGGACCTCACGAGAGAGTGCTCCACTCCCATCCTAGGCGCAGCGAGGTGGAGAGAGCGGGCTCGCGGTTTTTCTGTAGATCCCCTTTGGACTTACCGCGGAATAGGTCCTGTTCAGACCGCTTGCGAGACTAAGAGGAGGAAAGCGCCTCGCCGTCACGGGTCGACACGGCTAGGTAGCGCTCGAGCGGAGCTCGGATCTCCGGCGGGATCGGCATCTTGTTGGTCGTCCCCTCCTCGACGAACACATGGCGCATCTCCCCCTCCACCAGCGACTTGCCCTCGCGGACGACGTCGATGCGGGTGCTCATGGCGGTCGTGCCCAGGTGGGTAACCCACCAGCGCAGCTCAAGCTCGTCGTCGAACCGCGCGCTCCCCAAGAATCGCGCCCGCGCTTCAGCGACCACCATGTCAATTCCGCGCTCATGCATCTCCTCGTACGGACCCAACAGCTCCCGCCACGCTTCGGTCAGAGCGATGTCGAAGTATGCAAAGTAGTGGGCGTTGAACACCACCCCCTGCGGGTCGCACTCCCCGTATCGGACGCGCAACTTGAAGGCGAGAGGGGCTGTCACGCTTGTCCTAACCACGTCTTCCGCTGCCAAAATGATCACCTCGCTTGGTTGGATTCGGCAGTTCGAGGCTATCGTCGGCCGCCAGTCATGGCAGCGCTTCGCGCAGGTCCCGATTCGCTTTGAGTCCCGCTGGCTCGGAGATTCCCAAGCACTGGCACCGCGCTGGCCGCGGACCTTCCGCCTTCATCGGATCTGAGGGAGCCGGTGCGGCCCGTCGCCGATCGGATCGCCTTTGAGTGCTGTGATCACGATTTAACACCGAGGGAAATCGTCGAGTCGCCATCTATACGCAGACTGGAGCCAGATTGGCGCGGGAATTGGGACGCTATGCGGGAGGATCGCGAGAAATTATCGAGACGGCGCCGCCCCCGCGACAGCGTTTGGGCGTTTGGGAATGAGCGGTCGGTTTCCAGACAACTTCAATTATCGCGAGAGCACCTTCCGGATATGGACGCGAGCTGCTGATGTCGGCTTTTGGTCAGATGACCACATTTTGGCTGCTGCAGTCGCTGCTCGTTTGACATTTACAACCGACTTTCGCGAGATTATCGTGCCTTGCCTGCGGTGGAGTGGATACCATCGCATGATGACCTCAGCGTTTCAGGTGCGCGAGTGGCGTCGCACTCGACTCCGGGCGGCGAGCGTTAGCTTACTCGTGTTGGGCGCGCTCGCGGGCTGCCCGAAGCCGGCAAGCGCAATCGGCCTCTTCGTCGCCAGCGGGGGAACGGACAAACTGCTGTCGTTCTCGATTGCGGGCGATGGAGCGGTTACGCCAATCGTCTGCACGGGGTCGGCCTGTGACACGGGATCGGCACCGTGGGGTGTGGCGGTCAGCCCGTCCGGAAAGTTCGTTTACGTCTCTAATGTCGACAGCGGCAGCAACAGCTCGGTATCGGGCTTCGCGGTCGGCTCGGAAGGAACGCTATCGCCGCTGCCGTGCAGTCCCTCGACGAACTGCGAAACCCAGAAAGAGCCCGAGGGCATCGCGATCAGCCCGACAGGGACCTTCCTCTATGTAGCGAACCATAGCTCCAACACTGTCTCGATCTTCGCGGTTGCAGCCGATGGGACGTTGACGCAGGTCCCGTGCAGCCCTGCTTCCAACTGCAATACCGGGAGCAGCCCGCAAAGTGTCGCGGTGACCCCGGACGGGCGTTTTCTCTATGTCGTTAACGACGGCACGCTGTCCTCCTATGCAATTGCCGCAAACGGCACCTTGACACCTTTGCCTTGCAGCGCGCTCTGCAGTTCCGGCGTGGCTCTTGGTCAGGCGGCGATATCTCCGTCGGGGGCCTTCCTCTACGTTCTCGCTGAGGGCGGCGGCAGCGTCGTACCGCTGGCGATCGCCCCTGATGGCTCGCTCAGCCCGATCTCATGCAGCCCTGCGAGCAACTGCGAAGGAGGCAGTGACGAGAGCAGCCTGGCGATCAGCCCGAATGGACAGGACCTCTACGTGACTAACACTGGCTCACCGTCAAACGTCGTCGTCTTTTCGATTAGCCCCGGTGGAGTATTGGCGAAGCAGACCTGCAGCCCGGCGTCTAACTGTGACGCCGGCAAAGAGCCGGTTGGCCTGACGCTCAGTCCATCCGGCGACTCGCTCTACGCCGTCGACTATGGGACCAGCAAGCTGTTACCGTTCTCGGTCGAAGCAAACGGACTACTCGCCCCGCTCGCCTGCACACCGAGCTCAAGCTGTGAAGCAGGCAGCCAGGACGACTACACCCAGTCGATCGCCGCGCAACCCGATCAGAGCCCCGTCGCCGCACTGAGCGCGAGCCCCGCCCCCGCCGGCTCGCCGACGTTGCTTGATGCTAGCGACTCAAGCGCAGCGCCCGGCGGGGAGGTTGTGCGCTGGGACTGGAACTTCGGCGACGGCACCGCACTGGAAAATGGCAGTCCCACGCCGCAGCACACCTTTGCGAGCCCCGGCACCTATACCGTCACCGTGACCGTCAGCGATCAGGATGGCTGCTCGACCCGTCTGATCTTCACCGGTCAGACTGCCTACTGCAACGGGACCACTGCCGCACAGGCCACCCGTACCGTCACCGTGCCGCCGTCAAGCCCACTGGCCCCCCTGGCGCCATCTGTCAGCAACCTGAGCGAGACCGCCAGGACCTGGCGCGCGAACAACAAGCTTGCCCAGATCAGCGCCAAGAAAAAGAAGAAATTTCCGATCGGCACCACCTTTTCATTCACCCTCAACGAGCCGGCCAGCGTGACGTTCACCTTCACTGAGTCAGCCGGTGGGCGAAAAATCGGGAAGGGGTGCGTCGCGCAGACCAAGAAGAACGAGAAAAAGCACCGCTGCACCCGCACGGCCGTCGCGGGCGAGTTGAAATTCTCCGCCCACGCCGGCACGAATAACGTCCGCTTCGGGGGTCGGATCTCCAAGCACAAGAAGCTCAAGCAGGGCAGCTACACGCTCCTTGTGGGCGCGACAGCTTCAGGTATGCGCTCAACGCCGCGAGCGTTGCACTTCAGGATCTCGAAGGGCTAGCAACCCGCGACAGGCGGATCGGTTAGAGGGATTCCGGCGGTTGAGTGGCGCGATTGCGGCTGCGGACACGGCTGGTGGCTGGCCTCGCCACATCGACACGGTCAGGTCGGTCTCCATGCTCCGGGACGTTGTTCTTGCCTCGGCGACGGCGATCATTTCCTCGCAGAGTGGCTTCCCATGCGTGCGGCCAAGTTTGGGCGCATCCGACGTCGTGTTGCTGGCTCCTGCAACGGGTGGAAGCCATGGTTATCCGCCGTTGGACTCCTCTAATCAAGAGCGGAAGCGTCCTTGAGGCCCAATGTCAAAGTCAGCTTCAACGCCTCGATCAGTCCGATCAATTGGCGGCCTTCAAGCTGGCTTCTCCGCGGAGCGCGCCGGTCACTTCGCCTGGCGGGCGATCGTCGTTGGCCATCTTGCGAGAGACGGTCGGGTCGCATTCTGAGCGGCTGGCACAGGAGCTGCTGGAGAGCTGGACGATTCGATGCTTGACCCGAAGGCGCCACCAAGGGTGGGTTGGAGGGAGTCTCTGAAAGGAGGTTTGATCTTGCTGAGAAGTCACTCAATCAGGCGCTGCTCGAGGCCGCGCTAGGCTTTGCAAATGTCGAACCCGACGCTGCCCCTGAGCGGAGGATGCATGTGCGGCGCTGTCCGCTTCGAGGTGTCCGAGCCACTTCTTGGCGCCCTCTACTGCCACTGCAAGCGCTGTCAACGCCGTACCGGGACAGGCGTATCGGTCACGGCGCTGACCAATCCAGGCTCCTATTGCACCATCTCAGGCGAGGAGCTGATCCGCTCCTGGGACCCGGGCGATGGCGGTTACGTAAAGACCTTTTGCTCGGCATGCGGCAGCCAGCTGTTCACCTACCACCCCGATAATCCGGAGCTCCTCGCAATCCGCATGGGCGCACTAGACGACGACCCCGGCATCCGACCGTCCGCCCACCAGTTCACGGACTACGCGGCCCCGTGGGCGCCGGTTGCCACCGACGGCTTGCCGACCTTCGCAGAGCGGATCCACCCAGGCGCCTCGAGTCCGTGAGCAACTGACCGAATCAACAATGCTCTCACCGGCGTTTGGCAGACTAAGGCCGGGCCGATCGATCTCGGCACCGCTGCCTCGGCGATCGTCTGGGGAAAGCTCCAACGGGGCCACCGCAACATCGGCCGAGCACCGTGTTTAGTGCTCAACAGATAGCCTCGTGATGACCCGAAGTCCTTCAAACTGGCAAAAACTAGTGTAGTGTCTCGCATTTAGCTATCTGTTTGTGTCTATGATTCTTGGCGTGAATCGTCCTGCGGCTGCGTTGAAGTTGACGGATGCTCAGAGAGCGACGTTGGGGGTGTTGGCGAGATCCTCCAGTGCGCCACACCAGCAGGTGCGTCGCGCGCAGGCGCTGCTGTTGGCGGCGAGCGGGAGGCGAACACGCGGATCGCTGAGCAGTTGGGAGTGACGGCGGTGACCGTGCGCTCTTGGCGTTCACGGTTCGCGGAGGCTGGCTTGGCTGAGATCGGCGTGATCCGTCCCGGACGTGGACGCAAGCCGTCGATTCCGGCGGAGAAGATTGCGGCGATCGTGCACGCGACGCTGCACGAGAAGCCGCCTTCTGAGACGCACTGGAGCTGCCGGTCGATGGCCAAGGCGCAGGGTGTCAGCCCGGCGACGGTGCAGCGGATCTGGTCGGCGCGCAACATCGCGCCGCACCGCATTAAGACGTTCAAGCTCTCAAACGACAAGCATTTTGAGGAGAAGCTCGTCGATGTCGTCGGCCTCTATTTGAACCCGCCGGAGAAGGCGATCGTGCTGAGCATCGACGAAAAGAGCCAGATCCAAGCGTTGGATCGCACCCAGGCCTCGCTGCCGATGAAGAAAGGTCGTGCTGGCACGATGACCCATGACTACAAGCGCAACGGCACCACCACCCTGTTCGCCGCGCTCGACGTGCTCAGCGGCTCGGTGATCGGTGAGTGCCTGCCACGCCACCGGCACACGGAGTTCTTGAAGTTCCTGCGCACGATCGACCGGGAAGTCCCCGACGGCCTGCAGGTCCATCTGATCCTCGACAACTACTCAACGCAAAAGCACGAGAACGTGAAGAAATGGCTCGCCAAGCACCCCCGCTTTCATCTTCACTTCACACCGACCTCGAGCTCGTGGCTGAACCTGATCGAGCGCTGGTTCGGCAAGCTCACCGAAAAGGCCATTCGCCGCGGAATCTTTCACTCAGTACCCGAACTCATCAACGCAATCGAGGCCTACCTACAGGCCAACAACGAGAACCCCGAGCCGTTCGTATGGACCGCCACCGCCGAGCAGATTCTCGCCAAGGTACAACGCGGACGCGTCACCCTCAACCAACTAAAAAATCAAAACTGAGACAGGACACTAGGAGGAGTGGATGACACGACGACGGCAATACCGAGCCGCTGCAACCGATTCAGGAAGTCGGCGCGGTCGGTGCCACCGCCTTGCCGCAGCGGTTGCCGTTGCAACCGGCATCTGCACACTCTTGGCCGGAGCGGCGCAGGCATCGACCGTCACCATCGGAAGCGTTCTGCCGATCACGTTCACGTCCAAAAAATTTGAACAGGTCGAGACCTTCTTCAACACGACATTGCCGGAGAAGGGCGCTAACCTCACTTCCCCGGCGACCGGTGCGATCATCCGTTGGCGGGCCCAAGGCCTAAATGGCGGCCCCTACTACCTGCGGGTACTCCGCCCGACCGGCAGCGGCGCCTACACGGCCACTGGCACCAGCGGTGCTGCGACCCCAACTGGGAGCGGCCTGCAGACATTTAGCGTAAGCATGCCGATCGAAGCCGGCGATCTAATCGGGGTTGACCCCACCAACGCCACAGACGAAATTGGGATCGCCTCGGTCTCCGGAGCAGGATACGCCTCCATCTTTCCTCCACCTTTTGATAACTCAACCGTGGCCCCAAGCGGTGGCGAATCGGGCCAGGAGATTGAGCTGAGCGCCGAAGTCCAGCCGGTTCCACAGATCACCTCGGTGAGCCCGGCTTCGGGTTCGATCGCCGGTGGCAGCAAAGTGATCATCACCGGGGCGAACTTCACGGCGGCCAGCGCGGTCAAATTCGGCTCGGTGCCTGCCTCCAGCTTTGCGGCGGAATCCGACACCCAAATCACCGCAATTGCGCCCCCCGGCGCCGTTCCCGGTCGAGTCGATCTGAGCGTGACCACGCTAGCCGGAAACAGTCCCACGGCGAGAGCGGTTGAATTCAACTACCTCGCCTGCGTCGTTCCAAAGCTAAAAGGCAAGAAGCTGCAACCCGCCAAGAGCATGGTGCGTAGGGCCAACTGCAAGCTCGGCACAATCAAGGGAGCAAAGGGCAGCTCGGCAAGGGTGCTCACACAGAAGCCCAAACCGGGCTCGGTACTGGCGCCCGAAAGCAAGGTGAACATCAAGCTGGGCCGCTAGGGCAAGGCGGCCGCCGCGCGAAAACCGGCCAATCCACCAAGCGCTCAGATCATTGGCAAGCGGCCTAAC
>CAWBCO010000004.1:0-12671 GCA_963787415.1 uncultured Solirubrobacterales bacterium | reverse complement strand
GCGTAACTGTTCAGGTCGCGCCTACCCAGCGGCGATAGGCGGCGAGTAGGCGCGAGGTCGCTGGGTCCGCGTCGATGTGGATGTCGAGTAGGGCCACCTCGTAGCGATTGCCGTTGCGTTGGCAGGTGGCGATCAGCTCACGGCGGTTGCCTGCGGTGGTGACAGAGAGCACCTCGATGGTCTCGCCGACGATGGTGCCTGGACAGGGGAAGTTTGCGTCATAGAAGGCGTCTTCGAATCCCATCAGCTGCTCGTCCTCGTCATGGCAGTCGACGGTAATCTCGGCGATCAGGTCATCGAGGTCGGGATCGGCTCGATGGTCACGGCTCATGGCAGATCTGTCCCCACTCGAGGGCCTCAGGCGGCTCTGGGGAGCCGGTCGAGGACGAGCGGGGGGCAGCGGATCTCACCGCTTTTGAAGCGGCCGACGGGGCGGTGCACGCAGACGGTGGCGCTGCTCTCATCGACCTCGACGACGGTGCCCTCGATGCCGTGCAGGTAGCGGGGCGTGGCTTGGCTGTTGATGCGGATCCGATCGCCGACCGTGAGCTCGGCGAGCGCCTTGGTGGAGGCGATCGTCTGCAGCAGCAGGGAGCGAGCGCAGATCGCCTCGGCGATCTGAGACAGGTGGGGGTCGAGCGCGCCGGAGGCGATCTGGTCGACCAGCAGGCGCTTGGGCCCCCGCTCGCCGGCGTCGGGGGCCGGCCGGGGAGGGGGCGGCGCGGATTGCCTCGCCTGGCGGGAGCGCCTGCTCTTTTTGCCCACGGGGGGGAGTATCGGGTGGAGTGCGGACGAAGCGACCCAGGCGGCCTCAGGGGCCGGAGGCCATTGGCAGCCACGGCCGCCCGGCGGAGAGCTGCCCGAGTGCGCTGAGCGCCTCGATCCCGTTCTTGCGGGCGGTCGAGATGTAGCCGCGGACCGCCAAGAAGCGCTCGGCGCCCGCGGCGGTCCGAAAGCAGCCGGAGATCTTCTGCTGAAGCTTCACCATCCGGATGTCCTGCTCGGCCTGGTTGTTGGTAAACGGCACGCGAAAGTCATGCGCGAAGCGCAGCGCCTCTTCCCGATCGCGCTCGAGGCGCAAGAGCAGGTTGTGGGCCTTGGTCTTCTTGCCCGTGGCGGGAGGGTGCTCGGCGCGCCCGGAGGCGATGATCGCCTCGTATTGCGCCTCGATCCTCGCAAGCGCCTGCGGGTGAAGGCTCGGCTCGCCGGCCTCCCGGGCATCATCGACCCGCTCCTTGGTGTCCAAGAGCAGCTCGGCCATCGCGCAGGGCCAGCGGTGCCCGGCCTCGGCGGCGGCGATCAGCTCACGCAGGTGGTGGCCGTTGCAGAGGGCGTGCAGCGCGTCCTCGTAGTTGCGATAGGGCGACCAGCCGTCGTGCACGGCGACGCCCCTGAAGTCGGGCAGCACGCCGGCGGCCTCGATCGCCTCGCCGCCGCGGCGGCGGTGGGCCAGGTAGCGGGTCAGCTTCTCGGTCGATTGGCTGTGCACCCAGCCGAGCCGCTCGGCGATCCGGGCGCCGGTCTCGTCGAAGTGGACCACCGGGGCCGAGACGAGCAGCTCGCGCAGCCGCTCGTCGAAGCCCGAGAGTCCTGCGGCCGCGGCCACCACCCAGCGCTGAAGCGTCCCGGTCGAGACCCTGGCGGCGGTGAGATCGGCGAGCGCCTGAGCCGCGCGGTCATAGGGCAGGTGCTGGTAGACGCACAGGTAGACGCCGAGCGCCCGCACCCCGGGCCCGTACTGGGTCGGGGCGCCGACCCCATCAGGGAAGGCGGCGGCCGTGGTCCGCCCGCAGCCACAGCGTCGCCTTTGCGCCACGTGCTCGACCACTCGCAGGAGCTTGCCCTCGGGCAGGTCGAAGACCTGGCGGGACTCGCCGCCTTCGAGCCGCTGGGCGGCGGTGAGATCGCCGCCGCAGCCGGCGCAGCGCTCGGGCTGATGCTCGACCCGCTCGTCGGGGACGGCGATCGGCTCAAGCCGCGCCCCCTCGTGACCCTCCTGGCCTCCCTGCTTGCGGCCCGAGGGGCGGCGCAGGCTGCGCTTCTTCGGCGGCGGCTTGCCGTAGCCGTCGGAGGACGGTGGCTTGGAGGAGTTGCGCGAGCTCTGCCCCAGGCGCGCCTTGAGCTCTGCGATCTGGACATCCTGCTCGTCGATCCGCGCCTCGAGCCGGGCGATCACCGCGGCCACCGCATCCGCGCCCTCGGCGACCAGAGACTGGACCTCGGCCCGCTCCACGCACCACAACTTCCCTGCAAACGCGCCGACTCCTTGTTATGTCAACCGCCCCTTACACCCCGGCCGCCGAAGCGAGGCTCGGGAGACCTGAACAGTTACCCCACCGCTTGCCAAAGTCTGGGCGGTGGCTCGGTAGGCGGGGCGCGGTGGTCGCGGCGGGGTGGGTCGGAGCCCCTTGGCCTCGACGGCGTCGAACTCGCATCGGAACCCGCGAAACCCGGGGGCGAGATCGTCGCTCAGTGGCGTTATCAGTTCGTCTGTCGATCCGCTTTCTCCCCGATCCCGACTCCGGACTCGATTTCAACCCGCATGGCCTTGGTCCAGAAAGATCGCGATCCGGTCCTCGCCAATGTAAACGGCCCGTGCAAAAGCTAGTTCGGCACCTGTGGAGGCTGAATATTTGAAACACAACCGGACCGAGGGGCTAGGTAGATACTCGCGTTTCCACAGGGGATGGAGCGCCAGGGTGGAGTCGGGTTTGGCTTTGGATATAGGAACACCGTTGCTGCCACAGGCACAAGGGAGGCGCGACGCATATTGTTTGAAGACGGTGCCGTACCGACGACTCCCTATGGTCTTGCCCGCAATGATGCGCACGCCGTGGGGAGACGCCAGCGAGTTGAGAGGGAAGATGCTGCCCCCAGGCCGCGGCACGCCACGCGAGGACGTCGAGCGAAGCCAGCGCGAGCGCCTCTTCGGAGCGATGGTCGCGACCGTCGCCGAAAAAGGCTATGAGGCCACAACCGTGGCCGACCTGGTTGAGCTCTCAGGTGTTTCTAGGAGCGCCTTTTACCGGCATTTTGCGGGCAGGCAGGCTTGTTTCTTGGCAACGATTGAAGCGCTGGTCCAGCCGGCGTTAAAGATCGGCGCAGGCGAGCTGGACCTCGGCGACAAGGCACGGGCCCAGCAGCGATTTGTGGCTCTTATCGAATGGATCGTGACGCAGCCATCAGCGGCCAGGATGTGTTTTGACGTCCACGCTGCTGGCCCCGAGGGCATTGCCCTCGCTGAGCGGATATTGGACGGACTCGAGGTTGCGTTGAAGCGTCTTCTCGGTTCGATCCCCGGCCACGAGGAAACGCCATCGGGGATCGTGCGGGCGCTGATTGTCGGGATCGAGGAGGTGATTCACCGGCGGATCTACGTGGGGCAAGAGGACGAGCTGTTGGATCTCGCGCCGCAGCTTTGGGAATGGATCTTTTACTACCCCCCTCCCCCCGGCCCCCTAATCGCCGCGCCACGCCGCTCACTGCAACAGACGCTGCCGTTCGAGGAGCGCCAAGCGGCCTCCAACGCGCCTGAGCGGATCCTACGAGCACTGGCCGCGGTAGTCTCGGAAAAGGGGTACCTCGAAACTTCGGTAGCCGAGATTGTTCAACGCGCGAGGACTTCGCAGCGGACATTCTATGAGCACTTCGGCAACAAAGAAGAGGCAATGGTCGCAGCCCTAGACAGCGGCTCCTCTCAGATGCTGGCGGCTGCACTTCCGGCATTGCGGAGGACCTCGGAGTGGTCAGCGCGGGTGCGAGCTACCGAGGAGGCGATGTTCACCTTCGGCGCCCGCGAGCCGGAGTATGAGCGCCTGGGTGGGGTCGAGATGTACGCGGCGGGGAGACGGGCCCTTGAGCACCGTGAGGCCGTCACCGAAATGATTGAAGGACTGCTCACACCAGGCTTTGAGATGGCGCCCAATATCGCTCCAATCACCGCGGAAGCGATCGGGGGCTCCCTCTATGCGCTGCTGCACGACCGGGTCAAGGAGACCAAGCCAGGGCGACGGCTGGCGCAGAGGCTGCCGCTGGCTATCTACATCACGCTAGCGCCATTCCTAGGTGCAAAAGACGCCCATGCGGTTGCCGTCAAGGGCGGTAAAGAACTGCGGCCGAAGGGATCTTGAATCCTTTGGGCGCAGCGACGCGGGCGGACAGTTCTCAGGTTGATCCAAGTTCCCGCCTTTTCCCTTCCATCCCTCATTTTTCAGGGTGGAGTGTGCCCATCGACGGGCGCTTGTGGGACACGTTTGGCGTAAACGGCCCGAGGATCGGATAGACCCTCGGGCCATAATCGCCTCTGCAAGGGCCGTGCCGCACCGGGAAGAGCGGGACTCCCTAGGTCTGAACAGCTTGGGACAATAGCGGACCAAGCATGAGGGTGGCCGCCCGGCTACCTCCCCCAGCTCGCGTGACACTTTGAGAACAGGTCGTACCGAATTTACCGAAGAAGCCGGCGTGCAACCGGAGCTGACTTTCGAGCATGAAGGCGTGGCTGCTCCCGGCTATCTCGTTCTCGGGAAGGCCGGCGAGCGTGAAGTCTTGGTCTCGCGCTCGATCTCGCCGCCACGACGCCCACTGAAATCGCGGCAAGAGTCACGATGGCGATCACGATCGCAGCTAGCGGCGAGGAACCAGAACTGCTCGCGCGCGGGGTGGACGCACTGAGCTGGCCCGACTGGTGCGGATCTTCGGCTTGAGCATTGCCCCCATCATCGTGTCTGCTTCCTCGCCGAGCGTCGGTCCCGCTCGCTTTCGATGATGGACCGCCCGCCGAATGATTCTCGGCCGGACCTGCCGACGTTCTGGCGGCCTGCCTCGGATTGGATGGGCTAACGCCTTCTCCGCTGGCTTGACCCGGCGCGGAAGCGCCACCATTCGCAGAGGACGAGTTTGCGGTTGCTCCCGGGTGGGAGGGTGTCACGTTGGTCCCGGTCGCGGTGGGGAGGGCGTTTTCGTACTGAACTCCGCTTGAATCCGCCACAGCGACCGCCGGGGAGCAGACGCAGGCTAGTAAAACCAGCAGCGATAAGAGACAACGAGCAAGGGTTCGGCCCACCTCCTCATCTCTCAGATGGACCGGGTTGGCTTCGGAAATGGCTTCGCAAACCGGCCTTGCTCCTTTGCCGGCGCTAGCAATTTGCCGTGCGGACTTGGTCATCTTCAAAACGTAACTACCCACTTTTCGAGCTTTGATCGATGGGTTGAAGCTAACGATCGGCGAGGTCGACCAGCACCCGTTCACTCTGGTGCAAGGTTGGACTTGGGTCGCGGCCATCTGAAGAGAGCTGGTTTTTGAACCCGCCTACTCCGCGGAGTCTTACTGCGCGAGGCTTCAAATGTTGGGATGTACACGGACCACAAATTGGGGAAAAAGCTGTCTTGCTGCTTGGAACTGCCTTGAGTTTAAAGATGAGTGCGTACCAATATCTTGGCGCTCACCCATTTCGCTTGGATGGATAGGCGGCTGCGCCGGTGGCGCCGTCGATTCGGACTGATGGCGTGGCTGCCCTAAGCCGCAAATTCATCGCCACCGAGCCCTCCTGAATATCGCGCTGATCATCAAAGCTGGCAGCGCATGACCTCGCCCTCGGCAGCCGCTTCCGATGGTCGCTCTTGGCATACGACAACACGACCCAAGGCTGAGTTCGCCCGGGCCAATCTGCTCGGGGGCAGAGGTGGTTAGACCCTATGGAGCGCCGACCCACACCTGGCGCCGTCCTGGGGCCTGAGTAGACAGGCCGGCACCCCGCGCAAAGAAGTGCGGGGACTGGGCCGCAGGAAAAACCTGCAGCCGACACCCCAACTTTGGGAGGTGCCGACCATGATTAACACTATGCCGCGCGTGGGCCTCGACGTCCATGCCAACCAGACCCATCTCTTCGCGCTCGACCTGGCCAGCGGAGAGTTTGAGCGTAAGCGAGTCGAGGGTGCGCCCGAGGAGGTCCTTCCCCACCTCGAGGCGATCGGCACCGCCCTGATCGCGGTCTATGAGGCAGGGCCCACCGGCTTCGGTCTCGCCCGCGCAGCCGCGGACCGCGGCCTCGACGTCCGGGTCGCAGCCCCGGGCCTGATCCCCAAAGGCCCCACCGACCGTGTCAAGACCGATCGCCGCGACGCCGAGCGCCTCGCCCGACTGCTCGCCGCCGGGGAGCTGCGCTTCGTCCAGGTTCCGGCGATCGCCGAGGAGCGCTTCCGCGACCTGATCCGCTGCCGTGAGGACCTGCGCGGCGATCTGATGCGGGCACGGCACCGACTCGGAAAGCTCCTGCTGCGCCACCAGCTGCGCTACCCCGGGCCGGGGGGCAACTGGACCCGCGCCCACCTGAAGTGGCTTGGTTCCCTGCGCTTCCAAGACCCCGCCGCCGCAGCGACGTTCATCGACTACCTCAGCGCGATCGAGGGCCTTGAACACCGTCGCGGCACGCTGGAGCACACGATCACCGAGCTGGTCCCGAAGAGCCCCCACGCCGAGACGATCGCCAGGTTGCGCTGCTTCCGTGGGATCGACACCCTCTCTGCAGCAGGACTCGTCGCCGAGATCGGGGACTTCCGTCGCTTCCCCAAGCCCACCCAGCTCGCCGGTTATCTCGGGATCACCCCGAGCGAGTGGACCTCTGATGAAAGGCGCCGCCAGGGCTCGATCACCAAGGCCGGCTCCAAGCACGCCCGCCGCCTTCTGGTCGAGGCCGCCCACCATTACGCCCGTCATCCGGTCGTGGGCAGCGGTCTCCGTCGCCGCCAGCAGGGCCAGGATCCCCGCGTCTGCCAGATCGCCTGGCGGGCACAGCGCCGTGTTCACCTGCGTTGGTCACACCTGCGGGTGAGGCGGGGCAAGCCGGCCGGCAAGGTGGCGATCGCCTGCGCTCGGGAGCTCGCCTGCTTCATCTGGGAGGCCGCGGTGCTCGACTGAGGCGACCTTTCAGATAGCGCTACCCCCGGGGCTGCCGGGGCGTCGACGAGCAACGCAAGGGCCAGACTCGTCGCGCCGAGGATCTGCGGCGACGCTATGGGCAACCGCTTTGGCGGTGGCGCCCGGTGTTAGAGAGCAGGTTCGCGACGAACAGAGGCAATGAGGTAGCCAGCCCTCGAATATCAGCCTGACGACGGTAGTCGACCAAGCTGGACCTTTCCGCTCGTGGCGCCCCGGGAACCTCGGGGGTTGCAGGGTCAGGGCCGCGGCAAGCGGCCGCGCTCAGCGCTGGGGGTTGACAAACAGCGCTCCATATCAGCGTCGCAACTGGGTGACACCCCACCTGGCATACCGTTTGGGTGCCTGGATCGAGCCCTCAGCGCGCGTGGCAGCTGCGGACGGTTTCAGCCCGAAGTTCCGGCCCTTCGGTGAGTTCGAATGTTGCGCGAGCCAGCGAGAGGAAGCCTGAGGTGAAGTGCGGGGGTAGGGGGCACGAGGCGCTCAGGTAACTATGGACCTGGCCGCGGTAGGAGAAACGGCGCGAAACCACCATGTGAAAGTGGGCGAAATGGGGCCAAGGTCCAATCGATCGAGGCACGCGGGTGACCAAAATCGTGCGAAAGGGACCAGGTTGGTGACGGACGTGGAAAGGAAGGACAAAAGACACCGGCGGGTCAGAGGTATAGGCAAGAACCCAGACAGCCGTATGCCCTGCCTTGGTTTTGCCATTGAATGCGAGGAGATGCGCGTGCAGGCCAAACGGAATCTGGCCCGGAATGAAGACTCGGTCATACAGCCGCCCGCGACCGACCAAGGCACTACCGCAAACCGAGTTTGCCTGGCGACTGTCTATAACGCGCAGTCGAGACTGTGGGCATATCGGAAGACCCTGGACATCGAGCGCTCCGCGCCAGGCCAATTCTAGTTTTATTGACCTGACGCGGGGAAGCGGAAGCGCGTTGGCAGTCCGAATCCCCGCCTGTAGGCGCACCGCCACGGGTGCTGCGTTGGCGCGAGGAAGCTCGCGGGGAGCAATGCCGCCTTTGAGAAAGACAATCAGGCCACCACTCTGCGAGCGTTCTGCATAGACCGGACCAGCTATCACGGTGAGCATCGCCAAGGCGACCACGATCGGCGGCAGCCATGCCCGCCATCTCATCTCAGCAGAACCTCAAGACTCTGATGGTTGGCGGATTTCCCAAGTGCTGATCACCTTTCAAAGATCCACGCCTTTTGCGTTGGTCGCCAACGCCTGGGGTCTGTTGGACGTGAGCTGCCGAAATGCCCGAAGGGCTGGCGCATTTCTCAGATTTAGATATTAGAACACAGACGGACCAATCTGTCAATGGTGGATTCGTGTCCACCCGGACGTCCGGCATTCTCAAACCGAGAACAAAAGCCACTTACCTAGTGTTCAGGGGCCAATAATGAGGCATGGAACCGATATTCCTATTCGGAACCATTCCATACCGCATAACTAGAGATGCGGCGTCTGTTGCCTCAATTAGCCGTGGCGGCCACCCAGCCGCTAGCCCTGGGAACGGCATCCTCAAGCGCTCAAGCATCGAGCCGCCCTGTGACAAAGTCCGCCGTAACGGGGAAGCTTCGTCGGCTCGGATCTAGACGTCAGTAGATGTATCCCCTCCCCAGCGTCGCCGATTTGATCAATATCCAGCGCTCCGGCAGGCAGTCGTGAAGCAGTCAGGCGGCGGCGTCCTCGTCAACCGCGAATCGCCGCCCACTCGGTGGGCTGGGTGGCCGAGGCGGTGGGATGCATCGTTGATGATGGCGTCTTGCAAACGCCATCATCACGTTGGCAATCCAAGAAGGGCGACATCTATGCCTCTACCCTCAGCAGGGGCACCCTCCGGTTTAAGTCGATTGGCGAATCTGGCGTGACTTACGAACTGGCTGGGGTGGCAGCCAGATATAGGGTCTGACTGTGCTGTCTCCCAGGCTCGATGTCCAAACCGCCGCTCATGTGAACTTCGACGGGTTGAAGCGGCAGAAATGGAACTCGAAGCTGAGCACCTCGGCATTGGCCTGATTAGCGTTGTTGTTGAGCTTGCTCTCGAGGGTTTGAGCCTTGTTCTTGTTGCCGGAGCGAAGCGCCTTGCCGGTCTGCTTAAAAAGGGCGGCCTCGGTCTTCACGTAACCGAGCCATTTGCTCAGCCTGGCTTCGTCCGCGGTGGGCTGGGGTACCGCCAACAACTGTCCATAGGTTCTTTCCAGCGCCTTAGCGGCCTTTTCCAGCGCAACAGCCGCCGGCTTCAGCTTGCCCTTCTTGACGTCGGTCTTGACGTTCTTGAGAATCTTTTCGTTGGCCTTGGTGTTTGCCTGGCAAATCGGTTCTACCTGAACGACGTAGGCTTCGGGAGTAACTTCCGCGGCATTGGCGAGGGTGACGGCGGCGAAGAAGATCGCTGCTGTGGTCAAAGTCAGGCCTTTCATCTTCTACCTCCGCTCTTGACTTGGAGTTCCCTGAATATGGAACCCATTTGCCGGCCAAAAGCTTCGCTCACTCTAGACCGGCGCTGAGGCGCCCCCCTTTGCGGGATTCCGGGGCGCTTCGAGGTGGTATCGGTCGGTCGAATCAGGGTCAGGCTCAGCCAATCGCTCAAATGCTCGTCGACGGTGCCCACGCGGCGCTCGCCGGACATGACGCAACCCTGATCCCTATGTGGTCAGCGGCGCGGTCGCTTTGCTTTTTGGATCGATCAGGATCTTGCCATGGAGGTCGGGGCTGCCGAGCGCCGTGAAGGCCGCGGCAACGCCATCGAGGCCCACCATCCCGGTGATCAGCGGGCTGGGATCGATCTCCCCCTCGGCAAGCATCTGAAGGGTGTCGCGGAACTCAAGCGGGGTGTAGCCGACCACGAAGCGCAGGTCGATCTCCTTGTTAATGGCCATCGCCGGGGTGATTTGATCGCTACCGACGCAGACGCCGACCACGACGATGCGGGAAAAGAGCGGCGCGCCGTCGATCAGGTCCTCGATCACCCCCGGCATCCCCACACACTCAAAGATCACCGGGTGCTTTGGGGCGGCACCGAGTGCCTCGGCGAGGCGCCAGGCATGCCACCAGCCAAACGGCAGGCGGCCAAGTTTCTCGCGGGTGCCGAGCGCCAGCTCCAGGGCTGCCGGAATATCCTCAACGTGTCCACGGCGCCGCGCAGCAGTCACCGGCGACTCCTGGTCAGGATCGATGGCAATGTCGGCGCCGCAGGCGGTGGCCAGGGCTCGCCGCGCCGGGGAGTAGTCGCTGGCCACCACCGTGCGCACACCCTTGGCCTTGAGGGCGAGGATGACCCCGAGCCCGATCGGTCCGCAGCCGATCACGATTGCCACCGTGCGTTTACTCACCGCGCCTCGACGCACGGCGTGCCAGGCAACCGCCAGCGGCTCGGTGAGCGCGGCGAGGTCAGAACCGAGGCCGTTGGGGACCTCCATCATCATCGACTCCTGCACGAGCGTCTGCTCGGCGTAGGCACCAGGAGCATGGACCGAAAGACCGATCGTGTCCACTCCCTGGGAGAAGCGCAGTAGCGGTAGGGCGACAACGCGGGTCCCTGTAGGCGAAGTCTTGCGGCATTTGGGACCGTACTCGGCGATTTCGCCGCAAAACTCGTGGCCGAAGACGATCTCCTGCTCGGAACGAGCGAACCGTTCATAGCCCGCGCGGGCTGCCAGGTCGGCCCAAGCGTCACAACCGTGGCGCGCGTGCAGATCGGATCCGCAGATTCCGCAACGAAGCACCTCGATGCGAACCTGACCATCGCCCGGCAACGGCTCGGGGCGTTCGATGACCTCAAACTCGGCGTTGGTGCAGGCGGCGGCCTTCATTGCGGGCCTGACACACAAGGGTCGATCACATTGACATTGTCGCAGCGAACGCGACGTGGCCCATCGCCATACCTTTGGAATGGGAATTCAACGCCGCTTCCCAGGAAGTCTCGGAATGCTTTCCCAGAGAGGGTGAGAGGCCACACGACTACAGCGGCCCTTAGAAGAGCTTGCCCCCCGACCAACCCAGTGCTTCCTATTGCATTTACGCAGCTGGCGCATGGCCTTCTTGGTTTGCCCAAAGTCCTCTTGGTCTTCACCTGCTGTGTGCCCGCCGGGTGCATGCTCTCGCGAGTCCTTCTGCGCGAGCACCCTCTGCTCCGCACGGAGGCAACAAGATCGACACATCTGACCGCTCATGTCAATAGCGCTACAGATACCCTGGTATTAGGCCCCGTCAAATTCAAACCTCGCGCAGAACTGGCTTTGTACGCGTATGGTTATCGTGGCGATCGCGTGTCAACCAAGCCAACCCCCGATCGACCCGAATCGCTTTTCCCAAAGCTGCCGCCGGGTCGAACCGAAAGAAGCGCGGCGGAAACAGCCCGCAATCATCGAGGTCGATTGATGGGCGCAATGGCGGACGCGGTGGCGCGCGACGGCTACGAGTCGACGACACTCCGGGAGCTGGTCGCGCTCGCCGGGGTCTCCAACACGACGTTCTATGAACACTTTGAAACCTTGGAAGACTGTTTTTTGGCCACCTTCGATGAGATAGTGGCGCAGGCAAGCAGACAGGTCGGAGAGGCCTACAGATCAGAAACCGGTTTTCGCGAGCGTTTGCGTGCCGCCCTCGAGATGTTCATGAAAATCGTTATCGCCGAGCCAGCGGCGGCCCACCTGGTGGTGGTGGACTCGCTCAGCCTGGGAGCTGCGGGGGTGGCTCATCGTGAGCCGGCCGCAGACGCATTCGAGCTGATGTTTCGCCAGAGCTTCGACCAAGTCGCCGAGCGCGGTGAGGTCTCCGATATGACGATCCGCGCGATCAATGCAGGGATCCGGTGGGTTGTCGACCGCCACCTACGCAACGGGCAAACCGAGAGGCTACGCGACCACGTTGACGAGCTGCTCGATTGGGGTATCTCCTACCAGCGCCCTTACGGGGCACGGAGCGTCCAATTGCCGATATCAGCCGATACCGGTGCGCTTCAGATCGAGAGTAGGCCAAGCAGCGGAGATCAACTGAGTTGGGACGAGCCCCCCGACAGCGCACGAAGCCGCTCAACGCTCTCTCAGTTCGAGCGAATCGTTCGCGCTGCAGCGCTTGTCTCTGCCAGGGATGGGTATGGAAGCTCAGCATTCCGGCGATCAGCGGCACCGCGGGAGTTTCAAATCAGACTTTCTATGAGCACTTTGCCGGCAAGGAGGAGGCATTCCTAGCCGCTCTCGATGTTCTCGGTCCCCGGATGAAGACCCAGACTAATGCGCTTAGACGAGGCGCGGTCTCTCAACCGGAGGCTATTGCAACGGAAATAGGTCGTCTGCTGAGCACCCTTGCGGAAAATCCGATCCTCGCAAGGGTCACGTTCTTTGAGGCGGTCGCTGCGGGACCAGCTGCACGCGACCGCATTGGGGTGATGATGGATGAATGGATGTCGCTGATCAGGATCGGCGGCACGGATATGGGAATCCCACTTCGCGAGGTCGTTATCCAGGCCATTGTCGGTGGGATTTGGGCGGTGATTCAACACGAGATAGCTCATAACCGAATCGAGGAACTGCCAGCTATCTTGCGCGAGATCACGTATATCGCGCTGGCGCCATTGGACCGTGCTGAGAAGCGCAGTCTACCCAGAAGGGGGGCCACCCCGGAGTGTCAGACCCGCTACAAATAGGCTGGAAAACGCGGATAAAGCTTAGCCGCTTGGAGTGCTAGGGAGATACCGCGTGTCGAGCATCGCTCACGACTAAT
>CAWBCO010000003.1:0-1068551 GCA_963787415.1 uncultured Solirubrobacterales bacterium | reverse complement strand
GAAGCGCTCATCCTCATTGGCTGCGAGCCAGCGATGCCACCAGCGATGGGCGGTGGCGGGCGCGACGTTGAGGGCGGCAGCTGCCGCCCTCAACACCATCCCCGACTCGATCGCTTTGCACCAACGCCAGCCTTCCCGCTCGTCCGAGGGCAGCGTTACCGTGAACCTTCATCCGGGTCCTCCTTGCTTGGACGTCACGAACCACAAGCCTCTGGGAGGGCCCGGATCCTCTCAGGTGTTCACAAGGTGTGTGGGCGGGTCAGCTAGAGCTTGTGTGCTCAAGTTTCGGCAGTGCGCCTTCGTGGTAACGCCCCTCTTACCGGTTGCATGGTCCAATGTGTCGTCGGGTTCCGGAGCGGGGACGCAGGGACGGCGGGGACGAGTCCGGACACAAAGCGCACTCGGAACCGTGAGGAGTCAAGCCCACACCTATATCGGCTGAGCTCACGCGCTCTTCCCGTCGATAGAGCCCGGAGATCGCGTCGGGGGCGAGCACAACCCCGGAAGTCGCGCTCGCTTGCCTCATAGATCGAGGTGCGCGTACTACCCGAGCTTAAAAGATCGAGTGGGCAGCTGTAATCGTTGACAGCAGGGCGCCAGCCTGCTTAACTACCCGCGGACGCTGGCTCAAAGTACTTTAAGGGGAGTCGGTCGACAGGGAACTGGAGAGAACCAACACGGCTGAGCAGGGGGCGGGCTTTCCCGTCGCCAAGGCGCTGGGGGCAAGGAACAGCGAAGCCGGAGAGGAAACCGGAGTGAGAAGCGGCTTCAAGACATCGGCAGGGGACCGTTTCGCCACTGGCAGCGCCAGCGGCGAATTGATTTACGCGTACGCCACGCCCACCGCCCGGCGTCGGCGTACGGCAGCGATTCCAGCTCGACCTTCGACCCCTCCGCCCCAACGACCGGGTTCGATCAGATGAAGCTTCTCACTCTCCTTGCGAGGCGAGGGCTCACACAGAGTGCCGGCACTGCCCCGAGAACCGGAGGGCGTCCCCGCTCGAGCCTGGATCGCCTGCGGCTGTTGCCAAGCTGCGTCCGTCAGCTCTCCCTGGTTGGCGACGTACCGGAGGGCCTTCTCCCTGTGGGAGCTTCCACGAGCGACGCAAGCGGCCCTGGAGCCGTCCGGCGTTCTTCCACCTCGGCATCTCCTCCCGCTGCTCGCCGCTTCTCGCTCCTTCCTTCGCTGAGCCACACGGATGTCAGCGTCGCGACGAGCTTCACGGCCTCAACCGGCAGCGCAATGCGAGGAGCGCTCAGCATGTTGCCTAGCTAAGCGACGGTCAGGAAATGACTTGCTCCCGTGGCCTGACCACCTAGTTCCACTCACCATCGAACTCGTCGGGCTCGATGTTCAGGGCTCAATGGCCAGTAGAGAGAGCGGGCGAGGGGCGTGACCTCGCCATTCATGAAGCCGATTCGAAATGCCAACTTGCCTCGCTTCATCGACGTCTGCGTACTCGCGCTTCTCATAGTGCTCAGTCTGGCCTTCGGCGTCGCCTCAGCCTCGGCCGCTTATCTCCATCCCTCTTCCCCCAGCGAAGCCTTCGGCATAGACGGCACCGCCGGCACCGAATTCGGCGGCGGGGGCCTGGCCGTCAACCCGGTCAGTCACAGGCTCTACGCGTTCCAGAACTCGAACGGCAGGCTCTCCGCCTTCGAAACGCCGAGCCCGGGGACACATACCCCGTGGGGGGCAAATTCCCCGTCTACGCCGGTCCCAACGAAGAATATGGGTCGGAGCCGGAAAAGTCCTCGGTCGCCGTCGACCCGACCAGCGGCAACGTCTACACGACGGATAAGACCGAGGTACGGGGCTTCAACGCGAACGGCGAAGTGCTGCCCGGCTTCCCGCTCACCGCCGGCCTCGGCTCGCCCTGCGGGGTCACCACGGACGCCGAAGGAAACCTCTGGGTCGGCGACGAAAGCGAACACCAGATCCGTGAGTACTCCTCCTCGGGCGAAATCCTTCGCATCATCAACACCTCCAGCGTCTACGAACCAGAATTCGGCGCAGGCAGGGTCTGCAATATTGCCGTCGACAAATCCACCGGCGATCTCTACTTCACGCTCAGCGGCAACTACGGCGCCAACCGGATCGTCTGGAGGCTGACCGCAGCCAGCAACTACTCGGTGCAGGCGGTTGAAGAATTCGTCGTCAACCCGAGCTATCCGGGAATCGAAAGCATCGTGATCGATTCGGCGCGGCACGTCGTCTACCTCGCCGAGGGCTCGAAGATCGACGCCTACAATACGGATGGCGTCCTCCTGCAGGAATTCGGGACGTCGGTCGAAGTCGTCACCCTCGGGTTCGACGAATCTAGCGGCCTGCTCTACGGGACCTTCGGCGCTTGGACAGAACGCCATATATTGGTCTTCGATCCCGTCATCGTGCCGGATGCGGAAACAGGAGAACCGACCGGCGACAGCCAGATCAGCGGAACCACCGGCACGGCAGGAGGGCCGCCTGTCACCGAATGCAAGTTCGAATGGGGGCCGACCAAGTCCTACGGCGAAACCCCGGTGCCCTGCTCTCCCGCACCGCCATACGGCGAAAGCGAAACCGTGACCGCGGACCTCTCGGGTCTCATCAAGGAGGCGACGTACCACTACCGGTTGGTCGCCACGAACTCCAACGGGACCAACATCGGCGTCGACAGGACGATCACGCCGCACAACGTTCCCTTCCTGCGCACGAAGCCTGCGTCGAGCGTCGAACGCACCTGCGCCACTCTCAACGGTGCCTTTGAAGGCAACGGCGAAGACACCGAATACAACTTCGAATGGGGCACTACCAGCTCCTACGGGAACACGGCATTCGACGCCCCCGAAGACGCCGGGCCCGGCACCGGTCCCCAGCAGGAGAGTTTCCAGCTCTGCGACCTGCAGCCGGCGACGACCTACCACTACCGCTTCATAGCCGACAACGGCGTCGGGCCAAGCTCCGGCAAGGACAGCACCTTCACGACTGCTCCTGCCGTGATCGGGATCGGGACCGATCCGGCGACCGAAATCGGCGGGGTCGTCGGCACCCTCAACGGGCACTGGACCGGCGACGGGTCGGCGACCAGCTACTACTTCGAATGGGGCTTCAGCAAAAGCTACGAAAACACGACGCCCGTCGTCGACGTCGGCTCAGGGACCGGCATGCAGAGCGGTAGCGCCGAACTGACCAGCCTCTTCCAGAACACCGTCTACCACTACAGGATCGTCGTCACCGACAGCCTCGGCATGACCTACGGACCCGACCGCTCCTTCAGGACGCTTGTCCTTTCGACCTTCACGTACAAGCCGACGAAGAAACTCACCACGACCTCGGCTGAAGTCCGCGCCACCGTCAACCCGGAAAATGCGGGGCCGACGACCTACCACTTCGAATACGGGCCGACTACGAGCTACGGCACGAGCACTCCGGAGGAGGGCCCGGTCGGCTCCGACAACACCGCACATCCGGTGTCGGCGGAAATCGACGGCCTCTCCGTCGGCCAGACCTACCACTTCCGCGTCGTCGCGACGAGCCCGGCCGGCGTTTCGGACGGGCCCGACCAGACCTTCACGACCGTCCCCAACCTGCCCACCGTCGTCGGAGCGTCGGTCAGCAGCGTCGGCCCGACCGAAGCCAGTCTCACCGCGGAAGCGCGGCCCGGATTCGGCCCCACTGTGGTCTTCTTCAGCTACGGGACCGAAGGATCCTTCGAATCGCACACGCTGTCGAGCGAACCGATCGGCTCCGACGACTCGCCCCATTCCGCCACCCTCAACGTCACCGGCCTGCAGCCGGGCACGACCTACAACTATCGCGCCGTCGCCGTCAACGTCGCCGGTTCCTCGGTCGGCTCGGTCCAGACCTTTACCACCAGCAACCACCCGTCGGTTGACATCTCGCCGGTCACGGCGGTTACCGAAACCACGGCCAACTTGGTGGGCCTCGTCAACCCCAGCCGCGCCGCCAGCACCTATCACTTCGAATACGGGACGGGGTCCACCTCTGGGGCGAGCACCCCTGAGACCGCCATTGGTTCCGACGGGCTCTCTCACAGCGTCAGCGCCCCGGTCTCGGGCCTAGCTCCCGAGACGACGTACCGGTACCGCCTCATTGCCGTCAACGCGGTCGGCTCCTCGACCAGCCGCGAAGGCACCTTCACCACCGTCGCGGCTAAGAGCGGGGGCGGGGGTGGGGCGATGCCGGTGAAATGCAAGATGGGCTTCATCAAGAAGAACGACAAGTGCGTGAAGAAGCCGAAGAAGAAGCACCACCAGAAGACGCACCACCGAAAGGCCCACCGCAATGGCTGAGAGGCATCGCGCTCACCTGGGCGCCGGTGTCACGGCGCTGCTGGCCGCACTCGTCGTGCTGGTCGCCTGCGTCGGCAGCGCCTCCGCGGCCTTCATTCACAAGAACGGTGTAAGTGAACGATTTGGGACCGACGGGACCGAAGGCAGCTTCATCTCCGAAACGGGCGAGTTGGTCCTCAACCAGGGGCTCCAGCGGCTCTATGCGGGGGCCAGCGGCGGCGACGAAACCAGAATGTACGGATTCGAACTTCCCGCCCACTCCCCGACCGGCGGGCAATTCCCGCTCGAAGTCAACGGCTCCGGCGGGCTTGCGCTGGATCAGACTTCCGGCAACCTCTACCTGCCGGTATTTTTCCGCGGGATCTATGGCTGGGACGCCGATGGTACCCCGCTGAATCCCAGCGTCTACCCGATCGCCGTCGAAACTCATGAAGACCAGGAAACCGCGGCGGTCGACTCAAACGGGAATCTCTGGATCGCCGACAAGAGCCGCGGTCAGCTCCAGGAGTTCAACGCCACCACGGGCGTTCTGATGAGGACCTTGAACGTCGAATCTGCCACCGGAAACCCGTTTGTCTTTGCCTTCGACCTGTCCAACAACGATCTCTACGTCACAAGTGAATCGGGTGGGGTCTGGCGCTTCACCGCCGCCAGCGGTTACCACACCGTCAACACGGTCCTCGAACCCTCGGTGATCTCGGCATCCGGCATCACCGTCGATCCGAACAGCCACTTAGTCTACGTCGCGGGAAGGACCGCCTACCCCGCCGCTATCCCGAAGGTGCTCGCCGTCACCCCTACCGGCGGCAAGGTCGAGGAAGTCCAGAATGAATTCGGCAACGCAGCGAGTTTCGGGGGCATCGCCCTCGATGACCAGACCGGCACCCTCTATGTCGGCGACAGTAGCCACAGCCACGTCGACGTCTTCCCCGCCCAGATCGTGCCGACGGTCGCCGTGGCTGCGCCGTCCGGTGTCACCGACGCCAGCCTGGTCGCCAACGGGCACGTCGACCCTGCCGGCGGCGGCCCGGTCACTGAATGCTACGTCGAATGGGGCACCACCCTCGCCTACGGCGAACCACCTGTCCCCTGCTCCCAGTCGACTCCATTCTCGGGGGCCGAGAGCGTCTTCGCTGAAATTACGGGGCTTGCCCCGGGTCAGACCTACCACTATCGCTTCGCCGCCGTCAACGCTGAAGGGAAGGGCCTCAGCTCCGACCGCACAGCACTGACCGCCGGCAAGCCGTCGCTCGAAGGCATCTACGCCTCGGAAGTCACCGCCACCGGCGCCAAGCTCAACGGGAAGGTGGATCCCGAAGCGCTGCAAACCACCTACTGGTTCGAATACGGGCCGACCCCCGAATATGGGACCAAAATTCCGGTCGCCGGGGAATCCCTTGCCGCCGCCCAGGAAGTGGAGCCCGTCAACCAGAAACTGACCGGGCTTAACGGCGGCGTCTACCACTTCAGGCTCGTCGCCGAAAACACCGCCGGGAAAACGGTCAGCGAAGACCAAACCTTCAACTTCAACGCCCAGCCCTGTCCGAACGAAATCCTTCGCCAGGAGACCGGCAGCGAATACCTGCCCGACTGTCGCGCCTACGAGCTGGTCTCGCCAGGTGCCGCCGGCAATGTCATCTTCGTCCCCGAACATGCCCAGCCAGGCCCGCTCGCGTCGAACCCGTCGCGCTTCGCCTTCGGCGGCGAGCTCGGCGGAGTGACCGGCACCGAACCCCTCAACAGCCTCAACGTCGATACCTACGTCGCGACTAGGACCAGCACCGGCTGGACCACCGCGCTGGTAGGGCTGAAGGGCAGCGAAGCGCTCGGAGCCTCGCTGACCATCGGCAATCAGAAGTTCACCGAGTTCATGGACTACTACTCAAACGGAGGATTCGCAGGAACGCCGCAGCCCGGGCATAACCTCCCCTACATCTGGGGGCCGGACGGGAGTTTCCGTGGCCGCTGGCCGTTGACCCAGTCGCTGATTCCCGACGCCGAAGAAACCATTGGGGCCTATCAGTCCTCGCCCGACTTCAGCCACCTTGCCTTCACCAGCAGCAATGTCGCCTTCGCGCCCAACGGCCTCGTCGAACCGCCCGGCTCGGCCTATGACTACGACACCGAAACCGGATCGACGTCGCTCATCTCGCTGCTCCCCGGCGGAGAACATCTCGACGTCCCCGTACCTCCAGGAGCGGAAGGACTGAATCAGTACATCACCTTCGCCAGCAGCAGGCTGCCCCATGATGGGTACTTGGAATGGGAGCAGGCGAAGGTGAATCCCAGCGTCTCGACCGACGGATCGCACATTGTCATGGGGGTTTCCGACGGCAAATGGCCGCTGTTCAGCAGTGAACCGGAACCCTCCAAGTATCTATACATGCGGGTCAATGACGCGATCTCCTATGAGATCGGTGTCGACGAATCTGGCGAGGATCATCCCGTCGATTATGTCGGCATGACCGCCGACGGGAAGAAAGTGTTCTTCACCACCGATGCCCAGCTGACCGGCGAAGACACTGACCACAGCGTCGATCTCTACATGTGGAACGAAGCGAATGGTGGCGAAATCACGCTGATCTCCAAGGGCGACTCCGGAACCGGCAACGAAGAAGAATGCGGTGCGAAATGGACCGAAAAGTGCAACGCGATGCCGGTCGATGGCGCCTACGAAACTGACAACGCGATCGCTGAAGAAAGCGGAGAAATCTACTTCTACTCGCCCGAAGTCCTGGATGGAACAAAGGGAACTCGGGGGGAACAGAACCTCTACCGCTACCACAACGGCGTGGTCACGTTCGTCGCTTCCTTCTCCAAACACGAGGATTATTGCCCGGCGGAAGACTGCAGTAACGGCCCGGTCGGGCGGATCCAGGTCTCGCCCGACGGCGCGCACGTCGCCCTCCTTACCAAGGATCAGCTGACGCCGTACAACAACAACGAATTCGAGGAGATGTACACGTACAACCCGGCCACTGAAAGGATCAACTGTGTTTCCTGTATGCCGAACGGCGAACCGCCGACGGGCAACGCCAGCGGCAGCCTCCAGGGACTCTTCATGACCAACGACGGACGGACATTCTTCTACACGCCGGATGCACTCACTCCGAAGGACACCAACGAAGTCGAAGACGTCTACGAGTTCGTCAATGGGCGGCCGCAGCTGATCACGACCGGGACCAACTCGGTTACCACCCAGACTTCGAACTTCCACACCCGCACCGCCGGCTTCGAGGGTGTCTCGGCCAATGGCGTCGATGCCTACTTCTCCACCTACGAGACGCTCGTCGGCCAGGACCAGAACGGCGAATACCTGAAGTTTTACGACGCGCGCACCGGCGGCGGCTTCCCTTACGTGCCCCCCGCGGCGCCCTGCGAAGCTGCCGACGAGTGCCACGGCGAAGGTAGTGCTCCGCCGAACCCGCCGGCCATCGTCAGCGGCGACGATCTCGGCAAAGGAGGGAACGCTCCCCCTGCTGCCAAGAGCAAGAAGAAGAAAGCCAAGAAAAAGGGTAAGAAGGCGGCGAACCGTAGGCATCCGCACGGGCGCGGAGGACATCGTCATGCGTAGGCCTAACCTGATTTCCGGGCTGTTCTTCATCGCAGGCCTCCTAGCCCTGCTGCCCTCCGCGGCCTTCGCGGGGTCTCCCGTCACCCGCTTCAATGTCACGCCCTCAACTACCCAGGCCGGAGGCCATCCCGACCTGACGATCCAGCTCCGGGTCGAAAACCGCGAGACGCAACACATCCCAGCTCCGACTTGCGACTGTCAGGACGCCAAAAACATCGATATCCACCTTCCCGCTGGTTTCATTGGTGACACTCACTCCACTCCGCAGTGCAGCGCCGTCAACTTCGCCCGCGAAACCTGCCCGGCGGACTCGCAGGTCGGAATAGTCGAACTCGGCCTTGGGAGCGAAGAAAATCCCAACCCGAACAATCCGAAAGAAGCCGAAGAATTCCCGGGTGGCTTCCTCGGACTGATCGGCGTCTACAACCTCGTTCCACACGCTAACCAGCCCGCGCTCCTGGGGTTCAGCGCTCCAATTCTGCAGTTCCCCATTTACACCGTCCTCGAACCTCGCACCGAGGGTGACTACGGGCTCGACGCCAAAGTGGTGAACATCAACCATATCTTTCCGCTGCACACCCTCGTGGAGAAGCTCTGGGGCGTCCCCGCCTCGCCGGTCCATAACGAACTTCGCCACCCGCCGGGTTGCGACCCATCGTCATTTGCAAATCCTCCCTGCTACCCCGGCCTGCCGCCGAACCATGAAGAAGCTCCTTTCCTGGATAACCCGACCTCCTGCGGCGTGCCCCTCACCACCTCTACCGACGTCACCTCTTACGACAAAGAAGTGACCCACGCCGAAGCGCCCTACCCGGCCACCACCGGCTGCGACCAGCTCAGCTTCAACCCCAGCCTTTACGCCCAGCCGACGGTGACTTTCACCGACACCGCCTCTGGCCTCGATCTCGATCTAAAGGCACCGCAGTTCGAGAGCGCCACAGTCCCGTCGCCCTCCGAGATCCGCGCGGCCACGGTCACGCTGCCGGAAGGGATCGCGATCAACCCGAATGCAGCCGACGGTAAGTCCGCCTGCACCGACGCCCAGGCTCAGCTGAGCAACCGCGAAGGCGCCGCCGAATGCCCGGAAGACTCGAAGGTCGGGACCCTCTCGATCGAAAGCTCGGCGCTGCCCGGGCCACTCCCGGGGTACCTCTACCTGGGCGAACCGAAGCCCGGCGAACGCTACCGCCTGATCCTCGCCGCCGACGGTTATGGCGTTCACGTGAAGATCATCGGCTCGATCCACGCCGACAGCCAGACGGGCCAGCTGGTGGCGACCTTTCCGAATCTCCCCGAGTCGCCCTTCTCGGACTTCAACATGCACATCTTCGGCTCCGAACGGGGGCTGTTGGTGACTCCGACCCAGTGCGGGACCTATCCGGTCAGGAGCACCTTCACGCCTTGGGACTCCCTGCTCGGGACGCAGAGCTCCGAACAGTTCTTCCCGCTCGAACACGGTCCCGGCGGCAGCGCCTGCCCCGGCTCGGTGCTCGGCTTCAATCCAGGCTTCGAAGCGGGAGTCGTCGACAAGACAGCCGGCAAGCATGCGCCCTTCGAGCTGACGCTGACCCGCAACGACGGCGACCAAACTCTCAGCGGCCTCACCGTGCAGGCCCCACCTGGGCTCTCCGCCAGCCTCAAGGGGGTCGCCTACTGCCCCGAGGAATCCCTCGCGGCGCTCGAAAACCCACTCTACTCCGGCGTCGCTGAGCTCTCCTCGCCGAAATGCCCGGCCTCTTCGCAGATCGGGACCGCGGTTTCTGGCGCGGGTGCGGGCACTCATCCCGTCTACCTCTCCGGGAAGGTTTACCTGGCCGGTCCCTATAAAGGGGCACCTCTGAGCCTGGCCGTGGTCACCCCGGCCGTGTCGGGTCCCTACGACCTCGGTAACGTCGTCGTCAGGGCCGCGCTCTTCGTCGACTCCACCGACGCCCACATCACCGCGGTCTCCAATCCCTTCCCCCAGATCCTCGAAGGGGTCCCCCTGCGCCTCCGCTCGGTGCTGCTGCAGCTCAACCGTCCCGAATTCATGCTCAACCCGACCGATTGCGAACCGTCTGCGGTTAGCGCCACGATCGAAGGCGACCAGGGCGCCGCCGTGCAGCGCTCCGTGCGCTTCCAGGTCGCCAACTGCGAGTCGATGCCGTTCGCCCCACAGCTGCAGCTGCAGCTGCAGGGCGGCGTCCAGCGGACCAAAAACCCCGCCCTCCGCGCGGTGTTGACAGCGCGGTCGGGCGACGCCAACATCTCGCGCGCGATCGTCACCCTGCCGCACGGCGAGCAGCTCGACAATTCGCATATCAAGACCATCTGCACCAGGGTCCAGTTCGCCGCCAACGAATGCCCGTCCGGCTCGATCATGGGCACCGGGACGGTCGAATCGCCGCTGCTCGAAAAGCCGCTGACTGGCAACGTCTACCTGCGCTCCTCCTCGCACACCCTTCCGGACATGGTGGTGGCGCTCCGCGGTCAGTTCAGCATCGACCTCGACGCGCGGATCAGCGCGGTCCACGCCGCGCTGCGCAGCAGCTTCGAAACGGTCCCTGACGTGCCCGTCTCTAAGTTCGTCCTCAACCTATACGGAGGCAAGCGTGGCTTGCTGGTCAATGGGGAAAACATCTGCAAGGGGAAGAAGAAGGCCCAGGTCAGTTTCGTCGGTCAGAACAACCGCGTCGCGAACTCCCAGGTCTCTACCAACCCCACCTGCGGAGCAAGTCGGCACGCCACAGCCGCAAGGGCCGGGCGGCAGGGAAGGGTGGGCTGAGATGAAGAGCAGGAAGGGGCTCCGCCGCTGGGCGCTCGCCGCGGCGCTCACCGCCGCGCTGATCGTGCCGGCGCTCGCCGCCGCACCCGCTTCGGCCGAACAGGTCATCCAGCACGAATACCTCGGCGAAAGCTTCAACGGCTCTGATTCCACCGCCGGTGAATTTGGAAATCTCATCAAGGAAGTCGGCGTCAACGACGAAAACCACTACGTCTACGTCACGACCGGTCGCGGGATTTCCCAGTTCGACGCCTCAGGGCACGCGAAGCCGTACACCTACCCCTTGCTGGGTGGGACCTCGACTCTTCCTCTCCCCGGCAGTGCGAGCTATAGCGAAGAAGGCCCCTACGTCGCGATCGACAACTCGGGAACCGCCAATCAGGGGCGAATTTACGTCGTCAATGGCGGAAAGGTCTACGCGTTCAATCCCAACGGCTCGCCCGTACTCGGCTTCCCGATCAGTTCCAGCAATGCGCGCGCCATCGCGGTCAACCCGACCACGGACAACTTCTGGGTCATGCACTCCTCGTTCGGAACGGGCATCGCCGAGTACAAGCCCTCTGGAGAACCCACCGGGCGCGAATACAGCTTCGGCGAATCTGGCTTCACCAACGAGAATATGGGCATCGACAGCAACGGCAACATCTACTCCCTCGAATGGACCGGAGCGGGAGAGCAACTTCGTAAATATAACGAAGCCGGCGAACTGCTCTACGCCGTCGATCCCTCTGGCGAAGGGTACGACGCCAGTGTTGCAGTTTCGCCGACGACTAACAACGTCTACCTTGCCGGCACCCAGGAAGGCGTCCGGAAAATCTGGGAGTACAACGCCGCCGGGACGCAGATTGCCTCGTTTGGGTCGCCGGTCCCGGGGCTCGAAGGCATCCACGCCGTGGCCGTAGACGGGTCCAACGAGAAGGTCTTCGCCGGCAGCGGAGAACCGAGCAAGCGCGTCGACATCTTCCCCACCGGCGGCACTCTCAACATCCCAGGCGTTCTCAAGGGAGGCGTCACCGCGATCGAAGGGACTTCGGCGGTAATTCACGGCAGTGTCGATCCCGACGGGATCGAAACCAACAGCTGCAAGTTCGAATGGGGTCCGAACGCTTTCTACGGACACATGACGCCATGTTCCCAGGGCGAAGCGATCAACGGCTCCGGGGCCCAGGACGTCAGTGCTGAAATCTCCGGCCTCTCTAAGGGCCAGACCTACCACTACCGGCTGATCGTCGCCAACGCCAACGGCAAGGCCGTCGGTGCCGACGGGAACTTCATCCAGTCTGCCAGGCCGATCATTACCGAACAGTACGTCAGCGAAGTCCATTCCGACCAGGCCCTCGTGCACGCGACCGTCAACCCCGAAGGGGTGCCGACGACCTTCCGCGTCGAATACGGGCCGGAAGCCTGCGAATCGAGCTCCTGCGAATCGAGCATCGAATCGCCGGTCGGGAGCGGGACCCTCCCGGTCCAAGTCTCCTTCAGGGTCACCGGCCTGACCGATGGCACCAGGTATCACTACCGGGTCGTCGCGACCAACCAGTCAGGATCGACGCCCGGCGCCGACGAGATCTTCACGACCTTCCCGACCACCGAAAACGTCGTCGATCCCTGCCCGAACGCCCACGTCAGGCAGCAGACCAGCTCTGCCCTGCTGCTCGATTGCCGCGCCTACGAGCTCGTCTCGGCCGGGAACACCGGTGGCTACAACGTCGAATCCGACCTGGTCGCCGGCCAGACCCCGTTCGACGGCTACCCGGCGGCCTCGTCGAAGGTTCTCTACTCGGTCAAATCCGGCGCGATCCCCGGAGTCGGCGCAGCTCCCAACCACGGCCCTGATCCTTACGTCGCGACGCGCGGCAGCGAAGGCTGGAAAACCGAATACGTCGGCGTCTCCTCCGAAAACCCCTTCTCGACCGAAGCCTTCGGGTCCCCTCTCCTCGACGCCGATCCGACCCTCGGCACCTTCGCCTTCGGCGGCTCGGGCATCTGCTCCCCGTGCTTCGAAGACGGCTCGACCAACATCCCGCTTCGCCTCCCGAACGGGCAGCTCGCCGAGGGAATGGGGGCCGTCGCCAATCCGGCCGGGCACGTGGGCCGCTATCTCTCCGCCGACGGTGAACACCTGATCTTCGGTAGCACCACCAAGCTCGCCAACGGCGGCAACGAAAACGGCGACGTCTCGATCTACGAGCGCGACCTCAGCTCCGGCGCGACGCAGCTCGTCTCAACCGAACCCTCGGGCGCGACGCTGACCGGCGAAGGCATCGCCGAGCTCGACGTCTCGACCGACGGCTCCCGTGTGATCGTCGGCAAGAAGGTCTCCGAAGACGGGGCCGGCAACGAATACCGCCATCTCTACATGCATATCGGCACTTCGCCCGACAGCATCGACTTGACACCTGGCGCGACGGACGGGGCCCTTTTCGACGGGATGACCGCCGACGGCAGCAAGGTCTTCTTCACCACTGACGACAGTCTCGTCGGTGAAGACGCCGACGGAGAAGCCGATATCTACGAGGCCGAAGTCGACCCGCTCGGCAACCTCAGGCTCACCCTGATCTCGAAGGGTGGGGGAGCGGCGACCTGTGAACCGCCCGAAGAATGGAACACTAACGCCGGTGAAGAGAACTGCGACGCTCTCGCCCTCGCCGGCGGCGCCGGAGTGGCCGAAAACAGCGGCACCTTCTACTTCCTCAGCCCCGAGCAGCTCGACGGATCGGAAGGGACGCTTAATCAGCCGAACCTCTACGTCGTCCAGCCCGGCGGCTCGCCAGAATTCGTTGCCACGATCGACTCCAGCATCGGCAGGCCGGCGCCGCCGCCCCCGGCGCGGCCGGTCCTGGGCACCGAATTCGGTGGCGTCAAAGGGGCTGGTGCCGTGAGCGGTGCCTCCAACGGAGACGTCTATGTCCTCAACAGCAGCAAAGGGACGATCGCTCGCTTCAAGGAAAACGGTGCGCCGGACGACTTCACGGCGCCGGCGGCCGGCGGCAGCAACGAACTGCCTGCTTCCTTCCAAAATTACCTTGCGAACATCGCGGTTGACAACTCCTCAGGTCCCTTCTCCGGCGACTTCTTTCTCGCGCCCGGCAATGGCGCGGTGAAGGTCTACGCGTCTAGCGGCGAAGAAGTCGGCAACCTTAGCGGCTTCGACGAACCATCCGGGATCGCCGTCGACTCCGCCAACGGCGTCGTCTACGTCGCGGAATACGAAAGCGGTCGGATCTACCGGCTCGAACCGACCTCGAGTGCGATGCCGATCAGCAAAGCCGACTATCAGGTGACGGCGCTCGAAGTTCCCGCGTTCTACCCGATGGGTGCGGCAGTCGACGGCGAAGGCAACCTCTACGTCGGCGACGAAGGCGAAAGGGTCAAGAAGTTCATCCCGTCCGAATTCGGCCCGAGTCCCTACCCGGTAGTCCCCGGCTCCAGCTTCGCCTCCGGCGGTCCCTCGGTCGCCGCCGACCCCGAAACCAACGAAATCTTTGTTCCCGAATCCGAAGACGAACGCGTTGCCGCCTATCGGCCATCCGGTGTCCTGATCGGCCATTACGCCGAAGGCAAACTTGCCTTCGGGCCCCGCAAAATCGGCGTCAATCCGGCTAACCATCACGTCTACGCAACCGCATTCCACGAAGGCTTCAAAATCACCGAATTGGGCTATGAAGCGGCCGAATTCCACCTCTTGGAAAACCTCGCCGTCCGACACGCCAAATCGCAGCCGGAAACGCACACTTACGGCGACTTCCAGGTCACGCCGGACGGCAGGTACGCGGCTTTTTCTTCTCCCGAGTCGCTGACTGGTTACAACAGCAACGAACACTCAGAGGTCTTCCGTTACGAACCATCTAGCGGGAAAATGGAATGCGCCTCCTGCAACCCGACCAACGCTCGAGCGGCCGGCAACTCTTCTCTGCCCAGGAACGGCCTCGGGCTGGTCGAGGACGGACGTGTCTTCTTCGACTCGACTGATGCGATCGCTCCGCGCGACCTCGACGGCAAGGAGGATGCCTATGAGTGGTCGAACGGCACGGTCCAGCTGATCTCGACCGGCGTCAGCCCATTCAACTCGAGCCTCCTCGGAGCCAGCGAAGACGGCAAGGACGTCTACTTCTTCACCCGCGACACGCTCGTGCCCCAGGACACAAATGGAAGCCTCGTGAAGATCTACGACGCCCGCGAAAAAGGCGGCTTCCCCTACACGCCGCCGCCGGTCACCTGCAAAGCGTCGGACGAGTGCCACGGTGCCTCCTCGCCAGCGCCCGGGCCGCCCGCAATCGGGACGATCCGCGGTACCGGTGGCCAGTACCTCGAAACGCCCGCGGCGAAGAAGACTTGCTCGCATGGCAAGGTGCTTCGCGGCAAGAAGTGCGTGAAGAAGAGCGCCAAGAAGGGTCACTCGAAGATGCACAAGAAGAAGCCAGGCAGCAGTCGCAGGAAGTCTGCCCACGGCAAGAACGACAGGAATGGCTGAGGTGCCGCGGATGCGTTCGAAGAGGCATACGGTTCCGACGATGCGCGCGGCTCTCGCCCTGATCGCGACCCTGATCGCGATGGCCGCCCTGGCGAGCTCCGCATGGGCCACCGAGGGCATCGAAACCTTCACCACCACCGCCTCAACCTCGGCCGCGGGCGGGCACCCGAACATCGAAACCAACATCGTCCTCGAAAACCCCGGCAGCCCCGAGGCCGCGAAGGACCTGATCGTCAACACCCCGGAAGGCGTCTTCGGCAATCCGCGATCCGTCGTCCAGTGCACCTCGCAGCAATTCGCCCTCGAGGAGTGCCCGTCGGACTCGCAAGTGGGCCTGATCACGATCCACGCCAAAAACGAAGGCAATCCGAACTACCTACTCGGAACGGCGCCGATCTACATGATGCTGCCCGATCAGGGGACGACGGCCGACTTCGCTTTCATCGTTCCGACTCTCAACATACCGATCAACATCCCGATTACCGCCCGAACGGGCGGCGACTACGGCCTCCGCTTCACAGTCGCCGACATCACGCAGCTGACGCCGCTCGCAAGCGCCCACCTCACCTTCTGGGGCTTCCCGGGGGCCGCCGAAAACAATATCAATCGCTTCCCGAAAGGCATCCTCGGCGAACCCGCGGGCTGCCCCGGCCTCGCCGACACCTCATGCCTTGGCGGTCCGCTCGAATCGCATATCCCGATCCAGCCGCTGACAGACAACCCCAGCCTCTGCACCGGCAATGCCCTGCCGACCACGCTGGAAGTCCGCACCTACCAGGATCTCAAACACGTCTCGACGGCAGGATCGAGTTTCCCACCGACGACCGAATGCGAACGCCAGACCTTCAAGCCGCTGCTCTACGGAGGCCCGACCAGCCACGCCACCGACTCGCCCTCGGGTCTCGATATCGACCTCAAAGACCCGCAGTTCTTCGGCTTTGCGGTCTCGCCCTCCGACCTGAAAGAAGCCAACGTCACCCTGCCGCCGGGCCTGACGATCAACCCCGACGCGGCGGACGGGCAGAGCGCCTGCACTGAAGCCGAGGCCAATTTCGGCAGCGAAGAACCCGGCCACTGTCCGGACCAGTCCAAGATCGGGACCCGATGGGCATCCACTCGCTCGCCCTCGAAGGCATGCTGGAAGGATCTGTCTACATCGGAGAACCGCTGCCCGGCAACCAGTATCGCCTCTTCATGATGACCTCCGGGTTCGGCATCAACGCCAAGCTCGTTGGCACCTTCCATCCCGATCCCCGTACCGGCCAGCTCACCGCCCACTTCGAAGACCTGCCGCAGGTTCCCTTCGATGAATTCCAGGTCCATCTCTTCGCCTCCGACCGGGGACTGATGGCGACTCCGACCTCCTGCTCGTCTACCAGCTCGAATCCACCTTCGTGCCGTGGAATTCGGCCCTGGCCAACCGTCCACACCGGGTTCAACTTCGGGATCGAAACCGGTCCCGCGGGCCGCGCCTGCCCCGGGCAGGTGCGGCCCTTCAACCCGACCCTTGAAGCCGGGACTTCCAACTCGCGCGCCGGGGCCTTCTCATCCTTCACCCTGAAACTCAATCGCGAAGACGGGGACCAGTTCCTCGGCAATCTGAATTTCACCATGCCCCCAGGCCTGACCGCCAACCTGCACGGCGTCACCTACTGCCCGGAGGCAGACATCGCCGCGGCGGCCAACACGGCAGGCAAAATCGAGCAGGCGCAGCCGAGCTGCCCGTCGAGCTCTGAAATCGGCACCTCCAATGTCGCGGCCGGGCCCGGATCACACCCCTTCCACGCCTACGGCAAGATCTATCTGGCCGGACCGTTTCAGGGAGCACCTCTGAGTCTGGTCGCCGTCACCCCGGCGCTGGCCGGTCCCTATGACTACGGCACCGTCGTCGTTCGGGTCGCCCTCCACGTCGACCCCCTCGATGCTCACGTGATCGCTGACTCTGAAACCGTGCCGGAGATCATCGGCGGCATTCCGATCCGGTTGCGCGAAATTGAGGTGAGTATCGATAAGCCGAACTTCATGATCAACCCGACCAATTGCTCGCCCTTCTCGGTCGCCTCCCAGGGCGTCGGTGATCAGGGTACGGTGGCCAACTTCTCCTCCTACTTTCATGTCGATAACTGCGCGTCGCTCCCCTTCACCCCGCGTATGTCGATCACCCAACTGGGAGGTCACAAGGCCACCGCCCGCAGCAAGGATCCCAGTCTCGCAATCGAACTCAGTACCAAAGCAGGCAATGCCAACATCAAATCGCTCTCGGTGACTCTGCCGAAAGCCTTCGAGATCGACCAGCGCCACCTCGGCAATCTCTGCGACAGGGCGGAACTCGCCTCCGATCAGTGCGCCGGACGCCAGCCGATCGGGGAAGCGATCACCGAAACGCCGCTGCTGGAAGCGCCGCTCAAGGGGCCGGTCTATGCCGTCTCCGGTTTCGGCGTCCTGCCGCACCTCGCCTTCATCCTCGGCGGCCAGGTGACCCTGATGCCAGAGGCCGAATCCTCCTCGGTTCAAAACGGCCGCCTGAAGACCGTGGTACCCGTCGTCCCCGACGCTCCGATCGGGCACTTCCGCTTCACCCTCTTCGGTGGCTCCAAGGGGTACCTCTCAAATACCCAGAGTCTTTGCAGCGCCCCGACCGTCTCCACGATCGAATTCACCGGTCAAAACGGAAAGACCCTGACCCAGCAGGTGAAGACGAAGACCGCCTGTAAGGTGAAGAAGAAGAGATCAAAGCACGACGCCAAGCGCCGCCGCGAAGAGCGCAGCTGAGCCGGGCGCAAACTTCACCCGGGGGCACCTCGCCACGCCGAAGTCGCGGCGCGGCGCGGTTCTTGTTAGCGGAAGCTCAGACCACGGATGCCGCGTCAGCGCTGGGTTGAGATCACCGGTTCGTTCGATCCGCGCACTGGCAATGCGCAAAGATTCTCCAACGAATCCTAAACGGACCAGATCCGAGATAGATCAGCTTGAACCTCCCTTGACAGCCATTCAAGATAGCGACCAGGCCATGCCCAGCGAAGGTTCCTGAGCAGCCGCCCTTGCTGTTGGTATTAGGAAGCGAATGGCCTCTCCTATAAACGCTGAATAGCCAGCCGTATCTCGAAGGAAACCTAGGCGATGTCCAAGATTGGAGTCGAGTCGATCCCTCCAAAGATCGAGAGCAGGCTCGCAGCGAACAGCGAACCGAACCAGCCTTCGCCACCCTGTGGGGCTTGCGCTTTACCTTAGAAGGCTCGCCTTCAGGCAGCGTCGCAAACGTGCTGTCCGCACCGACGCTCCGCCCGTTGGAATCCGTCGCAGCAACGCGATAGCGATAGTCTGTCGACGGTTGAAGTCCAGTAACAGCCGCGCTGACCTCAGTGGAATCCAGATAGGGAGTAGCGGGAGCACAAGGAGCCGTCTTCGCGTAGCGATATCCCGTTGCGGAGTATTCTGATTCATCGACATATTCAAATTCACATTCACCGATAGGCGGAGCGCCGGCTGGATCAACCCGGCCGTTTAGTGTCGTCGTCGTCGCGGCGGCATTCGTCGCCGGCTCCGTTGTGACTTCAGGAAGGTCGAGCGTAGTGAAGGATGCTTCCATGGATGTACTCTTGCCAACTGAATTAGTTGCCACTAGGCGGTAGCGATATCTTGTGCCAGCCTTTAGGCCGCCCAGAGACGAGCTGATATCAGTAGGGCTTACATATGGCGGAGCGGGATCGCAGGGAGCCGTCTCAGCGGTTGAGTAGCCGCTGGCCTCGAAACTTAGTTCTTCAACATATTCGACGTAGCATCCCTGAATTTCGCCATCTCCCATATTGACAGCGGGGATTAAATGGCCGACGATAGTCGCGCTTCGATTGGCTATTATTTTCGTACTGGCGGTGACTTCGGGTATCGCTTCTGCAGCAAAAAACGCTGCGATATCTCCGCCTCCTTGCGCACGCGGATTGGCGACGTAGACAGCATGGGTTGATGTATCGACTGCAACCCCGTCTTCAGGCCCACTTCGAAGATATCCTTTACCAAAAGATACGAATGGACTGCATTCAAAACCTACACAGGTCTCGGGGTATTGACTGATGACACCTTCTTGTTGATTGACATAGAGTTCTCCCGTGAAAGATTCAAGAGCCAACCCCACCGCTTCATTGGCGCCCGAGATTAAGCCGAGTTTCTTGCCGGCAGAGGTGAATCCGGCGATATTGCGAGAGCTAGTTAGCATGAAAAGTTGATCCGAGGAGTCAACGGCGATTGCGAATTCCGCGGCGTACGACGTCTGGAAAGAGGATATTTCGCCGCCGTTTTCGTTAAACTCATGGACTGTCGTAGGGTTGTTACCGGACACGGTGAATAAATTGCCGCCTCGATCCACTGCGAGTCCATTCGGGCCGCTTTCCAAGGTAAGTTGGCCGCTCAATGCCCAAGTTTCGATCAGATGTCCCGAGGGGTCAAACTTCGATATCCGTTCATCGCCGCGGTCGGCGACGTAGACGTCTCCCCTGGAGGGTCCGTCGGAGCTGTCGACGGCCACGGCCTGGGGATTCACGAAGCCACCTGGCATTGAGGTGCTGGTACCGGATTGGCAGACGTTGCCAGATGCAGCTGTGCAGATCGCAGCCCCTGTGGTTTTATTGACGTTTTCGCCAAACATTAGGATAAAGTGCCCTACCGAGTCGAACTTCTCGACTCGGTGGTCGAAACGATCGGCGACATAGACATCATTCGCTGAAGAGTCGGTCGAGCTGTCCACAGCGACGCCTGTGGGCCATGACAAGGCGCTCGGGCCTGTACCGTTGAGGTAGAAGGAAAAGCGGTGTGTGGGGGTTGCCTGGGCCGAGTTTGCGCCAAAAACGAGTGGGCCAAATACTAGGCAAGTAAACCAGACCAAAATGCGCCTGCTGGACGTCCGTGTACCACTCGCGGGAGATGCCCTGCCGAATTCATGGCCCTTTGCTTCGTTGTTTGGTCCCTCGTCCCTCGCCGACGTATAGTCATCTCTATTGCCTGGAGATGCGAGCATTGATCCCTCCGGTGTCTGGAAAGAATTGGTAGCAGGTCCGTTGCGGGACTTCAAGGTGATGCGGCTCGTCGAGCGCAGGCTGCAAAGCGCGGTCTAAGGCCGGACGGATTTCTCACGCTTAAGGCGATAGGCCTTAGCTTCGCGCTTGCGGTTTTGATCAGCTGCCACCCATGAGCCTGTTACTCCGGCCTCGCTGAGTTTCCAACGTTGGGTTTTGAAGTGGCCTTCTATGGAGCAATGCGCAGCCCGAGTGCAATCTGCGCGATACGCGCCCCCGGTAGTCAGCCACTCTTCGAAGCCACTTGGCGCTCGGTCCCGTCGCGCCCTCCACACGGTTTCCTTGCGCCCAATTCTTGGATGGGCCAGCTCGGGAGAAGAGAAAGTCACCCGTCGGCACTCGATAGGTGACCGATCGCCCTCTCGAATGCAGTCGAAGTCCCGGTTTCTTGACTCGGGGGTATCGAAATGCTCTCGCCAATGTCTTGGAGGTATGAATGCATTGCCAGCGACCAGAGTGATGGAGACCCGTGAAACCCTGACATCAGCCGAATTGCCGATTTGAGGAGAGCCCTTATGTCCAGAGCCGCTGGCCCATCGATGTGTGATCCAATGAAGATGGGCCTCCGTGCCGACGATCCGGTAGTTGCAAGTCGGAGGCCGAAGGGGCCAGCATGGGCTTCGTGGGTTTCGTCGACGCAGCGCTGGAGCTCGTAATGGCTACCACGACCAGGAACGTTCATCACCATCCGACTCGGCGTCAGATGCCAGAGATTTCGGCAGCCCAGCGGCAGCCCGTTACACGCAGCGACTTGCTCACCCCGGCAGACGTGGCTGCCATCCTCCAAGTACAGCGCTCAACGGCGCTTGACTACTTGCGCCGGGGAGTGATCCCGGGCCGGAAGATCGGGCGGAATTGGTTTGTGCTGCGCAGCCAACTCGATGCTCACCTTGCTGAATTGTTCGATCTGGAGAGTTAGATCGGGAGCGAAGGGAGCGGCGCTCCCGGCATCTTTGGCGCAGCGCACTTAGTCTGCAGACGCGGTGGAGCGGACGGTGGGCCTTCCCACGTAGCGCCATTTCCCTCCAAACGTTGCCGCAATCCCGGCATCACCGAAGTGATGTCGGCGCCTGATCGCGAAGGGGTCTTCTGATGCCTACTGAGACCAGCTCAGATTTGAGGGATTCCAGTGCTTTACCTCCTTACCCGAGAGGATCGGATCGAGGAGAGAGCGAGTCGTCTTCAGCGCCGCCTTGAGATCGCGATCCGCCAGGCTCGGTGCATCGCGTGCTGCTCTGGCATAGCCGGCGCTCCAGCTGGGCCCTGACGGCGCGGGAAGGCCGTGGGGCAGGGTGAGCTCACGGCGGGCGACCTCGGAGCGAATCGCGCGAGTGAGCGCCGGTCCATCGACGTCGAGCGAGCGAGCGAAGGTAGCGAGGTCAACGAGATCGCGGTAACGGGTGCTCGCGACGGTGGCGCCGCTGCGGCGGAGGTGTGTCTCAAGCAGCGCGCACAGCTTGTCGGCGATGTGGTCTACGACCGGGTAGGCGCGATAGTTCGGTTGCTGGAGGTCGATGTCGATCTCGATAAGCGGCGCGACCTCCTCCGGATCGCCGGTCATCGAGAGCTCTGCGACAAGGTCTACGTGGAAGCGCTCAAACTCAGTCGGCCCTAGGTATGCGGTAACCGGCACCCGCGCCGCGCTTGCGCCCTGCGTTATTGGCTGGGCGACATCGAGCGTAAAGCGAAAGTAGTCGCCGAGGTCGGCCTTTGCGGCTTCGCGCAGGGCGCCCTCAGCCTCGACGAGATCACCGTGGCGGCTATAGAGATCGACGTCCTTGCTGTGGCGGGCGCCGGCTGGGAGCCGTGCGAGTATCGCGGCGGCACCCTTCAGCACCCAACGATCGGGGTCTACGGTGAATACTCGGGCGAGCAGCCGGTCGTAGGCGAACTGCCGCATTAGATCATTTAGCTGGGAGTGCTCGCGTTGTTGGGCAAGTTTGCTGAGTCGGTCCTTCACTGCCTGACGCAGCGCCTGCGGGCTCGCATACCTCGGCTCGCTCACGCGCTGCGCGCCTCGGCAAGGACCGACTCGGGATCGCGATACCCGGCGAGCGCCAGCAGCTCCTCGAACAGGCCCACGCCGTCGCCGCGGGGCAGCCCGAAACGTGTTGCAAATGGCGCGATGCGCTCGGCGATCACGCTCGGGTAGTCAAATTCCTGATTAACCACCTCTGCGGTGATGTGGGCGACGCTCTCGGGGTCGACGTGGTCGGCGATCAGGTCGCCGATCATCCACCCCGCCCGCGTCACCGGCAGCCCGTGTAGGACGAGTTGGTGCTCCTCAGGTACGCGAGCGCGGTGCAGACGCAGATCGGCGCGTCGCGTTTGGCGGCGCCCAGGGAGCGTGAACTCGTGTACGTCGGCTCGTAGGTCGCCAACCCCATAGAGATCGGCGGCTGAGGCGTGAGAGGCGAGTGTCTCGCCGGGATCGTCGAGGCGTTGCCAGGCCGGCACCGTTGGGTCGAGGGCCAGCCAGGCCGCGCGCAGTCCGAGGTGATCCGGCTCGGGGGCGCCCCGCAGGCGGTAGACCCCGTGCGTGACTCGCTCCAGCGTTTCGTCGGCCAGTAGCCGCGCCATCGTCGCTGGCCTGATGCCCAGCGACTCCAGCTGGCTGCGCGTGATAAGCCCCCATTGATCCTCAGCAATGTCCGGGATCGAGGCTCTTCTTCTTGGAGTCACTGTGCTGCGTAGTATACCATAAACGGTATATATTGCAGCCCTATCCGAGAGGCGAGGCGTGTCTGTCTCGCGCTCATCCCACGTGCGCCATCTCCTTCCAGAAGTTGCCCCAATGCCGGCATCACCGGAGTGACGTCCTCGGGCTGGCCAGCGCAAGCCGCCGTCTGATTCGCGTCTGACTGATCACGTCTCGATCGGCGTGTTGACGCGGGTGTTCCCGCCGGAGTTGGTCGATGGGGTGGTGGCGGAGGCGGGGCGCAGGGAGCAGCGTCAGCGGCTTTTGCCGGCGCGGGTGGTCGTCTACTACGTGCTGGCGCTGGCGCTGTTCGCGGACTGCTCCTATGAGGAGGTGATGCGCCAGCTGGTGGAGGGGCTGGCGTGGGAGTCGGGCTGGGAGCAGGCGTGGGAGGTGCCGAGCAAGGTCGCGATCTACAAGGCGCGCCAGCGGCTGGGCCGCGAGCCGCTGGAGCTTTTGTTCAAGGCGGTCGCGGTGCCGTTGGCGAGCGATTCGACGCGGGGGGCGTTCTACCGTGGGCTGCGGCTGATGAGCGTGGATGGCACGTGCCTTGGATGTGGCCGATACCGAGCCAAACGAGGCAGGCGTTCGGGCGGCCGGGCTCGCATCGCCGTGAGGGCGGCGGCGCGTTCCCGCAGCTGCGCCTGGTGGCGCTGGCGGAGTCGGGCACGCACGCGATCATCGACGCGGCGCTCGGCCCGTACGCGAGCTCTGAGCGGGCGCTGGCCGATCGGCTGTGGAGCTCGCTGGAGGAGGGGATGCTGTGCCTTGCCGACCGTGGCTTCTACAGCTTCGAGCGCTTCCAGAAGGCCGCGCGGCACGGGGGCGCAGCTGCTCTGGCGGGTCAAGCTCCGAAGTCGGGCTGCCCCGCGAGCGGACGCTCCCGGACGGCTCGTATCTGACCCAGCATCTACGCGCCGAGAACCGCAAGGCCGCAAACGCCGACGGGCACGCCAGGCGCGCGTCGTCGAGTACCGGCTCGACGACCCCGCGCTGGGCGACGAGGACCAGCGCTACCGGCTGATCACCACGATCCTCGACCCCGAGCGGCACCCGCGGGCGAGCTCGCCGCGCTCTACCCGAAGCGCTGGGAGCTCGAGTCAGCACTCGATGAGCTCAAGACCCACCAGCGCGGCCCGCGCGTCGTGCTGCGCTCAAAGCATCCCGACGGCGTCTACCAGGAGGCCTACGGATACCTCTGCACCCACTACGCGATCCGGCGCGTGATGCACGACGCCGCGCTCCAAGCCGACCTCGTCCCCCACCGATTGTCGTTCATCCGCGGCCTCCGCGCCGCCCGCCGCACCACCCGCACCCAGCCGGGACTTTCCCCCCCTCACGATCGCCACCGCGCACCAGCACGCGATCGCCGAGATCCTCGCTGAGCCGCTCCCCCAACGCCGCCTACGCAGGAACCCACGCGTCATCAAGCGCAAGATGTCCAACTGGCCCGTCAAGCGCCCCGAGCACCGCAACTGGCCCCAACCCACCAAGCCAGCCGAGACACGCATCACCATCCTAGCCGCCTAAGTTTACGGTATTGGATTTAACCCTGTCGCTCGAGCCAACAAGAAACCACCGATTTGCGGGGGTTTCTATGACGCGCCCGGCCAGATTCGAACTGGCGACCTCATGCTCCGGAGGCATGCGCTCTATCCAGCTGAGCTACGGGCGCAGAGGGGTGAGTTTAGCTTTCCAATGCGGAATGATGCCGGTCATCGGAAACTGGCTGTCCGGCCAAGAACTGCTCCACGTGGCCTTCCCTTGCCTTTTCCCTGCCTATCGCCCGCCCATTCAAGGGCTCCGAAGGAAGTCTCCCACTGTCAGACTCGGAGGAGCGATGCCCAGCTCAGTCGCTAGCGAATGCACGACGACCCCGGGGAGAAAACCGGGGTCGTCGGAACCGACACCAAGGCGGAAGGCAGGAAGCCGACCTTGGTGTGGGCGGGCGGATTCGGAGGTGTCCAGGGAGGGATGGCCTCCGACGACGCCCACCCTGACGCCTCCCGCCATCGACGGTGTTAAGAATCTGAGAGCGCAACGGGTCCCGTCGGTATGCGAACATGCGTTCGTATAGGCAACGCGGGCGGCGAGTACGGAGCCTCAGAACCGCGATCCGGACCGGCTCCTACAAATGCGCCTGCGAAGTCGCTCACGGCCTCCCACGTCTCAACCTGACTGACTCTCTGACGCTCACCCTTATGGGCCTCGAAAAGGACCACTGCGGTTTGAACGACTCGCCCTGCGTTGGCTGGAGAAGTTCATCGCCGAGGTCGAGACGGAACTCGGCGATGTTGTCTATGCCGCCGAGCTGCTCCGCGACCTTAGACCTGGACATCAGCGGGCGGTCTATGAAGCGATCAAGCCGATGCTGCTGGTCAAGCTGGCAGAGTGAGATCTATCGCCTCGCTCGGGCGGTCTGTGCGCTTACGGAGCCCTCCAAGCTGTACCCGACCGTGTGGGCTCCCCCTGAGGCCAAACGGTCGGGTACAGCGTCGGACTACGGGAGGATGTAGTTGAAAGTGAGCGTCACGGGGGAGCCTTCGGAGCCACTGGTCGACTTCGAGCTGAAACTCCCAACCGCCCCGTTGTACTTACCGGTTCCGCCAACGATGGCGCCGGTGATATTGCCTCCGAGGATTTCTTTGCCGCCTACGTTCAACGCAAAGGTGCCGCCTGGGACCGTTGCCGTTGCCGTGCACGTCCCCGCGACGCCCGCTTTTGAGGGCTGCGTAGCGATACAGGCAACGTTCAGTTCGCCGTCAGTCTTCTTTTCGGAGTTCTGAAGCGGCCGCGAGAAGGCGAGGCCGGCGCCGGGCGGAATGTTTTTGCCGGTTGCCTTGCCGATAGCGCCGAATGTTCCCGAGTTACCTCCCGGGTTAGTCATCGTGACGGTCCCTTCTGCGCCATGCGTCTTTGAGGAGCCGCAACCTGCCAGCGCAACCAGCGCGGCTACCGCTCCCAATACGAGGACCACATTCCGAACGTTTCTCATACTTCTCCTTGCCTGTGGTGACTGGTGAGAGAGATTCATAGCCGATTCCGGAGGATTGAGCCATCAGGTAGCCCGAATCTGGCCCTGTGCACGCCTACGGCGGCGATTCAGCCACTCGCGGGCCGTCTCGTACCGACCGCCGCACGCGCCGCTGAGAAGCGGTGTCGACATGTCGATCAGCGAGGCACGTGCCGCAGATCGGGCAGCGGCGGACAACACTAGGCATGGATGGTTTAGGGCGAGCGGTTTGGGGGGAAGGCTTGGGAGTCAGGGCTACCTACCGAAGGAGAATTGAACGATGGTCCGTGCGCTGATAGGTCTACTGATTGTGGTTGCAATCGTGCTCGTGCTGCTCAAGGTTGCAGTCGCTGGCGGCATCCTGGGACTGATCGCGATCATTCTGTTGGTGCTCCTCTTGCTTGGGCGGCTCTAGACGCCCACGTTTTGTTGTGGCTCGAGGGTAATGGCGACGAGTAGGGGGCGGCTCGGCACAATCCGAGTCCCCCGTCGCTCATGTCAGCCTCGTAACGACGCTTTCCGCGTCCTCGCCTCTGGGGACTCCAGATCCCGGTACGGTTATCCTTACTTAACCGTTACGCTCACCTTCGATCCAGCACTGGGCACAGTCCCGGACTTGGGCTTCTGAGTCTTCACCTTCGCTGAGGTGCTCTTTTTGCCCTTGACCGTGCCGAGCTTGCATTCGGCCTTTAGGAGCGCCTTAGAGGCGAGAAAGGCCCGGACAGCCGTGGTGCCATCCGGGCCAAGTCTCAGACCTATTAGCTTTCTGCGCGGAACGTGGTCCCGGAGAGAACCGCCGGTTCTCCCGATTTTCCTTCGGAGATGACTACATCACCGCCGAGTTCCTGTTCTTCGACGGTTACGTTCGAGCCAACTATTAAAATCGTCGTTTTTTCAGTAGCCCCCTGCGTGAATAGCAGTTCCACGGTCCCACTCGCTGGCCGGAATCCGGGGGGCAGTTTGAAGAGCAAGCCAGGAATTGGTTTTTCTTCGTTGCCAATTTTCGCTACGCCAGTGAGGTGGACTACTCCATCGTGATCTTTGTAGAAGCCGACCGGTTGGAACTTAAACGGCGCTTCTTCTGGAGGGAAATTGGACGCCCCCTCCAAAAATGGCGGCTGACCCGAGGCACCGACGAGTCGGGTCGCTTCCATCGGCGCCAGAGCATTGGCAGTCCCAGCGGTTGTAGCGGTGTTTGCACTCGTCGCACTCGTCGCGGTTGTCGCGGTTGTCGCGGTGGTAGCCGTGGTAGCCGTGGTAGCCGACGGTACGGTTCCGAGCTGCGACAAGTTGATGTTAGTGCCGGTGATCGTCCCTTCTTTGATCTTGATCCCGGTTACCGAACCGTTCTTGATCTGCTTGGTGCCTACCGAGTTCTTGCCGAGCTTGGTGGCGGCGAACGCAGCTCCTCCTCCGAGAAGCAAAAACAGGCACAGCGTCGAAATGACATTAGCGTAGGTCAGTTTGCTGCGAATCGTTCTCACGCGGGATCTCCCCTTTGTTGTAGTCATGAACCGCGCAGCCTATGGCGAAGCTCCGACAGACCGCAAGGGGCCTCGTATAAACGCCGAGGCCTTGGGCCAAAAAGGACCAACTGGACCGATAGGTAGACACCCGGTCGGTGTGTTGGTCAGCCAATCCTTGGCGTGTTTCTGCGGCGGCTGTCGTGCTTGAGATCGGGCGCCTCGGATTTGCGCTTCTCTTGAATGGCGATCTGCTCGGTGAAGATACGCTTCGTGGCGGGGTCGTCTGCCTCGGCTCGGCATTTCTGTAGATGCGCAAGAGTGTCGTCGTGGAAATCCGTGTAAGTGGTCGATTTTGGGAACTCGGTGCGCTCTTGTTCGCGCATTCAGTGCATCTCGATCATGTGCGACTTGGGTCGGACCTCTCTACGTTAAGGGCTCTCGGCCGACGCCTCTCGCCGTTGGGAGCCTTGCTGCTTAGTGAGGAGGGTACGCTGCCCTGGGTGCTTGGCTGATTACCTTTGATAGCACCGAATCGAGCCCCATTACCTCGGCCTGTATAGGGTGTGCCTCAAGACCGAATTAGAGTCGCCCATTATGTCAACCTAGTAACGAGGCGTCGCGCAATCAATGCAAGTACCGCGATCCGAATGTTCCTCGTGCCTGTGACCGGACCCCCTTCATCGGTCCACCCCGCATGGGAGTCCGGGGGTTGTCTTAACGGAGTATCCCTCCTGCCCGCCGCCTCGCGTAGTGAGCCCGGAGGGCGAACGTAGCGAGGCGGCGAAGCGCTGCGGCGAGATCATCCCCAGCGTCGAGTGTGGGTGATTGGCGTTGTAGTCATCTCGCCAGTCCGCGGCAAGGACCTGTGCCTCGACCAGGGAGGTGAAGACCTCAACGTCTAGGAGCTCGTCGCGCAAGCGGCTGTTGAAGGACTCCACGTAGGGGTTTTGCCAGGGCGAGCCGAGCTCGATATAGGCGGTACCGGTAGATCCGAGGCGACACCATTCGCGCAGCACCGCAGTGGTCAGCTCGGGACCGTTGTCAGCACGGATGTTGGCGGGGACGCCGCGCTCTTTTGCCAGGCGCTCAAGCACAGCGACTGTCTGATCGGCGTTGATCGTGCGATCGACCTTGATCGCCAAGGCCTCGCGGGTGAACTCATCAACGACGTTTAGGAACTTCAGCTCACGGCCATCGCTGCTTGCGTCGTGTTGGAAGTCAAGCGCCCAGACGTGGTTTGGGTACTGGGCGCTGAGGCGGTTGGCGGGAACCGTTGAGTTACCGATCCTGCGGCGCTTCTTGGCCTTGACAGGCACCCGCAGGCCCTCCTCGCGCCAGATCCTTGCCACCCGCTTTCGGTTCAGCGACCAGCCCTCGGTCAGAAGATGGGCGTGGGCGCGGCGGTAACCCCAGCGGGGACGCTTGGCAGAGAGCTCTCGGAGGCGTTTGCGTAGAGCCTGATCGTCTGGGGCCACCTGGGGGAGGTGGCGTTGGGTGGAGCGGGTTTGGCCGGTGATCCGGCACGCCCGACGCTCGGAGAGGCCGAGCCGATCCTGCAACATGCAGACGGCTTGGCGCCTCCGGGCCGGGCTTAGAATTTTCCTTTCGAAATCTCCTTGAAGGCGAGTACTTCCAGCTCCTTGTCGGCGACCAGGCGCTTTAGCTGGGAGTTCTCCTTCTCGAGCTCTTTGAGTCGCTTCACGTCTTGGGCCTTCATCCCGCCGTAGGTGTTTCGCCAGCGGTGCAGGGTCTGCTCGGCGATCCCCAGGGTCTTTGCTGCTTCGCCCATCGTCTTTCCCTCCGAGAGCATCTGTTCTGCCTCTCTGAGCTTGCGGATGATCTGCTCGGGCGTGTGTCTGCGCCTCTTCACTTGTGTCGGTCCTCCTTTGCCCATTGTCGCGGGCGGGAATGACTCTCACAAGGGTCGGACCGATCTCATGGGGGCAGGCCACCTGTCCTGCCTGTCGGGTCACTGGCGAAGGAGATTCTTATCCGATTTCGGGCGACGCCGGGCCTCACGCAGACCGAATCTGGCCCAGTGCATGCCTACGGCGACGATTCTGCCGATCCCGGACTCGTTTGATCTCCTTCCCCAACACCACCAGAAGCCGTGGGAGTCAATATCGTCACGCTGACAGGATGCGGAGCAAGTCACGGCATCGGCACGACGGTGATGAGGTTGCGCCGTGGACTTGGACAACGGCGACCCTGCACTTTAGAGGAGTCCATGTCGGCCTGCTGAACCTTGTTGACTGAACTGCTTATGGTCTTCCTCCCTCGTCTCGCCCGAGCACTGCATCACCCAGGCCTCGCGGCACTACTTGGGCTCGTGCTCATCGGGATCTGCGTCGTCGGGCTCCTCAGCGGTGACATTCCCAAGCTCTGGGCGATATTGATTGGCGCAGTCGGCTTGCTGAATGTGTTTCGGCTGATTCGACCGCCCTCTGAGCAGACACCTTCGCAGTAGCCGCTCTGAGGGCGTCGAGCAGCAAGGAACTGCCGCCGACTGGGCTTCAGCGCTGTTCCATGAGGGCGGAACCCTTGATTTGAGTGACCCGGACCAGGTTTCACGGAGACCGTTTTAGTTGGGTCCTTCTTTCATGAGAGGGAGATCAGTTGACCTCCCCGAGCAACGTATAGGTCCTCGAACTCTGCGGGTGAGAGATCACCCAGGGATTCATGCAGACGGTCGTTGTTGAACCAGGAGATGTACTCAAGGATGGCCAGCTCCATCTGGGAACGGGAGCGCCAGACCCGGTCGGCGATCAGCTCGGTCTTGAAGGTGTCGACGAAGCTCTCGGCCATCGCGTTGTCATAGGCATCGCCGACCGAGCCGACCGAGGCCAGGACGCCATGGTCATCGAGTTCCTGGGTGTAGTCGGCGGCGCTGTATTGGGAACCGCGATCGGTGTGTGCCACCAACTCGAAGTCAGCACCGCTCTCGCGCTGCCCGAGCGCCATCCGCAATGCATCGAGGACGAGATCGGTTCGCATGTGGGAGGCGAGCTGCCAGCCGATCGCCCGGCGGGAGAAGACATCGATCACGAAGGCGAAGTAAAGGGCGCCCGCCAACAGCGCAGATAGGTCAAGTCCCCGACCCAGAGCCGGTTCGGGCCCGCAGCGCTGAAGTCGCGCCGCACCAAGTCGGGGCGGCGCTGAGCCTGGGGGTCGGGCTTTGTCGTGCGCCAGGCCCGCCCACGGCGCTTGGCACCGCAGATCCCTGCCTCTCTCATCAGCCTCTGCACTCGACCGCGGCCGACCTTCACCCCCTCGCGCCCCAGGGCAATCCAGATCCGCCGGTAACCGTAGGCGCAGTAGTTGCGCTGGTGGATCTCTGTGATGGCGGCAAGCAGGCGCTCATCGCTCAGGCGGCGAGCCGATCGCTCACCCTTGGCGCGCTGATAGTAGGCGGAGGCCGACACCTCCAAGGTGGCGCAGATGGGCTCGACCCCGAAGCGCTCGCGATGGCTGTCGATGAACGCGCTCACTTCGGTCGGTGTGGGTCGAGCTCGGCTGCGAAAAAAACAGAAGCGGCCTTGAGGATCTCATTTGCCCGGCGCAGCTCACGCACCTCACCGCGCAGGCGGCCCAGCTCTTCTCGATCCTCGCTGCCCAACAACTCCTCGCGCTTGCCAAGATCGGCTTCGGCTTGGCGCACCCACCTGCGCAGCGTCTCGGCGGGGATGCCCAATCACGGGCTACGTGGGCGATTGGGCGGCCGGAATCAAAGACCAACCGGGCACCGCGGTCCAACAACTCCTCTGGGTACTTCCTCGGTCGTGACATAGCTCAGGAGATTCTCCATTCCCCAGGACAAGATCCTGGTTTCGGAGTCTCCGTGGAAACCGGCCTGGCTCAGAGCGTACGATCAACTTCATCTGTGCAACTAGCGAGGGGGCGGAGACAATGAGACGATTGCGGGCCAAACTGACCTACGCGAACGCGGTGGCGACAATTGCCCTGTTCATCGCGCTCGGTGGAGCCGCGTTCGCGGCCACAAAGCTGCCCGCGAACAGCGTCGGGACCAAGCAACTGAAGAACGGCGCCGTTACCGGAGCAAAGGTCAAGAGCGGGTCGCTGCTCTCGAGCAATTTCGCCCAGGGCCAACTACCCGCTGGACCGCAGGGCCCAAAAGGGGAAACCGGCAGAGAAGGCCGCGAAGGAGAACCGGGCCAGCAGGGGGTGTCGGGAGAACGCGGTGAGTCGGGTGAAAACGGAGAACCCGGAACGACTCATGTCGTCACCCGCTACGGGCCGGAAGTTTCGGTTCCGGTGGGTCTGGGCTCCGGATATGATTCTTACGCCGCCTGCGAACCAGGAGAAACACCTACCGGCGGGGGCTACCACGTCTCTGGGTCCACTGCGCGCATCCCTCGGATTTTCGCGAACGAACCGGCTGTCATCGGAAAAAGCGGGCCGGAAACTCCGCCCGAAGACGCCGCCGCCACCGGGTGGCTTGTTCAGATGTTTGGCGATGAAGAAGACGCATTTACCTTTCGAGCCTACGTGATGTGCGCGGCTACTTAACGCAGGCTATGTCAGCACCTTAGGCTTACCTTAGTAGACATCTATGACGTTTTCGAGCGTCCACTTAACCGTCAGGTCACCTTTGGAGCTCGGTCTTAGGGCAGGCAACGCTTTGGAAACGATTCGGATCGCCGACATGCACCAGAGTGCCCGCCACCGGGATACTCCACAGAGTTCTGCAAGGGGGTCGCAAAGGCCACTCAAAAACCCGACCCTTCCGGAGACAATCCCGGCCATACAGTTAAGAAGTGTTCGGCTCGTTCATATGGCGATGGGGCCGAGTGCCGCGCGGGAAATTCTAGGGCGTCGACTTGAGACACTGGTGTGACCTTTTACCCCGCATTCTCGGACTAGGTTCGGAAATGGCCATCGCGCGGCCGGGAGTACGGCTTGGGTTTTGCTCCCTCAGAGGACCTCGGTATCCTCGCGCTTGGCTTGATCCCTTTTCGCCATTCGTCTAAAACCAGCTTCAAACTGTAACCAGCTGATGAAGATCAGGGCAACTGCGAGGACCACCGCGATGGCTATGTTGCTTTTCGACGCTGCGCCAGCAGTCAATAAGCAAATGAGGAAGACCCTCGCTATCCAACTTCGGAGGGGCCAGGGGTTCACTCGGCAAGCTTAAAGGGCGGAAGTGATCATCGCATGCACCGCATACGCATCCGACATCTTCGGTGATGCAAGCGAGAAGTTAACCTTTCAATCCCGATTGACCAGGTTGCGAGGCGACGCGACTCTCGGTTGGCGTGCACCGAACTTTGTTGTCCAGGCGTCGATGATGCTCGCCTCCAGATTCACATGGGCGAGCCGGGGCGTGGGTAGTGCGAATCGGCGCCTGAGCGCAGAAGCACGGTGCACTTGTGCCCGGTGCGTGGCGTGGGACCCGAGCGCTGCGGATCGAGGTTCACGGCGATGTTCTCGGCCGCATCGATTCGCCAAAGCCTCTCCAGAATGAAACGGGCCTGGTTGTCGAATAGGGTCGCCTTGACCAGTCAAAGAACGGAGATTTCGATGCATCGCAGGTTCATGGGCGCCGCGCCTATTGCCGTCCTTCTCCTCTCCGGTCTCTTTGTGGCAGGTTGTGGTAGCAGCAGCTCGACCACTACCACAACCACGACGGCAACCACGGCGATGATCTCCAAGGCCGAATTCGTCGCCAAAGGAAACGCGATTTGTCTGGGCGGAAACAAGAAGGAAGCAGCCGGGTTTGCGGCCTTTGCTAAGAAGCACGGCATTAGCGAAAAGGAAGAACCGACCAAGGCCCAGCAGGCGGAACTCGTTGAAACCGTCTTCGCACCAAATATTCAGTCCCAGATCGATGCCGTTAAAGCCCTCGGAGCGCCGAGCGGTCAGGAACAGCAGGTGACCTCGGCGTTGGCAACCGCCCAGGAAGCACTAGACAAGGTAAAAGCGAAGCCCGAAATTGCCTTCGGCAAGCCCAGTCCATTTAAGGCCACCGGAGAACAACTGCATGCGCTTGGGCTAACGCAGTGCGCAAAGGAAAGTTGAGTAGTTGAAATCCCGTCGCTGGCAGGAGGCGCATGCGGCGCCTCCTGCTCTGCGGCTACCTCGTAGCGCCAGTTGACTCAGACGGTTCCTACCGCTGAGCAGGCTTGGCACGAGCAGAGTGAGCGAGGCGAGGCTCGGTTGACCTGATCGAATTTTCGTAAATCTGGATCCGACTTCGCTTGCTGAACGGACCCGGTCAGCCATTTACCCTGAGTCTCACCACCATCCAACCGGCTTAAGCGCGAGGTCGACGCTGACGGAGGTTTAGCCACGGCGGGGTGGACTGAGCCGACCCTTACGCAGATACCGAACATGTGCCAATGGGCGCATATTGGGAGATCGGAATCGTCCTTCCAGTCTCGGGCCCGTTCAACCAACCTGCACCGTTACCAGCTGCAGGGCCAAGGGTGGCGGGCAGGCAGCGTCCCATAGGCTCGGTTCCATGGACCTATCGGTGATCTTCCTTGGTACCGGCGGCTCAGTTCCCTCGGCGCGCCGTTCAACCGCGAGCATTTTGGTCGTTCGCGGCGGTGAGCGGTTGATGTTTGACTGCGGAGAAGGAACGCAACGCCAGCTGCAGCGCTCGCTCGGCTTGACGCAGGTCGGGGAGATTTATCTGACCCATTTCCATGCCGATCACATCCTTGGTCTACCTGGTCTATTGAAGACCTACGACCTGACCGATCGCCAGGAGCCGCTCACCGTTTACGGGCCCCGAGGTCTGCGAGATTTTTTCAAGGACCTTGGGCCGATCATCGGCCGAATTGGGTTTGAGCTGAGATTGGTCGAGCTGGCACCCGAAGAAGTTGTCGGCCACGGCGGCTATTGCGTGCGGTCCTTTCCAGTCGAGCATGGAGTGGCAGCGCTTGGCTTTTCTCTAGTCGAGAATGAGCGCCCGGGTCGCTTCGATCCCGAGGCGGCCAAGAAGTTCGGCGTGCCCGAAGGCCCGGATTTCGCTCGTTTGCAGCGCGGAGAGGAGATCGATGGTCCCACGGGCCTGGTCCGGCCCGAGGATGTAATGGCCGGTTCACGTCTCGGACGCACGGTCGTCATCACCGGGGACACAGCACCCTGCAGGGCGACGGCTGATGCAGCCCGGGGCGCTGATCTCCTCGTCCACGACGCGAGCTTCGCCGAGGCGGAGGCCCAGCGCGCGGTCGACACCGGGCACTCGACGGTTGGCCAGGCAGCAGCCCTGGCGCGTGAGGCCGGGGTGAAGCTCCTCGCGCTTGTCCATGTCTCATCCCGCTACCACGTGGGCTCGGTCTTAGAGGAGGCTCGGGAGGTTTTTGAGGCAACGTTGGCGCCTCGAGACTTCGACCTGATCGAGATACCCTTCGCTGAGCGCGGACACCCGAGGCTGATCGCCAACGGCACTCGTGAGCGCCGAGAGTCCTGCTAGCCTCGGCCCCGTCCTTTAACTCGGTCCCGTGAGGCCAGGAAGGAGTCAATTTGAACGAGAAAGTGGTGCTCGCCCACGAGGACGTGGGGCGCACCCTGCGCCGCATCGCCCATGAGATCGCCGAGAAGAACCCGGGTCCGGAGGGGTTGGCGATTGTCGGCATTCATACTCGCGGCGCGCTGATCGCTCGCCGGCTGCACGGACTGCTCGCAGAGCTGCGCGATGATGACCTGCCGATTGGCGACATCGACATATCGTTTTATCGCGATGATGTAGCCGCCAAGGAGCCCTCCTCCCAGCCGGTGGTCCACGCTTCCCATATCGACTTCAACCTCAGCAACCGCACCATCGTCCTTATCGACGACGTGCTCTTCACCGGGCGCACCGTGCGAGCAGCTATCGATGCTCTTTTTGATTATGGGCGGCCCGAGAGAGTTCAGCTCGCTGTGCTCTGCGACCGCGGTCATCGGGAGCTCCCAATCCGGCCTGACTACGTCGGCAAGAACTTGCCGACCGCACGTCCAGAGCGGGTCAACGTTCGCCTCCAGGAGAGCGATGGGGTCGACGAGGTCACGATCTCAGCACCGATTGTGGCCGGGGTCTCCACGTGAAGCACCTGCTGTCGATTGCGGAGCTCTCGAGGCAAGAGATCGAGGCGATCCTCGAGCGGGCAGAGAGCTTTGCCGAGGTGGGCCGCCGCGATATTAAGAAGGTGCCGACCTTGCGCGGACGCACCGTTGTCAGCCTCTTCTATGAGTCGAGCACCCGGACGAGCAGCTCATTTGAGCTTGCGGCAAAGCGCCTTTCTGCGGATTTGATCTCGGTCAAAGCAGTCGGTTCCTCGATAGAGAAGGGTGAGTCGCTGAAGGACACGGTGGCGACCCTCTCCGCCTATGACCCGGCGGCGATCGTGATCCGACATCCCTATGCAGGAGCCGCCCAGCTTGTCGCCGGCTGGACCCAAGCCGCCGTGATCAATGCCGGTGACGGTAAGCACGAGCATCCGAGCCAGGCCCTCCTAGACGTGTTCACACTGCGCCGCCGCCTAGATACATTGGAGGGCAAGCAGATCTGGATCGTCGGCGACATTCTTCATAGTCGCGTAGCCCGCTCCAATCTGATCGCCTTTGCAAGGATGGGCGCCAAGGTGACGGTTTGTGGGCCGCCAACCCTGATCCCGCGCGGAATCGGCGAGCTCGGCTGCGATGTGGCGCATTCATTGGAGCACCTGGGGGAAGCTGACGTCGTCTATGTGCTGCGCATGCAGCACGAGCGGATGAGCGAAAGCTTCGTACCCTCATTACGCGAGTACGCCGCCCATTTTCAGATCGACTCGCGTCGGCTCGCTCCGCGCCAACTTCTGATGCACCCCGGCCCGGTCAACCGCGGCGTTGAGCTCTCCGGCGAGGTGATCGACTCTCCCCAATCGCTGATCGGCGAGCAGGTCGCCGCCGGGCTGGTGGTCCGGATGGCGATCCTCTATGAGCTGCTTGCCGGGAGTGAGCGACCTGAACCAGTCGATCGTGAGAGCGTCGAGCAGCCGACGCCCATAGGGCAGCCGGCTTGAGCGCAAAGCCAAGCTCAGGCAGCAACCTGTGCGCCTCGGCCCAGCTCGAGCGGGCCGGCCGGTGACCAGCCTGACCGAGGCGCTGGACGTGCGCCCCGGCGAGATGGCTGGAGTAATCCTGCGCGGGGCAATGGTGCTGGACCCTGCGGCTGGCATCGAAGGCGTCCACGACGTGGTGATCCGCAACGGACAGATCGCCGAACTGGCCCCTGCCGGCACCGCGAGCAGCGAGGACGCGGAGGTAGTCGAGGCGAACGGGCTGCACGCTTTTCCGGGCTTTTTTGATCCCCATGTGCACCTGCGGAGTCCCGGTCAGGAGCACAAAGAGGACATCGAGACCGGGACGCGAGCGGGCGCTGCTGGTGGTTATTGCGCGATTCTCGCGATGGCCAATACGGAGCCCCCTGTCTGCAACCCGGCCGACGTTGGCTCATTGCGCGAGCGGGCCCGGGGCGAGGCCTGCATACCGGTCGGCTTCCTAGCCACCGTCACCCGTGAGATGAGGGGTGAGGAGCTGAGCGAGATGGCCGAGCTGCGTGCTGGGGGTGCGATCGGATTCAGCGACGACGGGATGCCGATCGCGAGCGCCGCGATCATGCGCCGCGCGCTCCAATATCAGCGACTCTGCGGTGGCACGATTGCCCTGCATGAGGAGGATTTTGGACTTACCGGCGAGGGGATGATGCACGAGGGGCCGGTCTCGGCCGCTCTCGGCTTGGCAGGCATTCCCTCGGTTTCAGAGTCGACGATGATCGCCCGCGACGCTGCAATTGCGGCCTATGAGGACGGACGAATTCACATCCAGCATCTCTCCGCGGCGGAGTCGGTTGATGCCGTGCGGGCCGCGAAGGCCGCAGGGGTCCGAATCAGCGCCGAGGCGACGCCACATCATCTCTGCCTGACCGATGAGGCTGTCCGCAGTCTCGATGCCCGCCGCTTCAAGATGAACCCGCCTCTGCGCGCGGAGGCCGACCGGCAAGCGTTGATCGAGGGCCTGCGGGACGGCACGATCGACTCGATAGCGACCGATCACGCTCCGCACACGATGGAGGAAAAGGAGGTCCCCTTTGAGCAGGCGGCGATGGGGGTGACCGGACTTGAAACGGCCTTCGGCGCGATCCACACCGAGCTCGTTTTGACCGGAACAATCGACCTCGCGCTTCTCGTTGAGAAGTTGGGCGGCGGTGCCCAGCCCTTCGGCCTGGAGCGTCCGTCGCTGGCGCCCGGAAGCGAGGCAAACGTCGCCCTCTGTGACCTGGGCGTCGAGTGGATCGTCGGAGAGGGGGGCTATGAGAGCCGCTCGGTTAACTCCTGGTGCGCGGGCCGCAAACTTATTGGACGGGTGCTGATGACGATTGCCGGAGGTCGCGTCGCCTATCGGTTGCGAAGTTTCTCACTGGGTATCGCGTCGTGAAAAATCGCAATCCCTGGATCACAATTAGCGCTGAACGATCGGCGGAGAAGTATCCGCCCGGAGCCGGATGAGCGCCGCCTACGTCTTGCTTGAGGACGGCACTCGCTTTGACGGCGAACCTTGTGGCAGCCACGAGGCGGTTACCGGCGAGGTGGTCTTCAACACAGCGATGACGGGCTACCAGGAGGCGGTGACCGATCCATCCTACGCCGGTCAGATCATCACCTTCACCTATCCCCTGATCGGCAATTACGGGGTCTTCGCCGAGGCGATGGAGTCCGAGCAAATCCACGCCCGCGCGGTGATCATGCGTGACGCCAAGAACTGTGAGGACGTTGCCAGCGCCGAGGGTGGCTGGTTGGACTGGTTGGCTGACCGTGGCATACCGGCGATCAGCGGCGTCGACACCCGGGCGCTGGTTCGCCACATCCGTGATCGCGGTGCGATGCGTGCTGGCATTTTCCCTGTCCACACAACCGAAGCCGAGGCTCATCAACGGATCGCTTCAGAGCCCCTGATGAGCGGCGCAGATCTCGCCCGCACTGTCGCCCCGTCAGAGCCGATCCATTTCGGTGGAGAGGGACCCCACGTGGTTGGCATCGACACCGGTGTGAAGATGAGCATTGTTCGCCAGCTTCGCCAGCGCGGCTGCCGGCTGACGCTGATGCCGTGTGATTGCACTGCGCAGGAGATACTCGCTCAAGATCCAGACGTCGTCTTTTTAGCCAACGGCCCCGGCGATCCGTCAGCTCTCGACTACATCGCCGAATCGGTGAGTGAGTTGATCGGACTGCGCCCGATCTTCGGCATCTGCCTAGGGCACCAGTTGCTTTGCCGCGCCCTGGGCCTAAAGACCTACAAGCTGCCCTTCGGCCACCGCGGTGCAAATCACCCCGTCAAGGACCTCTCCAGCGGCCGGATCGATATCACCTCCCAAAATCACGGCTTCGCCGTTATGGGTCCGAGCGGCGAAATGCGGATAGAGGGCGAGCGGCCGCTTCGCTGGGAGACCGATTTCGGCGTCGCTGAGCTCTCCCATCTCAATCTCTATGACCGTACGGTCGAGGGCCTTGTTTTGAAAGACGCGGCTGTGGCGACAGTCCAATACCACCCCGAGGCGGGACCGGGACCCCATGACGCCCGGCATCTCTTCGATCGCTTCCTCGAGCTTGCCGATGCCTAGGCGAACCGACATCGAAAAGATCCTGGTGGTCGGCTCGGGACCGATTGTGATCGGCCAAGCCGCGGAGTTCGATTACTCCGGTGTGCAGGCATGCAAGGTCTTACTCGAGGAGGGTTTTGAGGTTGTGCTTGTCAACTCGAATCCGGCGACGATCATGACCGACCCGGAGTTCGCCACCTCCACCTATATCGAGCCGCTGCTGGCCGGCCCCCTGACCAGGGTGATCGAAAAGGAGCGCCCCGACGCATTCCTCCCAACCCTCGGTGGACAGACTGCACTCAATCTGGCGATGGAGCTGCACAATGACGGCACCCTCGAGCGCCTCGGGGTTGAGCTGATCGGCGCCGACGCGGGGGCGATCCGACGGGCCGAGGATCGCGAGGAGTTTCGTCGCACGATGAAAGAGGCTGGCCTGCGCATCCCTTGGTCGATTACGGTGGAGAACCTCGGTGAGGTCGAGGCAGCGCTTGTCGATGGCCGCATCTCGTTGCCTGCAATCGTTCGTCCGGCGTTCACCATGGGTGGTCAAGGCGGCGGTGTGGGGGGGAGCGAGACGGAGTTGCGCCAAGTCGTCTCCGAGGGTCTCGCAGCGAGTCCGATCAACCAGGTTCTGGTCGAGGAGTCGGTACTGGACTGGGGTGAGTTCGAGCTTGAGGTGATGCGCGACCGCAACGACAACGTGGTGATTGTATGCTCGATCGAGAACATCGATCCGATGGGTGTCCACACCGGCGATTCGGTAACCGTTGCGCCAGCCCAGACGCTGAGCGATCCGCTCTACCAGCAGTTGCGCGATCAGGCGATCGCGGTGATCCGGGCAGTCGGAGTGGAGACCGGCGGCTCCAATGTGCAGTTTGGAGTGAACCCCGAGAGCGGCGAGATCGTCGTGATCGAGATGAACCCGCGAGTCTCGCGCTCCTCTGCGCTTGCCTCCAAGGCGACCGGTTTCCCGATTGCAAAGATGGCGGCCAAACTCGCGGTCGGCTATTCGCTCGAGGAGATTCCAAATGACATCACCCGGGCTACCCCAGCCTGCTTTGAGCCGACGATCGACTACGTGGTGACGAAGATCCCCCGCTTTGCCTTTGAGAAGTTCCCGGGTGCCGAGGGTCGGCTGTCGACCCATATGCAAAGCGTCGGGGAGGCAATGGCGATCGGGCGGACGTTTCGCGAATCCTTCTCCAAGGCGCTGCGCTCCCGGGAGCTCGACGCGGCGCCAGAGTTGCCAGTGGATGACGGAGATCTGCTCAAGCGCCTCGAGGTTCCCTGCCCCGATCGCTTCGACCTGATTCTTGAGGCCTTCCGCCGAGGCATCGACGCTGAGGCCGTCCACGCGCGTTGCAGGGTCGATCGCTGGTTCCTGCGCGAGCTTCGGGAGCTGGCCGTTGAGGGGGAGGGCAACGCGGGGCTTAGCCGAACCTACAAGGCGGTCGATACCTGCGCGGCGGAGTTTGAGGCGAGTACTCCCTACTACTACTCCGCGCACGAGCGCAGGCGACCTGGCGAGACCGATCGCGGAGAGGTCCGCCGCGGCGAGCGCGACTCGGTTGTGATCCTCGGCTCTGGACCAAACCGGATCGGACAGGGGATCGAGTTCGATTACTGCTGCGTGCATGCTGCGATGACGGTCCGCGAGCTGGGACGCGATGCGGTGATGGTCAACTGCAACCCCGAGACAGTCTCGACTGACTACGACACCTCCGATCGCCTCTACTTCGAGCCCCTGACCGTCGAGGACGTACTGGCGGTGTGCGCTCAGGAGCAACCCGAGGGGGTGATCGTGCAGTTTGGCGGCCAGACTCCACTGAGGTTGGCGAGGGATCTCGAAGAGGCTGGCGTGGCACTCTTAGGCACCCCGGTGGAGGCAATTGACCTGGCGGAGGACCGGGGCCGATTCGGGGCTCTCTTGGGCCGTCTCGGCATCAAACATCCGCCCTACGGGACGGCGCTCTCAGCTGATGAGGCGACGGTGATCGCCGAGGAGGTCGGCTTTCCGCTGCTCGTGCGACCCTCCTACGTGCTCGGTGGTCGGGCAATGGAGATCTGCTACTCGACCGAGGATCTCTCCGCGTATCTGCAGGTGCACGTCAAGGCCGACCAGGAGCACCCGCTGCTCCTTGATCGCTTCCTCGAGAATGCAATCGAGGTCGACGTTGACGCTCTCGGTGACGGCGAGCAGGTCTGGGTCGCGGGGATCATGCAACACGTCGAGGAGGCGGGTGTGCACTCAGGTGACTCCGCTTGCGTGATCCCGCCGATGAGTCTCGGCGAGGAGATGCTCGAGGAGATCCGGGCGACGACGCAGCGGATCGCCCTCGATCTCGGAGTGATCGGCCTGATCAACATCCAGTTTGCCGTGGCGGGGGGCGAGCTCTACGTGATCGAGGCCAATCCACGTGCCTCGCGGACCGTCCCCTTTGTTTCCAAGGCAATCGGCGCTCCCCTCGCCAAGCTCGCCTGCCGCCTGATGCTGGGGGAGCGAATCGCCGCGCAAGATCTCCCCCGGGGTCCAGCTCGCCACGTCAGCGTCAAGGAGGCGGTCCTGCCCTTCGCCCGCTTCGCCGGCGCTGACTCGGTCCTCGGTCCGGAGATGAAGAGCACTGGGGAGGTGATGGGCATCGCGATGGACTTTCCGACCGCTTTCGGTAAGGCCCAAGCGGCAGCCGGAGTCTCGCTGCCGGTCGAGGGGTCGGTCTTCATCACCGTTACCGACACCGACAAGCCTGCCGCAACTCAGATTGCCGCTCGTTTCCACGATCTCGGTTTTGAGGTGATCGCCACCGCCGGTACCGCCCAGGCGATCTCCAGGATGGGTGTCCCGGTTACCCCGATCAACAAGCTCGGCGAGGGCTCCCCCCATGTCGTTGACCTGATTAGGGAGCGCCGTTGCGATTTAGTTATCAATACCCCAACCGGATCCGGAGCTCGCGCCGATGGCTATGAGATCCGCAGCGCGGCCGTCCGACACGGCATTCCCTGCGTGACGACGATGACCGGTGCTTCGGCCGCGGTGCGGGCGATCGCCGCCATCACCGAGGACGTCGAGGTCCGCTCACTGCAAGAGATCCACGCCCCCAAAGGCGCCACCCAACCTCGATGAGAGCACCATTGGGGCGACGCCTTTGCGGGGTCACCGTGAACCGCTCCTCGGGCACCTACAGGTTGTTCTCGGTGCTTGACCAGGGCGGTCCGAGCCCCGCCGCCGGCCAGTTCTACATGCTCGCTGCCCAGGAGCATTGGGAGCAGCGCGGCGGGCGTCCGTTCCTGCCACGAGCACTCTCGGTGGCAAACGCCGAAAGCGTCGAGGGGGGCCAGCGGCTCGACTTCCTCTTGGAGGCGGTCGGGCCCGGTACAGAGCGCCTTTGTGAACTGAAGGTGGGGGAGGGGGTTTGGATCAATGGGCCGCTCGGCAATGGCTTCTCCGAGCCCCTCGAGATCGCTCCCAACGCTGCGGGTGCGATTCTGGTCGGAGGCGGCATCGGGATCGCGCCGTTGGCGCTCCTGCGGCAACGATTGATCGACCGCGGTGTGGCAGTCCGGGTGCTTTTGGGTTTTCGCGACCTCGCGCACTGCGGTGGACTCGACGATCTCTTCGCATGCCAGCAGGTGGGGCTCGCGAGTGAGGACGGTCATCGCGGCCATCGCGGCCACGTCACCGACCTGCTGGCACGGGTGCTCGATGGCGATGATTCGGCCAGTGCGGTTGTCTATGCCTGCGGACCGCCGCCGATGCTGCAGGCGGTGTGGCAGATGTGCGCGGCTGCAGGCGTGTTGTGTGAGCTGGCAATGGAGTCCCCGATGGCGTGTGGGTTTGGCGCCTGCTTTGGCTGTGCGGTTGCCAAGCCAGGCGGCGGCTACCGGCGCCTTTGCCTCGAGGGGCCGGTGCTCGATGGGAACCGCGGCGCTCGCTCGCGCCCAGCCTCCGGCTCGGTGGGCCTTCGCGGGGAGCGCGATAGTGCTCGCCGGGAAGTTGCCCGGCCCTCAGGCATCGACCCCGGTGCCCAGCAAGTGGCTACCGGGGTCGAGTTCTGCGGGATCAGCTTGGCGCACCCGGTGATCAATGCCTCTGGAACCTTCGATGCGATTGCGGCTCGACAGGTCTACGGGGACCGAATCCTTGAGGAGTTCCCATTTTCAGCTTTCGTCTCTAAGACGATCACCCCGGAGGCCCGGTTTGGGAACGATCCCCAGCGAATCTGGGAGACCCCAGCGGGCATGATCAACTCGATCGGGCTGCCGAACAAGGGCTTGAACCGATTTCTCGCTGAGGATCTACCGCAACTGGCCGAGCTTGGGGTCCCCCTTGTGATCTCGGCGATGGCAATTAGCCGAGATCAGTTCAGCCGCCTGGTTGGGGCACTTGGTGAACGGGAGGAGGTGGCCGCGATCGAGCTCAATGTCTCCTGCCCCAACGTACATTCCGGACTTATCGTCGGCGAGCAGCCGAGTGAGATGGCGGCGCTTTTGGAGGCGCTTCGCCCGCTCACGATAAAGCCGCTGATCGTCAAGTTGACGCCGAACGTCGCCGACCCAGCTCCGATCGCGGTCGCGGCGGAGGAGGGGGGCGCAGATGCGATCTCGATGATCAACACCGTGAAGGCAAGTGCGATCGATCCCGCCAGCCTGAAGGCCGGGCTTGCGAGCGGCCGCGGAGGGCTCTCGGGTCCCGCCGTGCGGCCGATTGCGATCGCCCAGGTCGGCCTCGTGAGTGCCGCAGTAGGCCTGCCGGTTATCGGCATGGGGGGAATTGGCAATGGCGCCGATGCAAGCGAGTTTTTAGCCGCAGGCGCGAGCCTGGTGGCGGTCGGGACCGAGAGCTTCAGGGACCCGCTGGCCGGCCGTCGAATTGCTGGGGAGCTCGGATTTAGGACGCTTCCACGATCACCGTGAACTATCGATCCTCGACCTGGAGTCGAGGTCGAGGTGAATTTGGAAAGAAATGGGCCTAAAGCCCTTGCACGTGATCGAGCCGCGGCTATACTCGCCGCCCACATGCCCGCCCCAGTAAAGACCTCAGCCGCGGCCCCCGAGCGGTCGCTGGACCAGAGGATGGATGCACTTCGGCGAGCCAATGACATTCGCACCTCCCGCGCCAAGCTGAAGAAGGACCTCAAAGCCGGGCGGGCGAGCATCCACACCCTGCTGCTGGACCCCCCCGAGTACGTGCTCACCGCAAAGGTTTTCGACATGCTTCTTGCCGTCCCGAAGTATGGCCGAGTCAAGACCAACCGCATCCTCAATCAGTGTCGGATCTCGCCCTCGAAGACGATCGGCGGGCTCTCCCAGCGCCAGCGCGCGGAGCTGGTCTCCCAGCTGCGACGCTAGCTGACCGCTGGCGCGGTCAAGATCGGGGGCCTATGGCCAAAGTCTTCGTGATCACCGGCCCCAGCGGAGTTGGCAAGGGCACGCTGATCGCCTCGCTGCTCAAGGCTGTGCCGGCTCTTGAGCTCTCGGTCTCAGCCACGACGCGCCTCCCTCGTTCCGGGGAGGTCGACGGACGCGACTACCATTTTCTCAGCGCCGCGGAGTTCGAGCGGCGCGTGGGCAGCGGTGATTTTTTGGAGTGGGCCACCTACAGCGGTAATCGCTACGGCACCCTGCGCTCGGAGGTCCGCCGCCGGCTCAACGCGGGCCACTCGGTTGTCTTGGAGATCGAGGTCCAGGGGGCACGCCAGGTCCGGGCCGCAATGCCCGAATCGGTCCAGGTTTTCATCGCACCACCCGAGCCAGGAGTTCTGCGCGAGCGCCTGCGCGGACGAGGGACCGACAGTCCCGAGGCAATCGATGCCCGCCTCAGGGTTGCAGAGCAGGAGTTGGCCGCCCAGCAGGAGTTTGCCCACCGGGTGATCAACGAGAACCTTGACCGGGCCGCGGCCCAGTTGGAGGCGATCGTGCGCGCCGAACTCGGCCTACCACTACACTGCGCTGACAAATGATCAAACCACGCGTCGACAAGCTCTTGGAGCACACTGATTCCCACTATGCCGCGGTTGTCGTATCGGCAAAGCGAGCGCGCCAGATCAATAGCTACTTTCACAATCTCGGCGAGGGAAGCTTTGGCGAGTATCCACCGCCGATGGTCGAGACTCCGGCCGACAGGAACTATCTATCGATGGCGCTGGAGGAGCTCGCCGAGGGCAAGCTCAAATACGAATATCGCTCCTGAGCACCGGCCCTAGCGGCTAGGAGGAACCAAATGGCCAGACTCCTGCTTGGGGTCAGCGGCGGGATCGCAGCCTACAAGTCGCTTGAGTTTGCCCGGTTGGCGAGCGCTGCCGGACATGGGGTCAGGGTTGTGATGACCGAGAGCGCCACCAGATTCGTCGGGGCTGCCTCTTTCGAAGCGATCACCGGGGCTCCGGTGCTCAGCTCAGAGTTTGAACGCGACCCAATGGGGGGTACCTTCCCGGGCGATGCCGCCCCGCGCCACGATCCGATCGGGCATCTCGCACTTGCCGCCGGATGCGATGCCTTTCTGATCGCTCCAGCCTCCGCCAACACGATCGCAAAACTCGCGGCGGGGATGGCGGACTCGATGCTGACCGCCTCCTTTCTAGCCTGCATCGCACCCCGCCTGCTTGCTCCGGCGATGAATGATCGGATGTATGCCGATGCCGCGACCCAGGCGAATCTGGCGACGCTCACCGAGCGTGGCGTAACCGTGATTCAGCCCGAGGAGGGCCACCTTGCCTCACGCGGTGAGTTCGGCGTCGGGCGCCTGCCCGAGCCCGCACAGCTGCTGGCGCTGATCGAGGGGGCCCTGTCGAACGGGCGCAGTCCCTGGGATGGTCTGCAGGTGCTGGTCAGCGCCGGCGGCACCCGTGAGCCGATCGATCCGGTTCGGTTCATCGGAAACCGATCCAGCGGAAAGATGGGCTTCGCTCTCGCCGCGGCCGCGGCCCGACGGGGTGCCGAGGTGACCGTGATAGCGGCCAACGTCGCTCTGCCCGACCCGCCCAACGTGCGGCGCCTGGACGTCGAGAGCAGCGAGGAACTAGCCTCAACCGCCGAAGCCGAGTTCCCTCGCTGCAATGTCTTGCTGATGGCTGCCGCTCCGGCGGATTTTCAGGCACGGCCTGTCGCGCGCGAGAAGCTCAAGCGCGAGGCCGGGCTGAACCTTCATCTGGAGCCGACGAAGGACATCCTGGCTTCGCTTGCGGTCAATCGCAGCGAGGGCCAGACGATCGTCGGGTTTGCCGCCGAGCATGGAGAGCCCGGAATTGAGCGCGCGCGCGTAAAGCTCTCCGGCAAGGGTGCCGACCTGATTGTTCTAAACGACGTCTCTGACCCGACGATCGGGTTTGAGAGCTCTGAAAACGCGGTCACCCTGGTTGAGCCCGATCGAGAGACCGCTGTCGGGCGGGCTTCCAAGGATCGGATCGCCGAGGCGATCCTCGAGCGGGTCGAGCAGCTGCGAGCGCGCAGCTCAAAGCTCGGTTAACCGAGCAAAGACTGGGAGCCATCACTTTGGCCGTTCCTCGTTGTGGCGGCAGTCGCGGGCCTGGCCCAATCGTCGGGTTATACTGAGTCAAGCTTTTTAGTCCCTATCCGTACCCGTGTCGTATCGAGAAGTGGGCCTGGCCCACTTTTTTTTCGGCCCGAAGCAGGCATGACAGACCTTCAATCAGATATTCAGAACCAACTCGCCGAACTCGATTCGCGGATCGAGTTGATCGCTTTGGAGCGTCCCGGTGGTGAGGTTTTGCGGATCTACATTGACCACCCCGATGGGGTTGACCTTTTGCTCTGTGAGCGCGCCAGCGCCCAGTTGGGTCACCTGCTCGCCGATTACTCACTTGAGGTCTCTTCCCCGGGTCCCAAGTTTCGCCGCCCCAGCCACCTTTCCGAGTCCAAGGAGCTTTCGTGAGCAAGGAGATTGTCGAAGCAGTCAAGGCCTTGGAGCAGGAGAAGGGTATCTCCGCCGAGAAGCTGATGGACGCACTTGAGGACGCCCTGCTTTCGGCCTACAAGAAAACGCCCGGCGCCGCAAAATACGCCCGCGTCGACCTCGACCATGAGACCGGTGATTTCCTCGTATTTGAGCTGATTCTTCCGCCCGAGCTGGAGGAGAAGCTGTTGGCCGAGGCGGCTGAGCTGCAGGAGGAGCCCGAGATCGACCCCGAGACCGGGGAGCTGCGCGAGCCCGAGGATCCCGAGCTTGACCCGGAGATGATCGCTCCCTATGAGGATCAGATCACGACCCGTGACGTGACCCCTGGAGACTTCGGAAGGATCGCCGCTCAGACCGCAAAGCAGGTCATCTTGCAGCGCATTCGTGAAGCCGAGCGGCAGATGATGTATGACGAGTACCAAGATCGCGTCGGCGAGCTGATCACCGGGATCATCCAACAGTCCGACAAGCGCTACACCCTGGTCCAGCTGCGCGAGCGGGTCGAGGCATTGCTGCCCAAGTCTGAGCAGGTCTATAACGAGCGCTATGACCATGGGATGCGGGTCAAGGCGGTGATCACCGACGTCTCGGACTCGACCAAAGGCCCCGCGATCGTCGTCTCCCGACGCAACCCGGAGCTGATCAAAAAGCTGTTTGAGCTCGAGGTTCCCGAGATTGCCGATAAGCTCGTTGAGATCGTCGGCGTCGCCCGCGAGCCCGGCTACCGGTCCAAGATCGCGGTCATCTCCCATGCCGACGGGGTCGACCCGGTTGGGGCCTGCGTGGGCCCGCGCGGCTCCCGGGTGCGGATGGTTGTTTCAGAGCTGCGGGGCGAGAAGATCGACATCATTCCCCACAATGACGAGCCGGCTCGGTTCGTAGCCAAGGCGCTCTCACCGGCCCGAGTCCGCGAGGTCATCGTCGATGACGTCGAACGCCAGGCAACCGTGATCGTCCCCGACGATCAGCTCTCACTTGCGATCGGCCGCGATGGTCAGAATGCGCGCCTCGCTGCACGGCTGACCGGCTGGCGCGTCGACATCAAGTCCGAGACGGAGTTCTCCCAGGAAGACCAGGAGGTCGAGTATGAGGGAGAAGAGCAATCCGACGGGCGCTGTATGGCGGTCCTCTCAAACGGACGCCGCTGCCCCAACGCAGCCGTTCCCGGTTCCACCTACTGCGGTCTTCCCCAACACCAGGCTTTGGCCCGGTTTGAAACCAGCCAGGTTGCCGTCCTCGCCACAGTTGACGCTGGGGAGGTGGCGCTGCTGGCCAATCCCGAAGCCGATGCGGCTGAGGTCGCTGAGATTGTCTCCCGGGCGGCGGCACAGTTTGTCGAGAAAGTCGAGCAGGAGGCCAGTTCAGAGGCCGAGCAGGAGGTCTCTGAGGAGGGATCCGATGCAGCTGCCAGCGAGGAGGGCGATCCAGCTCCAATCCAGGAGGCTGATGAAGAGGCCCTCGATGCCGACCCCGCCGAAGCAGAGCCCGAGCCTCAGCTGAGCGAGGATGAGGCGGGCGAGGATCCTTTGAGTGAGCCAACCGAGGAGCCCGAGCGCGGCGAGCAAGCCGCCCCAAGTTCCGCTGCTGAGGCCCCCGCAACCGCTCCTGCTGATTTCGATTCCACGGCTCCGGCAAGCGATCAGCCCTCGCCGGCTCCCGATTCCAGCGACGACCTGGTCTCCTCCGAAACGGCCGCCGCGGCGCCGTCTCCGGAGAGCGAGTCCCCCGGGGAGGCTGAGTAGCAGGAGTGGCGAAAAAACGAGTCCACGAGATTGCCAAAGCGCAGGGAGTCAGCAGCAAGGAGCTGCTGGCGGTGCTGAACGCCGCCGGGGTTAAGGCCAAAGCAGCGGCTTCCAGCGTCGAGGAGTCCGAGGCGTTGGAGGCGATTGGCGCCGCCAAGAAAAATGGCGACTCCGCGACCGAGGTCTCCCCGAGTGCGGCGGCGCCCGCGAAGCGGCAATCAACACCGATCTCATCGAAGAAACCGGTCGGGTCCGTCGGAGGGCAAACTGGCTCATCCTCGGCGGCCGGGGGAGCTGGTGCACCGAAAAAACGCCGGGTAGTGATTGATTCGCAGGCCGCGCGTCGCGATCAGATGGGCGGACCGCCGCCTCAGCGTCCGCCGCGACGGCGCGGAGGACGTCGCCGCCGCCCCCTGCTCGAGGAGCCGCCACCCAAATCCGAGACCCCGATCGAGCCCGAGGCAACCAGAGTCAACTCAGGCGCGACGGTCCGTGAGGTGGCCGAGTCACTTGGCCTTGCTCCGGCCGAAGTGATCAAGAAGCTGATGACGATGGGAGAGATGGCCACTCTGACCCAGACCCTCACCGATGATTCGGTCAGGGCGATCGCCGATGAGTACGACCGCAAGATCGAGATCGTCACCGCCGCCGAGGAGGAACCCGAGTCGCCCGTATTTGCCGATGCCGAGGAGGATCTCGCCGATCGCCCTCCCGTGGTGACGATCATGGGCCACGTCGACCATGGCAAGACCTCATTACTGGATGCGATCAGGGAAACCGAGGTCGCGGCAGGTGAGGCGGGCGGTATCACCCAGCACATTGGGGCCTACCAGGTCCACCACGGGGAGAAGACAATCACCTTCCTCGATACCCCCGGTCACGCCGCCTTCACGGCGATGCGAGCTCGTGGCGCCAAGGTCACCGATGTTGCGGTGGTGGTCGTAGCCGCCGATGACGGGGTCATGCCCCAGACAAAAGAGGCGATCGATCACGCTCGTGCAGCCGATGTCCCGATGCTTATCGCGGTCAATAAGATTGATAAGGAGGGCGCGCAACCCGAGCGGATCCGCAACGAGCTGGCGGCTGATGGCCTGACTCCGGAGGAGTGGGGTGGAGAGACCGTCTATTGCGACGTCTCGGCCAAGACCCACGATGGCCTCGACAGCCTGCTCGACATGATTCTGCTCGTCTCTGAGCTAGAGGACCTGGGTGCTAATCCCGATGCTCCCGGCTCGGGCACCGTGATCGAGTCCCAGCTTGACCCGGGCCGTGGTCCGGTCGTAACGGTCTTGATCCAGCGGGGCACCCTCAGGGTCGGGGACTCGCTGGTTGCCGGGCCACGCTGGGGCCGGGTGCGGGCAATGCAGGACTTCACCGGCGAGCGAGTCGAGACCGCCGGTCCAGGGATGCCGGTCGAGGTGCTTGGTTTTGATGGGGTGTGTGAGGCAGGTGAGTTTGTCCAGGTGGTCGAGAACGATCGCCGCGCCCGCCAGTTGGCCGGAGAGCGGGCCAACCGGTTGAAGACCGAGGCCCTGGCGCGCCGCCAGGCTCGCAAGGTGAGCCTTGAGGAGGTTTTCGCCCGGGTCCAGGAGGGCGAGATCAAGGAGCTCAACATCGTGCTCAAGGCCGACGTCGCCGGCTCCTTGGAGGCGCTGCAAGACGAGATTGCCAAAGTCCCCCAGGAGCAGGTTGCGATCAACATCATCCATTCCCAAACCGGAGGCATCAACGAGTCCGACGTGATGCTCGCCTCGGCCTCAAATGCGATCATCATCGGCTTTAACGTCCGGCCGCTCGCCGACGCGCGACGAGCGGCTGAGCGCGAGGGCGTCGACGTTCGCACCTACTCCGTCATCTACCAGATCACCGAAGATCTCCGCAACGCGATGGAGGGCATGCTGGAGTCCGTAGAGGTCGAAGAGGCGGTCGGCGAGGCCGAAATCAAACAGACCTTCAAGGCCTCCAAAGTTGGTCGGATCGCCGGCTGCCTGGTTACCGACGGCAAGGCAAGTAGGGAGGCCAGCGTCCGCTTGGTCCGCGAAGGGACGGTCGTTTGGACCGGAAAGCTCGGCTCGCTGCGGCGTTTTAAAGACAACGTGCAGGAGGTTGAGGATGGCCAGGAGTGTGGTGTCGTCCTCGACGGCTACGCTGACGTGAAGGAGGGCGATATGCTCGAGTTCTTCCAGACCAAACAAGTCGAGCAAACCCTGGCCTAAGATGGCGACGGCTCGCATGCGGCGCATCAACGAGGTGCTTCGCGAGGTGGTCGGGGCGACGATTGGCACCGGGTTGAGCGATCCTCGCATCGGCTTTGTCACCGTGACCTCGGTTGAAACCAGCCCCGATCTGCGCACCGCCAAGGTATTCGTCAGCGTGCTTGGGGGCGAGGATGAACGAGAGGAAACTCTGAGTGGGCTGAGCTCCTCGCGCGGTGTAATCCAAGCCAAGATCGCAGCAGAGACAAGGATGAAGAGGACCCCGACAATCTCCTTCCACTACGACAAGACGATCGAGCAGGGCGTGCGGATCTCTCGACTGCTCGAGGAGGAGCGATGAATGAGTCGGTGAATCTCGCGGCTACCGATCTCGAGCGGGTTGCCAACGAGCTCCGCTCCCGCGATCGCTTCCTGCTCACCGCCCACGAAGGACCCGACGGCGATGCGCTCGGCTCGCTGCTGGGCATGCACCAACTGCTCAACAAGCTCGGCAAGGATTCGGTGATGTTCATGGCAGCGAAGGAGTTCCCACTGCCGATCGAGTATCGGTTCTTGCCCCTGGAGGAGGTTTTTCACGAGCCTCCCGCAGACATTGCCGACCGCACGATCGTCTTTTTGGACTGCGGCAATATCGACCGGATGCCGCTTGATTTCCTCATCGCCGGTGCCAACGAGGTGATCAATATCGATCATCACCACGACAACACCCGCTTCGGTGACTTCAACCTTGTCGACACCGAGGCCTCCTGCACGGCGGAGATCGTCTATGAGCTGGCAATCTTGCTTGGGGTGCCGATCACCAAGGAGATCGCCTCTGCGCTCTACGTCGGGGTGGTCACCGACACGGGCAAGTTCATGTATGAGAACACCGATGCACGCACCCACCGAATCGCCGCCGATCTGATCGAAGCCGGGGTTGAGGTAGACGACACCTATCGACGTCTGTATGAGCACGTGCCGCTGGAGAAGCTCCGTCTTGTCTCGCGGGCGTTGGACGGGATCCAACGCCACTGCGGCGGCCTCCTCGTCCTCACCTACATCACCGCTGCCGACTATGAGGCCAGCGGGGCTGGGGAGGAGATGACCGAGGGGATCATCGACCACCTGCGCTCTGTCGACGGAATCAAAGTGGCGGCTGTGATTCGCGATCAGGCAACCCGCGGACGCGGCGCCCGCAAGGTAAGCCTGCGCTCCAGCGAGGGTGATGTCGATGTCTCAGCAATTGCACGAGAGCACGGTGGCGGCGGGCATAAACGGGCTGCTGGCTTCTCGACCGACCTCGAACTTGAGCAGCTGGTCTCTTTTCTTTGTGGCGAGGTCAGCGCCCAGCTTGGTCGTTGAGGATGGCTGCCGGCGAGGCCCCGGCCGCGGTATTGCTCTACGACAAGCCGCCGGGCATAACCTCCCACGATGTGGTGGCCCAGGTGCGAGATGAGCGTGCATGCAAAGTGGGTCACGCCGGAACCCTCGACCCCTTTGCCACCGGCCTGCTTTTGATCCTGCTTGGTCGGGCGACCCGGCTGCAGCGCTTTTTGATCGGCCTGCCGAAGACCTACGTCGCGACAGCTCGCCTCGGTTGGCGCTCCAGTACCGGGGACCCCGACGGCCTGCTCAGCGAGACCGGTCACCGACCCGAGACCCTGCGGCTGCCGACCGGGACCGTACGCCAACGGGTGCCGATGACCTCGGCCGTCCGGGTTGGCGGCGAGCGGCTCTACCGCAAGGCCCATCGCGGCGAGAAGATCAAGACCCCCGAGCGCGATATTGAGGTCTATCGGGCCGAGCTACTTGAGGGCAGCGATTCTTCTGCGACGTATGAGATCGAATGCTCGGCCGGTACCTACATTCGGACCCTGATCGAGACCCTCGGAGATGCCTACTGCTCAGCCCTGCGGCGGACCACGATCGGGCCCTTCGCGATCGCTCGAGCTGGCGAGGAGTTAAGCCCCGAGGAGCTCGCCGTTTTGCTCCCCGAGGCGAGGATTCGATGAAGATTGAGGTGACCAGCCTCCCCGACGCCCAACCGCGGCCCCGTCGCGTCGCGATCGGCACCTTCGATGGAGTCCACCGCGGCCATCGGGCGGTGATCGAGGACGCCGACACCGTGCTCACCTTTGACCCCCACCCGCTCGAGATCCTGCATCCCGCAGCGCTACCCAAGCTGATCATGCCGTTTGGGGTCAAGCGCGACGTGATCGAGGGGCTGGGCGTATGCGAGCTCGTCGTGATTCCCTTCGATCGTGCCTTTGCGACCTTAACGGCGGAGGACTTCATCGAGAAGATTCTGCTCGAGCAACTTGGAGCCGAGCTGGTCTCGAGTAGGGGAGAACTTTCGATTCGGCGCCAGGGCGAAAGGCGATGCAGAGATGCTTGCCAGGCGCCCGGAGTTCCAAACCAGGGTGGTTGCGCTGGTCGAGGTCGACGGAGAGACCGTCTCCTCAAGCCGGATCCGCGCCCTGGTGGCAGCCGGGGCGGTGGAGGCGGCACGGCGCTGCCTTGGCGCTCCTTTCATGATCGAGGGAACGGTGGTGAGCGGGGACCAGCGGGGCCGGGAGTTGGGATTTCCAACTGCCAACATCGTGCCCGATGACCGCCTCGCGATCCCGGGGCACGGCGTCTATGCGGCCTTCGCCGACGGCGTCCCCGCGGCGGTCAGTGTTGGCGTCAGGCCGACTTTTGAGAGCGGGCGAGGGGTCCTGATTGAGACCTACCTGATCGATCGCGATGAGAACCTCTACGGCAGGACCCTCCGCGTTGCCTTTGTCGAGCGCCTACGCGGCGAGCGGCGCTTTGGGGGCGTCGAGGAGCTGATCGCCCAGATGCGCGCCGACGTCGAGGATGCAAAGCGGGTCTGTGCTAGCTTCACCGACCCGCGATGAGCTTGACCAAGGAACAGAAGACGGAGTTGATCGGCAAGTACGGGCGCTCTGACGGTGACACCGGCTCCGCCGAGGTCCAGGTCGCGCTTTTGACCGAGCGGATCAACGAGCTCACCGGCCACCTGCGCGAGCACAGCAAAGACCATCACTCCCGCCGCGGCCTGCTGATGCTGGTCGGCAAACGGCGCCGCATGTTGCGCTACCTCGAACGCAACGACCTTGAGCGTTACCGCAGTTTGGTAGCTGAGCTTGGCCTGCGTCGCTAGGATCGCCCGTCAAGCCCGTATCTGTAGTCTCTTTGGCGACAGAGAACGAGAGTTCTGAAAGCAATAGGTCGCCAACCGGGCGGCCGGAGGTACAACATAGATGAGCATGTTTGACATTAGCCGCGTCTCGGTGGATGTCGGCGAGAGCCAGATTTCCTTTGAGACCGGCAAGCTTGCCAAGCAGGCGAGCGGTTCCGTGGTCGTCAGCGCTGGCGAAACAATGGTCCTTTGCACGGCAACGATGGGGAATCTGCGCGACGTGGACTTCCTGCCGCTGACCGTCGATGTGGAGGAGCGAATGTATGCAGCGGGCAAGATTCCCGGATCGTTCTTTCGCCGCGAGGGACGCTCGGGTGAGAAGGCGACGCTGACCGCGCGCATGATCGATCGGCCGATCCGTCCTCTTTTTCCCAAGGGCTGGCACTACGAGACCCAGCTGGTCGCAATCCCAATGTCGGTGGACCACGTCCATCCCTATGACATTCTCGCGATGAACGGCGCCTCGGCGGCGCTGGCGATTTCCCCGGTTCCGGTTGCCGCCCATGTGGGCGCGGTAAGGATTGGCAAGCTCGACGGTGATTTCGTCATCAACCCGCCGGAGGAGAGCCTCGACGAGCTCGATTTGGACCTGATTGTCGCCGGTACCGATGAGGCGATCCTGATGGTCGAGGCAGGTGCGAGCGGAGTTACCGAGCAGGAGATCCTCGATGCTCTCGACATCGCACACGGCGAGATCAAGAAGCTCTGTGCTGCGATGCAGGAGCTGCAGGCGAAGGCCGGCAAGGAGAAGATCGAGGTTGACGCCCCGGCGCTGGATGAGGCCCTTTTGGAGCAGATTCGCGGCTCCTACGGCGCAAAGATCGACGAGGCAACCTCGATTCAGGCGAAGCTGGAGCGCCAGGACGCAGTCAAGGCGGTCGAGGGCGAAGTGCTCGCCGAGCACGCCGCCGATGCTGAGTCTGATGACGGCGAGGCTGGGCGCCACGCCGAAGTTGAGGCAATCTTTGCCAAGCTGGAGAAGGAGATCGTTCGGCGGCGAATTGCGGTCGATAAGAAGCGCCCCGATGGCCGTGCGCAGGATGAGATCCGCCCGATCGAGTGCGAGGTAGACATCGCCCCACGGGTCCACGGCTCGGCGCTTTTCACCCGCGGGGAGACGCAGATTCTCTCCAACGTGGCCCTCGGTACGACCCGGATGGATATGCGCCTCGACACCCTCGGCTTACAGACCACGAAGCGCTTTTGGCATCACTACAACTTCCCGCCCTTTTCGGTCGGCGAGGCTGGCTTCATGCGCGGGCCCAAGCGGCGAGACATCGGCCATGGCGCTCTCGCCGAGCGGGCCCTGGCGGCGACGATTCCCAGCGAAGAGGATTTTCCCTATGTGATTCGGGCGGTCTCAGAGACGCTTGAGTCCAACGGTTCCTCCTCAATGGGCTCTGTCTGTGCCTCCTCAATGGCTCTGCAGGCGGCGGGGGTTCCGGTCAGCGCACCGGTAGCCGGCGTCGCGATGGGCCTGATCAAGGAGGGTGAGGATTACATCGTCTTGACCGATATCGCCGGCGTCGAGGACCATCTCGGCGATATGGACTTCAAGGTCGCTGGCACCGCCGATGGAATCACCGCTTTGCAGATGGACATCAAGATCACCGGCGTCACCTTTGAGATTCTCACCGACGCCCTGAAGCAAGCTCAGAAGGGCCGTCTCTTCATCCTCGACGAGATGGCCGAGGCGATCGACGGACCCCGGGAGAAGCTCTCCCAACATGCCCCGCGGATCGAGGCGATCAAGATCGATCCGGAGAAGATCGGAGCCGTGATCGGCAAAGGTGGAGAAACGATCCGCGGGCTCTGCGAGGAGTTTGAAGCCGAGATCGATGTCGAGGATGACGGCACGATTCGGATCTACGCGCCCACCGGGCAACTGGTTGAAGCATGTGTCGCCCGGATTGAGTCGATGACAAAGGAGTCCGAGGTCGGCGATCGCTACAACGGTGCAAAGGTCGTGAAGACGACCACGTTTGGCGCCTTCGTTGAGCTCGTCAAGGGCACCGACGGTCTCCTGCATATCTCCAACGTCAAACCCGGCGAGCGGGTTGATTCGGTCGATGACGTGTTGAAAGCGGGCGAGCAGATCGACGTCACCGTGGTCGAGGTCGACAAGGAGCGCGGCCGGATCGGCTTGCGCCTCTCAAGCGATCCATCGGTTGAGGGCAAAACGGCCGAGGAGCTGGCGTCGATTGGTTCCGGCGATGGTGGCCCACGTCGCAACGGCGGCGATCGCGAGGGAGGCCGCGGCGGTCGGGACGGGCGTCGCCGCGAGCGCGAGCGGCGCAACTAGACGTTGAGCGCGCCGATCTACAAAAACAGCTGCTCGCCCGGCGAGCGCCAACGAGCGTCATCGTGACCGAGATTGTGAACTGCTCGGCGCTTGACTCGGGCGTGCGAATCGTGACCGAGGAGGTTCCCTCGGTGCGCTCGGTTGCGCTCGGGCTCTGGGTCCGAACCGGATCGCGTAACGAGAGCGCCTTCCAGGCTGGGGTCTCCCATTTCCTTGAGCATTTGCTGTTTAAGGGAACGGCACGTTTCTCAGCGATCGAGATTTCGGAGCGCTTTGACGGGTTGGGGGCCTCGGTCAACGCAGCCACCGGCAAGGAGACGACCCACCTGCATGCGCGCTTCCTTGACGAGCACACCGAGGAGGTCTTTGACCTGCTCGCCGAGATGCTGATGGCGCCAACCTATCCCGAGGTCGACTCCGAGCGCGATGTCGTCCTCGAGGAGATCGCGATGTATGAGGACGAACCACAAGATCGCGTCCACGATTTCCTCGCCGGGGCCGTCTTTGGTGAGCACCCGCTGGGGCGTCGAGTCCTCGGTGAGGCGGAGGTGATCGCCTCGATCCCGGTGCCTGAGATTGACGCCTATCACCGGGCGCGATACACCGGCACCGATATCGTCATCGGTGCCGCAGGACACCTCGATCACGGGCGGATCAAAGAGCTTGCCGAGCGCCTCGTCTCGGCACCCTCCGATGACGGCGGGGCCGCTGCGCCAGTCGAGGTCACCGCCAGCCCGCGGCTTAACTTTCATCAAAAGGACACCGAGCAATACCACATCTGCTTTGGGGCGCCGGGACTGAAGCGAGACGATGAACGTCGTTTCGCGCTCGCGGTGCTTGACTCGATCTTTGGCGGCTCGACCTCCTCGCGTCTCTTTCGTGAGGTCCGCGAGAAGCGCGGCCTCGCCTATTCGGTCGGCTCCTACAATGAGCAATACACCGACTCGGGACTGGTGGCGACCTACGTGGGCACCCGTGAGGACAATGTTGAGGAGGCCTGCGCGATCATCGGCGCCGAGCTTGCACGCCTGCGTTCGGAGCCGGTTAGCGCTGAGGAGCTTGCCCGCGCGAAAGAGAATGTGAAGGGCCGGCTCGTCCTCTCCTCTGAGTCAACCGCTGCGCGAATGACGCGAATCTCGCGCGCCACCCTGTTTGACCTCCCGATCGAGTCCCTGGATCAGATGCTCGCCAAGGTGGACGCAGTGACGGTTGCAGATCTGACTGGTCTTGCCGCTGAGCTCTATGGCTCTGAGCGACTCTCGGCCGCCTGTGTGGGCCGTGATGAGGACTGTTTCCGCAAGGCACTGGCCCCCGTCAGTGAGCCACTGGTAGCTGCGTGATTCGGGTCGCCGTCTGCGGCGCAGCCGGCAAAATGGGCCAGGCTGTTTGCGAGGCGGTTCGCGGTGCCGAGGATATGACCCTGGCGGCGGAGGCCGATCCGACGCTTGGAGTGGAGCTGGCGGAGGTTCTCCCACAAAGTGATGTCGTTGTCGACTTCACACTGCCCAACGCCGCCTTGGCCAACCTCCGCGCCTGCCTCAGCGCAGGGGTCCACATCGTGGTCGGCACCACGGGCTTTGACCTGGGAGCCGCCCGCACCGCCGCCGAGTCCGCCAACGCTGAAGCCAACTGCTTCATCGCCCCGAACTTTGCAATCGGCGCGGTGCTCCTGATCGAGGCAGCACGGCGGATCGCGCCTCAGATGCCTGAGTGTGAGATCGTTGAGCTGCACCATCAGGGCAAGCTCGATGCTCCATCCGGTACCGCGCTGCGCACCGCCGAGCTGATCCGGGCCTCCGGCGGAAACGTTCACGAGCCGATTCATTCGGTTCGGCTCCCGGGTCTGGTCGCCCACCAGGAGGTCATCTTCGGCAGCGAGGGACAAACCCTCTCCCTTCGCCATGACTCAATCGATCGCCGCTCCTTCATGCCCGGTGTACTGCTCGCGATACGCCGGGTCCCTAGCCTTGGCGAGCGTTTCACCGTCGGGCTTGAGAGCCTCTTTTAGAGAGCTGGAGCGGCTACCCTGACCTCAGTGACGGCAATCCAGGGCGTGATGACGGCGATGGCTACGCCATTCGATGAGGCCGGTGGGGTCGATGAGGCCGCGGCCCGTGCACTCGCCGTCGAGTTGATTGAACACGGCTCCCACGGAGTGGTTGTAGCTGGCTCCACTGGTGAGGCGGCGACGCTGACCGATGTCGAGCAGATCTCCCTTCTGAGTGCGATCGTCGAGGAGATCGGCTCAGAGGCGACGGTGATCTGTGGCACCGGTACGAATGACACCCGCCACTCTTGCGAGCTGACCAAGGCAGCAGCGGCGGCGGGTGCCGACGCTGCGCTGATCGTCGCTCCTTACTACAACAAGCCCAACAAGGCGGGCCTACGAGCCCATTTTGAGGCGGTCTCCGAGGCGGCGCCGGAGCTGCCCCTCGTGCTCTACAACATTCCCTCGCGAGTGGTGATCAATATGGAGCCTTCCTTCCTAAGCGAGCTCTCCTCGATCGAGAGCGTGGTCGCGGTCAAGCAGGCCAATAACGACGAGCTCGGCCCAATCGAGGGGCTGGCTGTGTTGGCCGGCAACGATGACGCATTCCTGGCGACGCTTGAATTCGGTGGCGCGGGTGGGATCCTGGTCGCCTCCCACGTCGTCGGGGGGCGCATGCGCGAGATCTGGGATGCGGCCAAGGGGGGGGATCTGCAGCGGGCTAGGGAAATCGATTCCGGCCTGCGACCGCTCTACCAAGCGCTTGCGGTGACGACCAATCCGATCCCGATCAAGGCGGCGCTTGAGATGGTCGGGCTGATCCCCTCCGGGCGCCTGCGTCTACCCCTGGTGCCCGTCGACGCGGCGCAGCGGGAGGCGGTCAAGACCGCCCTGCAGAGCGTCGGGGCGCCTGTCTCGATCTAGGTATCTGGTCCGAGTAAGAAAGCGATCGGTTAATGGCAAACAAAACGCTTCGTGTATTGCCCCTCGGCGGTCTCGGAGAGATCGGCAAGAACATGACCGTGGTCGAATACGACGGACGGATCATCGTCGTCGACACCGGCTTGATGTTTCCCACCTCAGAGATGCCGGGAATTGATCTGGTCCTGCCCGATTTCTCCTACCTGCGAGAGCGCGCCGATGACATTGAGGCGATCGTTCTCACCCATGGCCACGAGGACCATGTCGGAGCGCTTCCCTACGTTTTGCGCGAGATCGGTCAGCCACCGGTGATCTACGGTGGTCTGCTGACGATCGGAATGGTGCGCTCCAAGCTCGACGAGCACAAGCTCTCCAAGGCGCCGCTTGAGGAGCTTCCCGCCGGCGAGCAGGTTCAGCTCGGACCCTTCGGGCTTGAGCTGATCCACCTCTCGCACTCGATCCCCGACATGCGCGCCGTATTGATCGGCACCGAGCTTGGCTCGGTGCTGCTCACCGGCGACTATAAGTTTGACCAGACGCCCGTCGACGGTCGCCCGGCCGACATCTCGCGCTTGGCCGAGGTCGGACGGGAGGGGCTGTTGCTTCTCTGTGGTGACTCGACAAATGCCGACCGACCCGGGATCGCCCCGTCGGAGTCAAGCGTCGGCCCCGCGCTTTTGGAGACCTTCGGAGCTTGTGAGGGAAGAATCGTGGTCACCTCCTTTGCCTCAAACATTCACCGGGTGCAGCAGGTGATCGACGCCGCGATGAAACTCGAACGCCGAGTAGCTCTGGTCGGTCGCTCGATGCGCAAGAATTTCAGCATCGCCTCCAACCTCGGGATGGCCGAAGCGCCTCCAGGACTCTTCATCCAGCCCCGCGAGATCAACAACTTTCCCGACGAGAAGGTGGTTGTGATCTCAACCGGCAGTCAGGGAGAGCCGCTCTCGGCTCTGCGGCGGATGGCGAACAACGACCATCGAGACGTCGAGCTTCACTCCGGCGACACGGTCGTCTTTTCCGCCACCCCGGTCCCCGGCAACGAGCGGGCTGTCAACGAGACGATCGACCGAATCTATGAGATCGGCGCAACTGTGGTGACCGCCAAAGATGCCCCGATCCATGCCTCCGGTCACGGCTGGCAGGAGGAGCTCAAGTTGATGATCAACCTGACCAAACCCCAGTACGTGCTTCCCGTGCACGGCGACCACAAGCGTCTGCGCCTCCACGCCGAGTTGGCCCACTCGGTGGGCATCGACCGCGATCGCGTCTTTCAGGGCCGAAACGGGATACCGCTTGAGTTCGACCACAGTGGAGCCCGCTTTGGAGAGGACGCCCACGCGGGCACGATCTTTGTCGATGGGGTCGACATCGGCGACCCCAATGATGTCGCCCTTCGCGATCGACGCGAAATCTCAGCCGATGGCATCTTCATCGTGGTCGCCACGATTGCCTCCGATGACGGCAGTGTCGTCGCCGATCCGGAGGTGATTTTTCGGGGGGTGGCTTTCCTCGATGAGGCCGATGCCCTGGTCGAAGAGCTGCGCGACGTGATCGAAGACTCCCTGGAGGACGCCGCCAAAGCCGGCACGCGGGAGCTTCCCCTGATCCAAGAAGACCTCCACGATGCGGTCGCCAAGCTTGTCTATGAGCGGTTGAAGCGCCGCCCGATGGTTCTCCCCGTGGTGGTCGAGGTCTAAAAAAAGCCGCCGGGCCCAAAGGGAGGGGGAGGGCCCGGCGGCAAAATCGAACCCGCCGGGGCGGTGTTGGGGAGATCCCCGGCGGGCTCGTGTGTCTCGTCCATTGCTGAAACTAGGGCGGCGGTTTAAAGCGCCTCTAAAGGCCTGCTAATCAAGGGCTCAGACTTGACCAGCGGCAGGCGAACGCGAAACATCGCCCCTCCCAGCTCCGATTCAGCTGCCTCCACCGAGCCTCCGTGAGAGATCGCGACCGATCGCACAATCGCAAGGCCAAGCCCGGTACCGGGTCCGCTGGCAACGTCGGCGGGTCCCACGCCGCGAACGAAGCGATCGAATATCTGCTCGCGCAGCTCGACCGGAATCCCCGGGCCGTCATCGAAAACTTCGAGCAAAACGCTCTCACCGCTCGCGCGCAGGCGCAGCTCAATGCGCGAGCCCGGTGGGGTGTGGTGGACCGCATTGTCGAGCAGGTTGACCACCATCCGATGGAGCTCATCGGGATTGCCCTCGACCTCGAATGGGCGTCCGTTATCGATGCTCAGCTCACGATCACCCATCACCGGGGCGACCTCGACCGCGGCGTTGCCCGCGATCTCGGCGAAATCACAGTTGCGGCGCTCGCCGATCCGACCGGCGTCGGCGCGAGCGAGCAAAAGCAAGTCGCCAACCAGTCGGCTCATCCGCCGCGATGAGCGCAGCGCCGAATCGATCATTTCGCGGTCTTCGCCGTGACCGGAGGCCTGCAGTGAGGACTGCAGCAACTCGAGGTTGGCGAGAACACTGGTCAAAGGAGTCCGTAACTCGTGAGAGGCATCGGCGACGAACTCTCGCTGTTTTTGCATCGCGCCCTCACGCTCTGCCCGTGCCGCATCAAGCGAGCGCAGCATCTGCTCCAGGGTGCGAGCGAGCTCTCCAATCTCATCGTCAGCCCTTGGTTGGGGCATGTTGCGGGAAGGGTCGCGAGTGTCGGCAATCTCACGAGCGGTGGTGGTGAGCGAGGCGATCGGGCGCATCGCCCGGCTGGCGATCGCCAGCCCCGAGAGACTGGCAAGCAGGGTGCCACCCAAAACACCGGCGGCGATCAGCAGCCAGAGCCGGTTGACGGTGGCATCGATTTCCTCCTCACTACGCGCGTACTGGACGTAGCCGACCACGGTTCCGCTTGGATCAAGGACCGCCGCCGCCGCAACGCGCAAAGAGCCCTGTTCGCTGATTCCCGAGCTCACGGGGCCGAGGCTCTGAGCGTGCCGCGGCCACGATTCAAGGACTTCGCCGTTTCGACTCAGCACTCGGGAGGTCGCGTCAGTTGAAAGTGAGTAATCGCGAAGCCGAGGGCTCTGCACCTCGGGGAAGCCGATCGGTGTCGGAAAGATCCGCGTGTTTGAGGCAAGGGTAGAGGCGCCGGCCCGGAGCTCACGGTTGAAGTCGCTGCGCACGCGTTCGGCGGCCAGATTGCCGATCACGACTGCGAAGACGATCAGGATTCCCAGGGTCAGACCCGCCGAAGCTCCCGCCAGGCGCCAGCGCACAGGCCAGCTGCCCGGGCGCCAGCTGCGGCGCGGCGCGGCGCCGCGCTCAGCGCGCACGAACATGCCTACTCCTTGAGCACGTAGCCGGCGCCGCGTTTGGTATGAAGCAGCCGTGGCTCACCCCCCGCCTCTAGCTTTCGCCGCAGGTTGGAGATGAAGACGTCGATCGTGTTGGTCGCCGCCATTGGGTCATAGCCCCAAACCTCATCGAGGAGCCGCTCGCGAGAAACCACGAGGCGTTGGTTTCGCATCAGGTACTCAAGCAGCTCGAACTCGCGATTAGTCAACTCGATCTCGCGCTTGCCACGACTAACCTCGCGGGTGTCTGGGTTGAGCAGGAGGTCGGCTACCGCAATCGAGGCAGCCCCGCGCGGCGGGCGTCGCCGCAGAAGGGCCCGGATCCGGGCCAGCAACTCCTGGCGCTCAAACGGCTTGACCAGATAGTCATCGGCACCACTGTCAAGGCCGGTGACCCGATCCTCGGTCTGGGCACGAGCGGTCAGCATCAGAATCGGAACGTCGCCATCGGCCCGCAGCTGTCTGCAAACCTCAACCCCATCAAGACGCGGAAGACCGAGGTCAAGGACGACCAGGTCGGGGATGAAGCCGGCGGCCACGTCAAGGGCCTCGACGCCGTCGGCCGAGGTCCGCACCTCATAGCCCTCGTTGCGCAGTGAGCGGCGCAAGACGTCGGCAATGTCGGTGTCATCCTCGACCACCAAAACGCGCCCGCTCGCGGGTTCACTATTTGTCAGCATTCATCGATGTTAGCCCGCCGCAGCCCCTGCCCTGGGTGGTTTTAGCCTGAATTTAGGGCTTTGCATTTGAGCACACAGGCTCTGATCAGGCGACTCGCGCCTAGCGGCGAGGCGGCGGTGCAAAAACTAGACCAAGCCGGCGCCAGCCTCGCTCTGCTCCGAGGGCGCAGGGGAGCGGCTGCAGGCGTCGAAGCGTGTGGCCATGTTCGTGCGTCAAAAGCGCGCCAAGTCGGCACGCCGCTCCAAGGCAAGGTCAAAACCGCGTATCCCCAGGCCACGTGCCTGGGGAGGGTTGGAGCAGCGCCACCTCGACCTGATCGGCCTCTTCTTAATTGCCTTTGGCGTCTACCTCGTTTTTGTCCTCTTCTTTGGCTGGAACGGCGGCAAGCTTGGCTATGGGGTGAAGACGGCGCTTGACTACCTCGTTGGTGGGGTGGGATCACGAATATTCACCACCTTGATCCTCCTCATCGGGGCGGTGCTTATAACGGGGGCATCGATCTCGGCGCTGGCTCGCGGATTTGGCCGCGGCGGCCGGCGGGTCTTTCTCGGCGGCCGCGGCGTGGCTGAGACGGTGGTTAAGAGCCGAGAGGGCCGCCACAAGGAGAGGACCTTGGCAGCTGACACCGAGGACGGTCCGACCGATGTGATGAGCACCTACCCCGAGGCCGATCAGTTCGAGCCGACCGTGGCGCTGGTGGAGGATCAGGTCGATGAGGATTCAGAGGCTGCCACCCAGGACTTCAACCAGGAGCTCGATGACCTCGAATCCTCCGCCGGAGCCGATCCGGGGGCGGCCCTGACCGACTCCCCCCAAGCCCAGCTACTGACACCAATGGGCAATCCACGCGGAGTCACTATGTCGGAGGAAATCGATTACCGCCCACCGCCGGCAAAGGTGCTTGAGAAGGGCAAGGGAGATAAGGGACCAGACCCGCGCGACCACGAAGTGATTGGTCGCAAACTGGTCGAAACTCTTGGTCACTTCGGCGTCGAGGCGAGGATCGTCGGCGTTGTCAGCGGACCTCACGTCTCGCGCTTTGAGCTTCGCCTTGCCCCTGGGATCAAGGTGAAGAAAGTGACCGAGCTCGCCAACGACCTCGCCTACTCGCTGGCCTCGACCGACATCCGGATCCTCGCTCCAATTCCCGGAAAGCAGGCGGTCGGGGTCGAGGTGCCCAACACGCGAAGGCGGATCGTTCGCCTCGGCGACATCTACGCCGGACGCCCGGAGAAGACCTCGCCATTGGTCGCCTGGCTCGGTAAAGGTATCGACGGAAATCCGGTGTGGACCGATCTGGCCAAGATGCCCCACGTGCTGGTGGCCGGCACCACCGGTTCGGGCAAGTCCGGATGCGTCAACGCGATTCTCTCCTCGATCCTGATGCAGGCATCGCCAAATGAGGTACGCCTAGTGCTCGTCGACCCCAAGCAAGTCGAGCTCAACCACTATGAGCACATCCCGCATCTGCTGACCCCGGTGGTTACATCTCCACGCCTGGCGGCAAACGTGCTGGCAAACCTGATCGGTGAGATGGAGAGCCGCTACGGGATCATGGGTCAGGCACGTTGTCGCAACCTTGGCGAGCTCAATCGCGCCCGAGCCAAAGCGGGTGAGGCGCCGTTGCCCCACATCCTCTGCGTCATCGACGAGCTCGCCGACCTGATGATGGTCGCGCCCTCTGAGGTCGAGGACTCGATCATCCGCCTGGCGCAGAAGTCGCGGGCAACGGGAATCCACCTGGTGTTGGCGACCCAACGCCCCTCGACCGACATCATCACCGGAACCATCAAGGTGAACATCCCCGCCCGCATCGCCTTCGCTGTCTCCTCACAGACCGATTCAAGGGTGATTCTCGATCAGGGGGGGGCCGAGGCGCTGCTCGGTCAGGGCGACATGCTCTTCCGCGGGGCCGGAACCTCAAAGCTCCAGCGGGTACAGGGAGCCTTCATCACCGAGGATGAGATTGCCCGCATCACCAACCACTGGGCCAAGCAGGGCGAGCCGGAATTTGAGGCTGAGCTGCTGGAGACCCGCGAGGAGCTCCCCGAGGAGGGAAGCGACGGGGATTTCGATCCCGATCGCGACGACCTGCTCGACGACGCGATCAGACTGGTAGTCCAAACCGACACCGCATCGGTCTCGATGATCCAGCGCCGATTGCGAGTCGGCTACACGCGTGCGGGCAGGCTGATCGACATGCTGGAGCGGCGCGGCGTGATCTCTGGCTATGAGGGCTCCAAGCCACGCCAGGTCCTGATTACGGAGGCCGACCTCAATCGGGTGCTTGGACCGGGAGGCTCGATTTCCCCCGCCCCGGCCTCACCCCCGGTTGGTGTCGAGGCTGACAACGACGCCTAGCTCGCGGTCTCGCCTCCCCGAGGAGTCAAACGGCCACAATAGGGGCGTGAACGGCAGTATCGGATCCACCCTGCGCGAGGCCCGTAATCGGCGCAAAATCGAGCTCTCTGAAGTCGAAGCGGCGACCAAGATTCGGGTTCGCTACCTGCGTGCGTTGGAGAACGAAGAGTGGGACGTGCTGCCCGGCGGTTCCTATACGCGCAGTTTCATCCGCACCTACGCCGGCTTTCTCGGCCTTGACGGCGAGCGTCTGGCCGATGAGTATCGGCGCGCCTCCGATCCCCTCGCCGGCGACCGAGTCCCGCGCGCGGAGCCAGCGGTCTCCAGCACCCGAGCGGCGCCAACTCGCCCTCGACTCTCCACCCGGGCCTGGACGGCCCTTGTCACAACCGGCATGGTTGCCGTCTTGGTTGTGATCGGGCTATCGACGGGGGGCGACGGCGGCACCAATGCGCCCAAACACCGAGTTCTCGCCGGGGCCCATCCGCACCGCAGCGCCCCTGCGATGCCCAAGATCCACCACGGAGTATCGGTGCGCTTCACTGCCAATGCCGAAGTCTGGGTCTGCCTCCTTGACGGATCGGGAAAACCGCTGATTAACGGACAGATTCTCGGCTCCGGAACCCAGGAGGGCCCCTTTCACTCCGGTAGCTTCACGGTTTCATTCGGCAACGGGGAAGTCTCGATGCTTATCAACGGACAAAAGGCGAGCATTCCAACCGTGTCTGACCCGATTGGGTATTCGATCGACTCCAAGGGCCACCTCCAGCCGCTCCCAGAAGGCCAGCGGCCGTCCTGCTCGTGACCGAGGTTCGGGCCGGAATCGTGGTTACCGGGACCGAGGTCCTCACCGGGCGGATCGCCGATCGCAACGGGCCGTGGATTTCTGAACGTCTCGCGGAGCTGGGGGTCGACGTCGCCCACATCATTGTCGTCGGTGATCGTCCCAGCGATCTCGAGGCCGCGCTTGTCTTCCTCGCTGGGGAGGCGATGGATTTGATCGTTACCTCCGGCGGACTGGGGCCGACCGCCGACGACCTTACCGCGGAGGTGGTCGCCCGCTTTGCCGGGCGCGAGTTGCTGCTTGACGAGCAGATGGAGGAAAAGATCGCCGCGATCCTGCGCAGTTTTGCGCGCAGTTTCAGCTTCGATCAGGAGGCCGTTCGCGCCGCCAATCGTAAGCAGGCGATGGTCCCCGCGGGCGCCATCGCCCTCGATCCAATCGGTACCGCCCCAGGACTCATCGTTCCCAATGGCGACTGCACGGTGGTTGTCTTACCGGGACCGCCTCGCGAGCTGCAGCCGATGTGGAGCGCGGCGCTCGCCACATCGGCCCTCAGGGAGGTGCTCGCGCGGGCGACGCCGCTTCGCCAATACACGGTTCGGATGTTTGCGATTCCTGAGTCTGAGATCGCCAAGAGCCTGCGCGAGATCGAGGCCGATGGAGTCCGACTCTCGGGCCTTGAGATCACCACCTGCCTGCGTCGCGGTGAGATTGAGATTGACGTTCGCTACCGCGAGGAGTCAAGCGCGGAGGCCGAGGCGCTGAAGCTGGCGCTCAGCAGCCGACACCCCCACCACCTGTTCAGCCTCGACGGCGAGACGATCGACTCCCAGGTGGCGGGTTTGCTTGCCGGGCACCGACTCGGATTGGCGGAGTCCTGTAGCGGTGGGCTGCTGGCCGCGCGGATCACCGATCGTCCAGGTGCATCTGACTACATGGCTGGCAGCGTCATCGCCTATTCCAACCAGGCAAAGATCGACTTGCTGGGGGTACCCAGCGAGCTGCTCACGGCCCACGGAGCGGTCTCCCCGGAGGTCGCGGAGGCGATGGCTATCGGTGCCCTGCAGCGCTTTGGAGCCGACGTGGCGGTCTCGATCACAGGGATCGCCGGGCCGCAGGGTGGCAGTGAGCAAAAGCCGGTCGGCTACGTCTGCCTGAACGCCCGCCTTGCCGATGGCACCGCCCTTGCCCGTGATCCGCAGATACCCGGCGCTCGCAGCGATATCCGCGAGCGCTCAGCGCTGCTCGCCATGCACTTGCTGCGAATCCTCCTGGGCTCTGAGGAGCCGCCCCTTTAGGCTCGACGAGCGCCGCCCGCCGGGGGGTGCGGTGATCGCAATCGCGGCTCCTCGACACCAGACTGAGCGTCCGGGCGAACCTCTATCTTGGCCCCCATGAGCACAGATAAAAAAGCAAACTTGAAGGATGCCTCGGCAAAGGATGCCAAAGCCAGGGACGCGGCTCTTGAGGCTGCGGTAACCCAAATTGAGCGAGACTTCGGCCAGGGTGCCCTGATGCGCCTCGGGGCCGATAGCACGGTGCAGATTGAGGCGATCCCGACCGGTGCGCTCTCACTTGATTTGGCGCTCGGCATCGGCGGCGTTCCCTGCGGGCGAATCGTCGAGATCTTCGGACCGGAGTCCTCGGGCAAGACGACGCTTGTCAACCACATCATCGCCGAGTCGCAGGCGCGCGGGGGAATCTGCGCTTTTATCGACACCGAGCACGCGCTGGATCCCGTTTACGCGCGGGCGATCGGGGTTGACACGGACGAGTTGCTCGTCTCCCAGCCCGACTATGGGGAGCAGGCGCTGCAGATCGCCGATCGGCTGATCGCATCGGGAGCGATCGACATTGTCGCGATTGACTCGGTGGCCGCACTCACCCCGAAAGCCGAGTTGGACGGCCAGATCGGCGACCAAACGGTTGGTCTTCAGGCGCGGCTGATGTCCCAGGCGCTTCGCAAACTTGCTGGCAATCTCAGTCGTACCAATACCGTCTGCATCTTCACCAACCAGATCCGCGAAAAGATCGGGGTTCAGTTCGGCTCGCCAGAGACTCAACCGGGGGGGAGGGCGTTGAAGTTCTACGCCTCCCAGCGCCTCGATATCCGCCGTATCGAGACGCTCAAAGAAGGGACCGAAGCGGTCGGCAACCGGGTCCGCGTCAAGGTCGTAAAGAATAAGGTGGCAGCCCCATTTCGACAGGCCGAATTCGACATCGAGTATGGGGTCGGAATCTCACGCGAGGGTGGTCTGATCGATTTCGGTATCGAGCACGATCTGGTCCAAAAATCGGGCTCGTTCTTCTCCTATGGGGAGACCAGACTCGGCCAGGGGCGCAACAACGCCAAGCAGTTTCTCACCGAGAACCCAGAGATCGCCGCCGAGATCGACGCCAAGGTGCGCGTCAAGCTGGGAATCGACGGTAGTAGCGACGAGGATCAGACGCCGGCGCTCGCCGAGCAGCAAGCTGCTTAGCGACGTTGGGAGCGGGTAGGATTCCGCTCCGCTATGAGCAACGAAACGCTCTTTTTCATCTTCGGCATCGCCCTCGCGGTCTCGGCCGTGAGCTTCAGCCTCATCGGCTTGCGCAATGAGAAGTTTCCCGGGCGGGCATTTCCGCTGGTCATCCTTTGGTTTGCGATCTTGGTCGGTGGCGCGACAACCTTCGCTGTGAAGCACTCAAGGGAAGAGGAGAACTCCAAGGCTCCCGAACTGCAGAGGGCGGGCAAGGAAATCGAAAAAGAGGAGAGCGACGCTCCGCGCGCTCCGTCCACCGCCAAGTAGCCCTCGCGGGGCGCTAACCTCGCTCTGATGAGTTCCCGGCGCCGCTACCACCTCACAACCTTCGGCTGCCAGATGAATGTGCACGACTCCGAGCGGATGCGTGGGATGCTTGAGTCGCTCGGTTACGAGGAAGCCAAAAGCCGCGATCGCGCGGACCTGATCCTCTTCAATACCTGCTCGATCCGCGAGTCCGCCGACAGTCGCTTTGTGGCCCACCTGGGCGAGGCCAAGCGGCTCAAGAGCGAAGATCCTGAGCGCGTTGTGGGCGTCGGCGGCTGCTGGGCGCAGTCGGTTAAGGAGGAGGTCTTCCAGCGCTTCCCCTTCGTCGATGTCGCCTTTGGCCCCGGTCAGATCCACAAGCTGGCGGAGTTTTTGAACTCCGATTCGCTAAGCGCGCAGGGCTATTTTGAGTTCGAGGACTTCTCCGGACACCTGCCGAGCCACCGGGAGCGTCAGTTCCAGGGCTGGCTGCAGATTTCCCAGGGCTGTAACTGCGTCTGCTCTTACTGCATCGTGCCCTCGACCCGTGGACGCGAGGTGAGCCGCGATCCCGATGAGCTGATTGCCGAGGCGCAGACGCTGGCGGCCGATGGGGTGCGTGAGATCACGCTGCTTGGTCAAAATGTGAATAGCTACGGCCGCGAGTTGCGAAAGGACCGCAGGATCAGCTTCGCCGAGCTCTTGACCCGGGTTGACGCGGTAGCGGGCATCGATCGCATCCGCTACACCAGCCCCCACCCAAAGGATATGAAGGAGGACGTGATCCGAGCCCATGCAGAGCTGCCAGCGCTTTGCGAGCACATCCACTTGCCCCTTCAATCGGGCTCCAGTGCGCTCCTGCGGCGAATGCGGCGAACCTATGACCGGGGCCGCTACCTCGAGCGGGTGGCACTGATTCGCGAGCACGTTCCCGACTGCGCGATCACCACCGACATCATCGTCGGCTTTCCCGGCGAGACCGAAACCGACTTTGAGCAGACGATGGAGGTGGTCGATGAGGTCGGATATGACGGCGCCTTCACGTTCGTCTTCTCACCACGGCGCGAAACCGAGGCCGCAGGGATGGACGGACAGGTTTCCCATGCGCTCAAGAGGGAGCGAATGGGCCGGTTGATCGAGCTTGTTCAACTTCGGGCAACCGAGCGCGGGCAGCGCTTCGTCGGCCGCCAGCTGGAGGTCTTGGTGGAAGGGGCAAGCCGCACCGATCCGAGTCGCTTGCGCGGGAGAACTCGACACAATAAGACGGTTAACTTCGAGGGAACCTCCGCTGCGGGGGAGCTCGCCCAGGTCGAGGTCGACGCAGCTACCTCTACCAGCCTGAGCGGAACAGAAAGGCTGCTCAGTCAAAGCCGCGGTTAGGACCTCTCGGTGCCGGCCGCGCTGCCAAGCCGTGCCCAGGGTGCACCACCCAAAGGAACTGTGGGGGGCCTTCATGCCGGGGCTGAAGATCAACTCAAAGTGCCGGACCGAGAGCCTGCGCCTGGCGCGGCTTAGCGCGGTTTCACGGTGAAGGTGATTGCGATATTTGGACCAACCGCGGTGGGCAAGACCGGGGTGGCGATCGAGCTCGCGCGGATCGTCAAGGCGCGAGGTGGGGATCCGGTGGCGGTCTCCGCCGATGCGCTGCAGATCTATGCTGGCTTGGGTTTGCTCACCGGCGTCGCGAGTACCGAGCAACGGGATCAGTTGGAGCACCGGCTGGTCGGCTGCGTGCCACTCAGCGAGCCGTTCTCGGTCGGGGATTACATGCGATTGGCTCACCGCGAGATCGATGCGGCGCTTGCCGCCGGACGGACTCCGATCGTGGTTGGCGGCACCGGCCTTTATCTGCGCGCGGCTTTGGCGCAGCTCTCGCTGCGCCGGGCTGCGCCGGGGGCAAGCGATTCTGAGCTGTGGTCCTCAGATACCCGCCACCCAACCCTGCTCTTCGGCCTCGACATGGAGCGCCGACAGCTGTATCGGCGAATCGATGCGAGGACCGAGGCGATCGCCGCTGGCGGGGCCTCTGAGGAGGTTCGACGGGCCGAGGCGGCGGGAGCATCTCGCACCGCCCGCAAGGCGCTTGGCTTTGAGGAGCTTCTCGGCGGCGACCTCGAGCAGATGAAGAAGCGCTCACGCAACTACGCTCGCCGCCAGTTGACCTGGATGCGAAAGATGGCTGATCTGCGCCGCATCGATCGGACCGGCAAAAGCGACCCCCAGGTGGCTGCGGAGATCGCCTCCGAGCTTGGCGAATAGGCTGGCTTGGTGAAGTTTGAGAAGTGGCAGGCACTCGGCAATGACTACCTGATTCTCGAGGTGGCGGAATTGCCCTGGGAGTTGAGCGGGCCCCGGATCCGCTGGTTGTGTGACCCTCATTTTGGAATCGGCGCTGACGGGATCCTGCTGCTCGCACGCAGCCAGGACCCCGCCTACGTCGCCGAGCTGCGGATCTTCAACCCCGACGGTTCAGAGGCAGAGCTCTCCGGAAACGGGGCTCGAGAGGCGATCCTCTACCTTCGCCGACACCGCTGGAGCGAGGAGGAGAGCTTCTTGATCTTGACTGCCGCGGGCCCGATCGCTCCGACGATCACCTCCGAGCTGAGCTGCAGGGTGGATATGGGTCGCGCAGCGCTGCGCTCGGGGGACTTCCCCTCCGGCGGCCCCAACGGACGGGGCAAGCTGAGCGCCGGCGGTGCCGAGTGGGCCTTTCAGCACGTAGCGGTCGGCAACCCACAGTGCGCGATCGAGGTCCCCGAGGGACTCGAGGATCTCGATCTCACCGAGATCGGCCCCCAGATCGAAGCAAATGAGCTCTTTCCCAATCGCACCAACGTCTCCTTTTACGCGACCCACGGCAACAGGGTGAGGGCGCGGATCTTCGAGCGTGGGGTGGGGGAAACGCTGTCCTCGGGTACCGGGGCCTGCGGGGCCGCGGTCGCCGCTGTCCTCGGCGGGGCGCGGAGCCCGATTCTCGTCGAGCTCGACGGCGGCGAGCTGGAGGTCGCGATCTCCGCCGATCTGGATCTCCAACTGAGTGGATGGGCTGAGCCGGTCTATGCGGGTGAGAGCTCGGCCGAGCTACTGCAAGCGCTCGCCAGTCTCTAGATTTCCACCCGATGGCAATCTCTGATCCATCCCAGCGCCTGCAGGCAATCCCCCCCTATAGGTTTGCCGAGCTCGAGCAGTTGGTGGCCGAAAAGCGAGCTGCGGGAGTCGATGTGATCAGCCTCGGGATCGGCGATCCCGATCAGCCCACCTATCCCCACATCGTCCAAGCGATGCAGGATGCAGTCGCCGATCCGCTCAATCAAAGCTACCCGAGTAACCGCGGCCGGGCCGAGTTCCGCCAGGCGTTTACGGATTTCTATGCGCGCCGTTTCGGGGTTGCGATCGATCCCGAGACTGAGGTGATCCCCGCGATCGGCGCCAAGGAGTGCATCTACAACCTTTGCTTTGCCTTCCTTGATCCGGGCGACGTGGCGCTTGCATCTGACCCCGGCTACCCCGTCTACAGCGCGGGTCCGATCCTCGCCGGGGCGAGGGCTGCGCTGCTGCCACTTCTTCCCGAGCGGAGCTTCGCCCCAGATCTCGGCGCGGTTGAGAACGGGGTCGCGGACCGGGCGCGATTGATGTTTCTCAATTATCCAAATAACCCCTGCGGAGCGGTCGTTCCCGATGGTTTTTTTGAGCAGGTGGTCTCCTTTGCCCGCCAGCACGAGGTTCTCGTCGTCCACGACAATGCCTACTCAGAGACAACATATGATGGCTACGTGGCGCCGAGTTTCCTCGCCACACCCGGCGCCATGGAGATTGGGGTCGAGGTCTTCTCACTCTCCAAGGGCTACAACATGACCGGCTGGCGTGCCGCCGCGATCCTCGGCAACCCGGATGCGATTCAGACCTACTGGCGGCTGAAGACAAACGTCGACTCGGGCCTCTTTGAGGCCGTCCAGTTGGCGGCGGCGGCGGCCCTTGAGGGACCACGCGACTCGCTGGTTGAGATGAATCAGACCTATGCTCGCCGCCGCGATCTGGTGGTTGCAGCGCTCAGGCAGATCGGGGTCGATGTGGCTGCGCCGCGGGGGACGATCTACGTTTGGGCGCCGGTGCCGGTGGGTCACACCTCGACCTCCTTCGCTGAGCTTGTCTTGGAGCAGGCGGCGGTCGTTGTCTCACCTGGCTCGATGTATGGGCCCAGCGGCGAGGGCTTCTTTCGCATCTCCCTGACGACTCCCGACGCTCGGATCGCCGAGGCGGTCGAGCGGATGCGAGAGCATCTCAGCTAGCCGCGGCTCGCTCTTCTCTCTTGCGCCAGTACCGGTTCAGTCCTGGCCATTGATACTGCGGCGGAACCGCCTGCAGCAGCTCGGCGGCGGCCTCGGGATCAAGGTTTTGCTCAACCCGTTGACGATGGTGGCGATCAAAGTCCTGCTCAGAGAGCTCGTGGGCTCGCGCTGATTCCTCACCGAGCAGGGTGCGCACCTCCTCGAGGTGCTCAGCCGGGCTCTCAACAGCGCCGAAGTGGGTCAGCGCAAGGCGCTCGGGCCCCCATCCCTCGACGATCGCGATTGAATTTTGCCAGGCCTCGATGTCGATGTCAGGCGGTGGGGTGGGTGCGACGATCAGCTTGGAGTCGGGAAGGCGTGCGGCCGCGACATCCCCGGTGAAGGCCGTCCCGCTGCTCTCGTGCAGGTAGCAGACATGGTGAGATGCGTGCCCGGGGGTGTAGACGACGCGCATCCCAAGCAAGTGCTCACCGCCCGCCAAGGGCGTCACATTTTGGGCAGGCACCGGCAAGATCTCACCCCACAGGCGCGCCATCTGATCCCCGTAGAGGCGCTCGGCACTCGCGAGCAGCTTTGTGGGGTCAATCAGGTGCGGTGCTCCTCGCTCGTGAACGTAGACCTCCAGCTCGGGCCAGCGCCTGACCATGGCCCCCGTCGCGGCCGCGTGGTCAAGGTGGATGTGGGTGAGCAGTATCGCCCGCGGCCGTTCGGCGCCCAACGCCTCAAGCAACGTGTCCAGGGAGGACTCGGGTCCGGGGTCAATCAGGAGCTCATCAACCTGCCAACATCCGATCACGTGTGGACGTCGGAGGTGGAGGACGTCGATCACTCGCATCGCGGCCCCAGATACTCAGGCGGCCGTGGCAGCAGCTGGCAATTTGCCTTCGGCGGCCAAGGTCTGGCGAAGGCCCTCCCGGAGGCCGCGTGGAGCGTAGCCGAGCTCATCGCTTGCCTTCTCATAGCTTGCCCAGAAGGTGACACCATCGGCAGAGGAGATCAGCTCACGCAGATTCGGTGGCTGACCCATGATCTTTCCGACCAGCGGCCCGATCGGGGTAAGGGCCTTCATCAGGGGGGTCGGAATCGCATACCTGGGCGTCTTGCGACCGGTCGCATCTGCAACGACGCCGATCGCCTCGCGCACCGTGGTGGCCGGCCCGCTCAGGATGTAGGTCTGCCCTGGATCGCCCCGATCAAGGGCGAGGATGATCCCCGCCGCAACGTCCTCGACGTGGGAGAGGCAGATTCCCAACTCGGGAAAGGGCATCAACGGCATCCTGCCGGCAAGAAACTGGTTGAGAAGCTCTGCAACCGAGGAGGTATCACCCGGTCCGTAGACGCCGCCCGGTTGCACGATGACGCAGGGCAACCCCTGCTCGAGAATCATCTGCTTGGCGATCTGATGTGCTTCCCACTTGGTTTCCTCATAGCACGAGGTGAAGTCCCTGCCAGGGTGCTCGTAGGACTCATCAACCACTTCGCCATGCGTGTTGCCAAAAGCACCGACCGTCGAGACGTAAACCACCTTTGGGATCCTTGCCTCAAGCGCCGCGCCCAGAACCCGTTCGGTGCCCCCGACATTTGCCTCGCGCATCGCCTGGCGCTGGGAGGCGGGGATCCCGACCTGATAGATCGCGGCGGCATGGATGACGGCCTCAGCGCCGTTCATGCCAGCGCGGATTGCCTCTGAATCAGCAAGGTCTCCGGCGATCAGCTCGCAGCCAAGCGCCTCAAGAGCCGCTCCCTTCTGGGGGCTGCGAATGAGGCAGCTGACCTGATCACCGCGCCCCCGCAGCTGGCGGATGAGCTCCCCGCCGATGAAGCCGGTCCCTCCGGTGACAAAGACCTTCACGGCTCCCAGCCTATCCGGGGAGGGGGGCCGCCTACAATCCGAACAGGTGCAACGCTCAAGAAACGGACGCAAAGCGCAGACCCGCGAAGGCTTGGGTGCGCCGGGCGTTTCCAATATGAGGGCGCGGCAGCGGGCACTTGCGATCGGAATCAGCGACCGGCGCGAGTCCGCTGATCCTCTCGCCGAGTTAAAGGAGTTGCTTCGCACCGCCGGCGTGGCGACCGTGGGTGAGGCGATCCAGCAGCGGGCAAAACCCGATCCGGATCGCTACCTCGGTCGCGGCAAGCTGATCGAGATCAAGCAGCAGATCACGGAATCTGATGCCAACCTCGTTGCCTGCGACGACGAGCTCGCCCCCCGGCAGGAGCGCAACCTCGAGGCGGCGCTCGGTGTCCCGGTGATTGATCGCACCGCGGTCATCCTCGACATCTTCGCCGACCATGCCCACTCCGCCGAGGGCAAGCTGCAGGTCGAGCTGGCCCAGCTCGAGTACAACCTGGCGCGGATGCGTGGGCTGTGGACTCACCTTGAGCGCCTCGGAGGCGGGATCGGCACGAGGGGACCGGGAGAGTCCCAGATCGAGACCGACCGTCGCCTCGCTCGTGACCGAATTGCGGCGCTTCGCCGTCGCCTCGCTCGCCTGGAACGAAACCGAGACGTGATGCGGGCTCGGCGGGAGAGCTCCGCGATCCCGCGGGTTGCCCTCGCCGGCTACACCAACGCCGGCAAGTCGACGCTGCTGAATGCGATCACGGGGGCTGATGCGGGTGTCGGTGACCGTCTCTTTCATACCCTCGACCCAACCACGCGTAGCTTCGAGCTATCGGGCCGCGATTTCCTTTTGACCGACACCGTCGGATTCATCGAGAAGCTCCCGCATCAATTGGTGGAGGCGTTTAAGGCGACGCTTGAGGAGAGCACTCTGTCGGAGCTGATCGTGCACGTCCTCGACGGCTCCAATCCCGAACCGCGGCGCCTGGCCGACATCAAGGCGGTGGAGGAGGTGCTGGAGGAGATCGGCGCAGGTGCAAAGCCCCGACTGCTGGTCCTCAACAAGATCGACCTGCTCGATCTTGACGCCAGGCGGGAGGTCAGCATCCGCCATCCCGAAGCGGTCCTGGTCTCAGCCCTTGATGGCGAGGGTCTCGATGCGCTGCGCGAGGGGATCGAGGCTGCCTTTGAGGAAACCCTGACCGAGGTTGAGCTCCTCGTTCCCTATTCAGAGGGGGCGCGGTTGCACGAACTTTATGAGGTCGCCGGTGAGCTTGAGCGCTTTGAGCGCGGCGATGGTGTTTTGGTGCGCGCTCGCATTCCGGTCTCAGAGCTGCATCGTTTCGCTGGTCTGCCCGGCGGCCCGCGGGAAGGGGCGCGGGCCCTCTTTGGCTGAGCCCTTGCGGGGTCCCGGGGAGCGCTCCTGGGGGAGGGCAGCGGCGCCGGTAGGGTGATCGAGTGGAGCTGGCGGTGAGGAAACTAAACGACGAGGCAAGGCTACCTTGGCGAGCCCACGACGGCGATGCCGGCCTCGATCTCTATGCCTCTGAGACGGCCCACATCGGTCCCGGGGAGCGCTGGAGCGTGGGTACCGGGGTGGCGATCGCGATTCCGGCCGGCAACGCCGGTTTGATCTTGCCGCGCTCCGGACTCGCCCGCGAGCATGGCATTGCGTTGGTCAATAGCCCCGGGCTGATCGATTCCGGATACCGGGGCGAGCTGCGGGTTTTGTTGTTGAACACCGACCCCGCCGAAACTTTCAGGGTGACGGCGGGGGATCGGATTGCGCAGCTGGTTGTGGTGGCGATCGCGAGCGCCGAGCCGTTTGAGGTCGAGGAGCTCGCAGACTCACCGCGTGGCGCGGGTGGTTTTGGCTCAAGCGGTCGCTGAAGACGCCGAGCCCAGCTCCATGGCTTCATAGAGTTGGGGCCATGGCCGATCGCTACAAGTGGATCGCGCTCTCCAACACGACCCTGGCGGTGCTGTTGGCGACGCTTGATGCCTCGATCACGCTGATCGCGATGCCGGCCATCTTCCGCGGCATTCACCTGGATCCGCTGGTGCCGGCCAACAGCTTCTACCTGCTCTGGATGATCCTCGGCTACCTGGTCGTCTCAAGCGTGCTGATCGTCAGCCTCGGCCGCCTCGGCGACATGTTCGGCAGGGTGCGGATCTACAACCTCGGCTTCGTCATCTACACGGTGGCCTCACTGCTCTTGGCGATCGACTGGATGACGGGGCGAGCCGGCGCCACCTATCTGATTGTGTTTCGTATCGTCCAGGGGGTTGGCGGGGCCTGCTTGCTGGCCAACGCAGCCGCGATCATCACCGACGCCTTCCCGGCTGATCAGCGGGGTCTGGCGCTCGGGATCAATAACATCGTCGGAGTCAGCGGCCTTTTCGTCGGTCTCGTCCTGGGCGGCCTCTTGGCGCCGATCGACTGGCGCCTGGTGTTTTTGATCTCGGTGCCGGTCGGACTCTTTGGCACCGTCTGGGCGTACCTGAAGCTTGAGGAGCGCAGCAACCCGCGTCGAGCGGCGATCGATTGGTGGGGCAATGTCACCTTCGCGATCGGCCTTGTCTTGACGATGGTCGCAGTCACCTATGGAATCCGGCCCTACGGAGGCCACCCGACCGGTTGGGGCAGTCCCCGGGTGATCGGCTTGCTGGTCGCCTCTGCCCTCTCGCTGGCGACCTTCGTGACGATCGAGAGCCGCGTTGCGGAGCCCATGTTTCGCCTCGCATTGTTCAAGATCCGAGCCTTCACCTTCGGCTCGCTTTCGACCTTTCTCGCAGCGGTCGCCCGCGGTGGCCTGATGTTCATCCTGATCATCTGGCTGCAGGGCATCTGGTTGCCCGAGCATGGCTACAGTTTCACCGAAACGCCGCTTTGGGCGGGGATCTACATGCTGCCGCTGACCGCTGGCATCCTGATCGCCGGACCGATCTCCGGCTATCTATCCGATCGCTTCGGCGCTCGCCCTTTCGCCACGGGGGGGATGCTCGGAGCGGCGGTGAGCTTCGGCTTGATGTTGCTCTTGCCGACCGATTTCACCTATTGGATCTTCGCTTTGATCCTGTTTTTAAACGGGATCTCGATGGGGATGTTTGCCTCTCCCAATCGCGCCGCGGTGATGAACAGCCTGCCGGCTGCTGATCGCGGCGCCGGCGGTGGGATGAACCAGACCTTCCAGAACTCCGCGCAGGTGCTCTCGATCGGGATCTTCTTCACCCTGCTGATCTTTGGTCTGGCCGCGAGCCTGCCGGCAGCGATGGCCGGGGGGTTGAAGGCGCACGGACTCTCGGCCGCAGCCGCCCAGAGGGCGGCTCACGCGCCACCGATCTCGATCCTCTTTGCCGCCTTCCTGGGTTATAACCCGATCCAGCACCTGGTTGGTGCCCAGGCGCTGGGGGCGCTGGGCACCCACACCCAGGCGATCCTCACCGGGCCCGCCTTCTTTCCCCACCTGATCTCAGCAGCCTTTCGCAATGGGCTCGATGCCGCCTTCATTTTCGCGATCCTCGCCTGCCTGGTGGCGGCGGCGGCCTCGCTTTTGCGCGGTGGCCGCTACCACTATGCCGAGGACCCAACGGGAGCCGAGGGGGGCCGGGAGCGGCCGCGCCAACTAGAGAACGGGCCAGCTTGTTGAGCCCCAAGGCAGGGGCATCTTCATTCGGTCGGGGTCGATGCCGAGCCGGCGCTCACTCCGAGAGGGCCGCTTCCCTCGCGCTCTCGTGCGCTGCCGCCTCAAGTGCATCCTCAAGCGGTGCGAGCGGCTCGTGGTCGCCGTAGCGGCGCTGCAGGGCCAATTCGATCAGCCGATCGGCGAGCCATGCGTTCTTGGGCAGCAGGGGGCCATGCAGGTAGGTGCCGATCAGGTTGGCGCGGTGCACGCCCTCAAATCCATCGTTGCCGTTATTGCCGAAGCCCTTGATGACGCGGCCGAGGGGCCTCGAGTCGGTGCCCAGATAGGTGCGGCCACCGTGATTCTCAAAGCCCGCAATCAGGCGCGGACCATCGCCGAGGTCGGCCTCGATCACGGCGTTTCCGATCAGGCGCGGACCGGGATCGCGAACCGTCTCAAGGTCCACCAGTCCGAGCCCGGGCAGTTTGTCCTCGCCGAGCTGATAGCTGTGGCCCAAAAGCTGATAACCGCCGCAGACGGCGAGAATCACAGAGCCCTCTGCGCAGGCTTCGAGGAGCGCCTCGCGCTTGCTCTTGACCATATCGGCAGCGACCGTACGCTGGTCGCGGTCTTGCCCGCCGCCGATATAAACGAAATCGTGAGCGCCGGGATCCAGACCCTCGCCCAGCCCGGAGGCAGCGTAGGCGAAATCGATCCCCCGCCACTCACAGCGCCGCCGCAAGAAGACGATGTTGCCGCGGTCGGCGTAGATATTCATCTGCTCGGGGTAGAGGGAAAGCAGACGCAGCTCCATCAACGCTCCTTTCCAAGCAGCAGGACGGTGGAGCCAATATGGGCATCCGTGGCGGGTATCTCCATTCGCTCAAGACCGCTCAGCCCGGCCGCCTCGGCCTCCGCCTCCAGTTGGGATGCGGACAGCTGGCGCAGGGTAATTTGATCGAATTCCTCGACCGGTCTCGCCCCGGCTGCAATCAGGCGGCGGAGGCGGCGGAGGCGGATCGCCTCGGCGTTGACCCTGGTCTCGATCGGGAAGCTGAAATACAGGGAGCCGCCGAATTCGCCGACGTCTGGAGCGAGTGCGACGGCCTCCCCGGGGCCTGAGATTGGCTCAACGATCGCCAGCGCCGCGCGTCCAGCGGGGCGCAGATGTGCGGCTGCGCAGCGCAGGCATTGCAGCCGCTCCTGCGCATCCCCAAAGAGCTGTATCAGCTGCATCGGGGCGAGCACCAACCCGAACTTCTGATCTAGATCAAAGCGCCGCGCGTCCCCTTGTATGGAGGTGATCGGCAGCCCGCCCGCGCGCCTCTCCAGGGTGGCCAGGAGGGCGGGATCGCGGTCGAGCCCGACCACTCGGTGTCCGCGTCTAGCGAGATCAAGGGCCACCCGCCCGCTGCCACATCCAAGATCCAGAACCGGATCATCCGAAGCGCCGGCGATCTCTGCCCAAAGCTCAAGATCCGCCGTGTAGTTTCCGCACTCAACGTCATGCCAGCAAACGACGTCGGCAGCTTGCGGGCCGCCGCGACCTGGTAAGAGTGGGGTGGGGGTCTCGAGCCCCCGAGCGCCTGCGGCCTGACTCATCGCCAGAACTCCCGCGCGAGGCCACGGCCGGCGAGCAGCTCGTGCAGCTCGAGCAGGGCAGTGTAGGTGGGCAGCGCGAATAGGCGCCCGTTCGCCGCTGCAAGGGCACGGTCAAATGAGGCCTCGATCTCAGGTTCGACCTCAATCGCGTCGGGGCTCCAGCCCGCGTATTTCAAGCGCAGTGCCATCTCCGTAGCGCGCCGTCCAGCGCAGATCACCCGTCTGCTGGCGTCGGCCAGGAGCTCGAAGTCTGCATCCCAGATCCAGGAGATGTCGCGGCCGTCTGCGATCTGATCGTTTAACCCGATCCACAGGTCAAGGCCCCCATCCGCCGCCTCCATTCGCAAAGTTCGCATGACCTCGTTGGCGCCGGCAGGGTTCTTGATCAGGAGGATCGCAACCTGCTTGGCGCCAATCTCGATCGTCTCAACCCGGCCGAAGGCAGCCTGCGTGGCAGCCAAGGATGCCGCGATCTGATCTGGCCCAATTCCGAGCTCAATCGCCGCCGCGACCGCGGCCAACGCGTTATAGACGTTGTAGAGGCCTGGCAATGGCAGCTCGAGGCGCAGCTCACCAGCCGGGGTGTCGATCCAGACTCGTGAACCGCGCATCCCGAGCAATTCGATCCGGCGCGCCGAAACCTGGGGCCGGGGGCGCTCGGAGCCACAGTTTGGGCAGGAGTAGTGCCCGAGGTGTCCAACGAAAGCACGTTCGTAGGCATAGGGATGACCGCAGCGACGGCAGTGCTTTGCGTCAAAGGCATGCTGGAACTCGGCGAGGGCCTGACTGTTGTCATCGATTCCGAAGTAAACGACGCCATCGCGCGGGCGCTCCTGGGCGTCGCGACCGAGATCGGCGATCAGGGGATCATCGGCATTGAGGATGAACCGGGTTGATCGACTCCTTTCTTCGATCATCTTCGCCCAACGATCGGCGAGTGCCTCCATCTCTCCGTAGCGATCGAGCTGATCGCGGAAGAGATTGCCGAGAACGATCAGCGTTGGCCGCAGTTGGGCAACTACCCGCGGCAACCAGGCCTCATCGACCTCAAAAAGCCCCTCCTGACCATCCTGTTCTAGGAGAGCGGTTGCGACCCCCCATGCCATGTTCGATCCGGCCCGGTTGTGGATCAGCTGGCGTCGGTCATCGCGTAGCACGGTGGCGATCATCGCCGCCGTTGTCGTCTTGCCGTTGGTGGCGCTGATGATCGTCGTGCCGTGCTCAAGGCCTGCTCCTAGGCGGGAGATTGCCTCCGGATCGAGGCGCAAGAGCACCCGCCCCGGAAGAGTTGTGCCACCGCCACGGCCGCTGGCCCTGCTGGCTGCGCCGATTGCCCGCGCCGCGGCCAGCTTGGCCCCAAACAGCGCTTTCTCACTCACCCGGTGGCGCCAGCACCCTCAGCGCGCGCGGCAGCAGACGCAGCGAAACGGGCAGGTCGGTCAGATGCTCGCCATCGGCGTAGACGGCGAGCGCTCGACTCGCGCTCAGCTCCAGGTGGGAGGTGCGAATGACACTCACCTCATCCTCATTGACGTGGGTGCCCTTGAACACCCTGGGCAGATTACTCAGGAACTTGAGCTTTCCCACTTCCCCGATCATGACGACGTCGAGCTCTCCGTCGCTCAGCTGAGCGTCGGGCGCGATCAGCATCCCGCCACCGTAGGCCTTGCTGTTGGCAGCAGAGACCGAGTAGCCGCTGAAGCGGATCCGTTCCTGATCAACCCTGACCGTGAAGCGCACCGGCTTCCATCCCACCAGCGCGCGCAGCGCTGCCCAGGCGTAGACCAGGTTGCCGCGCAAGAGCTTGGACTGGTTGGCAATGCGGTTGGCTTCGGACTCAAAACCCGCACTCGCGATGCCGAGAAATCGATGACCGTTGGCCTCCCCGACGTCAATTTGGCGGCAATGGCCTGCCGCGATGACCTCGACCGCGGCCGCCGGTTCGCTGGGTATGCCGAGCACGCGAGCAAGGTCGTTGCCGCGGCCGCCGGGGATGATCCCAAGCGGGATTGGCGATCCCGCCATCGCCCCCCCGATCGCCCCGATCAGACCATCGCCACTAAATACGACCGGCACCTCCCCGGCCTCCAGCGAGTGTAGGGCCATGTCTATTCCATGGCGCAAGCTGCGGGTGGGCTGAACGCGAAATGCGATCCGGCGCGAATCCAGAACATGCTCGAGCTGAGGAAGCAGCCTCATCGTCTTGCCGCTCGCTGAGGAGGGATTGACCAAAAGCGCCAGCGGCATACCCTCAATCTCCATCTGATCGCTCAGCCTAAAGGGCTTCCGCAGCCGGGCAGAGTTCGGCCCGGCGGGCAAGAAAGTATTTCCCTTCTCCAGCGTCGGAGGCGCTCAGCAGCTCGATTCGGTGGCGGAACAGCCGTCGTCTGAGCCCTTTCTCGCCTGCGGCGAATAAGCCTCGCCGCCTGCTCGAATGGGCCAGGATCAGGTGTCCGCCCGGACGCAGCACCCGCGCGATCTCTGCCGGGGAGGGCCTGGTGTCGAGCTGGGCGACGAGGTCAAAGTACTGCTCGGGATAGGGAAGGTCCGCCGGCCGCCCGACCTTAAATGCGATCCGCCCCTCGGGGTCGAGTCCAACCCGCGCTATCGCCCTCCGGATAAGCGCCTCGGAGGGATCGACGCCGCGAACCCGGGCGCGGGGAAACTCACGGGCGAGATAGAGCGCCGCGTCGCCCTCACCACAGCCGATCACCAGGACTCGTTCCGGCGGAGTTGCGATGGCCAGCGCGGCCGCGGCCAGCGGTGTCAGGGGTGGCAAAGACAAGCCGCGATCATCGCAACTTGTCTCAAGCCGTTGATGATCTAGTCTTCCCGGCCGATGGAGGAGCAGCCCGATCGCCGATTGATCTTCCTCGCCGGCTTTGCGGCGATCGCGATCGCCGTAGTGGCGGTGATTCTGATCAGTCGCAGCGGCGGTGGCGGTGGCTCCAGCCCAACCACCGCCAGCGCCAGTGGCTGCCGGAAGGTGGAAGAGCCAAAGCCCAAGCAGGTCAGCCTCAAGGCTCCGAAGCAGACCGTCAAGCCCGGCGAAAAGCTGACCGCGGTGGTGAGGACGAGCTGCGGCACTTTTGATATCGCGCTCGCTACCAAGGAAGCGCCAAAAACCACCAACTCCTTTGCATATCTGGCGAAGCAGGGCCTCTACAACGACCTCACCTTCCAGCGCATCGTGCCGGGTTTCGTGATCCAAGGCGGCGACCCGCTCGGAACCGGTGCCGGCGGCCCCGGCTATACCGTGGTGGAGAAGCCGCCCGCCAATCTGACCTACACCAAAGGGGTGGTCGCGATGGCAAAGAGCTCGAGCCAGCCATCGGGAGCCTCCGGCAGTCAGTTCTTCGTGGTGACTGGGGAAAAAGCCGCGCTGCCGCCCGAATACGCGCTTGTCGGCAGGGTCAGCAAGGGCCAGGAAGTGGTGACACGGATCGGCAAGCTCGGTACCGCCGCCGAAAAACCCAAACAGACGATCCTGATCGAAAAGATGACGATCGCAGAAGGCTAGTCTGGCCGCATGGCCAAGCTCAATCTCGGAGACCCAGCACCCGAATTCGAGCTGCCCGGCACCGGCGGCAAGACCTACCGCCTCTCCGATTACCGCGGGAAAAAGGTGATTCTCGCCTTCTATCCGGGCGATTTCACCGCCGTGTGCACAAAACAGTTCTGCTCCTACCGCGATCAGGGGGAGCAGCTCGACAAGCTCGGCGCTGAGGTCCTCGGCATCTCACCCCAGTCGGTTGACTCCCACGAGCGATTCAGCGAGGAGAAGCGCCTCAATGTGCCGTTGCTAGCCGATCAGGACAAGGAGGTGGCACGTGCCTACGGCGTACTCGCCGGCCCGATCATACGACGGGCGATCTTCATCGTCGATGAGCAGGGCATCCTTCGCCATCGCAAGGTGACACTGGTCGGCCTCAGCTTTGAGACGGTCGATGATCTGGGCGCCGCCCTCGCCGCCCTGAGCTGATGCATCCGGCGCCCGGGCCGGTTCAGTTCAGCGTCGGAGAGTTCCCGACGATCCGCGGCGAAAGCGTGGGGGAGGGCCCCGCGGTAGTTCTCTGCCACGGGATAACGGCCACCCGCCGTTACGTGATTCACGGTTCGCGGGCGGTCGAGCGCGCCGGTCATAGGGTGATCAGCTATGACGCCCGGGGTCACGGCGAGAGCGACCCCGCCCCGGTCTCGGCGGGTTATGGATACCCGGAGATGGTCGCCGATCTGGAGCTGGTGGTGGCGGCGAAGGCGGGGGAGGGACCGATCGTCTTGGCCGGTCACTCGATGGGCTCCCACACCGCCGTCGCCTACGCGCTTGCCAATCCGGCGAGGGTAGCGGGGCTGGTCGTGATCGGACCCGTCTACGCCGGCGCGATCAGCGCCGATTCCCTGCGTTTCTGGGACGGTCTCGCGACGGCACTTGAGGAGGGCGGCGTCGATGGCTTCGTTGACTACATCGCTCGCGAACAGGGGATCGATCCGGCCTGGCGTGAGACGGTGCTCGGCTTCACACGAGCGCGGATCTTGCTTCACCGCCACCCCCAGGCCCTGGTCGAGGCGCTACGCCAGGTGCCGCGATCGCGACCGTTTGATTCGTTGCAAAGCCTCGCGCAGATCGAGGCTCCGACCCTGGTGGTGGCCAGCCGCGATGAGGCAGACCCCGGCCACCCCTACAAGGTGGCCGCCGCTTATGAGGAATCGATACCCCGGTCGAGGATGATCTGTGAGGCGGCGGGCAGCTCACCGCTAGCCTGGCAGGGAGGCAAGCTCTCGCGCGAGATCGTCGCCTTCTGCAAGCAACCGGACGTCCTCGAGCGCTTCAACTAGCGTTTCAGAAAGCCCGCAATGATGGATCGACAAGGATGAATCCCGCAAGGCGCTCACCAGCTCGGATCCGCTGGCCAAATCCATCTGAACTTGGCCAGCGGACGACCCGCGATCGCGATCGGACAGGGGTGCCGGCCGTGTTCAGAGCGGGTGCTGAACCCAACAGAGGTGACCGAGCGTAGCGAGCGCCCGCGCGGTCGCGTACCTTTCGATGCCGATGAAGCCTCCAGCCGAGTTCACACTGCGTCGGGTGATCGCTGCAATAGCTGCAGTCGGGATCGGCGTTGCCAGCTATATCGCTATAGCTGACGCGAGTCGGGGAGCTCCGGTTTGCCTGGCGGGCGGCGGAGGCTGTGAGACGGTCGCCAGCAGCTCCTACTCCCACATCCTCGGGATCAACGTTGCGGACTTCGGAATCATCGGATACCTGCTGATTCTCGCAACCGCCCTCACCCGGGGAGATCTCGGGCGCTTTGGGGGCTTTGCCCTCTCGCTGGTCGGCTTTGGGTTCAGCGTCTACCTGACTTATCTGGAGCTGTTTAGGATCCACGCGATCTGCCAATGGTGCGTGGGGAGCGCCGTGCTGATGACGGCCCTCTTCGTCCTCAACGCAACCCGCCTCATCACCTACGGGGGAATCGAAGTCGATCGAGGCGATCGCGGCGGGCACAGACCAACCTCAACCGAACCGGAGGATGCATGACCAACAAACGCGATCAGGAGAGAGAGCGACTTCGCGCCCACCGGCTCGAACGAGAGGCTGCTGATGCAAAACTGAACGCACGCCGTCGCCGCCTGATCCAACTCGGCAGCGCCGCGGTCTTTTTGGCGATTGTCGCCGTCGCCGTGCTGATCGTGATCAGCGAGAACCAAAACAGCGGTGGCAGCTCCAACCTCGAAGACATTGGCGTGGTCGACAAGCTGCTGGCGGGCATCCCGCAAGAAGGCACGACGCTCGGCGACCCAAAGGCCAAGGTGATCCTCTATGAGTACGGAGACCTGCAGTGCCCGGTCTGTAAGGCCTATTCAGAACAGGTCCTGCCGCAGATCATCGAAGGCCCGATCAAAAGCGGCAAGGCCAAGGTCGAATTTCGCAACTTCACGATCATCGGTCCCCAATCGACGCCTTCGGGAGCTGCGGCGCTCGCTGCCGGCAAGCAGGGTCGAGGCTGGAACTACATCGAGCTCTTTTACCGAAACCAGGGCGAGGAGGACTCCGGCTACGCCACCTCGGCATTCAACGAATCGATCGCCAAGGGAGCGGCGGTCCCCGACCTGGCCAAATGGAATACGGAACGAAAGAGCAAGGCTCTCCTAAATAAAGTCGCGAGCACGACCGCCGAGGCGGAAACCCTCGGCTTCACCGGCACCCCGTCCTTCGCCGTCAAGGGTCCGGGTACCAAGGGCCTGGAAACCCTGGGAACCCCGGGCTCGGCCGAATCTCTCGAAGAATCGATCAAGAACGCCAGCTAGGACGGACACCGAGATCTAGACCAATGCGATCTGCAATGGGAGCTGTTGAGCACGCCATTTTTGGCCGGCGAGGCTGCCGAGCTTCGCTTGATTTGGCCATGCAGCAAGTCCTGAATCGGCGATGACGCTGGCGATGCACAGCTGGGATGGTGGCCTTGGCACTCCCATATGACTCGATCTGGCTCCGCTGGCAAGCGTGCGGCGATGCGGTCGGGGGTGTCTAATCACCTAGATTTTACTTCGAGTTGACATAACCACCATTATCGTGCATTGGCTTTGGATTTCCGTCGGGCGCTGGTGGACGAACTAAACGGCTGCGCCATGAATCGGTCAGCTCGGCAAAACAGCACTTCCGCGTCTCAGCGGTCTGACAAGGAAAAGGCCCTTCGGTAGCTGGTCTCGCTCAACTTTCTCGAGCTGTAGCGGCGAGGACTCGATCGTGGCTACGGTGTCACGATTGCAGTGGCAGCCGTCCCCGAAGAAGTACCAGAGTCCCTCAAGGCGGTCTTGCCAGCGTGCCTCCCGTCGATCTTCGGAGCGGACATGCTCTAGGAACAGCATCCGCCCTCCGGGGCGCAGAACCCTGGCGACCTCGGCTAGCGCTGCGGAGGGATCGGGAATCGTGCACAGGGCCAAGGTGAAGACCGCGGTGTCGAAGCTGGAATCAGCGAATGGCACGGCTTCTGCACTTGCCCGCACGACCTCGCTGCGCGGTCGCGGATCGCGGCGTAGTTTAGAGCGAAGTCTGCGCACCATATGCTTGTCGGGCTCGAGCAGAAACAACTCAGCGACTTGCTCGGGATAAAGAGCGAGGTTGGCACCGGTCCCCGCGCCAAGCTCCAGGGTCTGACCCTGCGCCGCGCTCAGGAGTTCGCGCCGCATCCGGCGCAGGCCGGCGCGTTCGCTGGCCTGCAATCCGCGATCATAGATCGCGCTAAAGGCGCGTCCCCAGGTGGCGTCATAAACCCCTCTCATCGATAAGAACGTAGCGCCTTGGGGGCGGAGAGGGAGCGTGCGAGAGTACGCTCAGATCGTGGCTGAGGCATTTGATCCGATCGGCGAATCTTCACCCCGCAGCTCCCCCGTCCTAGGCCTCACGGTCTCACTTCTCGTCGTCACAGTTTGCACCGGACTGCTTTATCCGCTCAGTCAGATCACACCGGCGGCTTCCAACGGCGTCATCTACATACTTGGAGTGCTCGTCGTCTCCACCTATTACGGGCTTTGGTGCGGTCTCTTCACCTCGCTAAGCAGCGCGATCGCGTTCAATTTCTTCCACATCCCCCCCACCGGTACCTTCGATATCGCAAAGAGTGAGAACTGGGTTGCGCTGGTCGTCTTCTTGATCGTCGCTTTACTCGCCAGTTCCCTGGCTGAGCAGTCGCGCGGTAGAGCCCGCGAGGCGGAGCGGCGTCGGCGCGAAGCGACGGCGGCCGAGCAGGTGGCCTCCGCGCTTCTCGCCGATTCCGAACGCCTGCAGAAGGTGACGATCGAGACCGAGGCTCTGCGCCGCAGCGACGAGATGAAGACGGCTCTGCTGCGCACCGTTTCCCACGACCTGCGATCGCCGCTGACCGCGATTATCGCCGCCGGCGAGGCGCTTACCTCAGAGCGGATCGAGGCGAACGATCGAATCGGCCTCGCAACCGCAGTAACCGTGGAGGCGGCGCGGCTCGCCGGTCTGGTCGAGAAGTTGCTAGATCTTTCCCGACTCGAAGCGGGTCAGGCTCAGCCACGGTCTGATTGGTGCTCGATCGAGGAGGTGGTCGCAGCAGCGGTTGAGGATCTGGGCGAGCGCGGCGGGTTGGTGAGCGTCTCGCTGGATCGAGACCTCCCCTTCATCCGCGCCGACTCGGCCCAGCTCGAGCGAGCCCTATCGAATCTGCTCGAGAATGCGATCCGCTACTCCGCCGGAGAGCAGTCCCTCATACGAGGCCGCGCGCTTGCGGACCGAATCGTGATCAGGGTCGTCGACCGCGGCCCCGGAATCACTCCGGGTGAGCTCGAGCATGTGTTTGAGCCCTTCTATCAAGCGGCCGATCAGCATCGCCACGAGGGCGCGGGGCTGGGCCTTGCGATCGTACGCGGTCTTGTTGAGGTAAACGGCGGTCGCGTGTGGGCGGAGTCCGTGCCCGGCCAGGGCAGCACCTTCGTGATCGAGATGCCGCTGGAGCTCGCCCACTCGCCCCCCACGGCCCTTGCCGGGGAGATCGGGTGAGCAGCCCCAGCGGTGGTTCGATCCTGGTCTGTGACGATGAGCCCCAGATCCTTCGTGCGCTCAAGGTGATCTTGCGTGAGGCCGGTTTTGAAACAACCGGCGCCGAAACTGCGGGCGAGGCGCTCGACGCCGCCGCTGTGAGCCATCCCGACGCGGCGATCATTGACCTGATCCTCCCCGACGGCGACGGGGTCGAGGTCTGCCGCCAGCTTCGCTCCTGGAGTGAGATGCCGATTCTGGTCCTCTCTGCGGTCGGGGAGGAGGAGCAGAAGGTAAGGGCCTTGGAGGCCGGCGCCGACGATTACGTGACCAAGCCATTTGGACCCAGGGAGCTGGTGGCGCGGCTGAGGGCCGCGATGCGCCGCGCCCCCGGTGCTGATGAGGACCTGAGCGTCGAGGTAGATGGCCTGCGGGTCGACCTGGTGGCTCAGTCGGTCTCTCGCAATGGCGAGCGGATTCACCTCACTCCGACCGAGTTCGGCCTGCTGCGGACACTGATCCGAAACCGCGGCAGGCTGATGACCCACAGGGCGCTTCTCACCGAGGTCTGGGGGCCCGCCTACGGCGAGGATACGGCGACCCTGCGCACCCACGTGGCCAACCTGCGCCGCAAGGTTGAACCGGCGGTGGGTGAGCGCCTGATACGCACCGACCCGGGTGTCGGATATAGATTCGCCGCCTGAGCCGATGGCGCAACTGAAGACACGGGGGCTGCGCAAAACGGTTGGGGTGCCGGGCCTGTTTGCGACTGCCTATGGCAACGTCGGTTCCTCGATCTACTACGCACTCGGCCTGGTTGCCGCTCACGCGCTCGGCCTCACACCGGTGGTCTTCATGTTTGCTGGGGGGCTCTTCGCTCTCACCGCAAAGACCTATGCCGAGGGGGCGGCGATGTTTCCGGAGGCCGGCGGCTCCTCCTCCTTTGCCCGTCACGCCTTCAACGAGGTCGTCTCCTTCATCGCCGGCTGGGGCCTCTCCCTCGACTACATCCTGACGATCGCGATCAGCGCCTTTTTCGTCCCCCACTACCTCGGGGCATTCTTCCCCGCCCTGAGCCACGCTCCCGGCGATGTGATCGGCGGCGTCGCGGTCATCGTCTTTTTGGCGCTGATCAATATCCGCGGCCTCGGCGAGTCGGCGAAGCTGAATATCGCCCTTGCCGTGCTCGACCTCTGCACCCAGATTTTCTTGATCGGACTGGGTGCAGTGCTCGTCTTGCATCCCAGCGTGCTGATCAACCAGGTTCACCTCGGCGTCGCCCCAAGCCTCTCCCAGTTGATCTTCGCGGTCTCGATCTCGATGCTCGCCTATACGGGAATCGAGACCGTCTCCAATATGGCTGAGGAGGCCCATGACCCCGGCGAGCAAGTGCCAAAAGCCGTCAACACAGTTCTGATCGCGGTGCTCGCGATCTATGCGGGGATCTCGATCGTGGCCCTCTCCGCGCTGCCGGTCACCCAGAACGCGGCGGGGCACTACAGCACGGCATTGGGAACCACCTATAGCAACGATCCTGTACTTGGGATCGTCTCCGCGCTTAACTTTCACGGCGCCCTGGCGACGGGGGCGCAGTACTACGTCGGCGCCCTCGCGGCCACCATCTTGCTGATCGCCACCAACGCCGGAATGATCGGGATCTCCCGCCTTTCGTGGTCGCTGGCCGAGCACCGCCAGCTTCCCGGACTGTTCGCCCGCCTGCATCCGCGCTTTCACACTCCGTGGTTCACGATTCTCTTCTTCTCCGTGATCGCCATCGTCTTGGTGCTGCCCGGCAACACAAACTTCCTCGGCAACCTCTACAGCTTCGGCGCGATGCTCTCTTTCACCATCGCTCATCTCTCGATCATCGCCTTAAGGCGCAAGCAGCCTGACCTCTACCGGCCCTATCGAGCCCCCTGGAACGTGCGCTGGAAAGGCGCCGACATTCCCATGACGGCCGTCTTTGGAGCGATCGGAACCGGAGCGGCGTTCATCTCGGTGATCGTCTTGCATGCGGAGGCTCGGATCATCGGCACCGCCTGGATCGGACTGGGCCTGATCGGCTACCTGCTTTACCGACGCCACCTGGGAATCGATCCCCGCGCCTTGCAGCGGGTACGTCGTGCAGAGCGTCCCCTGGGCTTCCTCGAGGTTTCCTATCGCTCGGCTCTGGTGCCGATCTTTGGCACCGATATAGATGCCGACGCGATGCGGCGCGCTGGTGCAGTGGTCGATCCAGATGCCTTCGTCGAGGCCCTCTACGTCCTCCAGGTACCCACCGAGCACGAGCTGCCGGAGGGTTTTGAGGAGCAGGAGTATGAGGCGCGCTGTGCGCTTGACATCGCTCGTCTGCAGGCTCGCTCACGCGGCCTCAAGGTCAGGGTCAAGCTGATAAGAACTCGCAATCCAGGCCGGGCAATCGTTGAGGAGGCGCGAGAACGTGGTTCCGATCTGATCTACATCAGCACCGAGCATGCTCCATCCAATGAGCGGCTGCTGGGGCCGACTACCCGCTACATCCTCGCCCACCGACCATGTCGAGTGATCGTCGAAGGCGGCGACGGGGAGAATCCCCTCTCCCTGAAATCTCCTCCGGCGCCGCTCACCGTACAGCCGGCCTGAGCCCGAGCGGCGCTCAGGCGGCGTTTCGCTGCGGCGCTTCCTCAATCTCTGCCCCGAGCTCGAGCTCGCCCTGGGCGGCGCGCTCCTCATAGGCCCGGCGGGCGCCATGATCGACGTCGGTCATCAACCTGTCGACCTTCATCAACCGCCCTAGGCCCTCGCGCGGGCCGCGGGGGATTAGCGACAGAATTTTGTAAAAGGCACCGTTGGCGCGTGGCACGAAGACGTCAAAGCGGGGAACTTCCAAGGTCTCAACAATGGCGTTTGCGACGTCCTCGGCCTCGACCGGTTTTACCCAGCGCTGCCCCACCCCGCTGGTCAGCTCGGTGTTGACGACCGTCGGCATAATGCAGGCAACCTCAATCCCACTGCCGCGCAACTCGGCCCTCACCGCCTCGCTCAACCCGATTACCCCGTGCTTTGTGGCCGAGTAGGTGGCGATCCCCGGAAGGCCCGCCTTGCCTGCCTGGGAGGCGATGTTGACGATATGGCCACCGTGGCGGGGAGCCATTCTCTCGATCGCCAGTTGGGTGCCGGTGATGACTCCGTGCAGGTTGATGTTGACCTGGCGCTGGATCGAGTCCTCATCCTCCTCGGCGAAAGCTGTGACAGGCATGATCCCGGCGTTGTTGATCAACACATCGATCGGCCCCAGATCACCTTCGACCTGATCTAAAAAGTGCCTGAAGGAGGCGCGATCGGCGACGTCGAGCGCCGCTGCGAGCGCTGGCGCGTCGAGTGCGGAAGCCGTCTCCTGCGCCAGCGCCAGGTCGAGATCGCCGATCGCAACTCGCGCCCCTTTGGCTGCGAGCGCCTTCGCCGTCGCCTTGCCGATCCCGCGGGCGCCGCCGGTGATTGCGACGACCTTACCCTCCAATTCACGCCTCTCCTTTGCCATGGTGCCTTCTCCTTGCCGGGTTGGGACTCAGCTTGCCGGTTTATAGACGGTGACCACCGCGGCGCCACCGAGGCCAATGTTGTGCTGCAGGGCCACCTTCGCGCCCTCCACCTGGCGGTTATCGGCCCGTCCTCTCAGCTGCCAGGTCAGCTCCGAGCACTGCGCAAGTCCAGTCGCTCCGAGCGGGTGCCCCTTGGAGATCAGTCCACCGGATGGATTGACCACGACCTTGCCCCCATAGGTCGTCGCTTCATCCTCAACCAACTTGTGACCCTCGCCCTCCTCGGCGAAGCCGAGCGCTTCGTAGCTGATCAGCTCGTTGGCACTGAAGCAATCGTGCAGCTCGCAGACATCGACATCATCGGGACCGATCACGGCCTCTTCGTAGGCAATTCTGGCGGCCTGCTTTGACATGTCGGAGCCGACGATCCTCATGCAATCAGTGTCCTCGGCGAAGGTTGAAGCGAGGTCGGTAACCATCGATTGGCCCACGATCTCGATTGCCTGGTCCCAGAGATCGTGGTCGTCGACGTAGCGCTCCGAAGCCACGATTGCGCAGGCCGAGCCGTCGGAAGTCGGTGAGCACTGCAGCTTGGTCAGGGGCGAATGGATCATTTTCGCCGCCTTGATCTCCTCCAGCGAGTATTCCTGCTGGAACTGTGCATATGGGTTATTGACCGAGTGCTTGTGGTTCTTCCAGCCGATCCAAGCGAAGTGATCGGGGGTCGACCCGAAGCGCTCCATGTGGTCGCGGCCGGCGTTTCCAAACATCTGCGGGGCAGGCGGTGAGGCTTCGGGGTCGCGAAGCTCAAACATCCGCGAGGCATGCTTGTCAAGTGCATTGGTGCGGTCGGTGTACTTGACCCCAAGCGAGCCTGGCTCCATTTTCTCAAAGCCGATCGCCAATGAGCAGTCGGCGAGGCCACCTTTGACCGCTTGGCGGGCGAGAAAGAGCGCCGAGGAGCCGGTCGAGCAGTTGTTGTTGACGTTGACGACCGGAATTCCGGTGAGCCCCAGCTGGTAGAGGGCTCGCTGCCCGTAGGTGGAGTCGCCGTAGCAATAGCCGGCGAAGGCCTGCTCGACTTCCTCATAGGGGATGCCCGCATCGGTGAGCGCCCTCTCCCCCGCCTCCTTGGCCCAATCCGGATAGTCACCATCCTTGGTCCCTGGCTTCTCAAACTTGGTCATTCCGACACCGATCACGAACGTGCGGTTGCTCAATCTCACTCCTTGGTTTTCAAGCCAACGGGAGTTGGCTGCGTAGCCAGGAATTTAGCGTGCCGCAGCCTGTTGTGGGGCCAGCGTGTCGCCTCCCCCCTCTTCGGGGTTGGGCCAAAGGAAAAACGAGGCAGCTGCGATCCCGATTCCAAGCGCCGTTGCCGCCGCGCGCTGACCAGCGGCACTGAGGGCAGGCTCACCTAGGCGGGTTGCCAAGAGCACGGCGAAGGTCGTGATCGCCGCGGTAAACAGCGCGTATTGCACGGTCAATAAGCCGTATGCCAGCGCCGTCGCCACACCCAGGGCGATCGCAATCGCAATCGCGTCACCACCCAGCAATATGGAGAGGACGGTGGCGATCATCAACCCAGCCGCGGTGCCGGCCGCGCGCAGAATCAGACGGTCAAAGGTATCTTCGCGCTTTGGCCGCAAAACGAAGAGAATCGTGAGCGGAATCCAGAAGCCATGCTCCTTCATCCCCAGCGCCCAGTACATCGCCACCCCGACGGCAAGTGCTCCACCAAAGCGCAGTGCATGACGGGCGCTGATCGAGTGCAGAGTGAAGTTGGCGGAGAGCTCGGCGAGGGCGAAATGGCCGTTACAACCCGGTTCAACGCTGTCTTGGCCGCGATCGCCCACCGCCCATATGAACAGTGAGAAGGCGGCCTGCAGGAGGCCGCCCAAGGTGGCGAAGATAAGCGCCCGGGTCGCATCGGAGGGCGATAGCGATAGGCCCTGGGCAATCAGCAGCGAGAGAGCAACCGAGATCCCCGCGATTGAGAGTCGCAGCGAGACCGCGAAGCAGTACCCGGCTCCCACCCCGATAATTCCCAGCGTCGCGACCGCAAGTAAGAGGGAAGATCCGGTGAGGGCGCCAAGCGCCGCCGCGGCCCCGATCAACGGCGCCACCGCACCCTGCCAGGCGGCTCGAGTGCGGGCGGGAGCATCGAGGCCGGGGAAGCCCGCGAGTAGAGCGCCGGTCGCGATAGCCCCTTTGCTTGGAGCGTTTAGCCCGAGCTCAAGGCAGAGGGCGGCTGTGACCGGTATCGCAACCAAAACACCCCGCCGTAGCGCCGGCCCTGGCTTGCTCGGACCGAACTCAAAGAGGACAGCCATCCGCGCTCGCTTGGCGATGCCGGCGGGGCTAGATGGCGCTGCGCCGGTTCGCTGATCCGCGCTCGACCGCTTGGACTTCATTTCCAATTCGGGCGAGCCTGGAAGCCGCTATTGACCCCTCCAGGCCACAAGAGGCAGGCAGTTGGCGTCACTTCGTCCTTTTTTCGGATTTGATCATCACTCAGCCGACGGGGCCGCCGGGCATCCGATCATCGTGACCGCTGCAGTCCTCGGGCTGCCAGCCGCGAACCGTGTTTCCCTGCAGCGGAATCGGGTGCTCTTTGAGGATGCGAGCGAGGTGGACGACGTTGTCGAGATCCAGGCTGCGGGTGTAGCGATGGTCCTTGCTACCGGCCTCGAAGAAACGACGGCCCGGACCTCCCATCACCAACCCCGTAGGTGTCGGCGTTTGGGGGGATAGCACAGCCGAGGGGGGCGAGGTTGAATGGCGTCGTCTCCGCGGAGCAATGGGCGCCGTCCGCTCATAGTCGACCGGCCTCAGGTTCTCGTACCCGCCCAGATCGTCGAAGTGCCTGCCAACCATCTCGACCAGGCCCTGGGTATTGGAGTGCTCCGGGGACTTCTTCAGTGCGCAGTTGAGGATCAGCGCGTTTAGTTTCATAGCGGCCAGTCTCCCCGCCTCCTTTCGACAATGCAACGGCGCCTCGGGTTGGCAGGGTGTCCGGTCGGGGTACCCTGGTGGGGTAGTGCTCCTCGCCGCGCTCAACACCGATCCAGCCGCTGGAGTCGGGATTCTCGCCGCCCTCGCCGCCGGCGTGGTTTCCTTTCTATCTCCCTGCGTCTTGCCGCTCGTGCCCGGATACCTCTCCGCGGTGAGCGGCGTTTCCGCTGCGGAGCTCGAGAGTGCCGGCTGGCGCAGGGTTCTCGGGCCGAGCCTTCTCTTTGTCGCCAGCTTCTCGGCGATCTTCATCCTTCTCGGGCTGACCGCCACTGGGCTTGGCTCCGCCCTCCAAAACCACAAGCAGCTGCTGACCAAGATTTCCGGAGCAGTGATCATCGCGATGGGCGTTCTTTTCGTCGCCTCGCTGTTCGTGACGAGACTGAATCGCGAGTGGCACGTCGAGGCCCTGCTGGCTCGGGCGGGCAAGGGCGGACCGATTGTGGCCGGCGCCGCTTTTGCGATCGCCTGGACCCCATGCATCGGCCCAACCCTTGGCGCCATTCTCTCCGCGGCTTCGCTCTCTGGCTCCGCCGGGCGTGGAGCCTTCCTCCTCGCCGTTTACTCGGCCGGACTAGCCATCCCCTTTCTCCTCACCGCGATCGCTTTCTCGCGTATGACCACAGCCTTCGCGGTGATCAAGCGCCACTATCAGGCGATCGTTGCCACCGGCGGTCTGGTCCTGATCGCCATGGGCATCCTGATCTGGACCGGGCAAATGTTTCAGCTCAATATCGAAGCCCAGAATTGGCTCTCAAGCCTTGGCCTCAATTTCTGGAGCCAGGTTTAGTTTCTGATCGGAGTGGCCACCTGGAGCTCTTGACCGACGGCCTCTACCTCTTCGATTCCCCCTCCGTCAAGCTCACGAGAGCAGACGATCCGGAAGCGGCCGGTGCCGATCTCCGCATCAGCCATGACCGGCAGGCCTCGAATCTGCTCCCAGCCCAGGCGCTCGACCTCAAATGGGTTCATCCGAACCTGGGCGGCGGGAAACGAGCAATTCGCATTGTGCTGATCGATTGCCTTTGAGATCGCCTCGAGGTTCTTCGCCTCAGCTGAAGCCATCGCGAAATTCTAAGGCGTCGCAAGAGCGCATGCCCGGTCAGAGCCCAACGAGATGAGTCGCGGGCGCTATGGCGGCCCGACCGGAGCTCGGATTTATCCTGAGCACTCAAAGGGAAAGGGCCCGCGGTGGGCAGGCGCCCGGCCTTGCCGCGATCCAAGCAGGCCATCCGCTGGCGCCCGGTAGCTTTTTTTCAGGTGATCGGATCACCGGCCGTTGCGATGATCCGCTGGAGCTGGGTCTAGCCTCAAGGTGTGAAGGACTGGACCCGCTGCGTATCGCACCTTGACATGGATGCATTTTATGCTTCGGTGGAGCTGCGCCGGCGTCCGGAGTTGAAGGGGAAGCCGGTTGTCGTTTGCGGCGCGGGCCCCCGAGCGGTTGTTACGACGGCAAGCTATGAGGCAAGGAGGTTGGCCGGGATTCACTCGGCGATGCCGGCCGCGGTGGCCCGCCGCCGGCTCCCCGGCGCCGTCTACCTGCGGCCAGACTTCAAGGCCTACCGGGAGGCATCGGCCGGGGTGATGCAGATTCTGCGTCGCAACGCAGAGACGGTCGAGGTGGTCGGTCTCGACGAGGCCTACATTGAGCTCACCGGCCTGTTCTCGCCAAAGGCGACAATGCGCCAGATAGCGACCGAGATCCGTGAGCAGGAGGGTCTCACCTGCTCGGTCGGCATCTCCGAGAACCGCGTCTTGGCGAAGATCACAAGCGAGCTCGGGAAGCCAGCGGGGTTGGTTGTGCTCTCACGCCTTGAAGCGCTGGAGCGCTTCAAGGTGGAGTCCCCGGGCCTGGTTCCGGGCATCGGACCAAAGACGGTTCTGCGGCTGCAGCGGATGGGAATCGCCACCCTAGCTGAGCTGCGCGCGCACGATCTCACCGAGCTCACCTCTGCATTCGGTCCACGGATGGGTCGATGGCTCGCTCAGCGTGCCCACTTTGAGGACGACAGCACGCTCACCGTTCTTCGCGAAGCAAAATCCCAATCGGCTGAGGTGACCTTTGACACCGATGTCTTGGATCGCACTCAGCTCGAGCAATCGCTGATCGGGCTCGCCGAGGAGCTCTGCCGTCGCCTTCGCTCGCGTGCGCTGAAAGGTCGCACCGTCGGGATCAAGGTCCGACTGAATGACTGGACCAACGTCAGCCGCTCGCGGACCCTGGAGAGTCCGACCGATGATCCAGCCGAAATTGGCCCGACGGCCGTTCAGCTCCTGCAGGCCTATGACCCATCACGCCCGGTCAGGCTGCTCGGCGTGCGCGTTGCCGGCTTTGCGCCCGAAGACCAACTACAGCCCAACCCGCCTGAGTCCCAGCTTCAGCTCTGCGCGGATGAGGCGATCAGCGGTCCCGACGGCTGTCGTCGTTGAGCACGCTTCAGTGGTTGCTGAGCAATACTCCGAGTCCGGGAAAATCCAGCCGTGCCCTGGTAGCGGCGGTCAGATCGAACTCGCGGCCGGCGACGTAGGGGCCCCGGTCGATGACCGGCACCGTGATTGCACGGGCTCGGTAGCGCAGGCTTACCAGCGTCCCGCAGGGCAGCGTCTTGCTGGCGACCCCAAGGGTCCCCGGACGCAGGATCCCGCCGCAGGCCAAGGCGCCGCCGTATAGACCTGGCCCGTAATAGGAAACCAGCGCCGGATGGAAGCTGGTGAGGCGACGGGCGACGCTAACTGAACCGCCGCTGCCTTGGTCGTGGAGGTCGTCTGCGTGAACCTCATAGGTTCCAATTCGCTTTGGGCTCCAGCGTTGGACAAAAAACCCGTTTGCTTTGGTTGTGAGATGCGCGACCTCAGAACTTGGCCCTCGGACGACGAGCTGAATCCGGTGGGGCCCAGCCGGGCGCACCCGACCTCTGATGCTCAGGAAGCGCCCGTTTAGGACCGTATGGGTCGAGAGGTGAAGAGCCACATGGGAGCGCTCCCCAGGGGCTCCCTGCGGGGGAAACGGGGGTTGAGCGCTGGCCGGAGCCGCGATAACGGCTATCGCAGCGGCCACCGCGGGCAGGAGGTATCGCATTGTTTTATCACTCGCTTCCTCGCCTGCCTACGGGGTTAGCTGACGGGCTCGCGGCTGCCGGCATGGTGCCTGGCGGTCGCTACAGGCGGCTCGCCGCCCGATTCGCCCCCGTCACGCGATCTACTTATCGTGACCTTGGTTCCCCCGATCCCGCCGCGCTCGCGGGGGATTCGGCAGATGGGCTGGTTTCGTTCTGAGCGGGCCACAGTAGGGCTCCGCGGGCAGCTCCAGCGTGAGCGCCATCACGCGGAATGATTTCTCTCGCTCGCCTGGAAACCTCTTTGCAATGCCAAATTGCACCATTACCGCGGTAAGGGGGTTGTGCGAAGATTGGGCGGTGACAGATGATCGGCTCAGCGGGTTGGACTCTTCCTTCCTGCATATGGAGCGCGCCGGCGCGCATATGCACGTCGCCACCACGATTATTTTCGAGGGCCCGGCGCCGGGCCACAGGGAGTTCCGCGACCACATAGCCTCGCGTTTACACCTGGTACCGCGCTTTCGCCAAAAGCTGCGCTTCGTACCCTTCGGTCAGGGTCGCCCGGTTTGGACCGATGATCCTCACCTTAACCTCGATTACCACGTCCGCCAGACCGCGCTGCCGGCCCCAGGCTCTGAGGAGCAGTTACGAAACCTTGCCGCGCGGATCTTCTCCCAGCAGCTCGATCGGACCAAGCCGTTGTGGGAGCTGTGGCTGGTCGAGGGGCTACGGGATGGCCGTTTCAGCGTCGTCGGCAAGAGCCACCACGCATTGGTCGATGGCATCTCCGGGGTCGACATCACAACCGTGCTCTTTGATCTGGACCGGGAGCCACCGCTGCCAGCGAGGACGGCTCCCCGATGGCAGGCAAGACCTGAGCCAACCGACCTCGCCTTACTTGGCGATGCGGTCCGCGAGCGCCTCACCAGCCCAAAGGAGATCGTTCGCGGAGTCCGCGCCGTATTGCGTGGCCCGCGCCAGGTTGCGCGGGGTATTGGAGCCACCGGCAAAATCATCGGCGCTGGGATCGCGGCGCCCTCTACTCCGTTTAACGTTGAGATTGGTCCCCACCGGCGCTTCGCGATCGCCCAGACCGACCTGGCGGGGCTGAAGCGCGTCAAGGACAGCCACGGCGGCACCGTCAACGACGTGATCCTCGCGATCGTCGCCGGAGCGCTGGGCAACTATCTCCGCGCCCGCGGCAATGACACCGACGGCCTTGAGATGAGGGCGATGGTTCCGGTCAGCGTCCGCGCCGATGAGGAGCATGGAGCGCTCGGCAACAGGCTGACGGCGATGATGGCGCCGCTTCCGGTCTGGTGTGAGGACCCGATCGAGCGCCTGCGCTTGGTGACTGAGACGATGGGCGACCTGAAGGCCTCAGGTCAAGCGGTCGGAGCTGAGATCCTGACCAAAATCACCGACTTTGCACCTCCGACGATCGCCGCCCAGGCCGCTCGCTTGCAGCCTGCGCAACGCTTTTTCAACCTCGTCGTCACCAACGTGCCGGGACCACAGCTGCCGCTCTACGTCCTCGGTCGCCAGATGGAGTCGATCTTCCCGATGGTTCCGCTGGCCCGCCGCCAGGCACTGTGCGTAGGGATCATGTCCTACAACGGCCAGGTCAACTTCGGTTTGATCGGCGACTACGACGCGATGTCCGAACTCGACAGCTTCGCTCTCGATCTTGAGGGCGCAATCCGCGAGATGGTGGATGCCGCGCAGCCAAACTCCAAGCGCGGGGCTCGGCCGCGCAAACAAATACCGCGAACCCACCAGGCGGTCTGCACTGGCCCCGGAGGCCCAGGTCTAGCCGGAGCTTGAGGACCCTCAACCTACACGGACCTCATTCACGAATTCGTCAGGCCCGGCGGCAGAACGGGCTGCCGTGGGGCGGCGATCGATGCTGGGCCAATCAAGTTGCCGGGATTGCGCTTCTGCTCAGTCCCAATCGCGGTTATCCCGATGGTTCAAACGGAGGAGCTCGCGCCGAGCGCGGCGCAAATTCCTCCTTCGGTGCGCAGAAACTGAATCAGCTCGAGACCGAAGCTGACTGGAACCAGCCGCCATGCGCGTAGCGCTTGCTCAGATCAACCCGATCGTCGGCGACATCGACGCGAACGCAGCCAAGGTCGCGGATTGGATCACTCGTGCCGGCAGCGCCGGCGCGGACCTGGTCATCTTTCCCGAGCTCTGCATTCCCGGCTACCCGGCCGAGGATCTTTACCTCAAGCGCCATTTCGTCTCGGCCAATCGAGAGGCAGTTGAGGAATTGGCGAAGGGGGTGCATGGCCTCAGCGCCCTGGTCGGCTTCGCCGAGCCGGTTGCCGGTGGTGGTGATTTCCGCCACGCCCACAACTCCCTTGCTGTCCTCGCGGGGGGATCGGTGTCCGCCGTCTACCGCAAGATTCGACTGCCCAACTACGCGGTCTTTGATGAGCAACGCTACTTCGTGCCGGGTACCGAGCCCTCGACGATCGAGGTCGCCGGCACCAGGGTAGGTCTTACGATCTGTGAGGACTGTTGGGTCAGCGGGCCCCCTGCCTCTTCGGAGGTCGACGCCGGGGCAAAGCTGATTGCGAACCCATCCGGCTCGCCCTACCACCGTGGCAAGGGTCCGGAGCGGGAGGCGATGTTTGGCTCCCGCTCGCGCGCCTATGCGACCCACTTTGCATTTTGCAATCTGGTTGGCGGACAAGATGAACTGATCTTTGACGGCCACAGTTTTGTCACCGATCCCGGTGGCAGGGTGATCGCCCGCGCCGCTCAATTTGAAGAGGAGCTACTGATCTGTGATCTGCCAACCCCGACGGATGCTCGGCTCGCGGCCCCTTTGCCCGATCTCGACGAGGTTTATCGGGCACTCACCCTGGGCCTCAGAGACTACGTTTCCAAGAATGGCTTCCGCCACGTTGGCGTTGGCCTCTCGGGGGGAATTGACTCGGCCTTGGTTGCGGCCCTGGCAGTCGACGCGATCGGCGCCGAACATGTCAGCTGCGTGGTGATGCCCTCCCCCCACTCCAGCCCAGAGACCCAAGGCGATGCCCGTGCGATCGTCAAGCAGCTCGGCTGCGAGCTGATCGAAATTCCAATCTCTAGCCTAATGGATGCCTATCGGGGCGTCCTCGCCGACCCTCTCAGCCCCGTCGCTGGCGGATCGGGGATTGAGACTCTGCCTCGCGACCGAACCCGCTCCTCCGAGCCCGATCTCGCCGCCGAGAACATCCAGGCACGAATCCGCGGTAATTTAATGATGGCGCTCTCCAATGAACACGGATGGTTGGTGCTGACGACCGGCAATAAGAGCGAGATGTCGGTTGGCTACGCGACTCTTTATGGCGACATGGCCGGGGGCTTCGCGGTGATCAAGGATGTGCCGAAGACTTTGGTTTACGAACTCGTTCGCCGCCGTAACGAGCGTGCCGGTATGGAGCTGATTCCGGCCTCGGTTTTGCAGCGTGCGCCTTCCGCGGAGCTTCGGCCCGAGCAGCTCGACAGCGACTCGCTTCCGCCCTATGAGCTTCTTGACCGCATCCTTGCGGCCTATGTGGAGCGCGACCAAGGGAGGGAGGAGATGATCGCCGACGGAATGCCAGCCGACGTCGTCGATGACGTGATCCAAATGGTCGATCACTCCGAGTACAAGCGCCGTCAAGCTGCTCCAGGTATCCGCATCACACCGAAGGCCTTTGGCCGCGACCGTCGACTGCCGATCACAAACCGCTACGGCGGCTAGGTCCCAGCTCGCCGTGCTCGAACGGCGACCGTCATCTGTGCAAGAGCACAGAGTCGTCCCTCAGAATCGGTGACCTCTGCCTCCCAGATCCAGGTGGTACGGCCACGATGGCGGGCACGGGCCCTCACCTCGGCGGTTCCCTCGGTGATCGGGCGAATGAAGCTGACCCCGATCGACTGGCCCATCGCGACCATTTGCTGACCGACAACCTCGCGGTAGGTGGCGCGCGAGCAGACCGACTCCACCAGGGTCGAGATCACCCCACCGTGGAGCAGGCCGATCGGCTGGCGCAGCTGATCGCGCATCTGGATCCGAGCCCGGGCGTGACCGCAATTCTCCCCGAGCCATTCGACCCCAACCAGCGCATCGAAGTCTGAGCGGGGCACTTGCTGATCGTTGGACATCGACGTCGGCACCCTACCCGCGGCCGCTCACGTAGGCTTCCCGGCTGGTGGCGCTCAGCGAGGATCAGAAGGCAATGCTCAGGCTGCTCGCCCAGCGCGAACAGGGCTATGAGGACATCGCGGCCCTGATGGGCCTAAGCGTCGATCAGGTGCGCTCCAGGGTGAAGGAATCCCTGGCCGAGATCGATGGGCCACTCAGCGAGGATCAGAAGGCAATGCTCAGGCTGCTCGCCCAGCGCGAACAGGGCTATGAGGACATCGCGGCCCTGATGGGCCTAAGCGTCGATCAGGTGCGCTCCAGGGTGAAGGAATCCCTGGCCGAGATTGGCAGGGCAGGCGGCAACTCAGACGAGGCCGAGGCGCCCTCGGAGCCAACTCCCTCAGAGGCCGCCCACCCCGAGAGCGCCCCAGCCACGGCCCCGGGAGGCTCGGTAGAGGGGGCCGAGTCCGGGCACGCCCTCAGGGACACTGAGGGCTCAGGGGGGACTGAGGCACGCCCTCAGGATGCAAAAACCGCCTCATTGCAGCGGGCTACGAGGCTCCATTTACCAAAAGACCAGCGCCTTCTCGCCGTGGCCTTGGGAGGGGCGGTCGCGTTGATCTTGGTCTTGATTTTGGTGCTCTCTGGTGGCGGTTCCTCGGGATCGAGCGCCTCGACGAGCGCCAGCACTATTCCGACCACTCCCACCAAGTCAAACTCAGGTTCAACCAAAACGGCGTCGAATTCAAAGCTGACCGAGGCGGTGCTCTCGCCTGTCAACGGCGGCAGTGCAAGCGGCCGAGCCCTGTTCGGTCGCATCCACAGCACTCCCGTTTTGCAAGTCGAAGCGCGGGGCCTCAGCCCCTCTCCCCCAGGTCAGTCCTACACAGTCTGGCTCTACCGCTCGCCAAAACTGGTGTTGCGCGTCGGTGCGGTCAGTGTCGGCAAGACGGGCGGGATTGCCGCGCAGTTCCCGATCCCGACCCAGTTGCTCGCTTACGTTGCCAGCGGCGCCTTCAACCAGATCGATATCTCACTTACCGCCAACTCCGCCTATAAAGATGAGGTCGCGAAGGCCAAAAGGGAAAAGCGCCTGCCCCAATACACGGGTACCGACATCCTGCGCGGCACGATCACCGGACCAGCCGTGAAGAAATAGGAACGCCGCTCTAGTCGAGCAGCTTTCCGGGATTCATGATCGCGGCGGGGTCAAGCTGATTCTTAACCGCTGCCAGTACCCCCAGCCCACTCTTGCCGACCTCGGCCTCCATGTAGGGCGAGTGGTCACGACCGACTCCATGATGATGGGTGATCGTGGCCCCGGCAGAGACAATCGCATCTGAAGCAGCGCTCTTCAGCGCCCGCCAGTGCTCGATCTCCTTGCCCTGGGGAGCCCTGGAGAGGAAGGTGAAATAAAGCGAAGCGCCGTCGCGGTAGGCGTGGGAGAGGTGGCAAAGGACGAGTCCGGGAGTGCCCTGAGCGAGGAGACAGGAGTCGATCGCCTTGCGGACCGAACCGTGCAGCTCCGCTAGCCCCGTCCAGCTTTGGGAGGTCTCGAGGGTCTCGACCATCGCGCCCAGCTCCATCAGCGTGTCGCGTAGGTAGGGCCCTCGGTAGCGACCGCGATCCCAGGAGCGCCCGGCCGCCTGTCCCAGCGCCACCGCTCCGCCCGCCCGCAACGCGCGCACCGCGAGGGCGCGCCGTCGCGCAACCGACTCGCCCTCACCCTCCAAGCCGACGATCAGCAGGCACCCACCGCGTCGATGGCGCAAGCCCAGATAGCCATCAAGGAGCCCCGCGGCGAGGCCGCGCGGTCCGCCAAGCGCCAGCGAGCTCTCGGTCTCCTCCTCATCAGAGACCCGGATCACGTCAGGCAACCCATCCCCCTGCGCCATCGAGCGGACGATCTCACAACCCGCCTCAAAGCTCTCAGCGACCCAGCCCTCATAACGGCGAACCCGCGGTATCGGCCGCACGCGCACCGACACATCGGGGATCACTCCGAAAGCCCCCTCTGATCCCAGCACCAGCTCCCGCAGGGCCGGCCCGGCGGCCGTGTGAGGGGTGTCGAGTGTGCGAAGTTCAGCGCCGGGGGCAAGCAGGCGGACCGAGGTGACCAGCGCATCAAAGCGCCCGTAGCCGCTGGATGCCTGTCCGGCGGAGCGAGTCGCGGCAAAGCCTCCGATAGTGGCGTACTGAAAGGACTGCGGAAAGTGACCCAAGGTCAGTCCCTGTGCGGCGAGGAAGCGCTCGGCCTCGGGACCGCGCAGACCCGCCCCAAGTCGCGCGGTGAGCGAGCGAGGATCGACCTGCACCCGATTAAAGCGGATCATGTCGAGGCTGATCAGGCGAGCGTGGGCACCGCGCAGCGGCTCGATTCCACCGACGACGCTGGTGCCACCGCCGAAGGGGATGACCGCGATGCTCTCGGTTGCGCAAATCTCAAGCACTCTGCGCACGGCGGCGAAGTCAGCGGGCAAAATGACGGCATCCGGAGCCGCCTCGAGGCGACCGCTGCGCAACCTGGTGAGATCTGTGTAGCCACGCCCGGTGGCGTGGCGGAGGCGGTCCTCGGTGCCGGTGAAAACGCTGTCCTCGCCAACCGCCCTGATCAGGGCCTGCGGCAGCGGCTGAGCTGCAGGCAGTTTGAAGCGATCGAGCGAGTCAGCTCTGGGTGCCGGCTCTAGCCGGCCCAGTCTCTCGCGCAGGCTCCCCAGCGCTAGCGGATCCAGCCGTGGCGCAACCGAGGGATCTCCCCATCCCCACCACTTGGTGTCCCGACGCGGTCCCTCCGCGCTCATTTTAGATCGGAGCCGAGCGCGCGCTCGATTCCGTCCAATGCTTCCTTGAGTATCTCTCCCTGGCCGCGGCGCATCAACGGGGAGCCAAGCCGCGACATCCCGCGCAGCACCTGTTTGGAGGTCACGCTTACCAGCGTTTGATCAGCCTCGGCACGCAGGGCGATCTCCACGCTTGAGCTGCGCAGGTGGCGCGCGAATGGGGTTCCCTGCAGTTGCTGCTCCCAGACGTAGCGCTTGTCCTCGGCCGAGGACAAGCAGCGGAAATCGGCGCGCACACCGCGACCCTCATTGGTCTCCAAAACCTTCGTCCACTGGCTCCGGCGCCCCCCGGACTTGCGCTCAACGCTCTCGACCCGGGTGGTTCGCGGCCACCAGCGGGGTAGGTTGTAGGGGTCTGAGACGAGCGTCCAGACCTCGCGGACGGGGGCCGCAATCCTGCGACGACGGACCACCCGCGACATCGCTTCGGCGCGCTACTCGCCCGCCAGGCGACGCAAATCGCGGACCAGCAGCAGGTGCTTGAGGTGGCTGACGATCGCCGCCAGGCTTTCGAGGCTCTCCAGCGCCTCCTTGCGTCGTTCGGGGTTACGGGAGCGAAGCGAGGGGCCCAGGAGCGCTTCCAAGAGGTTTGCCTCCCGATCAGCCGAGGAGCGAAAGACGCGCAAATTGCGCGCTCCCACCCCCACCCGCGAGAGCTCGTTGGCGGCGCGCACAATCTCGCGATCGGTCTCGTCATAGACGGTCTTCTCGTCGCGCTTCTCTGGCTGGACGATGCCGAAGTTTTCCAGCTCACCGATCAGCTCCTCGCGGGCCCCGGTCTCCTCGATCACCTCGGCCAGGCTGAGGTAGGCGCTGGAGGTGTTGACGAGGATCGCTCGTCGTACCGCGCCACTCGCCGGGCGCCGATCGACGGGGCCGCCGAGGTCGACCTCACCCCCCGCAGCCAACTCCTGGCGAATCACGCGCAGCGGCAAAAACTCATCACGCTGCAGGCGCAGGATCGTGCGCAGTCGTTCGACGTCGGATTGGCTGTAGAGACGGTATCCACCGGAGGTGCGCCGTGGGGTGAGCAGCTTCTGATCCTCCAGGTAGCGAATCTTTGAGATCGAGACTTCGTCGAACTCGCTCTGCAAGATCTTGCAGACGGCACCGATCGTCAGCGCCTTGCGCGGGCGGCTGGCAGAGTCGGGCGGGCGGGCGGGCTGCTCGGAGACGGCCATTTCTACTTCTCCAAGAAGCTCAGCTTGTACTTGCCGACCTGGATCTCATCGCCATCGGCGAGCCGGTGTGACTCGATTCGGCGTCGATTCACGTAGGTCCCGTTGAGCGAACCTAGATCGTCGATGTAGAGGCCATCGCGGCGGCGGACCAAAAGAGCGTGGTTTCTAGAAACCGTGACGTCATCGAGAAAGACTCCCGCATCGGGGCTGCGCCCGATGCTGATCCGATCTTCGCTGATCGTGAAGCTCTCCCCCGCCCGGCCACCACCGGAGCGGATAACGAGCGCCGCCCCGGCCTGTTCGACGACCTCCTCGATGTCTACGGGCTGGATATCGCCGGTGTCATCGACCGTATAGGTCATCGTCGTCGGATCCTCCCCTCCCTCCGCGGGGCCAGCGCCCAGGTAGGCGCCGCACTTCTGGCAGTAGTTGGCGCCCTCGGGGTTGGCGAACCCGCACTCTGGGCAGTGGACGGCCATCTCTGCTCCGGTCGCTCAGGCGGCCGGCTCGTCCTCGCCTGGTGTTTGGGCCTTGCCCGCCAGGATCTCTGTCAATTGTTGGACGTCATCGCCGGAAATCAAGGAGTCCCCACGCTCGCGTTTTTGCCGTAACCGGTTGACCAACTCGGCCCGCAGGATGTCGATCTTTCCATGCAGGACGCGTCGCTTGTAGGAGATCTCGTTCTCTTCCTCGGTGAGTTTGTCGATCACGTCCTTAAGCTCTTTGTCAGAGAGTGAACCGAGATCGGGAAAGGTGTCCTCCATGGCGCTCCTTATTAGAGAGGCATCGCCTCCGTTTTGTCGCTGACACCGATTATAGGTCGAGCGGCTCCAAAGGTTCAACTGCAGGTTGAAGGTTTATCGAGATTGAGGCTTTGCTTGCAGCTCGTCACCACCGCGGACCGCCTTGATCCCGGTCTCCGCGTAGAGCACGGTGGCGAAGATAGCGAGGCCCAGCCCGCAGATCAAAAGCGCTGCAGGCACCCAGCCGGCGACGATCAGCGCCAAAAAGATTCCGCCCATGATCGGGAAAACCGAGACCCGTCCAGGCCAGTTGACCTCGATGTCTACGCCGTGGCGCAGGCCATACTGAGCGAGGATCAGCATCACGACCTCGCGCGCCGCCAGCAGCGCCAGAGCCCAACGTGGGAGTAGCTCGAAGTGCCAGCAAACCACCGCCCCGGAGAGAATCGTAAGGCGGTCGATGAGCGGATCCAGCAGCGCACCAAAACGGCTGTACTGCCCGGTAACTCGAGCCAGAAAGCCGTCGAGATAGTCGCCGGCCGCGATCAGCCAAAAGACGATTGCGGCCGCGGCGCTGCGTCCGTTGCTCGATTCAAATGCGAGGTAGAGGAAGAGCGGCAGCGCCGCGAGCCGCAGGTAGCCGACAAGGTTGGGGATCGTCCACGGCCGCAGTGGCTCTCCGGTGCGGGTTTGCCTCGGTTTGGCACCGCTGCGATCAAGGCCAAAAAGTCGCCGCAGGCGACCGCGACCGAATGGGGCTCGCTCAGCCATCGAGGCCCTGAAGGATCCCGAGCGCCTGCTCGGCGGCATCCTCCACGGGCAGCTGATGCTCGGTGCCGCTGGCGCGCTCGCTCGCCTCGACAAAGCCCTGGGCGAGCCCACGACGTCCGACCACGATTCGCAGGGGGCAGCCGAGGAGCTCGGCGTCGGTCAGCTTCTCCCCCGCTCCGGCCTCACGGTCGTCATATAGAACCTCCGCCCCCAATCGGTCTTGAAGCTCCTCATAGAGGCGCTCAGCGACCTCCTGCTCGGGCTCACCCGCCCTGCCAAGTGAGACCAGCTCAATCTTCCAGGGCGCGATTGCGCTGGGCCAGACTATGCCCCGATCATCGGCGCCCTGCTCGATACAAGCGGCGACGATCCGGGCCGGGCCCAGCCCGTAGCAACCCATCACGATCGGGCGCTCGGTGCCCTGCTCATCGGCGAAGGTGGCGCCCAAGGGCTCCGAGTATCGGGTCCCAAGCTTAAAGATGTTTCCGACCTCGATTGCGTTCTCGACCTCAACCGTGCCGCCATTGGGCCCCGGATCACCCTCTCGCAGCTCGGTGACCTCGAGATTGGCGGCGAAGTCAGGCGCCAGGGCGACGGCGTCCTCCCCCGCCGGGGAGGGGGCCATGTACTCATGTGCGCCCAGGCCGCCCATCATCCCCACATCGGCCTCGACCCGATACCAGCGCAGCCCGCAGCGATCGAGGATGCGCGCATATGCGTCAGTTTGAATCTGGTAGGAGCGCGCAAGCCCCTCATTGTCGCGATCAAAGGAGTAGGCGTCCTTCATTGTGAACTCGCGGGTGCGCAGCACGCCGGCTCGCGGACGCGGCTCGTCTCGCTCCTTCGTTTGGATGTGAAAGAGCATCAGCGGCAGGTCGCGATAGGAGCGGATCTCGGCGGCGATGTGGTAGGTGATGCACTCCTCGTGGGTCATCGCCAAGACCAAGGGGGAACCCTTTCGATCGGCCAGCTTGAACATCTCCTCGATCTCATAGCGCCCCGTCTTTTGCCAGGGCTCTGCGGGTTGGAGCACCGGCATCAGCATCTCTTGGCAACCGATTGCCTCCATCTCCTCGCGGATAATCGCCTCGACCTTGCGCAGCACCCGCCAACCGGCCGGCAGATAGGTCCACAATCCGGCTGCGAGCTGGCGGATCAGGCCCGCCCGAACCATCAGCTGGTGAGAGAGAGCCTCGGCATCGGCGGGCGCATCCCTGACCGTCGGGAGAAGTGTCTCGCTAAATCGGGTCACCGTGGAAACCTATCCACCTGTCGGCGCCCGGTGAGTCAAGCCCCGCTGCGAGCGGGCGCTGCCGGCGCCGCCCTGTTCAGGCTCGGGTGAAGCGACGCCCGGACGTCGGAGATGCCTCCTCGTCGAGCAAGACCTGGTCGGACTCGCCCTTCTGCGCGGCTTCGTGCTCGAGCTTTGCAATTCGCTCGGGCGTCAGTTCCCCCGCATTTTCATCCTCGATCTGCGCCAGCCACTCGGCACCTTCGCCTGATTTGGTCTCATCGACCTCGACCCGACCGCGATCAAGGGAGCGATCTATCTCTTCAAACAAGGCGTCGACAAGTGTCGCCTGGGGAACCTTTCGCAGCGGCTTGCCATGGGCAAAGATCAGCCCCTCATCCTTGGCGCCGGTGATCCCAAAATCGGCATGGCTCGCCTCTCCGATCCCGTTTACCGCGCAGCCGAGCACGGCGACCTCGACCGGCTCGGCATAGCCTTCGAGGCGCTGCTCAATTTCCGCAACCACCGAGTCCATGTCGAACTGCAGCCGACCGCAGGTTGGGCAGGCAATCAAAACGGGGCCGCGCTCTCGAAGCTGCAGCGCCTTGAGGATCTCCCAGGCCACCTTCACCTCCTCCTCGGCATGAAAGGTGGAGAGGGAGATGCGGATCGTGTCGCCGATGCCATCGGCGAGCAAGGCCCCGAGGCCAACCGAGGATTTCAGCGATCCCGACCATTTGGTTCCAGCCTCGGTGATGCCAAGGTGAAGTGGGTAGGGAATCTTCTCGGCAAGGAGGCGGTTGGCGGCGATCGTGTTGGGCACATTTGTCGACTTAATCGAGACCTTGAAGTCTTCAAAGTCAAGGCCCTCCATCAGCGCGACGAACTCAACCGCGGCGCCGACCAGCGCCTCTACCGGCGCCTCTCGCTCCAACTCGTGCAGATGTTTGGGCAGCGAACCTGAGTTAACGCCGATCCGCATCGGGACCGCCGCGGCCCGCGCCCTCTCCGCCACCTCAGCCACTTTGTCCCGGCCGCCGATATTGCCGGGATTAAGACGGATGCAATGGGCCCCGGCGTCGATCGCCTTGAGGGCAAGTGTGTGATTGAAATGGATGTCGGCGATCACCGGGATCGGTGACTCGCGCACAATCCTCTTCAGTGCCTCGACGTCCTGATCACGGGGAACGGCGACCCGAACCAGGTCGGCCCCAGCGTCGGCGACCTTGCGGATCTGTGCCATCGTCGCCGTCAGGTTGGCGGTCTCGGTCTTGGTCATTGTCTGCACCACAACCGGGGCACCTCCGCCGATCGGTACTCCTCCGACGAAGATCTGTCGCTTCGAAGCCATGTTGCAAGGGTATCCGGACGGCCCGATCGGCCGGTCAGCGGATGTTGAAGCCTTCGCCGGTGAGGCGCCCAATATCGTTGGATAGACCGACGAAGATCAGCATCGCGACAAGAGCGATGCCGACCATGCTGGCCCGCTCCATCACCCGGAATGAGATCGGCTTTCCTCGCAGTTTCTCCATCACGCTCCAGAAGATGTGTCCGCCATCCAGAGGCAGAAAAGGCAAAAGGTTGATCAGCCCAAGCGAAAGACTGAGAAAGGCAAAAAGCGAGAGGGCAAGGGCGGCGCTGATGCCAACGGCCTGGTGGGCGACGTCGCTAATCCCGACAATGCCCGAGATCTGCTTGCGCTCCTGTGGTTCAAAGATGTGCGTGATAACGCCCACGGTTTTGTGCGTGATCGTCCACATCCATTCGCCCGACCGTGCGGCCGCCGCACCGACCGTGAGGCTTTCAGGGGCCGATGCGAAAGCAATCCCGATGTGGCTGCGATGGCTGGCGGCTTCATAGGCTGGGCGGATCGCAAATGTGTGGATCCGGCCCGCCCGCTTGACCCGCAGCTGCACCGGGGTGGCGGCCAGGCAACCATTGGTTGGTTTTCCGGCGCACTTGTGCGAGGAGATCTGATCGCCGAAGCGGAGCAGGCGGGCTTCATCGCTGAGCCTGGGGAAGCTCCTGCCATCGACAGCGAGAATCGCGTCGCCGGGGCGCAGAACCTTTGCAGCCGGACTGCGCGGCAAGACTTCGCCGACGCTCGCAACATAGTGACTGGCGCTAAGCAGGAAGACAAAGAAGAAAACCACGAAGGCGAGCACGATGTTGACCGCGGGGCCGGCGCCGATCACCACGATCCGCTTCCAGACCGGCTGCTCGTAGTAGCCGCGGTGCTCTTCCCCGGGCGGCAGCTCTTCATCGGGGTTCATGCCGCTGATTTTCACGTAGCCACCGAGCGGGATCGCGGCGATCCCATACTCGGTCTCGCCCCTTTTCACCGAGACCAGCTTTGGGCCGAAGAAGAGGAAAAAGCGCTCTACCCGCATTCCGGTCGCCTTGGCCGCGAAGAAATGGCCTGCCTCGTGAAGGACGATCAGCAGGCAAAAGCCGAAGAGGACGATTAGCCAGCTCATGCCAGTGCCAACCCCCTGACCTTCTCTTCGGAGCGCCGTCGTGCCTCGGCGTCGATTGCAAAGAGATCATCGAAGTGTCCGATCGGCTGCGCTGGCATCTCATCGAGGACCCGCTCGATCACCCCGGAGATTCCGGTGAACGGGAGGCGACCTTGAAGAAATGCCGCCACCGCGATCTCATCGGCCGCGTTTAACACGCATGGGGCGGTTCCCCCCGCCTCGCCGGCCTCGCGCGCCAATCGCAGGCAGGCGAAGGTCTCGGTGTCGGGTCGCTCGAAGGTGAGCTCGCCAGCCGCGGCGAGGTCGAGCTGGGGCACGTCGACGTCAACCCGGTCGGGGAAATGCAGCGCGTAGGAAATCGGCACCCGCATATCGGGATGGCCGAGGTGGGCAAGGGCCGCGCCGTCAACGAGGTGGATCAAAGAGTGGACCAGGGATTGGGGATGGACCACGACTTCGATGCGTTGATAGGGAACATCAAATAGATGATGCGCCTCAATCGCCTCAAACCCCTTGTTCATCAGGGTTGCCGAATCGATCGAAATCCGTCCTCCCATCTTCCAGGTCGGGTGATCAAGGGCAGCGGCGACGGTCACCCCGGAGAGGTCCTCTTGACCGCGGAAAGGCCCACCGGATGCCGTAAGGACAAGGCGCTCGACGCTTCCGGGCGCCTCGAAGCCGATCAACTGGTGTAGGGCTGAGTGCTCGGAGTCAACCGGCAGCAGGCGCCCACCGGTGGCCTCTGAAAGCGCCATAACCAGCTCACCGCCGATCACCAGGCTCTCCTTATTGGCTAATGCCACGTCAATACCAGCGCTCAGCGCAACCACCGTTGGCGCTAGGCCCGCGGCGCCGACGATCGCGTTGAGAACGAGATCGGGGCCGGTGGAGGTGATCAGCTCAAGGATTCCCTCCTCGCCAGCATGCAGCTGCCCGTCCCAATTCCCACCCACCCGCGCTGCCGCGCTTGGCTCGGCCAGGGCGATCGCCCTGGCACCGCTGGCCGCCGCCTGCGTGACCAGCTGTTCCCAGTCGGAGCCGGCGGCGAGTCCTACGATCTCAAGATCTTGGGACTCGGCGACAACGTCCAGTGCCTGGGTCCCGATCGACCCGGTTGACCCGAGGATGACCAGTTTCTTCATCGTTTCAGTGTAGGTGGGTCAATAGACCAAGAGGATCGCCAGGTAATAGCCCGCGACAACCGTGAATAAGACGGCATCGAGTCGATCCAGCATTCCGCCATGGGGGCCAAAGATTCTGCCGGTGTCCTTCTTGCCAAGGTCGCGCTTGACCATCGACTCAAAGAGATCGCCGATCGGTGCGACGGCGGCGACGGCGGCACCGATGATCAGGGCATCGACGCCAGAGAGCCAGTCCTGGTAGAGGCCCGCGAACCAAAATCCCATGGTGCCGATCACGAGGCCACCGATCAAGCCCTCAAGCGTCTTGTTGGGTGAAAGGCTGGGAGCGATCCTGTGACTGCCAAACATGCGGCCCGTCGCATAGGCGGCGGTATCGGCGACGAAGGTGCCGATCAAGACGTCAACCAGCAGCGCAGCACCGTGGTTGGGAAGTTCGCGCAGCAAAACAGCGTGCGCCAAGGGCACCCCAATCCAGATGATCCCAAGCAATGTGCTCGCGATCGAGACGACGACACCCTCGCGGGGATGGCGATTGGCGCCAAAGGCAAAGAGCACCGGAAAGCAGACCGCGATGATCAACAACAGGTTGAACGCCGTTCCGAAGTGGGCGGCGATCACCAGCGCCGCGACCGCCGCATAGGCTGCAATCTCAAGCGGTCGCAGCTCCTCGGTGATCAACATGTACTCGCGCAGGGCGAGCGCTCCGACCGCGACCATCGCGATCGTGAAGATCAGGCCTCCGGCGACGATGATTGCGATCGTGAAAGCGATCCATGGAATGACAATCAGGACTCGCTTGACGGTCTCTCCGCTGACGGCGCGGCGGCCCCTGGCAATCTTCGGCGCCGACTCCCGACGCTTTTTTACGACCGGATCGCCGAGACCGTCAAAATGTTCTTCTGCCTCGCGAAAGCTGTGGCGGGTCCGGCTGCGCCGCTCCTCATCATGATCGCGCCCGGACTCCACCTCGCTCAGGACCTCGCTCCGAACCGACGTTGACGGGAGTCATACTCCTGCAGGCAGGCCTGCAGCGCCTCCCGCGAAAATTCCGGCCAGAGCTCATCCCGAAAGACCAACTCAGAGTAGGCGCACTGCCAAAGCAAGTAGTTGGAGATGCGCTGCTCTCCGCTGGTTCGTATCAGTAGATCAGGATCATGCATCTCGGGCGCGTAGAGGAGGCTGCGAAAATCCTCCTCGCTGCTACCGGTGAAGCTTCGCGCCGCGTCGACAATCTCCGCCCTGCCGCCGTAGTTAAAGGCGACGAACAGCGTGATCCGTCGGTTCTCTTGCGTCGTTCTCTCCGCCCACTCCATGCGCTCGACCAAGCCCGCATCAATCCCTTCGCGACGACCGATGAAACGCATCCGAACTCCCTCCTGATTGAGCTCAGGGGTCTCGACCGCGATCCGTTCACCAAACATCCGCACGAGGCCTTCCACCTCCTCTGCCGGCCGCGACCAGTTCTCCGTCGAGAAGGAAAAGACCGTCAGCTCCTCGATCCCCATCTCGACCGCATCTCGCAGCCGTGCCTTGACCACGTCGGCGCCGGTCCGATGCCCCTCGACGACCGGCAGGCCGCGTTGCCTGGCCCAACGCCCATTGCCATCGGTGATGATCGCTACGAATCGGGCAGTGGTCAAACCTCGAGTATTTCCTCTTCCTTGCCTTTGAGCAGGGCGTCGATCTCGGCAATCGCCTCGTCGGTCTGCTTTTGCAGGGCCGACTCGGCTCGGCGCTCGTCGTCCTCGCCGGCCTCACCCTCTTTTTTCAGCTCGCGCAGGTCGTGCATGACGTCGCGGCGAACATTGCGAATCGCCACCCGGCCCTCCTCGGCAACCCCGTGAACGACCTTGACCATCTCGCGACGTCGCTCCTCGGTCAGCTCGGGAATGCGCAGTCGGATCACATTGCCGTCGTTGCTTGGTGTCAAGCCGACATCTGACTCCTGGATGGATTTCTCGATAGTCGCTAAAGACGACTTGTCATATGGGGTGACGGTGAGCAGCCGGGCGTCGGTGGTTGCGATGTTGGCTAGCTGTTTTAGCGGTGTCTGAGTTCCGTAGTAATCGACGCTTATGCGATCGAGCAGATGGGGAGAGGCGCGGCCGGTACGCACCGTCGCCAGCTCTCCTTTACTTGATTCCACGGACTTGACCATCCTGGCCTTGGCGTCCTCAAGCAGCTCGTCAATTAGATCCACTCGGTCCTCGCCCTCACTGGACTGAGGGCGCGCTGGAGACCAGCGTGCCCACCCTCTCGCCTCGCACGATCCTATCTATGTTGCCCTTCTCTCCCATGTTGAAGACGTAGATCGGTAGATCGTTGTCCATGCAGAGCGAAAGCGCGGTCGAGTCCATCACCTTGAGGCCCCGCTCGATCGCCTCGCGGTGAGTGATCCTGGGAATGAACTTGGCATCGGGGTGGATCGCTGGGTCTGCGTCGAATACCCCCTCGACTCCGTTCTTTGCCATCAAGATCGCCTCGGCGTGGATCTCCAGGGCGCGCAGAGCCGCTGCGGTATCGGTCGTGAAGAATGGATTGCCGGTACCGGCGGCGAAGATCACCACCCTGCCCTTCTCGAGATGGCGCATCGCGCGTCGGCGAATGTAGGGCTCAGCGACCTCCTTGACATCGATCGCCGACATCACCCTGGTGTGCTCGCCCATCGTCTCCAGGGCGTCTTGGAGGGTCAGCGCATTGAGCACCGTTGCGAGCATCCCCATGTAGTCACCGGTGGCGCGATCCATGCCATCCGCCGCTGCTGCCAGGCCGCGGTAGATATTGCCGGCCCCAACGACGATCGCGACCTCCACCCCTTGAGCCCGAATCGCGGCGGCCTGCTCCGCAATGCGGCGCACCTCACCTGCATCTGTGCCGTAATCGAGGTCGCCCATCAGCGCCTCTCCGGAGAGCTTCAAAAGGATGCGCCCGAATCGCGGCGCGGGGGCGCTCATCGCCGCCTGATCCTAATTCCCGCCAACGCGGAAGTAGGCGAAGCGCGCGACGCGGATATTCTCACCGGTCTTCGCGGCGAGCTCCTGGCGGAGCTCCTCGATCGTCTTGGAATCGTGCTTCTCGGCGTTGACGTGAGATTGGTCAAGGAGGGCGACCTCGCTTGCCCACTTTGAAAGCTGCCCCTCGACGATCTTGTCGACGACGTTGTCAGGCTTGCCTTCCTCGCGAGCTTTCTCGGTAAAGATGCGCCGCTCTGCTTCGCGTTCTTGCTCGGGTATCTCCGCCGTGGAAACAAAGCGCGGCGCGGTCGCGGCCACGTGCAGGGCAACCTCGTAGGCGAAAGCCTTGAAGTCCTCGTTACGAGCCACAAAGTCGGTCTCGCACTGAAGCTCGACCATCGCTCCGATCCTGCCATTTGCGTGAATGTAGGCTGAAACCACTCCCTCCTCGGTCCCCCGCCCCTCACGCTTGGCAGCAGAGGCCTGGCCCTTGACCCGCAGCAACTCAATCGCACGCTCGGTATCCCCGCCAGCCTCGGTCAGCGCGGCCTTGCAGTCCATCATCGCCGCACCCGTTCGCTCGCGCAACGCCTTCACATCAGCTGCAGTGACGCTCACGACTCACCTTTTCTCGGTTGCGACAGGTGGAACCGTAGCGGCCGGCTCCGATTTGGCAGCCGCCTCCGATGCGGCAGCCGCAGCCGCCTCCGCCGCCTTGGCGGCCGCCTCCGCCTCTTGGCGCGCTTTCTCCTCCTCCTCACGCTTGCGGCGCTCCTCCTCCTCCTTGCGGCGACGCTCCATCTCCTCGGCGATCCGCTTTTCCTCCTGGGTCCGCCATGCCGAAGAGCCGGTCTCGACGGCCGCCCCGATGGTGCCAATCACCAGCTGACAGGAGCGGATCGCGTCGTCGTTGCCGGGGATCACGTAATCAACCGGGTTTGGGTCGCAGTTGGTGTCGACCAGGCCGATCAGCGGTATCCGCAGGCGAGCCGCCTCATGAACCGCAATCTCCTCAGTTTTCAGGTCGGTGACAAAGACAGCGTCGGGCAAACGCTCCATGTCGCGAACGCCTCCGAGGTTGAAATCGAGCTTGGCGAGTTCAGCCTCCATTCCCATCCGCTCCTTGGTCGGCAGCAGGTCAAGTTTGCCCTCCTCCTGCCATCCGGTCAGCTCGTGCAGGCGGGCGATCCGGCCCGACATCGTGTTGAAGTTGGTCAGCAACCCACCCAACCAGCGCTGGTTGACGTAGGGCATCTTGCAGCGGTCGGCCCACTCCTTGACCGAGTCGCGTGCCTGCTTCTTGGTCCCGACGAACAGCACTGTGCCGCCGCCGCTTGCAAGCTCGCCAGCGAAGCGGCGGGCGTTCTCGAGCAGCGCCTCGGTTTGCAACAGGTCGATGATATGGATTCCATCCAACTCGCCGAAAATGAAGCGGCGCATATTGGGGTTCCAACGGCGGGTCTGGTGGCCGAAGTGGACTCCGGCCTGTAGCAGCTCTTTGAGATCTGCCTCTGGCATCTGAAAACGCTCCTTGGTTGATGAAGCTCTCCCGTCGTGCTTACCGGGACCCGACGTAGTTATCGCCGGGCAGGACCCGGGGCGCAGCGAGCGGGGGTTGATTTCGAACTTGGCTGCATTGTAAGGGGATCGGCTCAGCCGCCGCGCGCGGCTTCCAGTGCAGCGTGGAGGTCAGCAGGAAGCTCAGATTCAAAGGCGAGCTCCTGCCCGCTGAGCGGATGGATGAAGGCGAGGCGGTGAGCGTGGAGGAACTGGCGTGTCAGTTCGTACCGGTCCGCTCCACCATAGGTTCTGTCGCCGGTAAGCGGATGCCCAATGGCTGCGAAGTGAGCCCGGATCTGATGGGTTCGTCCAGTCTCCAATCGCGCCTGCAGATAGGTCTCAGCGGCGAGCAGCTCAAGCACGCTGAAATGAGTCTGAGCCTGGCGCGCCGCGGCGCCGGAGACCGCCATTCGGTGGCGCTGGCGGGAGGCACGACCGATCGGCGCATCGATGGTCCCCGTTCGCGAGGCGAGGCGTCCCCCCGCGAGCGCCAGGTAGCTTCGCTCGACCTCGCGGCGCTGGACCTGAGCCTGCAAAGCGCCATGCGCAGCGTCGGTGCGCGCAACGACGAGCAGGCCGCTGGTGCCCTTGTCGAGGCGATGCACGATTCCCGGTCGTCGTGGGTCGCCTCCGCCGCCGAGGATCTCAGCGAGCTCATCGACCAGGGTCGGACCCCGGTGTGAGGGCGCCGGGTGAACGACCAGACCGGCCGGCTTGTCGATAACTGCGAGTGCCTGATCTAGATAGACGACGCGAAGCTCCCTCATGCCGCCCCCGGCTCCAGCTGCCAGGGCGTCGAAGCAATCCGGCTCACGATCTCATTTGGTCCACTCACTCGGGTTCTCGCAGATAGGCGATCGCAAGCAAAACGACACCTATCGTGATCGCCATATCGGCGAGGTTGAAGGGCGGCCAGTGGGGCAAATCGATGTAGTCGGTGACCGCTCCGGCGCGGATCCGATCGGCGAGGTTTCCCAATGCACCCCCGGCCAAGATTCCGACCGCCATCCACATCCCCGGCCGAGTTGGCTTGCGGGAGAAGAGATAGCCGATAAAAACAAGCGCCACCCCAGTAACGAGGACCAGGCCAATGCCTGCTCCTCCGGCGAGGCCGAATGCAACTCCCTGGTTGTGAGCCAGAGTCAGGCGCAGCGGCCCCAGCACCTCGACGCGTTGGTTGGGGACGAGGTGGGCTTCGATCGCCGCCTTCGCGCCCTGGTCGGCGAGCACAATCAGCCCACATAGGGCGCCGGCATTCCGCCAGCAGCGAGCAGCCTCCGCACTCACCCTGCGATCAGGCCGACGACCAGCTCCTGCAAGAGCAGCAGCACGATGATTCCTAGCATCGGGCTGAGATCGAGCGCGAGGCCGCCGCCGCCAATCGGCGGTAGGAAGCGTCGAAAGAGGTTGAGGTATGGGTTGGTCGTCTCGCTGACGAAGTCAAGGACGATGCGAAGCGGACGGTTATCGGGGATCCGCGGTATCCAGGAGATCAGAATATTGGCAAAGATCAGCGCGATATAGACGATGAAAAGCGCATTTACATAATTGGCGAAGTCTCCACGGGCGAGCGCCAGCGCGATCATTCTCGCATCCTCTCTAACGACGCCCGCACCGCGGCTTCAAAGCCAGCCTCTACGCCCCTGCTCTGCAGCGCATTAAGCCCGGCTTCGGTGCTCCCCCCAGGCGAGGCAACTGCCTTGCGCAGCTCGCCGGGGTCGCGCTGGCGTAGGAGCTCCGCGGTGCCGGCGGCCGTCTCCACGACAAGCTCTAAAGCGAGCTCCGGTTTGAGCCCAGCCTGGCTACCAGCCGTTGCGATCGCCTCAACGGCAAGCGCCAGGTAAGCGGGAGCGCAGCCCATCACCGCGGTTGCCGCGTCAAACTCTGCCTCGGGTAGCTCGACCACGCGTCCGAGGACGCCCAGCATCTGCCCGATCTTCCCCAGAGCGTCGGGACCGGCCAGGCAGAGCACCCCCCGCCGAACTTCTACCCCGAGGTTTGGCATCACCCGCAGCACCGTTGCCTTGGGGAACAATGCGGCGACCGCGGCTCGGGAAGTGCCGGCAAGCAGCGAGACGACGACCTTTGAGGTTGAGCCGATCTCTGCAGCAATGCTGCCCAGGGCCGCCGGCTTGGCTGCGAGGACGATGACCTCGGCACTCTCGATGAGCTCAGGGGCTGAGCTCACGGCCTCGCCCCCGACCTCCCGGGCGAGCTCAATCGCGCGTCCAGAACCGTTATCTGAGAACAGCATCTGCTCCATCCGCCCAGTCCATCCGCGCGCCATCGCCGCAGCCATGCTGCCCGAACCAACGAATCCAACAACCATGATTCCCCAGCCTAGTGAGGCCCTGGGGGGAAGGCCTCGCCCTACTCAGGACTGATTGAAGAAACCCTTGTCGATCAATCTCGCCTTTTCCTCGGCCGAGACCTCGACGTTGCGCGGAGTCAGCAGAAACATTTTCTCAGCGATCCGCTGCATGCCTCCGTCCATCGCGTAGGTCAAACCCGAGCAGAAATCGATCATCCGCTTGGAAAGCTCGTGGTCGGTTGTCTGCAGGTTGAGAATCACCGGCACTGCGCGTTTGAACTGATCGGCTACCTGCTGGGCATCATTGAAGTTCCGGGGGATGACGAGATGGACCTGCACTTCGGAGCCGCCGTTATCGACCGGTCTCAAAACACGGGTGCGAGAAGCCGAGATCGGCTCATCGTCAGCGAAGATGTCGTCAATCTCGTCGCGGCGGGAGCGGCGTGCGGTGGGCAGCCGTCGAACCGGCGCGTGCTCTCGTTCACGACGACTTTCGAAAACTTCCTCCGAGCCGGTCTCGGGCTCATAATCTGCGTCCTCATATCCCGGCCCATAGTCGTGGTCCTCGGCGAGGCCGAAGTAGACAAGCGCTCTGTGCCATGTGTCGCGTAGGGCCATCTTCACCGCCTCTTTCGGCCTTTGCCCGTTGACTCCTTTACGAGCTATCCCCAGGGTAGCGCCGTTTCAGGCGTAGAGTCCCCTCCCGAGGCGAATGATCGTCGCCCCCTCTTCAACCGCCACCTGCCAGTCTTGGGAGGTTCCCATCGAGAGGCGGGTGAGCCCGTGTTCGGCGGCGAGTTGCGCAAGGTGGGCGAAATGGGGACGCGATCCCTCTGGAGTGGAGCTGAAGGGCGGCATCGTCATCAACCCGCCCACCCGAACAGGGCAACGATCGAGGAATGAGCCGAGCCCCGATGGGGTGACCCCGCTCTTTCCCGACTCTCCGGCAACGTTGACCTCAACTAGCACCTCCGTCTCCGCGCCACCGTGGCGCCCGAGTTGATCGAGTACCGAATCGGTCGCAACTGAATGAATGAGGCGAGACACCGCGAGCAGCTGCTTGACCTTGCGGCTCTGCAGGTTGCCGATGAAGTCCCACTGGAAGGCCTCACCCCAGCGCTCATGCTTAGCGCCGAGCTCCTGCTGGCGGTTCTCACCGACTAGCGTCACTCCGGCCTCTTGCAGGGCGCCCATCTCCTCAACTGCCACATACTTGGTGGCGGCAAGGACTTCGACACCCTCTCCGACCACCGCGCGCACGCGTTCGAGGTTGGCGGCGATTTTCGACGCATCGAGGCGTTGAATCAGGTCCGCCATCGCCTACTGGACCGGCCCCTCGATCCAGGTGATGCCAGCTTGGTGCCCGGTCTGCCCTGCGTCGCGGCGATGGGAGAAAAACAGCCCCTCCTCACATCTCGTGCAGATATTGGCGCACTCGACAGAGTCCACCCCGGCCTCCGCCAACTGCAGACGCGCGACCTCGGTCAGATCGAGCATCGAACCAGCGAGGACCCGCTTTCCAAGTCTTGCAAACGCCCGCTTCACCTCTTCGCCAACCTGATAGCAGCAGCGACCGATCCCCGGACCGATGGCGGCACGCCTGGCATCCACCGCCTCGACTCCGCGGGCAAGGATGCCGGCGTCCAACCCGCGCCAACCACAGTGCAACATCGCGGCTCCGCCCGGGCCCCAGAGGGCGATCGGCAGACAATCGGCGACGAAGACAAGAAGTGGCACCCCCGGTACTGAGGTGACGTGTCCGTCGACGGCCGCAAGCTCCGCATTTGGCTCCGCAAATGGCGTTGAGCGATTTGGTCCGCCGTGCGAAAGGAGCTCGGCACCATGAACCTGGCGCCCGATCCTGACCCGCGCCGGATCGAGGTCCAAGGCGGCGGACAACCTGCGGCGGTTTACCAGGACCCTGGCCCATCGATCCTCGCTGCGTGCACCAAGGTTGAGGGAATTAAAGGGCTTGGTACTGACCCCGCCTAATCGAGTTGAGAAGGCAACCTTGGCGCCCGGAAATTCGGCCCCAAGCCAGCGCACCCCCGCATTCTCATGCCATCGCATTGCAGGTAACAAAGCAGAAAGCATCCAACCCCGTCTACTGCGATCCCGCGACCGCCAAAGCCACCGCTAACTCCTCCTCGCGCCCCTCAATTTCTCCGTCGAGCTTTCGACGCAATGCCGCCTGCAGCCCGCGTCCCAGCGCCGGTCCCTGATCTATGCCCGCGGCGATCAGATCGCCTCCGTCGATCTCAAGACGCACCCCGCTCCAGTTACTCAGGTAGGTATCCAACCACTCAGCGCCCAGCGCTCGGGCGAGCAGCAGTTCGATCGAGCTGTGCTCCCGCGCGGACTCAACTGCCTCCGATGGGCTGCCCGGGACCAATGCTGCAAGCTCCGCCTCGGCGCCAGGAGGTCCAAGTGCCGCCGCAAGCAGGGCTTGGTCTGGGTCGACGATGTCTGCCCAGGTCGAGGTCGAGATCAGCCCCGAAACCAAGTCTGCGAGCTCAAGCCCGCCCGGGCGTGGCTCAATCAAGCCCCACTGCACCGCGAGCTTCAGTCCGCCCAGGGCTTCGGGTCCAGCCACCAATCGACGCAACTCGGCCTGGCGGCGATCGGCAGAAATCGTCCCCAGATCGGCGCTCGCCAACCACCTCGCGGTCTCTGGCTCCAAGCTAAATCCGAACCGCGCCGCGTATCTCGCCGCCCGCAGGGCGCGGCTTGGATCGTCTGAAAATGAACCCGGATGTAGGACCCGCAGCAGCCCCGCGGCAAGGTCGCTACGGCCATCTTGAGGGTCGATCAGGCACGGGTTCGTCCCGAGCAAGATCGCCATCGCGTTGATCGTAAAGTCACGTCGGGCGAGGTCTTCGGAGAGGTTCGATGGCTTTACCACGGGCAGAGCGCCCGGCTTCGGATACAGCTCCGTCCGGGCCGTCGCGATATCGATCCGGCCCTCCTGGAGCTCAACCACGGCGGTAGCGAATCGCTCGTGGGTGCGGACCCGAGCCCCAAAGCGGGCCGCGAACTGCGCCGCGTCGCCCTCGATGACTAGATCGATGTCGGCTCGGCCGCGACCGAGCAGGAGATCACGAACGGCGCCGCCGACGAGATAGACCCGCTCCCTTGCCAATTGCTCTCGAACCGCCTCCAGCTCGGGATAGGCCTGCGCCAGCGCCGCCGCGAGGTCATCGGTTGGCTTTGAGGAGATCGACATTTGGATTCCTTACTAGCCCCAGCCGCTCAGAGGGTCCCTACCGCTCCGAGCAAGCTGATCGCCAGGGCCCGGAGCTACAGTCTGACGGTGAGGTCGGTCCCGGCGCCAGATCTTGCGATCTCCCTGCCTAGCTGCTGGGGACTATTGGCTCGGTTAGGTGCGGCGCGACCCTCGGCCTTCTGCCGAACCCGCCAGGTCCTCATCGCACCGATCACGGGTGGTCCTGGAGTCGTGCCCCTCCTCCGGGCCAGTCGCGGCGGGCCGCGAGGTGGCCCTAGGGAGAGTCAAGGATGGCATTTGCCTGACCGACCGTGAAGCGTTGCTCATAGATCGCCCGGCCGACGATCACCCCCTCGACGTTGGCCGGAGCCCGGTCTGCCAGGGCTTTCAGATCTGCCAGCTCCCCGACCCCGCCCGAGTAGATCAGCGCCGCCTCGCTCGCCGATGCGACCTCGGCGAGCTGAGAGAATCCCGGACCATCCATCGTGCCGTCAACCTCAATCGGCGTGAAGAGGAAGCGCCTCACCCCGCGTTGGGCGAGCTCAGACATCGCTTCGGCAGTGTCGGTCTCAGTTGTCTCAGTCCAGCCCGCGAGGGATACCTTGCCGTCGCGAGAGTCGATCGAGACGATGACACGCTCGCCGTGTGCGCTCAGCATTGTCTCGAGGAACTCCGGATTGCGCAGTGCTGCGGTTCCGATCACTACGCGCTGAGCTCCCGCCGCCAACACCGAGGCGACCGCCGCGGGCGTGCGCAGGCCGCCCCCGACCTCAATCGGACACGAAACCGCCGCGGCTATCCGGGCAACCACATCTAGGTTCATCGGGTGCCCTGCCTTGGCCCCGTCTAGGTCAACTACATGCAGGTAGCGGGCTCCTTCCAGCGCCCAGCGCTTCGCGGCGTCTACCGGGTTGGCGTCATAGCGCGTCTCGCGCTCATAGTCACCCTGAAAGAGGCGTACCGCGCGCCCTCCACGGATGTCGATCGCAGGCAGGAGGATCACGCGGTGACTGGCGAGCGGACACAGACCCCGGCAAAACTGGCGAGCGGACCAAGGCCGCCAGCGCCCGACTTCTCGGGATCAAACTTGACGCCCAAGGTGCTCTCGCGCCGCCGGTTGCGGGCAAAATCCCCAGAGGCGGGGGTGAGGGGAATGTCGGAGCGCCGCGGCTCAAGCGCAATTGGGTGATAGTGATCGGCAACAGGTTTTCGCGCTTTCATCGGCTCAGCGTTCCCTTGGTCGAGGGCACGCCGCTCTCCTCGGGATCAATCGAGACCGCCACCCGCAGCGCCCGCGCAAAGGCCTTGAAGCAAGCCTCGATCATGTGGTGCGCGTTAGTCCCGGAGCGAACCGAGATGTGCAGAGTCAACTTTGCGTTGGTCGCCAGAGCCCGAAAGAACTCCTCGGCGAGCTCGGTATCAAAGCCAGCGATCGAGGTTGGCGGCAACTCGGCATCAAAGACGCATAGCGGCCGTCCGGAAATATCGAGTGCGCACTCGGCAAGGGACTCATCCATCGGCACTACGGCCGATCCGTAGCGCCTGATCCCAGCCCGGTCGCCAAGGGCTTCATCGATCGCCTGGCCAAGCACGATCCCGACGTCCTCCACGGTGTGGTGGGCGCCGGTCTCGAGGTCACCACTGGCCTCCACCCGAAGGCCGAGCCGTCCATGACGGGCCAGCAGGTCAAGCATGTGATCGAGGAAGCCGACGCCGGTCTGCATGGAAGCCTCGCCGCCATCGAGATCGATGACCAACCACACCTTCGTCTCGGCCGTCTCACGCTTCCTCTCGGCTTTCCTGCTCATCGTCTAATCATCGCTGACTCGCCATGGACGGGGAATCCCTCGGCGCGTGCGAGGGCATCGACTTGCGGGGCCAGGGCTCTCGCGGCCGGTTTGGAAATCATCACATTCGAGATCTTGCGCCGAAAAACGCCCGGGCCAAGGGGGCCCGAAAAGCGGCCTGCACCAGCGGTCGGCAGGACGTGATTGGAGCCCGCGTTGTAATCGCCAAAGGCAGTGGCGCCGCTGCGGCCAACAAAAACGCAGCCCGCCGTCCGTATCCGCCCGGCAAGCGTGGCGGCATCCTCCTCGAGCAGCTCGAGGTGCTCGGGGGCGAATTCATTCGCCAGGTCGACCGCGTCGCTCAGGTCGGGAACCCGGATTGAGGCCAAGGGCGCATCGGCAACGCTGGGACGATCGGCCGCCAGCCGCACGGCCGCGGCGGTGATCTCGGTGAGCACCTCCTCCTCGACCGCAACCGCAACCAGCGGGCTCTCTGCACCATGCTCGGCCTGGGCACAAAGGTCGAGGGCGGCCCACTCTGGATCTGTGTCGTGGCCGGCAACCAGCATCAACTCGGAGGGCCCGGCCAGCGAGTCGATTCCGACCAAGCCACATACTGCGCGCTTTGCCTCTCTAACCCACGCGTTGCCGGGGCCCACGATCACGTCGACAGGCTTGATCGTCTCGGTCCCATGGGCGAGGGCAAAGATCGCCTGCGCACCGCCCATCGCGTAGATCTCCTCGACCTGGCAGAGCTCGGCAGCGGCCAGTACAAGCCGATTGAGCTTGCCCCGAGGTTCGGGAGGACAGGCTAGGGCAAGGCGCTTTACGCCCGCGACCTGGGCTGGAATACAGCACATCAGAACACTGCTCGGGTAGGCGGCAGCCCCACCCGGCACGTAGATCCCCGCTGCAGCGACCGCCAGTTCACGAACGATCACCGTCTGCCCCTGAGGCAGCGTAATTCGCTGCGGCTCCTTTGCGCTCTGCGCCTCGGCCACAGCCCTCACGTTTGCGGCGGCAACCTCCATCGCCTCCAACAGTTGAGGCTCGAGGGTGGCCAGCGCCGCCGCCGTCTCCCCCGCCCCCACGCGCAGCTGCTGGGGGGCGTGCTCGGTCGCATCGAAGCGAGCGGTAAGGCGGAGTACCGCCTCATCGCCTCCCTCCACAACCTCTCGCCCGATCATCGCCACCTCAGGCGAGCGGTCGGGCACGGAGGTCCACTGCCGGAGCTGGCGCGCGGTATCGGCGGCTCCCTGCCAGCTAAAGCTGCGCGTCCTCAATTTGAGATTCCCTCCCGTAGCTTCGCCGTCAGCGAGTCGACCTCCGCCGCGCGCAACTTGTGGGCGACCCGGTTGGCGACGAAGCGGGCGCTACAAATGAGAATCTCCTCGCGCACCTCGAGCTTGTTCTCCTCAAGGGTTTGCCCGGTCGCAACAAGGTCAACGATCCCATCGGCGAGCCCAATCAGCGGTGCCAGCTCGACCGAGCCCTTGACCTCAATCACCTCGACCTGGCGGCCGGTCAGCTCGAAGTGGCGCTCAGCGATCCGCGGGTACTTGGTCGCGATCCGCATCATCCCCAGGCGTCGCTCGGACTCACCCAGGCGCTCGTCGCCCTTGCGGCCCGCAAGCACCATCCGACAGCGGCCGAAGCCGAGGTCAAGCAACTCATAAACAACCCTGTCAGCCTGCTCCAGCAAGACATCCTTGCCGGTAATTCCGACGTCGGCGGCTCCCGCCTCAACGTAGGTGGGCACGTCGGAGGGCCTCATTGTAACCAATGTCACATCGCCCGCCTCAAAGATCAACGAGCGGGACCTGCCGCGTAGGTCGGCGGTCTCGATCCCGACCGCATCCAGTGCATTCAAAGTCTCGGCGAAAAGGGCTCCGCGCGGGACCGCGATCTTTAGGGGACCGTCAACCTTGACCCGGCCGAGGCCCGCCACCTCGACGTTCATGATGCGCCCTCGGTGCGCCTTGACTCCTCCTCCATCTGGGCGACGTGGACGCGCTCGAGGTAGAGGGCAAAACCGGCGGCCGGAATGTCAAGGCCAAATCTCTTCAGCAGGCCGTCATAGCGGCCGCCGCCGCCAAGCACGTGACCCAGGGCTGGGTCATAAACCTCGAGAATCGCGCCGCTGTAATAACCAAGGTCGCGAAGCAAGCCGAGGTCAATGCGGACCCGATCCGCGACTCCCCGCGACTGCAGTGCCTCAAACGTCTCCTCCAGCCTCGCGCTTGCGCGTTTGACGGCAGCGCCCCCGATCGCGCGAGCATGTTCGAGAACCTCTGACCCACCCCGAAGCTGGGAGAGCGCCACGCAAGTCGCACATTGCTCCGCGCCGATCCCCTCAACGGAGGAAAGCTCTGCCTCGAGGCCGACCAGGTCGTGCATCGCCAGTCGCTCGAGGATCGAGTCACGCGCCTCACCCGCGATCCCAAGCTCGGCCAGAAGTTGGCGGAAGAGGTCGGCGTCGCCCAGACCGATCACCGCTCGGCTCAGGCCGGCCGCGTCGAGCGCCGCCGCCAGCAACTCCACAACCTCGGCAGTTCCCTGCGGAGCGGGCGCACCGAGCAACTCGACCCCAGCCTGGGCAAACTCGCGCATCTGACCGCGCTGAGGACGAACCGCTCGGTAGGCGTTGGCGAGGTAGCAGAGTCGAAGCGGCAGATCTGCGTTTGCGTAGCGAGTAGCGACAAGGCGAGCGATCGGCACGGTCATGTCAGAGCGCAGCGCCAATAAGTCACCGCGCTCATCGAAGAACCGGTAAGCGCTTGCCGCGGTTCTGCCGTCTCCTCGGGCCAGGACCTCGTCGTACTCGATCGCAGGAGTGGCCACCTCGCCGTAGCCGCGACTCTCAAACACATCGATCAGAGCAAGGTGAAGCCGGCGCAACTCACGCATCTCATCGGGCAGCACATCCCGGGTTCCGGGTGGGATCGGATGAATCATCCGACGGACCTTACGAGAACGGCTGCGAAACCCCTGCTACGCCGGGACCTCGGCAGAGACCCGTTCGATCTCTGCGCCGAGCGCGCGCAGCCGCTCGTCGATCTGCTCATAGCCTCGGTCAATCTGGCGAATGTTGCCGATCTCTGAGGTTCCCTCCGCAGCGAGAGCCGCAATCAGCATCGCCATTCCAGCTCGAATGTCGGGGCTCTCTACGCGTTCGCCATGAAGCCGGCTCGGACCGCTAACGATCGCCCTATGAGGGTCACACAGCGTGATCCGGGCACCCATCGCCACCAGCTTGTCGACGAAAAAGAGCCGGTTCTCAAACATCTTCTCGAAAATCAAGACCGCGCCCTCGGCCTGGGTTGCGAGGGCGAGCACGATCGATGTGAGGTCCGCCGGGAAGGCGGGCCATGGCCCGTCCTCGATCTTTGGGATCGCATCGCCGAGGTCAGCCTGGACGCGCAGCGCTTGTCCGGGCGCAACCAGCACATCCTTGCCCTCAACGGTAGATAAGAGGCCCAGCCGGCGGAACTGTCGGCGAACCATCACCAGGTCCGCGGGCTCAGCCTCACGGATGCGAATCTCCCCTCCCGTGGCGGCAGCGAGGGCCATGAAGCTGCCAGCCTCGATGTGATCGGGCGAGATCTGATGCTCGGCGCCACCCAGGCGGTCGCGACCGTGGACAGTCATCACGTTGGAGCCGATCCCGTCCACCGCAGCACCCATCTTGGTCAGCAAGCGGGCGAGATCCTGGACATGGGGCTCAGATGCCGCGTTGGCCACGGTGGTGGGTCCAGGAGTCAAGGCCGCCGCCATCAGAGCGTTCTCGGTACCCATCACCGACGGCTCATCCATGAAAATTTCACAGGCACGCAGCCCTCCCGACGGCGCCGTCAGCTCGATGTAGCGATCCCCGTCGACCCGGGCACCGAGATCCTTGAATGCATCGAGATGGGCATCGAGGCGTCGGCGGCCGATGAAATCGCCACCTGGAGGCGGCATGCGCGCCTCGCCGAAGCGACCCAGAAGCGGCCCTGCAAGCAGAAAAGACGCCCTGATCCGACTTGAGAGTTCATGGTCGACCTCGACCTCGCCGACGTTTGCCGCGCACAGCCTGAGGCTGTTGTCGCCGGTCCAGCTGACCTCCACACCGATCCGCTCCAAGAGCGCGATCTGAGCCTCAGTGTCGCGGATGCGTGGTACGCGGTGCAGCAGCAGCTCCTCCTCGGTGAGCAGGCAGGCAGCCAGAATCGCCAGCGCCGCATTCTTGTTGCCAGCAACGGTCAGCTCTCCCGAGAGTGGGGCGCCGCCCTGAATGACGAACTTCTCCATAGCTGTCGGCAAGGGTAACGATTGGCTGGGCCGTCCCCGCCCATCGGGAATCAGCACCCCAGCAAAGGTTCTAGAATGTGGAGCCAGGAGACGGGTATCAAAGTCGCTGGCACTCCGTCGGATCCGCTTTTTGCGGAGCCACCCAGCAGAGGTCCGCTCCTCGCCATCGCTTCTGGGGTTGCGGCGCTGCTGATCACAGCAAGCGCCGCTGCTCTCACGGTCTCGGAGTGACCATGCCTGCCAACCAGGCCGATCAGCAGCGAATCGAAGATCACGAGCCTTCGGTGGTCTGCAAATGCAAATCTCGTTGCATTTCCCCGGTCCCGTCCGGCGGCCGCCCTACTTTACGAACCTATGTTCGTAGGAATGCAAAAAATCAGCGATCGGCTCGCCGACGCTGTTGACCTGCTGATCGACTTCGCCACGCTCGGCGAGTACGGGCTGGAGCCCGTTGGGAGAACGCCGCCGAGATGCGAACTACGCCGACGCCAACAGGCCATTCACGTCCCAGCAGCGCGGCGGATCAGCGATCGCGGCGCGGCGCTCGGCGCTGAATGACAAACGGGCCGCCCCCTGGGGGGCGGCCCAACTGTCAGAAAGAACCGGCGGCGACCTACTCTCCCAGGAGGTTGCCCTCCAAGTACCATCGGCGCTGAGGGGCTTAACTGCTCTGTTCGGAATGGGAAGAGGTGTTTCCCCCTCGCTATGCGCCACCGGAATTTTGCGAAACCACAGCCCCGGTGGAGCTTGAAAACCGCACAAGACCTCATGGTAAAAATATCCGTCAAGCCCTCGACCCATTAGTACCGGTCGGCTGAGCACATTACTGCGCTTGCACCGCCGGCCTATCAACCTGGTGGTCTACCAGGGGTCTTACTCCCTTAAAGGGATGGGAGAGCTCATCTCGAGGACGGCTTCCCGCTTAGATGCTTTCAGCGGTTATCCGTTCCGTGCGTAGCTAATCTGCAATGCCCTTGGCAGGACAACAGATACACCAGCGGCACGTTCATCCCGGTCCTCTCGTACTAGGGATGACTCCTCTCAACTCTCCAACGCCCACGGCAGATAGGGACCGAACTGTCTCACGACGTTCTGAACCCAGCTCGCGTACCGCTTTAATGGGCGAACAGCCCAACCCTTGGGACCTACTCCAGCCCCAGGATGCGACGAGCCGACATCGAGGTGCCAAACCGGTTCGTCGATGTGGACTCTTGGAACCGATAAGCCTGTTATCCCCGGAGTACCTTTTATCCGTTGAGCGACGGCGCTTCCACTTGCAACCGCCGGATCACTAAGCCCAACTTTCGTTCCTGCTCGACCCGTCGGTCTCGCAGTCAAGCTCCCTTATTGCCTTTACACTCTACGCACGATTTCCAACCGTGCTGAGGGAACCTTTGGGCGCCTCCGTTACACTTTAGGAGGCGACCGCCCCAGTCAAACTGCCCACCTGACACTGTTCACCGCCCGGATCACGGCGCGGTGTTAGAAGCCCAGACTACCAAGGGTGGTATCTCAAGGGTGACTCCCCGACAGCCAAAGCTGCCGGTTCAATGTCTCCCACCTATCCTGAGCGAGATACCCCAGACTCCAATATCAAGTTGCAGTAAAGGTTCACGGGGTCTTTCCGTCTTGCCGCGGGTACTCGGCATCTTCACCGAGACTTTAATTTCACCGAGCCTCTCGTTGAGACAGCGTCCAAGTCGTTACGCCATTCGTGCAGGTCGGAACTTACCCGACAAGGAATTTCGCTACCTTAGGACCGTTATAGTTACGGCCGCCGTTTACCGGGGCTTAGCTTCGCTGCTTCGCGCCGAAGCGCTAACAAGTCCGCGTAACCTTCCGGCACCGGGCAGGCGTCAGCCCCTATACGTCGTCTTTCGACTTAGCAGAGGCCTGTGTTTTTGGTAAACAGTCGCTTGGACCAATTCACTGCGGCCCCCTCGGGCTTCCTCCGTATGGAGTTCACCCTAGCGGGGCGTCCCTTCTCCCGAAGTTACGGGACGATTTTGCCGAGTTCCTTAACGAGAGTTAGCTCGCTCACCTCAGTATGTTCTACTTGTCCACCTGTGTCGGTTATAGGTACGGGCACGCGAGTCCTGCCTAGAGGATTTTCTTGGAGGCATGGGATTGGGGACTGGCCGGCGGTCAAGCCAGCTGGCATCGCACCTCGCGTCAAAACGCCGCTGCGGATTTCCCTACAGCGACTGGCTACGTGCTTGCCCCAGGACGACCATCGCCTGGGTTCCCTTACCCTTCCCCGTCCCCCCATCGGTCATAACGGAATCGACGTGGTACAGGAATATCAACCTGTTGGCCATCGGCTACGCCTTTCGGCCTCGCCTTAGGTCCCGACTAACCCTGAGCAGACGAACTTTACTCAGGAAACCTTGGACAATCGGTGGAGGGGATTCTCACCCCTCTTTCGTTACTCATGCCGGCATTCTCACTTCTAGCCGCTCCACGGAGGCTTACGCATCCGCTTCACGCAGCTGGAACGCTCTCCTACCGCGTACAGAACCCGCAGGCCTGTACACCCATAGCTTCGGAGGCTAGCTTGAGCCCCGTTGAATTATCCGCGCCCGAACACTTGACCAGTGAGCTGTTACGCACTCTTTCAAGGGTGGCTGCTTCTAAGCCAACCTCTTGGTTGTCTCTGCATTCGGACATCGTTTGCCACTTAGCTAGCACTTAGGGTCCTTAGCTGATGGTCTGGGTTGTTCCCCTCTCGCGTACGAAGTTTATCCCCCGCACACTGACTCCCGAGTTAACCGTAACGGTCTTCGGAGTTTGCCTGAAGTCGGTAACCTGGTAGGGCCCCTAGTCCAAACAGTGCTCTACGGCCGCAACGCAATCACTCGAGGCTATACCTAAATATATTTCGGAGAGAACCAGATATCTCTGAGCTTGATTAGCCTTTCACTCCGATCCACAGGTCATCCGCCCAGTTTTCAACCTAGGTCGGTTCGGCCCTCCACGAGGTCTTACCCCCGCTTCAGCCTGCCCATGGATAGCTCGCTCAGTTTCGGGTCTACCGCCAATGACTATGTCGCCCTATTCAGACTCGCTTTCGCTACGGCTCCGCTCATCGCTTAACCTTGCCACTGACGAGTAACTCGCCGGCTCGTGATGCAAAAAGCACGCCGTCACGCCCGAAGGCGCTCCGACCACTTGTAGGCTTACGGTTTCAGGTACTATTTCACTCCCCTTCAGGGGTGCTTTTCACCTTTCCCTCACGGTACTAGTTCACTATCGGTCACCAGGTAGTACTTAGCCTTGGAGGGTGGTCCCCCCGGGTTCAGACCGCGTTTCACGGGTGCGGTCTTACTCAGGAACGTCAATCGGCAGATCAGAGTGCTTTCACCTACGGGACGATTGCCCTCTGTGGTGCGAGGTTCCACTCGCTTCGGCTAACACCTGATTTTGTAACTGCCGCCGAGCCAGGCACGGCTCGGGCATAACGTCCTACAACCCCCAACAGGCAACGCGTGCCCGCTTGAACCTGCTGGGTTTGGGCTGATCCCTTTTCGCTCGCCACTACTAAGGGAGTCTCGGTTGATTTCTTTTCCTCGGGGTACTTAGATGTTTCAGTTCCCCCGGTTTCCCTCCAGCGGCTATGTATTCACCGCTGGATGACGCCGCATTACCGGCGCCGGGTTTTCCCATTCGGAGATCCGCGGGTCAAAGGCTGTTCAGCGCCTCACCGCGGCTTATCGCAGCCGTCCACGTCCTTCATCGACTCCTGGTGCCAAGGCATCCACCGTAAGCCCTTATTATCTTGACGGTGATACGACCCATCGCCGAAGCGGTGGGTCGTAAAATTAAATACCCATATTGGCCTTGTGCAGTTTTCAAGGTCCACCGAGGCGCGCACGGCGGAGTTATCCCACCGGCGGTCTCTCAAAACTGAGCAGCGTTCCCGTTGGCAGTTTGCCAACGGGGAGCCCGGTCGACGTTCTAGGTCTCCCTAGAAAGGAGGTGATCCAGCCGCAGCTTCCGCTACGGCTACCTTGTTACGACTTCACCCCAATCACGGGCCCCACCTTCGACGGCTCCCTCCTTGCGGTTAGGCCACCGGCTTCGGGTGTTGCTCGCTTTCGTGGTGTGACGGGCGGTGTGTACAAGGCCCGGGAACGTATTCACCGCGGCATTGCTGATCCGCGATTACTAGCAACTCCACCTTCATGGAGGCGAGTTTCAGCCTCCAATCCGAACCGAGACGCACTTTCTGGGATTCGCTCCACCTCGCGGTATTGCAACCCTTTGTATGCGCCAATGTAGCACGTGTGTAGCCCTGGACATAAGGGGCATGATGACTTGACGTCATCCCCACCTTCCTCCGGTTTGTCACCGGCAGTCTCCCATGAGTCCCCAACTGAATGCTGGCAACATGGAACGGGGGTTGCGCTCGTTGCGGGACTTAACCCAACATCTCACGACACGAGCTGACGACAGCCATGCACCACCTGTGAAGGTGTCCCGAAGGAAAACCGTGTTTCCACGGCGGTCACCTACATGTCAAGCCCAGGTAAGGTTCTTCGCGTTGCGTCGAATTAAACCACATGCTCCGCTGCTTGTGCGGGCCCCCGTCAATTCCTTTGAGTTTTAGCCTTGCGGCCGTACTCCCCAGGCGGGGCACTTAGTGCGTTAGCGACGGCACGGGAGGAGTCGACACCTCCCACACCTAGTGCCCATCGTTTACGGCGTGGACTACCAGGGTATCTAATCCTGTTCGCTCCCCACGCTTTCGCGCCTCAGCGTCAGTACCGTCCCAGCGAGCTGCCTTCGCTATTGGTGTTCCTCCTGATATCTGCGCATTCCACCGCTACACCAGGAATTCCACTCGCCTCTTCCGGACTCTAGCCCTGCAGTATCCACCGGCTTTCAAAGGTTGAGCCTTTGACTTTCACAGCGGACTTACAGGGCCGCCTACGCGCGCTTTACGCCCAATGATTCCGGACAACGCTTGCTCCCTACGTATTACCGCGGCTGCTGGCACGTAGTTAGCCGGAGCTTCTTCTGGAGGTACCGTCAATCCACACAGCTATTAACTGGTGAACCTTCGTCCCTCCTGAAAGGGGTTTACAACCCGAAGGCCGTCTTCCCCCACGCGGCGTTGCTGCGTCACGCTTTCGCGCATTGCGCAAGATTCCCCACTGCTGCCTCCCGTAGGAGTCTGGGCCGTGTCTCAGTCCCAGTGTGGCTGATCGTCCTCTCAGACCAGCTACCCATCGTCGCCTTGGTAGGCCGTGACCCCACCAACTAGCTAATGGGCCGCGGGCCCCTCCCAATGCGGAGGCCGAAGCTTCCTTTAGTACAAAGGCTTGTGCCTGTGCACCACATCCGGTATTAGCCCGAGTTTCCTCGGGTTGTCCCGGTCATCGGGGCAGGTTACCCACGTGTTACTCACCCGTTCGCGGCTTTGCCCCAGGGCAAGCCCTGGTTCGTCGCACCACTTGCATGTGTTAAGCACGCCGCCAGCGTTCGTCCTGAGCCAGGATCAAACTCTCCGTGAAAGGTACTTACGAAGAGCTGCCATGCCTGGCGGGTCGTCGGGTACACATACTCAACGACCGGCATGACGGGTAAATCAGACCGCTCGGCACGCTGACGAGCCGAGCGGATCGGGCTCAAACAATCCGCAGACCCAAGGGTCCACGGAGTGCACGCTGCTCAGTTTTCAAAGACCGCTGCGCCTCCGCGACGGGACTCGTCGCTCTCACGCACGGGACAGGCCAGGGCCGGCCCCGGAGGACGGCGGAGTATAGCGCCGCCCGAGGTGTTTGCCTAGCCCCCCGCGCGAAGTCTGCGAAAACGCCGCTTGCCGACCTGCAAGACCCGGCCATCGAGCTCGCTCGCTTCGAGGTCGAGGCTATCTCCAGCGATTGGCTCTCCATCTAGCCGAACGCCACCCTGGCGGATCAGACGGCGACCCTCGCTGGAACTGATCTCAAAGGCCGCCGCCAACAGGAGCGGGATGTGAACGTCGCCGCCGTTCTCGGCGATATAGGGCGCCAGCGCCAGCTCCTCGATCTCGTCAGGGACGTCGCGCTCGACGAAAAGGCGATTGAAATGCGCCTCGGCGCTGAGCGCTGCCTCGGGGTCGTGGAAGCGCTCGACGATGCGCCTCGCCAGCTCCCTCTTGGCCTCATTGGCCGAGGTCTCGGCGGGGATCTCTGCGCCGAGTAGTAGGCGGTAGTAGTCGATCATCGCCTCGTCGGGAATCCTCATCAGCCTGCCGAACATCTCCTCTCCGGGTTCGGCGACACCGACATAGTTGCCGAGCGACTTGCTCATCTTCTGCACCCCGTCGATGCCGACCAAGATCGGCATCGTCATGATCGATTGGGGTTTCTTCTGGTAGGCGCTTTGGATGTCGCGGGCAAACAGCAGGTTGAACTTTTGATCTGTTCCGCCCAGCTCGACGTCGGCCTCAACGGCAACCGAGTCATAGCCCTGAAGCAACGGATAAAGCAGCTCGAGGGCGGCAACAGGAGCCCCAGCCGCTAGCCGCTTTTGGAAGTCGTCGCGCTCCAGAAGCCTCGCAACCGTGGTCTGGGCAAGCAGGCCGAGGAGCTCCTCGGTTGGCATCTGCAGCCACTCATGATTGAAGCGGACCTCGGTGCGCTCGCGATCAAGCACCTTGAATGCCTGCTCCTGGTAGGTCGCCGCATTCGCGGTGATCTCCTCCGCCGAGGGTAGCGGCCGCTGGGTCGAGCGGCCGCTGGGATCGCCGATCCGCGCGGTGAAATCACCGATGATCAAGACGACGGTGTGACCGCTCAGCTGGAACTGCCGAAGCTTCTCGAGCACGACCACATGCCCGAGATGGATATCGGCGGTGGTCGGATCGATCCCGAGCTTGACCCGCAGAGGACGAGTGCCAGCCAGTTGCTTGGCGAGCATCCCCTCGGGGAGTACGTCGACCGCGTTTGAGGCCAGATCCTGCACCGGCCGAATGCTAGACTGCCGCCCTCTCTTGGCGGGCAAACGTAGCAAGCCGCGCCTCAAGAAGCTGCGCATCCTCTTTGTTTTGCTGGGGCTGGGCGTGCTGGGGCTGATCTCGATGATATTCGGGATGATGGCCGCTGTCTCCCAGGATCTGCCCGCGATTTACAACTTCGCCGAGTTCAAGGCTTCCCGCAACAGCGAAGTCTTCGATGCCAGCGGGCGCCCAATCGGCACCCTGACCAGTGACCAAAACAAAATCCTGCTCAGCTCGAGCCAGATCTCTCCCTACGTCAAGAACGCGGTGGTCTCGATCGAGGACTCGCGCTTTTATGAAAACGAAGGGGTCGACTTCCGCGGAATCGGGCGCGCGCTGGTTCGCGACATCCTCAGTCAGAGCGCAGAACAGGGTGCCTCGACGATCGCCGAGCAATTCGTCAAGAACGCGCTCGCGGCTCAGGGCAGCCGCACGATCTTTGAGAAGTTTCGCGAGGCGGCCCTCGCCTACCGCCTCGAGCACCATTGGACCAAGTCCAAAATCCTGACCGAGTACCTGAACACGATCTACTTCGGAGAAGGGGCCTACGGGATTGAGGCAGCGGCCCGCACCTACTTTGGCAAGGCTCACCCTGGCTGCGGAACCAAGGCCGAGCCATGCGCATCGGTCCTTGAGCCATGGGAGGCGGCGACGCTGGCCGCGATCATCGCCTCGCCATCGGCTTTCAATCCAAAAACCTATCCCGAAAACGCCCTCGGCCGCCGCAACCTTGTGCTGGAAAAAATGCTTCAGCAGGGCTACATCACCCACCAGCAATACGAGGAAGGGATCAAGCAGGCGCTCCCCGCCCCACACGACATCGAGGCGCCGCGGATCGACTCAAAGGCCCCCTATTTCACCGCTTGGCTGCGACAACAGCTGGTCGAACGCTACGGCGCCGCGAAAACCTACTTTGGCGGGCTTAAAGTCAAGACGACGCTCGATCTGCGCCTCCAAAACGCCGCCGAAAATGCCGTCAAGTCCGAACTGGGAGGAATACCACCCACCGCTTCCGTGGTCGTGATCGACAACAAGAACGCCGGGGTCAAGGCGATGGTCGGCGGCCCCAACTTCCAGAAAATGCCGTTCAACCTCGCCACCGAGGGCCACCGCCAACCGGGCTCGTCGATCAAGCCATTCACGCTGATCACCGCACTAAAGGAGGGCATCTCCCCCTACACGGTCTACGCCTCGGCGCCCCAGATCTTTCATTTCGGCAAGAACGGCCGGGAATCGTTCGTCGTTCACAACGATGAAAACTCCTATCTCGGATCCTGCGACATCATCTGCGCAACCACCTATTCAGACAACACGATTTATGCCCAGCTCGCGTTGAAGGGGTTGAAGGGTAAAAACGTCAGGCAGCGAACCGATTCGATCGCCAGCACGATCCATGAAATGGGCTATAGCGAACCGATTTCCACAAATCCGGCGATGGTCCTCGGCGGCCTCAAAGAAGGTGTCTCACCGCTGGGCTGGACCTACGCCTACAGCACGATCGCAAACAACGGTAATCGGGTCAGCGGCACCCTAGGACCGGATCCCGGCGACAGTCCAATCGGCTACACCGAAGTGACCGATAGCAACGGTCACCCGATCAAGGGTGGTGACAATCAACCCCTGCACAAGCAGGTCGTCTCTCCCAGCGTTGACAGCGAGGCAAAGCACATCCTCGAAACGGTGGTGACCAGCGGCACCGGAACCCATGCCAATATCGGAGTCAGCGGAGAGTGGGGAAAGACCGGAACCACGACCAATAACGCGGACGCGTGGTTTTGCGGCGCGATCACCGAAGTCACGGCTTGCGTTTGGGTTGGCTATGAGAACACGACGACGCCGATGACGACCCTCTACAACGGCGGTCCGGTGATGGGTGGCACCTATCCGGCGCAAATCTGGGCTCGGGTGATCAGCGCCTGGGAGCAGATCAAGGCCGAATCCTCGGCCGCAACCAAGGGCCACGCGCACGCTACGACACCGGGCTTGACCTACGTCCCCGCCGCGCCGACAGGTCAAGCTCCATCGACACCATCGACTCCGGCACCGAGCGAATCCTCAGAACCGTCAGAACCATCCAAGGCGGCCAAGCCCGCCGAAACGCCGGCCTCGCCACCGGCTGCCCCTTCGACCCCCTCCTCGGGCGGAGGCGTGACCGCCGGCTAACTCGGACGGGGCCTTGAGACAAAGGGGCTGCCGGCCGCGCAAAAGCGCCAAGGACGCTTGATCGCTTTGCTGATCCCGACCCGGGGTCCCGCCACCACCTCGCTCCGCCAGCTGGACTCCGGTGCGCGCAGGAGGAACGGATCGATGCCCAGGTCCGCCCCATTTGCCTCGAGGCCGATTCCCAGCGCCTCGGTCAGCCTGCCTGGGCCCGAACAGAGATCGCCCTCGCCGCGGCCGCCGCGGCGAGCGCTCATCTGCTTCGAGCCGCTGGTTGGCTCCAGCGCTCTGATCAAAACCGCCGCAGCATCCCCCTCGGCTTCGGCGACAAAGTTGAGCAGAGAGTGGATCCCATAGGAGAGATACACGTAGGCTCGTCCCGGCGGCCCGAAGAGTACCTCGGTCCGTTTGGTAAGCCCAGCGAAGGCGTGACAGGCAGGGTCATCGGCTTGGTAGCTCTCAGTCTCAACGATCGTTCCACCACAGCCTTTGTAATCCAGCCGACAGCCGATCAGCTCGCGAGCGACGGTCAGCACCGGGCGGTCAAAGAAGGCAACTGCGAGTCGCTCCTCGTTCGCTGAGGCCATGCCTCAAGCTCGCTCTTCGGTGACCCGCGCCCCAACCGCCTCAAGCGTCTCCCTGGCAAGCCCGATCTGGTGCTCAAGTGCTGTGGAGCCGGTGCCACCCTCGATCCTCTTAGACTCCAGCCAACTGTTGCGCTTCAGGACCTCAAAGTAGGAGTCATCAAGCAGCGCCGAGTGCTCCCGCAGCTCCTCCGGGCGCAGCTCGGAAAGAGATCGGTTCTGCTCGATCGCGTAGCGCACGAGATCACCAACTATTCCGTGGGCCTGGCGAAAGGGAACCCCCTTGGCGACCAAAAGGTCAGCGATCTCGGTAGCCGCCAACATCTCATCACCAGAGGCATCGGCCAAACGACTCCGGTCAAACTTAATTCCCGAGAGCATTCCCACCGTTGCATCGAGACAGGTCTCGACCGTATCGATCGCATCAAAAAGCGGCTCCTTGTCCTCTTGCAGATCCTTTCCGTAGGTCAGCGGGAGACTGTGCAGCATGCCGATCACGCTCGCGTAATCAGCAGCAACACGAGGACTCTTGGCGCGGAGCAACTCGGCCGAGTCGGGGTTCTTCTTCTGGGGCATGATGCTCGAACCTGATGAGAAGGACTCATCGAGCTCGCAAAAGCCGAACTCGGTACTGGACCAAATCACCAGCTCTGAGCCGAGCCGAGACAGATGCACGGCACAGGCGGATGCGGCGGCGAGATAATCGAGGACGAAATCCCGATTGGAGGCGCCGTCGACCGAGTTCGGGCTGACGTGATCGAAGCCCAGCTCCTCGGCTACCGCGCGGCGATCGATCTCCCAATTCACCCCCGCCAGAGCGCCGGAACCAAGCGGCATGACTCCGGCGCTATCGAGGGCAAACTGAAAGCGCAACACATCTCGCGCCAACATCCAAAAATAGGCAAGCAGATGGTGTCCGAGGTACACCGGCTGGGCTCGCTGTAGGTGCGTGTAGCCGGGCATCGGCCAATCGCGATGACGCTCGGCGAGGTCGAGCAGGACCGCCATCGTCGACCGCGAGAGCTCAATCGCGCGCAGTGAATGAGCCTGCACAACCATCGCAACGTCGGTAGCAACCTGATCGTTTCGAGAGCGCCCCGTGTGCAGCTTGCCGGCCAACGGACCGATCGCCTCGCCGAGCAGCCGCTCGATCGCCATGTGAATGTCCTCATCGCCATCGTCAAACTGGAAGCCGTGCTCCCCCATCTGGGCGCGGACCTGCTCCAGTCCGGAGTTGATCTGGCGCAGCTCCTCCTCGTCGAGCACTCCGATGCCGAGCAGCCCTTTGGCGTGGGCCTGTGACTGATCAATGTCATATGGCGCCAATCGCCAATCAAACTCAATCGAGCGGTTGAGTTGCCAAAAGCGAGGATCGGGCTCTTTTCGAAAGCGTGCCATCAGCGCAGGGATCGGGCGAGAGCCTCGCATACCCGATCAACCTGGGACTCGCTCATAGTCGGAAAGAACGGCAGAGCCAGGGAGTGAGCGGCGGCGGCTTCGGCCACCGGGAACTGGCCCTCCCGGTAGCCAAGCTCGCGAAGGTGAGGGAAGAGGTGGATGCAGGGCAGGTAAGCCTTGCTCGCGATGCCCTCCTTGCCGAGGCGCGCGATCGTGGCGTCGCGGTCAGAGCCCTCAAGGAGGCGGACGACGTAGACGAACCAGCTGCGACGCTCCTCGCCCAAACCAGCGCTCGGGGTCTTTAGCGAGTCGATCGAGGCGAGGCGCTCTTGGTATAGCGTCGCGACCCGGGCGCGTCCCGCAAGCATCGAGTCAAGTCGCTCCAGTTGGGCGACGCCAAGCGCGGCGGCGAGTTCGGATAGTCGGTAGTTATAACCAAGGCCGCCGTGATCGAGCCAGCCCATGTCTGCAGCGCGGCCCTGGTTGCGCTCGGAGCGCAACCGAGAGGCCACCTCCTTGCTTGAGGGAATCACCATCCCGCCCTCGCCCGTCGTCAATTGCTTGTTGGCATAGAAGGCAAAGGCGGCGAGGTTGTCCCTGGCACCGACCAGCCGGCCCTCTGAGTCGGTTGCCCCGAGCGCCTCACAGGCGTCCTCAAGGATCCCCAGGCCGAGCTTAGAAGCACTTACCTCGAGCTCAGCGATCGCCGCCGGGTAGCCGAAGATATGGATCGGCAATATGCCCGCCGTACGCGCGCCAATCGCCGCTTCCACCGCCCCTGGATCGAGATTGAGAGTCTCGGGCTCGACATCACAAAAAACCGGCCGGGCCCCCTCATAAAGCAGGCAGTTGGCCGAGGCAACGAAGCTGAATGGACTGGTCAGGATCTCGTCGCCAGCCCCCCAACCAAGCGCTCGCACGCCGAGGTGCAGGGCGCTCGTTCCGCTGGAGACAGCAACTGCATCATCAACTCCCAACCAGGCGGCGAACTCACGCTCAAAGCGCTCCCCTACCGGGCCCAGCGAGAGTCGACCCGAGCGCAACACCTCGAGCGCGAGTTCCTCCTCGCGCAACCCGATCTCGGGCCGTGCGAGGGGGATCCTCTCGGTGTCGGAGAAGCCACCCATACCCGCCATCGCCAGCCTACTTGGCGCTGGGTGCGGGCCGGGGTTGGTAGGCAAACTCCAGCGAGTCGACCAAGGCCTCCCAGGAGGCCTCGATGATGTTCTCCGAGACGCCGATGGTTCCCCACTCGCGCTCGCCATTTGAGGAATCAAGCAGCACCCGGGTGACGGCATCGGTGCCGTGGGTCTCGTCGAGGATTCGCACCTTGTAATTGGTCAGTTCGATCTCAGCAAGATGGGGGTGCTTATCGACTATCGCCCGGCGCAATGCGCGGTCCAGGGCGTTGACGGGACCATTGCCGGTGGCGGAGCGGACGTAGCGCTCGCCATCGACCCGCAGCTCGATCGTTGCCTCGGTTTTGATTACCTCTCCCGCACGTTTGTCGGTGAGGACCCGAAACCCCTCCAACTCAAACAGAGGTTCATAGGCCCCGGCCTCGCGGCGTAGCAGCAACTCGAAGGAGGCCTGGGCGGCCTCATAGTGATAGCCGCGATGCTCGCGCTCCTTCAGCCGCTCGACCGCGCGGGTCGACATCGCCTCATCCAGATCCAATCCAGCCTGCTCGGCCTGACTTCGAATCGTCGCCTTGCCAGAAAGCTCGGAGGGCAGGACGGAGCGCTCATTGCCGACGTCTGCAGGGTCAATGTGCTCGAAGGTACGAGCATCGACCGCCACCCCGGCCACGTGCATCCCGCCCTTGTGGGCGAAGGCGTTACGCCCGACATATGGCTGATCGGGATCGGGGGTCAGGTTGCAGAGCTCATCGATCAGGTGGGCGGTATCGGTGAGACTGGCGAGCTGCTCGGCTGAAACTACCGAAAAGCCCATCTTCAACTGCAGCGCAGGCAGTATCGAAACCAGGTTGGCGTTGCCACAACGCTCGCCATAGCCGTTGATTGTGCCCTGTATGAGGCGAGCCCCCTCGCGCACCGCCGCCAGTGAGTTGGCGACGCCGCACTCGGCGTCGTTATGGACATGGATGCCGAGTTCAACCAGTTCGTCCCCGAGCTCATCGATGATCTGCTCGGTGGCATCGGCAACCTGCTCGGGAAGACTTGAGCCGTTGGTGTCGCAGAGCGTGACGTTCTCTGCCCCGGCTGCGGCTGCTACTCGCAGGCACTCCAAGGCATAGACCGGATCGTCGCGGAAGCCGTCGAAGAAGTGCTCCGCGTCATAGATCACGCGCTTGTCGTGAGCCCGACAAAAGGCGACTGAGTCCGCGATCATCGCCAGATTCTCCTCGCGCGAAACCTTGGTTACCTTCTCAAGGTGCAGCGCCCAAGTCTTGCCGACCAGAGTGACCACCGGAGCAAAACACTCGACCAGGATGCGCAAGGCGGGGTCCTCGGCGGCGACCAGGTCACGACGCCGTGTCATCCCGAAGGCACAGATTGTCGCCTGCTTGAGCTCCAGCTCTGCGAGCAGATTGAAGAGCTCGACCTCCTTCGGATTTGAACTGGGGAAGCCAGCCTCGATCAGATGCACGCCGAGACAATCAAGGGCAGCCACAACCCGCACCTTCTCGGCGGCCGAAAGCGACATTCCCTCACCCTGCATGCCATCACGCAAGGTGGTGTCATAGAGCTTCACCTGTTCCATCTACTGCCTTTCGAATCGAGAGATCGTGGAGAGGGCCTTGCGCCCGCCTGCGCGACCGCGTCGCGCCAGCCGCTACGCGGCTGCGGTAATTCGCCCGATTGCCTCAAGACAGAGCCGCATCACGAACTGACCTTACTCGCTCGGTCAATCCCACTTGGAACGTCGACCAGCTCCAGCCACTCCAGGTACTCCTCGGCGCGACCATGCAGAGCGTCCTCAAACTTGGCCTGGATCACCTGGGTGATCTCCCCCGGCTCGCCCAGCTCATGATCGTCCACCGAGCGCACCGGGACAAGCTCGGCTGCGGTGCCGGTGAGAAAGACCTCATCGGCGAGGTAGAGCTCAGCCCGGGCGATGTCTCGCTCCTCGACCTTGTAACCGAGATCGAGGGCAATCTGGATCACGGATGCGCGCGTGATTCCGTCCAGGATCGCCGAGCTGTGACCTGGCGTAAAGAGCACTCCGTCGCGGACAACAAAGACGTTCTCACCGGAGCCCTCAGAGACGCAGCCGTGCTGGTCTAGCAAGATCGCCTCGTCATAGCCTGCGTTCGCCGACTCGGTTTTGGCGAGGATCGAGTTGAGGTACTGACCGGAGGCCTTGGCATGCGGAATCAGGCTGTCGCCTGAGATCGTCCGCCAAGAGGAAACCTTGGTGCTAATCCCGTGCTTCTTGCCCTCCTCGCCAAGATATGCGCCCCACGGCCAGACCGCGATAATCACCTCGATCGGAGCGCTCTTTGCATAGAGACCCATCTCTCCGTAACCGCGAAAGGCAAGCGGTCGGATGTAGCAGGAGCGCATCTCATTGCGGCGAATTAGCTCGTGCGTCGCCTCGCGCAACTCCGCCGCTGAATAGGGCAGCTGGAAGTAGTAGAGCTCGGCCGACTTCTCAAGCCGATTGAGGTGCTCTGGATGGCGGAAAATCGCGGGCCCGCGCTCGGTCTCATAACAACGGATGCCCTCGAATACGCCGGTGCCATAGTGCAAGCCGTGGCTGAGGACGTGAACCTTGGCGTCCTCCCAAGCAATGAATTCACCACTTTGCCAAATCAACTCGGCCTGCTCCATGTTGATGGAGTATGCCCGATGAGGGGAGGCGGGCTGGGGACGATCCCCTTACCCAACCCCCGGCGACCAAAGGAGCTCGTTCAAAGATGTCCAAGCTAGGCTCAAAGCTGAGTTACTCAAATGTGATCGCAACCCTCGCCCTCTTCGTCGCACTCGGGGGCGCGGCCGTCGCGGCCGGTCTGCCTCGACACAGCGTTGGCCCCCGACAGCTACGGCGAGGCGCGGTCACCGCGACGGCGCTGCGCCGAGGTGCCGTGAGGACCGCAAAGCTCGCCCCTCGATCGGTCACCGGCGGAAAGCTCGCCGTCAATGCGGTCAGCGCCGCCAACATCGCCAACGGCGCCGTCACCTCGTCCAAGCTTGCTGCCAATTCTGTCTTGGGTGCGGCGATCGCCAATGGAGTGATCACCAACGCCAAACTCGGCAACGAACTGGTGACCAAGACAAAAATTGCCAACGGAGCGGTGACCCTGTCCAAGCTAGGCGAAGAAGTGGCTCCGCTGCTCGGCACCTTGCGCAGCGGGCAGACGCTGCGCGGGGCATTTGATCTCGGTGCCAGCGGCCAGGCAGGCGGCAAAGAACCGACCTCCGTTCACTCGGGAACCAGCTTTCAGTTTCCGCTCACAAACACTCCCGCGGCGCCCGAAACCAATATCCTCAACCCCAACCAGACAACCGCTGCATGTCCGGGGGTTACCGGTGGCAACCAGCAGACGCCGCAGGCGGCGGGCGGACAACTCTGCGTCTACATCACCCAGACCAGCGGCGCAACCCTCAAAGGCCTCACATTTGACGCCGGCAGCGTCACCCGCCTTGGATTCGGATTGAGAGCACAATTCGAAGCAGAAGAAAAAGACAGCAACGTCGAGGGCTTCTGGGCGGTTACGGCACCCTAGAGGCCTGATGTGGGTTAGCCGCTAAACGGCAAGGAGCCAGGCCGTAAATAAGGAAAAGGGTCCCCAGCCCTGCAACCTCGTGATTGGAGCACGAAGTGACAGCATCGCTGGAGACCCTTGTAATCGCAGCTTACGTGTTCGCTCACTCGCTGCCGATTCCTCGCCCCGGCCCCGAGGGCAAGATCACCGATGCCGAGCTGATTGCCTTGTCGGTGGCTCAGGCAGCGGTCGGAGAGCCCTCCGATCGCAAGTTCCTGGGCATGATCGCCTACCGCCTACCGGGCTGGTTTGCCCATCTTCCCGACCAATCCCAATACAACCGCCGCCTGCGTCGCCTCGGCCCCTACATCGTCATCGTCCAGCTTCAGCTGGCAGAGCTGGTTGCCTCAGGATCAACTCAGCCTGCCGATGGGACGCTGATCGGCTGTGCCAACTACGCCGGCTGTGCCTCAAAGAGCCACTTCGCCGGAGAGGCTGGTTATGGCTTTTGTCCCTCCAAGAGTCGCTTCTACTGGGGGATGCGCCTGGTCTTGGTTACCGATCAGATGGGGGTCCCACTGGGCTATGACCTTCTGGCGCCTGCAGAAGGTGAGCGCGAGCCCCTCTTTCGGCTCGCCCAGGCCCATCCAGGCACCGTGCTCTTCACCGACAAGGGGTTCTGGGGCGCGGAGTATGAGCGCACGATGGAGCTCGTCTCGGTGGAGCTGATCACGCCGCAGCGCCACCGCCTCGGCGAGCGTCCACCCGCTGAGGTTGCAAAGGCCACGATTCGACTGGTGATCGAGTCGGTGTTCTCCAACCTAAAGCGCCAGATGCGCCTCGAAGAGCATCTGGCCAAGACGCTTGGTGGTCTCATCCAGCGGGTCGCTCAACGCCTTCTCGCCCTGACGCTTGGGATGTTCATCAACGCCCAGCTGGGCCGGCCGCTGCGCAGCCTGGTCGCCTATGACGGGCGCTGAAACCCACATCAGGCCTCTAGGCGAAGAGCTCGGCAAGCACCGCCTCGGTCATCTCGGCGGTACCAACCTCGATCTCTGCCGGGACCTCGGGAAGCGACGGCCCGACAAGGGTCCCGCTTGCCAGGTCTGGCGTGCGCAGGCCCTTTTCGAGGACCGCATCGACCGCAGCCTCGATTCCGCTCGCAATCTCGGGCCGATCCAAGCCGTGGCGCATCATCATCGCCACCGAGAGGAAGGTGGCTAGCGGATTGGCAGTGCCCTTGCCCGCGATGTCTGGGGCCGATCCGTGAACCGGCTCAAAGAGACCGGGCATTCGGTCGACACCAAGGCTGGCCGAGGGCAGCATGCCGAGCGAGCCGGTTAGCATCGCGGCCTCATCGCTCAGGATGTCGCCGAAGAGGTTCTCGGTGACAATCACGTCGAAGTCGGCGGGGCGTGAAACGAGCTGCATCGCGGCGTTATCGACTAACAGATGTTCAAGCGCGACGTCTGGATACTCGGAGGCGAGCCCGCCGATTACCTCACGCCAAAGCCTCGAGGTCTCCAGCACGTTGGCCTTATCCACCGAGGTCACCCGCGGCTTGCGGCTCGATCCCTCGGCGCGACGCTGGGCCGATTCAAAAGCTGTGCGGCCGATTCGCTCGATCTCCTCAGCGCTGTACTCACAGGTGTCATGGGCGCTATCGCCGTCACGGCCACTATCGCCGAAGTAGATGCCGCCGGTCAGCTCGCGGACGACCAGCAGGTCGGTGCCGGCGATGCGCTCCTCGCGCAGGGGACTGGAACCGACCAGTGCCGGACTGGGCCGCACCGGACGCAGATTGGCGTAGAGGCCCATTCCCTTCCGCAGGCCGAGCAGGCCCTGCTCGGGGCGCGGCATGCCTGGGTCGGTGGTATCCCATTTTGGACCGCCAACAGCGCCGAGCAAGACGGCGTCGGATGCTCGGCAGACCTCGAGCACCTCATCGGTGAGGGCGCTACCGTGGGCGTCAATCGAGATCCCGCCGAGTAAGCGCTGGTCGATCTCGAAATCTCCGAGGGACTCCAGTAACTCGATCGCCGCACCGACGATCTCGGGCCCGATTCCGTCGCCAGCAAGAACGACTATGAGGGGAGCATCGCTCACCGCCTGGACTCTATGCGCTACGCGGCGATCGCCTCGATGTTGAGGCGAACGTAGCGCAGTGTCAGAGGCTCGCCGCTGGCCGCGAGAACGTCGGTGAGGAAGCGCTCGTGAAGCTCTTTGGGGAGAAGCTCGAGTTGCGGTTTGAGGATCAGAGTTCTCATGAACTCCCTCGCGTCAGACGGGATGACATCCCACGGTTGCAGCCAGCAATGCACCTCGGCGAACCCGGCCGCCTGCAATCGCGCCTCGGTCTCCCCCGCAGCGGCGTAAAACCAGGGCTCCTCAAAACCCTCGAGTCCGGACGCATAGGGCTGGCGCGCCGCGACAGCATCCGATACGGCGCGGAACTTTTCGAGGTTGCCAGCCCCCCCGCACTGAGCTGCCAACTTACCGCCTGGTCTCAGCGTCGCCCTGATCTTGCGAAAGAGCAGATCGTGGTCTGGAATCCAGTGGAAAACTGCGCTGGAGACGACCGCGTCGAGAAGCTCGGGCAGTTCGAGCGCAGTGAGGTCACAGACGCAGGCGCGATCACCGGGTCGCAACAACGCTGCCACCTCCGACACCATCGCCGGCGAGTTGTCGAGCGCGATCACACGTCCCTGCGGCAGGCGCTCGACCAGCATCCTTGTGAGCCGGCCAGTGCCGCACCCGGCGTCGAGCACCGTCTCATCACCTCGCAGCGACAACCGTCCGAGGACTGCCTTCGCCCACTCCTCGTGTGGGACCGACACTCGCTGGTAGCTGGCCGCATCCCAATCAGAGGCGGCGGCGCTCACTAGAGCCTCGTAGTCGGGGTCGCGCCAGTCGCCATCGCCGACTCGAAAGCGTCGATCGAGGCTCCGTTCTCCAGGGTGATCGCGATGTCGTCGAGCCCGTTGAGGAGACGGTGTTTGATGTCGGGCTCGACCGCGAACTCAAAGACTCCGGCGGCGCATGTGATCGTCTCCTCGTCAACGTCGATGCGGGCCTCCCCAGCTTCGGCCACAGCCCTGCAGCCCTCCTCGTCCAGGATCGCCGGCAGCAGGCCAATCTTGGTGCAATTGACGTAGAAGATGTCGGCGAAAGACGGGGCCACGATAGCCTCGAAGCCGAAATCCTCCAGCGCCCACGGTGCGTGCTCGCGGGAAGAACCACAACCGAAATTACGCCCCGTGATCAGGATCGGGTTCGGCGCCAGCTCGATCTCGCCGTCACGGATCCAGTCATAGAAGAGAAACTCGCCGAATCCTGTCCGCTCGACCCGTTTTAAGAACTGCTTCGGGATGATCTGATCGGTATCCACATCGGAGCGCTCAAGTACCGAGACCTTCCCCTCGATTACGTCTATCGGCCTCATCGCTAGCTCCAATCTCTGATGTCTACGAAATGCCCCTCGATCGCCGCCGCCGCCGCCATGCTCGGGCTAACCAGATGAGTCCTTCCGCCCTTTCCTTGGCGCCCCTCAAAATTGCGATTTGAGGTTGAAGCGCAGCGCTCACCTTCGGCCAGGGTGTCGGGGTTCATCCCAAGGCACATCGAACAGCCCGCCTCCCGCCATTCGAATCCGGCCGCACGGAAAACCCGATCGAGGCCCTCCTGCTCGGCGCTCGCTTTCACCTCCTGGGAACCCGGCACGACCATCGCCCGAACCGAATCAGCGACGCGGCGGCCATCGACGATCGCCGCCGCCTCGCGAAGGTCCTCGACTCTTGAGTTTGTGCAGGAACCGATAAAGACCCGATCCAGGGCGAGCTCGGTAATCGGAACACCTGGCTGTAAGGCCATGTAGGTGAGGGCCCGCTCGGCCGACTCACGAGCAGCTGGCGAGTCCAATGCCGCGGGGTCTGGGACGGAGTCGGTGACCTCAACGACCATCCCGGGATTAGTGCCCCAGGTGACCATCGGCGAGAGACTGGCCGCGTCTATCTCGACCTCGGTGTCGAACTCCGCGCCCGCCTCGCTTGGCAACGAGCGCCAGCGCTCGAGCGCGGCGTCGAAATCCTTGGGGGCGCCGGGCCGACCACGGACCCACTCAAACGTCTTCTCATCGGGGGCGATCATGCCAGCCCGGCCGCCGCCCTCGATCGTCATATTGCAGACCGTCATTCGCCCCGGCATTGAGAGCGAGTCGATCGCTGGGCCGGAGTACTCAACCGCGTGCCCGGTCATCCCTCCGGTGCTCAATCGACCGATGGTCGCCAGGATCAGGTCCTTTGGCGTCACCCCTGCACTCAACTGGCCCGGATAGGAGATCCGCATCGTCTTCGGGCGCTCCTGAACCAAGCATTGTGTAGCTAAGACGTGCTCGACCTCTGAGGTGCCGATCCCAAAGGCAAGGGCCCCGAACGCCCCATGGGTGGAGGTGTGGCTGTCGCCACAGACGATCGTCATCCCCGGTTGTGAGACCCCCAACTCCGGGCCGATCACGTGGACGATGCCCTGGCGCTCAGAACCCAGCGAATACAGCGGAATGCCGAATTCCTCGCAGTTTCGCTCCAATGTCTCCACCTGAATCCGAGAGAGCTGATCGGCAATCAGCCGGGTGGCCTTGGTCCCGTCGGTGGGCACGTTGTGATCAGCGGTTGCCACCGTCTTGTCGGGACGGCGCACCCCTCTTCCAGCCAGCCGCAGACCGTCGAATGCCTGCGGAGAGGTGACCTCATGGACCAAGTGCAAATCGATGTAGATGAGACCACCGGAGACCTCATGGGCCTCCCAGATCTTGTCGAACATGGATCTTGGCATCAGCTCCTCCTCAGGCCAGCCGCTATTACGGCGAGGAAGCGGGCGGGCTCCTCGCCATCATTTTCGAAGTGGTGGGGAAGGTCAGCATCGAAGGTCACACCGTCACCGGCACCGAGCTCATATCGAGTGCCGTCGAGGACCAGGGCCAGGGCACCCGCGAGGACAACCGCCGTCTCCCTACTGCCCGGCTCATGCATTGGGGGATCTCCGCGACCCCCGGTAGTCGAGCCTGGCCCCAGCGTGTGCAGCGATACATCGGCGCGCTGACCTGGCAGCGGCGGAGTGAGCTCCTCAAAGCGATGTCCACCACGTCGATAGCGGCGGCGCTCTCCGGCGCGACTGACGCTCACCTGCTGACCCTCATCGAGGCGCAGCAGTTGCGACAGGGTGAGCTCCAGCCCGGCGGCGATCTTGGTGGCGATGGCCAGGGTCGGGCTGGTCTCGCCACGCTCAACCTGGGAGAGCATCGGAGCGCTCACTCCACTGCGCTCTGCGAGGTCGCGCAGCGATAACCCCATCGCGTCGCGCAGGGCGCGGATTCGACTGCCGGCCCCAACGCTGGCGGCCTCGGCATCGGAGTCCGGCGGCAGGGCTGGCGTCGCCATCTGCAACTCGAGGTCCCTTTGAGCGGTGGTGCTCATCCTCTGTCGTACGCTATCACATACGTTTGTATCCAGGACCGTAAATCGAAGAGGCGCCCTGCACGTGATCGGATCCATCCCTATCGTGGCGGTCAACTTGTGAGCAGGGAGACACAAAACGCTCTTGGGCCTCTCACCGTTTGGCTCTTGGTTGCAAGCCTCGGCGCGGCTCTGCTTGTTTCCTCCTCGGTGGGCAGCTCAGCCGCGGCGACGCAGCGCCCCGCGCGCTGCGCCGGAGCCGCCCGAGTTCCGCGCAGATCAACCCTGCACTTTCTGCGCAGCTCGATGCTATGTCTTGTCAACCGGGTCCGCGATCACTTCGGGCTGCGAACGCTGCGCTTTAACCCCGAGCTACGCAGCTCCGCAACGGGACACTCAAACGACATGGTTGCCGATGACTACTTCTCCCATTACGGTCCCCAGGGCAGCACTCCGAGCGGTCGACTGGCGAGATCGGGCTATCTCGCCAGCGTCGACACCTACCGGATCGGTGAGAACATCGGCGGTGGCGGGGGCAGGAGCGGATCGCCGCTCGCGGTCTTTCGCGCCTGGATGCATAGTCCCCCGCACCGGGCGAATATTCTTGACCGTGGATTTCGGGAATTCGGGGTCGGGGTGGCGCGTGGCTTTCCCCACGGTGGTGGGACTCGCGCCGCCACCTACACCCTGGACCTCGGGGCGCGACGTTGAGCACCGGCTGATCGCCGACAGCGAGTCTCATCAGGGGCCCGGTGTGCGCTCGGTCAGCGCCCCCTCTCCGACCCCTTCCCCTTCGCGCATCGTCGCCCCTTCCAGCGCATTGGACAGGGCTCGGACGTAGGCGCGAGCAGATGCCTCGAGAATGTCGGTCGCGACTCCCTGTCCCTTGGCGAGGCGACCCGCCGCCCGCAGCATCACCGTCACCTCTCCGAGTGCATCCTCGCCTCCGGTGACCGCCTCAACCGCGTATTCACGCAGCTCGCATCTGGCACCTGTCGCCGCTTGAATAGCCCGAAAGATCGCATCGACCGGACCATCACCGCTCGATTTGCCGACCGACTCTTGACCCGATGGCATCCTCACCCCAACTCCTGCGAGCGGCTCACGGCCGGAGCCCGCCTCGATCTCGAACCAGACCAACTCGTGGGCATCGGCACGCTCGCGGATCTCCTCGGAGACGATCGCCTCAAGGTCCAGCGCCGTCACCTGCTTCTTACGGTCGGCGACCTCCTTAAAGCGTTTGAAGGCCGCGTTTAGAGCGTTGCCTTCAATTTTTATCCCGAGCTGCTCCAGAGCATCACGCAAAGCGTGGCGTCCGGAGTGCTTTCCAAGCACGATCGCATTTGACTCCAGACCGACCTCGGTGGCGTCCATGATCTCATAGGTAGTGCGCTCCTTTAGAACCCCGTCTTGGTGGATCCCCGACTCATGGGCGAAGGCATTTCGGCCCACGATCGCCTTGTTGGGTTGGACCGGATAGCCGGTCAAACGCGAGACCAGCCGACTGCTGCGAGCCAGCTCCCTTGTCTTCACCTCGGTGCTGAGCCCGTGCAGATCAGAGCGGGTCCTGATCAACATCACGATCTCCTCCAGTGCGCAGTTTCCGGCTCGCTCACCAATCCCATTGAGCGCGCACTCGACCTGGCGGGCACCAGCCATTAAGCCAGCAAAGGAATTGGCAACAGCGAGGCCGAGGTCATCGTGGCAGTGGACCGAAGTCTCGACCTCAGCGAGCCCGGGGATCAGCTCATAAAGGCGGCGGAAGTACTCGGCGTACTCCCCGGGCGTCGTGTAACCGACCGTGTCGGGGATGTTGACCACGGTCGCACCCTCCTCGACCGCAATCGCACAGACCTCTGCCGTGAACTCGATCTCAGCCCGAGTCGCATCCATCGGAGAGAACTCGACGTCTTGGCAGTAGGACTTGGCCAGCGCGACCGCTGCGCGAGCCTGACCCTTGACATCCTCCCGGGTCGTTTGCAGTTGATGCTCAATATGGATATCGGAGGTAGAGATGAAGGTGTGAATACGGGGGCGCTGTGCGTCGCGAATCGCCCCCCATGCGGCGTCTATATCGGACTTATGGGTTCGGGCCAAGCCACAGATAACGGGGCCTTCCACTCGGCGCGAGATCTCCTGTACGGCCTCAAAGTCACCCTTCGAGGTGATTGGAAAGCCAGCCTCGATCACGTCAACGCCGAGCCGCCCGAGTTGCTGGGCAATCTCAACCTTCTCGGTGGTGTTTAGGGAAATGCCTGGAGATTGCTCCCCGTCTCTCAGGGTGGTGTCAAAGATGTGGACGCGGTCGGCGTCAGATCTGGGTCCCATGGGACCTCCTCCTTCTCTGCTTCGTTGGAATGACCTTGTCTCTTGCGGCTACGCGCCGCCCAGCGCTATTCCCCCCGAGGGGGGAGGAGAAGGAGAAGCGCTGGGTTGTGCAACCGGTCTGCCATTCGCTGCCCTACCTTAGCGTAGGTTCCGCCGATCGCCAAGCCATGCGGCGCGCAAGCTGGCTTTGCCAAGGAGAGAGCTGGGGCACCGACAGCGGAGCCCTGGGCTGACCGCACGCCGGGGGCTAAGCGATGTGGCGCCTAGCCGACCCTGTGGCGATTGAAAGAAGTTGAAACCTGCTGCAGCTGATTTTCCCCCGGGCCGCCGATAAGCGTGTCCTGGCCTGGCCCTCCCCGCAGCACGTCGTTTCCTGGACCGCCGTTCAAAATGTCGTTACCTGGACCGCCGTAGAGTGAATCGGCCCCGCCACCGCCGTTCAAAATATCGTTACCTGGACCGCCGATCAGCTTGTCTGGACCTCCCCCGCCGGTGAGTTCGTCGTTTCCTGGACCCCCTCGCAGGGTGACGCCGATCGGGACTTCGGCGCCCACCGTGACGACATCATTACCGCCGCCCGCGTCAACTTCAAAACCGCTCACGGCCGCTGCCTGACAGATCAGTTCGTCTGGGTCAGCGGGCGGGTTGATGCAGATCGAACTGCTTAGCTGCAGCGCAGCGTTTGAGTCGATCACGTAGTCGCCAGGACCGAGGTTGATTTTGATCGTGTTGGCTTCGGGGCCACCCGCCAACAAGACGTCGACCGGAGAAGCGCTGGCACGGGCTTGGACAGGGACCAGGATCGCCAGCACCGATACCGCAATCAGGATTGCCTTTTTCATCGGTTCGATGCCCTCATCGGAGCGAGCGTGTCACGCGTAAGGGGCAAACAGCGGCGCTCCGCCAAGGTTGCGGCGGCGGACGGAAAGTCCGCGCGCTCAGAGGTCCACCGAGCGGCCAACCTTAAATCCGTCGAGTTGGAGGATCTTCTCGATCGTTACCGCGCGCACTGGGGCATCTGTGGTGAGCGCCATCACGGCCCGTTCGCCGTCGGTTTCTGCACCAACGGCGGCGGAAACGATGTTGACCCCCTCCTCACCGAAAGTGGTGCCGACGCGACCGATCATCCCGGGTCGATCGGCATAGCGAAAGACCGCGATGTGCTCGGCAAAGGGCAAGTAGAAGCTCTCTCCCCAAACCGACACCAGATACGGCTCATTGCGAGGGCCGACGCTCGTCCCTGCAACCTCCACCTCCTCATCCGCGCAGTGCAGTCGGACCGTGATCAACTCGGTGAAGTCATCAGCACTTGCATCCTTGGTCTCGACCAACTCGATTCCGCGCTCCTCGGCCATCTGCGGCGCGTTGACCAAGTTGACCGGCTCCTCGGTATTGCCTGAGAGGATGCCAACCAAAACGGCGATTCCGAGCAGCCGCGTGTCGTGTGAGGCAATGCGACCCCGGAACTCGGCGGTTACGCGGTCAACTGGAGCACCGCCCAGACCTTGAGCGAGGCGACCGAGCTTCTCACAAAGCGGAACGAAGGGCGCCAGAGCCTCCATCTCCTCGGGTCGGACCGCAGCGATATTGACAGCGTTGGTGACGACGCCGCCGCTCAGCGCAGCACTGACCTGCTCGGCGGTAACCACTCCGGCACGGTCCTGAGCCTCGGCAGTGGATGCGCCGAGGTGGGGAGTGAGAACCACCTCCGGACGAGCGAAAAGCGGGTGCTCAGTAAATGGCTCCGACGGAAAGACGTCCAAAGCGGCACCTCCAACCTCGCCGGATTCCAACCCGGCGAGGAGGGCGTCAAGATCAACCAGCTCACCCCGCGCACAGTTGACAATCCGCACTCCGTCTGCCATCGCGGCGATCGCCGCGGCGTCGATCAAGTTGACCGTCTCGGGCGTTTTCGGCACGTGCAGAGTGAGAACATCGGCGCGCCCGAAGACCTCCTCTGCGCTCGCCAATCCCTCCACACCCAACTCGCGGAAGCGCTCGGCCGAGACGAACTTATCGAAGGCGACCACATCCATCTCAAAGCCCTGGGCCCGCTTTGCGACAAGCTGCCCGATCCGTCCGAAGCCGATCACCCCAAGGGTCTTGCCATAAAGCTCAGAGCCTTTGAAGCTCGATCGCTCCCAGCGACCTGCAATCAGCGTCGCGTGGGCCTGCGGGATATTGCGAAACAGGGCGAGCATCAGACCGATCGTGTGCTCGGCGGCGGCAATCGAATTGGACTCAGGCGCATTGGCGACGACGATCCCACGCCGGGTCGCGGCGCCGATGTCGACATTGTCAACGCCAGTACCCGCGCGACCAATCACCTTGAGGCGATCCGCCCGCTCGATCAACTCAGCGGTCATCTTTGTCGCCGATCTGATCAGGATCGCGTCGTAGGCGGGGATCGCCTCGCTCAGCTCCTGATCAGTCATCTCCAAACCGAGGTCAACGTCGAAGCTCTTGCGCAGCAGCTCGACCCCGGCGTCGGCGATCTTCTCCTTGACCAAAACTCTCAACGGTTGACCTCCGCCACGTTTTGAACGACCCAGTCGATGCATGCCGTGAGCGCCTCTACATCGGAGGGCTCTACCGCCGGAAACATCCCGACCCGCAGTTGGTTGCGTCCCAGCTTGCGGTAGGGCTCAACGTCGACGATGCCATTGGCACGAAGCGTTGCGGCAATGGCCGCTGCGTCAAGCGCCTCGTCGAAATCGATGGTTCCGACCACCAGGGAGCGCTTCGCAGGATCAGCGACGAAGGGGGTCGTGAACCCGGTGCTCGTTGCCCATTGATAGAGGTGATCTGAGGAAACGGTGGTCCGCCCCACGCACCACTGCAGCCCTCCCCCGGCGAGCATCCACTCGATCTGGTCGGCCAGCAACACGAGAGTAGCCAAGGCGGGGGTGTTGTAGGTCTGATCCTTGCGCGAGTTCTCCACCGCTGTTTGCAGGGAGAGAAAGGCGGGTTGCCAGCGGTCATCCGCGGCATCGAGTTGCTCGATTCGCGCAAGTGCCGCCGGGCTGAGCAAGGCCACCCACAGGCCGCCGTCGGAACCAAAGGACTTCTGGGGCGCAAAGTAATAGGCGTCAGCCTGGCCCAGATCAAGCGCCAGGCCGCCTGCGCCGGAGGTGGCATCGATCAAGATCAGGGAATCTGCAGAGCCCTGCGGGCGCTTGACAGCGACCATTACTCCAGTGGAGGTCTCGTTGTGAGCCCAAGCAATCGCATCGACACCCGGGTCGCCCGCCGGCGCTGGCGCGTCGCCTGGATCTGCATCGAGGACAATCGGATCACTCAGAAAGGGAGCGGCCGCGGTTGACTTGGCAAACTTCTGGCTGAACTCACCGTAGCTGAGGTGAAGTGAGCGCTCGCGCACCAGCCAAGCCGCCGCCGCCTCCCAAAACGCCGTCGTGCCGCCGTTACCGAGCACAACCTCATATCCCGGCGGCAGGCTGAAGAGCTCGCCAAGGCCGCTGCGGATGCGACCGACTAGATCCCTGACCGGCGCCTGTCGGTGTGAGGTTCCCATCAGGGCGCCCTGCGCGGCGAGCTTCGCCAACGCCTCGGGCCGGACCTTGGATGGTCCGCAGCCAAAGCGTCCGTCGGCCGGCTTCAGCTCAGATGGGATCGTGGGTTTCGGCGGCGCCATCGCGGCAACAGGTTATTGACAGGCGCGGGTGGACAGGCCGCCAAGGGCCGGGTTAGGCTGATTGCCCCGCGGTCTCGGTCAAAGTAGAGGGGGAGTCGATGTACCCAATCGCCTATGAGGCCGATTTCAACCCGGCGCCCAACCGGGTGACGACGTTCTTCCGGATCATTTTGATCATCCCCTGGCTGATCGTCGCCTACGTGTACCTGCTCGCCGCCTTCTTCACTTACATTTTCGCCTGGCTCAGCGTTGTGATCCTCGGCCGCTACCCGCTCTGGCTCTATGACTTCAATTCCGGGGTAGTGCGCTACTTGGTGCGTTTCTACGCTTTCGCCTATCTTCAAACCGACGAGTTCCCCCTCTTTGGACTCGGCGATGATCCCGCATATCCGATTCGGGTCAATATCGCCCCCGCGTCCTCCCAGCAGAGTCGGCTCAAGGCATTTTCCCGTCCCATCCTCGTCCTGCCGATGCTGCTCGTCTCCTACGCGGTCAACTACGTTCACATAGGGGCGACGATTATCGCCTGGCTGACGATCGTTTTCCGCGGCTACCTACCCAAGGCAATCAATGCCACCCTTACCTTCGTCAACGGCTTCTATGCGCGGGTTTTTGGCTATGGCGCGATTCTCACCGACGACTATCCACCGATCGGGCTTGAGGCAAGCGGAGCTTCGGCGCTCGCCCTGCCTGGGCAACCGCAGTCCCCTCCCCCCGCTCCGACGGTAGGGTTAAAAGATGAGTGAGAGCGCCGATCGGGGGGTAACCAGGGGCGAGGGTTATGCCGTCGCCAACCTCGTCGACCTCGGCGAGGGTCCTGGATTTCGCAAGATCCGCAAGGATCTGGGGGTCACGGCGTTCGGCGTGAATGCGATTGTGCTGCCGCCCTCCTACGCAACGGGCAACCATTACCACGAGAAGCAGGAGGAGCTCTACTTCCTGCACAGCGGCAGGATCGCGATCGAGTTTGGCGATCAATCGATCCATCAGCTTGAGCCCGGTGGGCTCGCCTGGGTGGATGCCAGCACCGTGCGCAGGGTTCGCAACCTGAGCGATTCGGAGGAAGCGGTCTACGTCGTTGTCGGCGGCAAGGACGGCTACGTCGGTCGCGACGGAAAACTGCCCGAGGGCGAGGTAAGCCGCTTTGGCGAGAACGCCCCGCCCGGAGCCTGACTCAAAACTCGGTCTCGATCCAGGGCATCATCTCGCGGAGCTCCCCACCCACCTCCTCGATCTGATGTTCTGAGGCCTCCTTGCGCATGCGGTCGAAGTTCTCGCCGCCGGCCCGGTTCTCGGCGATCCACTCCCGGGCAAACTGACCCGACTGGATTTCGTTGAGGATCTGTTTCATTGCCTTGCGCGACTCGTCTCCGATTACCCGTTTGCCGCGCGTCATGTCGCCGTACTCCGCCGTATTTGAAATCGAGTAACGCATCCCCTGGATCCCCTTCTCATACATCAGGTCGGCGATCAGCTTGAGCTCGTGCAGGCACTCAAAGTAGGCGAGGCGCGGGTCATAACCAGCCTCGACCAGCGTCTCAAAGCCGGCCTGCACCAACTCAGATGCGCCCCCACATAGCACCGCCTGCTCGCCAAAGAGATCGGTCTCGCACTCGTCCTTAAAGGTCGTCTCGATGATCGCAGCACGACCGCCACCGATTGCGGCGGCATAGGCGAGGACTAGCTCGTGCGCCTCGCCGCTGGCGTCTTGGTGGACCGCCATCAGGCATGGCACTCCGTGGCCCTCCTCATACTGGCGGCGAACAAGGTGGCCCGGACCCTTGGGCGCGACCATGCCGACGTCGATGCCCGCTGGAGGAACGATCTGTTCGAAATGGATCGCGAACCCATGCGCGAAGAGCAGCAGGTTGCCGGGCGCGATCCCATCACGGATCTCGGCCTCCCAGACCTCAGCCTGTTTCTCATCGGGCAAAAGAACCATGACCAGATCACCGCGGCTGGCCGCTTCGGCGATCTCAAGCACCTCGAGCCCGGCCACCTCTGCCTGTTTGCGACTGGCGGAATCCGCCCGCAGGCCGACAAGGACATCGGCGCCGGAATCTTTCAGGTTGAGGGCGTGGGCGTGACCCTGGGAGCCGTATCCGAGGATGGCGACGGTCTTACCCTCGAGCTTGGCGAGATCGGCGTCCTTGTCGTAGTAAATATCGTCGGTGCGCATGCTGGGCAGGCTATCGGAGCGCTCTGCGCATCAGCTTGCCCGAAGGGGTACGCGGCAGCGCCGCGGCCAGCTCAACCCGCTTTGGCACCTTGAAGCTTGCCAACGTCTCGGCGCAGTGGCGGCGGAGTTCATCCGGCGTCGCGGTTGAGCCGCTTCGCAAGACGACCACGGCGGTGACCGCCTGCTGCCACTCGGGGTCGTCGCGACCGATCACGGCCGCATCGGCAACCTCAGGGTGGCGCAGCAGCACCTTCTCCACCTCAGCCGGGACAATGTTCTCGCCACCACTGATGATCATGTCGTCGATTCGATCTTCGACGTAGAGAAATCCGTCCTCATCGATGCGACCGAGATCGCCGGTGTGCAACCAGCCGTCGGGGTCCGCACAGCCGTGGGCCACGGTAGGACCCTGGACCTGGATCTCACCGTCGTGGATTCGCAGGTGGGTGGTGAGCAGGGGTCGACCCGCAGAGCCCAGCTTGCGGCGGGCCTCGGCGGGCGCCAGGGTCGTTACTTGTGAGCAGGTCTCGGTAAGCCCGTAGGTCTGCACTACGGTCGCCCCTCGGCCGATCGCCTCCTCAAGTGCCTCCTCCGAAACCGGACCGCCACCGACGAGAATCGCACGCGGCCCAGAGAGCTTGGCTTCGGCCTCAAGCAGTCGCGTCAGCATCGTGGTCACCAGCGATAGGAGGCTGATTCGATCCTCCTCAAGCGCGGCAGCAACTCGCTCCGCGTCGAAACCGTCTTGGAGTATCGCGGCGGTACCGTAGATCACCGAGCGCATCACAATTGAGAGTCCCGAGACGTGGCTGAGTGGCACGCAACAAAGCCAGCGATCATCGGGCTCGACGCCGATGTTGAAGGCCGATCCGACCGCGCTCCAGAGAAAATTTCCATAGGTGAGGCCAACCGGATGGGGAGCGCCGGCGCTGCCGCTGGTCAGCACCCGAGCGACGACCTCATCCATATCGTGCTCGCCGAGCAGCGGCAGATCGGCCTCCGTTTGAGTCAGCTCACCGGGGTCGCCAAGGTCGATAATCGGCTCCTCCTTGGCAATCACCTCAGCCCGCTCAGCGGCGCTCAGGCGTGGACTGAGCGGCAAAAGGACCGCCCCCACCTTCATTAGCGCATGGATTAGGACCACCTGCTCGCGACTGGGATCCATGGTCACGGCAGCCGTGGAGCCCCGGCGCAGCCCCTGGGCGGCTAATCGTCGAGCCACCCATGTCGACTCTGCCTCGAGCTCTGCGTAGCTAACTTCCACGCCATCTGCCGCAAGGGCAATGCGCTCAGGACAGCTCTGTGATCTCTGGGCCAACCAGTTGTCGAGTTTCATCGATCGGCGCTTGCCAGGCGTTGCTGGCTATCGTTGCCCACAATTCTTAGCGGTCCGCGCCGGCGCGCGGCACCCGACCAGCGAGTCCCGGAGGAACGATTGCCGAAACGTCACAAAGACGCCCCGCCCGAGCAGGATCTCTACGCCCCGATCCAATGGCGAAATGTCGCCGGATACGCCGACATCCTCTACCAATCAGCCGACGGCATCGCAAAGATCACGATAAACAGACCGCAGGTGCGAAACGCGTTTCGCCCACAGACCATCGCCGAGCTGCGCGAAGCATTCACGCGGGCTCGCGATGATCTCGCGGTCGGCGCGATCATCCTCACCGGCGCCGGTACCGAGGCATTTTGCTCAGGTGGAGACCAGCGGGTCCGTGGCGATGACGGCTACATCGGCGAGGACGAGGTGGCCCAGCGTGGGGTCGGTCGACTCGACGTCGGCGAACTCCACGTCCAGATCCGCCGATTGCCCAAGCCGGTAATCGCGATGGTCGCCGGCTATGCGGTCGGCGGCGGTCACATCCTGCACCTCGTTTGCGACCTCACGATTGCCGCCGACAATGCCCGCTTCGGCCAGACCGGGCCGCGGGTCGGAAGCTTCGATGGCGGCTTTGGTGCAAGCCTCTTGGCCCGCAACATCGGAATCAAGAAAGCAAAGGAGGTCTGGTTCCTGTGCCGTCTCTATGGCGCCGAGGAGGCACGCGAGATGGGGCTGGTCAACGTCGTCGTGCCGACCGAGGACCTCGAGCGCGAGACGGTTGCCTGGTGTCGGGAGATGCTGCACCTCTCACCGCTGGCCTTACGACTGATGAAGGCAAGCTTCAACGCCGAGGAGGACGGACTAAGCGGCCTTCAGCAGCTCTCCCACGATGCGACGCTGCTCTTTTATATGTCCGAGGAGGGCCAGGAGGGCCGCAACGCCTATCAAGAGGGGCGCAAGCCCGATTTCGGCAAGTTCCCACGACGTCCATGAGCGGGCCTCGGTGAGAATCTGGTTGATGGCTGCCCGGCCGCGGACCCTCCCCGCGGCCATCGCTCCGGTGCTTGTCGGGACCGCGGCGGCTGTCCAGTGGGCCGGAGAGCTCCCCAGGGTTGGTGCATTTATCGCTGCTCTGATTGGCTCGATCTTCATTCAGATCGGGACCAACCTGGCGAACGATTACTCCGATGCGCGGCGCGGCGCCGATACGGTCGATCGCCTGGGGCCGGTGCGGGTGACCTCCTCGGGGCTGGTTGCACCGCGGCGAGTGCTGGTCGCCACCTGGGTGGCGTTCGGAGTTGCCGTCCTCTGTGGGATCTACCTAGCCGCAGTGGCCGGAATTGTGATTCTCCTCGTCGGAGCCGTCTCGATCGCCGCCGGGGTCCTCTACACCGGAGGCCCCCGTCCCTACGGATACGCCGGACTCGGAGAGGTGTTCGTTTTTTTATTCTTTGGGCTGGTCGCCGTCAATGGCTCCTACTATGTCCAGGTCCAGACGCTTCAGGCGCTGCCGCTCGGGCTCTCGATTGCGATCGGATTTTTGGCGACCGCGATCCTCGTCGTCAATAACATCCGCGATTTGGAAACCGATCGCCGTGCGGGCAAGCAAACCGCGGCGGTTCGCATGGGCCGCCCCAACGCGGTTGCCCTCTATCGGCTGCTCGTGCTTGGAGCCTTTGCGCTGTTGCCGCTCGCGCTGATTGCCGGCGAAGCGAGCCTGCTGCCATTGATCGGTCTCGCGGCTTTGCCGATGGCGATCGGCCCGCTCCGAACAATCGCGCGGCGAACCGATGGTCCAGCCCTAAACGCAGCGCTCGGCGCAACCGGCGCCCTGCTCGGCGCCTTCAGCCTTCTGGTCTCGGCGGGTCTGCTGATTTCAAGCTGAGCATCGCTCGCAGCTGAGATGCTCTGGGTATGCGTGTCTCTTCAGCAGAGGTGATCCCGTATGCGCTTCCCTTCCGCGAGCCGTATGTAAGCGCCCGGGGCAGTCTCGATCGACGCGAGATGGTGCTCCTTCGATTGCGCTGCGAGGAGGGGCTGATCGGGCTGGGCGAAGCGGTGCCGCTCTCACTGCGGGGTGGAAGCAGCCTTGCTCAGGTGGTCAAGGAGCTTCAACAACTGAGCGAGCTTGACTCAATTGAAGAGGCGACCCTGAGGGGGACAATGTCGACGCCGGCACGCTGCGCTGCGCTGACCGCGCTGATGGATCTGCGGGGAAAGAGAGTGGCGCTGGGATCCCCCTCCCCCTCCCCCTCCCCTCCCCCCGCCTCGCGGCCCGTGCGCTGCAATGCGACGTTGAGCGCCGGAGCGCCTGGCGACGTCGCTGAGGATGCCCTCCAGTGGGCAGCTGACGGCTTCAGCGCCTTCAAGCTAAAGCTTGGAATCGGCAATGACGTCGCCGCCGTCAGGGCCGTGCGTGAAGCGCTCGGCCCATCCCCACGCATTCGAGTCGACGCAAACGCCTCATGGGATGTGGAGACCGCGAAACGCACCCTGGCAGAGCTTGAGCCGCTTGACGTCGAGCTGGTCGAGCAGCCGGTCAAGACGATCTCCGAGACGCTCGCGCTGGCGAGTTGCACCTCGATTCCCATCGCCGCTGATGAGAGCGTTGCGAGCCGTGCCGACGCCGAAGACGCGGTCGCGACGGGAGCCTTTGCCTTGGCGGGGTTGAAGCTTTCAAAGGTCGGTGGTCCCGAGGCAGCAATCGAAATTGCCGCGGTCCTTCCCTGCTTCCTCTCAAGCGCCCTGGACGGTCCGATCGGGATCGCGGCGGCCGCCGCCGTTGCCCAGACATTGCAGGAGGGGACCGCAGAGCAGGACACCGACATCGCCCACGGGCTCGCCACCCAGCGCCTCTTCTCCTCCACGATTGCCTCAATGGAGTGCGAGCTGCGGGGTGGAATGCTGCACCTCCCCGAAGGCCCCGGGCTCGGGGTAGAGATCGAGGAGGCCGCGCTGCAAGCTCACCGCCTTTAGGTTTCAGGCGTGGATCCAACCAACCGCAACACCGCCCTTGCATCGGCCTTCACCGAGGAGCTGGCGCGCGGAGGCCTGCGCCAGGCGACCGTCTCGCCCGGTTCCCGATCGACTCCGCTTGCGCTGGCGCTGTGGCGCCAGCCAGAGATCGAGGTGACGGTGATCCTCGACGAGCGCTCTGCGGCATTCTTCGCGCTCGGAGCAGCGCAGGCAGGAGATGCCCCGGTGGCGATGCTCTGTACATCGGGGACCGCAGCGGCCAATTTTCACCCCGCGATCTGTGAGGCTGATGAGTCTGGTTTGCCGCTGATTGCACTGAGCGCCGACCGCCCGCCTGAGTTACGCGAAATCGGCGCCGGTCAGACGATCGATCAGCTCAAGCTCTTTGGCTCCTCGGTGCGTTGGTTTTGTGAGGTCGGAAACCACGACGCCGACGATCAGGGCCTCCTGCACCTTCGCTCGTTGGCGTGTCGGGCTCTTGCCGCAGCGAGAGGAGAGGCGCGGCCGGGCCCCGTCCACCTCAACTTCGCTTGGCGCGAGCCGCTTGCACCGGTGAGAATCGAGGGCGCCGTCAGCGCAAGCGATCCACTAGCGCTCGATGGACGCTCGGGGCGCCCCCTGACGGCGGTCGGGGCGCTTTTCTCACTGCCCTCGGAGTTGCTCCTCGAAGAGCTCACCGAGCGGATTGATCGCGCCCGCACTGGGGTAATCGTGGCAGGGCGCCAGCTGGATCCAGGTCTGCGTGAGCCACTCGCCCGCCTCGCCCAGCGCTCGAATTTCCCAATCCTTGCCGAGCCGACTTCCCAGCTTCGCAGCGGCCCTCACGATCGCTCCCACGTGGTCACAACCTATGACCTCTTGCTGCGCGACCGTGACTTTGCCGAGCAAAGCAAGCCCGAGCTTGTCTTGCGCTTCGGTGAGATGCCAACGAGCAAGCCGCTGCGCGCCTGGCTTGTTCGCTCCGGGGCCGAGCAGATCGTGATCGATCCGCGGGCCCGTTGGAACGAGCCGACGAGGCGCGCAGCTACCCTGATTCGAGCCGATCCAAGGCACCTGGCCGAAATTTTCGCCGCCAGCATCGAGAAAGCAAAACGCGAGGGCATCGGCCCCTGGCTCAGAGCCGAGCGGGCAGCGCGGGAAGCGATTGACTCCGAGCTAAACGGCGCCAGCACCCTGCACACCGAGCCGGCCCTGCACCTCGCGCTCGGCCGCGCCCACCGCGATGGAGACCTTGTCTACACCGCGTCGAGCATGCCGGTCCGCGACCAGGAGAGTTTTCTGGCGGCTGAGAAGGCCGACGCGCTTTTTCTCTGCAATCGCGGAGCCAACGGGATCGACGGTCTGATCTCTTCGGCAATCGGGGCCGCCCACGCCAGTCGCCGGCCAACGACCGTGATCAGCGGCGACCTCGGTCTGCTCCACGATATCGGTGGCCTCGCCGCCCTCCGTGAGCTCAGCTGCCCGGTTCGGATCGTCGTCATCAATAACGACGGCGGCGGGATCTTCGACTTTCTACCCCAAGCACAAGCGCTCGGGGAGAGGGAGTTCGAATCGCTGCTCAGAACGCCACGAGGCCTTGACCTGGCAAAGGCTGCGGATCTCTTCGGTCTCCCCCACCGCCGGGTCGAGACCGCTCCCCAGCTCAGCGCCGCGCTCGGTGCCGGCACGGGCCTGATCGAGGTCAGAGTGGAGCGCTCAAATAACGTCGAGCTTCACCGCCGCCTAAGCGCGGCGGTGGCGGCGCGCCTCCGCCTCTGAGGGCCAGGCTTTCTGCCCAACGATGCCAGCAGCTCCTCCGAGCGGATCGGACCTGTGCGTGAACCGGCTGCTGCTCTGATGAGGGCGCCCTGGGTGCGCTAATCGGCAAGAAGTGGCAGCAGTGCACCGAGCTTGATCTCGGTCTCGGCCAGCTCGGCGGCTGGGTTCGAATCTCCGACCACCCCCACTCCGGCGAACAGATGCGCTTCGCGGTCACGCAGTAGGGCGCTGCGCAAGGCCACGCAGAACTCGCCGTCTTCTGTGCCATCCATCCATCCCGAGGGGCCCGCGTACCAACCCCGGTCCATTCGCTCAAGGGCGAGAATTGCCTTCGCCGCGCCGAGCCACGGCTCTCCACCCACCGCCGGTGTGGGGTGCAACAGTCCAGCCAGCTCAATCGCCGAGCGCGGCTCGGCGAGCTGGGCGAGCACCGGGGTCGCTAGATGCTGGATGTTTGCCACCTTGACGATCTCCGGCTCGGAGGCAGCCTCGACCCAAACCGCGTGGGAGCGAAGGGTGCGGACGATCCGCCTGACGACAATCTCTTGCTCGTGGCGGTCCTTAGAGCTGCGCAGAAGCTGCTCGCCGAGGTGATCGTCGACAGCAGGATCAGAGCTGCGTCGGGTCGAGCCGGCGAGGGCGACGGTGGAGATACCTGCCCCCGAACGCCGCAGGAGCAGCTCCGGGCTGGCTCCGATGAAGGCCGCCTCGGGGGTACCGTGACAAAAGCAAAAGCAGGAAGGAAATTGCTCGCGAAGGGCGCCGAAGAGCGCCGCCGGATCATGTGCGGTTGCGGAGTTGACCACAACCTCACGGGCGAGCACGACCTTGCTGATCTCCCCGGCCGCGATCCGTTCGGTCGCTGCTGCGACCGAGCTTTCGAAGTCAACCGGGGGTCGCACGCTGCGAATCGTGGGCCGATTGGCGAAATGAGGATCAGCCAGCGGCAAAGTGGCGAGGCGCAGTCCCTGGAGTCGTGCTTGGACTCGGTCTAACAGCGCGTCTGAATTTTCCTCGGGGAGGGCCAGGGCGTTGACGGTGAGGTAGCCCTGATCTCCCCGACGGCAAAGTGAGATCTCCGGCAGGACCATTGAAGCGGGGGGAAGCGAGGACCACTGCGAGGCCGATCCCCCGTCAGGATCAAAGGCAAAACCTCCCGTCCAAACGGGGCCCGCACCGGGCGGTAACCCCGATGGCTCGATCGCGATTGTGGCACTGCTTACGCCAAGGCACTCCGCTGCAATGTCTGCAAAGCGCGTTGGTCCGCGCGAAACCGCCTGGTGGACGATGCCGAGCGCGGCAAGTGCAAATTGACGGTCAGGCTGCTCCCAGCAAAACCACCGATCCGAGGCCAGACGTGCGGCGAAGATCGCGGCGCAAGGGTCAACCTCGGCCAATCCGACGGTGGCGCTGATCACGGTGCGGCGTTCGTGCCTTCTGGCTCGCGCCAAGCCTTCGCCAAGCAACGAGAGAACCTCGCCGGTTTCGACCAGCGCACTCACCTCGGCGCTCGTGCTTCAGTCGCCACCGCGGGCGATCGCGATCTCGCCGGTGCGGACCATCTCGATTAAGCCATGGGGGCGGATCATCCGCTCAAACGCCTCGATCTTCTCGGCCGAACCGGTCACCTCGACGGTCATCGTGCGGCGCGAGACATCGACGATCTTGGCCCTGAATATCTCTGAAAACTGGATGATCTCGGCCCGGTTCTCAACCGCCGCAGAAACTTTGAACATCGCCATCTCCCTGGCCACCGTCTCTTCCGGCTCCATGTCGCGGATTTTTAAGACGTTGATCAGCTTGTGAAGCTGCTTGGTGACCTGATCAATCGGGTGCACGGCTCCGTCGAGAGTCAGCGTCACTCGCGAGATATTCGGATCATCGGTGGGACCGACGGCGAGAGTGTCGATATTGAAGCCGCGGCGAGCGAAGAGTCCGGCGATCCGGGCCAGAACTCCAGGCTTATTCTCGACCAAGATTGAGAGAATGTGCTTGCGGCCACTGAGCTGACCGGGAACTCGAAGGTCCTCAAGCCTGACCAGCTCCGGGGTTCCGGCCTCCATCAGCCCACCATGTCCCGGGCGGCCGCACCGGCGGGGATCATCGGAAAGCAGTTCTCCTCGGGTGAGACCCGGACATCGAGAAGGACCGGGCCATCGGTTTGCAGCGCGGTCGCCATCATCTCCTCGAGGTCTGCGGAATCCTCGCAGCGCATCCCGGTCGCGCCGAAGGCCTCTGCCAGTTTCACCCAGTCGGGACTGGGACCCATCTCAACCGAGCTATAGCGGCGATCCCAAAACAACTCCTGCCACTGGCGGACCATGCCCATGTAGCCGTTGTTCATCAAAAATACCTTGACCGGGATCTCTTCGGTGACGCAGGTAGCGAGCTCCTGACAATTCATGATCAGACTTCCGTCTCCAGCCAGGCAGACGACCACCTCCTCCGGACAGGCAACCTTGGCGCCGACCGCCGCCGGCAGGCCAAACCCCATCGTGCCGAGTCCGCCAGAGTTGATCCAGCGCCGCGGCTTGTCAAAGCCGTAGTACTGCGCCGCCCACATTTGATGCTGGCCGACGTCAGAGGTGAGGATCGCATCGCCCTGCGTTGCGCGGTGCATCGCCTCGATCATGAACTGCGGCTTGATCTCGGCGTCCTTACCGGCCTCATAGCGAAGTGGATACTCCTCCTGCCAGGCCCGAATCTGCTTCCACCAGGGATCCACTCGAGATGCATCTGTCTGCAGAGCGAGGTACTCCCGGGTCAGCTTTGGCAGCACCTGCTTTACGTCGCCAACAATCGGGATGTGTGCCGGCACGTTCTTTGAGATCTCGGCGGGATCGATGTCGATGTGGATGAATTTTGCGTGCGGGGCGAACTCTGAGAGCTTGCCGGTAATTCGGTCATCGAAGCGGGCCCCGATCGCGACGACCAGGTCGGCCTCATCGATCGCGTAATTGGCAGCCCGCGTGCCGTGCATCCCCAACATTCCGAGCCACTGCTGATGAGAGGCGGGGAAAGCGCCCAGCCCCATCAGGGTTGAGGTGACCGGGAAGCGCTCGGCGGCGGCAAGCTCGCGCAGCTCCTCTGAGGCATTGGCATTGATCACGCCGCCGCCGGTATAGAGAATCGGGCGCCTCGCGTTGCCAAGCGCTTTGGCGGCGATCCGTATCTGCTTAATATTTCCATCGGTGGAGGGCCGGTAGCCCGGCAACTCGACCGGCTCGGTACGGGCCTTGTAATCGATCTCCGCGCGGGAGAGATCTTGGGGGATATCGAGCAGCACCGGCCCTGGGCGACCGGTCGAGGCAATGTGGAAAGCCTCGTGGACATATTCGGGAATCTGGCGCGGATCGGTGGCCTGGAAGGAGTGCTTTACGAAGGGCAGCGTCGCGCCGAGGATGTCAGCCTCCTGGAAGCCGTCGGTGCCGATCAGCTCTGTCCGTACCTGACCGGTAACAAACACGGTCGGCACCGAGTCCATCATCGCGTCGGCAATTGCCGTTACCAGGTTCGTCGCTCCTGGACCCGACGTCGCAAAGGCCACGCCAACCCGTCCAGAGGCCTTCGCGTAGCCCTCAGCGGCATGGCCCCCGCCCTGCTCATGACGCACCTGAATATGGCGGAAATCCGCATCGACAAGCGCGTCATAGGTCGGCAGGTTCGCCCCGCCGGGTATCCCGAAGATGTGTTCGACACCCTCGGCCTTGAGCGATTGCATTAGCGCGTCAGCTGCTCTCATGGGAGAATCGATGCTACCAGCGGCCTATGCCTGCCCTGCTGGGGATTTCGCCGGGTTCCAGCGAGTGTGGGGATCAATCGAGCTGGCGATCACCCGCTCCTTGTGCCGCTCGATCGAGTGAATCATCGACTCAACCAGCTCCTCGCCCAACAGGGTCGGTTCCAAACCGAGGTCGATCAGCTTGGTATGGACGGCGTTGTAGTAGTGCTCTTCGAGCTCAACCCGAGGGTTCTCACGGTGCTCCACCTCGACCACGTAGCCGAGATGCTGGGCGGCTGCCTTGACCAATCCGGCGAGCTCACCGACGGAGAACTGCTCGGTGAACTGGTTAAAGACCCGGAAATCACCGCGCTCGGCCGGGTTCTCGACGGCGAGCTCTACGCAGCGCAGGGTGTCGCGGATGTTGAGGAAGCCGCGGGTCTGTCCGCCGCTGCCATAGACGGTCAACGGGTGACCGATCACGGCCTGCACACAGAAGCGATTGAGCACCGTGCCGAAGATCTCGTCGTAGTCAAAGCGGGTTATCAAGCGCTCATCCGCGGCCGCCTCCTCGGTCTCGATCCCGTAGACGACGCCCTGGTTGAGATCGGTTGCCCGCAAACCCCAGACCCGACAGGCGAAATGCAGGTTGGTCGAGTCGTGGACCTTGGAGCAGTGATAAAGCGACCCGGGCAGCTTGGGAAAGGGCAAGGTGTCGGTCCTTCCCTTGTGCTCGATCTCGATGAAGCCCTCCTCGATATCGATGTTTGGGGTGCCGTACTCGCCCATCGTCCCGAGCTTGACCAGGTGGCAGTCGGGGACATGATCGCGGAGCGCGAAAAGTAGATTGAGCGTGCCGATCACGTTGGTCTGCTGAGTCTCAACTGCACGCTCGCGCGACATCATCGAATAGGGCGCAGAGGGTTGCTCGCCGTAGTGAATAACAGCCTCGGGACGCAGCTCACGAATGACCTCGTCGAGGAACTTGCCGTCCTCCACGGCTCCCAGAAAGCTGCGAATCTCGTTTCCGGAAGTTTCGCGCCAGGCGTCGATCCGCTCGTCCAGATCGCGGATCGGGGTCAGCGAAGAGGATCCGTTTTCACGGTGCCAGCGGCGACGAGAGAAATTGTCGAGGACAGCCACCTCATGACCGCGGGCTGAAAACCTCAAGGCCGTCGGCCAGCCCAGGTAGCCGTCGCCCCCAAGGATGAGAACGCGCATAGGCGCGGCAGGGTAGCGGACGGGGGCGACATAGCATCCCGCAGATCGGCGCATTGGCGACAGGTAACGGCGGGCGGGCGGGCCTCGCGGCCCTGGCCGTGGCCTTGCTCATCGGCGGCGGATTGCGAATTGAGTACGCCTGGCAGGGTCGGACCCCGGTCTATGACGCACTCGCCTACGCCAAGATCGCACGCAACCTGGATCAAGAACGGGGCTTCACCCTGGGCTCCAGCGCGACGCAACCCGCCGATAACTACTCACCGGGCTTACCGCTTCTCGTCGCGGCCATCTACAAGCTGAGCGGCGGTGTGCACGAACGCCTCGCGCGCCTCCTATTGGCGCTGATCGGATCCTTATCGGTTCTCTTTGCCTACCTGATCGGACGCCGTCTCGCCAGTCCCCTCGCCGGCTTGATCGCGGCCTTTGCGGTGGCGATCTACCCGGCCCTCCTCGAGTACCAGGGGATGATGATGTCGGAGCCACTGGCCGCAACGCTGCTCTCAGCCTCGGTACTGGCGATCCTCTGGGCCAGTCGACGAGATCGCCAGGCGGCCTGGCTGCTTCCCGGCGCATTGCTCGGCGCAACGGCAATGGTTCGACCGGAGTACCTCGCGGTCGCGGTTGCGATCGCAGCGGTCGTCTTCCTTCGGGGAGGATGCGGCGGATGGCGGCGCTCGCTTGGACACGCGGTGATTCTTCTCCTCAGCACCGCTTTGCTGATCGCGCCGTGGACGATCCGAAATGCGATCAGTCTCGGTCGATTGGTGCCTATCTCGACTGGTGGAGGCCAGGTTCTTTACTCCGGCACCTACCTGCCCTCCGAGGGGAACCCACAGCGCGTCGGGGAAGCGCTGCTCGAGCGCGATCAGCGTCTGCGCAAAGTGCTGGCGGCCAGATACCTGCCTGCGGGGGCCGCGCCTGGGCTCAACCCGCTGCTTGCCCGGGTCCGCCTCGAGCAGATCCTTGCCGCCTTCGCCGCCGAACGTGATCCGGGAGTCGAAAGCGACGTCGCCCTCTCCCACCTTGGGCGCGAACAGCTCTGGAGTGATCTCACCGAGGAGCCACTTGAATACGCCGGCTTCATTGCGACCAAGGTAGGAGCGATCTGGTCACACGGACCCCGCGCGGTGATGCGCAGACCGATCTGGGAGGGACTGCACTGGGCGATCGTTGCCCTTGCTTTGTTCGGTCTCGCCCTGCTCGGCATACGGCGCCGCTGGGAGGCGCTCCTGCTTGCCGCGATCTTTCTTACGATCACCGCGATCAGCGCCCTGCTCGTCGCGTCGCCACGACGGGTGCTGGTGATGATTCCGCTGCTTGCCCCGCTGGCCGGGGTGGGCGCGACCTTTCTCGGCACCAGCCTCTTGCGGCGCCGGCAGGGGCGCCCGGGCGCGGGGATAGCCTGAGCGCCATGAGCGGGCGGATTTGGCGCTGGATTCGCAACCTTCCCCAAAGTCGTGGACGCAGAACCCTGCTCTGTCTCGCGATGATCATGATCCTCGGCCTGGGGCTTCGCTGCTACCGGGTCGCGGACCCGCTGGCGACGCCGAGCGCCGACTCCCATGCCTATTACGCACTCTCCAAGGCGCTTTATGTAGAAGGTAGCTACGGGGGGCCCGAATTTCGCGATTCAAGCGACTGGTCCCCGGGGGCGCCGCTTCTTTACGCGGCCGCCTTCTATGCGACCGGCGGCCCCAGGGAAGGCACCGCCCGGATCATCGAGGCGTTGCTCGGAATCGCCACGATCGTCGCCGTCTTTTTCCTCGGCGAGCGGCTCGCCGGGCGAAGCGCCGGACTCCTCGCGGCACTGGGGGTCGCCATCTACCCACCCTTCATCCACACCACCGGGGAGCTGATGAGCGAGCCACCGGCGATGCTCACCTTGCCCTTGGCGGTGCTCGCCTTCTTGTGGGCAAGTGATCGGCGCAGCCTCTGGTCGTGGCTTCTGCCGGGATTTCTCTTCGGCCTCACCGCGCTCATCCGTCCCGACTACCTCCCAGTGGCGATTGCCTTCGCGCTGCTCGCAGCGCTCAGGGTCGGCCGCCAACGGAGCTTCAGACCCGCCCTCGCCGGCGCTGCTCTTTACCTGCTCGCGTTCCTCATCCCCGTACTCCCTTGGACGGTCCGCAACCTGGTCGTTCTCGAACGCTTTGTTCCAATCTCCACCGGCGACGGCAAGGCGCTATACGTCGGCACCTTTTTACCGGCCAACGGCGAATACCAGCAGGTCAAGGCACTGCTCGCCAAGCGCTACCTGCATCGTGATCTCGCACCCGACTCGGCTGCTTTGGCTCGGGTCGACCCGACGCCGCTGTTCAATCGAGTCGCCGAACGCTACCCGCAGCTGCCAAGGGACTCCGCGCTTGGCAAGATCGCCAAGCAGAACTTCTCGAAGTACTTTGGGGAAAATCCGAGCGGATACCTGGCAATGACGCTGCGCAAGGTTGCGAGCATCTGGAGCAGCGGCCCGGGAGAAGCGATGGGCAGCACTGCGGGCCGTATCCTGCAGCTATTGATCGTCGCCCTGGCGATCGGCGGTCTCGGAGCCTTGGCCTGGTTCAAGCGCTGGTGGGAACTGGTGGCGTTGGTGACCCCGATCCTGATCATCACCGCGGTCGGCGCCGCCTCCCTAGCCTCCAATCGCCGCGGCGAGATCCTGATGACATTGGCGTTTCCGCTCGCCGCTGCGGCGCTTTCGTGGGGGGCGACGGCCCTATTGTCTAGCGGCCCATGGTCCAGGCGAGCTTCTTCCCAACCGAATTAACCGCGCTCCGCAGCGCCGGCCTGATCGTCGCCATCGCGATCGTTTGCTACGCGCTGCTTCGCCGCCGCTCACTGCGCAACTTCGACGTGCTGATCTTGCTCGCGGTCGGTCTCGGCCTGGCGATCGTCTCGGGCACCGAAATCAGCGACAAGCTGCTCTCTGCCTTCTCCTTCGAAAAGGGAAACGGTGGCCGCATCCTTGGGCTCGCTGTATTTGCAATCTTCGCCCTCTTCCTCTTGATCTTGAGAGCGCTTTCGCAAGCGTCGCGCAGCTCGCGGCAGCTCTCGGCGGTTCTCGAGAGCCTCGCCTGGGAGGAGTTCCGCCAGGCGGACCTACCCCAGCGCTTCGCTGGCAAGATCGCGATCCTGATCCCCGCCTACAACGAGGCCGAGAGCATCGGCGACGTTCTTGACCAAATCCCAGCTGTGGTCTGCGGACGCGAAACGGCGGTCCTGGTTGTCGATGATGGCTCACGCGACGGCACCGGTGACGCCGCCGCCGAGCGGGGGGCTGTCGTGGCCCGCCACCTGATCAACCGCGGCGGCGGCGCTGCCCTGCGCACCGGCTACCGCCTGATGGTCGCCTCCGGAGCCGAGATAGTTGTCACGCTGGACGCCGACGGCCAGCACCTGCCGGCCGAGATGGAGCGCCTCGTCAAACCGGTGCTTGAGGGCGAAGTCGACGTCGCCCACGGCTCCCGCGTCCTTGGTCACGCAGATCGCAACCACCTCGCCCGCGAGCTCGGCATCGTCTTCTTCAACCGCCTCGTGTCCCTGATCACGCGCACCCACGTCAGTGACTGCTCCAACGGCTATCGCGCTGTGCGCACGACAGTGCTACCCCAGCTCGTCTTGCGCCAGGAGCAATTTCACACCTCGGAGTTCATGATCGAGGCGATCAAGCGAGGAATTCCAGCAAAGGAGGTACCGATCACGGTCGAGCGCCGGCTGCACGGTCACTCCAAGAAGCCCGCTGTCATTCGCTACGGCCTCGGTTTTGCAAACGCGATCGTCAGAACCTGGCTGCGCTAGGTCGCGCTTTCGCCCGCCCCGATCACCCCGCCCTTGGGCGCCTCACTTCGGCGGGATCGGGCAGATAGAGGTCGGTGCCGCAGCGCGGACAAACCTGGACGTAGACCTTCACCGCCTTGCGACAGGTGGGGCACTGCCGTTCGGGTTCAAACTTCTCAGAGCGGTAGAGGATCACGGCGATCAACCCGAGCACCGGCAGCACCGTGCCGATCAGGAGCCAGAGCCAGAACGAGCTGCCCTTGCTCTTGCCGATGATCCCGGCAGGAAGGCCGAAGAAGAAGGCGATGATTGGGTACTCGAAGCCCACCCCAGTTATTTCAGCGCTTTCGGGTGGCCGATCGATCCGACCTCAGAAATATCACGCCCGAACGGCAGGCTGGCCGTCCAGTCAAGCACCGCGCGAGCCTTTCGCGCGGTGCCCGGAATCTGGCTCATGTGGTAGGTCCGCGCCAGCCACCAGGCCGGAAATCCGCGCACGGTGTGATCACCGATCTTGCCGACCGCCTTGTAGCGACCGAGGTTGACGAAAGCCGCGTTACTGCGGTACTCAAAGGGCCCGCCGGACCCGACCCCGAGCTCGGCGGCGATGTTGCGCGCGGCGACGGAGCCCTGGCGCACCGCGTGTTGAGCCGTCGGCGGACAGATACCTCCGCGCGGATCCGGAACCGCCGCGCAGTCGCCGATTGCCCATACCGAGTCCATTCCCTCGACGCGCAGAAAGCGATCGACCGGAACCCGGCCACTTTGCTCAAGCGGAACGGCCAGCGTCCGCAGGCTGGGATTAGCACTGACCCCCGCCGTCCAGACCACGGTATGGGTCGGCAGCGTCTCGCCGCTGGAGAGCCTGGCGCTGTCGGCGCTGACCTCCTCCAAGGTGGTGGCGAGGCGGACGTCGATACCGCGCCCCCGCAGCTCCCCCAGAGCATAGGAGGCGAGCTGTGGATCGATCTCGGGCAAGACCCGATCTGAGGCCTCGACCAAGACCCAGCGCATCCCGTGCAGGCGAGCACGAGGGTAGCTCTCAATCGCGTCAGCTGCGAAATCCTGCAGCTCGGCGAGCGCCTCGAGCCCAGCGTAGCCACCGCCGACGAAAACGTAGCTGAGGAGCTGGTCGCGACGGCCTGGGTCATCGGTGGCGTTGGCTTCCTCGAGTGTCTCGACCAGGTGATTTCGGAGCCAAATTGCATCGGCAAGGCTCTTGAACCCAACAGCGTGCTCGGCAAGGCCGGGAACCGGAAGCACCCTTGAGACCGAGCCAAGCGCGAGCAGCAGCTGGTCGTAGGAGAGCGTCTCCAGCTGGTCGTATTTGGAGCGCAGCTCAACCGTGTGGGCAAGTGGATCATGGGCAACGATCGCGCCGAGACGCAGATAGGTTCGCTTGAGGATTTCTCGCAGCGGCGTGACGACGTGACGGGGCTCCAACGTTCCGGCCGCCGCCTCGGGCAAAAACGGCGTGTAGAGCATGAAATTCGCCTCGTTGACCAAGACCAGCCGGGCCGATTGCTGAGGCATCACCCGCTCCAGCTCGCGAGCCGCCATCGCCCCTCCGAATCCGCCACCGACTATCACTACATTCCAGGCCATAAGTCCAACTTAGCACTTTGTAACAGACTGTTACAAAGTCGCCAACGTTGCCCTCAACTCTTGAGCTTCTCGGTGATCAAGCGATTGATCAAACCTCCATCCGCGCGCCCATCGGTCTGCTTCATAACGGCGCCGATGAGGACGCCGATTGCCTTGCCGTTACCGCTTTGGATCTGCTTCACAGCCTCGGGGTTTTCAGCCATCGCGGCCTCGACGATCGCCTCCAGCTCGCCGCTGTCAGAGATCTGAGTAAGCCCCTCGCGGGCGACGATGTCGGACGGATCGCCCCCCTCGGCGACCAGCGTCGAGATCACCCCCTTGGCGCTGGCGTGAGAGATCTGATTCTCTGCCACCATCAGCACCAGGGCCGCCAGCGCGCCGGGACTGACCTTTGAGCCGGCGGGCCCACCGCTCTCTCCTGCTTGGCGCAGGGCAGCCGCAAGCTCGCCGCTCACCCAGTTCGCGATCACCCTGGGTTCGATCGCACCGCCAGCGGTGAGGGTCTGCTCGAAGTATTCAGCCGTCGGGGGATCCTCGGCAAACAGCCTCGCCGCCTCAGGGGAGAGACCGAGCTGCTCTCGGTAGCGCTCGATTCGCGCCAACGGCAGCTCCGGCAGCAATTCACCAACCTCGCGCAAAATCTCCGCGGTGGGTGCAATCGGGACCAGATCCGGCTCCGGGAAGTAGCGGTAGTCATGGGCCTCCTCCTTGGAGCGCAACGAGGTGAGGGAGCCGCTTTGCGGGTCGAAGTGAAGGGTCTCCTGCACGACGCTCCCACCCCCCTCGAGCAGCTCCCGCTGGCGAATTAGCTCGGCCTCGATCCCACGCTGTAGGAAGCGGAAGCTGTTCATGTTCTTGAGCTCGGTCTTGGTACCGAGCTCAGCGCTGCCGCGAGCGCGGAGCGAGACGTTTGCATCGCAACGCAGACTTCCCTCCTCCATGTTGACGTCAGAGACACCCAGCTGGCGGATGGTCGTGCGCAGCAGTCGTGCCCACTCCGCCGCCTGTGCAGCGCTGCGGAGGTCCGGCTCGGTGACGATCTCAACCAACGGAGTGCCGCCCCGATTGAAATCGACAAGCGAGGCGCCGGAGCCATCAATGCGGCCCGACTCGCCCACGTGGATCATCTTCGCCGCGTCCTCCTCAAGATGGGCGCGGTGGATGCGCACCTCCCCGAGCCGACCGGCGCCCGCCAGGGGGGCGTCGTATTGGCTGATCTGGTAGGCCTTCGAGCTGTCGGGATAAAAGTAATTCTTGCGATGAAAGATCGAGCGCGGCGCGACCTCACACCCCAGCGCTGCGGCGATCAACAATGCGGATCGAACTGCCTCTTCGTTGGGCACCGGCAGGACCCCGGGGTGAGCGAGACAGATCGGGCAGGTATGGACGTTGGGCTGATCGCCGAAGGAGAGCGCGCAGCCGCAGAACATCTTCGTTTTGGTCGAGAGCTGGACGTGAATCTCGAGGCCGATTACAGGCTCCAGATCAGCCACCCGCGCGCCCCTCGGGCCTTGCCTCAAAGCCAATCGCTCGCTCGAGCGCGAAGGCGGCCTCTAAAAGGCGCTGCTCGGCGAAGGCCGGGGCCGCGATCTGAAAGCCAACCGGAAGCTGCGAGCCGCCGCCGGGCGGCTCAGCCAGGCCGGCCGGGATCGAGATCGCCGGAATCCCGGCGAGGCTGATCGGCACCGTGAAGTAGTCATTTAGATACATCGCCAGAGGATCGCCCGCCTTCTCGCCGAGCCCGAAGGCAACCGAGGGTGAGGTCGGCGTGACCACGAAGTCGAAATCGGCGAACGCGGCCGTGAAATCGGCGACGATCATCGTGCGGACCTTCTGTGCCTGACCGTAGTAGGCGTCGTAATAGCCCGCCGAGAGGACGAATGTGCCAAGCATGATGCGGCGCTTGACCTCTGCTCCAAAACCCTCCGATCGAGTCGCCTCATACATCTCGATCAGATTGCCCTGGTGTTGTGAGCGCACCCCGTAGCGGACCCCGTCATAGCGGGCGAGGTTTGAGGATGCCTCTGCCGGAGCGATCACGTAGTAGGCCGATATACCGTGCTCGGCGTGCGGCAAGGAGGCCTCGGCAACCTCACCGCCGAGGCGCTCAATCGTCGCTAGCGTCTTCTCAAATACCGCACGCACGCCCGCCTCGACCCCCTCGCCAGCCAACTCGCTGGGGACCGCAAAACGCAACCCGGTCAGGTCCTCGCGGCTGGGAGCCCTGATCCCCCCCTTGATCCCAACCGAGGTACTGTCGCAGGGATCACGTCCCTGCATCGCGGCCAGCAAAAGCGCCGCATCGGTGACATCGCGGGTCAGCGGTCCGCACTGATCCAAAGAGGAAGCAAAGGCGATCATTCCGTAGCGCGAGATCGCGCCGTAGGTTGGCTTCAACCCAACGATCCCGCAAAGGGCCGCCGGCTGGCGAATCGATCCTCCCGTGTCGGTCCCGATCGCGCAGGGCGCCAGGCCCGCCGCCACCGCCGCCGCCGACCCCCCCGAGGAGCCTCCCGGAACGCGCAGAGTATCCCAAGGGTTAAGCACCGGACCGAAGGCAGAATTCTCGTTTGAGGAGCCCATCGCGAACTCGTCCATATTTGTCTTGCCCAACAGCTCGGCCCCCGCCGCCTCCAGCCTGCGCACCGCCGCCGAGCTATACGGCGGTCGATAGCCCTCCAGGATCCGAGAACCAGCAGTCGATGGAATCTCCTCGGTACAAAATATGTCCTTGACCGCAATCGGGACCCCGGCCAATGAGCCCTCACCCGAGCCCTTCCCATCCTCGGCCAGCCAGAGGTAGGCATTGATCTGATCGGCCTCTGCCGCCGCGCGCCAGGCGAGGAAATACTCATCGTGGGAGGTCTTTCGCGTCGCGATTTCTTCGGCGGCCGCGGCGACGCTCAGCTCCAACAGATCCGACATCAGGCATCGACCTGCGGCGAGGGGACGCGAAAGGCTCCGTCGACGGGATCTGGTGCGGGCGCGAGGATTTGCTCTCTGGGCCAGCTTGGTCGAGGCTGATCGGGGCGCAGCACATTCTCGAGCTCGAGCACGTGGGAAGTGGGCTCCACCCCATCGAGGGCCAGCCCAGAGATCCGATCGACGTGTTTGAGGATGCCCGACAACTCGATTCCGATGCGCTCGATCTCCTCCTCGTCTAGGCGCAAGCGCGCCAGCCGCGATAGATGCAGAATTTGCTCTCGCTCAATCACGGAGCGAATTCTAGGCGGCAGCCAGACCCACCCGCTGGATTGGTGAGCAGGGCAAAACCGGTGCGGATCTCGGGGCGACTCCTGGCTGTCTGGCCAGTTAGAGTCCGGGTGGATGCGGGAAGCCACGGCAGAGCGGTTTGTCGTCTTTAGCTTGCGGGCCTTGGCGTTCAGCTTTGCGCTGGTCGGCCTTCTCTTCATCGCCGCCCCCAATCCTGTCTTGAACACGATCTCTGACCTCGGCGCAGACCTCGGCAGCTTTACCCGGGCACCGCACGGCAGCGAGCAACTCTGGCTCGGGCTCGCCTTCTCCTACATGGTGGTCATCACCGGCATCTGCCTGATCGCTCAGGCAGATGTTGTTCGCTTCCGGCCTTTACTTTTGTTGCTTGCGCTGGGCAAGGTTGCGTCTTCGCTCTCGGCGCTCGGCTTCTACCTCTTTGATCAGCAGGTCTTCATTTACCTGCTCAATTTTTTCCTCGACGGGTCGCTGGTCTTGGTCGCGCTTTGGCTCTGGTCGTTGAGTGCCCGGATCGAGCGCCCGGTCGATCCGGGCTGACGACGCTCGCCAGGGCTCTCGACCGCTGAGCAACGAATCCTGAGCTCGATCTGCGCGGCGATGGCGCCTGGAGTGGAGGGGCTGCCGGCTGCAGAGCGCGACGTCGATATCTCCGGTCCGATTGCGGAGTTGCTCGCTGCGCTCCCTGCTCGAACGCTGGTACGGATCAGACTCGCTCTTCACGCGATTGAGTGGCTGCCATTTCCCTGGCGCTTTAGCCGCCTCGAGCCGGAGGCTGCCGGTGAGTTCTTACAGCGAATGGAAGGCTCGCGCCTCGACCTCCATCACCAGCTATTGCTGATGGCAAAGGTAGTCTCGACCCTCGGCTACGCGGTCAATCCGCAAGTCCAGGCCCGGGTCGCCTCCCGCCCCAGCTGTGCCCTGCGCGACGGCTCGCTTCCGCAGCCGGCGGCGGCGCTTGGGCAGCTCAGCGAGCGCGGAGATGCGGAATGTGACGTGGCCGTCCTCGGCTCGGGCGCTGGCGGTGCGGTCGCGGCCGCCGAGCTGGCCGAAGCGGGCCTCGATGTGATCGTGGTCGAGGCCGGGGAGCACTTTGACCGCGGCAACTACCCAAGCGAGCCGCTCGCCGCACTCGCAGCTCTTTACCGCGACGGTGGGCTGACGTTTGCCGAGGGTCGCCCGGCAATCCCGGTGCCCGTCGGGCGCGCCCTGGGCGGCACCACCGTGATCAACTCGGGAACCTGCTTCCGCGCCCCTGAGGCGGTGCTCGAGAGATGGCGAACTCGGTTTGGGATCAGCTGGGTAGGCGCCCTGGATAGCGATTACGCGGAGGCCGAGGATTTCCTCAGGGTGAGGCGACTCGACCCCGAGCGGATGGGTCGAAATGGCCAGCTCACGATGGAGGGAGCGCAGGCGATCGGCGCCGCCGGCGCTCCGATCTCGCGCAATGCCGGAGGCTGCGTGCAGTGCAGCTCCTGCCCTTTTGGCTGCAGGATCGACGCCAAGCGCGGGATGCACGTCAGCTACTTGCCTCGCGCCGTTGCAGCCGGGGCGCGAATCCGAACGGGCACCGAGGCGCGCCGCATCCTGGTCGAGCAGGGCCGCGCGATTGGCTTGCGCTGTCTGGCCGGCTCCAGAGACCCCGCCAACGGCGCTCGCGAGATGCTCACGATCCGCGCCCGCCACGCGATTGTTGTCGCCGGCGGGGCCCTCGGCACTCCTGAGCTCTTGCTGCGCTCAGGGCTCGGCGGTCCATCGGTGGGCCGCAACCTTCATATCCATCCGGCCTGTTGGGTGGGCGCACGCTTCGAGGAGGAGGTGCACGGATGGGATGGTGTGATGCAGAGCTACTACGTGGATCAGTGGGCCTCGCAGGGAATCCTGCTTGAGGCGACCTTCACCCCACTGCCCTTTGGCGGCGGATGGCTACCGGGCGCCGGCGCCCAGCACCAGAGGGCAATGCTTGACTTTGGCCACATCGCATCGATCGGCGTCCACCTCTCCGATCGATCCGCAGGCCGGGTTGGGTTAACCCGCCGGGGCGGGCTAAAAATGAGCTATCGCCTAAACGATGAGGAGGCCCGCCGACTCACCTTTGGGATCGCTCGCGCGGCCGAGATTCATTTCGCGGCGGGGGCGAGCCTGGTCTATCCAAACATCGCCAGGATCCCATCCCTGCCCCCCGGCCAGCTCGCCAACTTCGAAGCCACGGTCTTCAAGCCATCCGAACTGCGCCTTGAGGCCTTTCACCCGATGGGAACCGCTCGAATCGCCGCCAATCCCGGCGAGGGCGTCTGTGCGGTCGACGGCTCGGTCAACGGAACCCAGGGCCTTTACGTCGCCGATGCGTCGCTCTTTCCCAGCTCGGTTGGCGTCAATCCGATGATGACGGTGATTGCCTTTGCCAAGCAGGTGGCTAAAGCGATCGCCGCCCAGGACGCCCGCTAGAGGCGAGACGGGTCCCCGGAGCTCGCCGCCCCGGGGACCGATTCGAAGCGCAGTTACTTCTAGACACCCCCGCCCGGTGGGGGCGGTGGCGAGGGAGGTGGCGGTGGTTGTTGGGGCTGTGGTGGCGCTGATGGTGGCGGGGGCGGTGGGGGCGGTGGCGGAGCGGTGGCGCTCGGCGGAGCCTGGGCGGATCCACCGGAGAACCGATCCGCGGTGTCGCCGAAAGAGGCGCCTTCCTCTTTCATCGCGAGGTAGCCGCCGTAGGTAATCCCGGCGGCGGCGATGAGACCCAGGAAGATTCCAATTTCCACGGTTCCGCTTACCGAGACGCCACCGAAACTCCCGAAACTCGGCGGATCGATGATCCGGAACAGGATCAGCAACACCGAGAGCCCGCCGAGCACGGTGACGATGGCATTCATCGAGACCGGAGGCTCATAGGCCGAATCGGTGAGCCGCAGCGCCGCCACCGCGAGCGCGGCGAGGATCGTGATGACCAGGATCACCGGGATGAATTCGAGAGCGTCAAAGGCGCTGCCGCCGGCCCCTGGCACACTGCCGGAGAAGCCGCCCACACCCGAGACTTCGACTCCGAACCAGGTAAAGAACATGAATATGAAAAGCAGGACCGCGGAGATCGCAGCTACCTTCTCTCCTGTATTCAGCTTGTTAACTTCCATCTACATATCCCTCCGTGTGACTAGGGGTCAGCCCGACCCTACACCCGCCGGAGGGCGGAAATGTGAAGCAGTCGGCCGGACGTGCTAAACAGAGGTCGTGCCGGCCCGCGCGCGGGCCGCACTCAGCGTGTTGACCAAGAGCATCGCTATCGTCATTGGGCCAACCCCGCCGGGGACCGGGGTGATCGCGGCCGCCACCGCGGAGGCCGCCTCGAAGTCAACGTCACCACAGAGGCCGTGCTGATCGCGGTTCATCCCGACATCGATGACGACGGCACCGGGTTTGATCGCCTCGGCGCCCAAGAGGCGCGGAACTCCAGCGGCGGCAACGAGGAGATCGGCGCGGCGAGCAACCGCCGCCAGGTTGCGGGTGCGCGAATGGCAGACGGTGACGGTCGCGTTGGCGGCCAACAGCAGTCGCGCAAGCGGAACGCCGACCAACTTGGAGCGGCCGACGACGACCGCCTCCGCGCCCTCCAGATCGAAACCATGGTGGTTGAGAATCTCGATCACGCCTGCCGGCGTGCACGGCAGCAAGCCAGGGGTGCCGTGAGCAAGAAGGCCGGCGTTGAGGGGGGTGAGACCGTCGATGTCCTTGCCAGGGTCGATCGCGGCGACCACGGCATCGGGATCGATCTGGTTGGGAAGCGGCAACTGGACCAAGATTCCGTCAACCTCTGGGTCGATCCCCAGCTCACCGACCAGCTCCAAAAGCTGGTTCTCCCGGGTTGCCGCGGGAAGGCCGTGGTGAACCGAGCCGATCCCGACCTCCTCACAGGCGCGATGCTTATTACGAACGTATACCTGCGATGCGGGGTCATCGCCGACGATTACGGTCGCAAGCGAGGGAGAACGACCAGCCTCAGAGCGGTAGACGTCCACCTCGATCCGCACCCGGGCGCGAACCGTGGCTGCTATCGCCCTGCCATCGATCAGCTGCGCGGTCAAGACCGCCTAGCGCCTTCGGATCGGTGCATAGTCAGCCATTAGCTTGCGCTCTGAGCCATCGCCTGAGAAGCGCACCACAAGCACTCCACCGGGCTCGACCGCGGTGACAACGCCATCTCCGAAGCTGGCGTGGACGACGTCATCCCCGGTCCCCAGCCCAAGCGCCGGGCCGGGATCAATCACCGCCGCGGCAGCGCTCGCCTCCCAGCCTCCGCCGGGGTTGCTCGATCCCCGCTCCGTCAGCTCGACCGGAAGCTCATCGATGAAGCGTGAGGGCAGGTTGCGCTCGGAGCGACCAAAGAGACGCCTCTCGCGCGCCCAGGTCATGTAGAGGCGCTCGCGCGCTCGCGTTATGCCGACGTAGCAGAGGCGTCGCTCCTCCTCTTCCCCACCCTCTTCAAGGGCGCGCATGTGAGGAAAGGATCCATCCTCGCAACCGAGGATGAAGACCGCGTCGTACTCAAGGCCCTTGGCGTTGTGCAGGGTCATCAGGGTGATCAGCGATTGCTCCTCGCGCAAGCCATCCTGCTCGGTGTAGAGGGAAATCTGTTGGAGGAACTCCTCCAGAGGAGTCAGCTCCCCATCTCCCTCCCGCTCTCGGTTTAAGTCAAACTCGACTGCGACGCCAACCAACTCCTCGAGGTTCTCAGCCCGCCCCTCGGCCTCAATCGTTCGCTCGGCCGCCAACGCCTCCAAATAGCCGCTCTCGCGCAGAATCGTGCCAAGCAGCTCCGCAACCGGAGCCGATTGAGACCGGGAACGCAGATCCTCCATCATCTCGTGAAAGCGCGAGACTGCCTTGATCGCTGCGGCGCTTAATCCAGGCACCTCCTCGACCCGGGCGGCGACCTCCCAAATTGGCAATCCCGTCGTATTTGCGTGAGCTGCAAGACGGCCCTGGCTGGTGTTACCGATCCCCCTGCGAGGAGAGTTGACGATGCGCGAGAAGGAGACCTGATCGGAGGGGTTGACTAAGAGGCTGAGATAGGCAACGGCGTCCTTGATCTCTGCCCGTTCGTAGAACTTCGTGCCGCCGATCACCTGATAAGGCAACTCGAAACGGACCAAGGTGTCCTCCAGGACCCGACTCATCGCATTGGTTCGGTAAAAGATCGCGACCTGCGAGCGCTGCACCCCCTCCTCCTCGCCGAGCCTCTCGATCTCACCCGCCACCCAGCGGGCCTCCTCGTGCTCGTCGCCAAGCTCTGCCAAGCGCACCGGCTCGCCTCCGGCAACATCGGTCCAAAGCAGCTTCGGTCGGCGTTGGCGATTTCGCTCCACGACGGCGTTCGCGGCGGAAAGAATCGTCTGGGTGGAGCGATAGTTCTGCTCGAGCTTGACTACGACCGCATCGGGGAAGTCCTCCTCGAAATCGAGAATGTTTCGAATGTCGGCGTGGCGAAAGCCATAGATCGATTGATCCTCATCGCCTACCACCATCAGGTTGCCATGGTCAGCAGAAAGCAGCTGCAGCAACCTGTACTGGGCGTGGTTTGTGTCTTGGTACTCATCGACCAAGACGTAGCGAAAAGTTCGTCGCCAGCGCTCTCTCACTTCCTGATGGAGCTCCATAACGTTGACGGTGCGGACGAGAAGGTCATCGAAATCCATCGCGTTGGCTTCGAGCATCCGCTTTTCATAGAGCCCGAATACAGCGGCAGCGGTCTCCTCAAAGACACTGCCCTGGGTCTGGGCAAAGGCCTCGGCGTCGATGAGTTGGTTTTTCGCGCCGGAGATCTGAGCGCGAATTGCGCGCGGCGGGTAGCGTTTCGGATCAATTCCAAGCTCGGCGATGCAGCGCTTGAGCATTCTCAATGAGTCCGGCTCGTCATAGATCGTGAATCCTCTCGAGTAGCCGAGTCGCTCAGCGTCGGCCCGCAGCATCCGCGCGCAGGCAGAGTGAAATGTGGTGACCCACATTGCCCGTGCCGAGCGCCCGACCAGACTCTCAACGCGCTCGCGCATCTCATGTGCCGCCTTGTTGGTGAAGGTGATCGCCAGAATCTCCCCCGGTCTCGCCATCGCGGTCGCCAGCAGGTATGCGATGCGATGGGTGAGCACTCGGGTCTTCCCCGAACCAGCGCCCGCTACGACCAGCAGGGCCCCCTCTCCATGGAGCACCGCTTCGCGTTGAGGAGCGTTGAGCTCGGCGAGGAGGCGCTCGCTCCGATCGGCTCCGGGCTCAGTCGGAGCCCCTTCGGGCCCAGTTTCGGCGCTCAGCTCAGTCTCCAACATCACAGAGCGAGAATAGAGGGGGCCGCGGCCGGTCCAGGGCCACGGACCGATCAGCCTCCGGCCGATGAACGGCCGGTCCGCGAGGGCGGCACGGCGGCCGGTGCAGCCGGCTTCTCAGAACCATCGAGTGCGGACAGACGGCGCTCAAGTTCGACGATCCGCTGCGAAAGTCCACGAATTGCCTCAGCGATTGGATCAGGTAGGTGGATCCAATCTGCATCTGGGCCCTCGATCGGCCGTCCCTCAACCCTGACGGTGTGGCCGGGATTGCCGACCACGGTTGCGCTCGGCGGCACATCCTCCACGACCACGGTGTTGGCGCCAATCTTGGCGCCATTGCCAACCGAGATCGGCCCTAGCAACTTGGCACCCGATCCGACCGTCACGTTGTCGCCCAGGGTCGGGTGGCGCTTACCTGGCTGAAAGCCGGTGCCGCCCAGGGTGACCCCCTGATAAAGCGTCACCCGCTCGCCGATCTCGGCCGTCTCACCGATCACGACGCCGGAGCCGTGGTCGATAAAGAACCCACCTCCGATTCTCGCCGCAGGGTGGATCTCGACACCCGTGATTGCCCGAGCCAAATAGGAAAGTGCCCGCGGTGCCAAAGGCGCGCCAGCCTCACGCATGGCGTGGGCAACCCGATGCGCGAGCAGAGCCTGCACCCCCGCCCAGCTGACAAGAATCTCGAAGCTCGACACCCCTCGTGCGGCCGGATCGCGGTCCCGCGCAGCCGCGACATCGGAGCGAATCTCCCGCGCTACTCGGGTTAAGGCGCCCACCATCAGGGATAAAAGAATGGCAGGGAAACGTAGCGCTCTCCCGAGTCACAGACAATCGTCACCACCCGCTGACCGGCCAACTCGGGTCGTGCGGCAACCTGGAGGGCCGCACGGATGTTTGCCCCGGCAGAAATCCCGGCCAAGATGCCCTCGCGCTGGGCGGCAAGGCGCGCGGTCTCCAGTGCCTCCTCATCGGAAATCGTGATCACCTCGTCGATCACAGAGCGATCGAGGACCTCGGGTACAAAGCCGGCGCCGATCCCCTGGATTTTATGTGGACCTGCGGCGCCCCCCGAAAGGACCGCTGAGGTCTCGGGCTCTACCGCGATGACCAGGGCCGCGGGGGCGCGCTCCTTCAACATTCGCCCCACCCCCGTGATCGTCCCGCCGGTACCGACCCCGGCGACAAAGGCACCAATGTCCCCATCGGTGTCACGCCAGATCTCCTCTGCCGTAGTGATCCGGTGGATCTCTGGATTGGCTGGATTTGAGAATTGCTGCGGCATGAATCCCTTGCGCTGCTCGCGAATCGCCTCGGCCAGCTCGACCGCCTCGGTCATCCCCCCCAATGAAGGCGTTTCGCGCACCTTGGCTCCGAATGCTCGCAAGAGCTTTGAGCGCTCACGACTCATCCCTTCTGGCAGAGTGAGGATCAGCTCATATCCACGCGCCGCGCAGACCATTGCCAACGCGATTCCAGTATTGCCACTGGTCGGCTCGACGATCAGCGACCGCCCGGGCTTGATCAGCCCCTCGACCTCGGCAGCTTCGATCATGGCCACGCCAATCCGATCCTTGACCGATCCGCCGGGATTGAAGTACTCAAGCTTTGCGCATACCTCCGCACCGAGGCCCTCGCTCAACCTCAGCATCGAGACGAGCGGCGTGTTCCCAACTACGGCGGATGTCTCCGCACCGATCCGCATCAGATCAAATGCCTCCAATCGCTCAGCATGCAGGGCAGCCTAGCCGTGTCTGATCCAATTCCGCCCCACAAAGCCGGCAGCGAAGCACTGTCCATCGACGCTTCGGTTTGGCTATCAGGCCTCTGAACGATGAGATCGATGTCGATCAAAATGGCAGCTGAGGGAGCGCCACCGGAACAGGAAGCTAGGCAAGCGCTGGCCTGCGAATGGCGCCTTTCTGAACGGCGCGCTATCTGGCGCCAACGGCCGCCGGCATCGCTTCGCTCTCCCCTCAGATGAAATACATCCCCGAACCGGCCTCGGCTGCCTCGCGGCGGGCGACTTCGGCGATCGTCGTCTGACCGAAGACCTTACGCAGGGCGGTTACCCCCTCGGCCCAAATACCCCCCGCCTCATCGGCCTCCTGGCCGATCTTGCCGTCGAGGGCCTGGACCACCTCCAAGACCGTGATCTCATCGGCTGCGCGGGCCAGCGTGTAGCCCCCCTTCATCCCTCGGTGGCTGCTCAACAGCCCGGCACGGCGCAGGGTGGAGAACAGCTGCTCAAGGAACTGGTCCGGGATCTCACGGCGCTCGGCGAGCTCTTTGATCGGGACCGGCCGCTCCCCCGAACGGGCCAGCTCGGCGAGCGCCACAACCGCGTAGCGCGACTTGGAGGTGATCGAAATCACGCCTCCTTTCTAGCGCACCTTTCGGACCCGGCTCGGCTAGGATCGCCCTCGGGGCTCCAGCCAGCGGCTGAGCCAAGGCAAACCAAAGCAGATCGGAAGCAGTCCTGAGCGAGCGCCCACACTGCCTTGTGATCGACACACATCCACTCGTTCGGCTGGGGATGCGCGGAGTGCTGGAGCACTCGTTTGAAGTCCACGAGTCAGCCACTCGCGAGGAGGCGCTCGATCTGATCCGAGACGTCGGCAGCTTTGACGTCGCGATCGTCGATATGCGCTGGCAGGCCAGGGAGGGAGCCAACCCGGTACTGAGCGGAAACGAGGCAATCCGGGCCTTGCGCAAAACCACCCCTGGCTTGGGAATCGTCGCCCACGGCGAGCGTGCCGAGCGCCAGCTCGCCAGCGCCGCGCTGCAGGCAGGAGCCACCGCCTATCTAGCCCGTACCGCCCGCGCGAGCGTGCTGCGCCAAGCGGTCGAAGCGGCCCTCGCCCAAGAGACCTTCATCGACCCATCGGTGCCGCCCAGGGGCAGCCGCGGCAAGCTCACCCGCCGTCAGCGCCAGATCATCCAACGCCTCGCCGACGGCGCATCCACCACCCTCGCAGCCCGCGAACTAGATCTCAGCGAAGAGACGGTCAAGACCCACACGAAGAACATCATGGCCCGCCTTGGCGCCCGCAACCGCACGCACGCCGTGGCGATCGCTATGCGTGAGTCCTTGATCGACTAGATCCAACCGCGATCGCGTGCAGTGAGCACCGCCTGGGCTCGATCGACAGCGCCGATCTTGCCGTAGACATTGTGCAGATGGGTTCGGATTGTTGATACCGAGAGCTGCATCTCTCCGGCGATTTGCTTGTAGACCATGCCCTCAGACAAATGCCTGAGTACATCCAGCTCGCGGACCGAAAGCGGGCAGGGCTCGCTGATTCGGGCGGCGTCCTGTCGTGGGTAGGGCAGTTCGTAGAGCATGTCTCTGACCGCATCGACATCGAGGTTGCAGCGCTCGGCGGCTGCTCGCAGCCGCTCCGGGGAGATCGCCTCGCTCTGAGAGTAATGGGCGATCATGTCCGCCAGGGAGACCAACGCCGCCAGGCCTTCAGCATCCTCGGAGTGGTGGCGCTCGATTGCCACCGCAAGCCGTTGTGGCACATTCCATCGACGAGCCAAAACCCCGCCGACCAGAGCGTGGTCTATGCCGAGCTGCTCGCGCTCCTCACGCACCCGCTGCTCGGGCGTCCGGCCCGCGGCATCAAAAAATGTCTTGAAACCGGGGTGCAGTCGGGATATGACAAGCCGCCCGACATCGTGGACGAGTGCCGCCATCGCCAGCTCGTCGCGCTCGGGCCAACCAACTGCGCGGCCAATCTCCTCGGCAGAGCGCTGCGTGGCTAAGGCGTGGATGCGAAAGCGCTCGGGCTTCAGCTCCCATCCACCGTTTGACTCAAAGAAATCAAAGCTGGGGGCCGTGCCGGCGATAGCCAGCACCCCGGAGGGCTTCAGGATATCGATCGCATCGGGCACGCCGACAACCCCGCCGGCAGCCATTCCGCTGCGGTTTGCAAAGCGAAGCACCGCGATCGCCAGTCCAACATCGCCCTCAACCGCTTCGACCAGCTCGCCAATTCGGGCCGTCTCAGCTGTCGCCGCTCGAATAACGCGCTCGCGCGACTCAATCAGTACGGGAAAATGTTCAACCGCCTCAAATGCCTCGGCAAGGCGGCTTCCCGGAGCCGGTCCGGGTTTTGCGCCTGCATCCTTGGCGAGAACGTCGTGAGATCTGGCCTTGCCATTGGTATGCGCGGTGGTTGTAGTCATCCGCCAAGCTCATCGGCAGCAACGAACCATCGGTTTAGCGGTTCCTCCCAATATTCGGCACTAATGCTGCATTTCTGAAGCGAGGCGCTCGATCGCAACATCGAGGCGAGCCAGGGTCTCCTCTTGACCCAGGAGCGCGACGGACTCGAAAATGCCCGGGGAAACAGTGCTGCCTGTAATCGCTACGCGAATTGGCTGGTAAAGCTTGCCGGGCTTGACATCAAGGAGCTCCGGCAGGGGCGCCAGCACCTCCTCAACCGCCGCCGTATCGAATCCGCCGGCGCCGGAGAGCGCGGAGCGGGCGGCGCCGAGCAAGGTTGGTGCATCCGATCGCATCACCTTGCCCCAGGCCTTGGAATCCTCGACCGCTGGCTCAAAGGCGAAGCGGATCAGGGGCCAGACCTCCGCCAACGTCTGCGCCTTCTCCTGGGCGATCTCGCAGGCCAGTTGCAGGCGCTCGCTGGGCTCCCGCCCAAGGTATCTGGCCACCGCAGCCGTGTATTGCTCGACCGGCATCTCACGCATGAACCGCCCGTTGATCCAACGCAGCTTGCGCTCATCAAAGATCGCGGCCGCCCTCCCCACGTCTTGGACCTGGAATCGATCAACCAGCTCCTCCGTCGACAGCAGCGTGGCATCATCGCCGGTGCCCCAGCCGAGCAGCGCCAGGTAGTTGCGGACCGCCGCCGGCAGGTAGCCCGCCGTGCGCAGCTCCTGCACCGATGCCGCTCCATGGCGCTTGGAGAGCTTCTTGCCGTCGGGTCCGTGTAACAGGGGCAGGTGGGCATAGCGGGGCGGGGCGTGACCAAGCGCTGCCAAGACAAGCAGCTGCTTGGGGGTATTGGACAGATGATCGTCGCCACGCACCACCTCGGTGATTTCCATCTCGGCGTCATCGACGGCGACGGCGAAGTTGTAGAGAACCGAACCATCGCCACGAGCAATCACGAAGTCGTCATAACTGCGGTTGGGGAAGCTGACCGGGCCGCGAATCAGGTCCTCAACCACGGTCTCGCCGTGGTCGGGGACGCGCAGGCGCACGGCAGCGCCGGGCCCTGTCGTCGGCTCACCGCGGTAGCCCCGATCTGCCCCATGCTCGGCCTTCCAATTCTCGACATCCTTGGCGGTGGCCGAGTCACGGTAGGCGGCGCCGGAGGCGATCAGGCGTTGCAGCGCAATCCCGTGCCCCTCGGCACGGGAGGCCTGGGAGATCGGCCCCTCGTCCCAGTCAAGCTCAAGCCAGCGCAGCGCGTCCAGGATCTGATCAACATTGGCCACGGTGGAGCGCTCAAGGTCGGTGTCCTCGATCCGCAAGATCAGCTTTCCATCCCCGTGACGAGCAGCAAGCCAGTTGTAGAGAGCCGTTCTCGCACCGCCGATATGGAGTGCCCCAGTGGGAGAGGGCGCAAATCTGAGTCGGAGGTGCTGGTCGGTCATGCTCGTCGGCGCCGCATGTTTCCACAGAAAGCGCGGTCTAGTCCGTAACTTGCTGCAGCAGTGCGCTTGCGGCTTCCGTTGCTGGGTCCAGATCGCCCGTGGCGCCTAAATGCGCCCAAACGATGTCCTTCTCGAGCTCCTCCAGCAGGGCGCCCGAAAGACGACCGCGACGTTTCACAGCGCGAGCGTAGAAACTCATTGAGAACCCGACCTCGGTGTGGCCGAGCTGGGTCGTGACGTAAACCGGATCGTCGCCGCATGAAATGCGCAGACTGGCATATCGGTCACATGACCGCGCCGGTCTGTGGCGCGCATCCGCCGGCGCGAGGTTGGTCAGGTTTTCGCCGTCAATGGAGAGGGACTTAAGTATTGCCGCACCACTCGTGATGGTCATCAGGGAGGACCCGGTGCCGATTGTTTCACCATCTCCCGGTCCGAATCCAAGCGGTACAAGGTCCTGAGGATCTCAGGCACGGGGGTTCGGTCACCCGAGGGCCGTGGTTTCGTATCCGAGCCTGCTCTCCCAAGTCCTCCAAACAGCCCACCTGGGCTTGCGCTGGTTAGTCGATCGCGATTTTGGGTATTGATCTTGTATTGGGGCCGACCCGCCTGGAACCGAGTCGGCCTACGCTCGTCGGCCCGGAGCGTCCTTCCCCTGGGGGCGTCTCCGGCCAGACGAGCATTGCTGGCAGGCTCTCCGATCCCTTTCGGTGGCGTGGGATCACTCCCACTTCCGGGCGGTCTCAGCCGAGGTGGTGTCTCATACCTAATTATGGGTAGGGTTTGGATCGGGATCCTGGATCCTGGGGCGGCCCGTCGTAGCCCTCGGGCCGCCCCACCTTTGGCAAAGGCAAAGAGAAGTGGGCTGGGCCCGACGAGCGCTTGAGGTTGAATGCCCTCAGCGGCGCGAGCAGGGCCCGACGCGGGACTCTAGGATGGGAAATCGATGCTGATCGGAGCTCACGTTTCCACATCCGGAGGCCTCGACAAGGCGGTGGAGCGAGGAGCCGAGCTTGGCTGCGAATCGATCCAGATCTTTAACCAGAGCCCACGAATGTGGCGACCGACCAAGTACGGCGCCGATGATTTCGCCGCATTCAACCAGGCAATCGAGAGCTCAACGGTCGGGGCGGTTGTGATTCATGCCGTCTATCTGATCAACTGCGCGACAACGGAACCCGAGCTGCGCAAGAAATCATTGAACTCCTTGACCCACGCGCTGCGGATCGGGGATGAGATCAATGCAGCCGGAGTCGTCTTGCATCCCGGCGCCCAGAAAGGGGAGCCGCTCGGGCCCTCGATGAAGCGCGCGGCAAAGGTGATCGCAGCGGCGCTCAAAGAAAGTGAGCGATGCCCGCTACTGCTCGAGCAGACGGCCGGCCACAAGGGTCTGTTGGGCCGCGATTTCGACCAGACAGCCAAGCTGATCGAGCTGGCGGGCAGCGGCGGGCGTCTCGGCCTTTGCCTTGACTCCTGCCACCTCTTCGTCCAAGGATATGACATCACCGATGAGGCCCATCTGACGATCGTCCTAGATCAGGCCGAGGAAAAGCTGGGCCTCGACCGGCTCGGCTGCATCCACGTCAATGACGCTGCCGCTCCACTCGGCTCCTGTCGCGACCGCCACGCCAACATCGGTCAGGGGAAAATGGGAAAAGGCGGCCTCCGGGCGTTTCTCTCCGAGCCCCGCTTCGAGCGCCTACCAGCGACCCTTGAGACACCGGGGCCGAAAAAGAAAGGGCCTGATCGCAAGGAAGTTCAGATGGCGAAGCGGCTACGTCGGGATGGGCTCAAACGGCGCCCCTAGATCCGTGCTCCAGACGGGAGCTTTTACTTGACTTGGACCCCGGAGATCGCCCGGGAGATGACCAGACGCTGGATCTCAGAGGTTCCCTCAAAGATCGTGTAGATCTTTGCATCGCGATGCATGCGCTCCACCGGAAACTCGCGGGTATAACCGTTGCCACCGAGGATCTGGATCGCGCGCTCCGTGGCCCAGACCGCAACCTCGCCGGCCTTCAGCTTTGACATCGAGCCCTCGGCGTTCTCAAAGGTCTGCTCGCTACGGCCCATCCATGCGGCGCGCCATACGAGCAGCCGCGCCGCGTCGATCTCGAGCTTCATGTCGGCGAGGGTAAATGCGATTGCCTGGTTCTCAACGATTGCGCGGCCGAACTGGCGCCGCTCTTTGGCGTACTCAAGCGCGTACTCATAGGCCGCACGCGCGATCCCGAGCGCCTGAGCACCAACCGTTGGCCTGCTCGCCTCAAAGGTTTGCATCGCCGCCTGGGATTTTGATTTCTTACCCTCGCGGGCTCGGGCCAGACGTTCGTCAAGCTTTTCTTTGCCGCCGAGCAAGCAGGAGCCGGGAACGCGACACTCATCGAGGTGCACGTCGGCGGTGTGGGAAGCGCGCAGACCGTGCTTTTTGACCTTTGACCCCTGCTCACAACCATCCGTTTTCGGTGGAATCACGAACGCTGCGTGACCTCGAGAGCCGAGCTCGCGGTCAACTGAGGCGATCACGACGTGGACGTTGGCGATGCCTCCGTTGGTGGCCCAGGCCTTCTGTCCATTGATCACCCACTCATCATTTGCCTGCTGATACTTGGCGGTAGTGCGGATTGCAGAAACGTCGGAGCCGGCGTCGGGCTCAGAAGCACAGAAAGCGCCGAGTTTGATCTCCTCGGGGGAGCCGAAGCACTGTGGGATCCACTCGCCCATCTGCTCAGGCGTTCCCTGGCCGAAGATCGCGGCTACGGCGAGTGATGTACCCATGATCGCCATCCCGATTCCGGCGTCTCCCCAAAACAGCTCCTCGTTGGCAATCGGGAGCGTTAGGCCGGTCCCATCCGCCCAGAATTGGGCCAGGGCCTCGAAGCTGTAGAGCCCGATCTTGGCTGCCTCCTGGATCACCGGCCACGGTGTTTCCTCGCGCTCATCCCACTCAGCTGCTGCGGGTCGCACCACTCCCTTGGCAAAGCCGTGCACCCACTCGCGGATGTCCTTTTGATCCTGGTTTAGCTCAAGAGTGAAGCTCGGCTCGCTCGGCACCGATGCAGGAGCGCCCGATGTCGCCTCTGCCAGTACCTTCTCTGCCTCTGTCAGCACCTGGGTGTCGGCCATTACGCCGAGATCCTACACGGAACGATGTCGTCTTCGAACCAGTGGCGGGTCAAATGTCGCGCAGATCGAAGGCCCTCAGTCCCTCCGGGCCCTCGTCGGTGCAATCGAAAAAGCGGGGATTGACACAGCCATATGCAGGGCCCTCGCCCTCATAGGCACGCTCGACCGAGAACTGGCAATGAGGCAGTGGCTCGCCGGTCGTCTTGACCCCGCCGAAACCTCCCGGCTGGAGCACAGCCTCGAGCTCGATCTCTGCGCTGAAGACCTCCTGCATGCAGCCCACGTATTGGTCTCCGCTGAACATGTCGACGTAGCTATAGAGGAAGCGGCAGCGCATTTCGACGCAGCCGCGAGGCTCGATCATCTTGTCGCAGAACGAACGACATTGCCGGCACTCGCCGGCTCGGGCTGCCTGCTCCTCTCGCTGGCGCGTGGCCATGGTAGATCAGTGTAGGCACCGGGGCGGCCGGGCGCGAGACCTTTTAAGCCGCCAGAGCGTCGGGGCCAAGCATGTGGCCCAACTCCGCCCTGAGACCACTCGAGGGCCGCACCCGGTATCCGCTGCCAAGGCGTATCTCTTTTGGCTCCCCCTCGGCCGTTCGGATCGCCAGATGCACATCGGACTCACCCTTGTGGTGCTCGAAGACATTCTTCAGCTCATCAACCAAGCCGGGAGCGAACTTAGCGGCATCGATCGTCAGCCGCAGCGGACCCGCCGCGGTGTTGGCCAGCCTGGTGGCCCGTGCGACCTCGCCCTCATCTGGCTCAAAGCGCTCGGCCTCTTGCACAACAAGCTTGGTCTCACCGCGGTCTTTATGGTCAAGACGCCCCCGCACGAGAACGATCGCATCCGGTGCGATGGCGGTCGCGCTCTCAGCCTGATCGGCCTTGAAGACAAGCAACTCGACCTGACCCTCGATGTCATCGAGGGTGGCGAACATCATCTGGCTACCACTCTTTGTGCGGATCTTCTTGCAGTCCACGATGATTCCCCCCACGGTCACCCAGGATCCGTCGGGCCGGGTACTGAGATCGGCCAGCGTACAATCAGCCCGGGCCCGCAAAGCATCGCGAACTTCGGCAAGCGGATGGGAGGAGAGGTAGGTGCCGAGCGTCTCCTTCTCCAGCGCCAGCAACTCGGCGCGGTCAAACTCGGCAGCTGAAAGCGGCGCTCGGTGCTGTGCGGTGGAGGCGCCACCCGCCTGTTCGCCGACATCAAAGATCGAGCCCTGCCCAAGCTGCGCATCCTCCTGAGCTTTTTGTCCGGAGGACTGAGCCCCCGGTAAGGCCTCGAGCATGCCCTTGCGTGTGGCGTCGGTTGAATCGAGCGCGCCGCACTTGATCAGGCATTCGATCGCCCGTTTGTTGACCGCCCGCGCGTCCACCCGCTCGCAGAAATCCCAGATCGAAACAATCGGGCCATCCGCACGGGCTCGCAAGATCGACTCGACCGCCGCATGGCCGACGTTCTTGACCGCGTCGAGGCCGAAGCGAATCGCCTTCTCGGAGACGACAAAATCATGATCTGAGGAGTTGACGTCGGGGGGAAGCACCTCGATACCCATCTCCTCACAGCGATTGACAAAGAAGGGGACCTTGTCTTTTGTGTTCATCACCGAGGAGATCACCGCGGCCATGTACTCGGCTGGGTAATTCGCCTTCAGATAGGCGGTGCGATAGGAGATCAGCGCGTAGCAGGCGGCGTGGGACTTGTTGAAGGAGTAATCGGCCGCCGCTTCGTTCAGCTTCCAGAGGTCCCGGGCGACGCTGGGGGCGGTCCCGGAGGTGTGCAGACCCTCCATGAACTTGTCTTTCATCGTCGCCATCATGTCGCGCTTCTTCTTGCCGATCGCCTTGCGAAGATCGTCTGCCTGAGCACCCGAGAAGCCCGCCATTGAGCGCGAGATCTCCATCAGCTGCTCCTGATAGATGACGCAACCGTGGGTCTCCTCGGTGATCGCCCGCAAACGGGGGTCGGGATAGCGGACAGTCGAGGGATCGCGCTTTCCCTTGGCGTAGGCGGGGATATAGGCCATCGCGCCGGGTCGGTAGAGGGCACCAAGGGCGACGAGGTCGGCGAACTCAGTTGGTCCGACCCTGCGCAGGGCCTCGCGCATCCCCTCCGACTCGAACTGAAAGACGCCGGTTGAGTCGCCACTGGCGAGCATCTCATAGGTCTTGGCGTCGTCGGTGGGAATTCTCTCCATGTCGACGATCTCGTTGCGCGAGCGCTGGATGATGTCGATCGCATCCTCGATCACGTCCAGATTGCGGAGGCCGAGGAAGTCCATCTTCAACAGGCCGATCTCCTCAATCGGACCCATCGAGTACTGGGTGACAATCTTGTACTGGCGCTCGGACTTGGCCGAGCCGCTGCCGCTGCTCTCAGCTGCAGGCTGGGCGCTGCGATCCTCGGCCAGCTGGAGCGGCACGATCTCCTGCAGTGGTCGATCGGAGATCACCACCGCGGCAGCGTGGATCGAGTTGTTGCGGATGATGCCCTCGAGGCCCCGGGCGACGTCGAGGATCCGTCGCGCGTCGGGCTCGGAATCGTAGGTGTTCTTCAGCTCCTGGCCTGCCTTCAGGCACTCCTCAAAGGACGGGTTGCGCCCCTGGATTGGCTCCGGGATCTGCTTTGCGAGGCGATCGCCGGTTCCATAGTCAAAGCCGAGCACGCGGGCGGCATCGCGAGTTGCCGCACGCGGTGCCATCGTCCCAAAGGTGATGATCTGGGCGACCGATTCGCGACCGTACTTCTCACCCACGTAGCGGATCATTCGCTCGCGACCGCGGACGGAAAAGTCAATGTCGATGTCGGGCATTGATTTGCGTCCCGGGTTGAGGAAACGCTCGAAAAGGAGGTCGTTGGCGAGTGGGTCGAGGTCGGTGATCTTGAGGATGTAGGAGACGATGGAGCCGGCTGCCGAGCCACGGCCGGGCCCTACCGCGATACCGTTTTCCTTCGCGTAGCGGACAAAGTCCCAGACGATCAGGAAGTAGGAGGAGAAGCCCATCTCCTCGATCACCCCGAGCTCGAACTGAAGGCGTTTGGACGCCTCAGCCGGTGCCGGATCGCCGTAGCGGGCCCGCAGACCCTCGCCGGCAATGCGGCGCAGCATCGCCTCGGGCTCCTCGTCGTCCGCGGTCGGGTAGCGCGGCAGCAGCAGGCTGCCCAGCTTGATCTCCAGGGTGCAGCGCTCGGCGATCTCCAAGCTGGTCGGGACCGCGTCCGGCCACTCAGCGAAGGAATCGATCATTTCCTCTGAGCTCTTGATGTAGAACTCATTTGTGTCGAAACTGAGCTTCGGCGCCTCCAAGGTCGACTTGGTCTGCACACAAAGCAGCGCCGCGTGGTTGTCAAAGTCCTCGCGGCGCAGGTAGTGCACGTCTGCGGTGCCGACCAGGGGCCGGCCAAGCTCGCGGGCGTAGCGCACGATTCCGGTGTTTGCCCTGTCCTGCTCGGCGATCCCGTTCTTTTGCACCTCGAAATAGACCTGCTCGGGTCCAAAGGCCTGAATCAGGTCATCGAGGTGGGCGCGCGCGTCATCAGCTCGCTCTTCGACCAGCCGCCGGCAAAAGCGCGACTGCAGGCAGCCGGTGAGGACGATCACACCCTCGGCATGCCTGGTGAGCAGCTCCATGTCGACGTTCGCCTTGCCCCGCGAGAAGCCCTCGAGAAAACCGGCCGAGGTGAGCTGAACCAGGTTGGCAAAGCCGCGGTCGTTCTCGGCCAAGAGGGTCAGGTGGTTGCGCTCATAGCGCGATTGCTCCTTGATCGCGTGGCGATCCTCGACAAAGTAGGCCTCGAGCCCAACGATTGGCTTTATTCCGTGCTTGCGGCAGGCCTTATAAAGGTCGACGGCCCCGTTCATCACACCGTGATCGGTGAGGCCAAGGGCGGGCTGATCGAGCTCTGCTGCTCGCGCCGCCATCGCCTCAATCTTGCAGGCACCATCGAGCAAGGAGTACTCACTGTGGGCGTGCAGGTGGGCGGCGGAGAGGGTGCTCACTGTGATTGTCGATCATGCCAAGCCGGGCAGATGGCACCGACCCCTCACAGCAGGCCCTTCACGCTATCTGCGCAGGTAATCGCGAAGAAAGGCCGCTCAACCGCCGCCGCAGACCCAAGCGCCGCGCCCCGACGCGGACCAGATCTGGGATGCAATCGAATTCTGTTCAGCCTTGGACGCATCCTGGGGTCTGCCGTGGCCGCCATAAAGCCGCCAGGTCGAGGGAAGGATCTGATAAGCGCCACCTGCTCCGCTTGAGGGGTTGACGGCCCCATAGTTGCCCCCCGACTCACACATCACGATGTAGGACGGAATTGAGTAGGGGCCGCCGAGCCAGCGTTCAACCGTCGTTTCGGCCGTTGCCTGGCCGACCCGTTCGGCCGCCGCGGCCCGTTCCGTGCGGATCTCACCGACCCAGCTTCCGATGTCTGATTTCAATGCGGTTAGGGAGGCGGCACGGGAGGCGGTGATCGACTGAAGGCGCGATGCCGAGGCCTCCGCACTTTGGCGCACCGCTGAGATCTGAATCCTTGCCATGGCTAGGCGAGCATCGTAGGCGTCGATTCGCGCTTTGAGCGCCGCCAGCAGATCAAGCTGGTGGCGGACCGCGTCTCTTACCTGGGCAACGCGTTCTGCCAGAGCACGATCGGCGCTCTCGATCTCCCTCAGGTATTCGGTCTGGGTTACGAGTTCGTTGAAATTTCCTCCTCCAAGCACGATTCCGGCGGTATTCGGTGATCCGCTCTCATAGATCGCGACCAGACGCTGGGCGAGCTCGCCGCGAACCCGCACGAGACGGCCTTGCTCCTTGGCAAGTTCTCGCTCCGAGATCCGGACCTTGGTGGCCAATTGCGCCGAGCGCCGCTGACCGCTGGCCAGCAGCGTGCTGAGCTGCTGCTCGCGGGTCGCAGCCGCGCTCGCTTGCTGCTGCGCCGCGGCGAGCTCGCTCTGCTTGGCCTGTAAATCGGCGGCGATTGCACCAGCCTGGCTGCGCGCACCTTCGACTTTCGCCTGTAGCGCGCCGAGGTTGGCGGCGCCCGCCGAGGCCACGGGTGACACTAGGCAGCCAAAGGCGAAACCGATAGCCACCGCCACCCAGACCGCCTTTGATTTCGTTGCGATCAATCGCCGCATGAAGCGGGCGAGACTAGCGGACTCTGTTAGCGAACGCTCACAAGTTGTCAATAATCCGCAAGGAAACTTGCGGATTATTGACCGCGGCTAACCCTCGCGCACATTGCGGGCGGCCAGGTAGACGCCTGCTCCGAGTGTGATCGCGGCGATTCCCACGGCAATCCGGATCTCACGTCGAAAGCGACGGCGCAGGTACAAGAGCGCGAAGCGAACTGCGGCCCTGCCGAAAGCATCGACCATCAGTCCCCCTCCTCCTCTCCCCCGCCCTGTCTGATTCGGTGCGCCATTCGCGACTGCAGCGACCAGAGCTCGATGAAGCCCGGGGAGGCCGCCTGAGAGAACAGTCCACCGGAGCCTGAAAACGAGGCGAGGCTCGCGTCATAGATCGCGTTGGGCGAAGATCGAGTGATGACGCGGACGCTTCCTTTGTAGAGCCTCAGGCCGATCACGCCGCTCACCTGCTCGTTGACCGCGGTGATGTAGGCATCAAGGTCTGAGCGCAGCGGGTCCCACCAAAGCCCCGCGTACACGAGGTATGCCCATTTTTGATCAATACTGGGCTTGAACTGGTTTTGATGAATCGTGCCCACCAGCCGCTCCAGCTCCTGGTGCGCGGTGAGCACGATCGCCGCCGCCGGCACCTCATAGATATCGCGAACCTTGAGGCCGACGATCCGGTCCTCGATCTGATCGACAATCCCGACCCCATGGCGGCCGCCGATCTGCCCTGCCCGTTCGAGCAACTCGACCAGCTCGAGCCGCTCGCCGTTGAGCGCCACCGGGATCCCGCGCTCAAACTCGACGCTGACGACCTCGGCCTCATCGGGGGCCTCCTCGGGACGGGTGACCAGTTGAAAGACGTCCTCATCGGGTGCGTGGTCGAGGTCCTCGATCCAGCGACCCTCTGAGGAACGACCCCAGAGGTTGTCATCAATCGAGTAGGGCGCAACCTCGGTTCCACCCTTGACCGGAATCCCGTGCTCGCGGGCGTAGGCGATCTCCTCCTCGCGTCCCATCTGCCAGGATCGCACCGGTGCGATCGTTCTCAGCTCCGGCGCCAGGGTCGCCACCGTCGCCTCGATCCTGACCTGATCATTGCCCTTGCCGGTGCAGCCATGGGCGATCGTGTCGGAACCCGTCTGGCGCGCATAGGCGACGGCGAGCTGGGCGATCAGAGGACGCCCGAGGGCGGTGAAGAGCGGGTAGCCGCCGCCGTAGAGGGCATTCGCCTTGATCGCGCGCAGCAGAAACTGCTCGGCGAATTGTTTACGGGCATCGACGACGTGGCACTCGAGCGCGCCAAGTTGCATTGCCTTGCCCCTGATCACCTCGTAGTCCTCCCCGGGCTGGCCAAGGTTGACCGTCAGGCATACGACCTCCGCGTCATAGGAATCCTGGATCCACTTCAGCATCACGCTCGTATCGAGACCCCCCGAATACAGCAGTAAGACGCGGCCGACATGGGCCGGGTCGGCCTCATAGCTGGTCGTTGGAAACTGCGCTGGGGGCTGGTCGGCACTCACTGGAGGCGCGAAGTCTCGCATGACCCCATGCGAAGCGAGCGCCGCGCTGACAAAATCCCCAACGTGAGGCGCTTCGGCCACATCCTCTCGATCGTCTTGATCAGCGCCGGCGTGGTGGTGATCGCCGACGTCGGCATCACCCTCGCCTATGAGGAGCCCCTCTCTTCGATCTATGCCTCGATCAAGCAGGGCGAAGCGGCGAGCCAGCTGAAGGGGCTGGAAGCCAAGTTTCAGTCGCGCCGCGAGCTGCGCGGGATCGCGCGAATCGCCGACCCGAAGCGAAAGATCGAAGTTCTCGCCGCGCGCTTCGCCGCCCAGGCCGGTACCGGCGACGCGATTGGGCGGATCATCGCCCCGACGATGGATGGACTGAATGCCGTCGTCATTCAGGGCACCGATACCTCCAGCCTTGAGCAGGGTCCCGGCCACTATCCGCAGACCCCCTTTCCGGGGCAGGGAGGAACGGTCGGAATCGCCGGTCACCGCACCACCTACCTAGCTCCTTTTCGCCACATTGACTCGATGAAGCCAGGCGATCTGATTCGGCTCGAAATGCCCTACGCGAGGTTTCTTTACCGGGTGCAGAAAACGGCGATCGTCGACCCCAACGACGTCGGAATCGTCAGAGATGTCGGCTATGAACGCCTCGTCCTAAGCGCCTGTGACCCCCTCTACAGCGCCTCCCATCGCTTCATCGTCTTTGCCCGCATGATCCGGGCGCAAATCATCGCCTGAGCGAGGGCAGCGCTAGGGCGCGGGGACACCGCCGCTGCCGTTGCCGTGACCACCGGTGGTCGTCGTGGTCGTGGTTGTCGGGGTCGAGGTAGTTGTAGCGGTCGTCGTCGGCGAGGTCGTGTTCGTCGTCTGGCCCGTTGTTGTCGAGCCGGTCGTGGTCGAACCGGTCGTGGTCGGGGGCGTGATTGCTGACGATTCGTTGGAGGCGGTCGAGGGGCTGCTGCTGCTGTTGTTGTTGTTGGCGACAACGACCACAGCGATGATGAGACCGACGATGATCGCGATCAGCCCAGCGATCAGCAGGTGCAAATTGCCCCGCGGCCGATGCTCCTCTGGCCCCCGGCCTTCGGGCCCCATCATGCGTGTTGGGTCCTCGTGCACTTATTCCTCCGGTCCGAGTATCGCGTCGAGGATCCCACTAGCGTCCTCGATCTCAAAGCCACTTCGAAGCCGCGCCTCAATCTCCTCTCGACTGCTCCCCGAAACCGCCATCTGCGTTGCCAGCAAGCGGGCACCAGCCGATCCGCTGCTCGCCCGCCGCTGAGCGGCGGATGGATCCTCGCGCTCCGGTAGCGAGTTCTCGACAGGCTTCAGGTGCGGGGGGTGGCGTCCCGCCTGGGGGGGGTCGAGATCATCGGCCACGGCACGCAATCGCTCGGCTACGATCCTGTCGGCGTCGGCGCGAGCCTGGTCGAGATACCCGCGCGCCTGCTCCTCGGCGTCATCGATGACGCTGGCTGCGGCCTTCTCGGCCGCCTCGATAATCACGGCGATTCGCTCAGCAGCACTGCTGGCCAGCGGACGCGCCGAAGATGAAAGCTCCTTGGGGCTCATTGCACTGGGTAGCTTAGAAGCGATTCGCCGATCAGGTCGACGGCGCCGGAAACCTGCGCGGATTCGAGGGTCAGCGGGGGCAGCAAACGGAGGCTCTCGGGTGCCGGAACGTTGACGATAAGACCGCGCCGCAAGAGGTCAGCGCCGACTGCGCGGGCATCGATCCCGCTTTTGAGTCCGACGCCGACCATCAGCCCCCGACCCCGCACCTCGCGAACCCCCGGAAGGGCGAGCAAGCCATCGCGCAGTTGGAGGCCGAGCTCCCGCACCCGGCGCAACAGTTCGGGTTGATCGATGATCTCAAGCACCGCGAGGGCGGCGGCCGCGACGACAGGCCCTCCGGCAAAAGTCGAGCCATGATCACCGGGTTCCAATACCCTCGCCGCCTCGGCGCCGCTCACGCAGGCGCCAATCGGCATCCCGCCACCAAGCGCCTTCGCGGTTGTCAGGAGATCAGGCCGCACCGGAGTCTGCTCATAGGCCCACAGCGAGCCAGTCCTTCCCATCCCGGTTTGGATCTCATCGAAGATCAAAAGCGCCCCCGTTTGCTCACAGGCCTCGCGAGCGGTGAGCAGCGCCTCCTCGCTGACTGCGAACACACCCGCCTCACCTTGCAGCGGCTCGATCATGATCGCCGCGGTCCGCTCACTGACCGCCTCGCGCAGGGCCGAGGCGTCGTTCAGTGGCACCGAACGAAAACCCGCCAGCATTGGGCCGAGCGCCTTGTTTTGAGCAAGGCCCGGGGTCGCCGCCAGCGCACCGTAGGTGCGGCCATGAAAATCGCCATCAAAGCTGACGATCTCGGGTTCCTCGATGCCGCGAAGGTGGGCGTGCTTGCGGGCGATCTTGATCGCGCACTCATTTGCCTCGGTGCCGGAGTTGGAGAAGAAGACCCGACCGCCGAGGCTAGAGCGGGCGAGCCGCTCAGCCAGACGTACCATTGGCTCGGTGTAGAAGAGATTGGAGACGTGCATCAGTCGCCCCGCCTGCTCACGCACCGCTTCGACCACGGCGGGATGACAGTGGCCCACCGAGCAGACAGAAATCCCGGTCAGAAAGTCCAGGTACTGCCTGCCCTCTGAGTCCCAGAGAAGGGCCCCCTCGCCACGCACGAACTCGACCGGAGCCCGCAGGTAGGTGCTCATCAGGTATCGATCCTCCCCGGCCTGCAGCTCCGCCAAGATCACGGTGTCACCATCGTGCCGATGCCAGCATCGGTAAAGAGCTCCAACAGGAGGCTGTGGGTCTGGCGTCCGTCAATGATGTGGGCGGACTGTGCGCCGCCCCGGATCGCGTTCACGCAAGCCTGAAGCTTTGGCCTCATACCACCGTCGATCCCGACCAGCTTCTTCTCGACCTCACCGACCGAGGCGCGGGAGATAAGCGATTCCGGCGCCCCCGCATCCGCCAGCCACCCCTCGACATCGGTGAGGAAAATCGCCTTATAGGCCCCGAGTGCCGCGGCTACCTTGCCAGCCGCCTCATCGGCATTGACGTTGTAGGACTGACCGTCACGATCAGATGCCGAGGAGGCGATCACCGGGATGTAGTCGGCGGCGATGTGGTTAAGCACATCGACGTCAACCCGCTCGATGGAGCCAACGAAGCCGACCTCGGCTGCGTTGGCTACCGGCGCCACCTCAAACAAAGAACCATCCTCACCCGAGAGCCCGACCGCGGGCTGCCCGTGGCGATTGAGCCGCTGCACAATGTCAGAATTGAGCTTGCCGAGCAGGACCATCTTCGCCACCTCGACCGTCTCGGCATCGGATACGCGCAATCCCTGATGAAAGCGCACCTCCATGCCCAATCGTTGCATGTGCTGGGTGATCTCGGGTCCACCCCCATGGACAACCACCGGGTTGAGGCCAACGTACTTGAGCAGCACAACGTCGGTGGCGAAAGCCTCGCGCAGACCCTCCTCGCGCATCGCCGCGCCGCCGTACTTGATCACCACCGTGCGACCGTGGAATTCGCGGATGTAGGGAAGCGCCTCCAGCAGGGTCGCAACGCTGCCCGCCGCCCTTGAATCGCTTGGCGAGGTCTGCTCGCTCATCGCTTTTCCCCTTCCCTTCATTGAGGCGCTCACGTCGTGTAGTCCGCATTGATTCGTACGTACTCATAGCCCAGGTCAGAAAACCAGACGTGGGCGCGCGAATTTCCGCGCCCGAGCCGAATCGCGATCTCCGCCTCGCCGATGTCCTCGGCGAGCTCGGCCGCATCGATCGAAGCCGCGCCGATCTCCTCGATCTTCTCACCGGCAAGCGCCATTCCCGCTGCCTGGGCGATCCGGCCCCAATTGGGATCGCGTCCAAACAGCGCGGTCTTGACCAAGGGCGAGTTGGCGATCGCCCGCGCGACGCGCTCCGCCTCGACCTCTGATCCGGCCTCGCTGACTGCGATCCTCCCGACTCGAGTCGCACCCTCACCGTCGGCGACGATCTCAATCGCGAGTTGCAGCAGCACCGCGTCAAGCAATCCCTCCGGCAGGGGTGTCCCCGTGGCGCCGCTGGCCTGCAGCAAGACGGTGTCATTGGTGCTCATCTGGCCATCCACGGTGATCCGCTCAAAGGAGGAGGCAACCGCGCTCCTCAGGCTGGCCGTTGGGTCAGCCAGCGTTGCGTCCGTTTGGATGAAGCAGAGCATGGTGGCAAACCCGGGCTCGATCATCCCAGCACCCTTGGCCTGGGCGGAGAGGGTCACACCGTGGGAGCGCAGGGTGCAGCGCTTGGGCCAGCGGTCGGTGGTCGTAATCGAGTCCGAGAAGGTCGCCCCACCGTTCCCAGATAGCCCCTTGGCGGCCTCTCCGATCGCGTCCAGGATCGCATCAATTGGCAACTGAACGCCGATCGTCCCGGTCTCAGCGACCGCCACCGTCTCCGCCACCAGCTCCAGCCTCGCGGCAGCCTCTGCGCGCATCGAGAGCGCGTCGGCATAGCCTTGGGCGCCGGTCTCGGCGTTAGCGTTGCCAGAGTTGACAACGGCAGCGCGGATCGCTCCCCTCTCACAGCTGTCTCGGCAGACCCGCACCGGAGCAGCGGCTGAGGCGTTGCGGGTCAGTAGCAAGGCGGAGGACACACTCGGCGCGTCACAGACAAGCAGGCCAACGTCCGTCTGCCCTCCCTGCTTGAGACCACAGTGGGCCCCGCCGGCCCGAAAGCCCGGCGCCAGCTGTGCCGGGTCGAGTTCCTCGACCCCGACGGGCGCCGTCACCCAGCGCGAATGAAAGAAGCGAGCGCTCATCTCAATCCCTCGCTCTCCGTAAGACCCAACATTAGATTGAGGTTTTGAATGCCCTGCCCCGAGGCCCCCTTCCAGAGATTGTCGATCGCAGAGAACGCCAACACCCGGCCGCGCTCCTCGACAGTCACATGGATATGGCACTCATTGGTGTCGCGCACGTTGCGCAGGGCCGGCGGGCGATCAACGACGCGGATGAAGGGCTCCTCCCGATAGCGCTCGCGGTAGAGTCCCTGGACCTCCTGCTTGGAAAGTGACTCGCTCGTCCTCACGTAGCAACTGGTCAACTCGCCCTGATCCAGGGGCAGCAGGTGCGGCACAAAAGTAACCTCAACCGGACTGCCGAGCGCTGCCAGCTCCTGCTCTATCTCGGGTCGATGCCGGTGTCCCTCGGTCTTGTAGGCAAAGGCGTTCTCATCCATTGCCACGTAGTGCATCGCCTCACCACCACCGCGCCCAGCCCCCGAGACACCTTGCTTGGCGTCGATCACCACGTCGCTCAGAAGGCCCTTTTCTGCAAGCGGCGCCAGGGCGAGGAGGCTCGCGGTCGGATAGCAACCCGGGGTCGCAACGAGCTTTGCCTCGCGCAGCTGATCGCGGTACAGCTCGCTCAGCCCGTATACCGCAGCGCCCAGCAGCTGCGGTGCCCCGTGCTCCCCGTACCAGCGCCGATAGGTTGAAAGATCGCGGAGTCGGAAATCGGCGGAGAGATCGACGACCAGGATTCCGCGCCCGCGAAGTGCGGCCACCGTGGGCGCGGATGCGCCATGTGGATAGGCGACGATCGCCGCCTCGATCCCGTCGAGATCGCCGAGATCGAGCTCAGTCAGCTCCAGCGGCACCCGGTAGCGCGGATGGAGATGATCAAGTTGGGTCCCAGCGTCGCTACGCGAGGTGACCTTGACCAATTCCAAGCGGGGGTGGCGCCAGAGGATCTGGGCAGCAAGCGCCCCGGTGAAGCCGGAGGCCCCGGCAACCAAGACGCGCGCGACAGGGTCGCCCAGCAGGGGCTGTCGGTTGTGCTCAGCCACGAAGCGACCCACCGATCTCTTTCAACTCAGTCTCGATCGAGTCACGCAGCGGGGCGACCTCCTCGTCGCTGAGGGTGCGGTCATCAGCCCGGAATTCAAGTCGCAGGGTGAGGCTCTTTCGCCCCTCACCGATCTGCTCGCCCTCCCAGAGGTCGAACACCTCCGCCTTCCTCAGCAACCCTCCCCCGCCCCTGAGGATGGTGCTTCGCACGGCCTCGGCAGTGGTCTGGATCGAAACAACCACCGCCAGGTCTTGCTGGATCGCCGGATAATTTGGGATCTCAACGTATAGCTCGGTGCCCGCCACCGCGTGCTCGATCAGCGCCGCGAGCTCGACTTCGAAGGCGACGGCCGACTCAAGACCCCACCCCCCGCAGACCAGGGGATGGAGCTCTCCGATCCAGCCGACCCCAGCGCCGTCAAGCAGGACCTTGGCAGAGCGACCCGGATGCAAGAACGGCTCCGCCGTGCCCTCAAATGAAAGCCCAAAGCCGAGCTGAGCTGCGAGAGCTTCGAGCACCCCCTTTAAGGCGAAGAAGTCGGCGGGCTCTGCGGCGTTTCGCCACGAGCTGCTGAGGGCACCCACCGCCAGGGCGCCGAGTCGGTGAGGCTCAGATATGGGTGCGCTGCGCTCACCCACAAACGTCCCCCCCAAGGTCCCAGTCCCGCGCTCCTGGCTGGCTAGGTAGACCCGGCCGGACTCAAAGATCGCAAGTCGATCAAGACCCCGGGCTAGGTTGCGAGCGGAGATCGCAAGCAGCGAGCCGAGCAGGGTCGAGCGCATCACCGAGTGCTCCTCTGAGATCGGGTTGGCGAGGACAAGGCCCTCGGCGCGCGGGTCACTACCTTGGATTCTCAGCCGCTTCACCTCCCCGGGGTCAGTGAAGCTCCAACCGACTACCTCGTCAAAGCCGAGATCGCGCAGCCCGTCCTCGGTGCGGCGGCGCAGCAGTTGCTCGCGGCCCAGTCCCCCTACCGCACCGGATGTGTTGGGCAGGGTGATCGGCAGATGGGTGTCGAGGCCATGGACCCGGGCAACCTCCTCGATCAGATCAACCTCCCGGGTGATGTCATAGTGGCGGTCGGGCGGCACCTCAACATCGAGGCTCACTTCCCTGAGTTCGACTCCGAAGCCGAGACTTCGGAGGTAGTCCGCCTGCTGGAGCGGCTCGATAGGCATCCCCAAAAGGCCCTCGACCCGGGAGTTGCGCAGTTCAATCCGTCTCACCGTTGGAGGCTTGGCGGCGACATCAATCGTTTCCGGCACCAGCTTTGCCCCGCAGATGTTGACCATCAAACTCGATGCAATTTGCTGGGCCCGCATGCAAAGCGCCGGGTGAAGTTGCTTCTCAAAGCGCGAGGACGCCTCGGATCGAATTCCCAGCTTGCGCGAAGTCCGCAGAATATTTGACCCGTTCCAGGTCGCAACCTCAAGCAGTACCCGGGTTGTCTCCGCCGAGATCTCGGAGTCCTGGCCACCCATGATCCCGGCGATTCCGACGGGAGCATCGCGGTCACAGACGACCACCGTCTCTGGATCAAGGTCGCGCTCTACGCCGTCAAGTGTCCTCATCGTCTCGCCCGCGAAGGCGGTACGGATCCTTAACGCGCCATCTGGGACCCTGCCAAGGTCGAAGGCATGAAGCGGTTGGGCGGTTTGCAGCATCACGTAATTGGTGATGTCGACAACATTGTTGATCGGGCGCTGCCCCGACGCGGTCAGTCTCGCCTGCAGCCAAGGGGGAGAGGGTTCAACCTTCACATCGGTGAAGACCCGCACCGTGAAGCGGTGGCATAGATCGTGGTTCTCGACGCTGACCGAGGCGTAGTCAGCGGCTGCGCCCTCGCCCTCGGGGGCGGCATCGGTACTCCACGGCTCTGGGCTCAGCGCAGCGCCTGTGATCGCGTGCACCTCGCGCGCGACTCCGTAGACGCCAAGGCAGTCGACCCGGTTTGGCGTCACCTCAAGCTCGAGGACGGGCTCGGCTAAAGGAAGCACAGTACTGAGCGGCTCGCCCGCAGTAAGGCCATCATCGAGAACCAAGATCCCGGCCGATTCCTCGCCAATTTCCAGCTCCGTCGCGGAGAGGATCATCCCCTCAGAGGCGATGCCGCGGAGCTTGACGTTTTGAATCGTGCGGCCATCCGGCATCTCCGCGCCGGGAAGAGCGACGGCGACGGTCTGATCGGCGGCGACATTGGGGGCGCCGCAGATGATCGTTCGCTCACTCTCGCCCGTATTGACCAAGCAGACGCGGAGGCGATCGGCGTCGGGATGCGGCTCTGCGCTCAGCACCTTGCCGACAACAAAGCCCTGCGGCGAGACCGGCCCCACGGTCGAAATCCGCTCAACCTCGGTCCCGGTCATCGCCAAACGCTCGGCCAGCTCCTCGGGCGCGATCGCGGGATCGCAGTACTCACTTAACCAGCTGTAGGGAATCCTCATCTCGGGACCCCCAGATCCGATGACTGGCGCGCAACCTGTTTTTGATACAGACCTCGCATTGGCTCAGAGAAACTGCCCCAACAGCCGTATGTCGTTGTCGAAGAAACGGCGCACATCCGGCACCCCGTGGTGCAACATCGCGATGCGCTCAACGCCCATTCCAAAGGCAAAGCCCTGCACCTTCTCCGGGTCATAGCCCTGCGCCTCAACAAAACCCAAAACGTTGGGGTCGACCATGCCAGCGCCACCAACCTCGATCCAGCCGATTCCCTTGCACAGGCTGCAGCGCTCGCCGCCAGTTTTTCCACTGCCCTCGCATTGGAAGCAGGAGACATCGAACTCGACGCTCGGCTCGGTGAAGGGAAAGAAATGCGGCCGCATCCGCACCTCGCGCCGCTCGCCAAAGATTGCTCGCAGCATCGCCCGCAGGGTTCCCTGCAGATCGGCGAGTGTTATTGACTCACCGATCGCCAACCCCTCCATCTGGTGAAACATCGGGCTATGGGTAGCATCGGAATCGCGCCGGTAAACCTTGCCGGGAACGACGATGAAGATCGGGGGGCGCTGGGTCTCCATCGCACGTACCTGAACCGGAGATGTGTGGGTACGCAGCAGGACATCAGGATGGGACTGAATGTAGAAGGTGTCCTGGAGCATTCGGGCCGGATGACCGTGCGGGTGGTTGAGAGCGGTGAAGTTGTAGTAGTCGTGCTCGACCTCAGGTCCCTCCATGACCCGGTAGCCGAGACCGATCATCACGTCTTCGATCTGGCGTGTTGTGCGCGTAATCAGATGAGTGTGCCCAACCGGACGCTGGGGCGATCCGGGCAAAGTTACGTCGACTCGATCCTCCAACAGACGGGCGTCCAGCTCGGCGGCACCAAGAAGCTCAGCGCGGAGTTCAAACTCTGCTTCCAGGCTCTGGCGTGTCTGATTTGCGGCGGCCCCTACCCGTCCGCGCTGCTCGCCCGACAGCTCAGCGATGCCGCGCAAAATTGCCGTCAGCTCGGCCTTGCGGCCCAGATATCTCACTCGCAGCGCATCCAGTTGCGCGGTTCCCGGAGCTGCCCTGACCGCCGCCAGCGCCTCATCTTCGATGGCAGCGATGCGCTCAAGCATCGGGATCGACCTCTGCCACGGCGGGCGAGGATATCGGCTCTGAGCCGCTCGGTCTTGGCGCAGGTGCCGGCGGCTGCGCGTTGGCGCTCGCGATTCGCTCGCAGGCAATCGCCGCGGCCGCTGCCACGTTGAGGGACTCCGCGCCCTCGGGCCGAAGCTCAATCGTGACCTTGTTCTGGCACTGTGTCAACACCGCGTCAGGCAGGCCCAGGCGCTCTGCTCCGAGGCACAGGGTGGCGACCCCGGAGAGTCCCTCCAGCCGCTTGCCTCCGTGGGCGATGAGAGCGGTCCTCGGTCGCGGAGTCTGCTCGAGACCAAAACGTGCGATTCTCTGGCCAAATATCGAGCCCATGCTGGCCCGGACCGCCTTTGGCGAGTAGGGATCGGCGCAACCTGGCCCGAGCACGACGGTGGCCTCGATCAGGGCGTGGACCGAGCGCACAATGGCGCCAACGTTGGCCGGATCCGCAACCCCATGCAGGTAGATGCAGGGCGCTTGGCCAAGCTCTGACCAACTCTGCGCCCAGACGGCGATCGCCCGGGTGCCGGAGCCCAGACTCGAAACCGAGGCCAACAGATTCGGCTCGACCTCCTCTCCTCCGAAACCGCTACCCGCTGCACTCAGCAATAGCCGCGGCTTGGCGCCAGTTGCCAATCCGGCCTCGATCAGATCCTCACCCTCGGTCAGGAATGCGCCCTCATGCTCGCGATGGCGCCGCTCTCGGAGTTTGCGGATCAGCTTCAGCTTCTCGTTGTGGGGGCTGACAATCATTGGAGGTCGTTTCTGTTTGATCGGTGTTTTTCCTGGAACGAAAAAGCGGGCCGTGAAGACGGCCCGCCCGGGAGAAGTGGAATCTCGGATGCGACTAGGCGGCCGCACCCTCCCGGGCTAGCTCAACAAATCGGCGAAAGGCCTCGCGATCACTGACGGCAATCTCGGCGAGCATCTTGCGGTTTACCTCGACCTCTGCCTTGCTCAGCCCGTGAATCAATTGCGAGTAGCTCATCCCCTCCAGCCGGGCCGCGGCGTTGATGCGGGTGATCCATAGGCGGCGGAAATCGCGCTTACGGTTGCGTCGATCACGGTAGGCATACATCCCCGACCGCTGAACCTGCTCTTTGGCGAAGCGGTAGGAAGAGTGCTTGCGGCCGAAATAGCCCCTGGCCTCCTTCAGTACCTTGCGACGCTTCTTGCGCGCGTGAACGGAGCGCTTGACCCGGCTCAAAGGATGACCTCGGTCCGCACCCGTGCCGCCCAGCAAGAACCGTTAGATGGTGGGACGCCGCTCACTTGCTTGCACCTAGCAGCGCGCGCACCGTTTTCGAGTCAGCCGGGGAAATCTCCACGGGTCGCGACATCCGCCGCTTGCGCTTCGGCGACTTTTTCTCAAGGATGTGGCTTGAGTAGGCGCGCCGCCCGCGCAGCTTGCCGGTCGCGGTCTTTCTAAACCGCTTCTTGGCGCCGGAATGGGTTTTCATCTTCGGCATCTGATTGCGTATTGAAGCAGACAGGGGACCGATCCTGTCTTGAGTTGGCGCGGTGCTCAGCTACGCTGGCGCCGCATGCGGATCCTCTACGTGGTCGGGACCCGGCCGAACTTCGTCAAGACTGCGCCGGTGATCGCGGCGCTGCGCGAGCGCCTCCCCAAAGCCACGCACACGATTGTGCACACCGGGCAGCACTACGACCCCCTTATGTCTGAGGTCTTCTTTGAGGAGCTGGCCGTGCCAGCACCCGACTATATGCTTGAGGTCGGCTCCGGCACCCATGCGCAGCAGACAGCGCGCACGATGGAGAGACTGGAGCCGATCCTGCTCGAGGAAAAGCCGGATCTGGTGTTCGTCCCCGGTGACGTCAACTCGACCCTGGCGGCCGCGCTTACCGCGGTCAAGATCGGAATCCCAGTCGCCCACCTCGAGGCAGGGCTGCGCAGTTTTGATCGAACGATGCCGGAGGAGATCAATCGCATCGTCGCCGATCAATTCGCCGACTACTGCTTCTTGCACTCCGAGGAGGCGATCGAGAACCTGAAGGCCGAGGGAATCAAGGAGCAGCGCATCCACTTCGTTGGCAATACGATGATCGACACCCTGCTTGCTCTGGAGGGTCGTTTCCGCGCCTCCAAGACGGCCGAGCGCCTCGGCCTGGTGGCGGGTGGGTTTGTGCTCGTCACCCTGCATCGCCCGGCTCTCGTCGACGGACCGCTATTACCCGAGACAGTCTCTCAGCTGGCGTCCCTGGCCGCCGAGATTCCGGTTGTCTTCCCGGTCCATCCGCGGACACGGGAGATGATGGAAGGGATCGGCAGCAAGCATCCCGGACTGCTTTATTCCGAGCCGCTTGGTTACCTCGATTTCCTCTCCTTGCTCGCTGACTCACGTGCCGTCCTAACCGACTCCGGCGGGATCCAGGAGGAGACGACATATCTCGGTATTCCCTGCTTCACCCTGCGCGATAACACCGAGCGTCCGATCACCGTCCGAGCCGGGACCAACACCCTGCTGGGACTCAACCCGACCGCGATTGCCGAAATCCCGGCCGCCCTTGAGGCGCCCCAAACCAAACCGCCTTCGCCGCTGCCGCTTTGGGACGGCCACGCCGCCGAGCGAATCGCGGCGGTGATCGCCGGGGTCTAGGCGCCCGAAGCGGTGTCTGCGGAGGTCGCGGCGCTCTCAGCAGCTTGCTCATGTGCCGCCTCGACGCCCTCGGCCCCAGCGGCCTCAGTCAGCTTCAGGGCTTCCTTGCCGGGCGCAAGAAGCATGCTCATGTTGCGGCCCTCCTGAAGCGGTGCCGACTCGATTACGGCAAGCCCGTCGAGGTCCTCAAACAGCTTTTGCAGCAGCGCTCGGCCCCGCTCCGGATGGGCTTGCTCGCGACCGCGAAACATGATCGTGATCTTGACCTTGTCCTGGTGGCGGAGAAAACGCTCGACGTGCCCCTTCTTCGTCTCGTAGTCGTGAGTCGCGATCTTGGGACGCAACTTGATCTCGCGGATATTGACCTGCTGCTGATGCTTGCGGGCGGCCTTTTGCTTTTGCTCCTGCTCGTATTTGTACTTTGAGTAGTCGAGCAAGCGGGTAACCGGCGGCTTGGAGTTTGCCGCCACCTCGACCAGGTCCAGGTCAGCCTCCTGGGCGCGCTTCAACGCCTCGGAGGTCTCCACAATGCCCAGCTGCTCACCGTCAGCCCCGATCAACCGCACCTGGGGTACCCGGATCCGCTCGTTGACCCTTGTCGTGTCGCGCTCTGGGGGGCGCCGATCGAACCTACGCGGGATCGGCACTATCGAGAGGAGTGGTGGAGCTTCAAGAGGACGGGTGGTAGGGGTACAGGCACGCAGACGCTCAGGGGCGCGGGGTGTTTTGCATGCCTGCGATCAAGTTGGCGCAGTATAGAGGGATCTTGGCGGTTGGCAACCGATTTTCTCTCAGCGGTTTTTGCTCTCTTCGTCCACCAGCTCGGTGAACTCGCTCAGCGTCATCGCACCGAGCTCGCCATCCCGGTGTGAGCGGACTGCGAGCACGCCGCCCTCCTCCTCGCGATCTCCGACGACCAGCATGAATGGATAGCGACCCAGCTCGGCATCGCGAATCTTCTTGCCCACCGACTCCGAGCGCTGATCAACCCCGACCCGAAGACCGCTCTCCCTGAGCTCCGCAAGGAGCCGGTCAGCGTAATCGCGATGGCGGTCAGAGACAGGAAGCACAATTGCCTGTATTGGCGCCAGCCAGACCGGGAAGCGCCCGCCAAAATGCTCGATCAGGATGCCGGCAAAGCGCTCCATCGAGCCGAGCAGGGCGCGGTGAATCATCACAGGCGGGTGTGGAGCATCGTCGCTTCCGACATAGGAAAGACCGAAGCGCTCGGGCATTTGAAAGTCGAGCTGACAGGTGCCGCATTGCCATGAGCGTCCAAGCGCATCGGTGATGTGAAAATCGATCTTCGGACCATAGAACGCGCCATCGCCGGGGTTGAGCTCATAGTCGCGCTGCTGCCGATTGAGCGCCTCGGTCAGTGCTGCCTCGGCTTTCCTCCATTGCCGGTCTGAACCGATCGATTTCTCTGGCTGGGTCGAGAGCTCGACCCGGACATCGCCAAAGCCGAAACCGGCGTACAGCTGATCGATTGCCTCGCAGATGTCGGCTACCTCATCGGCCACCTGCTCTTCGGTGCAATAGACATGAGCGTCATCTTGGGTAAAAGCTCGAACCCGCATCAAACCATGCAGAACCCCCTCACGCTCGTTGCGTGAGACCCGCCCGAACTCGGCCAACCGCAGCGGAAGTTCGCGGTAGGAGCGGCGCTCGGAGCCAAAGACAAGACAGGCACCCGGGCAGTTCATCGGGCGCAACGCAAAGCGCCGTTCATCAACCTCCACGAAGTACATCGAGTCGCGATAGTTCTCCCAGTGCCCGGAGCGATGCCAAAGCTCCTCGTCAAGAACCTCGGGGGTCGCTATCTCCTGATAGCCACGCTTGCGCAGCTGACCCCGCACCTCAGCCTCGATTAGCTGCAGCAGGGTGGTCCCATTGGGTAACCAAAAGGGCATTCCCGGCGCCTCCTCGCGCAGCATGAAGAGCCCCAGCTGTGGGCCGAGACGGCGGTGGTCGCGGGTTCGGGCCTGCGCGATCCGCTCAAGGTGGGCCTCGAGTGCTTGGGTGGAGAAGAAGGCAGTGCCGTAAATGCGGGTCAGCATTTTGCGGCGCTCATCCCCGCGCCAGTAAGCACCAGCCAGCGAGTTGAGCTTGATCGCCTTGATCCGCCCCGTGGCGGGACCGTGCGGACCCCGACAGAGGTCCTCAAAGGGGCCATTTCGGTAGAGGGAGACGGTTTTAACACCTTGATCTCGAATCAGATCTTCGATCAGCTCGACCTTGTAGGCCTCCCCCTGCTCTCGAAAGATCTCGATTGCCTCTGAGACATCCAGATCGCGACGGCTGAAGGGCTCATCGGCTCTGATGTGGACACGCATCGCCTCCTCGATTCGCTCCAGGTCTGCCTCGGTGACCACTACCTCTTCGGGAAAATCAAAGTCGTAGTAGAAGCCGTTTTCGATCGCCGGGCCGATCGTGACCCTGACTCCCGGGTAGAGCTCCTTTACCGCCTCGGCCATCACGTGCGCAGCGTCGTGGCGGATCAGATCGAGGGCCTCGGGGTCTCGATCGGTGAGGATTGAGATCTCCGCACCGTCAAGCAGCGTGACCCCCAGATCACGCAGCTCTCCGTTCACCCTGATCGCCAGAGCCGCCTTGGCCAGGCGCGGGCCGATCGCCGCCGCGGCATCGATCCCGGTTGCCGCGCTTGGCAGCTCTAACGGCGTGCGATCGGGGAGGGTGACTGTGATTTTCTCGGTCGCGGCCTCGATGCGGGCCATGCTACCCGCGACGGCGCGAACCGAAGGTCCGTGGCGAACCTAGCGGGCTGGCCCTTGGCGCGCTTGGCGCACGGCGATTAGCGGGCACGGGCTGTGACCCTTTGGCGGAGCGGTTCTCTCCCAGAGCACATAGGGCGGGGCGACCCGGCGCAGCCGTAGATCCGGAAAGGGCGGCGAGACGCGCGAGTCTTCGGTAATCACAAAGCGAACCCCTGGAGCCGAAGTGCGTCCGGCTTCAGCATCGGGCTCGATGCAAACTCTCCCGCCCCTGAGTTCCCAGGCTATGTAGGGAAGCCCGTGCTGTTCGGCTAGCAAATCGTGGCCTGCAAGAACCTCGGTCGAGCTGGCGGCAACAAGCGGGCGCAGTTCCGCCAGGGCGGGGGTGTAGGAGGTCGGTCCGACAGGAGCGTTGGCGAGTGCCAGCAGCGAGCAGATCCCGGCCGCGAGGATAAAGAGAGCGGCTGTGAAGCCTCTGAGCGGCGCTCCGTTCAACCAAGTCAGGAAGCCAACTCCCTCCTGATCCAAGAGCGGGGAGAGAATCGTTAACGCTGCCAGCGGCGCCGCAATCTCGATCGCCTTGGCCGCCGTGTAGGGAGTGCCGCCGATGCGTGCCGCGCCATAGGCAAGCGCAGCGGCGATCACCGCCGAGATGATTGCCGTCTCGCGCCGACGCCAACAACGAAACAGCCCATAGCCCAGCAGGATCGAGGCGAATGCGATCGCAAGGTAGTAGCCACCAGCGGGAACGAGGCCGTTGCCGGGCGCGAGGCGAAAGTCCCCTGAAGGCCAGACCCCGAGTGCCTCAAAGGGTGAGATCTGGCCGAAGAGGTTGCCGAGACCTGGGCCGGTGGGATCGAAAGTCTCAAAATGTCGAAAGTCGATCATTCGATCGATCTCGGGGGCCGTAAGGACAACGAAGACGAGCAAGGCCAGCAGCACCGGGTTTCGGCTGAATGAACGGATCGATCGATCGTCGCTACCTTCGACTTCGGTTGCCGGATAGTTCCCTGATGTGCCTCGGCGCGGGTACTTGCGGCTGATCGCCAGCTCGAAAATGGCCCAGACAGCGGCGGTGCCAATCAGCCAGGTCAGGCCGGGGAAACTGTAGGTGTAGACGCTTCCGGCGGCTATGAGGGCCAGCGGGACCATTCGCAGCGGCCGCCCAAGCCAATTTGGATTGCCCTGAAACCGTGAGATCTGTCTCAATGCGAGGGCGAAGGCAAGAACGAACAGTGCCTGCATCGTCTCCTTGAAATCGCCCTGGGCGAAGTAGGAGGCAGCCAGGTAAGGAACGCCGACGAGCAAAGCTCCGCTCATCCGAGCGAGGGCGGGCAGCGTTGCAAATGCGGCAAGGGCGGTGAGCGACGCAAGGATCACGACCGCGACGGTGAGGCCGGTGAAGCCTTGAACGAGGCCTATTCCGAGGCCCTTATTGAGGGCAACCACAATCGCGTGGGGCCCGAGCGGGTAGCCCTGGCGCAGCAACTGCGACGGTTGGCCGTGGGCAAGGCGGGCGGTCGCCAGCAGGTGCTGGGACATGTCCGGATTGAAGCTGGTTCCGAGAATCCCAAAGTGACCTTCTACGAGGAATGGGAGGGAGGCAGCCGCCAGCGCGAGGAGCGCTATTGGGGCGCCGACCTTCAGCGCCCCCCCCACTCCATCGGTGTGCTTGCGCAGGAAGAGCAAGGCGGCCGCTGACATCGCGACCGCCGCAATCGCGGAGATCACACCGTCCCCAGGCAGCCGCACCGTTCCCCAGCAAAGCGCAGAAAGGATCGCCAAGCCGACCGCGGGGGAAAGCCATGACCAGCCCCTCAGGCCACAGAGCGTGATCGCCGCCTGCCCCAAGGACAAAGAGGCGCCGCATACCGCCAAAACGGCTGCATAAGTAGCGATCACACGATCTTCTTTGGAGCGCGGCTTTGGCGCAAGAAACACGCTAATGCCCCCACCGCGGCCGGGCTTCTTACCAGTTGCCCCGCCTTCAATCGCAGCGGAATAGAGCAGCCGCTCCCTCCGGCGATCGGTGAAGCACCTGTCATAGCTCGGAATGAGCAAGGCGCCGCCACCGGAGTGGACGAGCGAAATCGAAGAGAGGAATTAATTGGCGCCGGGGTCAAGGACTTGGGTCGTGGGGAGATGGCGGCGCAGATCATGTCAGCGCACCTCGGCGTCCGCATGGAATCGACTTTCTGAGCGCCGATCGAGACCGCGTAACCGCCGAGAAACTAACTCGCCTGATCTCTTCGACAACACCGCGCCGCGGTGTAGGGCCGAGCGACCTTAACCAGCCTTTGATTTGCTCCGGGCGGTTCCCGGGGCTCGATCGGCTCATGCCAGAGCCGATCACAGCGTCAGGGCGACCTACCCGTCCAATACGTGATCTGAGCGGGATTAACAAAGATCCTGGCTCCGGAGCTGTCATCGGTGAGGGCCACCGGATTTCCGCCTTGGGAATTGAGGGCCGATTGCACCTCGGCCTCGTCCTCTCGAACCTTTACCTCATCGCCCCTCGCGAAATGGATGATGGTCGCCATTGCGACCCACCCTATCCCGTCCGCCCTGAGGCGGTCGCGAAGCGGGCAGGGAGGGGCTGACGTCGGCTACTGGTTCATTTGCAGGCTTTGCCAGGGCTTGCGTTGCCCACCTGCTCCTCGATTAAGTCCGCACCCCCCACCCCCGCGTCCTTTGGGTGCACGGAGGTGTGAAGCATTAATTCGAATCATCGCGGCCAAGGCACCCCGAACCTGTTTTACATTGCGGTTCTAGTCGAACAGGAGCGACGATCAAGTGTGGCGAAGGCTGTGGAGGTCCACCGCTGTCGCCTTGCCTTCGCCCCAACCGCAGACCGATGCTTTTTGGACGCGGGAGCCAACACTCAGATCGCGATCTTGATTCCCATTAAGGCGAACTCCTAAATAGCGAGTACTGGGCCTCCTGATACGGCCGCCTCGCGATAGGAAGTGGAGCGAAAAGGCATACCTGACGAGAGCTTTGATTTTCGTTGGGAGCAACCTCGGGACCAACGAAGATCGCGGAAGTATGCAAGTCCCCAAAGTCAGATCCGACGAAAAAACTTACCTACCGACATAAGCATCTCATCCAATCAGCACCCCTTTGGGGCTCGGCACATCGCAGCGGGCTTCAACTCCGGTCGCCTCGGCATTCCCGTACTGGCCGAGAGCGTCGCCGCAGGGCTGCTCGCTACTGGTCGAACGCAGGTGCAGCGCGGCCCTCGCTCAAATGGAGCTCGCGTGCGTCCGGGGGGCGTCGAGGCCGAAGTTCGGGAAATCGTCAGAGGAGGGCTCGGAGGCTGGTAGGTTCGCTCGTCATGGAGAGTTGCAGCCCGGTCGGTCTCCGCCGGCAGATTGTGCTTCAGCGGGTCAGCGGTTTCACGAGTTTGGCGCTTGGGCTACTGGGGGGCATTGCTTGCATCGTCCTCGCCTTGGTGGCGATTGTTAATGCCCTGGGCGGGCTTCAGACGGTGGCGGTGCCGGGGAGAGGCATCCTCAACCTCGCTCAGCGCCATTACGTCATCTATTACGAAGACACCATCGCCGTGCCCAACGCTTTCGAGATGCGGGGACTGAGGGTTTCCGTTCGCCCCGGCGCCGGAGCGCACAACGCCCTGCCGATTTCGGACTATGAAGGGTCGTTTACATACAACCGGGGGTCCTACTACGGCCGAGCTGTCGGCACCTTCGACACTCCCCATCCGGGCCGGTATCTGATCATCACCTCGAACCCACCCGCCGACGGGGGGATTGCACGGATCTCTGTCGGCCCGCCTGTCCTCGGTCTGTTGGGCCGCTATCTGCTCCGTGGCTCACTCGGCGCGTTCGTAGTTTTCTTCGGTTTGGGGGGCGTGGGAGCCCTGCTCCTGAGGCTTTCAGACCGCAAGGGGGACGCTGAGTCGCGGTGCATTGGCGGTTCTTCCCCAGGCGAAAGCAAGCGTTTTTGAACTGGCGCCAGCACATCTACCAGCAGGCCCGGGTTCGGCATCGAGGTCGAGGCTCCAACCGAGGTCGAAGACGCGAATGACACTCTGGAGCGTACGAAGTTAGGTTCGCGTCGAACGCGCGAGTGACAGCCCATAGGCCTCTGATACGGGCATTGGATTGACCATCTCGGTGGTTGCGGGAAGGGTTGTTCTTCGCTTTGAGGAGGAGTTTTGTGGAGTTGCTAGCCCAAACCCCGGACATGCTTCGCGACGGCCGCCGCCGGAGGATCAGATGGGCCGGACCCTCAGCGCAGAACCGGGCAGTTCACATCGACGCTCGCGGTCGAGCTGAGTTTGTGCCCGCCGACTTCGACCGTCGCCGTCATCGAATAGGTGCCGTCGAATTCTTCGGGGGAGGGGCCCTCATACTCTCCGAATTCGGCGTTCGCGCTCGTGAGCACGGCGTGGTAGAGGTCCGTCTGGCTGCCGGGGGGACTGCCGAACAGGAAGCCGCCCTTTGCAAAGACCGTCGTAAGCGGCGCGGGGGAGGTCGGAGTCGACTGGCTCAATTCCGCTGCTTGGCCGAGGGAGTCCTTGAAGCTCGTCGGCGCATCGGCGGAGATGTTGGCGGCACGTACGTAGACACTCAGGTACACCGTCTGGGCCGGCCCGATCACCCCACCGGGGGGCGCATCGACCATTTCCGAGCATTGGTTAGTCGAGCTGACCGTCCTTCCCGCGGGTACGAACAGGCGGTTTACGCCAAAGCCGAGAACCGAGAAAGATGGACCGCTTGGCGTCGGCTTCTTGTGTTTCTTGTGCTTTTTGGCAGCGACCGCCGTGGCGCCCGCAGCAGAAGCTGCCGAGCTGGCGAGGCCGGTGGCACAAATCGCCGCCGTAAGGCTGATGGCTGCCATTGCTCGAATCGAGAAGCGGTTCACTTGCCCTCCCTGGAGTCATTCGCGGGTTTCGACGAAAGTCCCTGCCGACTCTCGGCATCTTCAGAAGTTACCAGTGTCCCAGCTCCGAACGATCTTTACCGCACGCAGGGAACACCCTAAGCCGACCCAACGCAAGCGCGAGCTCGCTCGGCCTCATCTGCGAGAAAATCGCTCGACGATGACCGCGTTGTCCGGTCGAACAGATCGTCGTTGGTGCCATTCTTCAAGCAGGAGACTGGAATCGGGCAATTGAGGGGAAGCCTAAGAGGCGATCTTAATCGCCTCTTCCCATGTCACACTAAGGCGCTCGCTGATCGTCGGGGAGACAGTGCCGAAACTCTCTAAATCCCCGCCGGGGAGGTCGAAGGTGCGCTCGCTATCTGGCCGGTGCAATCCGAGCCCGATCTGAGGCGATCGAGTCTTTCGGCGGCGCCTTCCCTGTCGCGGAGTTCTGGGTCGGCCGCCCATAGTTTCGAGCGGCATCAAGCGCTCTAGGAAACCCGAGTGGACACCGATATCACTGCTTCATGTCGGCCGTGGCCGTTGCGTAATGCGGGCTCCCGGTGAGCCGGTAGACCTGTAGCGTTGCGCCCTTCGGGAAGGCTCGCGAGTCGACCAGATCAAGCGCTATGTCCGGGCCAGCGTCAGGAAATAGCCGCGTGCCCTCGCCGACGACCACGGGGACGATGAGCAGGTTCATCTCGTCGACTAGCTGGTTATCAAGGAGCCAGCGAATCAGCTTGCCGCTGCCGTGCACTTGCAGCTCGCCGATAACCGCTGCGACATCGCCAGATATGACGGTCGTGTCTGCTCACTGCGGGTCGGTAAGTGTGGCCGATGTAGCGTACTTGGGCCGCGTGTTCAAAGCATCTGCGATTGGGTGGCTGCCCGCTTGCATTACTCCCCAGTAGCCGGCAAAGAGCTCGAAGGTCCAACGGCCGAACAGGAACCCGTCGGCGCGTTGGTAAAGCTCGACGACGAACGTCATGGCCTCGTTGTCGTAGTCCCCCATGGTCCATCCGCCGCGCTTGAATCCGCCCCTGCGGTCCTCGTCGGACCCGCCGGGTGCCTGCATCACCCCATCGACGGAAACCACCTCTTTCATTCCAAACAAAAAACGTAACCGTTCAGTCCCCTGACCTCTCAGGCTCGACTGCGATGGCGATCGACGGTGGGTTGCGGCTCAGGCGAGCACAGGCAGCGGCTGCCCGCGGGAGCGGGCGGTCAGCAGCTCGGTCAGGTAGGCAAAGAGCGAGCGGCCCTGCAACCGGCATGTGACCGAGGCCGACAGCGCCCGCTCGACGAAGCGCTCGCCCTCTTCGGAGCGGGTGCCGTAGGAGAGCTTGCGGTGGATCACCGGCCCGCGCAGGGAGCGCTCGGCCGCGTTGTTGGTGGGCTCGATGCCCGGGACCCTGACAAAAGTCCAGAGGGCAGGCCAGATCTTCAGCAGGTTGCGGGCGAAGCGGCCGTGGTAGCGGGTGCGCTTCGATTTGCGCCCGGCGCGCTCGCAGAGCGAGCGCAGCTCGGCTTCGACCGGCTCCATCTCCGCGAGGCGGTCGCGGTCGCCATGCTCGCCGAAGGCGTGCCAGGCCGAGAACAGCCGCTTGGTCAGCTCAAGTCCGGCCTGGCCGAAAGCCTTCTGCTCGGCAAGTCCCTCCGAGTGGCGGGTGAAGTCCCGCCATAGGTGCTGCCAACACGCTTGGCGCAGCTTGGGATCGAGATGGTCATAGGCCCACCATCGATCCGAGCAGACGATTCCCTCATAATCGGCGCCGATCAGCTCCTCCAGCCGGTCGCGGTGGCGGTCCTCTGCGACCCGGAAGATCGCCGCGTCGGGCGTGGTCGCCGTCCAGAGGGTCCGGCCCGCCCCGGCGGTGCGCCAGCCGGTCTCATCGACGTTGATGGCCGGCGAACCCAGGACCGAAGAGGTGAGCCGCTCGTGCGGGTCATCGAGTGCGTCCGAAGTTCGCTGGCAGATCGCGTCGACCGTCCCCACCGACATCTGCAGGCCGAAGAGGTCATTCGCGAGCTCGGCCATGTCGCGGCGCGAGATGCGGTTGCGGGCGCTCATCGTCACGGCCGCCGCCTGGGCGCGGGAGCCGAAGGCCGAGTCCCCCAGCCCGGCGGGCAGCTCGGCGGTCGTCTTGGCGCGGCAGCGGGGGCAGCGCAGGCGGTGGGTGCGGTGCTCGGTCAGCCGCACCGCAATCGGCGGCAGCTCTGCCACCTGGTGGCGGCCGAAGCGCGAGGAGGGTCGCCGCTCAGAGGAGCCGAAGCCGTGTCCGCAGCGCCGGCAGGAATCGGGGTAGTGCTCGACGATCTCATCGACCTGGTCCTCTGGGGCAAGCTTGCGGCCCGCGCCGCGGTGACCGGGCTGGGCGCCCGCCTTGCTCTCGCTCCCCAACAGCTCCTTGGCCTTGGCCCGCGCCTCGGCGCGGCGCTCCCGGCGACTCTTGGGCGGATCGGAGGAGGGCGGCTTGGAACTGTTGCGCGAGTCCTTGCGCAGCTCCTCTTCGAGTCGCTCGACCCGGGTTTGGAGTCGGGCGATCTGGCGCTCGGAGCGCTCTGCCAGCTCCTCGAAGCGCTGCGCCAGCTCGAGCATGAAATCCACGCACGCCTCCCGCCCGGAGTCATAGATCGCCTCGGCCTCAGCGCGCTCCATGCCCCGCGGTTCGACACGGGAGCGGCGGCCCCTGCGTTATGTCAACCGTGCCGCCGCGTTTTCGTGCCTAGGGTCGGCGTGGTCGACGACTGAACGCTTACCAAAAAACCTCGATTTCCGGGGATTTCTTAAATGGACCTTAGTGGACACCACTCCAACCCCTCCAGACCTCTGGAATCCGTACCTTGTGACCCTCGCAGCGCCGCCGAGCGCCCTGCGAGAGCGCCTGAGGCCAGGCAAATTGCCGCGTGCGACGACCCGGCGCCAGCCATCGAGACCAAGCGTCCTCGACACGAACGGATCATCGACGCCACCACCCGGGTGCTCAACGACCAGTGCGAGCCCATGCACGCACGCAACGTGCACGCAGCGGTCATGGCGCCCTTGAGTGAGTCGGTCCGATGGACCACCATCAAGGCGACGCTCGCCGGCTATCTCCACGGCCCGGCCCCCAGATTCATGCGGTTAGCTCGCGGCCGCTGCGGCATCCCCCCTCCTCCGAGCCCGCACTCAAACGGCGCGCGAACGTCGATGCGTCCCGGTCGGGCGCCAAAGTCCACTTAAGGCGGCCAGCCCACGCGAAGAGCGACGCAACGCCCGAAGCGGGCGTGAGTAGCGAGCCAACCCAACGATCGCTCTTCGCGTCCCAGGCGGGCATCTCGGCAGTCGGGGAGAGGGCGCTTACCTACCGCGTGAAGCGACAGCAAAATCCCCGGCTTCAGGAAGGGGCGGAGAAATCGCTCTTCGAGGTGTTTCGCCGCTCCTGACCTCGCTAAGCGGTGACCGGTTTTGCGGGGGTGAGCCCGTGGCGGCGCATCACCTCGCCGGCCTTGGCGGGATCTGGGGGACCGCCCTGGGCGGCAGCGATGATCGCGGCCATCTCCTCGAAATAGGCGGGTCCGAACACACCGGGGCTGGCGATCGCGAGAAACTTCGCGTCAGCTGGCCCGTGGTTATCGAAGCCGTGGACCTGGCCACGGCGGATGCACAGGCACCCGCCAGGTCCTATCTCGTGCGCCTCGCCGTCAACGGTGAAGGTTGTGACGCCCTCCAGCCCGTAGACGGTCTCCTCGAAACCGTCGTGGCTGTGCGGAAGGGGCATCTTGGCATCGGCTGGGACGTCGCACTCAAACACCGTGGCGCTGGCGCCGGAGTCCTCGGCCTCGACAAGAAAGCGGATCGCAAACGCTCCGATGCGGATGGGCGGTCTGGTTGAGTTCATCTGGGCCTCCTGGGCGACGTCGCGCCCGGTAGATAAAGCGATTTGATCACGATACGCATCGATGCGATCTTGTCGCGCCACCGAGGAGGAATACCACCTCAGATTGAGCAGGATCGCGCTCCTTCCTTACGGAGGCTGCAGCCGTAGGCGCCAGTCAATTATTTCTCTCCTAATGGACGAGCCGCAGCGGCGTCAGTAACGCTCCCCGAAACTTCTGCTCTCGCAAGACGAAGCGGGAGCGCCATCCAGGCGCTCCCGCTGTCGTCGTCTCAGCTGGTTAGAGCCGCAGGCCGGCGCTGGCCGGCATCATCGGCGCTCGCCTCGTGTGGACGGCCGCGATGATCTCCTCGGTGTCGATGCCCTGCAGGTAGATGCTGGTCGTGCCGAGGTTGGCGTGCCCCAGCTGTCGCTGGATGATGTTGAGCGGCACACCCTCCCGGGCCAGCTCAAGCGCATGCGCGTGACGGAGCTGATGGGGCGCGAACCGGCGCCTCACCCCCGCTCGGGCGGCGAGGTTGCGGAACTCGACCCGGACTCCGGCGGCAGACCAAGGCCGACCGTGGGTCGGTCCGTCGATCACGCAGAGCAGCGGGCCGACCGGCAGCCGCTCGCGCTCGGCCATCCAGGGACGGAGCTGCTCGAAGCCCCACTCGTCCATGCCGACCTCTCGGCGGCGACCGCCCTTGCCACGGCGGACGAGGATCGAGCCACGGTGCGGGTCAAGGTCTCGCTCGCTGAGCGCCAGCGCCTCCTGGATGCGAAGCCCGCCGCGCCAGAGAACGACGATCACGGCGCGCAGGCGAGCGCCGTGGCGATCATCTCCAACCTGGCGCATCACGGCGACGATCTCCTCGACCGTCGGCGGGTCGGCGGGGTAGCGCATCCCCTTGTTGCGGGGCGATCGTCCGGCGTGGTAGCCGGGCATCGTCGCCGGCGAGCGGCGGCGTCCGGCAGAGTCGAGAACAGTGGATTCGGTCATGGGATCCTCCTCGGAATCGGCAAGCGAACAGGAACCGCTGCTCTACCAGCCCCGACTCGCAAACCAGGGGTGCTATCCGCCAAAGATCTCGCTCTTGTCGCACCGGGGCGCTACCCTGAGGTCACTGTGAAGCATTCGGTCCTGAGCACGATCCCCACCGCCGAGAAGCCGGCGCTGAGCGACGAGCAGCGCGCCGAGCGGCTACGGCTGCTCGCGGAGCGGCTGCGCAGGCCAGACGGGCTGGATCGCGACACGCTCAGACACATCGAGCAGCTGACCGACGCCGAGCGGTAGCCGCTGCGGTGGACGCCGTCGAGCTGCTGCGCAGCGACACTCCGTTCATCGCTGACACTTCAGCATGGTGGCGGGTCGCGTCGCTCCCCAGCGAACTCGGCGATCTCCTGCAGGCAGCGGTCATCGACGACCGCCTGTGGATCACGCCGATCGTGCGGATGGAGATCCTCTACTCCGCGCGCAGCAGCTCCGAGTACGTCGCGCTCGAGACCGAGCTCGACGCGCTGCGGATCGTTCGCGACGATCGCTCTGCAGCCGATACCGCGATGCGCGCGATCGGCGAGTTGGCCGAGCACAGCGACGGATACCACCGCGTGCCGCCTACCGACGCGCTGATCGCCGCGGCCGCGGCCGAGCACGGCGGCGTCGCGGTGCTCCACCGCGACGCGCATTTCGACAGGCTCGCCGAGGTCCTCACGTTCCAAGGCGTCCAGCTCCCAGGATCCTGAACCTCGTCTTCCCTCCGCGCGAGTCGAGGGTCAGCCCGCGAAACGCTCGAGCATCGTCCGATGCGGGGGCGAGGCCGGTTACCTCCAGTGCTCCTGCTTCCCGCGCAAGGTATGGAAGCCGCCGCGTTCAGTGTGGTGTGGGCTGAGTTCGTCAGCCTTTATCGTGGATCGTGATTGCGTAGCCGTCGGGGTCTTGAAGCGTGAACGTCCGGCCGAAGGGGCCATCGACGGGCTCGGTCAGGATCGTCACGCCGTGCTGGGCGAGTTGGTCGTGAAGGGCTTGGGCGTCGTCTGCCCGCAGCCATAGCGCCACGCCGAGGCCGGGTGCTCCACTGTCGAGGTCGGTTCCTGGCAGCGGGTCTCTGAGCGCAAACGCGATTGGCTGGGTGGCGAACACGACGGCGTGCGGGGGTCCGGGTGTGCGCGTGAGTCCCAGCTCGCGTTCGTAGAACTCGGCGGCACGCTCGATGTCGCGGACTTGGAGGGCAATGAAATCGGGGCCTGTAACGGTAGGCACAGTGAGATCCTTCCTTTAGCTTGTCAAGATCTTGACGTTATCAGACTGTGTCAAGATCTTGACGTGAGCCAAGTCGATCTCGATCAATCCGTGGGCTACGCCCTCAAGCGCGCCCAACACGCCCTGCACTCGACGATGGACGGGGAGCTGCGCGACTACGGACTCAGCGTGTCGCAGTACGCCTGTCTTGAGATCCTCGCCTCGCGTCCGCGCATCTCAAACGCAGACCTGGCGCGCGACGCGTTCGTCAGCCGACAAGCAATGCACCAGCTCCTCACCGGCCTACAAGCGACCGGACTCGTGACCGCCGTCGGGGAAGGCCGCAGCCAACGCTACGCCCTCACGGCCGAGGGACGCACCCGCCTACGCACGGCTTCCTCGACCGTCGCAGCAATCGAGCAACGCATGATCGCGACGCTGAGTGGCGCCGAGCGCGAGCAGCTGCACCGCCAACTAAGCATCTGCGCGACCGCGCTCGGCCCGCCCGAACATACGTACTGGGTGAGCACGATCAGCCGAGACCACGTGCAGCTGAGCGTAAAGGGCGGATTCACCCAGGCAGGCCACGGCAAGTCTTCCGGGCTCAAGCGGCTGAAGGCTGATGACTGGCTGGTCTACTACTCGCCCAAGACGGGCCTGCGAGACGGCAAGCCGGTGCAGGCCTTCACGGCAATAGGTCGGGTCGTCGACGAAGAGCTCTACCAGGTAGAACAGGCGCCGGGGTTCACACCCTGGCGGCGCAACATCGAGTTCGTCAAGAGCATTGAGGCACCGATTAGACCGCTGATCGACCAGCTCAGCTTCATCAAGGACAAGCACCGCTGGGGGAACATGTTCCGGTTCGGCCTATTCGAGATCCCACAAGAAGACTTCGCGGTCATCTCACAGGCGATGACAGTCAAGAACCCGAGTCGCCGCCGTACCGCAAAACGTTCATGATCCTGCCAACGGGCAACCGGGTGGCCGAGGAGCAGGACTTACCTCCCGGATGGACCTCAGATCCGCCAGGAGCGGGGTTCCAACCATTGCCCTCTCGTCGGCAACCCAGCAGTTAGCGAATCTCACTGCTGCTCTGGACGAAAGCAGGGGCGACACACAGACTCATCCCTCCAGCAGGCCGAGGTCGCGCAGGCTCTCGGCGGTCTCGATGATGGTCGTTTCGGCCGGGCGTGGTTGCCAGCCGAGCTCCTGCTTGGCGCGGTCGTTGTGGATCGTCAGCGGCGACGGGTCCTCCCCGGGCGCCTCGTCGGTTGTGATGTGCTCGCCTGCGGGCCCGAGGTGGTCGCGGAGGATCTGTGCCAGCCCCAGCCAGGTGATCGTCGGGCCGTCCGCCAAGAGCAGGTAGCGCTTCCCGGCGGCGGCAGGAGTGGCCATCGCCGTGACGTGCGCGTCGGCGACATCGCGCACGTCGACGACGCCGAAGCGCTGGCGTGGCAGCGCCGGCATCGTGCCCTCGATGATCGCCTTGAAGTAGGTCAGCGTAGAGCGCAGTGCCAACACCAGCGACGGGCCGGCGATGAATGTCGGGTTCACCACCACCAGCTGGGTATCGCCTCCTTCGGACTCGATGAAGTCCCAGGCGGCACGCTCGGCGATCGCCTTGGAGCGCGGGTAGGCGGGCAATCCTGGCGTGTCGGGATCGGTCCAGTCCTCCTCGGTGTAGTCACGGACTGCCTTGGGCGAGTAGCCCACCGCTGCGAACGAGGAGGTCAGCACCACCCTGCGCGCGCCGGCGTTTCGCGCAGCCTTCAGCACACGCACCGTGCCCTCGCGGGCGGGGACGATCAGCTCGTCCGGGTCCTTAGGCTGGGAGGACGGGATCGGCGAGGCGACGTGGTGGACCTCCTCCACACCCTCAAGCGCGCCCGGCCAGCCGTCGTCAGAGGTCAGATCTGCTGCAACCAGCTCAAGGCCGGCGTCGTCCACACCACCGCGGCGCACGGCCGCGCGGACGGCTTCCTCAGCATCCAGGGAACGCACCGTCGCGCGCACATCACGCCCATCACGCAGCAACGCCGCGATCAGCTGCGTGCCCAGATATCCGGACCCGCCTGTTACCAACACCTTGGAGCTCATCCGAGCATCGCCTCCTCCAGTCGTGGGAGCACTTTCTGTACCTGCGAGTTCGCCTCAGCTTCCGCGTCCGCATCCTCACGGCTGCGGGCGTCCCAGAGCGCGGCCTTCGCCCTTAGGTAGTTGAGATGCATGCGCAGCGTCTTGATTTCGGCCTCGACCCGCTTGGCGTGCTGCAGCAGCAGATCGCGCTGCTCACCCGCCTTGGCGTGCCCAAGCTCGCGGTTGGCCTGGTAGGTGCGCATCTCCTCGATCCCGACGCCCATCGCGCGCAGACACGCCAATACCTGCAAGGTGTCGAGATCCTGCTCGCGATAGCGGCGGTGCCCGCTGCTCGGATCACGGGCGATCGGACCGATCAGCCCGACCTCCTCGTAGTAGCGCAGCGTCGGCGTGCTCAGCCCGCTGCGCCGGGAAACATCTTGGATGGTGAGAGTCGTCATGAGGCTACCTTGACATACCTCAAGCGCTTGAAGTCAAGGGCACGGATGAAGTTTTTTTAGCGACGGCCACGGTGGGCAGCGTGACGCTCGGCACAGACACCCGCGCCGCCAACACCGACCCGACCTGCTCGTCGCCAATTGCAGGGCCGCGGCGCTTGCTTTCCCTTGGCGAGCGGTAGCCAGCGTCGGCGCTGATGGCGTTGCTGCTTAGGACGAAACCCAGGCGCCTCTTCGGCCTGCATCCACCCGCTCGCTTCCCGCCGAGGTGAAAGCCGCTCAGCGGCACGGCGAGGTTGGAGTCAGAAGACTTCGGTCCTCAGAAATGGGCGTTACTGGGCTCGAACCAGTGACCTCCAGCTTGTCGAGCTGGCGCTCTCCCAACTGAGCTAAACGCCCGGATGTGAAATTTATGGCTTATCTATGCGGTTTGATCGCTCTCAACAAACACTGGGACCTCGGGCTCGATTCCCTTCGAATCGCTCCTGGGCCCAATAGTGCCCAATCAAGCGCCGCGTCGAAGGCGTCAAGATAGCTGCCCGACAGCTTCTCGCGCCGCTTGGCCGCCCGCTGGTAGACGCGGAATGTGAAACGAGCATCGCTATGGCCGAGCTGTTCGGCGATGTAGACCGGGTCGTCGCGACTGGCTGCTCTCAAGCTGGCATAGGTACGGCGCAGCGAATGAGGCGACACCTTGACGATCGGATCGATGCCGAGTTTCGCAAGCTCGACGTTGGCGGCTTTCACAGCCGTCCCGAGTCTGGCCTGCACGTTCCTCGGTGTTTGCCGCGCGTGGTGACCTTTGCGGGGTCGGCTCACAAACACAGGATCGCTCGGCTTCGTCCGACGACTTCTCGCACGCCAGGTCGCTAGCTCCTCTTGGAGCCCGACAGTTAGATCAACTTCCCTCCCCTCCCCCGCTTCCGTCTTTGACTCGCGAACAATCAGTGTTCCGGTTGACAGCTTTACATCGCGCCAGTCAAGAGCCACAGCCTCGCCGATCCTCAAACCAGCGCCGGCCAGCGTGGCAATGATCGGCCGCATGTATGGATCTGCCGCTTCGATCAGCGCCATTAACTGCTCGGGCTCGACCCAGTGCGTTTCGGCTCGGTCGCCTTCACTCGGCGCCGTTTCCCCTTGGCGGGATTGCGATCGATGTGTCCATACTCAACGGCTACCTCAAGAATCGAGCCCAACCTGACGAGCGTCTTATTGAGCGTGTTGGCCGCGAGCTTCCCCTCATCCAATTTGGCAGCCCGGTACCGATCAACCTCCTCAATCGTGATCTCAGTGAGAACGTGATCTTTGAAGTAGGGCAGTAAGTGGTATGTGAGTGCCCACTTGTAATCCTCGAATGATCGAGAACGCAACTCGCCTTTGCGGGAAGCAAGCCATTCGGATGCGAATACGTGAAATGTGGGGACCTCACTGGGCGCCTCTACGGGCAATAATCGAGATGGTTTCCAGATACCGCGCTCCACATCGGCGAGCGTGTGACGTAGCTCGGCTTCCGCTCTAGCGCGGCTCCAACCTTCAGTCTCTGTCCCCAGAGTTACGTACTCGCGTTTCCCGTACGCCCGGAACCGCAAAGCGAAAATAGTGTGGTCTTTGCGTCGCCGTTCGGCAACACTGCCGGTAGCTGGACGCGGCATCAGTTTGCCTCGCGAATAGGATCGAAGTTAGCCATTAGGAGCACGCTTCCTTTTTGGTCAGGCCCTCGGCTGGCGTCTCCGCGCCACCGGGGGTCGCTTTGTTGGTGGGAGCAGGATAGGGGCGACTTCCGCGAATCTCAAGCAGCGGGACGCTGGCAGCGCTCCGAGTCCGACGTTTGGCCGTTTTGGTCTTGGACTCTGTCTGACACGGCGTCTTTCCTGTGCTGGCAGCCATGCTGGCAGCCGTCGCAGGGAACCTCCAGCGGCCTCGCGATCCAGAGCCGAGCCGCTGACCTTCGAGCTCAGTCGCGTGCTGATAGACATATTCGCGGCTGACTCCGAGCCTTTGGGCGAGCTGGCTGGCGGTGAGCAACTCGCCGCCTACTTCAGGGTGCCGGACGCCGAGCTGGTGGCGCAGGGCTTCCACGTGTTCCTCGGTCAGTTCAAGGATGACCTGTCCAATTTCGACCCTCATCCTGGCACCCAATCCGGTCTTGGCAGCGATGCGCTGCAGTTATCGCAGAACCAGGGCCCACCGCCTGGAGTCTCGGTTGGACATGGGCGATCGCAGCAAGGGGTGTGCGGGCGCCGATAACGTTCGCTGCGTCGGCACTCGTCGCAATAGAGGCTGTCGGAGCGGCGCGGCGTGAAGCTGTCTCCGCAGAACTTGCATTCGTAGATCAGAAGCTCGTAATCGCGGTACTTGGCGCTACGGCAACTCGGTGAGCAGCAGGAAGCATCCTTGCGGTGACCCTTCAGCGATTTCTCGCATCTCGGGTTCTGGCATTGCCTCTTCATCGTGCCGCCTCGAAGACCGACATCGCGAAGCGCTCCCACTCGGCGATCGCGCTCTTGAAAGCTTTGCTGTCCCGAGCAACGTAGGCCGCGTCGATTGCAGCCTCCCGCTGAGACCAAGCAGGGCCGAGAATTCCAGGGCGTTGATCCCCTGGCAACTGCTCATATGCGTCGGCAACGCGTCGAACTGCCTCATTGAGAACTGGGGTCGGAACAGCCATCTACTTGACTCCCCCACGCTCGTTTTGCCCGAGTTCCCCTTGCGAAATAAGCGAATTAAGCGAAATAAGGTGACTGTTCAGATGGGGTAGGTCTGGGACGCTGGGCGGCGAACTGGATTATGTGAACCGCGATCGGCCGTCGTATGAGCAGCTTGCGGCATTGGTGGTCGAGCAGGCCGCGGTGATCGAGGAGCTGCGGGCCGAGGTCGTCGAGCTGCGAGCCGAGGTCGATGATCTCAAGCGGCGTTTGGCGCAGAACTCGCGGAACTCCTCGCGGCCGCCGTCCTCGGACGGGCTCTCGAAGCCGCCGCCGAAGAGCCTGCGGCGCCCGTCGGGTCGCAAGCCGGGTGGCCAGCCGGGCCATCGGGGTGCACATCTGGAGAAGGTGGCTGTGCCGGACGAGGTCATCGATCATCTCCCGTCGATCTGCGCGGGCTGCCAGGGAGACCTGTCCGGCGGCGAGGAGGTTGGGTATCTCGCCCGTCAGGTCTTCGATCTGCCGGAGATCCGGTTGCGCTCCAGCGAGCACCGCGCCCACACCCGGCGCTGCGGCTGTGGGCATGAGACGACGGCCGGGTTCCCGGACGCGGTCAGCGCCCCGACCCAGTACGGGCCGCGGGTGCGGGCGCTGGGCCTTTACCTGGTGAGCTATCAGCACCTTCCCTATGCCCGGGCTGCCCGGCTGCTCTCAGACTGGCTCGGGGCGCCGCTCTCGACCGGCACGCTGGCCGCGTTCATGGCCCGCGGCGCCGAGGACCTCGGGCCGTTCCTGGACGAGATTCACGCCCAGATCACCGCGGCGCCGGTCGCGCACTTCGACGAGACCGGCGCCCGCGCCGAAGGCAAGCTGCGGTGGCTGTTTTGCGCCGGCACCGAGCAGGCGACGTTCTACTCGCTGCACGATAAGCGCGGCTTTGACGGGCTCGATCACGCCGGGGTGCTCCCGGACTTCACCGGGGTCGCGGTTCACGACGGGTTCAAGCCCTACCGCAACTACACCCACCTCCAGCACGCTCTTTGCAATGTCCACCACCTGCGCGAGTTGCTCGGCGTGATCGAGCCGCGCCCGGCGATCCCCAGCAGGCCTGGGCGGTACAGATGGACAAGCTGCTGCGCGAGCTGCACGCGAGCGTCCGCGCGCCCGAGCGTCCGGCCAGGCGGCCTGGAACCCGGCGAGCTGGCCGGCTACCGCGACCGCCTACGAGCAGATCATCGCGCTCGGCCACCAAACCAACCCGGCCGGCACGCCCCGACCGGCAAACGCGGCGTGATCCGCCAGACCCCAGCCCACAACCTGCTCGTCCGCCTGGACCGCGACCGCGATGACGTCCTCCGGTTCGCCCACGACTTCCGGGTGCCGTTCGACAACAACCGAGCCGAGCGCGACATCCGGATGATCAAGCTGCAACAGAAGATCTCAGGCTGCTGGCGCACCGTCACCGGCGCCGAACAATTCCTCGCGCTGCGCTCCTACCTCAGCACCGCCGGCAAGCAACGCGAGCCGATCGCACACGCACTGGTCGCCCTCGCCGGCACGAGACCCCTGGATCTCAGTTGCCGCCAACCCATAACGACCCCAACCGGGTGACCTGAATAGTCACAAATAAGGGGGCTTTTTTCGCTTTTTTCGCTTTTTTCGCAGTCTGTTCTGCTGGTAGCGACCCAGTTCTCGGTCGGACGGCCACCCGTGGGCACAAGCTCTCTTTGCGCCCGCCCGAGAGATGCAAGTAGAGCAAGTGCGCGGTCGATGTCGGCCGCCTGCTTGTGGCCCTTGAACTCCTTGCTGATGTCGGTCCGCGTGAGCCCTTCGTCCCCAGCGTCTCGGAGTCGAGCCAGGATTACGTCAGCCGTCTCATCGCCCAGGGCGTCTCCGAAGATGTATTGGACCGACGCGTCGCAGTAGTCCCAAACCGCCTTCCCCGCTCGAAGGTGCTCGATCTGAACCTCCGGTGATTGGTCAAGGCGGCATAGATCACAGCGAGACGCATCACCTGCGCCTCTGCTCGCGAGGTAACCGCGCCGACCATCCCGGGCTTCCCGTCGCTCAGCGGCCCATAGATCTCGGCCCAAAGCTCACGGGCGTCAGGACTTCGCTTGAGAACTCCTGCGGTTGAGGCAAAGCGCAGCGCGTCTCTCAGCGTCGGGACAACCCCGCGCCAGTCCTCCTCGGTGAGATTTCCGCCCTCTGGGAGCTGCTTGGACCTTGCGGCGCAAACGAAGAGCATCCGGTTCGCAAAACCCGAAGCCGCATCGGTCGTCAGAAGCTCCCTACGCAGCTCCTCTTGAGAGATATGCCCGACGATCGAGACGTGCGCATCTGTGGCACGCATGGGGTTGTTCCGGGTCATCGTTTCGGCTTCCCGTCTCCCAGCCCTGCCGAATCACCGTGTTCGTGATCGAGCCGTCTCGGCGCATTACGCGAAGCACGGCCGCGTACTCAGACTCATAGGCAAGAAGCCGCTTGTCCTCCTCGCCTGCGTCGGTGATCTCGGTAATGGAGCCTTCAAGGTCTGCTTCGCCGTTCTTTTTCTCTTCCTTGGTTGCCTTACGAGTGCTTTCGACCTGATCGCGCACCGCGAAGATCAACCCTCGCCGCTGGAGATCCCTGACTTGATTCGCCCTGCCCACTCCTCGCCAGCAGCAAGTTCCACCGGCCAGCGTGCCTGCCCCCAGCTCGATCCCTTCCGACCCTTCGAGGTTCGGCCAACAATCAGCGCGTAGAGGTTCGTTCCGTGGAACGTCGCCTCTGCCTTGAAGCCTGCTGAGCGACCCATGGCGTTACCAGTCGCGACCAGGAACTGCACGAGGATGGCCGCAGGATCAGCCTCGGTGTGAGGGGCCGTTATGCGAACCACGTCGCCGGCAACTCCGTGGAGCGCTGCTGAATCCAAGGAATCCGGCCAAGCTGGGCCGGCGTCTGGATCGCTGCTCTCGGCTGACGCAGTTGGTGTTGAGACCGCAATCTGGCGAACCGCTGCGGCGCTTGCGAGTTTCAGGAGCTTGTTGCGAGCTGCCTCTGGGCTTTGGGCTCCGAGCAGAAAGTCGCTGAGGTCGAAGCCATCCGAGCGCTTCGGATCTAGATCAACCAGGCGACACTCAACACCCGCCGCTGTGAGGTCGTTGACGATCCGCTCGGCCACCTTGCGACCGGGCGGGTCGCAGTCCATGGCCACCGTGACAGACCGGCCTGAAAAGCGCTGCGAATAGTCAGCCTTCCAACCCTGGACACCTGGGACACCGATGGCCGCAATGCCGAGGGTCGCCCCCGCTACCGAGTCTCCTTCACCCTCCACGATCCACAGGTCACGGTTCTCCGACCCCTCGGGCCTTGGGAATAACCCGCGGGGTCTGCCGCGAAGCGCAACGGACTTGCTCTCAGGCCCATTTGGTTTCGGCGTGTACTTGACAACGTTGACGAGTTGACCGTCTTGATCTCGGATCGGGAAGACAAGTCGCTTGCCATCGAAGCCAACGCCGAGCTGTTCAGCCGCTACGGGACTCCAGCCCTTCAGCTCCCGCAGCCTCGCCAGTGCCGCCGTGTTGTCTTTAAGTGCCCTCCCCCACTCGCTGATCTGCCTCTCTGATGGCAGCTCCTCAGGAGGTTTGGTGGGTGCTTTTTGCCTGTGAGAGCCGTTCGATCCTGTGTGACCGTTCGCCCCGTTGGCGCGCCAATCACCATCCGCGAACAGGTCGGATAGCTCCAAAGCCAGAGCCGCGACGATCTCCTCGGTTGAACAGCCGGCGTGGCAGCTCAGGAGAACACGGTCGTCGTCGCCCAAACCTATTGAAAGGGACGGCTTGCGATCTGGATGCGCTGGGCAGCAAGCAAGCCACTTGTTTTCACCCGTTGGCTTCGCCGAGTCGAGCCGGTCGAGTATTTGCTCGACGGTCATGTCCGCTCACCCTCAAGCGAACAGCGAAGGCTTGCGTACATCGCGCTTTGAGTGCAAGGCGGCAACGATTCAAAGCAAGCCAAACGCTCTGAGCCGCGCATAAGGGGCGTGCACTCGTGTAGATCGCAGAAGGCGATTAGCGGGTCGTGCGAGAGGAAGCTGAGAACCCCCCGGTTTGGCCCCTTGAGGAGGGTGCTCATTTGCTGCTTCCTTTCTTTGGAAACGACGATGCGGGTACGACCTCAACCTCTGAATCTGGGTCGAACGGACGGCCGGTATAGAGCCTGATGTCAGTGGTGAAGTTGGGATGCTGATGCGCGGATTCCCACGATCGGTGGCGTGGGCGACACACCCGATAAATCGGGGCATCCATGAGGGAACGCAGGAGGTCAAGCCCCTTGGCTGGGGCGATCCGGCTCCCCTTCGATCTCTGCGCCACAAGCGTCGCAGCGGGGAATGCCGTCTAGATCGTGCCCTGCGATCCGGCTCCCGTTGCATAAACACTTCTTCTTGAAATGCGCAGGTGGAAGCTGCTCGGAGGCACGGGCGTACTTGTGCCGATGCTCGTCACAACAGAACTGACGGGTGGTCCTCTCGACCACGATTCCGTCGCCGCAAAAGAGGCAGACGCCCGTAGCTGGGGCGCTCACGAGCCGTCTCCGAATTCATTGTTACGGAGGGCTAAATCATCGAAGATAGGCTCTAACGGCCCCGCCGATATGGCGGAGTCCGCTTGCGCCTGGAGGTTCGTCTGAGTCCCCTGAATGGGGTCCAGCAGGTTCGCTGGGGCCGGCGCGAGAGCTTTGTGACGCCGAGCGGGTCGTCCTACGAGAACAAGTCGCTGAACCGCGAGCCGCACGTCGGTGCATCCCCATAGGCGTGCGTCGCGCGCTCCCACCTGATCTGCGCCTTTCAACAGAGCGCTTGGCCTCAAGGTCAACCGTCGACGGTCTGCGCCTTGGAACCGTTCGGGGCCGAAGGGACTTGATGTGGAACGCCGCGTCGGCGGCTTCTATCGCAGCCGTGGCTGGGTGCCCCCCAGCTTCAACTCCCGCCCTGACCTCAGCGTCCATGTAGCGACGGTGCCGCTCGGCACGGCCCAGGTGACCTTCGTTGCGCTCTACAAGGTCGGCCGACTGGTCCATCGGACTATCTGAAGGGTCGAAGGATGATTCATAACTTGGTGATTCCGAGAATAGGCCGCCGCTCGGACCCCAGGCAACAAAAGAGCCGACACCCTCCAGTCCAAGGATGCCGGCTCACCAAGTTGAGGCTTCGACCACCTCGCGAAGAACGCTAACAGCGGGGCGCGCTAGCCCGGACATTTCGGCGCTTTGCAACGGCTCTAGCCTTGACATTGAGACGCTGAGGCGCTTATTGTCCGCGACAACAAAGAAAACGGGGGGCGCACCGCGGAAACGGCCGCCCCCCTGACGCCGAAGGATTAGCTTCGACGCGTCGCGCAGGCTATATGCCTGTTCCTCGCCTCTCAAGCCTCCTCTTCGGTGCCCAACCGAGAGGAGCAGCGATGAGCGAATCAACGATTACGGTCCCGGCTGAGTTCGCGGAGCGATTCAAGGAGGAGACGAGGGAGGTGCTCGCACTCTCGGCGAACAATCTCCGCGAAGCAATGGAAAGCCTGCAACGGTCCGATACTCCCCCGGAGGCGGTGCCAGGGCTTCGCGAGACAGAGGCGGAATACCGGAAGCGGCTGCCCGAGGCCGAGGCGTTACTGGCCGCAGTCGAGTCAAAGGATGGTGAGATCGAAGTCTCAGCCGAGCGCTGGGCGCTGGATCGTGCTCTTGAGGGCTGCCTCCACGAGGCCGTTGAAGAGGCTTTCGACGCGGCTGGTTGGCGCAGTAGGTCCAAAGCATGCGCGAAGATCCGCGCGTCGATAGCCGAGATGGAGTTCTGGCTTTCGGCCGGCGAGGCGGTGATGGTCTGATGGCCCAACACCCAATGCCCGTCAAGACGCCCAATGGGGCACCCCCGCTCGAACGTGGCGAGACGGAAGCTCTGCCTGGCAAGCAGGCAGCCAAGAGCAAGCGTCCTCGCTGCTGCCACACGATCGACTACGACCGCGACCCCGATGCTTATTGGGGGATCTGCGGTGCGAGATTAGGTCGGGGACGCGCTGGCGCTCATTCTCATTCGTCCTGCGTCGAGGCAGGTCATCGGCACTGCAAGGAGTGCGATGCGATCAACAAGATCGGGGATCGCTCCTGATGGCTGTCACATGCGACCACTGCGGAAAGATCATCGGCGAAGACGACTTCATTTCTTTCGCCATCGATCACACCGAGAACAAGCTCGGCGGCTGCGCGGCCGGTGACTGGTTCTACTACTGCGAGGGCGAGTGCGTGAAGACCGTCCGAGGTCTTCTCGAAAACCTTCGGCTGTATGGGCACGAGGGAGAGGAGAAGTCGGGATTACGTTGGATGCTCGTCGGTGACGGGGCGAACAGCGAGAAGAAGGCACCGGCGCCAGTCGAAGAGACTGGCCGCGGAACCGATGACTGGAAAATCCGATTCGGTGAGCTGTCTGAGTGGTTACCGGTCAAAGCGCCGACCGCGGCCGAGCACCAGGAGCGGGCCGATAGCGGGATCGCCCTTCGAGACATCGTTGCCCACAAGGCGTCCCGACGCAAGCTCGCCGACTCCAATCTCGTCACGCTCGAAGACGTAGCGGACCTCACCGAGGTTGAGTTTCTGGGCGTCCCGTGGAGTCGGGATCAAGGTTATGGGGCACATCACGAAGGCGATGCGTAAAAACGACCTCACCTTCGTAGAGGGTCCGACCGAAGAAGCAGCTAGGTGCTGTGCTGCGCGATCTTCGACACGAGCGCGAAGTCGGATTCATGCCGTTCGTCAAAGAAATAGCCGAGCAGCTCGGGGGTCCCTGAAAAAGCCGGAGACGATGAGGAATACCCATGCATTCAGTGATTTGCGCTCGAACCTTGGGGGTGCAGAGCAAGGGCGAAAACCTCCCTCGCCTGCGCTACTCAATATGGTCGCAGAGCACTACGGGCTCTGACACCGAGGTTCTCCTGCATCGAGCCAGGGGCATTACTGAGGCCCTGATCTAATGGCGCGCCCCGCGCATCTACGTGGTTAGCGGCAAGACTGACAGGGAGTTCTGGCGATCTAGGGACTCCGGCTCGCTTAGCTGTGGCACAAAAAAGTCCATATGACGCTGAGATCTTGTGGCTACAGAAATCAGGGACTCCGTGGGCAATTTGACTGGGGAAGAGCCGATCTAATGGATCTAGTCACACTCAGGCGTGGGACTCCGGCCATGTGCGTGTACGTGAGCGGGGCATGGTTGCTGGAAAAATTATTTGATTAATCGCAATTCGTCGTGATTTTTCTTGGTCCCCTGCGTCACGCAACCTCACCGCGAGTTTCTGCGCACTGCGTGATTTCGGCGATGTCAAATCAGCATTGCGATTGATAGATGGTCGCAATGTCACGGATTGCCGTAGCAATCCGTTTGCAATGCCGTTTGACGCGCTGTCAAGCGCTTTGAGCGCTTGAACGTTGCTACATGTCGTATTGCGTCTACGCATCGGTTTTGCGCCTACGCGACGACCTGGCGTAGACGCAAGCTGCTTGCGCAGCCAGTGCGTGATCCGTTCAGGCAGCGGTACTCGAGACGCCATGCAACCAACGCCGTGTTGGATTCTCAGACATTTCGTGTCGGGTTTGTGCCGGTTTTGAGCCGATTCGTGAGCCAGTTGCTCGACCTCACGGCAACTTGCTTTCCGGTCATTTACGGATTCGTCTGTTCTGAGCTGATTTGAGCCGATCTGTTTCGTGATCGTTGCGTGATCGTTGCGCAGATGCGCACTGGAATGCATATGACGCGTGATCCGTGCGTGGCAAGCACAAAACCACCGATTAGCGCTTTTCAGGCGTGGATTGAACTGACAGCGGCTGCAATCGCTCGAATGCGTGCGCGCGCGTGAAGTGCGTCGGACACGCAGTAATCCCCCCAATCTCCGATCTACGCTCAAAAGATCAGCTAATTGCACGGCTACGCGATCCGATCGATTCCCCTCTCTACAAAGCCGTTTGGACGGCTATCCGAAAAACCGCTGTGCCCACTCCCCCGCTCCCTGCGGGTTTGGCTGCTTCAGTCCCTAGCCGATTACTTCCTCGCCGATCACCTCAGTGTCTACTACTTCTGCCACCCCTGCGCGGACTAGGACCTCGGTTAGTTCCTCTACCGATTCGGTGTCTCGACTATCTCGGTGGGTTCATGTCTCCAGAAGTTGGGCCTTCTCGATCGATGCTGGGCCTGGCGCGTTGGCCAGAGCAAGCGCGTTCTTTGCCATATGTTCAGGCGGAACTCGCTCTACGTTTGCTTCTGAGACCTCGATGTAGCGCTGTAAGGCTGTATCTGCCTGTTGAGCGCGTTCCAAGAGGTTGCCGGCGATCTTCTCGCTGATCTGAGGGGTGGCATCGCGCCGTAGCTGAAGGTAGCGATGAGGGAAGCAGTTCGTGCACCACTTACGCAGCTTGTCGCGGCTGATGCTCTTGAAGCCCTCTTCTTTGAGCTGCTCGTGTGCCGCTGTGTAGCTGCCGCCGCATTCCGCCAGGAGAGTTAGAGCGTGATCGACTTCATCCTGAGAGTGGGTGATTTTCTTCCCACGCTCGGTGATGGCGTTCTCGCTGATCTCTAGCTCCGACATTGCTAGCTATTTTACTTGCTGTTGGCGACGACTTGCACGCTTTGCGTGCCACACGGTCAGGCTGTCAGTCGCCCAAGGTGCTCGCGCCAATCCAGATCGATCTCATCGAGGATCATGACTAGATCACCTGGGCTCTCATTGGTCAGGTAGTAGGCACGCTGCCCTGGCAGAAGGCGCTGGGACTTGATTCCTAAACGGCTCTCCAGCTCGTCTAGGATTTCATCTCCGCGCTCATCCATCGTCTGATATTGGATCTCTGCCGCGATTGACCGAGGATATGACTATCAAGGGAAAATCGGCACTCTGAGGGCGTTTCTAACGGCTTGGGATCGGTGCTCGCTTGTGAATGCCTTCAGGTTTTTGTGCCTGTGATGCACTTCGCAACCAACGACGCCGCGAATTTACGACGGGCTACGCTGGCACCGTGGCAAATGAAGAGCCTGGCGCGCTTGAACGCAAGATCCGCGAGGCCGAACGCGAGGCCGAAGAGCGTGCCAGCCAACCGACGCTCACTCCCTCGCAGAAGCCACGACGAGCTAAGCGGACGTTAGGCAGTGGAGGGCACGTCGTCGCTGCTCTGTGGATCGTTGCAGTGCTCGTCGGCATCGCTACACGTTCAGTTGCACTCGGATTTGCGATCGTCTGGTTTGGGGGGCTTCTGTTGCGCCTCTCCAGACGGTCCGGGCGCCCTGGATAACCCGATTACCTCTTGACTTTCCCTGTCTGATCTGTAACCCTGGGTAACACAAGCAAAGCGCCCCCGCGAGTTAGAGCTCCGGGGGCATGGATCAAAGGAGATTGAGTCCTATGACCAGTAAGCAGGATACGTCCGAGCGGCGCAAAGAGCAGGTTCGACAGCTTGAAGCTGCTACCCGCGAGGTTATGACCAGTGAAGGGTTTCAGCGCTGGATCGAGACTCGGCGGTCATTCCATGATTACTCGATTGGCAATCAGCTACTGATCGCCATGCAACCTCCAACTGTTGCCGGCGAGGCGGTAGCCGATCACGCTACGCACGTTGCAGGCTTCAATGCATGGAAGAAGCTGGATCGATCGGTGGTGAAGGGTGCGAGGGAATCCGCATTCTGGCACCGATCAAGATCAAAAAGCAGGATGAGCAGACGGGCGAGGAGTCGGTCTGCCTTTGGTTTAAGTCGGTCAGCGTCTTTGATGTCGCACAGACCGATGGTGAGCCGTTGGCTGACCTCCCGGCTGGCTCTATTGCCGGTAGCGACCACGGAGCGATCCTCTCGTCTCTACGTCGCTCTAGCCACTGAAATGGGCGTGAGCGTCAGTGAGAAGGATCTATCTGGGGTCAGCGCTGGTGGCTGGTATCAGGAGGGCTCCAGAGAAGTGGTGATCGACTCCAATGAGTCAACTGATGAGAAGGTCCGCACGCTGACTCACGAGCTGTGCGCACGCGCAGGGTGTTGGATATGAGCAGTTCGGGCGTGAGCGAGCCGAGGTAATCGTTGAGGCCGCTGCAACTGTTGCTCTTGCAGTCCTCGGATTTGACACGCGCCAGTGAGTCTCTCCCCTATATCGCCGAGTTGGGGGGAGCGCGATGATCTGGCGAGTACTGCGCGAGGATCTGGCAATGATCGATGAGGTTGCTAGGGCGGACTCGAGAATGCCGCAGGCTTGGCGTTCAGGTTGAGGAACGTGAGCTCGTCACTGCCTGAGCGCTTCGACTTGGCGCAGCCTTCGGGTTGCGCCTGGTCGAGCCGCAGGGCTCAGCCCCCCAACAAAGGAGAACGATGAGCAGTGCTGAGGAGATACGCGCAGGTCTAGTCAAAGCAGGAAAGGACCGGCCGATGCCGAGCGATTGAACGCTCGCGCCACAGCGGATCTGCGTGCTTGGCTGCTCAAGGCTCAAGCCGCCGAGGGCGTGTCGATTAGTGAAGCTGCAGCTTGGGTGGTATCTCTCGAAATACCGCCTACGCGATGCTCTCCGATGATTGAATTAGCTCGTACTAGGAATCCGCTCTACGTTGCGGTTTTCCTACGATCTGGCGCGAATTAGCTTGAACAGTGAGCGCGCCTGATGTACGTTCGACCAACACAAAGCGCCCCCGCGACGGGTCTAACGTCCGGGGGCATGGCACACGGAGGTTGGCTCCGCATGCAAGTACTAGGTTACGTCAGAGTCTCAACGTCTGAGCAAGCCGATTCAGGCGCAGGGCTGGAGGTTCAGCGTCAATCGATCGTTGCTGAGTGCGAGCGTCGCGGTTGGCAGCTCGTGGAGATGGTCGAGGACGCCGGCTACTCGGCTAAGAGTCTTAAGCGCCCCGGCATTCAATCGGTGCTCGATCGGCTCAAGGCTGGTGAGGCTGAGGCGTTGGTCACCGCCAAGCTCGATCGACTGTCGCGCTCGATGCTCGACTTCGCCGGCATCATGGCTGACTCACAGAAACAGGGATGGGCGGTTGTCTGTCTTGACCTTGGCGTGGATACGACAACCCCTACGGGGGAAGTGACCGCCAACGTGCTTGCCAGCTTCGCTCAGTTCGAGCGCCGGCTGATTGGTCAGCGGACCAAAGACGCTCTAGCCGTGAAGCGTGCCGAAGGCGTCCGCCTGGGCCGTGTTCGTGAGACTCCCGATGCGGTGGTCGATCGGATTCGTCGAGGAGCGTGAGTAACGGATCGACGTTGCAGCGCGATAGCTGATCGGCTCAACTCCGATTCGATCCCAACCGTTCGTGGTGGTCAGCCGCTGGTGGCCGATAGCTCGGTTCGCTCCGTGCTTCGCTCGGTTGAGTATGAGCGAGAGCTAGCCACGAGCTAGCCACAAACCGTCGGTGGGATTCCCTTCTGGGGGCTGCGTGAGAGCGTTAGGAACGTCCTCAGAGCGTCAGTTGGCGACTGACTAAGGCTGAACCAATCTGAAGGACGGCCTCGAATTATCCCCCCGGATATTTCCGCGAAGTTCCTCGGCAGGCACCGCGAACTCGTCTAGTGAATAGAGAATCCGACTTGAACCAAGATAATGAAACCTTGGATTCCGATCAGCCACGCTCCAACGGTGCAAATCAGATACCAAGCGCTCTTAAGACCCAACTTGGCTCCTCTATCTTGGCGCCATTCTTGGAAAGCCCCGATCATCCACACGGTCGGCGCAACGATTAGGCCCAGGAGAAGTGCTGCCAACGAGAGGCCAATAGCGACGATGGTGGCGATAGCCAGACCGGGCAGGAGGAAATCCCAGACTTCCGCCAGTACTGGCTCTAAGGCGCGGATGCCAGACGCGATCGCTGCGTAGACGACGAGAAGGCCGATGAAAGCGAGTCCGGCGAACCCAATGCTGATCCCCTTCGATTCTCGTCCTTGCATCCTGTAAGCGACCTTATCCGATCCGTCGAACCCACAGCTCCTTCCACGGAGAACCCGCTCAAACACATCAACGGTGCTCGGTCTGCTAGTAGCCGAGCGTGGAAACCCAGAGCTTCCGTTCTTTGGCCGTGACGGAACCGCTGGTGGCCTTGAATTGAACGCTGCCGGGATGGCTCAGATCGCCTTCCGCAATCGCCATTTCTCGGCTGCGATTAAACAACGGTCCGGAGTGAAACGACCCTCTCTGCTAGATGCGGGCTCTGAAGGGGGAAATGGCGCAAGGCCGATAAAAGCCCGCAAGAAGGTTGCTCGGAAGTCTCGGGTCTGATCGCGTCCAACCAGCAACTGAAGCAGCGTGTCAGGGAAAAGAATGTATCCCAAGCTTGTTGCCCAACCCAAGAGAGCCATGCGCTAGAACCCCGGCGTTACGCGGCGTGCCTGGTGTTTGGCCCCATTCGGAGCTGCGGTCCCTCCCCCACGGCCAGCAACTGTGTGATTGGCCAGAATCGCCTTCAGGTGGGCGTTGCTCAAGCCGCTAGATGCTCCCGAGTTCATCACGGTGCCGTCGTACCTCCGCTTGACTTCCCACTGTTGATCGCTTTGGCGTGTTCGAGCATCAGTGCACGCCGCTGCATCAAGGCTTTATTCGCGGCTTTGTATTTCGGGCTGCTCGCGGCGCCTGATCGGAGTGCTTTCAGATCCTCGCCGTAGACAACTGATCGCCAGTTACTCCCGTAAGCCCGTTTGAAGGTGTCGCGCTCCGCAGCGGTGTCCTGGGCCTGTCCTCGGGTTATTGCGCCTGAGTCCACGCGAGAGGAGAGCTGAGCGCCGAGCTGGGGTGCCGGTGCTCTTTCGATTGCGGCTTTTTCGAGCTGCGCTCGTCCTACGGCAGCTTCGCGAGCCTGGGTGCCAGGTGATCGGTTTTGAGCGCCTATGGCGGCCTGAACCTGCGCTTGAAGATCCCCGGCGCTCTGTGGGCGTGCCTGTTCCTGAGCTTGGGCCGACCTAACGGTGGGCATCTGATGGATATTGGAAGGCGATGCGGCCAAAGCGCGAGCAGCTTGGAGCGGATCGTCTGTTGCAGGCCTTCCCCCACCGAGGCCGGGCGTGGAGGCTCTTCCGATCCCGATCGCATGATCTTGTGCCTCACCGACGCCCGCGCGTTCCAACCCTGCGCGAGTTGCTTGCAGGTTCGGGGCACCACCGAGAGGATGAGCGTGCTCAATTTCACGGACTCCAGGTGACTGGTTGAAGTGCTCGCGACCCTGCGCGCTGGCGATGTGCTGCGCAAGCGGGTCCTGTTCGATTGCGCGGGCGGTGTCGGGCTGGTGGCCTTGAGCCATCTGCTGATGCATTGCCGGCAGCACCCGCATGGCGAGAGCACGTACTTGCGGTCCTAGTTGTCCTCCTGGTCCTGGCATCGTCTGCGCCTCGCTTTGGTGTCGCCGTAGGGGTTTCACAAAGCGTAGGTCGGGGGCGCGCTAAAGCAGCCTCTGCTCAGAAGTCGAAAGCGGACCCGAATTCCACCCCCGCGATTGGGCACCAAACTCAATACAGTGCCCAAACCCATCCTTGTCGTGCCTGGTCCGTTGGCATCCAAGGCCGTTAAAGGGACACGTTCTAGGGCTTAATCTGGCTCTAGGACTGAGAAAGCACCGCAGAGCGGTGGCACGCTTGTCGAGCTGGCGCTCTCCCAACTGAGCTAAACGCCCGCGCCGCCTGAATCTACCAGCGGGCGGTAGAAACCGAATCGATCCGAAAGGCCCACGGCTGCATATGCTGCACGAGTCGGTGCAGCATGTGCAACTTCTCAGCTCTTCGCGTGTTTATTTATCTACAGTCGCCCGCAAGGCGAGATCGTCACAAGACTTGAGGACCGACGAGCCAGCGAACTTATTCTCTCTGGTGGTACGTCCTTCGGAAGCTAAAGGGCCCCGTATGGGGCCCTTTTCCGTTGCTTCCAAGCCTATGGGCTCCGGCTAGGCAGGTGCCATCGACGTGGCTCAATCAGGCCGTCAATCGAGGCCGGGCCCCAGGACCCAGGCTCATACAACTCGACAGGCGGTGGGGCCTCCAAAACGGGCTCAGAGATCTCCCAGAGACGCTCGATACCTTCCGAGGTCGTGAAGAGAGTGCGATCGCCGAGCATCACATCGTGGATTAGGCGCTCATAGGCATCCAGCGCCTCATCACCGCCGCCAAACGTGTCGGCATAGCTAAAGCGCATTTGGGCCTGGCCAAGTCGCATCTCCGGTCCTGGGACCTTCGCTAGAAAGCTTGCCGAAATGCTAGCCGGATCGCCGAGCTCAAAGGTCAGATAGTCGCGACCGAAGGACTCAGCGACCTGACCGCAATCAAGTGGGAACATCCGACGCGGAGGCTCCTTGAAAGAGATCGTAAGCAGATGGCGAGTCTCCGCCATCTGCTTACCGGAGCGCAGATAGAACGGAACTCCGGCCCAGCGCCAGTTGTCGACGAAGGTGCGCAGTGCAATCAACGTCTCCGTCTCAGATGAGGGCGCAACCCCGTCCTCATCGAGGTAGCCAACGTATTGGCCCCGGATCAGGTCGCCGGGCACCAATGGCAACATCGAATCGAACACCTTTTGGCGCTCCGCCATCAGCGACTTCGCGCTAAGCGAAGTTGGCGGCTCCATCGCGACGAAGCTAAGCACTTGGAACAAGTGGGTGACGATCATGTCACGGAAAGCGCCGGTTTCCTCGTAAAAACTCGCGCGCATGCCGATCGAGAGGGTCTCGGGAACGTCAATTTGGACGTGGTCGATGTGGTTGCGATTCCAAACGGGCTCGAACATCCCGTTGGCAAACCGCATCGCAAGCAGGTTCTGCACTGCCTCGCGGCCGAGGTAGTGATCGATCCGAAAGACTTGGCTCTCATCAAACACCGAGTGAACTAGCGCATCCAATTCGCGCGCCGATGCGAGGTCGGTGCCAAAGGGCTTCTCCATGATCACCCTCGCCCTCTCACCGAGACCAAACTCTCCGAGACTCTCGATCACCCCAGCGGCTCCCGCCGGAGGTAACGACAAGTAATGCAGCAATCGAGGGTCGCCGCCGAGCTCCTCGCGAGCATGTGCCACCGCATCGCCTAGAGCCGCGAAGCCATCCCCAATGCCAGCAAATCTCAGCGAGGACGCGAAATTCTGCCAAGAGCGATCAATCGCTGGCCGCCGACCGGACTCCTCAACCGCGGTACGCGCCAAATCTACAAACGCCTCTTGGCCGAGGTCATTGCGCGAGGTTCCGATTAAAACGAAATTCTCGGGCATCAATCCGACCTCGGCGAGGTGAAAGATCCCGGGCAGAAGCTTTCGTTGCGCTAGGTCGCCGCTCGCCCCAAAGAGGACGATCACCTGATCCTCGGGCACGGGCTGCCCTATTTGAGCGGCCTCACTCTGCATTGCGACGTCCATGCCCTCAGCCTGACAGATAGACCACCGGTTTCACTGGGACCGCTCCCTGATGAAGGCCCAAAGTGGCAAGGCGCCCCCCAAACCTTTTCTTAGTTGAAGGCTCTGAAGCGCGTTCTAAGCCGATCAAGCAACTCCGGTCAAACCCCTTCGCTCTCTCTCCAGTCGATCACACACCTCCGCTCCATGAAGGTGCAGGCCTTGGCTGCGTGAAGGCCTTCTCCTCTGAGTCGCTGCAAATTCCCCTGCGGCTCCCTGTCGGTACTTGTTGAACCTCCCCCACTCCGATCCCCACAGACGCAGGACACCGCTGGTCGAGCCGTTCGCGGCTCCATTAAGCCGATTTTGGGCGGTTTTGCCCGAGGCGATGAACCTGAGGAAGATGGATGACCTCAAGGTAGTCCTTCCAGATGATCTCTCCAGTGTCGAATGGGAAATCGGCGCGGTCATCGCTGTCAAGGGAGCGCGCAAATGCATGAGTATTGCGATCGTCAAAGACGCAGTCGAGCTCTGTATAGGGCCCGTAGATCTTCACCATCCGCGTAACCTGCGCCGCAAGCGCGGCGTTGCGTCCCAACGTCCGCTTGGTAGACGCGGGAAGCGGCAAGATCGCGATCTTCGCCACCCTCGCTGCAAGCCACTCCCGACGCATGGTCTTGCGCAACGCCACATTGCGATCGACAAAAGCCAAATCTCCGATCACGATTGGCGATCCGTCTTTCCGCCGCAGCGGCTCGCGGCTGAAGTAGGCCTTAATATGGCCGGCCAGCTCACCGAGGGTTAGAGCGTTGCGCGCACCGCTAGTGACCGCAAGGCTTCGAAGCCCCCTGCCAGGCGGGTGTGCCGCCGCCGCTACACATGCATTTGCGACGTAGTCGACGGGCACGATATCGATGCGGTTGCTCGCTCGACCGGGAAGATGGGTCAGCCCACGCGCCGCATACGCCAGGATCAACGGATCGGCAACCTTGATCCCCTCCAGCCAACCAGGCCTTGGCTGGCGAACTGCCGACTCGATGATTGAGGGACGAATGACGGTCGTATGCTCAGAACTCTCGATCACAAGTCGCTCGCCCACTGCCTTAGAGAGGGCGTAGGTATCAGGCCAGCCGGCCGCCATCGCGTATCGGCGACCTCTGCGTGCGAGCTGCTGTTTGACCCAACGTGCCTTGAGCTCCTCAGCCCGGTCCTCGGCGTCCATACCTAACCTACTTGAGGCTTCTCGCTTCGCCAGGTTTCTAAATTCGCGAAGCTGAGCGGGCAGATTGGACTCCTCCTCAGCAGCCTGCCGCCAACCCCGGGCTACCCCCATCAAGGCAATCGGTTCAAGCTCTCCAACCCCGGGGTGCGGGGGACCATCCTCAGCGACCAAGCTGACCTGAGCATCAGCTACGTAGGCGGTAGATACGTGGACGAAATGGGGAGTGGCTCCAGCATCGTGGAGACTCTTGAGGAGTCGGCTAGGACCCAGCGCGTTGAGGGCCAGGGCGTCGTCCAACGGCTCCTCAAAAGAAACGCTGGCGGCACAGTGGATGACGGTGTCGATCTCCTCCCAGCCCTTCCGCGCCCTGATCTCATCCACTCCGAGATCGCCCGCCACGGCACAAAGCCGGGCCGCGCCAATCAGGCTACGGATTAAGTCATGGCCAACCTCTGCAAAGGCCTCGCTTGCTAGTACCTCCTCCTCGAGTCTGCGCCGCGCCGCAGCGTCATCAGGGGCGCGCAGCATCACGATCAGCCGTCGAAAGGTCGCCAAACGCGAAAGCAGCGTCGCGAGCACCACCTTGCCGAGAAAGCCCGAGCCCCCGGTGAGGAGAATCGTTTTGTCGCTGAACTGCTCTTTTGCCCGCCCCGTAGCTGGGCCCGACGATTCTCCGGTCACGGGTTGCGAGTCTAATCCTCGAAGCGCCCGAAGCAGCCAACGCGATCTAAGACGAGGTGCGGGGAGCAATCCGGGGAAATCATTTCCGCAAGGAGGCGCCGATCCCAACCGCCAGAGAAAAGCGTTCGGCAAGCGCCCGGCTCTGCGCGCGAAGACCTGTGGCCCCCGCCGCCCCGGTCCCCATTGACCTCAGGCGCTCGAGGGTCTAAGCATGGTGACCGGGTCCCGCCATCCGCCGGGCGCGGTGCGAGAAAGGCGAGGCGATTCCCGACCTCAACGACCAACCGTGCCCCAAATCACGATCCCGCCACCGAGGCTCATGCGTCGTATCGTGATGTTTGAAATTCCCGCCTCTTCCCACATCTGCAACTGCCGCCCAAGGGGATAGGCGCGGTAAAAGTTCTCGATGCTGGGACCGAGGAATCGTCCGACATCAAACCATTGGCGAGAGACAAGGCGCCCGAGAGCCGGAAGGCCAACCCGGGTATAGAGGCGCCAAGGCCAAAACCAGAAACCCTGCGGAAGGCAAAACTCCAAGCATGCAAGGCGCCCTCCGGGCCTCACCACCCGGGCCAGCTCTCGCAATGTCAAAGCCGGGTCGTCGACATAGCGCAAGAGATAGGTGAAGCTGAGATGGTCGAACTCTCCATCGGCGAATGGCAACACCTCGGCTTCTCCTTCGACCAGCCTGACCCGCTCGGCAAGCCTCAGATCAGCCGAGATCTTGGCTCGGGCCCGGTCCAGCATCGGTTTACTTTGGTCCAGACCGACAACCCGACACCCGTAGCGCTCGACCAGGGAGCGGGCAACGAGACCAGTTCCTGTGGCGACATCTAATACCTGCTCCTCGGGTTTGGCCGCCACCGCACCGACCATGGCCGCCCGCCAGCGTGGATCCTGAAAGAAACTAAGCGCAGCGCCCAGCTCGTCATAGCGCGCTGGCAGTTGCTCAAAAAGCTGAATTGCGTGCTGCTTGCGCGCGGACCGGGTCAAAGCCACGACAACAGCGTCTCAGAAAGCTGACAGCGGTAACCAGCCAACCGAGCGCAGCGCCCCAGCCTGCCTGAGGCCTTGGGCTGCGCACACCAACTGAGCGTTGCGGGCAGAGATTGCGGTCTAGCAAACTGCTTCAGTTGAGGCCCGCAGGCCCCTACGGAATCGATGGCCTTCGCGTCACGATCAGCTGATCGCCGAGGTCTTCTCCCAGTGTCGCTGCAACTCGCGCCCGCGCATCGCTCTCGGTATCCGCCGCACATTCGTATTGCACGCCCCAATCCTGCCTCCACGGTCCAGATTCGGCATTCCGCTGATCGATCTGAAGTCGCCAGCGAAACGCCGCCAGCTGAAGCAGCCGACGCTGCTTTCGGGTCAGCTTCCTATCGACATCAATTCGAAACGTTGGCACTGTTTAACATTCTCACCGCTCGCCGCTGCATCGTCAAGGAGCAGCTGGGAATCCTGAGTCTCAGCTTGCAGACAAACGCTGTCGGTCAATCGGCATCGACTGAAAGCGTCGAGCAACGCCTGCGGCGCTGACCCAGGGCCGAGGAGATTGGCTCCTGGCAAGGCGCGTTAAAGTGGGAAATATGGAGCACCGGAGACTTGGAGGGACCGGCGTCCAGGTCAGTCCTCTCTGCCTAGGCGCTATGATGTTCGGCCCCTGGGGGGAGCCGAACCTTGATGCTGGAGTTCGGATCGTGCATCGAGCACTAGACGCTGGGATCAATTTCATCGACACCGCCGACGTTTATTCGCGTGGAGAGTCTGAGGAAATCGTCGGTAAGGCGCTTCAGGGCGGCAGAAGAGAGAACGTCGTCCTTGCGACGAAGTTTCATGGCGCGATGGGCGATGATCCGAACCAGGCTGGCAATTCCCGGCGCTGGATCATGCGTGAGGTTGAGGCCTCACTCAATCGCCTTCAGACTGACTGGATCGACCTTTATCAGGTCCATCGATGGGATTCGTGGACCGATCACGAGGAGACGCTCGGAGCGTTATCCGATCTGGTCGCCCAGGGCAAGGTACGCTACATAGGCTCCTCGACCTATCCGGCAAAAGAGATCGTCAACGCCCAGTGGATCGCACGCGATCGACACCTTCAGCGTTTTGTCTGCGAGCAGCCGCCATATTCGATCCTCGCCCGAGGGATAGAGGCTGATGTGCTGCCGTCCTGTCGGGACTTTGAAATGGGAGTTATCGCATGGAGTCCGCTTGCCGGTGGCTGGCTATCAGGTCGGTGGAGAACGGGGGCCGAGGACCTGACCTCTCACCGAGCGGCGAGAATGCCGCAGCGCTACGACCTTTCAATCGCGGCAAATCAGGCCAAGCTCGAGGCCGCTGACGCTCTCGCCCGCCTCGCCGAGGAGGCAGGCATATCACTGATCCACCTAGCGCTCGGATTTGTCATTAGCCACCCGGCGGTTACAGCAGCGATCATCGGCCCGCGGACGATGGAGCAGCTTGAATCCCAGCTCGGAGCGGCAGTCCTTCAACTGGACTCAGCGCTTTTGGACAGGATCGACCAGATAGTTCCACCGGGAACCACAGTCAACCCCGCCGATAGCGGCTGGACCAATCCAGCGCTGACGGCAACGGCGCGGCGTCGGTAGCGAAGCTCTTTTTTAAGGCAAGCAACCCGTTGCGATTCATGCTCCGGTGACAAGTTCCGGTACCGGCTCATCTGGAGCCGATTAATCGGCCTCCACCGGCCCCCTCCTGGCGTGCCGCATCGAGACTCGAGGTTCACAGGCACAGACCTGTCGGAGCGTAAACGCCGAGGAGAAAGACGGACGCCGGAGCCGGCGCTACCACAAAGTCCGGGCCCTCATTACAGGAACACGTGCGACCCCCTCAACTGCTCAGCTATCGTGAGCATCGGTGGCACTACCTTTGAGTCTCGATAAGACCGCGGCGCTTGTGACAGGCGCTTCCAGCGGCATCGGTGAGGCGACCGCGCGAATGCTTGCCGAGCGTGGCGCGGCTGTAGCTATGGTCGCGCGACGGATTGATCGGCTCGAAACACTCGCCAGCGAGATCGCAGCTGGTGGTGGTAGGTCCCTCGCGATCGAGGCCGACGTCAGCGACCGCAAACAGGCCGAGGCCGCAGTGAAACGCACCGCTGAGAATTTCGGGCGGCTCGACATCTTGATCAACAATGCGGGGGTGATGCTGCTCGGCCCGGTCCTCAATGCGCCGGTCGAGGAATGGGACCAGATGGTCGGGGTGAATCTTTTGGGGCTCCTCTACACCGCCAAGGCTGCCATCCCGCATCTGCTCGAGGCAGCCAATATCGAGCCGCGCGGCGTCGCCGACATGGTCAACATCTCCTCGGTGGCTGGCCGCCAAGCACGTTTAGGCAGCGGTGTTTACAACGCCACCAAGCACGCGGTCGGGGCCTTCAGTGAGTCACTGCGCCAGGAGATTACCCAACGCCACGTTCGTGTCTCGCTTGTCGAGCCGGGCGCGGTCGACACCGAGCTCCCCCAGCACAACCGAGCCGAGATTCGTGAGCAGATCGAGGGGCGGTTTGCAGGCGTCACTCGGCTTGAGGCCGCAGACATCGCCGAGGCGATCGGCTTCATCCTCGACAGGCCTCGCCACGTGGCGATCAACGAGGTGCTGGTTCGCCCGACCGAACAACAACAGTGACGCCCTTTCGGCAAAGGGCCGGATCGAGTGCTTGGCGATCCGTTGGCCGAGGGCGGAGCGCTCAGACATCTATGGTTGTGCTCGACTCGCTCGCGAAATCGCTGGTGGTCAGCGCGGATGAGTGTCGATGGAAATTGAGGTCCCCTTTGGTCTCGCCGTATCGATCGTAATCGTTGCTTCGTCGTGTCCTCGCTTGGCGGTGAAGACGCCGTTATATCCCGATGTGTGTGTTGAGGTGATGGTCCAACCTCCCCGAATCAACGCATTGGCATAAAAGGTTGTCACCTTTCGCAGCTCATCGGGGGAGATGAGATGTTCGTGACCAGACGTCCTGCTGATAACTGATGACGGCGTGTAGGTGGATAGACCCCCCAATAATGAAATTCCGGGAGAACTTTTGGGTGATACCGTAGTCTGAGGCTTCGGCGTGACTCCCAGTTCGCTTTTGGTTTGCGGCACCTTCGCCGTGTTGGCCCGCGTCAATCTACTGTCGCTCGATCCGCACGCAGCCAGTCCAATGGAAGTAAAGACAAGCGCGGCCCAAAACAACAGTCTGTTCATGCGATCCAATCCCTTAGTGGCTTGAGAACGAGTTCAAACTTTGCTGCATCTGTTCGGCAAATCTACCCAGAGAGATAGTCAGGCCACCACTTCCGATCAACAAGTAATGGCACGCGATTAACTGTGCTCACCGACAGGATAGCCTGAGAACCATGAGCGGGCTCAAACTTGTCGGTGCGTGACTGGGAGCGGTCCGTCGGCGATGACTTACGTCCGACACTCAGAATTCACCTTGGCTCGCTGGAGAACTTCCCCCGATCATTCGGCGACGGAGCCGTCGGGTTCAATAATGGCTGTCAGATTCCTTGAGGTCGAGTGGCCTTTCTCTTTGTATTCCGCCCCTCTGCACTCAAACGCTTCTTGGCTTGGCGTGCATTTGACAAGGCGCAGTGGCCCACTGACTCCCTTCCTCAACTCGTATTTTTCGAATGCGGCGGCGGCTTGGCTCACGGTTTTAACGGACCCATTAGATACGCCGGCATGTGAACCAAGGACGACAGCCGCGACAAAGGCTGGAACCACGAGCTTCATCCAAAGCGGAAGAGTACGAAGCTGCTCGACGTATCCCGGTTCGAATGCCTTGCGCACCTGCCCGCTCCAGGCCCCGCCATCCCAATATCCATCCAAATTGGCCGGATCTCGGGGATCCGGATACCAGCCAGATACTTTCGCCTCAATCATGTCGACGCTCCTGATCGCGTGGAGAACGGGTCAGGTTCAACGTTCCGGTCCCTATGCGACCGTCGCCAAGCAAGGAGAGGACTCTCGCGCAGTCCCGACTCATCCGCAGTTAGCCTACCCCAAGACCGCCGCGATCGGGCAATTCCGCTAGACACATCAAACTCTGTCGAGGGCCACATCCCGTTGGATCGCGTCAGAGCCGACATTGGCACTCCAGTCCCCAATGAATCGGACGGGCCGCAGAGGTTCGAGTGCCCAAAAGACCTGCCGTCACCCTACCTATGGATGGATCGCAGGCTGTGGCACGTTAGATCGGTAAGAAGCGGAGGCGAGCATCGCCTTGTCTGGGCTCGACCGGGTCTACTCGAGCCAAGCTGCGCCCGCCGCGCGCGGGATCGGGGCTGTTCCCAGCCCTACGCTGCCCAGGGTCAGACCAGCTCTACGCGGCGGGCAGCTGGTCGATGCGAACTAGATTGCCAGGTGGGTCACGCACGGCACAATCCCGCGTGCCCGATGGCTGCTCGGTCGGCTCCTGCACAATCTCGGCGCCTGAGGTGCGCAGCCTCTCAAAGGGAGCGTCGAGGTCATCGGTGTGAAAGGTGGACGCCGTTTAGGGCAACCTTTGCGACGAGCGCGGCGAGGATATCGCCGTCAGCGGGCCTACCGTTCATATAGTTCGTGAGGACGATCGCCATGCCGGACTGAGGGCTGGCGCCGACGGTGATCCAGCGGAAGTCGTTGCGGCCACGTCGTTGCGGAGTTCGAGGCCAAGTGTGTCGCGGTTGAAAGGCAATGCGAGCTCGAGGTCGTGGACCAGGACGAAGCATTGGGAGCATGAGCGCGGCAAGTCATGAACAATGCTGGCATGGATGAGTATGCCGCCGCCTTAAAGCAGCAGGGCTTCGCTTGGGTTCGCACGAAACTTGATGACCTGGAGGCATTTCAGCTCGGATGGAAGCTAATCAACGCCCATTGCGCTGCGGATGGCAAGGCTACCCCTGACGTCATTGGCGACTTCGTTCTCCCGCCACTCCCTGTGCGACAGACGCGAGATTTCCAGACCCTGCACTTCGATTTCGGACTTCCGCTCGATCCTAAGGTTGTGCAGGATGTCTGCCGCTACACCGCCCTCTATGTTCCAAGAGACTTCGGTACGACTACGGCAGCAACACGGCTTGTACCGCTGGCAGCGCTCTTAAAACAGCGTTCGTGGCCGTCGAGGGAGGAGCTGTTGGCACGAGTGACCGTCTATGGCAAGACCCATGGCGCTTGGGATGACGCTCGCGGCTACGTCGAGGGCAGTCTTGCCCGTCTGATCGAGGCGGCTGCAGGATCGCCGCTGCTTCCCGCGTAGGCGAGCGAGCGTCAGGGTAGCCGGGCGCGCCGCGCCGGAGGGGGTACCCGACCCCGAGCTGGTGCTGCGACACGAGGCGGCGGCGGTTCATGCGCTGCCTACAAACTGAGGATCCTGCGCGAGGCCGATGCCTGCACCAAACCGGGTGAGACCGGCGCGCTGCTGCGCCGCGAGGGCCTTTACTCCTCCCACCTGTCGAGCTGGCGAAAGCAGCGCGAGGAGGGTGCGCTCTAGTGCGCTCATCCCGCAAGCGCGGGCCCAGGCCGGCGTATCCGCTTGAGGCCGAGAACGCCGAGCTGAGGCGCCGCGCTGAGCGCGCCGAGGCTGAGCTGGTCTAAGGCGCGCAAGGTGATCGAGGTCCAGGGAAACGTCTCAGCGCTCTTGGGCGATCTGCTCAAGGCGGAGAGCGCGGAAGGGGAGAGCACCGAGCGATGATCGAGCAGACGGTCGAGGAGCTCACCCGCTGATCGGGACCGCCCCGCCTGTCGGGCGCTGGGGGCGGCTTGCGGCGACGATCTACCGGCGCCGGCGCCGCCCGAGCCCAAGCGCGCCGACGCGCCGGCGCCGCCGTCTCGCTCGAGGATGCCGAGCGCAAGGCGGTGCTCGAGGTGTTGCGCTCGGAGCGCTTCCTCGAATGCCTCTCCCAGCACAGGTCTGGGCGACGCTGCTCGATGAGGGGCGCTACCTCGCCTCCGAGCGGACGATGTACCGGCTGCTGGAGGCCGTTGCGGCGAGGTGTGCGAGCGCCGCGATCAGCTCACACACCCGTCTATGCCAAACCGGAGCTGCTCGCAGAGCGCCCCAACCAGGTCTGGAGCTGGGATATCAGCAAGCTCAAGGGCCCGGCAAAGTGGACATACCACTACCTCTACGTGATTCTCGACGTCTTCAGTCGCTACGCGGTCGGCTGGACCGTTCAGCACCGCGAGTCAGCGGCCCTGGCGGAGGCGCTGATCTCCCAGGCGGCCGAGCAGCAGCAAATCGCTCCGCGGACAGCTCACCGTGCATGCCGATCGCGGCAGCTCGATGACCTCCAAGCCAGTCGCGATGCTGCTCGCCGACCTCGGCGTGTACCAAGTACGCACAGACGGTCTTATACTCAGCGTCAAGTCGGAACCCGGATTTCTGTGTGGTTTGGAGTTCGACAACCTGCGCTCAGAGATTGAGTTCTTCGAGGCGCATTCGCTGTGCCTTGCCGATGTTCAGATTGAAATCCACTTGTTACCGGGGGAGCTGCTCGTTTTTGACAACCTCGCACTCGCGCACGGTCGCCGGGGTACTCGGCGAGCCGGCGAGCTGCGTCAGTGGGTATTCGGCGACAAAGCTTTGGGGGTAACTGAACAGAGGAGGTTGCGGGAGCGGGTCTTCTCTGCGTTTGGGGCTTGCGTCGGAGATGCTGAGCCAGATCTAGCATCCAGGTCAATCCCGTAGACGGCGACAGAGTGACCGGGCAGGTCGTCGACGTCGGAGCGCAATGGTCGATACGAGCACGCAGGTTGCCGAGAGTGCGAACGCGTGGCGGAGCGCTCAACAAGGAGCTCAGCAATCTGGCGCCCGGTACTCGCAAGTAGGGGTCACTGTGAGAGATAATGGGCCGCTACCTGTCCGCCGCTAAGCGTCACCCTGGAGGCAATGCGCTGGATTCGCGACGTTGGTGCGGCGTTCGTGCAGATCGACAGCGACTCCAAAGTCGTCGCGATGACCATCGCGGAATGGCAGTCAAACGCGCGTGAGCTGCGGCGGGCGCAGGTGTTGACTACTGAGTCAGACGCCGGCAGGTGCCAGCTGGCTGAGCTGCTGAAAGCGAGCTCGTAAGGCAGGCCCACCTATCGGCCGAGTTCCAAGAGTACGGCAAATCGCATCCCGGGCTCAGAGAGGGTCCTCCAGATCCACAGGGCGCGATCCTTGCCCAGATCACAAAGCTTCTGCGAGCCTAGACCATGAGCGACCTTCGGATCGCCGAGGCGATCGCCGGCCGCCAATACTGGCAGACCTTCGCGCAACGTCCCGATTCGATTCGACGCTCGCTGGCGCTCAAAGGTTCCCGAGCATTGGCATCGGGCCGCACCCGAACGTCGCCGCTCGATTCCAAAAGACCCCGAAAAAGTGGGACCCCCGCCCACGCCGCCCTCAACTACATATCCGCAATCGCCCACTCCGAGGCGACGATCGCCGTCCAGCGGATGGGCTTTGATCCGACACTCGGCCTGATGCACACTGACAAGCGCTACCGGCCATCGCTCGCCTCAGACCTGATGGAGCCAGTGTGACCAGCTGCGGATCGGATCGTCTTCGAGCTGCTGAGGAATCGCGAATTCAGCCGCGGCGAAGTTATCGAGGCTCGTCCGGGAGTTTGCGGGCTGGGTGCCGGGCTGGCGCGGGAGCTGGGCCAGCACTCTCAGACCTTGCGGGAAGCGGTCGGCCCGCGTGCGGAGCGGTTGGCTCGGGAGCTACTGAAGGCGCCGGATCATCCGACGCCGTTGACGCGGAGACGGCGGCGTGAGAGAGTCTCCGCTCCAGAAAGGACAGTCAAAGAAAGTGTCAGGCTCAAAGTGATGATGAGTGAGACCCTGGGCGCTACTTTGGAGCGCCCCCTGAAGCTGTTTGCTGACCGCGAGGCGGTCGTCGACGGCGACGAGCGCTGGACCTACCGCAAGCTTGGTCAGAGAGTTGCAGCATTCGATTCGGGACTCAAAGCGCTCGGGCTCGCTGCGGGCGACGTCGTAGGCGTCCTCGGACTGAACTCCGCCGCACACCTGGTCGCGTGGCTGGCGATCCCGCGCAGCGGGCGCGTCCTCAACGATCTGAACGTGCGTCTCGCCCCGGCGGAGCTCAAGTTCATCCTCGATGACTGCTCGGCGCGTGTTTTGCTGGTCGATGATGCCTTCCTGGAGGTGGGCCGTGAGCTGGAGGAGGGCTGCGAAACGGTTGAGTACCTGATCTACATCGGAGCGGGTGTGACGCCTGTTGGCTGCCTCTCATTCTCCGAGATGACGGCGGGAGAGGGCGCTTCGGCTGCCCCGGTAGACCCCGAAGCCGTCGCCGGGATCTTCTACACAGGCGGCACCACCGGCTTGCCCAAGGGCGCGATGCTCACCCACCGAAACCTGATCGCCAACGCGAGGCACTTTCTCATGGCGCTGCCCTACTCCGATCAGGACATCTACCTGCATGCTGCGCCGATGTTTCACCTCGCCGATGGTTCATCTACCCATGCATTGACCTGGGTCGGCGGTCGTCACGTGATGATCCCGGCGTTTGATCCCGAACTTTGGCTGCGAACCGTTGCCACAGAGCGGGTAACGCGCGGCACGCTCGTACCGAGCATGGTCAACATGCTGATGAATCACCCTGCACTCTCCGAGTATGACCTTTCCTGCCTGCGCAGCATCTACTACGGCGGCTCGCCGATGCCCGGAGAGCTGCTGCGCCGGGCAATGGAGGTGCTTGACTGTGAATGGGGCCAGATATATGGGATGACCGAGGCGGCGCCCGTAGTAACCCTTCTGAACCCGGAGGACCACCGACGCGGCGGCGCCGGGGAAGAGCCCTACGCGGCGCGTCTGCGCTCAGCAGGGCGTCCGGTAGTGGGTGTGGAGGCGCAGGTGCGCTGCGCCGATGGCAGCCCGGCGGAGATCGGCGAGCCCGGCGAGGTTTGGGTGCGCGGACCAAACATCATGAAGGGCTACTGGAAGCGCGAGCAGGAGACCGAAGTGGTGCTGGATGCCGAGGGCTGGTATCACTCAGGTGACGCCGCCTACGCCGACGCCGGGGGCTACCTGTTCATCGTCGATCGCCTCAAGGACATGATCATCTCGGGCGGTGAGAACGTGTACTGCACCGAGGTCGAGAACGCGATCTATCGCCACCCGGCGGTACTTGAGTGCGCCGTCTTTGGCGTGCCAGACGAGCATTGGGGGGAGCGCGTTCACGCAGCGATCGTCCTGAAGCCCGATGCGAGCGTCAAGGAGAGTGCGATCACCGAGCACTGCCGCGCGCTGATCGCCGGCTACAAGCTTCCGCGTTCGTTCGACATCAGTGCCGAGCCGCTACCGAAGTCGGGCGCCGGCAAGATCCTCAAGCGTGAGTTGCGAAAGCCCTACTGGGCCGGCCAGGCGAGACAGGTTTCCTGACGAGCAGTTGGCGAGTATGCCTAGACTGCGCGATGTGTCGGCAACGCAGATCCGACGCTTGGCCTGATGCACACAGATAAGCGCTACCGGCCCTAGCTCAGCTCGGATCTGATCGAGCCGGTGCGGCTTGTGCGATCGGGTCGCTTTTGAGCTGCTGCGCTATCGCGAGCTCAGCCGCGGCGAAGTGATAGAGGTTTGCAGGCTGGAGCCGGACTGGCGCGGGAGCTGGGGCAGCATTCGGTGGCCTTGCGGGAGGCCGTCGGTCCGCATGCCATCAGTTGGCTCAGGAGCTACTGAAAGCGCCGGATTATCCGACGCTGCTGACGCGGCGGTCGCTCCGCCGACTCTGCGGTGCAAATTGCCTTGCGGCGAGACTTTGCAAGCCGGCGACAAGGGGCCTTGCATGCGACCACGCTTCCCTCAAAAAAAACCGAGACACTACTGGGGCACCGCGACACTGACGATCGGAGCCGAGGTCGGCTGGGCGCTACCCCCCCGGGGCTCAACGGTCACCATCACGGTGTTCACTCCTTGCATATCGGGGATTGCCGCAGTCGCTCGACCGTTTAGATCGGGGGCAAAGAGAGAGTGCGTGGAGACGACCCTGCTTCCGCGCTGTACCCAAGCCTGAAGGATCTTGCCGTTGGGGATCTGGCGAAGATCTGTCAGGTGAAGCGTGCCGGAAGTTCCCTTTCGCACGACCTCCGCCGTAATTCCTGGAGAGTGCCCGGAGACGATTGCGCTGTTCCCTCCACTTCCGGAGTCAGTTTGGATGGCGTAGCCGCCGAGCGCCGCGATGAGAAGAGCTACTGCGGTAAGGCCGGCAATTGGACGCATGCTCAGGCGTCCTGCACCGGAATCCGAGCGGCGTCTCATGTCAAGGAAACGGCGTAACGGGCGGCCCGGAGATCTCTCCACCTTGGCGGAGGTTTCGAGATCGGAACGGGCTTCGGCCATCACCCGCTCACGCAACCCAGGCGGTGGCTCTGAGCGCGGCACTCCTTCTGGCAGCACCCGGATCGCGGGACGAAGCCAGCTGATTTCGGTGCGGCACTCCTCACAGCCTGCGAGATGGCGTTCGAATGCTGCCGCCTCGCCTGGCTCTAAGGCGTCCAGTAGGTAGCTGGCCAAGTCATCGCGCCAGCGCTCGTGCTCGAGGTCGTTCATACCAATCCCTCCGCCAGCTCTCCGCGAATCTTTTCCAGGCCGAGTCGCATCCGGCCCTTGACGGTGCCCATGGGCACCCCCAGCATCCCCGCGATCTCAGAGTGAGAGAAGCCGCCGAAGTAGGCGAGCTCGATCACTTTGGATTGCTCGCCGGGAAGCTGCTCGAGTGCCCCTCGCAGCTCATGCGTGGTCTCGCGCTGCATTGCCTCCTCATCAGTTAGGTCCCCTGAGGGGCGCTCCTGGAGGAGCGCCTCGTCGTCAAAGTCGAGCTTCGGGGCTCGCCCGGCCTTGCTGCGCAGTGCATCAATCGCCCGGTTGCGCACGATGCTGAGCGTCCAGGACCGCACACTTCCTCGGGAATAGTCATAGCGAGTGCCGCTGCGCCAGATCGAGATAAAAGCCTCCTGCGCCACGTCCTCGGCGGCCGCCGACTCGCCCACGATTCTGTAGGCGAGCGAGTAAGCGGCCCCTCCGTGGCGGTCATAGAAGACTTCGAAGGCCTCGGGATCTTTTTCACCGATCAGCGGCATCAACTCCTCATCAGCCAGTCGCTCTGCCTTCCCTTTTTTGATCACGATTCAATTTCCTCGGCTGGTTCCCGGGCGTCTATTCGATGAACGGTTTCACGGCCGTCAGCACCTGGGCTTCTTTGAGCGAGGGGTCAAAGGCGACCGGCGCCGGTTCTTTCCTATTCTGCAGCCGGACCGCCGCCGCGTGGCGGGCCTCGATTTGGACGATTGAACCGGCCGCGGCAAGCACGGCTTTTTCAGTGATCGAGGGCGCCGCGCCGTTGTAAGCGCTGACCCCGGTGTCCTCGAACGTTTCTGCCAGTTTGAGGAAACCCGCGGTGTTGTTGTAAGGGAAGTTGAACTTCGGCTCCGCGACCGGCTTACCGCCCAGTTTTTTGATCGTCGAAGTCAGCGCTTCGACGTGGCTTTGCTCATCTTCGGCGAGCATCTTGATTAGGCCCTTCAGTTCGCCGCTTGCCTTCGCTCTGGTTTTGGCTTCCTTGTAAAACGTCGACTCAAGGTACTCCAGCGTGAGGGCGAAGTTGAGGATTTCCACGTCTGAGTTGCCCGACATCGCCAGGGCCTGGGCGACAAAGGGACCGACCATCGCGGTGCCGTAAACGGCGCCGGCAGCCAGCGCTCCCTTGAGGATCACCTCGCTGCGGGAGAAATCTTTGCTGTCCTCAACGACCACCACATCGGCGAGCTCTGGGTTGATGAGTTCCTCGTTATTCATTTCGTTCTCCTTTTGTTCGCTCGCCGCGATCAGCTGACGATGAAGGGTTCAACCGACTTAAGGACCGTGCTCACCTTCGCCGGCACGGCGAAGGGCCCGTCTGGGGTGATCGATTTGCCGAGCACGGTGTTGAGGGTCGATGCGTGCCGGCCCTCGACGCTGTGGATCGAGAGCGCCGCGGCGAGGACCGTTGGGCTCTGGATATTTGGCGCCTGGCCGAGGTAGGCGGCGGCGCCGAGATTCTCGACAGTGCCAGCAAGCTCAAGAACCGACTTGGCGCTCGTTAGCGGAAATTCGGTCTTCGGCTTTTCGGCAGGCTTACCACCGAGTTTCTTAACGAAGGCCGTCAGGGCGGCCACGTGTTCGGCCTCCTCGCTGCCAAATTTCTTGATCGTTTCCAATTCGGCGCCCATAAATAGGCCGCTCTTGATCACGTCCTGATAAAAGGCGGTCTCTAGATACTCGAGGGTGAGGGCGTAGTTGAGGATGCCGACGTCCCCCTTGCCGAACTGCGCGGTTTCGTCCTTTGCAGCCGAAGTGGTGGCGGTCGAGGTCGTGGAGCTACCGCTCCCGCAGGCCGTGAGGAAAGCGGCAAGGGCGGTCGAGCCGCCGGTCAGGGCGATGAACTTGCGCCGCGAAACGGGATCTTTGACCAAGCGGGCGATCGCACTGTCCTTTGGGGGCGTATCGGGCTTATCGTGATCGGTGCTCTCAGGCATTGTTTTCCTCCTGGCTGGGGTGTGCGTCTGTTACCCCTTACGCGCTTGCTTGGAAAGTGGATCACTGTGGCGAGGCGCCAGGCGTAAGGGACCGGTTGTCTTTAAGAGAGGACCGGGTTCTGATTGTCTTGAAACGAAGCGCGCCCCAACGTTTAGCCGGGGCGCGCCTTGGGGATCCTGCGGTTCAGCGATCGCCAAACAGCAAACAGCTACCTATTTCTGAATATAGTTGAGGCTGGTCACGTCCTTCAGCACTTTGGATGCTGTGTAGGGGGTGTCGAAGGCGCCGTTGGGTGCGATGCCCGCTTCGCTGTTTTTGGAGATAAGGCCGATCACCGAGGCGTGTCTTGCCTCGATCGTGACGATCGAAAGTGCTACCGCGAGATATGCTGGATTCTTGAAATTAAACGCCTGTCCCGAGTAGGCATGGACGCCTTCGTTCTCGAATGTGAAAGCCGCCGTACGGAACTTTTCCTCCTCGGCATTGTTGCCTTGGAAGTTGAACTTCGGCGACTTCACGGCCTGCTTGCCGAGCGCTTTCTGAAGTGCTTTGACGTGCATGTTCTCATCGTTTGTGACCGTCTTTAAGAAGACCTGGGTCTGGCCATCCTTGATAAACGACGTTTTGGCCTGGTTGGCGGTTGCTTCGTTATAGAACGCCGACTCCAGGTACTCGAGGGTGAGGGCATAGTTGAGGATCCCGATGTCGCCCTTGCCGTAGCTTGCCGGTGGGCGGCCCTTGCCGGCAGCCGATGCGAGTGCGGGAGTCAGGGCGCTGAGCACTACACCGCCGCCGATCACCGCACCACCGGTCAGCCCGGCTTTCTTGAAGAAATCGAGCCTGGTGTCGCCTGGCTCAAGGCCCTCGATTGCCTCATTGGCGGCTTCTTGGATTGCGCCGTCAACGTCGACGTCGCCTAGTTTGGTCTGTGCTTGCATTGGTGGTGTTCTCCTTCTGGCTTTTGCCGTGGGTGCTCACACCCCCACAAACAGATGGTGTGGCTTTTTCATTTTCACTCGGCAATTACGCCCCGAGGAGCAGATCGGATCAACCCGCCTGGCTGAGTGATCCAACCGCCGCCCCGGCGCGTTAGGTCTTTTCAGGATGGGAAATCGCGGAGCGCCTGACATATCGATCTTCAGACCAAGACGGCTTCACACAGTTGCCGGGAAGCCCTAGGCTGTTATGTCGCGCCTCAAATCCATCTCTTACGCCGACCGCCTCACCCTGGTCGAGCATCTGGATGAGCTGCGTGCCCGGCTGATCGTCTCAGTTGCCGTCTTTGGGGTGGCTTTGGCACTCTGCTTTTGGCAAAACCACCTGCTCTTGGGCCTGGCCAACGCGCCGCTACCGACCGCCCATCACAAGCTGCTCACATATGGGGTTACAGAGCCGTTCACGGTGACCCTCACGGTCGCTGCCTACGGGGCGCTGATCCTCTCCTTGCCGATCATCCTCTATCAACTCTACGCCTTCGCGCTGCCCGCTCTCGCTCATCGCGAGCGCCGGCTGATCCTACCCTTGCTGTTGTTGATCCCGGTTCTCTTTGTCGGCGGCATCGCGTTTGGCTACTTCGTAGTCTTGCCGGCGGCGCTGAGCTTTCTTCTCGGCTTCAATAACTCCTCATTTAACGTCCAGGTTCGAGCCTCCGAGTACTACAGCTTCTTCTCCAGCACGCTGCTTGCTTGTGGAATCGTATTTCAGGTTCCGGTGGGCATTCTTGCGGTGACGCGACTCGGGATCGTCAAGGTCGAGCAGCTCACCCACAACCGTCGCTATGCATATTTGGGCTGCGCGATCATCGCTGCCGCGCTGCCGGGGGTCGATCCCATTTCGATGCTGCTTGAGATGATCCCGCTAATGGCGCTTTATGAGCTGAGCATCGTCTTGGCCCGTCTCTTCGGACGGCCGCGAGCTTCGCTCTCAGCGCCCTTCCCTCAAGAGCCATAGGACTTCCAGGGCGGCCCGTCGTTGCTGGAGTGGGCAGCGGGAATGCGAAGGTCCTCAATGCGGGAATGATCCATAGCGGCGTGTATCGCGTATCTCTCCCTGAAACCTAAATCACTGCGTCAGGAGACCAGATGCTCAGCGGACTTGAGAGCCCATTCCATTTGCTAATCGTGTTGGTGATCGCAATGCTTGTACTTGGGCCCAAGCGTCTTCCCCAGATGGCCCGCTCTCTCGGTACGGGCATCCGAGAGTTCAAATCCTCGATTTCGGGCGAGCTCTCGGGTGAGCATGACGAGGAGACCAACGCGCCAGATTCTGAAACCCAGCTGCTGCCGCGGACCGAAGTCGCTGTCCCAAGTGCCGAGACTTCGGCTAAGGCTGAGATCACTCCTAGAATCGGCGCGCACTAGGATTGTCGCAACACTGATCCTTGACCGCTCCAGCGTGTGGATGGCGAGCTACCCCCCCCCCCCCCCCACCATGCCCATCTCCTATCCCCTCAGACTGTTGAAGGGATAGGAGCAAGAGGGGCAGAAAATGGCGGAGAAAGCGGTCGCGGTCCGAAAAACGCGCCAAGCAGCCATTGCCGGGGCTCCGCGCAAGTCCTGCACCGAGCCTGCAAACGCCCGGGCGAGTCTCGACGACTTCACCGCCGCTGAACTCCCCGATCCCTCAGCAGCTCGAATGCGATCCGATCCGCGACCGGTCGCCCCGGCTCCATTAGATCCGAGCGCTGGGAGTGTTCCTATCTCGCTTCGGAGTGGTTGGTCCAGTAGGTAACAGCCGTATTCGACATGAACTCGGTCGGGCGGCGGTTGCGATCGTTACGGTCTCCCACTCCCTGAGCTCGCGATCGGCGGTCTCGCGCCGACCGCATTCGATGCTGACGCGATCTCGCGACGGAGTTCTTTCAATGTCGCGACGTAGATCTCCGAGAACGTCGGAAACGGCTGGATCGTGTCGGTTAGGACGTCGAGTGGGATGCGGGCTCGGATCGCAAGTGTTGCCTGCTGCAGCCACTCGCCCGCCTCGGGGCCGAGGGCAAAGGCGCCCGTCAGCAGCTCGCCGTCGCTGAGGAGCGTCAGGAAGCCATTGTCCTCGGCGTACGCGCGGGTGTAGGTGGCGCTCTTCGACACCTCCGACATGGGGACCGTTGAGCTGAAGCGATCGGCAGAAGAGCCCACTGCAGCTGCCTGAGGGTCCGTGTAGACGACGCGCGGGACCGCCTCGTAGTTTGCCTTTCGCGGCTCGCCGAGGATATTCGCGGCGACGACCTCCCCCTCATACTTGCCGACGTGGGTCAGCGGCCAGAGGCCGTTAACGTCGCCGATCGCCCACAAACGCTCGGCCGCGCGCAGGTATGCGTCGACTGGAACGCCGTGCGCGTCGGGCTCGACGCCGACGGTCTCAAGGCCCAGCCCCTGCACCCGCGGACGTCGGCCGGTGGCGATGAGCAGTCGGTCTCCGCACAGTTCGCGTCCGTCGTCAATCTCGACCACGTAGTCTTCGCCGTCGCGTCGCACAGCGGTTACGTTCGCTGAGAGCTTGAGCTCGATGCCTTCGCGGCGCAGTTCTTCGCCGAGTGCCGCGCCCAGCGGCGCCGGCTCACGGCCGAGCACGTGCTCGGCCATATCGATGACTGCCGCCTCGCCCCCGAGTCGACGCACGGCCTGCGCCATCTCCACTCCGACCGGCCCGCCACCGAGAATGAGCAGACGTCGCGGAATGGCCTTCATCGACGTCGCCTCACGGCTGCTCCAAACGCCGTCGAGCTCACGCAGCCCCGGTATCGGCGGCACGACCGGATCGGCACCGTTCGCGAGGACCACGTGATCGGCGGTGTGTCGGACGCCGTCGACCTCGACGACGCCTGGTCCAGCAAGCTGGCCATTGCCGCGCAGTAGGTCGATGCCTTTTTCTGCCAGCCAGCGCTCCTGCCCGGCGTCGGAATAATCGGAGACCATGAAGTCACGCCAGGCAAGCGCGGCCTCTACATCGACCTCGGCGCTCGCGGCGGCCTCGCGCGCCCCGCGGACCGCCTCCCCAGGACGAAGCAGCGTCTTCGACGGGATGCAAGCCCAGTAGGAGCACTCTCCTCCCACGAGCTCCCGCTCCACGACCGCCACGCGACGGCCACCGTCTGCAAGAGCGCCCGCGCAGTGCTCGCCCGGCGAGCCGCCGCCGAGCACTATGACCTCGTAATCGGTGTTCATGCGACAGAACCTCCCTCGCGTGATGGAGTCAAGAAATCGCCCGGACCAGAGTAGTGAGCGGGCACACACAGTGTGCACGCCCGCTCACTGGGTCTGCTAGCGCAGCGACCTGAAAGCCGCTCGCATCTCATTCGCGAAGAGCTGCGGCTGTTCCCAGGCGGCGAAGTGGCCGCCCCGGTCGAGTTCGTTGAAATAGATCAGGTTGTTGGGATAGGCCCGCTCCGCCCAACTCCGAGGCGCTTGATACAGCTCGTCGGGAAAGACGCTTATGGCAAACGGGATCGAGACATCCTTGGCCTCGAAGAAGCCCACCTTATTCTCCCAGTAGAGCCGAGCCGAGGAAACCCCCGTGTTGGTCAGCCAGTAGAGCGTGATGTTGTCAAGGACGTCGTCAAGCGTCAGGTCGCCCGACGGGTTGCCCTGAATAACCTGATCTACGAGCCCGGGCTGCCCGGCACCGTCACCATGGTCAAGAATGAATGCGGCCAGATCAACGGGAGAATCCGCCAGCCCGTACAGCGTTTGCGGGCGCGTCGTCATGAACTGCGCATATGCGACATGCTTTGCGTAGAAGTTGCTCAACTGCTGATACGCGCGTCCCTCTTCATCGGAGAGACCAGATGGCGCCGGTTCGCCGCGCAGAAACCCGTTTACTAACTCAGGCGGAGCCGTACCAGGCATGTTGGAGTGAATCCCAAGCAACTCCGGAGCTGCCTGTTCTCCCATCGCTTGCGTGACGGCCGCTCCCCAGTCGCCGCCCTGAGCGACAAACCGCGTGTATCCAAGGCGCTTCATCAGCTCTACCCATGCGCGTGCAATGAGGGGTGGACCCCACCCGGTAGAGGTCGGCTTGGCCGAGAATCCGTAGCCCGGCAGTGAGGGAATCACCACATCGAAGGCGTCCGATGCGCTCGCATCGTGTGCGGTCGGGTCGGTAAGCAGATCGATGATCTTCATCTGCTCGATGATCGAGCCAGGCCACCCGTGGGTGATGATCAGCGGCAACGCATCCTCATGCTTTGAGCGAACGTGAATGAAATGAGTGTCCAGTCCATCTGTATCGGTGATGAACTGCGGCAGAGAGTTCAGTCGTTCTTGGCACTTGGACCAGTCGTAATCCGCTCCCCAGTAGCGTGCGAGCTCCTTCATCATCGCGATCGGCACGCCCTGCGAATCGTCGGCAACCGTCTCCCGCTCAGGCCACCGTGTTGCGATGATTCGCCGACGCAACTCGGTGAGCTCCGCCTCGGGAAAATTGATCTGAAACGGACGAACTGTGGCCTGATCGCCGTCCGTCTGTTGCCCGACATCATCTTGAGTTGCGATCGTACCCATTGCGTGTGCTCCTTTACTTTGGCGAGTGGAAAGGCGCCGACTGGATCGGCAACACAGCTGGAATAGAAGAATCTGTCTGTGAACGCAAGACCCCCGAGATCAGAACGAGCCTTGCTGGCTAGGCGGCGTTTCAGTCACTGCGGACGAAACAGCCCGTGAGGTCGGCGGGAGGTTGCACCTCCAGGAGCCTGCGCGAGAGATTCGAGCAGTAGCGGCCGAAAACGGTCCTGAATTCGACCATACCCCCAATTTGCGGGTGCGCTGCAGACTAGCCAACAGCGCCGCTGCGGAAATTGCCGCAAAGAGCGCTGTTTTTTCGGCGCTAGCCGCGAGACACCCCGATGAAGTGGCCGCCGAGTCGCGTCTACCGTCTCCCACCGGGGACAGGAGGCTGGTGCAGATTGGTGGAGAATGTAGACCAATGAGTGATCAACTTCCGGATCCTCGCCTAAGGAAGGTCTACCGCTTGGAGGCGACCCTTGGATCACCGCTGGATCTTGGCGAGGTCGCGCAGGGCCGCCGGCGGATCGTGCCCCAGACCGGCGGGAGGTTCACCGGTCCTGAGATCAGCGGCGAGCTGCTCCCAGGCGCCAGCGCAGACTGGCAAATCGTTTTGCCGGACGGCACCTCATTTGCCGACATCCGCTACACGCTGCAGACTGACGGCGGCGATCTGCTCTACGTCCGATCGCGAGGAGTGCGCCATGGAGACGCCAAGGTCCTCGCACGTCTCGGGCGCGGCGAGAGTGTCGATGCCAGCGAGTACATCTTCCGTACCTCAACCCGCATCGAGACCGGGGCCCCGCAGCTCGACTGGCTGAACAAAAGCCTCTTAATCAGTGTCGGCGGCCGACAGCCCATGGGCGTGATCTACGAGACCTACCTGGTCGAATGAACTCGCCCGCTGAGTACAACAACCGGCAGGTCGCGATCATCACCGGCGCCTCGCAGGGAATCGGTGCGGGCCTGACGAAGGCATATCGCGAGCTCGGGTATGCCGTGATCGCGACTGCTCGATCGATCGGGCCGTCGGAAGACTCGGGAATCGTGACCGTCGGAGGCGACATCGGGGACCCTGATACCGCGCAGCGTGTCGTCGGCGAGGCGGTCGAGCGCTTTGGCCGGATCGACACCCTGATCAACAACGCTGGGATCTACATAGGCAAGCCCTTCATGGACTACACCCTTCAGGACTTTAACGCTCTGATCACCGTCAACCTCGCTGGTTTCTTTCATATGACTACGCGCACGGTCAAGCACATGCTCGACCAGGGCTATGGGCATGTCGTCAATGTCTCGACGACGCTCGTCGAGCAGGCGGATAGCAGCAGACCAGCCGCGCTGCAGGTCATGACCAAGGGTGGTCTTGTTGCGGTCACCAGATCACTCGCCATCGAGTACGCCTCATCTGGTTTACGGGTAAACGCCGTGTCGCTTGGCGTGATCAAAACGGCGATCCACGACGAGAGCTCCTACGCGGGGATGGGCGCGTTACACCCTATCGGTCGGGTAGGCGTGATCGAAGACGTGGTCGGTGGGGTCCTATATCTTGAGTCGGCGCCTTTCGTCACCGGAGAGGTCTTGCACATTGACGGCGGCCAAAGTGCAGGACGCTGAACGTGCGCTATTTGGTGTCTGTCAAACCTGCGAGACGACCTTGCTCGCCAGTGAGTTCGAATAAAGTCCGACCCCATAGCGCCTTGTGGGCGCAGCCAGAGTGGGAAGGATAATCGGACTCGGGATCTGATCACGTAGCCGACGAGAGGAGCAGAAGTGCACAGCATTGAATCAGGCGACATCGACGAGGCGCACGCTCCGAGCGGCGAGGGATGCGGAGAGTGCCTCGCGAGCGGTCAGTGGTGGTTACACCTCCGCCGTTGCGCAGCGTGCGGGCACATCGGCTGCTGCGACAACTCGCCCAACCAGCACGCCACCAAACACCAGGAGGCGACCGGCCACCCGGTGATTCAGAGCTTCGAGCCGGGTGAGGAGTGGTTCTATGACTACCGCTCGGGTGAGTTCTTCGAAGGCCCAGCACTGGCGCAGCCCGACAGCCATCCGCTCTCGCAAGGAGTGCCGGGACCGCAGGGCGCCGTCCCGCCGGACTGGCAAGAACGACTCAACTCGTAGACGGATCTCGGGCTTGAGGCGTCACTCGCAGACCGGCATTGATGCGACCGCAGGGCTAAGAGTTATAAGACGAAGGCGTCGACTTAGGGGAGCGCCTGTCCCATCCGTGAAATGGCGAGTAGTCGCCCGCATCCCATTTTTCGCGCAGACCTGGCTTGCTCAGATCCCAGTCAGGCCGGATCGCGCGGGTCACGGTCTGTAGGTCGTGCGAGAGATCGGCGAAGGAGGGACGTCCCCAGAACCAGTAGCCGTTGTAGATACTGTGGATGACCAGCCCGGGCTTGAGCACGAGGGTGTGGGGGATCATAGGGTCGTGCTCGGGGTCGGTGTACTCCTGGATTTCGAGATCCTTCTGGACGATCCGCTCCGGGTCGGAGAGGAAGGGCCACTGGGCTCCGGTCGACGCTCGGAACTCCTGGCTCGAGTGATGGGTATCGGTCGAGATGGTGGCAATCTTGGTGTAGGCCACTGCAAACTTGGAGTAGTTGGCCGCGAGCTCGAGGTGCTGCTGATGCTCCTTGGGGCAATAGTTCCCACGCGCCAGCGTGAGGATCAGGGGGTCGTCCCCCTGGATCTCGCTGAGCTTCCGGGGAAGATTCTCGTGATCGGGCAACTCGTAGTCGGGGAAGATGCCACTGGGGCCGATGTCGCTGCGCATGATCTGCTCCTGTCTATGGTTGAGGCGTGACGATAATGATGGCTGGCGTCCCGTTGCTCGCGCCCGGTGGTTGCACGGGTTCGGACTTCGGATCCGCGCTACGCACGTGGACGAGAGGTCAGCCGAGCGCCATGGAGCCTTTCGGGTTTACATTGGGCTTAGTCAATCGGCGCCGCGTGCGCCAGAAAGGGGACCATCCCAATGAGCGCCCACACGCCGGTGTGCGAGTTGCTGGGGATTGAGCACCCGATCGTTGAGGCGCCAATGTCGGCAGATCCTGCCTTGCCCGCCGCGGTCTCAAACGCCGGCGGTCTGGGCAGCCTGGGACTTTCCTGGTCCGATGACGCCGGGGATGTGGTTCGTGAAACTGCAGCGCTTACCAACCGGCCATTTGCCGGCAACTTCGTTCTCACCTCGGATCAGCACCGTCGAGTCGATCAGGCACTTTCCGCTGATCTGCGGGTCGTGTCGTTCCTTTGGGGCGATCCCCACAGCTATATCGACCCTGTTCATGCCGCCGGAGGGCTCGCTATGCACACGGTCGGAAGTGCCGAGGAAGCGCGGCGCGCGGTCGGATGTGGAGTGGACATCGTCGTCGCCCAGGGTTGGGAGGCCGGCGGGCACGTGTGGGGTGGCGTGGCAACGCTCCCGTTGGTGCCAGCGGTAGTCGATGCGGTGGCACCGCTACCGGTCATCGCGGCCGGCGGGATCGGCGACTCTCGAGGAGTTGCAGCCGTGCTCGCCCTCGGCGCGCAGGCTGCCTGGTTGGGTACCCGATTTCTCTTGGCGGACGAGATGCCGATCCACGAGGAGTATCGGCGCCGCCTGATAGCCGCGAGCGAGACCGACGCAGAGTGGTATCCCAACCTTTATGAGGTGGGATGGCCGAACTCTCCGCACCGCGCTCTCCGCAACTCTACGGCTGAAAGTTGGGAGGCCGCGGGCCGTCCACCACCGGGCAGTCGACCTGGAGAAGGAGAGGTGATAGCGCACTTCGCCTCAGGCGATCCGATTTTTCGATATTCCCCCGCACCCCCGATGGTCGGAACGACAGGTGAGATCGAGGCGCTGTCGCTTTGGGGCGGACAGAGCGTTGCGCTCGCCAAACAAAGACAGCCCGCTGCGGAGATCGTGGCCGAACTCATATCGCGCTTGTAGCGTCGAATCCCAACAACGGAGGTCAGCATGAAAAACATCGATGAGGAGATGGTCCTGGCCCACTTCATCGTTTCAGATGATGTCGAGCGTTCTCGCCGCTTCTACACCGAGGTACTTGGCGGCAAGACGGTGATCTCTGGCGAGGCGGGTGACGAGGTGACCTACGTCGCGCTTGCCAACACCTGGATCATCATGAATTTCGGAGGCGGACCGACCGACGACAAGCCCACGGTCACGCTCGAGACTCCACCGGACCCGGATCGGGTGAGCAGCTTCCTCAACATCCGGGTCGCCGACATCCAATCCGTATACGAGGAGTGGCGCGCGCGAGGCGCCGAATTCCTCACGCCGCCGAAGCAGCACGAGACCGAGATCCGCTGCTATATCCGCGATCCCGACGGCTACATCATTGAGGTGGGTCAGACGACCCTGTCTCGAGGGTGGCGTCCACCGTCTTGACCACCCAGTCCGACGCTCGCGGTCCGATCACGTAGTCCAATGGTCGACGAGACCAGCGCAACGTTAGGGCTCCCGCTAGTCGAGCGCAGGTCCACTAGCGCTTGACACCGACATCGTTGCCCTCGGTGTAGCGGATCGCGGAGCCTTCGACAGGTTCAACGAGGAACCGCCCCGTGTCGCCGTCGTCCCAGGACTGTCGTAGCCCAGGTGCCGCGAGGTCGAAGTCGGGGCGGCTGGCGCGCATCACCTCTCGCAGGTCCCGGTGCAGCTCGTCGACGGTCGGCCGCCCCCAATACCAGTAGCCGTTGTAGATTTTCTCGATCCGTAGTTCCGGCCCGAGCACGAAGGTATGGGGGATCATCGGGTCGTGAACCGGGTCGGTGTACTCCTGGATTTCCAACTCACGCTGGAGTCGACGCTTGGGGTCAGAAAGAAAGGGGAAAGAGGCACCGACGCCGTCGCGGAACTCGGCGACATTGAGCGGGTCGTCGGTGGTGATTACAACCAACGCGGTGTAGGCCAGCCTGAAGTCGACATGGGCGTCGACCAGATGTGAGACGAAGCGACGCTCCTTGGGATCAAAGCCGCCCCGTGAGAGGTGGAGGACCATCGGGTTGCGTCCCTGCAGTTTGCTCAGCGTACGCTCGCGGCCGTCCTGGTCTGGGAGGCGGTAGTCCGGGAAGGTCCCACCGACCATGATGTCTTCACGCATTTCGAACCTCCTTTAGAACCTCGCCCATCCCGGGCCTGGCGTCCCAGGATACGGGCGTCCGAATAGCCTGATCTGGGGCCACTACCGCCGGGAGGTCATCGAAGTCGATCAAATGACCCTGGGCAGACGCGGTGTCCACCGCCCTGACCACCAGTCTGAGCTGCTCTTCGGCCGAGGAGCTGAAACTCGAATCCAGCCAGGACTCGGTCGAAGGCCGATCACCTGTGATCTCGACTGCGTCGGATGATCCGACGCTCGAGCAGCCTCTTAGCCAGGGACCGATTGGCCATCGAGATCTTGACTACTGGAAGAGAAAAGCTACCTGTTGGGAGACTCCTCGCGTTGCGCGCTGAACGTCGGCTCGGGACGCTTAACGGTACTCCGGATTTGGGTGGTCGCTCTGCTCAAGGTTCCACTCGAATGTGGAGTTGCCGTACGCGGGAATGCCGCCGGCATCTTTAAGCAAGCGTGCTAAATGCAGCATGTTCCACGTCATGAATACCGCTTCACGCGTGGTCCAAGCGTTATGCTCGCCGCCACCGGGATCATCAAGATATGAAGGTCCGGGCCCTGCCTCGCCCACCCAATAGCTGTCGGACTGCGGCGGCACGACCAAACCGATGTGTTGCAGTGCGTAGAGAACTTGAGCGCCTACGTGCTTAGCCCCGTCCTCGTTTCCGGTGGTGAGCACGCCGCCCACCTTGCCATAGTAGGCCCACTGGCCACGATCGTTGATTTCGCTCGAGTAGGCGTATAAGCGCTCGATGATCATCCGAGTTTGAGAACTCTGGTCACCGAGCCAGATCGGGCCAGCGAGCAGCAGAATGTCGGCGGGTTCGACAAGCGATCGGTAGATCTCCGGGAAATCGTCACGCTCGTAACCATGCTCGCGCATATCCGGCCACAGTCCTGGTGGGATCGTGCGATCTACGGTGCGCACCTCGTCGTACCGCACGCCGAGGGTGGAAAATATCCGATAGGGGATTGCCAGCAGGCCATCGGTGTGGCTCGGCTCCGGCGAGCGCTTGGTTGTACCGTTGAAGACGACGGCGCGCAAGTCAGCGTATGAAACTGGAGCGCGTTTGGCCTGAGCATCGATGAAGGCTGAGATTGGGTCGGGGATCGCCATGGGCGCAGTGGTCCTTTATGGGGGGTCAGACTAGCTCAAGATTGGCCCGGTCGTGGGTTCCCTAGGAGTTCTAGGGGATTTAGGCTGTGATTTAGCCTGCTTCCAAAGTCCGTTTGGATCGGTTGTCATGGCCATTAAAACCGAGCGGCTCTTACCGCGGTGCCGACGCCCGCCCGTCGTCCGACTCCGCGTCGACGGCGTTGATGACTGGCGCCTGCACCAGCTCCCGCGCCAGCCCGGCACCCCACAGCGGCGACTCTGAGCATCGCTCGGCCCGAGCGGTCTCGCAGCGGCTAGCTGAGGTGGATCTCGCTGCTGAACTCGGCATTCACTCGGGCTCCTCGACAGCCGTACTTGACAGCCACTGAGGGGGGGTCCAGTCCCCCTCAGGGTCGGTGGTTTGCCCCACCTCGATTAGATGACCGTCGGGATCGCGGATGTAGCAACGGACCTCGTACTCGTGCTGTTTCGGGGAGGTCAGGAACTGAGCACCACGGGCGCTCCATTCGGCGTACACGGCCTCGATGTCTTTGACCCGGATATTGAGGAAGCTGCTGACCCTGTCGAGGTCGGGTGGCGTTTCCAGAATGACCTCGGGCTTGTCGTCGGTCGGGCCTCCGCCGACATTGATGACGATCCAGCTGTTGGCTAGCGCGACACAGGTAGGCCCTCCCGAAAAGACAACCTTGCCACCGAGCACGTCGGTGTAGAAGCGCCGAGAGCGCTCGACATCGTCCGAGACGATGAAGTGGGTCACCACAATTCCCTCTGTCGGCGGTCTGAGTTCGGCCATCTGCCACCTCCACTGGTTGGGCCTCGTACCCCGACTACGGACGGGGTCTACCCCCGAAACCGAGAAGATCGGGGAGTTCATCTCGTTCCACGGCACAACTATAGGCCACTACGTGTGATCCCACGGCCGCTCCATCATTCAATCGGCTCAGCCCACACACGAGCTTCTCGTCCTATTGGGTTGTGGGTGCATGCAGCGGATCGTTACCGCGATGGGCGTGCGGGTTTCGGATAGGGGCCGTAAGCGAAGACGCAATCAGAGCCAAGATCGGCGTTCTTGGCTCAGCTTTCACGCAATCCAGAATAAAGGGCGGCCCAGGCGCCGCTGCCGACCGAGGCACTCATCCTCGACACCGACACCAATACCAGGCCGTGCCGGCGCAGCGAATCCGCCTCTTGTCTGGCGTCGCTACCACAATGGGCCCAGCAAGCCGATGACTAGCTTCTCGGCTCGAACCGCATCGCCACTGCCCCCGAGCCGAACTCCAGTCGGCTGACCAACTTCAAGTCGAGCTGCTTCGATAACCCCGCGAACAATGTCGGCCCGTGGCCCGCGACCCTGGGTTGCACCACGAACTCATACTCATCAATCAATCCCAGCTGCGTCAACGCCAGTGGGAGTTTCAGACCGCCCACAAACAGACCCTTGCCCGACGCCCGCTTGAGTTGCCGAACGGCATTGCCCAGATCCCCCCGCACGAGTTCCGCGTTCCAATCGACCTGTTCTAGGGTGCTCGACACGACGTACTTCTTTGCCGCGTTGATCGTCTGGGCGAAGGAGTCCATCCAAACAGGTCTCGCTCCCCTCGGCGCCGGCGGCCGCCAAGCTGATTTCATCATTTCGTAAGTCACCCGGCCAAAGAGCAGGGCGTCGGCCTGCTTGAGGTTCTCGACCGCGTGACGATGCAAGTCTTCGTCCGCGGGAATTGTACGATGATCGCAACACCCGTCCAATGTGACGTTGATAGAAAACCGAAGAGGTCGCATTTCGCAAGAGTACCGCCGCTGGGCACGCCGGGCGATATGTCGCTTACCCACGCCGACCACCGAGACCACACTCCGTCCTTGGATAGCCATGGGTTGGGTAGGCCTGGTTGAGGAGCGGGTGGGCGGCCGAGCTCGGGCCGGGCAGGTTGGAGACCTGGCGGGACGAAGGCGGCAGTCCATTTAGGCTGGCAGCGATCGGCGCGGCGGGGCCACGCTGGGGTTCCCTGATGAGGATTGACGCGGTGCGACCCGCCGACTCGCGTCGGTCGGATGGGACGGCGCGGATGGGCCGAAGGCGACTTCGCCTGCACTGCCCGGACAGTGCTATGACAAAGGTCGGGACCGCCAATTCCTGAGGCCACCCCGACAATTTGGGGGCCGTACTTTAGGCAACGCCCCAGCACGCGCTCGAATCCACGATCGTGCGCCGGTCCGAGACGAAACCAGCTATTGCACCCGGGACAAGCTGGGCCAAAGGAGGTTGAAGGCACCGCTCAAATGGCTCTATCAAGCAGAAAATAACTCACAAAGTCAAGGCGCCTACCGGAATCGAACCGGTGTAAACGGCTTTGCAGGCCGCTGCGTAGCCACTCCGCCAAGGCGCCAGATGTCAGCGTTCAAGCCAAACCTGACGCCGCCATGGTATGGCAGGCGCTGTCTTCGGCGCCAGTGCCCGATGGTTCCCGCTCAGGGCTTGCCAATGTCCCACGTGATCGCATTCTCGGTCATGATGCACATCGCGCACCTTAGCCCTTCCCTTGAACGACTCGATAGACGGTAAGCATAAAGCGCGGATCTGTGGCGCAAGAGAATCTCGACGATCTGAGATGGTCGTCACCCGATGCCGCGCGGAACTCTTATAGGCCCTTCCGCCCAACGTGGTCAAACGCCCCGAGCAGGGAGGCGCGTGGTTCGTGGAGTTTGAGCCTCGCCCATTCGATGCCGCTGCTGGGAACTCAGACCGCGTGGACATTGAATTCGGGATTCTGAGAATTAGACGCAGGGTGGGACTCCATGCATAGTCCTGCTCTGATTTTGGTTTGGGACTCCATCTGAATCAGGTTAGGGCACCTTGGGCGCTCCTCTTTGAATCTCGACCGAAAACCTCTCGTGGAGCTTCACGAAATTGGAATCGGATGTCTTGACCTTGATCGTTGCAATGGTCTTGGCCCCCTTGGAGATAATGCCATCCCCAACCGACGAGCAGGGTGACTTGCCATTCTCAGGGCACGGCCATTCGATCTGAAAGTACAGGTCGGAGCCAAACTCCTCGATCGAAGCCTTCCCTGAGCAGATCAGGAAATGTATGGCTAGGGCACTGCAGTCATGGGTGTCCAGCGTTCCCGCGCTCTTGGACCCAGACTGGAGCTCGATGGTCGAGTGAACTTCTTCTTCGGCCTCTTCTTCTTCGTCTTGGTGTTTTTGGCCTTTCGTGACAACCCCCGTTAGATCCAGCATGTTGCTCGACCCCTTCGCTGTAGCAGCAGATGCCCACGGGGCACTGAGAAGCCCGATGAGTAGCACGCAGAGACTGCATGCGAGCAACAAATGAAAAAAACGGTGCCGTGGCGGTCGACCTACAGCCACGGGGTCCGATTCTGCCGGATAGATAGCTACCTCCTCGGTCATCTCGCGTGCTGGATACGTGCAGTATTCCTGAAACTTTGGCACGCTGACCAGACCTGCCTCGCCGATCTACCCTCGAACAAGCGATGCTGTGATTCGCGATCTAGAGCTCTGGGTGGCTCGCATGTGGCCCGCTCAACCGACCGCCAGAACCGTCCGGGCACTGCAACGTTGACTGAATGTCGGAGGTCGCGAGGGTCGCTGCATCTTGACAATCTACCCGGAACTCAAGGTGCCCCTACCTGCAAGACCTGTCCAGGCCGGACTTCGGGCCGGCATCGGAGCAGTTCCCGGCCACCGGCCTTGGCCTTGTTGGCGCATGGGCGCTGGGTTGGCGGGCATCCAGCGCCGACCTTCGAGCGTCCTTTCCGGCCAACCCTAGGTCTTGACTTTCCTCCCAGAAGAACTACCCCAAGTTGTTGAAAGAGTTCGCCTGAGCATTTGTGCCCCGGACCGAATCCAGTGCCCAAAACCCATGCCTGTCGTGCCGGATCCGTTAGCGTCAAAGATCGAGACATTAGACTTACTTCTCGATTTACCTCTCTAGAATGCCGAAATGGCAAGAAGTGAGGCAGTGATATATGCAGGCCGCTGCGTAACCAAGGCGCCACGTAGACAGCGACGCCTAACGACGGCTAACCGTCATAGTTCTCAACGGTTTCTGGACCACGAAGACTGGCATCGCCGGGATCAAAACCGTATTGTCGCAAGGCGCGGCGCTGTCTAAGGAAGTCCCATGCTCCGTCGAGTTGGACCTTGAGCTCGGCGAGGCGAGCATGCTCGTCCTCAGTTAGCCCCTCGCCCTCATGGCGGCCGAGAAGGGCCTCCTCCTCTTTCACGAGCTCGTCAATGCGCTGGAGAATTATTTGGTCGTTCATGGCGATACACATAGAGTAGCCGCTGGCCATTGCCCAAGCTAATCGAGGAAGAGAGCGAACACCCCCCCCACGGTCATCGGCACTCCCACGGTCTGATCGATGACAGCATCAAGCGCTCTCGCGCTGGACTCTTGGCAGTTGGGCTCTCACTTGCTGTACTGGGCCTAACGGCGTCTGCCCAGGTAGTCCTATTTGCGGCGACGGGGAGCGTCGCTCTGCTGGCCGACTTGATCCACAACTTCGGGGACGCGAGTACCGCAATCCCCCTCGCTATCGCGTTCCTTCTGGACTCCCGACGAGTCGAGCGCTGGGCCGGCCTCTTCATCGTAGCCGCCATCTTCCTCTCAGCCTGCGTTGTCGCGATCGAGGCGGCCGCTCGATTGCTCCAGCCCCAGACCCCCTCCCATTTGCCTGCCCTCGCCTTTGCCGGGCTGATCGGCTTTGCAGGCAACTGGGTCGCGAGCGCAATTCGCACCCGGGCTGGAAAGCGACTCCAAAGCGTGGCTCTAATAGCTGACGGGAACCATGCCCGCGCCGATTCCTATGTAAGCCTGACAGTGGTCGCAACGGCTGCCTTTGTCGCGATCGGATTGCCGATTGCAGACCCGCTAATTGGACTCGGCATTACTGCCATAATCCTGAAGATCACCTTGGACTCCTGGCGAGCGATTCGGGGGGACCAGCACATCCATTAACCCTCAGATGCAGCGCGCATATGGGGACAATTGCCCGTCGAGTGCAGGCCTACTTGGGCACTCGTATCCTGGCAAGACTCCACGTCGCAGACGATCGAACGAATCGTAGGCCGGTGGCTTCGCCACCTGATAACTAGCATTCCCAAGGATGCGCGTCGGGACCAACATGTCACGGTCGTGAACCCAACCCTCGGCAGTTATCTGGCGGGCACCGGGTTACTCGTGGTCATGCTGGCCCCACTGGGGTGCGGCGCTTACTGGCTGCGGCGCTGGATCGCTCCAACCTACGGCGGAGCACTGGCGCGGCTGGCAGAGCTGGTCCTGCTTCTTTCGCAGTTGATAGTCGTGCTGCAACTGATAGGAAGCTTCCACCTACTGCGCGAGAGCTGGGCGGTCCTCTGTTGCTTGGTGGTTGGCCTTGGTGCGACGGCATTGGGCGGGTTCCGTGCGCCACGCGACGCAAAGCCGGTCCAGCCTCCAACTGTCCCGGCTTGGACCCTGGCTGTAGCAGCAATCGTGGCTGCCGTTGCGATCGGGGAGTGGAGCATCCCTTCACAATTGGACCTCGGACGAGGCATTTTCAGCGGCGACTCAACCTGGTATCACATACCGTTCGCTGCGAGATTTGCCCAGTCACACTCGACCTGGAATCTCTTATTCACCGACCCCTTGGCGCTTGCCACATGGTTCTATCCGGCCAGTTCGGAGCTCTTGAACTCGGTCGGAATTATTCTCTTTAAAAGCGAATGGCTCTCGCCTCTGATCAACATCGGTTGGCTCGGGCTGGGGTTGCTCGCCGCGTACTGCATCGGACGGCCGTTCGGCTTGGGTCCAGCGACTCTTGTCGCGGCCGCGATTGGACTGGACTCGGGCATATTGCTTTTGACCCAAGCGGGCGAGGCACGTAATGACATTATGGGTATTGCACTAGTGATCGCTTTCGCCGCACTGCTCGCGGAGGGCTACCGGACTGGTGGACGTGGCCCACTGGTTCTCGCGGGGCTCGCCGGTGGCCTGGCCGTTTCGGTGAAGTTCACGATGCTCGCACCGGTCGCAACTGCAAGTCTGATTACCCTCATCGCAATCACCCTACAAAGGCGAGGCGACCGGCTGCTCCGGGCCCTTTCCTTACTCTCCGCGGAGCTTCTGACCGGCGGCTATTGGTATCTGCGCAACCTGGAGCACAGCGGAAATCCAATCCCACAGATACATCGGATCGGCCCATTCGAACTTCCCCACCCGAAGCAGATGGCGCTTTATCCGCGAGCGCCAACTAGCGTCGCTCGCTACCTGTTCGATGCCCGAGTTTACCGAGTCTGGTTTCTGCCCAAGCTCATGGAGGCACTTGGATTGCTTTATCCGCTGATCCTGCTGATGTCGTTTCTAGCGGCGATTTGGGCAATTGTACGTATGCGTGATCCGATACTAAAAGCGCTCGGTATCGCTGCCCTGGTCACCGCGGCTGTCTACGTAGTGACGCCCCTGACTGCAGCCGGCGCCGCGGGGCAGCCACGCGGCTTTCTCACCAACACCCGCTACCTGCTGCCCGCCATCGTTTTGGCCTTGGCACTCGTCCCTCTTGTCGGGCCATCGCGCAAGACTCGAAGGAGGAGCTCTGCGACGCTCTGCTTCTTGACCCTTGTCTTCGGGATCACCGTCGCTTCCACGGGACGGTGGGAAGTGCGATTCCTATTTGGGGCTCTATTCATCTCAGCTGCACTCGTGATTGCACCTTCTGCCGCCGAATGGCTTCGGTCGGCAAAGGGAATCAGTCGACCCCTCGCAATGGTGGTGGCATTCTCGATGCTGGTACCCGCGGTGGCCCTCGGTCGCGAGGAAGAGATTCGCTACGCGCGGCATCACTACGCGATTGGATCGCTGCGTGCTCAGGAGGGCGAAGGCCCAGACGCGATCTTTGCCTGGGCGCGCAATCTGCGCAATCAGCGAATCGCGCTAGCAGGCTCCGGAGAGCTCTTCTTCGACCAAGGGCTCTTCGTCGGAGACTATTCCTCGAATTGGGTCCAATACATTGGCGAGGCCGGACCGCATGGCTCCTACCGGATAGCTCCGAGCTGCGCGGTGTTTCGTAGCCTAATCAACCGCGGCAACTACACCTACCTGGTGATGACCGAATTCGGAGACAACGCGCACAATCGAAAAAGATACCCGCTCCTTCTCTGGGCTCATGATCCGTCGTTAAAACGGATCATGAGCGAGCATGCATACCCGCAAATGGTATACGCATATCGGGTCGTGGGTCCCCTAAGTCCCGGCGCCTGCAAGAGTTAGAGATCTGGGATGGTAGGCCATTCATCATCCATAGGAGCAAGTCTTGGAGAAGGAAAATTCTCGTCCGCAACCCCCGGTGCACATCGACCGGCCTCCAGACCCACCGCGGGAGCTCTTTGGTGCTGACCGCCCCAGGGCGCGCCAAGACGCGTTCCGAGTCCTGTATAGCCCGCGATCTTTCCCTCCACACCTACAACTTTGGCGTACCAGGCTGTATTTGCTCAGCCGCGACACCGCATCCCGATAGGGCTTCGATGGGAAAGAGTGGCTCGCCACAAGCGGAAGACTCTGCTAGCGCGAATCACGCTGGTCGTCGAGCTCCGATTATGTCTGGGTCGATGGCCATCGTCCTCCACCTGCATAAAGAGCTGTTGGCACGCCTAGGAGGGGTACCCGAATGACGATCGCCTAGCAGTTACTCGCCCCGGATTCTTCACAGGCGGTTTCGAGATTTGCGACTTCCCCTCTCAGCTGTTCGACTTCGGATTCGAGCGATTCAAGACTGGAGTTCGGTCGAGAGCCTTCGCCTTCGGAACCTTCGGGCCCTTGTGGTCCTCGCGAGCCTCGTTCCCCTTCTCGACCTTCAGCACCTGGAAAGCCTCGTAGTCCGCGGGCACCAGCAGGGCCGCGTTGTCCAGAGGGCCCTGTCTTAGCAAGCAACGTCACCCCTGTGCCGATGGCTGCACTCAGGATGCACACGCCAATGATCCCGGCGACAAGATTGCGCTGTGAGATCGAAATTGAGCTGTTGGGATTGCGTCCCATTCCTTTCCATTATCCACGGTACTCAAGACCCAACGCCAGCGATCGCCGCCATACCCGGTTGCGAGTACCGCAGAAAGGGCGTCAACCGGCTTGCTCATCAACGGGCAGAACCGATCTGAATCCCCCCAGTCGAATTTGCGTTGGCCAGTCTCCCACCCGCTCAAACGATCTCCCGCAGCGTGGCCATGGCAGGATCTCGCCATTTTCAGCGCGGCCCGGTACCTCAATCGAATCATATCGATCCTCGCTCGAGTGGCTGAATACCAAGCTACCGGATCGCGCGACACGTGCCGCGACTTTTTGGAGCTAGCGGATGCCTCGGCGCCTTGGCATCAGTTAGGGTCTAACCGCGAAGCCACTGCCTCTCTTTGAAATTCGTTTCTCGGCGCGGAGTTTTTTTGCTACGGGATAGAGAGAAGTCCGCTCCACACCTAGTTTCTTTGCGATCTCACTCACGGTCGCTCCTGGCTTCTCGGCTATTGCAGCAAGAAACTGCTCTGCGCGCTGGCCGCGAGCGGCTCGTTTGCCTCTACGGGCCCGCCGGCGTCGTTTTATGCTCTGACGAGGTTTGCGCGCCGGTAAATCAGTACTGGAGCGTGCAGTCGCCGCAAAAGCTGAGAGAACACTCTGGAGCTGGTCCCGCTCCTGATCGATCTCAGCAATCGCCTGCTTTATCAAAGCCCGTGCTTCCTGTAATCCATCTGACATGAAAAGTCCTTTCAGCGAGAGCCGAAGATTGGATAGTCAAGAACGAAGTGGCTCTCTAGCCTTCGCTGCTGCAGATATACAGGTGTCGAAGGGTTTTGTGCCGATTGGTTGTTTGATGATCGAAGCGATGCAAATGTCTCAAATGGACGGGCTTCACCCGCGGTCAGATCCTGTGAGATTCTATTCCTCTCAGGATCGCTCCTGTGATATGGGCCATCCACGGGCGACCCTTGATCCGCATTTGACGAACCCCTTGATCGAGCGCATCATCCAGAGTTGCGTCATCGAATCGAAGCGCGAAGCTCCATTCTTGGGGGCTGAACCCATAAACCTGCTCTTGCCTCAAAGCTCCACGCACAGGAAAGACTTCTCAACTTGCCTCGCTCGACCGCTTCCGTAGCTGTGCCTCGAACAACCTCAGTTGGTGTTCGAACCAGGGGTGATGCAGGAGTCAAGCGGATGCCAGACCTCTGCAGGACAATTCAGGCGATCATGAACTCGTCACGGGCCTGGAACGAAGCGATTGAGCAGGCACCCGGCATTTCTGGCCGAGTCTCGGCCAGAAGAAGATGCTGCCTATATGCAAAATTTTTCGCCTCTTCTCTGCTGGACAGGCTTATATAGTCGATGCTGATCGGGTTTCCGCAGTTCGCGACCCAAGACTAAAGCCCCACCCCAATCCTTCCGAGCTGATTGCGATGGAATCCCTAATCCTCGTCACAACCGCCAGCCTTACAGCCGCGGTTGTCCTCCTCGCGCTGATTTCCCGCCTCCCGGCGGATTGGGAATAAGCAACTTCCGAGGCTAGATCGCTCAAGCCAATGCGGCCTCATGCCGATCCTCTTCCTATGAATATCGACACCGTGACCATATTCGGGGTCTTTGCGTTCTTCGCCTTCATCTATGGCTTGAGCAGGCGCGGCAGCGCCGGCTAGGTTGACGCTTCGCGTTAAAGGCGAAGCGATGGGCCCCATCGACCTTTTGACTGGTTTTTTAAAGCAACTCGGACTGTTGGTGGTTGGCGCGCCAGAGCATTGGGGATACCACGGCGGTCTGGTGGATGACCTTGCACTGGTCATTACGGAGTTGGCGGCCAATGTCGTCGTGCACGCCGGTTCCTCCTTCACAGTGTGAGTCCGAGCAGCCATGCCACCCTGCGGGTCGCTGTCGAGGCATCGACGCCGTTCGCTTTGGAAGGGCACGAAACGAAGCGGATCCCACAACGAATGCACGGGCTAGAATCGATCGAGAAGGCTTCCGATGACTGGGGTTTAACCGACACCTGCAGGACCCGGCGGTCTGGGCGCAACTCTTGGCCTCTTCCGCTTGCACGACTCGCTCGTAGTCACAGCACCCGGTTGAATCGGATAGGTTGCGGGCCCTCATGTCTCGACGACACTCTGTCCTGATCGCACTCGGCCCGATGATTGCTGTTCTCGCTACTGGATGTGGAAGCAGTGGCGGCGGATCAACGGGAACTACCAATCCCAAAGGCGTGAACGCAGAACTGAAGGAGAACTGCCTTCAGTCCCGCGAAGCATCGGGGGCATCCCTCCCGACTTGAAGGGCAGCTGCAAGGAGGTTGGAGTGACCGCTACCTCCCCGTCGCCTGAATCTCCCGAAGCTCAGCAGGCATTGCGCGCAATCGAAAGTTCGGCCAAGCACATCGAGAAACAGGAGAGTGGCCGACCGGTATTTGAGAACCAGGCGCGGACTGCGGCGATGCTCGATCTGACCAAAGGGTATCGCGCTGAAGCTGAAAGCAAGCTCAAAGAAGGCTGTCCCAAGGCCAACGCCAGCGAACTATCGGCAGCATGGTCAGAATTGCAAAAGCTGGCGGCGCCGGGCGGCGTAACGAGCGAGGCCGTTCTCACTAAGGACTTGGAAAACATCTGTCCGCTGTAGAACACCTAATCGAACGAAAGAACGGTCGCCTGCGGCCCCAAAGCACCGCCACTTAACGGTGACGTTCACCTTCGAGCCAGCGGTCAGAACAGTCCCCGGCTTGGGCTTTTGAGTCTTCATCTTCGCCGAGCTGCTCTTTTTGCCCTTGACCTTGCCGAGCCTGCATTCGCCTGTCAACAACACCTTTCTAGGAAGTCTTCAGCTTCTTGCCCTTCAGCTTAGGGACGATGCATAAAACCGTCGCGCGCAACCCCACTGCGGCATCGGAGCAACCGGAGGCACCGAAGGCCCTGTGTAGGTAAACCGATCGGCTGAGCTCGTCGCAGTCGTTCCAGCCGGAGTCGTGGCGCGAGAGACTAACCGAACGTCCGAAGCACCGGCAAGTCAGCTAGGACAGCCGCTTCGACGGCGAAAAAAGCCCGGACGGCGGGTGCCATCCGGGCCAAGTTACCTGTGAGTAGCATTCTGGACGGAAAGTAATCCGTCAACGCCAATTGCGCTAGTTGCGGCTACGCGGTCTCCTCACAGAGCGGCTCTACTCACGTGCTCAGTTCGGTCAGCTTGCCGGGATGGAGCCGACGGCGGCTTCGCAGTTTCCGTTTGGGCCGCCCTTGACTACATAGCTTTCGGAGGTGATCAGCTTGGGACTGACGACGTTCCCGTTGAATCGTTCCATTGATTGCTTTCCTTCTTTAGCTTCCAGGCTCTCCCAGAATGATGGTTCCGACTCTGCCGGCTCGGTGAAGGACGAGACTGCCGTTTCTGTTGGCGCGTCGTTGATTGATTTGGATTCGGTCTGCATGAACTGCACCGATACCGCAGAGGTGTAGTTCATTTCGAGAATCACGGCGTGCGTTCCAGCATTTTCTTTACACTCGGCTTCGAGGTTGAAGCCGGAAGCGCTGCCAACCTTGCTGAAGGTCGGGCTCGTCGATGCCGGCAGGTTGAAGGTGATCTGGGATGCACCGGGACCCTGCGGTCCTTCTTTTCCTGGAACCCCTTGAGCACCCGGTACGCCCGCACCGCCAATTTTTTCGGCCGGGAGCTGTCCGGGGGCGAAGTTACTCGCCATCAGCGATCCGCTCTTGACCTTGGCCGCCGTCACGGCGCCGTTCTTCAATTGAGCGGTGCCTACGCTGTTCTTGCCAAGCTTGGTCGCCGCGAAGGCGACGCCTCCACCAAGCACAAGGAATACAGCGATCGTGGACATCACGTTGGCATAAGTCAGTTTCCTATGGATCGTTCTCACGCGAAATCTCCCCTTTGTTGAGGTTGAAGCTGGGCAGCCTACGGAGAACCTCCGACAGATCGCAAGGCGCCTCGTATAGACGCTGATAGAGCAACGAGGCAACTTGAGCGGTCGCGGTAGACCCCGCAAAGACACGAATTAAACGCTTGTGTCCCGGCCTGCCGCGGCATAACCCTGAGACAGAACAAAAGCGGCTGAAGGGACTCGAACCCTCGACCTTCTGCATGGCAAGCAGACGCTCTAGCCAACTGAGCTACAGCCGCACGATGGCGGATTCTAGCTTTGCATGCGGGTTTCCTGCGTTGTGGCCGGGAAGCCTTCGAGGTCACCGGAGCGGCTGTTGGCCTCTCCGTGCCCATCAGTGCCCAATCGTAGGCCGCCAGGAGCTCTCCTGCGAGCTTCTCGCGCCGTTTAGTTGCCCGCTGATAAATGCTGGGAGTGAAGGCAACGTCGCGGTGCCCGAGCTGTTCGGCGATGTAGACCGAGTCGTCTCGTGGGGCTGCTCGCATCGAGGCGTAGGTAGGCGCAGCGAATGCGGGGTACAGATTCGCTGATCGGCTCGATGCCCAGCTTGGCTAGCTCGACGTTCGCAGTCTTGATAGCCGTCTTGTGCAGAGCCTTTGCATTGCGGACCGCCTGCGGGCGTCTCTCCCCCTCGCGGCCTGCCGCTGAGAATCACTGGCTGATTGCCGCCCGAGTGCGGCGGCCGCTTAGAAGGCGGAGGCCTAAACAGCCGTGGTGCCATCCGGACTTTGGCCGTTCACGTCCCTGACCTCGCCGGGACTAATTGCCCGTTACAGCGAACGCTCCGAATGCATAGGCTTCGAGACCTTCGCTGCCAATCTCGATCTCGGCCCCACTCGTATAGGCATTTAGTACGAAGACCACCGCGCCGCTGCCGATCTCCCCGGTGTAGAAACAGGCAAAGCCGGAAGCGGCTTCAGGATTGTCGACTTCTCCGGGGCATTCGGTGGTTGGTTTCGCTTCTGGAGCCACATATAGGAGATGCGGCGGCGTCGCCAGAAGGATCGAAAAGGAGGCAAGGCTTACCAATGCGCTTCCCGGGTTGCCTCCCACTGCACCACCCCAAAGTCCGGTCTCGGTTTTTCCGCTCGGCAGCGTGCCACCAGCGGTCCAGGGTGAGCCTTCTGCTCCTTTTTCGCCCTGTGGACCAGGTGCACCGGGGCTACCCGGCGCCCCAGGAGCGCCTGGAAGGCCGTTTTCCCCTCTCGCTCCAGTTTCTCCGGTGAGGCCCTGTTCACCTTGTTTACCTGAGGCGCCTGTTTCTCCCTTGGCTCCGGTTTCACCGTCCTTCCCGCTTACACCGGGAGTCCCCATTTCGCCCGTGGCACCAGTGGCTCCGTTGCCCCCTGTGCACCATTCTGTCCAACCGGCAGCTGACCGGAGGCGAGTCGCCGGCTAGCAAGGTTCCTTCCTTGACCTTCGAGCCCGTCCACGGCACCGTTCCTTAGCTGAGCGGTGCCTACGCTGTTCTTGCCGAGCTTGGTGGCTGCGAAGGCAGCACCACCCCCAAGCACGACAAACGCAAGGATCGTTACCATGACGTTGGCATAGGTCAGTTGCTTCGGATCGGTCTCATTTGATCTCCCGGTCGTTTGATTGACGAGCCAAATCAGCCTATGCAGACGGTGCAGATAGCCGCAAGGTGCCCCAGTAGAACCGCTAAGGGCAGGACACGCAACTTGAGTGGCCCCCGCGCCAACGTTCTGAGCTATGGTCATCGCCTCAACAGAAGGCGACGGTGCGGAGGACCTGCGTTGATCCATGGTAAGCATCTACTTCTTTCTCTTTCGGTCCTGGCCATCGGCTGCCTATCGATCGGCGTGGCGAGCGCCATTGCTAAGTCCAAGCAATTGCCCAGCCTGAAGATGCTTCCCAACGTGGGTTGTCAAGGGCTACTGACGATCGAGGACTTCCCGGGTACCGTCACCGAAAGCACCCTCGCCAGCGGTGCCTTTTCCCGCGCCGAAGAAGGCCGGTCGGGCTCCTCCGGCTTTTTCACCAGCTGTCAGTTCAACCCCCCCGAACCGACCGAATCAGATCCCACTCCGGATAAGAATGTGGGCGCCGATGAGATGGGCGTAGAGCCCCGCGACGAGTTCGAAACCCACGGCAGGCGTCACAACCTACTCCTTGCCTTTCCGTCACCACCCGAAAGTTCGCGCTACCAGCTACACGGAGTCGGGACGCGCGCTTACTTTATAATCAACAACGAAGGCGGCACTATCGGTTATCTCCAGGTCCGCAATGACGTATTCATTGTCGCCAAGGAAGAGGTCGCCGGGATCAAGGAAATGTTGGCCACAGTCGCATCGGAGTTGTGCAAGAGCTGCAATGAAGCCGAACTCCCACAGCCAAAGAAGCCAAGTCCGCACCCTGTCAGGCTCCCGCACTAACGGCGATGACACGCTGAGCGTCAGCGGAAGCTCGTAGAGGAGCACCGCAGCGACTGCGACGACCGGTGGCTTTCGATTCGGGTCGATGCCGAGCTTTGGATACTCCAGGTTTATGGCGAGTTCCGACCTTTCGCCGATCAGGACACCAGCAGTTGGTTTGAGTGCGCCTCGACGGCGGCGCCGAGAACTTCCACAGGCCGGGCGAGCGCTAATCTCCTGGCATGGCAAACATCGACCTCACCGACGACGAGCGACGTGTCCTAAAAGCTCTGAGATTGCCGCCTGGCGCCCCCTTCGCTGAAAAAACGATCCTCAGCATCGCGAAGAAATCGAAGCTGACCACGAAAGAAGTGGATCGAGACCTTCTCAGACTTGGCGAGGCAGAATACGTCCAGCGTCTTGACGATGCGAAGGTAGGCGAATACTGGCAGCTACTCGAGGCTGGGTCTGAAGCGCTAGAAGCCTTGTCTTAGCGCTGCGGTTTCTGCTTCAACCCGTTGTAGTCGAAAATGATCCGTGTCCGAACCTTCAGCGAGGAGCTCTACAGCTAGGCGCCAGCCGCGAACCCGGCGCCCCACCTGCTGATCTCTTTCTCAGCTTGGAGCTTGCTCGCCACCGGATATAGCAATCTACGGTCAACGCCGAGCTTAACCGCGAGCTCAGCCACAGTGGTTCCTGGCTTCTCAGCCACAGCTAGCAGGAATTGCTCCCGTACTCGAAAGTCATGGCGAGTCATGATCACCCGCACTGCGGCTCCGAGCAGCAAGAGGGCGGTTACTGCGATCTCGACCACTATGGCGATGTTTACAACTGAGTACAGCATCCGTCCTCCCATTTCTAGATCCGCGTTCTAGACCCTGCTGAGAATTGCACTACCCAAGGCCCAACGGGCCAAACCTAAGAATATTCGGCCCCAATTTGGGATATCGGAGACTGTCGGGTGGAGTTTCACCTCCTTCCGAAAATCGACCCATGACTCGACCGGCCACCATCCAACGCACTGGCCACCTTGAAGGAGACAGGCACTCCACCGTCATGCACCGGCGAACAATCGCGACTGTGATCGGCGGGCCGAGTCACGCGCCTGCCTGTGACAGAGCGGTGTTGAATCGAGTCCATGCCCACCCCCGCTTGCCAACCGGCTCGAGTCGCCCCTCATTCTTCCTCCCCTTCTCTGGCAGCTGCCATGCGGGACAAATAAAGACGCGCCACTAACCTAAGTTCCTGCGCCTTCGCTCGCAGTGCCTGCGCCTCGATAGTGTCGACGGTCTGCTCCGCGGCGAGATCAGCAGACTCTGCGTCCTCGAGCATCTCGCCGATCTTTGCCTCATCAGCTGCCTGCAATGCATCGCTCAGACCGGACTGAGGCACCTGCGCGAGCAATAGATCGGCATCAATCCCAGCCCTAACTGCAAGTTGTCTAATTATGTCCTCATTTTGAGCCATTACCTGCCCTCCTCAGATTCAAGCAGCCGCACCGTTACTCTCGACCTCGACCTCGACCGTGATTGAGACATAGCTTGGTCCAAGCCGCGTCTTGACACTGCGAACGACCGCGGCTCGATCCGGCTCGCCGATCTCAACCGCGGAATTCAGCGGCGGAAAAAGTGCGGTATCGCGGAGGGTCGCGAGTTTCTCCCCCCATTTCCTCGATCGCAAATGATCGTCTCGACCTTCCGAGGCTGGTCTACCTGCGCAACCGATAACGCTCCGGGCCCGGAATTCTCTCTGCATGCGTGCTCGAGCCCCTCGAAGCAGTAGGCCACCAAGAGACAGAGTCCATTCTCCTCGATGCGGTACTTGCGCCTGGCGTCGGCAACGCTTCCGCGTCGCTTGAAGAACTTCAACATCGCGGCTCGGTCCTCAGCCAAGTAGAGACTTTGATCGATTTCGGGCTCCTTCTCGTGAAGCCACTGGAAAAGGCCGTCGTTTGCGATCTGCTCGTGCAGTTCGCCTAGGTCTAGAGTCGCCCCTCTGTCGATCACTGCAATCAGATCAGCGCCCATCTGCATGTAGCGCAGTTGCGCATCCATCAGCTCTCCTTCCTCTCGTTTGCAAGCTCATCACTGTCGAGCTCTGCAAGCTTCGCCGCACGGTGGACTCGATGGGTGACGAATATCCCAACGACGATTAGGGCACCGGCGATGTACCCGGCGATTCCCACCATGGTGTAGATCCCGCCCCCGGTCGCATAAGTTCCCATCGCTATTGCAGCCTAGCGGGGCGCCTCGTGGTTGAGGTCGATCGAGCGGCCCCTCAGCACTCTTTGCTTCCAAGCAGGGACGAGGTGAGGAGATCTTTCCACCCGCGATGCGAAAGCCATTCGGTACGGCGAAGCATGCCGAAAACTAAGGGGGAGGCGTACCCGGCTTCCCCACGTACCGACTTCCCCTTCAGGACACCAACGTGTCGACGAGCAAAATCTCGGGATGAGCTAACCGGTGACGTGCTGCGGGCACCAACTGAGTTAGCCTGCGCCCGAGTCCGTTGCCTGTCCGTCCGCGAAAGGATCTCGCCCGTGAGCAAGCGCCTCCTCCTCCTTCCCCTTCTTTTGGCTGTATCTGCGCTCGCTTTGACGGCCTGCGGAAGCAGTGGCGATCGCGAAGAAGCCCAGGTCAAGACCGCGATCGAAACCGCCGCGACGAGCACCAACCCTGCCAATTGCGCCAAGTTCTCAACCCAAGCATTCATGGAACAGGGATCAGAGCAGACAGGACAAGCGGCGGTTAAAGCATGCGAAAGGGAAGCTAGTCAACCGAACCAGAAGGCAAAGGCAGTCACGGTTAGCAAGGTGGAAGTCCACGATTCCCGGGCGGGCGCTGACGCGGCCGTTACCGGCAGCGGGTTTGGCGGCCAAACCCTGGTCCTCTCCTTGGTCAAGGAAGGTGGCCAGTGGAAGGTCAATCGCATCACGGGCTTTGCAAAGCTCGACAGGGCTGCGCTACTGAGCACCTTTGAAACTGAACTTGATGCCCCCTCAACCGGGGTGAGCAAGCCGGAGACTGAATGCATTGTCAAGAAGCTCGGCGAAGCATCTCAGGCTGAAATTGAACAGCTCTTGCTGAGCGGATCCACGGCGCCGTTTTAAATACATCTCCCCTTGTCTCCTTGGCAAAGACGTGCTCCTAGCGTCTCCTCAGTAGCCAAAGTATTTAGCGCTCTCGGGTTGCTCGAAGCTCGCCAGAGGGCCTCGGCGCTTTTCTGATCGCCTGAGGATGGAGCGGGGGTCACTCCAACTGCTTACCAGCGCTGTGGCATTGGGCCCCGCTCAGTGCTGCAACTCGCCGATCAGGTCGGAGAGATCCAGCGGGCGGACATACATCTCGACCTTCTGCCCAGATTCGGGCTCGGGCCACTCCGCGCGGTTGCGGTCCCAATACAGCTCGACCCCGTTGCCATCTGGATCGCTCAGGTATAGAGCCTCGCTGACGCCATGATCGGAGGCGCCGTCGAGGGACACACCAGCCTCGCTGAGGCGACGCAGAGCATCGGCAAGTGAGCGACGGCTCGGATAGCGGATCGCAAAGTGATAGAGGCCGGTGCTGCCCGGAGGCGGCGGGACGCCGCCCTTTGACTGCCAGGAGTTGAGGCCGATGTGGTGGTGGTAGCCGCCCGCAGAGACGAAGGCGGCGTCATCGCCGATCCGCTGCTGGAGCTCGAAACCGAGGACGCCGCAGTAAAAGTCGAGGGCGCGGTCGAGATCAGCCACTTTGAGGTGGACGTGACCGATCTCAACGCCGGGATCAATCGCCTCATCGCTCCTAGCCCCCGCCATTAGATCACCCTAGCGCCTCACCCTCACCGCTCGGCGCCATCGAGTACCTCGTTAACCAGCCGATCGGCCTCGGCGTTTCGCTCGCGGCGGACGTGACGAATCGACCACTGATCGAAGCGCCGCAGGGCTGCCCTTACCTGTCCGTGCAGTTCGCGCAGAGTCGCGTCTTTGACCTTGTACTCGCCGTTGACCTGTCGAACGATCAACTCCGAATCACCGATCAGCTCGAGCTCTGTGGCTCCAAGCTTGCTCGCCCGCTCGATTCCGAGCAGCAGGGCCCGATACTCAGCGACGTTGTTTGTCGCCCGGCCGATTCGCTCGCCTATCTCTTCCAGCACGACGCCCTCGGAATCGCGCAGGATGGCGCCAACCGCCGCTGGTCCGGGGTTGCCCCGAGCACCGCCATCAACATTGACCGTGAGCCGGTTCATGGAGTCAGGCGACCTGCTCGCCATCGGACCTGCGTCTGCCCGCGGGTGCGCCGAGGTGCAGCTTGCCACCCGCCGCTGCAGTTGCGTTCCATTGCCGGGCAGAGCGGTCCAGCTGATCGATTTCCTTGCCCGAGTCAATCGGAAATACCGCCCGCAACTGGTCCCCAAGATCGACCCCCCATTGATACCAAGTCAGCTCCCAGGCAACCGTGATCCGCACCTCAATTGGAGAACCCGCCGCCGCTCCAACCGAGACCCAGGGCTCACCCAGGGTTCGCATTAAGCCGCCAACGGTGCGTGCTGCCTCGCTCTCGTTGAAGCGAGATGCCGCCTGCTGAAAACGACTGTGAGGGGAATCATCAACGACCTCCACTCGCCCAGTACGCACGCCGCGCGCCGCTGGATCGACCCATCCGAGGGTCTCAGCCCGACCCCGACAGAGCTCACAAACCAGCTGGGATCCGCTCTTCGGGCTCATGTACACGCGGGTCCTCTCTCCAGCCAAAATTGTGCGGTTGCAGACCGCGCAGGTCTTATCGGGGCTCACCCCGCCAAGTTAGCAGCGCCTGATTCGACCTCTGCGGCCTGGGCGGGACGCGTCCTTGGCGCAGCATCCTTCTCTAATCGATGAACCGATCTCGCGCATTCGCCGTCTAGCCCGATCGGTTGCCGCTTCACCGCATTCGCCGAGACCTTGCGCTCGGCTTCCCCGGCCCGGAAAGAACTACACCTGCTCCAATTGGGACTTCAGCCTCATCACCGCCTTCGTATGCAGCTGGGAGACGCGCGACTCAGTTACCCCAAGCACCTCGCCAATCTCGCGCAGGGTGAGATTCTCATAGTAATAGAGCGCGACCACTAGTTGCTCGCGCTCGGGGAGCGAGCCGATTGCCTCGGTCAAGCGGTCCTTGATCTCGCTGCTTGCCAACTCCTCCTGTGGGTCATCGGCTCCGTGATCAGCGATTGTGTCGAGCAACGAGATTTGGTCACCGGAGGAATCTGAGACCGTCCACAGCTCATCCAGGGCATAGACCGAGGAATTGGCGATCTCCAAGAGCGAGGACTGAAGATCCTCTTCGCTGGTTCCCAGTTTCGCAGCCAACTCCGCCTCGGTCGGTGCACGCTGTAGCTCATGCTCGAGCTTGGCCTGGGCGCCCTCGATTTCCCTCGCACGCGAGCGAACCGAGCGAGGAACCCAATCAAGGGATCGCAGTTCATCGATGATCGCGCCGCGAATCCGGGTCATTGCGAAGGTCTCGAACTTGATTCCCCGCTCGGGTTCAAATCGCTCGATCGCCCCGATCAATCCCATCAGTCCGTAGGAGATCAAATCAGCGTCCTCGACATGGGAGGGCAGACCAGCACCGAGCCGACCGGCGACGAACTTCACCATCGGCGAGTAGGCCACGACAAGTCGCTCGCGAGCGGAGGGGTCGCCCTCCTCCTTATAGCGGCGCCAAAGTACCCGCAGCTCCACCTCTTTTACGCCCGTCTGCATCGCCATCTCTTCGATTCTAGGCTTGTGCGGGGGTTTTCGGGTTCAGGCCCGCGGATGGGTGGCGGCATAGGTATCGCGCAGGCGAGAGACGTCAACCCGCGTGTAGACCTGCGTCGTGGAGATAGAGGCATGGCCGAGCAACTCCTGAATGGTACGCAGATCGGCTCCACCCTCCAAGAGATGGGTCGCAAAGGAGTGGCGGAGCGCATGTGGGGAAACGCCGCCGGCGATCGCCGCCGCGCGGGTCCAGAGTCTGAGGCGACGGGTGACATCTGAGCTCGAGAGCCGCCGGCCATTCTTGGATACAAAGAGGGCCGGCTCGCCGGGATCGGCGGCCAGCACCCCGCGGGCACGCTGAAGGTATTCCCTGAGGGCCCGCTGCGCCGGCTCCCCGACCGGCAAAAGCCGCTGCTTGGAGCCCTTTCCATGGACCCGCAACTGCTCGGTCTCGTGGTCTAGAGACCGAGCGTCGAGGTTGACGATCTCCTCACAGCGCAATCCGCAGGAATAGGCAAGCTCCAACATCGCTCGGTCGCGCAGCTCCAGTGGCGTTTGGGCTGAAATTCCCTCCAACAGTCTGCGCATCTGTTCTTGGGAAAGCAGCCGCGGCAGCTTCTCGCCCCGCTTAGGGGAAGAAACGAGGTCGGCTGGGTTGTGATCGACCCGCTCACTACGAAGGAGGAAACCAAAAAGACTGCGGATCGCGGCTAGCTTTCGCGCCACGGTTGCAGGTGCTGCGCCGGCTGCCGAAAGACCTGCGCCGTAGCGACGCACGTCCCGGTAGCGGACCTCCCCGGGAGCCAGACCCTGGGCCATGGCCCACTCGCCGAATTGGCCAAGGTCCACCGCGTAGGCTCGCCTGGTGCGCTCGGCCGCGCCAACCGCCAGGAGACTTCGATCGAATTCAGAAATTGTCGCCGTCCAGCTCATATGGTGGGGTTCGGCGCGCGGCCTTTTGGGCCTTCACCAAGTATTTGTTCGCCCGTCGGAATATTGCCCGCGGCTCCCGCGATCCGCACGCCTTGACCCCGAGCCCGACACATGACGCAAATACGACGATCGATCTTTCAGCTCAGCCGTGGAGGCTGATTGAGAATGTCGCGAGATCCCCAAGCACGTTCATGCAGGAAATCCCTCTGATCATTTCAAGCCAACAGATGCCGGTGCAGCTGCGAGTTTCCCACGGCGGATAGGCTTTCGCCGGTGCGTTCAAAGGATGAGGTCCGTAAAGGCGTCTGGAAGGCGATGGACCGCGAAGGGGTGTCGCGGTTCCCCGGCGCCGACGGAAGAATTCCTAACTTTGCCGGAGCCAAACTCGCGGCCGAGAAGCTTGCCGGGCACCGGCTCTGGAAACGCGCTCAGGCGATCAAGGCAAACCCCGATTCGCCCCAGACCTACGCCCGCAGGATCGCCCTGGAAGACGGGAAGACCGTGATCATGGCGGTACCGCGGCTACGTGACCCCCATCCCTTTCGCGTTCTAGACCCCAAGAAGCTCTCCAAACAAGCGGTGAAAGAGGCGGCCACGATCAAGGGCGCCCTCCGCCACGGGCGCGTGATCGCGGTCGATGAGCTGCCCGAGATCGACTTTGTGCTGTGCGGCTCGGTCGCAGTCAATTTAAGCGGGGCGCGAGTCGGCAAAGGCGGCGGCTACTCTGATCTGGAGTACGGGATCCTGATCGACGCAGGCAAGATTGATGACCATACGACGGTTGCAACGACCGTGCACCCAACTCAGATCTTGCGTCGACATTTGATGATGACCGCACACGACCTGCCGATCGATCTGATCGCCACCCCGCGGGCAGTGATCGATGTGGAGCGCCAGTATGAGCGGCCCCGCGGCATCCTTTGGGATCACCTTCAACCACCCCAGATACGCGAGATCCCGGTGTTGGAACGGATGGGGTACGCGTAGTTGGATGGCTCGAGCGCTGCGGGCAACTCGCCCGCCGCTGTGCGCCAACTGGAGCGTCGCTCAGATTCAATCGAGACGCCGGCCAGTGCCCCATAGATCCGGAGTGCCGTTGGCGAATTCTCATCAGCGAAGCGGATCTGTGCCGGCACCGCTGAAGGTTGGTTTGACACAAGCTTTCCTCAAGCGACTCGGTCTCCCCTTCCCTCTGCTGCCAGTCTTTCTCTAACCGACTGCTCCCCTCGATTCATCTCGTCCTCGGTTGTTTGGGCTCGCTGCGAGGCTCGAGCTGAATCTCGAGCTCGGCCAGCGGTTGACCTTCGGCGATCTCGGCGCTTCGCTCACGCTCGGCGTTCAACTGATGACCGAAGAGAATCGCCACATTGGTGATCCAAAGCCAGACCAGCAAGGCGATCAGGCCACCGAGGGTTCCATAGGTCTTGTTATAGGAGCCGAAATTGGCGATGTAGGTTGCAAATGCAGCGGAGGCGAGAGCCCAGAAGGCGATCGCGACCAGGCTTCCCGGAGTCACCCATCTGAAGCCGCGCACCTTCACATTTGGCGAGGCGTAGTAGAGAACGTCGACCATGAAGATGAAGATCAAGATCATCGCCGGCCACTTGGCGATATTCCAAATGTTGACCGCTGTATCGCTCAAGCCGAGCGGGCCCGCCACCGCTGCAACGATCGGGCCGGTGAGAAGGAGTCCGAGGGCCAAAGCCGCCATCAAGACAACCATCACCAGCGTGACGCCGAGCTGCAGGGGACGCAGCTTCCAAAATGGCCGGCCCTCCCGAGTCTCATAGATTACGTTTGAAGCGCGGATGAAGGCACCGACGTAATTGGAGGCCGACCAAAGTGCCAGCGCAATGCCCGCCAGTAGCGCTGCACCGGCGGCACCGCGATTAGACGTGATCGAGCGGATCGGTCCGGCAAAGGTCCGCGCTGCCGATCTTGGTCCGATCGAGCTGATGATTTGGGTCAAACTCGAGGTTGTTGTCCTCGGATTCCCGAAGAGGCCGAGGAGGGAGACCATCGCGATCAACGCTGGAAAAAGCGAAAGCAGACTGTAGTAGGTGAGAGCGGCGGCCCAATCGGAGAGATTGTCCTCTCTGAACTCGGCCAACGTCCGCTTCGAGATCGCGCGCTGACTGCGAAGCATCGTTACTGCTCAGCGTTGGGGAGGCGGACGTTCTCGGCCGAGCCGTGGGTTGGTGCGTACTCGCCGCCTCCCAGACGCCTGACCCGGCCCTCGGCAACGGCCTCGCGCAGGGCGGCTTGGAACCTTCCCGGCCCCCAATAGCGCGCGCGGACTCGCCGCCGCAGCTCACGTCGGTTGGCGCTGCCGTGATCGTGGAGGGCGCGGTCGATGATCTCGATCTCGTGCTCCATCCCGGGCGGTAGATAGGGGGCCGAGACGGGCATCCCTGGCGATGTGCTCAAGCGACCCGGGCCCGGCCGATAACGGCGCATGCCGGTGCGCTGCTGCACCCGGCGCGCCTCGGCCCGCTCGCGTATCCGCCTTGCTGCCTCGTCTAGCTCGTGGCTCCGCTCATCTGCGCCCTGTCCCCCAGACTCTTGCTCGGCACCGACCCGCTCCGCGGTCAGCGGAGTCGCGACCTCCTCCAGCGGTTTCTGCTCGGCCTTGATGCCAAACGCAAGCTCAGCGATTCCGCCGATCGCCATCACCACCGCGCCGATAAAGAAGCCGATCGCCACCTTGCTCTGGCTGCCTGTGTTGATCAGGTTGCCAAACAAAAGCGGTCCAGCGATGCCGCCGACCGCGGTTCCAACCGCGTAGAAGAAGGCGATCGAGAGCGCCCGCGTCTCCATCGGAAAGATCTCACTCACGGTGAGGTAGGCGGAGCTGGCACCGGCTGAGGCGATGAAGAAGATGACCAGAACGAAGGCCATGAAGGACCAGACGGTGAGGCTACCGCCAAGCAGGAAGGCGCCGAGGACAGCGGTCACAGCGGCCGAGCCCAGGTAGGTGCCAGCAATCATCGGTTTTCGACCAACGGTGTCGAAGAGACGCCCAAGCGTCAGGGGGCCGAGAAAGTTCGAGAACGCGAAGATCGCAAGGTAAAGGGGAACTGCACCCGATGACGACTTTGAAGAATTCCCCAAGCAGCGTGCCGAGATCGAAGGTCACCGCGTTATAAAGAAACGCCTGGCCGACGAACAGAGATAGTCCGAGCATCGAGCGACGGGGGTATTTCGAAATCGCGGTGCGGGCGATCTCTCGGAAAGCAATCCGTTCGCGGGGGTGGACCGTGATGCTGTCCTCGGGCTCCGACAACTCCTCGCCGGTGTCCCCTTTCACCTGTTCCTCGATCTGGCCGACGATCTCCTCGGCCTCCTCTGTCGCGGCCGTGGATGAAGAGCCAGCGCGGACTCTCTGGAACATTTCGGCGAACCAGCAGGATCCCGACACCAAGAGCGGCGCCGATCCCGAATGCGAGACGCCAGCCGAGGTCGGCGGCGAAGAGCGCGGTATCGAGCAGCGCGATCGAGGCCAGGGCACCGCCGCCGCGGCGCCCACCCAGTAGCTGCCATTGATGATCAGGTCGACTCGGCCCGCGGACGCGCGCCGGAATCAGCTCGTCGATCGCCGAGTTGATCGCCGCATACTCGCCACCGATTCCGGCACCGGTGAAGAAGCGCGCCGCAAAGAAATACCAGGGCGCAAAGGAGAATGCGGTCGCCACAGTCGCCGCGATGTAGAGGCCGAGGGTGAGTAGAAAGAGCCGCTTGCGACCGAAGCGATCGGTTAGCTGGCCGAAGAAAAGTGCGCCAATACAGGCGCCCGCGACGTAAAAGGCCGCGGCGCTGCCGATCTGGCTTGGGTCAAGCGTGAGGCCGCTGCCGTGTTCGGTGAGCCGGTCGCCGATGCTGCCGACGATCGTTACCTCGAGCCCGTCGAGGATCCAGACGGTGCCGAGTCCGATGACCACCATCCAGTGAAAGCGCGACCAGGGCAGCCGATCGAGTCGAGCGGGGATCCGCGTCTTGATCGTCGCCCCCTCCGAACCGCTCCCCTCCATGGCCTGGCATTACCCCCATCCCAACCGCCAAAACCCGACGCGGTTATCTACCAGCTATTGACCGGCGCAGCGCGAAGAGACCGCGAAAGCTCGCAATCCTCTCATCGCCCCAGCCCGAACGCCTCTCAGCAGTCCAACCCTCTGATTACCCAAAATGCCCGGCTGCATTGCCTAAGCAACACCGGCGAAGTTGTTGCCGATCATCCGTTTCGCGGGCGAAACCGAGCAACGATCGCGTCAGGGTGCCGCCCCTACCTGCCCCCTGAGAAAGCTGAGGTTTGAGCCCGCCCAGCGGGGTAGGGAGGCGCAGACGGCAGCATCCCGAATCCCAGCGGCTTTCCACCGGACTCGATCCGGTTCCCGCTTGGGTGAGAAGACCAACCGCATGACTGCGGGGAGGCGTTCGGCAAGGCTGCCGTCAAACGATTTCGACAAACAAGCAAAGGGGATTACGGATGGCCGACGAGCTAAAGGGCAAGCGAATCGCGTTCCTTGTCGCGAATGAGGGGGTCGAGCAGGTCGAGTTGACCGAGCCGATGCTGGCAGTTAGTGCGGCCGGCGCGGAGGTCGAGCTGCTCGCCCCTGGATCCGGGAAGATCCAGGCCTTCAACCACCTCGACAGGGCCGACTGCTTCTCGCCGAACAAGGCTGTGGGCGAAGCCGATACACGCGACTACGACGGGCTGGTACTTCCAGGTGGCGTAGCCAACCCTGACCAGCTGCGCACCGACCAGGAGGCAGTCGAGTTCGTCCGCGCCTTTTTTGAGGCGGGCAAGCCGGTGGGCGCCATTTGTCATGGCCCGTGGATGCTGATCGAGGCTGACGTTGTGCGCAACCGCACCCTGACTTCGTGGCCGAGCCTGCAGACCGATCTGCGAAACGCCGGCGCCGAGTGGGTCGACGAGGAAGTCCATGTCGACCAGGGATTGGTGAGTGCCCGCAAGCCCGGCGATCTCAAAGCGTTCAATGCCAAGATCATCGAGGAGTTCGCCGAGGGCCTGCACGAGGGTCAGCGACCCGAGACGCCCGCGGCGTCGCGCTGACCCTTTGCCGTTGACCTTCTTCACCGCTTTGCTCCGAAGAACGGTCCAAGGTGGTGTCCCAGAGTATCCATCAGGCAACCAGCTGAGTAGAAGGTGCCGCCCCGTGGCATTGGAGAAGACGGCAGCGCCAAGCCCGCCCCCCTGCCCGCGCTAGCTCCCCCAGATTCCGAGGCGGAGGTTTAGCGGGTGCCACTGCAGGGGTATCAGCGCTTTGGGGGACGACGCTCTCCACGCAGTAGCGGACTGAGAAAGTTGGGAAAGGAAATTCTTTGACGATTGGTGGATCCATATTCCTGATCGCGGTCGGGGCGATTATCTATTTCGCGACCAACCTGCACGTGGCCCACATCAGTCTCCGAACAATCGGGCTGATCTTGATGATCGCTGGCCTAGCCGGCCTCGTCCTTGGCCTTGTCCAGCAGAGCATCTGGTCGAGGCGTTCAAGGCGTGACCTCAGAATCGAAGAACGCCGTGAACCACGCGAGCCCTACTAGGGCGCCAGCCCAAGATGTCAACGGTGATCGACGCTGACAGGGGCGGCAATGGTGATTCGCGCCACTCGCGGGAGTTGGCTTTCTGATCGCGGGGCTGACCAACCCCAGCAGAAGCCGCAGCGATCGGCGCTCCTCTCCGCCACAGCGCCGCCCCAGCAAGATGCCCGGGCCGATTGAGCGGCCACTGAGCAAAACCAGGGCCAGATCGCGACGCGCCCCCGCCCGGCATAGAGCGGATCGACAGCGCGCGCGCATCGAGCCTTCATTCAGGCTCCGATGACGGCGTCAAAGGCGGGGAGCAACAGGGGTGGCGAGCGTCCCCACAAGCGCTTCTCAAGTTACGTCGCGCGTGCCATAGTCTGGCTTCGATTCCCGATCCTCCTAGCCTGGATCGCGGGAACGGCGCTTGCCACGTCACACCTGCCCTCCGCATTTGAATCTGAAGCGGGCGAGCTCGGCAGCCTGCTGCCGCGGTCCTCGGCCGCGCTGGAAGTGGAACGCAAGGCGATCAAGACCTTCGGTCTGCCCTTGCTGAGTCGGACGATCGTGATCGCCCACCAACCAAGCGGCTTTCTCCCCGGCCAAATAGCGGCGGCAACCCACTACATCGCTGACACAGATCGCCAGCAGGGACGCGGCGCAATACGGGTCGTGCCCTTGCTCGACACCCCGGGACTGCTCGCGGCACATCGGAGCGCCACGACCTTGGTCACCTACCTCTATATCGATCCCTCGTTGAGCGAATCCGAATCCCAAGACACGGCCAATCGGTTCGCCTCCGGTCTGCAGCGCAGGACCAAGGCGGCGGCGGCAGCCATCACCGGCGCCCTGCCCGCGACCAGGGCGGAAACCGCGATCACCAAAGACGACATCATCTGGGTCGAGCTGGCGACGGTCCTTTTGGTAGTGGGCATCCTCGCCCTCTACTTTCGCTCAGCCGGGGTGCCACTGTTGGGCCTTTGCACGGTGGGACTCGCTTACCTGTGCACGGATCGCTCCCTTGGCTGGATCGCGCAGCGCTACGGCATCACGATTCCACAGGAGGCCGACCCGGTGATTGTCGCCTTGATCTTTGGGGTGCTCACCGATTACCTGGTCTTCTTCGTCTCAGGCTACCGACAGAGACTGGAGGAGGGTTCTGACTCCCTGGCGGCCGTGGTTGAGGTGACCGCAGAACTGTTGCCGGTGATTCTCACTGCGGCGCTGATGATCGCCGGAGCGACCCTGACCCTGCTGCTTTCTGGTATGCGCTTTCTCTCCGCCTTCGGGCCGGCGATGGCGGTCGCCGTGATCGTCGCCGCAGTGGTGGCAATGACACTGGTCCCGGCGGCGCTGGCGATCTTTGGACGGGCGCTGCTGTGGCCCCATCGGCGAACTGGCAAGGACCAAGGCCAAAACCCTGGCGCCGACAGCCGATCTGGAGTTCGGGGCGCGCTGATCGGCGTCGCCGTGCGCTTTCCTGCCGTGATCGCCGTTCTTTGCCTCTTGGTTCTCGGCGCCGCAGCGAGCGGCCTGGCCAAGCTTGCGTTGGGAAACCCGGTGATTCGCGGCTTGCCGGAGTCAACCTCCCCCCGGCAGGGCTATGACCTCGCGGCGGGGGGTCTCGGCCCGGGCGTCCTCGGCCCGACGATGCTGGTCCTGGAAGGCAACGGCATCGCAAGACAGCGCGAACAGCTGGCCGACTTGGAAGCGAGCCTTGCCAAACAGCCTGGTGTCGCCGGCGTCTTCGGCCCCGGAACGCAGCGGCTGCCAGGTGGTCGCGGAGTTTTGCTGGCGCCAAGCGGAGATGCCGCCCGCTACGTGCTGGTGCTCGATCGCGATCCCGATGGCGCGGTGGCAACGGAAGCCCTTTCGAAACTCGAGGACCATCTGCCAACGCTTCTCAAGCGCAACGGCCTCGGCGACGCTGCAACCGGCGTTACCGGCGACACGACGATTGCCACCGAACTAACCGAAGACACCTGGAGCGCTTTTGAGCGAGTCACGCCAGCGGCTCTGGCGATTTTGTTGGCCTTGCTCTGGGTGCTCCTGCGCAGCCGCTCGGCCCCGCTTTACCTGGTCGGGGTCAGCATCCTTGTCGTCGCAGCGGCCCTGGGCCTCACCGTATACGTCTTTCAGGATCTGCTCGGATATGGGGAGTTGGCCTTCTTTGTGCCGGTGGCAAGTGCGATTTTGTTGCTGGCGCTCGGCGCCGACTACAACGTCTTTTTGATCAGTCGGATATGGCGCGAGGCCGATGAAGCAGCCCTTCGCCCAGCGATCAGGACGGCCGGCTCCCAGGCGGGCCGGGCGATCACGGTCGCCGGCGTCATCCTCGCCCTCTCCTTCGCCGCTGTGGCCCTGATTCCAATACAGAGCTTTCGCGAGATTGCCTTCGCGCTGTGCGTGGGTCTGCTGCTCGACACGCTGATCGCACGAACCTTGCTGATTCCCGCCCTGGTCAGCCTCTTTGGCCGGGGAGCGGTCAAGACAAGCCCAGCCGCCAGCCCTACACCCTCGCGGACAACGGCTGCAGCGGATTAGGGCTTGCGCTGCGCTCTGAGACGAGGGCGAGCCGGAACTCTGAGCGCGAGCCCGCGAGGGCCGGGGGGTCGGTCTGAGGCGTGCCGTAATCACCAGACCTCGATCCCTTCAGCATCCGGCTCGGCCTTCCCCCGATTCGATCGAGGGCTCCACGAGCTTCAGCGCCAGGGCTTGGCCCGGCCTGGAGCTCCAAGTGCAATCCGGAGGCGCGGCGGGTTTGGGAGAGCTAGGAACCGAGCGTGGGCGTGCTCTGAAGTGGCCGGGCGCAGGCCGCGACCGAACCAAGACGCAGGTGAGTGGAGGTTTCCACAGATGCCCTCAGGGGAATAAGTCACCGAGACGGCGATTTGGGGGGCGCGCACTTCTCGCGGGAACGGGGACAAGGGTGCGGGATCGCCGGGCCATACAACCCCCCCAGGTTCAGAGACCAACTCGCTGATCGAGGCGATCAGGGTCGGACTGGTTTGATTCCCGCGATTTGAGAATGGAGGAGGAAAAGATGGTCCACTGCGAACGCTGCGGCACTAGCTTCAGCCCGATCCGTGCTGCGACTATCGAGTATTGCCCGCGTTGCCTGCTGAGCGACGATGTGGCGGTCCCCTTGATCGTCAGCCTCTTCAAGGCTCCCGTCCCCAGCGAAGCAAAGCAGGAGGCCGGCGAGAGCTAGCGATTCGTCCTATCGGCGCAGGCGCACTGCGCAAAGATCCTCCAGCGGATCGTGAAAGGACCAGCACCGAGGTAGATAAGCCGGAAACGACCGCGGCATCCATCTAAGGCCGCCATCATTCCCCCGCCGGTGAAGGTCCCTTCACAGCCGCCGGCGCCGTTGGTGTTTTGGAGGGAGTGGCCCTTCCTGTAGACGCTGAAGAGCCAGCCATACCCGGGAGGAAACCGTGGCGAAACCCAGCTCTGCAACCGAGCCGAGCCATCGAGCCCGCGCGAGCAGGCCTTTCTCGAGCACTGGAGCGGGCCGTGATGCAGGTGCACCTTGACCTGCGTTTCTGATTCCGCCCCGGCCATCGCGGGAGGTGTTGTGAAGCTATCGCTGCCTCCTTCGACGCCGGCAGAGAGGAGGCGGTAGTCATAGGTCGTGCCCGCCTGCAGGCCGGACAGATCGGCGCTCACCTCGGTGGCGGCCAAGTAGGGCGGGGGCGGTTGGCAGGGAGCGACCTGCTCCCCCGCATAGCCGGCCGCCTCAAAGCTCGCGCCATCGACGTAGTCAAACTCACAGGCGCTGACCGCTGCGCCACCCTCGGGATTGACGAATCCCCTCAGCGTGACCGAGCCCTGGGCAAGGCTCGAGGTGGAGCCGGTCAAGATTTCGGGGAGGCTTTGATTGGCGAGCAGTTGATGCCAGTCGAAGCCGGCGCCAGGTGAGGGAGAGGGGTCCCTCGCCCTGGCCGAGGCGGGAGCGAGGCAGAGGGAAATGAAGAGAAGACCGACCGCAAGACAGGTGATCGGATGAGAAGACGATCGCTGCTTCCCAATCCCCTCCCGAGGGGGTTCTGATCCCCGCCTCACGAGTCTGCAGAACCCTCCGCCGATCACCCGCTATAGCCGCTCCCGAGCGCCCTTCGGATCAGCGAACGAGCGGGTAGGTGCAAGTGTATTCGTAGGTGGCGGGAACTTTCTGCCCTTCTTTGTTTTCGAGATTTACTTCTTTCTCTTCGGTCGAGTTGACGACGATGATCTGGTAGTGCGTGCCACTCGTGTTGCCGATGTAGGAATCGGTGAACTGACTGTGATAGCTGGTGCCATCGCCAAGGTTGAGAACCCCGCGGGCTGAGAAGAGCTCCTGAGGGGTGGGAAGCCAGCCGCCGCGCTTCGCGCATTCAAGCGCTGCATTTTGCACTTCGGTCACCGGACCCGAAGGGGTGGAGTCAAAGCAGACGCCGCGGATCAGGGTCGTATTTGCCGGACAGGTTGCGGAGTGATCGCCAACCGTCTTGGAGTTGCCGGCGCTGTTGGCGCTCGTCGCGGAGGGGACCGTCCCCAGTTCGCTGACGTTGATGTTGGAACCGGAGAGGGTGTGCCCAGCGACGTTGGCTCCGATCACCGCGCCGTTTGCGATTTTCGCAGTTGTCACCGACTTGGCTTTCAGCTGGCGCGAGCCAACCGAATTCTTTGGCAGCGCCGCCCAAGCCATTCCGCCGAGCGCAGCTATCAGTGCGATCACTGCCACAACCATGGCCGGTGAAGGCCGCTTGATCCCTGCCTTGTGCATCTCTTTGTCCTCTCTGAAGTCCGAAGTTTGCGGACGCCCGAATGTAGAAACCCAGTTACTGGCCCAACGATTCGCTCCCTCTCGGCGAGAAGTCTAGCGGTGGGGGCGGAGTCTGTGGCGCCCGCCACCCCCCAAGGCGCCTGCTCAGCGAAAGAAAAGCGCCCCGATCGCCCCCGGGGGCCCGATCGCGCCTCGCTCCCCACCCCCTCACGCCACCCGCCGCCACGGCAAGCGGGGACTCCGAATGCACGCCCGCCCTCCCGCCTTTGCGGTACGCTGAATCCGGTTTCAGACGCCGATCCGGCCACTGCGCGCCGGCGCGATTGGATCAAATGGATTGGGACCCCGCCGGCCGAATCAGCAAAATCCGCTGCTCCGACGGAGTAGATTTGGCTCTCCAATGGGCGAAATTCTGCCACCATTCGCCCGGCCGTGCTGTGCAAGCCCGGCGACATACACGAGGCGGGGGGAGGAAGCGAGCGCATCGCCTCGGGTTCAGACTACGGCAACCCGACCCCGCGTTGGCCGGAGATCGATTGGCGGCGGCATCTGCACCGGGTGGTACCCGGCAGTGTCGTTAACTACGTCGAGATCGGCGCCGGCGAGCCGATCCTTTTCGTCCACGGGATCTCGGGTTGCTGGCGTAATTGGCTTGAAAATCTTCCCTATTTTGCTGAGCGCAGACGAGCGATCGCGCTCGATCTACCCGGCTTTGGCTCGACTCCGATGCCCTCCTGGGAAATCGGGGTGGCGGCACACTGGCGCCTGATCCATGACTTCTGCGAGAAGCTTGGGGTCGAGGGACCCGCCGCGATCGTCGGCCACTCGATGGGAGGGTTGATCGCGGCCGAGGCGGTGACCCAGGCCCCGGGGCGCTTCGATCGTCTCGCCCTGGTCGCAGCCGCTGGCATCCTCAACGCCTCCAACCCCGAGCGCTGGGCGAGCGCCGCCGCCTTTGCCTGGAAGACCCTCGGCCCTGCCTTCGCCGATCACGCCAGAGAACTTCTCGCCCGCCCGAGGGTGCGCCAGGCGGTTGCGGGGCCGGTGGTCCGCTACCCCGCCCGACTCCGCGCTGACCTGCTCTGGGAACAGATGGAGGGAGGCCTGCGCTGCCCTGTCTTCGCCGAGGCGCTGAGAGCCCTGATCCGCCACGATATCCGCGCGCGCTTGGCCGATATCGAGATCCCAACCCGGATCGTTTGGGGGTTTGATGACCGCGTCATCGGGGTCGAGGCAGCGCTCAGCTATCACCGCCGCATCCCGGCCCAAGGATTGAGATCTTTGAGCGCACGGGCCACGCCCCCCAGCTCGAGCGCCCGAGCAGGTTCAATGCCGTGCTCGAGGAGTTGCTTGCCGGCTAACCGGTGAGCGCGCCCTGCGCGGCGGAGCCGACCGTCGCCGCATACTTGGCCATCACTCCCCGCGAGTAGGGGGACGGGGGGGCTTGATAGGCCGCCAGGCGCCGGGAGATCTCCTCATCAGAGAGGGCGACGTCAAGGCGGCGGGCGTCCACGTCGAAGCTGATCTCATCGCCCTCCTGCACGGCCGCGATCGGGCCGCCCTTCACCGCCTCGGGGGCGAGGTGCCCAGCCATCAGTCCTCGGGTTGCGCCGGAGAAGCGTCCATCGGTCAGCAGGGCGACCTCCTCGCCCAATCCCTCACCGACGATCGCCGCGGTGACCAGGAGCATCTCGCGCATTCCCGGGCCCCCGGCCGGGCCCTCGTTGCGGATCACGACGATGTCCCCGGGGCGGATCAGCTGTTCCTTGACGGCGCGAAAGCACTCCTCCTCAGACTCAAAGACGCGCGCCGGGCCCACCTGCTTGCGACGCTCGGTTCCCGCCACCTTGACCACCGCTCCTTCCGGAGCGAGATTGCCACGCATGATCGCCAACCCTCCCTCAGGCTTCAGTGGAGCTGAGACGGGGAGGACCACCTCCTGTCCGGAGGCCTCGGTGGCAAGCGCCGCCTCTTCGCCGATCGTGCGTCCGCTGACCGTGATCGCCTCGCCGTGCAGGATTCCCGCCTCGGCAAGGCGCTTGAGGATCAGCGGCACGCCACCGGCACGGTAGAGGTCGGTGGCGAGGAAGCGACCACCCGGCTTGAGATCGGCGAGCAGTGGCGTCGCCCGCGAGATCCGCTCAAAGTCATCGATATCGAGCGCAATATCAGCCTCGCGGGCGACGGCTAGAAGGTGCAGGACCCCATTGGTGGAGCCGCCTGATGCACAGATGCAGGCGATCGCGTTTTCCATCGAGTCGCGGGTTATGACCCGGCTGGGCCGCAGATCCTCGACCAAGACCTTGATCACCAGCTCGCCGATTCGCTCCGCCACCCCGCCCTTCTCCTCGGCTTCGGCAGGAACCATTGCCGAGCCGCCCGCAGAGATCCCGAGCGCCTCAAATGCACAGGCCATCGTGTTGGCGGTGAACTGCCCCGCGCAGGCCCCCGCGCCAGGGCTCGCCACCCCCTCGAGCTCGAGCAGGTCGGCCTCGCTCATCTCCCCGGCCGCGTGGGCCCCGATCGCCTCAAAGACGTCGAGGATGCTGACGTCGCGCCCGCGCCAATGACCGGGGGCGATCGAGCCGCCGTAGAGCATCACTGACGGTACGTCGAGCCGCGCCAGCGCCATCACGCAGCCGGGGATCGTCTTGTCACAGGCTGAGATCGCGACGATCGCATCGAACTGATAGCCGCGCGCCATCAGCTCGATTGAGTCCGCGATCACCTCGCGACTGATCAGCGAGGCCTTCATTCCCGCGGTACCCATCGTCACCCCATCAGAGATCGCGATCGTGTTGAACTCCATCGGGGTCCCGCCCGCCGCCAAGACGCCGGCCTTGACCGCCTCGGCCAGCCCGCGCAGGTGAAAGTTGCACGGCATCGCCTCAGTCCAGGTGTTGGCGATCCCGATCGTCGGCCGCGAGAGGGCGTCTTGGTCAAAGCCGATGCCCTTCATGTAGGCGCGCGCGGCAGATCGATCGGGTCCGTCAAAAACTACGCTGGAGCGCGGGCGGGGAAGGCTGGGGTTGGTGCTTTGCTCGTTGCTCAAAGGAATCACGTCCTCCCACATCGCGTCGGGTTGGCTCGGCGTGAGAGCGCCCCCGCAATCTATTCAGCCGCTCAAACCGGCGTCGACTGAGCCGGTAGCGCAGAGGCCGAAAACATCGACCGGTCCAGGCCCGGCGCCAATATCGGTGAGCCCGCCGGCAACCGCTTCGGAGGCAATTCTGCGGGCCAGATGAGCCGCCTCAAGCGGCGACGCTCCAAGCGCCAGAAATGCGGCGAGTGCTGAGGAGTGGGTGCATCCTGAGCCATGGGAGGCTTCACCGCGGTGGCGCTTGCCCTCGATCTCGACCGAGCGGTGCCCGTCAAAAAAGTGATCGATCACCGCCTCACTGTGGCCCCCGGTGACGATCACCGCAGCGGGTCCAAGATCGATCACCATGCGAGCTAGGTCCTCCTGGGAGGCCTCCCTTCCGGCACCGGTCAATTTCTGTGCCTCGGGAATATTGGGGGTTAGGACCGAGGCCATCGGCAAGAGCCGCTCGCTCAAGACCGAGCGCGCCGCAGTGTCTAGCAGCGGGGCTCCGCTCTCAGCGATCATCACCGGATCGATCACGATCGGTACCCCACCAACTAACCCAAGCGCCTCGATCACCGCCTCGGCCGTGACCGCGTCACCGAGCATCCCGACCTTGACGGCATCGACGCCGATGTCTTCTACCACGGCGCGGACCTGGGCGATGATCATCGCGGCGGACACCGGCTCCACCGCATCGACCCCAACGGTATTTTGGGCGGTGATCGCGGTGATCGCGGTCATCCCGTGCACCCCGCAGCGGGCAAAGGCCTTGAGGTCGGCCTGGATTCCAGCCCCGCCGCCGGAATCAGAGCCCGCGATCGAGAGCACGGCCGGGATCGGGTGGGGGCGCACCTGACAAAGATTAGATACCGCTCGGCGCCTCGGGCAGACCGGCGGGCAAGGAGTGGATCCTCGCTCGCTCGGAGCGCTCCTAGCCTGCCAGCTTCAGCTGGCTGTAGGCGACCGAGCGAAACGAGCGCCTGTGAAGGGGCGAGATCCCGAGTCGACCGATCGCCTCGCGGTGCTCAGGCGTCGAATAACCGACGTGCTCCTCAAAGCCCCAGCCCGGGTGCTCGCCCCCGGCGCCATGCATGTAGCGATCGCGGGTGACCTTGGCGACCACCGATGCGGCCGCGATCGCAGCACTCGTACCGTCGCCCTCGACCAGCGCCCGGTGGGCGACCGAGCACTGCGGTAGCGAGAACCCATCGACCAGGCAAACCGTATCCCCGGTGGGCGGATCGAGGCGCTCCAGCGCCCCCGAGAGCGCCTCGATGTTTGTCACGTGTAGGCCACGCGCATCAATTCCGCGCACGCAGCGCACCACCACGCTGACCCGCGCCGCGGCGCGCAGCACGCTCGGGCACATCTCCTCGCGGAGCTCGGCGCTCATCTGCTTTGAGTCATGAAGGCCGGCCAGGGCCCGGCGGTCAGCATGGGAGAGTGCGGAGTAGTCGAGCAAGACCGCGGCGGCGACCAGCGGGCCGGCAAGGGACCCCCTGCCCGCCTCATCTGCACCGGCGACGAGACGGCTGCCAAGTCCACGGTCAAAGGCAAATAGACGCTGCGTGCGCGCCAGCCTGCGTCGGCGGGAGGCTGGCTTAGAGGGTGCCGATGCGATCGGGCGGCCAGTAGGTGGCGAAGGCCTCGCCGATGATCCAACTTTGGGGGATCGGCCCCCAGAATCGGCTGTCGTCGCTCTCCCCACGGTTGTCGCCCATCATGAAGTAATAGCCGGGCGGAACGGTGATCGGCTTGGGAAGGTTGCAGTCGGCGCCATTGCCGCAGGGGTTTGTATACGGTTCGCTGCTTTTCTCCACCCCGTTGACGACCGGGTGACCGTTGCGGATGCTGACCGTATCGCCGGGCCCGGCGACGATCCGCTTGATGAAGGTCTGTCCGGACTCCCCCTTGGTCGGCCTTGGGCAGGGCTGCTCGGGAGAGTGAGAGACGCCGCATTCACTGCCTGTGTCGGCGCCTGCCGGGGGGTGAAAGACGACGATGTTGCCAATCGCCGGACTGGTGAAGTGATAGATAAAGCGATTGACCAGGACCCGCTGGCCAACGATCAGCGTCGGTTCCATCGACTGCGAGGGAATCTGGTAGGGCTTGACGATCCAGGCCTGGATCCCCAGGGCCAGCCCCAGGGCCAAGGCGACGATGACGACCAGCTCGATAAGCCCCCCGCCCCGGCTCTTCGGCTTCGGTATCGAGAGTCTCAGACCGGATCCTCGCCGGAGTCGCCGGCCTCCTCAGCCGGCTCCTCATCCTCGGCATCTCGCGCCGCGGCGGTTTCCTCGGTCTCCCCTGCCTCGGGCGCCTCAGCGTCCGTGTCTGCCACCAGCTCTGCCTCCTTCGACTCGAGCTCGGCAGCGTTCTCCTCGCCCTCCCTCTCGCCCTGGGACGCTGCGCCCTCCTCCTCCAGCTCAGCCGCCTCGGGCTCAGCCGGCGGGCTCGGCGCTGAAACCAGCTCCTCATCGATTCCCCAGCGCCGCTCGGCGACGCGAGCCGCCTTGCCGATTCGGCCTCTGAGGTAATAGAGCTTGGCCCGACGCACGTCGCCGCGAGCGGCGATCTCCAGCTTTTCGATCTTTGGGGAATGCAGCGGAAACGTTCGCTCAACCCCGACCCCGAAGGACTGCTTGCGGACCGTGAAGGTCTCCCGTACTCCCGAGCCCTGCCGCCGCAAGACGATTCCCTCAAAGACCTGGGTGCGGCGGCGGGTGCCCTCGACAACCTGAAAGTGAACCCGCACGCGGTCGCCAGGGCCAAAGGAGGGAAGGCCCTGCCTCAGCTGACTACGCTCGATGCTGTCGATTACGCTGCTCATTGGCGAGAAAAAACCGCCCGGCCCAAAACCTGGATACCGCACGGTGGCGGAATGGTAGCTACTCCGGGTCAGAGTCGAAGCGCTCAGCCCGGGCGCGGCTTTGATCGATGCGCCAACCGCGAACCCGCTCGTGGTCGCCCGAGAGCAAAACCTCGGGCACCTGCCAACCGCGATAGATCGGTGGCCGGGTGTAGTGCGGATACTCCGGGGCCCCCTCCAGCAGGCGGCTGAAGGACTCCTCGGCGGCGCTTTTTGCATGACCCAGGGAACCCGGCAGCTTGCGCAAGACGACGTCGGCCAGGACCATTGCGGCCAGCTCCCCACCGGCCAAGACGTAGCGACCGATCGAGACCTCCTCCTCGACCAGGTGCTCGTGCACGCGCTCATCAAAACCCTCATATCGCCCGCAGAGCAGCGCCAGGTGGGACTCCTTGGTCAGCTGATCGGCGAACTCGTCGTCCAAAAGTCGCCCGGTCGGGGAGAGCAAGATCATCCGAGGCCTCTCCCCGGCGGCGTAGGCGGCCTGCAGGGCGGCGTCGATGACGTCGACGCGGAGGACCATTCCCGCCCCTCCACCGTAGGGAGCGTCATCGACCTGTCCGCCTCCCAGCGGAGTCGTATCGCGGTAATCAAAGGTGCGCAGAACCGAGCCCTTGCCGAGCGCATTTTGGACCGAGCGCTGGGAGCGAAACCAGTCAAAGGCCTCGGGGAAGAGGGTGAAGATATCGAGCTTCAATCGAGGATGTCGACGACAACACGGCGATCGAGCCGCACCGCTGCCGCCTTTGCGATCGTGCGGATCGCATTTGCAACGCGACCGCCTTTGCCGATCACCCGCCCTAAATCTTGATCGGCAACCGTGATCTCATAGATCAGATCGCCATCCTCTTCGAGCTCGGTAACAACGACCGCCTCGGGATCCTCGACCAGCGCCCTGAGGAGGAACTCAAGCAGCTCGGTCACGTCTGCGCTAGCTGCCGGAGGCGGCGATGCCCTTGGTGCGCAGCAGGCCGGCAACCGTCTCGGAGGGCTGGGCTCCGTGCTCGAGCCAGTGGCGTGCGCGCTCCTCGTCGAACTCGATCAAGGAGGGCTCGGTCTGGGGGTTGTACCGGCCAATCGTCTCGATCGTGCGCCCGTCTCGGGGCGAGCGCTTATCGGCGACGACGATGCGCCAGATCGGGTTCTTCTTCGAACCCACCCGTCTCAGTCTGATTCTGACCGCCATGAACCGCGAGAGATTAGCGCCTGCGGACCTTGCGCCGTTGGCCGCCTGCGGAGATCTGCGCCATTTGCTGGGGATCGGGCATCTTCCCCGACGCCACCTGTCGCATCAGTTTGCGCATCTGGTCAAACTGTTTGACCAGCTGATTGACCTGCTGGACCTTGGTTCCGGACCCTGTTGCGATCCGCCGTCGCCGGGAGCCGTTGATCGTCGCCGGAGCGGCCCGCTCAATCGGGGTCATCGAGAGGATGATCGCCTCGACGCGATCGAGCTCTCCCTCATCCACGTCGGCGTTCTTTAGCTCCTTCATCGCCCCCATTCCGGGCATCATCCCGAGCAGGCCACTGAGCGGGCCCATTTTGCGCACCTGGCGCATCTGTTGGAGGAAGTCCTCCAGGGTAAACTGATCTCGCCGCAGTTTTTCCTGCAGGTCGAGGGCCTCCTTCTCATCGACCTGTTGCTCGGCCTTCTCGATCAGGCTCAAGACATCGCCCATCCCGAGGATCCGCGAGGCCATCCGGTCGGGATGAAAGCGATCGAAGTCCTCGAGCTTCTCGCCGGTGGAGGCGAAGAGGATCGGACGGCCGGTGACCGCCTTGACCGAGAGCGCGGCCCCCCCGCGCGCGTCGCCGTCGAGCTTGGTCATCACAACTCCGTCAAACTCGGCCGTGGCGGCGAATGATTCCGCGACCCCGACCGCATCCTGACCGCTCATCGCGTCGACCACCAAGAGCACGTCATCGGGCTTGGTTTGCTTTCGAATCTGGGCGAGCTCGGCCATCAGCTCCTGATCGACGTGCAAGCGCCCCGCGGTATCGACGATCAAGACATCTCGGTCCTCGGCGCGGGCGCGGCCGAGCGCCCACTCGGCGATCTCGACCGGGTCCCGCTCAGTGCCCTGCTGGTAGACGTGGGCGCCCGCTCGCTCACCGACCGTGATCAGCTGTTCGATTGCGGCCGGCCTGTAGACGTCACAGGCAGCGAGGGCGACGTTCTTCCCCGAGGCGCCGAGCAGGCGGGCCAGCTTGGCACAGGCGGTGGTCTTGCCCGAGCCCTGCAGGCCGGCGATCAAAATCACGGTTGTACCCTTGGAGGCAAAGACCAGCTCCGCCCCCGTTCCACCCATCAGTGCCGCCAGCTCCTCGTTGACGATCTTCACCACCTGCTGGCCTGGATCGAGGCTCTCCAGCACCCCTACGCCCAGGCAGCGCTCGCGCAACGTTGCGGTAAACGATTTGACGACCTTGAAGTTGACGTCGGCCTCGAGCAGGGCGAGGCGAATCTCGCGCATTGCCGCGTCGACGTCTGACTCGCTCAGCTTTCCCCGCGAGCGCACCTCCGAGAGCGTCGCCTGAAGCCGGTCAGAGAGCTGATCAAACACGCCCCAAGCTTAGATGGCGTCACTCAGCGAGCAAGGCGCGGGCGAAGTCGCTGGGGTCAAACGGGCGCAGATCCTCGAGTGACTCACCGGTCCCGATCAGCTTCACCGGGATGCTCAACTCGTTTGCGATCGCCAGCGTGATCCCGCCCTTTGCCGTTCCGTCAAGCTTGGTCAGCACCACCCCGTCTAGAGGCACCGCAGCGGAGAAGACCTTCGCCTGGCGCAGACCATTTTGACCGGTGGTTGCATCGATTGAGATCAGCGTCTCGTGCGGGGCTGCGGGGATCTGCTTGGCGATCACCCGCCTCACCTTAGCCAGCTCCTCCATCAGGTTGCCCTGGGTGTGCAGGCGCCCGGCGGTATCGACGATGACAGCGTCGGCGCCACGCGCACGAGCCGCGGCGATCGCATCGAAGGCGACCGCCCCCGGATCGGCGCCCGGCGCGGAGCGAACCAGGTCCGCGCCCGCTCGTTCGGCCCAGGTGGCGAGCTGCTCAACCGCCGCCGCCCGGTAGGTATCGGCGGCGGCCAGGACGACCGAGAGGCCGAAGACCTTGCTCAACTGCCAGGCAATCTTGCCGACCGTGGTCGTCTTACCGGTCCCGTTAACGCCGACCATCAGCAGCACGGCGGGATTGGCGCTGAGATCGATCGGTCTCCTACCGGTTGCGGCGACCTCCGCCAGGATCTCGATCAGCCTCTCGCGCACCGCGGCGCCGTCGGCGGGGACGGTCCCCGCCTCGACCTCGCGCTCGAGCCGCTCGACCACCGCGGCGGTGGTCGGCGCTCCGGCGTCGGCAAAGATCAGCGCTTCCTCCAACCGCTCCCAGGTCTGCTCGTCGATGCGATCGAAAAAGCTTGCCGAGATCTCCTCGCTGAGCGCCTGGCGGCTTTTGGAGAGACTCTCGCGGAGGCGGCGAAAGACGCCGCTGCGCTCGGCCCCCAGCTCGGGCGCCGAGGCAACCGGCTCCCCGCCGCGGGCGCCGAGATCAATGCACTCCTGCCATGAAGTGGACACCGGCTCAGGCCGCGGCTGCGGAGCCCGGCTTGGCGCTCAAGTCCGCTTCGGCGATCGCCTCCTCCTCCTCGGCCTCCGGCGCGATCCCGGCAAAGGGAGGCGGCCCCGCCTCCGCGCCGGCAGCTTCGCGCGGCAGTCGACGGGAGACAACTTTGGTCACACCATCGCCGCCCATGCTGACCCCATAGAGCACATCGGCGGCATCCATCGTGCGTTTTTGGTGGGTGACGATGACAAACTGGGCGCGGTCAGAAAACCGCCGTACGAGCTGCAAAAACCGATCGATGTTGGCGTCATCGAGGGCCGCCTCGACCTCGTCGAGGATGTAGAAGGGACAGGGGCGGGCGAGAAAGACGGCGAAGACGAAGGCCAGCGCGACCAGCGACTTCTCTCCACCGGAGAGCAACGAAAGCTTGCGGGTCGACTTGCCAGCGGGGGTCACCTCGATCTCGACCCCGAGCTCCTCATGGACTTCTTCATCCTCCTCCTCAGCCGCCTCCGTGACGCTTTGCTCTGGGTCACGAACCGGGTGCAGACTGACCCGGCGAAGATGGCCGCGGCCGCCGGGGAAGAGGTGCTCGACCATCTCCTCAAAGTTCTTGGCGGTCGCCTCGAAGGTCTGCTCAAAGGCGCGCTCGATCTCGCGATCGACATCGCGGATCAGGGTCTCCAGCTCGCGCATCGCGCGCTCGGTATCCTCGCGCTGGGCCTGCAGGCCCTCAACGTGCTCGCGAGCCTCCTCATACTCGCCCTTGGCCAACGGGTTGAAGGGACCAATCTGGGCGCGGCGGCGCTCAAGGCGCTGCAGCTGGCGGGCGATCGCGGCTCGTTCCTCCTCTCCAAGTGGGCCTTCGGCAGGGTCGACCTCCTCGCCGAGGCGCTCGCCGATCATCGCCAGCTCGCGCGCCGCCTCCTCGCGGCGATCACCGAGATGGGCCGCCTCAACTTCGACTTTGGTCAGCTCATCGGCAGCAGCCTTGATCTCCGCCTGCAGCTCGAACTCAAGCTGTGAGCAGGCCCGCATCTCCTCGGCGATCTGATCTCCATCGCCCTCGCCGCCGAGCACCGTGCCCTCGGTCCGCTCGATCCGAGATCCAACCGCCGCCCGAGCCGCCTCGATCGCGACGGCCGCGGCGTGCACATCTTCGAGCAGCTCCTCGGCGGCGCCGAGCCGGCCGCGCAAGGCTTCGCGGTGGCGCTCGCCGAGCAGCCCCTCGGCGACTCGCGCGTGGCGGAGCGCCAGCTCAGCTGCGCCTCGCACCGCCCCCAGCGCCGCCTCACGCTCGCGCTCGGGCGAGCCCGCGAAACGCGCCCGGGCAAGCGCCTCGGTGGCCTTGGACAGAGCGTCCTCAATCCCCCCCAGCTCTCCCTCCAGCTTGCTCGCCCGCTCCCCGCGAGCGCTCGATCCGGAATCAAGATCAAGCGTCAGCGGACCGAGTTCGACCCGCAGCGCCTCGATGCCCTCGATCAACTCTGCCTCGCGGGCGAGGAGGCCGGCCGAGCGGACCGCGATCCGCTCCTGGGCGGAGCGCAACTTGGTCAGAAGACCCCAGGCCTCGGTGCGCTCGCGGTCGCGTGCGGCGAAGCGCTCCTCGGCATCGCGGCGGCGCGCGCTGACCGCCGCCAGGCGCTGCTCGATCTCAGCTCGGCGGCCGCGCGCCAGCTCAGCGGCAGCCGCCGCGGCGGCTGCCCGATCGGCGCCAAAGCGAAGCTCCTCGGCGACCAGTTGCCCGCGCAGGCGAAGTTCATCGAGCTCGAGTCGCGCACCCAGCTCGGCCGCTTCAGCCTGGCGCTTGAGCGGGCGCAGGCGAGCCCGCGCCTCGCGCTCGAGATCGAGCGCGCGGTCGAGATTGGTGCGCGCCGCGCGGAGCTTCAGCTCGGCGCGGCGGCGGCGCTTTCGATGCTTGCCGAGACCCGCCGCCTCCTCGACCAAAAGCCGGCGCTCGCGTGGTTTGGAGTGGACTATTGACTCGACCCTGCCCTGGCTGATCACCGAGTGCATCTGATGACCGAGGTTGGTGTCGGAGAGAACCTCGGCGACGTCGACCAAGCGACAGCGGGCGCCGTTTAAGCGGTAGCTGCCATCTCCGGAGCGATCGAGGCTGCGCTGCACCGCGATCTCAGAGAACTCGGTAGCGGCGCGGCCTTCGGAGTTATCGATCACGACCTCCACCTCAGCCCGGCGGCGCTGGCCGATGCCCTTGCCGCCGGCTGAGATCACGTCCTGCATCGAGGCACCGCGAATCGCCCCCGGGCTCTGCTCGCCGAGAGCCCAGAGCACCGCGTCGGTGATATTTGACTTCCCCGATCCGTTGGGGCCGACGATCACGCTGACCCCGGGTGAGAACTCCAAGCTCGCCCGCTCGGGGAAGGACTTAAAACCCTTCATCGTGATCGATCTCAGATACATCTCATCCTCACTCGGTGGGCGCCAAGATTCGCGGTTGAGTCGGACGCGAAGTCAGCCGATCCGCCACCGCCCTCAGCCCCCGAGCCGCTTCAGAGCCTGCTCGGCCGCCGCCTGCTCAGCCGCCTTCTTGCTGCGCCCCTCACCTTGCCCGAGACGCTCGGAGTCGACGTTCGCCGCCACTTCGAAGGTGCGCTGATGAGGAGGGCCGATCGCCGCGATCACCTCATAGCTTACCCGCGCCCCGCGTCGAGCGAGCAGCTCCTGCAGGGCCGACTTGAAGTCGATCCGGGTTTCCGCGGCGTGGGCGATCCGCGGCTTGAATGCGGCCCCCACCGCAGCCGCCGCGCGCTCAAAACCGAAAGCCAGGTAGCAGGCTCCGATCAAGGCCTCGGTCACCTCCGGCAGCGGCCGCTCGCCTCCCAGTAAGACCTCGGCGGGGATCGCCGCCGGGCCGCCGGCCGGCTCGGCGGCGCGCAGCATCTCAGCCACCCCGAGCAAGCGACCGACCTCGGCGCAGGAGACGCCGCTCACCGCCTGGTTGTGGACCTTTGTCAGCCCGCCGGAGTCGAGATTGGGAAAGCGCTCAAAGAGGCTTGAGGCGACGGAGAGACCGAGCACGCTGTCGCCGAGGAAGGCGAGACGCTCGAAGGAGTCAACGCGCTCCTCGGTCCAGGATGAGTGGGTCAGCGCCTGGTTTCTGAGCTCGGTTGGCAGCTCCTCGATCAGGGCTGCGAGCGCCGCAACCTGGGCCTCAGACTCCTCCCCCATTGCTCAGGCCGCAACATGGGCGAGGACGAACCCGACCGCGTCCCCGACGGTTTTGATCCTCCCCGCCTGCTCCTCAGAGATCGAGATCCGGTAGCGATCCTCCATCTCCATCACCAGCTCATAGAGATCGAGCGAATCGGCGTCGAGGTCCTCCTTGAAGCGGCTTTGCTCAGAGATCTTGGCGGGGTCGATCTCGAGCTCCTCGGCGAGGTGGGAGCGAACCATCTCAAACACTTCGGCGTGGGTCATCCTCACCTTCCTATCACTCCTCGGCGGCGAGCGAACCACGCGTTGCCCCCGCCTCGTTCAAAAGGGCCGCCGTGCGAGCAATCGCGCCCGTCCTAACGCATCGCGCCGCCAGTCGCAGCGCGTTTGCGATTCCCTCAGCCCCGGCGCTGCCGTGCCCGAGCACGGCGACCCCGCGCAGCCCGAGTAAGATCGCGCCGCCGGTCGTGTCGGGATGCAGCTCGCGGCGCAGCCCGCCGAGCGCGGGGCGCAGGAGCAATCCTCCCGCCGCGGAAATCGGATTGGAGCGCGCCGCAGCAGCGATCGCCTCGGTAACCGCGCGCGCCGTTCCCTCCATCAGCTTCAGCGCGACGTTGCCGGTGAAGCCATCGGTGACGACGACGTCGGCGACCGCGGCGGGGAGATCGCGGCCCTCGACGTTGCCGGCGAACTCGATTCCCCTCGCGCTGGCCAGCAAACGATGGGCGGCGACCACCTCGTCGCGCCCCTTCTCAGACTCCTCGCCGACCGAGAGCAGAGCCACCCGGGGATCGCTGACGCCGAGTACGGCGGCGCTGAAGGCCGCCCCCAGGAAGGCAAACTGAACCAGGTGCTGGGCGCGGGCCTCGAGGTTGGCGCCGACATCGAGGAAGAGCACCGCTCTGCCCGGGACCGGCAGCTGAACCGCCAGCGCCGGGCGCTTGACACCGGGCAGCCGCCGCAGGCCAAAGGTTGCCGCCGCCATCGCCGCCCCGGTGGAGCCGTTGCTGAGCAACGCATCAGAGCGGCCCTCGGCGACGTCGCGTGCGGCCCGAACCACCGAGGCCTGGGGTCGCGAGCGAACCGCGGCAACCGGATCACTGGCGTTATCGATCCAATCCTCTGTGGCAATTACCTCGACCCCTGCGAGATCCTCGAGGTCGAGGGACTGCGGCGGTCCAAAGACCCGCACGCCGATTCCCTCCGCTGCGACCAACCGCACGCCCTCGGCGAGCGCGTCAAATCCCCGCTCTGCCCCGAAGCCATCGAGGGCGACGGTGACGCCCGCGGCGGCGGGCATTACTCCTGGGAGTCTGGCGGGGGCGCCGGAGCCTCGAGGACCCGGCGAGAGAAAACCTCACGACCCGCGTAGGTTCCACAGGTCGGACAGACGCGATGGGGCAGGCGCGGGCTGTGGCAGCGCGGGCAGAGGTTGAGGCGGGGCTTTGAGGCCCGATAGGTCGCCCGCCGCTTGTCGCGCCGAGCGCTCGAGGTTCTCTTCTTTGGGACGGCCATCGCCGGGGAATCCTACTCGAGCTTCAACTCCCCGAGCTTTGCCCAGCGCGGATCGCGGCCGAAATCGTGGCGATGGGCATCGCGATCCACCTCGTTTAAGGATTCCCCACAAACCGGGCAAAGACCGGCGCAGTCGGGGTCGCAGAGCACCTGGGTGGGCATCGCCAGCGCGGCGGCGTCTCGCGCCCAACGGCCGATATCGAGCTCGCTGTCTTGCACGTAGGGACTGCGCAGTTGCTCGTCCTCGGTGCCCTGATGGTCGGCCTCGCGAACGTCGATCTCGAGCCCGAGCTGGGCCGGGTCCAGGCAGCGCATGCAGGGTCCGATCAGCTCAATCCCGAAGCGCAGACGAAAGGCATAGCCCCCACTGGGACGAGAGATATCGAGCCGGGTGTCGAGATTCTCGGGCCTTGCAGCATAGATCTGGCCGCCCATCTGCAGCGGATCAAAGCGAACCCCGATCTGCAGCCGCCTTCCCTCGCCGTGGGCGAGGGAGAAATTGGCGAGGTCGACAACGGTGTTCGAGACTTTGGCCATCTCACTCCTCCGCTGGGCCGAGACTTACGATGAGATCTTCACCACGAGCTTACGAAATGGGCCAATTCGACTGGACACCGGAGATCTACCTGGAGCGGATTCGCGCCCAGGTGCCCCGTTATGACGAACTCCAGGCCGAGGCGCTGGCCGCGATCCCCTTTGCGCCCGAGCGCGTCTTGGAGCTTGGGATGGGTACCGGCGAGACCACCCGCCGGCTGATCGAGGCCCACCCCCAGGCCTGGGTCGTCGGCCTTGACTCAAGTCCCGACATGGTCTTCCGCGCTCGCGAGACCTATGACGACGTACAGCTCGCCCGCATGCAGGATCCCCTTCCCGACGGCCCCTGGGACCTGATCATCTCGGTGCTTTCGATCGGCGAGCTGACCGACGAACAGACCCAAACCCTGTGTCGCCGAGTCAAAGAGCATTCGCGCTCACTGGTCATAGCCGACGCTTTCGCTCCGCAAAGGCTGGCGAAGGTACTGCAGTGGTCGGGGGGCCAGCTGCGCTGGCAGGCAGAGGAGCTGGCGGTGATCAGAGCGCTTTACTGAGTTACTGCTCGATCTCGGCCGGCTCTTCGTCACGGCCGGCGAGCCGATCTCGCCCGCGCTGCACGGCGGCGAGAAACTTCTGCAGGTTTACCTCGAGCGTGTTGAGGATCTCATCGGCATAGTCCTCGGCACCGAGGCGGATCTCGCGCTCACGGGTCCGCGCGTCCTCGACGATCTCATCCGCGGCGCGCTCAGCCTGCTTGGTGACCTCCTCATCAGAAATCAACCGAGCCTGCTGCTCACGGGCCTCGCGAACCACCCGCTCTGCCTCCCGCTTTGCCTCGGCGAGCATCTCCTGGCGCTCCTTGACGATCCAGCGCGCCTGCTTGATCTCCTCGGGGATCGTCGCGCGCATCTGGTCGAGGAGGTCATAGATCTCCTCGCGGTCCACGCGCACCTGATCCGTCAAGGGGACGGGTCTGGCGTTGTGGACGACGTCGTCCAGCTTGTCTATGAGGACCAATACGTCCATCAGCAGTTGGTAAGCCTACGTGTCGGCGGCCTCTTTGGCGAAGAAGCCGCTATTTCCTCGGCCTTTTGCAAACTCTCGCCCAAGGTCCCTCCGGGTTCCAACCCTACCGCTCACCGAGTCGCTGTGCGAGTGCGACCGCAACCGAGCCGGGGACCAGATCGGAGACATCGCCGCTGAAGGTGGCCATTTCCTTGACCCCGGTGGAGGAGAGGAAGCTGTAATGGGGGGAGGCGATCACGTAGATGCTCTCGATGCCGGGATCGAGCTTTCGGTTCAGCTGGGCCATCTCGAACTCATACTCAAAGTCAGAGATCGCCCGCAGTCCCTTGACGATCGCGGTGGCGTCGTTGTCGCGGGCGAACTCGACCAAGAGGTTGGAAAAGATCCTCACCTCGACATTTGCCAGCTCGGCGGTCGCCTCGCGGATGAAGGTCTCCCGCTCCTCGGCGCTAAACAGCGTCTTCTCCTTGCGCAGCGGGTTGTTGACGACTCCGACCACGACGCGCTCAAAGACATTTGCGGTGCGGGTGATGATGTCGACGTGGCCATTTGTAACCGGGTCATAGCTGCCCGGACAAACAACCGTGCCGCCACGGCCGCTCACTCCGATTCCCAGCCGTAGAAGGAGACGTCGGCAGCGCCGTAGCGTCGCTGGCGAAGCCGCGGCATCGAACTCAGCCGCAACGGGCTCCCGGCTCCGCTCTCGATCACGACGCGACCGCCCTCTCGCAGAAGGCTCGGCAGGTGGCTGTTGAGCTCAGGCTCCACGCGGTCGGCGAGTCTATAGGGGGGATCGAGGAAGACCAGGTCAAAGCCCGCCTCCTGGGAGCGCGCACCGAGCCAGCCTCCGACTTCGGCTCGAACCAGCTCGCAGCGCCCCCCGAGGCCGAGGCGCTCGAGGTTGCCAAGCGCGGCCCTGGTGTCGCGATCGACCAAGACCGCGTGCTCGGCCCCCCGCGAGAGGGCCTCGATGCCCAGCGCCCCGGTCCCGCAGAAGAGGTCGAGAACGCGAGCTTCAGGCACGAGCTCACCGAGGGCGGAGAAGATCGCCTCGCGAACGCGGTCAGAGGTCGGGCGGACCTTGAAACCGCGCGGTGCGACCAGCCGCTGCCCACGGAGCTCTCCGGCGATTACCCTCACAACTAAAGGGCTATCGGATCGCTCTGCCCGGCGCCGAAGCGGCGCCGGGCAGAATCCATCAGCGGTCCGAGGGCGGGGTCCTCGAGAGACCCGTGGCGGCGAAGCAGGGCCAGAACCTCCTCCCGAGCGGCGATCAGAGTAGGGGTGTCCTCAGGCAGCGAGGCGACCGCGAAGCGAGGCAGACCGTGCTGGCGGGTGCCGAGGATCTCTCCCTCACCGCGCAGCCCGAGGTCGAGCTCGGCCAGCTTGAACCCATCGCGCTCGCCGGCAACCGCCTCGAGCCGGCGGCGGGCAAGCTCGCCGGCCTGCCCGGCGAAGAGCAGGCACTGGGACGCGTGTTCTCCGCGCCCTACCCTGCCGCGCAGCTGATGCAGCTGGGAGACGCCGTAGCGCTCGGCTCCCTCGATCACCATCACCGTCGCATTGGCAACGTCGATGCCGACCTCGATCACCGTCGTTGCGACCAAGACATCGGTTAGGCCGCGGGCAAATGCCTCCATCGCCTCGGCCTTTTTGGCCGCCTGCATCTGGCCGTGCACGACCCCAATCCGCAGGCCCCGAAACTCCTTCGCCCCAAGCCTCGCGGCCTCCGTCTCAGCCGCCTTTGCCTGCAGTTTCTCTGACTCCACGACAAGCGGACAGACGATGAAAGCCTGGCGCCCCTCGGCGAGGCGCTCGCGGATGAACTGGTAGGCCCCGGGCCGACGATCCTCCTCGACCAGCCAGGTCTCGACCGGCTGGCGACCGGGAGGCAGCTCGCGCAGCACGGTGGTGTCGAGATCGCCGTAGGCGGTCAGCGAAAGCGTCCTCGGGATCGGCGTCGCGGTCATGTGAAGGACGTGGGGCGCCGTTCCCGCCAGTCCCTTTTGGTCAAGCGCCCGTCGTTGCTCGACCCCAAAGCGATGCTGCTCATCGACCACGCAGACCGCCAGCCGCGCAAACGCCACCGCCGGCTCGATCAGCGCATGGGTACCGACCACCAATCCCAACTCACCGCTTGCCAGCTGCGCCAGCGCCTGGCGGCGGCGCGCGGAAGGGGTCCCCGATGTGAGCAGCGCGAATTGCAACGGCTCGCGGCCGAGGAGACGATCGAGGGTGAGGGCGTGTTGTTCGGCCAGGGTCTCGGTGGGCGCCATCAGCACCGCCTGGTAGCCGCCCTCGAGCGCGCGCAGCATCGAGTAAAGCGCCACCACGGTCTTCCCCGAGCCCACCTCGCCCATCAGCAAGCGCTGCATCGGCTCACCGGAGTCGAGGTCGACGTCGACCTCGCCGATAGCCCGAAGTTGGGCGGCGGTAAGGGCAAAGGGCAGCGATCCGATCCAGCGCCGGGAGAGATCTCCCGGCTTGCCCAGTCGCGGTGCGGGGCGCGCCGAGCGCCGCGAGCGCCGCCGGGCGGCGAGCAGCGCTTGGTACAGAAACAGCTCCTCAAACGCGAGCCGCTCGCGGGCGGTTGCGATCTCGGCCTCGCTGGCGGGAAAATGAACCGCGTAGATCGCATCGGCGCCGGCGGCCAGGCCCCTTCGCGCCCGCGTCTTAGCCGGCAGCGACTCGATCACGTTGCCCGCCAGGCCGCAGGCCTGCCAGGCCCATTCGCGCAGCCGCTGGGGCTTTAGCTTCTCGGTCCCCGGATGCACTCCGACCAAACCGGTCGCATGGATGCCCGGCGGAGCGGGGCCGAGGGAGCCACGCGGTGTCTTACGCCGCGATGAGCTCGCGGTGAGGTCGGGATTCTCGCTCGCTTCGCCGCTTTGGGGAGGCTGCTCTGCCAGGAACTCAAACTCCGCGACCCGAAATCCACGCTTGTCGAGCTCTCCGACGAGCAGGAGGCGAGCGCCGGGTGCCATCCTCTCCGCCAGCCAGGGCTGATTGAACCAGCTCGCCTTTACCGTTGCGGTTGAATCGCTGACGCTGACCTCGAGGATCGTCATCCCTTGCCGCCGTGGGCGGCGCAGGCTCGCACGCCGAACCTCAACCTGGACCGTCGCGGACTCACCGATCTCCAGCTCAGCGAGCGTCGCAACCTGACCGCGGTCGCGGTAGCTGTGCGGGACGCGCGCGAGGACGTCACCGAGGGTCTCGATTCCGGCCTCCGCGGCGGCCTCGGCGATCCTTGGACCGACTCCGCCGAGGGCCCGCAGGGAGATTTCCAAGGCGCTCGGCCGCGGCCAGTGCACCGGGGCCTCGCGCAGCCCGACGGGGTCGAGTTCCTCCAGACCGGCGAAGGAGCGCATTACTGAGCGGCCAGCAGCCACCACCAACTCGGCTGACCGCCCTCGTGGGTCTCGACCTCGACCCCGTCAGGTACGTGGGTATCGATCTCTGCCAGTGGAATCGGAGCGCCCTCGCCGGCGATCACGGTAACGATCTCAGCCCCCTCCGAAAGGTGCTCGATCGTCAATGCCAGGGTCGAGCCGGCACCCCCCCAGGCGACGATCTCACCAGCGGCGAAGCCGACCGCATCACCCTGGCGAAAGCGGCCCTGGGCATCATCGCGGGCGGCGGGGGCGACGCCGCCGCTGGCGATTCCCGCCAGGGTAGCGGCGAGGCGATCCGCATTCTCAGCGGCCGATAGGGTCGCATCGAGCTCGACCAGGGCCAGCAGACTGGCCTGCTGGGAGGTGGTGGCTAGGACCCGGGCGGGCTTCTCAGAGAGCTCGCAGGCACGTTCGGCGGCCATCAGCACGTTGGCGGAGCTGGGCAGCACGAGGACCTCCTCGGCGGGCACCTGGTGGATCCCAGCCAGGAGCTCATAGGTCGAGGGATTGAGCGTCTCTCCGCCCGCCACGACGTCGGCACCGAGCTCGGCAAAGATCCGCACTAGTCCCTCCCCGGCGGCCACCGCAAGGACTCCCGTTCGACCGCCGTCCAGGCGTGCCCGTCGCCTCGCCATCTGCTCGGGCATGTCGGCGACGTCGAGGTTGGTCACCTCACCGACGTCCTCAAAAAGCGAAACCGCCGCCTCCGGTACGTCGGTGTGGACGTGAACCTTGAGGGTGACCTGATCCCCGACCACGAGGACCGAATCCCCAAGCCGCTCGAGCTGGGGCACGAAGTCCCGCCCGATCAGCCCCTGCCCGGCGACGATGAAATTCGTGCAGTAGCGAAAACGGCTGTCCTCGTGGTGGGGACGGCTGAGGCGCGGCACCTGGTGGCGGGAAACCTCGGGAAGCTCGGCACCCTCCCCGCGCAGACCGGCGACCACCCCGGCGAGAATCAGAACCAGTCCGTAGCCCCCCGCGTCGACAACCCCCGATTCGCGCAGCACCCCGAGCTGCTCGGGGGTGCGCTTGACCGCGCGCTCGCCGTCCTCGATTGCACGCTCCAAGACGGCGGCCAGGATCGCGTCTTGTTCAGCCTCGCTGACGTCGCTGGCAAGTCGCTGCTTGGCGGCTTCCAGATGGGCCAGCTGGCGGGCGATCGAGTGCGCCATCTCACGAAACACGGTCAGCATCGTGCCCTCGGCGGGCTCCCGCACCGACTCATAGGCCGCGTCGGCGGCGCGGGCAAAGGCTGAGGAGACGAGCACCGGGTCAACCAGCTCGCCGGGCCTGCTCGCCAGCTCCTCGGCGGCCCCGCGCACTATCTGGCTGAGGATCACCCCGGAGTTACCGCGCGCCCCCATCAGCGCCGCCCGCGCCAGGGCCTGGACCAACCTGGTCCGGCCAACCTGATCGACCTCGAGCCCGTCGAGGCGGTCGAGTTCCTCCATCACGGCGCGCATCGTCATCGCCATGTTGTCGCCGGTATCGCCGTCGGCGACCGGAAACACGTTCAGGTCATTGATCTCCTCGCGCCGCGCCTCCAGGGAGGCATAGGCAGAGCTGACGACCCGACGGAAGCGCTCTATCGAGGGATCGACCATCGAGCGGAATCTAGCCGCCAGCTGCGGACGCGGGTGCTGACTGAGCGCCCGTCGCGGAGGCAGGTCCGGCCGCGCCTGAGGCAGGCCCGCCGCCGCGGCGGCGCAAAAAGCCCTGCTCTCCCGCCAGCCCGAGGAGAGTTTCCGGAGGCCCTAGGCGGCCTTGGTGACCTTGTTTGACTTCAAGCAGCGGGTGCAAACGTAGGCACGCAGATTGCGGCCGCCCTCCTGAATCCGGACCTTCTGCAGGTTCGGATTGAAGCGTCGCTTGGTGGCGACCATCGAGTGGCTTCGAGACTGGCCAAACGCCGGTCCCTTGCCGCAGCTGTGACAAACCTTGGCCATCGGGATCGTGGATGGTACCCACTCAGTTCAGTTGCCGCGATAAGAGCGCCATGCGGGCAGCGGTGAGGGCAGCGTTTCGACCCTGGTCGCGCTTGCCGCCTCCGGCGCGCGCCAACGCCTGCTCCATCGTGTCGCAGGTGATCACGCCAAAGGCGCAGGGCACCCCGGTTCGCAGCTGCACCTCCTGAATCCCGCGAGCCGCCTCGGCGCAGACGAACTCATAGTGATCGGTCTCACCGCGGATCACGACTCCGAGGCAGGCGACCCCCGCAAAGCGGCCGCTGCCGATGCAGGAGCTGGCGGCGAACGGCAGCTCATAGGCACCCGGGACCGAGAAATGGCTGACCGAGGCAGCGGGGACCCCGGCTATTTCAAAGCCCTCGTTGGCACCGCGCAGCAGCCGCCTGGCCAGGTCCTCATAGAAGCGGCCCACGCAGACGGCGAACCGAAGCGGCGCCAGGGTGGCCCGCTCATCCTCGGCGAAATCCTCGAGAAAGGCGGTCGCCTCAGCCACGATCGCGCTCGACGGCCTCGGAGTTGGCGGAATTCCGCGCGTCGCGGTCCTCCTCCTCGTGGATCATCTCCTCATCGAGGGCGAGCCCCTGATGGTGCAGGGAATGGCCCAGTTTGTCGCGCTTTGCCCGCAGGTAGTCCTCGTTGTGGGCGTTTGGAGTCGCCTCGATCGGCAGCTGCTCGGTGACCGAGAGCCCGTAACCCTCGAGGCCGATGATCTTTTTCGGGTTGTTGGTCAGGATCCGGATGCTGCTCAGGCCCAGATCGCCAAGGATCTGGGCGCCGATCCCGTAGTCACGCAGGTCCGCGGGCAGCCCCAGCTTGAGGTTCGCCTCGACCGTGTCCGCCCCATCCTCTTGGAGCTTGTAGGCCCTCAGCTTGTTGAGCAGGCCGATCCCGCGTCCCTCCTGAGAGAGGTAGAGGAGGACGCCGCGTCCCTCCTCCTCGATCATCCTCAATGCCGCCGCCAGCTGCTCGCCACAATCGCAGCGCATGCTGTGAAAAACATCCCCGGTGAGACACTCGCTGTGAACCCGCACGAGCACATCGGCGGCTCCCTCGACCTCCCCCTTGACCATCGCAACGTGGTGTTTGTCATCGACCAACGATCGGTAACCGACCGCGCTGAAATCGCCGAACTCGGTCGGCAGAGCGGTCGCCACGACCCGCTCCACGAGCTTCTCGGTACGGCGGCGATAGGCGATCAGGTCGGCGACCGTGATCATCTTCAGGTTGTGGCGCTGGCAGTAGGGGACGAGGTCGGGAACGCGCGCCATCGTCCCGTCGTCATTCATGATCTCGCAGATCACCCCGGCCGGAATCAGGCCAGCGAGCCGGGCCAGATCGACCGAGGCCTCGGTCTGTCCGGCGCGCTCCAAGACACCGCCGTCTTTGGCCTTGAGGGGGAAGACATGACCGGGCTGGACCAGGTCATATGGGGTCGAGCGGGGATCGATTGCGACCTGGATCGTGTGGGCGCGGTCATGGGCCGATATCCCCGTCGTCACTCCGACCCTGGCCTCAACCGCAACGGTAAAGGCGGTCTGAAGCGGCGCTTCGTTCTTGGCGGCCATCAGGTTCAGCCCCAGCGCCTCGCAACGTTCGGCGCGCAGCGAGAGACAGATCAGGCCGCGCCCCTCCTTCGCCATGAAGTTGATCGCCTCTGGCGTCGCGAACTGCGCCGCCATCGTCAGATCGCCCTCGTTCTCGCGGGTCTCGTCATCGCAGACGACGACCATCCGCCCGCGACGAATCTCCTCGATCGCCTCCTCCACGCTCGAGAACGGGCTGACCTTGGTCCCCACCTTGCTGGCCACCGTCTTTGCCTCCTTGCTGATCGCGCTCACGCTCGCTCCTTTGCAGCCAATGGTGACACCAGGCGCTGCACGTACTTGGCAACGATGTCGAACTCGAGGTTGAGGACCCCGGGGCTCGCGGCTGCGCCGAGGTTGGTGCGCCGCAGCGTCTCGGGAATCAGTGAGACCTCGATCCAATCCTCCCCGAGTGCCGCAACGGTGAGGCTGACTCCGTTCAAGGCGAGCGAACCCTTCTCGACCACCGAGCGGATCAAGGCGCGATCAACGGCGACCCGCAGGCGGCGAGCGAAGCCGTCTTCGCTGACCGAGATCACCGCCGCAAGTGCATCGACGTGACCCTGGACGATGTGACCGCCGAGCCGGTCAGATGCCCTCACCGCGAGCTCCAGATTGACCCGCCCGCCAACCTCCAAAAAAGCCAGCGAGCTGACCGCCAGGGTCTGGTTCATCGCCTCCGTCTCAAAGCCATCACGATCGGCGCCGGTCGCGGTCAGGCAGACCCCATCGACGGCGACCGAGTCACCGGGCCCAATTTCGGCGCCGAGGTGGGTCGCGATCCGCAACCTAGCACCGCCGGCGTCTGAGCTAATCGACTCCACGGTGCCGACGTCTTCAATCAGGCCGGTGAACATCACCACTCCCTGAAACGGGCCGTGATCAGGGTGTCCTCGCTTGGCTGAAGCGCGCTCTGGCGGGCGCCGGTGCCAAGCAAGATCGCCGCGACGAAGACCCGCGCCTCATCGATCTGCCCGGCCCCGGTGAAGCTGGCGGCAAGGGTGGCGCCACCCTCGAGCATGAGGCTGGTGATCGGGCGGCGCCCGAGCTCGGCGAGTGCGATCTCGATCCGATCGGCAAGGATCACCTCCGCACCAGCCTCGCGCAAGGCGCCAAGCCGAGTGGGGTCTGCCCGAGTCGAGCTGATCACGATCAGCGGGGAGTGATCGAGGCTGCCGAGTAGCCGGGAGTCCAAGGGCAGGCGGGCGCGCGAGTCAAAGACGACCCGCTGCGGTTGGCGGAGGGCGCCCGGGCCTCGTGCGGTGAGCAGCGGATCATCTGCCAAAACGGTGCCGATACCAACCCCCACCGCGTCAAACTCCGCCCGCCAACGGTGCACCAGTCGCTGGCTTTGCTCGCTCGAGATCCAGGGTGAGTCCCCGGCCGGGGTCGAGGTCTGACCGTCGAGGGAGATCGCCATCTTTAAGACCACCAGCGGCTGCCCGCTGCGGGCGTGCTTTCGAAACGGCTGGTTGAGTGCCCGCGCCGCGGCGGCCGGCTCGCCGCCGGCCAGCTCCACCTCAACTCCACCATCGCGCAAGATCTTGGGACCGGCTCCGCTGGCCTTCTGCGTGGGATCCTCAGAGCCGATCACGACCCGGCTGATCCCAGCTGCCAGAATCGCCTCAGCGCAGGGCGGCTGGCGGCCCTGGTGAGCGCAGGGCTCGAGGGTCACGTACATCGTCGCCCCGGAGGCGCTTTGGCCACGATCGCGACAGTCCCCCAAGGCGACCCGCTCGGCATGGCGCTCACCGAGCGCCGCGTGGAAGCCCTCGCCAAGCACCTCGGCGCCGCGAGCGATCACCGCCCCGACCAGGGGGTTGGGGCTGACCCGGCCACGGCCGCCCTCGGCGAGCTCGAGCGCTCGCTCCAAATGGCGGCGCTCGATATCTGTCAAGGCAGCGTTCATCGGACCGATTGACTTGTCAATCAACCAGATTCTACTGCCGTGCCGACTTCACATCCGGATACCCTGAGCGGCCCGTCATGAAGCTGATCATCCAGATCCCCTGCCTGAATGAGGAGGCGACGCTACCGGCAACCCTGGCCGAGCTGCCGCGCCATATCGAGGGCGTCGATCAGATCGAGCAGCTGATCATCGATGACGGCTCGACCGATGCCACGCTCGCGGTGGCCCGCGCCCACGGCGTCCAACACATCGTCCGATTGACCAACAACAAGGGCCTAGCCGCCGGCTTTCAGGCCGGTCTCGACGCCTGCCTGAAACTCGGCGCCGACGTCGTCGTCAACACCGATGCCGACAACCAGTACCGCGGCGCCGATATCGCCAAGCTGCTCGCTCCGATCCTCGCCGGGCGCGCCGACATGGTGGTCGGCGACCGCCAGATTGCCCAGATCGAGCACTTCTCCGGCGCCAAGAAGGCGCTCCAGCGGCTCGGCAGCTGGGTAGTGAGGCGGCTCTCGGGAACCGAGATCGCCGACACCACCTCGGGTTTTCGCGCCTATAACCGCGAGGCCGCCCTGCAACTGCTCGTCGTCGATGACTTCACCTACACCCTCGAGAGCCTGATCCAAGCTGGCAAGATGCTGATCGCCGTCGATCAGGTCGAGGTCCGAACCAACCCCCAGGCCCGCGAGTCGCGGCTGTTTGACTCGACCGGCTCCTACGTCCGGCGCAACGGGCTGGCAATCATGCGGATCTATGCACGCTATGAGCCGCTGCGCGTGTTCGCAACCGCCGGGCTGATCGTCTTCTTGTTCGCGATCGCCGCCTGGGTGCCCTTCCTGGCCGATTGGATCATCAACGGCGACAGCACCGGGCACATCCAGTCGCTGATCCTCGGCGCCGTGCTCTTCATCGCCGCGGTGCAGCTGATCGCGCTCGGGGTGATCGGCGACCTGCTGGCCGGACAGCGGGTGATGACGCAACGAGTCTTTGAACGCGTCCGACGGGTCGAGCTGGCGCTTGGCGTGGAGCCCTCTCACTATGAGAGCGCCAAACCACCGCAATGATGGGACTGCGCGAGAAATTTCTCGGCCCGCGCCAGGCGCGCGACCCTGAGGCCGACTCGACAACCGCCGACTACGGCAAGACGGCGAGCTTCCTCGCCGTCGGCGTCGGCCTCACCGGGGTCATCACCTACACCTACTTCTTCATCGCCTCCCACGTGTTGTCGAAATCCGACTACGGGCAGATCACCGTGCTCTGGTCGGCGGTGTTCATCACCGTTTCGACTCTCTATGGGCCGATCGAACAACTGCTCTCCCGCCACATCTCCGAACGGCTCGTCAAAGACGAACCAATCGGCGCCCCGATGCGGGTCGCGGCGAAAATCCAGCTCGGCCTCACGGCGCTCTTCGCGGTCGGCGCGCTGGCCCTTCGCGGACCCCTGCAAAACGACCTGCTCGAGGGTAACGAAGCGCTTTACTGGATCTTCTTCTCGACCGTGGTGTTTTACGCGGCGAGCTACTTCGCCCGCGGCTTTCTCGCCGGCAACCGCCGCTTCGGCCTGTTCGCGGCGCTGATCCTCTCCGAATCGATGTTTCGCACCACCTTCGCGGTCCTCGTCGCGCTCAGCGTCCTAAGCGGCGAGTCAGCGGTTGCGACCGGGATCCTCGCCGCTCCCTCCCTCGGCCTGATGATCGTCCCCCTCGCCTTTGCCCGCAGGGCCCAGCGCGCGGCGCAAAGCACGCCCCAGGCCGCGGTCAAGGGCGCCAAGAACTCAGACTTCTCACTCACCCACGGGACCGGCTTCGCGGCCGCCGTCTTGGTGATCATGTTCAGCGAACAGACCTTCTTAAACGCCGGACCGCTGATCGCCCACACGATCCAGGGAGCCGCGGCGGCCGGCTACATCTTCAACGTGCTGATGATCGCCCGTGCCCCGCTGCAGCTCTTTCAGGCCGTTTCGACCAGCATCCTTCCCCACCTGACCGGCCTGCACACCTCCACCGAGGAGGGCAGCGAGGAGGAGTTTCACCGCTCGGTTCGGATGGTCTTGGTCGGGATCGCCGCCTTCACCGCCATCTCTGCCCTGGTGATGGGCATCGCCGGGCCGCGGATGATGCAGATCGCCTTCAGCAACAAGTTCACCTACGACCGCCCGGGGCTGCTGCTGATCACGGCAGGTATGGGCCTCTATCTGGCCTCGGTGACGATCAACCAGGCCTGCGTCGCCCAGGGTCAGGTGCGCCGGGCCGCCGCACGCTGGATCAGCTGCGCTGCCTTTTTTATCGCCTGGAACTTCATCCCCCTGGTCAACAACGAGTTCCGCCGGGTGGAGGTCGGCTTCGTCCTCACCGCGGGATTGCTGCTGGGGCTCCTCCTGGTCATCTATCGCCGCCCACACGAGCGTCCCGAGGACGTTCCCCAGGTCGGCTCCGCCCAGGAGCTGGAGATCCAGCTGGCGATGGTCGATGAGAACGTTTGAGCTAGGCAGCGCCGGCGGCGGCGGCGATCTCCGCGTAGGCGCTGGCGGGGTCGGCGGCGCCGAAAATCGCCGATCCGGCGACGAACAGGGAGGCTCCGGCGCCCGCCATCGGGGCCGCCGTTTTGGGATCGATGCCGCCGTCAACCTCGATCGTTGCCTCGCCGATCAGGGCGGCAAGGCGGCCAACCTTTTGCGGTGAGGACTCGATAAAAGCCTGCGCACCCCAGCCCGGGTTGACGCTCATGCAAAGCACGAGATCGGCGAAGCCCCTCAGTTCGGCGACGGCCTCCACCGGGGTGGCCGGGTTGATCGCCACCCCGGCCAGACAACCGAGCTCGCGGATCGCGCTCAGGGTACGGTTGGCATGCGGGGTGGCCTCGAGGTGAAAGGTGATCGAGTCGGCCCCAGCCTCGGCGAAGGCCTCGAGCTGGCGCTCCGGTGCCTCGATCATCAGGTGGACGTCGAGCGCGGCGCCGGCGTCGTGGACCTGGTCGGCGATCGAGCCGGCGACCAACGGCCCGATCGTGATCGGCGGCACGAAATGGCCGTCCATGACGTCGACGTGGATCACCCGCGCGCCGGCCTCGATCACCTCGCCAACCTGGGCGCCGAGGCGAGAAAAGTCCGCCGAGAGGATCGAGGGCGCGACCCGCGGGGCGCCCAGCAATTCACGCAGGATCTCGCTCATCCCAAAAAACCTAGCCGACGCCCACCGACAGCGCGCCGATCTCTACACGCCCCGATGCCACGGGAGCGCAGAGGAGATCGAGCCGGCAGTTGGGAGCGAGACGGCAATCAAACCGGCCTCAGCATCGAGGAGCCACAGATCTGGCACTGCATGTCCTCGGTGTGGCTCATCCGCGCGATCGTCTGGTGTTCGCCACAGTTGGGGCACTGGGAGACGAGCTCGAAGCGACGAAGGCAGTAGACGCATCGAAAGCGCCCGGGTAGCTGCGTGGGACGCAACCACGGCTCACCGCAGCCCGGACACGGCGCCCGGCGCAACGGGCTATCGGCCTCGCTGACCTCACTCATAGCCACCATCATGGCGCCTCAGACGGGAAATGAAAAACCCCGTGGTCTGATCGCGATCTGGGCGCAGTTGCAGACAGCGCCGGTCAAGCGGGGAGGCAAGGGACGGGGCGCGGGCGCCCAGATCCTCGATCTCAAGGCGCGGCACCTGACCGAGCTCGCTGGCCTCAAGCAGCCCGCCGATCTGATCCTCATTCTCCCGGCGCGAGATCGTGCAGGTCGCATAACACAAAACCCCGCCCGGTCGAAGCGCGGCCGCGGCAGCAAGGAGCGCCCGGCGCTGGACTCCGACCAGGCGCTCGATCAGCTTCGGCGACTTGCGCCAGCGCGCGTCGGGTCTGGAGGCAAGCGCGCCCAGATCTGAGCAGGGCGCATCCAAGAGCACCCGGTCAAAGCCGCTAGGGATCTGCACCGGCGCAGCGTCGGCCTCGATCACGGTGACGCTGCGAAGACCGAGCCTGCGCGCCTGAGCCGCCACCTCGGCCGCCCGATCTCGGTCGAGCTCGACCGAGATCACCTCGCCGCGATCGCCAATCCGCGCCGCGATCTGCCCGGTCTTTATTCCCGGGCCGGCGCAGAGGTCAAGGACGTGCTCGCCCTCGCTGGGATCGAGCACCTCGACCACCGCCGCGGAGCCACGGCTTTGCGGAGTTAGCTCCCCAGCTGAAACCATTTCCCCCGTGATCTCCCCCACCCTGCCGCTGAGGACGATCTGCTCGGCCGCGCAAAGCGGCCACCCCCCGGCGGGGACCCGCGCGCTGACCCCCGCCGCACCCAGCCTTGCCAGCGCTTTGCTGCGGAGGGCGCCGGCGCTCCCATCGCTGCGCCCGGAGCCCTCGCCGGTCGGCCGGGGAGCGCTGCTCACCCGCATCGCCACCTCGGCCGGCTGATTGCAGCTGCGCAGCAAGGAGCGAGCGCCGTCGGGACCGAGCTCCGCCCACCACATCTGGACCAGCCAGAGCGGCGCCGAGTGGGCGATCGCCGCCGTTGCCGGGGTCGAGTCATCTCCCAAGAGGGCGGCGCTCAGAGACTCGCGTTCGCGTGCGGCGCGGCGCAGCACGGCGTTGACCAGGCCGGCGGCGTGGGCGGCACCGCAGCGCTTGACCAACTCCACGGCCTGATCGACGGCGGCGTGATCTGGGGTCGCGTCGGCAAATAGCAGCTCATAGAGGCCGAGCCGCAGGGCGGCCAGAAGCGGTGGATCAAGCGCCCTTGGTGAGCGCTCGGCGAGTCGCTCGATCGCCGCGTCGGTGGTCCCCCGCCGCTGCACCGCGCCGTAGCTGAGGCGCTGGGCCTGGGCGCGCTCGCGGCCATTGAGGTCTCGATGGCCCTCGGCTGCCTGGCGGAAGGCGACCTCGGTGAAGGCGCCTCGCTCAAAGGTCGCACGGATTGCTTCAAAGGCCAACTCGCGAGCCACCGAGACCGCGCCCATCTCAGCCGCCCGGCACGGTGTTGCGGACCCAAAGCGCGGCGCACCTGGCTTGATTCGCGCTCAAAGTCTCGGCAGCGGGTGCCCGCGCAGGTAGGCATCGGCCGCCATCGGCTTGCCCCCCGCAGCCTGGACAACTTCAACTCGAAGGGCGCCCCGCCCGCAGCCCAAGAGCAGCGCCCCCCACTCGGCCCGCAGGTCTCCCTTCCTCACCGAGACCTCGACCGGCCGCGCCCGCAGCACCGCGAGGCGGCCGCCACCGGAGAGCTCCAGATAGGCGCCAAGGTGGGGGGTGAGGGCGCGGACCGCACGGGCCAGCTCCGCGGCCGGGCGCGAAGGGTCCAGGCGACGCTCCTCGGGGGTGATCTTCTCGGCGTAGCTGACGCCCTCGTGATCTTGCTCTGCGAACTCGATTTGCCCGGTCGCGCTTTGCTCAAGAGCCGCGACCAAAAGCCGCCCCCCGATTCCCGCCAGCTTGTCCGAGAGCGCCGCAAAGTCCTCCTCGGGCCCAATCACCGTTTCCTCTTGCATCGCGATTGGGCCCGAGTCGAGCCCGGCATCCAGGCGCATGATGCTGACTCCGGTGCGCGCGTCACCTGCCATGATCGCGCGCTCGATCGGCGCAGCCCCCCGCCACCGCGGCAGCAGCGAGGGGTGCACGTTGAGGATCGGTATCTCCGCGAGCAGCGGCTTGGCGATCAGCTGGCCGAAGGCGCAGAGTGCTGCGACCTGCGGCTTGGCGGAGCGAATCCGCTGAAGCGTCTCCTCCGCGTTGACGTCGGCGCTTTGAAACAGCTCGATCCCCATTTCGTGGGCGAGCTCAGCGACCGGGGGCGGGCGCATTCCCCGCCCCCGCCCGCTGGGGCGATCTGGCGGTGCGATTACAAGCAGCGGCCGATGCGCCGACTCTGCCAGGCAGCGCAGAATCGGAGCCGCGAAATCTGAGGTGCCCAAGAAGATGACCCTCAAAGGCTTGGCCAGTGCAATCGGGTTGGGCAAATCGAGGGCCGCCCGCTTTGCCCGCCCGCTGAGGATCCGCTCACGGGTCTGATCGGGGCTCGCGATTTTCGCCCGAGCGAGCCGCCTCCTCACCTTCCTCAACCGGCGGGCTGTAGCTGCCTCCCTCGCGCAGCGCACGCAGGGCACCCTTGCGCTGCTCACGGGCGGCGCGGTCGAGTATCAGCACCCCATCGAGGTGGTCGATCTCGTGCTGAAGGACCCGCGCCTCAAGCCCGGAGGCCTCCAAGACGATCAGCTCTCCGCTCAGATCGCGGCCGCTGAAGCGCGCGTGCAGGGGGCGCTCGACGTCCATCGAAACCCGAGGCAGGCTGAGGCAACCCTCCTCGGCCAGGACGAGCTCAGAGGAGAGCCACTCCGGCACCGGGTTGACCAGCGCGGTCGGCTCGCTGTCGGGGCCGGCCTGAAAGACGAGGATGCGGCGCAGGATCCCGAGCTGGGTGGCCGCCAACCCGACGCCCATCCCGTCGCGCATGATCGCGATCATGCGCTCGACCTCGGCGCGCAACTCGGGGCCGAACCTCTCTACCGCAGAGGCCCTGCTCTTGAGAACCGGATCGCCAAACTTGACCACCTGGGCGAGCGCCGCCTCGCGGCGCTCAAGCCGTGCGGACTCGATCTCCCCCTCAGCGGTATCGGCCTCGACTCGCTCGCTCATCGATGCTTGAGTCTAAGGACTGGCGTCTGGGACCTATTGGGGATCGATGTCGACGCCAATCGCAACCTCGCGCAGGTAGCGAGCGACGCTCACCCGCTCGACCACGGCCCCGATCGCCGCAACCGTGCCGCCGCGATCTGCGGCCTTGATCAAGAAGCGCCGGCGGTGCCGATTGCGGACCCGAAACATCGGCGCCGGACCAAGCAACTCGGTGCCCGCCGGGAGGGCGCCGATCAGCTCAGCGCCGATCCGATCGGCGGCCTTCGCGAGTCGCTCCTCGCTCTCAGAGGCGAGTCCGATTCGGGCCAGGTGGGAGAAGGGCGGGTAGCGAAGCGCCTCGCGTCGCCCCAGCTCGCCCGCCAAGAAGCCCGCCGCGTCATGGTTGGCGGCGTGGCGGATGCTCGGCGCATCCGGGGCGATCGTCTGCACGATCACCTCTCCCCCCGCCTCGCCGCGCCCGCTGCGCCCGGCAAGCTGGGCGACCATCGCAAAGGTTCGCTCTTCGGCGCGAAAATCGGGGAAGCGCAGGGTCGCATCCGCGTCGAGGATTGCGGCCAGCGTTACCTCGGGGAAGTCGTGTCCCTTGGCGACGATCTGGGTTCCCACCAAGACCGCGCTGGGAGAGGCCCCGAAGCGCTCGAGGATCTCAGCGTGGGCGCCGCGAGCAGCGGCAGAATCGGAGTCAAGGCGAAAAACGGGCATCGGCGCGAGGCGCTCGGCGAGCAGCTCCTGGATCCGCTCGGTACCGGCACCGGCGCGCGCGAGGGTGCTCGAACCGCACCGCGAGCAGCTACCGGGGAGCGCTTCGGCATGGGCGCAGTGATGGCAGATGAGCCGGCCGCCGCCTCGGTGAACTATCAGTGAGACATCGCAGTTGGGACAGCTCCAGTGATACCCACAGGCCCGACAGCTGAGCCAGGGGGCAAAGCCGCGGCGGTTGATCATCACGATCGCCTTGGAGCCGGCGCGGCGAACCCGCTCCAGCGCCTCCCAGGTGAGCGCGTGCAGCGGTCCCGATCGAGGATCGGCCGAGCGCATATCAATGACCTCCACCGGCGGCAGCTGACGGCCGTCCACGCGGCGCGGCAAATCGAGCCGCGCCAGCTCCACCCAGGACTCCGGTCGCGGGGTCGCGGTACCGGCCAAAAGCAGCGCTCCGCACTGAGAGGCGCGCCGGCGGGCGACGGTGCGGGCGTCATAGCAGGGATCGCCATCTTGCTTGTAGGAGGGATCATGCTCCTCGTCGATGACGATCAGAGCGAGCTCACGGACGGGGGCGAAGACCGCCGAACGGGGACCGACGCAGACGCTTGCCTCCCCGCTGCGCAGGCGGCGCCACTCAGCAGCGCGCTCGGCGTCGGTGAGGCCCGAGTGAAGGACGGCGAAACGATCTCCCAGGCGGGCTCGAAAGCGCGCCACGGCCTGCGGCGCGAGGCCGATCTCGGGAACCAAAACGATCGCACCCCCTCCCTTTGCCAGAGCGGCCTCCACGGCGGCCAGATAGACCTCGGTCTTGCCCGAGCCGGTCACCCCGTGCAGCAATAGCCGCCCTGGTTTTGCCGGGCCCTGGGCAAGCGCCGCGCTGATCTCTGCCACCGCGGCGGCCTGCTCGGGGAGCAGCTGCGGTGGCGCGCTGGCGGCGCCCGGCGCCGGCAGCGGTGCCCGCGGCCTGACCCGCGGTTTGCGAACCCCGGCCCCCGGAGGCAAGACAAGCCGCAGGCCCCGAGCGGGGGTCGAGCAATACTCAGCGGCCACCCAGAGCCCGAGCCGCACCAGTTCCACCGGCACCCCGGTCTGCATCGCTTCGATCGGCTCGGCGAGGCGCTCGGGGGCGAGATCGGAAGACTCGGCCAGATCGACGACGACCCCGAGCAGCCGCTGGCGCCCGAAGGGCACCTTGACCACGCTTCCCACCCCCACCTCGGCCATCTCGGCGGGCAGCCGGTAGTCAAATGGCCCGCGCAAGGAGCGGGCCGTGGTGAGTGGCTCCACCTTGGCGATCGACATCGCCCTGACGGTATGCGTGCAGGCGGACGCCGCGGGTATGCTGCGCCGCGATGGGCCTCAACCTCAGCCCCGGAGAGCAGGTCATATTCGAGGGCCACCCCTCCTGGCGCGCGCTGCTTGGCTTCTACCTCAAAGGGATCCTGGTCGCCGCGATCATCGGCGTCCTCGCCAAGCTGTTTGGCGCCGGCAGCGCCGACGTCTTCTTGGTGGTCTTGGTACTGATCGTCCTCACCGTGGTGGTCGGCTTCTTCAGGCGGGTGGCAACCACCTACACGATCACCAGCCGCCGCCTCAATATCAGGCGCGGGATGCTCTCCCGCGAGATTCAGGAGACGCGCCTGGAGCGGGTCCAAAACGTCAACTATCACCAGACCGTCTACCAGCGGCTGATGCAGATCGGCGACGTCGACTTCGACACCGCGGCCAGCGGCGACTACGACTTTATTTTCGTCGGCGTCGCCGATCCCAGCAGCGTCGTGCACCGGGTCGATCAGGCGACCGGCGCGGTCGCGGCGGGATCACACGGCCTGGGCGAGGCCCAGCCCCCCGCCTAGCGCTTGACTCAGGCTGGGGCCGGGGTCGAATGCAGTCCCGCGGCGGCGCGCAGAGCCTCGGCGCGGTCGGTCAGCTCCCAGGTGAAATCGGCATCCTCGCGGCCGAAATGTCCATAGGCGGCCGTCTTTTGGAAGATCGGTCGGTGCAGGTCGAGGTAGCGACGCAGGGCGCCCGGGCGAAGGTCGAACTCGGCCTCGACAAGACGTGAGATCTGCCCGTCGGGGAGCTTGCCGGTGCCAAAGGTCTCGACCATCAAAGAGATCGGATGGGCGACCCCGATCGCGTAGGCAACCTGGACCTCGCAGCGCTCGGCGAGGCCCGCGGCGACGACGTTCTTGGCGACATGGCGGGCGGCGTAGGCGGCGGAGCGATCGACCTTTGAGGGATCCTTGCCCGAGAAGGCGCCACCGCCGTGGCGGGCCATCCCACCGTAGGTGTCGACGATGATCTTTCGCCCGGTCAGGCCGGCATCGCCGACCGGACCACCGATCACGAATTTGCCGGTCGGGTTGACCAAAAAGCCCTTGCCCAACCGATCGGGATCAAAGAGGCCGGGGACCTCGGCTTCAAGGACCGGCAAAACCACCGCCTCCCAGAGCGCCGGCCTGATCGTCGCCTGAGAATCGACGCCGTCGCGGTGCTGGGTGGAGATCAGAAGCTTCTCGATCGCCACCGGGCGGCCCTCGGCGTAGCGGACCGTGACCTGGGTCTTACCATCGGGCCCGAGGTAGTCGAGGATTTCCCCCTTTCGCACCGCCGCAAGCCGCTCGGCGAGGCGGTGCGCGATCAGGATCGGCATCGGCATCAACGACTCGGTCTCATCGGTCGCGTAGCCGAACATCATTCCCTGATCGCCGGCTCCGGCGATCAGCAGCTCGTCATCGACAGAGCCCCCGACCCGGGTCTCATATGCCGCATCGACTCCCTGGGCGATGTCGGGTGATTGCTTATCGATCGAGACCAGGACCGAGATGTGGTCGCAGTTGTAGCCGTAGTCACCGTGGTCATAGCCAATCTCGCGGATCGTCTCGCGCACGATCTCGGGCACATCGAGGTGGACCTCGGTCGAGATCTCCCCCGAGACCACAGCCATCCCGGTGTTGACCAGCGTCTCGCAGGCGACCCGCCCTCCTGGGTCACTCGCCATCACCGCGTCAAGCACGGCGTCAGAGATCTGGTCACAGACCTTGTCGGGGTGGCCCTCGGTGACGGACTCAGAGGTGAACAGGTACTCGCCTTCGGCAAGCGGGTTGGACTCGATCATGGACGAAAGCCTAGCTGTAGATGCCAGCCACGTTGCTCCCGACTCGCCCCCGCGATCGCACAATGGGCGGCCGGTGACCGAGGGAACCATGTCTTCCTTTGAAGTGGTAGCCCTGATATGGAGCGCCGTTTGTCAATGGCGCGTCGCAAGGTGATCGCCTGGCGGCGACCATTCATCTCCAGTTATCCCCGAAGCTCCAAGGCGAAATGAGCCGAAAAAAGACCAGCTTGGTCGACCTCCGTAGTCAGGCTGATTGATATTCGAAGGCCGGTTGCCTCATGACTGCCGTCCAATGACGCGGGTACCTCGTGCTATTCGTGGTTCGTGGCCGCAACGAACCAGACGGACCCGCGGCCGACTATCGAGCCGTCGGGCTTCTGCCATGCCGCGTAGTGGTCCCTCAGCGCCTCGGCGATCTCGCCCTCGACGGCTCTCCCCGTACTCGCCGTTTAGGCGGATCAGCTCGGCGCCGGGTCCGATCGCGAGCAGGGAGTCGATCGGCCTCGTCCATGTCCGCGCCCATGAAGTAGTCGAAGTCGCCGCTGGTGCAGCTCGATCTCGCTCGAACCCGGCGGCCTCGAGAATCCCGCGGGTGGTCTCGGGGTTACCGAGCGAGAATGGCCCCGGCCCGCAGGTGTCAGCCTCGTACTCCTCAGGGCGCGAGAGGAACCGCTCAACGACCTGCTCGGTCTCCGCCCATAGCGGGCTATCGGCCTTGCGACGCCAGCAGACCTTGGCGAGCCTAGCCGCCGGGCTTGAGCGCGCCGCGGATCGCGCGCATTGCCGGAACAGGTGCGGCGAAGAACTGCGTCCCCATGCGCGAGAAGGCGTAGTCATAAATGGGATCCCACTCCGCCGTCTGCGCATCGGCGGTCTCAAACGCAATGTTCTCGACTCCCGCCTCGACTGCCTCGCGACGGGCGTCCTCGATGAACCGCGGCGAGGAATCGGTGCCGAGCGCGAGGCCTCCCCCTCCGACGAGCTCGGCCAGCTGCTGAGTGGTCTCGCCGAAGCCGCACCCGATGTCGATGCAGCACCCACGCTCGGGCGGCGGAAAGAGCTTGAAGACCTGCTCGGTGACCTCTGCCAGCGCGCCCACGAACACCTTGCGGTTCGACTTCCATCGCTCATAAAGGACCGTGTCCCAGGCACGCACCGCTTCCTCGTTGGCGACCGCCACCGCACCCGCACGCTGCTGTTGGGTTATCGACCGATGCTACACCTCAGGACTCCTCCGTCGAGAACCGATAGCCTAGCGTCACGCGACCCAGTCGCCACGCTACCGTGGATCGGAAGTCATGGCCCGCCATGTTCAGCGATTTTCCCGCGGCCTGAACGTTCACCCAGCCACCCGAGTCGCTTCCCTTTATCCCTCGGTTCACTCAACCTCTTCCAGCTGCTGCAGCCGCTCGATCGCCGCGCCGACATGGGTGAGATATCTCCTGACGATCTCTTGGACACGGGGCTCCTCAGCATGGTCGGGAAGCGCACGCAGGAGGTTTAACCGGCTCTTGGCTATCCACGCTGAGAGGTCGGACTCGCTCAACCACCGCCGCTCCGTTTTCCATGTACGGCGCATCATGCGGGGCCAGTCCTCCCTGCTTTTGGCATACGGATTGGGTGGACAGAGCCGGTTCTTGTCCGCGTCCTCATCCCAGTGGGCCTCGATGAAGCCGATGAGGGCTGCGTTGAAACAAGGCGAGAGGTGCCGCACCTCCTGGAGCACGATCCGATCGGGCTGGAAGACAGGCGTTACTGGGGCGTTTTTCAGGCCCAGTGCCGTGCAATCCACGTGCAGGACGTCGGGGCCCGTTTTGATCTCTCCGCGCTCAAGCACGATCCGATCGGCCTCGATCCGCCGTGCCCGACCGAGCCTGACAATGTCTTCAATCTGGCGCAAGGCTCCAAGCTCGCGTGCGCTGAGCATCGTGCCGCGATACATCGTCGCCGGGCGCTTTGGGTCGATCCGCGTCAGTCGCCCCGAGGCCTCCAACCGCTCGAAGAGGTCCTCGATATCGGCCGCTTCGGCGCCAGCTTCGACATCAAGAGCGTTTCCCTCCATGAGCGCGCCGACCTGCTCCAGCGGCTGAAAGTGGCTCCGGTCATAGAACCACGCGTCGCGGGGCCGGACCCAGCGAATCCGATCCGGCTCAACGTCGTTATCAAGAAGCCAGATGCACGCGTCCACAGCCGTCTTGCCGGACCCAAGGACGGTGTAAGAGCAACCCGGTTGCGCGGCATCTGGCAGGTCGTTGATCGGAGCGAACCGAACACCCGGCGCTACCTCGAAGGGGACGGCGTGGGTCGCCGGGATCGACGCCTCCAGGTATCGAGCATCGACGACCTTGCGACGGACCGACAGATCGTAAAGTTCTCCCGTACTTATGTCCCGGACCTGCTCACCTGCACTCCCCGCTCCCAGGTGTTCGTGGCCGGTGAGCACGCGGGCGCGGCCTGTCTTCGCAAGCTCCCCGGCCGCCTCTGCTAAATGCTCGCAGACCTGCTCGCCGCTCGCCCGCTCGTAGAACCCGGCATTCTCGCCGATTTGGTCGATTCGGTCCTCGCCCAGTGCCAGCGAGTTCACGCCGTAGTAGGCGGAAGGGGTGTGCAGGCGAACGAATGGATAGGCATCTACCCAGTGACCACCAGGGGCCCGTCGAGAATCGATCACCGTCACATCAACATCCGCCTCGGCCACCAGCGCGTCGGCGAAGGCAATGCCCCTCGCACCTGCGCCTACAACCAGATAGTCCGTGTTGGTGTGCATGCTGTTCTCCTTGATCTGCGCTGAGCGCGCGGTCCCTCTGTTCGGCCGGAACGAAAATAGCCGAGTGCTGCGCGATGCGAAAGCACGTGTCGCGCACGTCGTGGCAATCCAGACAGCGAGTCTTGGGCAGCGGTAAACAGACTGCAGACTGGCCATAGCGGGTAGCTGGCACCTGCATTCTGCCTTTGAGGAATGCCGGCGCGATCGAAGTCGGAGCCCGGTTGGCAAGAGAGATGCCAGGGCTACCCCCTCAGTCCTCCAGCGGACCAGGGACAAACCCCGGCTCGAACGTTAGGCGGCTCATCGGCCAAGCGCCGAGGTACCTTGTCTGGGGTCGGTAGTTGGCGAACACGATCGCCAACTTGACCTTGGCGTCAATCCTTGCCGCGACGAAGTAGCAGCGGCCCCGGCCGCTGCGCGGGCAGTCGAGGACTTGGACCTCGCCGTCGATTCGGCGACCGAGTCTGGGCGGCTTTGACACCCCGAACCTCCAAGGAGGCCGGGATGAACACCCTTTTTAAGAACTACATCTAGCGACGCCGGCCTGAGTGGGGGACGAAGTCGATCACCAGCGGCACTCCCTCCAGGGCGTAGTCCTCGCGAATCCGATTCTCGAGGTGATATGCCCACTCGCGGGTGAGGAGCTTTCGGTCGTTTGTCTGGATCGCGATCCGCACCGGCGCCACCCCGACCTGGGCTGCGTAGTAGAGGCGCAAGCGGCGGCCGCGGCGCGCCGGCGGCGGCGTCTTGGCCAAGACCGCGGCGACGAAACGGTTTAACTCCGGGGTCGGAATCCGCTCGGCCGCGCGGTCGGCCAGCGCCAGCGCCCGCGGCAGCAGGCTGGCGACGTTTCGACCGCCCAGAGCGGAGCAGGTGATCACCGGCGGCCGCAGCCGCGATTTGCGCTTGACCCGGGCTCGCAGGTCATCGATATCGGTGCGGGTCTGATCCCACTTGTTGATCGCCAGCACCGTGGCGCAGCCGGCCCGCATCGAAAGCTCGGTGACCCGCAGGTCCTCGGCGGTTAGGCCCTCCGTGGCGTCGCAGACGACGAGCGCGACGTCGGCACGCTCGACCGCGCGCTGGGAGCGAAGTTGGGAGTAGTACTCGAGGCTATCTGCAACCTTCGAGCGCCGCCTCAGGCCCGCGGTGTCGATCAAGACCACCCGCCGGGCGTTGACCATCAGCTCGGTGTCAATTGCATCGCGGGTGGTGCCCGAGGCCGCCGAGACGATCACCCGTTCAGATCCGAGGAAGGCGTTGACCAGGGAGGACTTGCCGACGTTGGGGCGACCGATCACCGCGACGCGGGTTCCCTCCGGCGGCGCCGGGGCCGTGGCCCGCTCTCCGAGCATGGCTACGAGGCGATCGAGCAGATCGCCGGTGCCGAGACCGTGGCTGGCGGAAACCGCCAACGGCTCACCGAGCCCGAGTTTGTGGAACTCCGCCGCCAGGTGTAGGTCAGCGCTGCGGTCGAGCTTGTTGGCGACGAGCAAGACCGGGGTCTCGCCACCGCGCAGGGTCCTGGCCAGCTCGGCGTCTCCGATCCGCAGCCCGGCGCGGGCGTCGACGAGGACCACAACGAGGTCGGCTTCGGCCATCGCGAGCCGCGCCTGACGTTGCACGTCGCGGGCCAGCTCCGCCTCGTCTTGGAGATCGATGCCACCGGTGTCCAAGAGGTCAAAGGCGACCCCGTTCCACTCACAGGCAACCCGCTTTCGATCGCGGGTTACCCCCGGCTCGGCCGCGGTCACCGCCTCGCTGCCACCAACCAGGCGATTGACCAGGGTGCTCTTGCCGACGTTGGGGAAACCGACGATCGCGACGCTCGGCCCGCTCACGCGAGCCCCCGCTGCTTTGCCAACTCGACAATCCGGGCGACCACAGCCTCGATCGCCTCTCCGGTGGAATCAATGGCCACAGCGTCGGGAGCCGCGCGCAGGGCGCCATGGGGGCGCTCGCGGTCGCGCCTGTCTCGCTCCCCCTGGGCTGAGCGCACCGCGCCGGGCTCCTCCCCGGTCTGGACGGCCCGACGGCGAGCCCGCTCTGGGGGGGAGGCGGTCAGGTAGACCTTCAGCGGGGCATCGGGGCTGACCACGGTGCCGATGTCTCGGCCCTCGGCGACGTAGCGCCCGGCGGCGATCAGCTGGCGCTGGGCGGCGATCATCGCCTCGCGCACAGCGGCGTGCACGGAGACCTCAGAGGCAGCGACGCTGACCCCGGGCTCGCGGATCGCGGCGCTGACGTCTCGCCCTCCCAGCCGAACTTGCTCGGCGTCGCTTAAATCGATCCTCAGGTTACGGGCGATCTCGGCCATCGCCGCGGCGTCAGTTGGGGCGAGGCCGCGCTCGAGGCCGACCAGCGCCACGCACCGATACATCGCCCCACTGTCGAGGTAGGTGAAGCCGAGCTCCGCCGCGACCCGACGGGCAACTGTGGACTTGCCGGCGCCGGCCGGGCCGTCGATCGCGATCACCATGAGCTCCAGGGTATGGGCGTCAGCTCGCCGACAGCGCCCTGAGGTCCTCCTCAAAGCGGGGGTAGCTGACCGCGGCTGCCTCCATCCCCTCGACCTCTACCCCGGTCACAGAGGCGAGCCCGGCGATCGCACCGAGCATCGCGATCCGGTGATCTCCCCCCGAGTGCACCAAGCCGCCGCGCAGCGGAGTCCCGCCCTCGATCCTGATCCCATCCTCGGTTGTGCTCACCGTGGCCCCGAGCGCCCCAAGCGCCGCGCTCACGGTGGCGATCCGATCGGTCTCCTTGCGTCGCAGCTCAGCCGCACCACGGATCACCGTCGGGCCATCGGCAAAGCAGGCGGCGAGAGCGACGAGGGGGAGCTCATCGATACTCAGCGGGACCTCGGCGCCACCAACCTCGACCCCGCCCAGCTTCGCCGGGCGCACCCGGATATCTCCGATCGGCTCTCCACCGAGCTCGCCACCCGGGGTGACCTCGATTGCGGCACCCATTCGCTTGAGGATTGCCAAGAGCCCGGTGCGGGTCGGGTTCAGTCCAACCCCGGCGATCCTCAGGTCACTGCCCGGCACCAGCAGAGCTCCGAGCAAAAAGAAGGCGGCGGAGGAAAAGTCGGCGGGGACGATGATCTCGCCCGCTTCAAGCCGAGTCGCAGGGCGCACCGTGAGCAGCTCACCTTCGCGCTTGATCTCGGCTCCCGCCGCAGCAAGCATCCGCTCGGTGTGATCGCGGCTGGGCGCGGGCTCGCTGATCTCGGTCTCGCCCGCGGCGAGCAACCCGGCGAAGAGCAGGCAGGACTTGACCTGGGCGCTGGGCAGCGGCAGCGGGTAGGAAATCCCGCGCAGCGCGCTGCCCTGCAGGGCAAGCGGCGCCAGGCCTTCCTCGCGACCGTGCAGGCGTGCACCCATCGCCCGCAGCGGCTCGATGATTCGCGCCAGCGGTCGGCGTCGAATTGAGTCATCGCCGTCGACGGTCCAGGCGCCCCTCGGTTGGCCGGCGAGCCAGCCCGGCAAAAGGCGCAGCAGGGTGCCGGCGTTGCCGACGTCGATCGTCGCGGGCGCCGCGCCGCGCAGGCCAACCCCGCCAATCCGGATCCTCGGCGCAAGCGCCCTGGCGCCGAGCGAGCCGACCTCGGCGCCGAGCGCAGCGACAGCGGCAAGGGTCGAGCGGGTGTCGGCGGCGTCGAGGTAGCCCTCGATCGAGGTCTCCCCCTCACTCATCGCTGCAATCAGCGCCGCCCGATGAGAGATCGACTTATCCCCGGGCGGGCGCAGGGTCCCCCGCAGGGCAGCGCCGGGGTCAAAGCGGGCGCCCATCCCTACTGACCGGCACCGAGGACGGTGGCGGAGTGGCCCAAGCCGCGGACCAGATCCTGCGCCCGCCGCGCCTGCTCTTGCCCCGCGACCCAGAAGGTGATCGCCCCCGAGCTCATGTCCGCGGCCGGATAGAGCGCCATGTCCTCGATGTTGACCCCGGCCTCACCGAGCGCCAGCGCCAGCTCGGCGACGGTCCCCGGTCGGTTCTCGATCACGACCCGCAGCTCGCTCAGCGGGCCACCTGAGGACTCGACCTCAAGCAGCGAGCGGCGCTCCGCCGCGGCGCCCTCGTGCCAGGCCAGGACAGCCTCGCGATCATCCTCGCGAATCAGGCGGGCGGCCAGCGCCAGGCGCTCGGCCACCGCCTCCACCGCGGCGGCCACCGCCTCGCGATTGGTCGAGAAGATGTCTGCCCAGATCGCCGGATTGGAGCCGGCAACGCGGGTCGTGTCGCGGAAGCTGGGTCCGACCTCGGGCATCCGCTCTGAGTCGCGGGTGAGCTCGGCCGCGGCTTGGCCGACGAGCACGTTTGCGACCACGTGGGGCAGGTGGCTTACGGTTGCCATCAGGCGATCGTGGCTGGCCGGATCGATCGCCTGGGGACGGGCGCCGAGGCCGGTCACCGCGCGCTGCAGGCGGTCATAGAGCATGCCGGCGGAGCGATCGGTTGGGGTCAGGTACCAGCGCGCCCCGTCAAAGAGCTCGGCGCGGGCGTTCTGGACCCCGGCGGTCTCCGCACCCGCCAGTGGATGGCCGCCGATGAAGCGCTGATCAGCTCCCAGTGCTTCGACGATCTCGCGCTTGGTCGAGCCGACGTCGGTGATCACCGCATCGGCCCCCGCGGCGTCCAGGGCGGCCCCGGCGAGCTCGACCAGCGCCCCGACGGGGGCAGCGCAGAAAACCAGATCGGCGCCCTCGCAGGCCTCGGCCACGCTCACGGCGCGGCGCCCGATCGCACCCTTTTCAAGCGCCGATTGCGCCCGCGCCGGGTCGGGGTCAAAGCCAACCACCTCGGCCTCCAGACGGAGGCGGGCGGCAAGCCCGATCGAGCCCCCGATCAGGCCCACCCCCAAAACGGCAAGCCTCATCCGTCCCGGCGCGCCCGCACCGCGGCGGCCAGCCCCTCGAGCACCGAGACGGTTTGGCGCCAGTCCATGCAGGCATCGGTGATCGACTGACCGTAGGTCAGCGCTCGCCCCGCTGCGGGCTCCTGGCGACCCTTGACCAGGAAGGACTCGAGCATTACGCCGACGATCGCGGCGTTGCCGCTCGCGATCTGGGCGCCGATCTCGGCCCCCGCCAGGGCTTGGCGATCGGGGTCCTTGCCGCTGTTGTCGTGGGAGGCATCGATGATCACCCGCTCGGGAAGACCGGCCGCCCGCAGCATCTGCAGCGCAGCCTTCACCCCGTCGGCGTCGTGGTTGGGCGTGCCGCGACCGCCGCGCAAGATGACGTGACCATCGGGGTTGCCGGTTGTGTGCAGGATCGCCGGTGCGCCGCTGTCATCAATCCCGGCGAACGCGTGGGGCACCGCGGCGGCGCGCACCGCGTCGACCGCGACCTGGACGTTGCCGTCGGTGCGGTTCTTAAAGCCGATCGGCATCGAGAGGCCCGAGCCGAGCTGGCGGTGGATCTGGCTCTCGGTGGTGCGCGCCCCGATCGCTCCCCACGCAACCGTGTCGGAGATGTATTGGGGGGTGATTGGATCAAGGAACTCACAACCCGCCCCGAGGCCGAGGTCAAGCACCTCAAGCAGCAGCGTCCTCGCCATCCGCAGGCCGGCGTTTACGTCGCCAGAGCCGTCGAGGTGGGGGTCGTTGATCAACCCCTTCCAACCGGTCGTTGTGCGGGGCTTCTCAAAGTAGACCCGCATCACGATCAAGAGCTCCTCGGCCAGCTCCTGCGCCGCCCGGCTCAGCCCCCGGGCGTAGTCAAGGGCCGCCGCCGGGTCGTGCACGCTGCAGGGACCAACCACGACGAGCAGGCGATCGTCTTTGCGGTTGAGAATCTCGACCACCTCCTCACGGCTGGCGACCACCGCCGCCGCGCGCTGGGGGCCGAGCGGCAGGTCGCCGAGCAGCCTCGCCGGAGCGACCAGCTCAAGGATCCGCTCGATTCGCTGATCGCGAACCCGCTCGCCGCTTCTCGCCTCTTTGCTGCCGATCATCATCTTCTTCTCGCCGCCTTTCTCCAAAACTCGCAAAATCCTACTTTCTGGCCGCAGATCGCCAACGGTCTCGGCATCGATCTGCACGAAACTGCTCTCGGCGCCCGGTCAATTGCATTGCTGCGGCCCTACGCCGCGAATCCGGACGCCTAGCTAAATCGCCAGAAATAGGTAAAGGGGCCGCTGCGCGGCGCGCCGCCTGGGGCGCGGGTGCAACTGAGTATTTCGCGGGCCGGCTTCACCTTGTCTGAAAGTTTTAGCAGCTCGGCGCTCGGTCAACCAATAGATCGGCGATCGCGCTCAGAAAACGGTCGTTCTCAGCCGCCGTGCCGTAGGTCACCCGGATATGCCCGGGATCGCCCAGAGCGCTCCCGGGGCGAACCGCGATGCGGCGCTCCCAAAGGCCCGCGACGACGGCCGCCTCCTCGGCCTCCCCGAGCTCGATCCAGGAGAAGTTGGCCTCGCTTCGGGTGCTTTGCAAACCGATCGCGGTGAGCGCCTCCCCGACCCGGATCCGCTCGCTTATCGTCGCCTCGACCCGGCGGGTCACGTCGTCTTGGTGCAGGATCGCCTCAGCACCGGCAGCCTGCGCCAGGGCGTTGACGCTAAACGGCTGGCGCACGGCATCAAGGGCAGCGCGAAAGCGCGCCGAGCCGATCCCGTAACCGACCCGCAGGCCGGCGAGGCCATAGCACTTGCTGAAGGTCCGCAGAATGAGCAAATTGGGGAACTGCGCCACCAGCCCGATGGTCTGATCGGGGTCATCATCTGTCTGGAACTCGACGTAGGCCTGGTCCAAGACGATCGTCACGTGGGGCGGCAGCCGCTCGCAAAAGGCGGCGATCCGGGCCGCCGGCAGATGCGTTGCGGTCGGGTTATTTGGATTACAGATCACCAGCAGCTGAGTCGCGGCGCTGACCTGCGCGGCGATCGCATCGAGATCGTGGACCCCGCCGGGCGCCAACGGCACGCGGATCTCGCGGGCCCCGGTGAGCGCGGCCAGGTATGGATACATCGAAAACGAGGGCCAGGCGTAGAGAATCTCATCCCCCGGCTCACAAAGCGCCTCGGCGGCGGCCAGCAGAATCTCACAGGAACCGTTGCCGACCACGATCTGGGAGGGCTCGACCTCAAAGCGCTCGGCGATCCGCCGCCGCAGCAGGGTCGCCTCGGGATCGGGGTAGCGGTGCATCGCCGCGGCGCCAGCCTGGATCGCCTCGATCACCGCCGGGTGCGGCGCGAAGGGGGACTCGTTGGAGGCGAGCTGGGCGATCTCGGCAGCGACGATCGCCTCGGGCGCCTGGCCGCTCGGAACGCCCGCCTTATAGCCCGGGATGCGGGCGAGCTTCTCGGCGAAGGTGACGGTCATTGTCCTGCGATTGTGACGCAGTGCCGTTTACTGGGCGGCTGCCAGGTCGGCGCGCAGCTCGGTGGTCGCACCGAGATAGGCGTGAATCGGGCGATGATCGGCTCCAGCGTAGTAGTGAATCATGACCCGGATCACCCGCGGCATCGATCCCGGCACGTCGATCTCTCGGGCGCATATAAGCGCCACCGAGCCCAGCCCGAGGTTGCGGGCGGCGACGGCGGGGAACTCCTGGTCGAGGTCGTTGGTCGCCGTGAACAGGCAGGAGACCATCGCCTCGGGCGAGAGCCCGTTGCGCTCGATCAGAGCTTCGATCAGCTCCGCGGCGGCGGTGAGGATGGCGGGAGCGGAGTTGGCGGCGGCCTGAGCGGCGCCGCGCACCGCAAACAGTCGCTCCCCCGCTCCCCGATCGGCCCCATCCGTCATCGCCTCACATTCTCCCAGAGCGAGGAGATCTCCTCCGCCGAAAGCTGGCGGCCGCTGCCCTCTGCCAGCTCACCGAGGGCGATCGGACCAAAGCGAATCCGCCGCAACGCGGTGACCTCGTTTCCGAGAGCCTCGGCCATCCGCCGCACCTGGCGGTTGCGGCCTTCGCCGAGGACAATCTCAAGCTCGCGCTTGCCCACCCGGCGCACCCGCGCCCGCGCGATCAGGCCGTCGTCCAAAACGACCCCGGCGCGCAGCGCCGCGAGCTCGGCGGCGGCGGGCGCCCGGCGCAGCTGGGCGCGGTAGACCTTCGCCACCTGATAGCGCGGGTGGGTGAGGCGGTTGGCGAGCTCGCCGTCGTTGGTGAGCAGCAAAAGGCCGGTCGAATCGGCATCGAGCCGACCGACCGGGTAAAGGCGCGCCGCCGAGGAGACCAGCTCGACAACCGCCGCCCTGGGGCCCGGCTCATGCGCGGTTGAGACCACGCCGGCGGGCTTATTGATGGCCCAGACCTGGCGCGGCTCCTCGCCCACCAAAGCACCGTCGACCCGCACCTCATCGCCGCGATCGACGCCGTGGGCGGGGTCGGTGACCACCACGCCACCGACGCTTACCCGACCGCTTGCGATGATCCGCTCCGAGCTTCGCCGTGAGGCGACGCCGCCGTGGGCAAGGTACTTGGCAAGGCGCATCCCAAGCGACGCTACTCAGCCCGTTGCTCGCCGGCCCTCAGCAGCCGCTCACGCAGCTCTCGTTCATCCTCGGGACTGGGATCAAAGCGCGAGGGATCGGGGAGCTGATCGAGCCCGGAGAGGCCAAAGAGGCGCTCAAAGAGCCCGGTGGTGGTGAAGATGGCGGCGCCAAAGCGGGAGCGGCCCGACTCCTCGATCAGGCCGCGCTCGGCCAGGGTCTGCACCGCGGACTCTGAGGAGACACCGCGGATCCGCGCCACCTCGGGCCGCGAGATCGGCTGCAGGTAGGCGATGATCGCCAGCGTCTCGGCCTGCGCTTGGGTCAGCGGGGGCGTGCGTGGTTTGGCCAGCAGGCGGCGCGCGGCGGCCTCGCTGGCGGGGTCACTCGCCAGCGAGTACCCGCCGCCGACCTCGCGCAAGACGATCCCGCGCTTGCCCTCGCCGAGATCCTCGCGCAGCAGCTCGATCGCCTCGGCAACCTGGCCTTCGGTTGCCTCGCTTGCCTCGGCGAGCTCGGCGCTTTGAAGCGGTTGGGGTGAGAGGAAGAGCAGAGCCTCAATCGTGCGGGCCAGATCACTCATCTTGGCGCTATCACCTTTCTGATCTCGATTGGGCCAAATGGCCGACTCTGCTCCCAGGTCACCTCGCCCTTGCGGTATAGCTCGAGCAGGGCGAAGAGGGTGACCGCCTGGGTGAGGCGGTCCTCGGCTCCGAACTGCTGATCGAAGTCCAGGCTACCGCCGCGTTTGAGCAACGCCTCGCGCAGGGCATGCAGGCGACGCTCGAGCGAGACGGTGGGGCGGATGTGGCTGATGTCAAGCTCTGGCGGCATCGCCAAGAGGTCGCCGAGGGCGGTGCCGAGGCGCTCTGGGTCATAGACCGCGACGGCCGCCTCAAGCGCAACCCGGCGCAGCTCGGTCGGCAGCGGGGCGGAGCGGTAGAGGTAGCCCCGGGCCGCTTCAAAGCGCTCCACCAAAGCCCTTGAGGCATCGCGGTAGCGACGGTACTCGAGCATCCGGGCGAGCAGCTCCTCGACCGCCTGCTCGGGGCCGAGCTCCTCGATCTCCTCCTCCCCGCCGGGCAGGATCAGTCGCGACTTCAACTCAAGCAGGGCGGCGATCAGGACGAGGAACTCGGTAGCCACCTCCAGCTCCAGCTCGCCCTCGCGCTCGAGGTGCTCGACGTAGGCGACGACGATCTCGCCCAACTCGACCTCAAGCAGACTCACCTCCTCGCGCAAGAGAACCGCGATCAGCAGGTCGAAGGGCCCGGCGAATACGTCGAGATCGAGGTCGAGCTCGGCGACGGTCATTCTCCCCAGACTAGTTTGGATCGAAGACGCCGTGGCATCGGATCGTCGTGAATCTGAGTTGAAGGGGGCAGCGACCCGCCGTTTGAGCCGACCCGGTGCGGGCGCGAGCCGCCCTAGGTTGCCCCAAAGCCCATCCGCTCGCGGACCTCGGCAAGGGTGGTGGTGGCGATCGAGCGGGCCTTCTCGGCGCCCTCGGCGAGGGTCTCCTCGAGCCGGTGCTGGTTCGGGCGAAGCTCCGCGTAGCGCTCGCGCAGCGGCCTCAACCACTCGATCACAGCGTCGGCCACCGCCGGCTTGAATTCACCGTAACCGGCGCCCTCGAACTCGCGCTCGACCTCCTGCGGGGCGATCCCCCGCGCCACCGCGAGCACCTCGATCAGGTTGCTCACCCCGGGCTTATCCTCACCGCGAATGACCTCGCGGCCCGAATCGGTGACGGCGGCGGCAAACTTCTTGTTGATCACCTCGGGAGGGTCCAAGACGTAGACGGTGCCCGACCCCGCGGCGCCGCTGGTCGACATCTTCTTGGTCGGCTCCTGCAGATCCATGATCCGCGCGCCGAGCGCCGCGATTCGAAGCTCGGGCTGGGGGAAAGTCTCGCCGAAGCGCTCGTTGAAGCGACGGGCGATCTCGCGCGTCAGCTCGATGTGTTGGCGCTGATCCTCCCCCACCGGGACCTCCGTCGCCTTGTAGGCGAGCACGTCGGCAGCCTGCAGCAGCGGGTAGAGGAAGAGCGCCGCGGAAACCAGCTCGCGCTGCTTTGCCGACTTTTCCTTGAACTGGTTCATGCGGTTTAGGTCGCCGTGTGCCGTGACCGCCGAGAGCAGCCAGGTCAGCTCGGTGTGCTCGCGCAGATCGGATTGGCGAAAGAGGATGCAGCGCCGCGGATCGAGGCCGGCGGCGAGCAATACCGCGGTCGTGTCATAGACCCGCTGGCGGAGCTCGGCCGGGTCATAGGCAACCGAAATCGCGTGCAGGTCAACGATGCAAAAGATCGCCGGAGACCCGCGATCTTGGCCCTCGACGTAGTGGCGGATCGCACCGATGTAGTTGCCGAGGTGCTTTTCGCCGGTCGGCTGAATCCCGGAGAAAATCACCGGGCTCATCGGGCATCTCCCCCGCTCCGAGGGGGGCGCGAGAGGCTCCGCTGACTCGGCTCTTCACCCGATCGATGCTCCATCCCCCCAGCCTATGCTGGCTCGGGCGCGGGTGGCTCTGTGGCCGTCCTCGCCAGCTCCGGGCCGGCGCAATCTGCATCGGCGCCGTGCCCGCACTCCCCCGCACTCGCCGCACCGCGGGTCGGAATCGCGCCGAGCCCTCTCCCTGGGTCCCTGATCCCAAATCCAGCGATGATCCCGCCGAGGATCATCAGCAATCCGGCGATCGTGATCCCGAGGTGAAAGGCCGAGGTTGAGGCGCTCGTTGCGGCTGCGTCGATGCGGGCCGCCTGCAGGCGGCCGAGGCTGGCTGTCTTCGGCTGCCCGAGCGGCTGGCGCTTGGCGGCGGCGACCGTGCCCTGCGCCGCCGGGCTGAGCGCCGCGCTGCTCAGATCAGAGTCCAGGACGGAGCCGAAGTGCGCCGAGATGACCGCCCCCAAGACCGCGATCGCCAACAGACCGGCGACCCGGGAGATGCCATTGTTAGCGCCCGAGGCGACTCCGACGTGGCGTTCGGCGACCGAGTCAAGCACGGTCGCCGTGAGCGGCGCCACGGTCGCCGAGAGGCCGAGCCCAAAAACGATGATCGCCGGCCCGATCTCGCTCAGGTAGCTGGCCCGCGGCCCGACCCGCAGCATCAAGAGCAAGCCGGCTCCGGCCACGATCGGCCCGATTGCCATCGGCAAACGCGGGCCGATACCGGAGGCGACCCTGCCAAAGCGCGGCGAGAGGACGAAGAGAATGAGCGAGATCGGGGTCGTCGCCAGGCCCGCCTGAAGCGGTGAGTAGCCAACGATCTGCTGCAGGTAGAGGCCGACGAAGAAGAGCCCACCGATCAACCCGGCGTAGGCGGCAAAGGTGGTCAGGTTGGCGACCGCGAAGTTGCGAATCCGAAACAGCGCGAGGTCGAGCATCGGGTGGCGGGTGTGCGCCTCGTGCCAGATGAACCCGGTGAAGCAGGCGACCCCGGCAATCAGGGGGATCAAGACCCCCGGGTCCCCCCAACCATGGGTCGGCTCCTCGATCAAAGCGAATACCGGACCGCCGAGCCCGAGAGCCGAAAGCGCGATCCCAGCCCAATCGATCCCGCGGAAGGCATCGGGATCACGACTCTCTGCAACCGCGCGCAGGGTGAGTAAAACCGTGACCGCGATCAGCGGGATGTTGACCCAAAAAATCGCCCGCCAGGAGGTGATCCCGATCAGCGCCCCTCCTCCGGCCGGCCCGATCACGGTCGCGATCCCAGTCCAGGCGGTCCAGGTCCCCACCGCCCGACCCCTGGACTCGCCCTCAAAGGTCGCCGCGACAATCGCCAGTGAACCGGGAACGAGCAGCGCTCCGGCGACCCCCTGCAGAGCCCGGGCGGCGATCAGCGCTCCTGGGGAGGGGGCCAGCGCGCAGAGCATCGAGGTGGCGGCGAAGGCGAGCAATCCAAAGATGAAGATCCGCCGCCGCCCGAACTGATCGCCAAGTGAGCCGCCGACCAAAAGCAGCGAGACCAAGGCCAGCATGTAGGCCTCGACCACCCACTGCTGGGCGGCGAGGCCTACGTGCAACTCGGCCCCGATCGAGGGTAGGGCGACATTGACCACGGTCGAATCGAGGAAGACGACCGTCGAACCGAGAATCGTCGCAACTAGGGTCAGGCGCTGCTGGACAGACACCTTGCGATTCTAGGCCGCCCCGGCCGAGCCGAGCCTCGCAAGATGGCTCCCGCCGCCGCCCGCGGGCGGCGGCGGCGGTGATCGAATGGAACAATCGGGGTAGGTGATGCGCTGATGGCAAGAGCGATCTGGAGCGGCTCGATCAGTTTCGGCCTGCTCAACGTGCCGGTAAGGCTCTACAGCGCGGTCGCCCGCCGCGGCATCGCGCTGCGCGAGATCCGCGAGTCTGACGGTGCCCGTATCCGCCACCGCCGGGTTGCCGAAGGCAGCGAGGAAGAGGTCCCCTACGAGAACATCGTCAAGGCCTATGAGATCGCGCCCGAGCGCTACGTCGCGCTGAGCAAGGATGAGCTCGCCTCGCTGGACCCCGAAAAGAGCCGCGCGATCGAGGTCTCTGACTTCGTCGACCTCGATCAGATCGACCCGATCTACTTCAACAGTCCCTACTACCTGGGGCCCGCGGAGGGAGCCGAGAAGGCCTACTCGTTGCTGGCCCAAGCGATGCAGAGCTCGGGCAAGGTCGCGATCGCACGCTTCGTCTTTCGCAATAAGGAGCATCTGGCGGCGATTGGACCCGCCGAGGGGGTGCTGACCCTGACCACGATGCGCTTCGCCGATGAGGTCATCCCGCCCTCAGAGCTTGACGATGTCTTACCGGCCGAGCAACCAAAACTGGCCAAGCGCGAGCTCGAGATGGCCGAGAAGCTGATCGATTCGCTGAGCACGCAATTTGATCCGGGCCTTTACCGCGATCAGTATCGCGAGCAGCTGCTGGCGATGATCGAACGCAAGGCCGAGGGCAAGGAGGTGGTTGCCGCGGCGACGGGAGCCGAGCGCGAGCCGACCAGGGCGCCGGATTTAATGGCGGCGCTTGAGGAGAGCATCGCGGCGCTCAGTGAGAAAAAGGGGAAAACCAAAGCAGCAGGGAAAAAGGCCGCTCGCGCGGGCGCGAAAAAGGCGAAACCGAGGACTGCTCGCGGCCCCACCAAGGCGACCGCCTCAAAGTAAGCGGTGCGATCAGAGCGCCAGGTAGAGGTCGAGGGGCGAGAGCTGCGGCTCACCAACCTCGACAAGGTGCTCTACCCAAAGTCGGGCTTCACCAAGGGCGAGGTAGTTGACTACTACGCCAAGATCGCCCCGGCGCTCTTACCCCACCTGGCCGAGCGGGCGCTGACCCTGCGCCGCTTCCCCGAAGGGGTCGATAACACCGGGGCGGCCTTTTTTGAGAAGCGCTGCCCCAAGCATCGCCCGAGCTGGGTGAAGACCGCGACGCTCGGCGCCGGACCGCGGGCGGGGGATATCGACTTCTGCGTCTGTGCGAACCTGCCGACTCTGGTCTGGATGGCCCAGCTCGCCGCGCTTGAGCTTCATCCCTCGCTTTCGAAGTCGCCCCAGCCCGAGCATCCGAGCTTCCTCCTCTTTGACCTCGACCCCGGCCCGCCGGCCAACGTCCTCGATTGCTGCGCGGTCGCGCTGCGCCTGCGCGAGCTTTTTGAGCACTTCGAGCTCAGCTGCTTCCCCAAGACCTCGGGATCCAAGGGGATCCAGGTCTACGTTCCGCTCAACTCCAAGACCAGCTATGAGCAGACCAAACCGTTCGCCCGCGCGATCGCTCAGCTGCTCGAGCGCCAGACTCCCGATCGGGTCGTCTCGAAAATGAAAAAGGTTGAACGAGAGGGCAAGGTCTTCGTCGATTGGTCTCAGAATCACCGTCGCAAGACGACGATCGCCGTCTACTCGCTGCGCGCTCGCGAGCGCCCCACCGTCTCGACCCCGCTGGGATGGGATGAGGTCGCGGGGGCCCTCGATCGAAAGGACGCAGACTCACTCGTCTTTGAGGCTGCCGATGTGCTGCGGCGGGTCGAGCGCGACGGTGAGCTCTTCGCCCCGGTGCTGGAGCTCAAGCAGTCCCTCCCCGAGCTCTAGCCGAGGGCCTGGCGCAGCACCGGCCGGCGGGCGGCCGCGACCTCATCCAGGCGGCGTACCGGGGTCGTGTAGGGGGCCGAGCGGGCGATCTCGGGGTCTTGCTCGGCCTCGCCCAGGATCTCCTCAACCGCATCAGCAAAGCCATCGAGGCTCTCCTTCGTCTCGGTCTCGGTCGGCTCGATCATCAGCGCCTCCTCCACCAATAGCGGGAAGTAGATGGTCGGCGGGTGAAAGCCGAAATCGAGCATGCGCTTGGCGAGGTCGAGGGTGCTTACCCCGAGCTCGCGCTTCATCGGCTTGCCCGAGAGGACGAACTCATGCATGCAGTGGCGCTCGAAGGCGAGGGGGAGGAACTTGGCGCCGCGGCCCTCCGAGAGCCGAGCCTTGAGGTAATTGGCATTCAGCACCGCGATCTCTGAGGCCTCGGTGAGACCATCGCCGCCGAGGCTGAGAATGTAGGCATAGGAGCGGACCAAGACGCCGAAATTGCCCTGAAAGCCGCGCAGGCGGCCGATCGATTTTGGCCGATCGAAGTCGAGGTCAAAGAAAGCTCCGGCGCCGTTGGCGCCCTGCGCTCGGTAGACCTGCGGCCGCGGCAAGAAGGGCTCAATCCGCTCCGAGACGGCGATCGGCCCGGCACCCGGGCCGCCCCCGCCGTGGGGCTGGCTGAAGGACTTATGCAGGTTGACGTGGACGATGTCAAAGCCCATGTCACCGGGCCGCGAGTGACCCATCACCGCGTTCAGATTGGCCCCGTCGTAGTAGAGGATCCCCCCCACAGCGTGGATCAGCGCGGCGATCTCAGCGATGTTTTCATCAAACAGGCCAAGCGTGTTTGGGTTGGTCAGCATCAGGCACGCGACCTCCTCGTCGACCTTTGAGCGCAGGTCATCGATCGCCACCCCACCGCGCTCATCGGTGGCGACCTTGACCACCTCATAACCGGCCATCGTCACCGAGGCTGGGTTGGTGCCGTGGGAGGTATCGGGGGCGAGCACCTTGGTGCGGCGCTCCCCGCGCTCGGCGTGAAAGGCGCGGGTGAGAAGCAGGCCGGCGAGCTCTCCGTGGGAGCCCGCCGATGGCTGCAGGCTGACGTGGGGAAGTCCGCAGATCTCCGCCAGCGCCTGCTGCAGCTCCCAGATCAACTGCAGCGCCCCCTGAGCGCGCCGCGGGTCCTGGGCGGGGTGCAGTCGGGCGTGCCCCGGGAGCGCCGCGACCCGCTCATTGAGGCGCGGATTGTGCTTCATCGTGCAGGAGCCAAGCGGATAAAATCCACTGTCGAGGTCGAAATTGCGCCGCGAGAGACGGTTGTAGTGGCGGATGATCTCGGGCTCAGAGACCTCCGGCAGACGGGGCGGCGCAGCGCGCAACAACCTCTCCGGGATCAGCTCTGCCAGCGGCCGCTCGGGGACTCCCGACGGCGGCAGGGTCCCGGCACGACGGCCCGGCTTTGACTTCTCAAAGATCGTGCGCACAGCTTCGCGCTGCATCGGGGCCTCGCCGATCGGCTTGCTCACCTGAGCGCCACCCCCGCAGCCCGCGCCTCGCTGGTGACCGCGGTGCCGAGCTCCTCGGCGAGCTGATCGATCTGGGCGCGGCTGCGACGCTCCGTGATCGCGATCAGGAGGCCGTCCTCATACTCGGGATAGTCGCGAGCGAGCGGATAGCCGGCGGCGATCCCGCGCTCGGCCAGGCGCGCCAAGACGGCGTCCACCGGCGCCTGCAAGGTGACGGCGAACTCGCGCACCACCGGCGCCTCGTGAAGCAGGCTCACCCCCTCCACCGCGTCCAGCCGCTCGCGGGCATAGGCGGTGCGCTGGGCCAACAACATCCCCAGCTCCTCGTATCCGCGCCGCCCCAGCCAGGAGAGGTGGACGATCGCAGCGAGGGCGTTTAGGGCCTGGGCGGTGCAGATGTTGTTGGTCGCCCGCTCGCGCCGGATGTGCTGCTCGCGGGTCTGCAGCGCCAAGACGAAACCGCGGCGCCCGTCGAGGTCTTCGGTTTCACCCGCGATTCTCCCCGGCATCCGGCGGATCTGCTCCTCGGTTGCGCAGAAGAAGCCAAACGATGGACCGCCGAAATCGAGGCGGTTGCCGAGCGGCTGACCCTCGCCAAGGGCGATATCGGCGCCGCAGTGCCCGGGGGGCTTGAGGATGCCGAGCGTCATCGGATCGGCGGCGACAACGAGCAGGGCGCCGTGGGCCTTGGCCGCCACGGCGAGCGCCTCGAGATCCTCAACCGCACCGAGAAAGTTGGGGTTTTGGAGGAAAACCGCGGCGGTCTCGGAATCGATCGCCTGGGCCAGAGCGTCGGGGTCGGTGAGGCCATCGGCAAGCCCGACTTCGACCAGCTCGGCCCCAAAGCCCTCGGCGTAGGTCCCAAGCGTCTCGCGGCTGTGGGGGTGCAGCCCGCGCGAGACGACAAAGCGCCGCCGCGCGCTGGCTGCGATCGCCAGGTAGCCGGCCGAGGCGACCGCGGAGGCCCCCTCATAGAGGCCGGCGTTTGAGACTGCCAGCCCGGTCAGCTCTGAGATCGCCGTTTGGAACTCAAACATCACCTGCAGACCCCCCTGGGAGATCTCGGGCTGATAGGGGGTGTAGGGGGTGAGGAACTCCGAGCGCTGGGTGATCGCATCGACGATCGCCGGCACGTAGTGGTCATACATTCCGGCGCCCAAAAAACAAACCTCACGCTCGGCATCGGTGTTCTTGGCGGCGAGTTCGGCGAGCCGCTCATAGACCTCGGCCTCGCTGATTCCCGCCGCCAGCGCCAGCGGGCGGCCGAGCCGCAGCGGCTCGGGAATCTGCTCAAACAGCTGCGCGGTTGAGTCGACCCCGATCGCGGCCAGCATCTCGGCCCGATCGGCATCGGTTGCTGAGGTGTAGCCGCTCATCGAGCTAAGGCTACGCAAGCCGGTGGCGGAGCCCCTCAGCCGTTTTCGATCAGCCTCCGATATTCATCGGCGCCGAGCAGCGCCTCGGCCTCGCGCGGGTCGCTCAACTTGACCTTGACCAGCCAGCCCTCGCCATAGGGATCCTGGTTGATCTGCTCGGGGGCATCGGCGAGCCCCTCGTTGACCTCGACGATCTCACCCGAGAGCGGAGCGATCACCTCAGAGACCGCCTTGACCGACTCGACCTCAGCGTAGGCGGAGTCTTTGCTGAGGATGGCGCCGAGCTCGGGCGGATCGTAGAAGACAACCTCGCCGAGGCTGTCCTGCGCATACCAGGTGATCCCCAGGGTGGCGTGCTCGCCGGCCACCCGGGCCCAGTCATGCTGGTCGTGGTAGCGAAGGTCTTCGGGGTAGCTGGCATCGGCCACGTCAGTGCTCCTTGCGATAGAGGGGTTTGGACGCTACCCGGGCGAGACGGCGCTTGCCGCGCACCTCGATCTCAAGCGCGCTGGAAGGCTCTGCCAGCTCGGCCGCGAGGTAGGCCATCCCGATCCCAACCCGAAGCGAGGGCGAGAAGCTGCCGGAGGTGACCACCCCAACCGCCTCGGCGCCGTGGTAAACGAGGTCGCCGGCGCGCGCGATCCCCGGACCTTCGATCTGAAACGCCCCAAGCAGCTGCTTGGGGCCGGCGGCGCGGGAGCGGGCGATCGCCTCGGCGCCGATGAAGCCCGTCTCCTCCTTCGCGCACCAGCCCAGACCGGCTTCAATCGGATCGTGTTCGGTGCTCAGCTCGTTGCCGGCCAGCGGGAAGCAGACCTCAAGGCGCAGCGTGTCGCGGGCGCCGAGGCCGCAGGGAACGATCCCGCTCTCGAGCAGCTCGACCCAGATCGCGGTCGCGATCTCGGGATCGATCAACAGCTCGACCCCGTCCTCGCCGGTGTACCCGGTGCCGCAGATCAGCGCCGGGCGGCCGCCGATCCGCCGCGCCGCCACCGTCATCCGCGCCGCCAGCTCGACTCCGAGGGACGCCTTGAGGATCGCCCGGGCATGGGGGCCCTGGACCGCAAGCATCGCGTAGCGATCGCTCAGATCACGCACCGCGACGTCGAAGTCCCTGCTCCTCGGGCCGAGCCAGGAGAGGTCGAGCTGATGATTGGCCGCGTTGGTGATCAGCAGGTAGCGATCGGCGCCGAGGCGGTAGGTGAAGAGGTCATCGATCACACCGCCCCGCTCTTCGCAAAGGCAGGAGTACTGGGCGCCGCCGATCGCGATCGCGGCGAGATCGTTGGAAAGCACCCGCTGCAAGAAGGCCCGGGCGCCGGGTCCCTCGACCTCGATCTCGCCCATGTGGGAGACGTCAAACATGCCGGCGTGGGTGCGCACCGCAGAGTGCTCCTCGCGGATCCCCTCATAGAAGACCGGCATCTCCCAACCGGCGAAGTCGACCATCCTCGCGCCGAGCTCGAGGTGTTGGCGATGCAGCGGGGTGCGCCTCACCGGCGCAGCGTATTTAGTCCTGCAGGAATGGCGGGACGTCGATCTCGTCGTCGCTGACCCGAAGTTTGCGGATATCGGTGTCCTCGGCCGAGATCCGCGGACGGCTCTCATAGCGACGCCTCACCCGCTGAGGAGAACGAGCCAGGAGCTCGAAACCCTCAAATCCGGTGGCGATCACGGTCACCCGGACCTCGTCGCGCATCGATTGGTCAACGACCGATCCAAAGATGATGTTGGCGTTATCGTCGGCCTCGGCCTGGACCAGCTGCGCCGCCTCGTTGACCTCAAACAGGCCGAGGTCCTCGGGCCCGGTGATGTTGAGCAGTATCCCGGTCGCGCCCTTGATCGACTCCTCGATCAGCGGCGAGGTGATCGCCGCCTTCGCCGCATCAATCGCCCGCGTCTCCCCGGAGGCTGAGCCAACGCCCATCAGCGCCGAGCCCGCGTCGCGCATGATCGTGCGCACGTCGGCGAAGTCGAGGTTGATCAGACCTGGGATCGTGATCAGATCGGTGATCCCCTGCACGCCCTGTCGCAGGATGTCATCGGCCTGGCGGAAGGCCTCAAGCACGCTGGTGCGTCGCTCGACCGCCTGCAGCAGTTTCTCGTTGGGGACGATGATCAGGGTGTCGACGTTGTTGCGCAGCTTCTCGATTCCCTCAAGCGCCTGCTGCATGCGACGTTTGCCCTCAAACTCAAACGGCTTGGTGACGGCGCCCACGGTCAGCGCGCCGATCTCCTCCTTGGCGATCTCGGCGATGATCGGTGCCGAGCCGGTGCCGGTGCCGCCCCCCTCCCCGGCGGTGACGAAAACCATGTCGGCTCCCTTCAACGCCTCCTTGATCTCATCGCGGCTCTCCGCCGCCGCGCCGGCCCCGACCTCGGGGTTGCCACCGGCGCCGAGCCCGCGGGTCAGCTCCTGTCCGATCGAAAGCTTGATGTCGGCGTCGCAGGCCTGCAGGGCCTGGGCGTCGGTGTTGACGGCGACGAACTCGACACCGCGGATTCCGGCGTCAACCATGCGGCTGACGGCATTGGTTCCGCCGCCGCCGGCACCGACGACCTTGATTACCGCAAGGTATGTGGATTCCATCTCCCGATTTCTCCAGACCAATCGGCCCCAGCGGAGTCGACGTTTGAGTTGAGCCTTTATTCCGTCCGAGGCTTCAGCGACGCTCAAGGGTTATGAGGATCGATGTAACCGCGGAAATTGCGCTCAACGTAGGGCATTCCAGGCTTGCTGTCAAACGGCCGACAGCCATCGTGCAGACTACAACCCTTAAGTCGAACTTGAGACTATTGCCAGTCTAACCCCATGGTTGAGGGCCTAGGGAGCGGTCGGCAGAGGGTGCCCAGAGCCTCCGATCGAGGGCCGCCCGGGAACCTGCAGGTTGACATAATCAAGCGCACTGACCGCCGGATCGGCCAGCACCGCAGCCGCCGATTTCCACTTTCGCGCCGCCCCGGCGGCATCGCCGAAGCGCAGTTCGACCCCGGTGCTGAGTTCCACATCGACCCCGCTGGCGCCGTAGCGGCTCGCCGTCAGGTAAGGACGAAGGGCCGCCGGAGCGGCGCCCAGGACCCGGGCCTGCGCCAGCATTGTCTTGACCAGCTGCCCGCTCCTTGGCGGGGTCGAGATCGGCAACCGCGGCAGCGGCGATCCGCGCGGAGGCGGCTGCCAGGAAAGGACCGCGCCGCTCGCTGAGACGCCGACCGCGCCGGCCCCGCTGCCGATCACGGCGATCGGCTGCACCGGCTTCAGGGAGCTCGGCACCGATTCGGGGCCAAGCGCAAAGTGATAGATCGCAAAGGCCGCGACGGCGATCACGGCGAGCGCGATCGCCACCCGGCGCTTCACAGCTCCCAACCAGCCGGCCAACCGACCTCGCCCAGGAGCGCCACCTCCGGCTCCAAGATCACCCCGAATCGCTCCTGCACGCGGCGCCGCGCCTCGAGCATCAGCTCCACCACATCGGCCGTTCGCGCATCGCCGATGTTCTCGACGAAGTTGGCGTGCTTTGCGGAGAGGCGGGCGCCGCCGCGGCGCAGCCCGCGACAGCCGGCCGCCTCCAGCAGCTGCCCGGCGCTGCGGCCCTCGGCGCGCGCGGACTCGGGGTTTTTGAAGGTCGAGCCGAAGGTCTTGATCCCAGAGGGCTGATCCTCGCGGCGGCGTTTGCGCATCTGGGCAAGGCTCGCCTTGATCGCCGCCGGGTCGCTGGGACGCAATCGAAAGCAGGCGCGGGAGACCACCTCCCGGGCGCCGAGCGTCGAACTGCGATAGGTCAGACCCAGCTGCCCCGGTGCCCGGCGCCCCAGCCCGGCGGCGGAGGCGATCTCAACCCACTCAAGTACCTGCGCGAGCCGGCCTCCGTAGGCATTGGCATTCATCCTCACCGCGCCCCCCGCCGTGCCGGGGATGTTGATCCCGAACTCAAGCCCGCTGAGACCCCAGCTCGCCGCCCTCGTCGCCGCCGCCGGAAGTCGGGCGCCCCCGCCGCAGATGATGCGCTCGCCCTCGCGCTCGATCGCGGCGAGCGCCCCGGCCAGCTTGATCGCAAGTCCGCTGAATCCATCGTCGGCTATCAGCAGGTTCGATCCCGATCCAATCGTTCCTACCGCCAGGCCCTCCTCCGCCGCCCAGGCGAGTAAAGCGAGGAGCTCCTCCTCGCTGCCCGGCTGGGCAAAGTAGCGGGCGCTACCTCCGGTGCGAACGGTGCTGAGGCGGGCGAGCGGGTAATCACGCTTGACCCCAGGCGGCGCCTCCCTCATGCCCTGGGCCCCTCGACCTCGGTCATCGCCTCCCCCAGCCTGAAGACGTCTCCCGCCCCGATCGTGACCAAAACCTGGCCCGGCTCAAGGCGCGGCGTGAGGGCCAAAAGCGCCCCCTCGATGCTGGGCAGCCACCAGACCATCCTCCCCCCCATGCGCTCGGCCGCCGCACGCGCAACCAAGAGCCCACTGACCCCCTCAAGCTCACCGATCGCTCGCTCGCGGGCGGCGTAGACGTCGAGGACCGCGACCTCATCGGCGAGCGACAGGGCGGCGCCGAACTGCTGCGCGAATGCCTTCGTGCGTGAGTACAGGTGCGGCTGAAAGACGGCGACCAAGCGCTCCGGTCGAAGTTCCCGAAGCGCCGCGAGACAGGCCCGCACCTCGGTCGGATGGTGAGCGTAATCATCATAAATCCGCGCACCGCTGCGCTCTCCCTTGAGCTCCAGGCGCCGCCTGACCCCGGGGAAATCCGCCAGGCCCGCGGCCGCCGCCGCCAGCTCCGCGCCCGACCCGCTCACCTCCCCCCCACTCTGCCCAAACGCCAGCTCGATCGCCCCAAGCGCGGCGCGGGCATTTAAGAGATTGTGCACTCCGGGCACCGAGAGCGCCAACTCAGCGGGCCCGGGATGGTGCTGGTCAAAGCACAAAAGCCTCTGCTCACCGACAAGATCCCGCGGGCACCCGGGACCCACCACAACCGCGCGCGCTGGGCTGAGAAACTGGTGAAAGCCATCTTTGAGCTCGGCGAGGGAGCCCCAGCGGGCGTGGTGATCCATCTCGACATTGGTGATCACCGCGACCTCTGGCCGCAGCTCAAGGAAGCTGGCGTCGCTCTCATCGGCCTCGGCGATGACCCACTCTCCCGTCCCCCAGCCGGCGTTAGCGGCCCCGGAGCCGGGACCGAGGCCGGGAACCTCACCGCCGATAAAAAAGCAGGGATCCTCGCCGATCGCGCGCAGCGCCCAGACCACCATCGCGCTCGTCGTCGTCTTGCCATGGGTGCCGGCGACGGCGATCAGGCGTTTTCCCGCGCAGAGCTCGGCGAGCAGCTGACCGCGGTGAATTACCCTCGCCCCGCGCTCGCGGGCCGCCTCCAATTCGGGATTGTCGGCAGCGATCGCGGTTGAGATCACCACCTCGACATCCTCGGGCAGGTTTGCTCGCCGGTGACCGACGGTGACCGCGAGGCCGGCCGAGCGCAGCCTTTGAAGATAGGAGGACTCGGCGCGGTCGCTGCCGCTGACGCTCGCCCCCAACTGCCCGCAGACCAGCGCCAGTCCGCTCATCCCGGCGCCACCGATTCCGATGAAATGCAGGCGCCGCGAAGGCCACCCGCGGGCGCCCCGCTCCGTCATCGGATCGCCGCCATGACCTCGGTGGCAATCCGCCGCGCGGCATCGGGACGGGCCAGGGTGGCGGATGCGGCCGCCATCGCGGCGAGACGCTTGGGGTCTGCGAAGAGACGCCTGACCGCGGCGCCAAGGAGCTCGGCACTCAGCTCCTGATCGGCGATCGTCTCAGCCGCCCCAGCTGCGTTCATCCATGCCGCATTGGCGCTTTGATGATCGGCGGTCGCGTATGGGAAGGGGATCAGAATCGCCGGGCGCCCACGAGCCGTGACTTCAAAGATTGAACCCCCGGCGCGGGAGAGGACCAGATCCGAGGCCGCCAGCACCTGACCGAGATCGGGGAGGTAGGACAAAAGCCGGTAGCGCTCTCGGTGAGGTGCCGCGGCGAGGCGAGTGAGGAGCTGATCGAAATCGCGGCGCCCGGCAAGGTGAATGACGGCGAAATCGCGGCCCGCGCGCTCCGCGAATGCCTCGATCGCGGCATCGTTGATTGAGCGGGCGCCCTGACTTCCGCCCATGATCAGCAGGCAACGGTCCTCGGCGCCGAGGTCGAAGCTGGCCCGCGCCGAGGCTCGATCGGCCGCCAGCACCGCGGCGGGAACCGCCCGCCCGGTGAGCAGATAGCGCTCCCCCACCCTGCCGGGAATCCCGAAGGCGAGGCAGACCCGCCTGGCGCGGGCGGCGAGCAGGCGATTGGCGAGGCCGAGGTGGCTGTCGGCCTCGGTCAGAACGAGGGGGATGCGGGCGAGGATCGCGGCAAGTCCGGCGGGCCCGGCGACGAAACCTCCCCCGCCCATCAGGACGTCGGCGCCCCGGCGCCCGATCACCGCCCTCGCGCTCGCCACCGCCCCGAGCGCCTCGATCGACGCCGCGGCGGCGCGCAGCGGATTGTGGCGATCGATCCCGCGCACCCGCAGGTAATCGATCTCAAAGCCCGCCGCCGGAACGATCTCGGCCTCGATTCGATCTCGGGTCCCGAGAAAGCTGACCTTGGCACCCTCAGCCCGAAGCTCTTCGGCGACCGCGATCGCCGGCACGACGTGGCCTGCGGTTCCCCCCGCTGCGACTAGAACTTTTGGCCCCTTTGGCACCGCTTGATCGGCTCCTTCCACGGGCGGGCGCACGCCCGCCCTCGAGGACTCGCAGTTTGCCAGTGCCGGCGGTCCCGCCGCGAGCGACGTTGAGGATCAGCCCAACCGCGAACAGGGTCGCCAGCAGCGAACTGTTGCCGTAGGAGACAAACGGAAGCGGCACACCGGTGAGCGGCGCCAACCCCATTACGGCAAAGAGGTTGATCGTCGCCTGGATCAGAATCAGCGAGGTGAGGCCGGCGACAAGGAGCTTGCCGTAGTTGTCCTTGGCCCGCTGGGCCACCCGCAGCCCGGCGTAGCCAAGCATCGCAAAGAGCCCGACGATGCCGAGCATGCCGACCAAACCGAGCTCTTCTCCAATCACCGCGGCGATCATGTCGGTGTTGGCCTCGGGCAGGTAATAGGCCTTCTGCACCCCGTTGCCGATTCCGACCCCAAAGATCCCACCGGAGCCGATCGCGATCTTTGCCTGGGCGGCCTGAAAGCCGGTTCCGGAGGTGTCTGAGCCGGGGCTTAAGAAGTCGGTGAGCCGCGCCATCCGGTAGGGCTCAACGACCGTCACCATCAAGACCAAGAAGCCGAGGACGAGGCCGATCAGCGCCAGGTCGCGGGGCCTCGCCCCGGCTGCGATCAGGGTCGCGCCGACCGAGAAGGCGACGACCATCGCGGTTCCCAGATCGGGCTCAACCACGATCAAAAGGCAGGCGAGAGCAGCGACCAGCAGATAGGGCATGAAGCCGGCGATCGTGCGGGCTCGCTTCGGCTTGCGCGCGAGCAGGTCGGCTCCGTAGAGGACGAGCGCCACCTTCGCCAGCTCCGAGGGTTGCAGCTGCAGCGAACCCGGTCCGATCCAGCGGCTGGCACCGTTGACGCTCGAGCCAATCCCAAGCGCCGCGACCAGTCCAACCAGCGCAAGGATCAAGATCGCGGGGGTCATGCGGCGCACCAGGCCAAGCCCATGGCGGGCGGTGAGGTGCATGATTAGCAGGCCAACGGCGCCGAACATCAGGGTGCGCTTTAGGTAGTAGGCGCTGTTGGAGAGACCACCGTTGCCGAGCACCTCGGTGGTCGAGCTGGCCGAGAAGATCATCACCGCCCCGAAGGCGAGCAGGCAGAGCGTCGCGGTGAGCAGCATGTTGTACTCGGTTGAGGGTGCCGCCGTGCGTGAATGTTTCTTTGCCCGCTTTGCCTGGCGCGACTTAAACGGAAACCCCAAGGCCAGCGCCCGGGTGCTCACCGGAGGTCCTCGACAATCTCTCGGAACCGATCGCCGCGCGCTTCGAAATCGCGGAAGGCGTCAAAGCTCGCGCAGGCGGGAGAGAGCAGGACGACCTCGCCCGGGCGGGCGGCGGCGGCGGCCCGGCGCACCGCATCTTCAAGGTCATCGCAACGCTCCAGCGCGATCCCCGCATCAAGCACCGGGGAAAGCTCGGCGCCGAGGCGCGAGGCGACGGGACCGATCAGGTAACAGGCGCGGCAGCGATCTCGGATCGGCTCGATCAGCGGCGCGAAGGAGTCGCCCTTCTCACTGCCGCCGAGAATCGCGTGCACCCCGCGCTCAAAGGCCTGCAGGCCGACCACCGCGGAGGCGACGTTGGTCGCCTTGGAATCGTCGATGAACCCGACCCCGTCGATCTCGGCCACCGGCTCGAGGCGGTGCGCGATGGCGGTGAAGCTGCGAAGTCCTTCCGCGACCGCGTCGCGTTCGATCCCCATCGCGAGCGCCGCGGCGGCGGCAGCCATCGCGTTGGCAACGTTGTGATCGCCAAGCAGGCCAAGCTCGGCGGCCTCCAGCAGGGGCGCCCCGGCGTAAAAGATGATCCCCTCCGTGAGGGAGACCTCACAGTCCGGAGCGCTGCCGCGACAAAAGGTGACCCGACGGGCGCAGCCGCCGAGGTCAATTCCGCTGAGCGCCGGGTCCTCGCCGTTATAGACGGCGAGATCGTGATTGCCCTGATTGGCGAATATCCGCAGCTTCGCCGCCAGGTAGGAGTCGAGATCGGAGTGCCGATCGAGGTGATCGGGCGCGAGGTTCAAAAAGACCGCGCACTCGGGCGCGAAGGCAACGCTGTCTTCGAGCTGAAAGCTGGAGCACTCACAGACCACCGTGGCCTCGGGGTCGATCTGCCCGGCCAGGCCCGAGAGCGATCTCCCGACGTTGCCGGCCACCGCAACCGGCTCCCCGGCGCTGCGATAAAGGTGAGCGAGCAGCTCCACAGTGGTCGTCTTGCCGTTGGTCCCGGTGACCGCCAGGAAGCGATTTGGGATCGCCCGCCAGGCGAGCTCGAGCTCGCCAATCACCGCAACATCGCGGGCCTGGGCCGCGGCGATCACCGGCGCCTCCCGGGGTACGCCCGGGCTCTTGATCACTGTCCGCGTCCCGTCCAAAAGGGATATTCCATCTGAATCAAGAACAACTTCGACGCCGATACCCGCCAACCCTGCAGCGGCCTCGGGATGCGCCGCGTCCACGCCCCGGACAAGCTCCCCCCGCCTTGCCAAAAGCTCCGCCACCGCGGATCCGGAGCGGGCCAGCCCGACGACAAGATATGGACCCCTGGGCAGCGCCGGGCGAGGCTTTTTTGGCGGAGGACTCATCGAGTGACAGTTTCGCTGCCGACCGGGAGGGACCTGTCAATTCGGCGTCAAACCCGGGGCCGGTGCAAAGCGCCAACCCCGTACCCGTGGGCGGGGCGGCGACCCCGCCGCTTAGCGCCCGATCGATTGCTGGTAGAGGGTGAAACCAATACCCGAGCAGACCGCGGCGACGATCCAGAAACGAAGCATGATCTTGGTCTCTGACCAGGCCATCATCTCGAAGTGATGGTGCAGCGGTGCCATCAACAAGACGCGGCGGCGGAAGGCCTTGAAGGAGAAGACCTGCACGGCGACAGAGAGCGCCTCGATCACAAAGATTCCACCGATGATGATCAGCAAGACCTCGGTCTGGGTCATCACCGCCAGCGCCCCGATCGCCCCGCCGAGGCCGAGCGAGCCGGTGTCGCCCATGAATATCGAGGCTGGAAAGCAGTTGAACCAAAGAAAGCCGATGCAGGCGCCGACCAGGCAGGCCGAGAGCAGGGCGAGGTTCTGGCGCTCGCCGCTGACGAAGGCGATCGCGGTGTAGGTGAGTAAGACGATCGCGCAGGCACCGGCGGCAAGCCCGTCGAGGCCGTCGGTAAGGTTGACGCCGTTGGAGGTGCCGGCGATGACCAAGAAGACGAGCACGAAATAAAGGACCGGGCCGAGATCGAGGCTGCCGCCGCCAATGCGGAAATAAAGCACCGGTTCGAGTCCCACCTCATGGCGCGCAACCCACCAGAGGCCGAGCGCCAGGATCAACTGAAAGAGCAACTTCCAGCGGGCGGAGAGTCCGAGCGAGCGACGTTTGACGATCTTGAGGAAATCATCGGCGAATCCGATCGCAGCGCATCCGAGGGCGACACCGAATACGGCGAGGCTCTGGGCATCTCGATCGGAGAGGATCAGGTAGGGAACGCAGATCGAGGCAAAGACGATCAACCCGCCCATCGTCGGCGTGCCGGCCTTGGCGTGGTGCTCTTGTGGACCCTCCTCGCGAATGTGCTGGCCGAACTCTTTGACCCGCAGGAACTCGATGAACTTCGGCCCGAGAAAAATGCAGATCAGCATCGCCGCCATCCCGGCGATCAGGACTTCGCCCATCAGAGAAGTCTCTCCAGGGTCTCGGCGACCAGCTCCAGGCCGGCCGAGCGCGAGCCCTTGATCAGGACCGCGTCGCCGCCCTGCAGCTCCGCGGCCAAGAGCTCGGCGGCGTCTTCGGGACCGCCGACCAGCTGATCTGGATCGTAGTCGCGAGCCCGCTCGCCGACCCCGATGATCAGATCGACCCCGCTCGCTCGGGCGTAGGCTCCCAGCTCTCGGTGGAAGGTTTCGGCGCCCGGGCCGAGCTCGGCCATCTCGCCGAGCACGGCCACCTTGCGCCCCGACCCCAGCGTCGCCAGGTTCTCGAGCGCCGCTCGCATCGAGAGGGGATTGGCGTTGTAGCAGTCGTTCACCAAGACGATTCCGTCTCCCAGTTCGAGGCGCTCGCCCCGCAAAGGAGAGAATCCTATGCTGGCAGCGCGATCGGCCATCTCGCCCAGCCCCAGGCCGAGGGCATGACCGGCGGCGATCGCGGCCAGCGCGTTGGTCAGGTTGTGGGGCTCGGTGAAGGGGAACAAAAAGCGCTCGCTTGCCGTCGGGGTGCGAATCAAAGCCTCGGTTCGCCCGTCAAGCACCCGCCGCTGGGCAAAGTCGACATCGCCGCCGGCCCCGAAGCGCAGCAGCCGCGGCGCGGCGCCGATGTGTGCCTCAAGCTCACCGGCCCTTGCGGGTATGACCGCAACCCCGTCGGCGGGCAGGGCGCCCAGAATCTCCGCCTTTGCCGCCGCGATCGCCGGCAGCGATCCAAGCAGCTCGAGGTGGACGGGACCGACGTTGGTGATCACCGCCACCTCGGGCCGAGCGATCGCCGAAAGCTCGGCAATCTGACCAGCGCCACGCATCGCCATCTCCAAGACCAGCAACTCGGTGCCGCTGGGGGCATCGATCACGCTCAGGGGAAGCCCGATCTCAGTGTTCAGGTTTTCGCGGTTGGCGTGCACGCGGCCCGGGAAAAGCGCCTTGGCGATGTCCTTCACCGAGGTCTTTCCGACCGATCCCGTGATCCCGACCACCCTGGCCCCCAGCGAGTCTCGCCAGAATCCCGCCAGCGCCTGCATCGCCGCGAGCGGATCGGGCGTGGCGAAGACCCAGGCCCCATCGAGCGCCACGGCGAGGGCCGGGGTGAGGACCACGCCAAAGGCACCGGCGCTGATCGCAGCGCGAGCAAAGGCGCCTCCATCCACGCTCTCACCCCGCAGTCCAAAGAAAAGCGAACCGGGGCCGACCTGGCGTGAATCGATCACGGCGCCCGCCGGGCAGCCTGGGGCTCCCGCGGCGAGGATCTCGGCGCCCATCGCGACCGCGAGTTGCTCGGCGCTTAGGTTGATCGGGCTTCCCTCAGCCTGCGCAGCTCCTCCGCGGCGACCTCACGGTCATCGAAGGCGATCTTGCGCTGATCGGCGAATTCCTGACCACTCTCGTGACCCTTGCCGGCGATTACCACTACGTCACCGACCGAGGCGCTGGCAAGCGCCCGGGCGATCGCGGCCCGTCGATCGAGCTCCACCTCCACCACCGCTCCCTCCCCGACCCCGGCGAGGATCTCCTCGACGATCGTCTCGGGGCTCTCCGAGCGGGGGTTATCGGAGGTGACGATCGCTAGGTCTGAAAGCTCGACCGCGGCTTGACCCATCTTTGGACGCTTGCCTCGATCGCGGTCCCCGCCAGCTCCGAAAACACATATCACGCGAGCCTCACTCAGCCCTCGCGCTGCCTGCAGCACACTCTTCAGTGAGTCGGGGGTGTGGGCATAGTCGATCAACACGCCAAAGCGTTGGCCCTCTTCGACCGGCTCGAATCGACCGGGAACTCGGGCTGCCTCGGCCAGGGCGGCGGCGGTCACCTCGGGGTCAGCCCCGAGTGAGATCGCCGCCGCAAACGCCGCCAGCGCATTGGCAACGTTGAAATGTCCCGGCATCGCGGTGCTCACCCGCAGCGGCCCCATCGGTCCGTGGATCGAAAACGTAGTGCCACCCGCATCAAAGGCAACCTCCCGCGCCACGTAGTCGGCCTCAGCACCCTCGGCCGAGAAGGTTGTCGAGCTGAATTCCTCCGCCAGTCGGCGCCCATATGGGTCATCGACATTGACGATCGCAGCCCGTGGACCCAGCTCAAAGAGCTTGCGCTTGGAGCGGTAGTAGGACTCCATCGAGCCGTGGAAATCAAGGTGATCTTGGGTCAGATTCAAAAACAGCGCCAGCTCAAACTGGGTCGAGTCACATCGGTGAAGCGCCATCGCATGGGAGGAGACCTCCATCGCACAGGCGCGGTCGCCTCCCTCAAGCATGCGCCGAAACGCCGCCTGCAACTCGATCGCCTCTGGCGTGGTCCGCTCCACCTCCTCCTCCCTCCCCCCCACCACCTGCTTCACAGTCCCCAGCAGTCCACAGCGCATCCCGGCCCGCTCGAGAATCTCGCGCAGCCAAAAGGCCGTCGTCGTCTTACCGTTGGTCCCGGTGATCCCAACCACTCTCAGCTCGCGACTGGGATCACCCCAAAAGCGGGCCGCGATCGGTGCCATCGCGGCGCGCGCGTCCCCGACCACGATCTGGGCGCTGTCGACGTCCAGCTCACGCTCAGCAACGATTGCGACCGCTCCGGCCGCGATGGCCTGTTGGGCGAAGAGATGCCCATCGGCATTGGCACCGGGGACGCAGAAGAAGAGGGTTTCCGGGATCACCCGGCGACTGTCATAGGCAAGGTGGGAGACCTCCGTGCGGGGGTCGCCAACGATCCGAGCCCGGTCAAGCCCGGCGACGATCTCCTCAAGCTTCATCCGCCCCAATTCTAGGTCTGAGAGCAGCCGCTTCAGCGACGCCTGGTTCCTCGGCCCTGGGGCGAGGCCGCAACGCATAGCTGAGGGCGGCGGTGCGGGCGAGGGCGGGCCGCCCTCATTGGGGCGGAACACCGAGGTAGGGAAGCGAGAAGGCGGCGATCTTGCCGAAGGCCGGAGCCGCCACCGATCCGCCGTAGTAATCGCCCCCCGAGGGCTGATTGACGATCACCGCGATCAGCAGGCGCGGATCCTGGGCTGGGGCAAAGCCGATGAAGGAGGCGACGAATTTGGTTTCGGAGTAGGTTCCGTTTTCGGCCACCTGCGCGGTACCGGTCTTGCCGGCGAGGGTGTAGCCCGGGACGCTCACTTCCGAGGCGGTTCCCCCCGGGGCGAGAACCCCCTCGAGCATCGTCCGCACCTGCGCCGCCACGGTGGGGGAGATAACCCGATGCCCGCGCGGCTCGTGCACGGGCTGAGCGCCGATCTTCTCGATCAGCTGCGGGCGGCGCAGGATGCCGCCGTCGGCGATCGCACTGTAGCCCGCAATCATCTGCATCGGCGTCACCGACAACCCCTGGCCCATCGGCAGGTTGCCCATCGTCGAACCCGAGTAATCCTTCAACGCTGGCACGATTCCTCGTTCCTCACCAGGGAAGGCGACCCCGGTCGGGCGGCCGAAGCCGAAGCGATCGATCCAGCGACTGAAACGCGGTGCACCGAGCTGCAGCCCGATCGTGACCGCCCCCACGTTTGAGGAGCGAGCGAGAATTTCGGCGACGCTCATCGTTTCGGTTCCGCGCGGATCGGCTTCTTCGATAGTGCGGTTCGCGACCCGGATCGTCGGCGGCAGGGTGAACGAGCTCTCGGGTGTGATCAGCTTTTCTTCCAGCGCGGCGGAGACGGTGAACGCCTTGAAGGTCGAGCCCGGCTCGTAGTTGAAACCGGTCGCCTGGTTCTCCAGCGCTTCGGGGCTGGCCTGGGAGAGGTCACTGAGGTTGACCGGCGGCCAGCTCGCCATTGCCAGGACCTGGGAGTCGCGCGGTTCCATCACGATCGCGGTTGCGCTCTTTGGTGCAAAGGTCGCACCGACTCCGGCAAGCACCTTTTCGGTTTTGGCCTGAATCGCGGGGTCTAGCGTGAGCTGCACGTTCTTACCGTTATGAGCTTGGCTCACCGTTTCGAGGCGGATCGGCTCCCCCAACGCGTCTTTGACCACGCGCCGTTCACCGTCGCTGCCCGCCAGCACCGAGTTCTCCTGCGCTTCGAGTCCGGTCAATCCCTTCCCTTCGGACCCGATCGCGCCGATCACCTGAGCGGCCACGTCCCCCTGGGGGTAGGTCCGGCGGCTGGCCGGAAGCTGCCCGATTCCCGCCAGCCGGAGCCGGGTGACCCGCGCCGCGCTTATGACGCTGACCTCGTGGGCGACGTAGGAAAAGCCCGAATGCGCTGTGAGGCTGTGCAGGATCTGTGTCTGGCCCAAGCCGAGGATCGGGGCCAGCTTGGCGGCGGTACGCGGAGGGTCCTTGACCTGGTAAGGGGTGGCGTAGATGTTCGCCGCATCTTCGGAGCCGGCAAGCTCGTTGCCCTCGCGGTCAAGCAGGCTGCCGCGCAGCCCAGGGACGGTGACCACCCCGGTTTGCTGGGAGAGCGCCTCGGCGGCGAGCGTCGAGCCCTGCACCCCCTGCAGCCAGAAGGCGCGCCCGACGATGATCAAAAAACAGAGCAAAAAGCAGGCGAAGAGGAGCCCTATGCGGCGCTCGATCAAGCGCATCGGCGCCGCTAGCTCAACCCGTCGCGGCGGCAGCGAGCCGCCGGGCCGCGATCTCGACGTCATTGGGGCTTGCGCGCAAGTAATGGACCTGGTTGGCAGAGGGCATGACCAGGCCTTGCCCGCTCGCCTCGCGGCGAATCCGGGCGGTCCCATATCGCACGGCGTCGCGACCGCGCGCGATCGAGTTGTCCTGTTCAAGGGCCCCGATGTTTTGGTAGATCTTTCCTGCCGACGCCGCGAAGCTGAGGGTGATCACGTTGAGCGCGACGATCCCGACAAGGAGCACGCCGAGTACTCCGATCCATGCCCGCCCGCGAGTCATCCTCAGCACCAGTCCTGAATCTGGGAGGTGACCGACGGCCACCGCCGTGCGACCAACCGCGAGCGGGATCAGCTGCCCACCTGAGGCCCGCTTCGGCTTGGGCCGGGCTCGACCTGGGAGACGGGCCGGCGCCGGGAAGGGCGATGCTGCTGCGCTGCGCTGCGGGGGAGCCCCTCGAAGCGGAGCCCCTTTTCGGGCAGGACGCTGGGCAGGAGCGCGCTTACGGGCTGGGGCGGCGACGGCCATCAGCCTGCGAGCGCCTCGGGCGCCGGGCTAGCGATCTTGATCGCCGCTCGTAGGTGGGCCGAGCGCGAGCGCGGGTTGGAGGCGACCTCCTCAGAATCGGGCGCTATGGCGCGACGAGTGAGCAGCTCAGCCTCGGGCCGATGACCGCAAACGCAGACCGGTAGCTCTGGCGGACAGATGCAACCACGGGCACGAGCGGCGAGGAACTGCTTCACCCGGCGATCCTCGAGAGAGTGAAAGGAAATCGCGGCGAGCCTTCCCCCAAGCGCCAACATTCCCCAGGCGAGGGGAAGGACGTCATCGAGTGAGTCGAGCTCCCCGTTGACCGCAATCCGGATCGCCTGGAAGGTTCTCCGCGCCGGGTGAGTGCCGCCGAAACGGGCCGCCGGCGGCATCCCAGCCTTGACCGCTGCGACCAGCTCCGCGGTGCTCGACAGGGGGCGGCGACGGAGGATCTCGCGCGCGATCGGGTTGGCATATCGCTCCTCGCCGAAGCGGCGCAGCGCCTGGGAGATCCGTGACTCCGGCCACTCATTGAGGATGTCGGCGGCGGTCAGCTGCTGGCGGGTATCCATCCGCATGTCAAGCGGAGCGTCATAGGCGTATGAGAAGCCCCGCTGCCAGGCGTCGATCTGCATCGAAGACATCCCCAGGTCCAGGTAAATCATCTCTGGATGGATGCCTTCGCCGCGCAGGGCGCGAAGCCCTTCCGCGTAATCGACTCCAATGAAGCGGGTGAGACAGGCAGCCTCGACGGCAAACTCGGCGAAACGTGCCTCCGCGGCGGGGTCGCGGTCGATGCACACGAGCGTGCCGCTCGGCCCCAATCGATCGGCGAGCAGGCGCGCATGACCGCCCCCGCCGAAGGTGCAATCGACTGCGATTTGTCCCGGCTCGGGAGCAAGCAGGGAGCGCAGCTCGGTTGCAAGTACAGGTTGATGGTGATCGGGCATATAGACAAGCTTGGCGTTCGCTGCTGCTGGGCTCTCCGCGTGCAGGGGTTGGGTTTGCATCTCACTCAGGAACTCCGGCGCCGGCCAGACCCTCGGCGATCTCGGGCGCCTCGCGATCGAGTTCCTCCTCCTGGCTGGCCCAGGCCTCGGCATTCCAAATCTCGAGGTACTCCCCGGCGCCGATCACCGCGCATGGCGCGACCAGGCCGGCGTGCTCGATCAGCGCTTTCGGCAGGTGGATTCGGCCCGCCGAGTCAAGCGTCTCATCAAAGGAGCCGCCGTGGAAGCGACGACGCAGACGCCGGGCATCGCGACCGAAGGGACTGTGCGGCGCGAGGAATCGATCGGAAAGGTGCTCGAACTCGGCGGTCGTATGCACCCAGACGCAGGGGTCAAAGCCCTTGGACAGAACAACTCCATCGGCAAGGGCCGCACGAAACCGTGAGGGGATCGTGAGGCGATCCTTGGAATCGAGACTGTGCTCATAAATTCCCCGAAATGCCACCGCGTCGATTCCTTTCGGGAGGGCTGGAAAGAGTTAGGACCGAGGTGATGAGGTGGGAGGAGCCTCACCACCCCGGTCCTGGGCTTCAACTCGAGCGCCACTGTAGCCCACTTCTCCCCACTTTGCAACACGACCCCCCCGTGCAATTCGATTTGCACCGGCGAAGACCCGAGCAGGCGCCGACGGGGACGCGGCTATCGATCGCTGGCCTGGATGCCGGCCACGATCGATTTCCGAAACCGAAGAGCTGAGTAACCCGCGCTGCCGCGGGACTCGAGTCAGGGGCCGACGACAGTGCTCGGCTTAGGATCTGCGCCGTGGCCCGCAAGTCCAGCTACCGAAATCGCCGCAGCAATCCAGATCGAGATCGCCTCGCAAAGGGGCGAGAAGCACCTCGAGTCGGCTTAGCTGCCCTGCTGCTGGGAGCCAGCGCGATCGTCTTTGGGTCTTTGCTCGCGACCGGCGCAGGCGCCGAACACCCCCCTGCGCCGAGCCGGTTAGACCGTGCCTCCCGCGAGATCGGGGAGGCTGACCTTGGCAGTAGCGAAAACCGCGAGCAGGTGAGCAGCGCCGCCACCTATCTCCCGTTGGGTCGAGCTCGGCTCACCGTGATCTCTCGCCACCCAGCTGGAGCGCCGTGGGGCGGGCGGGTGGTCTACTGGTACCTCGGCGTCGGCCGAAGCTCGCGCCTGCGGCGGGTGGCGGTTGGTCGCACCAGTGAAAGCGAAGCGGGGGTGACGCGGATGAGCACCATCCTCACCGTATCGGCGGCCGGCCCGTTTCGATTTGCTGCCTGCTTCAGCGCCCCAATGCAGGCAGCATTTGGTTTGCCCAGCTCACATGGCCCTTGCGGGCGCCACCACTTTGAGGGGCCGCCAGATTCTCCCTACGAGGGTGCTGGGGTCGCCCCAACCGGGTATCCGGGGCCCGCCTCGGTGCTGGCGGCAAGGCACTTTCTCGATCACCGCCGCGGATACACGGGCTTCGCGGTGATCGACAGCGAGGGACGGATCAGCGGTCAGCACCTGCACCGGACCTTCGTCAGCGCCAGCGTCGTCAAGGCGATGCTGCTGGTTGCATACCTGAACAAGCTGGCGGCCTCCCATCGCGGCCTTGACCCCGCTAGCCGGGCCCTGCTTGTCCCGATGATCCACATCTCCGACAACGAAGCGGCGACCGCGATCTGGTCCCGGGTTGGAGATTCTCGCCTGCGGGCGCTGGCCCGCAGGGCGGGGATGACGGACTTCTCGATCAGAGGAATCTGGGCCAACGCTCAAATCAGCGCGGCAGATCAGGCCCGCTACTTCTTTGAGATGGAAAGCCTTATCCCCTCCCAGTTTCGACATTTCACCCGCCACCTGCTCTCCCATATCGCCGCCTATGAGAGCTGGGGAATCCCGGCGGTGGCGCGCCGGCGCGGCTGGACCGTGTTTTTCAAGGGCGGCTGGCGCGGGACCGAACTGGGTCAGCTCGTTCACCAGGTCGCCCGAGTGCAACGTCCCCGTACACGGGTGGCAATCGCGGTAATGACCAACGGCGACCCAACGATGGGCTACGGAATCGAGACGATCGGAGGAGTCGCGGCGCGCTTGCTGCACGCTCGACCGTGATCTGTGCCGAACCGTCGGCAGAGCGGCGCTGCCCCTAGGCTCTTAGCGATGAGCTCCTCCGGCCAGGTCGCCGTCTTTGGACCTCACCCGATGCTCTCGATCACGATCGAGGCGCTGAGTGCGGAGGGAGGCGACGATATCCACCTGCACCCCGCCGGGCAGGGAGTCTGGGTAGCGCGGATGGCGGCCGAGCTGGGGGCAAAACCGCTCCTCTGCGGGTTTCTGGGTGGCGAGGTCGCCAGCGCCCTGCGACCGCTGCTTGAGGCTCTTCCGATTGAGCTGCGCCTGATCGAGACCAGCGCCGGCAGCGGCGCCTACCTCCACGATCGTCGCGGCGGCGAGCGGCGAGCGATTGCCCAGAGCGCCAGCCTGCCGCCCTCCAGGCACGAGATCGACGATCTGTTCTCGGCAACCTGCGCCGCGGCAATCGGCTCTGATTGCCTTGCGGTTTGCAATCCGTTTCCGATCGAGGCGCTGCCGTTTGAGTTCTACGGAAACCTGGTCGCCGACGTCCGCGAAAACGGAACCTCGGTCCTGGTTGACCTTTCCTCGCCACGCCTCGATAGCGCACTTGAGGGAAAGCCCGACCTGGTCAAGATCAACGACTGGGAGCTGGCCGAGTGGATCAGCGGCCCGGTCGACACCGAGGCGAGGCTACGCGCGGGGGCCGAGCGTCTGCTCGAGGGCGGAGCCGCGGCGGCAATCATCACCCGTGCCGGAGAGCCTGCGCTGGTCCTTCGCGAAGACCATGCCTGGCGCCTGATCGGGCCCCGTTTTGAACGGGGCTCACGGGAGGGCTGTGGCGATTCGATGATGGGCGCGCTCTGCGCCTCATTTGCCAGCGCTCAGGACTGGGAGGAAACACTTCAGACCGCGGCCGCGGCGGGAGCCGCCAACTTCCTCCGCCATGGGCTTGGAACCGGGTCTCGCTCCGTGGTCGAAGATCTCAGGTCGCGGGTGCGCCTGGTCGCGCTGGACTAGGAGATCTGCGGATCAAACGGCCGCTCAAGTAAAGCGCCCTCGATGATCGCCCGCGGCGCCGTCTCAGAGATCCAGCCCAGGTGTGGAATAAGGCACTCGAGGGTCGCCAGTTGCCCGAGTGCACCTGCAAGGCGTAGCGGTCGCCCGTAGCGAGAGGAATGCGAATCACTGCCGAGCACGTGGATCAGCCCCGCCTCGGCCAGGGACATCATTCCGGCGGCGGTCTCCTCGCGCAAAAAGTTATCGGCGGTTGCCTGAACCAAAGCGCCAGCGGCGATTAGCGCCGCCAGTCGCTCCAACATGTCGGCTGAGATGTGGCGCTCTGGATGGGCGATCAGAGCCCGGTGCCCGTACCTGCCAAGGTGGCGAACCCGGCTGACAAGGCTATCGCTGAGCGGACCCGGTGCAGGCTCCAAGAGGATCCAGCGCCCAGCCCCAAGCGCGACCTGGGAGAGCTGCTCCTCGCTCAGTTCCTCGACCGAGGTCTCGGCCACCTCGGCGCCCCTGAGGATGAGGAGCTCAATTCCAGCCTCTCCCAGACTTTGATTGAGGCGCTTCACCCTGGCGCCCAGCGCCGCGATCTCAAGCTCGTGATCGTGGCGCAGGTGAGGAGTGGCACAGACCGCCTCGATCCCGTCCGCAGCGGCTTCGGCGGCCATCGCGAGACTGTCGGGGAGATCGCGGGCGCCGTCATCGAGCTGGGGCAGGATGTGGCAGTGAAGATCGATCACGGGTACCCCCAAGCCCACGCACGGCGGACTCGACTCTGAATATTCTCACCCCCTCGGGCGGCAAGCACGGTTCTTGGGCTCACCGATGCTCGCGGCCGCTACCCGACGCAGACGGTCCGCGACAGATTCCGAGAGCGGCCTCAGACCGGGCTCGTCGATGCATTGAACGTGCAAACCATCGTTCAGCCGCCAGGGCGGCGAGCACGCGGCTCCGATGATCGGCATGATCCACACCTGCTCCCGCTGGGCTTGCGGGGGCGATGGGCTTCAAATCGTGGATAAGAAGACGACCCGCAGAGGCAATTACGAGTCGGGATCCGACTACGTGCTCGAGTACGGCGAGCTCCGCTTCGCCTTCAACGAGGACGACTTCGGCCAGCGCGTGGAGCAGGCCGCGGTGAAGCTCGGCTTCGTCGAGCAGGGTCTCAGCTCCGAGGAGCTCGACGACCTCCTTGACCTGGCGGTCAGCGGCGAGATCGCCGAGCCGACCTCGCGCCTGGGTGAGCACATCAACGCGAACTGGGAGGACCTGGTCGGCCCCGCCAACCGCAGCCTCGTGCACTGGATCCGCCGCCTCGTGTTCCGCGGCGCCTGGCTCGACCAGCGGGTTAAGGAGGGCGAGCTCGACATCGTCTTTGACGGGCCAACTCAGACCTTCGGCTACGTACAGCCGGACCGAAGCTCAGAGCTGATCGAGCTCTCTAAAGAGCCCTCCTGGCGGCGCATCGCATACCGCCGCTAGGTCGAGCAGAATTCTCTCAGCCAACCGGCGGGCGCTCGAGCGCGGCGACGACGGTCAGTGAGCCGGCGCCAGAACCGCCAAGATCGCGGCCAGCGTCAAAGAACTCCTTGGCCGAGTCGGTGTCGCCGTAGGCCTCGGCGAGCCGAGTCAGTGAGTCAATCAGCAAGATCACGTCCTCCCCTGCGCGGGCGCGATTGCCCGCCTGGGCCAACGCGTCGGCGGCGTGGCGAGCCTGACCGGCCGAGACAATCTCGGCCGCAGGCGCTTCGCGCTTCCAATCGGCCAACTCCTCGGGTCCGGGATCGACAAGTAAAACGACGGGATCCGGGCCCTTAGGCGCCGAGACCAGCTCGCTCGCCAGCTCACGCAAAATCGCGGTACAGCGTTCGCGATTCTCCGCATAGACCAGGGTTTGGCGATCGCGCTGGGGCGGCAGCAAGAGATCTTGGAGGTGCACTCCTTGCTTGGTGCGACGGCGGAAGCGGCGCCGGCGCCGGCGCTTGGGGCGCTCCACGGCGACAGCGGTTGAAACCGCGGCGGGGGCGGCGGGGGTGCTGGACTCGGGCGCCTGCGGTTTTTTGGGCGCAGTGGGGCTGGCCGTGCGGGAGGCGCGGGCACGCTCACTGGAGACCCCCACCGCGGGCGGAGCATCGCTGCTCAGCCGCTCGATCAGCTCCCCGCGAGCGAGCATCCGGTAGCGCGACACCCCTGCCTCGGCGGCGAGCGCGTGCAACTCAGCGAGATGCTTGGACTCAAGCTCGGCCTTGGTCATCGAGCCGCCAGGTTATTCAACCCTCGATCTCGACGCCGGCGGGGTCATTGCCCTCGCCTCGCGCGGCCAGCGGCCACGCCTCGGCCTCCTGTCTGATGCGGCGGCGCGACCAACCTAGCTCGCGGCCGATTGTCTCGGCGACCGGGCGAACCGAGGCGGCATCGCGAAGCTCGCGGGCGGCGAGAATACCCAACCGCGTTCGCCGCAGCAAGACGTCGGCGACGCTGCGCACCTGCTCAAGCCGAGCGGCGATCGTCACCTCGGCAAGCAGGTCGGGCGAGGTTGGGAGGATCGGCGCGGCGAGCTTGGGGTCCTTGCGAGCAAGCTCAAGGACCGCGCGGGCGGCATGTCCGTAGCGAAAGGCGAGCTGGGATATCGAATCCTCCCCAACACCTGGAGGTGCCTCAAGGTCGGCAGGGCGAGCGGGCATTCCGAGCGGGATCTCTGCCGTATGGCAGAGGGCCTCGCGGCCCTCGCGCTCGACCAGGCGATCGACGGTCTGCTTCGCCATCCGCCGCCAGGTGGTCAGCTTGCCTCCGGTTATCGTCAACATCCCCGATGAGGTCTCATAGAGCTCGGCTTTGCGCGAGATGTCGACCGAGCGACGCGGATCGCCACTTGAGATCAGCGGCCGCACGCCGGCGTAGGCTCCGGCGACCTGGGAGAGTCCCAGCGAGAGACCGAAGTAATCGTTGACTGCGTCGAGCAAGTAGGCAAGGTCGGCCTCGGCAGGCTTCGGGTGTGAGATGTCGCCCTCGTAATCGTTGTCGGTGGTACCGACAAGGGTGCGCCCATACCAGGGCAGGGCAAAGATCGCGCGTCCCTCACCGGCAGGAACGATGCAGGCGGCACGTCCGATCGAGAGATCGGCCTGCTCGAGGATCAGGTGAGTCCCGCGGCTGGGGGCGATCCGCGGCACGTCCTCCTCATCAACTATCTCCTCGGGCCGGATTCGATCGGCCCAGACCCCGGTGGCGTTGACCACGTTGTCGGCATCAAGCTCAAAGCGCTGACCAGATTCGGCCTCCACGCAAGCGACGCCGCGTGCGCGGCCGTTGGCAACAAGCACCTCGGTCACCTCGGCGCCGTTCAGCATCACCGCGCCGAAGCGCTCCGCCTCGCCGAGCACGGTCAGCACCAAGCGGACGTCGTCTGTCTGGCAGTCATAGAAGAGGTAGGCGCTCTTGGGTTGGCGCGAGGCCAGGACCGGGACCATCGCCAAGACCTCCTCGCGGTCGATCGTGCGATGGCGGTCGGGGGACCAGTAGTCCTCCTCATCCTCCTCCCTGGCGGAGCGCATCTCGCGCCGCCGCCGGCCCACCCTGGTGCTCGCCATCACGTCATACATATTGAGCCCGATCCCGAGTTTGCGGTCGCGCCGATCCTCCCCCAAGGCGGGCACAAGGAAGGGCGTCGGGTAGACCAGGTGGGGAGCGAGGCGGACCATCAGCTGGCGCTCCAAGAGCGCCTCGCGCACCAGGCCGAGATCGAAGTTCTGCAGGTAGCGCAAGCCGCCGTGAACCATCTTTGAGGAACGACTCGAGGTACCGGCTGCATAGTCATCACGCTCCAGGAGGGCGACCGAGTAGCCTCGCGAGGCGGCGTCCAGGGCGACTCCGGCACCGGTGATCCCGCCGCCGATGACGACGACCTCAAAGTGCTGACCAGCGATCGCCTCGATTGCCTGGGTCCGCGATTGCATCAGTCCAGGTAAACGGTTCTCTGCAGACTCGGCGGGCGAGCCGGAGCGGGTCGTTGCTGGCGAGCGTGACCGAGGTGCAAGAGGCCGACGAAGCGCTCCATCTCACCCATCTTCACCGCCTTCTTACCGGCCTCGGTTCGCAGCACCTCGGGGGTGCGCCAGTAGCCGGCAAGGCCGCGGGCGTGGGCGGCGAGCAAGACGATGTAGGCGGCGACCGCCGTCGCGTGCAGGTCCTCCTCGTCTTGAATCAGCTCGCCGCTCAGCTTGCAGGAGACGACCACCAGCGTCGGGCAGCGATCGAGCTTCGCCGCGGCCTGCGGAGCGCTCGCCAGCTTGAGCCGAGCGAGGGCAAGGGGGCCGAGAATGCGGAAACGCCAGGGCGCGCTGAGATGATGGTTTGGCGCCCACTGGGCAAGCTCCAGCAGTTGCTCGAGCTGATCTTTGGCAAGCGGCTGATCGGTGAATGCCTTGTGGGTCCGGCGGGTGCGGATCGCTGTTTCGACCTCCACCCCCCCAACATAGTCGCCGGCCTCCCTTCCCGACAGGGCTTGGGCTATGACGGCCCGTGGCCTACCAGCCTTTGCGACGGACCAGCGTCCAGGTTGAACCGATGGCGAGCCCGCAGCTGGCGACGCCGATCAGGATCGGCGGCCAGGGCGAAGCGCTGCCGCTACCTTCGATCGGACTCACCAGCGAGGGCTGCGCGGTGGAAGTGGGCGGCAATTGGGTGGCGCCCGGTGTCGAGGGGATGCCTTTTGGATTGCGCGGAAATGGCCTCCTCGCCGATGGCGACGGTGCCGCGGGGGGCACCGAACCTGGGGCAGCCCCGGGGGCGAGATTGTTCGGGATCGTCAGGGGGTTAGAGGGAGTCGAGCCGGGCGAGGTCGGTGGACTCGAGTTCCCCGCTGGGCTGGTCGGCTGGGGCGGTGGCTTGGGTGCCCGCGCCGCGACCGGGACGGGCAGAGAGTCTCCGGAGGCGGCGACCAGGACCTGGCCGGTCACCCAAATCGGAGTCTCGTCGCTTGAGCCCGAATAGCGGTAATGGCCGTCGCTTGCCTGCTGGGCGGAGAGGTAGGCGGGGGCGCTCGCCCCTCCGCGCCGGTAGGCGTTTGGGTCCGCACCGACGGCGAGGATCCCCTGAATCGCCCAAGCCGTCGACTGGGAGTTGACCGCCCCCGAGCCCCCGAGGGCAAAGCCGCCGCCGGGGCGCTGGGCATTGCGCAGATAGCTGAGGGCGTGATCGGCGGCCCGGGAGCCGCCGGCTAGCGTCTGCATCACGGCACCGGTGTCATCTGCGGTGCTCGGTGACCCGGGGGTATCACCCCAGCCACCGTCGCTATTTTGCACCCCGCGCAGCCATTCAAGGGAGCGTTGGAGCCCACCGGTGGCACCGACGCTGCGCAGGGCGAGGATGCCGTAGGCGGTCTCGCTGGGCCAGCCTTCAAAAGAGCCGTCGCCGCGCTGGCGCTTGGCCAGTTCGGAGACCAGATCGCGACCGGCGAAGGATCGCGAGCCGACTCCGGCACCGCTCAGGGCAAGGATTGTGCGCGCCAGGTCGCCGGTGCTCGTGATCTGGCCCTGGGCGCCGCGCAGGTAATCGACCGGGGTGTGGCCGTGACTTGAGACATCCAACGGGTTTCGCCCCGCTGCCTCCATCCCGAGCATCACCCAACCGGTCGTTTCCACCCTGGAGCCGGAGCCCGGCGAGGCGCCGTAGCCGCCATCGGAATTCTGGACAGCTTCCAGCCAACTGACCGCACGCGAGGTTTCGGAGGCGAAAGCGCGAGTCGGCGCCGGCACCGCGAGAAACGCGAGGGCGAGCAGCGCCACGATCCCCCCACCACGAAGGCCCGGCGCGAGAGCACCCGAGCGCGGGGAGGATCGATCGATCGCTTCCTCGGTGCTGCGCCAATCAAAACGCTGCCGGAAGCGGACCAGCATCCGTATCATCGCCGGTCCAGCCAGCAGCGCGAAGGCAATATTTCCGATCACGTGGGCCGCTTCAAAGGGGACTGCGGAGACCTCCAGCGCGAGGAAGCGCCGCAGCGAGAGCTCACCCCCATAGGTTGCCATCAGTGAGAAGTTAAGCAGCGCCCCATAGGCCAGCCCGGCGAACCCGCAAACCGCCGCCAGGGTGAAGCGACCGACGTTGGCCGTACCGAGGGCGAGCGCCGCGCCGAGGATCCCGCAAAGGCCCCATGCCGCCATCTGCCAGGGGGTCCAGGGCCCCTGGCCGAACCAGAAGTTGGAGACGAGCCCGGAGAGGGCGCCAACCGCAAAGCCCGGCGCGGGGCCGAGGGCATAGCCGGCGAAAATGACGATGTCGGTGGTCGGCTTGACGTTGGGAAAGGCTGCGAAGGCGATCCTCCCGGCGATCGCCAGTGCGGCCAGGGCGGCGACCAGGGCAACCACCTGTGAGGGCGGCCGCGAACGCTCATACCAAACGAAGCCGCCGAGCAAGACGACGCCGAGGATCAGAAAGCTGGCCAGCTCCCAGCTCACGAGCGGAGCTCTCCCCGGAGTACCGCAGCGCCACCCTCTGGGATCACTACCCCAGGCAGGTCAAGGACGCGAGCGACCTCCGTCGCGAAGTACCAGCCGCCGGAGAGAACCTCGCTGGCGAGACCATCGGCGATCACGCAGCCATCACCCAACAACACGACCCGCTCCGCAAATGCCGAAGCGAACTCGACGTCGTGGGTGGCGACCAGAACCCCAACTCCGCGGCCGGCCAGGTCTTCGATCAGCTTGACCAGGTCATCCTTGCGGGCTCGATCCATTCCCCGCGTTGGCTCATCGAGCGCCACCAGCGCCTGCACCTGCTCACCCTCGATCCGCCCGGCCAAGGCGATCGCCAGCGCCAATCGCTGGCGCTCGCCACCGGAGAGATCGCGGGGGTCGGCCTCGATCGCGTGCTCGAGTCCTACCAGCGCCAATGCGGCCAGACCCTCCGCGCCGACCAGCTCCGCGCCGACCCGCTCCCGAACAAGGTAGTCGCTCGGGTTCTGGGTCAGCAGAGCGATTCCCCCCGGCGCCTCGATCTTCCCCCGCGCGCAACCCGCCAGACCCGCTGCCACCCTCAGCAGGGTGCTCTTGCCGGCGCCGTTTCGACCCATCAGCGCCACACGTTCGCCCCGCTCAAGGCGCAGATCGATTCCCTTCAATACGTCGCGTCGATCCTCTGCCACGGCCAGCTCGACCCACAGATCACGGCTCAAAAGCGCCGGGACCGAGATTGCTGCTTGCCTGCTTGCCTTCGCCCGGCGCGGCGTGGCGGTCTCGGCGCGCTTCGCCTGCCGGTAGCGATCCAGGTGCTCGGCGGGCGCCTCGGCGAGACCATCGACTGATGCCGCGCGGGCGAGGATCGTGCGGGCGTCGCGCACGCCCACCGGAAGTGGATCGATGCCGGCGAGGGCGAAGAGTCGGGCGGCGGGGGTGCTGAGAGCTGGGTCACAGATTTGAGACCAGGCCAGGAAGTCGCGCGGGCAGCCGTCAAAGCAGATCGCCCCGGAGTCCATCGCGATAACCCGATCGGCGGCGGCGAGGCAGCGCTCGAGGCGGTGCTCGGCCAAGAGGATGGCAACCCCCCACTCCTCGTTGAGGCGGCGCAAGAGCCAGATCAACTCATCACCGGCAACCGGGTCGAGCTGGGAGGTCGGCTCATCCAAGAGGATCAAGCGGGGCCGGGTGACCAGCGCGGCGGCGAGGGCGACACGCTGTAGCTCCCCTCCGGAGAGGGTGTCGACCGTGCGCTCGAGGAGATGCGGGATGGCGAGCGCGAGGGCAACCTCCTCCACCGCGCGGGCTCGCGAGATTTCCTGATCACCGCGCATCTCAAGCGGAAGCTCGATCTCTGCGGAAACCGTGGTCGAGACGATCTGGGTCTCGGGGTCCTGGTCCAGGTAGCCGACCGCGGCCGCCAGCTCCCCGGGACCCGACTCGATCGCATCGAGACCGGCGACCCTGATTTCGCCGCTGATCTCCCCACCGTGGAAATGGGGGATCAGGCCGCAGGCCGCACGGATCAGGCTCGACTTGCCAGAGGCCGAGCGCCCGGCGAGAAGAACGAACTCGCCGGGATCCAGGCGGACGGAGATATCGAGCAGAGCGTTGCGCTCGGAGTGCGGGTAGGCATATGTGAGACCCTCAATCGCCAGCGCCGGGGGCGTTTTGATCGCGCTCGCCAACTCAGACATGGGATGACCTCAGCGGCCTCGGATCGACCCGGGGTCGGGCGGAGCGCCGATGCGCACGCCGTCGCCAAGGCGCCAGAGCGCTGAGAACCAGGATCAGGCAAAGCGCGATGGTGGCTGAATCGAAGCCCAGATCCGTGCTCGGATAGGCATTGAAGGCGCCGGCTCCAAGCAGCTTGGCGGCGAGCGCCGCGACGAACACGAACGCTCCGGTGAGATAGAAGCGGCTGTCGTGGCGGGAGCGTTCTCTGCGTGGGCGCCCGATCGGCCCCCCCAGCGCATAGCCGCGGAGCTCGAGGGTCGCGGCGACGTCCACGGCGCGGTCCAGGGAACCGGCCAGCAGCCGCCGGGCGAGGGGACCGGCGCCGACCGGAGCAGCCCCCGGACCGCGGAGGCGGGCGGCGTCGCGGAGGCGGGCGGCGTCGGCGGCGGCGACCGGGATGAGGCGGGAGATGAGGGTCGCGGTCAGGGCCGAGCGCCCGGCAATCGGCCGCACGGCACGAAGAACCCGATCGGGATCCACGCAGGCCGAGTAGACGCTGAAGATGACCATCACGGCGAGGGCCCGCAGACCGAGCGCCAGACCTTCAACCAGAGCCTGCGCGGTGACATCGACTCGGCCCAAAAGCGGCCACTCGCCGAGCCGGGCGAGGACGGTATCGCCGCGGCTACTGACGATCACGTTGACGGCGATGATCATCACCGCGACCACCAACCCCATCCGCAATCCGATGCCAACCGCCCTGCGAGCGCCGGCGAGGATCCCGGCGAGGAGCGCTGCGGCGAGGAGCGCCGCGAGCACGAACGGGCTGGAGTAAAGAAAGGCGACGGCGACCATGGAGCCGAGGTAGGCGACCGCAGCCCCCGGGGTGGCGGCCTGCAACGGACCCGATCTCGGCGCGTAGGCGAGCGCTGACCTCATCGGAGCGGAAGCGGCGTCTCCTTTCCAGCTTCGGTTGCCACCGCGTAATGGTCGCGCAGATCGGCGCTATTGAGCAAGGCGGCCGCGGATTTGGTGGCGCTCAGATCTGCACCGGTGATAACCCAGGTCGGCGGCGCTTCATAGTGCCGCGTCGCCGCCACCAGACCAGCGTCGGCGCCAAAGGTTCGCCCCGGTTTTCCATCTTCGGTGAGCCCCACCAGCCTGAAGCGCCCGTCGCGGTGAGCAAAGTCAGAGAACACTCCGCTGATCTGCGGTCCCGATTCGATCTCGGCTGCGGAGGGGTTTCGCCGTAGCTTCGCCCAGGGGCCGACAAGCACCCTGATCGCCCCCATTGCCGAGCCGGCACCGAGCCTGACACCGGCAGCCTCCAGCTCGCCACGCACCTCAGCACAGGCTGCTCCGCCGCCCATGCAGGCAACCGCTACCGGGTGGCGCCTGCCTTCATATCCGCCCGAGAACGGCTCCGGCCAGGAGCCGACCACGGCGGGGACTTCCATCGCCGCGGACCAATTTCGGTAATCCCACCAGATCGCCTCGCCACCGTGCAGTGAATAGGCGGCTGCACCCACCCCCGACTCGACCCCGTTGACATAGAAGAACCAATCGTAGGAATCTTCACCGCGAGCTTCGCCTTCGACACCGTCAATCGACTGCACGAAGCCGCCGCCGTAGCGAGTCGAGATCTTGGCGCCTCGTTCCAGCACCCGCATCACGGTGTCGGATTCGGTGACGCCGCCGACGGCGCGTTCAAGGATCGGCCGCGATCCGAAGTTATGGGTGACGGTGAGTCGGACATCGCCGAGATCCTTGCCGGGACCGAGCCCGCAACCAGCGAGGAGGGCGCCCACACTGAGCGCAATCCCCGCCGCCGCGGAGCCCCGGAGCCGGCTCACCTAATTGAGCCGCTCGGGCACTTGCCCCCAATGCAAACGGCCTCGCGGCCCGACGGAATCTCCGCACCGAGGGTGGCAACCAGAGCGGTTGGCCTGCTGAGCCTCACCGTGGCGCGGCCGCTAGCGTCGGTTGGAGTGCTGGCGCCGGTCACAGAGGCCCCGGCGGCCGGTCGCCTCTTGCCCTTTTCGCTATAGGTGAAGACGCGCACCCCAAACGGCTTCCCGGCGCTGGCACTTGGGGGAGCGCTGAGCGCCAGCTCTTCGGGGTAGGGGTAGGAGGGCGCCAGATACCACAGCACTTCATCGCCTGCGCGCAACATTACTTTGCTCCCTCCGAGCCGCGGGCTTTTGTGATTTACGGTCAGGTACCAGGAAGCTTTCCCGCTGGCGAGGGCCCTGCCGACACCGCAGAGCGCCAGACCGAAGCTGAAATGGTCAGAGACAAGAAGCGGGCGAAGGGCGGGATTTGAGCTTCCCGCCTGAGCCAACAGACCGAGCGCGGTCGGCCCCTCGATGCTGACCGCTTTTCCATCACCGCCGGTGCCCTTTCCAAAGCAGGTCGCCTTGGAGCTGGTCGGGATCGAGGTGGTGCCGGTCCTCAGCGTCTCTTCGGCCAGGACCTTGCCTGGGATGAGGACCCGCAGCCGGGCTGGCACACCACTTTCGGTGGCACCAGCAAGCGACGGCAAACAGAGAGCAGCGAGCGAGCACAGCAGGCCCACCGCGAGCGGGCAAAAACGGATCAATCTAGGCATTTGAGGCCACCCCTTCCTCGAGGGTTTGTCTTGGCTGGCCGGGGACAGGTCTCCTGACTTCCGGGATGCCCAGCCGCACCTTCCCGGGGTTTTGGTCCTCTTCCCCAGTGGTTGGCGCCAAGGCGCCAACGGCTTGCTTACCCGGTCACAGTGGCGGGACCGCGCCGGCTTCTCACCGGACTTCCCTTGACCACCGGCCTATGAATTGATCACAGTCTATCCGCCCCGGGGGACTCGGGATCTCCGACAACCCTCTTGCTCTTCGGGTTCGCTGCCTCTGCCGAGATCGTCGTGATCGTCGTTCAGTGCCCGCAGATTTCGCGGTAGTAGCGATAGTCGCTTCTATCCGGACGCAGGTTGGAGGCAAGGGCCAGATGGTGTCGGGCCCGCTCGGTTCGGCCCGTCTTGGCGAGGGCGCGGCCGAGGCAAAAATGCGCATAGTCGTTGACGCCGTGAGCGTCTACCACCGCCTCGAACTCAGCCGCCGCCTTGGCGAACTGCCCGCAGCGAAAATAAGCGCGGCCCAGCGCCTCGCGTACAGAGGCCTTATCTGGAGCGCGGCGGGCCGCCGCGGCAAGTGGCACCGTCGCCTGCTCAAAGTCGCCGTCCTCGAGCAGCTCGATTCCGCGCCGATAGAGGGTGAAGGTGGAGTCAACCTCAGCGTCCAAAGGCATCGCCTAAGTGTAGGAAGTGTCTGCGGCGAGCGTCAACCTGGTTTACCCGAGAATTCCTCCTTGGCTCCCCCCGCTGAGCTCAGCACCCAAGGCTCGATCAGCCGCTGCGCTCAGGCCCCCCGACAGGTGGCGAGGAGCCGAGCGCCATGGCGGTGTGCCGCATTACACCGCACCGGCTTCCCCGAAGCGGCCAAGTTGAGAAAGAAGCCTTGGCGCCCGCTGCGCGCAGCTGATGTTCGGCTCCCAGCCGCAGCCAGCTTCGATACCTGCTTGGCCGAGATCAGAGCTCACCCCGGGGGTGAGGATCTGCAAGACCTACCCGCCGGAAGCCGCTTTGGATCATGCTCCCCCGCAGTCAAACTGCAGGCTTCGCCTTCGAGCACGCACTCAGATTCATGAAAAAGCCCCTACCGATCGTCCTCATCGCCCGCCGCCTCCCCCAGGTCGGAGTGAAACGCCTTGGGAAGAGTTGTGAGATTCGCGAGGGGGGCCTCGCGGTGAGGGCCGAGCAACTGCGCCAACTGGCGGCGGGAAGCTCAGCAATCATCGGCGACCCAACCGTGAGCATCGATGCGGCCCTGCTTGACGCGGCGGGGCCCCAGCTGCGGGTGGTCGCAAACTTCGGCGTCGGATACGACAACGTCGATCTGGCCGCCTGTCAGCGGCGCGGCGTCATTGCCACCAACACCCCCGGGGTCCTGACCAACGCCACGGCTGAGCTGGCGCTGGCGCTGACGCTCGCCGCCGCTCGCCAGATTGGCAAAGCCGAGGCCGACCTGCGTGCGAAGCGCTGGGACGGATTTGATTCGACCGCCCACCTCGGACTCGAGCTGAGCGGGGCGGTGTTTGGCGTCGTCGGCCTGGGCCGGATCGGCAGCCGCTATGCGGAGCTTGTGGCTCCCCTGGCGGCGAAAATCCTCTACACCAGCCGCACCCAAAAGACCGCGGAGGAGCGCCGCTTGGGCGCAACCTTTGTCGGCCTGGAGGAGCTGATCGCCGGCGCCGACGTGATCAGTTTGCACCTTCCAGGTGGCCGCGACACCGACGGCCTGATCGGAGAGCGGGAGCTGGTCGGGATGAAGGATGATGCGATTTTGATCAACACCGCGCGCGGTTCGCTGCTTGAGATCGCGGCGCTGGTAAAGGCCTTGGAGCAAAACTGGATCGCAGCGGCCGGTCTCGATGTGTACGCAGTGGAGCCCGAGGTCCCCGCGGAGCTCCTAAACGCGCCCAATTGCGTCCTCCTCCCCCACATCGGCTCAGCCACCATTCGGGCCCGTAATGCGATGGCACTTGTTGTCGCCGAGGACACCCTCGCGGTGCTGGCGGGTGCCGAGCCCGCCCATCGGATCTCCTCACAGAAATAGCGGTCTCAGCCTGGCTGGAAAGGGCTTCATCGGGGTCTATTGAGAGCTGGAGGCGAGCGGCGCGAGCCAGAGCAGCGAGATCGGTGCTTACATGGGCGCCGCGCTAGCAATCCTCAATCGACTCAGCCGACCCTGAGCGAAGCGACCCGAGCCGCGCTGATTGTGCCGGCTTGGCCTCGACGCTCTGGCAGAAATGGATCGACCAAAGCGGCGGCGCCAAAAGTGCAGGGCGCAGGGACTGCTACGGTGCTTAGGTCGGGTTTGGCACTCTCGCCACCCGAGAGGTTCCGTTTCCTCCGCGCGCCGTTTGAGCGTTTTGGGGCCGCTGGATCTCCCCCTGAATCGCTCAAAAGGAGTTCGCACCTTCATGTCATTCGCCGATCTCGGCATCTCAAAATCCGTGGTCTCAGCGCTAGCTGAGCGCGGCTTCACGCAGCCATTTCCGGTCCAGGAGATGGCCATTCGCGACGCCCTCGCGGGCCATGACCTTCTAGTTCAGTCACCGACTGGCTCCGGCAAGACCCTTGCCTTCGGCATCCCCCTCGTTGACCGCCTCGATTCCGATGCGCGCCAGCTTTCGGCTCTGGTGCTCGCTCCGACCCGCGAGCTTGCGAGCCAGATTGTCGATGAGCTGCAATCGATCGCTCGCGCTCGCCACTTGAAAATTGCCGCCGTCTATGGCGGCGTCGGTTTCGGGCCCCAGATGACCGCCGCCAAACGGGCCGACATCATCGTCGCCACTCCCGGGCGGCTCGAGGATCTTCTGGCGCGCGGGGCGATCTCCCTGGGGGAGATTCGAGTCCTCGTCCTTGACGAGGCTGACCGGATGCTCGACATGGGCTTCAAGCCGGCCGTGAGCCGAATTGTTTCGCAGACCCCGAGCGGGCGCCAGACTCTCTTTTTCTCCGCCACGCTGCAGGGGGCGACCGGCGAGCTTGCCGCTGCCTACACTCGCAACGCACGCAGTCACACCCAGGCTGCCGCCGAGCACCGCGACGCAGACATCGAACATCGCTTCGTCCACGTCGCTTCCCAAAGCGCGAAGCTCGATCACCTCGCTGGCCAGCTTCGCGCCGTCGGCGACGGGCGAACACTGGTATTCGTTCGCACCAAGCGGGGCGCCGATCGACTGGTCAAGCGACTTCGAGATCGCAAATTGGAGGCCGTAGCGATGCACGGCGACAAGAGCCAGCGCCAGCGCGAGCGAGCCCTCGCCCGCTTTGAGAACGGCGATGTCGACACCCTGGTCGCCACCGACGTCGCCGCCCGTGGAATCGACGTCGCAGACATCACTCATGTGATCAATTTCGATGCCCCAGAAGACCGTGACTCCTACGTGCACCGAGTCGGTCGTACCGGACGGGCGGGTGCCCGTGGGGCTGGGATCAGCTTTGTACTAGCCGACCAGACGGGCGACATCGGTCGCATTGCCCGCGACCTCGGCCTCGCCCGTGAGTTCAATAAGGACAGACGAAGAGATGAGACAAAGGCCGAGGCTCGAAAGCCCAGCGCAGCTCAGCGTCGCCGGAGCAGGAGGAGGGAGCACGCATGAGACAAACGGCGGTGACCGCGAAAAAGTGGACCTGCGATAACTGTGGCGTATCCACAAGTCGAATCGACGGCGAGCCGGTCGAGCTGCCGGAGACCTGGGCCAGCTCGGCGAAGGGCGATTTCTGCCTGGGATGCAGGCGCGAGCAGGCGGGCGACGCGGCCCTGGAGTCAATCCCCAGCGACGGCCCCCTCGATGCTCGAGTGCGCCTGCGCCGTGCCGCGGTGATCGAGTTTGAGGTGCGCCGCACGCCAGATCACGCCAACCACTCGATTGCCAAGGCATGCCGCTCCTCGGCCTCGGCTGTTGCCCAGGCTCGGCTCCGCCTTGGCGTACCCGATCCCCCCCCTCGCGCCGGGCGCAACCTAGGCTAGAGCGGGAAGTTTCTCGGGGTCGATTGCCGACTCGAGATCGGATTCATCGATGCAATTGGGTCGATCCTGTTGAAGGAGTCTCGCCAGGCCCTAACCTATACCGCAACAAGGGAAGATCCAGGGAGGGTCAATGAGAGATTTGCGTGCCAAGCTGAACTACGCCAACGTGATGGCAACCGTCGCCGTTTTCCTCGCTCTGGGAGGCGGTGCCTACGCTGCGACCCAGCTGAAGAAGAACAGCGTCGGCACGGCGCAGCTAAAGAACAACTCAGTCACCGGGGCAAAGGTCAAGGACGGCTCCCTGAGCGGCGCGGACGTGAATAGCTCAACCCTCGGACTTGTTCCCAGTGCCGGCCACGCAAACAGCGCAGAAAGCGCCGCTCAGGCGGCCAACTCAAACGCGCTGCAGGGCCACCCCGCCTCGGACTTTCTGGGCGCCAATTCCCAGGCAGTGGATTCGGCCCGCCTCGGCGGCCACGCCCCCAGTGAATTCGGCGCCGTTTTATCGGGTCAGACCTCGGGCCTGGCAAAAATCGCTGAACCGACCAAGTACGGACCGGTCAGCGGAATTGCGGCTGCCTCAAAAACCGCCCCGGCGGTTACCAGTCTCTCTCCCAGCATTGCCCTCACCGCGAGCAATTTCTCCACCCAGCTGACAGAACCCGCCGGCCCCGGAGGCGGGGTCGAAGTCCAGCTCATCGTCAACGGTGACACAGTCGGGCTCTCCTGCGTGATCAAAGAAGGGCAGAACTCATGCAGCGACAGCGCAGACTCGCCGGCAATCGAACCGGGGAGCGAGCTCGTGATCAGGATTCTCGAGGTCGGAGAAGTGCCGGCGGAAAGCCTCTACAGCGGATTTCAGCTGACCCAGTAGGCGCCAACGACGGCGCTGAGGCGGCGGTCGGTAGCTCCAAAATGGAAGCAGCTCGGACTTGGCTTGCAAGGGATTCGCCCCCTGGGCATTGGGGCGGCACTTCTGTGCTCATCACTAGCCCGAGCCCTAAATCCCGCCGCCACTTTGCCGATGCAAACTCCGGGATCTGATCCGATCAGCCCGTTACTTGACACGCACCCAAACCCAGGACCGAGGCAAACATTTTTGCTGCGCTCCTGCGCAACCGCTTGCCGAGCCAACTCACTCTAGGTCGCGCGGATCGCTGCCTTCGAGGATCCAGTGAAAAACCACCGAGGATGACCACTCCCCATCACCACTGGGGACCAGATTGAAGCGGCTAATCGTCGATTGGCCACCCTCGTGGTCACCGTAGAGAAGGTCGACTGAAATCGGTTCCGGATCAGCTCCAACGGCCCTGCGAACGTCGCCCTGCAACTGATCGGTTGGGTCCCTCAAGGCAGCCTGCCAGTAGCCGATGTCGCCGCTGGCGATGTATAGATCGCGCTGTTGAGCGCGAAACTGCTCGATCGGAGCATGCCCACGTCGGCGGCGATCATGCAGACCTCGGTCGAGGGGACGATAGGAATCGTGCAACGGGTTCTCTGCCGTGATGAAGTACCTCTGCAGCACGGCGAGACCCGAGCCGACGTTGTGCAGCGGAATCGCCAGGTAAATGACGTTGTTGATCTCCTCGACGACGGCCGTACCCGCGCGAATCCGGAAGCTGCGCCCGTCTCCATAGATGATCTCTTGGTCAGGATCCTCCGGACGGGAGGCGATAAGTACCGGCCTCAATCCCAAAAGGAGCGACCTCTCGGCGACGCGAGCGGCGCGGTTCGCCGACCGAACCGAGGCAAAGGTTCCGGCTCCAAGAAAGAGGGTGCCGACGGCGGTTCCGATCTCCGCGATTGTGCTCAGTTCGCTCAGATGACCTCAGTCTGTCGTCGACGTCCGCAGCGAGGACAGGATCGCCCCGGTCTCTGACCCCGGCAAGGATAGGTTGCTCGGGCGGTTGCCGCCTCCGAGACGAGCGCTGAGCCGAGATCGGCGCCACTACGATTAGCTCGACTTCGCGCTTTTGCGACGGTCAAGCTCACCACCTTGCACCGGCCCGCGGCACGCCTCAGGTCGCCCGCTTGAAATCTTGAAGTGGTTGACTCTTTGATATTCGTCTCGCTTCGCCAGCTGCTGCCGAGCTGTCCCAGCGGAACCTGGCGGACAAACCAACATGCGAAAAGGGAAACCGGCGCTCGGTGAGGAGATCGCGCGGCGTCGGTGAGTCCGCGGCAGCCGCTACTTGGCCCAGTTTCAGAGCTGGCGAGATCAGGCGCTGATCGTCTGGGCTGGCAGCTTGCGAGCTGGCGGCGGAAGCAGAAAAGGGGCGCTCCAGCGGAATAGGCTTCTCGGATGAGCGCCGCGACAAATTGCTCGTTTGCGCAGGAGATCGCGGCAGCGGCCGCGACATTGATCCACATCGCCTACGTCCCAGCGGCCCGACGCGGTGATTTTGGGCGCTCGTTGCACCCCCTCGGATGCAAGGCATGGAGCGCTTCATGCGATCACCCTTCCAGCTGTCATCGAACCCCCTAATGGGCCCGAGTCAAGCACCGAGGCAAAGCTCTCCGCGGCTTCGACTGCTTGTAAATGCGGCGGCGCTGATTGTGGGAGTCTGCTGCACACTGGCTGGCTGCGGCTCGATCGCCGGCTCAGCGGGGACCTTCACGCCGGGGCATCGAGGCGTCCTCACTGTGGCGACCTCGGCCGTGCCAAGCGCCGGGTTTTGGGAAGGGACGCCGCGCCACCCAAGCGGCGGTTTTGAGTATGAGCTGGCGCGGGAATTCGCCGCCCGCTTTGGGCTGGGCAAGGTTCGGGTCCGAATCGTCCATTTTCACCGTATGGTCGAAGGTCACCTTGGGGGTGCCGATATCGGTCTCAACCTCCTGACGCCAACCGAAAAGCGAGAACAGTTCCTGGATTTTTCGGCCCCCTACCTGAAAGCAGCGCCCACGGTGCTCGTTCGCAGCGGCACCGAAGTGCCCGATCTTGAGAGTGCCCAGAAACTTCGTTGGGGAGTGGTCCGAGCCACCACCTTCGTCGAAGCAATCGCCAACTCGATCTCGCCCGAAACGCCGACGCGGCTATTTGATGGCCAGCGGCAGGTGCTCAACGCCCTTGAGGCTGGCAAGATCGACGCGACAATGTTCGACTTGCCACTCGCGGTGGCGACAGCACGGCTCTCCAGGGGGCGACTCGAAGCGGTCGCCCAACTTCCACAGCCCGAGGCGTTATCCGTGGCCCTACCCAAGGGGTCCTCAAATCAGCAAGCGATTGACTCCGCGATTCGCGCGTTCACCGCGAACGGGACAATCGAACGCCTGCTGAACAGATGGGTTGGCGCCGACGCCGCGGACGCTGAATCGACGATCCCACTGCTTCACACCACCCGCTGATGGGGGTGCCGGGTCCCGCCGCACTGGCGGCCTTCTCGCTGAGGACTCCGAGCGGCGCAGCCTGGGAGTTCCTGGTGCTTTTCATCGTCATCATCATCGGTCCCCCGCTGATGCGGCGAGCCCGCACCCCCGGGATTATCGGCCTCCTCCTGGGCGGCTTTGCGATCGGTCCCTACGGCCTCAATCTGATCGGCGCCGGTAACACAACGGTTCCCGACCTCGGGCAGCTAGGGCTTCTCTATCTGATGTTCGTCGCCGGGGTAGAGCTCGATCTCGCCTTGGTCAGAGTTCATCGCAACGCCGTCATCAGCTTCGGCGTCATCACCTTTCTCCTACCGATGCTGCTCGGCACCGGGATCGGACTAGCCCTGGGCTGGACCGCTCCCGCGGCCTTGCTCCTGGGAGCACTCCTGTCCTCCCACACCCTGCTCCTCTACCCTGCCGCACGCCAAGCGGGTCTCTCGGCCGATCGTGGGGTGGCAACCGCGGTCGGGGCAACCGTGATCACCGACACCGCTGCGCTGGTTGTCCTCGCGGCCGTCTCGGGCTCACAGCTCGACGGCGGTTCGGGAGCCTCAATCGCCCTGCAGATCGCGATCGGGTTGTCCGTTTTGGTCATCTTTACCCTTGGGCTGCTTCCGAGGTTGGCGCGTTTGGCCTTTCGCTACCTAGGCAGCGACCGGGTCGTCCGCTACCTGCTCGCGGTCGCCGCTTTTCTCGCCGCCGCAACCGTCGCCGAGGTTTTCGGGATCGAGCCGATCGTTGGCGCCTTCTTCGCCGGGCTTGCGCTCAATCGCCTCGTCCCAAATGAGGGGCCCCTGATGGATCGCATCGACTTCTTCGGCTCGGCGGTCTTTGTGCCCGTATTCCTCGTCTCAGTTGGGATGCTCCTCGACCCCGCCGTGATGGTCGAAGGCCAAACCCTGAAGCTGGCCGGCCTCTTCATTGCCGCCAGCCTCGGCGGCAAGGCACTGGCCTCATTCTTCGCCGAGATCATGCTCGGATACTCTCGCCCGCAGTCGGCGCTGATGCTCGGCCTAACCGTCCCGCAGGCCGCTGCGACCCTGGCGGCGACGGTGGTTGGCTACAACATTGGTCTCTTTGACCAGTCCGTGGTCAACGCCGCACTGGTCTTGATCCTCGTTTCGATCGTGGTGGGAACGCTAATTGTGGAGCGTTCGGTTAAGGCAGTGCACCCGTCTCAATCAGCCGGGGAACGACTCGGCGCACGCGTGCTTGTCACTCTGATCGACCCCGCTCAGGCGCGCTTGGGGTTTGCGATTGCCGAACGGGTCGCCGCCCCCGACGGCGGAGTGGTTCGGGGGCTTCTCGCTCGCTCCCGCCGAGATGCGAAATCGAGCAACGGCGCGCTCGCCGAAATGGAAGCCGCCGGCTTTGCCGCCGGCATCGACGCCGAACCCAAGCTGCTCGTCAGTGACTCTTTGGTCGAGGGCGTGGTCAATGCGGCGACCGAGACCCAGGCATCCCTGGTGTTGGTGGGGCAGCCATCGGCGGCCGGGGCCTCTGCCTTTGGCAGCGCCGGAGAGGCGGTCGCAGCGGCGCTGCCTGCCCCGGTGGCGATTCTCGTTGGGGAGGTGAAATCGATCCGCGGAGTCGAGCTCGTCCTTGAGCGCGAGGAGGATGAGATCGAGGGATCATCCAACGCCAATGCGCTCGCGACCGAGATCGCCAAGAGAATCGGAGGGGCGGCGGTCCAGGTGCGGGAGTCTCAGCTACCGACGAAGCTTGAGGCACTTCAGCCCGGGCAGCTCTGCTTGCTGGCGGCGACCTCCTGGCAGCTGCTCGCCCAGCCGATCGATCCACCCCGCGGCGCCGGGGTACTGATCGTCCCCGACGGATAGCCGACTCGGCTGGGCTCCCTTGCAAAGGCACTGCGAAAGAACCGATGTGTGCTTTTTTCACTTCTCAACATTGAGCCTCTGATGGGCACTTACTCCCGGCTTCGCAAGCAGACATCTGCGCCCTAAATCGCGCTCACGATCAGCCTCATTGACGATCGGGGACCAGGCCTCTTCGGCCAGCGCGATGTCGGGCCGTTGGGGGCGCCAATGGCGAGGAGGAGCCACGCTTGGCGCGGAGCTCAGTTTGATCCGCCCGGTCAGGCAGCGAAACGACGCTCGGCCCGGGTCCGCGCCTTTGCCGCCTCGATCTCCCGGTCTTTGGGCGGCGCCGCCGTTACCAAGCTCTCGAGCAAGCGGGTCGACACCGCGGCTACTTCCGCAACAGCCGTGTCGAAGGGCTCCGCATTTGCCTGAGAAGGTTTCGTGTAGCCGCTGAGCTTGCGAACATACTGCAGCGCAGAAGCGTGAATCTCCTCAGCACTCGCGGGGGGATCAAAGTTATGAAGGGTCCTGATGTTTCTACACATGTTGGGAGTGTAAAACAGGGCGTCGTGAGGTGCCCGATGACCCTCTTGAAGAGACCTGGCCACGCTGGATCATGGTGAGGCTTAAGCTGGCAACACGCCGATGCAGTGAGGAAGCTGAGAGACGTTGAGGCTGACCAGGCCTTCGTCTAGGCTTTCTGACCGAGGACCTGGCGCAAATAAGGAGGAGGCAACCATGGGGCTGCTGGGAGATGGAGAGGACGATGGGCAGCAGTTCGTGATGCGCGAGAAGATGCTCTCGATCGGCGATGACTTCTGGATCGAGGGAAGCAGCGGCGAGAAGCTCTTTAAGGTTGACGGTAAGGCGCTGCGGGTGCGAAAGACGTTCATTCTCAAAGACGCCTCGGGCAACGAGGTCGCTCATATCCAGGATCGAGTGCTCCACGTACGCGGAACGATGAAGATCGAGCGAGGCGACGAGGAGTTGGCGACGGTGCACAAGGCCTTGGTCGGAATTCGCGATCGTTTCGAGATCGATATCAAGGACGGCGAGAACCTCAAGGCAAAGGGAAACATCCTCGACCACGAGTACAAGATCAAGCGCGATGACAGGGTGATTGCTGCCGTCACCAAGAAGTGGGTGCGGGTGCGTGAGACCTACGGAATCGAGATTTCCCAGGGGGAGGACATAGCGATGCTGCTGGCGATCGCCGTCGCGATCGATGAGCTCGCACGCTGAGCAGAACCGGGGATTGCGATGTGCTGATCGCATTGATGCGCTCAGCGCCGATCTGCGTTCCATAGGAGTCGGTGCTAAACGGTCCTCGCACGCCTCGCTGCATGTGCTCAGACGGTCGGGGCGCGATTGCTCTATTGACCAAGGCGATCAGTGAGCTGGGCCGGGGCAGGGTTTTTAAGGCCCACGTGACGGGTCAGGCACCGCATTGTGCTGCGCATGAAGACCTGACCATGTCAGGTATGTGGTCATAATCTGCCTTAAGACAGGAAGCGAGACCGAAACAAACGAGCAGTTCAAGGCAGCACTGGCTGGGGTATAGCTCGCACCTACCCCGTAATTCTTGAGCGCATCAACCTGATCGAAGTCATAGTTTCCGATTGCGCAGATTCACCGCCCTCTGCGAAGCAGATCGCCACGGGGCGCGAGGAAGCCCATAAGCTCGCCGGCGTGCTCGGCACGTTTGGCCTCGACCGCGCAGCGAACTGGCTCGGGGGTTGGAGGATCGCCTCGCGGGTTTCCGAGTTGACACCGACAGCGATGCGGTGGCGAAGCTTCGTCGCGTGGTGAAAGCTTGGCGCAACCCGACCGGGACTCCAGCGCCAACCTGACCCCTACCAAAGCTACAGCTTAGCCTCGCACCGGTGACAAGAACCACACATGCTCTGCGCGTATTGGATCGCTGAGCGATTACTTCTTAAAAGATCTCGAATGAGGGCGGCCGCTCCTTGCAGCAATGGACCGTACTCGGAGTGGACTTTCTCGGCTTGGGCACCCGCTGCAGGGCACGCCTCGCAGGTGTGGCGATCAAAGACCTCAAGGGAGAGGAAGCTCCTCCAGTCGCCCCGCAGACGCAGCGATCACGCCACCGGCAACCCCGTTCCAGCTCCAGAGGTCGTCGGTAGTCCGAACCAAAGTCTCACGAGCCGCGGCGCGGCGCACCTCTGGCAAGGCAAGCCAGGAGTTGAGGCGCCCAGCGAGGGCCTCAACCGCACCCTCCGACACCGGGAATGAGGTGAGCCGGCCAATATCGGGCGCCAACGCGGCGCCCAGTTGGCGGGAAACCTCTCGCATGCCGGAGTGATCAGCGGAGATCGGCAGGGCACCGCAAGCGGCGGCCTCTACGGCGACCATGCCGAAGGCCTCGGGAAAGGTGCTGGGCATAACAAGAGCCTCGGCGTGAGGCAGCAATTCCGCGACCTGATCATGCTCCAGCCGACCGATGAAGTCGATCGAGGAAGCGATCCCCCTCGCCCCCTCTAGATAGCCCAGTGGCAGATCGGTAAGGAACGCAGAGAGGATCGGCAGCGACATCTCCTCCCCGCTCTCAAGACTCCGGCCGAGTCGAGCCACCTCTTGTGCATCCACCAGATCGCCGCGGTCCAGAGCGCTCAGCAGCCTGCGCAGCCCGTCCTCATACTCGCCGTAGCCGGCGATCTGCAATCTGACCTCGGGGTGCGCTGCGTGGACGAGAGGCCACGCAGCGAGGAGGAGGTCAACGCCCTTGGAGACGATCAGCTTGCCAACGAAGACGACAAGCGGAGCACGCTCGGCGGCGGGGCTGAATTCATTTGTATCCACACCGGGGGGACCAAGGCGGGTCTTCTCCTTCAAACCATCCACTTGTGGCAGCGCTGCCCAGAGAGACTCGGCGGTATGGCTGGAGCCGACAAGAACCCCCGCCGATGCCTCCATGCCCTCGCTGGCATAGGGAAGGAAACGTGGATTCGGCTTGACCGTGTACTCAAGCGCGGAGCCGTGGATCTTGGACGCGAAGGGAGCCACATCAGCGCGAGCAAGGATTGCGGGGCCCATGACCAGGTGATTGGCAAGGGCCGCATCTATTCCGTCCGCTTCCTGCGCCACCTGGCGTACGGCGATCACGTTGGCCTCGATGTAGGTGTTGAGTTCCTCCTCGGAGAGCTCGGAGAAAGCTTTCACCTCAAAGCCCTCATAGGGGTCCTTCACGTAGACCGGCAGCAGGTCGCCGATGTCGGGATTGTGGATCTGGACGCCCTCCAGCTCGACCTGGCGGTCTTGACAGAGGAGGTGAACCTCGTGGCCGAGCCGGGCAAGGGCACGAGCGAGATTCGCGTTATAGATGTTGCTGCCGGTACCACGCAACATGTAGCCATGAAAGATCAGTACGCGCATCGCTGTTCAAGCTAACCATCTCTGGGCCTATGGACAAGCTGAAGCATACTTTCGGGGTGCTACGTTGAAGCCCACTTTGGCTGTTTCGGCGTGAAGATTTGCCGGACCTCCAGAACCGGTGCAGAGGTTCAACACCTAGCGCTCAGTTACAAGCGCTTCCCCAAACTGCGGCCCAAGGATTCGAACCCCGACTACCCCGTCCAGAACGGGGCGTGCTGCCATTACACCAAGCCGCAACTAGAACTAGAGGATACTCACAACAAAGCCATCCACCCCTCACCCTCCGTATCTTCGGATGGTCAGGGGCCTTTCGTTCGGGGGCACGCTTAATGGTGCCCGATGGCGATGATGCCCGCAAGCGACGCTGCCGCAATGAGCGCCAGAGTCACGTTCTCCCTGCCCCGCCTGGTGAGGGCGTACTCGAGGATGTCATCGAGGGCATAGCGGGTCATGTGCCTTTTGTAACACGCGAGTCGTCAGTTCCATGCGGTCTGGGCGCCGCGGTCGAGTTACCTCCGATCTGTGAGAAGCAACCAGAGGTGCCCCGCCGTTGAGGTGTGGAGCGCGACGGTGCTCGATAGAGCGGCTGCGATCAGGTTTGCGGTGGAAGATGGGCTCAACCGTCAGGCTCGCAGCGGATCGCGATGCTCGCCGAGCTGCTCGAAGGCATGCCACATCGCGGCGTAGCGGCCACCGCGGGCGAGCAGCTCCTCATGGGAGCCGACCTCCTCGATACGGCCAGAGTCAAGGAGGACGATGCGACCGGCGGCGCGGGCGGTCTGCAGGCGGTGAGCGATCACGATCGTCGTGCGGCCATGTGCGAGGCGCTGCATCGCCTCGGCAACGCGGGCCTCGGTTGCGAGGTCGAGATTCGAGGTCGCCTCGTCGAGCAGCAAGATTGCGGGATCGACGAGCTCGGCGCGGGCGAGCGCGATCAGCTGGCGCTGACCGGCCGACAGCGAGCGGCCGCGCTCGGCGACCTCGTAGAGGTAGCCGCCAGGTAGCGCGGCGATGAAGTCGTGGGCACCGACCGCGCGGGCAGCCGCCTCGACCTCGGCGTCGCTTGCCTCGGGCCGCCCGTAGGCGATGTTGTCGCGCAGCGTGCCGGTGAACAGGAAGGCCTCCTGGGGCACGTAGCCAAGCTGGTGGCGGAAGGCGGCCAGGTCAAGCGTGCGGAGGTCCTGGCCGTCGACCCGGACGCTGCCCGCATCGGGGTCATAGAAACGCGCCAGCAGCTTGAACACAGTCGACTTGCCCGCGCCGGTCTCGCCGACCAGGGCGACGGTTTCACCGGCGCCAATCTCCAGCTCGACCTCGCGCAGCGCCTCGGGTGCCTTCACCGCCACCTGCGCCGACCCGGCGTCACCGAGGTGCGCGTCAGCCGGCCCACGGCGCTCCGTCCCGCCGACAGGCATCGCGACCGGCTCGGGGTAGGAGAAGCTGACGCCGGCGAGCGTCACGGCGCCCTTCAGCCGGCCGGGATCGACCGGCTCCGGCGCCGGCGGCGTCAGCGTCTCCAGTGACATCAGCTCGTCGATGCGGCCGACCGAGATGCGCGTCTGCTGCCAGGAGTCAAACACCTGCGAGAGTTGCTGGATCGGCGAGAAGAACATTTCGACGTAAAGGATGAAGGCGATCAGGACGCCAGTCGTCAGCTGCCCGGCGTGGATCATGCTGGCGCCGACGCCGAGCACAATTGCATCGGCGACCGCGGAGAGAAACTGCACGAACGGGAAGTAGGTTGAGACGAGTCGCTGGGTGGCGACGCGCGCCCGCAGGTAGTCGGCACCGAGCTCGCGGAAGTGACGCTCGGTCTCCTCCTCATGCGCGAACGCCTGCGACTCGCGCACCCCCGAGAGACTCTCCTGGAAGTCGGCGTTTACGATCGCAATGCGGTCGCGGGCGAGGTCATAGAGGGCACCCGAGCGGCGGCGGAAGACCACGGTCGCAATCGCCAGCGGGACAACGACGGCGAGCGTGCAGAGCCCCAGCTCGAGATTGAGCGCAACTAGCGCGATCCCAACGCCGAAGAAGGTCGCGAAGGCGACCAGCGCCGACAGCAGACCGCTCTCGATAAGCGCTTCGAATTGGTCGACATCGGTGGTCATCCGAGTCATGATTCGGCCGGCCATCTCGCGCTCGTAATAATCGAGCGAGAGCCGCTGTAGCTGAGCCCAGATGCGGATCCGAAGCGACAACATCACGCGTTGCGCGATGCGCCCCGTGACAAACGTCTCGCCCACCTCGTCGAGCAGGTCGGCGAGCGTGACAACGAGGTAAATCGCCGAGGCGGCGAAGAGGGCCGCCTCCGAGCCGGTCGCGACGCCGCTGTCGATGCCGGTCTTGACCAGAACCGGGCCTGCGATACCGGCGAGCGCGTCGAGCACGACGAGCAGTAGGCCGAGCAAGAGCGGCCGGCGGAACTCGCGCAGAAATTTGCGCAGGGTAAAACCGCGCTGATGGCGTGCCTCGCGCTCGAGGTCGAGCCGGGCGACGTCGCGCACGGGCCGCAGCTTGGCAACCTGCGCCATCAACGTCGGCGTCGGCGCCAGGTTGCGGCGAAAGACGCCGCCGCCGCCACGCCCGAGGCCACCACCGAGGCTAGGCGCGCCGAAGCTGAGTGTGGTCCTCGTCGGGTGCGCAGAGCCGCCGCCACCGGCACCGTTCCAGGCGCTGGTGGTCCTACCGCCGCCATTGCCAGCACCGGCGCTTGTGGCGGCCGCCTCGGCCGCGCGCGCCGCGAGCACCTCTACCCGGTCGCCGACCGTCGCCGCGACATCCTCGTCGAGGCCGCTCAGTAGCCCGCGGTATAGAACGCTGGACTTGACCAGCTCGGCGTGCGTGCCCTGCTCGATCACCCCTCCCTCGTCGAGCACGACGACCCGGTCGGCGAGGTGAAGGGTCGAGCGCCGGTGGGCAACCAGCAGCGTCGTGCGTCCCGCCAAGACGCTGCGCAGCGCGGCGTTGATCGCCTCCTCGGTGCGCGCGTCGACGGCGCTTGTCGCGTCGTCGAGGATCAGGATCCGCGGCTCGCTGAGGACCGCGCGGGCGAGCGCGAGCCGCTGGCGCTGACCGCCCGAAAGCGTCAGCCCGCGCTCGCCGACGACGCTGTCATAGCCACGCGGCAGCTCCATCACGAAGTCGTGCGCCTGGGCGATCCGCGCTGCCGCCCTGACCTGCTCGTCGGTCGCCTCGGGACGCCCGTAAGCAATATTGGCGCGGACCGTGTCGGAGAAGAGGAAGCTCTCCTCAAAGACGACGCCAATCTGACTGCGCAGCGAGTGCAAGGTCACCCCGCGGACATCGTGTCCGTCGACTAAAACGGCACCCTGATCGGGCTCATAGAAGCGCGAGACAAGCAGCGTCGCGGTTGTCTTGCCAGCACCGCTCGGCCCAACGATCGCAACCCGCTCACCTGCCGCGATGTGCAGATCGAAGCCGCGCAGGACCTGACGCCGCTCGTCGTAGCCGAAGTGGACGTTGACGAAGCTCACCTCGCCCTCCAGCCTCGGCAGCTCGATCGCGTCGGTGGCGTCCTGGATCGCCGGCGCAAGGTCGAGCAGCTGGAAGATCCGCTCGACGCCGGCCCGCGCCTGCTGGCCGATCGCGAGCAGGCCGGCGAGTTGGCGCGCGGGAGACATCAGCTGCGCGACGTAGGTCGAGAACGCGAGAAAGGTACCGAGGCTGATTTTGCCCTGCAGCGCCAGCCAGCCGCCGAAGGCGAGGATCGCGACCTGGCCGAGCGCAGGGATCATCTGCAGCAATGGCTGGTAGCGCGAGGTCAGCCGCACGGAGCGCAGCTGCGAGCCGTAGAGCGCCTGCGAGGCTTCGGCGACGCGCTCTAGTTCGCGCCGCTCCTGGCCGAACGCCTTGACGACGCGGACGCCGTTGACCGCCTCGTCAACGAGCTGGATCACGTCGCCTTCGCGCTGCTGGGCGTCCCAGGTAGCGGGAAAGATCCGCGTGCGCATCCGATAGGAGACGACCAGCAGCGCAGGCGCGATGATCAGGCTGACGATCGCGAGCGGCGGCGAGAGCACCACCATCACGCCGAGCGAGAGCAACATGAGCAGCGCGTTGCCGCTCATCATCGGCATGAACATCAAAAGCCCCTGGACGAGGGTCGTGTCGGAGCTGGCGCGAGCGACGAGCTGGCCGGTCGGCGTGCGATCGAGGTTGGCGAAGTCCAGACGCTGCAGATGGGCTTGCATCTCGTTGCGCAGGTCGTACTGGACTGCAAGCGCAACGCGGCCCCCACGGAACCGTCGCAGGTAGGCGAAAGCAAAGCTCGCCGCCGCGATTGCCAGCAGCGCCACCAACCACGGCAAAAGCGACGCCGAACGATCGATGATGACGCCGTCGACGATCTGGCGCTCTAGCAGCGGCGCGGTTGCCTGGCAAGCGCTGCCAGCGACGGCGGCGCCGAAAGACAGCAGCACGTCGCGGCGGTGGCGCAACACGTAGCCGGTGAGCCGCCGTACCCAGCCGAGTCGCCGAGTCTCGGCCGAGTCCCCGGCGGTGCTCACCCCGTCCCTCGGCGACTGCGCTCGGCGGCGCGGCGCTCGGCGGCCGCCTCATCGAGCGCGTCGCCGAGCCAGGCGAGTGACTCCAGCACCCGCGGGCCATCTGGTGTGCGCGCGCAGAGTCCCTCGATGCGAGAGAGCATCTCCCGCTCGACTGCCGTCAACGCCGCCTCCCCAGCCGGCGTCAGCGCCAGCGCCGCGGCGCGGCGATCGCGCTCGACACCGACGCGTAAGAGCAGACCCTGCTGGCAGAGTGCGTCGACCGCGGCGCTGACCGCGGGCTTGCCGAGCGCGAGTCTGCCGGCGACCCGCGAGGCTCGCTCATCGCCGTCGGCGACGGCGGAGAGCACTCGGTAGTGGGCCAGATTCAGTTCCGCGGAGGAGCGCTCCAGAGCACGCGAGATGCGCGCCAACGCGCGAATCGCCTGGACGCCCTCGGTCCTGCGCTCGTCGCTTGGCATATCGAGCAGCGTAGCAACTAGTTCGACCATCGAACTATTGAGATTGCCCCGCTCAACCCTTCGGCAACCACCTGTCTGATTTTGCCCCTGCCCACAAAGAGCGGTGAGCCCGGCTCTGCTGAAGCTATTTCTATCTGTCAGTGACCGTTGCCGTTAACGGCTGCGGTCACGACACGATCGTCCTGCGGTCCGGGGCGCAGGATCAGCACCTCCGCCGGTGCCTTTTGCAGCAGCCAGACGAGGTCATCGCCCGAGAAGCCGGTGCGGCCGCTGGCGCTCGCTGGAACGACAACGCGGTCAAAGCTCTCACGCTCCAACAACCGCTCCAAGGCGTGGCGGTGAGATCGCCCACGCTCGATCCGAGCATCGACCGCCACTCGTTGAGCACTGGCCCGCTGCTCAATCGCCTCCAGCATCGGCATCGCCTTGGCGGCCTCAGCAGGTATCGCGCACTCCAGCGGCAGTTGCTTAGGGACGGTCGCCAGGTAGGCGGGCATCAGCGTTGCCCTCTCAGCGTTGGCGAGGCGAAGCGAGGCGTCAAGGGCGCGGCGAGAGATCTCTGTTCCGGTGAAGGGCAAAAGGATCTGATGAACCGAATCGGGGCGCTCGCTTCGGTTGGCGCCGCGGCGCCAGTGAGCGATCAGGTAGCCGGCGGCGAGGCCTGCCAACAGCGCACAGAAGACTACAAGCACGATCATCCTCGATCCTCCTTGAGGCTGCGGTGGGCGACGATCCGAACGTCAACTCCGGGCGGAGTGGCACGCATGAGCCGCTGCGGGAGGGGCTCGCGCAGGCGCGCCAATCCGCGCCTGGGCAGCGACTCGCCGACCATGATGTAGGTGCTGCCGCGCTCACGGACGACGTGGGCTACCGCCGCCACCATGTCATCGTGCTCCTCGATCAGAAGGGTCGCGCCTAGCACCGAGGCAAGCTGTCGAAGCGCTGTGACCTGTCGCTCCTGCTCGCCTTGGATCGGCGCCCCGGGGCGCTTCACCCAGAGCAGATCAAGGTCGGTGCCGAGCCGCTGCGCGGAGCGCCAAGCGCGGCGAACCAGCCGCTGGGAGCCGGGCTGGGGACGAATCAGGGCCAACAGTCGCTCGCCGACCGCCTTTGAGGTGTCGGCGGAGACTCGTTCCTCATCGCGGGTGCCGACGGTCTCGGTCTGACTCAGGATCAGCCGCTTGGACTCAACGTCCTCGGCCACCTGGCGCAGGCTCACCTCGCGCAGGGCGGCGAGGTTCTCGATCCGAAAGAAGTTGTTGAGAGCGGCATCGATGTTTGCGGTCGGGTAAATCTTGCCAGCGCGCAGGCGGGCGATCAGCGCCTCCGGGGTGAGATCGATCAGGACCACCTCATCTGCAGACCCCAGCACCGAGTCGGGGACTGTCTCGCGCACCCTCGCCCCGGTCAGCTCGGCGACCTGATCGTTGAGTGACTCCAGGTGCTGGACGTTGACCGTGGAGAAGACGTCGATCCCCGCCTCCAAGACATCGCCGATATCCTCATAGCGCTTTTCATGGACCAGACCGGGGGCGTTGGTATGGGCGAGCTCGTCGATCAAGGCAAGCTCCGGTGCACGCTCCAAAAGCGCCGGTAAGTCCATCTCCTCGACCACAACGTCGCGGTAGGGGACCCGACGGCGCGCCATCACCTCCAACCCAGCCGCCCGCTCCGTCGTCTCACGCCGATCGTGGGGCTCCAGGTAGCCGATCACCACGTCGCGGCCGGCATCGGCTTCGGCCTTTCCCTCCTCAAGCATCCGGTAGGTCTTGCCGACGCCGGCGGCCATCCCGAGAAATATCTTGTAGCGGCCGCGCCTGTAACCGCCCGCTGGGTTTGTCTCGGCGCTTGGCGACAGCTCGGCCATCGTCTCACTCGGCGTTACCGCCCGATCAGGCTCCGAGCAGGTTGTGGACGATGAGGTCGATCAGCTTGATGCCGATGAAGGGAGCGATCAGGCCTCCGAGGCCGTAGATCAAAAGGTTACGGCGCAGCAGCGCGCTGGCACCAATCGGCCGGTAGCTCACTCCGCGCAGGGAGAGCGGAATCAGCAGCGGGATCACAAGCGCATTGAAGATGATCGCTGAGATCACCGCCGACTCCGGCGTTCCCAGGTTCATGATGTTGAGAACGTGCAGCGGCCCCTGGCTGTTCTTGGAGGCGGCGTAGGTGGTCAGGAAGATCGCCGGCAGGATCGCGAAGTACTTGGCGACATCGTTGGCAATCGAGAAGGTGGTCAGCGCGCCGCGGGTGATCAGAAGCTGCTTGCCGACCTCGACGATCTCGATCAACTTGGTTGGGTTGGAGTCAAGGTCGACCATGTTGCCCGCCTCGCGCGCAGCTTGGGTTCCAGTGTTCATCGCCACCCCGACGTCGGCCTGCGCCAGCGCCGGGGCATCGTTGGTGCCATCGCCGGTCATCGCGATCAGACGCCCGTCGGATTGCTGCTCCTTGATCAGCTCGAGCTTGCGCTCGGGCGTGGCTTCAGCAAGGAAGTCATCGACGCCCGACTCCTCGGCAATTTTTGCCGCGGTAAGTTTGTTGTCACCGGTGACCATGATCGTGCGGATGCCCATCGCCCGCAGCTCGTCGAATCTCTGCTTCATACCCTCCTTGATTGTGTCTTTGAGATAGATCACGCCGAGGACCCGCTCATCACGCGAGACGGCAAGCGGGGTGCCGCCCTCGCGGCCGATCCGGTCAAGGGCTGACTGCAGCTCAGCGGGCGGTCGACCACCCTCGGCCTCTACGAAGGCGATGATCGCGTCACCTGCGCCCTTGCGCAGCCGACGGCCGTCGAGATCGACTCCACTCATCCGCGTCTGCGCGGTGAACGGCACGAACTCGGCGTGCAGTTCCGTCATGTCGTGCTCGCGGATCCCAAACTGCTTTGCCAGGACAACAATCGAGCGACCCTCGGGCGTCTCATCGGCCAGCGATGCCAGTTGTGCAGCCTCGGCGAGTTCTTCCTCAGGGACGCCCGGCATCGGGATGAACTCCGAGGCCAGCCTGTTTCCGATCGTGATCGTGCCGGTCTTATCGAGCAGCAAGACATCGACGTCCCCGGAGGCCTCGACCGCGCGCCCGGAGAGGGCGAGAACGTTGCGACGCACAAGGCGGTCCATGCCAGCGATTCCAATTGCCGAAAGCAGCGCCCCGATCGTGGTCGGGATCAGCGCAACGAGCAGTGAGATCAGCGTCGTCTCAGAGATCGCGGTGTGGGCGAAGAGGCCAAAGGGCCGCAGGGTCGCGACGACGATCATGAAGATCAGCGTCAACCCGGCGAGCAGGATGTTGAGGGCAATCTCATTCGGAGTCTTGCGCCGCTCGGCTCCCTCGACCAAGGCGATCATCCGATCCAGGAACGAGTTGCCTGGCTCCTGGGTGATTTCGACGACGATCTGGTCAGAGAGCACTTTGGTGCCGCCGGTGACGGCGCTGCGATCACCGCCAGACTCGCGAATCACCGGGGCAGACTCGCCGGTGATCGCTGACTCATCGACGGAGGCAATCCCCTCAAGCACGGTGCCGTCGCCGGGGACCAGCTCGCCGGCCTCGACCACGACCACATCGCCTTTGGCCAGCTCTGAAGCCTGCTTGATGGTGCCGTCGCGCAGCTTGGCCACCGTCTCCTTGCGCATCGCGCGAAGCGTCTCGGCCTGAGCGCGCCCGCGACCCTCGGCAAATGCCTCTGCCATGTTCGCAAAAACGACCGTGAGCCAGAGCCAGAACGAAATCACGAACGTGTACCAGGCCGGCTCGTGTCCGCCACCCAGAGGTCTGCCGCCAAAAACCTGGATGAACCAGGTGACCGTGGTGATCAGGGCGCCAATCTCGACCACGAACATCACCGGGTTGCGTATCTGCACCCGCGGATCGAGCTTTGCGAAGCTCTCTTTCAGCGCTCTGCCAACAATGTCGCCGCGAAACAGTGAGATCGCCTCACGCTCGTGAGGCTCCAGTGGAGAAGGTGGGGTGACAGGGGCGGCGTCAGCAGACATCAGTGGCCTTCCGTAAGGCGGTCGAGGGCAAGGTTGAGCTCAAGCACGTTGACTCCCGGCTCACCGGAGAAACCGAGTCCGCGGCTGTCGGTGTACTTGGAGACCAGCGACATCACTGCGGTCAGCGAAAGGTGGCGGACGGCAGCGACGCGATGAGCCTGGATGTCGGCGTTTGCGACTGAGATTTCGGGGTCGAGGCCCGACCCCGAGCTATTCACCGCGTCGACAGGGATCTTCGCGGCGGTGAGCCCCGGGTTGTAGGGCTTTTCAAGCGCGAGATAGGCCTTGACGTTGCTTTCAATCGCTTCCTTCGTTGCGATGTTGTTGGGCCCAAGGTTGGAGAACGTGGACGCCGCGGCGTTATAGGGGGGTACAGTGGCCGAGGGGCGCGACTGGAAGTAGCGGGGATCAGGCCTGGTCACCGGGTTGCCTTCTTCATCGACCTGCGGCTTGCCGTTTTTGACGACTTGGACGGCGAACTGCTGGCCGATGATCTTTGATCCGACCAGCTTGCCGTTCACATACAGCCGCTGGCCATTTGCATTTCCGGGGAAGGTGAGCTGGCTGATGCCCGTGACCGCCAGCGGATAGACGATCCCACACAGCAGGGTCAGCACGACGATGCCGATTGCAGAGGTGATGATGTCTCGCTTCATCTCAGTAGAGGTGATTGGTCAGGCCCTGGACGATTGGACCGAGGAGCAGGGCGGGGAAGAAAGTGAGCGCGCCGACCAAAATGATTACGCCGATCAGAAGTACGACGAAAATGGGGTTATCAGTGCGCATCGTCCCAAGGCCCGCGGGGCTAACACGCTTGCCGGCAAGGGCGCCGGCGACCGCCAGAGCAAAGAGGATCGGTGCATAGCGGGCAAAGATCATGTCGAAACCGCCAAGGATGTCGGTGAAGGTGATTCCGTGTGCGCCAAGGTTGCCGGCGCTTGGTTGAACGTAGCCGGTGTAGCCGGCAAACGCCGAGCCATTGTTGTTGGCTTGGGAAAGGTAGGCATAGAAGGTCTCTGAGAACCCCTGGGGTCCCGTCGCCGCCGCCGAGATCGAGGCGCGGCCCGCCTTGCTGGCGGTTGCCAGGGAGGTGCAAAAGAGCGCCATCAGTGGCGTGATCAGCAAGCCGAGAGATACCAGCTTGATCTCCCGAGCCTCGATCTTCTTGCCCAGGTACTCAGGGGTGCGCCCGACCATCAAGCCCCCGATGAAGACTGCCAACAGTACGTAGAGCAGGATCGAGTAAAGACCGGTCCCTACACCGCCGAAGATCACCTCGCTGGCGGAGAGATTGGCAAACGGGACAGCACCGCCGATGCCGGTGAAGGACTCAATCGCGCTGTTTACGGCGCCACAGGAGGTGACAGTCGTGACCACGTCAAAGAGCGCAGATCCGGCGATTCCAAAGCGCTGCTCCTTGCCTTCCATGTTGCCGCCGGTCGAACCGGCGATCGCGTGAGTGTTGAGCCCGGCGGCGTGCTGCGCCGGGCTGCCATGGGCCTCGGCGACGTAGGCGACGGCAACCGCGCCAAGGAACATGATCATCACCGTCGCATAGATCGCATACCCCTGGCGGCGGTTTCCGCTCATCCTTCCGTAGGTGAAGATCAGCGCCGCCGGGATCGCCAAGACGACCAGCATCTCGAAGAAATTCGTGAAGCCGTTCGGGTTCTCGAACGGGTGCGCGGCATTGGTGTTGAAGAATCCCCCACCGTTCGTACCGAGCATCTTGATCGCCTCCTGGGAGGCGACCGGGCCCATTCCGATTGACTGACTCAGGTGAGTCAGTCCGAACGCGCTCAAATATCCCGAGAAATTCTGGATCACACCCTGGGAGACGAGCACGATTGCGACCAGCACCGAGAGTGGAAGCAGCACCCAAAGAATGGTGCGCACCATGTCCTGCCAGAAGTTGCCGAGGCTTTTGCCGCTGCGCCCGATGATCCCGCGAATCAGCGCCACCGCAGTAACGATGCCAACCCCCGCCGAGAGGAAGTTTTGAACCGTCAGCCCGACCATCTGGCTGAAGTAGCTCATCGTCGTCTCACCGCTGTAGAACTGCCAGTTGGTGTTGGTCAAAAACGATGAGACCGTGTTAAAGGTCACATTCCAGGTGCCCGAATGGAAGTGCTGTGGATTCAATCCGGTGAAGTCCCACAGCGTTTGTGTGCGCAAAATCAGATAGAGCAAAAGCCAGCCCGCCAGTGAAAAAATGATCAGGCTTTTGGCGTAGGCTTTCCAATCCTGTCCCCTACCCGTATCGACGCGGAGGATCCGGTATAGCCAGCGCTCCGGGCCGCGGAGCACCGGATCCAAAAAGGTGTGCTCGCCACTGTAAACGGCAGACAGATACCTCCCCAGCGGAAGCGCGATCAGGGTCAGGATCGTCGCAAAAGCAAAGATCGTCAGCCAACCAAAAAAGGTCATCGGACTAGAGCTTCTCCCCCCGCACCAGGGCGTAGAGGAGGTAGCCGCAGACGAGCACTGAGACCACCAGTCCGAAGAAATCCGCACCGCTCATATGCCCGATGAAAGCTGCTAACGGAATGCTCATATCCAGTCGATCCCATAGATCAAGCCGAGCAGGCAGCCGAACATGACGATGCCGATCAGTACCGCGACCACGTCCATAGACAAATCTTGCCTCCCCGGATATCAAGGAGGAGTCAAGAAAACCCTCTGCGGCATAAAGATTCTGTGAAGATCCGGCCCTAGGGCGAGATCGATGGCAGCGCCGGGGGCGAGGGACCCAGGACCACACCTCATTCGGAGGGCCCGGGGGTCTTCCCCACCCCGCACCTTTCTGCCACCCTCAAGCCACCCAACGGTGATGGACCAGCTCCTGTCCAGAGCTCGACGTCGACAACCGGCGGCTGCGAACAGATCCGAACCGATGCAGGCCACGCTTACGGCTGCCCGTCTCTCGGCGACGACTTCTCGCGTGCACGGCCTGGATTTATCTCCGAGTGCGAAACCACTGCAAGCGAGAAGGGCCCACGAGCTGCGCTAGTGGCTGCCGGCCCTCCGCTTGCGGGTTAGCTGGCACACAAGTAGGCTGGGCCGCAGGTGAGCCGGGAAGTCTGGTCGGCGCCAAGTTGTCGAACCAGGATTTCCACGATGCCAATTCTCATAGCTGTGGTCTTCGCGCTTTCGGTGCTCCTGACCCTCGGTGCCGCGGGCTCCTTCGCCGATCGGTTGGATCATCTTGCCCCTCGCCTGGGCCTGCCCGAGGCGCTTGTCGGTCTGATCACAGCCCTCGCCGCCGATGCGCCAGAGATCTCCTCGGCGCTGATTGCCCTGGCGAAGGGCGACAAAAGCGTCAGCCTGGGCGTGGTTCTTGGCTCAAACGCCTTCAATCTGGCAGCGATGATCGGGCTCAGCGCGCTCTTGGTCGGCTCGGTGCGCATCGATCGGAGACCCCTGGCCATCGAGGGTTCGGTGGGTCTCCTCGCTGCGCTGTTGGCAGCCGGCGTAATAGTTGAGCTGCTGGCGCCAGGGCTGGCCCTGCTTGCCTTCGCGGCAGTCCTGGTCCCTTACCTCTTGCTGCTGACCCGACGCTCTCCAACACCTGGACCTGCCCATCAACCCTCGGTGCACCGCTTTCGCGAGACTCCGATCTGGCGCCTGGCCTCGACGATCCTCGTCTCGATCGTCCTGATCGTGGTGGGAAGCGAGGCAATGGTGCGTTCGGCACTCTCACTGGCTGGCCATTGGCACGTCTCGACCGCTCTGGTAGGTGTGTTGATATTGGCGATCCTCACCAGCCTGCCAAACGCCTTCACGGCCGTCCGACTCGGGAGGAGCCATCGCGGAGCCGCCCTGGTAAGCGAGACCCTGAACAGCAATACGATCAACTTTCTCGGCGGGGTGATGCTGCCCGCTTTGCTGATCGGGCTTGAGCCTGCTTCCAGCTTGGTCCGATTCGATCTCGTCTGCTTAATCGTGATGACCCTCACGACTCTCCTGCTTCTTACTCCTCGACGAGGTGCGAGCCGCGTGGGCGGCGGCTTGCTGATCCTTCTTTATGTCCTCTTCGTCGCCGTGCAGTTGGGGAGCACTTGAGAGGACCCGGTGCAGTTGATCCATTTGGGCCCGCGACCGGCCCCAGAGCAAAATCAGAGTCAGCCCCAGGGAGCGGTGGGGACTACCCGGGAGGCTAGAGGCACCACCCCCCCATCGCCCGTCTCCAAGCCGCATCCAAGCGAGGCAGCAATGCTGGGAGATGGACAGAAGCCACCGACAAGATCAGTCAGGCAAGACCAAGCCCGCACACTTCGCTGATCCCAATGACTGCAAGGTTGGCGGCTTGTGACAGTCCGGCGGTGAACCAGTCTCAGTCCTTGCCCGTCGTTGCACGGAAAAAACGCCAACCAACGGGCAGCCGCGTACGCGGCAATCCCAACCACGACCCGGGCGCGATCGCGAGCACAAGCGGCGAGGCGGCTCCGAGACCGGCGATGGCTCAAAAGCACTCGATCTGAGGTTGACGCTCATCGCCCCCACTCCCTTTGCTCAGGCCCCGCCCAGCTGAGTTGCTTTGACAATGAGCAGGAGAACCGCGACGAGAAGATAGCCACGCATCAGCACCATTCCCGCTTTTCGCCCGGCCGACCACCGTGGCCGCTCAAGCAGCGCCAACGGCGGCATCGTCCAATTGCGCCGCGCCTCAGGGGACATCGTGTAAGCGGGAGCTCTGCGCTCGCGTCCACGTAGCGTCAAAGCGCCGATGAGAAGCAGTCCAATCAGGAGGCCGGCACCGAGATAGACGATCAACGCCGCCGCGTTGATCGAGGGGAAGAGCGTGGTTGCAACCAGGACCATCGAAAGCATGACCAAGACGGCGACGATCACGCTAGCCAGCACGTTTACCCAGGTCCCATTGACCCAGGGTCCGAGAACCTCGCGATCGTTACATAGCAAGAGCAAAAAGACCGTGGCGCTCGGCAAGAGGACGCCCGCCAATGCCTGCACGGCCTCGGTCATCACACCGAGGGGAGCACCGGGGATCAGGACGATCGCCGCGGCGAGAGCAACCAGTCCGGCGAAGATCGCGTAGAAGAGCTTTGCATCGCGAAAGCCACGGTGCAGCGAGTGACTGGCGCCGAATACGTCGCCGAACGCGTAGGAGGTTGCGAGCGTGACTGCGCCGGCGCCGATCAACGACGCGTTCAGAAGCACAATCGCAAAAAAGGCTCCGGCGGTGGGGCTGATGTAGTGGCGCAGCCCGCTGGCGACCGCTCCGGCATTGGTGTAGTTGCCGTGCGCGGGGGTGCCGCCAAATGCGAAGGCGGTGACCGCGATCAGGGCCGCCGCGCCAATCACAACCACGAAAGCGCCGATCACCGTGTCGGCTCGCTCATAGTTGATCCAGCGTGGGGTGATCCGCTTATCGATCACATTGGACTGCTGAAAAAAGAGCTGCCAGGGGGCGACAGTGGTGCCGACGATCGCGATGAGGAGCAGGATCGAGGTCGAGTTGGCACCCCCTTCGATCCCGGGCACTACGAAATCGTGGGCCATCGTGGCAAGGTTGGGGTGAGCCATAATCGCCAGCGGGATGACCAGCAGATTGGCGAAAACAAAAAAGAACATGAAGCGCTCCCAGCGCCGGAAGCTTCCGCTTGCTGTCATCGCGATTAGAAGCAAGGCGGCAACAGGGACCGCGATGTACTTGCTTATTCCCAAGTAGCCGAGGGCGAGGCTGACACCGATGAACTCGGTGACGATCGTGAGGAAGTTGAGGACGAACAGATCGCCGACCGAGAACCAACCCCAAAAACGGCCAAAGCGCTCGTTGATCAACCGCGCGTGACCAACGCCCGTCACTGCGCCGAGGCGGATAACCATCTCCTGGTTGACAATCAGCACCGGAATCAGGAGCAAGAGGACCCAAAGCAAGCTGGTGCCAAAGTTTTGGCCCGCCTGAGCGTAGGTGGCGACGCCGCCAGCGTCGTTGTCGCCAACCATCACGATTAGCCCCGGTCCCATGATCGCCAGCAATGCCAGGAGGCGGGCGCGCCAGCCATAGCGATGGCCGCTGTCGCGCATCCGGATAGTCCCGAGCGCACCCTGGATGTCGCCAACTTGAGCCCGATCGAGCACCGCGGGAGTGTCAGCTGCGGTGTCGCGCTGGCCGGCCGTGTCCTTGACGTCGTTCATCACCCTCCTTTCTCACCGCTCGCAACCTTCGGGGCCCGCCCCTTCAAGCCACGCGGTTGGGAGGGGCGCGCGCAGTTCTGACTCGCGCGCGCCGGAGGTGATGACTAGCGCTCAGGCATCAAGACGAAGGGCGCACGCGGCCGGTTTGGTACTTCGCGGTAGGTCTATGTCCATTTCCATTACCGGCTCCGTCGCAGTGGCCTGAACGTCTGTCTACGCAGCACCCAAACGAAGGGCGCAACGACCGAGCGAGCCTAGCAGAGGGTCAACGAGACCAGGCAGGGTCGGGGTAGGCTTTAACAGCTTGATAACCGCTCACAAAAGATTAGCCCTGGGCGACTCGGGCACGTCGCCGCCAATCCTCAGGGACCAGCACCTCCAAGACATCGTCCACTGTGACGACACCAACCAGTTTGCCGGCCTCATCGATAACCGGCAGCACGGTCAGGTTGAAGTCCGACATGAAGAGCGCGATCTCCGGAAGCTCCTCATCGGTTCGCACGCATAGCGGGTCGTCCTCGGCGATCTCGCTGAGAGGACGGCTCTGCTCGGCCCGAAGCAGCGCGATCAGTGAGACCGAGCCAATCAGCCCGCCCTGGGCATTGGTTAGATAGACCACGCTCAGCGCCTCAGAGGCGACCTCGGTACTGCTTCGAACGGCTTGCAGGGCATCGGCAACGCTAATTTTCTCGCCGAGGGAGACGAATTCCGGACTCATAAACCCACCGGCGGTCGCGGGGTTATAACCAAGGAGGGTGCGGATCTTCAGCTGCGTTGCGGGCGGGAGAAGAGCGAGGATCGCGAGGCGGCGGCCCTGGTCGATCTCAGCGATCAGGTCGGCGGCGTCATCGGGCGCCATGCGGGCCAGCAGCTGGGCGGCCTTTGGGTCGGAGCGCTCGCGAATGAACTCCACCTGATGCTCGTCATCGAGCTCCTCAAAGACGTCGGCCTCAAGCTCGCGATCGGTCCCAACCGCCTCGATGATCTCCTCGCCCTCGTCGTGTGATGCGGCCTCAACAAGATCGGCGATTTGAGCGGGGTGCAGGTCAACCAGTCGGCGGCGACCAAGGCGCAGGCGTGAGGTCGGCACATGACCGACGAAGGGCTCAAGTTGTGACCAACTGACAATCATGTCCTCGGCCACGGGATGGGCGCCACTTCGAAAGAGTCGGCGCAGAGCGCCTCGAGGCCTAGGATCGATCCCACCGAGGCGCCACCAGCCGTCGATACAGACGAGGACGATCTCATGGGCTGTGACCAACTGAGCGCGCTTGACGTCGATTAGCTTGCGGCCGAGAATGTCATCCCCTAGAAGTACCTCGCTTGGTCGGCGAGCGAACTGAGCAAGGCTCAGCTTCTCGCCGGAGAGGCGAACCTTTCCTGCTTCCAGACTTGCGATCCGATCGGTGGGGACAAAGAACTCACGACCGCCGATTCGTGCCTTGAGCCCGGTGACGGGCGGGAGCTCTTCCTCGCTCAGCCGCACGATCACATCCTCGACGCGCCCGAGCTTCTCATCGGCTCGATCGAGCATCGGGCTGCGGATCACCGAGGAAAGCGGGAGTGGCTCGGCCACAGCGCAGAAGATACGCCAATCGCCCGAGGACGTTGGACGGGCCCTCGCACGAACCGAACCAGGATCGAGGCGACAAAATCCAGGCCTGGGGGACTGTCGCTGCGAAGAGGCCACACATCGCAGCGCTTGAGTGCGCGGGAAGGGGTGAAAGGGGTGCGCGGAGACTCGCTTGTGAAGCGCCTCAAATGCCCACCGGGAGCTGCGAGCACTTGACTCGGCCGACCGAAGGGAACGGTCGAGACCACGATCCTGGGTAGCGGTCGCAGGGCGTTGCCCCGTTAGACCGGGCTGCTGGCTGACACCAGGGGCCGTACCCCTCAGGGCTGGGTCGAGGAGACGGCGATGGAGCGACTTGATCCATGGGCCAAAGGCGCGACGGTGGCGCGGACAGGGGGACACGATGCTGGGGGCAGGTGATCATGGTGCGCCAGTAGTTACGAAAGCGCTCGGCCCTCTCCCTCGGCTGAGTGCGCTGTGATCTGCCTATCCCGATTGCCACAGACCGATGTTCATCCATCGATGGAGGTGCGACCGTACTGGTCTGGGATAGAGCCCCAACCCCAGATCGCGACAGGCCGTGCCGGCTTCTCGCCGTACTCCTCGATGGGATCGGCCTTCTCGGGTCCAACCGTGCACAGGTGTCGCCAGTTATCGCCGAAATCAAAGGTGAAGGTGAACTCATCAGCAGGTTTCACCTCGCGGCAGACCATGAGCTTGGCGTGATCTTCCCACGCCGTCGCAGGGGCGAAATCGTCTCCTGGAAAGCCAATTCGACGCCCGTCGGAGAGCTTGAACTCGTGCAGGTGGGAGAGATCCCAGCGCCCGAACGCCTGGTTGATCGTTTCGGCGAGTTGCTCGAAGCTGTGAGAGGGGCCAACGATCAGGATGCGACCGGGTGGGGGCTTTAGGTCCATCCCGCCGCCGCCGAGCAGATCAACTTGAATCTGAAGCCAGGTTCGAGCCACTGTCGATCGAGCCTACCGGCAGCGCGAGAGTTTTGAGATGGCCGAGAAAGTGGGTCTTCTCCACCAACCGTCTTTGCGATGGATTTCATCGACCGGAACCGGCTCAGCTGGAGGACCCGATCAGGGGATCGAGACACATATGGCGTTGGTGCCCACGCCCGCTGATCGGCGTCTGCGGCTTTCAGTGAGCGATTGGGGAGCAGATCCTCGAGGAACGTCGTCTGCTGTCGGGTCTATGGCCGACCATTTGCGCATGTGAGTGGAGGGAACCCTTCCCGCGCTGCGCTAGTCGGCAAAACCCCCTCGCGAGGCCGTCATCGTCTCGGTTAAGGTTGGCTCACTCACGCTGACCTCGAAAGCTAACGTCATTGTCGAATGCCCATACTTGCGCTGGGCCACGTCGACCGAACAGATTGCCGAGGACGCCGGGCACACAATTCGCGATAGCCTGATCGAAACCAAGCCTAGAGCGAGACGTGAACGGATGTGGGCGGTGCGAATGAAACGGCGGCTACGGGCCGATCAGCTGGGCCGCAGAACATCGGCTCAGGTGACCTCTTAATGGCGCTGGCTCTACATCAGCGATTCGAGACGGGTAAGCCAGCTCGCTCGCCAAAGTGGCCCTGCCGGTTGATTGCGAGGCTGATGCTGGTTCTTGCCAGCCTGACGGCGATACAGCTTCTTGCGCCTCCAGGATTAGCCCATGCCTCGATGGTCTCAACTGGCGGTCAGGACCTAAATGCCGTCGCATGTCCAACCGCTGATCAATGCACCGCCGTAGGCACCAACAGCAAAGAGATGACATTTGACCCGAGCGCTTCTACGCCGATTATTCCAACGTCGGCGACCCTCGACGGCAAGGCCGGTCTGTCCGGCGTTGCCTGTGCGGGTGCATCCCAATGCACCGCCGTCGGTAGCGACGGGAAAGAGGTGACGTTCAATCCAACATCACCAGGCAAACCAACGCCAGTAACGCTTGCAAGCGGCACCAGTCTGCTTGGCATTGCCTGTCCGAGTGCCTCCCAATGCACCGCCGTCGGAACCGACGCCAAGGAGGTGACGTTCAATCCGATATCACCGTCTCAGCCATCCCCAGTGAAGCTTGAGCCTGGGGGCCAACAGCTGTACGGCGTGGCGTGTCCGTCAATGGCCCAATGCACCGCCGTCGATATCAGCGGTGATGAGGTGACGTTCAAACCTACGTCACCTGGTCAGCCGACGCCGCTGACGCTGGACAAAGGCACCAATCTCTTCGGTGTTGCATGCCCATCGCCTGGCCAGTGCACGGCTGTTGATAATGGAGGCGGCGAGGTGACGTTCGACCCGACCTCCACAGCCAGTCCAGCTTCCTTTGGACTCGAGGGGGACACAAGCAGCGTCTCAGGGATTGCCTGCCCGTCCACCGCTCAATGTACAGCCGTCGATCTCGTCGGCGAGGGGGTCACGTTCAACCCGATCGCACCTCATAGCTCAAGCCCGGTGGCGCTGGACCCAAGTGGTGAACCGCTGTTCGGCGTGGCGTGCCCTTCGACCAGCCTGTGCGCGGCGGTCGGTAGCTCCGGCGCGCTGACCTTCAGCCCCTACGCGAATCCCCCGGCGCCTGCCTCTGGCACGGTGCTCTCAAACGGTGAGCCTGAGAACGTTGATGAGCTGCCGGGCCAGCACTTCAACGTCTTGTTGGCCAGCTTTGAGGACACAAACATCGCCGACACCCATGCCGACTTTGTCGCCCAGGTTCAGTGGGGGGAAGGCGAAGCGAACCTTGGTGTTCTCTCAAACGCGTTGATCCAGACTGATCCAAATGGACCGACCACCAGTGACTTCTTCATATCGGGTGCCCATACCTACCCCAAGGATGGGACCTACCCGATAACGATCACCGTCAGCGATATCAGCAACCCCAAAGTCCCGCCTCTGACGATCCATCTGAACGCGATCATCGGCCCGCTTCCCACAGATATCCCCAAGGATGCCACGACCGGCACGTTTGCCGTGAGCGGGGGTCTCTGCGCCGCCGGCATGGCCTCCCTTCTGATTCCGGGAGTTGACATCCCCGGCGCAGTGGTTACTGGTGTCTGCGCGATCTCGACCGCAGCCGGTGTTATCGCTGCATTTATCGACCCTCTCGACGCGCACGACGAACAGGTGGCCCTCCCGTCTCGGGCGCCGAGCGTGCCACGACTGCACTGCCCACCCAACCTCTCCGTTCGTAGCTGCCGAAGGCTCGAGCTCGACGAGCGGGCCTATCTGATCGCCGCGAGCCAAACGGTGCCGATAAATGAAGCTCTCATCCTCACCCTTGATCGCTTCGACTACGCTCGCGCGCATCACAGTGAGTCTGCTCAGGCTCTGCAGAGCGCCGCCGTGGACATATACGGTGGATACCTATTTACTGCGATCTCAAGCATGCGCGCCGCGGGCAGGAGGATGCTTGCCAGATCGCGTGCCGAGAATCTCTCCATTAAGTTTTCATCTCCGCAGAGACTGAAGGCGATCAGGCGCTTTGACTCGGCGCGTCTGCCGCCGAGATTGCGCAACCTGCTGGCCACGCAAGGTCTCGACGGTCAAGCCTCAGCTCGGCTTGTTCAATCCGGATTCAAGCGCACTCTCCGAAAGGTTGCACCGACATCGGCCAAAGCTCTCATCCCTGGCTTGCCGATCGGGCTCAGAACCAGCTACCGGAGGCTCTCCCCACGCCAGCTGGTCACGATTGTCCAAGCGCTCAACGCTCAAGGATCAATCTCGGATGCGCAAATGACCGCGCTGGCGCCAAGCATGGAGCAACTAGTTGATGCGAAGACCCATCGCGGCCGTCTGAAGGCGGCGCGAGGAATCAGGTCGGCTGTACGGGCACAAGTCACAGGTTCGGCGATGAAACTCATCGAGATGGCGGACGGAGCCTTCTAGGTCGTTGGCGCAGCGAAGCCTCCGGGTGCCGGTCCGTGGTCTTGTGCCCGGCACTCTGACTCAGCGCGTTGTCGGAGTGACCGAGCCGCTGCAGCCCGTGCTTGATATTGCCCGAGGGGTCTTTGGTTTGTTTTGTCGTGGGGATCTGGGTCTGGGGTTGTGCTGAGAACTGCTCGCTGGGATTTTGAAATTCCTCGGGCTTTGGCTGTTGTCTGGTGGTGGGTGCTTATTGCCCTTTGATCTGGAGTCATTGCCTTTCTGTTCCCTGGGTGATTGACGTGGTGTCTTGCCCAGCGCGCTCACAAACGGGTCCGTTCCTCCAAAGGGTGCTGCGCTTCTCCCCGAGACCGCTGAAAGCGATCTGGTCCGTGGGACCACTCGCTTGCTAGGCCCGAGGTTGGGAATAACGCGCTGCTGATCGAGAGTGCGCTCAATTCAGCTGCCAGCAGCGGTGGCCAACAAGCGATAGGCTCGCCTCGTCTACGTCTACGAAAGGGTTTGCTGTGCGTAAATGGGGAGTTGCGTTCGCGTTGTCGTGTGGAATCACGCTACTCGTTGCATCCACTGCCTGGGCACTTGCTCCAAGCCAACCGCGGTTCGTCGCGCTCTCAAATGCGATGACTACTGCGCGCTATGGCCCGACGGTCGCGACGACAAACGGCAAGGTGCTCGTCGCGGGAGGGGCGACGAACGTTGGCTTCGGCGAAGGCGCTGCAGACAAGCTCGTGGAACTATTTGACCCGGCCGGGGTTGACAAAGGGGTCTTCGCGCTACCCGGAGCCTCGGCCAACCTGTTTTCTTCCCGCTACTTCCCCTCCGCTGCGCCGCTGCCGAACGGCAAAGTGCTGATCGTCGGTGGCTTTACCGAAGGCGGGGTGACGCTCACAAGTGCGGCGATCTATGACCCGATCGCAGAGACGACCACGACCCTTCCCGTTGAAACCCAGACGAGTGGACCGGAGACCCAGATGCACACGGCTCGCGAGCACTCCTTCGCCGCCCCGCTACCAGGCGGTCAGGTCCTTGTTGGGGGCGGCAGAGACTCCGAAGCCCTGCGCAGCGCCGAACTGTTTAACCCGAGCACTGATGACTTCACGACGGCGGAAGCGATGGAGTCTCCGCGCGAAGGCGCCGCCGCCGCACCGCTGCCCGACGGCAAAGTGCTGATCGTAGGCGGAGAGGACAACCTGGGCCATGTGCTCGCGAGCGTGGAAATCTATGATCCCTCGACGGGGGGGTTCGCCGAGCCGCCGGAGTCGATGGCAACACCCCGGGTTGGGGCGGTTGCCAGTCCCCTACCCGACGGCGAGATCCTGATCGCCGGTGGCAGTGCCGGGACCGGAATTTTGCGCAGTGCCGAAATCTTTGATCCGGCGACGCAAGAATTCACGCCGCTGCCAGAATCCGGCACCAGCCAGCTGACAATTGCGCGCCTGAGCGGCGCGGCCGCACCGCTGCCTGACGGCAGGGTGCTGATCCTCGGCGGGACTCATGACACCACCGATGCGCTCAGTAGCGCCGAGGTTTTCGAATCCTCGCCCGAGGCGGAAGCCCCGGACACCAACTTTGGTAATCAGACCGTCAACCTCAGTGCCTCGAAGGCGATAACTGTCACGAACCGCGGCGATCAGGCCCTCGAAGTCGAAGGCTTTGGGATCAACGGCCCCAACCCCAGCGACTTCTCCGTTGGCGCCAGTACCTGCGCGGTACCGGTGCCGATCAATGGCACCTGCACGTTCACGGTCAACTTCGATCCAAGCGCCCTCGGCGAACGTGTGGCAACCGTCCGTCTGTCCGATAACGAGCCAGTCCCCCTGACGCTGATCATCAAGGGCACTGGTGTTAAACCGATCCCCCCGGCTGAAGCGAAGCCTCCAACTGAAACGAAGCCCCCAAATACACTCTCATCAACCTTTGACGTTCTGCACTGCCGTGCCGTTAAGGAGGCCGCTCACGCACATCGGAAGACCAAGCAAGCTCACTGCGGTCTGACTTCCGCCGCAGGAACTGTCGAGTTCACCTCAAGCTCGATCCGCGCAACCCTGCGGCAGAGAGGCAAAGTTGTCGCAAGCGGCCGGGCCACTAGCAAGCAGGCGAGGCTTCTGGACCTCACACCTCAAGAGGAACTTGTTCCGGGCAAATACAAGCTCACGCTCTCATTCCTCGACAGCCACCATCATCGACACACGAGCACGATGACGATCGTGCTCAAATAGCCCAGTCTTCTCGCTCTCCCATCGCGCGGGGGCCGAGGATTTGATGCTTTGCTCTGCTCGTCGCCGGCCGCGGGTACCAGGGGGCCCACTCAGATTCTCAGGCCACCCGGTCGCTGTAGCGCTTGATCGCCATGCCAGCCCAGATCACCTCAACGATGCCGAAGGGCCACGCTCCGACCAAGAAACCGTAGAGGCTTGATAGGAGGCACCCGCAGGCGAATCCGAGGATGTAGCCCGGAGCACGGGGCTCAAACCAATACATCACCATCATGAAGGTCACGGCCATCGCGCCGAAGGCGGTCAACACATACCCAGTCTGACCGCCCCGCACCCGCGACAGCCCAAAGACCGCCGCGGGTGCTGCAAGCGTCATTCCCTATGGGGGGCCCTACTGTTTAGCGCAGAGCACCACGACGAGGAAATTGTCGGGGGCGGGATTCGGCCTGATCCTCGCTTTCCAGCCATTGGTCGTTCCCGGGGCCGGGAAGCTCTCGACCATTGTCGATGTGGCCGCGACATCGGCCGGTCCACCGGCGAGCAGCACATCACCCGGTTCGCAGGACTCTTCGATCGCGAATGTCCCGTCTTTTAGGTTGACGCCTTCTTCAACTGCGGATTCCTTCTTGTAGATGTCTGAGGAGGTAAACGCCGAGGGCGCGTTGCCAGCCAGTTTGGCCGCCTCGGGAACTTCTCCCAGGGTCGAGGCGTTGATGTTCGTTCCGGTCAGCGAATTGGGGCCTACGTCTTTGCCCGTGAGGCTGCCGTCAAGCACCTTGGCTGAGTTGACCGAGCCATCGGCGAGATTGGTGGTCCCGATCGAGCCGCCCGCGATGTTGGTGCCGGTAAGTGATCCGGCCTTGACCTTAGTCGCGGTCACCGCTTCTTTTCGGATCTTGGCTTCAGTCACCGCTTCATTCTTGATCTTGGCTTCAGTCACCGCTTCATTCTTGATCTTGGCTTCAGTCACCGAGGTCGCCTTCAACTGCTTAGTCCCAACGCTGTTCTTGCCGAGCTTTCCTGCGGCCAAGGCCGCACCACCCCCGAGCAGCAGAAACAAGCAAAGCGTGGAAACGACGTTCGAATACGTCAGCTTGCTGCGGATAAATCTCATATGGGATCTCCCCTAGTTGGATTGGACGAGTCGAAGCACCATATATCGGATGCGTGCAGACGCGCGAGCTTATGTCACACCCCTCGACAACGTCCAGGGCTGCAGCCGTGGAGCCGCGCTCGCTACCCAATTTTACCTGACCGGCGCGACGCCTAAATAGCTCACGGGAATCGGCTGTGGTAGCCCGAACGTGTGATGCAAATCGTGAAACCACAGCTGGCGCAGGCCGGCTTCTTCAGCGCCGCCTTATTAAGTGCAGTGGAACCCCTTGTGCTGCTTCCCCCGATGGCGCCAGATGACGACGTGGCGGCTGCCGCGCTTGTAGATGACGGGTGCTTGGTCTTGACGAATTGGGAGCTGGACACCGCAATAGCTCTTAGCGAACTTCGTTTTTCCCCTTAATCTCCCCGTCGGTGTCGGCAGTCTCCGAAGGCTTCTCACGGCGTCGAGGGCTCGGGGGAACGGTCCAGCCACTGCCGGGATGCCGGTGCCTCGTGATCTTCACCATTGCCTTGGCGAGCTTTTGCCAACTTATCTCCCTCACGAGGGCATCAGTTCTGAATCCCCGGCTCTGCGGAATGAAAATCGCCACCGCAGCGCTTCCAGGAGCCACGGTCTTCGCGCCGGGCGACTTGCTGAACGTGCTCGAAGTGCGCCAGCCCGTCGAAACTCCGACCCTCGTAAATGTAGACGTAGGCAAGGCCCTTCCGTAGCTGGGCGATTTCGAGCTGTCGCCCATCGACAAAGGCGTGGGCAAGGATGCGGCCATAGCGATCGTAGGCCGAAGCTACGGAATCACCGACCAGCAGGATGCTCGCGCCTTCGGGAGCGAGCCGCCGCATAGACGCACTCGCCGCCTCGGCGCCGCACTCGACAGGGTAATCGGGCTTGACGTCCTCGGGCGAGTCGATGCCGATCAGGCGCACGTACGCGAGCGAGCCGGATTGAAGGCGCACTCGCAGAGTGTCGCCGTCGACGGCATAGTCGATCGTCGCTCGCTGCGTCGTGATTGCGTGAGCGGAGCCCGTCGCCTGGACGGTCATCAGGGCCGTACCGAGAGCAAAGAGAACGGTGACCAATGCAAGCGCCGGGCGTCGCATCAGCGCGCCGTCTTCAATCCTGCTTCAGCATTAAATAAGGAGAGAAAATCCGACCGGCAACACGCCTCAAAACAAGAGCATGGCGCTCCGACTCCGGTGACAACTTCGCTGACTCTATGCGGTGAGACTCGGCGAGTCGCCTCGCACTCCTTCGTCGAGTCGACAGGCTTGATGTCTGGCACCTGCTGGACGGCAATCAGGCCCGTCACCGCCTCAAGGTGCCCGTGTCCAATTCTCGGCTCGATCGCTTCCAATAGCCCGACAGTCGATTCGAAGGACCGCTGACAAGTGCGTGACAGGTTCGGGCAGGCGCCGTTCATAATTCGCCTAACGGCGCGGCCAGGACCCTAGGATCTTCTGTGCTTGTACAGTCGTCAGGGGTTCGATACTGCACTGCACAGACGTGCCTAGACCCGTTTCTCGATTCCTAAACCCAATCGCCCGAGTCGATCTTCGCTTTAAGCCACTCGGCAAACGACCCACTTCTGTTGAAGTCCTGCGGCGGCATCCATCTGACCATGAAGGCGACCGACCTTCCGTTGCCGAGATCAAAATCCCAACGCCGGCCACCGGGGATGTCGTCGGGGTGCTCGGCGTCATGAATGGTTTCGCGATTCTTCAGCGCCACCTCAGCGAGCGGTGATCGCGTCACGGCGATGAAATCGTCGGTACCTCCGGGCTCGAGAATGCGAACCTCGTTCTGGGTGATTAAGCCAACCGGCTGAAGCTCGGCACCGGTGTCCAAGATCGCCCACTCTAGTCCGTCCCCCGCGGGGTCAGGCGCGGCATCCAGCTCCACCCTCATCGCGCGGTTCTGTGCCTCCGAACTTTTGTTTTGGTGGGCCCTCGCCCATTCCTGCCCGATCAGTTCCGCAGTCTCCTTCTCCATGTCCGACATCCTCGCCGACGTAGCACGCCCTCGTCAAGTGGACGAACTCCAACCTGCTCCAGGGTCATCCCGCATCGGACTTCCTCTTTGCGGCTGGAACCGCTCAGAACTCCAACCAGTTGGGCGGACTCAGCGCCTCGTCCTTCCCTGGGGCGCCGGTAACCGCGCACACTCAGGTGGTGCAGGGACTTACCGAAGGATCGGGCGAGGCAGCTGCCGACGCGGAATGCGCTGTTGGGAATCTCCGATCAGCGGTGGCTTCCAAGAAACCCGAGGTAACTCTGGTTGAATGGACCGGGATTCGGCAACACCTATGACCTGCGTGCAGTGGATCCGGAATTCTCGTCCCAATCTTTCCTGGCCATAAAACTCTGACGTCTGCCAGCGCCGGAAAGACTCCGACTCTCTGGTTGGTCGCCTTTACCTTCACCTCCAACCCCGACAATCCAGAAGTGACCATCTATGCCGACTGCGTACCTGATCGGGGCTGACTAGGCACCGCAGCTTTGGTTCCCGGTTGCAAATACCACATTGCCATGGTTCAGCTCGGGCTCGCCGAGCTGGTTGCCCTCGGACTGGCTGTTTAGCGATGTCGGAGAGCATGCTTGAGCAGGCGATCGAAGCTGCCGAAGCCGACTTCGGCGACATCGCCGATCCGGTCCAGCGAGAGGTCATGCCGATCGAGGAGCACTTGGAACAACAACGTGCGTCGGGGGCGAGCAGCCCCCGCAAGCTTCCCCTTGTAGGGAGAGGCCGGCCGATGAGCAGCACCTGCTGTCGGGGTTCATGGTTGACTACTTGCGTAGATGGCTGGACGAGCCGCTTCCCGCGCTTGGTGGCGAAAGGCCCCACGAAGCCGCCATGGAGAGCGGCGCGATGATGTCGTTAGGCTCGTGCGCGGCATTGAGAACCGCGCCGATCACGCCTGGCGCCGCGGCGAGCCCGGCGCCGAGGTGGGGTGGCTGCGCGTTGAGCTCGCGATCGACGAGAAGCTCGCAGCCTGACCGGCAGAGGCGACATCCCGGGAGGCAATGAAGAGGTGAATCAGATTTATCTGATATAGTATTAGATCGTGACTCGCTTGACCGCCACCGAGGTCGCTAGGGAGTTCTCAAAAGTCGTCAGTAAAGTGGGCGCTGGCGAGGAGGTGGAGATCGTTCGAAACGGCGTCCCGATCGTGCAAATGCGCCCTGTCCGGGGCCCCCAAGTAGTCTCCGCGGCACGCTGGCGCGAGCTGATGGACAGCCTGCCGACGGTCGATGAGGACTTCGAGCGCGATATCGAATCGGGGCGCGAGAACCTCGGCCCGCCGAGCGCTGTTTGGCCGTCCTAATCGACACCTCGGTGTTGATCAACGTAGAGCGACGTGGGTTATCGCTCGAGCAGGCCATCGGGAAAGAGGAGCGCGCGATCAGCGTGATCACCGCCAGTGAGCTGCTGCACGGCGTTCACCGTGCAACCGACAATCGCGCTCGCACTCGTCGGCGAGCCTTCGTCGAGTACCTGATCTCCTCGGTCGAGCCGCTGCCGATTACGACCCCGGTCGCCCGTGCGCACGCTGAGATCTGGGCCGAGCTGGAGCGAGATGGTGAAGTGATCGGCGCCCACGACATGTGGATCGCAGCGACCGCCGTAAGTCACGGCATGGACGTCGCAACTGCGAACGCGACCGAGTTCGAACGAGTTCCGGGCCTCACCGTTGTGATGCTTTGACCGGTGACAGCCTCGGGCGAGCGATAGGCTGGGATTCGTGCCCACTCTGGTCGTCTGACGAAGGGCAAGGTACCTGCAGATATCGTCTTCGGCGCCAGCAATATTGCGGGCGTCAGTGGTCCAACAGGTGACCGGTCAGCTCCGCCGCACTTACCCCGATGAATGCCCCGGCGAGCACATCTGCGGGGTAGTGGACACCGGTGTGGACTCGGGAGTACCCGACCAGCGTCGCCAGAGCCCGCAGCGGTACCGAGAGCATCGGCTTCGCGTCGGTGACGGCGGTGGCAAAAGCGAAGGCCGACGCGGTATGGCCGGAGGGGAAGGAGCTTGAGCGCGGCATTCGGATGTAGCGGCTTGAGAACCCCTCGGACACCTTCCTCATCGGGCGCCGCCGGGCGCTTAGCGGCTTGGCGACGAGGTTGGCGAAGCCGGAGGCGATACCGAGCGAGACGAGGCCCCTTCGAGCCGCCAGCCGGCCGCTCCGCCCGCCAAGGAGCGCCAATGCGGCCGCGGCCGCGAACCAGACCTTGCTCTGGTCAGCGGCGCCAGAGAGGCCGCTCATCGCGATGTCTAGCGAGGGGGTCTCGCTGGCAGCGATCGCTCCATAGACGGCTGAATCTACTTTCTTCGCCTCGTTGAGCCACTCGCTAATGGGGACTCACCACTTCAACTCGATCTCAAGCTCTCGCTCGTCGCTCTCGATCTCCAGCTCGACCTTGAGCTGCACCTTGTCCGGGACATGCGCCTTTATCTTCATCCCTGCCCGTTCGAACTCGATGTCATTTTGGCGCGCGAGCATGTCGGCGAGGGCGCGAAGACGCTCAGCAACCTCCTCGCGCCTAAGCGTTTGTGTTTGCTCAATCTCGAAAATATCCACTACTCCTCCTCTGTTTGGGCTTGGTGATCCGGCTCCCTCCCTACGGCAATCCGCAAAAGTGCCAACACAGTTTCCCAGGCGCCGTCGGGCATCGCGGCAGATGGAGAGACCCCAGGGTGTGCAGCGGCGATCCGAACACGTAACGCCGCGGGAAGTATTCTGAAACGCAGTGGCGTGTCGAGGGTTACCGCCTCGCCGTCAATGCCGGCTGCGATCGGGGCGTCTGCGTCAACCGTGAACGCAGACGTGGACCATTCTCGCCATGGACGGCGGAGGAAGTCTCGGCCTTTGCCAAGCGAAGCGGCGACGGTGATCCCAAGTAGCTTGTCATCCATCCTCGGGCGGGTACCCGAACCAACCGCACGCCCAAGGCGATAGCGATTGTTTGAGACGAGGATCGCCGCCTCGGAGGAATGCTGATCGCCACCCGGCTCAGTCCACCGCATTTCCAGTCCCTTGCCCTCGGGCCCGAGCACCTCAGGAACGGTGTCGAGGATCGTCCGCAGCTTCGCTTCGCGATAACCCTCACGTTGGACGGCCTCAGCGTAGAGACCGATCGAGACGTTGTTAACGAATACGCGCCCATTAACTTCGGCAAGATCGACCTGCCTCTCGCGGCCGCTGACGAACGCATTTAACGCGCCTACTACATCGTCCCTGTTAACTCCGAGGTCAAGCGCGAAATGGTTGCGCGTCCCCGCCGGAATGCAGGCGTAAGGCAGACTCTTTTCGGCAGCAACCATGGCCACAACTGCTTGTGATCCGTCGCCGCCGGCCATCGCCAGTGCGTCAGCCCCATCCGCAACCGCGTGTCGCACAAGCTGCTCGAGATCGGTGCCGAGCTTCAGCTCGACTGGCTTGATGCCGCGGGTCCGTGCCTCGTCGGCGAGCCGGAACCTCTCTGCCTTTCCCCCGCCCGACTTGGGATTGTAGAAGAGCACCGGGCGCCGGGGGTCGGGCACCTGGCGTAGCCGAACGTGGATCCTGAAGGCTGCTCGCGTCGCAAGGAGCATCAGCCCCAGGCCGATCACGATCACGAAAGCCTGCCCAACGTGGTTGGCTCTGACCAGCAATAAGCCGACGGTGAGCGACAGGGCAAGAATCGAGAGTCCGAATCCAATCAGCCTGGCGGCCGCGGTGCGGGTCAAGCCATACCAGGCTGCCGCAGCGGCAACCGCGATACCGACCAGAACAGCTACGCCGAGAAGAAATCCCGAGATGATGATGTCTGCGCTGAGGACGAGGAGAACCGCGGCGGACCCAAGGGCGAGGATGGCGGCAAGACGATGCTTTGTGCTGCGCCCAGTAGGGAGGGTGTCAGCCTCCCCGGTCAGACCCGCAACGGACACCGCTCAACCGGCCAGCGCCTGCTGTTTGATCCGCTCGAACTCGGCTTGCGTGATAGCTCCACCGTCCAGGAGGTCCTTCGCCTGGGAGATCTGCTCGGCTGGGCTTGAAGTGGCGACAACGGACCTCACGTAATCATCGGCCTGGGCCTTGGCTTCCTGCTGCTTCTTTTCGGCTCGTTCGGTCATCCCCCGGTGCTCTGCGATCAGGTACACAAAGACGCCGAGGTAAGGAAGGAGCACAACAAAAATGATCCACAGAACCTTGACGACCCCCGACGCGTCGTGGCGGCGGAAAATGTCACCGAGAACAGTGAAGAGAATCCACAGCCAGATGACGAACGCGAAAAAGACCACCATCGTCCAGATCACTTCCAGGAACGGATAAGCGGCTGCGAGGATCATGAGCCCGCTCCCACGAACTTCTCCTTTTCCGGGACCTGCCTGGAGGCGGAAGGACCACTCGCCGCCTCGTGACACTCCTTCGGCTGCATCACATCTTCAATCACTCTCGACGCCGCGCGGACGACGCGCCGTCTTTCCTGTATTCGGTCTCCTCCCAACATTCAACCGCTCCTTTTTTGACTCGGCGTCGTGGCTTGTTGCACCACCCGGACTAACCTATCGCGGTCTTCCCAGCCGGTCAATACCAGTGATCCAGCACGAAGACAATGCGCCAGCTGAAGACAGTGAGCTGATCTAAGAAGGAGAAACTGCGCTACGCGGCCGTGCCCGTGGCCGGATCCTTGATCGATGTCGGCTGCCTGATCGGAATCCCTCCTGTCAACAGCAACCCGACCAAAGCGAGGATGGAGAGCACCGAGAGGGCGGAGCGCAGACCGACCAGCCTCGCCGTCTCGTTGTCTTCAAGGATCGCATTGGTCGCTCGCGGCGGCACGTGAGCCGAATCGAGCGCGGTTCGCAGTTCGACGTCGGAGAGGAACGGGACGCCGCCGGAGAGTTCGGTCGCGGCCTTGGACTTCAACTGGGCCGGCACCGCCGGATTTTCCTGCACTCCGGTGAGGAAGGATGAACTGAGAGCGGCGACCACGATTGCACCGGTCAACGCGGTGCCGATCGAGATGCCGAGGTTGGTGATTGTGTTCTGCAGACCGCCAATCTCACCGCTCTGCTCGTCAGAGACCGAGGAGACGGTGACACTGCCAAGCTGAGAGGCCAACAACCCAATCCCCAAACCCGCGAGCAGCATCGGCCAGGTCGTTATCTCGGCCCCGGCCCCGGCATCGAGGGCCGCAACCATCACAACTAGACCGGCGAACATAGACAGGAACCCCAGCCGAACGATGCGGCGTGGAGAGGCGTCGGGGAACAGCTTCGGGATGCCCGCGGCGGCGATGATCAGTGAGAAGGAGAGCGGCAGCAATCGCACTCCGGTTTCGATCGCGTTGAGGCCCAAGGCGATTGAAAGAAACAGGGGAACCGCAAAGAAGAGCCCACCCTGAAGGAAGTATTGGAAGAAGAACGAGGTCAGGCCGCCGCGGAGGATTTTGCTCCCCAAGATCTTCGGGTCGACGAGGGGCTCAACCCCACGCGCGACCAAGCGGTTCTCCCAGACGGCGAAGATCCAAACGACCATCCCGCCGGCGAGAATCAACCAAATGGTGGGCGAAAGGCCCAACCACTCCGGGCCGCCGGGCTTTGCTTTGACGAATCCCCAGGTTCCCGAGCGGAGGATCCCAAATACGATCAGGCCGAGGCCAATCGCCGAGAGCGCGGTGCCGACCAGATCCAGCCTGATTTTCTTCTCGGGAACGCCACCGGTGATCCTCCGGGTGAGGAAGAGGATCGCGATCACGATCATGACCTCGCCCGCAAAGACGTAGCGCCAGGAGAGATAGGTCGTGAATAGCCCACCGACGATCGGGCCCACCGCGACGGCAATCGCCGCCGCGGCCGCCACGAGGCCATAGGCGCGCGGTCGTTCGTCGCGACCGAAATTGGAAGCGACAAGGGCGACGATCGCGGGAAGAATCAAGGCGGCGCCGAGGCCCTCCAGGCATGACCAGCCGATCAACAGCACGCCGAGGCTGCTCGCGAGCGCGGTCACGAAGGATCCGGCGCCATAGATCACGCAGCCGATCGCGAATGCGCGTTTTCGACCGATGATCTGACCGATCTTGCCGCCGGTGATCATGAACGCCGCCATCACCAGCGTGTAGAGGGTGATCGCCGTTTGGATACCGGTGACCGTTGTGCCAACGTCCTTTGCGACCGTTGCAATCGAGACGTTCATGACGGAGCTATCGAGCATCATCAGAAACTGGCCCGCGCAGAGCGTCATCAAGACCACCCCTGCTGCCGCACTCGCTTTACGTTCCACGGTGCGCGTCCTTCATTTTGAACTGAGACTTCTGCATTCTGCACTTAAGCCTCGCGGGTCCGGCGGCGCAAAACAAGGTCGCGCACTCAGAGCCGCGATTGCGAAGCCACCGACGGGACATTTGCAAGCTCGCAGCGCTCGGCGCAACCCGAGGTGATTGAGTCCTACCGTGGACATTCTCCTTTTGGCCCTCTCGGCCTCCCTGAATCCGACGCTACTCGCCGCCACCACCGTGATGTTGCTTCTACCGAAGCCGCGGAACCTGATGCTCGGCTACCTGCTCGGAGCGCTTATGACAAGCATCTCATTGGGGATAGTGGTGGTTTACTCCCTGCAGGGATCCGGGGCGGTCGAAGCCGCCAAGGATGCAGTGAGCCCATCAGCGGAGATCGTCCTCGGAATCATCGCTCTCATCCTCGCCAGAGTCCTCAGCGCTGAACGAGATGCGAATCTGAAAAAACGCCGGGCGCGACGTAAAGCAGCAAAAGGCAAGCTGAAGGCCAAAGGCCCTCCTCGCTGGCAGCAAGCCCTCCGCGGGGGCACCGCCCGCACCACCTTCGTGGTCGGAGCGCTTCTGACCCTTCCCGGCGCCTCCTATCTCATCGCCCTCACCCGCCTGGCAAAGGACGATCTCGCTCCCCCCGAGACCGTCCTCGTGATCTTAGGGTTCAACATGATTATGTTGGTCTTGCTCGAGGTACCGCTGCTCGGCTACTGGCTGGCGCCGGACACGACGCCGGAGCGAGTGGATCGATTCAAGGCCGCCTTGCGGCGTGACGGGCGCCGGCTCGCGATCCGGATTGCGACCCTGATTGGCATGCTGCTGATCGCCCGTGGAGCAATAACCCTGGTCGCCTGATCACCTTCAGGTGAATACCCATCAACGATGATCCTTCGATCATGAACACCCCCGCTCAGCGAGAACAATCTCTCTCATCAACGGGCCAGGCCACGTTGGGGGCGACTTACGGAGACAAGGTCCGCTGGCAACCGCAGAAACCACGCCTGCGGCCTCTACAGCTGGCTCTCTCCTGGGCGATCTCCGCTGCATCGCTGTACGTCGCAGCCTCCCTCATCCCCGGGGTAACCGTTGGTGCGTTTGGTGGTGCCCTCCTTGTCGCGGCGCTGGTCGCGCTACTCAACGCCCTCCTTCCCCCACTCATAGCCGCGCTGAGGCTACCGCTGACCCTGGCGCTTGGCTTCGTGCTGGTGATGCTCGTCGATGCGTTTCTGCTGAAGCTAGCGAGCCATACACTTCCCGCCTACATCGGCGTCCACTCGCTCGGGGACGCGCTCCTAGCCGCACTGGTGATGGCGATCATCTCGCTGGTGCTCCAGGTGATCGTCGGAGCCAACGACGAGGACACCTACTCAATGCGCGTCATTCAGCGGGTGGCACGCCGCCAGGGGACCCTTGCTAAAACTGACCTGCCGGGGATCCTCTTCCTCGAGATCGACGGACTGGCGCTGCCCGTGCTGCGCGACGCAGTGCGCGACGGAAGTGCGCCGACGATGGCGCGGTGGCTGACGGTCGATGACTATCGCCTTACCGAGTGGGAGCCCGATCTTTCATCGCAGACCGGCGCCAGCCAGGCGGGCATCCTGCTCGGTTCGAACGACGACATTCCGGCCTTCCGCTGGGTGGACAAGGACAGCGGTGCCCTCATGTCCTGCTCGGCACCGCGCGATTGCGCGGAGATCGAGCGCCAACATTCGAGGGGCGTGGGCTTGCTCGCCGACGGAGGGGCAAGTCGCGGCAACCTGCTCTCCGGTGAAGCCGAGGAGGTAATTCTCACGGTCAGTCGTCTGGCGGAAGAGAAGCGGGCGAATTCAGGCTACCGGGCCTTTCTCGCCAATGGCTTCAATGTGACGCGGGTCCTGGTTCTGTTCGGCTGGGAGGTAATACTCGAGTGGACGGCGGCAATTCGCGCGGCGCGGCGTGACATTCGTCCCCGCGGTGACCGCGGCGGAATTTACCCATTCATTCGGGCGAGCATGTGCGTATTTGTCCGCGACCTGATCGTCTACGGGGTGCTGACCGACATGATGCGCGGCCGCTCGGCTGTTTATGCCACCTTTTCGAGCTACGACGAGGTTGCGCACCACTCCGGACTGCAGCGGGCCGACACGATGGAGGCCCTGCGCAAGCTAGACCAGCAGTTCGATCGAATTGCTCGAGCCCGTAGATACGCGCCGAGGCCGTATGAGATCGTCGTGCTCTCCGACCACGGCCAAACTCAGGGCGCGACCTTCAAGCAGCGCAACGGCTATAGCTTCGAGCAGTTGATCGAGCGATCCGTCAGGAGCGGGGAGGTCGCCGGATTTGTGGGCGGCGACGAGCAGAGTGCGATGGTCGGGTATGCCGCCACCGAGGCGGCCGGCCGGGCCGCTAAGAAGCGCGATTGGAATGCGACCTCCGATCGGGAGGTGGTCGTGCTCGGCTCCGGCAACCTGGGCTTGGTCTATCTGATGGAGCAGAAACACCGCCTCACCCAAGAGGAGATCGAGGAGCGCCACCCGAAGCTGATTTCGTCCCTGCGCGAGCATCCCCACATCGGCTGGCTCCTCGTCAACTCTGCCCAGCATGGTCCCGTTGTCTTTGGCGCAGGCGGCGCCCACTACCTAGACAATGGTCGAGTCGAGGGCAAGGACCCGCTGGCTCGTTTCTCACCCACCGCACCGCAGCACCTGCTGCGCACTAATGGTTTCCACAACGTGGCCGACATCATGGTCGGCAGCTTCTATGACCCCGAACTCGACGAGGGTTGCGCATTTGAGGAGCTGATCTCCTTCCACGGTGGGCTCGGTGGCCCGCAGACCCGTCCCTTTATCCTCTCTCCCAAGCGGCTACCTCTTCCCACTGAGCCGATCGTCGGTGCCGCCTCTGTCAACCGGGTCCTCTCCGCTTGGAGAAAGGAACTCAACGGAGCCGTCTGATCGAATCACCTATGTCGGCCACGCCACGGTTGCGCTCGAGCTGGATGGTCTTCGGATCCTGACGGACCCGGCGCTGCGGGCAAGAATAGTCCACCTGCGTCGTGCCGGGCCTGAGCCCGACCCAGAGGTGTCAGAGCGATTGGACGCGATCCTCATCTCCCACCTCCACCACGATCATGCCGACCGGCGCTCGCTGCGCGCGATCAACCCCGAGACTCCAGTCCTCGCTCCACCTGGAGCTGGTCGATTTCTCGAACTCTGCGGTTTTAGTTCCGTGGCAGAGCTTGCTCCCGGGCAGTTCACCAGAATCGGAGGGGTGCAGATCACCGCGGTGGAAGCGAACCACGCCCACGGTCGCTCGCCCATATCCCGGCATTCGCAGGCGGTTGGCTATCACCTATCGGGCTCGAGTCGGGTCTACTTTGCCGGAGACACGGACCTATTTGATGGGATGAGCAGGCTCGCCGACGAACTTGATCTGGCTCTGCTACCAGTATGGGGATGGGGTCCAAGTTTGGGTCCCGGCCACCTCGACCCCGAACGCGCCGCGCGCTCGGCGGCGATGCTGTCACCACGGATCGCGGTTCCGATCCATTGGGGTACGTTTTTCCCGCTGGGTCTCGCCTCAATCCTTCCCCGCTGCCTCAGCACTCCCCCTCTCGACTTCGCTAGCTGGTGCGAAAAGCTCGCTCCTGCGGTCGAGGTTCGGGTCCTCCTCCCTGGCGAATCCAGCTCGCTGCTCTAGCCGCGTTCATTGTGGACTCACAATGGCCGCTGTTGGGCAGTTCGCACCTGTACGCTGACAATACCTTTATGTGTTTCCGAGTCTGCAGACTTGGGGCTGGATTCCCATCATCTCGTCACCGAGCAACTGACTGGCCTCGCTCTTCGCGGGTAAAACGATCGGAGAGGTGATCGGGAACGCCGCAGCGTGATTGGGTGCGGTAGCCACACTCCACTCAGTCGGCGGTGGTGACGGTTCTGGTTGGACTCTTCGCGCTATGTGTAATCTTACAGTTCTCCAGCTGGTCAAAGCGGAAGTTATCTAGAACTCCGGTGCGTATCCGGTTGGCTCCGTCTTCCCGCCGTTGCGGCTCTGAGCGCATCTTGTCGCTGTGCCGTGGCCAATATGGTGGCCTCGCGTCTGGAAACGGCGCACGGAGCCTGTTCGTGACGGAAGGCGGGTCATTACGCACCACGTCCGCGCTTACTGCTCGCGGACTAAACCGGATACGCACCAGAACTCTAGTGGTCGCTTCTGGCCGTTTCCTCGGCTTCCTTCAGTTCGCGCTTCAACTGCTCGGCGTCCGCGTCGATCTCCTTTTCGATCACCTTTCGCGCCCTAGTGGTCGCCTTCTCCAGCAACTCGTCCAACTTCGACTCCCCGACCACGATGAGGGCGGCGTTCCCCTCGTCGAGGCCCTCGCCGAGATCCTTTAGGTCAGAGCGCGACATGCCGCGCCAAAGATGGCCGATGACGCCGCCCGCGCCGCCGCCGACGATCGCGCCGGCGAGGATCGAGGGCGGAAAGAGGATGCCGGCAATTGCGCCGACGGCAATCCCCGTCCAGGCTCCGTGTTGGGTCGGCTTCTCGGTCTTGTGGACGTGGACCTTGCCGTCTTGCTTCTCGACAACCGCCGCGTCAAATGTTCCAATTGCGCCCGCCGCGTGAAGGCCGAAGACGGCCTCGTAATCAGCCTCCGCGTCCTCGGTCCGGTCATATATGGCTGCATACAGGAAAACTGGCTTATCGGCCATTGGGCCCTCCTTGTGGAGATCACTCGGTTTTCTAGGCGGAGAGGCTACGCCTTTCCGAACTGCTGCGACGGGGCGCCTCAGCGGGTGATGTTGGTCTCGAACGAAGCGCCCCGAAATCCTCGGCTGTGTGATCTGCTCCCCAATTTGAGTGGACTGGATTTGTGACATGGTAGGCGGCGCACTTGCCGAAACAGAAGCTTCTCCATGCCCCGTTTTCGTCTACTTCCGCACCAGGTTCGGCAAAACGTCGCCGGGGCGATCTACGGGCTGATCCTCGGCTCATCGATAATCGCAGCAGCCAGCGCTGATCACCCCGGCCAGCCGGGTCTCGTGGAGATCTACGTCTGTGTGACAGCCCTGGTTTTCTACTTCGCGCACGTATATGCGCGGGTGATCGGCACCTGGATCGAAGGGGAACCACCCGACGCGAGGAGGGTACGGCATGAGCTCGCCTGGGAGTGGCCGATGGTCAGCGCCCAGCTTCTGCCCGCAGTGCTCCTTCTGCTCGGTGCGCTGCGAGTGATTTCGGGCCAGGCGGCAATCACGGGTGCGCTGGTTGTCGCCCTATCCGAGCTCATGCTCGGGGTCGGATTCGCCTGTTGGAAAGTACGCGCGACCCGGCTACAGTCGATCATCTCCGTTTCTTCTGCTGCAGTCTTTGCGCTGGTCGTGGTCCTCCTGAAGATTTTCGTTCACGGCTGAGCTTCGAATTCGCCGCCGAGCTGGCCACGGTCACTCCGGGCCCAAGGGTGGCCGCGATAGACGACGGGGCGGAGGCTTTCCACTAGCGGGCCAGGTTGCGAAGACCGCAGGCATGATTCGCTGAGTGCCTCCCGTCGTGATTCGGTGAGCGGCAGTTATGGGTGCGCTCCGGGTAGCAGGCCAGGTTGACCCGGTGTTTGCTCTCTGGCTGCTGCGGCTCTCCCGTCAATGAGCGTCTACGAAGTATGAGGGGCCACCTCGAACAGAGATAATCTCGACAGGCGCGGGCCAGTTTTTCCTCTTTTGGAGCGTCTTGCCAGCAGGGCTCGAACCCGGCGTTCATCACCTCCTCCGCCTTCACTTCGGCGTCTCCTTGTACTCGACCAAGTAGCGGGGTATAGGTCTCGTCCTCGCCGCCACGCCTGCGCTCGTCAAGAGGCGCCCAATCCACCAGGCGTGGGGCGGGTTGCCACTTTGGTTGCCACCCAGAGCAAGACGGCCCCCTTCGGAGACCGCTTTTGGCTCTATGTCTTGAGTACGGCTACGGGGATTCGAACCCCGGTTTCCGGACTGAGGATTGGCTCTAGGAAGCCATTTAGGGACGATTTGTCCCTGCTGAGTCCGAGGAGTGCGACCGTGTTCAGTTGAGTTCAGTGGAGTCGGGGACATATCTTGGGACACGCTTTTTCGCGAAGCACGCGACCATCCGCCTCCGACGCTACCGTGGACATTCATAGTGGTTGCAAGAAACAGCCCCTGTCCCTGCGGCAGCGGCCGCAAGTACAAGCGGTGCTGCCTGGCGGAGGAGAAGCGCGCCGCACACGAAGCGCGTTTCGACGACGCGGTCGGTCAGCGTATCCAAGACTGGTGCGCCAAGGTTGCCGGCAATGAGATCGGTGCCGCACTCGAGGTGTTCGTCGGCCCCGATCGCACGATGGACGGTGACGGCGTTCAGATCTTCTCCATCTGGTTCTACAACGACCGCGAGCTGCCCGGCGGCGGCACTCCTGCCGAGCGCTACGCGGCCCGAGATGACCTCCCGGCCGCCGAGCGGCAGGCGGCCGCGCGGATTGCCACAGCAAGGCTCGGCCTGCATCGCGTGTTGGCGGTAGAGCCTGGCTGCTGGATCGAGCTGGAGGACATCGTCCGCGGCACCCGCGCCCAAGTGCGAAGCGCCAACGTCTCTCGGGAAGCGATTCGCTGGGATATCCTGCTCGGACGCGTGATGGCCGGTGAGCCGCAAAGCCTGTGGGGACCGGTGCGTTTCTTCAAACCTGACGACGAGCCGGATCTGATCGCCGAGCTTCGACGCCTCGCGGGAGCCGACGGTGAGGACCCCGAAGAGCGCGCGGATCTCTCGGCCGCCCTTCGCGTCGGAGCGCTCGAGTTGATGCGCTTCAGACCGTCGAGCTGGGACGTGGAGCCCAGCTTCTTTACTCCGGAGGGGGATCCGATGGCGCACTGCCAGGTCATCTGGCGCGTACACAAACCTGCGCTGGCGCGCGACCGAATTTGCGCCTTCGGCGAACTTGGACCTGACGATCCGCTCGAGATAGAGATCACGGTACCCCGGGGCCAGCTCCTACCTGAGCGCCGGCCACCCCTGCCTGAGGGGGCCCTCGTGATCGAGACGGGGTACGTCGGCGACCGTGACAGCGTCTCAATCGCCACGGTGCGCCTCAAAAGCGAAGAGCTACACGTCGAAGCGATGTCCGAGGAGAGGCTTGAACAAGCGATCAAGGCCGTCGCCACCGACTTCGGCGATATCGCTGAGTTGGTAGAGCGCGACATCAGGCCAATCGAGGAGCGCTTGGAAGCGCAACGCGAGTCGGAGCCAAGTGACACTCGGGAGCTTGCATTCATAGCGAGATCGGCCCAGGAGCGGCGCCTGCTGTCGGGGTTCATGACCGACCACATACGCAGGTGGCTGGACGAGCCCCTTCCCGCGCTCGGCGGCGAAACTCCCCGCGAGGCCGCCAGGGGAGAGCGGCGCGACGATGTGCTGCGGCTCGTCCGGGGGATCGAGAACCAAGCCGATCGGTCCCGGCGCCGCGGTGAGCCTGGCGTTGACGTGGAGTGGTTGCGCGCCGAGCTTTCGATCGACGAGGAGCTCGCGGCCTGACCGGCAAGTAGTCAGCCGAGGCAATCTGGTTTCGCCGAGGTTGCCGATCGACCATCCGCTGCCGAGCAACCTGCGCGATCGAATCGATTGGATCCTTAGAGAAAGCTGGTCGTGAAGGCGCCGATCGGCGATGACGTAGACGCTCGGCGCGTTCGAGTCGAGGGTGGTGGCGGACGCCGAATGCGAGGAGCGAAGCGCAAGGCCCTCGCCGTCGCGAACGAAACGGAAGACCATGCCGACCTTGCCATTGGGTGACGGCAGGTAGACCTTGAAGCAGGGAAGCTTCGTACCGTCGGAGCCGGTTTGGTGGAACTGGGGACACATTTCGGGACACGGTTCCTAGTTCCAGCGTCTCGCCGCCACACGCGCTACCGTTTTCCCATGGCTGCATCCGTCGACTTCACAATCTCCTTCGAGAGCCCTGACGAGAATGGATGGATCGTCGCGCGCGTGTTGGAGATTCCTGGCGCGGTTAGCCAAGGCCGCACGCGAGAGGAAGCACGAGAGAATGTCCTCGATGCACTTAAAGGTCAGAGCTGAAAGCCGCTGGAGGATGGGCTGGGGATTGATCCAAGCACACCGCAATTGTCCATGACCAATGGCCACTTCGGCCCGCTCGGCGCAACGCGCCCCGGTCCCCCCAATCAGGCAATGACGGAGAAGACCAATCGGATTGCAAGAGCAATCAGCGCCACCCCGAGGATCCGCCTGATCGATGGTCCGGCGAGGCGCTGGGAGAGCCTCGCCCCGAGCTGCGCCCCGGGAAGGACACCGATGGAGATCGCAATCGCCCTGCGCAAGCCATTGCCGACGTATAAGACGCCGCCGATCAAATGGGTGGCGCTCCCAGCCCCAGATATGAAGACCAGCACAAAATGGGAGGTCGCCGTTGCAATGTGGGTGGGGAAGCCCAACGCACCGACCATGAGCGGCACATGCATCACGCCACCTCCGATACCGAGAAAACTGGAGAGGAAGCCGACGAAGACGCTGTAGATCATGCCGCGGCGCACCGCTACGCGGTATCGATAGGTGACTCCGACCCGGTCGATGATCTCTCGCGGCTCGGTGTTGCCCTGCGGATCCTCTCGCTCGGCATGTGGTTGGAGCCGGATTACTACCACCGCAGCACCCCCGAGCACCAGAGCCATGATCAGATCAAAGACACGGATTGGCACAAAGCGTACGGCGAGCGCACCGAGCACCGCACCGGGCATCGCGGCGGCCGCAAAGCGGGCGCCAGAGCGGTAGTCGATCCGACCAAGGCGACCGTAGGCGATAGTCCCTGAGAGCGCGTTGAAGAAGACCACAAGGAGACTGATCGAGGTGATCGTGGCCGCGGAGAGCTGCGGGTAGAGGATCAGCAGGACCGGGGTGAGGATGAAGCCCCCGCCGGCACCCACCAGGGTGCCGAAAGTGCCGACTACGACACCAAACAAAGCCAAAAGCAAATAGGTCACCGAGTTCGTGCCTTTGCGCTTGAATACCTTGGGGTGAGCGAGGTGACCTCCCAAAATCGCGAGCGTGGACGCTCTATCTCGGCCGAGGAATCGACTAGAACCGGCAAATCCGCGTTGATCGCCGCTGCGGTTGCTGGGATCGCTTGGATTACCGGCTCGGCTTGGTCCGTGTACCTCGCCGTCGGCTTTGCGGCTCTTGGACTGGCCTTCCTATTGCAGTCGCGACGGAGCGCTCGCAGCTCCGAGCCCCCTGGCAGGTTCAGTATCAGCGTGGCATCGGCCGCTCTGATACTGCTCGGGCTCGCCACCTTGATCGTGATCATCAAGCAGCTCTAGGTCGGGCATGTAGCTAGATTGTGAATGGCGTCGCGCTGCAGCCGCCGCCGCTCAGGCAGTCGTGGGAAGGCAGCGGTTCAAGCGGATCTGAGTTGGGCTAGCCGCTCCTACTGGGGCGCCCCCAGTCTCCTTCAAGGGGGCGCTGTGCGGTGTCCAGGAGTCTGGATTGGAGGAAAGCTTCTTTACACCCACCGGAAGCTTCCCAGACACCAGGTCAGCAAGGGTCACCGACTCAAGTACCGAGCGCAGGTTGGCACGGACGGCAATCCAGACCTCCTGGAGGTGGTGGGCACTGCCGCGGTAGCTGATCGACTCCGGCGGCTCAGATTGGACGTTGGCGATCGGTCCCTCAACCGCACGAATCACGTCGGCGACCGTGATCTGATCTGGGGGTCGGGTCAGCCAATAGCCGCCGTGGCGGCCTCGTCTGGCACCAACGATCCCGGCGTGCTTGAGCCCACCGAGGATGTGCTCGAGAAAGGGCAGGGGAATTTCTTGGGCCGCTGCAATTTGCTCACCCTTGAGCGGCCCGTCTTCTGCCGCCGCCAACTCCGCGGCGGCGCGGAGGGCATAGTCGGTTCTGGCCGAGACACGCACGTTCCGAGTTAATCAGTCGAGCGAGACCTCGTGATCTCGGATTCTGAGCTCAGCTGGTTGCAAGCTTGGATGGGGGCGTCTCGTTTCGTGTCCGCTGGCGGTGTGCATACCAGCGGGGGGCGAGAAGGATCAAGGTCAGGCCAACCGCCGTTACGCCTGCCGCGATCGGCCACAACGTGGTGTCGCCTTTTTGGATCGTGAGGATGCCCGAAGCGATCAGAACCAATCCAAGCGCGGTGCGAAGGAACCCCTGCGGCGCTCGGGCCGAGAGGGCTGAGCCGATCACCACACCGGGAACCGAGCCAAGCAGGATGTTCCCGGCAAGCTTGAAGTCGACGTCACCGCCGATCCAGTGCGCGATTCCGGCCGCCCAGAGCAGGATCGCGGCATGAACGATGTCGGTGCCGACAACCCGCCGAGGGGTGAGCCGAAACAGCGCAATCAGAAGGATCGCAATCACCGTGCCCGAGCCAGCCGAGGTGATTCCGATCACAAAACCCGTGGTGGCCCCAATTACGATTGCCGCAACTTTGTGGCGGCGAGCTATGTCGAAATCGTCTCGCTCTTGGATCAGGCCGCGGAGGATCAGCGAGCGCGCCAGAGTGATGACGCCAACTGTCAGCAGGGTGCCACCCAGTAGGGCGTAGACGATTGAATCGAGCTGGTTTTCTCCCACGTTTGACTGCAGAACGCCGATCAAAAAGACGCCGAGAATCCCGGCCGGAACGCTGCCGAGGGCCATCCAAAAGACAAGCCCCATATTGACCGTCTTCATCTTCAGGTGGCGCCAGCTACCCACGGACTTGGTGATCGCCGAGTAGAAGATGTCAGTGCCGATCGCGGTGACCGGCGCGACGTTGAAGATCAAGATCAGTAACGGGGTCATCAGCGATCCCCCGCCGACGCCGGTCATTCCGACGAGTACGCCAATGCCAAGTCCGAAGATGACGATTGCCGGGTCCATCGAAGAGCCTCCCACCTTCAACGCGGCAGGTGATTCCTAACTTCCTTAGTCAGGATTGCAAGAAAGTCGAGTGAGGGTAACAGGGGCGGAGGTGCCATCAAGACCTGATCTCGAAGGACACTCCTCGGGCGAGGACGATGTCAGCTTGGTTCCCAGTAGCTTGATCCTCCATCCGCCCGCCCGCTGGCCCTGGCAGGAGCCTTGCGCCGGGGCGCTGAGCAGGATGCTGAAATCCTCTGCGCCCCCTCTGATCCTAGGGCAATCTGCGTGGCCTCAACCCACGCCTGGGACGCCGAGTAGCCACTGCACTGCGCCCCAGGGGGGAAACCAGCCCGGCTGTTTTAGCCGTGTTGCTATTCCACAGGTATGACCGTGATCTGTCCCTGCAGCGCAGGATCGAACGCGCTCATGAATGTCAGAAGGAAGGGGCCGGCCGATGCCTCTGCGTCAACCGACTGCTGGAATGAGCCGTTTGGCTTGGTGCCAGTGAACCAGGAGTCACCTTTTTTGCTGCTGGTTCCCATAGTGCTCCATCCTTCTGCCCCTGCTTCCACCGGGTTGACCTTCGCTGATCCACTTCCTCCAATCCCCTGCCAGCCCTTAATCGCCTTGCAGATGTGGCAGCTGCTGCGCTCATTCAAGGTCTTCGGCAGTTCGGACGCTTCGACCAAAGAGAATGTCTGCGGGCCCACTTGGTGAGGGTTGGTCTGATTGACGATCCGCAGTTCCCCGCCTTCCTTGATCGTCTTTGGCCCCACGAAACGGAGTGAATTCGTGCTTGATCCTTTGATGTAAATGGTCGTGACCCTCGACGATGTTTTGACGCTGCCGAAGCTGCTTGCCAGCGCGGGGTTGACTGTCACCGCCAACAAGGAAGTGACCCCAACGGCTACGGCTACCTGCTTGACACGGCTAATAGGGGAAAGACGTCGTTTCAAAACTTCTCCTTCCGGCGCCGTTGTTCCAACAGGCGCATGGGTTTCGGTATGAACGGGGAAGAGGAGGCGCCGGGCAGCTCGACGTTTAGCGTCACCTCGCGTCCTTCGCGCTTACCAACGGCGCCCGCCCAGCGCCGTCCTCTTCGTGCGGCAGCATGATCTCGGATGCCTCTTCTGGCGTGATGTCGGGATAGAGGGCGCGAATGACGCCGATCGCCACCGCCCCCCCGAGCAACTCCGCGACGATATAGGGCGGAACTGAGGAGGGAGCGATGCCGGCAAAGGTATTGGAGAACATCCTCCCGATGGCAATCGCTGGATTAGCAAAGCTGGCCGAGCTGGTGAAGAAGTAGGCAGCGCCGATATAGGCGCCGACCGCCGCCGCTGCCAGCGAGCCCCGCCGGGTCCGCGCCAGGGAGAAGATCACCAGCATCAGGCCCAGCGTTGCGATCACCTCCGCCAGAAAATGCGCTGGCGTTGCACGATGCTTGGTCGAAATGCTGATCGCCGAGAGCGCGAACATCGCATTGGCGGTGATCGCCCCTGCAATGCATCCGCTCACCTGAGCCGGAATGTAGGCGAGGGCGTGGCGCCAGCGCAGACCACCAAAGCTCGCGTCTACCAGCGAGACAACCGGGTTGAAGTGAGCACCGGAAACCGGCCCAAACATCAGGATGAAGGTGAAGAGGCCGGCCGCCGTCGCTGCGGCATTCTCAAAAAGCTGCAGCCCGACGTCGCCGGGCGAGAGCTGCGCCGCGGCGATCCCCGAGCCGATCACCGTCGCTGCGAGGAAGGCAGAGCCCAGGAACTCGGCAAAAAGGCGCCTCGAAAGTGGGGCCTGATTCATTGGGCCTCCGCCAGCTCATAGCAAGTCTCAGCGCGCAGGCATTCGCGGGTACGTCGCTGCGCGAGTGCCATGACATGGCTTCGAATCGGAACCTCGTCATATTGGGTGAGGACCACATCGGCGCAAGCGCGGATCTCCTCCGGACTGCGAGATCCGTCGAATTCCCGTATCAATGTCGGAAGTAGGCCCGCGAGACGAACTGAATGCGCGGTACCGTCGGCGCGAATCTGTTCGACCCGCTCTAGGACGAGGTCCTCGACCTGCCTCGCGATCTCATCGCGAATCACCCGTACCTCCTCGATTGATTTACCGGCTGGGTCGTCGATCTCCCAGTCCTCGACCGCGGTTGGGACGTATGGGCAGCGACCCCCGCAGCCCATGGTCACCGCCAGGTCGGCGTGCAGCTGCATCTCAACGCTCAATTTCTTCGGCCGCCGATCTGATAGGTCGATCTGGACCTCCTTCATCGCCTCGACCACGACTGGATGAATGTGATCGGCGGGTTCCAGGCCCGCCGACTCAGCATGCAGATCGGACGGGGCGTAGCGCTCAAAGAACGCCTGGGCCATCTGGGAGCGCCCCGCGTTTTGGGTGCAGACAAAGAGCACGTATTTCATCTCTTTTTTCCCGCTCACTTTCCGCTCAGGATCTTTTCCCCGAACTCCGCCGGAAGCCCGGCCGAGATCAGTTCGCGGGAGACGAAGTCGGCGTCATAGCCAAAGCGCTCGACCCGCGCCGAGACGCGCCCATCGGAGTCGTCAAGTACTGCGAAGGCTCCGCGCGGATCGCCGTCCTTGGGCTTTCCAACTGAGCCACAGTTGACGAACAGGACACCACCGAAGGTGGCGATCCAAGGTTTGTGGGTGTGACCGAAGACAAGCACGTCGCAGTCGGCTCCGGCCGCGATTCGCTCAAACGTGTGTGCAGGCTTGTCCTCGAAGAGGTACTCGTTGACCTTGCGTGGCGAGCCATGGACGAGGCAGACCCGCTGGCCGCCCAGCTCGAAGCGGAGGTCAAAGGGCAGCTCGCGCATGAAGTCCTTGGAGCGCTGATCGGTGTGCTCAAGGGTCCAATCGACCGAGAGCTGGCCGAGGTCGCGGTCGTGCTGGGTGACGTAGGCGCAGCCGCAGTCCTCTTCGTCGCGGCCGATCGCGTAGTCGTAGTTGCCGTAGATCGTTGGGATCGAGCGATCCTCGATTGTGCGGCAGACCTCGTTGGGCCAGGGGCCATAGCCGACTAGATCGCCCCCACAGTAAAGGGCATCGGGGGCGATCTCCTCGACGCGACTCAGCGCCGCCTGAAGCGCAGGCAGGTTGCCGTGGATATCGGTGATTACGACGACTTTGCTCATCTGATGCGGCGATCCTAAACATTGACAAACGTAATTTCAATAGATATAAGTAAATTGATGTCCGTCAATCTGGAGCTAACTCCCAAGACCAAGCGTCCCGCCGGTGAGCCGTGCTGTGAGCCGGTCGTCTACCCCGACGTACAGCGAGAGGAAGCGCAGCGGATGGCGGCGATCGCCAAGGCGCTCGGCGATCCGATCCGCCTGCAGCTGGTCGACGTGCTGCAAAAGCACGCCGGCAAGGTCTGCGTCTGCGAGCTGGTGCCACTCTTCGACCTTTCCCAGCCGACCGTCTCTCATCACCTCAAGGTGCTGCGAGATGCCGGCATCGTTGCCTCTGAGCGCCAGGGCCTCTGGGCCTATTACTACGTCATCCCTGATGCCCTAAAGGAGTTCTCCGCATGGCTGAGCTGACCGATACGAAGGCAGATCCCTCTCTCTTCACGTCGGAGTGCTGCGCGCCAGAGCGACAGGCGGATTGCTGCGAGCCCTCAGCCAAGGCGGGCTGCTGCGCGCAGGAGTCTTCGACCTGCGGGTGTTCGGCCGGTGAGGCTGATGGACAGGAGATCCGCGAGGCGGTCCGCATCCGCTATGCCGCCGCTGCTCAGAGCGTCGACGCCAGAACGGACCCGGGTGCCTCATGTTGTGGGTCCAGCACAGTCCTCAGCGATGAGGAAGCGAAAGTGTTCGGGGCCTCCCTCTATGACGAGGCCGCCCAGGGAGAACTTCCAGACACTGCGACGATGGCCTCCCTTGGCTGCGGCAATCCCACCGCCGTGGCCGAGCTGCGCGCCGGAGAGTCGGTCCTTGACCTCGGCTCGGGCGGCGGTATCGATGTACTGCTCTCCGCGAAGCGGGTCGGACCCACAGGCAAGGCCTACGGACTCGACATGACCGATGAGATGCTCAACTTGGCGCGTGAGAACCAACGCAAGGCGGGCGTCGAGAACGTCGAGTGGCTTCGAGGAGGGATCGAGTCGATTCCGCTTCCCGCCGAGACGGTCGACGTGGTGATTTCCAACAGCGTGATCAACCTCTCGGGTGACAAGCCGAAGGTTTTGGCCGAAGCGGCGAGGGTGCTGAAGCCCGGCGGTCGTTTCGCCGTTTCCGACGTGATCGCCGACGAGGACATGGACGCCGCCACTCGCGCCGATATGGCCGAGTGGACCGGCTGCATCGCCGGAGCGTTGACGCGCGGGGAGTTCGAGAACGCTCTTATGGCTGCCGGCCTGATAGACGTGGAGGTCACCGAGACCCACAGGGTCCATGAGAAAGCCGGCTCGGCGATTATTCGTGCTCGTAAGCCGCTTCACATTTAGGGCGTCCCGGATGCGTAGCGAAGGTGTTTTTTATTGACCGTGCGGGCTGCCACGGTTGCTTCGTCAGGGAAGCGGTCGCTGAGTAGCACTTCCTTAGTCAGAATTGCAAGAAAGTCGAGAGACTCACTGGGACCGCTTCGAGCAGGTCGATCAGGGCGGAGAGGGCGAAATCCCACGTTGGTTCATTTAACCTGCAGTCCCTCCATTTTCCTTTCAATAGAGCCCGGTTGGCAATTCCAGTCCGCGCCGTCGCCCGGTGATCGTCGCGCCGTTTATGACTAGCTATTGGCGCCGACCGAGTGGGGAGCGGCAGCTGCTTGGAAGGCCGCCGAAATCCGCCGGGCCGCGTCCTGCCTCGGCTTGAACTGAAGATACCGCTGCGTCGTTGCCAAGTCCTGATGACCCATCCACTCCATGACTTCGCGCGAATCAGCTGTACGGATAGCATGGGAGCCGAAGGTGTGGCGTAGGTCGTGGAAACGCAGCTCGCGCAGCTCCGCCTTTTTCAGCGCGGCCTTGTAGCGGTGGCGGAGTCTATGGCCGGCGAGATGGCCGCCGTTGACCCCGCAGAAGACTAGGTCGACATCGCTTCGAAACTTGTCGCGCCGTCCCAATTTGGCGAGAGCCTGGGCGACCTCATCAGCCATCGGCACGGTGCGCTCCTGACCGCTCTTTAGAGTGTCTACTCGGCCGTTTGTGAAGCTCTGCCGAACGTGCACCGCGCTGTTGGCGAAATCCACATTGCGCCAGCGCAGCGCCAGCAACTCGCCGAGCCGCAAGCCCGTGAAAGCTGCCGTGAGGTACACGGTGCCATCCTGCCGCGATGCAGCGGCGCGAACAAGGGCCAGTACCTCCTCGCGGGAGAAAACATCGATGTTGCCGCGCTGGGTTCGTGGCCGCCGCTCGACGTTTGCAACCGGATTGGACCTGAGCCGGTAACGGCGCTGCGCCCAGCCAAAGACGCCGTGCAGGACCGTCAGGTACTTGTTGACGGTCCGATCCGAGAGTCCTTCCGAGACTAGGACGTCGCGGAAATCCTCGACCATTTGGGCTGTCACGTCCTCCAGCCGCACCCTTTCACCGAAGCGCTCGCCAAAGACTTTCTTCATACGGTCGACCATGTGCCCGTAGTCGATTTGCGTCGATAGCTTGATCTTTCGGTCGCGCTTGTAGCCGAGCCAGTCGTCGCAGGCGACGGGGAAGGTCGCGCCGGTTCGCACCATCCCCGGCAACTCACCTCTTCGAGCCTTGGCCAGGGTCTCATCGAGCCATATCCGCGCGGTCGCTTTTGTGAAATAGCCAATGGGCGGCTCGCACTTGCGATCAGACCAGTGGGGTCCGATCCGCCGCTGCACCTGGCGCCCCTCCGGCAGTCGGTACTTCGCGTACCACTGAGCGCCACGCTTCCGCTCGATCTTGAAGACGTGGCCGCTGACCGCTTTTCTCGTTTGTCGTTCCATCGTCCCTTCTTGCTTTGTCCTCGGAGGAGGCTCATTGGTTCGCGGAGTCGAAAGCCGTGTCCCAGGTTTTTAGCATGATCTCGGGACATATCCCGGGACACAGTGGAGAATTACGGCGGCTTAGAGAAACAAAAAGTCCCATATTTGCGGGACTTTTGTGTGAATACCGCTACGGGGATTCGAACCCCGGTTTCCGGACTGAGAATCCGGCGTCCTAGTCCCCTAGACGATAGCGGCGCGAAAACGCGAGTCTAGCGAGCATGAGAGGTCAAGTAGCTTCGGCCTGACAACCGGTAAATTGCCCACTCCCGCGGCTGTGGCGGAACTGGTAGACGCGCACGGTTCAGGTCCGTGTGGAGGAAACTCCGTGGAGGTTCGACTCCTCTCAGCCGCATTTCGACGCTTTTTTGTTGGGAGCGCGAGATAGCAGCGTCCTTTTGCGATGTAGGAGGCAAGTCGGAGTGCCTAGCCTAGGGTCGCCCACCGGATCATCTGCATCTTGGTGCGCTTTTTTTGGCGGCCGTTGGTACGGAGCCCGTCCGCCGGCGACACAGTTGCATACATGCATGTACGGATGTATGCTCTTCCAACGCAGGATCCCTGCGAGCTCCGAGCAACCGCCCCCAAGGAGGCCGCCGATGCCGACGCTTGACCTCACCCTGCCTGCCGGGATACCTGACGCCCGCCAGCGGCTAGTCGAGGATCTGATCGCCAAGTTGCAGGCCTGCGACAGCGCCCCGACAACGCGACGACACGGGCGTCTGCCTGGGGTTTCATGCACCAATTGCTCGAGGGCTCCGTCACCCGTCGGAGTGGACCCGCAACGCTGCCTTCACCACCGGGTATTCCTGACGGTCCCAGAGGACATACCAGATGTCGATGGGTCATACACCAGGGAGAGCCGCAACCTATCGGTCCGCGAGGCGACCAAGCACGGCTCGCTCCATGGAGCGAGGCTGACTGCGAGAGCAATCGTGATCGCGTTTGGTGCAAGCGAGAGCGACCGACGGATTCCGAGGCGACTGCGGTCCCGAGCTACCCGATGACCGACATCCCCGCAATCGGCCTGGGGCGCCGCCGACACAACCACAGACGATCATGAGACTCCCGAATTCAGCCCACGAATCTCACCCCTGGCGTATCCGTGAAATCGTGCCTGACTTCACTTTGGAGGATGTCTGGGCTCTTCCCGTTCACGGTGGCGCGGAAGACTTCCAATCGTTGCTCGAGCTATTGGTCGCCTCCGACCCAGCCAGCGCGGAATCCCTCCCAACTCGCGTCCTCTGGGGTATCCGCGATCGCCTTGGCAGTTGGTTTGGCCTCGGCAGGATTTCGGCGCCGGAGGATGCCGCGGGCAACTTGTCGATTCCTGGTAGAGAGGAAACATCACTCAACAGCCGCCTGCCAGAGGATCTGCGGAACACGGCAGCGGATCTGCAATTCGACTCCCTCCCCTTCGCGCCCCTTTATCGCACCAACGTTGAGTTTGCCGCGGAGATATCAAACCAAACCGTACACGGCGTGATGCACCTGGCTTGGGTCGATCAGGGCGATGGGCGCTACCAGGGACAGATGGCCGTATACGTTAAACCACGCGGTCGATTTGGACAGGCATACATGGCCATGATTAAGCCGTTTCGGCTTCTGATTGTTTACCCGGCACTAATGCGACAGACCGAACGGACCTGGAACGCGCGCACGGCGCAGAAGCGAGGGGGCAGCTCCTCAACCGCATCCACGGCTCATTAGGCCTGTGATCGCGACCGAGCTTCCAGCTCCGCTGCGGTGGTGACGGTCTGGGCCTTGAGTAGGTCATCGGCGCGCCGCCGTGCCCCACGACCAACGAGACGCCCGAAGCTCTTGCGTCGAACCGCGACCACACCATAAAGCGATGCGGTGATCCTGGGCATCTTGTGGGCTAGTTGACCGAGCACCCGTGTCAATGGCAACGCGCCAAGCACGTCAGCGGCCGCGGCACCTCCAGAATGGCGCTCACCGTCCTCGCGGACGACGTGAGCGAAACGAAGACGGTTGGCTGGGTCGACATCCACTAGTAGCTCGAAGCCAAGGGGGGACTGAATCGGCACCGGAGCGAGCACCTGCCGACGATCGCGCCTCATCGCCCAAGCCATCGCCCAGCGGCAAAAACCACAATCTGCGTCATAGAGAACGATCACTGGTCTCCTGCAAGGGTCAAGAGTCAAACCGGCTTTGACCACATTCTAAATCGCATCCGTTTCTCTGATCACCAGCGAGGGTGGCACTACCCAGAGCACGCTCGAGGTTCGCGCCCCTCAACAACCCGAAACGGCGTAGAAACTCGCGCGCGATGGGTCGCGCGGAGATCGCCACCTAACGAGAACCAGCGAGCCTGCGCAAGGTGGCCAGGTCTGCCTTCGGGAGGCTACTTACGTGCGCCTGCACTTCTACTAGGAACCGCAGACGGCGGTGTCTACCACCAGTGGTGATGCATTAGGTGACAGTCAGCGGCGCGTGACCTTCTGAGAGCGCACCTCCCGCCAGATTGAGCGCATCAGCGCATGCGCACCGGGCGCCCGATTGTCCAGCAAATCCACGCCCGCGCCAAACATCGAATCCCCCATCAAGCCGTCAGCCGGCATAGAGTGCCCGCAACTTTGGCCAGACGGCGGGATCTTCCCCGCCGGCTGCCCAGAAATCGATGCCTGCAAAACCGGCGGCCTTTGCGAGCCGTGCTCGAAGGATTGCCGCGGCGGCGCCCTCATACCAAACAGTGTGTTGGCTCCCGCCCACCAGGTAGTGGAAATTGGACTCAGCCTGCCTCCGGTTCCAGCTCGGCGAAACGCCGTTTTCGAGGGCCAGCTTCGGCGCCGTCCGAGACGTGATCGAGGTTGCACCGCCGCCGGACCAGTCATAGCCGTAAGCCGGCAAGGCCAACTCGACCTTGGCGACCGCCATCGTCAAGCGGGCATAGGTAATCACCCGCTTCACCCACCCATAGGGGGCGATCGGGCCAGGTGAGCTGCCCGGCGCATGATCGTCATAGGCCATAACACGAACTCGGTCGGCAGCCTTTGAGAGTGCGCCGTAGTTATAGACCCAGGTTGCAAATAGCTTGCGCCAATAAACGTGTTTGTCGGTCGTCCGAGGCATAATCGTCACGGTGCAGCTACGAGCCCTCCGATGAAGGCCTGCACAGACTTGCGCGACGAACGGGGGGTAGCGCGCCCCCGCCTCATCTGCCAAGCCGACGTCGTGGGACCGATCAAATGCGAAGTCCTCGAAGTCCAGATCGAGTCCGCTGTATTCGTGACTAGTCGCAATCTTGAGGAGAGCGTGCACCATCGCGGCGCGGCGTGAAGGACTGGTGAGCATTCGATCGAATGCAGCAAGCCCCTCGCTCTCGGTGACCGTCGGAACGATCCGAATTCGATGCCTGTGCAATCGATCGATGATCGAAGCCTGACCAGCACCGGGATCGTTCCCGATGCTCGAATCGCCTGAAATCGAATACCAAAAAGGGCTCGCGGTACCGACAAGATCCGCGTTGGCGATGGTCGACTCTAAAGCTGCCGGCATATCCCAATAGGGCAACCAGAGCGAGACCCCGCGCACAACGCTCGCAGCGTCGCCGCCGGATTCAGTCGGTTTTATCCCTCTTCCGTGCGACCCCCTGAGATCTCTGTTCGTAGAACGCGACTGGGAAGCCTGACCCGAACGCCCACCCGGCGTGCCCGAAGCCGCATCGCTACTCCGCGGAGCGCTAGCGCCACAGCCGGCCCCACAAAAGGCGACCGCGACCGCGAACCCGATGATTGCCCTTGCCGCCAACATTCACGCACCTTAAATAGCCGAACTCCTGGCGAAAGTCACAAGCTGAGCCGGAGTCGCGTGGTCGGCCCCGCTGGGTGAATCAGGGCCGAGGAGGAGATCCCCAGATCATGTCTGGCACCCTCTTTTAGCCACCTCGAATGCGACCCGGACGTGATGTCCAACACACCCGCGACCGATTGGCTCAGCAGGGGCAAGCTGCGGGCCCTAGGACTGGGACTCAGACCAGTTGCTTCTCAACCACGCCTGCCCGATTGGCGGCGGCGGCGATCTCCTCGATGAACTCACCCCAGAGCGCACGCGGCAGATCGTGTCCCATCCCCTCAAAGATCCGCAGCCGCGCGCCGGGGATGGCCTTGGCGGTGGCGCGAGCCCCCGACGAATTGATAAGCCGGTCCCTTTCCCCGTGGAGTACGGTTGCCGGCAGGCGCAATTTGCGGAGCTCGCTGGTGCGATCCCCAGAAGCCGTTATCGCGTGCAGCTGGCGCAGCACCCCGGCCCGGCTGTGGCCGCGATCGAAGGAGCCGCCTACGATCTCGCGAAGGCGCTGCTCATCGAGTGGATACCCTGGGGAGCCGATGATGCGAAACGTCTTGAGCGCCTGCTCAATCGCACTCTCGCGCCCTGGTGGGGGGTGAGCCAGCAAAACTCCAAAGGTCTTCAGCTCGGGCCTGCCAACCAGGCGGTTTCCGGTCGTCGACAGCATCGAGACCAACGACCGCACCCGATCAGGGTTCTCAATCGCAACCGTCTGGGCAATCATCCCGCCCATCGACGCACCCACCAGGTGCGCCTCATCGATCTCCAGGTAGTCCATCAGCGCGGTCGTGTCAGCCGCCATGTCGGTCAAGAGATAGGGCGCAGTGGAGCGGCGCCCGATCAACAGATCGGCCGGCCGCGGCACGCCAGCGACCTCAAATTTGGTCGAGCGCCCGATGTCGCGGTTGTCGAAGCGAATGACCCGAAAGCCCCGATTGGCGAGCAGCCCACAAAACTCCTCATCCCAGCCCAACATCTGGGTCCCCAGTCCCATGATCAGCAATAGCGGCTCGGCGCTTGCATCGCCGATCTCCTGGTAGGCAATCTCGATCCCGTTGGCGGGCACAATCCGCTCTTGGCTAAGTCCATCCATGTCTACCAAGTTTAGCTAAGACTGGCTGGGCAGCCAGGATGTGGCGGCTGACGCGGTTTGCCCAGCGGCTAGGTTGGCTCGGTGCGCACAGCGATCATCTCCGATCTTCACCTCGGCGGCGCCTTTGGCGCTGACGTCCTGCGCAGCGCCGAGATCAGACAGGCGCTGTTTGAGCAAATTTCAAGCGCCGATCGGCTTGTATTGCTTGGCGACGTCGTCGAGCTGCGCGAGCGTCCACTCGGCATCGCCCTCGCTGCGGCACAACCCTTCTTTGAGGAGCTCGGCTCCGCGCTCGGCACCCGGCGGGTGATCATCGTTCCCGGCAACCATGATCACCGCTTTGCCGAACCTTTGCTTGATCAGCTCTCACTCGCGGGCCAACCCGCACTTGGACTGGAGCACCGCTACCAGGCTTCATCCGAACCCGCCGCGCTGTTGCAAAAGTGGCTGGGGGGCGCCGCGCTTGAGTTCGCCTATCCAGGAATCTGGCTGCGCGATGACGTCTATGCAACCCACGGTCACTACATGGACTGCCACCTCTCCCTTCCGCGAGCCGAGTGCCTCGCAGCAGCCGCTGTCCTTCGCGCCTCAGGACCGCTTCCCCGCGCGCCAAAACCGGAGGACTACGAGCGCGCCCTGCGTCCCCTCTACGGCTTCAGCTTTGGCCTCGCCCAGTCGCGGGCGTCCGTCGTGGCCCTGCGGTCGGGGCGCTCCTCCGAGACCATCTGGGAGCTGCTGAGCGGAAGCGGCGAGCGCGGTTTGGGGCGGTGGATCGCGGCCGGCGCCGCCCGCGGGGGGCTGAGGGCATCGATTTGGGGCATCAACCGACTCTTGCGGGCTGATTTCGCGCCTGATATCTCCGCCGAGGGGATCTTTCGCAGCGGTCTCGCCGGGGCAATTGAGTTGGTGCGGCGGTTGGATCCAGGTGCCGGGCACGTGATCACGGGACACACTCATCGCGGCGGACCGCGTGTGGGCGAAGCGCCGTGGCTTTTGCCCGGGGGAAGGCTCCATAACACGGGCAGCTGGGTCTTTTCCTCAGCCTTTCATCACCCGGGCACCCCGCCCGGGCCCTATTGGCCGGGGACCGTGACCTGGGTCAGCGAGGACGGCCCCCCGCATCGGGTCGAGGTCCTCGCCCAGCGCTCCCACCGCGAAATGGCTGCGATCGCGCCCTTCATCCGAGCCAATCGAGGATGACCCGACCGATCTCCTCACCTGCATCCTCTTGAAGGAAATGGCCCGCGTTCTCGATTTTTTTTGGCGCAGCGAAGTTGAGCCGCTCCGCGACCCGCTCGCCGACGGAGAAGGGAAGAATGGGGTCGGAGTCAGCCCAGATCAACAGGGTCGGCCTCTGATCAATCCGCAGCGCCTCGGCAACGCGTTTGCCAGCCGCCGCACCCGGTGCATCGGGCGCGGTTGGCAAAATAAGCGGGAAGGCGCGCGCGCCAGCCTTTGACTCAGGCGTCGGAAACGGAGCCTCATAGGCGGCGATCACCTCATCGCCGGGATCGACCTTGCAGCCCCCCCGGACCAGCGCTCCAATCGCAAGGTCAGGGTTATCGCGGACGTAATCACGAAAATTGAGCCAGGCCTTACTCATCTGCTGGTGCCCGGTGAATGGGCCGGTCTCCATGATCACCAGACGGGAGAAGCGATCGGAGTGCTCAACCGCAAGACGCAACCCGATCGGCCCCCCCCAGTCGTGAACAACCGCGGTCGCATCGCGGATATCGAGCTGCTCAATCAGCTCCGCCATCAGATTGACGTGGCGCTCATAGGTGTACCAACCGATCTCGGTTGGCTTATCGGAACGGCCGAATCCAGCGAAATCGGGCGCGATGCAGCGGTAGCCAGCCTCGCGCACCGGCGCAATCACCTTGCGCCATAGAAACGACCAAGTCGGCTCCCCATGAAAGAAGACCACTGGCCTGCCCTCGCCCTCGTCAAGATGGGCGATACGCAGACCGTCAATGTCGACGTAGCGCGACTCATACGGGAAGTCCGGCAGCCCGACAAGCTGATCCTCGGGAGTTCGCACCACATCCTTGCCCATCTTGCGTTCCTCCGATCGCCCTACAGGTCGGGCCCGAGTCTATCCAGAAGTCGAAAAGCGGACGTCCGGCTCTGAATTTGTTTTCTAACTTAGTCGATCAACTTTGTGCTAGCGTGACGCCCTTCGCTTCACAACCAAGTTAGTCGACATAGGAAGGATTCCTTCTATGCGGAACGCTCGCAAGGTAACCCGGCGGCGCAGCGTTAACGCCGGCCTGATCGCCGGCGTGTTTGCGTTGGCAATCGCCATCGTTGTGGCAGGTTGCGGTAGCAGCTCGAGTTCCTCGAGCGGCGGCAAGATCGACGTGGTCGGCTACTCGACCCCGCAGACGGTTTATGAAGAAGGCCTCGAGCCCGGGTTCACCAAGACCTCTGCCGGCTCTGGCGTCACCTTCAGCAACTCCTTCGGCGCCTCTGGTGATCAGAGCCGAGCGGTGGCCGCCGGCCAACCGGCCTCGATCGTCCACTTCTCTCAGGCCGGCGACATGACTCGTCTGGTCGAAGCCGGACTTGTCTCCAAAGAATGGGACAAGCAGAAATACAACGGGATCGCCGCGGACTCAGTCGTCGTTCTCACCGTCCGCAAAGGCAATCCAGATCACATCACCTCATTCAACGACCTGCTGACTAAGAACGTCAGCATCATCACCCCCAACCCGTTCAGCTCGGGCTCTGCCCGCTGGAACATCATGGCGGTTTACGGATCCCAGATCGAGCAGGGCAAGAGCCCGACGCAGGCGCTGGCGGCGGTCAAGACCGTCCTCTCCAAGACCAAGGCGCAACCCGGCAGTGGACGGGAAGCGATGACCGCCTTCACCCAGGGCCAGGGCGATGTCCTGCTCTCATATGAGAACGAGGCAATCGCCGCCGAAAAAGCGGGCGAAGCGGTCGAATACGTGATCCCCGAAGATACGATCAAGATCGAAACGCCGATTGCGGTAACGACCAAGGCACCGGCATCCGCGCAGAAGTTCCTCGAATACATCTGGTCAGAAGCGGGACAAAAGATCTGGGCCGAAAACGGGTATCGCCCGGTCAATCCGGCCCTCGTCAATCCAAAGCAGTTCCCGACCCCCAAGGGGCTGTTCACGATCGCCAAGTTCGGCGGTTGGGAAACTGTCAACAAGCAGTTTTTCGAAGAAAACACGGGCTCGATCGCAAAGATCGAGAAGGAACTAGGGGTATCGACTGGCGGCTGATATCGACAGCGGCGCCCTGAGCGCCCCCGGGCCGGGGATTTCCCTGCCCGGGGGACGTGCCCGGCCGCGCCCGAAGCTGGGCGGTGGTGGCCTTCTTGCCGGGCGGGGATTGGTCGCGCTCTACCTGAGCCTGATCGTCCTCTTGCCCTTGGCGGCGGTCGTCTCTCAGGCATTTACACACGGACCAGCGAGCTTTTGGGAAGCGGTGAGCGGCGCCCAGGCGGTGGCGGCGCTGAAGCTGACGGTGGGGGCCTCACTAATCGTGGTCGCGATCAATGGGGTATTTGGGGTCATGATCGCCTGGGTCTTGGTGCGCGACGAATTTCCGGGTAAGAGGGTCATCAATGCACTGATTGACCTTCCGTTCGCGCTGCCGACGATCGTCGCCGGCCTCACCCTGGTGACGCTGTATGGGACCAACAGTCCAATCGGGGTAAACGTCTCGCTAACCCGCGCGGGCGTCGTCTTGGCCCTGCTCTTCGTCACCCTGCCGTTCGTGGTCCGAGCTGTACAGCCTCTGCTACTCGAGCTCGACCGCGAGATGGAGGAAGCCGCGGCCTCACTCGGCGCCAGCGGTTTCACCATTTTTCGCCGCATCATCTTTCCCAACCTGCTGCCGGGGATCGCTGCGGGGGTCGCCCTGGCCTTCGCCAGGGCACTTGGGGAGTACGGCTCCTTGGTGCTGATATCGGGCAACATCGCCTTCAAGACGGAAGTCTCCTCGGTCTTCATCCGTAATCAGATTGAGTCGGGCAACACCTCCGGCGCCGCCGCCGTCTCGGTGGTCTTGCTGGCGGTATCGCTGCTCTTGCTCGCCTGCGTCAGCCTGGCGCAGCGCTGGGGCAGCGGCCGGGGAAGCCCAATTTTGTTGGGGGGAGCGATCAAGCGATTTAAGAACCGATCTGGAGACGGGCGATGACCGGCGCCCGGCGCAGTCGCTGGAGCTTGCGCTGCGCGGCCCTCGGTTACCTCGCGGTGCTGCTGGTCGCCCCGGTAGCGCTGATCTTCTATAAGACCTTTGAACACGGGTTCGCGGCGCCGATCGAAGCGATCACCAGCTCAAACGCCGTGCACGCGATCGAGCTCACCCTCTTGATGGTCGCGGTCGCGGTGCCGCTGAACACGATCTTTGGGGTCGGCTGTGCCCTGCTCTTGGTCCGCCATCGAACCCGCTTCAGCTTCTTGCTCGACGCCGTGATCAACCTGCCCTTTGCGATTTCCCCGATCGTCATCGGCCTCTCCCTGTTTTTGCTCTACGGCACCGGCGGCTGGTTCGCCGGACTCTCCGAAGTGGGGATTCAGATCCTCTTTTCCGTCCCCGGAATGATCCTTGCAAGCATCTTCGTCTCGGTTCCCTTCGTCGTGCGGGAGACGGTGCCGGTCCTCCAGGAGATCGGCTCCGAGCAGGAGGAGGCCGCCTCGACCCTCGGCGCCAGCGCCTGGCAGACGTTTTGGCGGGTCACCCTGCCCGCGATCCGCTGGGGCGTCGCCTACGGGGTGGTGCTCACCACGGCCCGCGTGCTCGGCGAGTTCGGTGCCGTCACGATCGTCTCGGGTTCGATTTCCGGCGTGACTGAAACCCTTCCCCTTTTCGTCTTTAAGCAGTTTGAGAACTACAACCCCACCGGCGCCTACGCAGCCACGATCGTGCTCGCGATCCTCGCTCTTTCTACCCTCTTGGCAATGAACGCACTACGCAGAAAGGAGGATGCCTGATGGGAATCACAGTCGAGGGAGCCTTCAAGCGCTTCGGTGACTTTCAGGCTCTAAATGACGTTTCGGTCGAGGTCCCAAACGGTTCGCTGACCGCCCTGCTGGGCCCAAGCGGAAGCGGCAAGTCGACCCTACTGAGAGCGATCGCGGGATTGGAGACGCTCGATGGCGGTCGCGTCATGATCGATGAGGAGGACGTATCGACGAAGCCGGCGCAAAAGCGCGAGGTTGGCTTTGTCTTCCAACACTACGCGGCCTTCAAGCACATGACTGTGTTTGGCAACGTCGGCTTTGGACTCAAGATCCGCAAGTGGCGAAAGCCCGAGATCGAGGCTCGGGTCCATGAGCTCTTGCAGCTCGTCCAGCTCGACGGCCTCGCCGAGCGCTACCCCTCCCAACTCTCCGGTGGCCAGCGCCAGCGGATGGCACTGGCGCGAGCGCTGGCGGTCCAACCGCAGGTTCTCTTGCTCGATGAGCCCTTCGGAGCCCTTGACGCCAAGGTCCGCAAGGACCTGCGCACCTGGCTACGCCGCCTGCACGAGGAGATGCACGTGACGACGATTTTCGTCACCCACGACCAAGAGGAGGCGATGGACGTCGCCGAGCAGCTGGTCGTGATGAATGAGGGGCGGGTCGAACAGGCGGGAACCGCGGATCAGCTCTATGAGCAGCCGGCCAATGAGTTCGTGATGAGCTTCGTCGGCGAGGTCAACCGACTCGGCGAGCACTTCGTCCGCCCCCACGACATGGAGGTGGTGCTCGATCCCGACGAGCGCACCGAGCAGGCGCTGGTCCAGCGGATCGTCGCCCTCGGCTTTGAGATCCGGGTTGAGTTCGCGCTCGGAGATGGGACCGAGGTCTGGGCACAACTGACCCGGGCCGAGCTGCAAAAGCTCGAGCTCCATGAGGGCCAAATCGCCTACTTGCGCCCCGGCCAGACCAAGAGCTTCAGCGGTACCGCGCCGCCGGATGACCGAGGGGCCTCGACTCCCCCCGGCAAGCTGGGCGGCGACGACGCAGAGGTATCTGCAGCCGCCTGAAGAGGCGACGGGGCGGGGCGCGCTTTGCCGGGTGGCGCCCCGCTCCATCTCGCCATCGATTAAAACTCGATCTGCTATTCTTGAGTTAGTCAGTGTACAAACTGTAGAAAGGAGAAAGCGATGGCCTCCCCCTCACCCAGGACAACCACCTTCGTTTCGCGCGGCCGGCTGAGCGGTGTGATCCGCGAGCGCCTGCCCCGCAATCGAAGTACCTCTGGACCGAGGAGCCTCAAGTCCCGCGCCCGCCAGGAGCGTGATCAAGAGGCTTTCGACGACGCCCTCTACTACCGGGCGCGGCTGATTCTCGGCGATTCACTCTCTCGCCCGCTGCGTTGAGGGCACCCCACGCCCCCCCCCCCAGACCCGGACCGCGCCGCTACCCCCACCGGCGCGGTCCGGGCTCTTGCTCGTGCCGCTCGTGACTATTGTCTGGAGCCTTTTGAGCCACCCGTTGTCGCGCTAGTTTCGGTTTCGGGAAGCTGCGGATAGGCCTGGACCGCAAGGTTCCAGCTGGTCAGGCCGAAGGCCACCGTCGGGGTAGCGTTGTTTTTGGTCGGGGTGCCCGCGTACTCGATCGCGACGGTGTGCCCACCCTTCGTCAGCACGTCGGTCGCGGTCACCGAATGAACCGCGGCGGCTGCAGCAGGGCTGCCGGTCGTGGAGGTGGCGAAATTGACTTTCGCGACGACATAGTCATCGACCAGGATCTCGATCGGGCAGGCTTCTCCAGCGACAGGTGCCGTGCAGGTCGCCTGTCCCGAGAAGGTGATCACTGCGGGGCCGGTTCCCTTCGTCGCAAACGAGGTGAACGCGGTCGGAATGTAGCCAGCGGTGGTCGTTTTTGTCGGTCCGAAGGGCGCATTGCTCGCCGCAATCGAGGCCACCGGAGTGATAGGGGCGGTGGCTTTTTGGACGAAGAGGTTGCCCGCAGCCTTTTTCTTCAGGTAGAGACCAGATGCCTGTCGATTTGAGAGGTAGAGATGCGCCGCCCTCTTGGGGGTCAGAAACGACCCTGCAAAGGACGGCGTCACGGCGAGCGCCGTGGCGACAACGGCCGCCAGCGCGATCGCAGTCGCTGCGCGGGGCGCTGAGAGTTTTCGCTTGAGCAATTGAACCTCCATGGTTGATGGTCTGCTGGAAAGACCTGTTCTATACAAAGGAGGTCAATAAACTACAGAAGCTGCTAGGTTATGTCGAGTAAGCCAGTCAAAAAGCTCGTCATAACCTCTGCGGAAAGGATCACAATCGATGAGACTCAGGACCCTCGCCATCGCGGCGACCGCCCTCGCTGGGCTGGCTGTTCCGGCGTCGGCCAGCGCTTCGACCCTGATCGGGTCGGGCTCCGTGGCCGCTCAGCCGGTGCTCGAAGCACTGTTTAAGAGCTACACGAAGACGGTCAGCCACTCGACCCACTTCACCTACACCCCCGACGGCGGCAACACCGGCATCAAGGATGTGCAGAGCGGCAAAAGCCAGTTCGCCGGCCAGTCGCGGGCGCCACTTCCAAGCGATACCGGGACGACCTATTACGAGCTCTACCTCGACGGGCTCTGCATTGACGTCAACCCCGCCAACAAACTGACCAATATCACCACCGAACAGCTCCGCCAGATCTATCTCGGCCAGACGACCAACTGGGGCTCGGTGAGTGGCTCGGGCCTGAGCACCACGATCGACCCCGTCGGTCGCGATACCAACGGCGGCACCTACACGTTCTTTCTGCAGGCCGTTCTCGACGAACATGCCCCCTCCTCGGTCGTCAACGCGCTGACCGCTGACGGGCTGGTGATCAACGCGGTCAAGCAGGACCCCAACGCGATCGGCTACGCCGGACTCGCCTGGCAGCAAAGGGGCGTCCGATCGGTCGACGTGAACGGGATTGCCTGCACCCCGAAGAACGTCAACAAAAAGTTCACCTACCCGCTGACCCGCTACATCTACCTGGTGCTGCCCTCGGCGACCCCGAGCAAGGAAGTGGAGAAATTCCTCGATTGGGCCCGGACCAGCCCGGTCGCCGGCGAAGTCATCGATAAGGCCGGTGGCGTGGCCGTATTCAACAAGAAGGCAAAGAAGCACTAGGTGGAGGAGGAGCTCCTCCCCGAGTACGAGTACGGGCCAAAGTGGTCAGACCAACGCGCCGGGCGGATGCTCGGCGCGTTGGTCTGTGCTGTGGTGGCGCTGCTGCTGGCGATGATCGTCGCCGTGTTCGTGCGGGCATGGCCGTCCTTCGCCCATAACGGCCTGGCCTGGTTCGGGTCGGGCGGCAGCGTCGATGCTCAGTTCAATGCGATCACCCTCTCCAGCCAATCGGGTGGATCCGCGGTCTACACATTCCATGCCTGGCCGCTGATCTGGAGCACGATCCTGATCGTCGGCGCCTCGGTCACGATCGGGCTCTTCTGCTCGCTTTTCATTTCCGTCTTCATCGTCGAGTTCGCCCCGGAGTGGATGCGCAGCGTGCTCGAGCCGGTGATCCGTTTTTTGGCCAGCATCCCCTCGGTGATCTACGGACTGCTCGGCGTGCTGGTGATTGTGCCGTTCATCGGCAACCACCTTGTAACCGAGCACGAAAAGGCCGCGGTCGCGGGCGTTATCACCCTGAGCGGTTACAGTCTGCTGGCGGCGGTCCTGATTCTCACCGTGATGATCTCCCCGCTGATGATCTCGATCTTTTGCGACGGGTTGCGCTCGGTGCGACCGGGGTGGCTGGAGGGCTCACTGGCGCTGGGGGTCAACCGCTGGCGCACGATGTGGAAGATCGCGGTCCGCACGGCCCGCCCTGCGATCGTCGCCGGAACGGTGCTCGCGGTGGCCCGAGCGATCGGCGAGTCGGTGATGCTGGCAATGGTCTCGGGATCGGTTGGATTCGCGCCCAACCCCGCCGACGGCCTGACCTTCATCTTTGAGCCCTCGCGTCCACTGGCGCCGACGATCGTCGAGAACATCGACCAGCTGAGCTCCAAGCCGGCGAACGCGACCCTGTTTGCGATCGCCGCGGTCCTGCTCTTCTCGGCTGCCTTTTTCTCGCTGAGCGGCTGGGCCGCGCGGCAGGCGATGGGCAAATATGGGGCAGCCGCCTGATGGAGGCATCACTCACCACAGCTGCTGGCGGCGGCCTTCCCCCCGCTTCCTCCCAGCCGCCGCGACCCGGCCGGGGTGCGGAGGGGAGCGCCGCCTGGCGTCTCTCCGATCGCATCGGGCTTGCAATCTGCTGGGCGCTCGGCCTCCTCTTTTGCGCGATCGCCGTTGCAATCGTTGTCTACCTTCTGATCAAAGGCCTCGGCTACCTGAAGCCCTCGATGCTGGTAACCCCCGCTACCTCGGGCTTCACCGAAAGCCAGACCGGCGGATTCTCCGAAGCCCTACTTGGCACCCTGATTGTCGCTGTGATGGGAATCTCAATCGCGGCACCGGTAGGGATTGGAGTCGCGGTCTGGCTGGTCGAGTACGGTCGGCCCCGGGCACTCGCGCGGATCACCGAATCGACGATCGAGGCGATCGCCGGCATCCCCTCGATCGTGCTGGCGCTGTTTGGGACCGTGATCTTCTCCAACACCTTGCTCGGCTTCTTCAGCCGCACAACCGAAGGCGTCGTCTTGGGACGATCATTCTTCGCCGCCTCGGCGATGCTCTCCCTGGTTGCTCTACCACTGATTGTCGCCAACACTCGAGAGGGACTGCGGGCGATCCCAAAGCACGTCAGAGAGGCCTCCTACGCGGTCGGCAAGACAAAAATTGCGACTACTCGCCGGATCCTGCTGCCGGCCAGCCGCCCCCAGCTGGCGACCGGGACGATGCTCGGCCTCGGCCGCATCATCGGCGACACGGCGATCATCTTGGTCCTCCTCGGCGCGACTCAGAACTTCGCCCCTGTAGGCAGCACCTTCCCCCTCAACTACCTGCGCGGTGCCGGAACGACGCTGACCAACTTCGTCTATGAATCTTCCCCCACCGGCAACCTCAACCAACCCCAGAAGGCCTACGCGGCGGCCTTCGTGCTGCTGATGATCGTGCTCGCTTTGAATGCCGCCGTTGACGTTGTCCACCGCCGCGCGAAGAGGACGGGCACATGGAGTTCCTGAGCCCACCGCCGCCTCCGATCCGCCGCCTCGAGCTGGAGGACAAAACCGCGGCCCGCCAGGTTACGCCGCCAGCGCATTCGACCAACGGCATCGGCGCCAGCAACGGCAACGGCGTCTCCGCGCCAGCTGGCTTCACCGCGGCGAGGCGCTCAATCGGCGCCCCCCAATTCTCGATTCGTCGCATGGAGGTTGACGACCTCTCGGTCTCCTACGCTCACCGAGATGCGGTCAAATCGGTCTCCCTGCCGGTTCGCCAGGGGGAGGTGTTGGCGATGATCGGTCCCTCGGGGTGCGGAAAGACAACGCTGCTGCGCTCGCTCAACCGGCTCACCGAGCTGACTCCGAAAACGACGCTGAGCGGCCGCATCTTGCTCGATGACGTCGACATCAGGCTGATCGAGCCTACCTCGCTGCGACGCCGGGTGACGATGGTCTTCCAGCAGCCCAACCCGTTCCCGATGAGCATTTTCGACAACATCGCCTACGTCTTGCGCGAGCAGGGCTCGCGTCGCATGCGCAAGAAGGTCCTTGCGCCCACGGTCTACAGCGCGCTCGATCGAGCCGGACTGTTTGAGGAGGTCAAAGATAACCTCAACCACCCGGCGCTGAAACTCTCCGGCGGCCAGCAGCAGCGGCTCTGCATCGCCCGAGCGCTCGCCGCCGATCCCGAGGTGCTCTTACTCGATGAGCCCTGCTCAGCACTTGATCCGCAGTCGACCCAGGTGATCGAGGACCTGATCGTCAGGCTTCGTGACGACGTCGCGGTCGTGATCGTTACCCACAACCTCCAACAGGCCTACCGGGTAGCCGATCACGTCGCCTTCATGTACCTGGGAGAGCTGGTCGAGTACAACAGTGCCACGGCGCTCTTCGGGGCGCCCCGCGAAAAACGAACACAGGATTACGTCAGCGGTGCGTTCGGCTAGCGCGATCCGAGCCGGGCTGCTGGTCCTCTGCGGCTTGGCGCTGCTCGGGACCCTAAGCGGCTGCATGACGACGCAGGAAACCGCCGCGCGGGTGCGGGCCAAGTCCGAGCGGATCCTCGATGCCCGCAAGCAAGAACTTAAACAGCGCGCGAAGACCAAGAGGAAGGGAAGCCAGAGGTGAGCGACCAAGCATTGCCGACCCAGCCCGACGTCAGTCAGCCAACATTGCCGACCCAGCCGATCGCGACTCAGCCAATTCTCAGCCAAGCGCACTACCAACCATGCGAGGAGTGCGGGGCGCTGCTCGATGCCCAGCAGCGCTATTGCGTGAACTGCGCGGCGCGGCGCGCCAACGGCTCCAATCCCTCTTCGCGCTACTTCGCCGCGATGAGCAAGCGGGCGCGCCGGCTTCCAGCTCGCCAGCCCCAGAAACCTTCCGGCAGTCGAGCGGCGGCGGTCGGTTTCTTCGCGCTGCTACCGATCGCGGTCGCACTCGGTGTCGTCGTCGGACACAGCGGTTCAGGCAACAACGACCAGGCGATCCTGGAAGCGCTTCGCCGCCAAGACGCCGCGGCTGCGACAACCTCTGCCGCGGCGAACACCACCGCTTCGGTCAAAAAACACGCCGGCGCGACGAAGAAGGCCGCCGCCACCTCGGGCAGGGGCCATAGCAAGATCCTTGCCAACACCCCCAACGGGCCGATCCACCAGGCCCTCGGCTACGAACCAACCAAGCATGAAGCCAAGGCCGATACCGAACTGGTCAAAAAGAACGCCAAAGAGGTCGGCAAGAGCTACAGCAAAGCCGAGCAGAACCTGCCCGACGTGATCGTGGTCGGCAAATGACCGTAGTTGACGGCGGTGACGAGATATGCAAGTCGCAAACGAGGGGAGCTGATTGGCGATGAAATCACTCAATGAGATCGTCCGTCCCAGCGAGCGCCGGAGGCGCCCAACTCCCAAGCCGAAAGCCCCACCCGCCGTCAAAAGTGAGGAGAACACCGACCTCCTGACCCAGCGAGACCGGCTCTTGGAGAAGTTCACGATCATGCAGGCCGACCTCGGGGGCGCCTTTTATGAGATGGCGATTCGCGACCACGTGCGCCTTGACGTCCTGACACGCAAGGCAGCAGAGCTTCAGCGCGTCGACGCCGAGTTGCTGGCGCTTGAGCGGGTGCTCGAGCTCGAACGAGACGACGCCGCGGGCCTTTGCCCAAGCTGCGGCTCCCCCTATGGCCACGCGGTGCGCTTTTGCGCTCAATGCGGGCACTCCCTTGTTCCGATCGAGGCAACGCCATGAAAGAGGCGCTGGGGCGGCCATTTCGGCGTGCCGTCGCCGCTGCTGCAACGCTTACGGGGCGCCGCTTTGGAATGCTGGTCGCTTCCTCCCTGGTTGCGACCTCGGTAATCGTCGCCAGCGCCATAACCAATCCCGCTAACGACGGGCCTCTCGCTGCGCTCTTGGGCCGCAGCCTCGCCTCCAGTACGACCCCACCGTCGAGCCCCGCCACCCCGGTCGTTGAACCCTCCTCTTCACCGAGCTCGCCTGCCCCGAGCAGCCATGGCGCTGTGAATGCCTCCAGCGGCGCGCCCGCCTCCACCGCGGCGATCGAAGGCCCGGAAGAAGAAGAATCCGAAGTTAAGGAAACCGAAGAAGAACCGGGCACGACCACTACCCCCACCACCCCGACTGCGACGGCCGGGCGGATCAAGCACGTGTTCGTGATCTCACTCGCCAGCCCCGGCTATGAAGCTGCCTTTGGTCCCGCCTCCGAGATGCCCTACCTGGCGAGCACCCTGCGTCCCCAGGGCGAGTTGCTTTCCGGTTACTCGCTGTTGGGGAGTACCGGTCTGCCAAACGATATCGCGGCCATCAGCGGCCAACCGCCAAACGCCTCGACCGAAGCTAACTGCTCGACCAACGCCGAATTCCCCCCCAAAACGGCGCCCAATAAAAGTGGCGTGATCACGGCTTCGGGCTGCCTATACCCGGTCGAAGCACTGACCATCGCTGACCAACTGAGCAGCGGTGGCTTTCAGTGGAAGGCCTACTTGGAGGACATGGCGGGTGCGGCGGGCAAACCGGAAAACTGTGTACACCCCAGCAGCGGCAGTGCCGAATCCCCGACTCAGGGCGGCTACGCGGCGCGCCAGAACCCCTTCGTCTACTTCAATTCGCTGCTTGAGCTGGGAGCCTGCGCGAGCAGCGACGTGCCACTCACCGAACTGGGCACAGATCTGGGGACGATCAACTCGACGCCGAATTACTCCTTCATCGCCCCCAGCCTCTGTGATGCCGGGGTCCCCGGCGAATGCCCCACCGGCGCGCCCAGTGGTGCCAGCGGCGCCGATGCCTTCCTCTCCAAATGGGTTCCCCAGATTCTCGCCTCTTCGGCCTATCAAAAAGATGGCCTGCTGATGATCACCTTCGATGAAGCCCTGCCGAGCCCCACCCTGCCCAAAGTCGGAACGCTGCTGCTCTCGCCTTTCGTCACCCACAATACGACCGACGCCAGCCCATACAACCCCTACTCTCTGCTGCGCTCAACCGAGGATCTATTTGGGCTCACCCATCTCGGCGCGGCGGAGGGCTCAACTGTGAGCTCGTTTGCTCCCGCCCTACTCGGGGAAACAGGCGGCGATTAGCGTCCGAAGCGAGTCGAGCCAAAGACGCCCTTCAAGCGACCAACTCAGCGGCCGGGGACCAACTCGACGCTTGAGAAACCAAACTCGGCAAGCCTCGGCTCAGCGAGCCCCACGGAGCCGCATTGCGAAACTGCAAAGCGCAGCTCGCTCAGGGCAACTGGCTGAGGAAATTACCGATCGATGCACCGAAGTAGGGCGAGTAGAGGCGGGTGTAGTTGTGGGCATAGCCATAGCTCGTTAATCCGTCGATGTATTTGCCATTGGCGATCCAGGCCCCGCCGCTGGAGCCAGCTGCCATGTTGCAGCGACTGGGTACGGTCGGCGGTCCCTGCAGCAAGAGGGTCAACGGATCGGCGCCAAGGCCGTGCGTTCGGCATGAGCGCAGTTCTTCCCCACCCAGGGCACCGGCTGGGTAGCCGAAGATTTGAAAGGGAGAGAACCTCGACGCTTCGGTCTCATAACCCCGCGATCCGACCACGTTTGCCAGGGTGCCGAATCGATTCGGCTTGACCGACAGCGCGGCGACATCGAAGTCGGTGTTTTCGGATTGGCGCCACTGCGGGGTTGTGAATACCTGATCGGCGACAAAGGTCCCAAAGGGGCGACGTCCGTGGTTATAGGCGGGGATGAAGATTAAATCTTGGCCCCAGTGGCGATTCTCCAAGACGCAGTGCCCGGCGGTGAGGACAATTGAGCCACTCGGGGTGTTGAGCGAGGTACCCGAGCACGAATAGGGGCCCTGGACTGGATCGAGGCCGAAGACGCGCCCGTTTGTTCGGTCTTCCACGGTCGAGGCGTCGGCGATGCTGATGCTGCTGGTGCGGGCTCTGGTGGCACCCCGCCTGGGCAGCTGTGGGAGTCGGCCCTCAACGCGGTGCGGAGCTCCCATCCCAGCCCCATCGCGCTGGGCAACCGAAGGCCGACCTCGGGTCTGGGGAGGCGGATTGGCCAGCGCCCGCCGCAGCAGTCGCGGTCGCCAAAAGTGGGCGGCCAGCGAGGAACCCAGGACGCGGTGAGCGGTGGGCACGCTGGCCCCCGCGAAGCTCACATCGAGCGAGGGGGAGATGACCAGCGCAGGCAGTGTCAGCCACACCATTGCCGCGGCGAATTTCACCGCGGAATCGTCCCACACGAGCGGCTTCCATGCGAGCCGAGAAACCGACCCTTGAGCCTGCGCCGCATCGCCAAAGCGCAGGAAGTCCGGGCTCGGCCGCGAATTTGTGTGCGTAGGTATCAGTGCCCAACGCAGACGAAAGGGTTAGGAATGAACGAGGAGAGCACGCTCAGTGGCTGGTGGGTCTTCGCCGGAATTCTGCTGATCATCGCCGGCATTCTGAACATCGTCTACGGCATTGCCGCAATCGGCAACTCGAAGTTCTTCACCGAAAATACGACCTTCATCATCAGCAGTCTTCACACCTGGGGCTGGGTCACCCTGATCCTCGGCGTGCTCGAGCTGATCGCCGCGTTCTCACTTTTCTCAGGCGGTGAGTTTGGGCGTTGGTTTGGGATCTTCATCGCCTCCCTCAATGCGATCGGCGCGCTGCTCGCGATCCCCGCCTACCCGCTCTGGTCGCTGGCTATTTTTGCCCTCAGCATCATCATCGTCTACAAGCTCGCCGAGGGCCCAGATGTCTCAACAGCCTGACCAAAGCGCGGCTGCACGGCGATCGCGGAGGCCCCCTCTAAGGGGCCTCCCCAATCTTTAGGAGAGCCACCGCTCCTGCGCCTTTCCCCGGGAAAGGGGTGAGGCGATGCTGAGGCTGCATTCCTCGGTGGGGACAGACCGGGCCACCCGCTTCTCTGAGGCGCTACGACAGATGCAAGGCGTGCGCCGGATCATCCGCCAACCCGATGAGAGCGGTGGCGCAAACGCAATCGTCTTCGTCGCCGATGTCGAGCCGGCCGCAGCCGATCGCCTCGTCGAAGAGATCTCAGCGATGGGAATAGGCATCGATGATTACGTCCTGGAACGGGTCGACGTGGTGGCGCCGCTGCCCCACCAGCTGGCCGGGTCGGGCAACCTCGGCGGATCGGCCTGGGTGGAGGTGATGGGCCAGGCGCGGGCCAATTCGCGCCCGCTGGCTCGCTATCTCGCTCTGATCAACGTGGCGGCGGTCATTGCCTCGATCGGAGTGATCACGAGCAGTTCAATCCTGATCGTGGGAGCGATGGCCGTCAGTCCGGATCTGCTGCCGATCTGCGCCACCTGCGTGGGGATCGTGGCGGGACGAACCCACCTTGCCCGCCGGGCCTTCGCGACCCTCACCATCGGGATGGTCTTGGTGGTTGCCACGGCCGCCGTACTCTCCGGCCTGCTCAAGCTTGTCGACCTCCTTCCTGCCCATTTCGTCCTCAGCGACAGCGGCCTCACGACGCTGGCAAAGACCGATTACTCGACCGTTCTGATCGCCCTCGCGGCCGGAATCGCGGCGATGCTCTCATTCGAGACCCGGGCAGGCTCGGCGGTCGGCGTCGCGATCTCGGTGACAACGATCCCAGCGTCTGCCTACCTCGGCGTCGCGATTGGCACGGGTGGGGCCGGAACCGGCCTCGGCGCGCTTGCGGTGCTTGTCGTCAACGTCACCTTGCTTGTCGTCTCGGGCAGCCTCACCCTCCTCCTCCAGCGCGCGATGGCAAACCGCACCGAGGCTCAGCCCTGATCGACAGATGAGACAACTGTCCCGACCCCCCAATTCCACCGCTGAGGTGGATTTGGTCACCGTTCTCAATGACCGAGCGAAAACCGTGCAGTGATTTGCAACCGATCGGGCCCTTTATCGCTTGACGTTGACGAGCTCTGCTCGATTGGGCCAAACCCCTAATCGGAGGCCGGATCGAGTGGTGGTTTGAGTCCGCCAGCCAGGGTCGACCAAGGGGCTGGCTCGGGGCGATCGTCCTCATAGATCACGTCGGTGTCGGAGAATTGGTCATCCCAGGCACGGCGACGCTCGCCGAAGAGGATGCCGAGGAAACCGATTCCCAGAGTCAAAGTCGCAAGCGCCAGGCCGATCAGACGGCGGAGTGCCCGTCTTGGAAGCAGGCGCCGTTGATCAAGGTCAAGCCTGATATGCACGAATCGCATGCCCGGCGTCTGCCCAGCGAGGATCCAAAAGACGAGCAGATAAAGCGCTCCCAGTGAGAGCCAGGCGACGGTACCAAATGCCAGCGCGAGGCTGGAGACCCCGTGGGAGTTCCCGGAGAAGACCGAGGCGATCGATGCCACAATCGCCGCCAGCCCGGAGAAGGCGAGGTTGACAATCGCCACGTCGACCCCAAGCGCCACCACCCGACTTATCGCGCCAGCGTGATTGGTTGGCAGGGCGCGTGGTTTGCGGTGAAAGACTCTTCGCAGGAGTCGCTCGAGGCGGTCATCAAGGCGCCTGGTCGCCCGCCCGATGGTGCGACCGACGTCAGCGATCAAGCCCACTCCCTGAGCGCTGATCGCTGCCCGCAGCTCGGGCGCCTCGGCGATCCGCTCGACCAGCTGCTGAACCTCCTCGCTGGCCAAAAGCCGTCGCCAGACCTCATCGACCAGATCACTGTCAAGGGCCTCGATCAGGGCATCCTTGACCGCCTCGCTCTCCAGCGCCCCCTGCACCGCCTCGTTGACGACGGGGCCTTCGAGCACGCGTGCAAATGCCCGCTCCACCGCCTCGCTCTCGACCGCGGCAACGATCGCATCCTCGGTCGCCAGCTCAACCGCCCGGTCGATCCCGGCCACCCTGGTGACCGAACGGGCACCGCGGACTCCGACGCCCAGTAGACGCGCCGAAAGCGGCAGCTGCCCATTCGAAGAGGGCTTGGCATTCCCGTTTTGATTCGGCTCCTGCTCGCGGCTGGAGTCATCGCCCCGATTGCGAATCGCCTCGTCGAGGGAGGGCAGCTGCGGCGTTGGGCCGTCTCCCATCCGGCTTCGAGTATCTCACCGATCGCGCCGAGATGACCAAAGAAAGAGTCAGTTCCCGAGAAGCTCGGCGAGACGGTCGAGGAAGGCGGCCTGGGCGGGGAGCAGCTTCTTCCTCGCGCTTTGCAAGTCAAACCACTCAGCCCGGTCAACCTCGGGAAACTCGCGCCGGGTGCCAGAGCGCGGAGGCCACTCCATCTTGAAGCAGTTGCTGTGCAGCGTTGAGGGATCAAAGTCGGCCTCCACGGCCCACCCATCGACCACCTTGCCGCTTTTTTGACGTACCGCCCCGAGGTCAATCATCGCCCTAGTTTCAATCGCGGGCGGACTGCCGAGCTCCTCACCGAGCTCTCGCAGGGCGCAGACCCGAGACTCCTCGCCCTGATCGAGCTCTCCCTTGGGAATCGACCAGGCACCGAGATCCTTTTTGACCCAGAGCGGGCCACCGGGGTGGACAAGCAAGACCTCGGTCGATTCGCCGATTAAGCGATAGAGAAGGACACCGGCACTGCGCTTCGCAGCCACCTCTCAAAGGGTACCCAGAGGACCTGATCGCCCGGCTCGCCCGGCGGGGACGAGCGCACCGCTCGCCTGCAAGTCCAGACTGCGGTGAGGTGCTCAGACCTGCAAGCCGCCAATCACAGCCGCTTTGGGCGCCCCGATCTCCCCAGTCTCAGCGCCCGTTCAGCTGCTTTGCCAGCCGCCGCATCGCCTTGGCATTGGTGCGGTGGGTGAAGGCTCGAATCAGCGGGGGCCCGAGACGTTCGAGTCGTGAGGCCTGCAGCCATGAGTATTCAAATGAAACCTTGGTTTGGGCCGCGGCAAGCTCCTCGAGGAGGTAGCTGCTGCGGGTGCGACGCTTTCCCCCGGCGCCGACGGCTTCCTCGACAATCCGGTTGGGCTCGACCTCGACGATCTCAAAGTCGGTCCAGTCCTGGGAACCGCGGACGTTCGCCCGCGCACTCGCGCGGGCACCGAGCCCACCGCTGGGACCAGAGAATTTCCAGTCGACAAGGATGTGATTGAGAAACAGCTCGTGGTTGGCAGGCACCTGAAGGAACTCAAAGACCTCCCTGCTCGGCTTCGCGACGGTGGTCGAAACGGTCACCGGTTTGACGGGCTTCACACGCCGATCCTATGGAAGTAATGGGAGCAGCGCGCCCTGCAGTCCGCTCGGCTTTGATCGCGCTGCGCCGGCGCCCCGTTACCAGGAATCAACAAAGCGATGCTCGGGCTTCGGTCGCTCCCGCTGTGTCGCCGCCTGCAGGGTTCGGGCGATCAGTGAACGCGTCTCGGCCGGGTCGATCACGTCATCGATCTCAAATAGGGCGGCTGCATTGAGGGCCTTTGCATTTTGCTCGGCAGCGACCGTGAGCTCGCGAATTCGCTGCTCACGCTGATCGAGGTCAGCGATCGCCTCAAGCTCCTTCGCCAACCCCAATTTGACCGCCCCCGCCAGCCCCATCGGGCCAAGATGAGCACCGGGCCAGGCCACGGTGAGGAGCGGCTCGTGCAGGCTCCCGCCCACCATCGCCTGAGCGCCAAGGCCATAGCCTCGACGCAAGATCACAGCGAGCAGGGGGACCCGCAGCGCGGCTCCGGCGATCAGCAGGCGCGAGGTGTGGCGGACGAGGCCAGTCGCCTCGGCCTCTGGTCCAACCATCATCCCGGGGGTGTCGACCAGCGAAATGATCGGCAGCCCAAAGGCGTCGCAGAGCTGCAGGAAACGAGCCGCCTTATCGGCGGCATCGCTGGTTATCGCGCCCGCCTTGTGGCGGGTGTCGTTGGCGATCACGCCGAGCGGCCGCCCCTGGATTCGGCCGAGAGCGGTAACCATCTCGGGCGCAAAGCGCTCGCGCAAGACGGTCAGCGTACCCTCATCGACCAGCGTCTCGATGATCGGCCCCACTGCGTAGGCGCGCCTCTGACGCTCGGGAACGAGGTCGCGAAGACGATCCTGATCTGCCTCGGCACCCGCCGGGATGATGCCCTGAAAATAAGACACCAAGCGCTTAGTGAGCGCCGTTGCAGCCGCCTCATCGGCGGCGATCAAATCGACCACGCCGTTTGCGGCCTGCATCTCAAGCGGCCCAACCTGATCGGCGTCGACCTTGCCGAGGCCACCACCCTCGATCATCGCCGGTCCACCCATACCTAGCGAGACGTTCTCGGTCGCAACGATCAGATCAGAACAACCGGCGATCACGGCGTTACCAGCAAAACAGCGGCCTGCGACCACGGCGATGCGTGGCACCAGCCCAGAAAGCCGAGCCCAGAGCGCAAATGCCCGCGTGTCGAGGGCGGAAACGACCGGGTAATCGGTATCGCCAGGTCGCCCCCCACCGCCCTCGGTGAAGAAGACTGTAGGCAGCCGCATCCGCTCGATCAGCTCAAAGAGGCGATCCTTCTTGCGGTGGCCCAACGCACCTTGGGTGCCGGCGAGCACCGTGTAGTCATAGGAGAGCACCGCGCAGGCGCTGCGCTCGCCAAAGAGCTCGCCATTGATTCGCGCCGTTCCGGCCAGAAGGCCGTCAGCGGGCGTGCGCTCGATCAGATCCTCGACCTCGCGACGCCCTCGCTGGGCGGCGATCGCGAAACGGCCGTACTCCACAAAAGACCCCGAATCGACCAGGTCAGCGATGTTTTCCCGCGCGGTGCGGGCGCCGCTGGCATGACGCCGATCTATCGCGGCTGGGCGTGCGTCATCTTGGGTAAGCGCCCGACGGCGCAAGACCTCCGCCAGGTCCTCTCGCTCCCCCGCTGCGCTGCTTGTCCCCTCCTCGCTCATCGCCCGGATGTTCCCAGACCGTAGCCAGGGCGAGAGCCGCCGGGGCTTGAGACCCAACGAGCCGCCCTCTATCCCGAGGCAGCGGTCAACCTGATCGAGGCGCTCCCCGCCTCAGGGAGACCCTGCGTGTAGCCCCTTCTGCACCTCACAGGAAATCAAGGTGTCGTGGGTGGAGCGACCGATACAGGTGTCTTCTCCCGGACCGCCATTGAGGAGATCTTCGCCGCGACCGGCTTTCAGCAGGTCGTTGCCAGGACCACCAAAGAGCCGGTCCCTACCCGAACCGCCGATCAGTGTGTCTTCGCCTCCACTTCCGATCAGTGTGTCGTTTCCTCCGCCGGCGACCAGGTAATCGTTACCCGAGCCGCCTCTCAGGGTGGCTGGCACTTTTACCGTCTTGCCGACCAGCTCCCGATCGCCCCCGCCCCCGCCGTTGACTTCGAAAGCGCCGATTGCGGGCGCCTGACAGGCCAGCTGGTCTTGGTCCCCGGGAGAGTTGGAGCAGGCCGAGATGCCGACTTCAAGCGGACCGTTGGCTTTGATCAGGTAGCTGCGGCCGTCGGCGCTGAGTGAGATTTCGATATCCAGCGATCCAGATCCTCCGGCCAAAAGCAGCGTGTAGGGAGCCGTGGCAACCGAGGAGTCGGCGCGAGCGCTGACCTTGATCACCGGCCCAAGCTGGCGCGCCCGGGCGGGCGCCGAGGCCAACGTGCCGACAATCAGCAATGCGGCGAGGAGCAGTCCGCCGAGTATCGACGTTGCCTGCGCGGGTCTAGTCCTCAATCGGGCCACCTATATGAAACAGGCCAAAGCCCAGATCGATCCGATCCAGATCGCTCATCTCCGATTAGCGCCTTGGGCTTTGGCGCTTGGGCTTGGGCTTGACCTCAGCCAGCGAGCGAGCGACCCCGAGCATCTGGCTGTTGCTCAGCACCTGCACGAGGCTGTTATCGATCCAATACGTATTGGAACCAGAGTGCCAGGCGATCAGCCGGATCCGCCCGCCGTTGGTATAGACCTGAAAGTGGCGTCCGTTCAGAGTCAGCGGTTCACTCGGGCCGCTCAGGATCGGTGGATCTGGCCAACCGGCGATTCCCTGCAGCCCGAAGTAGGCGGTATAGGCGGCTGCCGGCAGTTCCATCACCATCTTGTAGGCGAGGTGGCGATTTTCAGCCTGATCTCGCAGCCCGTAAGTGCGCACAGGTTCTGCGAAGGTCGAGCCAACCGGCAGCCTACGCGGGTAAAAGACCGGAAAGTGAACCCGACTCTCGGCCGCAGATGCCATCTGGGCGCTGGCTTCTGTTGCTTCGCTCAGCCCTGCTGAGCTGGCAGTCTTAGCTGGCGAAGCGTGCTTCGCCTTGCCCGACTTGGAGGAGCTGGCGGCGTGGAGAGCGCTACTTCCCGTGTTCGGTCCGGAGGAAAGAAATTGCCTGACGACCTGATGGATCGCGCTCGGATTGGCGGTCACGTAATCGGGTTGATTTTCCACAACCGGTTCAAGGATGGCAGGGAAGGGGATCTGTTTGATTGAGTCTTCTCTGAGTTCAACGAACAGCTTCAGGAGTTCAAGTAGCTGTTCGGTGGAGTGCAGGTCAGAGGTCGTGTATTTAGTGAATATATTGATCAGCTGGGTGCGCTGGTTGATCAGTTGTTCAGTCGGGACCGCCTGGCGCGCATCGCGCAGGAACTGCTGCTGGCGAGCCTCGCGGACCAGGTCTGTATCGGTGTGTCTGTAGCGGACAAACTCGAGTGCTTTTTTCCCACACAGTTTCTGGTAGCCGGCCGGGATGTCGATTTCGGAATATTGTTCGGCGACCGGCAGTCCTTCATTGGAGTGGTAGTAGTGCCGATCGACGTCAACATAGACGCAACCAATCGCATCCACGGCGTCGGCAAAACCCTTGAAATCGACAACGAAGAGGTGGTTGACCGAAAGTCCGGTCACCTGCTTGAGGGTACGCAGCGAGAGCTCGGGCCCACCGTCGGAATAGGCGGCATTGAACTTGCCGACCCCATATCCAGGGATGTTGACCTTGAGGTCGCGTGGGATCGAGAGCATGTTGATCGTGCTGTGACTGGGATCCAAGCGGATTAGCAAGACCGTGTCGGAGAGCCCGTTCTTGCTCGTACTACTGTTGGGCCGACGGTCTGAGCCGATCAGAAGCAGCGTCTGCGGGCCCCCGCTGTAGCCGTGAGCAAGGAACTTATCGACCGGGCTCAGGCGCCCGTTATGGGCGAGCGCGTGGGCAATGCCGCCCAGGTAATCGAGGATGCTGATCGAGGTGGCCGCCGCGGTTGTGGCAACGATGAGGAGGCCAGCGATCAAAAACCGCAGCCACAACCGCGGCCGCTTCGGTGGCTTATCGCCGATCACCGAGGCGAGCTTCGGTTCTGGCGTAACCGGGAGGGCAGCGGGGACGATCGGTGCAACCGGCTCGGTATCTCCCCCCCGCTCCTCGGTCGAAGGCTCGGGCTCCTCGGTGGCAGGGGTCACCTCGGAGGGCGCTTCGCCGCTCTGGGGAAGGCCGGCCGCGGCGGCAAACTGCTCATCTGTTCCCTGCTCGGCGCCCTCCTCCACTGGCTCACCTGCGGCGGGATCGCGATCGGGGCTCGGCTCTGAATCCGGGGGCAGAGGGCTCAAAATTTTAAACCACGAACTTCAGGCAGAGTCTTGACAATACGCGGCGGTTCATCGTCGCAGCTTCTCGATTCTTGATCGCCCCTGAGAGGCTGGATCCCTATTTTCCCATAGATCCCGGTCCCGATGCTGATCGGAGAACCGTCGCTGCCATTTCCATCTCCTGGATTGCCAGCAGATCGCCCAAATCTGGGTAAATCCAATCCGGTCAGCCCCATCCCAGGCCGGACCAGCGAGGTGGCGGACCAAGTCGCTTCCCCGGCTGAGATCCGTAGCCGATGGATAGGATGACCAGCTCCGGGCGTGGAAGTATCGAGAACTGAAGAGAATGCGCAACGACCAAGAAACTCCGCCCTCCGACCTCGCATTCGATCTCAGCGAAGCCCAGTTCAGGGCTCTTTTTGCGAGCGTCTGCACCTGGGGAAGATGGGGCAAAGAAGACGAGCGCGGTGCCCTCAACCAGCTCACCCCCGAGCGGGTTCTGGCGGCCACCAGACTCGTAGACAGCGGCGAGACGGTGACCCTCAGCCTGCCGCTCAACACCCATCTCGGGATCGATAACCCAAGGCCCGCCGAGCATCACATGACGATGCTCGGCGACGTCGATATCGGATCGGGTTCGCTGCGCTTCGCCAAGGACTACATCGGGGTCGACTATCACAACGAGTCACACAGTCATATCGATGCCCTCTGCCACGTCGCCTTCGACGGCACTCTTTACAACGGTAGGCCCGCCTCCTCGCTAACTCCCGACGGCGCCTCGGCGGATGCAATCGGAGTTCTGGCCAACGGTCTCATCGGCCGCGGCGTCCTCCTCGACATCCCCGGCTGGCGCGGAGTTGAGTGGCTGGAACCCGGCGAGCACGTCCTCCCCGGTGATCTCGAAGGGTGTGAGCAAAAACAGGGCGCGATGGTCCGCCCGGGAGACATCCTCTTAGTTCGGGTCGGCCACTCGCGGCGCCTCAGCGAGCATGGTCCATGGGACGTGGTCAAAGCAAAGGCTGGTCTGCATCCAAGCTGTGCACAGTTTCTGTCCGATCGCGCCGTTGCCGTCCTCGGTTCAGATGGCAACAACGACACCGCGCCGAGCAGCACCGAGGGAATTGACTTCCCGATCCACGCCCTCGCCTTGAACGCGATGGGCGTCCATTTGCTTGACTATTTGCAATTTGAGGATCTGCTCCCGATCTGTGAACAAAGCGGCCGCTGGGAGTTTCTATTTGCTGCGGCACCGCTTCGGATCAAGGGCGGAACCGGATCTCCGCTGAACCCGATCGCCATCTTCTGAGCGAAACGGCTTCCCCCGGCGTCCCTATCTCGGCGACCAAGGCACCAATCTAGGATCGAAGTCGAAGTCCAGACCAAGGGCTCGCGAAGAACCCAGCGCCCCTATCCACTGCTCCTTCTCGAGCTCCGAGCGGCGGCGGACTCCGGAAGGAGCAGGATCGCCCCGATGAGGAATCCGAGGGCGCCGAGCGAGGTGAGGAAGTTCGCCGGCCCCAAGGCCAAAACATCGCCACTTTTGGGCACGACAAATGAACCGATAGCCGCCAGCCCGAAGGCAATGCAACCGCCGAGGTTGACGGCGGCGATCCACCATGCGTATGAGCGGCGCGGTGCTTGGCCCGCGCCAGGCGCCTGACTCCAGGCGATCACGCCGGCCACAAGAAAGAGGACCGATCCGAGAGCGTCCGGCGCCCAGATCAGGCGATCCTGGGCCGAGCTGCTGAGGCCCACCTGCAATGCATGGAAGGTGCTGGCGTTAAAGAAGAGGGTGCCGGCAAGCTGGGCCAAGGTCGCCCACCAGTCGGGGTTGGCGGGCTCCAAGGTGATCAGCCGAAGACGACCGCCACGGCGCGCGTTGGCCGTCTCCAGATATTGCAACAACGCAGCGCAGGTGAAAAAGAGCGAGCCGATGAAAAAGACTGCTCCGTCCGTGCCCGAGCCGACGAGCCGGATGAATCCTGGGAATGGGCCAATCAAAAAACAGCCCGAGCCGATCGCAAAGAGCACGGCGATCCACCAGTTCGCCCGTCGCGGCGCCCACCACAGCGAACCCTGCAAAGGGAGGGCCTCTTGGCGGTGAACCGCTGCGGCATGGGTAATTGGCATCGGCTATCGACCCCGTCCGCTGCGCCGGCCTACCGTTCAGATGTCGTGCAGCAAAGCGACGGCTGCCAGAGTCGCGGCCTCCTCTGGCGCGGCGCCCTTCCTCGGGGCCTCTGTCGTCTCAGAGCCCGGTCTCGGCGCTGATCTTGCCCGACTCAACCGCCTTGGCAAGGGCTCGAAAGTCCTCTTCGTTTTGCTCGGCGTAAGCTCGGCAGAAGCTGAAGATCGCTCGATCAAAGCTTGATCCGCTACCAAGGTAGGAGGCGATCGCGATTCGATCGCCGCTGCGAGCGTGGGCGCGAGCCAGGGTCCAACCGCACAGGCGGCCGTAGGCGGAAAGCCCTTTCGGAGCCATCTGCTCGACTTCTGCGGAGCCCTTCCAATCCTTTAGCTGGCGCCCGTAGAAATCCCGCTTTTTCTCATCGAGCCCCGACTCGACGTGAAGCCAACCCAGGAAAATGTCGCTGCTCGCCTGCATTAAGTGCTGGCCCGTAACAACCCGCTCGCCGTGATTTTTGAACTCGCTTGGCTCGAGGAACTCCTCAAGAACCGAAGCCTCCGCCTCCTTCATCTGAAGGAAGAGGGGGTCCTGACCATCGAGACCGAGCATAAGCGCGATCCAGGCACGGGTGCCGACGCTACCCACCCCGACAACCTTGCGGGCGAAGTCGGCCAGCTCGAACTGCTCGAGCAGTACTCGCCGGTCAAACTGCAGCGTCTGGCGATAGGAGCGGACCAGTTCGTGCAGCGCATCGAACATTTCGTCTCTTTCAGCTCCCTCCACGAGGTCATCGATTGGCACAATCAGCGGCGGGTCGGCGAGAATCCGTGCCCGTCCGTCGACTTCGTGCGTCAGCTTGGAGAACGCTGACATGCTGTCGCGGGTGCGGGCCTTGGCGATTGCCTTTTCGGTTCGCTTGACCATCTTGGGCTTGAACTGCGGACCAAGCTGGCCAAGCGCGGCCTCGATGTCAAGGTGGGCATACCAGACCTCGAGGTTCTTCATTTTGGCGAAGCTTGCCATCGAGGCGCGATATTCCTCGCTGGTATCGAGCACCGCCTTTTCCTGCTCCCTGGCAGAAAAGCCGTTGTATTGGGCCGCGATCAGAATGCTCACGGCCAAGCGTTTGACATCCCACTCCCAGGGGCCCGGAAGGGTCTCGTCAAAATCATTGATATCGAACACGAGCTGGCGCTCGGGGGAGGCAAAGACGCCGAAATTCGAGAGATGCGCATCTCCGCAGCACTGCACCGCGAGCTCCGTTCGTGGCGTACCCGCGAGGTCACCGGCCATGATCAATGCCGCCCCGCGATAGAAGGTAAACGGGGAAACCAACATTCGCCCGTAGCGGATGGGCACCAGCTCGGGCACGCGGGTTGCAGCCTGGCGCTCGAGCAGCTCGACCGGGTCGGCGCGATCAGCCGCTGGCTCATAGACCCCGTGACTGGAGCGCGGCACCAGCTTGCGCGCCGCCCTGCCTCGGGCCACCCGCTCCGCCTTGCTCAGGTGCTGCACTTCCGTGGTCGCTTTTTTCTTGCTCGCGGCTGCCATCCAAATGCCACGATAGCCGCTCAACCCAATCACCGAACGCAGATTGGTGCCTGCACGCTTGGCTTGCCCGCGCTCAGCAGTCGCGATCGACGAAGAACTGCAGCGAAGTGCCACCGCGTTAGGTGGGACCGCTAGCTAAAACCCAGCCAATGCCGATTCCTCGCTCGGTCGAAAATCAGCCCGGGCCGCTCCCGGTCGGCTTGCGATCGAAGGTCCTAGCCAATCGAGAAGAGGTCGAGCGTGCCGGTGGATTCGTGTTGGTTTGCATCGCCCTCGGGCTCAACCACGTGGCCGTCGACGACGATCGGACTATTCCAGTGCCCTGCGCTGCCGCTCAGCTTGGCGATCGGCCGAGGTGATTCCCGCGAATAGACATCGATACCCCCAGCGGTTGGGTCATACACATAGAGCAGCCCTCCCGCAAACACCGGGCTGGTCCCCGCTGTGGAGTTGGACCATCGCTCATGCAGGCGCCCGCCGCGCAACACATAGGCGGCCGTTCCCTCGCCGTCGGCAATGAATACCGTCGTCCGGGAGCGCTGATGGAAGACCGCAGGAACCGTGAACAGCTCCCCCCCGCCGGGGGTTCTCAGGGTCTGCACTTCACCGCCCAGAACCTCGCGCGAGCCGGGTCGATGACCATCGAGGTGACTCAGATTCAGGACCCTCATGATTCCGTCCTTGCCAGCCACCAGCACCCGGTCTTGGCCGAGCAGCGCCGGGGCGCTTGAACCAAGATCCAGGTCGCTCGTGTTGAGCCGTTCCTGATCCAGCGGGGTGAAGGCCTGGCGTAAGCCCAGCTTCGGAAAGCTGAGCTCAAGCACGCTGTCACCGAAATCGGTGCTGCCGTTCCAGCTGGCGTTGCCGGTGTCGATCAGGAGCCGCCCGCCGCCGGGCTCGATCACGGCTCCGCCACGGGAGAGGATCGCGGAATCGCTTTGCGGACAGCTGGTCGGAACGATGATCGAGTGTCGATTCGCGCAGAGGGTGTTGAAGACCCCCCGCACCGCACCGCTTGAGCGCGAAATTAGCACCAGATGGCCCTGATAGATGGGAATATCTCCGATGTAGCCGCTGGTGGTCGCGATCAGGTCAGGGCCGTCGAGGTTCAAGGCCGACCCCAGCTTCTCGTGGCTGGGGTCGCGGGTGATGCTTACCGGCCAAGCTCCCTCGGTGTCCTCGGCCCCACTTGAGATCGAGAGCTTGTGGATTAACCCATTCGGTGAAGCCGCGTAGACGAACCGGTGGTTGGGGTCAGCAATTGGACTGGCATTTGTGATCTGCGCGCTGCCCTCCCAGCCCCCGTATCCGGGCGGGGTGAAGGTCCAAAGCAGCGCCCCGCTGCTGGCGTCGATGGCGACGGTTCGGCCATAGCTTGTGGTCACGACGACAACGTCGCGCCGCTTTCCCCCGACCATCACTTCATGTAGATAGATCGGCGAGGAGTCCACGGTGCCAGGCAATTGCACCCTGCGGACGCTGAGCTGCCCCAGGTTCTTCGCCGTGATGCCGGTCGGGCGATTCGTCGTGTCATAGCGCTGGGGGTCTAGCCCAAACTCGGGCCATTCGACTAGCTCGGCGCTGCCGGCACTAGCACTCGCCGCGCCTGCGGGCACCCGCACAGACCCTTTCTGGGAGGCCTGTGAGCGGACCGACGTCGCCGCCCCGCTCACAGACGATGAACCCCCGCCGCAGGCCGACGCGATCAGCACCAGGGCTGAACAAAGGGCGACTGCGCTGATCCGGGTAGTCATTGTCTGTTGTGTTGAATTTTGAACCCTGGCGATTTTATTGCCGTCGCGGTGGCTCTCGATCCCAAGCCGAGGAAGCCGCGGCTTGACCGAGCGCTTCGAATCTAAAGTCTCAACGGTTGGCCATCCCTGACCCCAACGGCACACGGTAATCCATCGCCTTCATCATGACCCCCGCTGGAGCTCGACGACGTCCTTCAGTCGCGCGAGGCGGTTCTCCCAAGCGACCTCGGCTTCCGCCAGCCACGCCGTCGCCGGTTGCAGAGCGCCCTCGCGAAGGCGATATTGGACCTCGCGGCCTCGGCTCGCTGAGCGCTCGATCAGACCAGCATGATCGAGGCTCGCAAGATGCTTGGCCACCGCTTGGCGGCTGATCGGCAGGGTCGCGCTGAGCGCCGGGGCCGAGGTCAAGCCGTCACGGATCAGGGTTTGCACCATCAATCGTCGGGTGGGATCGGCGAGCGCCGCGAAGAGCTGTCCGAGTTCGTCACTCAAGCGGCCACACGCAAAAACGAGGAGGCAAACATCGCCAGTGGGAACTGAGCAGTGCTCTCGGTGACGACGAGGCGTGCCCCCAGAGGGTCCTCGATGAGAAGAAACTCGACCCGGGTTGGCACTTCATCTCCCTCCCACCACCACCAGACGAGCCGCCCCCATTCCTCGGCAAACTCGATGTGGATCTCGCGCCCGGCGTCGGGTCCAAGCCAGCGCTCGCGTCCCTCCTCGCTGATCAGGGACTCCCAGACCTGCTCTGGATCGGCCTCGATCACGATCTCGCGCCGAACGACCTGCGGCCTGCTCTCAATCTCCAACCGTTTTTTGTCGGGAGCGCCCATCACCCTCACCTCCTATGACGACCATCGAATTGTTATTGTGATTGACAACCGATCAGTTGTCGAAAGGATAGCGAGATGCCGCTAGTACCGATGGTCGTAGAGCAAAGCGCGCGGGGAGAGCGCTCCTACGACATCTACAGCCGCCTACTCGCTGAGAGGATTGTCTTCCTCGGTGAGCCGGTTGGAGAGGATATTGCCAACCTGATCGTCGCCCAGCTGCTTCACCTGGAGTCCGATGACCCCGAGAAGGACATCAGCCTCTACATCAACTCGCCCGGGGGATCCGCCTATGCCGGCCTCGCGATCTACGACACGATTCAGTTCATCCGCCCAGACGTTCAGACGATCTGCTACGGAATCGCGATGTCAGCCGGCTCGCTGATCCTTACGGGCGGAACAAAGGGCAAGCGGCTGGCGCTGCCGAACAGCCGCATCCTGATCCACCAGCCAAGCGGTGGCTTCGAGGGCCAATCCAGCGACATCGCGATCCACGCGCGCGAGATCCTCGAGCTAAGAGCGCGCCTCGATCAGATTTATGCTCACCACAGTGGCCGCTCGGTAGCCCAGATCCATGACGACATGGACCGCGATCGGTTTCTCAGCGCCGAGCAGGCTCGCGACTACGGCCTTATCGATCGGGTCATTTCAAGCCACGCACTCAACCACCCAAGCGCCGGCTCCAAGCAGAAGGGCTAGAGCTGCCCGCAACTGGCGCTGGACTCAAGCCGGGGGCCTTGCACCGACAGCGGTCTTCGAAGGCCGCTCCTAAGCGGGCGCCGCGCGCCGGGAAGTAACCGCCCCTGTTCGGAATGTCGAACTGATGCGGACCAAATTTGGGACATCTGGCTAATGCAGACCCACCGCGGCCGAGCAAGCATGCCTTCATGTATCGCAGCGTCATCGATCTTGCGGTTCTCGCCGATCACAGCGGATTTGCCCTGGTATGCAAACAGAGCAACGGATCCTGCCGGGAATCCCGCGGAAGTTCATCGATCACGATCTGGTGGGGACTGCGATCAAATGCAATTGCGAAGCGCGTCTAATTGCCGCGGTCGATACGGGGAAAGCTGAGCAAGATGCCTCGCCGTGTGCGACCCGTTGAGCGCACGATTCGCCTTTGGATCGTGCGGCAGGAGCGCAATCGCGACAAGGCCGACACGGCCCCCGTCTGGACCCAACGAAAACGCACCAAGCTGCACGAATGACGTTCAACTCGGGGGCGGCTCGCAGCAGCTGATTGCGATCTGAGGTTTTCTCGCTCGCTCTTGGTCTTGGCCCAGCTAAAAGCTCGCTTCGATTCTTGCCCAGCTCAGCCTCGCCGGTGGACCTGTCAGGCCTGACCTATAAACCGCTGGCAGCGCTCGCCAAAGAGGTGATCACGAGCACCAAAACAGCAACGGCGAAAAGGCCTGCCAGGACGAAGAAGGTACTTCGCATGCCAGCGGAGGTGTCATCGATGCCATGAGAACGGCTGGTGTCCATGCGAACCGCGCCAGCCTTTCCATCCTCGGCCAAGAATCTCTTCGCGGCAACCACCGCCGAGCTGGGGTCGGAGTGGTTACTAACCGCCACCGGGTCGCCATCGTGCATGACATCCCAACCTGAGACCCTGTTGGGGACAACCACAAAGTCGCTCATTTCTTACCGACCTCCTGGTCGATCACTTGCCACTTAGCGCAGCTGCGCTGCGCATTGACCTTCCTTTACCCGAAGATGTGATTGCCAATCGCTAACTCGATCGCCCTCGATTGCTTGAGCGTGCCGATCCCTCCGATGATCGATGGCACCAAGCGGCTGATCACGCTGCTCTAAATGGTGATTCGACTTTCAGGTCAGGCCCGGCGAGACTGGCTCCGCCGCCGCGCGCGCTACCCCGCGGCGGCGTGCCCTGCCGAGTACCTAACTGGCACATTTAAATATCTGGGCTGTCCGGCGCCGGATCTAGGCTTGAAAGGTGAAATCTCTTGCTCAAGAAATCCAAGCATTCCATGAACGCTTCCCAGACAATGAGCCGATTACTGGCACCGATGAGGAGTTGACAACCGGTTTTGACCTGGCCGAAGAACTGATTCGTAAGGTGGATGACGCTGACTCGGGCCCGATCTGTGCAATGCGAGACCGGATTGGGCAAGCACGCCGTGCGTTTGACCACCCGGCCGATCTTCCTGAGAACGTTTTTAATCTCTTCTGAGGCTGCCGGAGAGCCCCTCCAGACGGGAGACACGCTCTGCTGGCGTCGGTCAGGTGATCGGTCGATCTGATCTCCCTCTGCGATCAAGCGGGAACTGGCGTTTTCTTGATCGGTCCCCTCGGGTTTAGCTTGAGCAAAGGAAACTCGTTTTCCAAAGACGCACCTGAGCGCCAACACTTGGAATCGATCAGCGATGCAGCCTCACTTTTGCTGCAGCTTAAGTCCGGCCGTTTCGCGCAGGGGCCGCGGGCGCCGCGAGCGATCCAGATTGCGCCGGACTAACTGGGGTAGAGCGGATTTCGCCTGCCCACTCCCGCAGAAAGGCCTCGGTAGCAGCCACATCGAGGGGATGTGCAAAGAGGAAGCCCTGCCCATTGTCACAGGCCTCCTCGCGGAGCAGGGAGAGCTCGTGCTGTTGTTCAATCCCCTCGGCGAAGGTTTGGATCGACAGCGCCTTGCCCAGCTGTACCAAGGAGTGAATCAACGTCTCGCCCTCCTGGTTGTTCCCCAATCCAGCAATGAAGGAACGATCGATCTTCAGCGCGTCGACCGGGAAGCGCTGTAGGTGGGCGAGCGATGAGTACCCGGTGCCAAAATCATCGATCGCGATCTGCACGCCCAGAGCCTTGATCGCAACGAGCCGTCGAGCTGTCTCCTCGATGTTTCGCATCAGGCTCGTCTCGGTGACCTCGATGGTCAAGGCCACTGAGTCAAGGCCACTCTCAGAGAGCGCACCTTCAATATCTTTCAGGAGCTGATCGGTGTCGAGTTGACGTCCGGAGACGTTGACGGCGATTTTGATCGGATAACCCCCGGCACGCCACTCGGCGGCCTGTGCGCAGGCCTCATCCAAAACCCACTTACCGACCTCTGTGATCAGCCCCGACTCCTCTAGCAACGGGATGAAGTCCTCAGGCTGCATGACTCCGCGCCGCGGGTGATCCCAGCGAATCAAGGCCTCCACCCCGGTAGGGCTCATGTCGCTTAAGTCGATCGTCGGCTGATAGGCGAGAAAAAACTCGCCCTTCTCGAGGGCTTCGCGCAGGTCCATCTCAAGTTCCATTCGGTTTTGGATTATGTCCTGCATGCCGCTCTCAAACACGACGTAGCGATGCTTCCCATCCCACTTCGCCCGGTACATCGCGATGTCAGCCTCGCGCAGGAGTTCCTCAGCCGTGGTCTTATCTCCAATTGCGATTCCGATGCTCGCCCTGACACTAACGCGGGTCTGCTTTTCTGCCCCGAGCCTAAACGGCTGCTCGAGCGCTTCAAGCAGGCGCTCGGCGACGAGCTCGGGGCCGGCGGCCAAAGACAGTTCTTCTGAAATTACGACGAACTCATCTCCTCCGAGGCGACCCAGCGCATCGGATTCGCGGATCACTCCATCAAGGCGAGCGGCGACAGCCTTCAGCAGTTCGTCTCCGACGGTGTGACCGAGGGTGTCATTGATGTCCTTGAAGTTGTCGAGATCGATGAAAAGGGCGGCCACCGGTGAGTGGCTGCGCCGTGAGCGAGCGAGGATCTGCTCGACGCGGTCGAGGATCAAGGTTCGATTTGGGAGTCCGGTCAACGGGTCGTGAGTCGCTAGGAACGAGAGCTCCTCCTCGCGACGGCTGAGCTCTTCGTCGGTGCGCTGGCGCTCCGCCTCAAAGCACTCACACATTCGCAAGAGGCTGAACTCGAGGCTGAGCTGAAGGATGTTTAGTGCCTGGGAGACCCCATCGGGGGATACCTCGAGTTTCGCGGCGCTCTCGGTGATCACCTCCGCCATGGCGTTACGCCACCAAAAGCATCGCCAGGTGACCTCGTCAAGCGTGGCCGCGCGATGCACGGCCAGCTCACCAAAGATCTCCCATGTCTCCCGGCCGGCCTCGATCGCCACACCCATGCTCTCTCCGGCGATCCACCGAGCGACTGCGATCGTTGAGGTGCGGCTGATCTGCTCGAAGCTGTCTTGAACCACGGCGTCGACATCGTGCTCTGGTCCGGTGGTTCGCTCGAGCGTTAGCTTGAGCACGTCCTCAGAGCGTTCCCTCAGCTCCACCCCAAGGCGGTGGAGGTCCTCCCCGAACTGGCTCCCGACCGAGGAGGGTGGCATCGGAGCTCCGACTGTTTTTTCCCCCGATCTCCCAGGTTCAGCGCTCATATCAAGAAGGGGAATCGACGAGTTACGCCAATCCTTTAGGGGCGAGCGAAACTGTTCGAACATTTGACGGAGGAGCCCGTCCTAGACAAAGCGCGAACGGGAGCGGATCCTGCGACCGGGCATGAAGCTGAAACTGACTAGAGAAGGGTCGCCCTTACGCTCGCGGTGAATGACCGTGTAGTGCGCGTTGGGTCGAGCGTCGTTTGCCGATCTGCGGTAATAGAAGACATAGTGGTGCTCAGGCCCGGAATTCGCTTTCCACCAGACCATCCGGTTGCGGGGGTCGCGTTGGCTGAAGAGTTCATCGAGTAAGAGCCTGACGTAGAGACCAACCGCTTCATCGCAAACGAGAAACATTGCTCCGGTGGGTTTGAGGATTCGATGCAGATCATCGAGCGGAGCGGCAATCCAGTCCAAGTAGGCCCTCACCCCACCATGCCAGCGATCCGCTGGGGCTTTCTCTTCGTCTTGATTTACCCAGCTCCCCTCGTGGAGCCAGCCGGCAAAGACTGGAGGGTCCAGGTAGACGAGATCAATGCATTGATCAGGGAGACTGCGCAGCAGCCGCATGTCTTCTTCGCCACGAGGGAAGCCACTTTCAAGGCCATGCATTTCCACGACCGCGGGATTCGACCGCTAGATCCGTTCCATTTAGAGATGCACGGTATTTTGCCGAGCCGCTGACCCTAATCCTGCTCCCTTTAAGCAGGAGATCGCCGAGGTGTCGGCAAGCGCTGACGGACTCCTGGTTGAGCACCGATGAGAGCACTCGAGACATCGGGAGCTTCAGGCACCGACCGGTGGGATCACCTCGACTGCGACACAGCGCCGAGGAAGCGATGGCGGGTCGGAGGCTGGCTGACCATCGAGCGGCGTGACCCGGTCCCGCTCCGCAAAGGCAGGCCGAGCCTGCACCAATCTCCTCACTCACCGCCTGCCCATTCAGTCTTTAGCGGTGCGTACTTAGGTTGGACAGACCTTCCCACCTGCTGCTAACGTCGCCTGGCACATGGGCCGCCGGTGCACGATTAGTGGCAGACATTGGGTGTTGTCGATCCTTGTGCTGGTCTTCGGATGCCTCACGGTGTACGCGCCGAGTGCAGGCGCGAAGCCCAAGCCGCCGGCAGCGCCGGGCCAGGCACTCCCCTTCCGTGGATGCCAGGGGCTGCTCACATTGGGCGACTTTTCAGGAGCGGTTGCCGAAGAATCGCCTCCTGGAAGAATCTCCAATAACGTCGAGGTCAGCGTCTGCGAATTCCGCATGTTCACAATGGAACATGCTGCCGCATATGTCTTGGAATGCGCTGTTGAACCTGATATTCCGATGTGTACGCACCGTGGCGGCAATGACGGGTTGGTGGTCGCCGGCGCTGCGCTCTACAAAAAGCATCCTCAGGTCGAGCGCCGTCCCAGCTGGCCCGCCGGATTCACGAGACACATCATCCATGGAGTCGGTACCAGCGCGGAATTAGGCTACAGCGACAGCGTTCCGACCTTCGACCCGATGGGGCATGGACAACCGGTAGGGTTTGGGTGGCTGCAGGTCCGCAACGACGTATTCGACGTCGAAGCCGAAGGTGCAATCCTGCCCTTGCTAGAGCGGGTCGCATCTGAGTTGTGCAACAAATGCAAATAACCGGCAGCGTGGGCGGCGTCGGGGGGGTGCAGACATCCCCGGACGCACTGAGTTCCTCAGGTCGCCTCGCGGGCCTGTTCTGTTTACTTAGTGGCGACTTTCGAGCCATTCCCGACCAGGTAGACCACGCTGTCTGGCACGGCTTCGGACTAGGGCAGAATGTAGTTGAAGGTCAAATTGGTAGGAGCGTTTGCCGCTCACAGGCGACGTGACCAGCGCTCCGCTCTCAGGATGCACCGAGATCGCCAAGGTGCGATTCGGCGAGCAGGAGGTTGAGGTATTCCCGCTGCACACCCGGCAAGGTCAAGAGGAGCAGGTTCGCAATGATGGTCGAGAAGGACCCGAAGCCGGATAAAGTTGTCGGAGCCGGTAGCAAGGTCAGCGTAAGCCTTGGCTAGGGCACCTGAACTCAGTGTTGTCGCGAAGCTCGAGCGCTCGATCAACGCCGAGCAGACCGTCGCGGTCCTCGAGGGCCTCGCCGCCAAGCGCGGTGTCCCCGCCAACAACCGTGCCGATAACATTCCGCTGCTGGTCGCAGCGGTGCTGCGCGAATGGTGTTGGCACGGCGCCACCGCCATCGCCTACATCGAACCGGGTTCGCCTTGGCAAAACCCTACGTTGGGTCCTTCAAAGCCCGTCTTCGCGTCGAACTGACGAACACCGAGCTGTCCACCCGCCTCCACGAAACGCAAGTGCTGGCCGCCGACTGGCGCTCTCACTACATCGCCAAACATCCACACTCCGCGTTGGGAATGATGTCGCCCCAGCGCTTCGCCGCCTCACTACGCGAGGTGGCGGGCAAGAGCAATACTCAGCGACGACAAACCCGGATTCTCATTCGGAGTGGACGGTACCAAGGACTAAATCAGGTGGACCGATGAAGGGGCTGGCCACTCCAACCCGCACAGCTCCCTCCGTGACGGCGGTTCCGTCATCGGGGGCCCGCGCTCACGCGGAACGGCGGCGTGCCCGCAAGCTTGCCGCCGTCAATCGTCAGGGTGGACCCGGTAACGAACCCAGCCGCATCGGAGCAGAGCCAGACGACAGCAGCGGCCACCTCCCTGGGCTGCCCGACCCGTCGCAGCGGCATCGCCAACGCGGCCGCTTCCTGGCCCGCGTCCCCTGCACGCTTCAAATTGTCGGTGAGAATCGGTCCGGGGGCGACGGCGTTGACGCGCACCCCCTCAGCCGCGTAATCGAGGGCGGCGACCTTGGTGAGGCCCTCAACCCCGTGCTTGGCGCTGACATAGCTCGCTAAGCCACCGACTCCCTGCAGCCCGGCGGTCGAAGACATGTTGACGATTGCTCCCCCGCCGGAGCGGAGCATTGCTGGGATCTCCTCCCGCATCGCCAGGAAAATGCCGCGAAGGCTCACGGCGATCCCGGAGTCAAACGCCTCAACCGAAACGTCGGCTAGTGGGGTCGGTGGGTGTCCGCCACCGGCGGCGTTGTTGCAAGCGAAGTCGAGGCGGCCGAACTTCTCTATGACGCGGTCGACCATCATTGCGACGGAGGCGGGGTCGCTCACATCCGCGCTGACGGTGAGCGTGTTGCCGTCTCCGCGTCCGAGCTCGTCGGCGAGCCGATCAAGAGCCTCGGCGTCCCTCGCCACCAGCGCAACCCGCGAACCCGCCTCGCTGAATGCACGCGCGACCGCAGCCCCGATCCCACGGCTCGCCCCGGTGACGATCGCGACCTTGCCAGTCATCTCAGTCTGCACTTTTCACCCCCTAAGGGTCGCGCGGCGCTCACGATACTCATCGGCACCCATCTCCCCTTCCGCGAAGCGTCGGTCGAGCACCTCGATGGCGTCCTCCGAACCGCCCCAGCCGCGACTGCCGTGGTTCGGGCCCCAACCACAGCCCCCCCAAGCGAATCGGCGAGAGACGATGAAGATCAGGAAGAAGAAGAGGAACCAGCCGATCGGAAATAAGACGACCCACCAACCCGGACCATTCCACGCGGCGAGAGGAGCAAAGGATGCGAAGAAGGACATGACGCCTCCAATGAATTAAGTGAATGTTTCTTTCATTGAAAGTATCAGTTATTGATTCTGTACGCGATAGACTCCATCCATGCCAAGCAGGTCGAAAGCTCCGGCACGCCCAGGTCCGCCCGATGAGGTGCAGATCGCCTTCCTCCTAACCCGGCTCGGTGGCCGCCAGGCTGGGGCCTTCGGCGACTTGCTTCGTCCAATCGACCTTCGCCCCAAGCAGTTCGCCGTGATGAACGTCGTCGCTCTCACCGATGGTCCCTCCCAGCAAGAGGTTGGCGCCCAGATGGAGCTTGACCCGAGCGGGCTGATCGCGACGATCGACGAACTCGAGGGGCGTGGCTGGCTCGAGCGCCGGCGCAACGAGCAGGACCGGCGGCGGCATGCCCTCTACCTAACCGAGTCAGGACAGGTGAAGCTGGGAGAAGGTCGCCGGGCGGCGCGTGGTCGCGCCGAGGAGCTCACCTCGGCGCTCACCCCTAAGGAGCGGACCGTTTTGTTGGATCTGCTGAGGAAACTTCTCTAAATGCGGCGATGTTGGGAGCCGCGCGCACAGCTTGAACAGAGCCGACCATTGCAACCAAACCAGATGGACCCCTTTGGCCGATAGATTGCCTGCGGTCGAGAGTTAATGCTCTCGCTGCCACACTGTCGGGCGTTCCACGGTCGCGGCCCCCATTTCTTATCTGTCGAGCGCGAAGACATAGCCGTGGACGGCGGAGCGCAAGGGAAGCCGCGAGCGACGCTTCGCTAAGGTAATCGCTGCAGTGCCGGTGGCCAAGTTTCCCCGGGATAGGAGGAGCGAGATATGGTCGGTTGCGAACGCTGCGGCGCAAGATTCAGTGCAATTAGGATGGCGACGATCGAGCATTGCCCCCGCTGTCTGCTGCGCGACGATATAGCGGCGCCATTGACGGCCATTCGGCTCCAGAGGGTTGCCCTGAAAGAGCCTCAAGGGAACGTAGTCGCCGGAAGTGACCTTCCGATCCCCAGTAGCCCTGGGACCGAGGCCGCGGTTTGATCTTTCAGTAGGCACCGCGCCCGAGGCGAGCAGCCGTTCGATGCGAGTCGGCCTGCTATGCGAACGTGCGTTCGTGTGGAAAACGCGGCCAGCGAATACAGAGAACTCAGAACCGCGATCGTCAGGGCTCCAGTCGCACGGGCAGCGCCTTGTGCTGGTTGGCGAACGCTGACTCGACGTGTGTGCACTCGCCGGCGATCTCGATCTCGGGGTAGCGCTTGAGCGTCTCCTCGATCAGGATCCGCAACTCCAGTCGCGCAAGCGCGGTGCCCAGGCAAAAGTGCCGGCCACCGGCACCGAACGCCTGGTGCTCGGCTTCGCGCGTCAGGTCGAAGCGGTCAGGGTCCTCAAAGCGCGTCTCATCGCGGTTGGACGACGGGTACCACATAACCAACTTCTCGCCCTCACGGATGCGCTGCCCGTGCAGCTCGGTGTCGCGTGTGGCCGTGCGGGCGAAGTGCGCGAACGCCGGGAACATGCGCAGTGACTCCTCGACCGCCGCCGGCACCAGCGAGGGGTCCTCGAGCACCATCCGTCGTTGCTCGGGGTTTTCCATCAGCGCGCGCATGCCGCTGCAGTAGGTCGCCTTGGTGCTGTCGTTGCCGGCTGCCATCAGCAACAGGAACCCCATCACGATCTCGTGGTCCTCGAGCCGCTCGCCGTCGAGCTCCGCGTGCACGAGCACGCTCGTCAGGTCCTCGGTCGGCGCCGCGCGTCGTTCGGCGATCAGCTTGCCGCAGCGCGCGAACACCTCGGGCACCTCGCGCTCCATCACGCTCTGCGCACCGTCCGGCGTCGCGTCCGGGTCGCCCGCGCCGACGATCGCGTTCATCAGGTTCGCCCATGCCTGGTCGTCCTCGGGCGATAGGCCCATAAAGCTGCCGATCACCCGCGCCACCACCGGCTGGGCGACGTCGCTGACCAGATCGCAGGTCTCCCGGCCCTCGAGCCGCTCGAGCACCTCGATCGTGATCGCGCGGATCGCGTCCTCGTGCTCGGCGATTCGCTTTGGCGTAAAGCCGTGCTGGAACAACGCCTTCAACCGGTCGTGCTTGGGCGGGTCCATCCCGATGAACATCGCCTGCTGCATCTCCAACGACAAGCCTGCATTGGATGCGGTGAAGCCGCCGACTTCGGAGGAGTAGGTCTGCCAGTCGCGGCTGACCTCGAACATGTCCTCGGCGGTCGTCACCGACCAGAAGCCGGGTTCGTCGGGAAACTCAGCGATGCCGCTTGACCAGTGAACCGGACACTCAGCGCGCAGCCGCCTGAACAGCTCCAGCGGCGGCCCCTGCTGGAAGTGGGCGCGGTCAGCGACACCCAGCTCGTCAAGCGGCGTCTCATCCTGACCTGTAGTGCTCAAGTGTCCTCCCAGTCTTGACTTGCCTTGGTCTACAGACGCACCCTAGCGCTCGGGCTGGCCGCCGCCGTTAGGTTCGCGTGGCCCAGAGCCCCGCAGCGATCGCGTCGCTGCCTGAGGGAATCACGATAGACGTCCAGCAGAGCGCGGTCCTTCCAGTCCAGCTTCGCTTTTGTGTGCAAGCGAGCACGCCAATACCTCGGGTGCGCTGGCAGCTCCTTTGAACCGAGAGCGGACGCGTCCTTGAGTTTGCCCGCTACGCGGCGGGTTGCTCGAGCAGGCGCCACCTGAAATTGGCACCCCATTGGACCTTGGCCGCTCCTGAAAACATCGGACCCCGCTCTGGAAGCGAGCTTCTGAAAATCGGGGCGACTGGATTTGAACCAGCGACCGCTCGGCCCCCAGCCGCAGGACGCGCCTGCCAGATCCGTCCCGATGCGTCCATGCAACCGTCCTGTCCCCGGTCTCAAAACCACTGGACACACCAGACGATACATCCGGTACTAAAGCGGTACCAGATGGTTTTGCCGCCGGCAGCCACCTCAGCCGGGTTGCTGGCAGCGCATTGCAGCATCACCTTTGGCTAGGCGACTTTCGCATGGTCGGGTGCGAGAGCATCAGGGCGATCGTTGGATTCGGTGGTTCGGAGTTGGAGCGTGATGCGCCCCCCGCGGGCCGGCACGATGAATACGTTGCGGTGCGCGACCCGCTCTGCACGCCGGCGCGAAGGCTCGATGCGGGCGTGGCGAAGGATCGTCCTAAGTACGATCCGGGCCTCGGTCAGTGAGAAGGCGGCACCAATGCATCGTCTCGGTCCGCCGCCGAAAGGGATCCACGTGTAGGTGCCGGCACGGGTGTTGAGGAAACGCTCGGGTCGGAAGCTGAGTGGGTCGGGATAGAGATCCGGACGGCGGTGCACGAGCGTGATGTAGGGGACAACGATGGTGTCGCTCGGGATGGTTAGCCCCGGTAGCTCAAACGGCTCGGTTGCAAGCCGAGCGGTGAGTGGGAACGCTGGGCGCAATCGCATTGTCTCCTTGACCACCGCGTCAAGGTATTCGTCGTCTTCTTCGAGCGCGGCAGCTTCAAGGCGAGCGAGCGCTTCAGGGAAGCGGCTGACGCGCTCAAGCACCCAGGTCAGGGTGGAGGCGGTGGTGTCGTGTCCGCCAAGCAGCAGGGTGCGCATTGCGTCACAGATCTCGTCGTCGCTCATCAGTTGACCTTGCTCATCGGGTGTGCGCAGAAACATTCCGAGCACGTCCTGCCCATCGAGCTTGTCCTCCCTTCGGCGCTGGGCGACCTCCTCCATAACGACCGCGTCGACCGCGTCGACCGCGCGGCGGATTCGGGGGAAAGGTCTGTCCCACCCGTTCTCACGGCTGGTCGCAATCATCGTCTGGATGAAGAACCGTCGCGAGTGGCCCTCGCGAAGCAGCGCCAGCGTCGCTGAGCGCAGCCGCTCGACCCGCGTGGGGTCAGTGACCCCGAATACGGTGGCCATCATCACCTCAAGGGTGATCTCCTCAATATGCGGCTGGGAGACAGCGAGGCGCCCAAAGGGCCACCGTGCAAGAGCCTCCTCGGCCTTGCGCTCCATAGTCTCCTCATAGCTGGGGAGTGCGCGTCCGTGAAAGGGTGGGAGCTGCATTCGCCGCATGCGCATGTGGTCGGGTCCATCGAGGTTCGTAAGTCCCGTCGGGCCGAGGACGAGATGGTGCGCGGAGGCCTTGGCTAGCGCCGCTCCGAGGCGCAGTACATCGGTGTCGGCCGTGAAGACCTGCTTGATGTCCTCAGGGTCGGTCAGGCAAAGCCATGGACCCGTCGCGGCTGGCATCGGCACCTGGAAGCGGTCGCCAAGCCGCTGGCAACGGCGCGCGAATTGCTCCGGCGCTAACCAGTACTGAGCGGCATTGACGATTGCGGGACGTCGCAGTCGGGGCACGTCAAGAAGCGCTTTGTCCATTACCTCTCCTTGTTACTCAGTGCAAGTTTCGGTAACATAGTACCTGATGTCGCCAATAGCCGAGATCCTTGAGGTGGCGCCGGTCGCTGGCGAGGACGCGCTCTTTGACCGGGTTGCTGCGGCAGCGCTTGACGAGTTTGCCGAGCACGGCATCCGCCGCACCTCGATGGAAGATGTCGCGCGCCGGGCCGGCGTCTCACGAATGACCGTCTTTCGCCGGTTCGAAAGCAAGCAGGGACTTGTTGAGATTGTCATCGCCCGCGAGGTTCGCCATGGCATGGAAGAGCTCGACCAGATGTGGGAAGGCGCCGAAACGTTGGAGGAGCGATTAGTCGGAGGGTTCATGTTCGCCGGGCGTTACGTGCGCGGTCACCCGCTCTTCGAGAGGCTCTTGCGCAGCGAACCCGAGGTTCTGTTGCCGCCGCTCACCCTCGACGGTGGACCGGTGCTGAAGCTCTACAGATCGCTGATCGCGCATCGACTGCAGGCCGAAGTCGATGCGGGTCGTGCGATGACATCAGACGTCGACGGCGTCGCCGAGGTGGTCGCTCGCCTCGCGATCTCGTTGCTGATCACGCGCGACGGGGACATTACGCTCGATGACCCAGGCTCAGTGGTTCGCCTAGTCAAGCTCGCGCTGCTTCCCATGCTGCAACCGCAGCCGGACTAGCGCGGGCTGCCACTGGCTCCGCTCCTGCCTGCGGCGAAGCGCAACGCACGCGTCTGCCTCGAGCGAGCTCGACGGAGTCAGTTCTGTCGCACGAGACACTCGGAGGCTGCTCGTCGAAGCCCCAAACGGCCGAAAGCCGACCCCATAGGCGGGCTTCCGTAAGTCGGGGCGACTGGATTTGAACCAGCGACCGCTCGGCCCCCAGCCGAGTGCGCTACCAGACTGCGCCACGCCCCGATATTTTTATCCGCGGATCTTATGGCCCATCGCCCAAGCGGGCGACGGGAATCGAACCCGCCCTAGGAGCTTGGAAGGCTCCTGTGCAGCCACAACACTTCGCCCGCGGGTTCGGTGATTATAGGGCGGCGACCAGCTCCTCGGCCAGGGACTGCCTTGGGGCTGCACGTCCCCCATGGCGGCGGTCCTCCTCGGCCTGAGAGGATCTTCGCTCGCGAAGAACTCGGCCCGCCCGTTGGAGCTTGCGCTTATCAGGGTTCCTAACGCGACCCATGCGAGCTCGCCAAACGACGGCAATGCTCCGCAGAAACTAACCCGCCCGCGACTCCCTTGGGCAGCTCTTTCGTGCCTGCCTTAAATCTGGGCGAGCGCGCCGTTCGGCGTGCCCAAAAGGACCGCCGTCGCCTCGGCACAAAGTGCACACGAAAATGATTCCCCGCCGTAATGGCTGACAGCTTCCAGGACCTCCACGCAAACCCCGCCCCCAACCGCGACGAACAAGACTGACGTCCCGGGCTTCAGGGCCCCTCTGACTCGTCGCCGAAAGTCAGAGTCGATCTCACTCGGCTCCGCTTCGTTCATCACCACTCCGATCAGTGCTCCCCAAAATTTACTCCATGCCGCCGTGGCACCGGGATGACAGCTTGTCATCAATTGACAGCTTCCACTTCTCTCACAGGCGATCACTCCGACTGCATCGGGATCGATCGGGAGTTCGGCGGCACAGCGCTCAAGTTCCGACGCCGCCTGACCGGCGAGCGTCTCCTCGGTGTAAGCGATAGCTAGGAGCTCTGGCATTTGGTCGGGATGTCGGGCCGCGCTCTGATCTTGAACCGGTACCCCCAAACCGGGGATCCACACTCCCAACCTAGGCAGGTAACTGCGAGGCCACATCCTCTGATGCGGGTGATTTCAGCGCCGGTGATCCCCCCCGGCACCATCGCCGTCGAGAAGTCCTGCCGCCAGCGCCTGCTCAACCGCCTCACGACGGGAGGAGACACCGAGCTTGCGATAGACACCTTGGGCCTGGGTCTTGACCGTATTGGGTGAGACGAAAACCTGCGCAGCAATCTCGGGGAAGGAAAGGTGGGTGGGCAGGAACTGCAGCACGCGTAGCTCCGCCGGAGTCAGGTCGCGGACCGCCGATGCGGAGACAGCCTCGATTGCCCCAGCCACCCGCTCAATCCACTCGCTGAGAACCGTGGCGTCGGGGGTCAGCTTGAATTCCCTCCCCGCTTCAGCCAGCATCCGGCTGGCTGACCGAGCATCATCAAGCCGAGCCGCTGTACGGGCCAGCACGATCAGGGTCTCGGCCACATACCACGGCGGAAAATCTTCCAGCTGCTTGAGCAGGCGCGTGCTGTGGCTGAGGTCAGAAGCCGCCTGCTCGGGTCTCCCGGTGCGCGAGCGAACCTGCGCGGAGACCGCCAAGCTGAGGGCCATCATCGGATAATCCCCGAGTCCGGATCGGTCAATCTGGGCGCGGGCTTGGGAGGCGAGCATCTCGGCCAGCTGCCAATCGGCTTCCTCGGCCGCGAGCAGGGCCAGCTGAGAGAGGCAAAGCACCTGGACGTTGGGTGCGCCCACCGCCCCGCGCCTTGCACCATCAACCAGTCTCTCCTGGGCGGACGCACGCAAGCCGCGCAGGTGTAGACCCACGCCTTCGACGAAGCGGCATAGTGAGATCCAGGGACTGTCGTCGGGGAGCATTGCCGCCGCCAACGCTGCGCGATCGGCAATTGGCCCCACTCCCCCTCGCGCCAACGCCGCCTCGATCAGTGCCAGGCCAGCTTCAAGCACCTTCTTCTTCTCTGAGGACTTCTCTCGCTCGAGCAGACCAGCGCAGACGGCGGCCCAATGCTCGGCCTTACCCGCCGCTCCCTGAGTGATGTGGGCATAGGAGGCGGTCAGGCTCAAGGCCGCGTCGGTGCCAACGATCTGCTCCCCGAGGTGCTCAAGCCAGCCGATCACGCTGGCGTTCCGACCTCGGGTCGTGTATTCGGGGATTGACATCCACAAAAGCTCGCCTGCACGGCCAACCGCCCCACCCTCGATCGCGTGACTGATCGCGCGGTCCCAATCTCCCTCGGCCGCCCACCATTCGGAGGCACGAAGGTTCAGCTCAGCTTCCTTCTCGGGCTCGACTCGGCGCAACTCAGAGCGCAGCATCTCCCGCAACAAAGGGTGGAAGCGAAACCACTCATCGCGGCGATCAAGTGGTGTCAGCAACATGTTTGAGCGAGACAGATCGCGGAGCGTCGTCGCAGAGCCGCTGCGCCCGAGCACGGCGTCACAGAGGTTTCCGCTGAGGCGGTCAAGAATCGAAGCACGGCGCAACAGCTCAAGACGTCGGCGTGAAACCGGAACCAGGAACTCAGCTCTTATGTAGTCAACGACAATCCTGTCGTCGCCGGCAAACCGCGCGATCGCAGCTCCAAGGTCAGGGGCCTCGCCAAGGGCGAGTCCGGCTAGATAGAGGGCGGCGGGCCACCCCTCGGTGCGGCGTATCAGTGTGTCCAGTTGTTTGTCCGTGGGATCGAGACCGATCGACGCCAGCAACTCCTTGCATTCAGACTTCGTCATCACCAGATCGCGGCGGCCGATCTCGGTCAACGCCCGGTGCGCACGAAGGCGACCGAGCGGCAGCGCCGGCTCGGTCCGGGTTGCGATCACCAGCGCCGACCCGCCGGGAAGTTGACTGCCGATCGTCGCGGCGACGCCGAGGGAGTCCGGAGATTCGATCTGCTCGAAGTCATCGAGAACCAAAACAAACGGCACCTTGCGTCGCGCCAGCGCGGCACCAAGGCGAGGCAGTACGACGCCGTCGATGTTGGGCTTGGGGTTGGCAAGGGCGAGGTCCGACATCGGTTGAGATCGGCTCGATTTGAGCGAGTGCCTCGAGGATCGACCCAACCAGCATCGCGGGGTCGTTGTGCTGATCGCCAAGGATCAGGGAGGTGAACGGGCGCGGGTCGCGCGCCGCCCACTGCTCGATCAGAACGGACTTTCCGTAGCCGGAGGGCGCGTTTAGGAGGACAACGGGGGCGTTGGCAGATTGCAGCTTGTCGAGCAGCCGGCGCCTTAAGACCAGCTCAGAACCGTAGCCCGGAAGGTACCCCTCGGTTTCCCCGAGATGGGCGAGGGCGGCGCCTTTTCTGTTCAAAATGTCAATCCAAGTCCCTCACGCTGCCCCCGGCCATGACTACAGTAGCCATCGAAACTGGGGTCCGCAATCGCGAACCCGGCAGGCAAGGGGCCCGCCTAACCTCCCATCGCTCCAATCGCGATCAAATCCTCGGGATGGACCCAGGTATCGAGAAGGCTGTGGCCCCCGGCCGCCTCGATCGCCTCACGCAGGGGTATCGCCCAGCGATGCTCGATCAGCGCAATCGCCGCCGCTGTCCCATTGGGGATCGCGTCGGCGAGGTACCAGATGTCCTCGCCATCAAGCGCCGATCCGTTCGCGGCCACGGCCGCGGCTCCGACCTCCGCGCCAGCAACGGCGCCCTCCTCACCATCGGCGCCCAGCCCCAGCAGGGCTCCGGCCAGCGCTCCAAACTCGATCGCCTCCTCGGCGGAAAGATCACTCTGCTCAACCTTGGCAACATCGCCCTGCTCATCCTTGGCAACGAAGAGCAGATCGATCATGCGGATAATGTCGTGCTCGCGCAGGCGTTTGAGCTCGGTCAGAATTTTGCCCTCGAACTTGCCTTCCTCAAAGCCGACGACAAGCAGCTGTACTGGTCCCAGATCCATTTGTTCCTCTCCGATGGTTAGGCGGGCTACATGCCCTCGGTCAAACGCTGGCGCTCGGACTCATATTGCTCCTGGGTCAGAACCCCGGAATCAAGCAACGATTTGAGTTTGGTCAGCGCATCGATCCTGTCGGGCTCCGCCATCGATCCACTCACCGGCGCCGCTGCGGGTGCCTGGGCAGGCGCAGGCTGTGCTGCTTCAGGCTGGTTGGCTGCGGCACGATGCTTGCCGACCGCGTATCCGGCACCGCCGACCATCGCCGCCCTCATTAGCGGCCGTCTCCGTATCAGGGGCATCGGCCCTCCTTTTCGCTCATCGGTGACCGGGGATTCGATCACGCCGAGTAAAACCCAAGCTCACCCCCGGCCGCATCGTGCGAACCGGGTGATATCGGGCGCAGGCCCGATGGACACCTAAGTGAGGTATCCGATTAGGCCGCGAGCGATGAGCAGTACGCCGATCGCGGCTGCGCCCACGATCGCCATCCGTCGGCCGCTTCGGGTCAACCACGCCCGAAAGCGCTGCACCTCGACCACGGTCCTCTCGGGCGCGAGGAAGTAGCCGACCAAGGGAACCTCGAGCAAGATCAGCAGCATCACATTGAATCCAAGGATCACGAGGATCTCTCCCACGGTTCCGTATCCGAGCTTTTGGAGATCGCGAAGGGCGGCAAGATAAGAGACGCCCGGCAAGGTGAGCACGACACCAACGGCGAAGGTAACCCGCGCCGAACCCCTTCCCAATAGCTGCTCGACCTTGGAGGGCGACTTCTCGGCCTCCGCCCCACTGTCGCCCTTCTTCTTTTTTCGACGCTCTTTCAGTTTCTGATCGTGACCGCCGGCGAGAACGTAGGCGACGAGCAGCGAGATCGCCCCGAAGACGATGTCGATCGAGGGACTTACGGTGCTTCGAGCCGTACTTGTGGCGCTTGAATCGTGCACAACGAAGACGACGACGAAGCCAACGGAAAGGCTGATCAGCAAGGCACCTGCAAGGTAGCCGAGCAGGAGCCGCTTCGGGCTCGGCAGAAAGAGCATCACCGTCACCGCGGCAAGCAGGGTCGCGTTGGCCGCGGCGACCAGTGAGAGAAGGAAGATGTCACCCATGAGAAGAAGGGCGCAACAAGGGGCCCGACGAGATCGCCGGACCCCCGTATGGCGCTTAGGCTTGCTGCTCGGGCTCCCCGTAAACGACGAGACCGTGGATGCAGATCACGCAGATCGCAAAAATCCCCAGCGACCAGAATGGATAGGCGCCACCAACCGAGAGCAGGGCTCCGATCGCGCCAAGTGATGCGGCGATCAGGCCAATCACCCGTCCGAATCCACCGCCACCGATCAGCGAGAACCCGCCCAGCAGTTGGATGACTCCCAAGATCACCGTGATCCAGCCCCAGGTGTGCAGGCTCGAGAAAACGTAGTGGGTGTTGTTTGAGTAAAAGTGAGCATTGCTGATTGCGGCGATACCGTAGATAACGTTAAGCGTCCCCGCAATCATCAACAAGATGGCGACAAATACGGCGCGACCCACACCTCTCATATGAGATCTCCTTTGTAGCCGACGGCCGTGCTGGCAGACGGATCCGGGTTCATGCTCGACGTCTCTTCGCCGAAGCTCTTCTTCCCACAGGCTCGCCGCTGGAGGTGAGTGGGGCATCATCTGAACCGGGTGATTGGCACCGCCCTGTTGTCTCCTGGCACGCCTCAGAAGAGGGGCGAAAAAGCGGTCGAGCCCTAACCGCCGCGATCCACGGCACGCTGATCGGGGTGGCGGCGAGCCAGCGGCGGTCGGGCCCTTGACCTCACCAACTGGTCCAGCGGGGGCTATGGTGAGCTCGCGCGGTGAAGGCCATCGACCCGAGATTGCAACATTACGCGCGCGCGACTCGGATATTTCTCTTCGTCTCGGTCACGCTCGGCGTTCTCAGCGCGATCCTGATCGTCTCACAGGCGTGGCTCCTAGCCGACGTCGTCTCGAGGGCGTTTCTTCGCGGAGCGAGTCCGGCTCAGCTTGAGGTCCAGCTGGCCCTTTTACTGGCTGTCGTTTTTGCCCGAGCCCTGCTCGCTTGGGGGGCGGAGCTCGCGGCGGCCCGATCCTCTGCTCGGGCGAAATCGCAGCTTCGCACCGCATTGCTTGAGCGGATCGCCCGGCTCGGACTGAGCAGCTCACGTACGCAACGCACCGGCGAGCTGGCGATCCTCGCCAGCAGGGGCATCGACGTGCTCGATGGCTACTTCTCGCTTTATCTCCCCCAACTCTTCCTTGCCGTGATCGTGCCCCTCGTTGTAGTTGCGGTGGTGCTTTGGAATGACTGGATCTCGGCACTGATCATCGCCGTCACGATTCCCCTCATCCCCTTGTTCATGGCGCTCGTCGGCGCCGCGACCCGAGACCGAATGGACCTGCAGTTCCGCACCCTCGAGAAACTGGGAGGTCACTTCCTCGACATCGTCGAGGGGCTGCCCACCCTCAAGGTCTTCGGAAGGGCAAGGGCCCAGGCAGACGCGATTGGCGAGATTGCTGAGCGCTACCGCGAGACCGCGATCTCGGTGCTGCGAATCACATTCCTATCGTCGCTGATCCTGGAGCTTGTCGCGACGATTTCGGTGGCGCTGGTGGCGGTAGCAATTGGCCTGCGGCTGTTGAATGGAGACATCGACCTGCATTCGGGGCTTTTTGTGCTTGTGCTCGCTCCGGAGGCATATCTTCCCCTTCGCCAGCTCGGCGCCAACTACCACGCAAGCGCCGAGGGCATGGCAGCGGCGGAGCAGATCTTCGCCGTCTTGGAAGCACCGCCGCCCCCCCGCGGCACCCGCGACAGCTTCCCCGACCCCTCGCTATCTCGGCTTGAGATCAACGGCCTGCGGGTCACCTACCCCGGCGCTGCAGAGCCCGCTCTGGACGATCTCTCGCTGGCCGTGGAGGCCGAAGAAACGCTGGCGCTGGTCGGTCCCAGCGGCTGCGGCAAGTCGACCCTGTTGAGCGTCTTGCTCGGCCTCATCACTCCTGAACAGGGCTCGGTCCAGATCGGAGGCGTCAACCTCGCCGACCTCGACCTCGATGCCTGGCGAGCCCAGCTTGCCTGGGTGCCCCAGCGACCACACCTGTTCACCGGGTCGATCGCGCAAAACGTGCGCCTTGGCAACCCTCGCGCCTCGACCGAGGAGGTCTGGTCTGCGATCTCCGACGCCGGTCTCAAAGACGCGGTGCTGAAGATGCCCAACGGCTTGGATACTGCCCTGGGAGAGCGCGGCGCCGGTCTTTCATCCGGCGAGCGCCAGCGGGTGGGCCTGGCCCGCGCATTTTTACGTCGATCGCAGTTGCTGTTGCTCGATGAGCCGACGGCGAACCTTGATGGTGAGACCGAGCAAGGCGTGCTGGACACCGTCCGCCGCCTCGCACGCGGGCGCACGGTCGTGCTTGTCGCTCACCGCCCGGCCCTGATCGCCGTCGCCGACCGAGTGCTCTCGCTGCCCCCGCTCAAGGCTGCCGCATGAGCGAGGGCTTTGGCCGCGATCGGGCAACCCCGACCAGCGGCGATCAGGGAGCCAAGGCCCCGCTGTTGCGAACCCTGGCCATCGCCCGCCCTGCGGGCGGACGCCTGGCACTGGCCGCATTGCTGGGGGCGGCCGCGATCGCGGCCGCGATCGGCTTGATCGCCACCTCGGCCTGGCTGATCTCGCGCTCGGCGCAGCGCCCCCAGGAGTCTGCCGTCGCGATTGCCGTCGTCGGCGTGCAGTTCTTCGCCCTCTCGCGGGGCCTCTGCCGCTACGCCGAGCGACTGGTGGCCCATGATGCAGCGTTTCGGGTCCTGTCTGAGCTGAGGGTCGACTTCTATCGACGCCTTGAGCGCTTGGCTCCACTTGGCCTTCCGGCCTTCCGCAGTGGCGATCTGCTCTCGCGCCTGATCGAAGACGTGGACTCCCTCCAGGATCTGCTGCTGCGGGTGATCTCCCCGTTTGCAATTGCCCTGATCGTTGGCACTGCGACGGTCGGCCTCGTCTCCATAATGCTTCCGAGTGCAGGCCTGATCTTGTTTTTTGCGCTGGCGCTGGCCGCCACCTTGGTGCCATGGCTCACGGGCGTGCTCGCCGCCCGCGCCGAGGCGCGACAGGCCGCGGCGCGGGGAGATTTGACAGCCTCGGTGATCGACCTGATAGAGGGAGCCGCCGAGCTCGCCGTCAACGGCGCCACCGAGCAGCAGTTGCGCCGCGCTCAGGCGGCGGACTCCGAGGCCACCTCGGTGGCGGGCGCAATTGCACGGACCGCGGGGATCGGACAAGGGCTGACGAGACTGTGTTCGGGACTTGCAATGTGGGGCGCGCTCGCGGTCGGCGTTTCAGCCGTGCACTCAGGACAGCTGGACGGGGTGCTGCTCGCCGGGATCGCGCTGATCCCGCTGGTCGCCTTTGAGCTGATCGCCCCCCTCCCCACCGCGACCCAGGCGCTGCAGCGAGTGCGCCGTTCCGCGGCGCGCCTCTTTGAGGTGATGGACACGCCAGCACCCGTCGCCGAGCCCGAGGACCCAAGAGCGCTTGCAGAGCGAGGTCACACCCTGCGGGTCCGCGACCTGCACTTCAGCTACACAGGCAGGGCTCGCTCGGCTCTGGCGGGACTGGACCTCGACCTCAGCCCCGGTCGGCGGGTGGCGCTGGTCGGTCCCAGTGGCGGCGGGAAGTCGACGCTGGCCGCGGTGCTCTTGCGGTTCTTGCCCTATGAGCAAGGATCCGTGACGCTCGATGGGGTTGAGATCTCCGACCTGGACGGGGAGCAGTGCCGACGCTACATCGGCCTCGTCTCCCAGGATGCGCACCTCTTTGCCAGCACGCTAGAGGAGAACCTGCGCCTGGCCAAGCGCGACGCGACGGGGGAGGAGTTGCGCAGCGCGCTGGCCGCCGTGAGGCTGCTGGATTGGACCGAACGCCTGCCCGCCGGACTTGACACCGAAGTGGGCGAGCGCGGGGCCCGCGTGTCTGGCGGCCAACGACAACGCCTAGCTATCGCCCGAGCCCTGCTTGCCGACTTCCCCCTGCTGATCCTCGATGAGCCCGGTGAGCATCTTGACACGCCGACTGCTGACGCGATCCTCGCCGACCTGCTGCAGATCACCAGCGAGCGGGCGACGCTGCTCATAACCCACCGACTGGCCGGGCTAACTGACGTAGACGAAGTGCTGCTGCTTGACCAGGGAGAAGTGATCGAGCGCGGCACGCACCTCGAGCTGGTCGGCAACGAAAGTCAATATGCCGCGCTGTGCAAGCGCGAAACTGAGCTTCTTTAATCGCTCTGGCGACCAACTCCAATATCGCGATTGATCACCTTGCGCTGCCTGCCAGCGCGGCGCGATCACTTCGAGCGCCGAGATCGCCCGCGCAGAGGTGAGCTCTGTCGGCTCAGTCCTGGCTCGGCCCGCTGCCGAGGATCTCCGCCTTTGCCGAGGCGAACTCCTGATCGGTTAGGCCACCGCTTTTGTGCAGGGCGACCAAGCGCTCGAGCTGATCGACGCTGCTTTTGCCTGAGGCCCCCTGCTCTCGCGGGAAGCCGCCGCCGGCTTGGGGCGCATTCCTCCCCGAGAAGGAGGTCGAGAGCCTCCGGCCCCGCTGGCTGATCCGCTCGCCGAGCGCCGCGGCCGAGCCGGCGGGGAACTCCTGCAGCGTCTGGCGACGAAGAAACTCGGCGCCGAGGCCTAAGAGGACCAAGAAGAGCAAGATCCCCGCCGGTTTGCGAAAGGCCGCGATCGGCGCCCAGGCAATCAGAGCCAGGAAAATCGCTCCGGCAACTGCATAAGCTCCGGCCCGGTGCTCGCGCACATAGGGGGAGGCCTCGCGACGAAGCGCGACCGCGGGCCTTGTGGTGCCGGCAAGCCATGCACCGATCACCAGCAGGATCCCAAAAGCAATCGTCGAGGAAGCGACGGTGACCAGCAAAGAGGTCCCGATCGTCCAAACCGCTTCGGCAGCGGGGCGCACCGAAGCCGATTTGGCGAGCGCGTCGACCACGTAGCCTCCCGCGATAGAGCGAACAATCAAGGCCAGCACTCCGGCCACAATGAAGCCGAAACCAACCGAGCGCAGGGCCTGGCGGCGGCGCGGGCCGGCGAGATAGACGGCCAAGCTGAACCCCAACAAGACGAGCAAAGACAAGACGATCGGCAGGCGCCTGATCAACTGAGCGATGCTCTGCGCGGTGGAGAGTTGATTGGACTTTAAAATCGTCAGCTGGGCTGCGTTGGCGGGGATTTTCGAGGCGAGGTTGCCGACTCCGAGCTGTCCGCCAATCTGGGAGACCAGTGAACCCAGGTTGAGGGTCACTTCGCCGCCGCTGGTCGAAACGGCCGGACCGCCTCCGTCAAGGATTTTCAAAAGCGCTTCGTGAGCCGCCCGATTGGCGTCGCTCCACAGGCCCTGAACCTGGGGGGTCGAGAGGGCCTTTTCCGCGATCTGGGGGGCTAGCTGGTGAAGGCCACCGGCTGCAGGACCGGCCAGCGGCGCGAGTTTTGGCGGTAGCGCTTTTTGCAGCTCGGCTTCGACGTTTACGTTTGCAAAGAGCTGGTTGGCGAGGAAATTTGAAAGCTGGCTCTCGACCGCCTTGTTTTCGAGCAGCTTGTCGCTGGTATTGACCCAGGCATCTGTATTCAGCGCCTGGCGGTTGATCCAGATCGAGAAGATCCCGACGAAGGTGAGCAAGGTGGCGAGGATCAGCAGTGCAGCTACCAGCCGCGGGTGTCCCGACCTCGATGAGGCGCTGCCCTCAGGGTTCATCGTGATGCCCCGATCGGGTCGCGACCAGCTCCGAACCATCCCACCGTCTCAATGAGGGTGTCTTCATAGCGTCTGAGCAGGCTCCCTCACCGGCTCTGTCGGAACATCATCCCGAAAGGGTGACCTGGTTGGGATCAACTATCAAGCGATGCCCGTGGCGCACCAGGCCTGGTGGAAGGTGGGGCCTCGGCGCTCGGCGCAGGGGCCCTGACCCGAGCCCGGAAGACGTGAAACGACCAGCCCTGGTAGAGCAGCACGATTGGCAAGAAGATGACGGCGACTATCGTCATCACCGTGAGCGGGTAGGAGCCCGAGGCGGAATTGTTGACAGTCAGGTTGTAGGCGGCGTTGGTGCTGGAAACCATCAGGTTCGGGTAGAGGTCGATGAAGATCGAGCCGACGGTGGCGGCGATCGCGATCGCCGAGGCGCTGAAAGCCAGGCCATCGTGGTCGGTGATCGCCAGCCTCGCGGCGAAGAGGACCGCGATGATCGCCAAGACCTCAACCGGTCCGGGCACCTGGGCGCCGCCCGCAACGCTTCGGGTCCAGATCACAAAACCAACCACCATCGCGATCGCCGCCAGTCCGAGCGGGCGGGCGAGAGCACGGGCTCGCTCGCGGACCTGATCGGTCGTCCTCAGCTTCAAAAACGTGGCGCCGTGAAGCAGGCAGAGGGCGAGCAGGGTGAGGCCCGTCCACAGACCGTAGGGAGTCAGCAGGTCAAAGAAATTGCCGCTGAATTCATGGCTTGAGTTGATCGGCAGGCCGCCCAGCAGATCGCCGAGACCGATGCCGAGCAGCAGCGGAATCGCCAGGCTGGCGAGCGCCATCACCCAGGTCCAGCCCCGACGCCAGCGCGGATCATCGCTTCTGCCCTTGAACTCAATCGCGACGCCACGCGCCATCAGGGCCGCCAGAACCAGCAAAAGGGCGAGATAGAGGGCCGAGAACATGGTCGCATACCAGCCCGGGAAGGCGGCAAACATGCTCGCGCCGGCGACGATCAACCAGACCTCGTTGCCGTCCCACCAAGGACCGATGGTGTTGATCGCGACCCGGCGCTCGGTGTCGGTTTTACCGACGATCATCTGAAGCGCGCCGACCCCGAAGTCAAAACCCTCAAGGACGAAGAATCCGACCCACAGGATCGTGATCAAAACGAACCAGATTGTGTGAAGTTGCACGGTTGACTCCTAGTAGGTCAATGCCGTCGTGATCGAAGTCCCACCTGCCCCTGCGGAGACGCCCTCATCATCGTCTTCATTGGCAAGTCCCTTGCGCGAGTAACGCATCATCAGCACGATGTCGGCAGCCCCCAGCGCAAGGTAGAGGGCGACAAAGACAATCAGGCTGATCCAGATCTCGGTGGCGCTTACCGAGGGAGAATTTGCATTGATCGTCTTTAGGAGGCCCTGCACGATCCAGGGTTGTCGCCCGCTCTCGGTCAGCAACCAGCCCGCAGTGTTCATCAGGATCGGCGTCACCACGGCCCACAGCGAGACCCGCAGGAACCACTTTGAGTCAGCCAGGCGGCCCTTGTGCACAAGCCAGGCTCCCCACAGCGCCAACAACGCGATCAGCGAGCCGATGTAGGCCATAACCCGCATCGCCCAGTATTGGATAAAGACATCGGGGACGTAGTTGCCGGGTCCGTATTTGCGCACGTCTTCCTTTTGCAGTTCGTTCAGCCCCTCCACGGAGCCGTTGAAGGTTCCGGTGGCTAGCACCGAGAGCAGGTGTGGGATTGCGATCAGCTGGGTCGGCGTTTGGTCATTGTTGCCGCCGCCAATTTGAAATACCGAGAACGAGCATGGCTGGCAGTTGCTCCACTGGGCCTCGGCGGCGGCGATCTTGGCCGGCTGATACTTGGCCTCAATCTCACCGAGCTTGTTGCCGACAAACATTTGGATCATGATTGCCGGCAGCAAGACCAGTACCGAAAGTTTCCCGGCCTGGTGAAAGGCGCTGACCTCGCGTCCTTTGCGCAGGTGCCAGGCGCAGACCGCGAGCATCACCAGAGAGCCGGTCACCAGCGAGGCCAAGATCACGTGAACATATCCCCATAAGAAAGTCGGGTTGGTGAACAGCGCCCAGATGTTGTTCAGTTCAGGCTGGCCGTGGTGGTTGAGCGTATAGCCGACCGGATGCTGCATCCATGAGTTGGCGGCGAGGATGAACATCGCCGAGAGCATGGTGCCGATCGAAACCATCCAGATGCAGGCCAGGTGAACCCTTTTGGGAAGCCTCCCCCAGCCGAAGATCCAAAGGCCGAGGAAGGTCGACTCCAAAAAGAATGCCACCAGGCCCTCCATCGCCAGGGGAGCACCAAACACGTTGCCGACAAAGCGCGAGTAGGCGGACCAGTTCATCCCAAACTCAAACTCCTGCACCAGCCCGGTGACCACTCCAACGGCGACGTTGATGACGAGCAGGGTTCCAAAGAACCGACAGAGGCGTTTGTACTGCGGGTCCTCGGTGCGATACCAGGCGGTCTGTAGAAGTGCGACGAGGAAGGCCAGTCCGATCGTGACTGGAACGAAGAGAAAGTGATAGATGCTGGTCGTCGCGAACTGCCAGCGAGCTAGGTCATTGGTCATCAGTTGACCGCTCCGGTGCTCAGCGTCGCAACCGGCGCAAGCTGATCCACCGCCCGGCCAAGCTCCAGCGCGAGCGCTTCATTCCTGCTTCCTCCCGGTTTTTTTGAAAGTAGAAAAGAGAGACCGATGAGCGCGGCTGCGCGTTGGCAAAGATGATCCGGATGCTGAGCTGTGAGGAGGCTCACGTCAGGCCTTGATCGTGTCGCTTCGCGGCAAGCCCGCCTCAATCACCCGCTCCGCGCGGATCCCAAAGCGGGCCTCGATCCAAGACCGCAGCACCGCGATGCGATGGCCGAGGACCCCGCTCAGGTAGTAGAGGTGAATCGCGAGATACATGTAGAAGGCGAGGCGCCCCGAAATCCCGCGGCCGCGGATTTCACAGACAGCCTTACCGCGCCCAACCACCGCAAGGGCGCCCTTGTCCAGATATCGAAACGGGGTGCTGGCGCCTGCCTCGCCCGCCTTGATCGCCTTCGCGACGTGGTGTGCCTGCTGGATCGCGACGGTCGCCAGACCCGGCAGCGGCTTGCCCTCGGGATCGAGATGGCACGCCATGTCCCCAATCACCGAGATTGCAGGGTGCCCGGAGACGGTGCAGTCCTCCCCCACCTCGATCCGGCCGCCACGGTCGGTCTTTGCCCCGGTGGCAGCGGCGAGGATTTCGGCGAGTCCCGCAGCCTTCACACCGGCGGCCCAGATTACGGTGCGCGCCGAGATCCTCTCGCTGGTGTCTCCGACCTTCACCTCAATGCCGCGCTCATCGATCGCGGTCGCCAGGGCCCCCTCGCGAATCACGACGCCGAGGGAGGCAAGCGCCCTGGCTGCCTTGGCGGAGAGCTCCTCCTTGAAAGCTGGCACCACCCGCTGCCCGGCGTCGATCAGAACGACACTCGCTTTGGTGGTATCGATCCGCCGAAAATCCCCCCGCAGCGCTCGTTGGGCCAGGATCGCCAGCTGCCCGCTTACCTCGACCCCGGTCGGCCCGCCGCCGACGACAACGAAGCTGAGCCATTCTTCCCGCGTTGCTTGGTCGGTGGCCCGCTCGGCTTGCTCGAAGGCGCCAAAGATCCGGTCCCGCAATCCGAGAGCATCGCTAAGCGTCTTAAGCCCCGGAGCGACCGCCGCCCACTCCTCGTGGCCGAAGTAGGAGGTCTCCGCTCCGGCGGCGACGATCAGGCTGTCGTAGGAAAGCTGCTCCCCGCTGTCAAGTCTGACTTGACCGAGGCCGGCATCGATGCCAATCACCTCGGCCATCAAGACGGTCGTGTTTGACTGGCGCTTCACCATCGCGCGCGTGGTGGCCGCACACTCTCCCTCCGAGAGGCCGCCGGCGGCGACCTGGTAGAGCAAGGGTTGGAAGAGGTGGTGGTTGGTCTTATCGACCAAGGTCAGCTCGAGATCGGCGTTCCGCAGAGCGCGGGCGGCGGCGGCGCCGCCGAACCCCGCACCGATGACTACAACCTTGCGCCGCCCCCGATCACCTCGATCAGTCGGCACCGGCGGCCTCTTGGGATCGGCTCGTCCCCAGCCGCTCAATCAGATGGTCTCCCACCCGCAAGCCGTTCGCCATCGCGGTCAGCGCCGGGTTGACCGCTCCGATGCTGGGGAAGAAGCTGGTATCCACGACGTAGAGGTTGTCCAGTTCGTGTGCCTTGCAGTTGACATCCAGGGCCGAGTCAGAGGGGTCGGACCCGAAGCGACAGGTGCCGGCCTGATGGGCAACCCCGGCCACCGGGATATCGGTTCGCAGGTAGGCGCTTCGCGCCAGCAGGTGGTGCTCGTGCATGCCGAGGTCGCCGAGCATCGACTTGAGCCGCTCATAGAGGAGGCGCTTGGGCTCGGCGTTAGTCGGCTCATAGCTCAGCCGAACGGCGCCATCAGAGTGCAGGGTTACCCGGTTCTCTTGCCTGGGAAGGTCCTCGGTTGAGAGCCAGAAGTCGATCGCGTGGCGGGCGATCTGATCGAGCGCGAACTCCGGGGCAAGCGCAGTCTGAAGCGGCTTCTCGCCGCGATACATCTCAGCCTGGGACTTGCCGACCATCTGGATGTTGCCGAGCGGGAAATCGGAGTCCTCGGAACGAAAGTAAAAGTCGTTGAGACCGAGGGTCTTTTGAAAGACGGTCGGATTCTCCTCCTTGGAGATCGCCAGCACGGCCTGGCTGGCGTGGAACATGTAGTTGCGACCAACCTGATCGGAGCCGTTCGCGAGTCCGTTCGGGTACTCGGAGCTCGCCGAGGAGAGCAGCAGCTTGGCCGAGTTGGCCGCCCCGCAGGAGACGACGACGATGTCGGCCGAGTGCTTCTCGGTTACTCCGTCGCGTCGGACCACGACCCCGGTCACCGTCTGGCCCGAGGGGTCGGTCTCGAGCTTGACAACCTCCGCGCCGGTTTGCAGGGTGACGTTGGGGTGCTCAAGCGCAGGTCGCACGGCGAGCGTCTCGGCGTCTGACTTCGCCTGAACCAGGCAGGGAAAGCCATCGCAGGTCCCGCAGCGAACGCAGCTGCTGTGGGACATATCCGCCTCGTTCAGCATCACTCCACAGGGGGCATGAAAGGGGTGCAGCCCAACCGCTTCCAGGTCGTCGGAGAGCTGTTGGATGCGGGGCTCGTGGGAGATCGGCCCAAATGCGTAATCGGCACTGCTCGGCGGTTCGGTCGGATCCTCCCCACGGACCCCGCGGACCTCATACAGTTGCTCGGCCTGGCTGTAGTAGGGCTCAAATTCCTCATAGCTCACGGGCCAGGCCGGAGAGATCCCGTCGTGGTGGTGTAGCTCGCCGAAGTCCTCGGCCCGCAGTCGATAGAGCGCCGCCCCGTAGAGTTTCGTCGCACCGCCGACGAAGTAGTGGATCTGAGGCTGAAACTGCTCGCCCTGGGCGTCATACCAGGTGTCTTTGGAGATGTAGCGGTTGTCGACGAAAACCGACTCTGCGGACCAGTTCTGCGGCCCGCGGGGCAGCCAGTCACCGCGCTCCAGGAGCAGTATGCGCTTCCCCGACGGCGCCAGGCGGTGAACCAGAGTTCCTCCCCCGGCTCCACTGCCGATCACGATCACGTCGTAATCACTCATGAGATCTCAGCGATCCGCTCAACGATGATGATCCGTGCGGCCGCCTCGATCAGGGCGAGGTGGGAGAAGGCTTGGGGAAAGTTGCCCAGATGGCGCCCGGTGTCGGTGTCGAACTCCTCGGCATATAGACCAAGTGGCGATCCGACCCTCAACAGGCGTTCCATCAGGTCACGCGCCCGCTGCTGCTCACCGACCACGGCCAGCGCTGAGACCAGCCAGAACGAGCAGATCAGAAAGCTTCCCTCCTTGCCCGACATGCCGTCATCGGTCTCCCCGGTGCGGTAGCGCAGAACAAAACCGTCCTCGGTCAGGTCGTTGGCGATCGCCAAGACGCTGGTGTGGAGGCGCTCGTCGTTGGTTGGCAGAAAACCAAACAGAGCTGCCAGCAGGGTTGAGGCATCAAGCGCATCGGTTTCATAGTGCTGGCGCAAGACGCCATCCTTGAGGCCGTTGGCGAGGATGTCGTCTTTGATCTCTTCCGCCGTCACCCGCCACTTCTCGGAGGGCTTTGAATCGCCGCGAATCTCGGCCAGCTTCGCCGCCCGGTCAAGCGCAACCCAGCACATCAGCTTCGAGGAGACGTAATGGCGGGGCTCCCCACGCGCCTCCCAGATCCCCTGATCGGGGTCGCGCCAGACCTTGGTCGCGCATTCTGCCTGGGCCTGGACGATCGGCCACAACCGTCGCGGCAGCCGCTGGCTGCGCCGCGTGTGCAGCAAGATCGAGTCCAAGACCGCTCCGAAGACGTCGTTTTGTCGCTGGTCAAAGGCACCGTTACCGACCCGAACGGGGCTCGCTCCGGCATAGCCGGAGAGATCGTCTCGGGTTGACTCGGTCAGGTCGCGACGGCCGTCGATCCCGTACATGATCTGCAGCCCGCCGTCCTCATTGGGCTCGAGGTCGGCGACGAACTGCATGAACTCATCGGCCTCCCAATCGAGCTCGAGAAAGTGCAGCGCCTGCAGGGTGAAGGTCGAGTCTCGCATCCAGGTGTAGCGGTAGTCCCAGTTGCGCTCGCCCCCGGGGGTCTCCGGAAGCGAGCTGGTCGCGGCGGCGACGGTGGCTCCGGTCGGCATGTAGGTGAGGCCCTTGATCGCCAGGGCAGAGCGTTGGATCGGCTCGCGCCAGCGGTGATCGGGGAGGCGAGCACCGTCAAGCCAGTTGCGCCAGAACCGAGTTGTCGCGCCAAGCCGAGCATTTGCCTCATCCACCGTGGTGGCGGACTCAAACTCCTCCGCCCAAGAGAGCGCGCAGAAGGCCTGCTCCCCGTGCTTGAGTTGATGGCGGCCCCGAATCCACTCGCCCTCGATGCCGAGGGCGATATTGCTGCGCAACCGCACCGTCAGCCCCGCCCCCGTTGCATCGGCGGCGCAGTTGTCGCCCTCAAGCAGCGTCCACTCCGCCGCCGAGCGGCCGTAGTCAAAGATCGGTTCGCAGATCAGCTCCATCTCGACGTTTCCATCCAGGCAAAGGACAGTTCTGATCAGCAGATGATCGGCGTCCTCATCGGCTGGCGGCCGCGTGTGTGGGGTGATCAGATCCGGGCCCCGGGTCGGTCCCATGGTGAGTGCGTCGCGCACCATCACCCACCCGGTCGGCGTCTTCCAGGTGGTCAGCAACGTGTTGGTCCCTGGCTCATAGATCCGCGCCGAGGGGACGTTGATCCCGAACGGAGCAAATCGAAATGAACCCGCCTCGCGGTCGAGCAGGCTGCCAAAGATGCTCGGTGAATCAAAGCTGGGAACGCAGAGCCAATCGATCGAGCCGTCGGGTGCAACCAGCGCGCTCGTGTGGCAATCAGAGAGGAAGGCGTAATCGGCGATCGGGGGAAATGGAGAGGGCGCGGCGGCGCTCTGCGGAGCGCCAGGATCGGCCTGCTTTGGCTTTTTCGTCGCTTTATCCGGGTTCATGAGGCGATCCAGGGGTGATGCCAGCGGCCGTGTCCGGCGACCAAATGATCAGCCTCCTCGGGGCCCCATGAGGCCTTCGCATAGCCATGCACCGGCGACGGGGAGTCAAGCAGCGGCTGCAGAACCCTCCAGGTCTCCTCGACGCTGTCTTGGCGGGTGAAGCGGGCGCTGTCGCCAACCATCGCCGCGTGCAGGAGGACCTCATAGGGAGTCGGCCCCTCCCCGCCCTCTTGAGCGAACTCCATGTCGAGGTGAATCTGCTCGGGTTGGCGCTCGCCGCTTCGCTGCGCCTGCAAAAGCATCCGTACGCCGGTACTCGGATCGAGCTTGATCACGATCTGATCAGGTTCGGGGCGCCCTTGCATTCCCAGCCCCAGTCTCGGCGGGTGCTTGAAGACCAGGCGCAGCTCGGTCTGGGTGACGGGCAAATCCTTGCCGGTGCGGATAAAGAACGGCACCCCCGACCATCGCCAATTCTCAATCTCAAGGCGCAGCGCCGCATAGGTCTCGGTGCTTGAGTCGGTGGCCACGCCGTCGATCTGGCGATAGCCGTCGTACTGACCACGAACGTAGTGGGCGGGGTCAGCGTCGGGCATCGAGCGAAAGACCGAGAACATCGCATCTTTGAGCGTCGCCGGATCCGCACCCGAGGGCGGCTCCATCGCCGCCGCAGCCACCACCTGCATCAGGTGGTTGACGACCACGTCGCGCAGCGCTCCGACCGGGTCATAGAAGTGCCCGCGGTCCTCGACCCCGAAGCTCTCAGCCATCGTGATCTGGACCGAGGAAACGTAGTTGCGATTCCAGACCGGCTCGAGCATCGTGTTGGCAAAGCGCAGGAAGAGAATCTCGACCAGGCCCATCTTGCCGAGGAAATGATCGATTCGGTAGAGCTGGGACTCCTCGATATAGCGATGGACTTCCTCGTTTAGGGCTCGAGCCGAGGCCAAGTCGTGGCCGAAGGGCTTCTCGACGACGACGCGGGCCGAGGCGGTGAGACCGGCCTCCGAGAGGCCCTTGATCACCGCGCCAAAGAGGAAGGGCGGGATCTCGAGGTAGAAGACCGGGCTCTGTTTCCCTTCGATCGCGGCGGCGATCGAGGCAAAGGTGGCCGCATCCGAGAAGTCGCCGGAAACGTAGGAAAGCCGCTCTGCAAAGCGATTGAAGACGGCATCCTCGATCGTCTCACCGCAATCTTCGATCGCCTTGCGCGCGTGTTCGCGCAGTTTCTCAACGCTCCAGTCATCAACCGCCACGCCGAGGATCGGGCAATCCAGCAGGCCACGTTTCTCGAGTCGGTAAAGCGAGTGAAAGGTCATCACCTTGGCCAGGTCACCGGTGATCCCAAAGACGACGAAGACATCGGCGGCACGCGGGGCGCCGGCACCCCTCAGAGAGGGAGCCTCGCTCGGAGTGGTGGCTACTGCCATTGACGCCGTCCTTTCATTGGGTCTGCTTTTGCCTGCGCATTGATAAGGCTCCCTCGATTGCGACCGCGATCTGGGCGCCGACGTCCTCTGCGAAAGATCTGATCGAGACTGGTGTTGGCATCTTTGATTGGACGCATGCACTCCACGGCGCCCGAGGATTGGAACCTATGAGTGAGGAGACGGGTTGACATCATCCGAAGCAGGTGATTCCGTCCCAATCCGTGCACCGGGCCGAACCTGCCAGCGCAAACGGCCAACTGAATGACGCAGGGGTCAAGAGTGGCATCCAGGTTAAAAGCGATCAGGGCGGGGCCAAGGGGCGACCGCCGCCAACGGTGAAATCCGCCTAACTTGCTGTTGCTGAAGCAGGCGCACTCGCCACCGGGCCATGTTGGGGGGAATCAAAGGCTTTACCGAGCGCCGTGGTGACCAGGTAGGCAACAACCACGCCAACGATGATCAACGGCCCCGCCCCCTCCCCGGATTTGCTGACCAGCAAAGTGGCCAACACTACGGCTGAGAGCGGCAGCCGCAAAACCGAGACAACCCCCGCCCCCATGCCGACCCCGATCGCCCCTGTAATTGCGAAACCCGGCAAATGTGAGGCGAGAAGTCCCGCGGCTGCGCCGATGAAAAGTGCTGGAAACGTGGGGCCGCCCCTGAAGCTGCCCAACGAAACTGCCCAGGCGAGTCCCTTGAAGGCGAGGACCAAAAGCAGAGCGGATACCGACCAGGCACCAGCGCTCGCGACCAGGCCCGGGAGCGCATCCTGGCCGGAAAAGAGAACTTCATTTATGCCTTTCCCGCTCGCCCCATGAAAGGCGATCGCCAGGGCGGCAACGAGGATTCCGGCGAGCGGCAAGAGCAGGAACGGACGCGGGTTCACGAAGCGGTGAGTGAGGAGACCGAGCCGCATCACGGCAAAGGTGAGAACGGCGACCGCAACGGCGAGGGGAATGGTCCAGGCAAAGTCAGACAGCGCCGGCTGGGCAAGCGCCGGCAGCGGCAGCGCGCCGAGCGCATAGGCACTCGTGCTGAGACCGGTGATCGAGCCCATGCCGATCGAGACCAGCGAGCCAATCCCGGCGGCCAAAAGTCCCGGGAGCAAGACGAGGGGCAGTTTTTCACGGTCCAGCCCCAAGGCCTCGATCAGGATCACCGCGGCGATGATCGGGGAGTTAAAGAGCAGGGCCATCGCGGCGAAACTGCCAGAGGCAGCGATCACGGCCTGCACTTCTTCAGGAGTGTCGCGTCGGATCGTTCGAATCGCAAATATTCCCATTCCCGCCCCCAGCGCAATCAGGGGAGCCTCGGGACCTAAAACCATGCCGAGTCCAACCGTGGCGAGGGCAGCAAGAATGATTCCCGGCAATTCAATCGGCGCGGTCGGGTCGCCGCCGATCTTTAGACCCTCGGCCGGAACGTGGCCTCCTTGACCCGGGAGGCGGACGATCGCGATCGCGATCAGCAGTCCGGCGGCGGCGAGGACGACAATGTAGAACCACGATGGCGGGCCGTTGTGATAGCCGAGATCGCTCGGAAGGTCGGTGAAGACAAAATGCTGAATCTGGTGAATCAGCTCGAGGAGGGCCCAGGAGGCCAAAGAGACCACCACTCCGACGATCGCGGCAAGGAGGAGCAGCGCGAGCAGCGCCCCGGCCTTTGGGCCGGGACTCCTCTCCGAGCTCGCCTGTGGCGCCTCAACCATCAGAAGGCCTGCAACCGGCAGGCCACAGGTTGCCCAGGAACGGTCTCATTCGCGTGACCCTATCGGCCTCGCCGCGGGCCGCCGAAATGCCCCGGTCCTGACGTCGCCCGCAGAGCTGGTTCACTGGGCCGCTACCCTGCTTGGCGGTTGGACTCAGGGCGCCGATCGTGCTTGCGGCAATCACGGATGCTGGCACCCTGCCCCTTGGCGATGAGTACCGGCGCATCCCCGCTCAACACGAACCGGCGCCGCGATCCCATCTCAACGACCCCGCACCCCGAAGTTCGGGATCTCACCTCCTTGATCAAGAAGGGGCATCCAAACCCAGGCAGCGGAGCGGGAACGAGACTTCCTGAGCACCCCCAGCGCCGGTCAGGACGCAAGAGCTAGGAGCGAAATAAGCCCGGCCCGAAGGGGCCTCAGGGCATTCCGGCGTGGGGAACGTCGACGACGGTGCTAAGCAGCACGCCCTCCCGGGCGGGTGAGCGATTGGTCTCCAAGAAGTCGGGCGCGGCGCAAAGCAACAACGTGCTTTCGTCCTCACCGCCAAGCGCACAGGCAAAGATGCCCAGACCCTCGGGCGCTCGGATTTCCTCGAGGATTTCACCACCTTGCGCGATCCGTAGGCAGCGGGCGCCAACCGCATCGGCGGCCCAGATGCAGCCCTCGGCATCCAGCGTGCAGCCGTCAGGCGCAAACTCCAATTGCGGCAGAGTCTCCGCCAGGGGGCCGAGCTCGGGGGCGAAACCAGCCTGTGCCCATATCCTCCGATCGCTGAGCGAACCGTCAACGGCAAGCGTGAACGCGGTGAAGCGAGCACCCGCCGTCTCGCCGACGATCAGGGTCTCACCTCCGGGTGTGATTACCGAGCCATTGGGGAATCTCATCTCTTCATCAACCACGGTGACCGAGCCATCTGGGTCGACCCGCATCAGCTTCGCCAGGGCCGCATCGGCAAAGGCCATCAGGTCAAAGCCGAACTCCCCGACAAACGCGCGTCCCTGGCGGTCAACGACCATGTCATTGAGATGCCCGGCGCAGTGCGCGCTCAGATCGGCATGCACAGAAACCTCACCACCGGAGTGCCGGCGCAAAATGCGGTGATCTTTCATCGAGACGACGAGCAGCGAGCCATCGGGCATCCAACCCAGCCCTGAGGGCTGCTGATCAACGCTCATCACGACTTCACTCGAGCCGTCTGGGTCGACCGTCAGCACCGTGTGTTGGTAGAAGTCAGATACCCACCACTTACCATCGTGCCAGCGGGGCCCCTCAAAGAATGCGCCACCCTCAAGCAGAGTCGTGAGCTCTCGCGCCGGCATCGCTGAGACACTACCGCTCGTCTCAGTCTCGGACCACCCAAAGCCGCATCCGGTGCGGGACCTGGCGCCGCCAGGTGTATCCCCGATCAAGCTGAGCGTAAACGCTCCTGAGCTCCCGGGGTAGCGGTCAAAGCCCGGCGAGGGATCGTTGCGGTGGAGCCCGCCCTGGTGGCAATCATGGCGCCAAGCGTTACGTGACCGGTGGCGGCGTCCCGTCGGCGCTCGCCGCGAGGGTCGGATCCCACTCACACACGGCACAGGCGTGATCAAACACCGATCGGGCGAACTCAATCGCCAGGGCCGCTGGATCGGCGCTCGTGCGGACGTCATCCCAATCCAAGATGTATTGGCCAAGCGCCGTGTCCCAGCGGGCAGCGGCTGGAGAGATCTGGCCATCGGCAAATGCAGCAGGCGCCGGGTGTGCGTAGGCGTAAAACGCCGCCGTGGCGTAGTTTGGATCGCCGGGCCACCATCCCACCGCAACCTCCTGGGAATCCATCGCGTTTCGCATGATGAAGTCCTCCGCCGGAGGCTTTGCCGGGCGGCCCGAAAAGAAGTTGACGGCCAGGTCAAATGACCCCCACCAGGCGTTGACCGGCGTCACCCGCCCGCGAAATGGCGCCCGAAATGCGGCTAGGACTAGCGCCGCCTGAGTTGCGGCGAGGAAATAGGCGCCAACGGAGTCTGGGTCATAGCGTGCGTGTTCTTCGTCCTCATCAAGGGGCACGCTCCACCCCACCTCCTGGGGCGTGGGGTCGATCTCAACCGCGCCCCCGAGGTTAGCGACCGATCTCAATCACCTCCCGGGTCACGTTCCCCACCGGCCTGTCAGGCGTCAGGGGGACGCTTTGCTGCCGTCCGTCACTGTGCTCGGCGAACGCTTCGTGTGTTCGTAGATCGAGCCCGACAACCAATACCCCCGAGGCGTCGGGCGCCGGCAACGGCGATGTCTCCCACCCCCGCGCGCTGAGCCGCAATGCAGCATGCTGGAGCTGCGGTTCGGGCGCAGCCAAGCGCGCCGCAAGCTTTCCCAGCACCTGGGTGTGGGCGTGAAGCGTGTCGCAGGTCTCCCTCCACTCCCCATATGAAGTGGACGGCCAACTTGAATTCATCGCTGCCACCAGTCCAATCCGTCGACCGCTGTCACTTGCTTCTCCAATTCAGCGCACAGACCTGATCCATCGGGCGGGGCGGTTGGATGATCGACCAGACGGCGATCACGCCCTTTCTCCCGCAAGTCGCCGAAGCCCCGTCATCGGCAGCCGACAGCCTGGAGTTCGGGCCCGGTCTCCTGCGCCGCGTGACTCCGTGGGCCTCGCCCTTCGTCGTTGCTCTCCGATCCCTGCCTCCAAGGCTTCCAGGATAATCGCCGGGCATCACCGGATCAAGCAAAATCGCCGCGGCGCCCCGACTAGCTCCTCCGATCTCGGTCAGGACCCAAGCCTCCTCGGCCCGCCAGCGCCAAATCTCTCACTGGGTCAGGATCGCAACCCAGGCGGCATCCTCGGAGCGCTGAGCTCGAGCGGTGTCCCAGCCCTCGTTGGCCACGACCTGCCCCCGCTGCTCTTGGGTCGCGCTCACCTGCTCCTTCTCCCTTAGAGCTAAATAGTTGTTGTGGCTTATATAAGTATATGATTGAATACAGAAGATGAAAGACGTGTTTGAGGTCCTCGCCGAGTCATCCCGACGGGGAATTCTCGACCTGCTGATGGACGGGCCCCGGTCGGTCGGTGAGATCGTCAACCGCACCGGCCTCAGCCAGCCCAACGCATCCCGTCACCTGCGGATCCTGCGCGAGGCAGACATCGTGCGGGCACGGGTGCAGGGGCAACGGCGCCTCTATGAGCTCTGTCCGGAAGGGATGTTGGAGCTGTTTGGCTGGATCGCGCCCTATCAGCGCCTCTGGCACGGCAGTCTCGACGCACTCGAACGACACCTGGAAAAGGAGAGCTGAAATGCCGACAGCGGATGCGACCCTGGAAGAACGAGACGGCAAGCCGGCGCTGCGCTTCGAACGGTTGCTGCACCATGCCCCCGACCGAGTTTGGCGGGCGTTGACGGAGCCCGAGGAGGAGTCGGCCTGGCACCCCACCCCGGCACGCTTTGAGCCCATGGTCGGGGGCCGCGTTGTCTATGTCCCAGGCGGCCACATCGCCGACATGCCCGACGGCGAGGTCACCGACTACGACCCACCGCGCCTGCTCGGCTACACCTGGACCGCGGGCGAGGCGGAATCTAACCACCTGCGCTTTGAGATCCACCCCCACCAAGAGGGCTCGGTTTTGATCCTCATCCACACCTTCGAGGACCGCTTAAAGGCGGCGCGTGACGGCGCCGGCTGGCACGGCTGCCTCGCCGCCCTCGCCGAGCTTCTTGACGGTGGCGCCTCTCCAGCCAAGCGCAGCCTGGACCGATCGGGGGAGTGGGCGGCGCTTAACGCCGAGTACCAGCGGAAGTTCGGGATCTCAGCAGAGGAGGCGACACCGCCTCCGCATCGCGACTGAGGCCACGACAACCCGGCGCCGAAGCACGAAAAAGCAGACAAGCAGAAGTGCCAGCTCCGCCGCAGCGGCAAGCGCTAACGCATCGTCTGCCCGCGCGCGCAGAGCCTGTCTCGGCGGCAGGGCCGGCAGCGGTTGGGAGCGCGAAGCCGTGCCTCCAAACTGCGCCAGGCATTCCCTTGGTCTCACCCTCACTCCCCAAGACTCACCAGCAGGAACCTCGGTCTGGCCTGAAAGCCCGCCCGAGCCTCCACGAGCTGGACTGTGCGGATTCAAGGGCTACTGATCAGTCGGGTCAGAGCGCCGTGCGTCAGCGCCCGCTCGGGTGGGATCGGTGAAGCCCTCTGCTGGTGGAACTACAACCCGGGGATTTGGCCGGGCTGCCATCGGCGGTTTAGCCGCTTAGCCTGATGTCGACCCCGGCCCCCGGTGCGAGCACCGAGCCCGGTTTGGGGTGCTCGCCGATCACCTTGGCCGTCTTGGTCTTTCGCCCCTTCACCCCGCCAAGTTGGCAGTTCGCCTGTTCAAGGGCTTTACGGGCGACCTTTAGCCTCTTGCCCTTCAACTGCGGCACCTTGCAACTGTGCTGGTTGATCAGTTCGGGACTGGCTTCGGGCTCCGAATCTGGCCCGGTCCCCGGCTCATCGGGCTCCTTGGTGTCCTCATCGACCGGGAGACTCGACACCTTCGCGGTCAACCTCGTTTTGACAGTGACCGTTGACGTAATTTCAGGGTTCACATGTTCACATTCTGGGGGATCGAATTCGCGCGTGACAGAGACATCTTCGCCGGGGAGGAATGTCAATTCCGCGAACAGTGCTTGCTCGGCTTTTTTCTCAGCTTCGGCGGGTTCGAATTCGCAGACTCCCACCCTGCCGCTGAAGAACTCATGGACGGCAAGGGTTGAGATTTCACCCTCGCCTTTATCCCCGTGGCAGTCTTCCCAGCTTTCCTTGATCTTCGGCAGCTGCAGGGCGGTGTCGGAGACCTGATAGTGCCATCCGGGCGTGGGGAAGTCCTCGCTCTCTTCCAAATCCCAGTCAGATGGGACTGGATTGGCTCCCGGGGCCAGCGAGAAGGTTTTATTTATACATTCAGTTTCGCCGTTTTCGTGAATTTCACTCGATTCGCCGCCCGAGAAGCTGGTGAAGTTCAGCGGCCCAGGCACTCCGAGCTCATCAGAGCTGCCGCTCGCAGACCAGTCCAGTTCACTTTCGGCATGACCATCGGATTTTGGCGTAAAGACATGGCTTGAATCTTCAAATGAGCCTTCATAGGTGACTTCGACCTGAGGTAGTTCTTCAGAGGGCTCCTCGGCAACGGCTCGTGGCGCCAGGTAACCGCAAGCGATCGCTGTGACTAGCAGCGCGAAGACAGTGATCAGCGCCGCCATGGTGCGGGTGAAGATCGATCTTTGTTGGCTGACTGCTCGCTGCGTTTTGGCATGGCTAAGCGCCTCTGGATTCTCTGTACCTGCTACCTGCTAGAAGTGCGCAGCGAGCTTACCGAGATCTGCTCGGGTCGGGGAGCTCTCGAAGGCCGAAGAGACGCTAGGAGGGAACCAACACCACCTTGCCGATGTTGCGCCGCTCGGCTATGAACCGGTGCGCCTCACCAGCCTGCTCGAACGTAAATGTCTGCGCAACGATCGGCTCCAGTCGCCCGTCCTGCAGGTCGGCCATCAGCGGCTGGGTAACTCGATCAAGGTTGCCCTCTCGATCCCACCACTTCAACATATTGAGGCCGAAGACCCCTTTGTTCTCGTTCATCACGGCGAGGCTCTTCCACCATGGCAGCGTCGCCAGAGGCATCTTCGCGAGGCTCAACAGGGTGGCCGAAAGATCGCGAGCACCAGCATTTGAGCTCTCCGATAGCCCGTACATGACCAGACGTCCGCCTGCGCGCAGCAGACGGTAGTCCTTGCGAAACGAGGTCGGGCCAAGCGCATCGATCACCAGGTCGACCCCCTCCCCAGCGGTGATCCTCATCACCTCGGCCTCGAAGTCCTCCGCGCGGTAATCGATCGCGTGACTGACCCCCTGAACCCGAATCGCGTCGTGCTTTGAAGCTGAGGCGGTGCCGAAGATCTCTACGCCTGCGTTACGTGCGAGCTGGGTTGCCGAGATCCCGACGCCACCCCCGGCGGCGTGAATCAGGACGCGGTCACCCTTTTGCATCCCACCCATCACCACCAGCGCGGCATAGGCGGTGCCGTAGTTCACCGGGAACGCCGCCCCCTGCTCAAAACTGAGCCGCTCGGGCAGCGCCAGGGCCTGGGCCTCGGGAACGGTGACCAGCTCGGCCTGACCGCCGAAGCGAGTTCCAGCCATCACCCGGTCGCCAACCGCATGCGCGCTCACCCCCTCCCCCACCGCCTCGACCTCGCCCGCCACCTCATAGCCCAAGACACAGGGCCGCTTGGGGGCGTCTGGGTAAAGACCGACGCGGGCCAAGGTGTCGGCGAAGTTGATGCCGGCGGCCTTGACCGCGATTCGCACCTCGCCCGGCCCAACCGCGGGATCAGGTCGCTGCTGGACCTGAAGGACCTCAGGCCCGCCCGTCCCCGTCAAGACCAGCGCCTTCATCAGCACTCAACCCTACTGGGGTCAACAGGACAGGCAGGCCCTGAGCCGGGGGTCATGCCTAGACTTCGTTTTGGGGCGGCTACCCAGTCCGCGGTCAGACCTTCCCGAAGTAAAAGCCGGCGGACCTTTCGCCCCGGAAACAGTCTCCCTGGTTACCGTGAGATCTCAGTGGCATCAGGACCTGGCAAGTCCAGCCCGGCCAGTTCTTCATCGTGTAGAGAGTTTCGGCAGACTCGATCCGTTCTTCGGGCGATCCTTCATGAGCGATGATTTCTTCTGTCGGGCTCCAGAAGCTCTCGATCACCGCCATCGCTTTTTTGCAACTGAGGTGTGGGCTGCTGGTGACCCTGACATGGGTGTAGCCGGCCGGCTGTCCTTCTTCGTTGACGTCGACAGCACGAAATGAGCCGCAGCGAGGTTCTGGAAGTCGGACCAGCCCGCTCCCCGCGCTTGCCCCAGCGGGAATGAAGACCAGCGCGGCCAAGATGATCCCAAGGCCCACGGCGCAGGAGTTGTTGGATCTCATCTACTCCCCTCCTTGTGTTGGATCCAGAATTGGACCAGCCAGCGACAGCGAGGAGATCGACCCTGGCCTGGCCGCACCTCCCTTACTCCATCTTAGGCGGAGCACCTGAGCGATCAAGGATTCGGCAAGAATCCGACTTTCCAAAACGCACTTACCGGCGGCGAGCCTGGGGCCTTCGAACCATCTCGTCTGCTGCCTTCCTCCGCACTGAGCCCCGAGTCTCCCTGGAGTCGAGTCCAAGTTGCACGATTCGATCTCGGTGCGATCGCCGGGAGGAGCAGACACCGCACGAGGAACCCAGCGTCCAATTTTTGGTGGAGCCGCACCGGGGGACCGCCTCGCAAGCCGGCACCGCAACTTCTAGGTTTGGGCTGGTTCAAAAGTTGGTAAGTAATCCATACTGGCGTGCAGAAGAGTCGCGCCGGGAGAGTTGGGAGGCAGGTATGAACTCTAACGCGAAGCTACTGCTCGCCGTGCTCCTTTCTGCGACGGTCGTGGCGCCGGGCGGGGTTGCCGAGGCAGCTTCCTCGCCGACCCTAATCACCGGTCGCCCGACCTCTGTCACTCCTGCATCGGCCGTCCTTCATGGGACAGTCAACCCGAACGGATCCCCGACCCACTACAGCTTCGAATGGGGGCTCACCACAAGTTACGGAGCCGCCAGCCCGCTCCGATCCGCCGGCGGCGGCAGCACAGCCAACTCGGTCGAAGCGAAAATCAGCGGCCTGCTCCCCGGCAGCGTTTACCACTACCGCCTCATCGCGTCAAACGGCTCCGGCGCGGCCAGCGGCGTCGATCGGGCGTTCAAGACGAAGGGACACGCACCCCCCGGAGCCACCACTGGGGCGGTCACCCAGGTCGGCCTGCGGACCGCGACGGTGAGCGGCGTGATCGACCCCAACGGCGAGGCGACTACCTACATGTTCCAGTACGGGCTCACCAGCGCCTATGGGAGCGAGACGTTTGGCTCAACGCTGCCCGCCGGAGAGGGGCCGATGACTGTCTCTGAGCAGCTCTCGGGCCTGGCGCCGGGCACCGCGTTTCACTACCGGATCGTCGCCCTGCACGGAGGAATCAGCTCCTACGGCGGCGATGCGACGTTCGTCACCTTGCCCCTGCGCCGACGGATCGCTCAGCTGCACGCGAAGACCCTGCCCCACCGCGAGCCCCAGCGTCCCTTTCTCTTTAAAACCAGCGGGCGGCTGAGTGGCGCCTCCACGCTGCTCTCTTCGGTGAGGTGCACGGGATCGGTCTCGGTTGCCTATCTGCGCCACCGCCACCCGGTCGCAGTCAAGCTCGTGCCACTACAGCCCGACTGCACCTTCATCAGCCAGACCAGGCTGCGGCATCTGCCCCGTCGCTTGAGGAGAGGCAACCGGGTCGGCCTGCGGGTCGAGGTCCGCTTCCGCGGTAATCCCTACGTCGCACCGGTGCGAGCTCGTCCCGAGCAGGTTGTGATCGGGCGTAGGTAGGCGAGCACCTCTGCAGAGTGCTTCGCCAAAGCGCCCGGCGGGGATTACTACGTGCTGCACCCTGCCCCGCCCTCTTTTTTCGGTTCCGATCACAACGAGGAGGTTGGTGTCGGCATCGCCCGATATCAGCGCCTCGCTGAGGTGATCCTCGGCGCGAATCAGCCTGCCGAGCTCGCGCGCACGACTAGCGTAACCGCTAGATCACCCTCGCCTGCTCGGTCGGCTTTGAGAGAGCATGACTGCCAGCCAGGAGCGCAGCCCCGACCAGCAATCGACGATTGAGGACCTCAGCCTGATCGGCGGGCGCGCCGATTCTCCGACTTGGCGATCTGGCCGCAGTCGCGCATTGAGCACCAGCGCCGGTTGCCACGCTTGGTCGCGTCGAGGAAGAACCATCCGCAACCGGCGCCCGCGCAGCGACCGATCCGATCCGCGGCGGGGCTCGAGAGCAGCTTGACCGCAACGCTGGCCACCATGTGGCGCACGGTGGCCAGCGAGCCTGGGTCCCAGCGCCGAATCAGGAGCCCGTCTTCGCCTTGCTCGAGGATGCCGGCCAGATCGGCATCGGCCTCAATGACGGCCAGGGCCGCGAGATCGCGGGGACTAAAGGCATGCCCGTCCAGTTTCTGATCGAGCAGAGCGGTCAGGTGCTCACGCAACTCAAGCGCCTTGCCAAGCTCGACGCCACCGCGGATTGGCTCTTGCGCTTCCTCGAGCAGCCCGGCCATGGCCCCCCACTCGGCGAGGTCCGCTGGGGTCCTGAGGAGGTCTTCGGGGCGCTCATTTAGCCGGTCCTCGACGGTGTTGGCGAAGTCGAGGGCAAGGTTCCCCGAATTGAGCTCCAGCTCGGCGACATCCATCTAGCGATTGTACCAGCAAAACATGCTTTGCTGGTACGCTGCACCAATGAAACGGTGTTTATCGGTGCAAGCATGACCGGCGGCCTGCTTCTCGCCCTCCTCGCCAGCCTCTCCTGGGGAGCCTCGGACTTCCTCGGGGGGTTCGCGTCCCGCAAGGCCCCACTTCCGGTCGTCCTGGCCGGTTCACAGCTCGCGGGCCTGCTTTTCTTCGCGCCGCTTCTGGCGCTGCGCGGGGCCCCTGTGCCCGATGACGGCCGCTTGCTTTACGGCCTTGCTGCAGGATTGATCGCGGTTGCCGAGCTCGGCCTGATCTACGCCGCGCTGCGACGGGGCCCGGTGGTCGTGATGGCCCCGATTGCGGCGCTCGGTGCTGCCCTGCCGGTCATCGTCGGGATCGCCGGCGGCGACGAGGTCGACCTCGCGATCGCAGTCGGCCTCGCGATCGCGCTGGCCGGCTCGATCGCCGCCTCCTGGGCTCCAGATGGTGGACGGGCGCACGAGGCGCTGGGCACGGCCGCGCTGGCTGCGGGCGCCGCCGTCGGCGCCGGTGCAATCTTGCTCCTGATCGACGCCTCCAGCAAGGCCAATGTCTGGTGGACCATCGGCGCAATCCGGCTCGGCGGGATCATCATCGCCGCCCCCTTGCTGGGCGCCTACGCGCTAACCCGGCCCGGCCGGGCCTTTTTTGCTCGGGCGGGCAAGCGCCCCCGCCTGCCGCTCCGCAGCGGCGCGATCCTCGCCGCGGTAGGGATCTGTGACGTCGCGGCCGACACCGCCTACGCAAGCGCAACGCGCGCCGGCGCCCTCAGCATCGTCGCCGTGCTCTCTTCGCTTTATCCGGTGATGACGATCGCACTCGGCGCGCTGGTGCTCCGAGAACGACCATCGACGATCCAGCTGATGGGCGCGGCACTTGCCTGCCTTGGTGTCATCGTGCTCAGCGCCAGCATCCGTTAGAGGTCCATGCTCTCCCTCCTCAGGTGACCGACCAACCGAGGTCCATCCGCCGCTCTGGGGAAGGTCCAAACGAAACATGCAGAGTTCCCTTGGCGGAAAAAAGGCACTGCACCTCAGCATTAGAGCCGAGGCGGCTGCTCGTCCTCTCCCCCCAGCTGCGTCGCGCAGCATCCTCCCGAGCTCGGGGCGCGATCAGCTACGTCGGTGGATCGAGCACTACCTCGACGCTGACATTGTCGGAGTCCTCGACCCTTACCCGTGCCGATCCACTCCGCTCCTCTCCCCGCAGCTGCAACCGCACCGGCGCTCCCTCGCGCAGGTTGCGCCACCAGAGCTTGCGCTCTGGCCACATCACGGGGATCGCTAAGCGCCCGCCGTCCTGTTTGTAGGCGACCGGGAGCGTGTGCTCGACACCGCTCCGCCGCCCAGATACGGTTATCAGGGTCAATCGGCGGCTGAGGAGGAGGTGCAGCGGCGAGCGAAGCAGCGCTGCGACTACTCGGTTTCCGCTGCGGTTCCAGACAGCAAACGGGGTGTGGCCGGCTGGCGCCGGCTGAGCGCTCAACCGACCGTCTCTTGGGCAAACCAGCGCTCAAGCCGCTCGCCGCTCATCAGCTCTGAGGGCTCGATCGTGCGAGCAAGGCAGTCGCGCAGATCCTGGCCGGCGTCGGGCTCAGCTGCCCAGCCGCGAAAGATTGGCTCGGCGGTCTCCTCCCGGGGAAAGTGGCCCCAGGAAAAGGACCACTCATAATGCTCGGCGGAGCGAAGATCGCGCCAGTCCTCATACTCGGCCAGGTTGGACTCGCTGCCCGAGAGCGCCTCGGCGACGTAGATAGCCTGCTCCACGGCATCGCCGATCCCCTGTGCGGTTCCTGGGTGCTTGAAGTGAGACGCATCGCCAAGCAGCGCCCAGCCGGGACCGGTTGGCTTGCGGTAGAAGCCCCGCATCAGCGACTCCGGGGCGACGGTGACTGCTGTGACCATCTCAGCCTCATCCAGCAGCGCGGAATCAAAGCTCTCAGGGAACCGCCGCAGAGCCCGAAGGTAGTTCTCCTCGCGCTCCTGCTTGGTTCCCTGCGCCAGCTCGGGCGGCCCGTTGGCGATCAGGAGATAGAGGCCATCCTCGACCGGACCGTGATAGAGCATCTCATCGAGGTTGACCTGCAGCGTCCCGTAGCCCTGACTCGCCTCGGCCGGGATGCCGCTCCAGTAGGCATAGGCAAATGCCAACTCACCGCGCCGCACCCGCTCCTTCTCAATCCCGAGGCGACTCGCGATTACAGAGCCTCGCCCATCTGCCCCAAATACCCAGGGCGCATAAAGCTGTCGGCCGCTGTCAAGCGAGACACCGCGAACCGGATCCTCCTCCGTACCGGCGCCGATTACATCCACAACGCGGCTGCCAAACAGTCCCTTGACTCCCTTCACGAGGGCGGTATCTACCCCGGCTTGATCGAGCGCGATGCGGCGCGGAGCGAGGCCCAGATCGAAGCCGTCGACCGCCGTGTAGCTGCCGGCGATTTCGTGTCCCAGACCGAGGAAGCGGTGCTTGACAAAGGCGAGCTCGTGCTTGGAGCGCAGTGTGTCCAGTACTCCGAGCTGATCGAGGCGCGCCAGTGTGTTGGGATAGATCAGGTGGGTCGAGAGGGTGGTACTTGGGAACGTTTGACGGTCCACCATGACCACCTTCCAATCCCTATCGACGAGCGCATTGGCCAGCGTCGCCCCCGCACACCGCGCGCCGACAACGATCGCGTCGTACTCCTCCATCAAGACAGCGAGACTAGCGCGGTCGGCTCAGCTTGAGGCCAGAGGCGCGGTCTGGGCTTGCCTTTGGGCCTGAGCCCGCTTTGTTGGACAGATTGTCCACGACCTGATCAAGGCCAAAGGGCTCTTTGGTCAAACCAAGCGCAGTCTCCCAACAATCCGTCTCCACCGCGCCAACTGGTAAGCACCAGCACCGTTTGAAAGCAGTTCTCGCCCGATCCCAGGCAGTTGTCAGTGGCCCCGCAGTCGCCTCTCAGAAATCGAACCCAGCTGTCGCCGCCAAACTCGCCACCGGAGCCCTCATAGATCCTGGATTTTCCGCCCTTGAAGCCATCTGCTTGCTCAAGCCGATCGCGCCTGATCGACTTCAGCGGGGAGCCGTCGGCTCCCCGGCGGCCTCGACCAGCTCCAGGGCCAGCCGGCTGAACCGCTCGCTTCGCTCGAGATCGGGGCAGTGCCCTGCATCCTCGAATTCGACGTAGCGGGCGTGCGGTGCGTATGTCAGGGTCGAACGCTTATCGGTGTGGCGGTGTGTGCGGTCCTGCGTGCCCCAGACGATCAGGGTCGGCTGGTTGATTGCGTCCAGCTCGATCTCGGCATTGCGATTCGCCTGAATTGTCGACGCCAGGCAAAAACAGCCGCCGCTTCGCAGGACCCTGCGACTGGTCACCTGAATCGCATCGATCTCAGCCTCCGGTCCGAGCGCCGCCCGAAACCAGCGGTCGGAGAGCCTGCCGGGGACGGTGGCGCAAATCGCCTGGCCGAGCAGCGGCCGGGAGATCAGGCCGCCCGGATCGATGCGGCTGATCCAGCGTCTCTCCTCCGCCCAGGACGGAGCCTGCAGGATCGCCAGCCCGCTGATCAAATCGACGTCCGTGCCGGCGCTCCGGATCGCGCCATAGGCCCCTCCGCACGGCGCGATAAGCACGTAGGGGCCGAGGCCCATACGCTCGAGGACCGACCGCATCGCGGCCGTACCCCGCTCGAGGGTGAAGTCATATCCCGGCTTCGGGAAGGAGAACCCTGAGCCGACCGCCTCGATGCAGACGACATTGACGCTTGGGGAAAGCAGGTCGAACAGTCGCTCATAATGCTCGATCGCGCCCGGCGCATCCGGGTAGATCGCGATCGTCGGCCGCGCGAGCGGATGCCTGGCGAGGACGCGAGTGCGGACCAGGCAGTCGGGCAGATCGAAGAACCGGATGCCGTCGCCGGCCCCACTGCGCATCGCTCGGCTGCGACGTCTGGCAAGGCGGGTCGCATCGATCCGGGTCGCGTCCACCTCAGCCGGCGCGGTCTCTGGAGGGTGAGATTCCTCGGCTCGGTGCTCTTTTCCGCACCTTCCCAATCATCGCCTACTCAGCTCTCAGCTCGGTCTCGATTGCGCCGCGGAGGGCCTGAAGCGCGCCGGCCCGAACTCGGAGCTTGGTTGCTTTGTGCGCCCCGAGGTCGATCCCTGCCAACTCCTCGGCGGCCCCAAGGCTCGCGTCACGCAGTTCCTCGGGGGCGACGACGCGGTCTAGGAAGCCGGCGAGGAGCGCCTCCTCCGGGTCATACATCGCTGCGGTCAGGAGGGCCCTGCTGAAGTCGGCGGGGCGCAGGCGCTGGCGGGCGAGCTCGATCACGAACAGAGGGACGGTGAGGCCGATCTTCACCTCGTTGAGGCCGAACTTGAAGGGGCCCTTGACCCCTATCCGCAGGTCGGCCGCGAGCGGGAGGAAAGTACCTGCTGCGATCGCATGGCCGGAGCAGGCGACGATGACCGGGGTGGGGAAGCCCAGAACCCGCTCAGACAGCGTCGCTCCGAGGTTCAGCATCTCGACCACCCTTTCGGGTTGATCGCTGAACACCTTGAGGTCGAACCCGGCGGAAAAGTAGCCCTCCCGTCCGGTCAAAACGACGACCGCACCGTCCTTTTCGGCTCGATCGAGGGCGGCGTGGAGGGCCTCCAGCATCGGAATCGAGAAGGCGTTGACCTTGCCGTCGTCGATCGTGATCGTCGCGATCGGCCCATCGAGCTCGTAGGTTGCTAGGTCGGTCATCGTCGTCTCCTCGCTATTGGCGTGCGTTGCTGGGAAACGTATCAGCGTTCCGAAACGCTGTCTCGATAAGGTGACGTCGTGCCGAGGGCTAAGCAGCGAACGCCGGCGTTGCGTGAACATGTGCTCTCGGTTGCGGCTTGCCTGCTCGCCCGAGAGGGGGCCGGCGGGCTGACGACCAGGAGCATCGCCCGCGAGGCGGAGACCTCGACGCCGGCGGTCTATGAGCTCTTCGGCGACAAGAGCGGGCTGATCCGCGAGCTCTTCTTTGAGGGCTTCCGGCGGTTGCGACGGGAGCTCGACGCAGTCGCTGAATCCGCGGACCCCCGCGCCGACCTGGTCTCGCTCGTCGCGATCTACCGTAACTTCGTCCGCGAGAATCCAGAGCTATCTCAGTTGATGTTCTCGCGCCCGTTCACGGACTTCGACCCAGGGCCCTCGGAGCTTGAGGCGAGCGGCTCCGTCCGAGTCTTCATCATCGAGCGCGTGCGCCGCTGCCTCGATGCCGGCTTCCTTCACGGTGAGGAGACCGACGTTGCGCACGCGCTGATCGCGCTCACCCAAGGGCTCGCGGCTGCCGAGAATTCACGGCGACTCGGGAAGACCACCGAGTCGATCGAGCGGCGCTGGTCGCTTGCGCTGAATGCCCTCCTCGATGGCCTCGGGCCGGCTCGCGAGAGCGATCGGGTAGCGAGTTGGACTTTACGGTCACATGAGCGCAGTACAATGGACACATGACGGAGCTCGGCCAACTCGCTCAGCAGGTAGGTGCCAGCGAGCGCACTCTGCGTCGGGCCGTTGCCCAGGGGACCTTGCGGGGAGAGCGTTCCTCTCCTCGGCGCCTCAAGCTTTCGGCGCTTGAGAAAGACTACGTCCTACGCCGGTGGGGGCTGCTGGCAAAGCTGCGGTCGGCGCTTCGCACCGAGCAAAACGTTCCCTTCGCACTGCTCTTCGGCTCGAGTGCGCGTGGTGAGGACAGCCCTCGGAGCGACGTAGATCTTCTGGTCGCGATGCGGGATCCCTCCCTGGTCAGAGTCATCGATCTAGAGCTGAAGCTCGAAAGAGTGCTGGGGCACAGGGTGGATGTGCTGACGGCCGAGGACGCCGAGGCCAGTCCCCTCCTTTTTGCCGAAGCGCTGCGGGAGGGCCGGGTGATCGTCGATCGCGAGGACCGCTGGGCAAAACTTCACTCAGAAGCAGAGAAGGTGGGGAGCGAAGCGCGCGAGCATCAGCGTCGTCGCGGTCGCCGCGCACTGGCGGGAGTCAGTCGGATGCTCGCCAAGAGCTGATGGCGGTCAAGAGGAAGACACCGGCCTTGATGCGTAGCGAGGTGGTCGCGCGCCTTGAGGATTTACCGCACCAAATCCTGGCCCTTCAGAGCGCGATGGAGGAGTTCGGCGGGGACTTCAGGCTAGCCGAGTTCAAACCGGCCTTCGAACGGAAGTCGGGAATCAAGGCTTATAACAAGGTGCCGGCGGACTCGCTCCTCACTCACTTCGGCACACTGGAGGGCGCAGTCCACCCCGTGGCCGCACTCCCGCCCCCAGAGCGGGATTGCCACTTCTAGAGCCAAAAAGATCGAACGGGGCAGCCAGGACTCGAACCTGGAATCGCCGGTTTTGGAGACCGGTGCCTTAGCCAGTTGGGCCACTGCCCCAGTGGGAGGCGGATCGTAACGAGTGCCGAATGATTCGCGCGCGCAGCGCCCGCAAACTCCAGCCGCCAAAGAGCTGTGGCACTTGAGAGGACAGGCCATAACCCTGTTCGCTACAAAACCGGCGCTGGCGGGAAGCCAGCGAGCCGAATCTCGAGGTGCACCTATCCCGAAATGACTCCGATGAAACGGTCGAGGAACTCGCCGGGAGCCCTTCGTCGCGCCCTTCCCTGAACCTGCCGTGAAGAATTGACGAGGAACCGGTAGCTCACCGCGGATCCGACTTCACCAGCCTGGTTGATCGCTCTGACCCCAAACACGTGCCCACCGAGGGAGAGCTTGCTGAGAGCGTGTGGGGAGCGACATGGTTGAAATTCACGGTCGCCGAGTCTGCATTGAAAGGTTGCGTCGGGCTCGCTGGAGACGAAGCTGAAGCTCGGCCGGCGCTCCCGAGTCTTCTCGGATGGTTTCTCGGTAATCGAGACAATCGGCGGCGTCTTGGCGAGGGGAGTCGGGACCCCGGGAGAAACCTCCATCAGCGTCGCGCTCCCAACCACGCTCGGGTTGACCGAGGTATCGGTGGCGGTGATCGTCGCCGTGCCGGCGGTCTTCGAGGCGGTCACCTGGGCCGTGTAGGTACCTACCGTCGGTTCGTTGACCGGGCCGAATTTCTCGCCTTCATCAGTTGAAGAGAAGCTGATGCTCTGGCCGGGTGCCGGGTTGCCGTTGGCGTCGGTGACCGTCGCCGTTGCGGTTGATGTGGCAGCGCCGTTGGCGAGGATCGAGCCGGGCTGAAGCGCCAGGGCAAGGTGGGTCGCGGGCCCTGGTGTCTGGACCAGCGCCGCGCTCCCAACCACGCTCGGGTTGACCGAGGTATCGGTGGCGGTGATCGTCGCGGTGCCGGCGGTCTTCGAGGCGGTGACCTGGGCCGTGTAGGTGCCTTCGCTGGGTTCGCTGAGCGGGCCGAATTTCTCGCCTTCATCAGTTGAAGAGAAGCTGATGCTCTGGCCGGTTGCCGGATTGCCATTGGCGTCGGTAACCGTCGCCGTTGCCATTGAGGTGGCAGCGCCGTTGGCGAGGATCGAGCCGGGCTGAAGCGCCAGGGCAAGGTGGGTCGCGGGCCCTGGTGTCTGGACCAGCGCCGCGCTCCCAACCACGCTCGGGTTGACCGAGGTATCGGTGGCGGTGATCGTCGCGGTGCCGGCGGTCTTCGAGGCGGTGACCTGGGCCGTGTAGGTGCCTTCGCTGGGTTCGCTGAGCGGGCCGAATTTCTCGCCTTCATCAGTTGAAGAGAAGCTGATGCTCTGGCCGGGTGCCGGGTTGCCGTTGGCGTCGGTGACCGTCGCCGTTGCGGTTGATGTGGAAGCGCCGTTGGCGAGGATCGAGCCGGGCTGAAGCGCCAGGGAAATTTCCGGCGGCTGCGTCGCAAACCACGCGTTGAGTTCGCTTGGGCGTTTGGCCATGAAAGCCCGCGCGCGAGCCACTTCTTCCCCGATTTCCTTCTGGCTGTACGGCTTTCGTGGGTCCATTTCCTCCCAGGGCTCCAGCAACGCCGCCGTGCGTTCGGCCAGCGAGTCCAGACCAAGGCCGGTGATCGAACTCTGCACTTCGCGCAGCGACGCCCGATACATCGCGGCGCAGCTTTCGTCTTCAAGGCACTTGTCAAACATCAGACCGGCCTTGCCTTCGAAAGTGAGTGGGTCCTCCCAGGTCTGGTCAAGCCCCCAGGGGAGCATCTGAAACACCCCGGTCGCATTGCTGTAGAGGTAGTAGTTGTTGGGCTCATAGGACGCCTGCATACCGGAGTAACCGTCAAACTGGCCGCTGTACTTTTCCACCGCCCAATCGAGGGTCATCTCCTTCAGATCAGCCACGGGTTCGACTGCGGTTGACCAGTCGGGAGCTTCTTCATCGTTGACCGCAGCGATCAACGCTTCGAGATCGCTGCGGTTTTCTTCTTCGCCTTCGGTGACTTCAAATTTGGAAGCGCCCCCGACCGTAACATCCGTTCCATATTCCCCCGAGTAGAGATGCTGGGGCGGAGCGAAGGGGCCAAATCGCTGTTCGAGAAATTCCTGATCGAGGGTTTCGATGTTGAGGTAGAGCCCGTAGTCCATGCCATTGAGGCGAACGTAGGCATAGCCGGTGTGAGAACCTTCGACGCCGACAGAGCGAAACGCTTCATAGGCCAGCGTCTCGTGGATCATCGAACGGTCCTGGACCATGTTGTTGAGGGTCATCTTCTTCAGGCCGAGGAACTTCTGTCCCTTGACAAAGCTGAACTTGATCTTGAAGGCGGCCTTTTCACTCAGGGGGCGAAAAGATCCGTTGCTCCCCTTCAATCGGATGCCGACTTTGATCGGAGTTGAGAATTCGCCGATCCCGGTGGGAGTCCCGTTGGTCGTCGCCAATGAAAACGTCCCTTCCACGTATTCGACCTCGGGTTCTTTTTCCAGTTTTTCGATCGATTTCTGCGGCATGGTCAATTCGATCACGTCCACAGTGCCCGGCTGATACATCGAAGCTGCCGACTGTTCGGCGGCCCGAGCCGCGGGCGTGTCGACGCTCACAACCAGACAAAGCAATGCGCTGGTAAGAAGCGCGGCACCAACTTGTCCCTTGACACCCCCCCAAAGCATGACTTAAAGGTAGCGAGGGCCGCACGGAAGCACAAGACGGCCCTCCCCAAGCCCTCCAACGCGATCAGAGCCTCGAACTCCGACGTGGGAGCCACCGGAAGGGAGTTGATCTGGCAATGGAATGGGTCCGGCGTGGTTTCGGTCGAAAGTCATCTGGGCATCGACTGCACAGGGATCAACGTAGCTGGCTCTTTGTCAGAGCGGCCAGCTAAAAGACTCTGGCGAAACCAAGCAATGTGCCGGGAGCCCTTCGTCGCGCCCTTCCCTGAACCCGACGAGAAGAACTGACGAGGAACCGGTAGCTCACCGAAGCCCCGTCTTCACCAGCCTGATTGATCGCTCTGACCCCAAACACGTGCCCACCGAAAGAGAGCTTGGTCAGTGAGTGCGGGGAGCGACATAGTTGAAATTCACGGTCGCCGAGTCTGCATTGAAAGGTTGAACCGGGCTGATCGGAGACGAAGCTGAAGCTCGGCCGGCGCTCTCGCGTCTTCTCGGAAGGCTTCTCGGTGATCGAGACAATCGGCGGCGTCTTGGCCGGCAGGCCAGGGGAGATCTCAACCAGCGCCGCGCTCCCAACCACGCTCGGGTTGACCGAGGTATCGGTGGCGGTAATCGTCGCCGTGCCGGCGGTCTTCGAGGCGGTCACCTGGGCCGTGTAGGTGCCTTCACTGGGTTCGCTCACCGGGCCGAATTTCTCGCCTTCATCAGTTGAAGAGAAGCTGATGCTCTGGCCGGTTGCCGGATTGCCATTGGCGTCGGTAACCGTCGCCGTTGCGGTTGATGTGGCGGCGCCGTTGGCGAGGATCGAGCCGGGCTGAAGCGCCAGGGCAAGGTGAGTCGCGGGCCCTGGTGTCTGGACCAGCGCCGCGCTCCCAACCACGCTCGGATTGACCGAGGTATTGGTGGCGGTAATCGTCGCCGTGCCGGCGGTCTTCGAGGCGGTGACCTGGGCCGTGTAGGTGCCTACCGTCGGTTCGTTGACCGGGCCGAACCTCTCCCCGGGGTCAGTTGAGGAGAAGCTGATGTTTTGACCGTGACTTGGATTGCCGTTTGCGTTGGTCACAGTCGCGGTTGCCATTGAGGTGGCGGCGCCGTTGGCGAGGATCGAGCCGGGCTGAAGCGCCAGGGCAAGGTGAGAGGCAAGTTCAAACGTTTGAGTCAGCATCGCGCTTCCCGCCACGCTTGGATTGACCGAGGTATCGGTGGCGGTGATCGTCGCCGTGCCGACGTTTTTCGAGGAGGTGACCTGGGCCGTGTAGGTGCCTTCGCTGGGTTCGCTGACCGGGCCGATCTTCTCGCCTTCATCACTGGAGGACAAGCTGATGCTTTGACCGGGCGCCGGGTTGCCGTTGGCGTCGGTCACAGTCGCTGTTGCGGTTGTAGTTGAGCTTTCGTTCGGGAGAATCGCCTCAGGCAGGAGCGAAACGACCACCCCTGTCGCGGCCCCGGTCACCCGGACGGGCTGCGTCTGCCTTGCCAGAGCGGAGCCGTTGCAGTATGCGGTCTGCCCGGTGAAGATGAATTCGGTTGAGCAGCCTTCGTTATCGGTGAGCGTCAGCGTCGCATCGTAGGTACCCGAGGAGCTGTAGGTGTGGTTGGGGGCTGAATTGGACCCTTCTTCCATGCTTCCGTCGCCGAATTCCCAGTCATAGCTGGCAATCGATCCGTCGGGATCACCGGAGGCCGAGGCATCGAAGGTGGTCGGAGACCCCAATCGGGCAGATGAAGCCGAAAAGGAAGCGGTCGGTGGCTGATCTGGTGGAATCGCAACCCCATTCGGTTCGGTGCCGACCACGATCGGCGTGCCGATCACCTCATTGGTCCGGGTATCGAGCACCGAAACCGTGTTTGAACCGTAGTTGGTGACATAGGCTGTTTTGCCGTCAGGAGTGATCGTGACCGCGACCGGTTTGGTGCCGACCACGATCGGCGCGCCGACGAGTTCATTGGTCTGGATATTGATCACCGAGACGTTGTTTGAGCCCCAATTGAGAACGTAGGCGGTCTTGCCATCCGGGGTGATCGAGATTGGCTCCGGTTCGGTACCGACCACGATCGGCGCGCCGACGAGTTCATTGGTCTGGATATTGATCACCGAGACGTCTTTGGAGCTGAAGTTGGTCACGTATGCGAAATCGCCGTTTGGTGTGATCGCAATCCCAACCGGGTTCGTGCCGACCCCAATCGGCGTGCCCACGACTTTGTTGGTCTGGGTATCGATCACCGAGACGTTGTCTGTACCGGCGTTGGCAACGTAGGCAGTCTTCCCATTGGGAGTGATCGCGACCACCCACGGTCCGCCGCCAACCGAAATTGGAGATCCGATCACCTTGTTGGTTTCGGTGTTGATTACCGAGACGGTGTTGGAGTTGAAGTTCGTCACGTAGGCGGTTTTGCCATCGGGAGTGATCGCGATTGAGACCGGATGGACTCCAACGGAAATTGGAGATCCGATCACCTTGTTGGTTTCGGTGTTGACCATCGAGACATTGTTGGAACCCCAGTTGACGACATAGGCGGTTTTGCCATCGGGAGTGATCGCGAGTAGCTCCGGTTCGACGCCTACCTTGATCGGCGTACCCACCACCGCGTTCGTCTGGGTGTCGATCACCGAGATGTTTTCTGAACCAAAGTTGGTCACGTATGCGTCTGCGGCTCGCGCGCTTGGTGTGACCGAAGCCAACATCAGGATCACGAGTGCCGAGATTGAAACGAGTCCCATCCGAATTGATCGTCGTTCACCCACGGCGCCTACCCCAAGCTGTCTGGATCTGATCCCGAACGTGATCCGGGCTCGGCGCATTCGTTGCGCCCTCGGCGGCTGGACTCGCCCGCGATTCCCAGCCTCCCCGGCCGATTTGTATTTTCTGATTTTGGACCGGTGATCCACGTTTCTACTTCCTGACAATTTGACTCTACCTTGCGGATTGCATCCAGCGCCTGCTCTGCCACGGCGTTTCGAACCTCCAGCCTGCAATCCAGGATGAGTCGACGCGCAGAGTGAGACCTGCTTGGAGCGGGTAGCGACAACGCATGGTTCAAACCGGCCATTGGGTAACCCGCCAGCGTTAACGGAGTTGCACCGACCAAGATCCGATAACGATCACCACCTGGTGCCGTGGCGCCCTGATCGACCGCCGCACGCAGTCTCCAAGACCCGCATTCTCTTTGGAGTGGCAGATGCTTCATGCCAAGCACCGAGCTCGTGGGTTGCGCCTGGGCGCTGCATCGGAGAAGATCGAGCTATGCCCCGCGGTAAGGATCCTCCCCGCGCCTGTCAAGATCCGGCCAAGAGCCGACGTCCATCCCTGCTGGCGGCTCCCAAACCCGGGAGGGGAATGTGCTTTTCTGGACCCGGGCCGCACTTCGCGGCGGCACATGCCGGAGTTCGTCGCGAGCTTGGAAGTGTCGTGCGGGTCCAAGGATTGCTGACACCGCGTGGGGAGGGTAAGAGTTGAAGGGAATCGTCATCCTCAGCGTGATCTTGCTGGCGGTGATCGCCGGGGTGGTCTATGACCTCTATCCCAAGGACTCGGTCAAGAAGTCAGGGGTCGATCAGGCCTTGGTCAGCTTCCACAAGGAGATGGCGCAGGCGACGAGCTACCCCCGCCACCGGGGAGCCAAGATCCCTCCCTTCGGCGTCTATCGCTACCTGACAACGGGTGCGGAGGAAATCGAAAGCACCGCGGCCAGCACCGGGCATCAGTACGGCAGGTTGACGGCGATCACGATCACCCCGACCCGCTGCGGGGTCAAGGAACGCTGGCAGCCGCTGGTGCAAAGCTGGACCGAAGGCGAACTGTGCTTGGCGCCAACCAGCTCCAGGGTGATCTCGGTCAGAAACTTCCACGAATTCTTCGGCGAATCAAAGTTGGTTCGCTACACCTGCCGCGGTGGCAGCGCCCCCTACAGCGCCGAGCTGCGCCCGGGGATGGCATGGGTGACGCGCTGCCGCTCTGATGAAGGGACGGTGATCAGCCACGTCTCAGTGCGCGGTCTGGGGAAGATCAAGGTCGGCCGCAAGGCGATCGAAGCCGTCCACCTGCACTCCGCGGTGACACTGAGCGGGAACCCCGACGGAACCGATACCCAGGATTCCTGGTTACGGCGCTCTGACGGCCTCCTCTTGCGAAGGACAGAAAGCAGCAAGGCCCACGTCAGCGCCGGAGGCGGCAGCGAATTCAGCCAGCACTTTCAGATCGGACTGGTCTCGACTCAGGCGCAGCGGTGAGCGGCGGGCTGAATCATGAGGCGCCTCTACCTACCGTGGTGCCTGGCGGACTCCAGCGTGACTTCCTGCGACGTCGTCTGCGGCGTGCCCTGAGGGTTGGTGGCGACAATCGTCAGCGTCGCTTTCAGTGAGTGATGCTTACGGAGCTGGGCCCGAGCCGCTCCGCCCAGCCCCAGCTTCAGCGCAAGCGTCTTGCCCGCCGGCACCTTCGTCGAACCGCGCCCGAGGACCTTGCCCACCTTCAAGGACGCTGCGCTTGCACCCTTGGCCGCCGGCACCGTCAGCGTCTGCGTCGTTTGAGCGGTCGGTGGGTCGGTGGCTTTCCCGATCGTGGCGGTGCGACCGTTTGAGGCGACCTGCAGCGGCCCGTGATCGAGCTTCAGGCCACCATCGGCTGCTTCCCCCGGATTGGGCGGAGCGGGGGTGGGTGCAGGCGGGCTACCGAGCGTGAAGCGCGCGAGCAGTTCATAACCGCTCGGATCGGTCGGCGTCGCATACTCTGAGCTGGTGCGTTCGGGTGCCGGAAAGTAGGCTCTGTTGGCATCGGCGGATCCGTCGCCAACCTGAGTGCGCCCGGTGTAGAGCAGGGGCAGCGAGGCGGTTGGGCTGAGAACCGAGATCGCCATCCCGTCAAAGGAGCCGAACTGACCATAAATTTCAAAATTCGGCGTTGGCTGTGAGGAAACGGCAAGGTTGAGCGGTACCGTCGTCACTTGATTTGGCGGGACCGTGAACGTCGGGCTGATCTCCGGTACCAAGCAGCAGTCATATTCTGGCTCGGAGGGGATGTGCGATGCGATCAGCGTGCCGGTGAGCACCACCGCCTGCATCGGGCCGGGGTCTGGCATCGCCGGCAGGGTGACGCTTGTGACCGTGCCGCTGCCCCCAGTGGTTTCAGGGAAGGGAGCACCGTCAGAACCGTTGGCACCCCTCCAGTTCCAAAGGCAGGTCTCGGCGCCGTGGAAGGGCGGCGCACCTCCTTCGCAGCTCAATCCAGGGGTAATCGCCTGGCTCGGGTCGCCGCCGAAGGTCGTTTCCGCTCGAGCAATCGCGGCACCGAAAGACATCGAAAGCAGGATCAAAAGCGCGGCTGCGCCAAGCGGCGCCCAGCTTTGAAGGCGAAGTCGTGGCAATCTCATCGTTCTCCTAATTTCCATACAGTGCAGTTCATAGCAGCTGTGAGACCCGCCGCGAAGCATCTCCCTTTGCTGGACGCTGTCTCGGCGAGGATCGAGATAAAGGAGTCCCCTTCCCGTCCACTTCAGCAGCGATCATTGGCGGGGCCCAGCTCGGGGTGGTGCGGCGGAGCAGCTGATCCAGCCCTAGTCGTTATCGAGGCCATCCGCATGACCTTTGGAATCACAGGCCGGCCTCAGTGCTTGTGCTTCTTGACCTTCTCGCACTTTGCCTTGCCGTGCACTTTCTCCTTCTTGAAGCCCTTCTTGCACTTCATCGGCGTCGGTGTGGGGGCCGGCGTCGGTGTGGGGGTCGGCGTCGGCGTCGGAGTAGGCGTTGGCTGCGGAGTTTCGCCCCCACCGCCGCCGCCGGATCCCCCGCCGCTTGGCACTGGACAGGAGGCAACGGGTGACGCCATGTTGACAGGAAAGTCTTCCTGTGTTTTAGCGGGGGAACCGAAGAAGACGTTAATCGAGTAGCCGGGCGCAAGTTCTTCTAGCGCGTGACCGGTGTAGCACATCTGGCCTGTAGTCCCCGGCGCTATCGTGAAGTCGCAGGTGAGCGACCCAGGGAGCTCGCCTGCACCGCAGCCGGAACTGGGCCGTATCTTCGCGGTTTCGACTTCTTCGTCGGGGTTCACGGTGAAATCTGAGATCGGTTCAGAGCTGTTGTCTGTGACACTGACGAGGTAGGAGCCCCCACCGCCAATCGTGGCCACCGTCGCGGTCGCGTTTTCTGCCCAGGCCGGGGCGGCGACGGCTAGTGACAGCACTCCTACGGCAGCAAGAATTCCGGCGATCCGGCCACCTGTGCGGCCTACAAAGCGTCCAGCGTCGAATCTCATCTTGCGATCGTCCTCCCCGTCGGCGTCGGCATCCAGACCGCGCAACTTACAGGTCAGGATAGAGACAGTCAAATGGTGCTCGCCCACCAGCGGCCCGAGGCGGCGAAAGCAATCACTTTTATGGCGCTCGAGACGACCGCGGCACTGCCCACCTGATCGTGGCATCGGTGGTCAACGGGCACCGGCGCTCCCCGGTCCGCTCTGCGCCGCTATCGGTCCGAGCCGGTGGACTCGATCCCCGGGTGGGGCGATTTCTAGCGCAGCCAGCTGCTGTCGTGGACCCCCCTCTCGAGCGGGTCCACAACATTGCAGTGCTCGCTCAGCGCGCTCCAGTGATGACGTTCATGTCAGCGGAGTTCACGGTAGTGGCGCCGGTGGTGCTGCAATCGACCGAGACCGTGTAGGAACCCGCTGGCTCGACGATCGCCCCGCCGGCGTTGCCCTCCGCCGTGCCACCGCTGTGGGAGTCAACCGTGATCGCGTTACCCATGATCGAGGACCACCCGCCCGCCTGCGGCGCGATCTGCGCCTCGCAGGTGATCGTGCCACTTGCCGTTGTTTCGAATACTCCGACTGTGCTCTCCTCGATGCGGCTCTGCTGGGTCGTCGTGACGTTGGCCTGCACGATCGGCGCAAGAGTCCCGCTCAGCGCCTGTTTATTCGCCACGCTCGCGCTCGCCGACGGCGGCAGTCCACTCGCTCCCGTGGCCCCCGTAGCGGCTCCCAGCGCCTTCCGTTGCGATTTTGGCTACGGGTCGGATCCTCGCTAGGCGCAGGAAGACACGGCGACCCTGCTGACTGGCGCAAACTGGCGCACCAGACGCTTTGGAGCTTTGCTGACAGGTCTGCTCGACAAAAGATAACCCCCCCGAATTTATGGGGGTTTTCCTTTTGGAGCGGCGGAGGTCTTTGAACCCCCACGAGTCGATCTTCCAGCTACAAGGTCGCCCTCAGTGCTTCTTGTGCTTCTTCTTAACCTTCACGCACTTGGCCTTGCCGTGGACCGCCTTCTTCTTGAAGCCCTTCTTACACTTAACTGATTCTTTGTGTGGCGCCGGCGGTAGGGTGGGTGCTGGCGTGGGTGCTGGCGTGGGTGCTGGCTTGGGCGGATTCGGGGTAGGGCCACCGCCGGTCGAAGCTGTAAAAGGCGCCGTCAAGATATTTCCGGCGCCATCACTGGCGACGCAGAGCGAGGTCGACGCGCAGGAGACCGATTCCAGCCGATTGCCGGCGTCGACATTGGTCACAGTCCAGGCCGAGGGACCACCGGTCGGGTTGGTCGAGGTGATCACGTTGCCTTGGTTATCGGTGGCGACGCAGAGCGTCGAGGGCGAGGACGTGCAGGAAATGCCGGTCAATTCGTTTTCGCCGTCGATGTCCGCCGGGTTCCACTGCGATGGGCCGCCGGTCGGCTCGGTCGAGGTGAAAACGGTGCCTTTCCCGTTGTAGGTGACGCAGAGTGAGGTGGAGGCGCATGAAACCCCGAACAGGAATTGTTCGTCGACGTCGATGGTGGCGCCGCTCCAGGCTTTGGCTTCCCCGGTCGGATTGTTGGAGGTGAGAATACCGCCGCCCAACCCGACCTGCCCGACGGCGACGCAGAAAGTCGTCGATGGACAGGAGACGCCGAACAGAGTGCCCACTTTATTTTTTTCGTAGAGCGGCAGGACGCGTTTCCAGTCCGCTTGACTTCCGGTTGGTTCGACCGAGCTGAGAATGACTTGGCCGTGTCCTTCACTGGCTTCTTCTTCTTCACTGACCGCGACGCAAAGCGAGGAGGACGGGCACGAGATCCCCCACGCGAAGTTGTAGGAGCTAAGCAGATTTTCGACGTGCCAGGATTGGGAATCGGTGGGGTTGGTCGAGGTGACGACATGGCCCTCCAGGTCCACGGCAGCGCACAGCAGCGACGGTGAGGCCGTGCAGGAAACGGCGTGGGTGGATTCGACTTCGGGCGGGTCATCGACCCAGGCCGGATAGCTCCAGGCCGAGGAACCACCGGTCGGGTTGGTCGAGGTAGTGACGCTGCCAGCACCGTCAAAGCCGACGCACAGAGACGAGGGCAGGCAGGAGTTACTGGAAATCCCGGTGCTGATCGCCACCGGAGGGGACCATGAGAATGGCGAGTCGGCGAGAGCGGGGGCGGCCGAAATAGCGAGCAGAAGCAGGCTGGTGGAAAGTGCGGTGATCGCGCCAGCCAGCGGCCGCCGGGCGAGCAACGGGCGCGCGAAACGAGCACGGAACGAAGGGACGGACACCATCTAAGTGGTGCAGCCTGCCCATTTCGCGCGGCGATGTCAAGGTCCCTTGCCCGATGGAGCCCTCCTTGCCCGGGATCAATTCTAGGCCGCCCGATGCTCCAACCGCCCCCGGAATCTGGCCACGCGCCTGGGTCCGGATGCCATCTCCAGAGCACGCTGCCTCCGATGCTCAGGAAATTGCGAAACAGCCAATTGGGCCAGGCGCCCCATATGCGGGTGCAACAGCCAGTCGCGGCCTACGTCTTTCGAGTCGGTTGTCATCGTCCCAGGGATAGCGACTGCTTCAGCTTTGCTGAAAAGAGGCAATCTTGCGGGCCGGCCATATGGATCACGAAGTCCCGCCGCTCCTGTCCACGTTTTGACTGATGTGAGGGTCGAATGAGCGAGGATATGCGGGATGGCGAGCACCACCGTTCCCCCGGGATCCTCTCCTGCGCGGGCCAGGATCGTGCTGGCCACGCTCATCATCGTGGCCGGGGTGGCAAACCTCAATCTCGCTGTTGCAAACGTCGCGCTACCTGACATCGGGAAAGCGCTCAATGCGAGCCAGACCGGCCTGAACCTCGTCTCGATCGGTTTTTCGCTTGGCCTCGCAATGTCGGTCCTCTACCTCGGCGCGCTCGGCGATCGACACGGGCGCAAGCAGATGCTCGTCCTAGGAATGACCCTTTCGATTCCAGCGAGCCTGGTAGCTGGCCTGGCGGGATCGGTCGACGTACTGTTCATCGGGCGGCTGCTCGGCGGAATCGCCGCCGGCATGGCCTACCCAACGACGTTGGCGCTCATCACCGCGCTCTGGGTTGACGGCCCTCAGAGAACGCAGGCGATCGCATTGTGGGCGGGTCTTGGCGGGGCGATCATGGCTCTCGGCCCACTCGCGGCCGGCGCGCTGCTTGAGCACTTCTCCTGGGGCTGGGTGTTCCTCATCACCTTGCCGCTGGCGGTCGTGGGGCTGCTTATGGCATTGCGGTTTGTGCCGAGCCACGTTGGTGAGACGACTGAGCCTGTGGACAACCTTGGCGGGATCCTCTCCGTCGCGCTCGTCGGTGCCCTCGTGCTGGCGATCAACTTCGCGTCGGTGCCGGGCGCGGGCGCGGCAGCGATTGGTCTCGGGGTACTCGCCGTCGCCGCGGGAATTGCCTTCGTCCTGCGCCAGCGACGTGCCCGCAACCCAATCTATGACTTAAAAGTCGCACGGCGCAGCGTCTTCTGGGTCGCCGCGATTGCGGGAATGATCGTATTCGGGACGCTAATGGCGACGATGTACATCGGACAGCAGTTCATCCAGAACATCCTCGGCTACTCCACGCTTCAAGCCGGTGCGGCCATCCTTCCCGCCGCGGTCATGATGGTGTTGGCCGCGGTCCCCTCGGGGAAGCTAGTCACGAACCGCGGGTCGCGCACGACGCTACTCCTTGGCTTCACCAGCTGCGTACTCGGATTCCTCGTCATGCTTCTGCTCTGGGGCGAGGGCAGCCCCTACTGGCAGGTCGGGCTCGCCTATGCATTGGTCGGCCTCGGCGTCGGTCTGGCCATGACGCCTGCTTCACGCTGCCTCACCGGCGCCGTGCCGGTGAGGCGTGCCGGGATGGCCTCAGGCACGGCGGACCTGCAGCGAGACCTCGGCGGAGCGATCATGACGTCGATCATGGGAGCCGTGCTGACCGCCGGCTACGCCGCGGCGATCGCGAGTCAGGTAGCGGCGTCGCCCCAGCGCGGCCAGGTCACCAGCCAGACCGAAAGCACTCTCCAGAAGTCGTTCTCTAACGCCGAGGCGATCGCCTCGCAGTACCCGCACTACCAGCAGCAGATTTTCGCCGCCGCGAAGAAGTCGTTCCTCGACGGCGCGAACTGGGCCTACGCGGTCGGGATTATCGCAGCGGTCCTTGGGATGCTGCTGGTCATCCGGGTGTTCCCCGAGCGCGAGCGCGAGCACGAGCTAATGGCCGCTTACGCCGCCGAGGACGAGGCAGAACAACCTGCTCCGGCGACGGGCCGGCCGCTTGAGACCTAGATCGCCTCGCCCTGACGATCGCACGGACAAACGAACGCTTGCGGCATCGAAGCGTTTCTATTTGGGTAAGCGAGACCTCTGCCTAGAGCCGGATCACACCGACGGCAGCTTCACATTCGCGTCGAGCTCCTGGTGCGCTTTCGTCGATCCGAATAGGACGCCGTCTGGAACGATTCCCGCTGTCTGGCCGCCGGGTTTCAGTAGTCGCAGAAACAGCGCCAGGAAGAGCAGCTCCGACTTTTTGGCCTTAACCACGCAGCGATTTGGGCACTCCGACGGCCGAGTGCCCGAAATCAGAGGTGGCGGTTTGATTTGTGTGCTGTCGGCACCGGCGGCGGATTGTCACCGCGGAGTCCTGGACGGTTGCCCCGCTATTGCTAACTCCCATAGAATCAAGCGAGTGGACAGATGCGCCGCTCGACGGCGCGCAGGCGATCGGAGGGGCCGCGTGGTCACTGGAGTCGGCATTCATCACCTGATCCGTGAGGGGATTGGATGCGCAGCGCTGCTGGTCGGTGTGCTTTTGCTCGGCGCGCCATCGGCGAGCGCGCAGACCGTTACCTTCGGCGCCGATCTATCGCAGGCGCCGAACACGACAATCGACTGCACCGGTGACCCAGACGGCGGGTTCGCGATCACCCATCCGAGCTCATGCACCTGGGCGGAGGCGGAGAACCCCACGTCCCCGGCCGAAGGATTCATCACGCCGGCAGGGACCGGCACGATCACGGCCGTGCGGATCCGCGTCGGCGCCACGACCGGCCCCATGGAGCTGGCGGTGCTCACGTTCGAGGTCGACCCGACGAACGGAAGTGCCTCCTGCTGCACCGCCGCCTACGTCAGCCCGCCGTTCACGCCCTCGGTGAACTCGATCACGACGCTGAACACCTCCCTGCCGGTGCACACCGACACGAGCGGCGAAGAGAGCGCACCTCCGTACCAGGCTGGCGACATGCTGGCGCTGAGCGTCCTGGAGAGCGGCGTCCCGATCCCGGCGATAGATGAGCTCCCATCGGGTTCGCCCGTGAATGAGCAGCCGAGCGAGTCGATCCTCTGGCCAGCGTACGTCCAAGGTCAGACCGCTGTGATGGGCGGCTACGACGGCTACCAGCTCGACATGAACGCCGACTGGGTTGAGTCCACCGGAAGCCCGGGACCGCCCCCGACCACTCCGCCTCCGCCGACCGTGACCTTCGGGAACTCGAAACCAACCATCAAACACAGCAAGGTGACCATGCACCTTGACTGCGGGACCGCGGCCGCATGTGACGGCACGGTCGCGATCGAGAACAACCCGCTCGCCCAAGCCACCGCGGCCAGCAAGTCGACGAAACCGAAGACGATCGTCTACGCGAAGGGGACGTTCAGCCTCCAGGCCGGCACCGACGGGACGGTCGGCGCTCCGCTGACCTCGGAGGGCAAGATGGCTGCGCACAAGCACAAAAAGCTGACGGCGTACATCGACATCACCGTCGGGAGCGGAACCTCTGCGAAGACGACCAGCAAGAAGGTCACGCTCAGCTTCTGAATCGACGTGGGTCGCCAAGATGCGAGTTCATGCATAAGGGCCTCAGCCGAAGCCGAGCACCCGGAAGCGGGTCGAGTCTATGTTCGAGGCCGATATGCAGTGTTCGTTAGAACTGAGTCTCGCGGTTAGCCTGTTGACAGTGGATGTGGTGGGGTCAATCTCCGGCTCGACGCCGAAGCTCTTTTCAATCTTTTCCGCGCCGCTCGAGCTGGTCGAGAATTCAGCGGTATTGGTCTGGTGGCCGTTGAGGCTGACTTCGAGCAACATCTTGCAGGTTCCATGACCGTCGGAGGTCAGTGTCGCCATGCCAGCACCGACGATGATGTTGAGTTCGCCAGTCTTCTGCGTCCACGTGCCGCCGGAGATCGGATAGAAGCTGGGACTGGTTGTCAGCCCGGCTTCCCCTCCGCTGGGGCTGGCGACATAGGAAACAGGGAACTGAAGATTTGAGGGCGCGATCGCATTGGGGCCAATCTGCTTGGAGCCCACCGCGCCTTCGGCAATTTGGTTGCGTCGAACGGCCCCAATCGCAAGTTTGCCGCTGATGATCGCCCGCCTGTAGAGATTGGAGGTGTGGACTGCGCCCGTGGCGAGGTCGGCAGATTGGATCTTGCTCGCCGCGTAGGCGGCGCCGCCGCTGAGCACCAGAAAGAGGGCGAGCGTCGCGGTCACGTTCGCATAGGTGAGCTTGCCGCGCAGTCGTTTCATCAGTGCCGTCCTTTGAGTGATGGGCCCTGCCTGAAGGACACCCCACGGATCTTTGATCGCCATCGTGCCACGGATTCCCCCATCCTGTCGGCGCTCTGTCCGAACAGCCTCAGATCATTCGCGAGCACCTGGCGGCACTCCCAATTCAGACGGACAGGTCTTGATGTTGAAGCCGCCGGATACGCTCAGCGCCGCACCGCCTTGTTTTTCAGGAAAGAGAAACGCGCTGACCCGGCCGAGGCACTTTTCCCCTTCGGGCAGGCGAGCGACAAAGCGGCATCCGAGGGCGCGTGGGCCGTGGCGCCGACAATCTTCGACGGTCCATGATGAGCAGCGTCCTGTACAGATTTCAGCCGCATAACCCCGCACCGCTTTGGTCCCTCGTTGAAAGCTCAGATACGGCGCAGCACTGACTGGAGCCACCACAAAGGTCAGCGACAGCGCCGCGGCAGTCAAGACGGCAAAGGCTCGATGTCCCCTCTGAAGATGCCTCGACATCCAGAGTGACGATGCCAGATCCGCCGCGCTCGCTGGGAGCGGTTCTCAGCCACTGGCACCCCTCAGACGGCGGATCCGGCGCCTGCGTGGGTCTGAGCGGCGGCTCAAACCTGGCCAGAGCACCCAAAAGCGCACCGGCGCGCCACTGGCGCACGAGCTGTTTTTGGCGGTTTGCCGACCAAGTGCTCGACAAATGAAAAACCCAACGGAGCGGGGCTTTTCTCGAATGCGGGCGGAGGGACTTGAACCCCCACGGGCCGAAGCCCACCAGGACCTAAACCTGGCGCGTATACCAATTCCGCCACGCCCGCAAGACCGCCCATGATGGGCTTAACGCGCGACAAACGTTACGCCGTCGCTCTTAGATTCTATGATCGATCATGTGCCGGTAGGAGAGGTCAGGCCAGGCTACGAATTGTGGCGGCCAAATCGGGAGAAACCTGAGTCGATCACGACCAAGGTCGTGATCGTCTTTTTGCTCGCCGCCACGGCGGTGATCGCCGCCGTGGTCACGATTACGGGTTTCTCGCTCCTTGACGGTGGAGGAGCCATGGGTGTGCTCTGCATGATCTATGCGCTGCTCTATGCATTCTTCGCCTTCCTCGTGGCGCGCTGGAGCCGCGGCATCCTGCCTCTCGCGGCATCGCTCTCGATGATCCTCGCGATTCTCTGCGCGGTGGGCGCCGATAGTTGGTTTGCCCGCAACAAGTCCGGCTTCAGCCATGGCCTGATTCCCGTCTCGGCGATCGGATTGCTGGTGATTGTCCTCGCCCTCTTGCAGCTGGTCGTGATCGCGGTCGCCCTCTATGGCTTCAACCAGGCCTGGAACGTTGAGGAGGAACGCCCGATCGGCTCGGGCGAAGACTACGGCGCCGGTGCCGCACCAAGCGATACCCCTCCGCTCCCCGCCTGATCCGGCGCTCGTCGTTTGAACTCGATGCCGGAGGTGGGACTCGAACCCACAAGCCCGCAAGGGCAATCGATTTTGAGTCGATCGCGTATGCCAATTCCGCCACTCCGGCGCGGCGCGAACCATAGACCGCCGGGCACCCAGCATCGGGTATAAGCCGACGATGAGCGCCGAAGCAGCCGATGCCAGCAGCGCTGAGATCCTCTGGAAGCCGTCCCGCGAACGGGTTGAGGGGGCACGGTTAACGGAATACATGCGCTGGTTGGAGGCGGAGCGAGGGCTTCGCTTCGGTGGATATGAGGATCTGTGGCGATGGTCGGTTGGCGATCTGGAGGCCTTCTGGGGATCGATTTGGGACTTCTTTGACGTACAGGCAGAGGGCGGCTATGAACGGGTGCTCGGCAATCGCGCGATGCCGGGGGCCGAGTGGTTCGCCGGGGCACGGCTGAACTACGCCGAGCACGTCTTCGCCGCCAAAGACGACGCCGAGACGGCGATCCTGCACGCCTCCGAGCTGCGCGAGTTGGAGCAGCTGAGCTGGGGGGAGTTGCGTGCGCAGGTCGCCGCGATCGCCGCCGGATTGCGGGCGCTCGGCGTCGACACCGGCGATCGAGTTGTCGCCTATCTGCCCAATATCGCCGAGGCGATCGTCGCCTTCCTCGCCAGCGCCAGTATCGGAGCGATCTGGTCGAGCTGCTCGCCAGACTTCGGCCCGGCGAGCGTCATCGATCGCTTCGCTCAGATCGAACCCAAGGTCCTCTTCGCGGTCGACGGCTACCGCTACGGCGGCAGGGACTTCGACCGTGGCGAGACGCTGCTTCGCCTGCAGGCCGAGATCCCAAGCCTCGAGCACACCGTCATCGTCGCCTATCTGGACCCCGAGCCCGAACTCGCCCCCCTGCGCGGGGCGATCGGCTGGGAGCAGCTGCTCGAGAACGGAAGGGGAGCTGAGCTCAGCTTTCAGCGGGTCCCGTTTGAGCACCCGCTCTGGGTTCTTTACTCCTCCGGCACCACCGGGCTGCCAAAAGCGATTGTCCAGGGCCAGGGCGGAATTTTGCTCGAGCACCTAAAGAAGCTCCACCTCCACATCGACTCCCATCCCGGCGATCGACTCTTCTGGTTCACGACGACCGGCTGGATGATGTGGAACTTCCTCGTCTCCGGTCTGCTCACCGAGGCGGCGATCGTTCTTTATGACGGCAGTCCCGGCTATCCCGATATGGGCGTTCTCTGGGATCTCGCCGAGCGGGCCGGGGTCACGATGTTTGGCACCAGCGCCTCCTACATCGCCGCCTGCATGAAGGCCGGCGTTGAGCCGAGCGCGGGGCGCGACCTCGGCCAACTGAAGGCGATCGGCTCGACCGGGTCCCCCCTCTCGCCCGAGGGCTTTGACTGGGTCTATCAACACCTCGGTGCCGAGATCTGGCTCTTTTCGACCAGCGGCGGAACCGACCTCTGCACCGCCTTCGTCGGCGGCGTGGCTCTGCTCCCGGTCTATCGCGGCGAGCTGCAGGCGCGCGCCCTGGGCGCGGCGGTGGAGGCCTGGGATGAAGGGGGCAACTCGGTGATCGAGGCGGTCGGAGAGCTGGTGGTGACCGAGCCGATGCCATCGATGCCGGTCTTTTTCTGGGGTGATGAGGACGGCAGCCGCTACCGGGCCAGCTACTTCGAGCAGTTCCCGGGAGTCTGGCGCCACGGCGACTGGATCGAAATCACCTCGCGCGGCACCGCGATCATCTCCGGGCGCTCAGACTCGACCATCAACCGCTCCGGAATCCGGATGGGAACGAGTGAGATCTACCGCGCGGTACTGAGCATCGATGAGGTCCTCGAGGCCCTTGTCGTCGATCTACCGAAACCCGGAACCGAGGGTTGGATGCCGCTTTTCGTCGTATTGCGCGAGGGCTCCCAACTCGATCAGCGATTGCGCACCGAGATCGCGCGCCGGGTCCGCGAGCGCTGTTCTCCGCGCCACGTTCCCGATCAGGTCTTTGAGGTTGCCGAGCTGCCCCGCACGCTGAGCGGCAAGGCGCTGGAGGTACCGGTGAAGCGGATCCTGATGGGCACCCCCCTCGAGCAGGCAGTGAGCCGCGACTCACTGGCAAATCCCGCCGCACTTGACTACTTCGTCGAGATGGCCGCGGGATAGGCGCGAGCGGCCTATCGCGGGCGATCCGGCGCCCTTTGCATGGTTGATCGGCGCGGAAATGCCGCTATATGATCGGCGCTCCGTCTCAAAACCGAGGAAGGGATCCAAACATGGGTGCTGAGGAGAACAAGCAGAGGGCGCGGGCCGCCTATCAGGCATTTGCCAACGGGGACGCCGGCGGCGCGATGAAAGACATGGATGACTCGATCGTCTGGACAACACGCGGCGATAACGCGCTCACCGGGACCTACAACGGCAAGCAGGAGATCGGTGAGCTCTGGGGGAAACTCGGGGGCGATTTCCGCACCGAGCCCCGCGAGTACATCGCCGAGGGCGACAAGGTAGTCGTCTTGACCAGCGTCACTCTCGAGGGCAAGACAATTGAGAACGCCGATCTCCTCACCTATAACGACGCCGGCAAGCTGATCGCCTTCGACACCTTCGGGGACCCGACCAACGCCAACCAGGTGTACGGAAAGTAGGGACAAGCGCTGTCCCAAACCAGTCCCGCCGCACGAGACCGCCGGCCATCGCGGTCTCGGTCGACCCCCGGCGTCGAGGCCCTATCCCAGCCCGCCTGGGCGCCTGGGGGAAGTGGGGATCGGTCCCGCGAGTACCCGCTTTGAAGCAAGCCCGGGAAGATGAGGGGGAGGCCTGGAGCAAGGGAAGAGATCGGCGCAGCGACGATCGCCCTCCTTGATTGCAAGAGCTGGGTGGGAGCCCGGCCAGCGCTTCGGCTTCAGCGCCTGCGTGCTTTGCTCAGGCGGGAGTGATCGGGTTGCGGCGCTCGATCACGGAGCGAGTCCTGGCGCTCGCGTAGGAGAAGCGGCGGATCAGCTCGGTGCGCAGATCGGCGGGATCGATGACCGCGTCGATGACCAGCTCTGAGGCGAGGTGGAGGATGTCGATGTCGGCGCCGTATTCGGAGCGTTTCTCAGCGACGAAGCGCTGGCGCTCCTCCTCGTCCTCGATCGCCTGGATCTGGTTAAAGAAGACGGCATTGACCGCTGCCTGGGGACCCATTACGGCGATCGAGGCACTCGGCAAGGCGATGCAGCAGTCCGGTTCAAAGGCCGGCCCGGCCATCGCGTAGAGGCCGGCCCCATAGGCCTTGCGAACGATGACAGAGATCTTTGGGACCGTCGCTTCGGCCACCGCGCTGATCATCTTCGCCCCGTGGCGGATGATCCCCTGGCGCTCGACCGCCGCGCCGATCATGAAGCCCGGGACATCGGCGAGGAAGAGCAGCGGCAGGTTGAATGCATTGCAGGTCTGGATGAAGCGCGCCGCCTTATCGGCGGAATCGACGAACAGGACGCCTCCTTTTTGGCGCGGTTGGTTGGCGAGGATGCCGACCGCGCGTCCGTCCAGGCGGGCGTAGCCGACGATCAGCTCTTTCGCCCAGCGCTGGTGCACCTCCAGCAGCGAGCCGGCGTCAAGCAGCGAGTCAAGCAGCTCGCGCATGTCAAAGGGTTGGTTCTCATCAGCTGGGACGATCTCTGCGATCGGTACCTGTGAGGCAGGGGTGGCGGGCGCCGCGGACGGCGCTGGCTGGCGCCAGTTGGCAGGCATGAAGGAGAGGTAGCGCTTGGCGAGCTCGATCGCCTCCTCATCGCTGCCGATCAGGAAATGGCCGCATCCCGAGACGCCGGTGTGCATCTTGGCACCGCCCATCTGCTCCAATGTCACCTGCTCACCGATCACCATCTCCGCCATTCGCGGGGACCCCAGATACATCGATGCGTTTCCCTCGCGCATGATCACCACGTCACAGAAGGCCGGGATGTAGGCACCACCGGCAGCACTGGGGCCAAGCAGCACGCAGACCTGGGGCACCTGACCCGAGAGGCGCACCTGGTTAAAGAAGATGCGCCCGGCGCCGCGCCGACCGGGAAACATCTGCACCTGCTCGGTAATTCGCGCTCCGGCCGAATCGACCAGATAAAGGATCGGGATCTGCAGCGAGAGCGCCCGCTCCTGAATGCGAAGTATCTTCTCGACCGTCTTCGGCCCCCAGGAGCCCGCTTTCACGGTCGGGTCGTTGGCCATCAGGGCGACCGGGCGCCCCTCGATCATCCCCAGGCCGATGATCACGCCGTCGGCCCCCAGTCCCTCCTGCTCCCAGTTGGCGAGCTCGCCCTCCTCGGTAAAGGAACCGGGGTCAAGGAGTGCCTCAACGCGCTTTCGCACGGCGAGCTTGCCCTGCTCTGCGGTCTTTTCGTGGTGTCGGGCGGGACCGCCGGCGAGGGCGGCCTCAAGCGCCTCGCTGAGCTCGCTCACCGCCGCTCAGCCTGCCTGAGGCGCTCGCCCTGGCGCAGGTACTGGCGGGCGCTCTTCGCGCTGGACAGGTTCTCCCTCACCAAGGCAGCCTAATCGCGGTGCCAATCCACCGGCCCGGCGCTCAGCAGGTGGGCACCGAGTGGGCGAGCGAGCAGCTCCTGCGCGGCGCGGGAGGCATCGATCAGCGCCGAGATATCCACCCCGGTCTCGATCCCCATCTCGCCCAGCATCGAGACCAGGTCCTCGGTGGAGATATTGCCGGTCGAACCCGCTGGCACCGGGCAGCCGCCGAGCTCGCCAAAGCTCGACTCAAAGGACTCGACCCCCTGCCAGAGCGCCGCCAGCACGTTGGCAAGGCCCTGACCACGGGTGTTGTGGAAGTGCGCGGTCAGCTCCACCGCGCCGACGCGCTCCCTCGCCGCCGCGAAGAACTCTCCCACCTGTAACGGGTTCGCCATCCCGGTGGTGTCGCCGAAGGCGACCTCCGCACAACCCGCCCCGGCAAGGCGCTCGGCAATCTCAAATACCCGCAGAGGATCAACGGCGCCCTCATAGGGACAGCCGAAGGAGGTGGCGATCACGCCCTCACAGCGCAGGCCCGCTTCGACCGCGGCGGCGATCGTTGCCTCCAACTCGAGCAGAGACCGATCCACCGAGCTGTTCAGATTGTGGCGATTATGGGTCTCTGAAGCCGAGAGGAAGACGCTTGCCTCATCGAAGCGATCGCGGAGGCCGAGCGCCCGCTCGAGCCCGCGCCGATTGGGGATCAAGACCGAGAAGGCGACACCCTCCCGACGCTTGATCGCGGCAAGGACCTGCTCGGCATCGGCAAGCTGGGGGATCACCTCAGGGCGAACGAAGGCGCTCACCTCAAGCCGCGCCAAGCCGCTGGCGGAGAGCATGTCGATCAGCCTCACCTTCTCGGCGGTGGGGATCGTCTCGGGCTCGTTTTGGAAGCCATCGCGAGGGCCGACCTCGCGGATCCGGACCCCCCCGGGCAGCGCCGGCATCAGCTCAGACCATCCCCAACCCGCCGCTCACTCCCAGCGTCTCCCCGGTCACGTAGCTGGCATCATCAGAGACCAGAAAGGCGGCCGCTGCGGCGACCTCCTCGGGCTGACCGAGGCGCCCCATCTGGGTCGCTGCCCTCATCGTCTCGATCACCCGCTCACCGATCTCCCCGAACTCCTTGGCGCCCATCAGAAGCGGGGTCTCGATCGGCCCCGGTGCGATCGAGTTGGCGCTGATCCCATAGCGAGCGTTCTCGCGCGCGATCGCCTTGGTGAAGGCGACGATCCCGCCCTTTGCCGCCGAGTAAACCGCGGAGCCCTTGGAGCCGACCCGGCCGGCCTCAGAGGAAATACTGAGGATTCGGCCATAGCCCGCCTCCTGCATCGCTGGCAGCGCCGCATGGGTGCAGTTGAGAACCCCGCCGAGGTTTACCGCCAGCACCCGCTGCCACTGCTCGGGCGTGGTGTAGGTGAAGAAGCCGAACTCATCGGTTCCCGCGTTGTTGACGAGGATGTCGATCGTCCCCGTAGCCTCAAGCGCCGCCCGTGCTGACCCAAGCTCGGTCACATCGAGCTCGATCGGGTGCCCGGAGATCTCGGCCGCGACCCGCTCTGCTCCGGCGAGGTCGATGTCGGCAACCCAGACCTCGGCACCCTCGGCGGCCAAGCGCGCGGCGATCGCCGCGCCGATTCCGCTCGCCGCCCCCGTCACCAGCGCCTTTCGTCGCTCCAGCCTCACTGGTTGAGCAGCATAGACTGGCGCGCTGTGAAGGCGGAGCCAGCAAGCAGCGATCAAGATCCCCGCGCCCGATGAAGGCCGCCAGCGCGTGAGCACAGCCAAGAGCGAACCGATCCCGATCATCGGCGGCAGCGGGGCACTGGGGGCAGGGCTGGCCCTGCGCTGGGCCGGCACCGGGGCCTCGGTGCTGATCGGCTCGCGCTCACCCGAGCGCGCCGCCGAGGCGGCCGCGAAGGTGCGTGAGGCGCTCCCCGGGGCAAGCGTCGAGGGCATGCTCAACGAGGACGCCGCGCGGGGCGCCCGGATCGTCTTTCTCACGGTTCCCTTCCGCGCCCAATCGGAGAACCTCAACAACCTGCGCGAGGCGCTTTCGCCGGGGCAGATCCTGGTCGATGCCACCGTCCCCCTCGCCGCCGCGATCGGTGGTAAGGCAACCCGCTCACTCGGGGTCTGGCAGGGATCGGCGGCCCAGCAGGCCCAGGAGATGGTGCCCGAGGGGGTCACCGTCGTCTCGGCCCTGCACACGATCGGGGCTCCGCTCCTCGCCGACCCCGCGGCCGAGCTCGACCAAGACATCCTTATCTGTGGCGATCGCAAGGCCGATAAGGCCGCGGTGGCTCACCTGATCGAGCTGATCCCCGGCCTGCGCGCGGTCAACGCCGGAGCGCTTGAGACGGCGCGGATCCTCGAGCAGCTGACCCCGCTGCTGATCTCGATCAACGCCCGCTACAAGACCCACGCGGGGATTCGGCTGACCGGCATTCCCGACGCCGAGCACTGGGGTTAGGAGTGGGGATCGTCCTGCTCGCCGGCGGTACCGGCGGCGCCAAACTCGGAGCGGGACTGCAGGCGCAGATCGGCTCTCAGTTGAGCGTGATCGCCAATAGCGGCGATGACATCGAGACGCTCGGCGTCCACGTCTCCCCCGATCCCGACCTGATCACCTACTGGCTCTCGGGTGAAATCGATGAGGAGCGCGGCTGGGGGTTGCGCGGGGACAGCTTCACCGTCTTTGAGCGGCTGGTGGCGCTCGGTGCACCGGAGTGGTTCGGGCTCTCCGATCGCGATCTCGCCGCCTGCCTTTACCGCCGCGAGTTCCTCGCGGCGGGCGGTCGCCCCACCGATGCCCAGGGCCAGATTGCAGCCGCGCTCGGGGTCGCGGCCCGGGTCTTACCGATGAGCGACAGCGCGGTCCGTACCGCGGTTCTGACCGCCGCCGGCAGGCGCGGGCTGCAGGAATACCTGATCCTCGACGGCGGGCGCCCCGCGGTGCATGGGGTCGAGCTCGAGGGGATCGAGGAGGCGAGGCCGACGGCGGAGGTGCTGAGCGCGCTGGCGCAGGCCGAGGCGATCGTGATCGGTCCCTCCAACCCGGTGATCAGCATCGGTCCGATCCTCGCGGTTCCCGGGATGCGCGAGGCGATCTCTGCCTCCCCGGCGCCGGTCGTGGCGGTCAGCCCCTTCGTCGCCGGCGCCGTCGTCAAGGGCCCGACCGAGCGCTTCATGGCGGCGCTCGGGCGGCCCTCAAGCGCCGCCGGCGTTGCCGGGCTTTATGCGGGCTTGATCGACGCGATCGTGATCGATCAGGATGAACCGCATCCGCTCCCGGAGGAGATCGAGATCCTGCAAGCACCGACCCTGATGCAGGGAGCGGAGGGACGGACGCGACTTGCCCGCCGGGTACTGGATTACGCCGCTAGTCTCGCCCCAGCTTGAACGCGACGGCTGTACTCCCGGTGAAGCGCTTTGGGGCGGCGAAGCGACGCCTCGCCGCCGGGGTCGAGGGGCCCCGCCGCCAGGAGCTGGTCGCGGCGATGCTGGCCGACGTCTTGGAGGCGATTGGCGGGGCCCGCACGATCGAGGCAATGATCGTCGTCACCGGCGAGCAGCGGGCGGCCGAGCTGGCCCAGGCGGCGGGTGCTGAGGTCCTCGCCGACCCCGCCGATCTCGGCCACAGCGAGGCGGCGCTGGCCGGGATCGCACGGGCCGAGGCGCTCGGCGCGCAGTGCGTCGCCCTGCTTCCCGGCGACTGCCCGCTGCTTGACCCGCGCGAGCTCGACCACCTTCTGACCGGCGTCCCCGAGCGCTACGTCACGGTCGTGCCCGACCGCCACGGCGCCGGGACCAACGCCTTGGTGCTCGCCCCCCCCGGGGCGATCCGCCCCGCCTTCGGCGAGGGAAGCTGCGCCCGCCACGTCACCGCGGCCCGAGACGCCGCCATCCCCTACGGGGTCGAGAAGCTGGCCTCCCTTGGCCTTGACCTCGACACACCCGCCGATGTCATCGCCCTCACCCGCGAGCTCGAGAAGCGCCCGGGCCGCGCGCTTCGGACCGCGAAGGCGCTGGGAATTTGAGCGAGGGAGACCCAGGGGAGCGGCCCGGCGCCCGCCCGCCGAGCGGTGAGCTCGAGGTGTTCGCGATCAGCGGGCTGCCCGAGTTCAGGGAGGGAATGGCGGTCGGTGAGCTGATCGCCGCCCGTGCGCAGGCGGGCGACGGCGACCTTCTCGTCGTCTCACAAAAGATCGTCTCCAAGGCAGAGGGACGGGTCCGCCGCCTCTCCTCGGTCCTACCCAGTGCTGAGGCCCGCCGCCTCGCCGCGGTACTCGGCAAAGAACCGGCGCTGATCGAGCTGATCTTGTCTGAGAGCAAGGAGGTCTTGCGTGCCGAGCGCGGCGTCTTGATCGTCGAAACCCACCACGGCTTCGTCTGCGCCAACGCCGGCATCGACAGCTCCAACCTGCCCGACCCCGACACCGTCTGCCTTTTGCCCGAGGACCCAGACGCCTCGGCGCGCTGGATTCGCTCAGAAATCGACTCGGCGATCGGGGCGAGCCCCGCGGTGATCGTCTCCGACAGCTTTGGCCGGGCCTGGCGAGTCGGCCAGGCCGAGGTCGCGATCGGCTGCGCCGGCATCTCTCCCCTCGATGATTGGCGCGGACTCAAGGACGCCTGCGGAGAAGAGCTCGAGGCGACGCTGATCGCGGTCGCCGATCAGGCAGCCTCGGCCGCCGATCTGGTGCGGGGCAAGGCCAGCGGCGTCCCGGCGGCGCTGCTGCGCGGCCTGGGGCGCTTTATCGCTCCCGAGGACGGCCCCGGCGCCGCGGCGCTGCGCCGACCGCTCGAGCAAGACCTCTTTCGCTAACTCACTCCGGCGCTGAGATCAAGGACCGCCGCCCCCCGCAGGGCGCCGCCGCGAATCTCTGAGAGCGCGCGATCCGCGGCGCTCAGGGGGTAGAGCGAGACCTCGGTGCGGACCCCCGCGCGCGGCGCCAGCTCGAGGAACTCCTCACCGTCGGCGCGGGTCAGGTTGGCGACTGAGCCGAGCTGGCGCTCGCCCCAGAGGATCTCGTAATCAAAGGCGGGAATCTGGCTCATGTGGATGCCGGCGCTGATCACCCTGGCGCCCTTGGCGGAGGCCCGCAGCGCGGCCGGCATCAGCGCGCCGACCGGAGCGAAGATGATCGCTCCGTCAAGCTCCTCGGGGGGCGCCTGCTCAGAGGATCCGGCCCAGACGGCACCGAGGCGGCGGGCAAACTCCTGAGTTTGGACGTCATCGCCTCGGGTGAAGGCAAAGACCTCTCTACCCTGGTGCACCGCAACCTGGCAGAGGATGTGGGCGGCGGCGCCAAAGCCGTAGAAGCCGATCCGCTCGGCCTCGCCCACGAGTCGCAGCGCCCGGTAGCCGATCATCCCGGCGCAAAGAAGAGGTGCCGCCTGGGGATCGGAGAACCCGTCGGGAATCGAAAAGCAAAAGCGCTGATCGGCGATGGCCAGCTCGGCGTAGCCGCCGTCGATGTCATAGCCGGTGAAGCGGGCGAGATCGCAGAGGTTCTCGCGCCCGCTGCGACAGTAGCGACACTGCCCGCAGGTCCAGCCCAGCCAGGGAACCCCGATTCGATCACCCAACACAAAGCGCTCCGCCCTCTCCCCCGCGCCGGCGACACGACCGACGATCTGGTGACCGAGGATGAGCGGCAGCTTCGGCTTGGTGAGCTCACCGTCGAGGATGTGAAGGTCGGTGCGACAGACGCCGCAGGCGCTCACCGAGATCAGCACCTCGCCGGGACCGGGCTGCGGATCGGGGCGCTCGCATGCCACCAACGGCTCGCCCGGGCGCTCTAAGACCATCGCTTTCATCGCCCCATCATCGCGCCCTCACCGACGCGGGCGCTGGAAGCGCTCAGCGGGCCGGGGTCAGTAGGTCTCGAGAACCTCGTAGAGGGTGTTTCGCTGGGCGGGCAGACGGCCGCCGGCGCGCGCCGGCGCGATCAGCTGCTCGGGCTTAAGGCGGACCCCGTGCTGGGAGCCGGCCATCCGCGATCACCCGCACGTGGCGAGCCAGCTCGCGCGGCTCCTCGATGTGGCCAAACATCACGGTCGAGGTCGAGCGCAGACCGGCGCGATGGGATGCCTCGATGATATGCACCCAAGTTTAGTTTCATCTTCTGATAATGATAATATCATTTTAAATATTGACATTATCCCAGTAACAAACTAGACGGATGGACAAATGGTTTACGAGATTCCGGAGCTTCGTAAGGGCGAAGAGGCGGCGCTTGGGCGGATTGAAGATCTGCGCCGACAGCTGCGCTACTACGTCGCAGAACCACGTAGGTGGGTCGGCTCACTACGCCGCGTACTTGGTGCAAAAGCAATCCAGGGCTCCAACAGCATCGAGGGCTTCAATGTCTCCGTGGAGGACGCCCTGGCCGCCATTGAGGGCGATCAGCCAACCGAGGCAGGAGCCAGCGATTGGCAAGCCGTTCGCGGATACCAGCGGGCGATGACTTATGTCATCCAGCTAGCCCACGACCAGCATTTCGAGTTTTCTCCCGGCCTTATTCGCAGCCTTCATTTTATGATGACCGAGTACACGCTGGACGCTGGCCCTGGCTTATGGCGACCGGGTCCGATCTGGGTTCGCAACGATGCCTCTGGTGAAGTCGTCTATGAGGCCCCAGAGAGCGGCGAGATCGCGGGCCTCATCGATGAGCTAGTCGAGCAAATGGACGGCGCCAAGCAGTGCCCCGCAATGGTTAAGGGCGCGATGGCGCACCTGAATCTCGTCATGATCCATCCCTTCAAGGACGGTAACGGCCGGATGGCGCGGGGCCTCCAAACCCTCATGCTTGCGCGTGAGCAATATCTCTCCCCCGAGTGGATGAGTATCGAGGAGTTCCTAGGGGTTAACACTCAGGCGTACTACGACATCCTCGGGCAAGTGGGCAGCGGGTCGTGGCACCCCGAAAACGATGCCCGTCCCTGGGTCCGCTTCTGCCTTAGAGCACATTTCATCCAGGCCATGAGCGTGTTGAGACGCGCCCATGAGTCCGAGGCGATCTGGGTAGCGATTGAGGAGCTTAGGACCGAGAAAGGACTTCCCGAGAGGTCGATTGGAAGTCTCTTCAACGCCACGATAGGGCTGCGGATTCGGAATGCGTCCTATCGAAAAGACGTAGAGCTGGTTGAGCAGGAAGAGATCACCAACCAGACCGCAACAAATGATCTGAAGCGAATGGTCAACGCGGGTCTTCTCATCCAAAAAGGATCGAAACGCGGCACGTACTACATTGGCTCGCCTGACTTGGAGTTAATCCGCCATCGCGTTCGCGCGGATCGCCAGCCCATCGACGACTCGGAGCTGTTCACGACTGTCGCAAGCTAACGCTTGCTCCAGCGGCCGCCCACGCAGCGAAGCGAGTCTTGTCGTTGCCGCCTTCATTCCGCCCTTGCCGCCGGGTCTGAGCGGCAGTCTTGGCAGGTAGTCGCCAATGCTCTCCGCTAGACGGCTGAGATCAGCGGGCCATGCGCAAGCGTTTTGGCATCAATACGTGGTAGGGCCACCTTGGCGGCTTCCGATTCAAGCTGACCCACTACCAACCGCTCAGCGGACCGGGATCAGTAGGTCTCGAGAACCTCGTAGAGGGTGTTTCGCTGGGCGGGCAGACGGCCGCCGGCGCGCGCCGCCGCGATCAGCTGCTCGGGCTCCAGGCGGACCCCGTGCTGGGAGCCGGCCATCCGCGAGATATTCTCCTCCATCAGGGTGCCGCCGAGGTCATTTACGCCCCAGCGCAGCGCCTCGGTCGCGGCGCCGAGGCCCATCTTGACCCAGCTCGCCTGCAGGTTGGGGATCGTTTTTCCGAGCGCGAGACGGAAGGCGGCGGTGTGCTTGAGGTTCTCCTCGGCGGAGATCTCCTCGATCCCGTGGGTGCGACCGAGCATCGTGTTGAAGGGGATGAAGCTCAGTGGGACGAACTCGGTGATCCCTCCGGTGCGCTCCTGCAGAGCGCGGATCACCCGCATGTGGCGAGCCAGCTCGCGCGGCTCCTCGATGTGGCCGAACATCACGGTCGAGGTCGAGCGCAGACCGGCGCGATGGGATGCCTCGATGATCTGCACCCAGCGTTTGACCGGCAACTTGTTCGGGGAAATCCGCTGGCGCACACCGTCATCGAGCACCTCCGCAGCGGTTCCGGGGGTGGAGCCAAGACCGCACTCAAGCAGATAGTCAAAGACCTCCTCGGGCTCCTTGCCCGAGCGCTCACACATGTAGTGGATCTCCATCGGGGAGTAGGCGTGGAGGTGGAGCTGGGGGGCCACCTGCTTGGCCAGCCGCAGCCATTTTCCATACTCCTCGAGGGTGAGGTCGGGATGGATGCCCCCCTGCATGCAGATCTCGGTCGCGCCGAACTCGACCGCGTCGCTAACCCGCGCGGCGAAGTTCTCCTCGCTGACCTCATATGCATCGGGAGAGCGTCGTCCCTGTCCGAAGCCGCAAAAGGCACAGCCGACCACGCAGATGTTGGTGAAGTTGATATTGCGGTTGACGACAAAGGTGACCCGCTCCCCCGCCAGCTCGGCGCGCAGCTGATCGGCGGCGAGGCGCATCTCCTCGATCACCTCCGGCCGCGTCTCTGAAAAAAGCGCGGTCAGCTCATCCTCACTCAACTGCTCTCCTTCACGCCCTCTGCTGATCGCCGCCTCGGCGAGCCCCGCCGCGAGCTGCTCCTCCCGCCTTCGCCCCGATCCGCGGCGCGGGATGAAGCTCCAGTACTTGAGCTTGATCACGTCGAGCACCCCCTGCTCCATCCACTCCGAATCCATGTACTGGGGGTAGACGCAGAGCCGCTCGCTGAGCGCGTATCCCTCGGGGGCGAGGCGCTTTCTGACCTGATGGGGGCTGGGAAAGGCGTGCTCGGGAGAGATGTGATCGCCGTTTGCAGAGAGCCCGCCAAGATCGGTAGCCCCCGCCTGCACCAGCTCAGCCCAGCTCTCTGAGAGGTTTGGCGGGACCTGAATCCCGACCCCCGGCATCAGGCGCGCGCACTCTGAGATCAGGCGCTTGATCTCCTCGACGCTGACCTCCGATGCCCACTCCGGCAGCGGCGGGGGATCGACCCCGCTCCCGGCCTCGGTGGCGATCGGCGTGGCGGAGCCCGTCTCGACTCCCCCCCGCTCGACGGAGCCCGGGGGGGTCCCGCGGCGCCCCAGCGGCTGCGCGCCGCGGAGTCGGCGATCTCTGCCACCTCGCGCCCGTAGTAGCGGGGGTGGGGAACGAAGTTCTGCAGAATCACCTCCTGCAGGTGCCCGTACTGATCCTGCAGCTCCGCCAGCGCCTCGAGTGCTTCGATCCGCTCTTCCTCGCTCTCGCCGATTCCGACCAAGATCCCGCTGGTGAAGGGAATCCGAAGCTCCCCGGCGGCCTCGATCGTCGCCAGGCGCTGGGCCGGGTGCTTTGTTGGAGAGCCAGCGTGGACGGTTTGCATCAGCCGCTCAGAGGTCGACTCCAGCATCAAACCCTGCGATGCGGTGACCTCGCGCAGGCGGGCAAGCTCATCGCGCCCCAGGACGCCGATGTTTGTGTGGGGGAGGATGCCGCGCTCAAGCGCGCGCTCACATGCCCAGATCACGTAGGAGGTGAAGTCCTCATGGCCCCACTGATGCAGGCGGGCGGCGACCTCGGGATTGACCTCAGGCCGCTCGCCGGTGAGGATCAAGAGCTCCTTCGCCCTTCGACGCTCGGCCTGATCTAGGCGCTGCTCGACCTCCTCGGGTGAGTAGATATGGGCCCGATGGGTCGCGAACGCGCAGTACTTGCAATAGCACTGGCAAGTACGCGAGAGCGAGAGGGTGTAATTGCGCGAGAAGGTGACGCGACGCACGCCGCTCAAGCTAGCGCAACCGCCGGGCCGGCTGGGCCCGGCGGCTGGAAAGCGCCCAACTCAGTCGGCGGGCTCGGCTTTGGGAGTCGAGGTGGCTGGTTTTTTCACCGACGGTTTCAAGCGCTCGGGGGAATCGGTGGGAGGCAGCCCACCGGGCTCGACCACGAACTGGAAAACCGCCGCGGCCAGCAGGGAACCGACGATCGGCCCGACCAGGTAGGGCCAGACCCCACCCCAGGAGTTGCCGACCAGCGCCGGCCCGAACCAGCGGGCGGGGTTGAAGGAACCGCCGGTCAGCGGACCTCCGACCATGACGATGAAGGCCAGGGTGGTGCCGATCACCAGCGGGCCCCAGTCCTTGATGTTCTTTTTGGAGTAAACGGAGGAGAGGATCACCAGCACCAAACAGAAGGTGCCGACCGCCTCGACCACCGAACCGGCGAACTTGCCGCTCAGCAGGCCGCTCACCTGCGGAGCTCCGTAGTGGGTGGCGCGCCCCGCGCTTTCCAACAGGCCCTTGGTCAGGAGCGCGCCGAGCACCGCACCTGAGAGCTGGGCGAGCATGTAGATCGCCGCGTCGATCGGACTGATTCGCTTCAGCGCCGCGACGGCGAGCGTGACGGCGGGATTGAAGTGCCCTCCACTGACCACGCCGAACATGACGATGATGCCGAACAGGGCGAAGCCCTGGGCGAGGCCCACGACGGCAAAATCGGAGCCAAACTGCGCCTGGTTCCCGGTGGCGACGAAAAGCACAACAACGCTGGTAATGAAGAAGACCAGCAAAAGGGTGCCGATCAACTCAGCAAAGTATGCCGCGAGTCCTCGTTCCTGCACTTCTCTCCTCCTAGATCCTCGGATCGGTTGCGGCGGCAGTCTATCCACCTGGTGCATGGAAAAGGCTTCTGACCGCCAACTTTCTTGTGAGCAGCCCGTGTTCGACGTCCCAGCTCGCCCAGCGCCGAAGCACCGGGTAATCAAATGCAGCGGGGCGAAGGATCGGCAAAAGCGCCTTCAGCTGGGCGCGCTGCTGGCCCTTTTGAAGGCTCGGGACCTCTGTGAGGAGGTCTGCCAAAGCGCGGCTGGGGTGGGCCACGGTGAAGCGGTAGCCGCGTTCGGTGGCGGCGACCATCTGCCTCACCAGCCGCGGTTCGCGCGCCACGGTGGCGGCGGTCGCGGTCAGGATCAGCTCCGGGTAGGGCGGAGCGCCGTAGCGATTGACCCGGAAAACTCGGATCGGAATCCCGTCGCGGCGCAGATCGACCCCCTCGGCATTCCAGAAGCCGGTCACCGCGTCGACCTTTTCCGCCGCCAGCGAGGAGACCGCCCCGTAGCCGATCGTCACCCGCTTCACCTTCGCCGGGTTACCGCCGTCGGCGCTCACCTCCGAATTGACCACGGCTTCATCGGAGGGCAGCCCGCTGACTCCGACCGTGCGGCCGTCCAGATCGCGGGGCCGGCGCACCGGGCCATTGGCGCGGGCGATGACGGCGGCGAGCGGGTGCTGCACGATCGCCATCAGCCCGACCAGATCGAGCCCCCGCTCTTTGGCGATCCCCAGATCGTGGATATCGAGGATCGCGAACTTCGTTCGCCCCGCCTCAAGCAGCTTCGGTGCATCGGTCGATTCGCCCGGCACGCGGATCGCGAGATTGATCCCGGCGTCGCGGTAGAACCCCTGGGCAAGCGCGGCATAGATTCCGCTGTGATCGGCGTTGGGGGTGAAATCGAGCACCAGCGTCGCGCCGACGGGCGCGCCCGGTTCAGCGCCGCTCGCGCCACAGCCGCAAACTGCGGCGAGCAGCGAGGCGGCCGCCAGCAGCGCGGCAAGACCTCTCATGTCGTCGGCAGCTTATGCAGATATGGTGGCGGCGATGAGTTTCGCTGAGGACTTCCAGCGGGTCCTTGACTCGATGCCACCGGATTGGACCGACCTCGAGTTCGACCTGCGAATCGATGATGCGAGCCGCTACATCGACACTGCAGTGATGTTGAGCCAGGTCAATGCCCAGCCCTTCTCGCACTCTGATTGGCACTGGCGCTTGCTCGTCGCCAACAACTTCGGCCATGCGGCGGCGGCGGCGAGCGTCAAGGGGGTGCTGGCGAGGCTCGATGATGAGGGGGTCTGCGGTGAGCTCGCCCTGCGCGAGGTTCGCGAGGGCCGCTCTGAGGTTGTGCAGATGTGGGGGCGGCCCGAGAGCGTGCGCGAAGAGTTCCGCCAGCGCCGCGCGATCTAGTGGCCCAAGTCCTGGCGCTCGTCACCGACCTGATGCTGGCCAGCCGGGTGAGCGAGAGCCTGCGTGGCGCCGGTCATCAGGTTTCGGTCTCCCCGAGCCTCCCCGAGTCAATCCACGCCGATGCGATCGTCTGTGACCTTGACTGCGTCGAGGCGACGGCGATCGCGGCCGCTTCCCCGCCATCGCTTGGCTTTTACTCCCACCTCGACACCGCGACCAAAGACAGCGCCGAGGCGGCCGGGATCGATCTCATCGTTCCCCGCTCGCGGATGGCCCGCGAACTTCCCCAGCTGCTGGCCGAGCTGCTCGCGACCGGCTAGCGCGATCCGGGCGGCGGCCCGGGCTCAGCCGAGGAAGACCTGCTCCAGGAGAAAGACGTTGAGGACGATGATCAGCGCCGCCACCGCTCCGGCCAGGGCGCTCAGCCAGCCCGGATTGACCAGCGCTCCCATGATGTCTTTGCGGCGGGCAATCATCACCAGGGGAACAAGGGCGAAGGGGATGCCGAAGGAGAGCACCACCTGGCTGCCGATCAGAGCGTTGGTCGGATCGACGCCGATCGCGAGGATCAAAAGCGCCGGAGCCAGGGTCAGCGCCCGGCGCAAAAAGATCGGGACGCGGCGCTGAATAAAGCCCTGCATCACCACCTGACCGGCCATCGTCCCCACCGAGGAGGAGGCAAAGCCAGAGGCAAGCAGGGCGATCCCAAAGATCGTCGCCGCGTGGGAGGAGACCAGCGTCCCAAGCGCCGCGTAGGCCCCCTGGATCGATTCGATCCCGGCCAGGCCGCTGCCGTGAAAGAGCGCTGCGGCTACCAGCACCATCGCGATGTTGACCAGCCCCGCCAGCGACATCGCGATCACCACGTCGATCCGCTCAAAGCGCAGGATCCGTCGTCGCTCGGAGTCATCGCGACCGACGATCCGGCGCTGGGTCAGCGCCGAGTGCAGATAGATCACGTGGGGCATCACCGTGGCGCCGATGATCCCGGTCGCCAGCAGGATGCTCTCGGTCCCGGCAAAGCCCGGAACGAAGAGGTGGCGAACGGTTTCACCGGCATCGGGCTTGGCGTCAAAGAGCTCGATCAAAAAGGAGGCGACGACGACCCCGACCAGGGCGCTGATCGCCGCCTCCAGGCGGCGAAAGCCCATCCGCTGCAAGGTGAGGATCCCGAAGGCCCCCGCGCCGGCCAAAACGCCGGCCAAAAACAGGGGGACGCCGAAGAGCAGATTCAGGCCGAGGGCGGCGCCGACCACCTCGGCCACGTCGGTCGCCATCGCCACCACCTCGGCCTGCAGCCAGAGCCCGATCACGGTCCGGCGTGAGAAGTTCTCGCGGCAGAGCTCGGCCAGGTTTCGCCCCGTCGCTATCCCGAGCTTCGCCGATTGGGTCTGCACCACCATCGCGATCAAATTGGCGAGCAGCACCACCCAGAGCAGCAGGTAGCCAAAGCGCGCCCCGGCGGAGACGTTGGTGGCGAAGTTGCCGGGATCGATGTAGGCGACCGAGGCGACGAAGGCCGGCCCGAGGAAGGGCAGGAAGCGGCTCAGCCCGCGGGCGCTGCCGTCAAAGGATCGCCGCGCCGCGGCGGCGACCGCCGCCTCCCCGGGCAGCACGTCCTCGACCGTTGCCCCCGGCGGTGGCGGCTTTGGGGGAGAGCTCACGGCCCCGATCCCCGAGAACCCGGGTCGCTCAGGTCGGGGCCCGGAATCGGGGTCCCGTGGGGGTCGTGGCTGGGATCACCGAGCTTGGCGGCGATCAGCTCCTCGAGCTCCTCGGAGATGTAGTGCTCGAGCACCTCGGCCTCCTCGTGGACGCGGTCGGTCGACATCCCCAGGGCCTCCGATAGATAGGACTCGATCAGGCGGTGGTGGCGGATCACCTCCAGCGCCAGGCGCTCACCGGAGGGGGTCAATCGGGCGCCCTTATAGGGGCGGTACTCAAGTAATCCAAGCCCGCCGAGTCGCTTCAGCATCGAGGTCGCGGTCGCCGGGGTGACCTCGAGGCGCTCGGCCAGCGCCCCGTTGGTGACCGGTCCCTCATCCTCGCGCGAGAGCAGATAGATCGCCTTCGCGTAGTCCTCGATCGTTTGAGAGGATTTTGACACGTCTAAAACTGATTTTGGCAGATCTAAAAGAGCATGGTCAAGGCCGCCAGCGCGAGCCTCCTAAAATGCACAGATGGCCGCCACCGCGAGTCCCGAGCTAGACGCCCAGTACCGCCAGCTGCGCGAGGAGTGCGGACTGCTTGATCGCTCCACCCGCGGGATGCTTTTAATCAGCGGCCCCGAGACGGCCGAGTACCTGCAGGGCCAGATCACCAACGACGCCGAGGCCCTGGCGCCGGGTCAGGGGTGCTACGCGGCGCTGCTCGATCGCAAGGGGCACATGCAAACCGACATGCGCGTCCTGCGCCTCGGGGCCGAGGAGTTCTTCATCGACACCGAGCCCGAGGGAGCCGCGGCGGCGCTTCGCCACCTGCAGACCTACAAGATCGGGCGACGGGTCGAGGTCACCGATATCGCGCCCGAGCGCGCGATCCTTTCCCTGATCGGACCGCGCAGCGCCGAGCTGGCCGGCTGCCCCCCTCTCCCCCCATACGCATCGATAAAGACCTCAGTTGCCGGGGTCGACTGCCTCGCGATCGGAACCCGGGAAGGAGTCGATCTGATCCCGTCCGCGGCGGCGGCCGAGGCACTGAGCGAGGCACTGCTTGGCGCCGGCGCCGTGGCGGTTGGCCCCGAGGCGGTCGAGATCTTGCGCCTGGAGGCCGGCGTGCCGCGCTTTGGGACCGAGATGGGCAGCTCCACGATGCCGGCGGAGGCGGGCATCGTGGAGACCGCCGTCAGCTTCACCAAGGGCTGCTACATCGGCCAGGAGACCGTCGCTCGCCTCCACTACAAGGGCCGCGCCAACCGCGTCTTGCGGGGGCTGGCGCTGAGCGCTCCCGCCGAGTCCGGAGCGACCCTGCATCTGGGCGAGAAGGAGGTCGGGGTCCTCGGCGGCGCCGCCGTCTCCCCCGCCCGCGGAGCGATCGCGATCGCGATCCTTCGCCGCGAGGCCGAGCCCGGAGCGCTGCTTCGCGTAGGTGAAGATGGGGTTACGGCGCGCGTTGTCGACTTGCCGTTCGGCTAGATTCCGCCGCGATGGGTGGCGGGAGAGGTAAAGCGGCGGCAATCATCGCCTCCGGCGCGCTGGCGCTGATTGGCGCTGGCTGCGGGGTCGAAGAACATGCAAATGACCCGCGGCCGATACCGTCAGCCCGGCTCAGCGTGACGCTGGGTAACGGCGCCGTGACTGTCGCGCCGAGCTCGGTCGGCCTCGGCCCCGAACACAGCAAACAGATCCCCCAAAACCGCGGCCGCGCCCAGCCACCGATCCGCACCAGGGGCCCGATGGTGCTCACCTTCGTGATCGCCAACCTGACCAACACCAAAACCCAGCTCGAGATCCGCGGGCCCCACGACACCAGCTCTGAACCGATCGTCGCCAACGGGGCCGGGACCTTCCAGGCCGAACTGCCAACCGGTGCCTACACCCTGAGCGCCGCCGAAGTAGCGGCGGCCGCGCCCGCCCATCTGATCGTCGGCCCCTACCGTGCCTCCTCTCAAAACGAAGTGCTGCTGCCCTGATAGGGCCTGCGGAGCGGGGTAGCTAGGCTCGCACGCTACCCCTGCAGGGGCCCAGTGACCGCACCGATGCCGGGATCAAGGCGCTGAGCGAGGCGAGCGCTCCGTCAAGCGCCGACCTCGCTGGGCCCGACCCTCAGCAGACCGAGACCTGACCCTTGAGGGTCTTGATCACCCGCTTTGTGTGGCCGTTCTTTTTGACCAAAGCGGTAACCCGGGCCTTGACCGTGTATTTCTTGCCCGGGGTCAGCGCACCAGGGGTGATCAGCCAGCGGAAGGGCTTCTTCTTCAGGGTCTTCTTCTGTCCGTCGAAGGAGAAGGTGACCTTTGCCACCTTCATCTTCGAGCGCAGCGCCTTGGCGATTTTGTGCCTCGCCTTCTTCCCGACTCCGACGTAGAAGGGCTGCAGGGCCTGCAGGCACTCACCGGGAACCTTGAGGGTCAAGAAGTTGCTCCCAACCGCGGTGCTGGTCGTGTGCGTTTTCCCCGTGTAGGTCGGCGGTCTCGTCGGGGTTGGGGTTGGGGTCGGGGTCGGCCCGGCGGTGCTCGGGTTGAGATCGCCGAGGTGCAGCCCACCTTCATCGAGGTAGGTGAGCCAACCCTGGCCGTTGTTACCGATCGCCACCTCGTTGTTGTCATCGCCATAGCTGTTGCCGATCGGAGCGATATCGCTGGCGGCGCCGAAGCTTGCCCCGCTGTTGGAAGAGGTGAATAGATCCATCACCGGATTCCTACCGCTGGTGGCGGGCCAGACGAGCGCAACGTGGCTGCCATCTGGAGACTCGGCGATCGATCCCGCCTCAAAGAGACCGGCAGCGCTCGTGCTCGTAAGTGTTTGCGGAGGGCCAAATTCCGTCCCGCCGTACTCGCGAACCTCAAGCGTGTTCGCTTCGGTGCTTGCGCCCCCGTAGTCAAGGGAGGCCATGAAGAGGCCCCCGGCACCGCTGGTCACCCTTGGTTCTTCGCCGTTACCAACGAGGAATGGACCTTCCCAGTTTTTTTCTTCATCGACTGACCCTTTGCCGCTGTAGCGGTAAAAGTGCAGGGTGCGATCGGGGACGGTCTCTGTCGAGAGATTCCAGTAGGTATCGACCAGGTTGCCGGCGCCGTTGGTTCCCAGATCGGATCCCCCCACCCCACCTTCCCCGGGAAATTCGAATTCGAAACCTTTTTCCAGACCTCCAGCTTCGGCGGGTGTCGAGCTGAACCCCGCGCCGGGATTGGTCGCACCGATCAGCAGGTTCTTACCAGAGAGCAGCGCGTTGGAGGGGTCGGTCTTGCCCGAGTAGCCTTTCGGATCGATCGTCCCGGCGTTGAAGCTTTCTCCGCCGTTGGTCGAGGTCCAGACAACCACAACGTTGTCGTCATAACGCGGAGCGACAACGTAGACCGTACTGCCAGCGCCGAGGACCGGGAAGACCCCATCGACTTCATCAAGGGTGCTGGTTGCCCCCGGAATTGGCAGCGTGATCGGATTGGTGCAGGTGCCGCCAGCCGGGACTTTGCAAAACATCGGCGGGTCCGGAATGGTGGCGCTGCCGGACTTATGGATCCAGCCCACGTAGGCGCTGCCGGAGCCATCCTCGACCACGTTGCCCGGTGAGGCGGCCTGGGAGTCAAGGACGAAAAGGTCCTTGGCGGCAGCAGTTGAAGCCCCCGCCGCCAGTGCAAAGATCCAGATCAAGCCGGTGAAGAGCGCGGCGCGCTTTGCAAATCCGAAAGGCAGCGCCGACCCCAAGCGTCGGGAGAGCTGGGATGGCTGGCTTGCGGAGGGCATAAAGGGCCTTTCTCGTTGTTGCTCTGGTGACCTGAGTTCAATACGCAGCCCGCCGAAGGAGAGCGCCGGCCGATCCCACCTAGCGCAAGCTAGCAGCAAAAGTGAGGTCAATTCACTTACTCAACAATCAGCTGATTCAGGCACCCCGAGCCGGGTCCAGGCTTCTCAGCGAGCCAATCAAGGACCGGGATCCGGTCGCGACCAGCGCTGCCGGAGGTCCTCAGCACTTAGACCCCCCAGAGCGGGGTGGCGTCTGATCGGTGCGTCACGATCGGTGCCTTGATGATCCCGGCCTTGGCCATCGCAGTGGTTTTGCTCGCAGCCGCGTGCCTATACCTGTTCGCCTCAAGGCGCGAGGAGCCAGAGCTGGGAGACACGGTGCGGGCGGCGACCCAGGATGCGCTCTCGGATCTGCTGGCGACCAACCGTGAGCTGCGCGACGCCGATCGCGAGGCCTCAGAGGCGGCGCTCGGAAAGCGCGAGGCCGAGTTCCGGCGCCTGACCGAGCCGATCGGGGAGAACCTGAAGCGGATCGAGCGCGAGGTCTCAAGCCTTGGCAAGGATCGGCGCAGCGCCGATGGGGCGGTGCAGACCCTGCTCGGTGAGATGAAGATCGGCCTCAGTGACCTGGGCACCCAGACCGGCACCCTGGTCAAGGCCCTGCGCCAACCCCACACCCGCGGTAAGTGGGGGGAGGTACAGCTCAAGCGCTGCGTGGAGATCGCCGGAATGACCGAGCACGTCGACTTTGAGCTGCAGCAATCGATGCGCGGCGATGAGACCTTGCTGCGCCCCGACGCGGTGGTCATGCTGCCCGGCGCTCGCCGGGTCGTGATCGACTCAAAGGTCCCACTGGACGCCTACCTTGAGGTGCTTGAGTCTGAGGATGAGGCGAGCCGGCGCGGCGAGCTTTTGCGCCACGCCCGCCAGGCGCGCGAGCACATCACCAAACTCGCCTCCAAGCGCTACCAGGACCAGTTCGCAAGTGGTGAGAGTCCCGACTTCGTCGTTTGCTTCATGCCCTCAGAGGCCGCCCTGCACGCGGCTTTTGAGGCCGAACCATCGCTTTATGACTACGCCCTGGAGCAGAAGGTGCTGATCGCCACCCCGACCACCCTGGTCGGGCTGTTGCGCACGATCGAGCTCGGCTGGCGCCAGGAGCGGATCGCCGAGGAGGCCCAGGAGATCGCCAACGCCGCCCGCGACCTCTACGCGCGGATGGGGGTCTTCCTGCGCCACTTTTCAAAGGCGGGGCGCCAGCTCAGCTCCGCGGCCAACGCCTATAACGAGGCGGTCGGCTCCCTGGAGAGTCGGGTCTTGCCCCAGATGCGCCGCTTCCAGGAGCTCGGCGCGGCAAGCGGCGAGGAGAGCGAGGTTCCGGCGCCGATCGATCAAAGCGTGCGGAGCCTGATCGCCGAGGAGCTGGCCGAGATCGAGCTCGGCTCAGATCGCAACGGCTCGGTGCGTGGGCTTCCCGCCCGGGTTGAGGCCGAATCGGCCTGAGCGCGAAGAGAAGCTGCTCTGATCTGACTAGGATTCGCCGCCCGCCCGTTCCCGACCCCGCGGAGGAGCCCAGTTGGCCGTTGACACCAGCGCAGTCTCGAAGCTAGACGTAGCGCCCGGAAGCCTGCCCGAGACGATGGCGGCCTGGGTGATCCGCAAGGAGCGCGAGGGCGAGCCGATCGATGCCTTCCAGCTTGAGCAGATCGAGGTCCCCGAGCCCGGCGCCTTTGAGGTGATCGTGCGGGTGATGGCCGCCGGGGTCAACTTCAATAACGTCTGGGCGGCGCTCGGCAAGCCGGTCTCGGTCTTCGGCTACGGCGATCACCCCACCTACGGACATCACATCGGCGGCTCCGATGCCTCGGGCATCGTCTGGAAGGTCGGCGACGGAGTCACCCGCTGGGCTCCGGGAGATGAGGTCGTGATCCACTGTAACCAGGCCTCCTATGAGGATGTCGAGGTCCACGGCCTCGACCCGCTCGCGGCTCCCAGCCAAAGGATCTGGGGCTATGAGACGACCTGGGGCTCCTTCGCCCAGTTCACCAAGGTCCAGGCCCAGCAGCTCCTCCCCCGCCCCCAAAACCTGAGCTGGGCGGAGTCCTCGGCCTACGGGCTGACCTACTTCACCGCCTACCGGATGCTGATCGATCAGTGCAAGCTGCAGGCCGGCCACAAGGTGCTGATCTGGGGTGCCGCCGGCGGGCTCGGCGTCTTTGCCACCCAGCTCTGCGCGGCGGCCGGCGCCGAAGCGGTTGGCGTCGTCTCCTCTGATGAGAAGGGCGAGCTGGTCAAGGCGCTGGGCGCGGTTGACTACATCAATCGCGGCGAGTTCGCCGAGATGATGAGGACCCCCGAGAACCTCGCCGACCCCGGCGCTGAGAAGGAGCGCTTCAAGGCCTCACGCGACTTTGCCAAGCGGGTCAAAGAGATCCTTGGCGATGCTCCCGACATCGTCTTTGAGCACGTCGGGCAGGCGACCTTTCCGACCTCGGTCTTCCTCGTCAAAACGTTTGGCAAAGTCGTGATCTGCGGCGCCACCTCGGGCTTTCAGCTCGACTTCGACGTCCGCTACCTGTGGATGCGCCAGAAGCAGATCATCGGATCGCACTTCGCCAATGCCTATGAGTGCATGCGGGCCAACAAGCTGATGGCCGCCGGCGCGATCCGCCCGGTGCTCTGGAAAACGATGGGCTTTGACGGGGTTCCCACAGCCCACCAGCTACTGCACGAAAACAAACACCTGGGCAAGATCTCGATCCTGGTCGGGGCCGAATCCGAGGACGAGGGCAAGGTCAAGGACGGTCCCGGCGCGATCCGGGCCGAGGTTGGAGCCTAATCAGATGGCTGAGGTCTGCACACTCGATTGGCACATCGCCCCCTTCCGGGCCGACCGTTGGCTTGACCTGTGGGAACCGGCGGCGGCGCGGATGCCGGCCTTCGGCGCCCTCAGCTGGTCGCTGATCCGCTCGATCGATGATCCGCTCGCCTTCCAGCAGACCGCGCTCTGGGAGGTCCGTGCGGACTTCGAGCGCTACTGGTACAGCGAGGAGATCGAGGCCGCTCGAGCAAGCGTGATCGGGATCTATGACCTCCCCCTGCTCCCCTCCTGGCACACCCTGTTGGCGGCCGAGTAGCCCCCTCGCCCCGGGTAGTGGGTCAAACTGACCAACTACCTGGCGCCCGGTCGAGCGACCCGCGCCCGGCCCAGCCCAACTGGCGACTGAGCCCCGCGATACCTTGATCTGATCGTGAAATCCGCAAAGAGAAGCGGGAGCTGGACGCCCGAGGCAAAGCCGAGCGCGCCGCCCTGCGGCGCGATTACACCGAGCAGTAGCGCCGGCAGCAACCGAGCTAATCGATCACGATCAAAAGGACGGTCAAAAGGCCAAGCGCAATGCCGCCGATTACCAGGGCGCCGTGGACGTAGCGCGGCGTCTCAGGAAAAAGACCCTGCGCCAGCGCCCTCTCAACCTTTGTCCGGCGCAGGCTGCCGTAGGCGATCACGGCGACGCCGTAGAGCGCGAAGCAGACCCCCGCGATGTCATAGGGCCAACGAGCGGCGTTCCGGTCGAGCCCCGGAATGACCCTCCCCACCGCCAGCGCCACCGCCAGAGCGGTCAGCCCGGTGCGCCACCACGCCAACTCGGTGCGTTCGCTTGCAAGCAGGGTACGCCGCGTCGCATCGACCGCCTGTTCGGCTGGCACCTGATCGCTCAAGGCAGCGGGTTATATCGCCCTCAGCCGGCGATCAGCGTGCTGACCGCACGGGTCTTCGCCACCGCGACGGCTCCCAGGCCGACCAGCACCAGACCGGCGATCAGCGGCGCACCGTCAAGCGCCGCGGTACCCCAACGCTCGCTCAAATAGATCGGCTCCAAGATCACCGGGACGAAGGTCTGCACCGCGAAGGAGAGCGGCACGACGAAGCTCGCCGGGCGCCGTTGCAGGGCGGTCATCTCGGTGGTAAGCGCAGCCAGGCCGGTGAGGGCCGCAAGACCAAGGCAAAGGGCTGCCGCCAGCCACAGCCCGGAGTCGATCTGATCGCTGACCAGCTTGGTCGCGATGTTGCTCGCTCCGTAGGCAAGCGCGGAGGCGATGATGACGAAATTGGCGGAGTCAAGGCGTCCCCGTCCGCGCAGGGCAAAGGGGATCAGTGAGACCAGGGTCATCACCGCCATCACCGCCCCGACGGCGGCGCCGCTACTGACCGTCTCGGTTCCGCTCGGAGTCCCCCAGGCCAAAAGCCCAATCCCAGCGGTGATCCCGAGCACACCCGCGACCTCGGCCCGCCCAACACGCTCGCCGAGCATCCGCACGCCGAGGTAGAGGACCAGCAAAAGGCCCGCGGCGAGCACCGGCTGCACCACCACAAAGGGCGCCAGGGAGAGGGCGAGCACCTGTAGCCCAAAGCCAACGCCGCCCAATAGAAACCCAGCGATCCAGCGGCGTCGGTGGGCGAGGTGAGCGATCAGCGATAGCCGCAGCCCCTCCGCAGCCGGCTCGCGACGGGCATCGGCAGCCTGCAAGATGATGCCGACGTTGAAGGCGACAGAGGCGGCGGCGGCAGCGGCGATGCCGAGCGCAAGCAAAGCGCTTGACCTAGGCGATTGCCTTTGCGGCGAGCCGCTCGGGATCGATCCGCACCACGTCCCAGACCAACCCAACCCGCTCCATCAATGAGATCAGGATCGCGGAGGGATCGAGCTCGAAGCGTCCGAGGCCGTGGCGGGCCGAGGTCGGAAAGGCATGGTGGTTGTTGTGCCAGGCCTCACCGAATGTAAAGGGCGCCAGCCAGGCGAGATTGCGTGACTCATCAGCCGTATCGAAGTCGCGGCTGCCGAAGAAATGACAGAGGGAGTTGATGCAAAAGGTGATGTGGTGCAAAAAGAAGATCCGTACCGCCCCGCCCCAGAGCAGGCCGAGGAGGCCGCCGATCAGGGTGCCGGTCAGGGCGTAGCCGAGTCCGAAGGGGATGGCCAGCCCGAGCACCGCCCAGAGGATGAAGGTGCGATCGACGAAGCGGACCACCGGATCGGCGATCAGATCGGGCGCGTAGCGCGTTTCCTCGGCGGGCTCATCGCTGAACAGAACCCAGCCGACGTGGGCGTGAAAGAGACCTCGCATCGCACCGATCAGACCGCTGCCATGACCGACATGGGGACTGTGGGGGTCGCCCTCGGCATCGGAGAAACGGTGGTGGCGGCGGTGATAGGAGACCCACTCGATCACCGGGCCCTCGAGCGCCATCGAGCCAAGCACCGCCCAGACGAAGCGCATCACGGGGCCAGTTTTGAAGGAGCGATGGGTGAAGAGGCGATGAAAGCCGACCGTGATCCCGAAGCCGAACGGGATCAACGTTGCGAAGAAGATCAGGGCGTCCTGCCAGACCAAGAGGCCGCCCCAGGACTGCTCAATCGCGACCGCGATCAGCGCCAACGGGATCACCGTGACGGCGAGATTGGCAACCCGGTCAACGAGACTGCCCGCCGCTGGCATGCCGGCCACGTACTCCTGACCCGCGGGCGGGCCATCCGAACTGTGCTCAGCCACCGAATTGTCCTTTCCTGTCCCCCGCCAAAGCTGCTCAGCACGAGCTTCCAGACGAGGTCCGAGGGTCTCCGGGCAGTCACGGAACCCCAAACCACCGCTCGGGATTTCGAGGGTGATCGGGAAGGTTCGACAGCGGCTCGTAGCCCTGTTTTGCCGGACCGAGTCTAGCTGGTCGGGCGGCATCTTGGGCCCGATCGAACAAAGAGGTCTCGATCGGCAACCGACCCCTCGCGGGCTTCCCGCAGCTCTGCAACCACTGCCAGCGAGAGGGAAGGCCGCTGCCAATAATTGTGACTTCCCGACCAGGCGCCTGAAGGCACCAACCGGGGCGCTCCCAACCAGGCCGGGCTCGGGCGTGGTGGACCTCGCAGGCGACCCCAGGCAAGGCCCTCGCCGCGGCGCCAGCGCCGCCCCCAAACGAAGGTTGGTGCCTGCACGCGCGCTGTTTTTAGCTTCGCTTCGTGAAGTCTGCCGCGCTCGCTGCTAACTGAGAGATTGCGCTCCCCCGGGGTCAAGGAAATCCGCCAAGCGGCCAAGCTCAAGCCCTGCGGGGTGAAGCGCCCGCAGCAGGCGCTCGGCTACGGCCTTCCAGGTAAAGAGGCTCGAATGGGCAAAGGCACGTTCGCCGAGGCGCCGCGCGATCTCAGGATCGGCCAGCTGCAGCATCGCCTCGATGAGCGGGGCGATCTCACCGGGGTCAACGACGATGCCCCCCTCCCCGATCGCATCGGGTGCCCCGCCGGCGCTGGTGCCGATGCTCGGCACACCCGCCGATCCCGCATCCAGATAGGCGATGCCAAACGGCTCATAGGTCGAGGGAAGCACCAGGCAGGTTGCCCGGGCCAGCAAGGCGCTGCGGCGCTCCCGACCATCTCGGTCACCGAGCAAGAGACGCCCGTGTCCGCTGACGCCTGCCATCTCGACCGGTGGGTGTCCGCCGATCAGGTCCAAGGTCGCCTCGGGATAGCTCTCGCGGACCTGCCGGAACGCCTCAAGGACAGCCGGACCGCGCTTTCGCTCCCAATCGACTCCGATAAACAGATAGCGCGGTGTTTGCCAATCGCGCTTCACCAACTGTGACTCAGGATCGTGGCCGAAGCCGACCACGTGCACCTTTGAGGCTTCGATCCCGTAGTCATCCTTGACCGAGCGAGCCGCCCAGCGGCTGGCGACGCAACAGCCGCGGCTTCGCGCGTAATTGCGCCCTTGCCGTTGGCGCCAGCGCCGAGCCGCGGCGTCGCTCAGCGAGCTGTAGGGGGTGCCTGGCTGCCGCAGTGCCTGAGCCAGTGTCATGTCCTCGAATGTGACCGTTGGGATGCGGCCCCCAAGCGAATAGCCGCTGCCGATCATCACCGCGCCGTCGATCCCTCCCGCGGTCCGGATCGAGAGGTCTGCGCGACGGCCCCCGGCGGCGGCGAGGAGCGGGTGGGCGGACTCCTCGGCCCAGGAGAGCCCCAACCGCCGGGCAAGGCGAGAAGATCCCGGAAGGCGCGCGTCGATCGAGACCGGCTGCACGCCAGCCGCAGCCAGGCCGGCGGAGACGCCCGCTGGCACGCCCGACCAGGCGCCCGGATTGGAGGCGTCCCCTTGTAAGACGACCGCGATCCGTATCACGGAGGAGCGATGGTTGGGCGCACAAGCCTGATCATCGCCGATCGCCCGCGGCCAAGGGCCGGTCTGCCCGCTGCCGAGACGACAAAATGCGCTTCGCGGCCGCCCGAGGATCCTCGCTTCGCTCCGCCGGCCTCCTGCTATCCCCGGGTCTTTTCAGAAGCCGCAGGGGAGCGGCGGGGAAGCCGGTGTTGTAGCGTGCAGCCCAGCTGGTTTATGTAACCTTGAAATGGGCATGGGAATAGCAGGGTTGCACTGGTTGGTGAGTCATTTTGTCGACCAGATTTTCGTTGGAGCTCTTCAATGACCTCGATTTGGCAAAAGACATCAAGGCAGACGGCGCTCCTGGCGCTGGGTCTGGCCACGCTCGCGATTTTCTTGCCCAGCGCTGCCCAGGCGAGCCCGCCTGGCGTTGTCATCGCCCAGGTCTATCCCGGTGGAGAACTGCCCGAACAGGCCGAAGCGATCTATGACCACAAATACGTCGAGCTCTTCAATTCAGGCTCAGAAGCGGTCGACGTCGGCGGTTGGAGCATCAGCCACAGCGACGCCTTCTCACCTCCCCTGGAAGCAGACACCGACCAGATTCCGTCTGAAACCACAATCCCCCCAGGGGGCTACCTGCTGATCCAGGGCGCCCCGGCGGGATCCTGTGATTGCCGGCTCCCGAGCGCTCCTGATCTGATTGGCAGTGCCGAAAATCCGGAGAGCCCCGCCTCCGGCCTGATTGTTCTTCGCGATGCCTCAGGCGCCTTCCAAGACAAGGTTGCCTGGCTGCGCAAGGACCCGATCTTCTTCGGCCTCCACGGCTGGGCGGAATGGCCGACGTTTGACCAGGGCGAACTGGCGCTTTATCGGAATGAAGGTGGCTGCCAGGCCTCTGGCTGGTATGACGAAGCGACAAGCTTTGCTGTCGCTGACCCGAGTAACAGCGCCTCTCCCCGAAATGTCTGCCAGTGCCCTCCAAACCAGGCGGGGGCGCAGACCCCAAACGGGGAACCGACCTCGACCGGTGAAAGCTGTGGCGAAGGTTCGGCAAGCGAACAGGGCGCTCCGGCTGGATCGGAAAACACGACCGAATCTGAAACGGAAACCGAACCCGGCTCCTCAGCTGGCTCTGAAGTTTAAGCCGAAACCGAAGCGCCTAACTCTGAAGCCTCGCCAGAACCCGAAAACACGACCGAAGTTGAAGCGGAAGCCGAATCCGAACCCGGCTCCTCAGCTGGCTCTGAAGCGCCGTCGGGGTTTCAGCCCCTGGTCACGGCTGCACCCGATGCCTCTTCGGATTCCTCGACACTTCTGGAAGCTGGGTTTGAAGAAGGTCTGAACGGCTGGAACACCTCGGGAGTTGGTGAAGCCGTGCCGACCGTAGTCAGTAGCCCCGTGCGCAGCGGCTCGACTCACTCAGGCAGATTCGTGCTGAGCGGCAGCCAGAGCATCTCGCAGCTAATCCTCGGCGGGACCGGAAATGACAATCCCAGCGCAACCGAGGAGTTCGGGCAAGGGAGCGAATACTGGTACGGATTCTCCTTCTACCTGCAGCACATGATCTATGGCCATCCCGGCGCGTCGAACTCGATCATGCAGTTCAAGAGCAACGGTAGCGGCGCCCCCAACTTCGCCTTGCAGCTTTGGAACTATGCCGGCAATAACGGCGAATACAAGGACAGTCCAGGTGGCGGCAAGGGCCTTTGGAGTGGCGGCGAAGCGATGGGCGGAAGCCGCTTCCTGGCCCCGCTCACAGAACAGCAATGGCACGAAGTGGTGATCCACTTCAAGGCCTCAAACAATGGAACCGGCTTTTATGAACTCTTCCTTGATGGAAAGCTGATCGAATCCCGCAAGAACGTCAGCTTGATCGTCCCGGGGAACACCTATGGCTATATTAAGAACGGCCTGGGCCGTAACGGAGCCGCCCTCCCGGGCACCTCGGAAATGTTCCTTGATGCGGCCAAACTCGGCACCACCCACGCCTCCGTGGAACCCAAAGCAGCGGTGACAACCTCCAGCGGCTCCTCAGGCAGCCCGCTCTTCGACGGCACAAAGATCATCGACTATCCGGTCAACCAGTCAGCGCCCGGGGCGATTACCGAAGTTCCCGATCCACTTGGAAGCGGAGAAAGCGTTTTCAAGATGACCGTCAACAACAAGGACGTGGCGCCGATCACCCCGACCGATAATCCGCGAGCTCAGCTGCTCACCCCAAACATGATCGAGCCGAATGAGGAATTCTGGCTGCAGACGAAATTCCTGCTCCCCACCAACCTCCCCTCGATTCCGGGGTGGATGTCTTTGGTCGCGATCTACGGCGCTCCCTTCGCCGGCTCGGGGCCATGGGGGGTGGCGATCACCGAAAACGAATTCCGCTTTCAGCGTAACGCCACCTATGACTGGGACATCCCCTGGAAGGCACCCTTGATCAAGGGTGCCTGGGTCACGGTGCTGCTGCACGAGCGCTTCGCGACCAACGGTTGGGTTGAAATGTGGATCGATGGCAAGCAGCTCAAATTCTTCCCGCCCGGCAATTACAACCCCAACCACGTGGACGAAACCGAACGCCTGGCGATGGAGACGATGGACGCCAGCAACGACGGAGCCGCCAACGCGGCGAAGATCATGCAATACCGCGAGCTGAACATGTTTGAAACGGGGACCGTGTACTTCGGGGCGCTGAAGCTGGGGACGAGCCGCAGCTCGGTCGAAGGTTAAGTAGCGCGCGCCGAAGCCCGCCCTCATCAAGGTAGGACCCAGGACCGACCCAGGACGCGATACCCGGCTAGGTCTTCGCTCGCTGAGCTCTAAATTGGACTGGCTGGCTATCCGCTAAGGCCGCCGAGCACCGCGAAGCGGTTGCGGGGGCGCTCGGCGTAGGCAGCTTTCCAGGTTCCCTCCACTTTGACCAGACTTCCGGGGGGAGCCTCGCTGCGGAGCCGCTCGGCCAGGGCCTCGGCGCTGTCTTCATCGATCACGCCAACCAGCAGGTACTTCCAGCGGTGAACCGAGGAGAAGCCCTCGGCTTGAAGCTTGTGGCGAAACTCGACCGCGTCGTGGTGAGAGGGAAACTCGACGCGAACCTCAAAATCCGGATAGCCCTGCTCACGGACCTTCTCGTCTTCGGCGGCCACCTCCTCCTGGTGCTCGGCCGCTGAGGCGAGGTCGCTGTCGGGGAGAGGCTTATCTGGGTCCTCCCAGTCCTCCGCAGATGGATGCCAGTGCTTTAGCTCGGTGCTGAGCGCCCATCCATGCTCCTTCGCCACGCCCTCAATCAGGTCGCGGGCCGCCTCGGCTTGTTCGCGCGTGGCGGCGTAGAGAAAAAGCCGAGGGCCGTCCCTACTTACGACGATCCGATCGTGGAAGGAGTTGCTCAGGTCGGACTCCAAATCTTGCCCTTCAAGATGCTCGCCGAGCAGACCAGCGTGCCCGCTCTGCTCTGGATCTACCTGCAGGCGCCAATCGTCGTTCACCAAGTCAACCTACCCGAGCGGCCTGATCCACGATGCCCTGGCGGGGGCGTAACCTGATCAAGACCGAATTCCGAGGCCGAGGAGGCCAGATGTTCAGTGGACTTGAGAGCCCAGCTCATTTGTTGATCGTGCTGGTGATCGCGATGCTCGTGCTTGGACCAAAACGCCTGCCTCAGGTGGGTCGTTCCCTCGGGTCTGGCATCCGGCAGTTCAAAGCCTCACTTGAGGGCAAAGACGAGGAGTCAGAGGCGCCGATCGAAAAGTCCGCCCTGGCGCCGAGCGAGGACGAGCCAGATCGAGCCGCCTCACCTCAGCCCTAGTTTCTGCTCAGCGAGGCTCGCCAACCAACTGTACGCGCCGAGTAGAGCGCAGGAACTGGGTACCCCGGAGCCCCGCGACCACCGCGAAGCACCAGCCCGACGCGACTAAGACGCCACCGAGCACATCGCTTGGGTAGTGGTCGTTAAGAACGACCAGCGAGCAGCCGACGGCAAATACAAGGCAGCCGCCAATCAGGATGGCCGTCAACCTCCAGGAGCGCGGAACGACGAGGACAAAGGCGAGAGCCATCGCCATTGCCGCGGTCGTGTGGCCACTTGGGAATGAGTTCGCCCAGATTTGGCGATAGCCGAGAACTGGCTGGTAGCGGGGATGGGCAAGCGCCACCTTCAGCAGTTGGGTCGTGAGGTTCGCTCCCGCGACCAGGATCAGAGCGGCGATTGCCTGCCGGCGCTTCCCCGAGTAGAGCGCTATCAGGCCGACCAAAGCCATCAGCGCCACCTGGGGAAGCGGATCGGCGAGGCGCACAAAAATAGCGGCTACGGCCGCCAGAGAGGATTCCTTATACGCAGCAAGTTGCTCCTATGTCAAGCCGGGGTGGCAATTTGCGATGTCGAAGTGTCTCTCCGAGAATCGACGGTGATCGGGGATCTATCAATTTCAGAATCCACCAACAGCTTCCAAACCCGTCGCGCGAGGTGGCGTTTGAGGCAGCGAAGCGCTTCCTTTCTTGACTTGCCCTCGGCCCGCTTTTTTTCGAGATAGAGCCGTGCCGGTTCGTGAAAGTTGCCCTGGGTCACCGCGATGCGGTGCAGAGCGCAGTTGAGCTGGCGGTTGCCACCGCGGTCGAGGCGGAGGCGAGTGCGCTGGCCGGAAGAAGCCGGAATCGGGGCCACTCCCGCCAGGCGGGCGAACTTCGCATCGCTCGCCAGGCGCTTCGCCCCGGCGGTCTCGGCGAGCAACTTGGCCGCCGTCAGGATCCCGCAGCCCTTCAGATTGAGCAGCTCGGGCGCTTTGGCTTTGACCAGCTCGCCGATCTCACGCTCGAGCTCTGCGGCTCTGCGTGTTCGGCGGCGGATCCCGACCAAAAGTTCACGGGCGATCTTCACCCTGGTGCTCTGCTCGGCACGGGCCAGTTTCCTGGCGACGCGATCGAGCCAGACCACGCGGTCAAGCGCAGCCGCCGGGATCTCAAACTCCGGCCAGAGGTCGTGCAGGTGCCAGCGCAGCCGCTGCTGGTCGTCTGTGCGGGCCCTGACGAGGTCCTCACGGTGATCGAGCAGGAGCTTGATCTCAAAGGAGCGCTCGTCGAGGTGGGCGACCGGCAGCGTCTCGATCCCCTCCTGTAGGGCGGCCCGGGCGATCGCCCTGGCGTCGATCGGGTCGGACTTGCCGCGGGTGCGCTCCTTCCCGCGCTCCCGGGCGCTCAGATTCGGCGCAACCCGTACTACCTGCTCACCCGAGGCGACCAGGAAGCGCTCCAAGGCGCGGGAGACGTGTCGGCAGTCCTCGATCGCCCAGACTCGCTCGGGATCAAGGCGGCCCGCCCAGTCCAACATCTCAGCGAAGCCGGGCCTTCTCGCCGCTGCGGTCAGCTCGCCGGCAAGTTGACCGCTGCCTTCAAATACCGCGGCGACTGTGTGGGTAGCTTTGTGGGTGTCCGCTCCGATTACGATCATCTGCACCGTCCATTCCTTTGGTCTGTTTTGCAATGGGCGGATCGCTGGCTGACGCGACTCACTTGGGGCGATGCCACGCTCCTATCAAGTCAAGCTGGCGATCCTCGGGCGGCGGCGAGCGACACAACAGGGAAAGGTCAGACCTCTGGGTCGACGCTCAAACCAGGAGTCAGCTCGTCGCCGACCCGAGAAACCAACCGTCTCGATCGGATGTCGCCGCCGAGCCTGCCGCTGAGAATGGCAGTGAGTCAAGCCAGTCAGCAGGCACCGCCTAGACGAGGCGCTGACCAGACTCGCGTTGACCAGCGGCGGCCGTCCGGCATCGGCGACCGGCGGCGATGTCAGCGACCGGCACGATGAGATCGTGCCGGTCGACAGCCTTCACGGAGCCAAGCGGCAAATTGCCCGCTCATCGATCCTCTACCTACGAGCGCAGGACGACTACGTGCGTGCGGTGACCCAGGAGGGCCGCTTCCTGCTCCGCGGGCGACTCAGCGAGATCGCGGAGCGCTGGGAGCCGCTGGGTTTCGTCCGCGTTCACCGACAGTACGCGGTCAACCTGCGGCTGGCCCAGGAGATACGCCCGCACCTCAACGGGACTGCGACGCTGGTTTTTGCAGGCGAGCGCGAGGTTCCGGTCGCGCGACGGCGGGTCGGCGATTTGCGCCGGAGGCTGCATACCCAAGCGTGACGAACTCACCGCGCCGACTCTTGGCCTGGGAGATCCTTTGGCGGGCCCAAACCTCACATTCGGGGAGCAGGCGGTGCGGCAGGGGTGCCGCTGATCTTGCCCCTGCTGGGGTTTGCGCTTCGACACGCAAATCCCAAGCGCGAGTATCGCCAACTGGGTCAGGAGTCGAGCACCTCAAAGCCTCGAGCCGCCCTGGTCGCTCGTCAGGCGGACCGAAAAGGACCAGGGCCACCCAGCCATCCTCATGCCGCCTGGCCTTCCGGCGACGTTAGTTCGCCTCCGCGGGTTGCCCTCCGGTTCGGTCGTCACGCTCGCGGTGAGCGACGCTCAGGCGTCGCTCGGGTGAAGCTGCGACTCCGCCCACTCGATCGCGACCGCCGCCCATTTCATAGCCTCATCGGAGGCAACCGCCGCGGGATCGCCCAGGCTGTAGCGGAGCGCAGCGGCATAGGGGGTGAGGCGGTCGGCATCGGATAGATCGTTCGGTAGCTCGAATCCGGCGTCCTCGCAGAGCTGCATCAGCAGCGTGATGTTGTGCGTAAAAGGGAAGTCGATCTCACGGGCAGCGAGAACAGCCTTCAAGGCCTTCTCGACTGCCTGCTGGGCATGGAAGCCGGAGTTCGCGCTCGAGACGTCCTCTGCCTCGTCCAGCACTCTCGCCGATGCGAGATCGTCCCAAGCGAGACGAAGAAGCTGATCAGCAAGGTCCTCCTTGCTCGCCATCAGCCGGCCAAGACCCGGCCCTGCGAGAGGGCCGCGTGAACAACGCTGCCGCGAACGTCGGCCCAATCCTCGGCGTAGCCGCGGTTCACGACCACTACGTCGGCGGGGATGCGAAGGCCCCGCAGCGCCCGGATAAGGCGAACGGACTCTCCGGCCTCATCCTCTACGTGGGGCTCGATGACAAGGAAGTCGACATCGCTGTGGGGATCTGCCTCGCCGCGGGCATGGGAGCCGAAGAGGATCACCCGCGCTCCGGGCGCGGCAGCGGCGAGGCGGCGGGCGGCCTCCGCGATCAGGGAATCATCGATTACCTCCATTGCGTGAGCATCGTAGCCGCCGCCTGCGGCGTCGCTACGTCTCTGACTGCGAGCATCCGATTTACGCCTGTATTGGCGCTCGAAACCTGGTCTCAAGCTCCTCCACATGCCACCCGCGGGAAACCCTACGTATCGCCAGGCGAATGCTATTTCAACTGCATCTTGACATAGGGTTTGAAGCCGAAAACATAGAGTTCCGTGCGTTTAACCATATAATATTTGGCAAATAGCCTAGGCTTTTATTGGAAATTATAGGATTCGACCGCCATGCACACTTTCCGCGATCTCGACAAGCACCTAGGCTTCCTGCCGGCGAACATAGTCAACGCTCTGGCAGCCATCGAGACCGGCCGCGGGCGTCAAGACGCGTACAAAAAGCAAAACCCGATGATCCTCGACACTTTGCGCGAGGTCGCTGTCGTGCAAAGTGTCGAGGCATCAAACGCGATCGAGGACATCAAGGCCCCGACAAAACGGGTTCGAGAACTAGCCCTAGATAAAACGGCGCCGAAAAGTAGATCCGAAGCTGAAATTGCGGGTTATCGTCGCGTCCTCGACGAGATCCACACAAACGCTGCGAACATCCCGTTCGCCGAGAACGTCTTGCTCCAGTTCCACGGCTGGCTCTACTCGTTCACCGCCAGGCCAGCCGGCCACTACAAGCACGGCGAGAACGAAGTAACCGAAACGCATCCAGATGGGACTGAATCCATCCGATTTCGACCCGTGAAGGCGGTGGATACACCCCAGGCGATGGAGGAGCTCTTCGGCGATTTTGATCGGGCGTGGAACGCTCAGGAGTATCACCTCCTGACGATCCTGGCTGCATTGGTCTTTGACTTCCTCATGGTTCACCCTTTCCAAGACGGGAATGGCCGGATGTCCCGTCTAGCGACTTCCCTCCTCCTCTACCACGCCGGATACGAAGTTGGTCGCTATGTCAGCTGGGAGAAGGTGATTAACGAATCTCGTGAGAGCTACTACGAGGCGTTGGCTCGCTCGACAGTAGGATGGCACGAGGGCAACCATGATCTGAACCCATGGCTTGAGTACTTCTTCGGCGTCCTAATCGTTTCCTACCGCGATTTTGAGACCCACCTGGAGACTGTTGCGACGAAGGGAAGCAAAGCCGAGGCCGTGCGTCGTTTCGTGCGAACCAACGCGAGCGACGCATTCAGCATTTCTGAAATTCGAGACGTAGCCCCGAATGTAAGCGATGTCTATATCGGCCAGATCTTGCGGCAGCTGCGGGATAACGGCATCATCGAGCTCGAAGGAACGGGTCGGGGAGCTCGCTGGCGTCGGTTGAAAACCGACTTCTAACCAAATTTGGTCGCATGGACTGTACGACCCGCCAGACCGAGAAGACCGTCGAGAGCATCGCCTCGCGGACGGACCTGACGGTGGGCGACGTTGCACCCACGCTGCGCGACCTGGAACGCGTGGCGTATGCAATGCGCGAGACTGATGGCAACTCCGGCGAGATCTGGACGCTGCTCGGAGCGGGGTCCGACGCACTACACGCCGAGTCGTAGGGATTTTGAGACGCGGCGGCCAGTCGTTGGAGATGCCTGAAACCAGCCGCCGGCGCCGACAACGGTTTTCCCGGTTTCACAGGTGGCGGTCAACCTAATCTCGCCGCCGGGAAGGCACGTGCCTAGCCGGACCCACAGGTAGTGCCGTACCCCTCGAACGACGAAGGCGCGCATTTGGTCTGGACAATCTAGGGGCGTGCAAGTCTGCCGAAAGCCAAGGATCGGCTGAGCGGCGGCGGCGGCGATTGTCGAGCCGATAACTGCCTCGTGCAGCACGCCCGTTTAACTAGAAAGTGCCGCGGCGACGCTTGAGTCCGGCCTCTCACGACTTCCTTCACGATCCCATACTGCCCAGAAGCACTGCCCGAAAGGGCCCACCTGAGCACGGGTGGCGCAGAGCATTACCTCGGGCCCGTAGACGGCAACATAGCGCCAGCGCTTGCGCAGCTCGCCGTGGCTGCGCAAAAGCATATGGGCGGGAGGAAGCGGCAGGTCGGGGCGGCCCGGCCGGGCCCACGCCAAGGGAGCTGGTTGGTGGCGCCCATGAAGCGAAGCTACAGCAGCTCGCCTCAAGGACCTAAATGACCATTCGTAGCGCTGGTCGCCACTCGGATGAAAGGGATGGAATCGACTCCCGATAATGCGGCGCGATGTATTGCGAGGCCGCGGGAGCGCTTCCCGTAGATCGACCCCAACCAGCCATTCCAAGCCGGCCGCTACGTCGCACAATCGCAATAGTGGGCCACTCAGTCTGATCGAGCGCGGCGAGGCGCATCGTCACCTTCAGGCGACTTCGCAACGGGCCCTGACCGCGTGGCGTGACCCCGAATCGCAGAGCCGGCTCGCCTGTACCACGGCGACACCTGCCGCCGCCTCACTCATCAAGGTGGCTACAGGTACGTCCCGAGAATGTTGTTGCATGTAACGGACGAAGGCATCGAAGTATGCGCGTACCCTCCCTCCCCACCCGCCAGCCAGCCGTCCTCGCCGCTTGCCCGGCGCTCGAGAGAGTCAGGCTCACCCAGGGCGACGGCGCCGCGACCACCGTTCAAGTGGCACGCTTCGAGCGCGCCCGCTTTGGCATTCGGGTAGTCGCAATCGAGCCCTGCTCCACCCTGGTGCGCTGGTGCGCGACCAACGGCGCCGAGCACGCGATTGTCGGCGGGTTCTACGTCCGACCAGGAGGCCCGCCGCTTGGGGGCCTGCGGATCAGCGGCAGCACCTTTCCGACTCGAACCTTCGACCCGCCCTGGGGAGAACGCCGAGCCTGCATCCACGCCGACAACGGCCGGGTCTCCCTTGCTCCACGGAGAGAGCTACCAAACAAGCCTGCGGGGGAGACCTGCTGCAGGCAGGGCCAATGCTTGTCAGCAACGGACTTCCGATGATCAACCGCGGAGAGGACGCCGAGGGTTTTTCAGCGGGCTCGGACCAGTTCGACTCCGACATCATCGACGACCGTTTCCCGAGCGCGTCAGTGCGTCGAACTCCAGGCGGCCGTGCTCCACCTCATATCTCAGCCCGGAACCTTGCAGATCGGAGATGTGGAGGATTGCGTAAGGCACGGTTCTTGGGGCAGCTTAAACTCGCCCGGTCTAATGAACTCAGGGGTAGCCGAGCTGCACGAGGAGACGAGCTCAGGACCGGTTGTATCCCTCGAGCGCGTAGGGGTTGAGGAACTGGCGGTGCCAGTAGCTGCTGCGATCGACCTTTGTCATCTTCGCTAGGTCGCAGACCTGGTCCCATTGCGATTCGATCACTTCAATCTGGCGATCGATGATCGCTTGCGCCTCCTCTTTGGAGAGCCTGTAGGTCTGGGCTCGTTCGACGCAGCCGGCGACCTGAGCCATCCTCCAGCCGTCGGCTCCGATCGCCATCGCCTGGGAGGTCTCGCCCCCCGCCCGCGGCTGCGGGCAGATGTCATAGGCGGGGGTCAAGGTCAGTTCGGCACCGTCCCAGAATGCGGCGTGGTTCCGTGCGTGGTCGTCGCTGTTGCCGGTGAGGATGTTGAAGGTGATGCGGGCAAAGAGCTCGCGCAGGGTCGCGGTCGGCTCCGTGAACATGGCGCGGATCAGGTCGGCGAGATCGGCGTAGCTCGCGTAGCGGCCGCTCATCTGATCGAGCCCGAGCATCGTCAGGGCGGAGACGACCCCGCGGCGTCCCCCGTCCTTCGGCCGGTCGAAGCGCTCAATCAGAAGTGCGTCTCGGCCGAGAGCCTCGGTCAGTTCAACCTTTGCAGCGTCGACACCAGCTCGGCGGGCGAGCTCCATTGAAGCGAACTCGCCTTTGACCACGGCGTATTTGTCAGTACCCGAGCTGAACTTGGCGATCAGGCGGCGAGGCCCGTCGTGGAGCAGGGCCTTCGGACGGGCGCCACCGACGGAGCTTCCGTGTAGAAGGGCTTGGTCGAGTGCCTCAGAGAGCGGCTCGCCTTCTTCGACCTTCTGTGCTGACTTTGCGAGTTGGCTTAGCTCTGCAAGCTGCGCCTCGCCTTTGCTGCGTGGCACGTAGTTATCCGGGGAGGTTTGGAAGTCGAGCGCACCGATACGGTCTGGGCCGGAGTCGAGCAGGTAGGTGAGGTAGCTGAGGTCGGCGGTGTCTTCGGCCTCTTTGCCGACCCGGTGGTTGAGGATCACCCGCTGGCCCCAGGCATCGGGGCCAGCGTCGCCTATGCAGCCTGCGATCTCGCCGGTTCGCGGTGAGATCTCTCGTTCGACCAGCGGCAGCTCGGGCTCATAGAGGGAGACGCGGTTCTCGCGGGCGAGGTAGCTGCGCGCATAGGTGAAGTTGACGATCGGACCGACCGCCTCCAGGCGCCCGGCGACCACGGGGTCCCTTGCCCCGGGCAGCCATACCCAGACATAGGCCTCCTCGGGTTGAGGCTCAGAAGTCATTGTTGGGCACGCGCGGCTTACGGGTCCGGGTGGGGAGTAGGACGAGACGGTCCTCGACCCGTCCCGTCTCCAGGGCGCGACGATTGGGGTCTTGGTCGAAGAGGGGGACGCCGACTAGCACCGCGGCCTCAAGCGCGGAGCCGAGGCTGACGCTGAGGTGGCCTTGCTCGATCTTGCGCAGGGTGCCTTCGGTGATGCCGACGCGCTCGGCCAGCTGCCCCACTGTCCAGCGCCGTTCCTTGCGCCCCAGCCGTACCCGGGAGCCGAGCAGTCGTGCTGCCTCTTTTGCCAGCGGCGAGTAGGTGATTCGATTCATATCGATAGCATATCAATGCTTATAAGCCTTAAGCAGCAATATTTTGCCTATATAGGCGACTGGCCTAGCTCGAGACTGCAACCAGCAGCCCGATCACCCCGACCCGCATCCTCAGGGCTCGAGCTGAGTCGGTCTGTAAGATGATGACTCCGCGATTAAGCAGCGAGAATTTGGCTCTGCGTAAGGCGATACGCGGTCGCTGATATCCGTTCAAACCCGCCAGGGACCCCCAGTGGGTTCCCACTCGCGAACACGGAGCACTTTCCGCAGTCCAGCTGGGACAGCACGATCTTGAGGCGCTCTCCTCCTCAACGAGAACTGCCGAAAGGTTTCGAAGACAGCAAAAGTTCCGTAAGGAAGAGGCTCTATACTTACAAAGCTCCTCCGACTTTGAAGAAACGCGGCGATGGCTAGTGGGCCTCCCTGGAACCTTTTGCGTGCCTGGGAGCTCGGATCTGGCTCTGCGAAAGGGAACCCATGACTGGTTTCGGGTCAAACGTTTCAAGGAGGCCCACTAGCGGGTCGCAAGTTACAGAGCCCATTGGGCGCCATGTGGAGCATTTTTGGCCAAGCAAGCCCGACGCTTACGGCAGCAGAGCACGCCGCGGCGGGCTTTACCGCGCATTCGTTCCTGATCTCATCGCCGAAAGGGAATTCTTGCTCACGAACGAGGCGAGTACTTCCTTGCATGAGGCCACGAAAGCGCTGACGCGCCTTGCCGAGAATCCTCCGAGGCTGACCAGATTGGGGGCCGTAGCGCAAAACCTCCTGCGCTCAGAGAGCATGGCTTCCTCGCGAATAGAGGGCATAGCGATCTCGCATAAGCGGTTGGCTCGGGCTGCTTATGAGGGTGCCGGCAAGCGACGAGGAAACGATCGAGCCGCGGAGGTGCTGGGCAACGTCGAAGCGATGAAGCGAGCGATTGAGCTCGGAGGCAAGGCCGAGCCGTTTGCAGTTAAGGACATCCTTGATATCCACCGCACTCTGCTGCGCAATACCGACGCCCGAGAGATCGCCGGCGCTATTCGCGACAAGCAAAATTGGATTGGCGGCAACGATTACAACCCCGTCGGCGCGACCTACGTGCCGCCGCCCCCGGAGTATGTCGGCGACCTCCTTGAGGATCTATGTCGATTCATCGAACGGGATGATCTGCCCCCGGTTGCGCAGGCTGCGATCGCCCATTCCCAGTTCGAGAACGTCCACCCGTTTGCAGACGGAAATGGGCGAACCGGGCGCGCATTGATCTACAGCACGCTGCGAAGGTCCGGCGAGATTCGCGACTACATTCCGCCGATTAGCCTGGTGCTGGGGAGTGAGCCAAACGCCTATGTAAATGGCTTCGGCGCCTATAGCCAGGGCGACGTAAGCACATGGTGCGCAACGTTCTCAGACGCAACTGCGCGAGCCGCGCGAGCGGCATGGCAGCTTGCGGAAGACATCGAGCATTGTCAGGAGGCTTGGCTCGAGCGACTTGGAAAGCCGCGCAAAGACGCAGCGGTCCGTCAACTGGTCGACATATTGCCCGAGCAGCCCGTCATAGATGTACCCGTCGCTCAGCAGCTGACCGGGAAGTCCCACGTCGCCGTGGGAAGCGCCATCAAGCAACTTGAAGAGAGCGGGATCCTCGTAAAGCTCAACCAGCGCAAATGGGGCCGCGTATGGGAATGCGATGAGGTTCTCGAATTTGTTGACGCTTTCGAGAAGTCGGTGTCAACGCCCTGAGGGCTGCCATTCGAGGCCAGATCCAGTAGCTGCATTCACAAGAAGCAATGAGCGTCGGCCTACGAACCTTCGGATTGAATTCTCGACGGTTGAGGGGGGTCGCGCGGTGGATTCCCGCACGGCGGGCAGCGCAACTATCCCCGTTTAACGCGCTCAGGCGGAGCGGAGGTTCCCTCGAACACCGCGGGATCGAGGAACGCCCGCATCAGCTTCTCGTGGGCACGGTGACGAAGCGCCTGCGCCTCCAGCCGGACCGCAGCGGCGTAGCGCGCCGGGTCGGATGGGAGGCTCTCAGCGAAGCGTCTCTCCAGAACGCGCTCCGCCGCCCAGGCGTACACGGCATTGGCCGCAACCTCCACCTCCAGCATCCGGTAGGGCAGGTACTCGCGGCCGCGCCGGCGCGGTAGCCCGGCGCGGCGAGCGGCGCGCTCGAGGGCGCGGAACTCTCGCCGACCCTCGTACACCGTGACCACCCCCGACTCGGGATCGAACTCGGCCTCGATTTGGGAGTCGACGTCCTTGCGGGCAATCTCGCGCACCCAGCCGCTGGCCCGGTGGCGAACGATCAGCACCTCGAGCTCAGCGGAGTAACCTGCCGCCTCCGCTGTTACGGTGAGACGGGAGCCAGGCTCGGCACTCGCTAGGGCGCGCACGCGGCCAGCGACGCGCGCCCAGCCCTGGTTGCTCGGCCCCGGTACGCGGTGTGCGCCCCGAAAACGAGTGGTGATGCCTGGCTCGGATTTCAGCGAGACCTCAGCGCCCGCCGCAACGCGCATCGGGTCGAAGAGGATCGAGAAGCTGCGTTGCTCGCCGGGGCGAAGGCGCAACGGCGACTGCTTGAAGCGCATCGCCGCGTCGAAGCTCATCGTCTCTCCGATCCCCGGCGGGCTGCCGTTCGAGCTCGGCGGCTCCCGATCGCTTTCGGGGTCGGGCAACGGCGCCCGCTCGCTGGCCTTCGTGCCGCGCCCGAAACCGGCGGAGCCGGGCGCGTCGAAGGCACTGCGAAGCACATCGTTGAGCGCTCGCAGGCCAACCTGATCGCGGGCACGCAGCTCGCGTCCGGGGCGCACGTTACCGCTCTCGGCACGCTTCTCCTCGGCCTCGACGATCGGTCGCAAGACACGGTCGATCACCGCGCGCAGGTCACGGATGACCGGGTGGTTCTCGTTGAGCCCAGAGCGGTCGACCTTGACCAGCACCTGAGGTCGCGAGGAGTACAGGGCCTTGCGCTGCAGCCGCTCGATTCCCTCGCAGACGACTTCGCCGAATAGGTGACGCGCGCCGGGCCGGCCCTCGTAACTGCCCAACGTCGTTTCATGCGTGGTGCGGCCGGAGCGAATCAGCAGGCCGCCGCGGCGAAGGGCGCGAGAGGGGCTCAGCGGGATCGGCGCCGCGGCGCGGCGAACAACGATCCGCGCCTCGACGCCGCTGGCGATCTTCACGGTTTCGTCGAGCAGCAACGGTCGTTCGGGGTCGGGCTCCGGCGCGAAGTGCAAGACCAGCCCCGGTGTCTCACCAGGCAGCTCCAGCCACAGCTCGCGGCTCGGATCCTCGAGCACTGGGCGAAGTTGCACGAGGTTGGAGACGAGGCTGCGAAGACGGGCGGCGCCCGGCGGCCTTGCCTCGGTTAGCGGCACGGTGACCCGGGCGCCCCGCTCCAGCCCCAGCACCCGACGTGCCCGCGGGCCGTCCGCCTCATCGAGCACGTGAACGTAGAGATACGGATCGTCGCCGGCGGACGGCAGGAACCAAGACTCGACTGCGTGCCCGTCGCGTATCCCCTCGATCCGCCCCGCCCCCTGGGCGAGCCAGACGTCGCGCAGGCCGCGGCCGAACAACCCCCGCTGGCGGTCGTCCTCAGGCAGCCCTCCCAGCACGCCGAGTCGGGCGTCGACCTGCTTGGCATTGACGCCTATGCCGTCATCGGAGCATCGGATCTCGGTACGCCAGGGGCGTTGGGCGGGCAGGCCCAGCGCCCGCGATTCGCGCTTCCAACGCTCCTTCTGCTCGGGGTCGGGTGGGCCGACAAAAAGCTCGATCCGGCCGCTGTCGCGCCCTGTCGCCGCGATCGCGGCATCGGAGTTCGTGATCAGCTCGATGAGGATCTGCGAGAGGTCGAGCCCGCCCTGAGCGAAGTTCTCGCGGAAGTATCGGCCGTGTACTCGGCCACGTCTGATCCGATCGCCAAGGTGTGCGGTCGCCACAGACTGATTCTGTCATCCGTCTCGGCGCGAGAGGGCTGCCGCGGCGCGGCGCGTAGCGGCTCTACCGGGATAGGTCCTTAGTGTCTTCCGCTGCGCTGTGGTTAAAAAATACTGCGGAACCTAGGCCCACAACCCGCTGATCGGCACCGCGAAGATCCGATCACTCAACGGGACGGTTGCCTCCCCCGTGTAGAGCAGGACGCCACAGCGAAAACGCTTGCCTCTCGCGTCTCGCAGCCGGGCAAGTGCTCGCCAGTCGCGCTCCTGAATCGACGCGCTCGCCTTCACCTCCACCGTTGCGATCTCACCGGCTCGATTCTCGAGCACGACATCGATCTCTTCACGACCTTGTCGGTAGTGGAAGAGTTTTGGCGCGGGCTCCGACCACTCGGCATGACGGAGGATCTCCATCGTCACAAAGTTCTCGAGAGCCTTCCCCATCACTTGATCGTCGGTAGCTAGACGCTCCTCATTGGCGCCAAGCAAATGCAGGAGCAAACCCGTGTCGGCGACGTAGATCTTGGGGTGGCGAATCTCCCGTTTGCCGATGCCCGGAGTCCAGGCCGGCAGACGCTTCACAAGAAAGACCGCTTCAAGGAGGCCGATGTATGCCTCAACCGTTTCGCGGTGGATAGCGGTGTCCTTGCTTATGTTCGCTGGCACCACGATGTTCGCCGCTTGGGACGCGAGCAACCGCAACAGGCGCGGCATCTCATTGAGCTTGTGCACGTGGGTGATGTCTTCGAGGTCTTTTCCGAGAGTCGTCTCCAAGTAGCTGGAGAACCACCTGGTTTGCGCTCTCCCGGTTCGGAGTCGTGCTTCCGGATATCCGCCGGCACTCAGTCGCCCCACGATTGCCTCGCGACCCACGGGTGCATCACTGACGTCTGGCGGATCGCCCGAGAAGAGCGAATCGACGAAGTTGGGGACGGACCCCTCGATCTCGCTTTGGGCCAGCGGCCATAGCGTGACGATCTCGATGCGGCCGGTGAGTGCATCTAGGACCTTGCGGTTTGCGAACACGTTCGCCGAGCCAGTCAGAAAGAACTGGCCAGGCGCATGATCTTTGTCGACCGCCGCCTTGATCGCGAGCAGCAAGTCGGGTCCGCCGCGCTGAACCTCATCGATTAGGACGGGGCGCCGCAGACCGGATATGAAGCCCTCGGGATCAAAGTTTGCTGCCTCCCGTGGTGCTTGCGTATCGAGGTTGATCGCGCTGGCCGGGTGGTCAGTGGCAACGATCTCCTCGGCGAGGGTGCTCTTGCCGACCTGGCGTGCGCCGAGCAAGAGAACGACGCGGGTGTCGCCCAATGCTTCGACGATCAGTTTGTGGCTTCCACGGGGGATAAATTCAGGCATGGCTTTTCAGTCGTTGCAGAATGCGATTTCTACTTGTGCAGAATGCGGAAAAGATTGTTGCATACTGCGAATTGTCAAGCTGCAAAATGCGATGTTGGGCGTCAATTCAGAAGATAGGACTACGAAAGGGGAGAGGGGCAGTTTCAAGAGGTAATGGGAAAACGGAATAGCAATAAGGCAGTTTTTTATGCCGCGAAGTCAACCGACAGGCGCGGTTTGTTGAGGCCCTAGGACCCATGGCAAGAAAATCGTTGCCCTGATTCAACTCGCGACCAGCTCGTGCTTCATTGGGTGCCCGAAGGTGGGTCCTAGCGCCGGCAACCGAGGGCAGGTTTTGGATAGAGCCGATCATGAGCGAGCTGGCGGCGGAGGACCACGACGAGATGCCGCGGCCAGTCTTGGTCGCCGGCCCATCGGCACCTTCGAGTTCGCCTCGAATTGAACCCCCCCATTAGGGGCTACCAGGCCGAGCGCTCATGGCTCACCCAAGCCCGCCTCTCGTTACGCCGCTGCGCCTTCACGTTGGCGGTCAGCTTCTGCGGCTTGCAGAGCTAGACACCCGCTCCGGCGATGCTTTGCGCGCTTTCGCTTGTGGTGGGCCATGCCCCGAGGGTACTTCCGATGCAGGTTGACCGAAATGCGGACCTATTGCGTCTAAACAACAGATTGCCCTTTTTACGCCTATCGGGCGCCGGTAGACCTTGGTCTAGCTTCATTTGCTTGGCGTCATCTGCGTGGACGGCCCTTAACTGCATGAACAAACAGCGGGTCGAGTCCACAGTGGCCGGGTTGGGAGAGCGGGAACTTCGGCCCTCAGCCGCTGAGAGAGAGACGGCGCCCGCTCAGTCGCCGTCCAGCTCCAGCGCATACGTAATGCCTTGCCGATCTCCCGCCAGCGTCGCCTTCGATCAGACCGCGTCGAGATGTCGCGGTTTCCCTTCACGCGGAAGTGGCGTGGGCACCGCCGCGGGCTGACCAGCTGGAAGCGCCCCTCGAAGCTGGTTGCCTGCGAGAGTGTCTCGACGCGGGGTTCGGCGCCCGATAGCGGCGCCCCGCATCTAGCGCCGAATCGGGACGTCTGGAGGCTCAACCAGCCTTGCGGAGCGGGGTACCAAATCGGGTACCAACTTGAGGGAAAGTGCCCTCAACCCAAGGCAACTCAGACCTTCTCTACAGGCACGAAACAAGCCAAATACAGCAGTCGGGAAGACCTCATAACCCGAAGGTCGCGGGGTTCGAATCCCGCCCCCGCTATTCGCCCAGCGCCATGCGCTCCGCTGCCCGCGCCAGCGTCTCATACGCGGGGCCCAGGAGCTCGACAAGGTTCTGTCCCTGAGCCTCGACCGGAGCCGGGCCAAGCTGGCGCAACAGCGCATCCGGAACCTCGCCGGCGAGCGGGCTGACATCGACGGCCTCCAGCTCGGGGCCGCTGGACCAAAACGAGTTAAGCGCGGCGGACAGCGGCGTGCCTGGCTCGGGTGGCCGCGAGACCTGCGCCGATCGGGCGCTCGCTCCCTTGCCGCGGCTTCCCGGCGCCCGACGCGCGCGCAGGCGCTCCGTCAGCTCCTCCTGCTCACGCCCTCTCCAGGCGAAGATCGAGAAGGGGTCCTCGTCGAAGCGCTCGGCCAGGATGTAATAGGCGGCGGCAATGTGCTTGCACGGGTTCTCCAAGTCCGGGCAGGTACAGCTCGCGTTCAGCTCACCCTTCGAGCGCGGGAAAAGCGTCAGCTTGCACGAGGCGAACAACTCCTCGATGTCGCGCGGCATCTCGCCTGTGAGCAGCTTTGCAAGCGGCAGCGCCTGCGCCGCCATCGCCTTCTCGGCACGGCGCCACTGCTGCTCGGAGAGAGCCTTGCCGCGGATCCGCACGCGGTAGGGCGAATAGCGCGATCCCTGCACCTTCGCGAGCACCACCCCCGGCTCGATCTCAAGCTCGGTGACCTGGCCGGCGCGTGCGTAGCTGCGCCCACGGTTCAGTCGCGAGCCGACGCCAAAGGACTCGAGCAGCTCGATGAACCGCTTCGACCACCAGGTCTCGCCGATCGCCCCGCGCCGACTGCGCGCCTGGATGCCGTGCGCCGGCAGCGGCCGCGAACGCTCGTAGTGGGGGTAGTTGCCAAACGAGGTCATCCTCAATCCCCCACCGCGTCGGCCGAGAGCGTCACGAGCTCGCGCAGCTGGGTGGTGTCGAGCTCGGTTATCCAAGCCTCCCCGGTGCCGACGATGCGGTCGGCGAGGTCCCTCTTTTGCCCGATCAGCGTGTCGATTCGCTCCTCCAGCGTGCCCAGGCACATCAGCTTTCGCACCTGCACGTTCTTCTTCTGCCCGATCCGAAACGCCCGATCGGTCGCCTGATCCTCAACCGCGGGGTTCCACCAGCGATCGAAGTGGATCACATGGTTGGCGGCGGTCAAGTTGAGTCCGGTGCCGCCTGCCTTGAGCGAGAGCACGAACACCGCCGGCCCCTCGCCGGCCTGGAACCGTTGCACCATCTCATCACGTGCGCTCTTCTGAGTGCCACCGTGCAGGAACAAGACCTCGCGGCCGAGGCGCTCCTGCAAGTGTCCGCGGAGCATGTGCCCGAACTCAGCGAATTGCGTGAAGCAAAGCGCGCGGTCATCCTCGGCCAGCGCCTCGGCGAGAATCTCCTCGAGCCGCGCCAGCTTGCCCGAGCGCCCGTCCAGATCAGAGCGGTCCTTCAGCAGGTGCGCGGGGTGGTTGCAGACCTGCTTGAGTTTCATCAGCGCCGCGAGGATCACTCCCGAGCGCTCGATCCCCTCGGCCTCAGCCGCCTTCTCGAGCATCTCATCGACGACCGCTTGGTAGAGAGTCGCCTGCTCTTTCGTCAGGTGGCAGTCGACGCGCATCTCGATCTTCTCGGGCAGGTCGCCGATGATCTCCTTGTCGGTCTTCAGACGGCGGAGGATGAAAGGGCCAGTCGCCCGCCGCAGCCGCACGGTCGCGCCCTCATCGCGGTAGCGCTCGATCGGCCTCGCGTAGCGCCGCTTGAACGTCGCGGCGGGGCCGAGAAGCCCGGGATTGAGGAAGTCCATGATCGAATGAAGCTCGGTCAAGCGGTTCTCGACCGGCGTCCCCGTGAGCGCGACGCGGTGACGGGCCGCCAGCGAGCGGATCGCGCGCGTCTGCTTCGCATCGATCGTCTTGATGTTCTGCGCCTCATCGAGCGCAATCCGCTCCCACTTCACCGCGCCCAGCGTCTCGTGGTCGCGGGTCGCGAGCGCGTAAGTCGTGACCACGAGATCGCTTGCGCGCGCCAGGCGCGCGAACTCCTTGCCCACCAGGCGCTCGGGACCGTGATGCACATGAACCCCCAGACCCGGCGCGAAGCGCTCGGCCTCGCGTTGCCAGTTGCCCGCCACCGACATCGGGCAGATCAAGAGCGTCGGCGCGAGGTCGCTTGCTCGGACCCTTCTCCGGGCCATTGGATAGCTGCACCCGCTCCGCGAGCAGCAGCGCCAGCAGCTGCACCGTCTTGCCGAGCCCCATGTCATCCGCCAGGCAGGCGCCGAGGCCCAGACTCGACAGGAACGACAGCCAGGCGAGTCCCCGTTGCTGGTAGGGACGAAGCTCCCCCTCGAAGGTTGCCGGGGTGGGAACCTCCCGCAGCTTGCGATCGCCGTTCGCGCCGAGCAGCTCCCTCAGCCACCCCCCAGCTTCGATCTCGGCAACCGGCAGGTCAATCTCGGCACCGACACCCAGGCCGAGGCTCTCGCGCAGGAGCTCGCCCGCTGGCGCCTGTCCCCGCTCGGGCCGGCGCTCGAAGAATGCGAGTGCCGCCTCGACGTCCTCCGGGCGCAGCACGACCCAGCGCCCGCGGGCCATCACAAGGGGCAACTTCATCGCCGCCAGCTCGCGCAGCTCCGACAGCGAGAGCGTCGTATTGCCAACCGCGATTCTCCACTCATACGCGCACAGACCATCGAGACTGAACAGCCCGCTTCCCTCCTCGGGCTCCTCGAACGGCTCCGCCTTCAGCTTGAGACGAAGCCGCTGGCTCCACCAAGGGGGCGCGAGCACGCCGAACCCGGCCTGCTCCAGCGCGGGCGCGGCATCGCGCAGGAACCCGATCACGTTCTCTGGAGTCAGATCAATACCGGTCGGAGCCGCCTCGCGCAACGCCGGTTCGAGCTCGGGCCACAACCGAAGCGCGTGACCAAGCCCTCCGAGCAGGCGCTCCTGCGGATCCGCGATCCGGCGCCCGAGCGCCTTCAGCCCGCTTCCATTGGAACTCCACACCTCCTCGGCAGGAACGAGCACGCTCGGATCGTCCTTCGCCTGAAGCAGGACCTCGACGCGCCATTTGCCCGGATCCGTCGCGCCGGCGTCCACGCCGGAGCGGTCAGACCGGCGGTTTGACCGCTCGACGTCCCGATCCGCGTCGCGCTCGCCAGCGGGGGAGCTGACCGGCTCCTCGGGCTCGCACAGCCGGAAGCAGGTTCGAAACATCCGGTGCTCCGCATACCGCTCACCGAACTGCCGCCACTCCTCGAGCTCCTCAGCAAGCGCCGCCACCTCCAACTCCTCCGCGCCCAGGGTCGGATCGGCTTCCGTCAACGCCGCGAGCCAGGCGTCCACGAGCGGAAGCGTGCGCTTTGAACCTCTGGGACTTCGGCGCCCCGCGAACTCATCCGCCAGAAAGCTCCGCGCGCAAGCATCCACCACAGTCCCGAGCAGATCGCCGACCACCGCTTCGGGCGGATTTCCATCCTCAGAGGATGAGAGCTCCGCCCGGAGGAGCGGCGGCATCGCCGCAACGAGCATCCGCACGCGCTCCGCGTCGCCGGGATCGGTGCTCACCGGCCGCCACCAGGCGACCCACCCCTCGCCACGCCGCGCCAGGCCGGGAAGCAGCCGGCCGCGCGCCACGAACTCGAGCGCGAGCTTGCCCGCCTCGCCCAGAAAGTGCAGCGAATCGCCGAGCGCCAGACCCGGAGGAGGCGAGGACGGCAGCGCGAGCAGCATCTCGAGGGCGGCGGGAGGCTCGAGCCCGATCGCCGGAACCACCCAGGGGCGAAGCAGCTCCGGATTGGCGGGACGGCGATCCTGATCTGCCCGCAGAAGCTGCGGCGAGTGCTGCGGGCCATCCTCGAGAGACGGCAGCATCAGACGGAGCTTGCGCTCGATCGGTGCATCAGACCCGAGCGAGATGGCCAACGCTTCGAGTGCCCCGGTCAGGTCTTGCGCCGCACAGGCGAACGGGTGCTTACGCGCCCGCGGTTTCGCCGGCTTGAGTCCGCGACCCTTCGGAGCCCGCGCGCGCAGAGAGGAGTTCTCTCCCCACACGCAAAGCTGGGAGTCCTGGGACCAAATGGCGTGCAGGGCGATCACGCCAGAATCTTTGCGTCGCGATCGGATACATCGCCGACACCCCCGCACTGCACTTCGCCCTACGGGCTCGCTCCGGCGGCTACCGGCCTACCCGCTTCAAGGAGCCGGACAGGCCCAGCGAACTTACACAGCTAATTCAAGCGGCCGCTCTGGGGCCAGTGCAGGTTGCCGTTCTCATCTAGACGTCCTTCCTGCGGCAGGACGGTGAGCGGGCGAGCAAACGAGATGTTTGGTTTTCTCAGGCCTTCAGGAGGATGGCGGGTCCCCCCCGCTCCCACCTTCGACCTATGTCCAATCTGGGCAAGGCGCCTTCGACCCAGGTACAACAGCTCCCGACTCTCGCGGAAAGGCCGGTCGGCCGCGGCCCGAGGCACTGTAATTGCGCGAAGTCGCACTTCACCCCGCGACCTGAGCCTTTGATTTGAAACCAGTAAGGAAGCGCTGTAAAGCGGAGGGGGTGGAATACGAACCCACGAGCCGCCTTGCGACGGCCAGCGGTTTTCGAGCGGAGACTTCAGCCCGGTCGGCTCGGCTTGCCGAAGCGGATTGCTGGCGGTTCGGCTGGCGCGAGCGATCGATTTCGCGATCCTGGGAACCTGAAAGTGCGTGCGCGTGCCGCAAGGGACGGCGTTTCACGGGCGCATCGCCGTGGCTGACGTCGCAGACCGCCCGTCGTGCATCGCGACCACATAGACGCGGTCAGTCAATTCCTCGTAGCGATAGAGCATGATCATCCATGGCCAAGGACCGAGCACGAAGCGGGCAGGCGCCCATCGACCGGCCAGCTCAGGACCGGCAAGCGGGAACGTTTCCAGAGCCCTCAGCGAGCGGGCGATCCGAGTCCAGGTGTCGCCTGGGAGATTGAGAGCCGAGATCGCCTCATTCACGTCCCGCCGCGCCCGCGGGGTAATGATGACCTGCGCCACTCAGGCCAGCTCGTCGAGCGGTGTTCCTTCGCCGCGGGCGGCCTGTGCCAGACCTTCCTGCGTGCGCTCCCAAGCGCCGGGGATCCCGTCGAGGATCTCAGTGATGCCAGCGGCGTCGGGGTCGGCGTCGTCAAGGGCACTGGAGAGCAGGGAGCGGGCCAACGTCCCCTCCTGAATATGCGTGCGCTCGGCCAGGCTGGCGAGCTTCCGCGCATAGTCGGGCTCGAGGGTGACGTTGATGCGGCGATTGCGCTCGGCCATTTGCCCAATGCTACACAGGTGGGCACGTTCCGTGTGGCGGTTCAAGCGTCAGCCGGCCAGGACCCGGCCAGCTCAGTTGGTCAAAGCAGGGACTCATAATCCCTTGGTGGCTGGTTCGAGTCCAGCCCGCCCCATGAACCGACCCGGCGCCTCCGCAGGCAGGCCAGTCAATCACGCTCCACTCAGATCATCGTGATTGCTTGTCCGCAATAGCAAAGCTATGTTTGCTTATGCATGACGCGACCAAACCCGACGTGCGAGGCCTTGAGACCGAGGCATATGGGCAGCACGGCTACTTTCGCGTCGCCCAAACACGCGAACATGGGATCAGCAGCCAGCTCCTGAGCCACCACGTCCGCCAAGGCCGCTTCGATCAAGTGCGGCGTGGGCTCTACCGGCTGCGCGGCTTTCCCAGCGCGGAGCACGATGAGATGCGCGAGAAGTGGATGGCGGTCGGGACGAAGAAGGCCGTCCTCTCCCATCAGAGCGCGCTCGCCCTTCTGGAACTCAGCGACGTGATTCCCGACGCGGCTCCACCTGCTCGTCGGGCGCCGACACCGCGGCCTGCGACGCCCGCCCGCCACCGTGATCCACACTCGCCCCGACGGGGAGGAGGTCAGCTCTGTCTGGCGCGAGGGACTTCCGTTGACCGCCCCTGCGCGGACGCTGGTCGATGTTGCTGCGCAACTCCAGCCCGAGCAGGCCGAAATGGCCGTGCGGCAGGCGCTTGGCCGCGGTCTGCTCACGGCCGCTGAACTCGAAAAGGAGGCGGCGCGCCACAATCGTCGAGGCAAGACTCGGGCGATCGAAGTACTTCTCTCAGCCAAGGGGACGTCTTGAAATACGAAAGCGCCGCAGCGTTCCGCATGGCTCTGGAACAGCGGCTGAAGAGGGAAGGCCGAAAGCACCCCTCGTCGAGACGTAGCTACATCCCTGCTAAAGTGGCCACATGCGTGAGATCGGGGTCCGTGAGCTGAAGGCAAGCCTGAGCACCGTGCTGCATCTGGTCGACGAGGGCGAGCAGATCCGGGTGACGAGACGCGGGCAGCCCGTCGCCGACATCGTCCCGGCCGGCTCGCGTCGGCGCGACGAGGGGCTGCGCCGGCTGGTCGCCGAGGGCAGGGTCACGGCGGCTGCGCGCCCCCGTCCCCGCCGCTCGCCGCGGCCGCTTGCCACCGGGCGATCGGCTTCGGCGATCGTCCTGGCGGAGCGCCACGCCGAGCGTTGATGCTCTATCTCGACGCGAGCGCGCTGGTCAAGCGCTACGTCGAGGAGGAAGGCAGCGACCTGCTCCTGGGCGCGATGGACGAGGCGAGCGCCTGGTCGATCTGCCGGATCGGCTACGTGGAGACCATGCGCGCGGTGGGCCTGGCAGCCGGACGGCGGGCGGTCAAGCGAATCGAGGCCGACTGGCTCTCTTTCGACGTGGTCGAGGTAGACGCAGCGCTTGCCGAGCATGCCGCACAGCTTGCGCTCGAGGCCGAGCTGCGCAGCCTGGACGCTCTCCATCTGGCTTCAGCGCTCGTGTTGCCCCAGCGGGAGCTGACCGTCGCCACCTGGGACGCGCGACTTCACGGCGCGGCCCGTGAGCGGGGCTTGCAGACTCTGCCGGCGACGCTTGGCTAACTTCAGCTAATCAGACTCTCAGTGAGCGAGAGTATGCCCGGGGCAACCTTCATGGGGCGAGACAGCGAGACCGCGGCACTGTGTGGACGCGGCCTTCGCCCCAAACGACCTGCTCGCCGCCTGGTAGGAGCGGCCCGGCGGCCACCTGCTCGAGGATCGCCTCGACGCGCGGCGGGCCGAGCGCCGAGAAGCTCGTCGCACCACGTCAGACCGCCATCGCGCTCGCTGTGCGGAGCTGCCGTCCGCCTGCCACTCGACCGCATCCGTCTTGGCGAGGCTGCGTTGCTGGTCCACGTTGAGTCCGCCGGTGCGCGCCTCTTCGATGATGGAGACCACCCCCTGTCGAGGAGAAAGCTCTCGGTGGCCGGGCAAACTCGCCCGCCGTGGACTCATCGAGCAGCGCGATCGGGCCGCGCTTCATTTGACCAGTCGAGGTTGAGAAGAACTGCAGTCTTGAGTTAGCGGGTCTCGCCGCTTTGACGATCAGCGGCCAGCCCCGCTGAGGGCGAGCTCCTCCTCGATCTCATCGGCATCGAACCCGCCCGGGTCGAACGCCGAGGCATCGTCAAGGCCGAGCCAGTCGAGCATCTCCCGGTGCTGCTCGTGGGTTGGCTCGGCGAGGACTTCCTTCAGCTCTGCGTATCCCCATGGACCGCCGCAGTCCTCCGGCGGGCAGGCCCCCTTGGCGGCCACCAAGACCGGGTAGTGGACCTCGGGATCACCGTCGAGCAGCTCCTCGACGGTGATCTCGTGCTCCCAGTCATCGCCGAAGTCATAGGTGTAGAGGAGCCGGTCGCCGACGCCGCCGATCAGCTCGCCAAGGCTCACCCGGCCCTCGTCGATGAACCCGAGCTCCGGATCGGGCACCCCGAACTCCTCTGCGCCGCTTCTGAAGACGTGCATGTGATAGCCCGCCCAGCCGAACGCTGCCAGGATCGCTTCGTGCAGGCGATCGAGCGGGGTCTCGGCATCGAGCTGCAGCCGCCGCCAGACCGGCGGCTTGGACACCCCCCGAAGCTTGACCTTGATCTGCACGGCGACGCCGGCGCCCCGACGCCGATCCTGGGTCATCGCCACGGCATCTGAAAGCTCGCCCATCGGCATCTCCTCGTCTCGTTGCTTGCGACCCGACCGTGGGGACGGTAGGTCGATCGGCGGACGGAGTGAGCCTCGAGCGGGCCCCCTCTCCTCAGCGAGAGGCGATGAAACCAGCGAGCTGCTCATCGCTTGCGATCTTTGTTGATCGTGCTGGTGATCGCGATGCTCGTGCTTGGACCGAAGCGCCTGCCCCAGGTGGGTCGTTCCCTCGGGTCTGGCATCCGGCAGTTCAAAGCCTCACTTGAGGGCAAAGACGAGGAGTCAGAGGCACCGATCGAAAAGTCGGCCCTGGCGCCGAGCGAGGACGAGCCAGATCGAGCCGCCTCACCTCAGCCCTAGTTTCTGCTCAGCGAGGCTCGCCAACCAACTGTACGCGCCGAGTAGAGCGCAGGAACTGGGTACCCCGGAGCCCCGCGACCACCGCGAAGCACCAGCCCGACGCGACTAAGACGCCACCGAGCACATCGCTTGGGTAGTGGTCGTTAAGGACAACCAGCGAGCAGCCGACGGCAAATACAAGACAGCCGCCAACCAGGATGGCCGTCAACCTCCAGGAGCGCGGAACGACGAGCACAAAGGCAAGAGCCATCGTCATTGCAGCGGTCGTGTGGCCACTCGGAAACGAGTTCGCCCAGATTTGGCGGTAGCCGAGGATTGGCTGGTAGCGGGGATGGGCAAGGACCACCTTCAGCACCTGGGTCGTGAGGTTCGCGCCTGCGACCAGGATTAGAGCGGCGATTGCCTGCCGGCGCTTTCCCGAGTAAAACGCTATAAGGCAGACCAGTGCCATCAGCGCCACCTGGGGGAGCGGATCGGCGAGGCGCACAAAAAAGCCGGCTAGCGCCCCGAGAGAGGATTCCTTATACGCAGCAAGCCGGCTCACCAGATTGGCGTCGAGCCGCTCAAACGGTCCCGCGTCAAAGACTAGGAGCGTGAGCAAGGCGAGGGCGCCAACGCATCCCAGGCAGCCCGCCGCCGGGCGCTTGATCCTTTCGATCATCAGAGAACGGTAACGGGATTCGCCCGCGCCCCGGTTGAGCCGCCATCTGGAGATCTACCGAAGTCGACAGAGCGGGCGCCCATCTGCCCTTCAAAAACGCCCAAGCAAATCCCGAGCTATACGCCACTCGGCTCGTTGGCCCGGTGCGCCAAATCGGCAAGGCTGAAGTCAGGCTCCTGCTCAAAGGAGGTAATTAGCCGTTTGCGAAGCACCGCAAAGCGGCGGTGGGCCTCACTGCGCCTGCCGCGTTTTAAGCAGAGTTCAATGAAGAGCTTCTGCACATCGGTGTCATAGGGCTCCATGTCGGCTAGGCGACGCGCGTGATCAGCAGCGGCAGCGAGATTGCTCAGCTCAACCTGGATACTCACCTGCGCACGGAGGGCCCTGCCAGCTAGCTCGCGCAAGCGCTCGCGCTCATCAAGCGCCCACTCGGCGTATGGATCCTCGGCAAGAAAGTCGCCTTGGTAGAGGCGCATTGCGCCAGCAAGGTGAGTCGCGGCAGGCTCGGTGTAGCCCTGGTCACATGCAGCTAAGCCGGCCCTTGTCTCGCGCTCGAACTCATCGGCGTCAATCCACACCCCACTGGTATCGAAGCAATAGGCGCCGCGCCGAGCGACGACAAAGCGGGCCGGTGAGCGGTGACCACGGTCGGGCTCCAGCCGGTCTCGAAGCGCGTGGATGTAGTGGCGCAGGCGACTTCGCGCCTCCTCTGGCCCCGCTTCGGGCCAGAGTGCCTCGGCAATTCGGTCGCTGGCCATGACACGGCGCCGCTCGCCAACCAGGTATTTGAGCAGCTGCCCTGGGCGCTGCTCGAGCCAATCCCCATTGATCGGGCCCTCCGGCCCCTCAACCTGGAACCTACCCAGGGTGACGATCTGAAGATCGGAGCGCCGTGACGGAGAAATGTGGCCCAACCACGCCGGAGAGGTCCGCCGGCGCCGATCGCCAGGCCTTCCTGGCCGTAGATGAAACACCGTCTGTCCTTCGCCTCCCTCAAGTGAGGAAGCCGTCACCCAGGCTGCCGTCTGCAGCCGCTCGTGCTCGATATCCATCCGGAACTCGGGAGTCTGGCCCCCTATCTCTGCCACCCGCTCGGTGATGCAGTTCCCGCCAATCAGCGGGCCAAGTCGGCTGCAGATCAGATCGCAGCACGTCCACTCACTCCGAGCCCCCCAGCCGTCCTCGGTAACCAGAAGTTGGCGGCCCTTCCGATTCAGGTAGACGACGGTACGGTCTCGTGCGACCAGCGCCAGCCCATACAAGAACCGCTCGAACAGAAGCGGCGATCCGAGCAGTTGCTCTTCTGAGAGCAGGGATTGATCTCCGCGCCGGCGGCCTCGTCCCGATTTCTTGTCCAGTGCCGCATTGCTGTCTCGCAAACCATTTCCCCGCCGCCGCACAGCGGCTGTTAACACAAACTAGGCAATAGGCGAGCAAATCGCAAGCCCTCCGTGGCTTCAACCTTCCCCTTTTCAGGCGGTCTAACCCAAATCAAACACCGATCAAACAGGGAGCAAGCAGGGCATCCATAGCGTCGTCACCGAACTATCGGCAACCGAAAGGTAAGCGGGATGGCATCGGTGCGAACGGTGGCTGGCAGCGTAGGCGAAGAGTTGACCTCATCAGATTGGACCTGGCCGGTTCGAAGCTCTCGGGGTGGCGGGTCAGCGGAATTTCAATTCCGGAATCAATGCGTCAATCCCTCGGGCACAATGGCCTCGCGTGAGCGTCATCGTCCCGACCCTAAACGAGGCCAAAAACGTCCCCCATGTCTTCGCTGAGCTCCCCCGAGACCTGCACGAGGTGATCATTGTCGACGGCTTTTCCACCGACGGAACTCCGGAGGTGGCGCGCTCCCTTCGACCCGATATCAAGATTGTCAAGCAGAAGCAGCGCGGCAAGGGCGACGCCCTCCGTTGCGGTTTTGAAGCCTCAAGCGGCGACATCTTGGTGATGCTGGACGCAGACGGCTCGGCTGATCCGGCCGAGATCCCGACCTTCGTGCAAGCCCTCGTAGATGGAGCCGACTTCGCCAAGGGCAGCCGCTTCCACAATGAAGGAGGTAGCTCGGATATCACCCCGCTGCGTAACGTTGGCAACCGAGTGCTGAGCGGCACTGTCAATCTCCTCTTCGGAACCGCCTACTCAGACCTCTGCTATGGCTACAACGCCTTCTGGCGACATTGCCTGCCAGCGATGAATGTCGACTGCACAGGATTTGAGGTTGAGACGCTGATCAATATCCGCGTTGCCCGTGCCGGCCTCAAGGTCAGCGAGGTTCCAAGCTTCGAGCGAGCCCGCATCTACGGCCAAAGCAATCTCAACACGTTCCGAGATGGGGGCCGAGTCTTGAGGACGATTCTCCGTGAGCGCATTCGAAGGATGCCCCGCGTGCCTGCCGAGAAGCCGAGCAGCCGGGATGCCATGTCGGTAGAAGCGGCATAAGTCAAGCCTGTTAGACAATCGGCTCAAGGACAAGGCCTTGGACCCCGGGGCGGTCATGTCCTATTCTCGAGACCGACTTGACCGAAACAAGCGACCTTTCAGCCGTGAAGCAGACTGCACCACCCCCTGTCCGAGGGGTGGTGCCGGTACTTCTGTATCACTCCGTGCCCGAGACGAATGATCCCAATGATCCGCTTTCAGTTTCATCCAAACTCTTCGCGGCTCATCTTGACACCATCGTGGCAAGTGAGCGGACGCCAATTACGGTTGGTGAGCTTGCAGCCGGACTGCGTAATGAACGTCCCATTCCCGATCGCGCAGTAGCGATCACCTTCGACGATGCCTTTGAAAATACGGTGGATGCCGTGGAGCTCCTCTGTGCCCAGGGTTTGCGCGCCAACGTATACGTGACCACCGGGCAAATGGACAGAGCGTCGATGCTACGGCGTGACCAGCTCGAATGGCTTTCCCGACGGCCTGAAATGGTGGAACTTGGCGCACACAGCGTCACGCACCCTCGCCTAGATGAGCTCAGCTCTGACGAAATTACGCAAGAGGTCTTTGAGAGCAAACGAAGGATGGAAGAGCTGGTTGGCCGTACGATCGATGCGTTTGCCTACCCGTATGGAAACTATGACCAGCGAGTCCGTTCGGCAGCTATCGCTGCCGGCTACAGCTCCGCTGCGGCGGTTAAGAACGCGCTGTCGCACCCCGGTGACGACCCTTGGGCGATTGCACGGTGGACAGTGCGCAGCACGACAGGACCACAGCAAATCGCCCAACTACTTGATGGTCGAGACGCTCCGCGGGCATGGAAGGGTGAACGAATTCGAACTCGTGGATATCGTCTCGTGCGAAAACTGAAACGTCGGATCGTTGGATCTAGAAAGCGGCGCAGACATATATGACATTACTCCCCAAAGAGCTGTCCGAATGCCTCGACGTCAAACCGCCGGTTGCCGTTCGCTTAATTGATCTCGAGGACAACATCGATGGGCTGCGACTTCCTCCAAGCCGTAGCGGTGAGCCCTATCGACGGCTGCTCGCACTTCTAAGAAAGGGGGGGAATCCAGTTGGATGGATTGCATTGCCTGTAGCTCAGGATGGGAAAGTCTCACTCAGCACACTAGCCCACGCGTTCGGTCAGCCAAGCGAGCAGCTGGGAAGAGGCAAAACTCATTCCATTCAGCCGCCGAGCCTCGACGTGCACCTTAGCCTCGTAGTGGCAACCTGCGCGAAGCCAGATCTCGTGGTCCGCTGCGTCGAGGCGATCCTAACTACCGCCACCGGATCATTCGAGGTCATCGTCGTCGAGAACAGGCCCGCAGACTCTATCGTCGAACGTACACTCGAAGAACATTTCGCGGGCGACCAGCGAATTCGATACGTGGAGGAGGACCGCCCAGGTCTCTCCCAAGCGCGAAACGCGGGCTTGGATGCTGCACGTGGGGAGCTGGTGGCGTTCACGGACGACGACGTCCGTGTCGATCCAGCTTGGGTCCCAGCGATCCGTTCAGCGTTCACAGCGATGCCGGAGGTCGATTGCGTAACCGGACTTATCCTCCCTCTTGAACTTGAGACATCGGCCCAGCTCTTGGACGAGCGCTTCGCAAGCTATGGGAAGGGCTTTGCCCGCCGCATCTACTCACTCGCCACACCTCCTACCGATCAACCTTTGTTCCCATACACGGCCGGCTACTTCGGGTCAGGCGCCAATATGGCATTCAGGACTCGGGCACTCCAAGAACTCGGAGGCTTTGACCGCGCGCTCGGAACGGGCACCCGGGCGCGGGGCAGCGAGGATCTCGATATCTGTATCCGTTTACTTCATTCAGGACGAAGCCTCGCGTACGAGCCGGCCGCAATCGTATGGCACCGCCACCCCGATACGCACGCTCGCCTAAGGAAGCAGGTCTTCGATTACGGCGTTGGTCTCGGCGCGATGTTGAGCAAGCAGATCATTATGGGTCCGCACCGGTGGGCGATGGTTTCTCGCACACCTCAGGGGATTCGCTACTTCACCAACCCCGACTCTCGGAAGAATGCCCTGAGAGGGCAAACATTTCCTCGGCGACTTCTCCGACTCGAGCGGGCAGGTTTGGTCCTCGGTCCGTTTGCATATCTGGCGAGCCGTCTGTGGGGGTGAAGGTGCATACACCCGGACATCCGACTCCTCCCTCGACGGGATGGCCAGGCGAGTCTCGAAAACGTGCCGCCGCTGATTGCCTACTGCTGATGCTTGCTTTTCTTACGGTCGTCGTATGCCTCAGTAACGTAACAAATACTGGTCGACCGCTCCTGGTTCTGGCCGCCACATGCCTAGTTCCCGGTGGTGCTGTGCTCACTCGCCTTCCGACGGGTGATGCCCTTGAGGCGCTCGGCCTGGCTGTCGGCCTGAGCTTTTGCATCGAGACCGCGGGTGCGCTCGCAATGGTATGGACGGGTTGGTGGCATCCCTTTGCACTGGCAACTGGCTTAATCCTAGTCGCTTGCGTGATGTTGTCTCTGGACCTGCGTCGCGTCGTCGTCACGATCATGGAAGCAGAGTAGCCATGGGCAAACGCTTTCCCATCCCAAAACGGCATCCGGAAGGACCAAAAGCCATCTATAGTGGCGAAGTCGAGTTGACACGGGACTTCAGACTTCCCGAGCGACCCACTACGCCCTCTGGACGCCAACTCGATGAGACACGCTTACTGGTTCGAATTGCATCCGAGCCTATCGGATTTGTGACCGTCTCCCTTGAGACGCCACTATCAAATAACTAAATGGCCATGGACAAGGAAACACCTGTGGAACTAACGCCTCAAGTATCAGTCGTGTTGTGTGCGTACACCGAGCGTCGCTGGAATGATCTCCTCATGGCTATCTACTCGGTCCAAGAACAGTCGGTACCTGCCAACGAAATCATTGTCGTAATCGACAACAACCCACAGCTTTTCGCCCAACTGCAGAAATCCGTAAGCGGCGTGGTCGCCATCGAAAACACGGGAACAAGGGGGGCAGGAGAGGCACGGAATCGCGGCGTAGACCTCGCCACCGGCTCGATTATTGCATTTTTGGATGACGATGCCATCGCGTCCAAAACCTGGATCGAGCGAGCCCAATCCGCCTTCATGGATGACCGTGTCCTCGGAGTAGGGGGAGCAATCGCGCCTGCGTGGGAAGGGACACGGCCGCAATGGATGGCGGAAGAGTTCTATTGGACCGTCGGATGTACTTATCCTGGACTCCCAGCCACACCGGAACCAATTCGTAATCTTATCGCGGCAAATATGTTTGTACGCCGTTCCGTGTTTGTCAAGCTCGGAGGCTTTCGATCTGGCTTCGGTAAGACGGGTGCACGGTCTGGCACCGAGGAGACCGACTTGTGCATCCGAGGCACCCAACGGTGGCCTCAAGGTATTTGGCTCTACGACGTATCAGTGTCTATCCACCACAAAGTTCCGAAGGGCCGCTCACGGCTGAACTACTTCATCGCGCGCTGTTACGACGAGGGAATTGCTAAGGCTTCGATCGTGGACTTCGTCGGCGGCCAAGACGGATTGGCCTCGGAGCGCGTTTACACGACACGCACGCTCCCCAGAGGATTCGTACGGGGACTAAAAGATTTCGCTTTTGGGCGAGATGCCACCGGTGTAGCTCGTAGTACCTCAATAGTACTCGGGCTCACATCAACAGTCATCGGGTACCTACTTGGAAGGATTGCACTCAGATACACAGCGTTACCTACCAGAGACACCGAGGAAGCAGGTCTTCGATTACGGCGTTGGTCTCGGCGCGATGTTGAGCAAGCAGATCATTATGGGTCCGCACCGGTGGGCGATGGTTTCTCGCACACCTCAGGGGATTCGCTACTTCACCAACCCCGACTCTCGGAAGAATGCCCTGAGAGGGCAAACATTTCCTCGGCGACTTCTCCGACTCGAGCGGGCAGGTTTGGTCCTCGGTCCGTTTGCATATCTGGCGAGCCGTCTGTGGGGGTGAAGGTGCATACACCCGGACATCCGACTCCTCCCTCGACGGGATGGCCAGGCGAGTCTCGAAAACGTGCCGCCGCTGATTGCCTACTGCTGATGCTTGCTTTTCTTACGGTCGTCGTATGCCTCAGTAACGTAACAAATACTGGTCGACCGCTCCTGGTTCTGGCCGCCACATGCCTAGTTCCCGGTGGTGCTGTGCTCACTCGCCTTCCGACGGGTGATGCCCTTGAGGCGCTCGGCCTGGCTGTCGGCCTGAGCTTTTGCATCGAGACCGCGGGTGCGCTCGCAATGGTATGGACGGGTTGGTGGCATCCCTTTGCACTGGCAACTGGCTTAATCCTAGTCGCTTGCGTGATGTTGTCTCTGGACCTGCGTCGCGTCGTCGTCACGATCATGGAAGCAGAGTAGCCATGGGCAAACGCTTTCCCATCCCAAAACGGCATCCGGAAGGACCAAAAGCCATCTATAGTGGCGAAGTCGAGTTGACACGGGACTTCAGACTTCCCGAGCGACCCACTACGCCCTCTGGACGCCAATTCGATGAGACACGCTTACTGGTTCGAATTGCATCCGAGCCTATCGGATTTGTGACCGTCTCCCTTGAGACGCAACCTTTGACTCGTTCGAGAGTTATGACTGCAATAAAGCGTGAATTAGAGGTACCCGTCAAGGCTGAGCTAAAACGGCAGGACCTTTCCCAGTCAATAGTCGAGTACGAACCGAGCGCCTTAGGCCGATCGCCCCAAGGCCTCCAAGTAGAAGCAGAAGGTTCGGTGCCAGTGACAGTCATTGTTTGCACAAGGAATCGTGCGACCGCGCTTACCGACTGCTTAAACTCATTGCATAATCTTAAGCACGTTTCGTTGGACTTTATAATTGTGGACAATGCCCCAGCGGATGATAGTACACGCCAGGTTGTATCCAGAATGGCACAGCTTGATTCCCGATTCCGATACGTCTGCGAACCGGAACCTGGGCTCTCGCGGGCTCGCAACCGGGGTCTCGCAGAAACGACCAGCAAGGTCATCGCCTACACTGACGACGATGTCCGCGTCGACCCTCTCTGGATAAGAGGCCTTCTTCGAGGATTTGCACGGCAACCCAATGTCGGCTGCGTCACAGGAATGGTCGCCAGCGCCTCGCTCGAGCTTCCCGCCGAGCAATATTTCGACGGACGAGTCTGGTGGTCGTCGAGTTGCGAACCCAAAGTGTTCGACGCACAACATGGACCCACCAGCCCCGCTCTACACCCTTACGCCGCAGGCGCCCTTGGAACTGGGGCCAATTTCGCCGTTCGATCGGCTCTCCTACGAGACATGGGCGGATTCGATGAAACGCTCGGAGCCGGGTCGCTCTGCTCCGGAGGGGAGGATCTCGATGCGTTCGTCCGGTTCATTCGTGCTGGCTATTCAATCTCGTATGAGCCTGCCGCACTTGTTTGGCATGCCCACCGAATCGACCGCGATGATCTCCGTCGCCAGATGTATGAATATGGCAAGGCTCTCTCGGCGTATCTCTTCAAGTATGCGACCTTGAGTCACACTGCTCTTGATATTTTGCGTCGCTTGCCCTATGGACTTCGGAGGCTAATACTCCTTGGATTTCGATCTCGGCAGATTGGACTTAAAACAGGCTTTGCTCGCGAGTTGCTGGTCGCAGAGGTCTGTGGCTTCTTGGTCGGCCCGTTCGCATATACGCGTGCCCGTAGCACGCAGAGCCACACTCGACGGCGCGCTGTAGCACCATGACTATCTCCCCGTCCACAATCAGTACGGTTGACGACCCGCCGGCCACCGAAGTTAAGACATTGCCGCCGCGGATCTCGGTCCGCTCGGCCGCCGCCGTAATTCCTGTAGCAGTATGCCTCGTAATCTGGAGGCTTTCACTCACACATGTCAACATAACCGGTCTTAACAGCTACGGCCTCCCACCGGCCCTCCCGCTCAGCTGGTACGCCGCTCTACTAATAGCCATATTAGGTACTGTCGCATCAATCACCTCTAAGAGCCACAATGGAATCGTAATGCTTCTGTACGTCCTGGCGCTCACTATCATCTTATACGCCACCGTTCCAGTGCTGTCAGCTCAGCCACAGTACACCTGGGTGTACAAGCATATCGGCGTGGTTCGCTACCTTGAGAGAACTGGCAAGGCGGATCCCAGTATCGACATCTACAATCGCTGGCCAGGCTTCTTTGCGCTGGGCGCACTGTTTTCCACCGTGGCCGGCCGCCCCAATCCAGAGACCTATGCTCGATGGGCAGAGCTATTTTTTATATTGCTAGATCTCACACTCATAGCCGCTATCGTCAAAGTAGTAGCACGCGATATCCGCGTTTCCGCCGGGGCGGCCCTCTTTTTTCTCCTCTTGAACTGGGTGGGTCAGACCTATTACTCACCCCAAGCATTCACCTACGTACTAGGTCTCGCTCTCCTTTTGGTAGCTCTGAAGCACCTCCACGCTCATAATGTCACAATCGACGCCAAGCTAGGGTGGTTCGTCGAGCGTCTCTCTCGCCGCCCACAGCTCGACTTGCAAGAAAGCAAAGCCGCTACTTGGCCTCGGTGGTCTGCAATCGTCGTCGTGCTTGCGCTCGACGCGATAATCGTTGCGAGCCACCAACTCACACCCTACATGCTTCTTGGGAGCATGTTACTTCTACTTTTGGCAGGCCGGATTCGACCCTGGTGGGTATTGCTCGCGATGAGCGCCATGACCCTTGCATACTTCGCATTGAATTTCAACTATATAGAGAGCAACTTTGGAGTGTTCAGTAGCATCGATCCATTTCGAAATGCCGAAGTGACTCCCTTTACCCAAACTCCGGCTGCCGGTAAGGTATTCAATACGCACGCTGAGTTGCTATCCATACTAGCATTATGGATAGGGGGTTTCTTAGGAATTATTCGCCTCGCGCGCTCCGGCTTATTCCTGCGAGCAATTCCAATCACCTTACTTGCTTTTGCGCCGCTTGGTGTTATATTCGGTCAAAACTATGGTGGCGAGGCATCCCTTCGGATTGTGCTATTTTCAAGCCCATGGTTGGCCGCTCTTATTGCTTGGGCGATCTGTACTGCGCGCCGGCCTGTAATCCGGCGAGCGACGATGTCACTTGCCGCCATTATCTGCTCGGGACTTTTTATTGTGTCGTACTTCGGTCAGGAGGAGCTCAACTTCGTTTCCCCCGCCGAAATCCGGGCAAGCGCCTGGTTTTATCACCACGCCCGCCATGGTTCGGTGTTGATGCTCTCAGCTCCAGGCTTCCCCCTGAAGTACGGGGGGACATATCCCGATTTCCGGGGCCCGGAGGGGGATGCATTTCCAAATCTCCTTAGTAGTCACCTGTTCCAGAACAGGCAACTTGGCGCCGCCCAACTTCCGGACCTAATTGGACAAATTCACATATATGCTCGCCGTGGCTATCTCTCTTTTTCGAAGGATGAGACCGCATTTGCTGAAGTAATGCGACTAACCCCGCCACTCGCGCTTGCACATCTGGAGCGTGCCGTTGGCCGCTCTCCCGCTTTTCGGCTCTCCTATTCCAATCCGGACGTAAGCATTTACGAACTTACGGGCGCACCTGCGACAAACGTTGCCGCCAACACACCCGCGCCCGCCCGACCTGGGCGGAAGGGGCATCCACGACATAGTCGATATTCGAAGGAAGCGAAGCCGTACAATCTCAGTTACTAAGGTGTTGGCTACCAACTAGGTAAGATCCATTTCACGTTTCCGTGGAGCCGACGGGAGCTATTATTACAGATAACATTGGAGCGAGGATAACGGTAATGTATAAAAGACAGTCGGGTATCGATCCCTCCCTCGCCGAATAGATGACCCATGGCCCGGCCGCAAACCCACAATATCATCGGTCAATGGTGCACCATCATGCAAATACCAACGACATCGGCGGCGCGACTCCAGATACATTCGGATCGGTTTCAGGAAACGCTTCGATGCCAACCTATGGTTTCAGATGAGCTCCCCACGCCGCGTCCACCCTGCTCTCCTTGCCCGCTGCGTTCGTCTTTAGATGAAGAAACCCCTTCCGCTCATATTAGCGCGCCTCAGACCTGGAACAGAGGAGGGAGTCGCATTAGCCCGTGGAGCCGGCATCGCGTTTTTCTTGCAAGTCGCCGGAGCCGGCCTAGCGTATATAATGCAGATTGCTTTCGCGCGATGGATGGGTGCAACGAGCTTTGGCGCCTTTACGTTTACATTTGGCTGGTCTTCGCTGTTAGCCGTGCTTACGGGCCTCGGACTGTCCACTGCAGTACTCCGATTTCTCCCTGCATACACTAGTCATAGTGACTGGGCCAGGCTAAAGGGCCTGTTACGCGTAAGCCTAATTGGCACTTTGCTTGCGAGTGTCATCGTCGCTGTCCTCGGCACCGGCCTTGTGCTGGGGTTCGGTACATATGGACAGATGGCTCAACGTGACGCTCTCCTGGGCGTGTGGCTTGTCCCCGCAATCGCCGTCATGACGTTGCAACAGGAGACCGCCCGCGCATTTCGAAGGATTGGTCTTGCATATACACCTTCGCTGCTCATCCGGCCGACGCTCGCTATCGTTGCGGCACTCCTATACGTAACTCTGGGTAATGGGCTCGGGAGCGCTGCGGGTCTATCGATTACTCTGATCTCCATAGTCCTAGCTATCACCGTCCAGGCAGTCGGCTTCTACCGGGGCCTCGACCGCAAAGTCAAGCGCAGCACGCCAATCTACGATACTCGTGCGTGGTTGAGCGCTGCGCTCCCTCTTTTGTTCATCGCTAGCTTCATTGTCGTGTTAATGCAAACCGACGTCGTAATGGTTGGTGCACTACTTGGATCTCGCGCGGCTGGTATATATGGTGCTGCGGCAAAAACAGCCAGCTTAGTGGGCTTGGTGCTCATCGCTGTGAATGCGATCGCAGCACCGGTATTTTCGTCGCTGTTCGCCGAACATCGACATAAGGAAATACAGAGCTTCGCTTCTAACATCGCTCACTGGATTTTCTGGCCATCTCTGCTAATTAGCTCACTGCTCGCCTTATTCGCGACACCCGTGTTAAATCTTTTCGGAACCGGCTTTTCCTCAGCAAGCAATGAGTTAACTATCCTTTTGGTTGGCCAAGTGGTCAGCGCCGGCGCCGGGTCAGTCGGTTGGCTAATGCTTCTGACTGGGCATCAAAACAAGGCCGCCTGGGTATATGGATGGATCGCAATAATACATGTGGCCCTTCTTGCCATTTCAATTCCCCTATTCGGCTTGATTGGCGCAGCGCTCGCAACTACTCTGAGTTTCAGCCTTTGGAATGTTTGGCTTCATCGTCTTGTGGTGAGAAACATTCAGCTTCATCCATCAATCATCTTTGCGTTGCGGCGGCACAGAGGCTGGCACAGGTTGCGTGTTCATGATAAGTGACCAATATACAACTTGAACCAGGAGGTAGCCCAAGAGTACATATCTCCACGGCCAGAATGTTGCCCACGAAGTTCAGATTAGATGCACGCCGCGATGGGAAGCTGACCTTCAAGCTCATATCTATTCGCCAGGTTGATTAAGGGTCTGAACACACGTCAGTTGACAATTGCTCGATCCCAAGGTCGCTGACTGACTGGCCACGCAAGATTGAAACTAGGTTGTCAACGCTTTGAAAGGCTGCCGCCCGCAACACCATGCTGACTTCTAAATCGGTGGCAGCGTCCACGGAGGTCCAAAACCCTGCCTTTCGACTCCCCGCACCGTGGTGGTAGAGTACATCTCCATAAAGTCCGCCTATCAGAAAGTGAAAGTTTACCTTATTGCTGCGGCGGAGTGGCGCGATTTGCCTGCCCAGTCGCCGCATTTCCTCGGTGATGTTCTGCCCAATATCCTGCCCAATGTGTCGGCTAAACGATACAGAGAGTCCCGAAAGGTCGTCCTTTCGCATGCAAAGCCCACTAACGTGAATAAACGGTCGAATCGTGGGTGCCATCTCGTCCCTGAAGACGCCGCATATTGCGGCACCGTCCTCGCAGCGGCCTATGAGTACATCAAGCCAGTCTTCACGAACTGGAAACGAGTCTGAATCGAGAGTTACTACGTAATCTACATCGGTTGGTACTTTCGAAGCGAGATAATCCAGCGCCTTAGGATGGGGCCTTTCGAAAAGCCTGCCAACATGCCATATCGGGACCCGATTGGCAATTCGTCCAAGTCCCGCCAGCAATCTTCCCGGCATAATGTGTATATGACGATACTGGCCAATCAGTTCCCGCTGTTCTGTGGAATGAGTGTTCTCAAAAACGAATACTTCATAGTCCCATCGAGTTGAATGTCGCTCGACTTGTCTTAGGCACAAATCGATCCAGGGGAAGTCCAGTGCGTCAGATCGACGGAACGGACCCCAGCGTCCGCGCCTATCGAATCCGTTGACCACCAGAATCGCAACTCGCGCTCTGTTCTCTGCTCGTCTCATGCAATTCGCTTCACGGGGTCATGCCCTGTTCGTCCCTCATGCCCTCATGGCCGGACTCGAAACTGATATCCATATCTCCTTAGAAATGGCGCCGTCACCATGCTAGTCGATACACGATCCCAGGTGGACATTTTATAGAGCCACTCATTGTCGAGCTCGAGTTTAAGTCGCCCATGGTTGAATCGCATGGGATTGCCAGACACGGTGTGTGTGGGCTTTAGATCGACTGCACTTAGATCAAACTGCTCCTTTTCATGCTCCACCCACTCGTAGGGAGCAAGGAGTCTCGACAAGGTTATTTGAGGGTTTGTGACGAAATCCTCGTATCTAATCTTGGTGTATGTATCGGCATATGCAGAGAGAAGCTCTAGCATCGCGTTTCGGGCGGTCCAGCGAATTGCGGTGGCATTGACTTTCTGGGTAGGCATGGATTGGGCCTTCCAGTGAATCTCGGGGCGCTCCCGGGTTCGGGTCCATGAGAATGCAACCGCCCTCGGGTCCCGGATTAGATGAACCACATGAAGCTTGATGCGTGGCAGCCTTGACAGCAAAAACCCATGTCGAGGATCCTTGCTGGAGTCAACGATTACGCGTGCTCCGGATGTACCAAGGATGGCGCGATAGAGGCGCTCGAGTTTATCTCCATATGCGTAAAGCGCCCTCTGCTGGCTGGCAGATCGTCGAGGTAGGATCAATGACGGCAGAAACCGCGTGTGATCAACACGCTTCTGCAGTTTGATTGCGGCAGTTGCATCGACTCCGCCGGTGCTCGCCCCAAAGGCCAACTCCGACACTTTCTGCCAATATGGACATTCCAGAAAGGGGACACCGCAACCGCAGAGTTGGTTTTGCCTGAACGCCCGCTCCCAGATAAATTGAGACTCGCCCACTGAGAAGAACCCATCGTGCATGCCGATAACGCGATCTAATAGCGTGCTACCGCTTCGCGGCATCCCCGCAATAAACAGTACGGGAATAATGTTCTCGCCTTTGCTCGGTGGCAGTTCGTCGGTTTCTCTTGCCATTGGATGAAGGCCCATTCGTCTTGCCTGGTCTATCTTTGATTCTATAGCCTGGTTTGGCATAGTTGCGCCCGTTCGGAGGCGCCACAGCTACCATCTCTTCGTGGCCATCGCCCCGAGCACAGTTGCAGCTCCGAATTCATCTCGTCAGCTCCTCGTTGGTGCTTACAGCCTGGCTGCAAACACGGCCATTACGTCTGTTCTTGGACTGGGTTTTTGGCTTGTGGCTGCCCGACTGTACTCCAATGTCGAGGTCGGCCGTGACGCGGTGCTCATCTCGGTGATGATCGAGCTCTCCACGATTTGCCAGCTGAATCTGAACAATGGCTTTGTCCGCTTTCTTCCCAGCTTGGGTAGGAGAAGCGGCCGTGCCGTGGGCGCGGCGTATGCGCTCACGGGGGTGCTCGCTCTCGTGGTCGGTTCGGCATTCGTGATCATTGCCCCTCGTGCTTCGAATGAACTGGCGTTCCTAAGAGACGATGTAACGCTCAAGGTGGGCTTCGTCGCGGCGCTTGTGCTCTGGGGTGTGTTCGCCTTACAGGATGCGGCCCTCACGGCTACCCGCCGAGCCCGTGGGTCCCCTTGGAGAACGGGCTGTTCGGAGTGCTGAAGCTCGCGGCTCTTCCCCTGCTACTGGTCGTCGGAGTCGAACACGGGGTGTTTGCGGCTTGGGCGCTGCCGATGGCGCTGCTTGTGATTCCGGTGAACATTTTGGTGTTCAGACGAGCCATTCCGGAGCATGTGGCTAGCGAAGAACGCGAGTCCTTCATTACCCGGCTTGGCGCCGGACGATTGGTTCGCTTCCTTGCCCAAGACTACGTAGCCACAATCTTTACGCAGGCGACACTGACCCTCCTTCCACTTCTGGTGATCGCAATTCTCGGTCCAAAGGCGAGCGCGTACTTCGCAATCCCGTTTATGATCGTGATGGCACTCGACACGTTCGCTTACAGCGCCTGCACATCACTTGTCGTCGAGGCGACGCTGGCTGGCGAGCAACTGCAAGCCCTCACGCAACTCATCATCCGTCGGGTGCTCGTTCTGATTGTGCCGGCTAGGCTTCTGCTGATAGTGGCGGCACCGCTGGTGCTATTGCCGTTCGGACGTGCTTACGAGGAACAGGGAACAACCGTCTTGCGCTTGCTGCTCTGTGCAAGCCTCCTGCGACCTGGCATCGCCCTTTTTTCCGCGGTCTCGCGCATTGGTGGACGCGGTCTGCGTCTCGCATCGGTCGAGCTCGCCCTCCTAGTGCTCGTCCTCGGTCTCGCAGTCCCACTTGCTCATCCGTATGGGATCGAAGGCGTCGCTGCGGCGTGGCTGGCGGCAAACGCCGTCATATGCCTCACGTTCGCCCTGGCTATTCCGATTTTTGAGGTCCAGACCCGTCGCCGCGCGACGCCTCGGCCTCCACCGCAATCGGGCATTCCTAGCGCTAATCGAGCCGTCCGCAACCCCAATTCTGGTGATGAAAGAGGATCAATTTAGAATAGACGTTGAGCTATGGCAATGCCGCTTTAGTCTCGCCTCGGTCGTGGCGACGCTACCATGTGCTACGACGTCTTCCATTGCTCTATTGCTAGTCATTGGCTCATCCTCGCGACTTCGGTCCCTGGCCGAGTCAAATGATAAGGCGAACCTCGGCCACACTCGAATTCGCGGACTCATTCGATCAAAGAGACATCCACCACCGAGCTAAAAGAGCAGACGTCGCAAACCCGGACCCCTCCTTTACCTCGCCCCACCAATCCAAGCGTTGGCGCTCCATAGCTCTCGAGGTTCCAGTCCGGCGACAACTTCCACGAATCCTACCCCGACGAGTACGGTCTCGAATCCGAAAGTCGTGGATCCCACCACGACGGATAATCCAATTTGGTCTGACGAATTCAACGGGCCGGCAGGGATCCAGCCCCGACCCACAAGTGGAATGACGACATCGGGGGGAACGGCTGGGGGAACAATGAGCTGCAGTACTACACTGTCCAATCCAGATAACGCGAGTCTCGATGGGCAAGGCGACCTAGCCATCACCGCAAGAGAAGAACAGTATACGGGCGCCGACGGAGTCACTCGCGACTACACGTCTGCACGACTTCAGACTTACATAAGTTCCAATTTACGTATGGTCTGATGGAGGCACGTATCAAAGTGCCTGCTGGCACCGGACTCGCACCGGCGTTTTGGAGCCTTGGGAAGTGAAGCCTACAATGAAGAAGACTCTTGGCCAGGTTGTGGAGAGATCGACGTGATGGAGATCCTCGGCTCGGAACCCAACGTCCTCAATGGCACTCTGCACGGTCCTTGGCCTTGGGCCCCGAACGGGGTAGGCAGCAGCACCGAAACGGCCACTCCGCTTTCCGCCGGCTTCCACACTTATGGCGCCCAGTGGTCGCCTAATGAAATCCGCTTCTTGCTCGACGGATCGGTCTATGAGACGGTTAAGCGCTCGAACCTGCCCGAAGGAGCCGCTTGGCCATTCCAGCATCCGAACTTCCTGTTGCTTAACCTCGCTGTCGGCGGCAATTGGCCAGGCTCGCCCAATGCGAGCACCCAATTCCCCGCCCGCATGCTGGTTGACTGGGTGCGAGTTTGGCAATGAGCGTGCCCTGAAATCCCAGGCGATGCGCCGTACAGACTTTTCCGGAGATTGATCACCTAAGATCCGGCATAGGCATGCTTCTTCCAATCCGGACCGTGCTTTGCCTCCTCACGACTGTCTCGGCGATCGTCCCTTTTGCCGCCGGCGTGCATGCAGTTCCAACCCGTCGGCTTATTTGGTCTGATGAGTTCGATGGACCTGCCGGAGCCAGTCCAGACCCCTCGAAGTGGAGATTCGACCTGGGTGGTGGCGGCTGGGGCAACCGCGAGCTCGAGGACTATTCCTCCAAGCCAAGCAACGCGGCTCTCAACGGACGGGGCGATTTGGTAATCACGGCCAGGCAGGGCAATTCCCGCGAACCAGTAACGCGGTATACCTCAGCTCGACTCGAGACCTTGCACACTTTTCAATTCAAATACGGGACCATGGAGGCTCGGATCAAGGTACCCAGAGGACCTGGACTCGTGTCTGACTTCTGGAGCCTCGGCAATGACGCCTACCGAGGGGCCCACGCGTGGCCTGCATCGGGCGAGATCGACGCGATGGAGGTGTTGGGGTCGAACCCGCGCGTTGTCCACGGCACGCTTCACGGTCCCTGGTCGTGGGCTCCCGGGGGCATAGGTGGATCCAAGCAGACCCCAGCCCCCCTATCAGCCGGCTTTCACACCTACGGCGTGAGATGGAGCTCGAGTCGGATTAGCTTCCTACTTGACGGCAGGGTCTACAAGTCAATCAAGCCATCCAACCTACGGCCGAATTCGGATTGGCCGTTCGGGCGTCCAAACTTCCTCCTCCTTAGCCTGGCCGTCGGTGGCGACTGGGCAGGAAACCCCAAGCCTCCACCAGTTTTCCGGCGCGCATGGTGGTCGACTGGGTTCGCGTCTGGCAATAGCCGCCATTTTCCCGGCTACAGCGACGAATCCGCGCTTCCGACTACCGGCGTCCTATCCCATCGGATAAAGGTCGCCAGCAGAGACACAACGAGGAGGACGGATTGCGCAGGGACCGCCATTGGTCTTGAGGCCCCGGGGCAAAGACTGCGCTCATACGACGACACGCCGCCACTGCAAGGGTTCTCTATCTAGTCCGTTTCGCCGCCGAAATCGCCAAAGCTCGCTGCCTTGGATGTCTCAGACGACGTCGCCCGGCATTGAATCGAACGAGGCTTCCGGTGACGACGCTGTGTTGCGCACAATCACCGCACTGATGCCGGTCAACACGGCCATACCGATCGGGCACGCTAGCCATGGAATCGCATTTGGACTCTGAAGCGGGTATAGCCACCGCTCGCTGCCTCCAGCTGCGTCGTAGAGCAGGTGAGAGACCAGGACTGCGAAAACCCCCCAAGCGACCAGCCGGCTCCGACTGATGGCGAGCGCAACCAGAGAGAGCACGCAGGCAAAGAGCAGGCTGTGGGTATCGGGTCTGATCCGCAGATGCTCCAAGTTGCGCGGATCTAAGCTCCCCGCAGCGACAACGTGATCGAGGTCAAGGGCGACGCTTGCAAAAGCCGCTAGAGCGGCCCAAAGGAGCCAATTCGGCCGCCGCCAGATGATCGGCGCGACCACGACCACGGCCAGCACCCCGTGGATAAATACAGCCCAGATCGCCGAGAGCACCGGGTGACTCGGCGCCGAGAGGAAGGGCCAGGCATGATCGGGGTGCATTTCATGGCGAGGGTAGAGCAGCCCCTGCGAAGGGCGATGTGCGGCCTTGCAGCTCGGAGTTCGCAGGACCTCTACGACCTGATCGGAGTCGCGATGCAGCTTTCTCGCCGACCGGAAGGCTAGGACGGCAGGCATCGTTACCTGAGGCAGGCATGGCGATCAAACCAATCTTCTTATTCTCGATCTCCCGCAGCGGCTCGACCCTGATCCAGCGGATCATCGGCGCCCATAAAGAGGTGGCCACGGTCTCTGAGCCCTGGCTCCTGCTGCCCTACGCCTACACCTTGCGCCAGCGCGGCGTCGATGCCGAGTACTTCCATCCGTTGTTGGTGACCGCGATTGAGGACTTCTGCAAAGAGCTCCCCGAGGGAGATGAGGACTACCGGATCGAGATGCGAGAGTTCGCCCTGCGCCTCTATGAGAAGGCGGCCGGCGACGGGGCTGCGTTTTTTCTCGATAAGTCACCGCCGTACTGCCTGATCACAGCGGAGATCATGCGCCTTTTCCCCGAAGGCAAGTTCATCTTCTTGTGGCGCAACCCACTCAGCGTCCTCGCCTCGGTGACCGAGACCTGGGGACCCTGGCGGCCGAACCTGATGAGCAGCGACCTCTTCATCGGTCTCCCCCGCCTCCTCGCCGCCTTTGAGTCAGGCCGTGCTCGTGCTCATGCGGTCAGGTTCGAGGACCTTGTCTCCGGCAGCGAGGATCACTGGCGTGGATTGACGGAGTACCTAGATATCGATTTCGAGCCTGAGGCCCTTCAGGGTTTCGCCAAAGTCGAGCTCGGCGGTCGGATGGGAGATCCAACCGGCCCCAAGCGCTATTCCGCGCTCAGCTCTGAGCCTGATCAGAAGTGGAAGCAGACGCTTGCCAACCCGATTCGCAAGGAATGGTGTCGCAGATACCTGCGCTTCCTGGGAACCGAGCGGCTCGCATTGATGGGCTATGACCGCGAGCAAATGGTGCGCGAACTGGACTCCCAGCCGGGCAACCTGGACTCGATACTCTCTGACTCCCGGCAATTGCTCAGCGGTCTGGCGAAGGAGCCGATCCGGGTGCGAACCCGAGGTCGCACGGTCGGTGGGCCAAACGTGATCCGCGAGTTGATCCGAGCCTGAAACTGGTTCGAGTCCTCGCTGGGGAACCCGGTGCTGAAGCTAAGAGCTATGGGGGTCGAGCTGGCCGAACAAGCAGCACGGCCTGTCCATGACCTCAGATCTCAGCCCAATCGCCTGTAGTTCCGGGTAGCCGTGCGCCCCATGCAGGCCGTGACCTTGGACGCCAACCCGGGGTTGGGACTCCGTTTGATTCCAATCAAGCGTGCGATCCGCCCGCTATCGAGGTCGGCGAGGTAATAGAGAACGGAGAAGCGAACCAGCTCAGCCACGGAGACTCCAAGCCTGGTCGCCTCCTGATCGACGGCCTGCGCGGTGAACCCATCAAGGCGCACCGCCACCCACTCACCTTGACCCTCACTTGGCTTTTCAGGCCCGCCGATCATCGCGCACCGGTAGGCGCAGGGCCGACGGATCGCTCCCTTGAGTCTCGATCCATGCCCATCAACGCCGAGCGAGGCTCACAGCTCGCGTCCGAGGCGGAGTCAGAGCGGAGGAAAAAAGGCTGAACCTCTCTGCGCAGGGGGTGAACAGCGCGCCGAGACCCGATCACAGCTTCCCGGCGTCGGGCCCAAGCCAGGGCGGTCGCAAAGCTCGGCGAGTAGACCGCAGTGGAGATCCTCGACGCCTGAGGTTGGCCGATCCAGTCGGCTGCGTCGGGAACTAGACATCGCGCGAACGGTCTGCCGAACCAACAATATCGAGCAAACAAACGTCCAAACTGAAGCCTGCAAGCCTCGGTGAGTGCGAAGGTGTTCAAGTGGCCGATTTGGCCATAGCACCGCAGGTAGGCACCCGCGGGGCAATCTCCCTCCCCAAACGTTTAGGACAAGACCCAGATGCGTCTCAGCGGCCTCACGGCAATCAGAGCCAGCTTGTTGCTGGCTTGCCTCTGCCTATCGAGCGCCGCCTTATGCGGGATCGCCGCCGCAGCGAAGCACCCGCTTGGACCCACGCCACGCTCGACGCGGAAATCAACCGCTCGGTCGCGTGCCCCAGCGGCGCAGTGCTCGATGGCAACGGTATCCAGGGCCCCTGGGTCCGCGAAGCGGGCGCGGCGAGCCAAGCGGGCATCAGCTTCCAAATCCTGCGCCACCGCGGCGCCCCAGCAACCCAGCGATTCCGGAAGCCCGGCCCAGCCGCCAACTCCCGCTCTGAGCTTGCCGCCTCCCCCTGGGAGCGTCGCCCCTTCACCTGGCCCTTCCAGCCAGGGATGCGCGGGCTGCGCCGAAGGCCTCAACAAAATCGAAAAATCAGCACCGCCCAGCCCAGAATCCGCGATCGACTCCCAGGAGCCGGCCCCTACAGAAGTCACCGAGCCGGCCCCCTTTCGATTCTTTTCTCCTTCAAGCTTTTGGAACCAGTCCGTGGAAGGCGAAGCCTCGCTTGATTCCCACTCAGGCGCAATTGTCGGGTCGCTGGACTCAGAGATCGAATCCGAGCAGCGAGCGAGCACCGGCCCGTGGATCAACACCACCTCCTACAGCGTTCCGATCTACACCGTCTCGGCTGATCAGCCCACGGTCAGGGTCACACTCGCCTCCGCCCGATCCGAACCAGCGCTGCAGGAAGCGTGGAGCGAAGTCCCCCTCCCCCCCGAAGCCCAGCCGGCTGCGGGGAGCGATGGCACTTTGGTTCTCTGGCAGCCGAGCACTGAAAAGCTCTGGGAGTTCTGGAGATTGGCGCACGGTAGCGAAGGCTGGCAGGCCTCCTGGGGCGGTGCGATCGAAAACGTCTCCTCCAGCTCCGGAGCCTATGAACCCGCGTCCTGGTCAGGCGCCAACTCCTACTGGGGTGCCTCCGCCTCCTCGCTTTCGATCGTCGGCGGTCTGATCACGCTTGAAGATCTCAAGCGAGGCCAGATTGATCATGCCCTGGCCCTGGGAATCCCAAACGTTCGGGCCGGAGTCTATGCCTCACCGGCCGAGCGCACCGACGGCAAGGATCCAAGTCGGCTGAGCCTGCCCGAGGGAGCCCACCTGCGCCTTGACCCGAGCCTCAATCTCGCCTCCTTGCACCTTCCCCCCTGACTCTGATGATCGCCGAAGCGGCACAGCGCTACGGGATCTACGTCCGAGATGAATCCTCCAACGTCACCTTCTATGCCCAGGATCCAACCCCCACCGCCGCCAACCCCTACAGCGGACCAAACGGCTACTTCGAAGGCAACTACCCCAACCGGCTGCTCGCCACCTTCCCGTGGAGCCACCTGCAGCTCTTGCCGATGCAACTACAGGGCAGCCCCTGAGCGACTCGATCGACTCTGCGTCCCAGCGGGCTGAGGGCTTGGCTCAGCCGATCGCCTTTTCCACCGGCGCCTCGCGCTCGACACCTTTTGCGATTGACGCGGACGGGAGGCGCTGCCCTGGTTGACTGGAGCGCTGGCGGAGCCGCGCCCGAACCCCAACAGCGATCTCAGATAGGCGACGACGATCGCGCCCGTTCAGCCCGCCAAGCGCCAAGAACACCGCGATGTAGACAGCGGTGCCGGCAAGCAGGCAGAGCAAGAGGCCGGCGATCGAGGGAACCGCGTCCTCGGTCAGGTGCGCGGCGGCGAAGCCGGCCGCGTAGGAGAGGATCAGGGCGAGGCGCTGGCGCCGCGGCCAGGTTGCATGAAGCGGGCGGGCCAGCGCCGGGCGCAGCGATGCGCCGGCTAAAACGATGACGACGAGGTAGCCGCCCAGGAGGGCGATCGCCGGGCCGGCGATCCCAACGCTCGGCGTCAGCACCACCAGCAACGGGATCGTGACCGCCAGGCGCACCCCCGCGATCAGGCTGGTGCGCCCGGGCCGATCGATCACCCAGAGCGCCTGGGTCTGGGTGATCGTGATCGAGGCAAAGGCGGGATAGAGGATGAGGAGAGCCAGGGCTGGGGTCGCCCGGCTGAAGCCCGGCCCGAAGACGTCGAGGACCGAGTGGGCGGCGCCGCCGATCGCCGCCGCGATCAACAGCATGCCGATCACTTCGTAGCGGACCGAGTCGATCAGAGCGCGGTCAAAGCCATGTCGGTCGCCGCTTTTGCGCCGCCCGACGAGAGTCGGATAGAGAACTTCGGTGATCCGCATGCTCGCCCGCTGCAGGCTCTGGGGAATCACGAGGGCGCGGCTGTAGGCGCCGACAAGGGCGATTGGGGCGACCATGCCAAGCGCCCAGACCCCGCCTTCCTGGCTTGCGCCCTGGGCGATCTGGCCCGGGGTGGCCTTCAGACCAAAGCGCAACAGATCCGGCAAGACGCGCAAGCCGAGACGGTATTCCTCCCAGCTCAAGCGGGCTCGAACGAACGGTCGCACGACGATTACGCGCTGGATCAAGGAGGTTAGCGAGGCGCCGATCATCGCGATCACCAGCCCCCAGACCGATCGCCAGAGCCAGACCGACGAGCGCGGCGATTGCGATGAAGCTGAGCGCTTCGTGCAGACGAACCCAAAAGAGCTGGCGACCGGCGACAAAAGCGGAGAGGACCGAGTCGATATTCCAGCCCGTATTGGTGATGATCACGTAGCCGGCGATGCTGACAAAGACAGGCGCGATCAAGCCCGGGGCGTGCAGGGGTCCGTTGAAGACAAACCAACAGATCAGGGCGTCAAGGAGCCCGACAGCGGTGGTCAGCGCCGCGGAGAAGCTGAAGACGACGGCAAAGAGCTGGGTGACGCGGAGATGGCGCGCCGGCAGACCGGTGATCTCGCTGATCAGCGCCTGCTGCTCTTTGACGCTTGAGAGCACCCAAAGCGCTGCAACCGGCGCCCAGACCAGGGCAAACTCTCCGATGATCTTGACTCCGTAGAGGCGGGCCGTGATGATCGTGGAGACGATCCCCACCGCGACGTTTGCGGAGAAGCTGAGGGAGCCAAAAAGGAAGCCCGAGCGATAGCTGGCGCGGGCTGGCTCAGACTTGGCGTCGGTGGGCTCTTGCGCTGCCACGGCCCCAGGTAAACGTGCAGATGGGTGCCGCCAGCTTGCACCGAGCGGCGCTCAGTTCCTCAACCGACTGGCCGCGCTGGGCATCCCAGCGCGCAAGTTCGGCGCGCGCCTAGCCGTTGAGATCCCGTAAAGCCTCAACTGCCGAAACGAAAGCTGGATGGTCGGGGTGCCCCTGCGATGGCGCTCCCGGCCGAGGTTGCCGTGCCCGCCGCCGCCAACGGCGCGCAACCGAAAGGGGGCGCCGAATCGAGCCCAGTGCCCGATCGCGAGTCGCCATCAATGGTCGGGGTCTTTGAGCCGCCCAACAGCTTCGTCTTGGCTGCGATCTCCCGCCACAAGCTGGTGGTCTGCATCTGCGCCGCGGCCCTCGCGGCGATCGGGGTTGGCTATGGCTTGAAACGTGAACCGACCTACACCGCCTCAGCGACTCTTCAGGTCGGTCAGGTCAATCCAAACTCTCCCGGCTTCTATGGCTACGTTCAGTCGGCGACCTCACTGGCCACCGCCTTCAGCCGCTCGATCGAAGCCGCGCCGGTCCTGGCGGCAATTCAGCAAAAGCTCAAGCTGGCGCCCGCCGCGGCCCTCCCGCGGCTCTCCGCCGAGCCGCTGCCACTAAGCCCGGCCTTTCGGGTGATCGCCACCGGACCCACTCAGGGGGCGGCGATCGCCTGGCAAACACAGCCGCCAGGGCGGTGATCAACTATGAGAGTCAAAGTAACAGCGCCAACCCCGAGGCCACCTCACTGCTGCGCGGCTACCGCAGCGCCTCCCTCGCCCTCGGCGCGGCCGAGGCAAAGCTCAGCTACCTCGAAAAGCATCACGCCCTGATCAACCAGCTGCCCGGCGCCGAAGCCGCCCGCAGCGCCGCCCAGGTCAAGCTGAAGGCGATCAGCGACGCATACGTGAGCGCGGTCACGAGTCAGGCCCCACGCAGCGGGCTGGTCTCCCTCGTCGCCGGTGCGAGCAACCGCCGCCAGCAACCGCAAATCAAAGGTCGAGATGCTCGGCTTCATCGGTCTTTTGCTCGGCATGATCTGCGGCTGCGCTCATCGCCGTTCTTGCGCGAGCGCCGCCGCGCCGGCAAGGGCGGCGGAGTCTCAGGCGAGCAAGAGCAGAGCCCTCAGCCGAGCTGATGCAGACCCGCGTCGTATGGCGGCCGCCCTGGTATGCGTGGGTAGCGCTCGGCTTCCTCGCGCTGGTCCTGATGCACAAGCTCTACCCGGCCCGCTTTCAGGGCCACTGGCTGATCATCACCCCGCTTGTGGTGATCGCGGCGCTGCTTGGCATTCGAAAGCTCTGGGAGCTGCCGCCGGCGGTGACGATGTGCGGGGCGATCGCGCTGACGATCTTCTCCGGCGGCTGGTCCCAGATTGGCCTCGGTGGCCTGCCCTTTGACCGCCTGCTGATGGTGATCGCGCTGCTGCAGGTCTTCCTGCGCGCCCCGGGCGCCCGGCACCTGCCACCGATTCGGATCCGCAAGGTGCATCTGCTCTTGGGCCTGATCATCCTCTACCTGCTGGGTTCAGCAGCGATCGCCGGCACCCTGGGTGAAGAATCGACCTTTCTTTCGGTCTTGACCAGTTCGGACTCGCCCCCTACCTCCTCTTTTTCGTCGCGCCCGGCGGTCTTCTCGGGTCAGCGAGAGCGCAACCTGTTCTCGCAACGCTGGTCGGAGTTGGCGGCTACCTCGGCTTCACCGCGATCTTTGAGTCACTGGGACCGCATGCCCTCGTTTTCCCCTCCTACATAGTCCACGCCGACGCGGCCACCCCCGGCGGGCGCGCCGGGGGGCCGTTTCAGAGCTCCTTGGCCGAGGGCTGTGCGACCTTCGCCTGCGCGGTCGCCGCGGCGATGGCGTTTGCCCAGTGGCGCGGCCAGCGCCGGCGCCACCTCGCCCTGATCGTCGGCGTGGTCTGCATCTTCGGCTGCTTTCTCACCCTCGAGCGCGGGGTCTGGATCGCCGCCCTGAGCGGCACCGTGATCGCCGCGCTCGCCACTCGATCCGGTCGGCGCTGGCTGGCGCCCGGCCTGCTCGGCCTGCCTGCTGGCGATCGCCCTCGCCCTCGCCGTCTCCCCCGCGCTCTCTCAGAAGACATCCTCGCGCGCCGGTGATCAGCGCAGCGTCTGGGATCGGGAGAACCAGACCGAAGCAGGGCTGCGGATGCTCGCCAGCAAGCCGCTCCTTGGCTTTGGCCTCGGCGCTATGAGAGCTACAGCCTGCAGTACTTTCGACAGGCCCCCGGTTACCCGATGACCGGCTACACGCTTGACTCCGAAACCCGAGGATTCCGCAGGCGATCCTTCCCCTCCACAATCTCTACCTCGGCTACGCGGTGGAACTGGGCTTGATCGGCGCCCTGCTCTGGCTGACCGCGCTGCTCTTGGGGAGTCGGCGGTGCGATCTTTGCCCAGGGGCCCCCGCGCTCTGCGTCCCTGGAAGCTCGGCCTCTTGGCGATCTCGGTCTTCTTCTTGGTGGTGACCGCCTTCAATCCTCTGCAGCCTCCCTTCACCTCGCTGCTCCTTTGGGGCTGGGCGGGCGTAGCCCTGGCCGGCGCGCCCCTGGCCGCATCAAGGGCCGAGCAGCGCGCCCGGCGGCCGCTCCGCCCAGAGATCGCCTGGGTCTCTGCCTGATGGGACCGAGCGCTCACCGAGTGGGGACCCGGTCCCGCCCCCGGCGGCCCTTGGTCGGAGTGGACTCGACGGTCGAGGCCGGATTGCCGATCGGGCGCCCCGCAGAGCGAGGGGCGAGCGCGCGGTGAGCAAGACAACCGACGATCCAGAACGCGCCCCGTGCGAGGGCTTGTCGCGGGCGGCTCGAGGCTGGGCGCCCCGGCGCTGATCGGTCTTTGCCTGCTCCTTCTCGGCTGCGCCAGCTCGACCGCGAGACCGGACCCTCCGGCCACATTCCCAGGCGCGGCCGGCCAGACCGCGAGCCCTTTCGGTTTTTCGCACCGAGCAGCTTTTGGAACACGCCGCTCTCGCCAAGCGCGCCCCTTGACCCGAATCGGCAAGGCTGATCGGCGCACTCAACGCCGAGGTGGCAAGCGAGCAGGCGCTGAAGAGCGGCCCGTGGATCAACACCACCTCCTACAGCGTCCCGATCTACACGGTGCCGGTCGCGCCAGCCGCACCGTACGGGTGCGGTTGACGCTTGGCACTGCGCCGGCCGCGGCCCTGCGCAGTGCCTGGCGGGCGGTCCCGATACCGCCGGGGGCCCGTGCCCGCGAGCGGCAGCGATGCACAGCTGGTTATCTGGCAGCCGAGCAGCGACCGCCTCTGGGAGTTTTGGCGCCTCGCCCGCGGCCCCAGCGGCTGGCAGGCATCCTGGGGCGGCGCGATGCGCAACGCCTCTGCCGACCCGGGGGTCTATGGCCCCGCGGCCTGGCCTGGAGCGCAGTCAAGTTGGGGTGCCTCAGCCTCCTCCCTATCGATCGCAGGGGGGCTGATCACGCTCGAAGATCTGCGCCGCGGCGAGATCAATCACGCCCTCAGCATCGCCCTGCCCGAAATCCGCCAGGGCGTCTTTGCCTCACCGGCGAACGAACCGACGGCACGAGCCAGAGCCCGCTGTCGCTGCCGGAGGGAGCGCACCTGCGACTTGACCCGACCCTCAACCTCGCGGCCCTGCACCTGCCGAGGCTGACCCGGATGATCGCCGAAGCGGCCCAGCGCTACGGGATCTTCGTCAGAGATCGAACCGCAAACATCGCCTTTTACGCGCAAGATCCGATCGCGCTCGGGGCAATCCCTACGCCGGTCCGCGCGGCTACTTCGAAGGCAAGTACCCCACCCAGCTGCTCGCCAGCTTCCCCTGGAGCCACCTTCAGCTGCTGAGGATGGCGCTGCACGGCCCGGGCTCCAAGGCATCCGAGCGGGTAGCGGTGGGCAAGCGTCCTCAAAGCGTCGAGGATCGGCTGATCTTGCTGAGCGCCGCCACGGCGCTGCGTCGAAGCGAGAACGAGCCGACCGCCGAGGCCTCGCCGCCTGGTCAGTTGGCCCGCGCTCGCCGAGCATACTCAAGCCGCCGGCGATTGCTTCCGACCCTCGGTCCCCGCCTTATCGATCTTGCCAAGGGAAAGGCCACTCAGGAGTTCGCTGCCGGGGTGGCGGACGCCAGAAAGCAGGCGACGCCGCCAGGACGCATTTCTGCAGCTGATCACGCGCGGTTCATGAGGCGCTGCCGATGCCGGGGTTCGCTCAGCGCCGCTGAAGGGCCCTGGCTCGGTCAAAGCCTCTACGGCGAAGCGGGGCGGCGTCCCTCCGCCGACATCGATCTGCTGGTTGCAAAGGAGCAGATCGCATCGGGCGGTGGAGGCCGTGCGCGGGCTCGGATACGCCAGTCCGACCCACTATCAGGCGATGGTCACGCCGCCTTTTGCACTTCGCCTTGCTCCACTGAGCGGCGAGCTGCCACCGGTGGAGCTTCACTGGCGCATCCACTGGTATGAGTCGCGATTCGCCCAGGATCGCCTGCTGGCGCCCCCGGGTCTGAGCTCAAGTCGACTGGCGACCGGCGCCGGTCGATGAGCTCGCCGCGCTGCTGCTCTTTTACGCCCGCGACGGCTTCCTCAGCCTTAGGCATGCGCCGACCTCGGCGCCTGGTGGGACGCCAACGCCCGAGGACTAAGAGGGGGTCCCTCGATGAGCTGATCGTAGCCTATCCGGCCATCGCCGGCGCCCTTCTTCCGCGGCCGCCCGGGCGGCCGCCGATGCGGTCGGCCTGCCCGCGACTGGGTTCTGGCGAGCTCGACGCGCCTCGGGATCCGCGGCCGCGTCGCGGTGGCCTGGCCGACCCCCTGCCCCGCGGCACCGAGGCCCAGATCAACGCCGAGATGGGGTTGATCGACGGCATGCTGGCGCCCCTGGCCGGGCTGGCTCGGTTCTTCAGACGCCAGATCGCCCCCCCGCGTGAGGTCCTGCGGGCGAGATCGGCGGGGCGCCGACAGCGATCGCCTCTCCGAGACTGGGCCACAGCGTCCGCGTCCTGCGCCGCTACGGGCTGGCGATCGGCCGCCTCTGGGCAGCCCAGTGCGTTAGCGGTCGCCCCAACGCAGCGCCGGCGCACTTTTTGACCGTCGGGCTTCGTTAATCCATCGCTGATGAAACCGCCCAAACGCTCACCCAGGTTTGCCGAGTCCCGGGCTATGGCGATCGCCCTCCGCGGCCGCTGCTTTTAATCCAGGGCGCCCTGGCGGCATCAAGTGCCTACCTGCTGGCGCTGCTCCTGCCGCCCGCGACGAGCGCCAAACCAAGGAGCCAGCGCTTCCTGCCAACTCCGATCCGCGGGCCAGATCGAGACTCTTGTCCTGATTCCCGCGCATAACGAGCAGGACGGAATCGGTGCCACGCTGGCCGCACTTGGGCGCTGCGATTACCCTCGCCAGAGAGCCGAGAGACGGTGGTGATTGCCGATAACTGCAGCGATCAGACGGCGCAGCTGGCACGAGGCGCCGGCGCCGAGGTCTGGGAGCGGCGGGAGCCGGCACTGCGTGGCAAGGGCCACGCCCTGATCTGGGCCCTTAAGCGATCAAGGATCGAGGGGGCGGATTTGACGGCGTCGTTGTGCTTGACGCTGATTGCATCGCCTCCGCAAACATGCTGGGCGCGATCGATCGGCGCCTGCGCTCGGGAGCAAGCGCAGTGCAGGTCAACTACCTCGCCGCAAACCCCGGGCCTCCACCACCTCGCCCTGCGCTTTGGCGCGTTTGCGCTGATGAACACGGTCCGCTATTTGGGTAAGCAACGGCTCGGTCTGTCCTGCGGTCTGGTCGGCACCGGCATGGCCTTTACGAGAGATCCTGCTGGAACGCCAACCATGGACAAGCATCGGGCCTCGTGCGAGGACGGCGAATATCACATGCGCCTTGTCTTGGCCGGGGAGCGAGTCGAGTTCGTCGCCGACGCCTCGGTCAGCTCGGCGATGCCGACCTCTTTGCGGGGAAGCTCCGACTCAGCAGGCGCGCTGGGAGCAGGGAAAGCTTGCAGCTGATCCGCCACTGGAGCCCGCGGCTCGTGCTTCGGGGGTTGCTCGAGCGCGACCTCGTCCGCATGCACGCCGGCCTGGAGTGCCTGGTCCCGCCTCAATCGCTGCTCGCCGCAGGCAGCCTGTTCGCTGCTCGGCGGTCTGCTCCTGGGCTCCAAGCGCCTGGTGGTCCTGCTGCCTAACCGCTCGCCGCCCAGATGCGCATTCGTGCTGGCGGCCTCGACTGGTGCGCGCGCCCGCTCAGGTCTACCGGGCCCTGCCTTGTCGCGCCCGCGCTGATCGCACAAGGTTGCCCTCTACGTTCGACTGCTGAGCGGGCGCGGACCGACCATCCTGGGCAAGGACCGAGCGCGAGGCGCCTGCAGAGTCTGGCATCGAGGCAATGAGCGCTGACCTCAATCGCCGAGCGTCCGCTCGAGTCGGCGTCCCGCGAGCGACGCGGCTGACGCTCAGACCCCGCCGCTGAAGATCGCCTACCTCTGCTCCCTGTACCCAGCGATCTCGCACACCTTCGTCCTCAGGGAGGTCGATGCCCTGCGCCGTCTCGGCGCAGAGATCACCACCTTCTCAATCCGCCGTGCCGACTCCGATCATCTGCTCGCCGATGCCGATCGCGTGCATTTCAGAGCACCTTGACGATCCTTCCTCCCCGCTGGGGCGGCTGCTTGGCGCACACCTCAAGGCTCGCTGCTCAGAGCCCCATCGGCGTATCTCTCGACCCTGCTCTTCGCGCTGCGACTAGCCCCAGCGGGCCTGCGCGGGCGTCTCTGGCAGGTCTTTTACTTCGTCGAGTCGGTCATGCTCTGGGATCGAGTGCCGCCGACGTGGCCTGCGCCACATCCATGTCCACCTCGCCAATGCGGCCGCAGATGTCGCCCTGCTGGCTGCTCATATCGGCTCTGCGCTCGAACCTGATCATCCCTGGTCGTGGAGCTTCACGATGCATGGACCCACCGAGTTCTTCGAAGTCCGCCACTTCGCTTGGCCGAGAAGATGCAGCTACGCCCGCTTCGTCGTGTGCATCAGCGATTTTGCACGCAGCCAGCTGATGGCGCTGAGCGACCCAGAGCTATGGGATAAGCTTCATGTCATCCACGTTGGTATCCCGATCGAGCAATTCACCCCGCTTCGGAAATCGGAGCCGTCCCCAGCGCGATCCCCGAGATCCTCTTGCATCGGTCGTCTGGTGCCTGAGAAGGGCCAGGCGGTTCTGCTGCAGGCCGTCGCGCAGCTGACCGAGCACGGACGCCGGTGAGCTGACGCTCGCCGGAGATGGTCAGGACGCGGCCGGTGCTTGAACGTTTGGCCGAGGCTTGGGGATCGCCGCGCAGGTCACGTTCCCCGGCGCCGTCGGCCAGGAGGAGATTCATGGGCTCTTATGCAAGGCGCCTCGATCTTTTGCCTGCCGAGCTTTGCCGAGGGCATCCCGGTGGTGCTGATGGAGGCGATGGCGATGAGGCTTGCGGTAATCAGCACCAGGATCACCGGCATCCCGAGCTGATCGAAGACGGCCGCGAGCGGTCTGCTGATCGCCCCCGGCCGGGCCGGTCAGCTCGCGCGAGGCGCTGCAGCGCCTCTTCGGCCGATCGCTCGCTGCGTCGCCGATTGGGAGCTGGCGGCAGGGAGAAGGTTATCAGCCGACTTCAACGCGGAGCGCTCCGCCGCGGCACTCTACGCACTGCTTGCGGCCCAAGCTCTCTGAGCAGCCGGCCGCCCCATCACCCGACATCGCAAAGCAGGGGGTCTGAAGGCGCGTCGTGACTGCCCCCTTTGCGCCGCATGAGGAGTCCTCGTAGCTGAGCTGGTCGGCTTCGACTGAGATCGCGAGGCCGCGATCATCGAGCTCTCGGGCAATCTGGATCTGGTGATCATCGATCTGCTCGCCCCATGGCCACCCGGCGGGAGCGATCAGTGGGCACTTTCCGAGCTCCAGGGCGGCGATCGCCGTTCCGGCTCCGGCGTGGGAGATGACCACGTCTGCCTCGCGCATCGCCTGCTTTCAGATCCCGTTCGGGGATCTCGTAGTGCGCTGAGATCCCGAGGCCGCGGTATCGGTGTTGCCCGTCTGCCAGAGCACCTCCACCTCGGGCGGCAATATCTCTAGCAGGCGTCGATCAGCCGCGAGAACCCGTGATGACAGGTGCCCAAGGTGACCACGACCTTGCGAAGCCCCGAGCTGGCTCGGGGTGAGCCGGCGGGCTGAAAGGAATCAAACACCGAGCCGCGGTAGCACCAACCGCTCCGGCCCAGCCCGGATACTGGGCATAGAGGTTGATCCCCGGAACCCTGCTCAACATTCGCCCGGTGATTGAGGGTCCGTCGGCGCGGGTCGAGCTCTCAATGTAGTGACAAAACAATCTGCTTAGCGCGCGCCAGCGTCATGAAAGGGAGGGCAACTGCCGCTCCGGTGCTGACCACGGTATCGACCTCGGGGTCACTCAGTATCCGCCGCGCCGCGGATACATTTCGCATCACGTTGACCTAATCGCGGCTGTCGACGAAGGGACAAAGTCAACTGACTCTTGATCGAGTAACGATCGACTCTGGGGAGTATCGAAAGTCACCCAGCGAAATGGTCGCGGCGACGTGTGAGAGTCGTCGGTGCAGATAGTGAAGCTCCTTCAGGTGCCCGCCGGTTGAGGCTACGAGTAGGGTGGCCACGCCTAGCGACCGCTCAATCCGTGATGCGGTGCTGGTGGCAGCTGGCAGCGGGTCTCCCCCGAGGGCAAGGATCCCGAGGCCGAGGCCGCGCTCGGCATCGAGGATGAACTCGACAGCGTCATGGCGGGAGCGCACGTCGAGCTTGGCAAAGGCCGAGGAGAGGTGGCTCTTTACCGTACTTTCGGCGAGAAACAGCTGCTCTGCGATCTGGCTGTTCATGTAGCCCATCACGACGAGTCCGAGAATCTGCTTCTCGCGGGAGGAAAGGGCCGCCGGTTCGATCTGTCGTGAGTGCTGGGCGGGTCCGCAGATCTGACCGGCCAGCGCCGCGCTCAGGCAGGGCACCAGCGCGCAGCTCCAGATCCCCCTCAAGTACCACCCCCCTCGCCCCGGCGGCGATTGCCGCGCGCAGCTCCCCGGGGCGGATCTGGGAGCAGACGATCACAATCGGGAGCGGACCGATTTCCCGCCGAAGCGGCCCGAGACGCTCAGCGACCGCGCTTGAGAGAGCCCCCTCGATGCAAAGCAAGACCAGCGAGGCCCCTGGCGCTTGCTCACCGAGCGCCTCCAAGCTCTTCAAAGCGCTCGATCCCCAAGCCGACCGATTCAAGCAATGAGGCGATCCCGAGCTGATCTGGCTGGGAGCTGAGCAGGGCGACCTGGACCCCCTCACCCCAGGCTCCCCCGCCATCGGTCTGGGGCTCGGTCTGGGTCGCTACTGACACAACCTACAAACGCGACTCTCGCCCCCAGACTTCTGATCGTCTGCCCAGCTCCCGAGCAAACCAAATCGCAGTGAATTACCCCAGCGCTCTATGCGTTTGCAGCGCAACCGGGTGAAACAAATTCCAGGCGCAGCCCTGCTCTAAGTCGTGCCCTTCGGCCGCGCCGCGCCCCGCAATCTAGAAACCAGGGAGTGTGGAGCCGGCTAACCGGAATGACACTGCGCCGCGGGATTGCTCAAACCGACGCTGTAGCCGCCGATGTGACCGGGGTAGCCGGCATCCCCGCCGCTGCCACCGAGACAGGCAGCGGTCAGCTCCTGCAGGTCACCGTAGTCGATCACCGCCGGGACTTCATAGGCCGCGGGGCCCTTACTCTCAACGGTGTGGTTGTTCTCAGTCATCTGCGGCACTCCTTATTTTCTGAGCAGACACCTGACGGCGCCAGGCAACCATTGCTGACAATTGCGGTGGCGAGCCTTGGGCAGCAAGCATAGACTCTGGATCGCGGTTTCAAGGAGGAAAAAAGTAGGGTTCGGGTCCTCAGTGGGTGCCGATCTGGGCCTTGCTTGGAGGCGGGTTTAACCCCAGTTCGCCGAGCGAGGAATTCTGGCTTCGCAGCCAGAGCTCCGCGGTCAGCAGCCTCCAAACCTGCCACATCCACTGAAAGGGATTGCGGCGCAGGGCCTGATCGCTGTCAAAGAGGGCGGCGCGCATCTCGCCGAGATCGACGTAGGCCCCCAGCTCAGCCCGCGGACTCATCAGGATCGAGCGGATCAGCGCGCGGTCTGATCGGTTTAGGCAATCGACGATCAGCGAGTGAAACCATGCCTTATCGCGGCGCAGGCGCACCGCGTCGGGGAGCAATCCGGCCATGCTCGCCCGCAGCAGGGGACGCCCGAAGCGGCAATCGAGGCTCGCCTGCGGGGGTGCCCGCAGCGCCAGTTCGACCAGATCGAGGTCAAACAGAGGGTGGCGGGTGCTGAGGCCGGCCGAAGCGGACCTGCGACGCTGGTGTTCGAAGACTCCGGCTCGATCGATCCCGCGACTGAGCGCATCTGCGCTATGAGCCCACCAAAGCGGTCCGTCAAGGCGCTTCCAGGCGTGGGAATCCTCAGAGCCGGCCAGATCTCGCCGCGCGGCGCGGCGCAGCCAGGCCGGAGCCTGGCGGCGGGGAAGCGCTCGTTGCCCGAGCTTTTGCAGGCGATAGGGAAGCGCACCGCCAAGGGCAAGGGTTGCGAGCGTGCTGGCCAGCTCGCGGCGGGGAATTCCCGCCCCGCCCCCCGGCAGCTGATGGGCGAGGGCGAGGGCGTGATCGGGGCGTCCCTGGCGGAGGCGATCTGCAAGCAGGTAGCCGCGCGGAGCAAAGAGCTCATCGCCTCCGTCGCCTCCCAAAAGCGTCCTCACTCCCCGAGCTGCGGCGATCCGCATCAGGGGGAGGGTCCAGAAGTCACCCCAGCCAAGCAGCGGCATCTGCCATGCCTGCAGGTACTGAAGGGCGCTGGCAAGCAACCCCCCGGCACGGACCTCAACCCCGATCGCAGAAAGCGCCAAATCGCGAGTCAGCCGCGCGATCAGCTCTGACTCATCTGCGGCGGGATGATCGGGGAAGGTGCCAGAGCAGGCATAGAGCTCGCCTTTTGCCAGCGGGGCAGCGAGTGCCGCCACGGAAGCTGAGTCCAATCCGCCGCTGAGCAGGACCCCGGCGGGCCCCGGCGAGGCAAGCCGCCGCCGCACCGATGTCTGAAGCGCGCCCCGGATCCCTGCGGCGAGCTCGGCTGGGGGCGGCTCGGCCTGCTGCTCAAAGCGCGGGGTCCAGTAGGTCTGCAGGCGGTAGCGGTGCCGGTCAAAGAGGACGACCTCACCCGGCCCGAGGCGGCTGATTCCCGCATACAGGGACTCGTTCCCCGGCCGGGTGCTGAGCGCGATCCAGTGCGAAACGCCGGTCGGATCGGGCGGCGGGCGGCTCGGTAGGAGCGCCAAGAGATCGCGGATCTCGCTGGCGAAATGAAGGCCTCCAGCAAACTCGTACAAAAAGAGCGGCCGCACCCCGAGTTGATCGCGCGCGATCAACCCCTCACCGCGGGCGGGGTCCCAGAGGATCAGGGCGAAATCGCCGCGCAGGCGCTCGAGAAGCCCGCGCCCCCAGCGCCGATAGCCGGCGCCGAGGAGCTCCTCCTCCGCTGCAGCCCCTCGACCCAATTGGTGGCGAATCTGAGCGGCGTTGTCGAGGTGTCCATCGAGCAGGCAGAGAGGATCCTGAGCGCGTGGTCGGGGACCGCTGCAGGCGAGGCGAAGCGGCGCGAAATTGAGCTCCGTAGTGGCATTCGGCGCCAGCGCGGCGCCAAATCGCGAGCAATCCCCTCGATCGCTGGGGTCAAAGCTGCCGAGCAGCCAGCGGTTCACGCGCGGCTGGCCAATCGCCGCCTGAGCGCGGCGGCGAGCTCGGTGGGATCAACGCCCGGGCCGAAGCTGACCCGCTCGGCTCGGAGCTCGGCGAGAAGCGCGCAGACATCGAGAAGGCGCTGCTGGCGATCCGCACCGGTGAGGATCATGTTGAAGGTTGAGGCGATCAGCGCGGTTGCTTGACTCAGCGGCTGAAAGCGCGGCTGGCTCGGTCCGGCGGGCTGGCGATCGAGAAAAAACAGCGCGCGCAGCGGCACCGGTACCGCGACCGGCGTGATTGGCGCGACCTGCTCCCTGCGATCTGCGCTCAAGATCTCCTCCCCGAGGACGTACCCGGAGCGCCTCAGGCGATCAATCTCGGCGCAATCGATCGCCGCCACCGGCGCGCCGCCGTGTGCGATCGGCGAACCGCCCAGCGGCTCCACGGAGAGAACGTCATCGGTGAGGAAGCCCGCGCCCCCGCGGCAGAGCGCCAGGGCGAGGGAGGTCTTGCCCGAACCCGAATGCCCGAGGAGGGCGATCGCGCCGCGCTCGAGCACGACCGCGCTTGCGTGCAGGACCTCAAGACCCCGAAGCACGGCGACAAAGGGCAGGACCTGGGCGACTAGGAGCCGCTGCCAGGCGAGCAATTCCTCGCTGCGGGCGGCCGCGCGCAGGCGCGAACCGTCGCTTGAGATCACGTTTTCTCCCCGACCCGCGGCCCAGATTCGAAATCCGGCCGTGCTCGATTCGATTCTCAATGCGACGCCTCCGTCGGCTCGGCGCTGATCGCAGATCACCTCTGCGCCTGCCGGCCAGCGGGTCGGCGCCGGCTCGTTGCTCACCGATGCTCGCAGCAGCCTGCCGGTCGGCTTCGCCGCCGCGCCTTGCAAGAACGGCAACCTTCGATTCGCCCGCACGTCGAGCCCGAAGACGGTGGCCTCGATGCCGTCTTGGCGCTCCCGGCGTTCCTCGGGGTGGCGCGGACTTGGCAGCGTTCCCAGCCGATCGGCGTAGGTGCTCTTCGAGTTCACCTAGAGCTCAACGAGACGGGCAAAGGAACCCCCGGCGGGCGAGAGCAGCGGTTGACCGTGAGACTCAACCCAGGCATGGGCCAAGAACTCGGGCTCGGGGCGGACCGCGATCACGAGCTTTCCTTGGATTCCCCGCCTGCCAAGCAGCTGCAAGAGCACCAGCGAACGCCGCAGGCAGCGGGTGTCGCCGGGCAAAACGGCGAGCAGCCTGACGACAGCGGCGGCGAGTCGATGCGCCTCGGCAAGTGAGGCCGTCGCCGGTTCCGGGGCCCGGAGCCCGTCGGGGCGCAAACGGGCGACGGCGGCGCGGATCGGCGCCCGGGCGAGCTCACGCCGTGCCCGCCGGTTGGCGCCGATGATCTCAGCGGTAAGGCGGAGGCGCCGATACGCCCATCCCCCAAAAGCGACCGAGCCCCGCCAAGCGGAGCTGATCGAGCGCTGTCGCGGTAGCCCCTGGGTTGCGTTGGCGCCAAGCCGAGCCAAATCAAGCCTCCTCGATCTCGATCAGTCCCCGCTCGAGAAACACCCCGCAGAGATCGCAGATGTCTCGCTCGACGTCGGCCCGCGTCTGCCCGTACTCCCGTGCCGCGATCGCGGCGGCGCGATCTATGCTGCCGGCGCGCTGCAGAGCTTCCAGCATCGCGCCCGCCGTGGGGTTCAGCCCGTGGTACCTGCCGGTCTGCAGGTTGAGGACCACGGTCTCGGTTGGAAAGGCGCGGTAGACGACGTGCTGGGGGACCCTCAGTCGTGCCTTCAGTAAAGCTGCGGCGGCGGGAGTTGGGACCGGGCTCATCGTTGATTCACCCCCGTGACCGTTCAGTACTCAACGATCGTGCCGCGACGTTGACCGAGGCGAATCGCCCGCGAGAGCGCGAACACCGAAGCCGGCAGGAGGACCGCCGAAAACGCCACCAGCTTCGCCACCGCGACCCCGATCGAGGTAGGAAGCGGGGTGCCGACGAGCAGATGGCGAAGGACCTCGGTCGCCGGGGTGAACGGTTGCAGCTTGGCCGCGGTCTGCGCCCACCCGGGCAGCAGCGAGATCGGGAAATAGAGGCCGCCGACGATCGAGATCAAGGCGATCACCCAGCTCGTCCCAACATTGCCCTGTTTGGTGGCAACCGTGAGCGCGGCGAAGAGCAACCCGAACGGTAAGAAGGCAAGCAGCGCCAAGGCCATCGTCGGAACGCTGAGCGGAACCGTCGCCCAGTGCAGCTGCAGGCCGAACACCGCGCAACCGATGCCGAGCGTGATCGCGGCAAGCACGAGGCCGTAGAGAAGCGGGAAGAGCGCCATCGCGATGACGCTGCGAATCGCGCCGAAGGGGGAGAGCAGGAGGCGTTCGAAAGTCCCCGCAACCAGCTCCTGCCTGACCATTTCAGCGACCGAAAAGCATGAATAAAGAACGCTGATCAGGGCGATGCCAACCACGACGAAACCGAAATAGCTCTGTGGCGAAGCGAAGCCGCTGACGTGCACTAGGCGCGAGACGTAGTAAAAGAGGGTGAGGCTGAAAAGCGATGTCAGCGCCTGACTGAGGACCCGCGTTCGGTAGGAGAGATAGACGTGTAGGTCGCGCCGCATGACGGCAACAAAGGCGCGCCAGCTGCAACCGATTTCGCTCACGCGCGCTGCAGCCTTCCCTGCTCAAGAATCCAGCACCGATCAAACGGCTCGGCGAAATGCTCGCGGCTTGGCGAGCACCAAAGGAGCGCCCCATCGCGCGCGATCAGTTTCTTGATCTCGCGGCCGAGGATCGCGGCACCCTCTGCGTCGAGGCTGGTCAGCGGCTCATCGACCAAGACGACCTCCGGTTCGCTGAGGAATGTCATCGCGATTCGCAGGCGCTGGCGCTGACCCATCGAGATCCGGTCGACCCGACGAGCGGCCAGCTCGCCCAACTCAAAGGAGTCGATCGCCCCCTCAACCTTGTCCCCGAGCCCGGAGGGGGAAATCATCGCAATCCGAGCCCAGAATTCGAGTTGATGGCGAACCGTGAGGCGAGCGTAGAGACCGCGGTCCCCGGCGGGCAGGAAGGAGACCAGCCTCTGGTAGCGGCTGCGATTCCCGCGCGCCGAAAAGCCCCAGACCTCGGCCCGGCCACGGTCGGGATCGATAAGTCCGGCGGCGATCCGCAGCAGCGTGGTCTTCCCGGCCCCGTTGCGTCCGCCGATCCAGGTCGCGCTGCCGAGATCGAGGTTGAGGCTGATCTCCTCAAGCACCGACGCGGCGCTCCCGGGCCAGCGCTTGCTCACCTTCCTGAGGCTGAGCGCGGCGGCCTTCACGCCCTCCACGGGTTGCCTGGGCTGAGGGCTTGACCCGGGATGGGAGAGGGCGGCCCCAGGGAGCGGCGGGGCCGCGCTAGGGGAAACCAGCGCCAGGGACCGCTCAGATCGATCCTCCTGTGCCCGACGCGAGGGCCGCTGGGTGCGCTCGATCACCGGGCGCCCGCCGCGAGGGGGTCAGAGCTCAGCTCAAATGCTGCTTCAAGGCACTCGGCAAGGGCCGCAGGGGGGTGATCCAGACCAGCGCTTAAGCGCAGCAGCCGCGCAGACTCGACCAGATCAGCGTAGAGCGCAAAGCGGCTTGCGTCGCGCCCGTTGCCCTCGGGGAGACCGATCATGAAGGGAGCGATCCCCAGCGGGGAGCGGGGCAGAACCTCAACCTCAAGATCCACTCCAGCGCCGCGCTCCAAAAGGACGATCGCTGAGATCTCGCGCGGCTTCGAACTTGCCATTGAAGCCGCGATCCAGCGCTCGTCTCCAAGAATCCCGAGCGTCACCCCAACCTCATGCGTTGCGGGCTGGTCGAGGGGAAGGTTCATGTGAGGCCCGGCGGGCTGGGCCAAGATCCCCCTCGGGCCCGCGATCGAGGACCAGCACGTCATCGCCAAATAAGGGCCAGCCGCGCCGCACCAACTCCCCGGCGAGGCTCGACTTTCCAGCGCCGCTCGGTGCGGCAATCCCAACCACCCCAACTCCGGTCTCCACGGCGCTGGCGTGAAGCGCCTCGCGCCCATAGGCGATGCTTGCATTGGGAAGGACGCGATTGATCAGCACCCTGCGCCAATCGAGCCGATCGATATCGCGGGGGGCGCACCAGAGAACGCCCTCGGAGGGGTTGAGCCGAAACCGATCATCGAGACCATGGGTGAAGAGGAGATCGCCATCCCTGCCCCGGGTGATCGCCAGCCGCCTGCCATCTCCCATACGACCACTCCAACTCGGCGGCCCAGCGGTCATCGGCCAGTAGGGCGCCAGCTCCTCAGGGGCTTTGAGGTGAAGCGCAAGTGAGGGGAGACCGCGCCCGGGAGCCTCCTGCATACCGGGGAGCCGAAAGGTTGAATGCAGCGCCAGACCATAGGCCGTATAGCTCCAGTTCATCGCCTCAAACAACTCCACAGGTTCGGAAGTTCTTGCACCAAAACGCCGCCCGCCCAAGCGATCCGATCAGGGTCAGCGAGCTATGGCGTTATCGCCCGATCCTGGCTGCGGGGACCCCAGCCGCCTCGCAGGCAAGGTGAAGCTGGAGCGAGCACCCCTGGCCCCGAGCGCGCCCGTCCCCGAAGCGTTTTAGTGGTAGCGGTCGAAGTCGGCCGGCCAGGGCAGCGGAAACAGGTTCCGGTAGGGCCGTGCGTCCACAATCACCTTGGCAAAGGAGGGCCGCTTCGCCAAGGCGCGGTAATAGCGCGTCAGCTGCGGGTGGGTACCCTCATCCCACGGGTGGATCGCCAGGGCGTAGAAGAGGCCCGGCGCGGCGGCGCACTCGGCGATCGTGAAGGTCTCTCCGGCGAGGAAGGGGTGCTTGGTGAGCTGCGCCTCGAGCATCCCATAGGCCATCTCGAGCCGGCCCCTCGCCTGGGCGAGGGCGCGCTCGTCAAAGCGCTCCTCGATCGTGTCAAGGACGATCGCTTGAACCGCGTCGGAGATGTATTGGTCACAGAGGCGGTCCCACTTGCGGGCCTCAAGCGTTGGCACCAGCCCCGCGCCGGCGACGTGCTCGATGATGATCGAGGTCTCACCGATCACCTGGTCGCCGTCGCGCAGGACCGGGATCGAGGCCGGCGGCCAGAGCTCGGCCAACTCGGCGCGGTCAAAATCGCGCTGCTCCTGCAAAACGTCATAGGCGACGCCCTGCTCGTTGAGCGCGACCAGAACCTTCTGGCAGTAAAGCGCGAAGGGATGCTCGTAGAGGGTCAGCATCGCTCAGTCCTCCTCACCGCCGCCGTTGATCAGCGCGCGGATCTCCACACCCCAGTGCTGGGCGTCTGGCCAGCGCGCGGCGATCTCCTCGGCGCGCTGCGGGGTGGCAACGTCGATCATGCAGTAGCCGGCCAGTGCCTCCTTGGCCTCCAGGAACGGGCCGTCGGTGACGGTGATGACGCCGTCGCGAACGCGTGTCGAGCGTGCCTGTGAAGCGTCGGCCAGACCCTCGCCGCTGACCCACTCCCCACTCCCCGAGAGCTCCTCGACGATCTCACCGGCTGCGTGCATCAAGACGTCCTTATCCTCCTGGGGGAGGCCGTTCCAGGCTTCGGTGTTCTGATAGATCAGCAAGATGTAGCGCATCGGGATGCTCCTCGTGTGGGTGCCCACCCTATGGTCAAAGCAGTTGGCGGGTTCTCGAGATCGGCGCGCAGGGAGCCGGCGCGCGGTTGGGAGCCGCGATCTGGCCACCGAAGACAACCCGCAGACCCCTCCCCCTGGCGCCGGTGTCGGGCCCGCTGTTGCAGGGCAGCGAGCGTGCCGCGGATCGAATAGGTGAGCGAATCGCCGAGCGAGTCCGGCCGGGCGCGCCAAAAGCGACTGCGAGCATCGCAGCGAGGCGCTCTGCACAAGAAGTGAAATGGTGAACCCGTTTGATCGGGCGTGAGACCACATTCGTTCTCCGCCTACGGCCTCAGCGTCAGATCCGCGTTTGAGGTTCCGGTGGCGAGCTCTGCACCGAGCACGAGCGATCCCGACGTGAGGCTTCGTCTAGCCGCGCCCAGCGAGGTGGTCGGTCAGTGGAGCCTCGGGGTCGGAGCCCCCGTTTGGCAAACAACTTTTCCCAACGATCGCCACGTCAGCTGCGAGCGAGGTCAGGCCGGCGATCACCTGCTCACCTTCGGGCGCAGCGCGACCTTTCATCTCGATCAGGGTCGAGGAGAGCTGCTCTGCGCGCCGACCGATCCGCAAAGCCTCAGCTGGCAGCGTTTTCTTTTCGATACCGCCCTTCAGTGCACCAGTCTGATTCGCGGCTTTGAGGCGCTTCACGCAAGTGCGATCTGCACACCCCAAGGACTGGTTGCCTTCGTCGCTGCGCCCGGCGGAGGAAAGTCAGCCCTGGCCGCTGAGCTCGTGCGACGCGGCCGTTCACTCTTCGCCGACGATGTCTTGGCCCTGAGTCAGTCTGAGGGAAAAATCCTCGCACACCCAGGCCCTCCCCTGATGACGCTGCCGCCGGGGCAATGTCGAGCCATCGATCAGATGGGCGACTCACTTGGTCTGCTCCCCGATGACGGGATGCAATGGCTACGGGTGCGACGGGCAGGGGGTGAGCCGCAGCCGATCACCCGGCTCTTTGTGCTCGATCGCCGCAAAGCGTCACAGACTCGGGCGATCAGGGAACCGGCGGGCGGCGGGCGGCTCTTGCCACACATGCTCTCGCTGAATCGAGACCCGGTCCGCGCCCTTTCGCGATCCGATCTCCTCCAGGAGTTGCTGGTCACGGTGCCCGTATACCGCCTGCAGGCTGCGGGTGCGGAGGACCTGGCCGGTCTTGCCGACGTCGTCGAGTCCACACTCGGAGCGCCCAGCCCCACCGCCTCGGCACTCGCCTAGCTCAGCGACCATCGACGCGCCCGTCGCGCCTTCGCCTCGGTTGCCTTGGTTCAAACAACAACTCTCGAAAGGATCCAGGCCCAGCTCCCGTTAGCTCTCAGATGGCTGCCATCGGCGAAGAGCACCGCACCCGGGTGCCGATTCCACTGACCCGGCTCGACCGCGCCGACCCGAAGCTGTTTGAGACCCTGATGGCGGCGGTTGGTGATCTCGCCACAGCGGGTGCCTTCACCGCCGGTCAGGAGCTGGAGGCCTTTGAGTCTGAGTTTGCCGCCTACTGCGGTGCCGAGCACGCGGTCGGAGTGTCATCGGGGACCGAGGCGCTTGCCCTTGTCCTTCGCGGCCTCGGGATCAGAGAGGGGGATGAGGTCATTGCTCCCACCAACTCCTTTATCGCGACCGCAGAGGCGATCACGCTCGCCGGTGCCACCCCCTGCTTGATCGACGCCGATCCGATCACCAACACGATCACCGAGCAGGAGGTCGCCGATCACCTCACTGCAAACACCCGCTGCGTGATTGCCGTTCACCTCTACGGTCAAACCGCCGACCTCGAGCCGATCGGAGCGCTCACCCGCAGGCGGGGAGTGAAGCTGGTCGAGGATGCCTGCCAGGCACATGGGGCGCTCTATCGCGGCCGGCGGGTCGGGTCGATCGGTGATGCAGGCTGTTTTAGTTTCTACCCCTCAAAGAACCTCGGCGGCTGGGGAGATGGCGGAGCTGTGGTCACAGATAACGCCGCCCTTGCCGATCATCTCCGCTTGGTCCGCGCCCACGGAGAGAGACCCCGCTACCACCATCGCCTGCCGGGTACGACGGCGCGCCTTGATGCGCTGCAGGCGACGATCCTGAGGGTCAAGCTTCGCCACCTGGATCAATGGAACGCTCGCCGACGCTCGATTGCCGAGCTTCTCTCGGCGCTTCTGGACGGGGCTCCGGTCGATCTGCCGGCGCCGCCCCGGGCCGATCAGGACCACGTCTTTCATCAGTACGTGATCTGCAGCGATTCACGCGACCTGCTGCGCGGGCATCTTCAGCGTCACGGTGTGGCGAGCGGCGTTCACTATCCGGTTCCAATCCACCTCTCTGAGGCCTACGCTGGGCTCGGGATCGGCGCCGGTGATCTTCCCATCGCCGAGCGCCATGCGAAACGCTGCTGCTCGCTGCCGATCAGTCCCTTTCACACCGATGAGGAGATAGCGCGCATCGCTGCGGCGGTGCAGGAGTTCGATCCAGGCGCCGGAGCAGCCCGTGGAGGCTGAGCATCTCCAATATCTCAGCGATCGCCGCCGATTTGCGGATGACACCCTCCTGACCCGCTTCATCCGCCGAGCGGTGGATATCGCGGGGGCATCGCTGGCGCTCGTTGTGGCCTCGCCGCTGCTGCTTTTGATCGTCGCGGCAATTCGGGTCGATTCGGACGGGCCCGCAATTTTTCGACAGCGTCGCATCGGCCTCAAAGAGGTCGACTTTATGGTCAATAAGTTCAGAACCATGTGCTCCGGTGCCGATCCAACTCCGCACCGCGAATACATCGCCCAACTCGTAAGCGGAGCCGGCGAGCGCATCTCAGACGGTGACCAAAGTCTGTTCAAGCTAACGGTCGATGATCGGGTTACCCGGGTCGGCCGCTTTCTGCGCAAGTTGAGCCTTGATGAGCTTCCCCAACTTTGGAACGTTCTACGTGGCGAGATGTCCCTCGTCGGCCCGCGCCCGGTCGTTCCCTATGAGCTCGAGCACTACTCTGCGAGCTCGTATCGCCGCTTCGAGGTGAAGCCCGGAATAACCGGCCTTTGGCAGGTCAGCGGTCGAAATGAGAAGAGCTATGCGGAGATGATCGCGCTCGATGTCGAGTACGTCGAAACCCGCTCGCTGCGCCTCGATCTCGGGATTCTTGTAAAGACGATCGGCGTCGTTTTGAGCCGTCGAGGGGTCGCCTGATGGGCATGGTTCCGGCTCGCATCGGGGCCGCCGTGGTCGGCTACGGCTACTGGGGACCCAACCTTCTGCGCAACCTGATGGGGCGCCCAGAGTTCGACCTTCTCGCACTTTGTGAGCTCAGCGAGAGTCGCGCGGCCCAGTTTCTCGGTCGCTACCCCGGTCACCGCGTTGTCGCGGACTTCGATCAGATCCTGGCCGACCCTCAGGTTGAAGCAGTGCTGATCGCCACCCCACCGGTCACCCACGTTGAGCTCGTTTCAAAGGCGCTTGAAGCCGGCAAGCACGTTTTGGTCGAGAAGCCGCTGGCACGCCGCAGCGATGAGGCCGCCGAGTTGGTCTGCATGAGCGAGGAGCTCGGTTTGGTACTGATGCCAGGCCACACGTTTCTCTACAGCCCTCCCGTCAATAAGGTTCGCGAGCTGATCCAAGAAGACGTCATTGGTGAGACCTACTTCGTCACCTCTTCGCGGATGAATCTCGGCATGTATCAGCGTGATGGTGTGATCTGTGACCTCGCACCCCACGATCTCTCGATCCTGCTCTACTGGCTCGATCAACCGGTTGTCGAAGTCTCAGCCACCGGTCGAAGCGTCTTTGACGATGACGTCGCGGAGACGGCATTTCTCACCCTGACCTTTGCCAGCGGCGCGGCGGCCAACGTTCAAATCTCCTGGTTGGCCCCCCGCAAGGTACGCCAAATGATTGTCGTTGGCAGTAAGCGAATGGTTCAGTATGAGGACACCTCCGCCGATGAGGCGATCCGCGTGTATGACCGCGGCCTTGACATCGCAACACCAGCCACCTTCGGGGAGTACCGCCTCACCTATCGAGCCGGAGACATGGTCGCCCCTCGGATCGAGGCGCGCGAGCCGCTCAGCCTTGAGCTCGCCGATTTCGCCAGTTCGATCTTGACCGGGACCGAGCCGCGTTCAAATGCCCGCCTCGGTCTGGAGATTGTGAGAATCATCGAAGCCTCCGAAATCTCGATGAGGGCCGGCGGCAGCCCATGCCCGGTGGGCGCCGCTGATCTCAAAACCAGCAGGGATCCTGCCTTCACCCTCCCCCGGTCTGCGCCGAGTCCGTCCTGAGGATGAATCCGCCGCTGCCCGCGACCCGATCAGGCGATGGACCTCCCGCCCACCCCGCCGCGATCAGCGCTCCCCCGCTTCGCTCAAATGCCTCCTTGAACCTCGATCCCCGCGGGGTGGAAGCAAGCAGCCTGCGAAGGCGCCTGCTCGCGCGCCTGCGCGGAGAACAGACACTGGCGGGCCTGCGCAAGCGGGGACTGAGGGCATCCCCCCCGATCCGCCTCGCTGGGCGCAGCGTGATCGACCCCGAGTTCGCCTGGGCGGTGGAGATCGGCTCCCACACGATCATCGCCAACGATGTTCGGATCATCGCCCACGACGCGGCGACCAAGCGCCTCACCGGCTACACCGAGGTCCGCCCCGTCTCGATCGGAGAGCACTGCTACATAGGTGCGGGCGCGATCGTCTTACCGGGGGCCCTGATCGGTGATCGGACAATCATCGGTGCCGGCGCAATCGTTCGGGGTGAGATAGCAGCCGGGTCACTGGCCGTTGGCAATCCAGCCAAGGTGATTGCCACCATCGATGCCTTCACCGAGCGCCATCTAGCTCAGATCGATTCCCATCCGCGATTTGATCACCGAGCGCGGGATCTGGACTCAACCGAGATTGCCGAGCTGAGAAGCGCCCTGATAGAGCACGGCCGCATCTACCTTTACTGATTGGCTCGACCAAGCTGCGGTGATTGACGCGGCGCTGCGACGCAGCCAGCCGACCTCAACTCACCATGAGTTAACGCGGGGTCCCGGCCCGTGGATGGAGCGGGATGGATCGCCCCGACGCCGGCTTGGAAATCTCCCGGGCTGGATTTCCAACCACCACCGCTTTCGGTAAGACGTCTCTGGTGACAACGCTGCCCGCCCCGATCACGGCGCCCTCCCCTACCCGTATCCCTCCCAGGATCGTGGCCCCAGAGCCGATCGAGACGTCGTCTGCGATCAGGCTCCGCTGCAGCTCCCACTCTTCGGCGGACTGCGGAAGCCCGGCCGGGTTGGTTGCTCGGGGGTATTTGTCATTGATGAATGTGACCCCGTGTCCGACGAAGACACGGTCGCCGATCCTCACTCCTTCGCAGATGAAGGTGTGGCTTTGGACCTTACAAGCCGTTCCGATGATCGCTCCGGCCTGGACCTCAACAAAGGTGCCGATCCGGGTATGGGCACCGATTCGGCAGCCGTATAGGTTCGTGAACGCTTGCACGATGACCCCCTCCCCCAGGGCGACGTCGCGTAGCTCACGATAGGGAGCCACGTTTTGGGGTTGGTGCTCCGCGCTCATATCGATCTAACGGCGCCCGGGGTCGAGGGCTTCTGCCCAAACGCCGTGCCGAGGCGAGGGCCGACGCGCCGCCGTGAGGGGACCGCAGTTGTCCCTCCACCCTCAACCTCTCTGGCCGGGTCAGCCAGAGCAGATTTGACCGAGACCCGAGAAGATCACTTCGGCGACGTGGATGGATCGGCGCCCCGAGGCCGTCTTGATCAGCCGCTTGAAGACCAGGTTCACGACACGCTCCAAGACCCGAATCCGATCCTCGCCAGACACCTGTTTGAGCCTGTAAGTCAGGCCCCAATGTCTCGCTTCCGATTCGCCACTACCAAAGTGTTGGTGGCAAATCTGGACCAATGTCGGGTTGACAAATGGACGCATCAACGGCATTGACTTTGCGGGGCCCGTCAATAAGCTTCCGCCACGAATGCAGATGGCCCTTGTGTTCCTACCACGAGTGCGCATCATTTTGCATTCGGGGATTCCGCATTTTGCGGAGCATCCCTGATTCAGGGGATATTGACTAAACAAAATCCGTGGGAGGAAGAGCGGAGCGTTGACCAGAAGCGATAGCGAGCGAGGCGTACCCGACGGTGAGAGGGATGCCCAAACTGGGAGTGGCGACAGCCAGCTGGTCAGGACGGCAATCGCTCGCGCCCAAGATGGCGACATGGAGGCTCTGCACTTTCTCTATGCCCGCTATGCCGACGATGTCTTGCGTTTCGTCAGAAGCCTGGTTCAAGATCATCATGAGGCAGAGGACATCACCCAGAACGTCTTCGTCAAGCTGATCGGAGCGATTCGGAAGTATGAGCCTCGCGAGGTTCCATTTGCAGCCTGGATCCTGCGTGTAGCTCGTAATGTGGCCCTCGATCACCTGCGCGGGCGGCGGATGACTCCGAGTGAAAATATCCGGGTAACCGATCACGACGGCGCCCAGATCAGCCACGATCGTGGCCGCGATCTACGCGAGGCCCTGGATCAGCTGCCGGAGGAGCAACGCGAAGTCCTGATCCTGAGACACATAGTTGGCCTCTCACCGATCGAGATCGCCGGCGTCCTCGGTAAAACCGAAAGCTCGATCCACGGACTCCACCACCGCGGCCGACTGACCCTCAAGTCGGCCCTGGTCGAGCTTGACGCTGCTCCGGTTGTCGCCCCTTAGGTATCGCTCTCCAACTCTGTGGCGAGCCGCTGGGCAAGGCGACCGCGGTCTCGGTCCGCGGCGAAGTACAAGACGGCGTGCTGGGCAAGCTGATCGGTGGAGACTCCCTGCCGGGCGGCCTCCACCGAGAACGCATTCCAGCTCGCCTCATCGATATCAACCTCGACATCGACCGTGGGCCCGCCCGGATTTTCCTCGCGGAAGCTCGGATAGGCCAATCCCCCCCGACCTGAATCCTGCTCGGAGAGGTAGTAGCGGATCGCCTGCATCAGCGAGCGGGCGAGACTCGCGGCCTCCTGCCGCGAGGAGCCCCGAAGCGATCCGAGGCCAAACGCGCCAACCTCCACGGTCAGGGTGCGATCCACCTAAACCAAGCCTCCTCTCTGCGATCGTCCACCGATATCTATCGTTTTTACCAAATATTGGGGCTCAAGGGTGGACGAATGGTTGCTGCCGATCGCCACGCCTCGGCCACGGCACCGATCAGCCTTGACCTCGCCCGCCCCGCCGTGCTCAGCGCGGAGGCTCGATCGCGTCGATTTTCGCCAGCGCCGCGCCACCTTCCCTGCGCCGATCAAGACCCCCGATGCCGCGAGCGCAGGAGGCAGCTGAGGCGGATTTGTCTTTTGAGCAGACATCGCAACGGTCAAACTTGTTCGCAGTTCAGGCGGCGCTGCTCAGCCCTGCTCAAGCGGCGCCATCGTCAACCCTGCCGAGTCCAGCTGTTCCCAGTAGTGCTCGGCCGGCTCGCGCGGGCCGCTCCAGACAATCGCCTGACCGCTGTGATGAATCTCATCGGCAATCCGATGACCACGGTCGAGACTGACGCCGGGGAGGACGGCGGCCAGCGTCTGGGCGACGTGATCGAAGGTGTTGTGGCTGTCGTTTCGGACAATCACCCGCCAGCCCCCCTCCTGCCCGGAGCCGGGACCGACGCTGCGGGGCCGCTCTACGGTAGTCGTCGACATCGCTGCAGATTATGCATTGGATCGCCCAGCAAAGAGCTGATACTCAAGGAGCCGCGATGAGCGAGCCGAAGGCTTGAGGGCGTAAATGAGCCGCCCGCAGGACAACCGCCTCCCCTACATGCCGGGCATCGATGCGCTGCGAGCGATCGCCGTGCTCGCGGTCTTCTTCTACCACTCAAGCGTCGGCTGGATGCCGGGCGGCTTCCTCGGCGTCGACGTCTTCTTCGTGATCAGCGGCTACCTGATCACCTCGCTTTTGCTCAGCGAGTACCGCCGCGGTGGGCACATCGAGGTGGGCAAGTTCTGGCGGCGTCGGGCGCGGCGCCTGCTGCCCGCGGTCGGCGTCTTCATCGCGGTGACGATGGTGGTCGCGGCGATCGTCGAGCCGAGCCGGATCAACGAGCTGCGCGGCGACGCCCTGGCCTCCCTCCTCTACGTCGCCAACTGGCATTTCATCTATAGCCACCAGTCCTATTTCGAACAGTTCCAGACGCCGTCGCTGTTTCGCCACCTCTGGTCCCTCTCGGTCGAGGAGCAGTTCTACCTTTTTTGGCCGCTGGTCTTCGCCGCTGGGATGTCCCTGCTTGGCCGCAAACGGCTGATCCTCGGCGTCATCGCTGGCGCCCTCGGGTCGGTGGCGCTGGCCTGGGTGCTCTTTCATCCGGGTGCCGATGCCTCGCGGGTCTATTACGGCACCGACACCCACGCGGTCGGTCTGCTGGGCGGAGTGGCCCTGGCGCTCCTCTGGAACCCGTGGGCCCTGCGACGTGGATCGCCCGGGCGCTGGAGTGGGCCACTGCTCGATTGCACCGGGGTGATCGCCCTCGCCTACATCCTCTACAGCTTCCTTCAGGTCCACGACTATGACCTCTCCCTCTATCACGGTGGCTACCTGGTGCTGGCGATCGTCACCTCGATCCTGATCGGGGTCCTCGCCCATCCCGCCTCCCGGCTCGGAGGGCTGCTCGCCCGGCCGCCCGATGATCTGGTTGGGGCTGCGGAGCTACAGCTTCTATCTCTGGCACTGGCCGGTGCTTGTGCTGACCCCGGTGATCGGGATCGCGCTGCCCAAGGGGGCGCTGATTGCGCTGCAGCTGATCGTCGTCGGGATCCTCGCCGAGCTCTCATATCGATTCGTCGAGCTGCCCTTCCGCGGCAAGACCAAACCCGCGACCCTGCCCGATGGCTGGCTCCGAATCGCCCGACCGGCGCTCCTCGTTTCCGTTCTCGCGATCGTCGCGGTGATCGGCTGGAGCGGGATCGTGAGCAGCGCCGGCCCCCAGCTGCAGCCAGGCCTCGCCGCGGCCTCCACGGCCGAATTCGCCAGGGTCAGAGCCAGCCAGCCCACCCGCCGCGGGAGCGATCGGAAGGCAAAGATGAGCGCCAAGGCACCGCGGATCATCGCCTGGGGCGATTCGGTAATGGTGGGCGCCAAGGATCAGCTCGTCTCCCGTCTCGGCAGGGGCTTTTCGATGAACGCCAAAGTCGGCCGCCAGGTCGACGAAGTGATCGCCCTCGCCCGCCAGCTCAAGGCGGGCGGACACCATCCCAACGATCTGATCATCCAGATCGGCAACAACGGGCCGCTCTACAGCGAAGAAATGGACGCCCTGCGGGTCGCGACCTCTGAGGCGGGCCATATCTTCTTGATCAATGACCATGCCCCGGTCAGCTGGGTCAATGAGTCAAACGGTGAGCTCGCCCAGGCGGCGAGGGAATGGCCACACACTTCCCTGATCGACTGGAGCACAGCGGCCAGGACCCGCAGTGGTCTGTTTTGGGACGGAATTCATCTCACCCCCGCCGGCGCCGCCTACTACGCACGCGTCGTCGCGGCGGCTCTGCACGCCCAAGCCCGGGCCACCCCACCCCACCCCAGGCAATAGTCGCGGGCGCCGCCGCGCCGGTTGGGGCTCGGCGCGCTAGCGTTGTCGGGGCCCACGGGGCTAGTTTCAGATTCGATCTCAGGAGGGTCCATGGCAAGCAGGGTGACAAGGCTCGCGGCAACGTTGGCGGTTCTCATCCTCTCCCTGGGGGTGATCAGCGCCGCGGCCGGGGCGGGGAGCTCAAAGTGGAGTGCGAGCAAGTGCGAGGGCGCCTACAAGCACTGGCTGCACACCCATAAACACGCCTCCTCCAAACAGATAGCGATTGAGCTGAGCGCCCTTGAAAAGGAACACAAGTGCGTATTTGGAGCCAAGTAGGCGCTCCCGGGAGGAAGCGCTTTTGAAGGCGGGCTGAAGCGAGCTCAGAAGGGGCTTGGAACCCGGACGACGAGGTTGTCGACGCTGGCGCTGGCGCCGGTTGCGTTGCCCCCCGAGCCGAACGCGACGCCCGAGGCGACGCCCTGCAGTTCGCCGGCGCTTGAGTCGGTTGCTTCTGCCACCTGTTTGCCACCGGCGAAGGCAAAGAGGCGACACTGGCCCCGTTCGGGTCCGCTTGAGATATCGATCGCCTGCAGGCTCAAGGCATTGCTGCGGTTGATTCCCGCCACCGAGCTCTGATTCCTGGTGATCGCCAGGTACTTGACCTTGCCACCTGGCAGGTTCTTTCGCAGCTGGACCTTGCGTTGGGCCGGGTAGACGGCGAGCTGGTAGCCACCGCCCCCACCGGTCCTCAGGATCAGGCCAAGGTAGACCTGGCGCTGCAGGGCCTTCGGGGTCGAGCTCAGGAGGTCCTCGCTGGCAGAGACTTCAAGCTCACGGCCGACCACCGGGGTGCGAAACGCGCACTGGTTGGTGTGCTTGCCGATCGTGATCACCAATGCCTGTTTGAACCCCGCCCGGGTGCAGTTGCGCCCGGTCAGCTTCAGCATCTGGGCACGGTCGGCGCTGGTTTGCATCCCGTTGCGATAGATACCTACCAAAGACGCCGTCGCCCCAGAGGCGATCAGCAAGGCCGCGAGGATCACGGCAAAAAGGGCGGCTGTGATTCGCGCTCTCATCAATTTGCTCTGGCGCGGCGCCGAGGCAGCGGGGGGATCGGATCGATGCCCGTTCGCGTCGCGCTCACCGCAGCCTAAACACAGATGCGGGGAAAAGATGCGCCCGAGAGCCGATGAACGGGGGATTTCGAGCCGAGCCAAATATCATTGGCAACGATGAGCGCTTACCGACTGAGCGAGCCCGACCGTCCCTGGGTGATGCGCACCTACGCCGGGCATTCCGATGCCCGGCGCTCCAATCAGCTCTACCGGGGAAATCTGGCCAAGGGCCAGACCGGGCTCTCGATCGCCTTTGACCTCCCCACCCAGACGGGTTATGACCCAGACCACATCCTTGCCCGCGGTGAGGTTGGCAAGGTCGGCGTCTCAATCGCTCACAAAGGCGACATGCACCAGCTCCTAGACGGCATCCCCCTGGAGGAGATGAACACCTCGATGACGATCAATGCAACCGCGGCCTGGTTGCTGGGCCTCTACGTCACGGTCGCCGAGGAGAACGGAGTGAAGCGCTCCGAGCTCACCGGGACGACCCAAAACGACATCATCAAGGAGTACCTCTCGCGCGGAACCTACGCCTTCCCGCCCGAGCCCTCGATGCGGCTGATCGCCGACATGGTCGCCTTCACCGTCGGCGAGGTGCCGAGCTGGAACCCGACCAATATCTGCAGCTATCACCTGCAGGAGGCGGGCGCGACGCCGGTGCAAGAGATCGCCTACGCGCTCTCGACCGCGATCGCCGTGCTCGATGAGGTAAAAGCCCGCGGCCAGGTCGCCGAGGCCGATTTCCCCAAGGTCTTTGGACGGATCTCCTTCTTTGTCAACGCCGGCATCCGCCTGGTCGAAGAGATCGCAAAGCTACGGGCGATGGGCCGGCTCTGGAACCAGATCGGTCGCGAGCGCTACGGCGTCAGCGAGGAGAAGATGCTGCGCTTTCGCTACGGCGTACAGGTCAACAGCCTCGGACTTACCGAGGCCCAGCCAGAAAACAACATTCAGCGCATCGTGCTCGAGGCGCTGGCGGTGACCCTGAGCCGCGATGCCCGCGCCCGCGCGATCCAGCTGCCCGCCTGGAATGAGGCGATGGGGCTTCCCCGCCCCTGGGATCAGCAGTGGAGCCTGCGGATCCAACAGGTCCTCGCCAACGAGACCGACCTGCTCGAGTACCCAGACATCTTTGAGGGCTCCAAGGTGATGGACGGCCTGGTCGAGGAGTTGGCCGAGGGAGCCCGCGCCGAGATGGAGGTGGTCGCTGAGCAGGGCGGCGCGGTTGAGGCGGTCGGCTACATGAAGGCCCGCCTGGTCGAATCCCACCGCGACCGGGTGGCGCGGATCGAGAGCGGCGAGCAGAAGGTGATCGGGCAAAACAGCTTTACCGAGACCGAGGATTCGCCCTTAATCGCGGGCGCCGACGGCGGCATCCTCACCCCCGATCCCAAGGTCGAGCAGGAGCGAATCGAGGCGCTGGAGCGCTGGAAGTCCGAGCGCGACGGGGCCCTGGTGGCAGCCGCGCTGAAGGAGCTCGGCACGGTCGCTCGCGATCAGAGTGCCAACATCATGCCGGCGACGATCGCAGCTGCCCGCGCGGGCGCGACGACCGGCGAGTGGGCCGCGGTCTTGCGCGAGACTTTCGGCGCCTACCGCGCCCCGACCGGGATCGATGGAGCTGCCCCACCCGCCGAGCCCGAGCAGCTCGCCGAGATTCGCGGGCGAGTCGATCGGGTCTCGGCTGAAATCGGGCACCGGATCAAGATCCTGGTCGGAAAGCCCGGTCTGGATGGTCATTCCAACGGCTCTGAGCAGATCGCCCTGCGGGCTCGCGACGTCGGCATGGAGGTGATCTATCAGGGCATCCGCCTGACCCCGGCTGAGATCGCCGAGTCCGCCCTGCAAGAGGACGTCGACGTGGTCGGTCTCTCGATCCTCTCCGGCTCTCACCTTGAGCTGGTCCCCGAGGTGGTGCGCTTGCTGCGCGAGGAGGGCGTTTCGGTGCCCGTTGTGGTCGGCGGCATCATCCCCGTGGCCGATGCCGTTCGCCTTCGCGCAGCCGGTGTGGAAGGTGTCTACACGCCCAGGGACTTCGACATCAACCGGATCATGGGCGAGATCGTCGAGCTGGTCAGAGAGGGCGCCGCCAGGGCGACCCCGGCCTGAGCGCGCCGCAGGGCCGAGGGCGCGACAATAGAAAGTGATGAGTGAGCTAAACGGGGACCGCTCTGCATGGTTGCGCTGCTATCGCTGCTGGTCACAGAGCCTTGAGATTCAGATCCACTACGACGCGATCCGTCGCATCGACCCCGACAGCGGAATCCCAACCGACGGCGTCGATGAGGTCCAGGAGTCGGTGGTCCAGTGCCTGGACTGCATGCACGATCAGCCCCACCTGACCTTCCAGGTCGACCGCGTGGTGCCGATCGAGGATCGCTGGGAACGGATGGTCGCCGGCACCCCCTGGGTTGCCTCCTGCACGGTCACCGTCGACCAGGATCGGGTCGAGACCTGCTCGGGGCCGGAGGCGATCGAGTTCCTCACCTACGGCGCCTTCGGCGATGCCGGGGTGCGCGAGTTCTTCACCCACGTGCGCTTCCACAAGCACGATGAGGAGAAGATCGTGATCCACCTGCTGGTCGAGCTCTATGCCCGCTCGGCGCAGGAGGCAACCGAGGTGCTCGAGGAGGCGGCCCACGGTCAGCTTGAGATCACATCGCTGGCGGAGGAGTCCCGCCCGCCTGCACACGCGTCAGATGAAGCGCACTGAGCGGCTTCAGGTTGAGGGCTCCGCCTCGGGATCGGTCAGCGCCGCGACATCGGCGAGGTCGAGCGGGCGACCGCGAGCCAGCTTCATTTGAATCAGGTCGTCCAACGAAACAACGGGAACCTGAAGATCTCCGAGGCGAACAAGAAGGGCTCGCTCCCTCAAATCGCGATAGGAGCGACCGCCCGGCACCTCATTCATCACGTCGATGCCACCATCGCGGGTGGCGAATTGCCAAATCGTCGCTTTGGGCAGGATCAGCGCGTCGACCGAATCCTCCTCGTGACCGGGATTCAGCACTCGCGCACCGAGTGAGCTAAGGGCGTCGGCGAGGCGCCCGAGGTTGGCGGGATCAGGGGCGGGGATGAGATCGGCATCGTTGGTGGTGCGCACATGGCCATGGGTTTGAACCGCGAGTCCACCGATCAGCACGAATTCGACATCGTGCTCGAGAAGCGCACGCAGAATGTTCTCCGCCTCAAGCGGAGCGGCGTCAGGCTCGGCCACGAGCCTGACGACCAGCGCGGGAGAGCCGCCCGGCCATCCGGTTCCATGAGATGGCGAGCGCGAGGCGCTCCGCCGGGGAGCGACTCGCCATCGCGCGCCGGTGCAGCCGGATCGTATTCGCGCTCCAGAGGCGCCCGACCGAGGTGCAGGCGCTCCCCCATCGCCAGGAGAAGCAACTCCAGCGTCTCGACGCTTGGAGATACCTCGTCATTCTCAAGTCGGCTGACGGCAGACTGGTACGTCCCTGCCCGCCGCGCAAGACGTTGTTGGCTGAGCCCATGGTGTTCTCGGGTGATGCGGATCAGGCTACCTGGAGTCATCTGAATATTATAACAAATCAGTGATTATCCACAAGAAGGTCCTTTCCACTCTCTCTTCCAAAAGCACGACGAGGAGCAGGCAGTAATCCACCTGCTGAGCGGACCGATCCACGCTGGTGCTGGGCGGAAACCGAGGTGCTCGAGGAGCGGGGGAGGCCAGCGTGAGATCGGGTCCAAGCGGCAGAGTCCGGTCCGCCTTGGTGCATGCGGTAGATCAGACCGACTTCAGGCTGAAGATTCGGGCCCAGAGCGGCTAAACCCCGTGGCGCTCGAGGTAGTGAGGGAGCGCCGCTTCAGTTGGCGAGTCGGGGAACTCGTGCTAGTGGCCGCGAAAAGGCGACGACAAAGGATGCAGGCCCAAGATCACTTCGCGACGTCGGCGACCCGCACGTCCTCTGGCTCTTGGATGCGGACAACCCGGGCGGGAACTCCGACGGCGATCGCGCGATCGGGCAGGCTGTCGCGGACCACCGCATTTGCTCCGATCGCGACATGGTCTCCGATTGTGATCTCGCCGAAGACCTTGGCACCCGGGGCGAAGTAGACGCCACGACCAACGGTGGGGACGCCAAAAGGAGGGTTTACATCCTGGCCGATTGTGACCTCATGGCTGAGGGTGCATCCCGCACCGATCACCGCCCCTTCGCCGATGATGATGCTGCCGAAGTGCCCGATGTAAAGACCGGGCCCGATATCGGCAGTGGGTTGGATCGAGATCCCGGTCAGGATCTCGATTGCAAGCTTGCTGAAGACGCCGACCCCGATCAGCAAGGGGCGCGCCCAGATCGGGGCCTCGGTTCTCCCCCAGCGGCTGAATCGATACTGGCTCGAGGCCCACAGACCCTGGGTTAAAAGAGTGCGTGGACACTGAACCGGCGATCTGCCCTGTGCGTAGCGAGCCCAGTCGTGGCGGAGGTTCTCATACACTCGGCAAGACTTTACGGGCTCCTCCGCGCCCGGGGGGTGATGCCCGCTCCCGGGTAAGGCGAAGCTGCTGGAAGCTTTGATAGGCAAGCGCCAGTCTGCTCGCCTCGCCTGCTCGATCGATCAAGCGGCGTATTGCCCACTCGGCGTTCTCCAGGGCGCTCACCTGCGGGGTCCCGCCTGAGCTCGGTAGCACACCTGCCACCGGCGAGTTCCTGTGGACGTCGAAGACGATCCACTGGTCGACATCGGCGGGGGCGGTGGAGCTGACGTCTGGCATGAGCTGGTCCTCCTTCGGATGCGGCAATGGCCGCTGCGGTCGTTATCAACCGCGACGCTGACCCGCGATATATGCGACGCCAATGGCCAACCCTCCTCGCCGTCGATGTGAATAGGATGGCGCGCTGTGAGGGAGGAAGCTGACCGGGAGACAGCTGCTCTGGGTGACGTCCGCGGAGCCCAGCTTCTGTGCGTGCCCTCCCACCACCGCAAAAGGAGGCGAGATGCCCGAGGAAGCTGAAGGTAGCGGCCCAAGTGGTCCGGCTGCCGCTGTTGAAATTCGCACTGGCGCGCTTGCCGGGTCGACCTTTGAGATCGACAAGCGCATGGTCATCGGCAGCGATTCGAGCTGCGACATCTCGCTGAGCGATCCGGAGGTCTCAGATGAACACGCCTCGATCAGGGTCCACGACGGAGCGATCGAGATCCGAGATCTCGGCTCGCGGAGCGGTACCTTCGTCAATGCGGTGCGCATCACCGAACCGACTGCACTCGGCCCAGGCGACGAAGTGCGAGTGGGTTCGACCGTGCTACGTGGCGCCCAGCCCGACGCGGCCGCCGGCGTGCAGCCAAGCCCGCGTGCAGCCGTCACAGCTCCTGTCCTCACCCCGGAGGCGACCCCTGCCTCTTTTCCTAAAGCATCGGCCGGGCCCCCCAGCGGCGGCCTGAAGAAACGAAGGAACCTCGCAATCGGCGCCGGGGCGCTGCTGCTGGTGGCCGTCGTCGTCGTCGCGGTGGTCGTCATCGCGTCATCGGGATCCTCGGGTCCGCTCAACGAGTCCCAAATCATCGCCGCGGACAAGCCCTCAACCCTGATGGTGGTCGGCCGAGGCGTCGGCGCCTCGCCGATCAACGGAGGCACCAACAAGATCCTCGATTCTGGATCAGCCTGGGTCTACAACGCTAACAAGGGCCTGATCGTGACCAACGCGCATGTGGTGATGAACGCCAGCGCCTATGAGGCGGGATACAACTCGACCAGCCTGGCACCTGCCACCGTGGTCGCCGTCGATGCTCGCGACGACCTGGCGATGCTCAAGGTCAACTCCTCCAACCTGAAGACGCTTCCGATGTCTGAACCCGGGAAGGTCGAACAGGGCGACACCGTCTACGCACTTGGCTATCCGGGCAACGGAAATTCCCAGGAGGACTTCCTCCAAAGCCCCTTCCAGGCCACCCAGGGAACCCTCTCGACCCTCAAGGACGAAGCCACGGTCTCCTACGATGCCTTCGACCAGGAAAACAACGAAAACTCGGGCCTCCTGCTGAAGAACCTTTACCAGACCACCGCGGCTGTCAACCCGGGCAATTCGGGTGGGCCGCTGGTCAACGACCACGGTGAACTGGTGGGCGTCAACGTCGCCAGAGGTAACGGCGAAAGCCAAAACGATGCAATCTCGATCGCGACGGTGCGTAGGGTGGTTCCCAAGCTCGCGAAGGGGGAATCGACGGCCTGGCTCGGCCTCGGCCTCAACGCCTTGGCGACACCGCTTGCCGGCTGTCCGCACTCCTCCCAGGAAACCGGGTTCTGCCTCGAATCCAACAGCGAACAGCCGGGAGGCAACCAGGTCTCAAACAAAGGGCTGAAGGGCGGAATGCTGGTAGGAGCGGTGACCAAGGACACCCCCGTCGAACAGCAGACCGAACTGGCGCAGGTGGTCTCGAAGTCGGTCCACAACGAATACTTCGTCCTCGTCACGACGATAAACGGCGTTCCGGTGACCAGCCAGCAGCAATACATCGATACCGCAGGGCAAATCGAAGACGGCACAGAACTGGAAATGTGCCACCTTGACGTGACCCTAAGCAAGGCGCAAAACGTGGGTCCGTACTGCGAAAAGTTCCACGCGCCCTGATCCAAGGGACCGCTGAAAAGCCGCTTGAGCGATCTTCTCGGCGCAACTCCGGCCGTCTTGCCGCGATCTGCGAGCCCATCGTCTGGCGGCCGGTGGACGATCGCAAAGGACGGATGGTCCTGCACAACCCCTCGGCGCGGCGCGGGCGCAGCTGAGATGCGCTGGTTCGCTCTCGGCCCATAGATCGCCCGCTCGGCGGCTGTGAGCTAAGGCTCAATTTCTAAAGAGGCCGGAGGTCAGCGCACATCGCCTCGCCGGAGGTTTTTGCGACAGCCTCGGCTAGCAGCGCCAGTCGACTCCAAGACCAAGAACCCGGCCTCAGTTCGGGCAAAGGCCGGACTGGCTTTGCTCACCGCCTCCTCGGCATCGGTGTGCCCAGCATCCACGGAGGTATGACTCCGCCCTCCGCACATACGTCCAGCCGACCCGAGGCGGCTTGCGAGCTTCGCGGACCCCGACGAACAGGGTCCAATGACGACGAAGCTGATTACCGCCTCCCTCCGCGCCCGACGTTTTCCCACCTTCCAAAGCGCTTTTTTTGCCCTCTTCTTTTCATTTGTGTTCTCACTGGTGATCGGCTTCGGCGCTACCAACGCGGAGGCTCGGGTTCCCGCCATAATCCGCCCGAGCGCCCGGCGCAGACGCGGCCCCGGCGCAAAGGAGGACGTCTATGACAGCAGGGCCTTCGCCTCGCGGCGGAGCGACCGGCGAACGCGAACCTCTCCCGCTTCCCCCACGCCATCTCCGACGCCCTCCCCCACCCCAACTCCGACCCCGACCCCGGTCACGACCCCCACCCCAACACCAACCCCGACTCCGGTCACGACCCCAACTCAACTCCAACCCCCACTCCAGCCCCAACCCCCACCCCGGCTCCCGAAACCAAGCCGACTCCGACCCCGGCGCCGAGCCCCAACCCCTCCTCCGAACTGCTCTTTAACGGCTCAAAGATCAGCGACTTCGCGCTCTTGCAGGAGGCTCCGGGGGCGATCACCGAAGTCCCCGATCCGCTGGGCAGCGGTGAAACGGTGTTTCAGATGACGGTCAATAACAAAGACGTGGCGCCGATCACCCCGACCGATAACCCGAGGGCCCAGGCGCTCTCACCGAGCATGATCAAGCCGAATGAGGAATTCTGGCTGCAGACCAAATTCATGTTGCCCCAGGACATGCCCTCGATCCCGGGCTGGATGTCTTTGGTGGCGATCTACGGTGCTCCCTTTGACGGCTCCGGGCCGTGGGGGGTGGCGATCACCGAAAACGAATTCCGCTTTCAGCGCAACTCGACCTATAACTGGGACATCCCCTGGCGGGCACCGCTGATCAAGGGTGCCTGGGTGACGGTCACCTTGCATGAGAAATTTGGCAGCGATGGCTTCGTCGAAATGTGGATCGACGGGCACCAGATCAACTTCTTTCCGAAGGGCAACTACAACCCCAACCACGAAGCTGAAACCGAACATCTCTCGATGCAGACGATGGACGCCAGCAACGACGAAGGCCTAAACGCGGCCAAGATCATGCAGTACCGGGAAGCGAACATGTTTGAAACCGGCACTGTCTACTTCGGGGCGCTCAAGCTCGGGACGAGCAGGGCCTCGGTGGAAAGCTGAGGCGGGGGGGTCGGGACGGGGTCGCCTCAGCCGAGCTCGAGGCGAAGCTTTCGCAGGGCGCGGTAGAGGCGGCCCTCGACGGTGGTCAGCTTCTCTCCCACCAGCTTCGCGATCTCAGGCGCCGTCAGCTGGCCGCCGTAGCGCAGGGCAACGGTCTCGCGCTCCTCCTCACTTAGCGCAGCCAGAGCACGCGCCAGCTCGTCGCGGTCCTCGATTTGACCGAGGCCGGAGTCGGCCGTCTCCTCGGCGCCGGGTGCGGCGCGCTGCAGGGCGCGCGATTCAGCCTGGGATCGCCGTTGCTGGTCGCGCAGGCAGTTGAGCGCGATCGCGTAGAGCCAGGTCTTGGCGCTTGCCTTGGACGGGTCATAGCGCCGGCGCGAGCGCAGCGCCCGCTCAAAGGCCTCCCCCAGCAGATCCTCGGCCAGAGCCCGATCGCCGGTGCGATAGGTGAGGAAGCCAAACAGCGGCTGGGCGTGGTCTGCGTAGAGCTGCTCGAAGTCCTCGATCTTCATCTTCGACACCATGTTCTCCAATCCCCGAGGATTGCCTGTCAGGAATCGGCCGCTTGCTTCGTATAAGGAACATCAACCACGATCACGAAAACCGCGTTCCCGCCGAGCTGCACGAGGTAGAGCAGCGACTGCTTGACAACAGGCCGGCGCTGAGCGCTTTGGAGCTTGACGCGATCAAGGTGCGGACGATGGCCTCGGCGACGCGGAGGTCTCCATCGCTATTTGCCAAGAAGAAGGGATCTTTTATGAAGTCACGAGTCGCCGTATTGCTGGTCATCTCGCTCGGTGTTTTCATGAGCGGAACCGGCGCGACACTCGCCGTTTCAGGACTATCGAGCAGCGGTAGCGCCAGCTCGGCTCAGTATCCGGTACCCGATCACCACAGCAAAAATGGCGCCGACACGCTCGCTGCCACCGAATCGCATGACAGCGGACCTGGTGACTCGGGCTCAGCTCCAAGCGCTGCGGCCCAGACCCAGGCAGTCCGCCAGGTTGCCACCACCGGCAGCGGCTCGCTGCCCTTCACCGGCTTCCTCGCGATTCCGGTGCTGATTGTCGGTGTCGGCCTGCTCGGCGCTGGAGTCGCGATGCGCCTGCGACTGCGCTCCGGGGACCACACGGTCTAGTTCGACCAGCAATCAGTTGATCAGATGGGGAGGCGGGCCGAGTCGGCCCGCCTCTTCCATTGCTGGGGGCCTTTGCCGGCGCTCATGCTTTGGATTTCTTCGAGGATCAGCGGTTCAAGCGGGTTGAGCTGCTTGGCTCGGTGCAGCTCGGCGAGCGGATTGAGGCCCGCCGCAGCACGCACAATCGCCAACCCGTAATGGGGTTCCCAGTTGTTGGGATCGCGGGAAACCGCATTTTCCATCGCCAGCAGCGCAAGATGATCCTGGCCCAGGCGCGCGTCGCAGTAGCCGATCACTTCATAGGGCTCAGGGCGGACCTTGAGCGCTTCCAGTGAGCCGAGCGCAGAGTTGATCGCACCGCTGCAATCGTCCCGATCAAAGGCGGAGACGGCCGCGTTGAGATTGGACTGCGAGAAGGCCACCGCGGTCGGAGTCACGGCCAGGACCCCAACCCCAATCGCGGCGATGATTCGCACCATCCTGCCCGGCTCGATCGCGGCCGCGTCCCCGAGGCGCTCCCCAAGCGGCTTGGAGAGGCCGAGGCCGGCAAGGGCAAAGAGCCACAGCGTCACCGCCGGCATCTCCCAGTCCCAGTCAACCCCGGCGTGGATGGCCCAGACGGCGACAAGCGCCACTACGGCCGCATAGATGTGGCGCTCCTCGCCGCGCAAGCGGCGCGCCAAGCCGACGAAGATCGCGATCAACGCCCCACCGATCAAAACGATCCCGACCAAACCCAACTCTCCCAGCACCTGGATGTAGAGGGAGTGGGCGTCAATCACGGTGAACAGGTAGGGGCGATGGCGAGCCCACTGCAGCTGGTAGGTCCCCGCCCCCTCGCCGATCAGCGGCTTGGCAGAGAAGGCTTCAAGCGCCACGTTCCACTGCGCGATGCGCCCGTTGTTACCGGTGGAGGTGAGGCGGGCGCGTGGTTCCTGGGCGTGGCCGACGACATTGCCGTGAACGAATCCCTGATATTTGGAGTCGATCCAGCCGGGGGCACCAAGCGCCACGGCAACGACCAAAACGACGGCGATCAGAGCCGCTGCGTAGCCGATGTAGCGGCGGGCGCTGAGCCGCGCCGGGCGCCAGACATCGAGTCGATCATCGAGACGCAGCGCCAGCGCCCGCACCAGCGCCGCGCCGCCGACGCAAAGACCGACGATCAGCGCCAGCTTATGCCCCTGGCTGATCGCCGCCGGCGAGCTGAAGTGGGCCGACCCCACCAGTTCGGCGCGGTAGGTGGCGATTAGGGCGATCACCGAGGCCGGCAAGACGGCGACCAGGGTGCTGAGAAGCCTTCGCGGCCTCGCGATCGCGAGGTAGAGGACGACACCGAGCACCGCCAGCGCCAGCGAGGCGCGCGAGAAGGTGAGCAGCAGGGTCGAGGCAAGCAGCGGGATCGCGGCGGCGCCGAGTACCCGGGTGAGGCGGGACTGGCGCTCCCCCGAAGCGAGGTGCACGCAGCCGATGATCGCAAGCGTCGCGATCAGCCCCAGCGCGTTCCAGTAGGTGAGCGGGAAGCTGAGGCGCTGCGGTTGGACGTCGATCGCGATCGGCCAGATGTTGGCCGCGACCCTGGTGATCCAACCTGCGGTGCAGATCACGGTCGCGGCGAGGACAAAGCCGCGCAGTCCCCACTCCAGGCGGCACTTGCCCGGAACCAGCATTCCAAAGAAGGCGAAGGCAAGCAGGTAGAGCAGGGCGCGATCGAACTCAAGTAGGGCGCGCCCCGATGCGCCAGACCAGGCCGCCGATGCCAGCGTCCAAACCGCGAAACCGGCGAGCAGCGCAAGCGGAATGAGCAGGGCGGGGGTGAAACTCTCAAACGGCCTTGAGACGAGCATCACTCCGAGCACCATCAGGAGGCAAAGAACAAGCGCCGCGATCGCGGTCGAACCGGGAAAGAAGCCGCCGGCGTTGAAGCCGAGGTAGATGGTGAGGGCGGCGATCACCACGCCGACTGCAGGTCCGCGGAGCAGCTGGGCACGGTCCCCACCGCGAGGGCGCCCGCTCTCTGAAGCGGAATTTTTCAACAATTTGTTGAGCATTGGTGGATTGCCTCGCGGCTCGGTACTCTCATCGGAGGGCTCAACCTCCGCGACTGGAACAAATTGGACGCTTCAAAGCTGATCTCAAGCTCAGAGGATCTGCTGCCGAGAGAGATACAGGCAGCTATGGACAGCATCGCACTTGACTATGACTACGACTCCCCGGCAGAGGCTGAGCGGCGGGGGGGTTCGCGCAGCGCCGATACCTCTCAGGCGAGAGAGCGCTCGGTCGTCTTGCGCCGGGTTCTGCTCGGCGCCGACTTCCTCGCCGCGGTTCTCGCCGGCCTCCTCACCGCCCTGGTGCTGGACGTCTCTTTGCCCTCCGCCCTGGCGCTGACCGGATCCCTGATCGCGGGATCGATCCTGCTCGCCTTCTTCTTCGGCCTCTATAGCGACGGCGACCTTTTGACCTGGGCGAGTGGTCTCTCAGACGCGCCCCGCACCCTGGTCGCGATGCTGCTCTTGTCATGGCCTGTGCTCGGAATAGCCGAGCTCCTCGGGCTCGACAAGCCGGTCCTCTTCGCGCTGGTCGCGACCCTGGCAACGGCGAGCTTTGACAGCGTCGCCCGGGCGCTGGGACGCGGCTGGGCACATCGGTTGGCACCCCTGCGCCAGCGTACCGTGATCGTCGGCTCGGGAATCGTGGCCGACCGCCTCGCCGATCGGCTCGACCGCCATACCGAGTTTGGCCTGGAGACGATCGGGCTGGTCGATGATGACGTCCACACCCTGAACGGCACGCCGCGGCTGCCGAAGCTGGGATCACTTGAACAGCTCAATCGCGTGCTCGAGGAATTCAGGGTTGACCGGGTGATCATCGCCTTCTCTCGCGCCAGCCACCAGCAGCTCCTCAGCTGCATCCGCGCTTGCCGAGATCACCGGGTTGCCGTCGATGTGGTGCCGCGGCTATTTGAGCTTCTCGACGGCGCCCAATCGCTCAACCAGATCGGCGGGTTGCCGCTGCTCTCGATCGGCGCCCCGCCGCTGACCGGCGCCTCGCGAGCCGCCAAGCGCGGACTCGACATCGCGATCGCCGCCGCGATCCTCGTCGTCCTCAGCCCGATCCTGATCGCGATCGCGATCGCGATCAGGATCGACTCAAAGGGTCCGGTCTTCTTTCGCCAGGTCCGGGCCGGGCGCGGCCAGAGCAGGTTCATGCTGGTCAAGTTCCGCTCGATGTATCGCGACGCGGAGGAGCGAAAGAAGCTCTATGAGGACGAAAACGACGCTAATGACGGCGTCATGTTCAAGATCAAGCGCGACCCCCGCATCACCCGCGTTGGCCGGCTGATGCGCCGCACCTCCCTAGATGAGCTGCCCCAGCTGATCAACGTGCTGCGCGGGGAGATGAGCCTGGTTGGACCGCGTCCGCTGATCCTCAGCGAGTCAAAGCACACGGCGCAGAGCTGGCACGCCCGACGACTTGACCTGCGGCCCGGCATCACCGGGCTGTGGCAAGTCTCCGGACGCTCGGATCTGCCCTTCCAGGAGATGGTCAGGTTCGACTACCAATACGTCTCGGGCTGGTCGCTGGCGCGTGACGTTGAGATCCTGCTCGCCACGATCCCGGTCGTTTTGTCCGGGCGCGGCGCCTACTGAGCGCTCGCCGGCTCAAAGGCGATTGCGGGCGGCACGAATATGCCTACGGACCATCGCCAACTCAGGAGCAAGGAATACTTCCTTGCCCAAGCGCGTGAGCTTGGCGGCGAAGCGTCTGCCGTGGTCGCGATAATCGACGTTGATGCGCGGGATCGAGTAGGGACTCGCGTCGCGCTGGCCGACCTTGGTCGGCAGGCCGAAGGCGAACTCATAACCACAATCGCGGGCGGCTACCGCGACCTCTGGACTCCAATCGCCAAACGGGTAGGCAAGCGTCTCACAGCTCCCCAGCCTCTCCTTGATCGCGGTGCGCGAATCCCAGAGCTCCTCGCGCAGGGCATCGCCGGAGAGTTCAGAGAGGTGCGGATGAGAGAGGGTGTGGCTGCCGACTTCAAACCCGGACTCCTTCATCTCCTCAAGCATCGTCCAGTCGACCGAGCGCATCGTCTCCGGGTAGCGCCCAGCATCATCGGCCACCTCGGGCCAGCGCAGGGAAGCGCCGCTAGTCAGAAGCGGTGGCAAGACGAAGACGAAAGCGCCGAAGCCGTACTCGCGCAGCAGCGGCATCGCGGTCAGAAAGGTGTCGTGGAATCCGTCATCGAAGGTGAGGAAGACTCTAGGGGCGCTGCTCTCCCCCCTGGCAAGGGCGCGCAGCGACTCGAGGTCTCCACCGCCAAATTGGCGCCGGCGAAGCTCTCCCAGCTGATGCTCAAAGAGCTGCGCAGAGATGGTCAGGTAGCGAGGACCCGCGGGGGCGATTGAGTGATAGCAGAGGAAAGTGGCCCCAGGGGAGCGATTTCGCAGCAGGCGAGCACACACGAGCGAGATTCTAAAGCGCAGCCCCAGAGCCCCACCCAAACCACGCTGCTTTTGGTCTGCTCCCCGGGTGGACACCTGCAACAGATGCTCGCCCTGGAGCCGGCCTGGCACGGGATCGAGCGCGCCTGGGTCACCCTGCCGGGCGCCGACGTCGGCTACCTGCTCGCTGATGAGCAGGTGACCCTCGGATATGCGCCGACAAACCGGAGCCTGAAGAATCTGCTGCGCAACACCGCCCTCGCCTGGCGCGTACTGCGTCGCCGCCGTCCCGACGTGATCCTCTCAACCGGCGCCGGGATCGCCGTCCCCTTCTTTTTAATCGGCAAGTTGTTGCGCATCCGGCTGATTTACGTCGAGAGCGTCACCCGAACCGAGGCAATCTCCCTCAGCGGCCGCCTGATCTATCCGCTGGCGAGCCGCTTCTTCGTGCAGTGGCCCGCTGTCGCTGAGCGTTTCGCCCGGGCTGAGTATGAGGGAGGGATCCTTTGATCTTCGTCACCGTCGGCACCCACCATCAGCCGTTTCGGCGGCTGCTTGACGCCCTCGGCGAGCTGAGCGCCGATCAGCTCGTGGTCCAGTACGGGCCCGGCGCGGCGCCCCCCGGAGTTGCTGAGGCCGCCGCCTACATGCCCTTTGATCAGATGCTTGGGCACTTCCACGAGGCCGATACGGTGATCACCCACGCCGGCGTCGGAAGCATCCTCTGCGCCCGGCGCGAGGGGCACCTGCCGCTGGTCGTCCCCCGCCGCCATGACCTCGGCGAGCACGTCGATGACCATCAGGCGGAATTGACCCGAGCCCTGCAGCGCCGGGGCGCCGTGATCGCGGTTTGGGATACCGGGGCGCTTGCCGACGCAGTGAAAAGCGCGCCGCCCCGGCGCGCCAGCGCAGGGGCGACCGAGCCCCCCCTTTGCAAGAGCCTGCGCGCCGCCATACTGGGCGGGCCAGCTCAGCCCAGTGAGGCATAGATCGCCTCGAGGCGATTGGCGACCCCGAGCGCATCGAGGCGCTCGACCCGCTGGCGAGCGCCAAGGGCAAGGCGCTCGCGAAGCGCCTGATCTCCGGCGACCCGGCAGAGGGCAGCGGCCAGCGCCTCGGGCTGCTCCGCTGGCACCAGCAGCCCCTCCACCTCTGAATCAAGCACCTCGGGAATTCCTCCGACCTTGGTGGCGATGACCGCCATCTCATGGGCCATCGCCTCAAGCAAGACCATCGGCAGGCCCTCTGAGCGCGATGAGATGACAAGCACCTGCGCGGCGCGCAGCAGCTCATCCTTCTGGGCGCCGTCAAGCCACCCTGCCCAGCTGACCGTGTCAGCACCAGCGAGGAGCTCGTTGGCGCTTGCGGGCAGCTTCCCCGGGCCCGCCAGAGTGACCCGCAGGCGCGGTTCGCGCTGCAGGGCGATCTTCAAAGCCGCCACCAGCGTGTCTCCCCCCTTGGCCGGGTTGGCGAAGCCGCCAAGGTAGGCGATCTGAACCCCAGCAGCCGAGGGCAACCTGAAATCGCGAAACGGGGGCACGTATGGCGCTGCGTTTGGCACCACCTCGATTTCTCTGACGCCGTAGGCCTGCTTTAGCGCCTCGGCGCTGGCCTCAGAGACCGCCAGCACCGCATCGGCGGCTGCGAAGGCGGCACGAAAAAAGGCCAGACTGAGGCGACCGCGACCCCCGGCAAAGGTCCTGATGTCACCGGCGCCGGAGTGCACGTGCAAGACGACGCGACGGCGCAGCGCCTTGGCCACCAAGACGCAGGCCGACTTGCGGTAGCTGCTGCCACGAACGGTGGCGTGGATGTGGACGATCCGGCCGCGGCCGCGCAGGCTCCAGATCAGCAATCGGCCCAGCGCGCAAGCAAAGATTGCAAGCCCGCCCAAGCGCTCGGGGCCGCGGTAGGTCGGCACGAACTGAAGCTCATAGCGCTCGGCCAGGGGCGAGAACAGTAAGCCGCGGATGGAGGTGGCCATCCCACCACCGATCTCGGGGTCGGGACCCATCTGCAAGACGCGGGGGCGCTCAGGCATTGTGTACGTCGCCCATTCCGCGCAGGCCCCCCGGCGGCGGACCCCATCGCCCCCGAAAGTAATCAACGGTCCCGCGCCAGGCGCCGGCGGCGAGCGCCAGCGGCTCGCCGGGATCACCGGGGCGCAGGCGAAGCGTCCTCAGGCCAAAGCGCGCCAGGCTGATCAAGATCATCGAGATCGAGCGAGCGGTGCTGGAGAGGAGCCCGCGCGGTCCTGCCGCCCGGCGTCCGTACTCAATCCCGTTTCGGCTCATCAGGTAGGCCCAGGCGCCGAGCCGCTTGCTGGTGCCCGGATCCTGGTCGGCCTTGGCGGCGAGCACGACCCCGACCCGGTAGCCGGCCCGCCGGGCCCTCAGGCACAGATCGGCATCCTCGCAGTAGCCCCAGAAGCGCTCGTCAAAGGCGCCGACACGCGCGAGCACCTCGCTGCGCACCAAAATCGTTCCCCCGTCGATCCAATCACAGCGCAAGATCCCGTCCGCGGGCGCCAGCGGTAGCTCTTTGAGGTGGGCATTGGCACCACCGGCAGCGGTCACCCCCCCGTAGGAGAAGGGGAGATCGGTCCCGGTGAGGAGCAGTGCCGGGCCGAAGATGCCCAACTGCTCTGAGCTTTGAGCCGCCTCCAGCAAAGTCCCCAGGGCGCCGCCGCGAAGACGCGCATCGTGGCTCAAAAGCAGCAACAGGTCCTTGCCATCGCGCTCTCGCATTTTGGCGATGCCCAGGTTCATCCCACCCGCGTAACCGAGGTTTCGCTCAGCCTGGATCACCAGGCAGCCGCTGGCCGCGACGGGCGCCGCTTCACCAGGCGCCGCCGGATTGTGCACAACGAGCACCGAGGACGGTGCGATGCCCTCGGCAAGGAGCGAGGCGAGCAGCGGCTGATACTCACCACCCGCCCCGTAGGCGAGCACCACCACACCAAGCCGATCATCGATCAGCATGCCCCGCTGGCACCTGGGAGCCACCGCGAGCCCGCGGCATCGAGGCGGAGGGGCCCTGACGCCAGCTCGTCTCCACAATCCATCGCTACCGATCTGATCCGCCGATCGAGGCGGCCTCGCTTTCGAACCTGCACCGGGCCGAGTCTATGCAGCGCGGCCGCCGCCTCTGCGCCTGGCATGCAAGCTTTCCCTCGCCTCTGCCTGGACGATTGTTTGAGTCAGAGCTAGACCATTTGACCAGGGGCGAGCTCGGGTCGAACCCTGGGTATGGCCCTCACCCGCTTTCTCAGCCTCTTTGCCTTCTTCTCACTGCTTCTGGCAAGCGGCGCGGTGGCTACCGCCGCTGCCCACTCGACCCGCCGTCGGCACGATTCATTCGGGCTTGCCACTCGGGTCAAAGCCGACAAGGCGGGCGCCCTTTCAAAGAAGCACCGCAGCCCTCGCCGGGCGCACCTTGGCAGCGGGATCGGCGACAGCGCTTCGCTTTCCTCCTCCCCCAACCAGGCTTCCCCCAACCCCTCCTCCGAACTGCTCTTTAACGGCTCAAAGATCAGCGACTTCGCGCTCTTGCAGGAGGCTCCGGGGGCGATCACCGAAGTCCCCGATCCGCTGGGCAGCGGTGAAACGGTGTTTCAGATGACGGTCAATAACAAAGACGTGGCGCCGATCACCCCGACCGATAACCCGAGGGCCCAGGCGCTCTCACCGAGCATGATCAAGCCGAATGAGGAATTCTGGCTGCAGACCAAATTCATGTTGCCCCAGGACATGCCCTCGATCCCGGGCTGGATGTCTTTGGTGGCGATCTACGGTGCTCCCTTTGACGGCTCCGGGCCGTGGGGGGTGGCGATCACCGAAAACGAATTCCGCTTTCAGCGCAACTCGACCTATAACTGGGACATCCCCTGGCGGGCACCGCTGATCAAGGGTGCCTGGGTGACGGTCACCTTGCATGAGAAATTTGGCAGCGATGGCTTCGTCGAAATGTGGATCGACGGGCACCAGATCAACTTCTTTCCGAAGGGCAACTACAACCCCAACCACGAAGCTGAAACCGAACATCTCTCGATGCAGACGATGGACGCCAGCAACGACGAAGGCCTAAACGCGGCCAAGATCATGCAGTACCGGGAAGCGAACATGTTTGAAACCGGCACTGTCTACTTCGGGGCGCTCAAGCTCGGGACGAGCAGGGCCTCGGTGGAAAGCTGAGGCGGGGGGGTCGGGACGGGGCGGGGGGCGAGCCTGTAGCGTCCCCGCACCGTGGCGGACCTGTTAGCGATCATCTCGCATGACCGCGGAAGGCCGGTGCCAGCAAGTGCCCTGGCGAAGCTGAGCGCGACCTATGAATCCCTGCGCGGCGCCTTCGGGAGCCAGGGGAGTGTCGGGTGCGGATGGGCCAGGGTCCAGGTAATCGACCACGCGGCTCCGGCGATGATCGGGGTCGAACACGACGGCGAGGGCTTCTCGGCCTGGGCCGGCCCGATCAACGGCCGAGCGGGAACCCGCGTTGGTTTGGAGAGCCTCGACGGACAGTTCGCCCTGGTTCGCCTCGATCAGACCGGCACGACGCTTCGGGTAGTGACCGATCCATTGGGGATGAAGCCCCTTTTTACGGCGCGGACGGGCGAGCTGACCTACGTCTCGACATCGGCGTTGGTCCTCGCCAAGCATCTGCGGAGCAGACCCTCACGCTCTGGCCTGGAGCGCTTCCTGCGAACCGGTAGCCAGTTCGGTTGCGAGACCCCGTGGGAGGGCATCACGCGGATGCAGCCGGCGACGGCGCTCAACTTCACCCCACGCGGAGCTCAGCTGGATACTTACTGGCTGCCCGCAGTCGAGGAGGACGTGCACCGACTCGACTTCGCCGAGTGTGCGGAGGTATGCATCGGGCGAGCCGTTGAGGCAATGAGCGCCAGCTACCAGGGCGCCCATCCCTGGCTCGATCTCACGGGAGGCTTTGACACCCGCCTGCTGGCCCTGCTCGCGCGCCAAGCGGCGCTTGACTTCGACACGAATACAAGCGGCAAAGAGGACAGCGACGATGTCCGCCTTGCCCGCCGGATCGCTGAGAAGGCCGGTTGGTCGTGGACCCATTTCCGCCCCCCCGACGGTTGGAGCGAGCTCTTACCCGCCCGCCTCACAGAGGCGGTCGTGTGGGGAGACTGTCACCTCGATGCAATCTCTTTAAGCGAGGTGATGCAGGGCCACCGCCAACGAGCGCAGACCGAGACCATGCTCTTAAACGGCGGTGGTGGTGAGCACTTTCGCGACTATCCCTGGAGCCAGGAGCTGCTCTCCGCCGGCCGTTCCACTTCGGTCAACCTCGAGCGGTTGATCGCCTGGCGGGCGCTGACTCCGATTGATCTCTCGATCTTTGAGAGCGACCCAACCCCGCGGGTAAGCGCCGGGCTACGGAGCGAATTCGAAGCGCGGATCGCGCCCTTCTCCTCCCTACCAAACACGTTCCAATGCGACCTGCTCTACGCGCTCAAGGCAACGGGGCACTTCGGGGCCTATCAGGCCGCTGCGGGCGCCTGGATGCACGTCGAGCTGCCGTTTTATCTGAAGGCATCGTTCACCACGGCAATCTCAGCCCAGGCCCGCCACCGTAACTTCCACCGCCTGATGCGCAAGATGATGCAGCGCCTTGATCCCGTGATTGCGGCGATCGCAACTGACACCGGCGGTCCCGCGGAGCCACTGGGCATCGCAAACCTCTACCGCTTCGCACCCTACCCCTGGCGACGCGGCAAGCGCTTCCTCACCCGAATCCGCGGTGGACTCGCGCAGCTTGGAGGGGGTGCATCTGATTCCGCTGGGGGCCCGGGCCCACGCGAAGCGGCCCTGGGGCAGGTGATCGGCGCACTGCGCGAGCAGGGCCGCCTCGTCCCGGGGCAAATGCGATCCGGGAAGCTCTATGACCAAGCCAGGCTGGCTCAGCTGCTAGACCGCGCCATCAGCGACCCCGCTGGGGCAGACTGGAGCACGGTGGGGCGAGTCTTGACCGTGGAGCTAGCCCTCGATGCACTCGATAGCGGTCTTGGTTGAGAGCCGCTCAGAGCAGGTGCCGGCGGTAGGCTGCGAGCGTCTTTTCGGCAACGCTGCGCCAACCTGACTCTGCGACTGAGGCGATCGCGCTATTTCCCATCCGCTCGGCAAGGCCCGGTGTACTGAGCACCTCAACGATCGCATCAGCCAGCGCAGCCGGATCCTCGGGGGCAACGAGACGTCCGCATTCAGAGCCGACAAGCTCAGGCAGACCGCCGACTGAGGTTGCGACGATTGCGCGGCCATGTTGCTTGGCCTCTGAGCCGACGCCGCTTTGGCTGGCCTGGCGATAGGGAAGGACAACGCAGGTCGAAGCGGCGAAGAGAGCGGCCACCTCCTCCTCGGCTACATGTTCAATTCGCAGCGAGACCCGCGGATCGACGAGAGCCGGGTGGGCACTTGGAAGCTCGCCCGAGCCGGCGATGGTGAGGGTCACCTCGGGCAGTCGCTCCCAGATCAGCGCCAGCGCGTCAAGCAGCGTATCGAGACCCTTGTAATGGGAGATGCGGCCGAAGAAGAGCAGTGAGGGGCGGGCTGGGAGCGCGCTTTTGACCGGATCCCCGAAGCCGTGCGGAACCACCTCGATCGCGCCCCCCGCTTCATTTGCCGCTCGCAGCTCCTCGGCCAGGCTGAAGGAGTGAACGAAGGACAGATCGGCGCCACGACGAAGCGAGCGACGCACAGCCCGGATCCGGATCGGCGCTCGTGGGTCACCGGGATGGCGAACCGGATCATGCACGGTGACCGCGTAGCGCCGCCAGGGATAGCCGGCAGCCACGGCAATCCGCATGTCGTGGGTAAGGGAGTCTTGGATATGGATCACCCCGGGCCTCCAACGCCGGCTCTGACCTCGCAGACGGAGGACCTCGCCAGCGTGGGAGAGGTCGCGAACGCGTCCGCCGAGCGCGAGGTGGCGGGCGTCGGTGCCGGCCAGAGTCTGAGCGACAAACTCAACCATCGCCCCCGGCTCGCCGCCAAATTCGAGGTCATGATCACGGCTGATCAAGGTGACCGGGCATCCGATTTCGGCGAGCCCCCGCGCCAGGCCAGCCGTGTACTTGACGAACCACTCACATGCCAAGAGCACTCGGGGTGGTGGCGGATCTGTACCTGCGGGCGCCACTAGGCGACCGGCACCGACGCCGAGGCGCCCCGACGACGCGGTGGGAAGGTCAGCTTCTCGGGCAAAAGACCGCGTCGGGTGGCCAGAATCCAGTAAGGGAAAATATAGAGCGCGGTTGAAATCGCGAGTAGGGCGATCGCCAGCGGACGCCCCGACGGTAGGCCGATGAAAATCGCCAGCAGCGCCGGTGGTATTCCAACTCCCAAAGCCAGCGCCGCGGGGGGCAGGACTCCAGACCAGAGGTCTCGCTCGCTCAGGGCGAAGAACTTCAAAAAGCGCCGGTTAAAGGCCATGCTGCCGAGGATCAGCGCCAGCGCGGTGCCGGCAACCACCCCCCAAAGACCGAAGAGCGGCGCCAGGGCGACGGTCAGGATCACATTGACGATCGCGATCGAAGCCGAATTAGACGCCGCCATGCCGGGATTGCCTGCCCCGATCGCGATCGAGGTGCCAACCCCCGTGGTCCCGTTGACGAGATAGGCGCTACAGAGGATCGGCACGATCAACCCCGCATCCCCGGGAACGGATCCCAGCCACGCGACCAGTAGAAAGGGTGCCGATACGGAGGCGAGCACGAACAGTGGAAACGACGTCGCGCAGCTCAACAGGGTGTAGCGCCGATACATATTTGCGATTGCCTCGCGTCCCTCCTCGATGATCCGCGATGTCGCGGTGGGGATCATCGCCGAGACCGAGAGAATCGCCGCGCTGCGAACCGCGATCACCACCCGCGAGCCAATCTCATAGACCGCCGCAGCGCGCACGTCGACCAGCAGCGCGATGATCACCTTGTCGGTCTGCAGGTTGATCAGGTCCGCGAACCAGGCGACCTGGTTCTTCAGGCTGAAGGAAAGAACTTCCTTGACCAGTTCCCTCGAGGGGATCGCCAGGTAGGGCGAATGCCATACGTATCGCATCGCAAAGATGCTCGGCACGATGGCGACGAAGGCCGCGGCAGCGTTCGCGCTCGCATACAACGGCAGCGCCCTGCTCACGATCAGGGCCGCGATGCTGAAGGCGAAATTCACGCTCACACCGATCGCGTTGGAGACGTTCGGCGGCACCATCTGCCGCTTGCCGATCCCGACCGAGGTGAAGACGCCAGCGAACCCGCTGAAGGTCCAAATTCCAACTGAGGCCAAGACCACGATTCGCATTTCTGCTGGATTCAGCACCCCAAGCTGGTGGCTCAAAAACGATGCCCCCGCCGCCGCAATGATTGCCGCAAGCAGACCAACCGTGGTGACGATTAGGAGTCCCAAGCCGACGCATTCGCGGATCCGCCGATCATCTCCCGCGACGTCATAGACCGCGATGAAGCGCGAGAGGGAGCGGCCAACTCCGAGATCGAGCAGACCGGCGTAGCTGGCGAACGCACCGGTGACAGCCCACACACCAAAGGCGTTGAGGCCGAGTCGAGAGATCATCACCGGCGCCAGCAAAAAGCTGAAGAGATAGCCGAGCGCGAAGCTGGCCGATTGAGCAACGGTGTTACGAAAGAGCATGACTACTCGTTGAGAACGAGCGGCAGGGGGGCAGAGCTGACCGCGGCGTCGAGCACCTGCACGTATCGTCGGGCCATCTTTTTGGCATCAAAGTCCTGGGCGGCCGCGGTGGCGGCAGCAGCCAGGCGCTGGCGCAGATCGCGATCGTCGAGGATCCGTGCGCAGGCTTCGGTGAACTGATCCTGCTCGCCGCTGGCAACGCAGATGCCGGCGCCGGTGCTCTCGATCAGCCAGCGGATGTCGCCGACATCGGTGGCGACCATCGGGATGCCGATCGCCAGTGCCTCGATCAAAGACATCGGCAGCCCCTCTCCGCTGGAGGGCAGGACGCATAGATCTGCCAGCCGCAGCAGCCCCGGGACGTCGTCGCGCTTGCCCAAGAAGACCGCCCACTCGGCTCCCAATCTGGCCGCCTCCGCCCTCACCTCGGCTTCCCCGGGTCCTTCACCGACAAAGACCAGGCGCAGATCATCTCCGCCCCTCCGGCGCAGATCAGCGATCGCGCGCAGGGTGCTCATCTGTCCCTTTTGAGGAACAAAGCGGGCAACCTGGATCACCACCCGCGCATCATCTGCGATGCCGAGATCAGACCGAGTGGGTCCGCCCAGGGATGCCCCTCGCAGGGCCTCGACTGGAACGGCATTGGGAATATGAACGATCGACTCTCCTCGAACTCCTTCGGATTCAAGTTGTTCGATCTGACAGGCGCCGACCACGATCGTGGCGTAGGTAACGCGATCGAGAAGTCGATTGTGCACGGCGATCATCTGCGCCCGCGAGACCCCCCGCCCGATCACCTGCAGGGTCCGATTGGGGTCGGAGTGCTCGGTAATGACCACCGGGCGGCGCGCCATTACCGCCGCCAGCCTGCCCCAGAGCGTTGCGTCCCAGCCGGTGCAGTGAACCGCATCGGCCCCTCGTGCAAAGCGCGCGATCGTCGGTAGCTTGCGCATCTTCTCCTTACGGCCCGATGCCCCAAGCGCGATCACCCTGACCCCGACATCCTCTAGCGGCTGAATGTCCACGCCGACCTTGGAGACCGCCAGGATGCTCACCCCGCGACCGACTTCGGCCAAGGCGGTCGCCAGGTGAAAGAGCTGGGTCTCGGCTCCACCGCGGCCCAACGAGTTCATCACGAGCAGGATTCGATTGGCTTTTGACTTCACCTGGGCGCTCAATTTAGGTTGGAATAAAGGGTCGATCGGGAAGATGGTCGATGATCAAGCTCAGCCCCCGGAGATCAGCCCGGAACTCCTGCCCAACTTGGCCCGACCCTCGGCGTCGGCGATGATCACGCCGGTCAGCAAGCCGAAAATCGCGGTCATGTCATCAACGCTGAAGTAGATCGCGACAACCGCGCTGATCATGATCGTCGCGATACCGACACCACAGGCGATGATTGGCGGGTCACGGGGAAAGCGGCGCAGCGCATAGTTGAGCGGTGTGCCAAGGAAGACGAGGAACGCCAGCAGGCCGGGTATGCCGGCGATCAACAACAGATAGAGGTACTGGTTGTGTAAAAACAGCTGCGGCACGTGGGTGTCGCCGAAATAGAGATCCCCGACCTCAACCGGTTCGAGGTTGTAGACGCCAAAGGTAGCCCCGGCGCCGACCCCAAGGATGGGATGGCGTTGGAAGGTTGACCAGGCCAGGCTGGTCTCCGTCGCCCGCGCCTGAAGTGAGCCTTCTTTGGCGGTTTTGGAAGGATTGAACAGGGTCTCTCCACGCTCGATGAAGGGCTGAACGCTGCTTTTGCTGGAGGTTGAGGTTCCAAAGACGACAAACAGGGTCACGGCGGCGATCACCACCGCGACCGAGGCGACAATGCGACTGCGGACGAGCGGTCCGCCGAGGATTCCCATCAGCACCATGCCGATCACAATCCCGATCCACATGTTGCGATTGAAGCTGATCACGATATCGAGGGCGATCCCCGCCAACAGCAAGGACCATCCCAGCCGCGAGAGGCCACGCTTTGCGGCAATCTGCACGACGGTGAACCAAAACAGCGCATAGCCGGCGGAAAGCCCCACCAGCCTCACCCTTGCAAGTGAGCCAAAGCCGGACTGGTGGGTGACGGTGTTGCTGCCGGCTTCTTCGAGCGTTTTACCGAAACCCGCACCGAGGGCCACCGCGAGCGCCACAATCCCGGTCAGCGCAGCGAGCACAACCACGGCGCTGAGGAGGGTCCTGCGCTCTTTCGCCGAGGGAAAGAGACGGACGATGACGTAGAAGAAGGCCAGCAGGCCGAACGGCCGCGTCCAATTCCAGGCGTCACTGAGACTGACCCGACCGCCTTTGAAGGCGAGGGCGGCGGAGACGACGACGAGGGCCAAAAAAACGGCAAGCGCCGCTCCGGTGGCTCCCCCCCAGGTTCGTTTTTTTGGTCGAAATACGGCGAGCGCCATCAATCCAGCCAGGGCCAGCTCCTGGGGGTAGACATTGATCGAGCCCACCTGGTATTTGAAGAAGGAGTGATAGAAGATGAAGTCGGTTAGGCAAAAGAAAATAAGCGCGGTGGCGAGCGGAAAGCGAAAGACGAAGGCAATCGCAAAAAGGCCGAGGAAAAGGTAGACGTAGCGAGAGATTTTGGGCCCGGAGATACCGTGTGCAAGCGCAACCTCAAGCGCCAAGACGCCGATGATGAAACCGGCGACCTTGAGCGGCTCAGCCGCGCGGCGCGTCGCTGCCGGCCAGTTCGGGACGAGTGTAGTAGGAATACTTGGCACGTTCTGGATTTGTGAAGTTGGCGATCACACCGATGGGCATCTGTTCCACGAGGCTGAATTGTTTGGTCAACTCGCGTGCTGCATCCCGGGTCGTCTTGCCGAGCCCTCCGACGACCACGACTCCGGAGACCTCCGAGACGAGCGCCAGGGCGTCGCCGACCGCACCCAGAGCGGGACTGTCGATGATCACGTAGCGAAAACTCTCCTGGAGCTCGGTCAGGACCTGGCGCATGCGCTCGCTCTCAAGCAGCTCGGGAGGGTTGGGGGGAGCGGGTCCGCTCGGCAACACGGCAAGGGCACGGGCGCGTCCGGGGCCCCCGTCGGGCACCTCCACCTTGACCAACACCTTCTCCAGCGGGGTGCCGGCGAGAACGTTTGAGAGTCCATCGGCAAGCCTCCCGGTGACCTGGCGGAAATCACCCCCCTTGCGCAAATCGGCCTCGACCAAGACGACGTCATCGCCCATCTCAGCCATCGTCATTGCCAGGTTTCGGGTCACGGTCGACTTTCCATCGCCCTCGTCGGGGCTGACGATCAGGATCGAGCGAAGATCGCGGCTGACATCGAAAAATCGAAGGTTGGTGCGCAAGACCCGAAACGCCTCGCCCTCCGCAGTCGACTGGCCGGGACCGGTATTTCGCCTCCCCGCCAGCAGTTTGCTGCGTGGGATTCGGGCGAGGATCGGCAGCCCGTAGAGCTCCTCGAGCTCCTCCACGCTGCGCACCCGCCGGTCGATTCGCTCAAGCAGCACCGCCAGCCCAAAGCCCAGCAGCAGGCCAAGGACAATCCCCAGCTCGACATTTGATTTTGGATCCGGAGAGGATGGACTGCCCGGCGGGCTCGCGTGCTGAACCAAAGCGGCCCCGCCGGTCTCAAGCGCCTGGGTCAGCTTCAGCTGAGCAAGTTGTTTTTCAAGCGCCTTGCCTTCGGATCCAGCCTTTTCTTCTGGCGAGAGGCTCGCCAACCTCGATTCAGCAAGGTTGATCGCGTTTTGGACCTGGGAGCGATCGGAGCTACGGCGGAAGGAAATGTAGGCTTCGCCATAGGCGTTGGCTATTTCCGCCGAGAGCGTCGGGGATTCCGTCGTCGCAGAGATGGTGGCCGTTTCGGCTTCGGTGGCCGGGCTGACGGCAATGCTTGAGAGGACCTCTCCGGTGCTGACCCCGTGGCCAAGGGACTTGGCTGCTTCTTCTGCGACCACCGGCAGGCTGACCAGTTCGCCGTTGGTCGCCGCTTCGCGGGTCGGATCAACGACGCCGCTACCTTCGGCGGCGATTGGCGGCGGCCGAAAGAGCAGGGTTGCACTTGCCGTGTATTCCTTTTGCTGGGTTACGGCGAGCAAAAAAGCGATAACCGGAACCGCAATCGTCGCCTGCAAAATGACCCATTTACGGCGCTTGATTATGCGCAGCGCCTGCTCGAACACTCCCTCTTGCTTATTCACGAATCGGTCCTTCGACACGCTCTGAAGCATGCCTGCCGGCAAGCGTCGCGGGGGCCGTGAGGCGAGGAGGTCAGCTGGCCGACCCTACTCACCGGGTTCGCGCCGCGGCACCAAGACCAACCGCTTGAACTCGGCGACCAAGACGCCGTCTTGGTTCAGCACCCGGGTATGGACTCTGACCACACCGCGGTCGGGCTTGCTCGAGGAGGGCTTCACCTCGAGCACCTCGGTCTCACAGAACAGGGTGTCACCATGAAAAACCGGGTTTGGGTGGCTCAGTTCTTCGGTCGCGAGGTTGGCGATCGCCTTGCCGGAGATGTCAGAGACCGACATCCCGAGTGCGAGCGAGTAGACAAGGGGCCCAACGACCACATTGCGGCCCTGCTGGGAGTCTTTTGCATAGATGTCGTTGATGTGAAGTGGATGGTGGTTCATCGTCAACAGGCAAAAGAGGTGATCATCGGCCTCGGTCACGGTCTTGGCGGGCCAATGCTGGTAGATGGCGCCGACCTCAAACTCCTCCAGGTAGCGGCCGTAGGAGTGCGCCCCCGACGCCTCGCGCGTGGCTTGATCGGTGTTCACCTCGTGTTGCTCATTGCTCATCCGGTTTTTTCTTCTCCTCTTGGATCGGCGCGGCGGATCCTAACTGGCTGCGCCAGGCTGCAGGTCGCGACCGTTGCCAGCGGTCTCCTCCGCTTTGGCGGCCAAGAGCCTGCCCCGGGCCGCCGAGAAAGCGAAATCCACCTACCACCGCCTCCCGCGACCTCCAAGGCGTGCAGGGTCCTCAGCGCCGAGCGAGGCTGCGCAGGCGCTGCTTGGCATCAGCAGAGAGCCGCCGACCGACCGCGTCTCGCAGCTGATAGGGGGCGAGCCCTAGCCGCGCGAGCAGGTAACCGGAGTCGCGCGGCATTACCGTCTTAAGCGCCACCTCTTCATCGAAATCGGCCAGTCGCGACTTGTAGGGGGTGCGACCTGGGCCCAGGTTGACCCTTCGCTCGCCCCGCTCAGTCGCATCGGCAATCGCGTGCAGGGTGAGCTGCATCGAGGGTGAGTAGCGACCCCAGGCCTGATCGAATCCGCTGTTCCAGCCACAGACCTCGCTGCCCGCCGCTACCAGGATGTTGACCGCAATCGTCTGATCCCCGACCTCGATCGTGAAGATCCGCATTCGACCGAGGGGAACCAGGGCAGCGGCAGCTTCGGTAAACATCGACTTGAAGCCAGGAATCAGCGCGTTTGAGCCGCCACGCTCCTGCCATCGTTCTCCGTGCAGCTCGATGAAGGCATCGAGCGCGCGATCGAGGTCTCCTGCCCCAACCAGTGAGAAGCGAGCCTCCTCATCATCTAACCGCCGGCGCATGCGCCTGGATTCCTGGCGGAACTTCGAATGCAGGGTTGCCAGCCACTGCTGATAGTCCAGATCATCGAGTGAGATCACCGGCAGCGGCGTCGGCGCGGCGACGTGAACCCAGGCTTTGCGACCCGCTGCTCCCGCGGCCAGTTGCTCGGCAATGCCCTCCGCGCCCCCACGATCCCAGAGCCGGATCGACCGCGCTTTGGGCCGGGCCGTGGCCAGGGCCGCCATGATTGCCTCACACACCTCCGCCTCGCGGGTCGGCTCCACCAGCAGGCCCGCTGGTGGTGAGAGTTGGGCTGCCATCACCTCATATGCAGACCGAGCCCCCTTGGGGCGAAGCGCGTAAAGCGCTGCGAGACCGACCAGCTGATCGCCGTCGGTGACCGCGATCACCCGCAGGCCAGCCTGCTGAGGACGGGCGTTGCGCCACCAAGCGAGCATCCAGGCCGGCGCGCAGAAGGGCTTGGCCGTTCGCACCGCGAGCGCATCCCAGCGCTCGCGAATCGGGTCAAGATCTGATTCGTCGTCAATGATCGATGTCGAGAGGGTCATGGATTTTGTTGATTGATTGCAGCGGCGGCCTCAGCCACCCCGTGGGGCAAGGTTCGGCGACCCGGGGCCAGCTCCCTTTCCAAACTTTCGTGGACGAGCGGTATGCGCGCATCTCCTGCGCAGAGCACATCGCTCAGCCTAGATCGTTTCAAGCAGCCCTGAGGGCCTTTCTGTGTCAAAACCACAGCGCCCCACTGCAATCGGCACCAGAGCACGAAAAACACGTGGCGATCGGGCAGGGATCGGCTCCCGGTCGATCGCCTGACTGGCTCGAACATGCGGCTAAAAAGTGGCTAAAAGTTCAAGATTTTCCAATCGGCATCGTCAAAATGCTCTCGAGATACGCCTAGTTCGAAAGAGGGCTTCAATTGCAGATTGCACGCAGTCACCCGTCGGCAATACGCTTCAGCGCGATCGGAATCCTGTTGGCAGGCGTCGCGGCTGTTTTTGGCTACCTGATCGCTGGCGATTCCTCAGACGTCACAACTCTCTCCTAGATCCGGCGCTGACCAGGAACGTTTGGGCCGCACTCCCTGAGGCTCTGGGGAGTTGGAGCTGACGCGATCGTGGAGCCTTCAGCAAGACAACCCCAAAACTCCGATACTGCGCCGGTGAGCTCGCTTGCGGTCAGCGCCGTGATTCCAACCCACAACCGGGCCGATCTCATCTCCCGGGCGATCCGCTCTGCCCTAGCGGCGCTCTTACCGGGTGATGAGGTGATCGTTGTCGATGACGGCTCGACCGATGAAACCGCCGCCGTGGTGGAGGCCTTCGGCTCCCCGGTAAATCTCTTGCGCCTGCCCCACGGGGGGGCGGGAGCCGCGCGCAACGCTGGCCTCGCCGCCGCCAACGGACAGCTGATTGCCTTCCTCGACAGCGACGATGAGTGGTTTGCCGACAAGATCGCGCTTCAACGTAGATTCCTTGAACGCCGACCCGATGTCCTTTATTGCTTCAGCGACTTTGGCGTGCGCCTTGGCGACGGCACCGAGGTCCGTCGCTACCTGCCCTGGTGGATGAGCTCACCGCGGCCGATCTCTGCCCTCTTCGGGGAGGGCATCGCCTACTCCTCGATCGCCGAGCTGCCGCCCGGTCGCGAAGATTTCGCGGTCCATATCGCCTCGATGTATCGGGAGGAGATGGGCAATAACATCATCGCTGCCTTCACCCTGATGACGCGAACGGCGGAGGCCAAAGACGCGCTTCACTTCGCCGAGGACCTTCCAACTTGTGAGGAGTGGCCCGCCTTCGGCGGCCTCGCGCGCCGCGGTCCCGGCGCTCTGTTCGAAACTGAGACCGCCTGGCAGCACGGCCACTCTGGTCCACGCCTGACCCAGCTCCCCTCCCAGGTCTGGGCCAGCGCATGGCTTTCGACCCTTGAGCGGGTATGGGGCGCCGACCCCGAATTCCTCGCCGAGCATGGCGAGGACTACCGCCGTGCGCTTCGCGATGCGAACCTGATGCGAGCGCTGGCGCTCACCCGGCACGGCCATATTCGCGAGGCTGGCGAAGCCTTTCGCCGCGCTGCACCATTTGGGATCGCGGCCCTCTGGCGCGCCAGCAGCGGGAAGCGTCGACTGCGCGCCCAGCTCGAGAAGATCCTCAAACGCTAGGCGAGCGCGAGCGCCCTAGCCGGCCTCTTTTGCACGCAGGCGGTGATAGGCGGCTTTCATCTGCGGCCGCACTCGGGTGCGGTATCCGTAGGCAAGCCGTCCGCGCGGCCCGCTCGGGTAGGCGCTGAGATTGAGATGGGGCCGATTGCCCGAGGCAAACCTCGTCTTCCAGCCGATATCGTCGCCAAGCAGCTCGACCGCGTCGATTCCGGCTTCAAAGCAGTGTTTGATCTCGGCCAAGCGCAGCACCAGTCCGGGTGCGAGCTTGCGATAGTTCTCATCGTAGGCTGACTTCAGGGTGTAGAGGCGGTTGCGATAGCGAAGGCAGAAGTCAAAGGACACCGCGCTGTCATCGAGGATGATCCAGTTGAAGTTGAGCTCCCCACGCTCGGAGAAAACGCGGGCCATCGACCTGTAGAAGGCGGCGGAATCCGGTGCCGAATCGATCGCCGTACCCGCCTCCCCCTTCCAACCGCTGGCCTCGAGCCCCAACCCCATCTCGAGCTCGGCCTGAAACTCCCTCGGCGGCTCAGCAACGGTGAACTCGGCGCTGAATTCGCGCTCCATCTTTCTCCACTTTTGCTCCAGCGGCGCCTTCCAGCGATCCTTGTTCTCTTTGCGCCAGCTCTGATAATCACCGCGCGTATCGACGAAGGGCGAGGCGTAGGCTGGCTCAATCAGGGCCAGCATCGAGGCGGCGTGGACGGCAGCCTCAATTTGAGCGAGGCTCGGATCTTCACCGGGCAGCCCGCCCAGTTCAAGGCCCCCCCTGCCGGCGCTCAGCACCGATGCCAGGAGCATCTCCATCGCCTCCGGACCGAGCGCCAGCGGCCGACACATCAGCGAGTGGCTGTTGACGAAGCCCTTCAGCCTCCCCCCCTCCCGGCGCAGCGGAAACACCGCTGCGAGCTCCCCGTCACCGCGCACCGTGCAGACCGCCAGCTCCGAGGAGCCGCCGAAGGCATTCCACCAACTGAGATACCAGCAATGCAGATCAAAGGGGTGCGCGTCGGAGGGAAGCAGCGCGTCCCACTCATCCGCAAGCGCTGCGAACTGATCCGCCTCGCGGACCCACTCGACCGTGAGCGCCACTTCAGTGAACTTTCTTCAGCCGCGCTCGCTGCTCCTGGCGCTCGACCACCTGAACGATCAGCTTCAGCACGTTGGGGTCGCCGGTTGCCTTGATGTGACCGGTCTCAACCGCCTTGCGATAGCTCTTCACGGTGCCGCGCTCGGCGAGCTCGTTGAATTGAGGGCGATCAATTTGAACCAGAACCCGCTCGTCTTGGGCAAGGTCCTTGCTGATCTTCGGCCCCGGGACTTCAACCCGATAGAGCTGGATATCGTGGCGCGCTTTCAGCTCAAGGCCGAAGACAAGTTTCAACTTCTGCAGCGCAGGGACCTCAGCCTGAAGCCGCTCGACCGCGGTCAAGATCAGGTCTGAGGTTGAGGCCATGACCTAGATTTTGTTCCTTTGCAGGAGCTTTTTGCCGATCACCATGCGCTGGATCTCCGAGGTGCCCTCGCCGATCAAAAGCAGCGGCGCGTCGCGGTAGAGGCGCTCGATCTCATACTCCTTGGAGTAGCCATAGCCGCCGTGGATTCGAAAACAATCCTCCACGCACTCCTTGCCGGTCTCTGAGGCGAGCAGCTTCGCCATCCCCGCCTCAAGGTCTGAGCGCTCGCCCGCGTCCTTCATCCTTGCCGCCTTGCGGGTGAGCAGACGCGCGGCCTCGATCTTGGTCGCCATGTCGGCGAGCTTGAACTGAATCGCCTGATGCTGGGCAATCGGCTTTCCGAAGGTCTTTCGCTCCTGGCTGTAGCGCAGCGCCAGCTCCAGCGCCCGCTGGGCAATCCCGACGCCGCGGGCGGCAACGTTGACCCGACCGACCTCAAGCGCGTCCATCATCTGCACGAAGCCCTGTCCGACGCCGCCCTCCTCGCCCCCCAGGACTCGCTCCGGGGGGCAGCTGTAGCCGTCATAGACCAGCTCGGTCGACTCGACCCCCTTGTAGCCCATCTTCTTGATCTTGGGCGGCACGATCAGGCCTTTGAATGGACCGGAGTTCTGCTCCGCCCAGGGCTCCTTCTCGGTGATGAAGCAGGTCATCCCCTTATACGGCGGGTCGGCCTTGGTGTCGGTCTTCATCAGGACGAAGACCACACCCGAACCGAGTCCGTTGGTGACCCACATCTTCTGTCCGTTCAGCTCCCAGTCCCCGGCCGCCGTTTTTTTGGCCGTCGACTTGATCCCCTGCACGTCGGAGCCGACCTCGGGCTCTGAGAGTGAGAAGGCGGCGCGTATCTCCCCGGTTGCCATCTTCGGCAGGAAGTAGTCCTTTTGCTCCTCGGTTCCAAACTTCATCAACAGGTAGGAGCCGATGAAATGGGTGTTGACGACGCCCGAGATCGAGATCCAGCCGCGCGAGAGCTCTTCGACGATCATCGCGTAGGTCGTCAGGTCAAGCCCCATGCCGCCGTAGTCCTCGGGGATCGTCACCCCAAAGAGACCGAGCTCCTTCATCTGCTCAACGATCGGCTCTGGAAAGGAGTCCTCATGGTCGTAGTGCTCGGCGTTGGGAATGATCTGCTCATCGGCAAACTGGCGCACCATCTCGGTGATGTCGCGCTGGATCTCGGTCTGCTCGCTGTAGGGGGCGGTCTCTACGGCCATTGCTCCTAGCTCATCCGGTTCGGGGGGTAAGCCGGCGCAGGGTGCCCACGCGCGGCGCGAAGGGAGAGGATATCGCCGCCTCCAATCGCGGTGATTGCCGAGCCGTTCCAATCTCCGATCCCGCGCCCAGCGCACCGATCACCGCTTCGCTGCCCTGCGCCCTCGGGGGGCGAGATCGCGGCCTAAGCGCGATTGCAATCAACCACCGGACTCAAAGACCGCCTGCGGGTCGACCTCTGGGTCGATCGCCTGCATCGGCGCGCGGCCCTTCAGCAGCGTCTCGGCATACTCCTCCTCGGGATCGGACTGCATCACGATCGCACCCCCGACCCCGATCGTGGTCGAGCTGGCGTCGATCACGATCGTGCGGATCACGATGCTGAGCTCGCAGCCGCCGCTCAATCCCAGGTAGCCGATCGCCCCCGAGTAGACGCCGCGCGCCTCGCCCTCCAGCTGATCGATGATCTCCATCGTCCGTTTCTTCGGAGCGCCGGTCATCGAGCCGCCCGGAAAGCAGGCGCGGATGCAGTCCGGAGGCTCGAGGTCTTCACGCAGCAGCCCGCGCACGGTCGAGACCAGCTGGTGCACGGTCTCATAGCTCTCGACGTGCATCAGGTAGGGCACGTGCACGGTTCCGACCTCACAGACCACGCCAAGATCGTTTCGCAAGAGGTCGGTGATCATCAGATTCTCGGCGCGGTTCTTCTCCCCGGTGCGAAGCTCCTCGGCCAGCTGGACGTCTTCGGCGGGCGAGCTGCCGCGAGCGCAGGTGCCCTTGATCGGCTTTGCCTCCAACCAGCGGTCGCGCCCGACGCTCAGAAAGCGCTCCGGAGAGGAGCTCAGAACCGCGACCTCCCCGAAGCGCAGATAGGCCGAGAAAGGCGCCGGATTGACTCGCCGCAGGGTGCGGTAAAGCGGCAGCGGCTGGGGACTGACCTCGGCGCTGATCTTGTTGGTCAAGCAGATCTCATAGGTCTCCCCTTCGATCAGGCGCTGCTTGCAGATGGCGATGTCTTGGAGGTATTGCTGGTGGGAGCGGCTGAGAGCAAAGCTGATCGGCCCCGACTCGGCGCCGGACTCTGGCTGCGGCGCGGCGAGGGGCGGCAGCGAGGCAAGGCGCAGGCTCGTCTCGGCAATCCAGCGCTGCGCCTACTCGGCCCCAGCTGGCTCGCTGACGCTGAGCACGTAGGTGCATTTCTCGAGGTGATCGAAGGCGATCAGCCGATCGGCGAAAACGAAGGCTGCATCGGGCATCGCCGAGCGGTGCGCGGGACTACCTTCGCAATCTGCCTTCAGCTCATAGCCAAAGTAACCGACAAAACCGCAATTGAAGTCGAAGGGAAGCTGGTCGGAGAGATGGCGCATGCGCTGCATCTCGCGGCTCAGGTAGTCGAAGATCGACTCGCGCAAAACCTCGATCCCAGCCTCGCGCTCGACCCGAACCTCGCCGCTTGAAACGTCATAGGTAATCGTCGCGCTGAGCGGCCCGCCACGGGCGCCGATGAATGAAAAGCGGGCGCCCTGGTCGACCTTGCTGCTATCGAGCCAAAAGCAATCAGCGCTCTCGCTGTAGAGGTGAACGAAGGCGCTCTCGGGGTCATGGAGACTGTCGAGCCGCTTCACCTTCAACTCGAGCTGTGCCCGGCGCCCCCCACCCCCCGCCGCTGCGGCCGAGCGCTTTGGGGCAGGCGGGAGGGCGGCGGCGGCGTGCTCCCCGGCCTCGATGTGCGCCGCGGTCAGGTCGCGAAAATTGGCGAGCAGCCGCCGCCCATAATCGGTGCAGATCGACTCGGGATGAAACTGGACCCCCCACTGGGGTCGGTGGCGATGGGCTACCGCCATCAAGACCCCGTCGCTGGTCCAGGCGATCGGCTCCAGCTCATCGGGCAGTGGTTGCTGAACGCAGAGCGAGTGGTAGCGGACGGCCTGAAACTCCCGCGGGATGCCGGCGAAGAGCGCTGAGTCCTGGTGAAGGACAGCGCTCAATCTGCCCATGCATCACCTCGGGCGCGGCACGACCTTGCCGTGTTGACCCAGCTCAATCCCTGATGACCCAGGCAAACGCCGAGTAGCGGCGCCCGGGAGCGCCTGATCGCCTCGGCGCAGACCCCGAAGTCACCCTCGTGCTCGGGGCTTCCGGGCCCGGGCGAAATCACGATGTTGTCGAACTCCAGCCGCTCCAGTTCCTCCCAGCAGACCGCATCGTTGCGAACCACGATCGGCTCGTCGCCGTTGGCCTCCGCCAGCAGCTGGAAGAGGTTGTAGGTAAATGAATCGTAGTTGTCGATCAGGAGCGTCTTCATCACCGGAAGGAGTTAACTCGCAGGCCTCAGACCAGATACTTGCGCAGCACCTTGCCGAGCGGGCTCTTCGGGATCTCCTCACGAAACTCGACCAGCTGGGGAACCTTGAAGTTGGCGAGCCGCTGCCGGCAGAAGCCGATCAACTCATGCTCATCGCAGCCCAGCGCTCGGCACCACCACCGCCTTCACCAGTTCCTCGCCTTCGACCTCGCCCGCAACGCCGACGACGATCGCCTCGGCTGATGCTCGGGTGCTCGGCGATCACGTCCTGGACCTCGATCGGATCTACCTTGTAGCCGCCGATCTCGATCAGCAGCTTCTTGCGCCCGGCGAGGTAGAGCAGGCCGTCCGCGTCGAGGCGGCCGAGATCGCCGGTGAAGAAGCGGCCTTGGCGAAATGCCTCCTGGTTCACCTCCTCGGCGCCCAAGCCCTCATAGCCTGCCGTCATCGCCGGGCTGGCCACCGTCACCTCGCCCAGCTCGCCGTCCGGGAGGATCGCGCCGTCGTCGTCGACGATCTCGACTCCCACCTCGCCCACCGGCGCCCCGACCGACTCGAAGGTGGCGACCGGATCGGCGCTCATGTTGGCGGTGATCATCCCGGTCTCGGTGCTCCCGTAGAGCTGGCGCACCAAGACGCCGAACCGTTCGCCGAAGGCCTCGAAGCTCGATCGCGGCAGGGCCGTCCCGGCAGAAAAGCAGAGCCGCAGCGAGGAGAGGTCGACGCTGGCAGGCGCCTCCGCCATCAGCCGGAAATTGAACGGCACGCCCGGGAACACCGTCGCCCGCTCCTGCTCGATCAGCTCCAGAGCACGGTGGCGCTTGAGCAGGAACGGATGGGGATCCTCGAGGATCACCAGCGTCGCGCCCGACACCGCGGAGCCGAAAATGCAGGCCCCCATCCCTAGGTGTGAAAGAGGGGTATGGCGCTGAAGATCTTGTCCTCGGGGATAAGACCGAGGACCTCGGTAGAGCCGCGCCTCTGCCTCACACTGGCCGTGGGTGCGCGGCACTCGCTTGGGTCGGCCGGTTGACCCAGAGGAGAACTGGTAGACGAAGGGCTCACCGGGGTCTCGCGGGTCGAGTCGTTGTGGGGAGGCCTCCTCGGCCAACGCTTCCAGGGTCAGCGCCTGGCCATGAGCGGCGCTGGTGCTGATCACCTCGACCGGGTGTTAAAGCCGGCGACGATGCGCTCGCAGACGCCGGCGGCCCGCTCGTCGCTGATCACCGCTCGGACCTCGGCGCTGCGGAAGCAGAAATCCAGCTCGGCCTGCTTGAAGGCGGGGTTGACAGGCACGATGACCCCGCCTAGAGCGGTCACCGCGTGAAATGCGGCAATGAACCATGGCTCGTCGCGAAGCACCAGCCCGACGGCGTCATCAGCGCCGATGCCGCGCCCGGCAAGGCCGGCGGCAAGGCGCTCGATGCGCTCGACCAGCTCCGCATTCGCCGATCCGCTCGTCGCGGTAGATCGATCGCGGTGTGATCTGGGCGGGCCTCGGCTTGGGCGTAGAGAAGCTGCATCGGCATGGGCGGGCCTAGCCTCTCTTTGCGCCCGACGAAGGCAACGATGCTGTCCACCGTCTGGAAATTCTCGGGGGTCAGGTCCCGATCGGCGACGCTGATCCCGTACTGCTCCTCGAGGAAGGACACCAGCTCCATGATCCCGAGCGAATCAAGAACATCGCTGGCAAGCAGATTCAAATCGTGATCGAGCGACTCGATTCCGAGGCCCGCCCCGACCTCCTCGATGATGAACTGTTCGACATCCCCCGCATCGCTCAATCGCCAGGCTCCATCCTCAGTGCTCCAGTCTCATCCGCTCTGTATGCGGCTCGGTGGCGGTCAATCCGGCGCTGCTCGGCGAACTGTAGCCGCCCACGCGCTGAGTGGTTGCTGGGCAGCCAGATTCCACCGCGATTGGGCTCCTTTGCCGAGAGCTGCGCTCCTTCACCTCGCGCCTTCTCGCTTCGCCGCCAAGCTGAGCGGCCCCGGAGGGAGGGCAAGGGCGATGCGGCGCGATCGCGCTGCCACAATGCCGGCATGCCCCCCCTGGCAGAGGCGCATCTCCCCGACCCCCGCAAGGGGGTGTTTGAGACGATGCTCATAGTCGAGCAGCGCCCGGTCGAACTCGAGGCCCACCTGCTCCGCCTCAGCGCCAGCCTCAAAGCGCTGTTTAACGCCTCCCTACCTCCACGGGCGGGGGAGCTTGTGCTCGAGCATGCCGACGCGATCAACCTGGGACGGCTGCGCCTCAGCGTGACACCGGGCCCCGAGGACCTCGAACTGGCGGTTCTCGCGGCGGAGGTGCAGCCCGCACTCCTCTTCCCCGACTGGGCCGGCGCGGTCTCTTTGCGCAGCTTTCCGGTCGAGCGCTGGAGCGGAGCACACAAGTGGGCCGACCGGACGCTGATCGAGCGCGCAGAAGCGGCCGCGGAGGGCGCGGTTCCGCTCATCCTCAGCCGCGAGCAAGCAGCACTTGAGGCCTCCCGCGCAAACCTCTTCTTGGTGCGAGGCGAAGCGATCCTCACTCCCCCCGCCGATGGCCGCGTCCTGCCCGGAATCGCTCGGGCCGCGGTGATTGCAATCGCGCGGGAGGCGGGAATCGAGCTGCGCGAGGAAGAGATCTCACTCGCCGAGCTCCTCGCCGGCGAGGAGGTCTTCCTGAGCGGCTCGGTGCGCGGAGTAGAGCCGGTGGCCTCAATCGATGCGAGCAGCATTGGCAACGGTCAGCTCACCCCGCTGATCGCCGCCGAGCTCAGTCGGCGATGGCTAGGGGAGCGCCAACCGCTGAGCGCTGCAGCGCCAGCAGCCGCGCTCCGACCCGGTTGGCGCGATCGGTAAAGCTGCGCAGCCTGTCGTCTTCACCATCGGTGACTCTGGCTGGGGGAGGCCGGTCCAAGCCTCGCTGGGGCTCGCTCCCCGCACTCGACGCTCGGCGCTGGACCTGAAGCGCGGTGGCCGCAGCCCGCTCGGCTATCGATGCAGCCCTACGCGCCTGTTCGGCGGCATCGAGCGCCGACGCGCCGACGCTGATCACCGCCCTTTCGGATGCGCGGGCCACCGCCAGCGCCTGATCGATTCCGTTTTGAAGCTCGGCGACACTCGGCGGCTTGGCCCCGGCGGGCAACAGCCAGTCCTGCGTGCTGTCGCGATCCATAGGCAGACTGACTGTAACGGGGGGCCCGGATAGTCCGAAAAGGCCCTCTCCTAGGGAGCGCCGAAGGCTGGTGGTAATCGCGGGGGGGCTCCGCCCCAGCCGCCCGCGGTGACCGAGATCGCCCCGAGGGCAGCGCCCCTGCGAGCTGGCACGCTAGGTTTTGCGCGCCCCCAATCCAGGAGCGAGACAGATCTTGAGAAACCCCAGAGACTTCTTTCATCCGCTGGCAATCGGCGCCCCCGAGCCCTTGCACGAGATTCCGGTCCGGCCCTCGCGGATGATCCACTTCCTTGACTTCTCCAACGAGAAAATGGTCGCCAAGGCGGCCGATATCGCCCTGCAAACCGACATCTTGCTCGGCAATCTCGAGGATGCGATCCCGGTCGATCGCAAGGAAGCCGCCCGCGCCGGGCTGATCCGAGCCGCCAAGGAGTCCGACTTCGGCCAAACCTCGCTGTGGACCCGCGTCAACTCACTGGAGAGCCCCTGGGTGCTCGAAGACCTGACCGAGATCGTCACCGAGATCGGTGAGAAGCTCGAGGTGGTGATGGTGCCCAAGGTCGAGGGTGCCTGGGACATCCACTACGTCGACCGCCTCCTCGCTCAGCTCGAGGCCAAAAACGAACTCGATCGCCCGATTCTGATCCACGCGATCCTCGAGACAGCTCAAGGTGTCGTCAACGTCGAGGAGATCGCCGCCGCCAGCCCACGGATGCAGGGAATGAGCTTTGGCCCGGCTGATCTCGCCGCATCCCGACGGATGAAGACCACCCGAGTGGGGGGCGGACACCCCGGTTACCGGGTGATGGAGGACCCAAAGGACCCCGAACACCCCGAGACCGACCGCGTCAGCGCCCAACAGGACCTCTGGCACTACTCGATCGCCCGCATGGTCGACGCCTGCACCTCGGTCGGGATCCTGCCCTTCTACGGGCCCTTCGGCGACATCAAAGACACGGCGGGATGTGAGACCCAGTTCCGCGCTGCCTTCCTGATGGGCTGTGTCGGCGCCTGGTCGCTGCACCCAGCCCAGATCGAGATCGCCAAGCGGGTCTTCAGCCCGCCCCCCGATGAGGTCAGGTTCGCGAGAAAGGTGCTGGCGGCGATCCCCGACGGTCGCGGTGTCCACATGATCGACGGCAAGATGCAAGACGACGCAACTTGGAAGCAGTGCAAGGTGATGGTCGAGCTGGCGGAAATGCTGGCCGCCAAGGATCCCGAGCTGGCAGAGGCCTATCGATCCGAGTAGCCGCGCTCGCCAAAAGAGTCGCTCAGAGAGCTCGAGCGTTCGCTCTCAACCGACCCGCCGAGAGACGGCCCTGGTGAGTAAATCGCCGAGCGTATGGTCCCCCGCTGGCGTCGTGATCACTGACTTTGAGCCGGCCGCTCAGCTCCCGTGGAGAGGCTGGGCATCCCCGCACCGGGCTCGATCACTTCCTCGAGCTGGCGGTCAAGCAGCGCGGCGAGGGCGAACTGGGCGTTGATCGGGCGCAGGGTGTGATCGCTGCCGGGCAGCCTCGCGATCTCGATGTTTGGCCAACGGGCAGCAAGGCTCGGAAAACCGATCGCCTTGAGCTCTTCCCAAAGCGGCTCCCTACTCGAAAACGCAATCACGCTTGCGTTCCTCGCTCCTCTAGGAGATCGAGGTCGACCTCCAACTCCCGTTTCCAGCTACCGGGTCGGCCGCGGCGCCGAAGCTGTCGGCGCAGGAGGTCAAAGACCCTCCCAACAAGCGCCTTCAGCAAGACTCCCAGCTTGCGCCAGCCAACTTCACCGCTGATCAGTTTTCTTAGCCACTCGCGCTGGAGCAGGCGAAGCGCCTTTCGCGCCTCTCGCTCAGAAAGTAGCTCCGGGCGCCAGATCAAGGCAGCGGCATTGATCAAAAACGCGGCCCGGACTCGATCGTCGGCCAGCGCGGTCCGAAAGGCAAAGTAGGCGCCCGAGCAGAGCCCGACGAGGAGAAAGTCAGCCTCCGGGTAGCGCTCACCAAGCGCGTCGAGGACAGCCTCGATTTGGGCCTCGTACTTGCCCGCAAAGTACCCCGTCGGGGTCGCCACTCCGCCCGGGGCACCGTCGGCCTCACCGATGTCCTCGAGGTCGATCCGCAAGCTCGGCACTCCGCGGGCAGCCCATGCCCTTGAGCGCTCCACCCACATCCGATTGGGACCCGAATCGCGCACCGCGCCGGCGTTCAGGTAGATCGCACAGAGCCCGCGCTGGCGCTCCTCGGAGGGCCGGGCGAGGATCCCAAAGGTCTGCCCGAAGGGCAGCGCTACCGCCAGCGGGGCCTCGAGAACTGGGCACCCCTCGACCTCTAGCTCAAGCTCAGCGGCCTCAAGTGAGCGCGGCGGGCGCTCGGCAGCTGACTCTGCTCTCTTCGGTTGCGCCGAGTCACAATCGGCGAGCCAGCGCCCAACCCGCTCGACCACCTCCAAGGGCAGTTGAGAGCGCTCGGGGTGAGAGACCATCGCACCCCATCCCTTCCCCGAGGCGACCTCAACCGCGCTCCCCACCGCCTCCAGGCGCTGCCGCAACCCAGCCGTTCCCTTGGTGCCGTAGCGACCTAGCAAGAGGACGCGTCGCGGCCGGCGAGAGGAGCTGAACTCGGGGCTGATGTTCTCCAGAGCAGACCTGGTCTCTGAGCTCAGGACAAAGCCGCTGGCCTCAATCCAGCCCGCCGCCGGCTCGGCCCCGTCCTCCCCCACCGTGCCAACCGCGTTCCATCGCTGCAATCGTGAGAAGGACTTGGCTTCACGCACAAAGGCGGAGCCGCTCGTTGGTGCGGCCCAAAGGATCAGCTCCTCGAGCACCGCGCCCCCTACCAGCGCCTCGATCGCCAGCAGGCCGCCGAGGCCGAGGCCGAGGCCAACGACTGGCTGGGCGCCAGCTGCATCCTGCAACCATGCGCTCGCCGCGGCGACCGCGAGCACCCAGCGCTCCGCCAGATCAGGGTCCCGAGGCGAACCGCTGCTATTTCCCGTCCCGGGAAGGTCGAAGCGAAGGGTTGGATGCCCCGCCCGAGCCAGCCCCAGTGCCCAGGCACGGCGGGTGCGGTAGGAGGCGACCTCCTCCATCCCCATGGCGGGCAGATGAGGACCGCGGCCCGTACCTGAGCAGCGCGATCAGGGGGATGAAAGAGGGCGAAGAGCCGGTCGCGGCCGCTGTCAAGATAGATCGGATCAGCCGCCGCCTCGCTCATCTCAGCTCGACTTCGCTCTGCTCGACGGGACAAGCGCCAAGCCACGACGCTGAGAGGTGGAGGTGATCGGCCGAGACTTACGCCCACCGCGGCAAACGGTGAGGATCCCCAGCTGGGCCAGACAGGCCTCCAGAGCCTCGAGCTGGTGGTGCAACCGCGGCGGCAGCTTGTCGCCGAGTTTCGCCAGCTGCTCCATGACCCGTGGAAGCTGTTTGCGCACGAGTTCCTCATCGACTGAGAGGAGTTCCTGATCGCCTCCGCGGAGATCTCGCGGCCCTGGGTATGAGCGCACTCCTGACCGCCGGCAGGCCGATCGGCGTCTGCACCGCCTCGGCGCCGTCCTCACAGCGGCCGAATTTCCACTCCAAGACCCCGCTGTTCTCGCCAAAGCCGGGCCAGAGGAACTTGCCGTCGGCGTCTTTTCGCAACCAGTTGACGTCGAATCATCAACGGCTATAACCGCGACGAGGTCAAGGCCCACCCGGATCGGCATTGGCAGAGACTAAGGCCTTGCCCCAGGCAATTGTCCACCAATCACCGGCATCGATGCAGGCTGACTCAACCCCCAGCTCTCACGCAGCAGCCGCGCGCCGCGCTCTGCTCTCTCGCGGAATCTGCGCCGCCCCGGCCTCAGGCTCGCTGTATCACCAGTGAGCCAAGGCCGCTTCGATCAAGTGCGGCGTGGGCTCTACCGGCTGCGCGGCTTTCCCAGCGCGGAGCACGATGAGATGCGCGAGAAGTGGATGGCGGTCGGGACGAAGAAGGCCGTCCTCTCCCACCAGAGCGCGCTCGCCCTCCTGGAACTCAGCGACGTGATTCCCGACGCGGTCCACCTGCTCGTCGGGCGCCGACACCGCGGCCTGCGACGCCCGCCCGGCACCGTGATCCACACTCGCCCCGACGGGGAGGAGGTCAGCTCTGTCTGGCGCGAGGGACTTCCGTTGACCGCCCCTGCGCGGACGCTGGTCGATGTTGCTGCGCAACTCCAGCCCGAGCAGGCCGAAATGGCCGTGCGGCAGGCGCTTGGCCGCGGTCTGCTCACGGCCGCTGAACTCGAAAAGGAGGCGGCGCGCCACAATCGTCGAGGCAAGACTCGGGCGATCGAAGTACTTCTCTCAGCCAAGGAGACGTCTTGGAGAAGCGGGATTTCTCTCTAACTGCAGACCGCGCGCTTCGCCCAATGTGCCGACGGCTTAGGCCAAGCGCCCTTCCAACGCCTCCAGCTGCTCCCCGATCTCCGCCGGAAGTTTGTCGCCGAATTTCGCCAAGTGCTCCTTGACTTGTGGGAGCTCTTGGCGCACCAGATCCTCGTCTACCAAGAGAAGCTCCCGCATTGCGTCGTTGGAGATCTCGAGCCCATCGGTGTCGATCGCTCCCTCTCTCGGCAACAGGCCGATCGGGGTCTCGACTGCCTCGGCGCTATCTTCACAGCGGCGGAAGATCCACTCCAAGACCCGGCTATTCTCGCCGAAGCCGGGCCACAGGAACTTGCCGTCGGCGTCTTTTCGGAACCAGTTGACGTGAAAGACGCGCGGCAACTGGGCGCCCTCGCGTTCTCCGAGCTTCAACCAGTGGGCGAAGTAGTCGGCCATGTTGTAGCCGCAGAATGGCAGCATCGCCATTGGATCAAAGCGCAGCTCCCCCACCGCCCCGGCGGCCGCGGCGGTCGTCTCTGAGGACATCGTCGCCCCCATGAAAACCGCGTGCTCCCAGTCAAATGCCTCGTGGACAAGGGGCACCACCGTGGCTCGCCGTCCGCCGAAGAGGAAGGCATCGATCGGCACTCCGGCGGGGTCCTCCCACTCGGGCGCGATCGAGGGACACTGGGAGGCGGGGGTGGTGAAGCGGGCATTGGGGTGGGCGGCTGGCTGCTCGGAGTCGGGCGTCCACTCGTTGCCGTGCCAATCGATCGCATGCTCTGGCGCCTCGCCGGTCATCCCCTCCCACCAGATATCGCCATCGTCGGTTTTCGCCGTATTGGTGAAGATCGAATTGCGCTCGATCGTCGCCATCGCGTTGGGATTGGTTTTATGACTCGTGTTCGGGGCGACCCCGAAAAAGCCGGCCTCGGGGTTGACCGCGTAGAGGCGTCCGTCGGCGCCGAACTTCATCCAGGCGATGTCATCGCCGATCGTCTCGACCTTCCAGTCGGGAAGAGTGGGGATCAGCATCGCCAGATTTGTCTTGCCGCAGGCTGATGGAAAGGCGCCGGCGACGTATTTGACCGCACCCTCGGGCGAGGTCAGTTTGAGAATCAGCATGTGCTCGGCGAGCCAACCCTCCTCGCGCGCCATCGCCGATGCGATCCGCAGCGCGAAGCACTTCTTGCCCAGCAGCGCGTTGCCGCCATAGCCGGAGCCAAAGGACCAGATCTCCCGCGTCTCGGGGAAGTGGACGATGTACTTGTTGTCCTTGTTGCAGGGCCAGGAGACGTCCTCAACCCCAGCCGAGAGCGGCATCCCGACCGAGTGCACGCAGGGAACGAAGGTCCCCTCGGTTCCCAGCGCCTCAAGCGCCGGAGCTCCCATCCTGGTCATGATCCGCATCGAGGCTGCGACGTAGGGGGAATCGGTGAGCTGCACGCCAACGTGGGAGATCGGCGAGCCGATCGGTCCCATCGAGAAGGGCACCACGTACATCGTGCGGCCCTTCATCGAGCCCGCGAACAGATCGCTGAGAACGGTCCGCATCTCGGCCGGATCACGCCAGTTATTGGTCGGTCCAGCATCCTCCTCGCTGGCCGAGCAAATGAAGGTGCGGTCCTCTACCCGAGCGACGTCGGCGGGGTCAGAGAGGGCGAGGTAGGAGTTGGGGCGCTTGGAGGCAGAGAGACGCTCAAAGGTGCCAGAGTCGATCAGGGTCTGGGCGAGGGCGTCATACTCCTCCGCGGAGCCGTCGCACCAGTGCACGGCGTCGGGTTGGGTCAGATCTGCGATCTCCCCAACCCAGTCGAGGAGCTTGGCGTGCGTGGTCGGCGCTTGGGCCGTTGTGATTTGGCTCATCCTCCCACTCTACTTATTGGCTTCCAACTTGATCAGACTGACATCGGCTTCCTTGTTGATGATCTTGAGCGTCGCAGTCGCCTGCTTTCCGTCCGTAAAGCTGATCGAGCAGGTGAAATCCGCCTTCGGTTCGACCTTCTGTTCGGAGGGACAGGAAACCGAGGAGACCTTGCGGTGCAGCGATTTTTCGAGGTTTGCTTTGATCGCTTCCTGAGTCTTGGCGCTGTCGATAACCGTTTCCCCGCAGCCGGCCACCGCCACGGCGACAACGAGCAGCGCCGCGCAGGCGCCGATCCGGATTGAGAAGCTCATATCCCTCCCTCTTAGACGAGTAATACGAGGGGAGTATCCCAGGGTCGCTGCCCTCGGATAGGGTTCCCGGCCGCCAATGCGCTTTTATGAGTACGAGGCAAGAAGGATCGTCGAGCTGGCGGGAATCCCCGTCACCAGCTACGGCTTTTGCACGACCGCGGACGCGGCCCGCCAAAGCGCCGAGGAGATCGGCGGCCCGGTGGTGATCAAGTCCCAGGTCCTGAGCGGGGGGCGGATGAAGGCCGGTGGGGTCAAGTTCGCCGACACCCCGGATCAGGCCGCTGAGTTCGCTGCCGAGATTCTTCAGCTCGAGATCAACGGACAGCGCCCCCGCGGGGTCTTGGTTGACCCCAAAGCCGAGGTCAAACAGGAGTACTACGCGAGCGTCGTCTGGGACGCGACGGCGAAGCGTCCGCTGATCCTCTTCAGCGACATGGGTGGGATCGAGATCGAGGAGGTGGCGGCCACCCACCCCGATCACGTCGGCCGCGCCCACCTCTCCAACCTCTTGCCGATCTCAGACTTCGAGGCCAAGCAGGCGATCGCCGCAACCGGAGTCAGCGGCCGGGCCCTGACCCGCGCCACGCCGATCCTCGCCCGCCTCGCCCGCCTCTTTCGCGACTACGACATGACCCTGGCCGAGATCAACCCTCTGGCCGAGTTGAGCGACGGGCGCTTCGTCGCCCTCGATGCCCACATGGAGATGGAGAATGAGGCGCTCGGTCGCCAGACCGAGCTGCTGCGAGGGCACCTTGAGATCGCCGAGGACGACAGCCGCGAGGCCTACCAGCCCTCGGCCTTTGAGCGCAACGTGGCGGCGATCGATGCCGCCGATCACCGCGGCGTGATCCAGGGCAAGGACCACGGCTTTGAGGGAAACCTGGGCCTGGTGATCGGCGCCGGTGGCGGCTCCCTGACCCTCACCGACGCCGTCCGCAGCCAGGGCGGGGCGCCTGCCAACTACTCTGAGATCGGCGGCAATCCCTCCGTTGCCAAGGCCTCCGGCCTCGCCAAGCAGGTGCTCGAAAAGGAGGGGGTGCAAAAGATCGCGGTGATGATGTCGATCGTCTCCAACACCCGGGTCGACATCGTCGCCCGCGGCGTGATCAAGGCCTGTCTCGAATTGGATAAGGACCCCGCCGAGACGATCGCGATCTTTCGCATCCCCGGCGCCTGGGAGGAGGAGGGCTTCAAGATCCTCGAGCGCTACGGGGTCGAGTACTGCGACCGCTCGGTCTCGATGTGGGAGGCGGCGCGGCGCGCGGTGGAGAAGATCCAGGGAGCCGCGGGATGAGCATCTTGCTGAGCAAGGAGACGACCTTCTTGGTCCAGGGGATCACCGGGCGTGAGGCGGTCAACCTGACCCGCGAGTGCCTTGACTATGGCTCTCGGGTGGTCGGCGGAGTCACCCCGGGTCGCAAGGGCCGCGAGGTCCACGGGGTTCCCGTATTTGACACCGTCGCCCAGGCGGTCGAGAACTACGGTGCCCAGATCGACGGCTCGGTGGTCACCGTCCCTCCAGCGTTCACCAAGGACGCCGTCTTTGAGGCAATCGAAAACGAGATCAAGCTGATCGTCATCGTCACCGAGCGCATCCCCCGCCGCGACGTCGCCCAGATGGTCGAGCTGGCAGAGGTGCGCGGAGCGCGCATCATCGGCCCCAACTGCCTCGGGGTTATCGTCCCAGGCGTCTGCAAGATGGGTGGGATCGGTGGTCCGGCCAAAGACGCGGCCAAGGCATATGCCCCCGGCCCGGTCGGCGTGATGAGCCGCTCAGGAGGGATGACCACCGAGATCTCCTCCTCGCTGACCCAGGCGGGACTCGGCGTCTCCACCGCCGTCTCGATCGGCGGCGATGCGATCATCGGCTCCACCTACGCCGAGCTGATGCCCTACTTCGAGGCAGATCCGGAGACCGAGGTGATCGTCATCTACACCGAGCCCGGCGGGCGGATGGAGGCACAGCTCTCGGCCTGGGTCACTGAAAACAAATCGCGTCTGCCGATCATCGCCTTCATGGCCGGCAAGTTCATGGACGACGAGGAGATGAAGGGAATGAGCTTCGGCCACGCCGGGACAATCGTGGAGGGGGTCGAGGACACCGCAACCGAGAAGATCGCCCGTCTGGAAGCAGCCGGTATTCGGGTCCTCGAGCGGATCGATCAGATCCCGGCGGCGGTCTCAGAGAAGCTGGCGGAATCCTGATGGCGGGGGCGATGGCGAAGGTCTTCATCGAAGTCGAGATCGATGCCTCGGTTGCCTCCGACTCTGCCCTGGCGAGCAAGCTCGAGGAAGTCTGTCCGGTCGACATCTTCAAGGCCACCTCTGCGGGGGTCGAAATCGTCGAGGAGAACCTCGATGAGTGCGTGCTTTGCAACCTCTGCGTCGACGCATGCCCCCCGGGCGCGGTCCGCGTGATCAAGCTCTATGAGCGCTAATCCGATCCGCCGCGAGCCGAGTGCGATCGAGCAGCCCGATTCGACGCCCGGCTGGCGCCAGGGGCGAGAAATCACCCTCTGAAGCAAGCAGGGAGGTGCGCTAACCTCTGCACGAATATCTGTAGCGTTTGATTGAAAGGTGATCGCAGTTGATCGATAGCCCCCGCCGTGTTGCCGTGATCGGCGGCAACCGAATTCCCTTCGCCCGCTCAGACAGCGCCTATTCCCACGCCTCCAACCAGGACATGCTGACCGCCGCCCTGGACGGGCTGATCGAGCGCTTCGCGCTGGCCGATGAGCGCCTCGGCGAGGTCGCCGGAGGCGCCGTCCTCAAGCACTCGCGCGATCGAGACCTGACCCGGGAGAGCGTGCTGAGCACGCGCCTGGCCCCCGAGACGCCCGCCTATGACGTCCAGCAGGCCTGTGGGACCGGGCTGGAGACGACGATCCTGATCGCAAACAAGATCGCCCTCGGCCAGATCGACGCCGGCATCGCCTGCGGCGCCGACACCACCTCAGATGCGCCGATCGCCCTCAATGAGCAGCTCCGCGAGACCCTGCTGGAGGCAAACCGAGAGCGCTCCACCGCGGGCAAGCTGCGCGCCCTGACCGCGCTTCGCCCCGCCCACATCGTGCCCGCCATCCCCCGCAATGAGGAGCCGCGCACCGGCCTCTCGATGGGCGAGCACTGCGCGATCATGGCCACCGAGTGGGGGATCGGGCGCGAGGAGCAAGACGAGCTCAGCGTCACCAGCCACCGCAACCTCGCGGCGGCCTATGAGCGCGGCTTCTTCGAGGACCTGATCGACCCCTACCTCGGACTCGAGCGCGACCAAAACCTGCGTCCGGACTCCGACCCAGCCAAGCTGGCCAAGCTCAAACCGGTCTTCGGCGGCCCGCAGGGCACGCTGACCGCCGCCAACTCGACCCCGCTCAGCGACGGCGCCTCGGCGGTGCTGCTCGCCAGCGAGGACTGGGCAAGGGCTCACGACCTCCCCGTACTCGCCTACCTGACCGAGGCCCAGACCGCCGCGGTCGATCACGTTCACAAGCGCGAAGGGCTGCTGATGGCCCCGGCCTATGCGACGCCGATGATGCTCGACCGCGCCGGACTGCAGCTCGCCGACTTCGATTACTACGAGATCCACGAGGCCTTCGCTGCCCAGGTGCTCTGCACCCTGCGCGCCTGGGAGGACCCCGTCTTTTGCAAGGAGCGACTTGGCCGCGCGAAGCCTTTCGGCTCAATCGATCGATCAAAGCTGAACGTCAACGGCGGCTCGCTCGCCGCCGGACATCCGTTCGCAGCAACCGGAGGGCGAATCGTCGCCGGACTGGCCAAGGAGCTGCACGAAAACGGGGCGGGGCGGGGCCTGATCAGCATCTGCGCCGCTGGCGGCCAGGGCGTTGTCGCGATCCTGGAAAGCGCCGGGGGCAAATGATGAGCGATCGCTACGCACAGATAGTAAATGCGCCGATCGCCGCCTCGGTGGCCGCCCAGCTCGGCTTGCCGCGCCCCGTCGGCCTCGATCGCTACCGCTCCGGTGAGCCGCTGATTGGGGGCTCGGTCCTGCTCGGCGCGGCGCCGGGGGGCCACCTTGGCGCCGCCCTCGCGAGGACCCTCGCCAGCGCCGCAGTGAAGGTCGCAACCACGCCCGAGAAACCGCTGCGCGAGGCGGCCGCGGCGGCGGGTCTCGATGCAACTCTGTTTAACCCCGAGAGCGGAGCCGAGCGCTTCAAGGGGTTGGTCTTTGATGCCTCGGGGATCGCTGACTCGACCGAGCTCTTGGAGCTGCAGAGATTCTTTTACCCAGCCAGCGCCCGACTTGAGCGATCTGGTCGCGTGATCGTCCTCGGCACCCCCGCCGCAGAGAGCGACTCCACGCGCGCCGCCACCGCGCAGCGAGCACTTGAGGGGTTCACCCGCTCGCTCGGTAAGGAGGTCGGAGCTCGCGGCGCGACGGTGCAGCTGGTGGTGGTCTCAGCGGGCGCCGAGGATCAGCTTGACTCGACCCTGCGCTTTTTGCTCTCGCCGCGCTCAGCCTACGTCTCCGGACAGCTGATTCGGGTCACGCAGGGGGTCACCGAGACTCCTGGGGTCGACTGGGAGCGCCCGCTTGCCGGCAAGCGGGCGCTGGTCACCGGCGCCTCGCGTGGAATCGGAGCGGCGATCGCCGCCACCCTGGCTCGCGATGGGGCGACGGTGGTTGGCCTCGACGTCCCCGCTGCCGCCGCCGAGCTTCATCGGGTCAGCGCCGAGGTCGGCGGCGAGTCAATTGATCTCGACATCACCGCCCCCGAGGCACCCGGGGAGATCGCCGAGCGCTTCTCAGAGGGAATCGACGTGGTCGTACACAACGCCGGAGTCACCCGCGACCGAACGATTGCGAAAATGCCAGCCGATCGTTGGAGCGAGCTGATGGAGATCAACCTCTCCAGCGAGGAGCGGATCAACGATGCCTTGCTCGGAGCGGGAGCACTTGCTGAGAACGGACGCATCATCTGCGTCTCCTCGATGTCGGGAATCGCGGGCAACTCCGGCCAGACCAACTACGCCACCTCCAAGGCCGGCGTGATCGGCATGGTCGAAGCCCTCGCGCCCGAGCTCGGCGAGCGCGGAGCGACGATCAACGCCGTGGCTCCGGGCTTCATCGAGACGAAGATGACCGCGGCGATGCCGATCGGTCCCCGCGAGGCGGGACGACGGATGAACAGCCTCTCCCAGGGTGGGCTGCCGGTCGACGTCGCCGAGACGATCGCCTTTTTCGCCAACCCAGCCTCGACCGGGGTAAATGGCAACGTCGTCCGGGTCTGTGGCCAGAGCCTGCTTGGTGCCTGAGATGGCGAGCCGAACCCTGAGCGCGACGCCCAACGTTTTGCCCCTCTACGCGCGGGTCGCGGCACCGATCATCCCCGGCGCCTCCTTGCTTCCATTCATGCCTGGTGGGGGCGGCGAGATCCCCGAGCTCGATCTGCGCCTTGGCGGGGTGCGGGCGAGGCCGAGCCGACTCGCCGCCTACGCCAAGGTCTGCGGCTTCGCCCTGCGCGACCACCTCCCCCCCACCTATCCTCACGTGCTTGCCTTTCCGCTGCAGATGGCGGTGATGGCCGACGGCAGCTTCCCCTTTGGCGCGATCGGACTGATCCATATCGAAAACCGAATCGTCCAACACCGCCCGATCGAGCTTGCCGAGGAGCTCACCCTGCGCGTGCGCCCCACCGAACTGCGCTCCCATCCACGTGGTCAGACCTTTACCTTGCTGAGCGAAGCACACGTCGGCCGCCAAAAAGTCTGGGAGAGCGTCTCGACGATGCTGCGCCGCGGTGGCAGCGGCTCCCGCAAACCAGCTGAGCAGCCGCAGACGGGAAACGGAGGCACAGAGCTTCCCACCAACAGCGAGTGGCGACTCGGTGGTGATCTCGGGCGCCGCTACGCCTCGGTCTCGGGTGATCGCAACCCGATCCACCTGCACACGCTGGTCGCCAAGCCACTTGGCTTCCCGGGCGCGATCGCGCATGGCATGTGGACAAAGGCGCGCTGCCTGGCGGCCCTTGAGAGCCGCCTGCCAGGGGCCTTCAGCGTCGATGTGAGGTTTCGTCGCCCAATCGTCTTGCCGGCCAAGGTTTCCTTCGCAAGCGCTGCCGAGGGCACCGAGATCGCGTTCGCTGTGCGTGACGCAAAGCGGGGCACGCCCCACCTCGACGGTCAGATCGAAGCGCTTGAGGCCAAGCCGAAAGCCAGGAGCGGAAGGAAAAAAGCAAAGTGAAGCCCACCGGCCCCGAGCCCTCCGTCTCTGAGCGCGGCATGGGTCTGGGCCTGCGGGGGCTGAACCGCCTCGCCGGATCCGAGCTGCTTGACCGCCTCGGGTTGCGCAAGCAGCTCGAGCGAGCGGTCTTTCAGGCCTCAAAGAATGGATTTCGCTCGGCGACGATCGCCGGGCGGACCTTTAAGGCGGCCCAGAAGCTAACTCGCCCCGCCCGCCAGTCAAAGGCAAGATCCGATGGGCTCTTTGACCTCACCCCCAGCGATGAGCAGCAGATGTTTCAGGAGGCGGTCCGCTCCTTTGCGCAAGAGAAGGTCCGCCCCGCGGCGCTTGCGGCCGATGACGCCGCTGCCGCACCCAAGGAGCTGCTGGTCCAGGCCGCGGAGCTCGGCGTCAACATGTTGGGCGTCCCTGAGGAGCTCGGCGGGGTGATGGGAGAGCAATCTGCGGTGACCAGCGTTTTGGTCGGCGAGGCGCTTGCCAACGGGGACATGGGGATCGCCTACGCTGCGCTTGCCCCCGGAGCCGTGGCGACCGCGATCGGGCGCTGGGGAAGCGCCGAGCAAGAGGCCACCTACCTGCCCGCTTTCACCGGCGAGGACACACCGGCGGCGGCGCTTGCGATCTTGGAGCCGAGGCCACTGTTTGATCCCCTCAAGTTGCAAACGACGGCAAAAAGGACGGCGGCCGGCTGGACCCTCGATGGCGCCAAGTCGTTGCTCGCCCGCGCCGCAGAGTGCGAGCTGTTTTTGGTTGCCGCCCAGGCGGAGGGGATTGGAGCGGCCCTGTTTGTAATCGAGTCCGCAACCAAGGGCCTCTCGGTGCAGGCCGAGCCGGCGATGGGACTGCGAGCAGCCAGCACCGGCCGCCTTCTTTTAGAGGGCGTGCAACTGGCGCCAGAGGCGCTGCTGGGGGAGGGCAAGTCAAGCGAGTACCTCGAGTGCATCAACCGCTCACGGATCGCCTGGTGCTCGCTCGCGGTGGGCACCTCCCAGGCCGTCCTTGACTACGTGATTCCCTATGTCAACGAGCGCAGCGCGTTCGGCGAGCCGATCTCCAACCGCCAGGCGGTCGCCTTCGCCGTCTCTGACATCGGAATCGAGACAGACGGCATGCGTCTCAGCACCTATCGCGCCGCAAGTCGCGCCGACCGCGGCGAGGATTTCGCCCGTGAGAGCGCGATCGCGCGCCGGCTTTGCGCCGAGAAGGGGATGGGAATCGGCTCCGAAGGGGTCCAGCTTCTCGGCGGGCACGGCTACATCAAGGAGCACCCGGTCGAGCGCTGGTACCGCGACCTGCGGGCGGCGGGCGTGATGGAGGGCGCGCTGCTCGTCTAGAGCAAAGGAAGCGATGATCAATCTTGAGACACCGAAGAAGTTCAAGCCGCTGATCGGCCAGGCAAGCCAGGTGGCGACCGAGGTCTTCCGCCCGATCTCGCGCAAATACGACAACGCCGAGCACGCCTATCCCAAGGAGCTCGACATGCTCGCCTCGGTGATCGAGGGGGTCAGCGAGGGCTCTGATATCGGCGGCGCCGGGGCCGGAGGCGTCGGCCGTGAGTCAAGTGGAGGCTCCGGCGCAGAGAACCGAAACGGCTCCAACCTCTCGACCGCTTTGAGCGTGATCGAGCTCTGCTCCGGAGACGTCGGCCTATTGCTCTCGATGCCGGGTCAGGGGCTTGGCAACTCCGCGATCGCCTCGGTCGCCTCCGAGGAGCAGCTCGAGCTCTACGGCGGGCGCTGGGCGGCGATGGCGATCACCGAGCCAGAGGCCGGCTCAGACTCCGCCGCGATCCGAACCACGGCCACCCTCGATGGCGAGGAATACGTACTAAACGGGGAGAAGATCTACGTCACATCCGGGGAGCGGGCGGAACTGGTCGTCGTCTGGGCAACCCTCGATCGCTCCAAGGGTCGGGCGGCGATCAAGTCCTTCGTGGTCGAGCGCTCCAATCCGGGGATGAAGCTCGACCGCCTCGAGCACAAGCTCGGGATCCGCGCCTCAGACACCGCAGCATTCCGACTTGAGGACTGCCGGGTGCCGAAGGAGGCGCTTCTGGGGAATGCAGGAATCGACGTCAAACAGGGCTTTGGCGGGGCGATGCAAACCTTTGACAACACCCGCCCCTTGGTTGCCGCGATGGCGATCGGCGTCGCTCGCGCCTCCCTCGAGGAGACCCGCACCCAGCTCGATCAGGCCGGGGTCCAGATCGAGTACTCGACCCCCCCGCTCTGCCAGTCTGGCGCCGCGGCACGCTTCCTCGCGCTGGAGGCAGACTATGAGGCGGCGCGGCTTCTCACCCTGCAGGCGGCCTGGATGGCCGACAACGGCAAACCGAACTCGCTGCAGGCCTCGATGGCCAAGGCGAAGGCCGGGCGCACCTGCGTGGAGGTTGCGCTGGGCTGCGTCGAGCTCTGCGGCAGCCTCGGCTACGGCGAGAGCGAGCTACTTGAGAAGTGGGCACGCGACGCGAAGATCCTCGACATCTTCGAGGGCACCCAGCAAATCCAGTTGCTGATCATCGCCCGCCAGTTGCTCGGCAAGAGCTCGGCTGAGCTTAAATAGCAAGCCCCCGCAGCTCAGCCAGAAGCGCCGCCCTCGGGGTGGGCCAGGCAGCGATCCTCGACCCTCAGCGCGAGCTCGGTGAAGCGCCCACCAACCACCGTGGCCCGCTGCGTTTCTCCCGACCAGCAGGCCAAGGTCACGTAGGCCTTAACCGCGTAGTGGCCGGGGGCCAGCACGACCATGAAATGGCCATCGCTTGGTTCACGCTGGGCAATGAGCTGTGGACTGCCAAGCCGGTGCACGATGAGGTGGGCTGCGGGGCCGGTATATGGGGGCGGCGAGGTGAGAATCGGCCCACAGCCCGCGGTGCTGCAGAGCTGGCGCAGAGCGCTGGAATCCAGCGGACAGGCGATCAGCGCCGGAGCGGATCCCTGCGGGCAGATAACCCCCCCTTCACAGCCGGGCGGAGAGGGGCAGGTTGGAAGGCAACCCGAGGCGCAGGTCCCATCATCTATCTGACCACGAATTCCAGCCGCGCTGGCAGCCAGGGCGGGAGAAACGACAAGGGAAAGCGTCAGCGCGGTCAAGCCCACTTTCAGCGCTTTCAGCATCGATTCGAGATTACCCGCCCGCGGCCGAGATCAAGCACGATCAACTTGATCGCTGCCCGCTCAAGCGCTTTGCTCGCTTTCCCTTCCTGCGCGACGGGGCGTTGAAGCAAGCGGGGTAAGCCGCGCCAGCAAAAACTCGGGCTTGAGCCGACATCCGATCTTCGTTCTCGGGTTGCAAAGGCGTGCTGCGGTTGGGACCAAGGCGATCGCCGGATCACGGCCATTCCCGATCGAGGCCTTGAGGAATTGGGTGAAAAGCGGCTCCTGCGTTCAGGCCTCTGCCGCCGCGGCGACGTTGGTATCCACCCACTCCGCCAAGAAAGGCTCGGTGATCCGATAGGCGCCACCCTCGCCGAGGACGATCTCGCGCTCTTGGAGTGCCTTTAGCGCCTTTTGCACGTTGGTCGGGGGAGGCAAACTGTGGCGAGCTCTATAGGAGGCGGTGAAGGGACGCCCCGGCTCGCGAGCAAGTGCCTCGAGGACCAGCTTCTGGACGGTCGAGGCACCTTCCCAGAGCAGGCTGAAGTGGGCGTGCTCAGAGCGCAAGACCGCCGCTAACCCCTCACCAAGGCGCTGGCGCGAGGCCTCCTCGCCCGCCGGCGTTTGCTCCCAGAGGAAGTAGCAGAGCTCCTGGGTCGCGTAGGGATGCCCGCCGGTGCGGGCGAGCAGCTCAGCGACAGCTGCGGCGGCAACCGTCCTGCCGGTGGCGCGAAAGCGCTCGGCGATGAAGGCCGTGAACGGCTTGGGGTCTATCGGCCCCAGCTCGACCGACTTGGCGCTGCGCCAGAACGGCTGGTTGGCGTCGTTGAAGATTCGCTCCATGATGTGGCGCTTGCTGCCGAGATAAACATGGGCAACCTCGGGCTGTTGCTGAAAGACGGAGCGCAGCAGCTTTGGGAGGCTCGGGTCGATCTCGACGATCTCTTGAAACTCATCCATGACCAGCGCTGTGCGCCTCTTCCTCGCGCCACCGAGCTCTGCCGGAAGCTGGAGCAGCTTTTCCAAGGTCGCATCGATCTCCGAGGCCCTCTGCCCAACGCCAAAGCTGAAGTTGAAAGAGCCGTCCTCGGCGTTGACGGTCACCGTCGGCTGTATCTGCAGGCCGCGAAACGGCAGCAGCGCCTTCTCGCGGATCCGCTCCAGGGTGGAGGCGATCTGCTCATAGATCGAACCCGCCAGGGCGGCTGCAAGGCGCTCCTTGGTCGGAGTGCTCATCAGATCGACCTGTGCGATCAGGACCCGATCCTTGGCCAGCGCTTGAGTCGCGCTCCACACCAGCGAGGACTTGCCGCAGCGACGCGGGGCGAAGATCACCACATCCTGTCCGTTGCAGATATCGCGGACAAGCTCGGCTCGCTCGCGCTCGCGGTCGGCAAAGGACTCATCGAGCGCCAGGGCGCCGAAACGGAAGGGATTGGTTTGGGAAAGAGGGTTCATACCTTTGGGTATAATACTAAGCGGTATAGACAGAGAAGGTCAAGCGCCCCAGGTCCCTTATACACATGGGTATTATACTAATAAGTATGTAGAGTGGAGAACCCCGCGCGGCGAACCGTCGCGGCCTCCCTTGCCCTATAAGTCGATGCCCGCATGAACTTCATCGAGGACGTCATGGAGCCCACCCCGGCCTCGCGGCTGGGGATCGTCGCAATCGACGCCGAGAATCACCGCCGCGACTGGTACTTCGGCGAGCTGATCGCTCGCTCCGCCGGGCTCTCCGGCGCCTTTGCCGCACGGGGAGTCCGCCGCGGCGACGTGGTGATGACCCTGATCGGCAACCGGGTCGAGTGGGTGCTGAGCATGCTCGCCTGCTGGAGGATGGGCGCAATCGCCCTGCCCTGCAACGTGCAGCTGCGCCGCCACGACCTCCAACTGAGAGTACAAGGCGCGGCGCCGAAGCTATGCGTCGGCGAGGAAGGCCCGCTCGCGGAGCTGCCGGCTGGCGTGGCGGCGATGACGATGAGCGAGGTCGCCGCCGTCCTCGACGAGGATCGCGACCAGGAGACCCCGGCGAACATCGCCGAGATGGACCCCGAGGACCCGGCGCTGATCGTCTTCACCTCAGGCACCAGCGGTGAGCCGCGCGGCGTCGTTCACGCCTACCGCTACCTGCTCGGCCAGCGCGCGCAGGCAGAGCACTGGCTCGGCTCGCGCGAGAGCGAGCTGGTCTGGTGCACGACGGCGACGGGATGGTCGAAGTCGGCGCGAAACGCTTTCTCGCCCCGTGGCTGACCGGCGCCGCCGCGGTCATCCATGACGGCCGCTTTGAGCCGAGCGAGCGGCTCGACCTCGCCGAGGCACTTGGGGTAAACGTCCTCTGTCAGGCACCGACCGAGTACCGGATGCTGGCCAAGCGAGCGACGCTGCGCCCGATCCCCACCCTGCGTCGGATGGTTTCAGCCGGAGAGCCACTTGACCCCGAGACGATCGCGTCCTTCCGGGCCGCCACGGGGCTGGAGCCAGCCGACGGCTACGGGCAGACCGAGACAGGCCACGTTAGCGGCAATCTCAGCGGGGAACCAATTCGCCAGGGTTCGATGGGCAGAGCGCTCCCCGGTATCGAGACTCGGATCGTTGGTGGCGAACTGCAACTGCGGGCCGCCTCAACTCCCACCTTCTTCTCTTGCTATCTCGATGGCAAGCGCTTTGAGGGCGAGTGGTGGCCGACCGGCGATCTAGTTCACGCCGATGAGGACGGCTACCTCTTCTTTGAGGGCCGCGACGACGACATCATCCTCTCCTCCGGATACCGAATCGGGCCCTTTGAGGTCGAGTCCGCACTCCTCGCCCACCCCGCCGTGGCCGAGGCTGCAGCCGTCGCGGCGCCAGATCCCGAGCGCGGCGCGGTGGTACGCGCGATCGTCGTCCCACGAAACCGCGAGCCGAGCGAAGCGCTGGCGAGGGAGCTCCAGCAGCATTGCAAGTCAATCGCTGCCCCCTACAAGTTCCCCCGCATTGTCGAGTTTGCCGCGGAGCTACCGAAGACGGCAAGCGGCAAGATCAAACGAGCTGAGTTGCGAAAGAGCGACCCCAGCGACCGGAGCGAGGACCCAACCTGACCCGGCCCTACTTCCTCAAGGAAGCCCCCCTGTTGGCGCTCGGGCCCGGGCGAGAGCAGGGCTTTAAGCGGCAATCCGCAACCTCAACCGGGCTTTATTTAGGGCGCGCAGCCGGGAGGCATCCCCACTGCCTCTCGCTAAGAAGCCCGCGGCCCACCGGGACAACTGAGACGCAACGCTCACCATCAAGACCCCGCCCGCGGCCCCTTTGGGGCGCCGCAAGTTGCGATCTTGGGCAAGCGCCGCACTCGAGCACCAGGGGTCAGGGATTAGGCTTCGATCATGGCTGAGATTGATCGCAGGCGAATCGCTGCCCTGACCGAGGCCCAGCAGGAGCGCTTTCGCAACGCCACCGCGAACTCGGCAAAGACCTATCAGCGCGCGGTCAAGGTGATGCCCAACGGCGTTCCCTCCTCCTTTCAGTCCGCCGATCCGTGGCCGGTGTATCTGCAGCGGGGCAAGGGCAGCCGCGTTTGGGACGTCGACGACAACGAATACGTCGACTTCCACAACGGCTTCGGCGTGATGTGCATAGGCCACGCCAACCCGACCGTCGGCGCCGCGGTCAAGGCGCGCATCGATGAAGGCACCCACTTCGCCGCCCCGACCGACGGCTCGATCGCGGTCGCCACCGAGCTGAGCCGCCGCTTCGGCCTTCATCAATGGCGCTTCAACAATTCCGGCACCGAGGCGACAATGGACGCGGTTCACCTCGCCCGCGGGGCCACCGGCCGCGACACGATCCTGAAGATCGAGGGCTCCTATCACGGTCACCACGACAGCGTTATGGTCTCGGTCTATCCGCCGCTTGAGGCGCTGGGCGCACGCGATGACCCAGTCAGCGTCCCCTACGGAGCCGGCGTCCCGGAGGCGATGAGTACGCTCACCCGCGCCGTTCCCTACAACGACGCCGAGGCACTGCAAAGCGTGCTGGAGAAGATCGGTGAGCAGGTTGCCGGGCTGATCATGGAGCCGGCAATGATGAACATCAACATCATCCCGCCGCGGGAGGGATACCTGCAGCGGGTCCGTGAGCTGACCGAGCGCCACGGCGTCAAGCTGATCTTCGATGAGGTGAAGACCGGCTGCACGATCTCCGCCGGTGGCGCGACGGCCCGCTTCGGAGTCACCCCCGACGTGATCACTCTGGCCAAGGCAAGCTGCGGCGGCTACCCGGGTGCGGCGATCGGGATGAGCGAGGAGCTGGCCGCTTTGGTCGCCGAGGGCACGGTCAAGCAGTACGGAACCTTCAACGGCAACCCACTGGTGATGGCGGCCGCCGAGGCGACCCTCACCGAGGTACTCACCGATCGGGTCTATGAGCACTTCGAGACGACCAACGCCCGTCTGCTTGAGGGCTGCCAGGCGATCATCGACAGCTACGGGCTACCCGCCTACACCGAGGGCCTCGGAGCGAAGGGGTGCGTGATCTTCTCGCCCAAGCGGATGTTTGAGTACCGCGATTACCTCAACGACGTCGATGATCAGCTCTCCGGCCTGGCCTGGCTCTATCACATGAACCACGGCGTCTTCATGACCCCGGGGACCGAGGAGGAGTGGACCCTCTCGATCGCCCACAGCGAGGAGGACCTGCAGCGCTACCTCGACGCTTTTGAGGCCTTCGCCAGCGACCTCACCAAGGGCTAGGAGCCGCGGCTAGGCTGCTGCGAGCGCCTGATGGGCATCGACGGGGCGGCCGAGGTGATAGCCCTGGGCCATATCCACCCCGTAATCGCGCAGCAGCTCGGTGGTCGCGTCGTCTTGGACGTACTCGGCGATCGTCGTCTTGCCGAGCCCGCGAGCAATCTGCACGATTGCCTGAACGGTGAGCTGGTCGGCGTCGCTGTTGGGCATATCGCGAATGAAGGCGCCATCGATCTTGATCAGGTCGAAGGGGATCGCTTTCAGGTAATGGAAGGGGCCGAAGCCGGCACCGTAGTCATCGATCGCGACCTGGCAACCGAACTCGGTCAGTCGATCGGCGAAGGTGGCGGCGGCGTTGTAGTCATGGACCCTCGCCGTCTCGGTGATCTCAAAGGTGCAGCGTTTGGGATCGGCGTCGCCCTCATCGAGGCGGCGCTCGATGAACTCGAGCACCGAGAGGTCGGTGATCGAAGCACCGGAGAGGTTGACGTGCAGGCTCACCGGCTGGCCTGCCTTCTCGCGCTCGGCGAGCAGCTCGAGCGCGTGGGCGACGACCCAGCGGTCGAGCTCCTGGACCATCCCCGAGCGCTCAGCTACCTCGATGAATGAGGCCGCAGGTAAGAGCTCGCCGTTGTCACCGGTCATCCGCAACAGCAGCTCATAGCGCTCGATCCCGCCGGAGGCGAGGCTTCGAATCGGTTGGGTGTGAAGGCTGAGGCGATCGTTGGTGAGGGCGTCGCGAATCCGTGCGGTGGTTGTGGTGCGGGTGCCGACAGCGCGCCGCTTCGGCTCACCCGGGTCCTGAAAGAGAGCGATCTGGTTGCGGCCGTCCTCCTTGGCCTGATACATCGCCTGATCGGCTGCGATCAGCACCGCCTCAGAGTTGATCTCATGATTGCCACCGAACATCGTGATCCCGAGGCTGATCGTCGTGCTCGGGAACTCCCCATTTGAGCCGGCTCCATCAGCGATCTGGGCCCGCAGGTCCTCGCCGAGCTGCAGCGCGCCGGCGGTGTCGCTCTGGGGCATCAGCACGGCGAACTCATCCCCGGAGAGGCGGGCGACGATGTCTGTGCCGCGGACCCGCTCACGCATGATCGCAGCGACTCGGCGGAGCAGACGGTCGCCGGCGTGGTGGCCGTGGGCGTCGTTGATCGCCTTGAGGCCATCGATGTCGATGATCATCACCGCGCCCTGCCCGCCGTAGCGGGCGCTGAAGGAGACGAACTGGTCAAGCTCGCTTCGAAAGCGGCGGCGGTCAAGCAGACCGGTGAGCGAATCGTGATCGGCGAGGTAGCGCAGCTTCGCCTCGGTTTTCTCTGCCTGCGCCAGCGCCCCCAAGATCACATCCCGGTCCTCGGGATCAAGTTTGTCTAGGACTCCCTCAACCGTCGAAGCGCTTTGGTTGTCGAGTCGACCGAGTGCCATTCAAGGAAGGTAGAGCTTTCGGCGCTCGGGCACGGATCCGATACCCCCAGCAAGGCTGGCCCACCCAAATTTCGGCTAGCGGCGGTGGCCACTACTGGGCGCGCCGGGCGGGGTGAGTAGCCTCGAGTCATGCCCAACCGCCTCGCCAGCGAGAGCAGTCCCTACCTGCTTCAGCACAGCGATAACCCCGTCGAGTGGTATCCGTGGGGTCCAGCGGCCCTGGCCCGGGCGCAAACCGAGGATCGCCCGATCCTACTCAGCGTTGGCTACTCCGCCTGCCACTGGTGTCACGTGATGGAGCGCGAGTCCTTCGAGGACCCCGCAACCGCCGCCTACATGAACGAGCACTTCGTCAACATCAAGGTCGACCGTGAGGAGCGACCCGACGTCGACGCCCTCTACATGGAGGCGGTGCAGGCAATCAGCGGTCAGGGGGGCTGGCCGATGACCGTTTTCCTGGACCCCGAAGCGGTGCCCTTTTACGGCGGCACCTACTTTCCCCCAGAGGAGGGCCGGGGGATGCCCAGCTTTCAGATGGTGATGGAGGCGGTGATCGATGCCTTCTCAAATAAGCGAGAGGAGCTGCGCGGGCGCGGTCCGCAGACCCGCGCCCGGCTGGGCGCGGTCGCAGAGCTGATCCCCGCGGAGAGGGCGCCAGACCAGCGCCTACTCGAGCAGGCAGTTGGAGCGCTTGTGGCAGGCGCCGATCCCGAGCGCGGGGGCTTCGGCCAAGCGCCCAAGTTCCCCCCAGCCTCCGCCCTGGAGCTGCTGCTCGCCCGCGCTGAGACCGAGATCGTCCAGCGCACCCTTGACGCGATGCTGGCGGGCGGAATCTATGACCAAATCGGCGGCGGCTTCGCCCGCTACGCGGTCGACCCGGACTGGCTCATTCCCCACTTCGAGAAGATGCTCTATGACAATGCCCTGCTCGCCCGCGCCTACCTGCACGGTTGGCAAATGCTCGGGCACGAACGCTACCGCCGCATCTGCGAAGAGACGCTTGATTGGGCGCTGCGGGAGATGCGTGGCCCAGAGGGCGGCTTTTTCTCGGCCCTAGACGCCGACTCAGAGGGAGAGGAGGGCCGCTTTTACCTCTGGACCCCGAGCTCGATCGAAGAGATCCTCGGCTCTGGTGCAGCCGAGGTGATCGAGTTCTTCGGAGTCACCGAGCGAGGCAACTTCGAGGGCCAAAACGTCCTTCACCGCGCGCGCGGTGCGGAGGCGGGGGCGCCCGCCAATCTCGCCACCGCGCGCGAAGCCCTCTATCTGGCCCGTGCCAAACGCAGCTGGCCGAACCTCGACGACAAGCGGCTCGCCTCCTGGAACGCTCTGATGATCTCCGCTCTGGCCGAGGCGGGGGCGGCGCTGCAGCGCGTTGACTACCTCGAGGCGGCGCGTGAATGTGCGGAGTTCCTGCTTGGGCCGATGCGCGATGCAGAGGGACGCCTACTGCGCACCTATAACGATGGCAAAGCCCATCTCAATGCCTACCTCGAGGACCATGCCTTTCTGATCGAGGCCCTGCTGGGGCTATATGAGGCCACCTTTGAGCCGCGCTGGTTCGAGCAGGCCCGGGCCCTCGCCGACACCACCATCACCCGCTTCGGCGATCCCAAACATGGCGGTTTTTTCTCAACCTCACTTGACCACGAAGCGCTGATCGCGCGCCGCAAGGAGATTGCCGACCATCCAATTCCCTCGGGCAACTCCTCCGCGGCGATGGGTCTGCTCCGACTCGCTGCACTCACCGGCGAGCGCAGATATCAAGAGCAGGGGGAGTCTGTCCTTCGCCTCTACGGTCCGGCGGCCGCCCAGCACCCTGGGTCCTTCGCCCACCTGCTCAGCGCACTTGATTTTCAGCTCACCCCCACCACCGAGGTCGCCCTGATCGGCGCGGACTTGGGCGCCTTTGCCAAGCTTCTGCGCTCGGCCTACAGGCCCCATCTCGTCCTCGCCGGCGGCACACCGGGAACAGAGTCCCCGGAGCTTCTCGCAGGCCGCGGGATGGTCGCAGGGCGGACCGCGGCCTATGTCTGTGAGAACTTCAGCTGCAAAGCGCCTGTAACTGACCCAAACCGCCTCAGCGAGCTCCTGGCTTCAGAGAATCGGTAGGAGGTTTTCGACCTCAAAGGGGGTGACCTGCACCCGGTAGTCATCCCACTCCTGGCGCTTGATCTCGACGAAGCGCCGAAAGGTGTGCTCGCCCAATGTGCGGAGGACAAGCTCGGACTCCGCCGCAATCTCAATCGCCTCGCCCAGGGTCGAGGGCAATTGCTCGATCCCCTGGTGGGCGAGCTCCTCCTGGGAGAGGTGGTAGAGGTTTTGCTCCATCGGCTCAGGCAGCTCATAGCCCTTCTCCACCCCTTCAAGCCCCGCGTGCAGCATCCCGGCAAAGCAGAGGTAGGGATTGCAGGCAGGGTCAGGACAGCGCAGCTCAGCCCGGGTGGCTCCCTCCCTCCCCGGGTGATAGAGGGGCACGCGGATCAGCGCGGAGCGATTGCGGCGCGACCAGGCCAGATAGACCGGGGCCTCATAGCCCGGCACCAGGCGCTTGTAGGAGTTGACCCACTGGGCAAAGAGTGGGGATATCTCCCGAGCGTGCTTGAGCTGTCCGGCGATGAAGGACTTCGCAGTCGCCGAGAGGAAGTAGGGATCATCGGCGTCATAGAAGGCGTTGGCCCCATCCTTGGTCAAGGACTGGTGCACGTGCATGCCCGAGCCGTTCTCTCCGAATAGCGGCTTTGGCATGAAGGTTGCGTGCCAGCCGTATTTCATCGCGTACTCCTTGACCACAATCCGATACGTCATGCAGTCATCAGCCATCTCGAGCGCGTTCTTGTAGCGCATATCGACCTCGTGCTGGGAGGGGCCAACCTCGTGGTGGGTGTACTCGACGTGGATCCCCATCTTTTCCAACGCCAGGACCGTCTCGCGGCGTAGGTCAGAGCCAGCGTCTAGCGTCGTCAGGTCGAAGTAGCCGCCCTCATCGAGCACCTCGGGCACCCCACCGGGTGGTTTGGATGAGCGAAAGTAGAAGTACTCGAGCTCAGGACCGACGTTATAGCCGTCAAAGCCGAGCTCCTCTACCCGCTTCAGTGCCCGGCGCAGGATCCAACGCGGATCCCCCTCATAGGCTCCCCCGCCGGGAACCCGGATGTCGCAAAACATCCGCGCAACGGCGTTTTCCTCCTCTGGACGCCAGGGCACCAGGGCAAAGGTCGAGGCATCGGGCATGGCGATCATGTCGGACTCCTCGATCGGGTTAAAGCCGGTGATCGAAGAGCCGTCAAAACCCATTCCACCGTCAAAGGCGTCCTCAAGCTCAGCGGCGTTGATCGAGAAGCTCTTCAACTGGCCGAGCACATCGGTGAACCAGAGGTGAACGAAGCGCACGTCGCTTTGCTTGACGGTCTCGATCACCTCTGCGGCGGTTTTGGGTTGCTCTGGCATTCGGGGCTCCTTCGACTTGTGCGCGAGAAGCGCAACGATAGGCGAAGTGAACCAAGCTGGTTCCTGGCTACGTAATGCGGGTAGCAAGGTAGCGAGGGACGGGCTTGCCAAGTTCGCCAAAAACAGGTATAACTTACTCCAAGTAAGTAAGAGGCTCAAAGTAAAGTAAAGGCCACGTAAAGGCTCTGTGAAGCGGAATTCGCCACTTAGAGCCGGAAGCAGGAAGCGACGTGACAGTCAAAACAGCAGTCAGCAGATTCCAAATTCATGACGAGCTAACCGCTCCAGAGGAGACGGCACCCCTGATTAAAAGCATTCAGGCGGCCGGTGGCGCGGTGACCAAGTTCGTCGGCGTTCTCGCCGGCGCACCGGCGGTCATGCGCGCCTACACCAGGATGCGCTCGGAGCTGCGTGGGGGCGTTCTGCCCCAGGCCACGCGCGAGCGGATCGCGCTAGCGGTCGCCGAGCACAGAGAGGACACCTACAGCATTGCCCAATATGCGATTTCGGCGCGCCGCGCCGGACTCGGTCTCGATGAGGTCTCCCGAGCGCGCAGCTTCAGCTCCTCAGACCCCAAGGAGGCGGCGCTGCTTGAGTACCTGCAGGCAGCCTTGGTGGCCGATGGCCCACCCCCGATCTATCTGCTCGAGGAGGCACGCGAGATTGGCTGGACCGACGAGGAGATCCTCGAGGCACTCGGACATCTGGCACTCAGTGAGTTCCAGAGCCTGATCGCAAGTGCGGCCGCTCTGCCACGGGATCAAGCAACGCCGAGGGTCTTGCCCTCCGCCGCCTAGGTCAGCTGCGGATGACGAGACCCCGCTGCCCGGTTCGGGCAACGGAGAAGCAGGCATAAGAATTCACGATCCCGGCCCTCCGTGCGCTTTCCAGCGTACGGAGGAGGCGGAGCCCGCAAACTGATCCGCGCCGATAACCGGGATCAGCTTTCCTCGCTGAGAGTCGCGGTATAGAGCAGTCGTGCGGTTGAGTAGGTGCAACCGTAGGTCACCCGCCTGCCGACCTTGGTCTGAGGCATGCCCTGGCGAACATCGGTGGGATTGGTGCATTTACCCGGTTCGCGACTGGCCCGCCAAGAGTTGTTGGAAGGCAGACCCTCGGCGAAGGCCGGGGCCCATGTCGGGACCGTGATCCCGACAATGTCGCCCCGTTTTACTTTCAGGTTGGCGCCGAATTTGACGGTCTGGCCCAGGTAGGGACTGAGCACCCGGACCGCACCCTGGCTGACCAGGCTGAAACGGGGCGGGTTTGTCCGCGCGATTCGCTGAAGGATCGCCAGGCGTGCCTCGGGCGGGGTGCCAAAGAAGCCGTTGAAAAAAGCTCGCTGCTTGGGCGTTGGCTGAGCCAAGGTCAAGGACCAATCGGTGATCTTTCCTTCGCGGCGCACATTGAAGGGCAAATTGCTCTGGCCGTTATTGAGCTGAAATCCGGTCACGCTGCCAATCGCCTGGCAGGGCAGGCCGGGGCAAGATGGGTTGGGCTGGGTGCCCGTCTGGCCGAGGATCACCGTCGTGCTGGTGCTCGTCGCCGCAGCGGCGCTGGCAACCAGCGCGATCAGGGCAGCAAGGACCGCCGCCGCCAGCGTGCCCGCCGCAAGCCGACCGCCTCTTCTGCGGATCGAAACCGTGCGCGGCGCTCCGTGGGAAAACCTCAGCATGCCCAAACTCCTCTCATAGACGGCTCCAGCTCAAACAAACTGGGGAGGTTAGCCGCCCGGGCGGCCGATGAGACGGCGCCTAGTGCCTGGCGTAGTCGAGCGCGACCGCGTATTGGACCTGGCCGGCGCCGTTGAAGCCGAGCGCCAGACGCGCGCCATTGGTCAGGTCCCACGAGTTGCCCCTTGTGTAGGGGCCTCGATCGATCACCTGAGTTATCAGGTCATGGCCGTGGTAGGCGAACTTGACTGTCGTCCCACAGGGGAGGGTTCGATTGGCGACACCGATCGTGTTCGGCTGAAGCTCCACACCGCAGGCGGTATGGCGACCGTAGAGCCCCGGCCCATACCAGGTGGCACCAGCGCTGCGCATCGGGCTGAAGGCAAGATCGCTGGCCGCCCCAGGGCCGCCGGGAGCGAGGCTTGCAGCGCCGCCGGTAGAGGCCTGGGCTGAGACTGCCGTGAAGGCCGTCGCTCCGAGCACCCACGAGCTGCAAAGCACAGCCGCCGGATCGCTCGCCGGGCCATAGCTCGTTGGTCGTCTTGCCGCTCGGGGCGGTTTTTGCCTGTCTGCATTCTCTTTCCTGACGCTTGCGGGGTTAGCTGACGGGCTCGCGCTGAAAGAGCTGCGCTACGCGGCAGATGCCGGCGATTCGCCCCAACTTGTGGGTCCCCCGCTCTCTGCGATATGTCGGCAGAGATTCAGCGGAAGTTGGCGGCAGGTTAGCAAACGCTAAGACGGATTTATGTGAACGACTTGTTTCGAGACCGACCATGCGTTTCGCATCGGTACCCCAACCGGAGCCTTGCAGCGCTGCAAGGAAGCACCCGAGGGCGAATAGGAAAGGCCCCCTTGCGGGGGCCTTTCCCTTAGCGAGCCTGTAAGCCGGATCCTGTCTTGAGCGACCATCTGTCTCACCGGGGTCAGACCCCGGGGATCGCCTGAGGCGATTCTGCGACCTACCTGGACCTCGCCGAGCCGGGTCATCGGTCCTGCTTGGCCTTGCACCGGGCGGGGTTTGCCTGGCCGCCGCGTCACCGCGACGCCGGTGCGCTCTTACCGCACCATTTCACCTTTGCCTGTTCGCGACTCACGTGTGGCCGCGCCATCGGCCGTGTCTTTCTGTGGCACTGTCCCGCGGGTTTCCCCGGGTGGGCGTTACCCACCGCCTAGCTCTTTGGTGTCCGGACTTTCCTCGAAGGGTTGTCTCTCCCCCCGCGGCCACTCAGCCCGCACGATTAATGGTAGCCCCGATCTGCTCCATGGCAAGGCAGAGCCGCGCCGGGGTCAGACCTTGCGAAAGACCCCGACGACCCTGCCAAGCACCCGAGCCTCGGTGGTCAGGATCGGCTCCATCGTCTTGTTCTCGGGTTGCAGTCGGATGTGGTCGGGCTCACGGAAAATGCGCTTTACCGTCGCCTCCTCACCGATCAGCGCGACGACAATTTCACCGTCTACAGCATCATCGGAGGGCCGAACCACGACGTAGTCGCCCTCAAGAATGCCCGCTTCCTTCATGCTCTCGCCGCGTACCTGCAGGATGTAATCGCCATCCTCCCCTCCGATCACATCGGGAATCTCGAGGTACTCCTCGATGTTCTCTTCGGCCAGAATCGGCTCTCCCGCAGCCACCTGACCGACCAAGGGCAGGCCGCTCCCGGGACGGATCGACTTCTTGGCCTTGTCGAAGAGCAGCTCGATCGCTCTCGGCTTGGAGGGATCCCGACGCAAAAGCCCAATCTTCTCGAGATTCGCCAGGTGAGCGTGCACAGTCGAGGATGAGTGCAAACCCACCGCTTTTCCGATCTCGCGCACGGTTGGCGGGTAGCCGGTCTTTGCTGCATAACGGCGGATGAAGTCGAAGATCTCCTTCTGCCGCTTGGTCAGATCAAGGTCCACGGTTACTCCCTCTCAGACATTCACGCAGCTGGTATCAATTCGTTCGAACACGTGTTCGCAGGCTAGCGACTGTTCCGGATGGTTTCAAGGCCAATACAATCATCCGCCCGCAGGCGGCTGTGGCGGAACTGGTAGACGCGCAAGGTTGAGGGCCTTGTGAGCTTTGAAAGCTCGTGGAAGTTCGAATCTTCTCAGCCGCACTAGAAATCCCCGTAAATGAGACCGTCGCGAAGACCGGCGAACGGTAGATATAGGACGGTCGAATCCGCAAGCGGCGCTTGTCACCCACGAGACAGGTACGCGTCGCACTCGACGATTATGTCGCCGCGACTCAAACCTTGATTCTTTACCCTCGAGCACATGACGATCCAACGGATGGATCACGTTGGCGTCGTGGTTGACGACCTCGCGGCGGCAATCGAGTTCTTCGTCGAGCTCGGACTCGAGCTGCAGGGCGAGGCGACGGTCGAGGGCGGCTGGGTGGACCGCGTCGTGGGGCTCGACAGCGTCCGGGCAGAGATCGCGATGTTGCAGACCTCGGACGGCCACGGTCGACTCGAGCTGACGAAATTCCACACGTCGCCGACCCAGGATGGCAACCGGCACGCGCCGGCGAACACCCCGGGGATGCGTCATGTCGCATTCGCCGTCGAAGACATCGACGTCGTCGTCGCCGGCCTGCGCGCTCGCGGCGCTGAGTTCGTCGGCGAGCTGGAGCGCTACAAGGACCGCTACCTCCTCTGCTACGTCCGCGGCCCCGAGGGGATCATTGTCGAGCTGGCCGAGCAGATCGGCTGAAGGGTCCGGTCCGTCGCCGACCCCCGACCAACCGAGCGACCCGATTGACGCCGCCGTCACACGCGGTACGGACTCTCTTCAGCTGACACCGACTCGATTCCACTGACCCTTTTCAACGGGGGCGCTAGGGCCGGCAGACAACCTCTCATCCAGTCCTCGAGCCCAGAGATCAAACCGAACCGATCCCCCGGCCCTAAAGATCAGCAAGCCCTCGCGTGGATACGGGCTTCAAGCGGTGGCGAGAAGTCCCTCGACTGGCGGTGCACCGGCTCTCTCCTCAAGATCGGCCTCAAGATCGGTCGCGTCTTTGCCTAAAAGGGTGCACCGCGGGTCTTTGTCAAAGCGAGCCGTCCCTGCGGCAAGCTCTTCGCTCGGATGAGCTACACCCCGAAGGACGGCAGCGTGCACTCCGGGGGGCGAAATCGGCAAACCTTGCAGCCGATCGGCAAGGCCGCCGGCTTCACCCATATGGTGCTCTGGTGGCGGGGATCCTGATCGGCAAGACCTACGAATACGAGCCTGGGCCCGGCTCGATCAATCGGCTCAGGAAAGGTCGAAAGGCCCTCGTCATCGCGCATCGGCGTAGTGACCTCTGGGACATCGTCTGGCCCAATGGGATGACCACCACCGTCGTCGCGAGAGAGCTCAAAGGTCCGGTAGAGGCCGCCAAGCCCGGCGTCGATGAGCCATGCCTCATCTGCGGCGACAGCCGCTGGGTGAAGATCTACGAGCAGGATCCGAACAGGGATTGGGTCAGCTACGTCGTCGGCGCGGCGCCGTGCGAGAACTGCTCAGCGCCAGGAGCGGCTTGGACCGAGACGACGGCCGCTCAGTAGATCTGCGCAGCCAACAGAGTCGCGTTGACAATCCCCGCGCAAGTTTCAGACCCTTAACTCGGACTTGGAAGCCCCCTCGGGAGCGTGCAGCTGACCTGGAGAAATCCGAGCAAATCCTTGGGGTTCGATTAGCGGCTGGGAAGTTGTCCTAATCGGTGTCTTGGAGCTCGCTCGGTTGACGCTGCCGCGACCAGTGAAAAACGCTGCCACGACCAGCCCGACCCCGACGGCGGCTATCACCCCACCCGCCATGTCACGGCGCCAGCATAGGCTAGGAAGCCGTGGGGTGAGCTGGGAGGGGAAGGCGCTCCCAATCGTCAAACAGACACATAGCGAGGAGCAATAGATGCCTAGATTCAAAATGAAGCGGCCCAGCACCGGGACAGTCCTCGGATTCGTTGCTCTGATCATCGCCGTCGCCGGCAACACAGGCGCTCTGGCAGGCACAAGCCACAAGATCACCAGTTCCGAAATTGCGAAGGGTGCGATAACTGCGCGGGCGCTCGCCGCTGGGGCCGTGAACTCCAAGGCACTCGCAGCCAACGTGGTGAAGCAGCGCTCCCTCGCTCCGCGCGCAGTAACCGCCCGGGCGATCGCTACTGGCTCAATTCATGCCGAAGTCCTGGGGCCGGTCGCACTACGGACCGCGGTGATAACGGCTCCCGGTAATTCGGAAGGCACCTCAATTGCCTCAAGCGCCGCTGGATGCGTTTCGGGCCAGCGCATGCTGACCGGCGGAGTCGCGATTACCAGCCTAGTGAGCAGCCATGCAGCCATCATCGAATCACAGCCCGCAGATGATGGCACCGCCTGGGCTGGTCGGATCTCCAGCAATTCAACCAGCCCTACCTCCGCCGATATACAGGTGGTCTGCCTGAAATGAGCGGCTGCATTTAGTCGCTGGAGCGCCGGAACGGTACCTAGCGATGAGCGAACTAGGGAACGTTTAGACATAGGATGCCGTGACTGTGCACCCGGTTAGACAGACAGTCCCAGGCTCGCCGACTTGATAGCCGGTTCGACCACAACGCCGAACTTGCCAGTCAGACCATGTCAGGCCTTCATTTCCACTACTGCATCCTTGGTCGCTGCTCGGTTCGCGGAGATCAAGTCCAATCCAACGACACTGCGTTAAAGCCTGTGACAGCGCCGCAACTTACGAACTCCGCCCCCGCTGTGTCCAGCTTCCGGACCTCGAAATGAATTACTTTTCACCCGAACTAAGAAATCCCGGCTACATTCATACGCCCCGAACCGAGGATTCGGTCCGGGGCCGTATGAATGGCTCGCGAGTTTCTAATGGAGCAGATCGAGCGTGTTTGACCCGTCATTGACGTAGTAGAGGCCTTGGCCATAAGGCGCTACCGCAAGTCCGAAAAGCGTTCCTTCGCTTTCGGCCAGCGTGGTCGGGGGGAACTGCGTGCCATTCGGCGAGGTCTCAACCATGTTGCCGTCACCTGCATTGGCGGCCAGGATGTCGCCGTTGGGAGCAATCGCCAAACCTAGAGGGCTACTGAGACCACCGCCTTCGGTCACTGTAGTTCCAACGCCGGCGCTATTCGGTCGCACCAAGGCCGCAGGAATGGCCTGGATCCGGTTCTCGACGGTATCTGCCACATACAGAGTTCCGTTTCGACCTAGGCCGACCCCGGTTGGGCCGATCACCAGCGCCGCGGGATCAGTCTTCTCGGCGAAGCCCGTTCCGATTTCTCTCATGGCGATCACGCTGGGCATATTGGAGTTGCCAAACGGGCCCGGAAAGCGTCCGAAGCGACCTTGGCGCTGGCCGAACCAGAGGGTCAGTCGGACAACCGTGCCTTCGTTGACCGTGTCACCCCCGCCAGCAACTGTGCCATTGAGAACGTTGGTGACGAACACGTCGGCCAGGTTGCCAAAGTTGACGGTGGTCAGATCCCAAGGACCGTTGATCGGTGGACCGCTGATTGCACGCAGCAGGTGCCCGTCGCTATCCAGCACCAACAAGCATCCCGCCTTGGCGTCTTTGGATTCGCCACTTCGGTCGGGCAAGCTGCCGACGATCACATCGCCATGAGGCAGCAGACCCAGCGCAGTGGTAAGGCCGATCCCCCCCGGACATATGCTGTTTGGGATCGAGGCGAGATCGGCGAATGTCGTCGCCTGACCGCTGGGGGATACCTCGACGATAGTCGTCCCGGTGCCCTGTAAGTTTTCTTCGTTGTTGAAGTTGCTGACCAAGACGTTGCCCCGATGCAGGGCGCCCTGCGTTTCAGGAATTACGGCGACTCCGTATGGGTTAACGTTGTTTTGCGGCGGCAAAGCTGTCGAGGCAACCAAACTGTTGTCGGAGAAGCTGCCCAGAAATGATGCTGAGTGCGCCGACGCTGCGCTCGCGTTCAATGAAATGATGAGGAGCCATGCGATGGATAGTGCGGAAGCCCGAAGACATCGAGGCATACGAACTCCTTTGACTGAGGGGACGGCTGAGGACTCAGACCGTCCGTTGGCCACTTTGCAGTGATACTGCGGGGAGCCGCCGAAGGTTCAATGGTCAATCGACTGATTCTCTGAACCTCACCTTGGTCCTTGAGAGGTCTAGGGCTGAGTTGAGCAGCGCCTCAGAGGGCCCCCGCAGCTGGTAGCGGAAGGGACCGGCGAGCCCCGGCGTAGTTGGGGCCACGCAGGAAGGCCCGGCAAAGCGTCGATGTCAACCTCCGGCCTCCTTGCCGCTCGGCCGGAGCGCGTGCCAGGAGCCACCGAACTCGTTCAGACCGTTGCCGTTCGTCTCACCAGGCTTCGAATCGCCGACGTAGGTGTAGAGCGGGTGGCCGTCGTAGGTGACCTGCGTGCTGCTGTCGCTGCGCGGGCTGCTCCCAAGAAGCGCTTCCACAACTCCGGTCGCGGCGACCGGCGTGCCTACGGTAATCAGTGGCGGCCAGATCTTTGCGCAGGAGCCGTAACAAGATGACTTGCTTCCCTTATCTTTGTGAAAGTCATAGAGCGTCGCGCCAGAAGAGTTGACGATGATCTCACCGAGCTTTGAGTTGCTGGTGCTCGAGACGGTCGTTCCACTGGGGCTCGAGCTCTTTCCAGCACCACTCGCTTGACTCTTTGTCGGGACTGCCGATTTTGGCGAGCCCTTGCCGTGAGAGTGCGAGCTCGTCGATTTTGAGGGCGCCGCGGCACTTTGACGAAGAGCCTGGACTTCGGTTTGAAGCTTGGCGACTTCAACCCTCGCCCTGTGGGCCGATAGCGCCGCCAAGACTGCGCGGCGATCTATCAGGCGGGCGCCGATCAGTCCTGCATGCAGCCTCGTGATCTGGCCTTGAAGTGCCGAGATATCGCGATTGCTGGCGCTGTCGTCGGAGGCCTGGATCGCCAGGTAGAGGCCGCCCCCAGAAACGCATGCAAGCGCGATGAACAGCGCAACTGCAAGGCGAGATTGCTTGCCTATCCTGCGGTCGAGCTCCCCGATCCAGGCGCGCAGGCCCTCGGTATGGGACCCTGCGCCAGGTTCGGGCTGAGCAGCCATGGTGGAGGCAGGGGCTTTGGGAGGTCCTCCCCCATCACCCAGAAACCGCGGCGGCGTGCCAGGTCCCAACGTCCTTTACTCCTTCGCCTTCGATCTGACCCGCCTTTTCGTCCTGGATGAACGTGTAGAGGGGGAGGCCGCGATAGGTGACCTGGACGGTGCCGCCTTCGGGTCGCTTGACCGTGCCCAGCTTCACCGGCCCCTTCGGCATTACCCCGGCAGCCACGGTGAGCGGGTGCCAGAGCGCGGTGCAACCGCTTGCCTTGGTGCAGGCGAACTTGCCGTGCCTCTCGATGCTGAGGCTGTAGAGGGTATGGCCGTTGGTGGCGGTGAGAATCGTCTTGCCCTTCACCGTCGCCTCCTTGGCGACAACCTTTGAGCTCTTGGCGAGGGCGCCCCCGGCGTATAGGCCGAAGACCATGGTCGCGGCAATCAGCCCGAGGGCTGCGATCAACGAGCCTCGGGGGCGATGGGGTGCTTGGGTCTTCGACATGATTCTCCTTGGTTACCTGTTGAGGCTTGTCAGTGTCCTACCAACACGAGCGCCGCTGCTTTGCGTCGGTTACTTGAACATCACGCTCTTGGTGGCGCTCGCATCTGCGCCCCCGATTGGCTGGAAGGCGATCGTCAGCTTCAGCTTTAGCTTGTGGCCCTTTGCCTTCTTCAACGCCTTGGTGCCGGCAGTTGAGAGCTTCAGCTTCAGGCTGACCTGACCCTCCCCGCTCGCCACCGCGGAGGCTGGTTTGAGGTCCTTGCCCGAGACAGAGACGGTGCCGGGACCGGGGACGCTGACCTGCAGCGCCGCAGTGGTGCCCTTTGCGGTGACCGAGCCGACGCTGAACTTGTTGCTCGGTGGTGCAGGGATGGTTGGTGGCGGTGAGATCGTGATCGGCGCAACGGGCGGCGTCATCGAGACTTCGGGGGGAGTGACGAATTCCTGATCATTGCTGATCGTCGTGCCGCCTTTGTTTTTGGCGACCAGCCGGTAGTGGTAGGGGATTTCCGGCGGAAAGTTCCCCACTACGGCCGAGACAGCGACCGGTGCGTTGCCGCCTTTAACAACCGCTTCGGATGTGGGGAAGCTGGTCCCGTAGGCGGTTGTCGTGCCGAATTCGAAGTGGTAGGACGCTTCGACTCCGTGGGGATTGACGGTGCCGTTTATGACGTAGCCTTCCGCAGTCTTGGTGAACGGAGTGGCCACTACGGCAGGCGGTTCTGGCTTGGTCGTGAACTGCTCGTCTTGGCTCATCCCGGGGCCTTTGGAGTTTTCGGCAGCGATCCGGTAGTGATAGGTCGTGTTTGGAGACAGTTTGCTCAGCGCGATTTCCTGAGAGACAGGAACGGTTGCTTCTCCTTCGCCGATATTGACGCTGGATTCGGGGAGGTTGGTGCCATAGGCAGTCGATGTTCCGAACTGGAAGTGGTAACCCGTTTTGAGGCCGTTCGGATTGATGTTGCCTTGCAGTTTGTATCCGGTCGGGGTTTCAATCGGTTCGATCGCTTCGGCGATGGGTGCTGCGGGTTCGATTTTTGGGGTCGTGAATTCTTTGTCTTCGCTGGGGGTCGAGCCGGCAGAGTTTGTCGCGACGAGCCGAAAATGGTAGGTGGTATTTGGGAGGAGCGATTTCAGTTCGGTCGAAACTCCCTCGGCGCTCATCCCGCTCGGGAGCTGGCCTTCGGGGCTGGGATTGCTGGCGCCGTATGCGGTCGTGATGCCATATTCGAATTTGTATTGCGTTTCAGCCCCGTTTGGGTTGACGGTGCCGCTAAGTTTGAAGCCGCCGGTGATCGAGGTCGCCGCTTCGACAGTGACCGCGGGCGCCGTCGCGTTTGAGAGGGTTGTAAAAGTCTTATCGCCCGTTCCGGCGCCCGTCGCTTCGCCTTGGGAGTTTTTGGCGACGATACGGTAGTGATAGGTCATGCCTGACGTCAGAGCGCTTATCGTCTGTTCGACCTGGGTGCTGGCGGGATATTCCGCGCCGCCAAGATCCATCCCCGGTTCCATCGGGATGTCTGTGCCGTAGCTGGTGCTGGTGCCGTACTCGAAGTAGTAGTGGGTATCAGCGCCGTAGGGGTAGACGGTCGCGGCCAACTTCGCCCCGTTGGAAGTTGGATTTGCGGTCGTCCCGATAACCAAGGGGGCGAGGGTTGGGTAGGTCGACGCCGCAGCTAGAGACGGGAGGACAGCGAAGGCGAGAGCCATAGCCGATATGGAGAGGAGGGCCGCTAGGGCATGAATTCGACCGAAGTGCGAAATCTGAATTGGATTGTTTTTGTCCTGCTTTGCAAAAATGTCATTCATCGATTTCCCTCCCCGTCTTGGAACCCGCATTGGATTGCATTTGCTCCCCGCCACAGCCAGGCGGATCTGGCCTCATCACCCGCTGCCCTTAAAGAGGACGCTCTTGGTAGTGCTGGCGGCGCTGCCGCCGCTGGGCAGAAAGCTGATTGAGACCTTCACCTTCAGCTTGTGGTTCTTGGCCTTTTTAAGCGCCTTGGAACCCGCCCCACTCAGCCTCAAATTCAACTTCACAGATCCCGCGGCTCCCGCAGTGGCGCTGGCCGCTTTCAGGTCTTTTCCCGAGGCAGATACCGTGCCCGCGCCCGCCACCGTGACAACAACCGCCGCGCCGGTGCCCTTGATCGTCTCTGCGCCAACCGTGAACTGATTACTGGGCGGCGGTGGGGGCGTATTGGAGTTAGCCGGCGTCGTGAACGTTTCGTCTTTGCTGGTATTCGGTCCAGCAGAGTTGGAGGCGAAGAGGCGGAAGTGGTAGGTGGTGCTCGGCGCCAGGCCGGTGACCGTCTCGGAGACCGGAATGAAGCCTTCGTTGGAGCCGGCGTCGGCGTCGGGCACCGGCATGTTGGTGCCGTAGCTGGTCGTGGTGCCATATTCGAAGTGGTAGTGGGTGTCCAGGCCATAGGGATCGACCGACCCTTTGAGTTCGAAGCCGCCGGCGGTTTGGACCGCTGGTTTGGGACTGACCAGGGGAGGCGCGTTAATGATCGCCGCGGCCGTGCCCGGGAAGGCGGCAAGCGCGAGGGGCAAAAGGGCGGTGGCGGCAAGCCAACCAACGACCCGGCCTCGATGGCGTCTTAAGCGCAACGGTCCATCGTTTCGATCCCTAGTTTGCATTTCGGTCATCCCCTCCTCCTCGAGGCTCCATCGGACCCATGCCGGGCTTCTTGGGAGGGTCTACGGCCGGGGTGGCAGAAAGGTTCGATCTTGATCACCCAAAAGTCGAAGACATGCGTTTGCTAGGACCGCCTCACGCATGGATTGGCCCGAGGGGCGATGGAGCAGCCTCTCCCCTGCCTCAGCATTGATGTCAAGAGACCGGGTCGATATCGAGATGCTCGATAAGGATCTCGAGCCTCGTGCGCGGGGCAATGCGCGGGGCAATGATCACTTCGCGCTCTGGACCCCTGAAAGGGGTCGAGCTTGCGATCGAAACGCCATTAAAAGCGCCGGTTGAGGACTCTCAAGTTCGCACGGCGCTGCTGCTCGACATCATAGAAGTCACGCCCTCTGCGCTTGGCGACTTGCAGATGAGCCCGTGATGTTCAGTGGGGTGCCCCGAAGGCTCCCCAGGGCCCCATACGACGAAGGGGCTTGCTGCGTCGACAATCCAGCGCCCTCCTGAACCTTTGAGCCGGTCTGCGCGTATGCCGTCCGAGTACGCATCTGAGCCGACCCAATTGCCCATTCCCAGACAGGAGACCCATCCATGCCCAGGTATTCGGTAGCACTGATCGCGATCGCGACGCTAGCGATTGCTGGATGCGGAGGATCAAGCAACAGCGGCTCTACCTCCACCAGCACCGGATCATCGACCGCTACAACCAGCCAGGCCGCCTTCATCGCCCCACTGAAGGCGGTCAAGACGGTCGCCTCCACGGTGCCCGCCAACGGCGACATCAACCCCTACGGCATAGTGGTGGTCCCCACCATCACGGGCAAGCTGGTCGCCGGAAACCTGCTGGTCAGCAACTTCAACGACAAAGCAAACGATCAGGGCACCGGGACGACGATCGATCAGATCACAACTGCCGGCAAGAGCTCGCTTTTTGCCAAGATTGATCCGAAGACGCTGCCCGGGAGCTGCCCAGGTGGGGTTGGCCTGACGACAGCGCTCGCCATCTTGCCCGGTGGCTACGTCGTGGTCGGCAGTCTGCCAACGACCAACGGAATGTCCGCTACTGCCAAGGCCGGTTGTCTGATCGTCCTCGATAGCAGCGGGCGCCCGGTGAGCACAATCGCCAACGCCAACATCCAGGGCCCTTGGGATATGACCTCGGTCACTCAGGGATCGACCACGACCCTCTTCGTCAGCATGGCGCTAAACGGCGGAGCCAAGCAGGGCAAACACACCGATAAGAACTCAACCGTGCTGCGCCTGCGTCTGCACTCCGGTCCCGGGCAGGCGCCGAAGGTCCAAAGCGAACAGGTGATCGCCAACAAGATTCCCTGGATCGATAGCCCCGAAGCGCTGGTGATCGGCCCCACCGGCGTAGCACTGGCGCGCAACGGAACGCTCTATCTGGCAGATACGCTCGAGAACCAGATCACCGCGATCCCCCAGGCAATGACCCGCACGACCCCGATCAACGCCGGCGGAGCAGTCCTCTCTTCGGGCGGGCACCTCAAGCAACCCCTGGGCCTGGTGATGACGCCGAGCGGCAACATCCTGACCACCAACGCAGGCGATGGAAACATAGTCGAAACCACCCCTGCGGGTAAGCAGGTCGTTGTTCGCACCGCCGATACGAAAACCGGTGAAGGATCGCTGTTCGGGCTGGTCGTCAAAGGCAACGGCGTCTACTACGTCGATGACGGCGAAAACACTTTGCGATTGCTGCACTGAGAAACCAAGCTCGCCAGCTCAACCACCACCTGAACCTAGGAGGCTCGATGAGGAAGCCAGCAGCATTGCTCGCATTACCGATTGCCGCGTTCCTGATCGCGGGCTGCGGGAGTAGTGCAAGCAGCACATCTGCCTCGACCACCTCAACGGGCACCACGACACCAGCGAGTTCTTCGACCTCAACCGAAATGGGTGTGAAGATCTCGGCCAAGTCGGTGCCCAAGGTGGGCACAGTGCTGGTCAACAGCCAGGGATTGACTGTCTACACCTTCGCCCCGGATATGCATAGCAAGGTCACTTGCACGAGCACTTGTGCCACGGTCTGGCCCCCGCTCACGCTGCAATCCGGAGACAAGCCCATTGCTTCTGGGCAAGTCAAGCAGTCGCTGCTCGGCAGCGCCCCGGACTCCGAAAGCGGCCCGGTCGCGACCTATGCCGGCTGGCCTCTCTACACCTACGTCTCCGATACCTCGCCGGGGATGGCGAATGGACAGGGCCTGGATGTCAACGGCGGCCTCTGGTACACGATTTCTCCCTCTGGCAAGGTCATCAAGTAATTCGGCCAGGTAATCGTGGTCCCCAAATTAACCAAATGAACGCTTCGAATCAGGTGCGGAAGGTAGCGGTGATGGTTTTGAAAGCGCCGTTCTTGCTCGCTTTCCTAACCTCGCGCCGAGTCGGCCGTGATTACGACCTGGGCCTGCGCGGCAAGCTTCGCCTAATGCGTGCCTTTCGCCGCAACAACAGGCGGGTGCAGACACTGAGCAGCATTCTCGAGCACCTCGAGCTTGCCGAGGCCCTGCTCGGCATTCCACCCGTGTCGAGGGGGCAGTGGTCGAATGCGGTTGCTATCAAGGGGGGAGCACGGTCAACCTCTCCTTGGTCTGTGCGATCGTCGGTCGCAGGCTGATCATCTGTGACTCCTTCCAGGGCCTTCCCGAGCTCAGCGGCCATGATCGCGAGCACGTTGCTCCCCACCACGGCAACCGCGAGGCCTATCGCCAGGGACAGTTCGCCGCCTCAATAGACCTGGTCAAAGACAACCTGCGCCGCTTTGGAGATCTCGAGGCGTGTGAGTTCAGGGTCGGCTTCTTTGACCAGAGCCTGAGGGACTTTGACGAGACGGTCGTGATGGCCTTTCTCGACGTGGATCTGGTCGACTCCCTGCGACCGTGCCTGGCCGCGATTTGGCCGCGGTTGGCGGACAAAGGTCGGGTCTACGTGCACGAGGCTGACGACCTGACCCTTGTCTCAACCTTCTTCGATCGAGCCTGGTGGAAGGAAGCAACCGGTACCACGGCTCCCGGCCTGGTGGGGGCGGGCAGTGGCCTTCCGCTTGTAGCGCTGCGGGGATCTGACCTTGGCTATGCGGAGAAGGCTCCCGGAGCACTCGTTTGAGGCGGCTTGTTTTCCGCAATGCGGGCCCCAACTCGGTTAGCAGTCCTCGCGTGTCGCATTCAGTTTTGAGAGCTCCCAAAAGCCTCAGCTTCCTGACGGTGACGGCGCTATCTCGCCACGCCCGGCCGTCTGGATGTTTGATGGCAGCTGGACTCTCAGCCGCTTAGCAAGCACTTCGAGGCGAATCCGCCAAGCGGTGATCGTCGCTCGCTGTTGACTCTGTGTGTCGGGCAAGTCATCGTAGCTTCGCTCCGGGAGGGCCGACACGAGTGCACTCAGGTACGCGTCCTCAAAGACGAAAGTGTGAGCGTAGGAGGCCTGGGCCGCCCGGAGCTCCGCCGGCACTGGATGCAGCGCGGCAATCTTGACCGCATAGGCGGCAAAGCGCCGCTCAAGCTGACCCATCCGGCGCTGGGCAGCGGTGGCGTCGAGGCGATGGTCGCTGTATGCGGAGAGGATCGGATCAGCCCCACCCAGGAGGCGGTTGACCTGCAGCCTGATCGGCTCCACGCGCGCAAGATAGTTCTCCAAAGCGCCCCGCTGGGAGCTGCCTTCGCTTTGCCCACAGCCGGCAATCGCCAGTACCGCGACGATCAGGGGTGCGACTCCTCGGATCAATAACCGTACCCGCCGCCACCACCACTCGAACCACCACTACCAGGCGCGGTGGTGGATTCCGTCGCTTCACCCCCGGGGGTGGCCGAACTTTTCGCTTCAGATCCGCTCGGACTCAGCGCGTGCCAGGAACCACCAAAGGAGATGATGCCGTTGCCATTGGTCTCACCTGGACTCATATCGGCCGTATAGGTGTAGAGCGGGTGGCCGTTGTAGGTCACCTGAGTGGTGCCTTCGGTACGCTTGATCGTGCCGAGCTTGGCGGCTTCGGCACCGCTTCCTGCCTTGGGCGCGCCGCTCGTCGTCAGCGGCGGCCAGATCTTTGCGCAGGTTCCATAACACGTTGATTTAGTGGCGGAGTCTTTTTGAAAGTCATAAAGGGTCATACCCTTGGAGTCGACGATGATCGTGCCGAGTTTTGGGCTGTTGGCAACTGAGACAGTCGTCGCAGCTGCACCCGAGGAGCTTCCAGAGCCACTGGTCGCGGCCGTCGTCGCGGCCGTCGTGCTCGGCTGGCTCGAGGACGTCGAGCTGCTCGTGGAGCTTCCGCCGCAGCCGGCGATGATAATCGCAAGGGCGCTCAGTGACAGGGTCGTAACGGCAAGGCGTGGGTGAGACATTGGCCAGCTCCCAATCTGATGGCGACCACCGCCGGATGCGGTTGACGCTCTGTGTTCAAGGGATTACGGGTCAGCCCCCTGCTGGGTTCAGTGCGGCGATCAAGCGGGCGAGGTGACCAGGCGCCGCACCTCTTGGTGCTAGCGCTGACCGGACGTTGCTTTGTATTCCGGATGACTCCTGGCTACGCATGTTGTTATCGATACGTCGACCAGATAATTCGGGGTAAAGCTCCGGTCGGCGCTGGCGCCTATTCGCGCCAACAGAACTTGACTGCGCATCGGCTTCAATACCTCTAGGGTCATCCGCTCATCCCCTGCGTCGAGGTCACGCAACAACTCGGCCGCATCGGCGAGTTCAGCAGGTCGGGCTGGTTCTCGTCAACGAACTTTCAAAAGCCAACGCCGAGCGAACCGCTCGTCAGACGGCGGATCCTGCCTCGATGCCATCAACGTACGGCTGGGTGCGTCTTTGAGGTCGAGCCGAGGGAGACTGCGCCTTCGCACATGCGCCTTTGTAATGGCCGCTCTGATCGCCGCCATCGGTTCTCCGGATGCAATGCTTGGGACCCCCGCGAACGCATGTTCGTACTAATGGCGGCGGCCTAGCCTAACCTTTGGGAATCGAGACGCGACTTCTTGCATTTGTGATCGGAGCCATCATTTTGAGCGCCACGTTGTGTGCTTCCGCTGTAGCGTCGAGCGAGCTAATCGCCAGGGGAGCAGAACCAATCGGTCGCGGTCTGCGACGCGTTCCAAACGTGGTTGGAAAGTCCCCCACCGCCGCGGAGCGTGCCCTCAAGCAGCGGGATTTCAGATGGAACTACCACCTACATAGCGCACTTTGCAACGGGGTCCCACCGGAGGGACACATTCTCCGCCAGGCACCCCGAAGCGGAGCCTTCATGCCGCCCGGCACCATCGTCCGCTTGGAAGATTCCTGCTGAACGCTGCCCAACATTCCAGGCCGCACCTCACTGACTAATTTGCAACCACCAGAGCGCCGCAAAAATATGAGCCACGGTCGTGTGAGGACCGGGTCCAGTGTCTCGCGGTTGCTCGGATTAGAGCGCGCCTGAGACGCCGGGTTCCGAGACTCCCGGGCATCTGCGACTAGGCTCTCATCGTGCGCTTGCGCCCGATCATCTCCGCTGGGACGTTCGGCCTCTCTGAGCTGCGGTGGTCGAAGCTGAAGAAGCGTGGCTGGCGGGGGGTCGCGCACCGCCTCATGATCGATCTGGGGGCGCTGGTACTTGCGATCCCGGTGGCTTGGCTGATCGGCTTGATCGCGGGTGGCATCTTCGGCAGCGCCTTCGGCGTCAACTTGAGGGCCTACAACCCAGCAACCGGCCATGCCGATCTTGCCGATCAAATTCGCTATGTCCTGGCCGGCTTCGTGATTCTCGTTCTCGGAGTTTGGACCGTCGGCGTCTGGAAGGCCCTGTCGAAGGAGTGGAAAAAACGGTCGCGGTCGAAGTGGCGCATCGTTGTCGTTCGAACCGATTCGCGCCGTCGCAAATAGTCGGCGTCACCCTGCTAGAACCTTCCCGCCTTCAACTCAGCGCGGCGTCGCGATGTAAGTGGTACACGGCGTTGACGGCGGCTGGACGGGAAGGCGTCGATGGCTCCGGTCCTTCTCACCGCACGCGGGCTCGCTGGGCACTACGGCGCCAGAACATTTTCCGGGCGCTGCCAGACTCACTGGGACCGCGCCCTTACTTGAGCGACCAATCATCAAACAGAGTTCGAACGAGAGGAGATCCGGATGCCTAAATGGAAACTGAAGCGGCCGAGCACGGGGGCAGCGCTCGGGTTCATCGCCGTGGTCATAGCCGTTGCCGGCAACGGCGGTGCTTTGGCAGGCACAAGCCACAAGATCACCAGCGCAGACCTGGCGCGAGGTGCCGTAAACGGCCGGGCCCTTGCGGCCCGAGCGGTGACCCCTCGCACAATCGCGCCAAAGGCGATCCATGGAGAGGCCCTTGGGTCAGTGGCCATGCACACAGCGTCAGTCACCGTCCCCGGCAACAGCGGTGGCACTTGGACAACCTCCAACTCGGTGAGCAGCGCTTGTGTCTCCCGTCAACGGTTGCTCACGGGCGGAGTCGCGATCACCAATCCCGGCGACGGCCGCGTCGCCATCATCGAATCGCAATCGACCGATAACGGCACCGCCTGGGTCGGTCGGATCACCACCAACTCGACGAGTACCGTCTCCGCGGATGTGCAGGTGGTCTGCCTGAAGTGAACTCAACCGCGGCAGCTAACACGAGCGCGCTCAGCAACGCCTTCACGCCCGCGCCTTGCCCATGATGGCGCGGGACTTAGGTTCGATTCTGCTGCCGAGAGCCACGGCAGATTGCCTCTCGGCGCTGGCGCGGCCTCCATCAGGCTCAGAGGAGCAAGGAGATTGAGATTGCGTTCAACCCGGCCCACCATTAGCCGGGAATTCCAGCTCCAAGCAGTGCGAGGGATGCCCCGACCGCGCCCGCGAGCACCAAGGTCAAGACGACACTGCGCCGTGCAATCAGCAGCGCGACGACGGCGCCCGCCAACACCGCAGCCTGCCAGGGCTCCGTCAACGCGAGGCCGAGGGGTACGGCCGATCCGATGATCGCCCCGATTGCTCCCGGTCCGGCACCATCGAGGAAGGCAAGCACGTGGGCGTTTCGCCGTAACCGATCAAAGTGGCGAGCGCCGAGAAGGACAAAGGAAAACGAGGGCACGAAAGCTACAAAAGCGGCCAGCAGCGCACCGCCAGCTCCGGCCGCCGCATAGCCGACGACCGCGACCGTATGGGTCACTGGCCCGGGAGTCAGCTGTCCCAGTGCCACCGCGTTTAGAAACTGGGTGCTGGTCATCCAATGGTAATGAGAGACGGCATCGCCCTGCATCAGGGGGACGATCACGAAGCCGCCGCCGTAAGAGAGCGCTCCGACCTTGAATGCTGTCCATGCGAGAGCGATCAGACCCCCGCTCGCTGTGAGCACAAGAGCCATCAGCGGCCAGGCGTGAAAGCTGAGGCCTTGCCCATGGACCGAGTGCCGCCAAAGCACCTCTGCCATACCGCAAGCCACCAAGACCAATACCAACCACGCCCCGACCAAGGCCCCGGCCACTCCCCCGAGTAAGGCGTAGGAAATCCAGCGGCTGTGGACCGGCGCTCGCCCCCAACTGGAGGGAATCAGACCGACGCCTGCTCGGACGGCGACGGCGGCGACCGCGGCTCCAGCACCGGCTCCAGCACCCCGCACCCAGACGGGAGGCGTGCCGGACAAAAACAGGACCGAGAGTCCCAAGATCATCAGAAGGCCGGGGACGATGAATCCAAGACCGCCGAGCAACGCTGCCGGCCTTCCGCCGACCCTCCATGCGCAAAAGATCGCCAGCTGCGTCGATGCCGGGCCGGGCAGAAGGTTGCAGGCGGCGATTGCGTCCTCAAACTCCTGCGCGGAGATCCAGCCCCGTCGCTCCACGCATAGCTCCCGAAAGAGCGAGATATGGGCAGGCGGCCCGCCAAAACCGAGACACCCGATCCGCCCCCACTCTCTTGTGATCTCGCTCAGACCAGGCTTCCGGGGAGTTGGTGCCACCGCGAGAAACTAGCGCCCGGCAGCCTCAACCACTTCGTCCGTCAATTCGCCCCTTGATCAGCCTCGCGGAGCCCTCAGCCCGAGACGCTGCCGAGGTCTCGACGGCTGGGGGGTCAGCTCAGACGGTGCATTGCTAGCGGCTGCTCACTCGCCAGTACCTTCACCGCTGCTCCGGACCACCGCCTTCGCTGTGCTCGGGCGTTCAGAACAGCTGCAGAGCTTAAAGACCATCGCGATACCCATCGACAACGCGGGTTTCGCAATACCGGTGCGATTCGCCGAAAATGCGGCGGCCCGCGTTGCAGAAATCCCCACCCTGCAACGCCGCCTCCCGCCAACTGCCGGCTAGAGGCGAAATCGAGAACTTGAACAACGACCCTCACGGGCCGGAGGTCTTTGCGAGGGGTGCCGGAGAGCGATGAAGACACCCACCGGAAGGCTCCGAAAGACCGAAAGACGTCTTTAGCGGCGCTTTACTCGCAGAAGTATCGTCACCGGCTCGCCACTGCCGTGTTGATCACCAACCCCACCATCGACCTCCAGCACGAATGCGACCTTCCTCAGAGCACCCACCCTCACCTGCCGTGATTGATCCGCGCACTCCCAGCGTCACCTCCCGGCCACGCCGTATCGCAAGGAGCGCACTGACCAAGGTTCCGGAGATCACGGTCTACTTCTGGATCATCAAGTTGTTGACGACGGCAATGGGCGAGGCGACCTCAGACTTCTTAAACGCGCGGCTGGGGCCGGCGATTGCGGTTCCGATTATGCTGATCGGCCTTGGCATCTGTTTGAAACTTCAGCTCAAGGCACATCGATATGTACCTTGGACCTATTGGTTAGTCGTTGTCATGGTCGCTGTCTTTGGTACCTCGGCAGCCGATGCTCTGCACGTCGGTTTTGGCATCCCCTATCTCCTCTCAACGGCGTTTTACGCGGTCATCCTGGCGGCCATCTTTATCGCCTGGCAGCGCAGCGAGAGGACCCTCTCGATCCACAGCATTGAAACACCTCGACGCGAGAAGTTCTATTGGGCCGCCGTCTTGGCAACCTTTGCACTCGGCACCGCGGGCGGCGACATGACCGCGACGACCATGCACCTCGGCTATCTGGGATCCGGTCTGATGTTTGCCGGATTGATCGCGGTCCCGGCGATCGGATATTTCTGGCTCGGCCTGAACGAGATTTTTGCCTTCTGGTTCGCCTATGTCCTGACCCGGCCGCTCGGCGCCTCCTTTGCCGACTGGCTGGATAACCCCCACAGTAAGGGCGGCCTCGGCCTCGGCACCGGGGTGGTTGCTCTGGGCTTGACGGTTGTGATCATCGGCTTCGTCGGCTACCTGTCATTCACCCACCCTGACGTTAGGGACGAGCCCCTGGAAACTGCAGCGCTAGAAGGCGAGACCGCTCCAGCTTAGGTCGCTTCGCCCACCAGCCCACGTTGCTAGGACAAAGCTGGACCGTCCGTGATCTCGGCGGGCGCGCATGACCCGCCAACCTGAGCGGGCAAAGCTGCTGACTCGCAACCACATCTGCAGAGGCTAGGCGGCGCCAGCAGGCAGCAAATGCCTGGTTCATTGGGTCGGTGCTCCATCCTGCGATCCCTGCGTGATCTCGGGCTTCTTTAAAAGCCCCTTATCGCGCGTCGATAACTTCAGCCAAAGTGAGTACCGAGAGCCCCGCGGCCCGGAGCCGAAGTGGAGTTGACTGGCGACGCGCCGAGTTCGTCCTTACCCTGCTTGGCTTCCTTGGCTTCCTCACCCTGGCGATCCGCACCACCACGATATATAGCGGCCTGCCCGCCCATCCGCTGTTCGTCCACGTGCCGGTGATTTTGATCCCGACCACGATCGGGGCCGCAATCGTATTCATGATCAAGCCCCAATGGCTCCTTCGCTACGGGATCGCCCTCGCAGTTGTCTCGATCATCGCGATGAGCTCGATCTTTCTCACGATGCAAGCTGGCGCCGCCTTGCGCGCCGCGCTTCATCTCCAGGGCCAAGCCGCCAACCTGATCACCCAGCATGCCCACGCCGCGCATATCCTCGCCATCATCTACGTGCTCTTCACGGCGACCCTGATCGTCACCTTCGCCGCCCAGCGGATCTCCTCCGGCATGCCAACCGGGCTTGGCATCATCGACACTCTGCTATCTCCCAGATCGGTCTTCGCGGCGCTTCGGGTCGCGGTCGTGGTGCTGGGGATCGGCGCCGGCTACATGGTCTTTAGGACCGGTGATCTCGGCGCCAAGGCGGTCTGGGAGGGACGGCTGCAGGCTGCCCGCGCCGGGCTGCCGGGCCCTCCGGGCAGACCCCCGCTGGCTCCACCCGGGGGCGGAGCGCCGTAGCGAAAACCTCTCACCGAAGCGGCAAGCAAGATCGCCAGCCGGCTTCGGTGTGCTGAACCGATCCTCTCTCCCCGGTCTGACCGTTGGGCACCTCTCTATACGCACCTAGGTCCATCTGGGCGAGCCCGACTGGCAGCTGCCCAAACTGTGTACACGTCCCTGTCTTCCTCCTGGCTGTCCATCGATGAAGACGTTGCACTCGCGGGCACTCACACCAACCCCTAGACCCGACCGCATGACCCTGAAGCGGGCCATACGGTGGGTCAGGTTCGGGTTAGGGCAGGATGTAGTTGAAGGAATCTTCTTTCATCGGGCTTTCACCGCCGCCCGTCGCTTTGGAGCTGAAATTGCCGACTGCCCCGTTGTATTTGCCGGTGCCCCCCGTGATCGAGCCAGAAACAGTACTGCCGCCAACCGCTTCTTTGCCGCCGACGTTGAGCGCGAATGAACCACCGGGCACCGTCGCGGTCCCGGTGCAGGTTCCACTTAGGCTGAATCCGCCCGCCGTGGGCTGGGTATCGATACAGATTGCGTTGATTTCACCCACCGTCTTCTTTTCCGTATTCTGGAGCGGATCGGAGATCGCGAGACCACTGCCAGGGCTAAAGCTCTTGCCGTTGAACTTCCCGATCGGGGAAGCCAACCCATTGTGACCGCCCGGCTCTGTCAGCTTCAGCGTTCCTTCGGCGCCATGGGTCTTGGAGGAACCACAACCCGCGAGCGCCACCAGCGCTACCAGCGCGCCCAATGCAAGTACTGCAATTCGAACCTTCCTCATGCTTCTCCTGTCGGTAGCCAACCCATAAGCGCGGCAAGCTATCGCAGATTGGGCGAACTCGCGAGGGGTGCAGGCTCCTCTCCCCTCTCCTCAGGTTAAGCCGACTGGGGCTGGGTCTCCGGAGGTCCCAACCGGTATCGGTCATCAGGCAAGAAAAAGTCTCGGCGAAAGGGGTCCCGCGCATTGCGGTGGCTGCGGCAGCGTTTGCAGACCCAGATCAGATCACCGACCAAAGCATCACTTCTGGCTTCGATAATTCAGCCGCTCCGCCGTTATTGGCGATGCACCCGAAGATGGGAGCGCCGAAGGGGAGCTGGAGAGACTCCACAAGCCCTGGGACGTGCTTTCCTCAATGCTCAGCGGTGAGCCTAGGAGCGCGGCAGAAAGGTTTCATCGCCCCTCCCTTCTTCACTTCCGACCGCGGTAACGGTGGCGACCATGCGAAGCTGGGGATGGCGGTTGAGGATCGAAAGCGTACCGTGCGTCAAGTGCAGGGTGACCAGCTGATGCAGTTCGCTGGGGATCGTGTAGAGCCGATCTTCAAGGACGATCTTCTTGCTCCCCTGGTCTGGGCCGCCAATACTCACATTGAGGGTGTCGCTGCAGGGACCCTCCGTTCCGCCGCCCACGCAGGTGAGCCGCAGTTTGACCCAACCCCGGCGGGAGCCCACGCGGTGGCTTGTGACCGCTACCGTGAGTCGCCCCGGGGCCGGTGTTATTCGGCCGATCCGGTCCGTCCAGGGCTCGGTGAACCAGAGGTTGCCGTCGGGCCCGGCGGTGATCGCTCCCCTGAATTGCGCCGCGCGCGGGCCTCGGGGCAGTGATTCGGTCACGAATTCGGTGACATGATGCATGCCGATCGGGCTGATGCTGCCGATTTCTGAGGCCCCTGGACCAGTCCCGGGCCGCCAACCTTTACAGCCCGGGCCGTCGCTGCCGAAAAACCAGAGATTGCCGTCGGGTCCGGCGGTGATCGCAAATGGATCACTTTCGAGGCTCGGCAGCGGAAATTCTGTGACCTTCCCGCTGATCGTGATTCGGCCGATTTTGGAGCCCTCCAGTTTTGATTCGCTGGAGCAATTTGCAAAGAGCTCCGTGAACCACAGATCGCCCCCCGGCCCAGCGGTAATTCCGTAAGGCTCCTGCCGAACCGAGAAGTAGGTGGTCTGTCCACTGGGGGTGATCCGCCCTATTTTCTTCGCTGCCGAGGCGACGAACCAGAGGTTGCCGTCAGGGCCGTCGGTGATGCTCGAGGGGCGCGCGTATTCGAGCGGGCGAGGTTCGGGGAGCTGGAATTCCGTTAGCACACCGCTCGGGGTGATTTGCCCGATCTTGTCGCCACGTTCTCCTGCAGTTGGTTCTTCGGGTTCGCGAGCACCTTGATCGTCTCGCGTCTCGGTAAACCAAAGGTCTCCATCGCCACCATCAGTGATCTGCTGCGGTTCCTCCCCCGCTGGGAGCGGAAATTCCTCGACCTGCCCGGCGGGCGTGATGCGCCCGAGCGTGTCGCGATTTGGCTCCGTGAACCAGAGGTTGGCATCCGGACCCGCCGTGATCGCCATCGGTTCACCGGAGCTGTCAGGGAGCGGGAATTCTGTCACCTGCCCGCTCGGGGTGATCCGACCGATCCTGGCTGTGCCCGGCTCTGTGAACCAGAGGTTGCCTTCGGGACCAGCGGCAATTCCGTTCGGATAGCTCTCAGCGATCGGGAGAGGGAATTCGGTGATCTGACTTGGCGCGCTGGGCATCGGCGCTGCGCCTGCAACCCCAGGGCCAGCCAGAGCACTCAGCGCCAGCCAGCAGATGATCAAAGGGCCGGCGGCCCTCCGGCCCCTCATCCACTCCCCCACCGTTTCGGCCGCTGAGCGAACGTCGAACAGCCGGGACCGCTCGCGCGCAGCATTGCAAGGCACACAAATCAAGCAAACACGGCGAATCCAGGGAAGTCTCGGATCAGCCCCGACCCAGCGGCCCTGGCTCGGGCCTTCAGTCGATGCAGGTGCAGGCAGAGTTGCGGAAGAGCCCGCTTCGCACCGCCGCGCCAGCGAAGCGCCAGCCCGAATCCTTGAGCGCTTGGCAAAATGGCCACCATGGCAAGCCTTGCGGTTCAGCTCGATGGTTCGACGGTCGTCTTGGAGCCCCTAGCCGCTGAGCACGCCGAGGAACTGTGGAGCGCGGCCCAGGCCCCGGAGATCTGGGCCTGGCTCGCCCATATCGGCAGCAGCCGTGGGTATTTCGATGAGTGGTTTCGCGCCTCACTCTCATCGGCTGAGAGCGGACTGACGGGGCCATTTGCGACCCGCGATCGGAGCAGCGGCCAAATCGTTGGCAGCACCCGCTACCTAAACCTGCGGCCCGCTGATCGGGTGGTCGAGATCGGCTGGACCTGGCTGAACCCCAACGCTTGGGAAAGCGGCGCCAATGTTGAGGCCAAGCTGCTGATGCTGGAACGCGCCTTTGAGTCCCTGGATCTCGTTCGGGTCGAGTTCAAGACCGACGCTCGCAATATGCGTTCGCGAGCCGCGATCGCGGCGCTAGGGGCCCAGTTTGAGGGTATTTTGCGAAACCACATGATCGTGCCAGACATCGGTATTCGCGACTCTGCTTATTACAGTGTCATCGATGCTGAGTGGCCCACCGTCCGCGCCACCCTGAGCGAGCGCCTCCTGAAGGCGAGGGCCAAGCCGGTGAGGAGCTGAGCAGTGCCCGACCACGACCCCCTGCACTCACTCCCCGAGGGACTTCCGGTGCCGATCGATGACGGCGCTGCCGCGCACCTGGTGGGCGCCTTGATCCCCTCACCTCATGCTGCCAACGTCAAGCGGTGAACCAGTTGACCTCGCCGCCTTGGCCGCGGCAAGCATGGTCCTCTACATCTACCCGCGTACCGGGGTTCCCCGGCCAACCGCTTCCCAGCGGCTGGGACCAGATTCCCGGGGCCCGGGGCTGCACGCCGCAAAGCTGTGCCTTCCGCGACAGCGCCGCAGAGCTCGCCGATCTCGGGGCTTCTGTCTTTGGCCTCAGCTCGCAAGATCTCGAGGAGCAAAAACAATTCGCCAGACGCGAGCACATTCCCTATCCATTGATCAACGACGCCAAATTCGCCTTGGCAAGCGAGCTCGGCCTCCCCACCTTTGAGGCCGAGGGGGAGCGCCACTACCGCCGCCTCACCCTGATTGCTCAGGAGAGCCGCATCGTCAAGGTTTTCTACCCCGTATTTCCTCCCCAGCAAAACGCAGCCGACGTCATCGCTTGGCTCAAATCGAATCCGCGCTGAGGGCTGCGCGGAGCTCCTATCCACAGCCTCGCTCTATGGAGCCAGGCGCGAGTGCCGCCACCCCTCCCCCTCCCGCTCATACAAGAGCCGATCGTGCAGACGCTCAGCCCCTTCCTGCCAAAACTCGATGCAGACGGGACGGATACGGATCGCGCCCCACTCTGTGGGACAGGCGATCTGGCGCCCGGCGCTCTTCATCTTGAGCGCATCGAGCTCGACCTGAAGCTGATCGAGAGCTGCGATCGGTTCACCCTGGCGCGAGATGTGTGCCTGTAGCTGATGGCTTCGCGGACGCTCGGCGAAGAGCTCCTCTGCGAGCTCGCGGTCCGCGATCGCCGCCTCGCCCGTGAGGCGAACCTGGCGCCCGAGCGCTGGCCAGAAAAAGACCGCGGCAACGCTGGGATTTGCACGCAGCTCGGCGACCTTGCGGGTCCAAAGCGCGGTCGTGAAAACCAGCGCATCGGCCTCCAGACGCTTCAGCGAGACCACCCGCGCTGACGGACTACCCGCACTGGTCGCCGTCACCAGCGTCATTGCCGCAGGGGCCGCAACCTCCCCCGCGCGAGCGTCGCTCAACCAAAAAGCGAGAAGCTCGAGGGGATTGTCGATCGGTTTGGCGCCCGCCTCGCCTGCTCTCGGAGCGCCCGCTAGTTCGGGACCCGGCTCGCTACTTGCCTCGGAGACCATGATCCAAATGATATCATTATCTGAATTGGAAGCATAATCTGAGCATGGTGCTCCTCTCGAGGAGCTCGCCGCGACTTGGCCATTCCGCGGCTGCCGTTGATTCCACCAACCCCGAGACAGAGGGCGATTTTTCCTCGCGGTCGGCCTTTGAGGCTGCAGGGCCGCGCGGCGGCAACCGCACTTGACCTAACCGCGGTGTGCGCTTGCCAGCGCGTATGGAATCCTCACGCGGAAGGCTTCGGGTTCCTCGTTGGCGGACTCGAGGATCTCAAGCGCGCGCCGATATACCTCTCCCATCGCCCCGGCTGGCTCAAGTGCTGCCCGGGCGCTGATCCAGAGCGGGTGATCGCGCAACTCAGCTTCCAAGAATGCCTGGGCAGAGCTGGCGCTCAGCTCCAGGTGATCCACGCTGGTCTTAAGCGAGAAGCCGAAGGGAGCAAAGAGGGCGGCAAGGGCGTCGCGATCATGCCAGGCAAACGGTGGCGCACCGGCGCCGCCGTCGAGGGCGGCGAGTGCCTCTCGGCGCAGGCCCATCAATTCTGCCAGCGCCCCTTGGGGAATCCAGGAGCAAAGCATCACCCGACCGTCGGCTCCACATACGCGGGCAATCTCGCCCACCGCGGCGTCTGGATCGGCAGCAAAGTTCACCCCGAACACGGAGAGGACCAGCTCAGCGACCGAATCCGCCAGCGGCAAGGCGGCGGCCTCCCCGCAAAGGAAGCTGACCCCAAGACCTCTTTGCCTGGCTCTCCCGGCGGCCAGATCGAGCAGACGCTGGGCGGGATCAACGGCTGTCACGCTTCCTCCCCGCTCGGCCGCGAGCAGGCTCGCATTGCCGCTGCCGCAACCTATATCGAGAACGCGTTCACCCGCGCGGAGATTTGAGCCAGCAAGCGCTGCTTCAGAAGCGGGAAGCAGCTGCAGGGCAATCCGCTCATATCGACCAAGACCCCAGTCCATCCTTGCTCACCGCACGATGGCGGGGCGCTACCCCCCCAGGGCGTGGTCGATGTAGGGGCCGAGCAGTTTGCCTGCGGCGAGCGCGGTTTGCTCTGGCGGACCGCCCGGAGTTGTGATGTAGCTAATCGCAAGCCGGACAAGCGATTCTGCAAGCAGGCGGGCGTCGGGCTCACTTGCCTGGGGCCATCCCTCCTCGATCACCTTGGCGAGCCGAGCCGTGGCCCAGGCAAGCACCGGCAGACCCTGGGTCGTAACGAAGGGCAGCATGCCGCCGGTACCGTCATCGCTGAGCAGCAAGCGGATCAGGGGGTCATCCCCGGCCGTGCGCAGGAAGAGCTCCAGCGCCGCGCCCACGGCGGCCCGAGGGTCATCAAGATGTTCGTTGACCGCCGCCTCGACCGCATCGAGAAAGTGCTCACCCTCGTGGATGACGAAGGCCTGGCCGAACTCATCGCGATTGCCGAACTCCTTGTAGAGAGTCTGGCGACTGACACCGGCCGCCGTGGCGATGTCAGACATCGTGATCTGGGCCCACGCTCGCTGTTCCAACTGATCGCGGGCGGCGCCAAAGAAGGTCTCCCGCAAAAGCTGGCGGGCAGCCTCCGGGTAGGGGGTGCGAGCGGCGCCCATTGACGGCATCGTGGCAGGAGCCGCGGTCACTGCTCGGGCTCGAAATCGACCTTGTCGCGCACCCCGCAGTCCGGACAGGCCCACTCGTCGGGGACCTCATTCCAGGGAGTGCCTGGCGGAAAGCCCTCGCGAGGGTTGCCGGCCTGCTCGTCATAGACGTAGCCACAGACCGGGCAGCGCCAGGCGCTCATCGAAGCTGCGCAGCCCGTCTCATCGTCGCTCCCCGCCCCGCCATCAGCTCAGTGCGCTGCCTGATAGCGAACCAGCAGCCGGCGGCGGGCTCGCGGCTGGATGTTGGCGCGGGTGACGTCGCCCTCATAGTGCTGCAGGAGTCGGGGATCCATCACCCGCCTCCAGAGCGGGGGAAAGAGGGCGAGAACGATCATCCCGGCGTAGCCGGTGGGCAGCTGCGGCGCTTCATCGACATGGCGCAGGGCCTGGTAGCGCCGGGTCGGATTGGCGTGGTGATCGCTGTGGCGCTGCAGGTGGTAAAGGAGCACGTTTGAGGCGACGTTGTTGCTGTTCCAGCTGTGACCGGGAAGCGTCCGTTCGTAGCGGCCATCCTCCCGTTTTTGGCGCAGGAGACCGTAGTGCTCGAGGTAATTGACCACCTCGAGCAGGGAAAAGCCGATCACCGCCTGCACCAACAGGTAGGGAAGTACGACCAGGCCGAAGGCCGCGCTGAGCGCGGCGAAAAGTACGACCGTCATCGCCCAGGCGCCGAGAATGTCATTGCGCAGAGTCCAAGGTGAGCTGTCGCTGCGGGCAAGTCGGGCCCGCTCAAGCCCCCAGCTCGAGCGCAGGCTCCCAATCACGGTGCGCGGCAGAAAGGTCCAAAAGCTCTCCCCCAACCGTGAACTGGCAGGATCCTCGGGCGTGGCTACGCGGACGTGGTGACCGCGGTTGTGCTCGATGAAGAAATGGCCATAGCCGCTTTGGGCCAGCGATACGCGGCTCAGCCAGCGCTCGAGGCTGGCTCGCTTATGCCCCAGCTCATGCGCGGTGTTGATCGCGATCCCGCCCACAACGCCCATCGTCACCGCGAGTCCAATGCTGTCGAAGATGGAGAGGCCGCCGTTTGACCATAGCCAGCAGGCGAAGATCAGACCGGCGTATTGAATCGGGATAAAGAGATAGGTGCACCAGCGGTAGTAGCGATCCTGCTCGAGCCATTTGAGAACGCTGTCGGGCGGGTTGGTTGCGTCCATCCCGATCGCGATGTCGAGCAGGGGAAAGACCCCAAAGACGAGGACCGGACCGAAGAACCAAAAAATGCCCCAACCGCTAGCGCGGACCGCGCCCCAGGCAAGAAACGGAGCCAGCGGCACGATCAGTCCTAGCAACCAGGCATAGCGCTTCGGATCTCGCCAGCTGGCCGGCGTCAGGTCCAGCGTCTGATCGTGGGAGTGAGCGTGGGTGTCAGCGACAGCCTCCATCTCGGCATCCTCCTTGTCAAATCGACAGAAAGCGTATCTACTGTTGACAACATAGCATATTTTGTCAACTAAGCCGACAAGCATTACAAAATTGTCCGAGGACCATGAGGCAGGTCAGAAGTGGGCACTCGGGTCAGGGGTGAGGCGCAGCGCAAGCTACGGCGCTACTTTCGCGCGGCTAGGCTGAAGGCCGAACCAGGATCGATCAATCGGAGGCTAAATGGCGCTAGACCAGAGCAAAGTCGGACAGCACATCGCCCAGCAGATGGAGGCGATTGAGACCGACTTCGGAGAGAAAGAGGGAGAGTGGACGATCGGCGACATCTGCACCATCGTTGAGGTCCGAGGCCCGGAAGGAGGCGGCGTGCGGATGAGGAGCAGCGCCTCTTCTCCTCATGCAACGCTGGGCCTACTGGAGGTCGCAAAACTTCTTGCGATCAATAACTTGGGGGGGCCAAGCTAGGAGGCCCCGGCTGCCGCATCGCCCACGCCCCGCGATTGGGAGATCTGCGCAGCGTTCGATCTCTCTATTCACCCTCCCTTGCGGCATCGGAGCTGGTTCGGAGCCTTTCGTCCCCGATTCGAGCTGACCGGCGCCCAGGCACGCCACCGAGGCCGCCGGGCCGCTACCATCTGCCCCGTGTACACGCTCTTTGGCGTCTTACAGGTGATTATCTCCGTCGTCCTTATCTTCCTCGTGCTCTTGCACTCTGGAAAAGACGCGGGGCTCTCAGGTGCCTTCGGCATCGGCGGGGGCGGCAGTGCCTTCGGCGGTGGCTCGATGGTTGAGCGCAACCTGGATCGCGCCACGGTCTTCTTCGCGATCCTCTTCGTCCTCAACACCTTTCTGCTGCTGAAGATCAGCTAAGCGGGGAGAGCTCAGGCGACCGGCTCGCGCTTTTTCTGAGCGTGGCCGTTGCCGTTTGACCCTTGGCCATTGCCGTTTGACTCGGTCCGGTCAAGGATCTCCACCGCCTCGCGGCGCAGCTCGGCGTCGAGCAGGGCGTAATCGTGATCGGAGAGCTTGCCGGCGGCATGGTCGAGCTCAGCGTCGCGAATCTCGCGGTACTTGGCCTCCTTCAGCGGATCGATCTCTACCCCCGGAACCAGCCCGCGCCTGCGGCTGCGGGTTGGCCACAGCGCGATCAAGGCGCCCGCCAGGGCAATCAGGCCACCGATCCACATCCAGGTCACCAGCGGGTTGATGATCACTTTGAAGGTGGCGGCGGCGCGATCGTGGAGAAAGCTCTTGGCGATCCGATCCGCGGTGGCAAGCTGCAAGTTGGTGATCTGAGCCAAGGCGGTGGAGCGCAGGGCCGGGTTGGCGGCGGCGGCTCGCATCATCGCCGCAACCGCTTTGCACTGCGGGGGTGTGCCCGGCGCGGCGCTGACACAGGCGCTGAAGCCTTTATCGGCGAGGTGCACGCGCCGCTGCACGGCGCTGATGTTCGGTTGCACGGCGGTCCAAAAGTCACTGCCCAGGCCGGCCTTGAGGCCGACCTCGCTGGTTGCTTCACCGTTAAAGAAGCTGCTGATCGTCCCACTTTCCACGCCAGTCGGGCGAAAATAGCTGCGGGTCGGATGCATCAAGGCAAAACGCTTGCCGCCCTCTTGGACGTTGAGCAGCGCGCCAAAGGTGAACTCCTGACTGTTGGCGCCGACGGTCGGCCGCAGGTAGGTGACCTTGCGACCGTCGATCACCGCGCTTTGACCGGGACGCAGGTTGACTTCACGATTGGTCTGGAAAGAGGAGGAGGCGGCGATTCCGATCAGCACCACGGCGATTCCGATGTGAACGACGTAACCACCGTAGCGGCGCCGGTTGCGCGAGGTGACGGCGAAAAGAGCAGCCGGAAATGAGCCACCGGAAATCTTTCGCCGAGCCGCAGCTCCCTGCCAGAACTCCTGCAGCAACCCGGCGAGGGCGAAGGCGGCAAAGACGAAGAGCGCATACGCCCAAGGTCGGTGGGTGGTGTCGGTGGTGAGGACGAGCACGATCGCGACCGCCGCGGCAAAGATCGCCGGCCTCAGGAAGACCCTCCGCGCCGAGGCCCAGCTCACCCGCCGCCAGGCCAGCAGTGGGCCGATTCCGGTGAAGAGCACGAGAACGATCGCCAGGGGCGTTGTGTAGTGGTCAAACCATGGGGCAGCCAGCGAGGCCTTGTTGCCGGTGAAAAGCTCCGAGATCAGGGGGAAGAAGGTGCCCCAGAAGATCACGGCGACGAGCGCGACCAAGAGCAGGTTGTTGATCAAAAAGACGGACTCGCGCGAGAGAAGCGAGTCGATTCGCTTCTCAGATCGCAGGTCATCCAGGCGCGAAATGATCAGCGCAGCGGAGCCGATCATCACCACCGCGATCAAGACGAGGAGGTAGGGGCCGACCGTGTTATTGCCGAAGGCATGAATCGACTGCAGCACTCCGGAGCGGACCAAGAAGGTGCCCAAGAGCGCCATCGAGAAGGTGCCGACGATGAGGGCCGCATTCCAGACTTTCAACATCCCGCGCTTCTCCTGCACCATGATCGAGTGCAGGAAGGCGGTCGCCAGTAGCCACGGCATCAGCGCCGCGTTCTCGACCGGATCCCAGGCCCAGTAGCCACCCCAGCCGAGCTCGGTATAAGACCACCGGGCGCCGAGCAGTAGGCCAAAGCCGAGGAACGCCCAGGCGATCAGGGCGAAGCGGCGGGTGGCGCGAATCCATTCGGCATCGAGTTTGCGGGTGATCAGGGCGCCGATCGCGAAGGCAAAGGGGACGGTGAGGGCGACGTATCCCGAGTAGAGCATCGGTGGATGGATCATCATGCTCGGGTGCTGCAACAGCGGATTCAGACCAACCCCGTCGGCGGGAGCGGGGTTGAGCGTTGCGAATGGATTGACGTCGGGGGCAAAGAGCATCAGCCCGGTAAAAAAAGCGGCGACCCCCGCCATCACCGCGGTCGCGTAGGGGACCACCTCGCGCAGCTTGTTGCGGGTCACAAAAAGCGAAGCGCTGGAGAAGATCGAAAGGACCCAGGCCCAAAGCAGCAGCGATCCTTCCTGGCTCGACCACATTGCCGCCAGCTTGTAGAAGGACGGCGTCTCAATCGAGGAGTGCTGCTGGACGATGTTGAAGGAAAAGTCGTTGCTGGCAAAGGCGATCTCAATGATCGCGACGCAGAGCGTGATCAGCGCGCAAAATCCATAGACCGACCGTCGCGAGATGGTGATCCAGCGACGCTCGCCGTGGCGACCGATCAGCGCCGCTACCGCCGCAAACACAGCGGCGAGGAATGCAAGCGCCAGGGCGGCGCTCCCGAGGCTAGCCATTCTTCGTTGTGTACTTCGACGGGCACTTGGTGACCAGCGTGTTGCGCTGGCCGATGAAGGTGCCGTGCTTCACTTCTCCGGTGAGGACGATCTGGCGCCCGCCTCGAAAGGGGTCGGGGATGGTTCCGCTGTAGATGACCGGGATTCCCTTCGCTTCGCCTTCTTTGTCGGCGACGCGAAAATGCAGGTGTTCGCCATTTTCTCGAACCGAACCGGGGATCACGGTGCCGGTCATGTTGTAGCTGGTGCCGGGCCTTGCGCTGAGCAGTTGCGTCGGGTCCTTGGCCTCGGTGGAGGCAGTGAAGGAGGTGTAGATCAGCGCCACCGAGAGCAGCACGGCGGTGCTGAGTGCGACCACAAGCCGGATCTTCCTCTTGCGCTGAGGATCCACGTCGGAGCATTATCGCAAGCCTTGGCCCCGCGGGTTGTGGCACCGATCTGGCAAGATCACCAACGATGCCCGAAAGCAGCGCGAGCGACCCGGTATTGCTGATCACCGGGGCCAGCTCAGGAATCGGCGCGGCGACCGCGCGGGCGGCGGCGAGCAGCCATCGCCTGGTGCTGGCAGCGCGTCGGGTTGATCGCCTGCAAGAGCTCGCCGCCGAGCTTGGCGGCAGCGAGCGGGCGCTGGCCGTGAGCTGTGACGTGACCGAGTGGGAGCAGGTTCAAGCGATGAGCGCGGGCGCCCTGGAGCACTTCGAGCGGATCGATTGCGTCTTTGCCAACGCCGGCTTTGGCGCCTCGCGCGGGTTCCTGGAGGAGTCGGTGGAGAAGTGGCGGGCGATGGTCCTCACCAACGTCTATGGCGTCGCGTTAACGATTCGCGCCACCCTTCCCCACCTGCTGGAGCGCGGTGACGGGCACCTGGTGATCACCAGCTCCGTAGCGGGACGCCGCGCGCTGCCGGGGTCTCTTTACTCGGCGACCAAGTGGGCGGCGACGGCGATCGGGGAGTCTCTGCGCGCCGAGCTCCGCCAGATTCATCAAAATCACGCAATCCGGGTCACCCTGATCGAGCCCGGCATGGTCGACACACCCTTCTTTGACAAAAGCCCTGGTGAGTGGGCGCTGCAAGACGACGACATCGCCGGCGCGGTGATCTTCGCCCTGGCCCAGCGCCAGGGCGTCGACGTCAACGAGATCCTGATCCGCCCCACCCACCAGCCGAGCTGAGGCTCAGGGCTCCCCTAGCAGGCGCAATGCGACTCGCCAGTAGCTTCGCAGGAGAAGGCGAGCGGCCCGTGAGCGAGCGGCGGCACCGATGAACGGCGAGTCGAGATCGGCGCTCAAAAAGGATGCAAATCGCGCCGCGCTTACCGTCGCCCCTGCCTGCACCCCTCGGCGCTCGTGCAGGAGGCGCGGCCCCCAGCGAATCAGGTCCGCCGTCGCCGCCAGCTTCTGCCTGCCCCACCCTCCGCTGATCGATACCGCGACCAGGGCAAGCTCGGTTGCGATCAGCGCCGGCGCCAGCACCACCAACAGCCTGGTCGGGTAGACGCGGATCAAAAAGGCCCATCGATTTCGCTCCAGCCAGCGCCACTTCTGTGGACTGGAGTCAAATTGGTAGTCGTGATCGACGATCGCTGACGGTTCGATCCCCAGCGCCGCGCCGCGCAACCGCAGGCGCAGCGAGAGGTCAACGTCCTCGTGGTAGAGGAAGAACTCCTCTGCAAATCCGCCCAGTTCCTCCCAGCTTGCGCGCGGAACCGCCAGCGCAGCGCCGGAGAGAGCGCTTACCTCTGTAGCGGAGGGTGCCTCGCTAAGAGGGCGCCCATGACAACCGGCCCAAACGATTCCAGTGAAGTGCACCGGGTTGCCGGCGGAGTTGATCCGGGCACCGTCGCGATCGGCGACCAGCGCCTGCCAGGCAGCCCAGCCCCGCCCCTGTACCCAGGGGCGGCGGATCGCCTCGCCAAATCCGGGCTGGGGAGCTGCATCGGGGTTGAGGATCAAAAGGAGCTCGCCCCGCGCCTGCGCGGCACCCCGGTTGGCGGCCGCGGCGAAGCCGAGGTTCTCACCGCTTGAGAGAAGGCGCGCCGCGGGAGCCAGAGCAGCGATGATCTCGGCGGTGCCGTCGAGTGAGCCATTGTCGACGACGATCAGCTCATCGCCCGCTTTCAGCTCAGCGATTAGGGCGGGGAGCGTTCTCCGCAGCTCAGAGCGGCTGTTCCAGGCAACGATTACTACGGAGAGCGTTGGTGACACCGGATCAAGAGGCTATTGAGCTCCCGATCCGGCTCCCCAGATGAAGCTCGAGCCGAGCTCGACTCAGCCCTTGCAGCCGCTGACCCGCAGCGCCAGCTTCTTGTTGATCAGCTTCTTTTCGTTTTGGCCTTTGATGTTCAGGTAAGAGTGCTGGGGCTTTGAGCAAAGGTTGGTCGAGTTGACCAGAAGGCTTTTGCTGCCGCCCTGCATGTTGAGGATGAACTTCTTCACCGGAACATCGGGGGTCGGGTAGAAGACGGTTTTCAGCCCGCCATGCTTGGAGCTGATCACCCCATGCAGTTGGATATTGACCTGACCGCGTAGGTCGGCGACCAGATCGGGCAATTCGTTGCCGGAGGGGACCAGGTAGACAGGACCCTTCAGCTTCTGAGAGAGCACCGGCGTGATCGCTTCGGCCTGCCCGTAAACCGAGGTAGAGGGGCATTCCTGCGCGGCTAGCTGAGGCCTGGTGCAGACCTTTTTAATGTGACTCTGATCGAGGAAGATCGAGTGTGGCAGGGTCAGCGCCGTGCGGCTGACGTTGGCATCGCCGCTTCGGGTTTCAAGGATCGCGCGGATCCGCGGGTTCTTGGCTCGCGTGGTCGGACCGTAGAGACGGGTGTGAAGCGTCGGCTTGAAACCGAGCTTGTTGCATTCGGTTGCCTGGTACGGAGCGCTCACCGAGTAAGAGCTCCATTCGTGTTCGTTGGTGGCGTTGCCGCCGGCTCCGTTGATCGTCCCGGCTGTTGCGCCCGCCGAGCAGTTGGTCGGGTTGAGCATGAACTTGGATCGGTTCATGTTCAAATTGATCGAGCGTAGGTCGAGCTTGACCCCGCCATATACGTCGGGGATCGGATCAGAGACCGCGTTGATCTGGGCGGTTTCGGGATTGACGTTGAGAGCAATCCGAACCACCACGGTGCCCAGGTCAAAGGGACCTGAGACCGCAGGAGTGATCACAGCCAGTGAGATTGGTGCCCCCTTGTAGGGGCCGGCTAGGTAGATCTTGCCGGTTAAGGAGACCGGTTCGGCCCCGGTGCCAGCCAATGTCGTCGCGGCGCCGAGCAGGCTTTCACTCGAACAGCTGGGGGCTGTCTGCTGGGCGGTGCCGGTGCTTGCCGCTGCTGCCGTCAGGGCGGCTTCGGAGCAGTAGGGGATGGCGCTCAGGTTGCCGGTCAGGCCCTTCGGCAAGGTGACGTTTACGCGCTTTAGTTCCTGCTGGCCGTCGGGTCGGCCGATCGTGACCTTGAACGGACTGTAGGCGCCAGCCTTGGTGCTTTCGCTGATCGCCTGGTAGCTCGGGGCGAAGGGGCGAGAGGCGAGGGTCTGCGGACAGCTGCCACCCCCGGGCAGGCTCGAAAGTGTGAATTTCGCTGTCGGCGTCTTGGTCGAGGCCGAGCTCGACCACGGTTCCATTGTGCTTGTGGTTTCCGCTGCAGCGCAGGTCGGGGGGCTGGTTAGCACCTTCTTGACCCCGTTAAAGCTCAGCTTCACCGATTCAAATGGCACCTGGGGCAGGCCTTCGGGCAGAGGACCGGCCAGCGGCCCGACCTCTTGTTCGTTGAACTTGGCGGTCAGCTGACCTGTGGTCGGGTTGGCGCTGACCTCGCCGATCAGCCGCACGACGATTCCATATTCCTTGGACTTGACTTCGACCAGGTCGCGAAACTCTTCACCGGAGGTCGGGTCAGAGCTCTTCTGTTCACCAACGTAGATGTTGCCTTTGAGCGAGCCCTTGGGCAGCGTCGGCGTTTCGATTTCGGCGCTCCCAATGATCGACTTTTCGGGACAGCTGTTGTTTTCGATCCGCTTGTTCTTGTCGAACTGTTCGTCCTTACAGGCGACCAGGCCGTTGGAGGCGGCCGGGTTGAGACCCATCCCCGCGGGCAACGTCACCTTGGCGCTGCGAAGCTGGGATTGAGCGATTTCGCTGCCGCCTTTTTCTGGATTTTCAAACGGAACTTCGGTCGTGACGGTCGCCGGAGCGGGGGAATCAACTTCTTTGGTGCCGGGTTCGACGTTGATCGTCGGAGTGAACGGGACAGCCGAGCAACCTTCCTGATGCACACCGCTTGGAAACGCCGCTTCAAACGCGGTCGAGCCGGCGGGGAAATTCGGGTCTTCTTGTTCGTAGGACTGAGCTCGAAAGAAGGTCGAATAAGTGTTCTTAAAGGCAGCTTCTTCGGGGTTAAAGCAGGTGTTTGGGTTGGTGATGTAGGCACCGTTACCGGTAGTGCCGATGCTGACCTGGCGGCTGATCAGGGTCGAGAAGCCCGGTTCAAGCGGCGGCAGTGAAATTGTGAAGCTCTCGTGGTAGTCGCTCTCCCAGGAGACTTCGGTTTTGAGGAAGACGACGTGTTGCCCGGCGATGACGAAGCCCTCCAGGGCCGGTTCGCCGGGATTTGGCACCAGGTTATAGACCGGGACTTTGGTTCCACTCGCTTCGCTGGGAGGAATCACGAAACCTTCCGGGGCTTTGAATTTCGGCTCGACTTCAACCCCGGGCACGTTGGTCACCAGAGTAACTTCCTCGCGACCCAAGATCGTCGCCGCTTCGCAGTTGGGAACGTGCAGTTTTTCGCCTGGTTTAACTTCGATTTCGCGTTCGAAGTTGGCCAGCGTGCATTTTTCCGGGGTGGCCTGCGGGTTGACGGTGAGACCGGGCGGCAGATCGACCCGCAAGGTTTTGATCGTCCGGCCGTTCTGCGGTTCTTCGATCGGCGCAACGATCACGCCTGGTGCTAATTCTTCAAAAGGTTTGTGTTTGACGATGTACTGGGTGAAGCCGATCGGCGGATGACCGGCGGCGGTCTTGAAGTAAAGGTTGGGTGTTTCCGGCGAGCACTGGATTGGCGAGTCGGAGGTGCAGTTCGCCGACTGCCAGCCGTCCTGGGACGTTGCCGGGGTGTTTTGTTTTTCGATGATGTTGCCCGTGTCGGCCTCTGCCAAAGGCGCCAGCAAAGCAACTCCAAAGACCATCATTAAAAATACGATCAGGCGCTTTGCCATTGCATCTCCTTATGTAACCCGGTTGGACGGCTCGCCGCCCCTGCGTAGCGCTTGATTAACTAACAACTCCCACGCTCAGAGTAGCGCTCTGGCCGGATCTAATCAAGGCTTGGCAACGCTAATGATGCTTGCGATGGTGCTTTTTAAGCTTGCCGTAGCGCTTGCAGGGGGTGCGGATCTCGGGCCGTTGGTTGGCCTTCTTGCCATTTTGGGCCGTGATCTTAACGTTCACCTTGGAGCGCTTCTGGCAAAGATTGGTGGAGTTGACCAAGAGCCCGCGCTTGCCGCCCCTCACGGTCAGGGTGAATTCCGACACCGGCACATCGGGAACGGTTTCAAAGCTGGTGCGAATTCCGCCACCAATGGTGTCGATCCGCCCATCAAGATCAACATCGATTTGGCCATTCAGGGCGGCGACCAGGTCGGGCAGCTGATTGCTTGAGGAACGTAGGTAGACGGGGCCTTCAAGGGGCTTGGCCAAAAGCGGCGTCGAGGCGCGCGCGAAACCGTAGATCGATTCAGCCGGACAGGCGTTGGCTGCGAACTGTACGCGGGTGCAGATTTTGGCAAGGCTGCTCTGCTTGAGGAAAAAGGTGTGCGGAAGCTTGACCGAGACGTGGCTGATGTTGGCGTCACCTTCATGCGCCTTCAGAGTTGCCTGAAGTTTCGGGCTCTGCGAGCGACGCGTCCCACCATAGGTCCGGAAGTACAGCTTCGGGGCAAAGCCGAGTGATTCACAGCCCTTGACCTGAAACGGAGCCGAGGCCGAGTCTGAGCTGAAGTCCGCTGGGTTGGTTGGATCTGATCCTCCACCACGCAGGGTCGCCCCAACCGCCATCGCGGAGCAATTGGTCGGGTTGAGCACGAACTGCTTGCGGTCGAGGTTGACCGAGACCGAACGGATGTCGAGCAAGGCGCCGCCGAAGACGTGGGGTATTGGGTCAGAGACCGCCGTCACCTGCACGGTTTCGGGATTGACCTGAAGCGCCACCCTGACCACAGCTGTGCCGAGATCGAAAGGACCTGCGCTGGCGGGGGTGATCACGACCAAGGAGAGAGGGGCGCCGCCGTAGGAACCGGCAAGGTAGACCTTGCCGGTGATCTGGATCGGTGAGGGTCCACTGCCAGCGCTGATCGCGGCATCGCCGACCAAGCTGCTGTCGGGACAGCTCGGCTTGGCCTTCTCCGCGGTGGCGGTATTCGCGGCTGCCGCAGCGATCGCGGCAGGCGGGCAATAGGTGAGCCCGGCCAGTTTGGCGGTCAGTCCCGGTGGCAACGAGACATCGACCCCTTTCAGCTCCTGGTCACCTTCGGGGCGGGTTGCACCGACATCAAACTCGCTGTAGGCACCGCCCTGAGAGTTTGTCGTCTTCGCGGTAAAGCTCGGGCTGAACGGGCGTGCGGCCAAGGTTTTTGCGCAGGCGCCACCGCCAGGAGCGCTGCTCAGGGTGAAACTCGCCTTCGGGGTAGCGTCTCCAATTTCTGTCCAGGGGGTCATCTGGGTGGTGGTCGTATTCGGCCCACAGGTTGCCGGACTGGTCAGGGCCGCGGTCGGACCGCCGTTGAACTTGATCTGAAATGCACTGAAGGGAACCTGCGGATTTTCGGAGAAGGTGGTGGTCAGCTGACCGGTCTGGGGATTGGCGCTGACGTTGCCGATCAATCGCACCGAGATCGCGTAGCGCGAGGACTCGGCATCGACGAAGATCCGGTACTCGTTGCCCGAGGTGGGGACGCTGCTTTCCTGCTGGCCGAGGTAAACGTTGCCGGTCAGCGAGCCGTCAGGAAGCGGTGGAGTGTCGATTGAGACGGTGCCGATTTTCGAGGCGCTCGGGCAACTGACCGGGTTGGCCGTCCCCTTGCCGAGCTGGGCATTGGTGCATGCCTGCAGCCCGTTGGCCGCCGAGGGATTGAGTCCCATAAACGGGGGCAGGGTCACCGATGTGGTCTTTAGATTGGCATTCGCAAGTTTTGAGTTTGGTTCAAATGGAACTTTTACTTCGACCGTGGAGCCATCGGGAGAATCGGTTTTGGCGGTTTCGGGAGTGACCGAAACCGACGGGTCAAAGGGAACAGCCGAGCAGCCAGTGGGGGTTGTGTTTGGGGGCAGCGCCGACTCAATAAAGGGCGAGCCGGCGGGGAAGCCCGCTTCTTCTGCTTCATAGGAATCAGCGCGCAGGTAGGTCGAGTAGACGTGTTCAAAGGGCGCCGCATCGGGGTTATGGCAGGTGCTCGGATTGGTCAGAAAGGTGCCGTCGCCAGCAGTGCCGTTGAATACAAGGCGATTTTTGAGGATTTCGCCGAGCGGCGATTTTGGAGATTCAATCGTGAAATACTCGTGGTAATCGCCGTTCAACTCCCGGTAGGCGCCATTGGTGTCGATTCCCGCCTTTAGATATACATTGCTTCCAAGTAGGTTGAATCCGAAACGTGCAGGTTCACCCTGTGACGGTTCAATGTTGTAGACGGTCGCGCTCAGCGGAGGAATCGCAAGTCCCTCAAGTGAGGCCGTGGCATGACTTTCGCCCACCTCGGAGGTGGTCGGGCAGGAACTGGCGCTTGCTTCAAAGGTTGACAGCGGGCACTGTGCGGTCGCCAGCGGATTGACGCTGAGTCCGACCGGCAGATCGACCCGCAGGTCTTTGATGTTGCCGATCGGTTTTTCTTTGCCAAGCAAGCCCGCTTCGTGCTTGACGATGAATTGGGTGAAACCGACCGGCGGATGCCCGGCGGCCTGGGTGAAGAATTGGCTCGGGGTACTTACCGTGCATTCAGTGGGGAGTTCGCTCGTGCAGGTACCCGCCTGCCAGCCATCGGCCGCGGTTGGAGGCTGGTGCTGTTCTTCAATGATGCTCGCCGCCTCTGCCCCCGCAGCTCCGAAGAGCAGGCCGAGCACCATGATTGTGAGACCGAGCACCCAAGCCCGGGTGATAACCCGTATACCCATGCCTGCCACTTTCCCACTTTTCACTTCCCTAAACGAATTTTACCTGATTTTATTCAGACAGGTATAGATTTAATCGGTAAAGGGGCTGATACGAAGCGGACGACGGGTCTCGAACCCGCGACGACGGTGCCGCGAACGACCGGCTAGGCAGCAGGTGATCCGTGAGCTGCGACTTGACTTAGTGGCTTGTTGGGTGCGAACGGTCGCATTTCGCTCCTTTTCGGCGTTATAGGGCAGATTGAGACATATCGGTCGCATTTGGGCCGGCCTAGCCCGATTCTCGAGAAATGCGACTGATCGGTCGCATCCCCATATAATCCCGCCCATGGAACGGACGGATTCCCCACAAGCGCTCGGCTCTGCGATACGCAGACGGCGGAGTTCGCTGCAGATCACCCAGGACGAGCTGGCGCTATCGATCGGGGTCAACCGCAAGGTAATCGGACAGCTCGAGGGCGGCAAGGAGACTGTTCGCCTCGACATCGCCCTAAACGCGGCGCGGGCGCTAGGTCTAAATGTGGGAGGTCGAGGCGCGTGGCCAAGGCGACACTTGACGTCGAGGTCTTCGGCAGGGTAGCCGGTGTCCTGAGACGTAAGGACAACGGCAATCTCCAGTTCCGCTACGACCCCGACTACATCGAAAGCAAAGGCCCGCCGCTATCGATCAACCTTCCAGTCAGGAAGGAGGCCTACTCCCACCGCAACTGCCTCGCCTTCTTTGGCAACCTCCTGCCCGAGGAGGACGTGCGCGAGCAAATTGCCTTGACAACCGGGATCTCGGCGGCCAACGACTACAAGCTGCTCGAGCGCCTCGGTGGCGACGTCGCTTGGGCAGTCACCCTGAGACCTCCAGACAAAGAGGACTGCAAGAAGACGGAGGGGCACCTCGAGGAGCTCTCGCCCCAGCGACTCGATCAGGTCCTCACCGAGCTACCCCAGCGGCCGCTCGCGGCCGACGAGGAAGTTCTCGGGCCAAATTCTGAACAGGTCTCGAGCGAGGACCGCGAATTTGGCCCTGTGAAGCGGAAAAAGAAAGCGGACGACGGATCTCGAACCCGCGACCTCGAGCTTGGGAAGCTCGCGCCAAAGCCTAGTTTCAACCGCTTGACAATGCGCTTTGCCTGCAAATGAGCAGCTTCTGAGTTGACAGAAGGTAACGGTGATGGACACGATGGACCCGATTTTGTTCCTGCCCGTGTTCCTACCCAGGCTGCCGAATCTCGGGGGGTAAATCTTGTTCTTGCGGCCCCGGTCGCTGCGCCGGAAAGAGCAGCGGTCGCCCTCCTCGGCAACATTTTTGGCCGCAGGTTCCGGCCGACGGCACTGCTCCTCGTCCAAGGCGGGAGCGACGGACGCAGCGATCGACGGGCTTGCGAACTCGAGACTGCAAATCGCGTGCGGGAGCGAGCTGAGCCTGAGCTCGTTTGCCACTCAGGCGTTACTACAACTCCCACGCTGGTATAGACCGAAGCTGCGATCTCGTCGGGTCAGCAGAGCGACTCAGCGAAGTTGCAACCTGACCGCCTCAAGGACTGGCTCGACTGCTGCGAAGAACACTCCGGCGTGTGCCTGCCCTGGAATCACGTCAAGGGTGGCTTCGAGGGCCTCCACGTCGGCACGAACATGCGGAACGATCCAGTCCTCCGAGCCTACGTAGTACGAAGCTGGGCAGCGCACGGTCGCAGGGTCGATGAGTCGCGTAGGTCGCAGCGAGCCGTCGATCGCCGCCGCCACCGCGAGTGGGTCGTTGGCGCCCTCGATCATCTTCTGGAAGCCGACGTCACTGATGCCCAGGGCCTGCCAGAGGCTCGCCCAGTCGCTGCGTCGCAGATAGTCGGATAGCGGTACTAGGAGCCGTGCGACCTGTTCCTCGTGGGCGTGCATCGCAAAGCCGCCGACGACGATCTGATCGACGCGCTCGGGGTGTGCGGCGGCCAGACTGCAGGCCAACCAGCCGCCTCGTGAGTACCCCCAAACCGTCGCCTTATCAACCCCTTCAGCATCGAGGACCGCGACCTGGTCTTTCGTCACACCTGCTGCCTCGTACGCATCAGGGTCATGCGGTGTGTCGCTGTTGCCGTGCCCCAGCGGGTCAACGTTGATCACGCGCCAGCTCGGCGCGAGCGCTGCTACGTAGCCAGCGTCGAGCCAGTGCTCAGCCGCGCCAAGCGTTGGCGCGACGAGCATCAGCGGCGGCCCTTCACCATCGACGGTGTAGTGGATCCTGAAGCCGCGCGAGGTCGTCTGCATGGCTGGGGCCTATTGAACCAAACGCCTGTCAAGCGCTTTCAGCACCGTCAGCGACCTCGACGACTTCGCGTCGATGGTCGCAAATAAGGCGCTTCTCCTCTGGACAAAGTAACGCTAAATGCGTTAGACTGTCCACCATGCCTGGCCGTCACTACAAGACGCTGTACGAGATCGCTGAGGATAACTACGGCTACCTGACCGTGGATGACGCCCGAAGGGTGGGCATTCGCCCACAGCGACTCGCCGAGATGGCGCGTAGGGGATCGCTGCAGCGGCAGGGACTCGGGCTCTACCGCATAGACCCTTTCCCCGCCCATGCACTGGATAGCTACCGCAAGGCAACCCTCTGGCCATATGGCGTTGAGGGTGTCCTCAGCCACGAAACAGCACTCGATCTCTACGAGCTCAGCGACGTCAACCCGGCAAAGATCCACATCACCGTCCCCAAGCTCTACCGCCTACGTCGCCGCGAGGCGCCGCCCGTCTATCGCTTCCACCACGAAGACCTTGATGCGCACGACATCACATGGCACGAGGGCCTTCCGATCGTGACACCAGCGAAGGCCATCCGTCAATGCCACGAGGCGCATCTGCGCCGTGACCTGCTACGCCAAGCATTGGACCAAGCCAGAGAACGTGGCTTGGTCAATCGCAGCGCCTACGCCGAGCTCATGCACGAGGTCGGGTTCGATCCCGCTACGGCGCCAACACGATGAGCACGCCGCCGCCGAGCCGACCAAAGACTGAGAGGCAGCTCGGTCGACTGGTCTCCAACTATGCCGAGGCGAGCGGCCTCGGCGTACGGCGGATGCGCCAGCGCGTCTCGGCGATGGTGTTCCTTGGCGCATTGGAGGGTGTACACGAGAAGGAATCGCCCGGACGATTCCTGATCAAGGGTGGCATCGCGTGCGAACTGCGCTTCCAAAACCAGGCGCGAGCGACGCGTGACCTTGATGCGCTCTTTCACGGCTCCCTCGACGAGCTCCTCGCCGACCTCGACATGGCCTTCGCCACGTCCTATTCGGGCTTCTCATTTAGCTATACACCGCCGGAGGCGATCCGTGGGACCGGCGCGCATCGCTTCGACGTCAAGCTGACCTTCCAAGGCCGCAGTTGGGCAACGCTGCGGGTCGAGGTCTCGCCACCGGAAGGACAGGCTCACGAGCCGGAGTCAGTGCCGGCACTGAGCGTGAGCGAGTTCGGTCTCAAGGGACCGGCCGAGGTCGCTTGCCTGTCGCTGCGGTATCAGATTGCACAGAAGATCCATGCCTGCACCGAGCGCTTCCCCGACCGTGAAAACGACCGCGTCCACGACCTGATCGACTTGCAGCTCATGGGAGGACTGATCGAGGACTACAGTCGCGAGAAAGCGGCCTGCATCGAAATCTTTGAGCTACGCAGGACGCACTCCTGGCCACCCACACTGACTATCGAACCAACCTGGCCCGAGACGTATCGCGAGTTGGCCGCCGAGCTCGAGTTCCCGACCAAGGACCTCGACGAAGCCTTCAGCCACGTGCAGATGCTGATCGACAGGATCCACGCCGAGCGACTCTGACAAGGCAGCGTAAGGCCCAGTTACCTCTAAGGCTGCCGCCGCCCTGCTACTGCTGGATACCGTACGGGTTGAGGTTGATCATCCGCTACTGCACTGGTTCAATGCGCCTCGCTCCATATGAGGAGCTGGCCCGAATCGTGATCATGCGACGTGAACGGCTGGGCTTGACGCAAGCCGAGCTAGCCGCCCGGATGGGCACGACGGCTTCGGCGGTTTCGCGGATCGAGAGCGGCCAGCACGCGACCAATGCCCAGACTCTCAAGAAGCTCGGTGACGCCTTCGGCGCACGCGCCATTCTTGGCTTCGAGTTCGGGCCAGCAGTGCGTCCTGAGCGCGAGCTCGTCGTCATCTGATCGCTCGCCCCTATACAAGCTCGCGCTGAGTTGAACCCGCGTTCCTCCGGCAGCGGAGGGGCTTGCGCCGAGCATCGAAGGCACATCCACGATTGGATCGACCATCCAGGTTGCGCCGCAGTCACCTTGGCCGGCAGGCCGAGGTGACACAGTGACCCCGACCTGCGTTCCTACTCGATCAGTCAGCCCTCGTAATAGAGGTGCGACTAGCCGTATTTGGTTCAGAATCGGAAGCGGACGACGGGTCTCGAACCCGCGACCTCGAGCTTGGGAAGCTCGCGCTCTACCAGCTGAGCTACGTCCGCGTAAGGCGCATTCTAGGGCGGCGCCAGAACGTTTGTCTCGCGCTCACCCGGGCGAAATCCAGAACAAATCAGAACATCTCAGGCCCGCGCGGTCTCTCGCTCGGGCGCCAGCCCGCGCGCCTCGCGGATGTAGTCGTCGATTGACTTGCCCTCCTCGGGAGGGGCGTCGTGGATCAGGTGCTGGTAGTAGCGCAGCGAAGTGGCCGGCTGGTGGCGGAGTTGATAAGCAATCTCGACATAGGTCCACCCCGCTGCCGCGTAGAGCGAGGCTGCCGTGTGTCGGAGAGCATACGGCGTAAGGCCCACGCCAAGCCCGGTCTCGTGCGCGGCGGTCTTGAAGCACTTCAGATGCCAGACCTTTCCGTCCTTTCCCTTCTTCGGCTGGCGTTTGCGCCAGTTGTCGTAGTCGGTCTTCGTCCACGGCTGTCCATCGCTGGCTCTCGGGAAGATCAGGCCGAGGCCGCCGTTCGGCGAGGCGGCGCGCAGCTCCTCGAGATCAGCCAGAACCAGCCGCGGTACGTAGACCACGTCTTTCTGGCCGCTGTCGCTCTTGGAGCCCGGCCTGATCTCGCCTTCGGAATTGCGGCTCGTGAAGCGCAGCGAGCCAGCGCCCGGTGCGGGGTTACGAACGAATCTGGGCGCCCTAGCGGTGAGGTCGGTCCAGCTGCGGGCGAGGAAGTCCTGTGGCCGGGGGCCGACGTAGGCCATGCAGGAGATCAGGGTCGCGGAGACCACGTCCTCGCGCTCCAGATACCAAAGGCGCAGCGCCTCCACCTCGCCGGCGGTCAACCAGCGATGGCCCCGCTTCTCGTACTCGGGCCGGTCCAGGGCGGCGATCGGGTTGGCCTCGAGGTATTCGTGGGGCAGCACCGCCTTGTTGAGTATCTGGGAGAGCAGTCCCTGGGCCTTGCCGAGAACAGCGGGCCCGGCGCCGGCATCGAGCCGCTCCCGCTGCCATTCGGCGAGCCGACGCGGGCGCAGGTCGACGAGCGGCAGGTGTCCGAGGCTCGGAAGGATGTGGAATTCGAGCCACTCGAGGTACTTCATGCGGGTCGAGCGCTCCAGGCGCTTGCCGGCCATGAATTCCGCCGCGAAGTCTTCGAGCGTCGGTACGTCCTTGCGTCGCATCGTCGGCCGGCCCTCAGCATTACGGCGGTCGACCCGCACTTTCGCCGTCGCCGCCTGACCGGCTGTCTTGTAGGTCTTAGATTTCGGCTTGCCGTTCTCGCGCCAGGACAGTTCGTCGGTTCCGAACTTTGTTTTGTGGATGCTGCTCACCGTGCTTCTGCTTCCACCCGAGCTACCTTCTCAGTAAAGCTACTCCGACCGCGGGAGCCTGAACGACGGCGCCTGCCGTGCAGGGACTCGCCGGTCCCTCGTTCGCCTTCGCGAACCCAGCGGAACAGGTCGGATTGGGTCGTGAGCCAGCGGCCGCCGCGCTTGCGGAACGGCGAGTCGTCTGCTCCTTCCTCCGCGACTCGGTAGAGCGTCGAGCGAGAAAGTGGCACGACCTCCTCAGCCTGCGCCAGGGTGAGGATGTGATCGCTCATGCAAAGCCCCCGATTCTTTTGGCGCCAGAGGCAGGAAAAATGAATTTGATGCCGAGCGCCTCGACCGTTTCGCGTCGGGTGAACAGAAGGCGCGGCATTACGCCGCCCTGCCGCGTTGCGGGATTAGCGATGTGCTTGTTCTGTCTCGTGGAGAAGCCAGCCGCGTGGTTGGGGCGAAGTCGCCGAACGGTTCGCAGTGCCAGGACATAGGGATCACAACCCCGGCGGGTGGCGCAGCTGAAAACCGGCCAGGTAGCTGGGGGAGAAGTTGCCCTGAGGAATCCATCCCGGTCCGCCGCCCGGATTGCTGTCAGAGGTGCCCCAGTAGCGCTCACTCGGCGGCGTCACTCCGGGCATGAACTCGATGAAGGTATGGGCTTCGGGTCCGTATGGCTTGGCGTGGATCGTGACCTCCCGCCCCGGGCCGGGTTCGCCCCAGTTCACCAGCTCGGTGGTGTCCATGGTCGGGTTATGAAAACCACCGACCTGGAGCAGGTGAGAGACGGCTGAAGAGCAATCGAAGGGACCGTTGGGCGGAGTAGGGGACTCGCCATGGGAGCCACCCCAGACGTAGGGAATGTGCAAGGCGTTGATCCGCGCCGCCTCGGTGAGCATCCGCTGCAACGCCGGGCCATCGTCCGCGGCGGCGCAGTCGCCGAACCCCGCGGTCTCGACGCTGCCCGCTCCCTGGAAGCGCTTGGCCTCAGCGAGAACCTCGGCCACATACCAACCCGCGTGGTTGTAGGCGAGAATCGCCGCCCCCCAGTCACCAGGTGCGCCGGAGGCGTGCAGGTAGCGAGCCGCGGCGAAGATCGCATCCCAGGGGTCATAGGGGTTCTTGCGGCTGTCGTGGTCGGCGTCGACGCCCCAAATGGCCCAGGTCGAGGGCTCAAACTGCATCCAGCCGATCGCGCCCGCCGAGGAGGGACCCATGTCGGCACCGAAGTCGGTCTCGACCTCGTTGATCGCGGCGAGGATCGCCGGGCCCTGCTCACCCAGTCCGTAGCGAGAGGCTGCTGCCTCATAAATCGGCACCAGGCGGCTCGGCACCTTCGAGCTGAGCCCTCCTACCGTGCTGCCGCCGCCACAGTTCGGCGAGGCTCCGAAGATCAGCCCAATCGAGAGGACGAGCGCGATCAGCGCTGCGAGCAACCCCAGCGGGATCCCGAGCAGGAGCTTCGGGGCGCGGGGAGCAGACAGTGAGCCGGCCTCCATCGTCTTCTCCTCAGCTCGGCGGTGAGATCGCCACGACCCGCCAGCGCGAGTCGTGGAGTTCAAGGAGGAAGGCGACCGAGAAAGGCGGCGAGCGACCGTCGCCGATTCTTACGCTGGCGCTAAGCGCTCCCGTGCTCTGCGCTTCGATCGCGACCGAGAGGGCGCGAGGGCGAAGACCGAGACGAGCCGGCGGCACCCGCACCGCGGCGGCTTCGATACGGCGCTGAAGCGTTGGCGTCACCTCGGGGAGGCGCGGCGGATGTGACAGGTAGACGGCCCGGGCGCAGGCAGCGGCGAAGCGATCGGCGACGCTGGCCGCGTGGTCCAGCTGGGAGGCGGCGATCGGGCCCGCGCGACCGCCGAAGACGAGTGAGACATTCCCTCCGGCGCGCCTGGCGCCGGAGGTTCCGCAGCCGCCTGCGCCGAGCGCGGCGAGAACCATGAGAGCGACGAACGCCAAGGGTGCAATGCGAGCCGGATTTGAGGCGGTTGAAGGGCGGTCGGCGGAATGCTCCATTGCGGCCCTGTTGTCCGCCGCGCGGGCACTTTGCATCGATTCGAATGCAGGCCGATGCAACCGAACCTCTTGATGGACAAGGAGCGTGGGACCGAAGTCACACGGTCAACCGAGAACGCTGGTCAAGGAGGCTTGATGCAAACCACCAAAACTGGGACGATCGAGGTCGATGTTTAGGAGCACGGTGCAAGCGGAGCTGAGCAAGGCTGAGCTCGACGGTGCTCGGCTCGGCTTCTCCCAGCTGCTTCGGCGCAAGCGCTTCTCACCCCAGTTCATCGCCAACCATCGCGATGATCTGTTGGCCACCGCCCAGCTCGAGTACACCCGCCGGGTCAGCGAAGGGGTCGAGGTCGAGAACCCCGCCGGCTGGATCATCAACTGCGCCTGGCGGCGAACCCAGAACCTCCTTGAGGCCCAAGGTCGCGGACCACGACTCATCTCGACCGAGCGCAGCGGGGCGATCACCGACGACCTGGGCCACAGTCCCGAGGATGCGGCGCTGGAGTTCGATCGGTTCCGCAAGGTGCAGGAGGCGATCGAGCAGCTCTCGACTGATCAACGCAAGCTGCTCGAGCTCGCCTACTTCGAGGAGATGGGAGTGCGCGAAGCTGGGCGATTCCTCGGCTGGCACTCCTCCAAGGCGCAGCGCTGTCATGAATCCGCACGGCGAAGGATCCAGGAGTTGCTCGGCGTGGAGAGCCTCGATGAGCTGGAGATCCCGATCGGGCTGGCGGCCTGGCTCTCGCTGGCCAGTGGACACTCCACCGGTCTTCATTTGCCGGCGGGAATCGAAGCTGTGGCCGATAAGGCCAATCGCGGCGCCGGACACCTCTGGGCACGCACGCAGGAGCTGGCGCGTCGCTTCCTGGCGCTCGGCGGCGGCGAACCCACCGGTGGCGTCGTCGCGGGAGGCGTTGTCCGCACCGCCGGGGTATGTGGGGCGGCGGCGGTCGCCTGCCTGGCGGGCGGCGTGATCGGTCCAGGCCTGGGTGGCGTCAACCTGCTCGACGCTCACCATCACAACCCTGCGCCGCGTGAGCGAGCGGCGCAGACCGCGGATCGCTCAAGTGCTGTGGTGAGCCCGCCGGTCCGGCAAGTCCAGGCCTCCCCCACTCGCTCGCCTTCGTTCACCAGTTCCACGCCCGAGACCTCCGGCAAGAGCGGCGGGCATCATGCAAAGGTCGAAGCCACAAGTAGCTCGGCCGCCAGCCCGAAGCGACAGGTCGAACAGGAGTTCAGCCCGTTCGCGGGCGGCGGGTCCACCTCGACGGCCACACCAGCTCCCGTCCCCAACACTGCTTCCTCTTCTTCGGGGGGTTCATCGCCGAGCAGCTCCTCATCAAGCGCCGTTTCCTCCTCTCCCGCGGCGACAAGCGCCGCCAGGCAGACAAATCAGGAGTTCGGCGCCTTCAAGTAGTTCGACCTCAGGTCCGCACCGCCCAGGGGGTCAACTTCCGGTGAGCTCAAGAAAGGGGCAATGCCGTACTTCTTACTATTAGCCACTGCGAGAAGATCTTTTCTCAAAATTGGCGTCCGCCAAGGGTGACTTCCACCCTATTGCGCTGGCCAGGGCCTGTGCCAGGTCTTCAGGCCCGCTCGTCACCCCCTCAGCGCTGCGCGTTGTCTTAAGGGTCACGGGAGCATCATCAGCGAAGTCAAAGCGCCAAACCACTTCGCGAGCCGGCTCCAGATCGCCGGTCCCCCAATGTTTAGTTTCGACCTTGACGGTGTCGGTATTCGGCGTGAGGCAAATTGTCCGGCAGATTGCCGGAATGATGTCGTCGTCTCCTTTGGGTTTGGCTGACAGGATGTAAAGCTGTGTGCCATCGATCGCGAGAATTACTGGCGCCTTGTCTCTGTCGAGAACGACCAGGTCGGCAATGGCGTCGTCCGGAATGAATTCATAGGCGAGGTGAAACACCGCGCTTTGGATTCGTACGGCTTCCTCCGAAGATCTGCCGAGAGTGTCGATGTAGAACTTCGACACTCGCCCTGCGATTTCTGCTGCCTTGAACTGGATCATTTTGCGGTGCTAGGCATCGACTCTAACCCCTTCGCCACCGCTGCCAAATCCAGCCACCGCCAGCACCCCCATCATCTGCGATGTAAGAGTGAGGAGAGGCGCCCCAGAACTCAGCCCTCGAACCAGATGGTGAATCCTTGGTTCGTGAGCGTCGCTCCGGTGAATACCGTCACTCGCACAGGGTCGCTTTGTGCGCATCCGGTCCAGTTGGGTTCGGCACTCTCGGGAGCGAAACCAACGGAGGCATACTGATCGGCTCCGGCCGGATTCTCTCCAAAGGAACTTGCAGTCGCGACGGCGCTGGTGGCCGCTGTCGGGATCTTGCTGAAACAGAAAGTTCCGGTTCCAGATCGAGAGACTTCCGAAGCAGAAAATCCCTTCGAGAGCCCAGGTTCAAGGGTCCCGGCGGCCGAGACGAATGCATAGGCCAATGCGGTCCCTGCTGGTCCTTCTTTACCTGCCGACCCTTCTTTACCCTGCGACCCTTCTTTACCCGTTTCCCCTTTGGGGAGCTGACCAGACTTGAAGTTGCTCGCCAGGAGCGAGCCGCTCTTGACCTTGGCCGCTGTCACGGCGCCGTTCTTGATCTGCTTAGTGCCGACGGTGTTCTTGCCCAAGGAGGCCGCGTAGGCCGCGCCTCCGCCAAGCAGGAGAAAAACAGCGATCGTGGACATGACATTGGCGTAGGTCAGCTTGCAGCTCAGTCTTCTCATGTACCGAACTTCAGCGGCCCGGCGCCGACTCCTTCAACTATCGCGGTCTTGGCAACCGCCGCCCCGGTTTCAGATCGGAGCTCCCACCCGCTACCGGGCCTCCACTGGCTAGTTCGGCTTGCCCACGAATCCTCGACATCGGGCCCCACTTTACGTGTTTGTTGAAGGTCCTTGCATGGGCGGCGATTTAAGAGGTATGGAGACTTCGCGAAGCCAGCGGCAACCGCTGGGACCTTCCAATTTGGTGCCGTCACCTCCGAGCGCCGGCCCGAGCGCTCCACGCGGGAGCGCCACGACGAAATGTACGCTTGCACCTGAGATGGCCTACGACGAGCAACTGGCCCACCGCGTCCGTGAACAGCTCGCCGGTGAGGAGGATGTGAACGAGAAGGCGATGTTCGGCGGGCTTGCCTTTCTGTTGCATGGCAACATGGCGGTCACGGCCTCTTCGCGCGGTGGGCTGATGGTGAGTGTCGGAGTGGAGGCTGCCGAGGACGCGCTAGCGCGTCCTCATACAACGCAGATTGAGATGAGAGGACGGCCGATGACTGGCTGGATCCACGTCGCAGCTGAGGGCGTGAGGACAAAGCGCCAAGTCGGCATCTGGGCGCGCCGCGGGGTCAAGTTCAGCCGTACGCTGCCAGCCAAGAACTGAGCGTGGCGCGCGGCAGTAAATTCAGCCCCGGTGCCTTCTCGGTTGGCATCGGTCGACAAGCTAGGCACGGGCAGGTGTTCGAGCTGGCACCAGGCTGACCACGGCCGCAACCGTAAGCGAAACGAACGGCGCGCGAGGCCGAGGTACGGAAATGTTGCCGCCAAGGGTCAAGCCAAACGAGGGTCCGGTTAGCTTGACGCCCAGGGTCGGAACCGGCATAGTCGTGGGCCATGCGCCGTCGCGGAGCAATCACCGCCCTTCGGCCGCTCCTCGCTGCCGCGGTGCTTGACAACCCGCGTGCCACGAGATCCCGCGCTCGCGCTTGGGCGCACAGGCTGACTCTTGGTTTCTGCGTGTCGATGGCGGCGTGTGCGGCGGCGCCCCCCGGCGCCAGTGCCTGCGCCTCTCTCGCCGGGGTTAAGTCCTTCCACGGCACCGCCCATATGGTGTTCGGGGCGGCGGCAACGGGGGAAGATCCCGGCCAGGGTGGGAGCGAGACCATCACCCTGAACCGCGTCGCGACCGGGCTGAAGATCAATCTGGACGAGAGGGACATCGGCAAGAAGGACACCGCCTTCTACGGAAAGGCGAGCGGCGGCACCGTCTCGGTCGGAGACAGCTTCAACAACAGCGGCGACGGGTTCAGCGGTCAAGAGAACTACAACGGCCCGGTGAAAAACAGCACGCCGCAACTCGGAAGCGCGGAGGTCATAATCGACCACAGGAAGGGCATGTGCAGGTACGATGTTGTGGTCGGCTACGGGGTGACGACCGAATTCAGCGGGGACGAAGAGGTAAAACCCACATCGACGGTGGGGGCGGCGGCAGCCAGCGGTCCGGTGTCCCTAGCCGAATCGTTGAACCTCTCCGGCAGCATCCCGCTGCCGGCCACCCTCAACTGCCCCGACGAGACGGTGCCGCTGCGGTGTTACGACTTCGGCGGTGGTGGCTGGACGACCGAATTCGGCACGCTCGCGCAGTGTCACTCGGTCGAGGCGGTGAATTGCTCCAGCGACACCGAACCTGTGGGGTCGGCTACCTTCGGCTGGAGTCTCTCGCCGACGTTCGAAAAGCATCACAAGAAGAAATAGGACTAGGGGCAGGAGGCCCAAAAGGTTGAGTCGGCCCGATCACCCCGGGCTGGTGATCTTCCGTCGATCCGGTTTACCGCCGCTGCGCTTGTTCGCGCTTGATGATCCATTGACTGGCTGACGGGTACTGGGAGGTCACGCCACAAAGTTGCTCCGATGAACCGATGCAGAGGCCACTCCCTCTGGACAACCACGGCGAACCCTTTCCCGACCGCAATGGAGCCCCGCCGTGGCACTCGCGACCTTCGTCAAGTTTCAGCTCCTGCTGACGAGCGCCGCCGTCAGCGTCAAGCCCGACCCGAGCGCCCTGCCCGGGACCTCGGCGCTTGAAAAGCTGATCGACGGCCTCGCCGCAGTTGCATTGCTCGGCTGCGTCGCCGGCGTCCTGATCGGTGCGGCCCAGTGGGCGCTCGGCAGCAAATCCAACAACTACTCCCACGCCTCCGACGGTCGCTCGAAGGTGATGTATGGGTTGTTGGGGGCGTTTGTAATCGGCGCCGGGGCGGCGATCATCAACTTCTTCTACGGCGCCGGGCAGGCGGTGCGTTGATGGCCACCTCCCTCCCCCACTCCCGCCGGAGCGCCGATCGCGGCGGGCCGGTACTGGCCCGCGCCCTGCTTGTGCTCGCGGCCCTGGCGCTCGGCCTCCTGATCGGCAGGGCCAGCGCCCCGGCTAATGTCCGGAACGTCGCGGCAACCACCGAAGCGGGCGGAGCGCGAACGCAGGCCGGAGTCCCGATCGGCTTCCCCCACACGCTCGCCGGCGCCGCCGAGGCCGTCGCTGCCTACCAGCGCGCCTTCGCCACCCCGCCGATCCTGCGCCCGGGAGTGCTGCGGGCGCGGATCGAGGCGGTGGCGGCACCCGACTACGTGCAGACAATGCTCGGCGCCAACAGCCCCGGCGAGCAGCGGATCGCCGCCGGTCCGATCGGGCAGGGCGCCCGCGCCGGCCTGCGGACGCTCTATGCGGCGGTGCCGATCGGTTACCGGATCGAGTCCTACTCCCCCACTCGCACTCGGATCCTCACCTGGGGCTTCACCCTGCTCGGCAACGACTCCGCGGTCGAACCGGCGGCCTACTTCGGCCTGACCCACACCGAGCTGACCTGGAGCGGCGGGCGCTGGGGGATCGCCGAAACTCGCGCCGGATTCGGCCCCACCCCAAAGCTGGCCACACCACCCGGCCCGCTTGGCGGCTACGGAGTGATGGGGCTCGCCAGCGGATTGCGGAGCTATGCGCTGGCGCCGTAGAGCCCGGCCGGGCTGCGGTCTCGCGAGCCTGCTGGCGGTGCTGGTCGTGCTCGCCCAGCCCTTTCCCCCGCCCGCCCAGGCCAACATCGCCTGCGAAGCCCCCAGCGCCCCTGCCCACGCGTTGACCGGCGGGATCGGTGCGATCACCGGTGGGGCGATCGGCGGCGGCAACCCGGTCGGCGAAGCCTGCAACTCACTCACTAACGGGGTGGTGGGAGCGGTCACCGCACCGATCACAAGCGCGCTGAAGGGGATCGGCAGCGGGATCTTCAACCAGATCACCGGCTGGGTGACCGAAGGAGCGACCTGGCTGATCGGCCAGGTGATCTCGGCGATCGATCAAACCACGACCCCCCAGCTCACCACCAGGGGGTCTGGTCTGGTGCCCCGCCTGCGTCTGGATTGCGTCTGAGAGGCCCCCGCGTGGCCCCGCCCATCGCCCTCGACGGCTTGGCTCTGCGCGGGGCTTTGCGGGGCCACGCGGATATATAGATCCAATCGGGGCGCCCGGATTTGAACCGGGGACCAGAAAGCGAAAAATTGTCCCCCGATTGTCCCCCTCTCGGATTCGTCACATTCGCCTCAAGCACTCGGAAACCCCACCGCAAAGCCATTTCCTAGAGGGGTGGACGACGGGACTCGAACCCGCGACCGCCTGGACCACAACCAAGAGCGACCCCCTCGGAAGCGACCCCTCGGGGAACACCGGGGAAACGAAACCGTCAAGAGCTGACCCTACCTTCAGGTAGCCCGACAGGATTCAAACCTGTGACCTTCGGTTTCGTAGTTGGGCTCAGTTGATGCTCAGGCCCAATCTAGAGCGAATGTGCTCGCCAGGCGATTGAGATGTAGCGGCCAGCCGTCGTAAAGAAGGGCAGCCGCGCCCGGGAGTAGATCAGCCATTGGGATAGCGGTCATTGAAGCCGTAGGCGTAACGGCTATTGAAATCGCGAGCTTTATTCAAGATTGATGGAATCAACGTTAATAAGAGCATTGACTACCACGCGGTAATAACGCGGGCAATAGCAACGGCGCGGTATCGGTGGCGGTAATTCAAAAAGAATCGTGAATTCTTTCGATAAAGGGTCCAATTAGGAGCCGCTAGACGATCAGGCTGAAATTGACGCTAAAGAAGCAGCCCTGAATTGCAGCCCGAGATTCCTAGCGTTATTAACGTAACTGCCTGATTGCTATATTAGCGCTATGGTAGCCAGAACTTTCGAGAAAGGTCGCGCGGGGCTCTTTGTGCCCCAAGGGAAGGGCTATTCGGCCTTTGTCCCGAACCCTCTTCCCCCTAACCCCCCGATCGAGCTCGAAGCGGATCTTCTCGGCCTGCTCGAGCAGGCCGGCACCGAGCTGGGGCGCCTGGACGGGATCGCGCGAGTGATCCCAGACCCGGATTTCTTCGTCAGCATGTACGTGCGCCGCGAGGCGGTCCTGAGCTCCCAGATCGAGGGGACCCAGAGCACCCTCGAAGATCTCCTCGAGCGCGAGATCGGAGAGGGACCAGACGACGAGCGATCCGACGTCGGGGACATTGTCAACTACGTCGCGGCGATGAACTTCGGCCTCAAGCGGCTCGACGATCTGCCGGTCTCCCTACGACTGATCCGCGAGATCCACCGCGAGCTGCTCCGCGACGGGCGCGGCTCCCGTGCGACCCCCGGGGAGTTCCGCACGATCCAAAACTGGATCGGGCCCGAGGGAGCAACGATCGAGCAGGCCACCTTCGTCCCGCCAGCGGTTCCCGAGATGAAGGAGGCCCTTGCATCTTTGGAGACCTTCCTGCATGAAGAGAGCCGCTATTCGACCCTGATCGAGGTCGGCCTCGCCCACGCCCAGTTCGAGACGATCCATCCCTTCCTCGACGGCAACGGCAGGGTCGGCAGGCTCCTGAACACCTTCCTCCTGGTTCAGCGCGGCGTGCTGCGTCAGCCGCTGCTCTACCTGAGCTACTACTTCAGACTGCACCGCACCGAGTACTACGACCGCTTGATGGCGGTCCGCCTCAAAGGCGACTGGGAGGGATGGCTTCTGTTCTTCCTCCGCGGTGTTGTCCAAACCGCGCGAGAAGCAACCCAGACAGCAGAGCGGATCTTCGAGCTCCGTGAACTCCACCGCAAGATGATCCTCGAGCGGGGGCTCGGCGATAACGCGCTACTCCTTCTCTCTGAGCTCTTCCAGCGCCCGCTCGTGAACATCAATCTCGCTGCCGAGATCCTCGGCACGACCTACCCGACGGCAAGCCGGCTGATCTCGGGCCTCGAAGGGCTCGAGATCCTCACCGAGGTAACTGGCCGCAAGCGCTCGCGCATCTATCGCTACGAGCCCTACGTCAGCCTCTTTGACGATCCCGCCAAGCCGGTCGTGGACGAAAGCGAGCCGATCGAGGTCACCGAGGCAGAAACTTCCTAGGGAGGCGCGGGGGATGGCCAATATATGCTCACCGGCCCGCGTCGCTTCACCTGCAATTCGTTGCCCGGCGTAGGAGCTCGCGGAGAAGAAGTGCGTCACTGGCCTGCCGGTGCGTGCGTCACTCCTGCGTCATGGATGACCGCGAACCGCCCCGCACCGCCTCCCCGCGCGCCTGATGCAGGGCGCTGTGGCGGGGCTGTTCGTGCCTATTCGCGAATTCTGTGGGATGGGGGAGATAGGATTCGAACCTGCGCTCAACGGCTTATGAGTCTGCTCGAATGAAGGGATGCGGCTACCTGGTGGGCGGCGAGAGATTCGCTCGTGAGGCTTGTCTTGTCACGGCGCGGCGACTCGGGCCGGCCGCCTCGTCTGCAATCTGAGGGCTGTTTAAGCGGCTAAGTCAGTCGGGAAGTCGAAGGACCGTCGCGCCTGGGCGATGCGGTCCCTGGCTACGGTCAGCCGCCCAGCTTGGTAGTGCGACGGGTTAGAGGCGATCAGGTCGACGGCAAATCGATAGTCGCTTGCGAGGACTTCCTTGCTCGGCAACGGAACCGGCAGTTCGTCGCCGTATTTCTCAATCATGAGATTGACATGCCTGTCCATCGGCTTGGGCGACTCTAGAGCTGCTGGTGGACGGCGCTGATTGCGGTCCGACGGTCTGGTGGATCGGAAAGAGCCGGACGCGCCGAGGCAAGGCGGCTGGTGCAGGCCGAAGCTCGAACCCTGGTTGTCAGCGTCCCTGAGGGTCGGGGCCCGGAATGCTCGTTGATCTCGGCCTCGCCGCCGAGCTCCCGCCACTCGCTCAGCGGCCGCCTGGATGTCGTCGACCTAGAAGAAGAGGTATGGACGCGCGCCCTCGTCACCGCCTTGTAACCCGCCCCTGAGGTTCTCGGTCTTGATCTGGAAGCCGTGCTTTCCGCCTCGGGGCAGGTGGAGTCGGTAAGCGGTACGCGTGAGATGAGGTAGCTATGGGCCGTTGCGGCCGAGAAGACGCGATTCTCCGTGCTATTCGATCCGCGTCGTGGGGCCGCGGCGTTTCGGCATGTGCGCTCGTCAGAGATAGTTGGCTGCGGCGCCGTCGGTGCCGCTGCCGCCACCGTCGCCGGAGCCCGCGCCACCCGCGCCGCCCGCGCCGCCCGCGCCGTGGCTCACGGTCGTTCCGGGGGCGTCGGAGGGAGTGAGGCCGAACAATGCGACGCTCGGTCCACCGGCGCCGCCGCCACCGTCGCCCCCGCGGCCGCCCTCTCCGCCGTCGCCACCGCTGCCCCCGTCACCGCCTTCGGCCCCAGTGCTCACGCCACCGCCTTCGCCCCCAGCGCCCCCGAAGGCGCCGCCAGCACCAGCCCCGCCCGCACCGCCGTCTGAGGCGGTGACGCTCGAGTCCTGAACTACGGCGCCGGCGGATTCCACCAGGAAGACCCCGAACGACCCTCCGCCGCCGGCACCTTCGCCCCCCCCTTCGCCGCCGCCGCCACCACCGCCACCACCACCACCAGAACCACCAATACCACAGCAGCCTTCGGAGCCGCCGCCGCCTCCTCCTCCTCCTCCGTGGCCCGCGGTTCCGGATTGCCCGTTCTGGCCGGATCCGCTGCACCAAGACGAGCCGCAGACGACTCCCGACCCCTCGCCGGATCCGTCGCCCAGGAATTTGCCCGAGTCACCGTCATAGCCATTTCCGCCCCGCTGGGTGGATTCGCCGGCCCCGCCGAGCCCTCCGGGCCCGCCCATGAGGCCCCAAGGGTCTGGGGTTGTCGATTGCCCGCCGCCGCCGTCATAGCCGCCGCCCCCGTTCTCCCCGCCGAGCCCTCCGTGGCCTCCGGGGTGCCCGACTGCGCTGCTGCCGCCCGTTCCCCCACCTAGCGTCACGGCGTCGCCAACTTCACCATCGCCGCCCGCCACGCCAGGAGTCCCATTCAGGCCACTGGTGCCAGGGCTACCGAGAGCAGCGACAACGGTGACGTGGTCGAGCGCTAGTCCGGTGCTCCCGATGCCGCGCAGGCCGTATGAGCTGGCGCCCGGGCTGCTCGGGGCGCTCGGCAAGAGCGTCAGGAGCTGAAGGGTGGTTGGCGCGGTGACGTTGGATGCCACCGCGGCGAAGCTGTCGCCGGGCGAGGCTGCTCCCGTGATTTTGGTCGTGTTCGCTGGCGAGCGCTGCCAGGTGGCGTTATAGCCGCCGTAGACGCTGACGCCGTTCGTCACATTGAGCGTTTCCGGGAAGACGCCCTCGGTCACGTAGACATCCTTGCCCTGGGCGGCAGCGGTAGTGACGCCGGCGCTCAGCGTTCGCTTCGGCAAAGCCATCGTGCCCGGGTTTGAGTCATCGCCGATCCCGGAGACGAAGATCGCGTCGGAGGCATCGCCGTCGAAGCAGTTCGGGTTCGTGGAAGAAAGGGTCGGGTGGTCGGTAGGCACACAATCTGCCGGCGACATCGGCGTGCCCGACGGGGGCTTCAGCGGAAGCAAGGCTTCAGCGCCTGTCACGGTGACCCGCCCACTGGCCGCACGGCAGTTGTTGTGCTCGTTGCGCTCCTTCACCTTGTGACGGTCATCGGCGCAGCCAATCAGGAGGTAGGAGCCTGCGGCCGTCACCTTGGGGACGGCGAGTGTCGCGGTGACCTTTTTCTTCTTGCGCGCTTTGAGGGCCGGGATCCGAACCGCGCCGGTCAGCTGGGTGGCCCCTTGGCCCAACTTCGCCGACAGCGACAGGTAGAAGTCCGTCGTGGAGGCGCGAGCACGTTTGTTGCCGATGTTCTTCTCGGCGAAGCTCTCCGAGAATGTCGATCCGGGTGCGAGCTGCCCGGGAGCGGACGACAACGAGCTGAGCATTAGGTCTGGGCCACGCTTCGCGGCCCCGAATGCGGTGGGGGGCACAACGCAGAGCACGATCAAACTGACAACCGCAGCCCACGCCCCATTCAAAAACTCCCGCCGGGACGGACCCCTATGTTGCCTTTCATTGCTCATAGGAGAACCTCCCTCTTCCGCCGGCTCTTTAGGCTATCAGTGGTCAGTAATACCGTTTGGTTTCAACGTTAGCCATCCTCGGAGCGCCGGGGGCGGTGGAGCTTGAGGGTGCCAGCACCGAGGTCTGCTCGCCTCTGGATCCCGAGGGTCAGGTAACCGTTCAGTCCCGGTACTCAAGCGAGCGCGGGAAGAGGCTGACCCCGGGCTGAGGCGGTGAAGAGCTCGGTCAGGTAGGCAAACAGCGAGCGGCCCTGCAGGCGACAGGTGACCGAAGCCGAGAGCGCCCGCTCGATGAAGCGCTCACCATCTGCAGAGCGGGTGCCGTGGGAGAGCTATCTGTGGATGACCGGACCGCGCAGGGCGCGCTCGGCGGCGTTGTTGGTCGGCTCGACCCCAGGGGTGGCGACGAAAGTCCAAAGAGCTGGCCAGTTCTTCAGCAGGTTGCGGGCAAAGCGGCCGTGGTAGCGGGTGCGCTTTGACTTGCGCGCAGCGTGTTCGCAGAGCGCCCGCAGCTCGGCTTCGATCGGCGCCATCTCACGCTGCAGGCGACGACGGTCGCCGTGCTCGGCCAAGGCATGCCAGCTACGAAACAACCGCGTGCTGAGCTCAAGTCCGGTCTCACCGAAGGCCTTCTGCTCGACGAGCCCTTCGGAGTGGCGGGTGAAGTCTCGCCACAGATGCTGCCAAAACGCCTGGCGGCACTCGGGATCGAGGTGGTCATATGCCCACCAGCGATCCGAGCAGACGATCCCCGCATAGTCGGCGCCGATCAGCTCGACCAAGCGGTCGCGATGGCGATCCTCGGCGACCCGGAAGATCGCCGCTGTGGGGGCGCTCGCCGTCCACAGCGTGCGCCCCTCCCCGGCGGTGCGCCAGCCGGTCTCATCGACGTTCAGCGCGGGTGCGTCCAGGACCGATGCGGCGAGCCGCTCGTGCGGACCCTGAAGCGCGGCCGCGCCGCGCTGGCCGAGCCGACATCGACCGTCCCCATCGAGAGCCGCAGACCGAAAAGGTCGCCGGCCAGCTCGGCCATGTCGCGGCGCGAGATCTGGTTACGGGCGCTCATCCTCACCACTGCGGCCCCCAGCCGGGGGCCGCAGGCCTGCCCGGAGAGCTCTGCGGGTAGCTCGGCAGTGGTTTTGGCCCGGCAGCGGGGGCAGCGCAGGCGATGGGTGCGGTGCTCTGTCACCCGCACCGCGATCTCGGGCAGCTCGGCGACCTGGTGGCGACCGAAGCGGGAGGAGGACTGGCGCTCGTCCTCGCCAAAGCCGTGCCCGCAGCACCGGCAGGACTCGGGGTAGTGCTCGACGATCTCATCGACTTGGTCCTCCGGGGTGAGCGCTCGCCCCGAACCACGGTGCCCGGGCTGAGCACCGGCCTTGCGCCGCTCGCGCTCGCCGCGCATCATCTCCTTGGCCTTCTCGCGGGCCTCGGTCCGGCGCTCTTGGCGGCTCTTCGGCGGGTCGGAGGAGGGAGGCTTTGAGCTGTTGCGCGAGTCCTTGCGGAGCTCGGCTTCCAGCCGCTCGACCCGTGTCTGCAGGCGGGCGATCTGGCGCTCTGAGCGCTCTGCCAGCTCTTCGAAGCGCTGCGTCAGTTCGAGCATGAACTCCACACAGCCATCGCGGCCGGAGTCATAGATCGCCTCGGCCTCAGCGCGCTCCATGCCCCGCGGTTCGACACGGGAGCGGCGGCCCCTGCGTTATGTCAACCGTTCCATCGCCTTTCGGCGCTTGACCAGCCGGGGTCAGGGACTGAACGGTTACGAAAACGGCCGGCTTTGCAGGCCTTTTCCGGACAGCGGGGGCAGGATTCGAACCTGCGACGTTCGGCTGATCACGCCACAGGCATTACTAGCGGAGCTACGGGCGCGTAACGCAAGTTGACAACCTAGTGAGCCCTAAGTAATGTTGCAGCAACCTAGGAAACACTAGGTTGCTGCGCTGTGCCGTAACCCGATCCCAAAGGAGCGCATGCTCATCGGTCATTCCGTATCCACCGAGTCAGGAACCGCGCGAAGCGAAGTTGGCGGTCTCTGCACCCTGCCGCGCAGCGGGCGCTCCCGCCCTCCCCGATCCGAAGTGACGCCAGCCCCGGGCCGATCGCAAGCGTGGTCGAGCTCAACTCATGACAACCGTAGCCTCAGCAAGGGAGGAACCAATGATCGTCTCAGTTCACCTCGCCGATATCGGCCTCGCCGCGACACCCGGTGTCCTTCGACGCTCGCCTAGCCCCTCCGAAGTGCCAGGCCTGCGCTACGCGGAGACCACGATCACAGCTCCTCTGAGCGGCAAACTTATTCCCGCTCCGGCGCCCGGTCGGGTCGGGTTGATCGCAGCCTGGGAGGATGACGCGGCGTTGGATCAGTTCTCGGCCAACCACCCGCTTGCCGAACAGCTCTCCGGAGGCTGGCAGGTGCGGCTGACCCCGCTGCGTGTCTTTGGAGCTTGGTCGGATATGCCAGGCCTCCCCGCCCAGGAGCTCCCAGTCACCGACCAGGAGCCGGTGGCGGTGATGACGCTGGGCAAGCTGCGCTTTGGCCGCGCAATCCCCTTCCTGCGTGCGAGCGCCCGCGCCGAGGGTGAGGCGATCACCGACCCGGCACTACTGGCCGCAACGGGCCTCGCACGCCCGCCCCGGCTGGTAGCCACGTTCTCGCTTTGGCGAAGCGCCAAGGAGATGCGCGAATACGCCCACGGCGGCAGCGATCGCGCCCATCCGGCCGCGAGCAGAGCACACGCTGCCAGGCCCTTTCATCGCGAATCGGCCTTCGTGCGCTTTCGCCCCTACGCATCGCAGGGCAACTGGGGTAAGGGCGACCCGCTCGCCGCCGCTGCAACCAAGGAGCCTTGAGTTGCCTAGTCAGACCACCGACAGCGGGATGCCGCGCAGGCGACTGACGGCCGCAGCCCGCCGCGAGATCATCGAAACCGCCGCCACCGAGGTCTTTGCGGAGCGGGGCTACCAAGGGGCCTCGATCGAGGAGATCGCGCGGCTCTCGGGGGTGACGGCGCCGGTTGTCTATGACCATTTCAGCTCCAAGGCCGACCTCTACAGACGGCTCTTGGAAAGGCATTTCGCGGATTTGCGAGAGGTCTGGGGCAGCCACTTCGTCGGGGAGGACCCACCCGCGCAGCGAATTGCACGCTCATTTGATGCCTGGTTTACCTACATCGAGGAGCATCCCTTCGCCGGGCGCGTCCTCTTCCGCGATACCAGTGGCGACCCCGCTGTCGCCGCCATGCACGCCGACGTTGCGAAGCGCAGTCGCGACGCGATCCTGCCGCTGTTTGCAGCCGAGCCAGGATCAGAGCACCTCGCTGGCCCGCTCGCCGAGGAGGGCTTGGACTTGGCCTGGATCGTTCTTCGTGGAGTGCTTCAGGGTTTGGCGATCTGGTGGAGCGAGCACCCGGATGTTCCCCGCGAGCGGCTCGTGGCAACCGCGATGAACGCCCTTTGGATCGGCTTTGAGCGAGTGCAAGGGGGCGAGGTGTGGCAGCCATCGTGAGGAACTCACATCGGTGGCGGAGAGTTTCTGCGCGCCACCGGCAGCTGGGCGCTCTGCGCTTGGACTCTCCTCCCTAGCGGCTGAACGACCTCCGCGGAGAAAGGAGTTTCTAAGCACAGCCTCACCGTGCTCGGCGGTCGCGGCGATCTAATCTTGGCGGCTGTGAGCGCCCGCTCTGTGATTGCCCTACTTGCCGTCATCGCCCTCGTCGGCCTGCTCGTCTACGGGCTGGCGAGCAAGGGCACGGTCGGGATCAGCGTCGGAGAGGCGGCCCCCGCCGGGCCGCTTCCGCGCTTGATTGGCAAGGGCGAAGGATCGCTGGCTGAATATCGCGGCCGCTGGGTGCTGGTCAACTTCTGGGCTTCGTGGTGCATCCCCTGCCGCCAGGAGGCGCCGACGCTGGAGCGGTTTCAACGCCGCTACGGCGGCCCCGGCTTCACGGTGCTTGGAATCGATACCCGCGACCTGAGCGGCGACGGTCAGCACTTCGTCCATCAATACGGGCTCACCTATCCGCAGCTGCGAGACGGCGATGGTCAACGCGCTCACGAATTCGGCACCACCGGTGTACCGGAAAACTTCCTGGTCAACCCCCGCGGCAAGCTGCGCCTGCTCAACCGCGGCCCGGTCAGCGGTGAATACCTGCGCCGCTACGTTGTGCCGATCCTGCCCAGCGACGGTCAATCTTGAGGGCGGGCGCGGTGGCGCTGCTGGCTGCCCTGGCGCTCGCCATGGCCCTCCCGGCTCCGGGCTCCGCCGCCCACCCGAGCGCTTCGTTGAATGAGATCGAGGGTGAAGTGATGTGTCCGATCTGCGGCGAGCTGCTGGAGCTGGCCGACTCACCCCAGGCGCTGCGCGAGAAGGCCTTCATCTCGACCCTGATCGCCAAGGGAAAGAACAAGACCCAGATAAAGGCGATCCTGGTCGCCCAATATGGCTCCGAAGTCCTTGCCCTGCCGGCGGCCTCGGGCTTTAACCTGACCGCATATCTGGTCCCCGTGGTTGGGTTTGCGATCGCCGCGGCGGCGCTTGCCGTTGGCGTTTTGCGCTGGCGCCGAAACGTCGATCCGCCGGGCTCCGACCCACCCACGGAGGGAGGGCCCAGTGATGAGGACTCCGAGCGCCTAAACGCCGACCTCGCTCGCTATGACCTCTGAATCAGCCCCGTGACGGGAAGGGCAGCGCGCCTGTAGTGCTCCCCGGGCGCTAGGCACAGGAGGGTCGCCTCGACCTCCGCCGCGAGCGCCCGCAGCGACTCACCGCTGCCGCTGCTTTTCGCCGGTCCATCAAGGACGACCAGCTGATAGGCCGAGCGCAGCTTTGCAATCGCGTGGCGAAAGCCCTCGGTTCCAAGCAGCTCCTCGCCCGCAGCGCTCGGGGCACCGCCCACGACGCAGACCAGCGGCTCGCTTGCTGCACCGGAGGCCGGTCCGGCGAGGACCGCGCTCTGCAGGATCTGGGGCGCACTTGCCTGCTCGAGCAGGTACTCATGAAGCCCCGGCGAGGAGGCCAGCCCGAGCTCACCGGCAAGGGTAGGCGCCGCCAGCTCGCACTCGATCAGCGCGGTTCGCCGGCCGCCGGCCGCGGCGACACTGGCCAGCCCCAGCGCCGCTCCTGCCTTGGCCGCCGCCGCACCGCCGATCAAGACCGCGCCGCAATCGCCCAGCTTCGCCAGTAACGCCTCCAGCGCCTTGAGATCAGAGCCGCGCAGCGCTCCGGCGCGTGCCCGGTCAGAGGCAGGAGCTGAGATCTCTGCGAGTACCGGAGGCTTGCGGCGGCGGGCAAACATCACATCCGCTCCGGGGCCGAGATCCCCAGCAGATCGAGGGCCGCGGCGATCGTGCGCTTTGTATAAAGGCAGAGCGCCAGCCGCGATCGCTCAACTCCCTCGCCCTCGGCGCCGATCACCTGGCAGTCGCGGTAGAAGGCGTGAAAATCGGCGGCGACCGTCATCGAGTAGGCGCAGATCCGGTGCGGGGCCCGGCGCGAGGCAGACTCGCGCACCTGCTCGGGAAATTCCAGCAGGCGCTTGACCAGCTCCCGCTCGCTGGGCTGCAAGGGGGCTCCGCCAGCTCCGGCGTGGACCTCGGCGGCCGCCACTTCCGCGCCCTCCCCGGCCTTGCGCAGGATGCTGGCGATCCGGGCGTGGGCATACTGAACGTAGTAGACGGGATTCTCACTGGACTCGCGACGGGCGAGCTCGAGGTCGAGGTCGACCGCGGTGTCGTGGCTTCGCCAGAGCATGAACCAGCGAACCGCGTCCGGGCCGACGTCATCGAGCAGCTCATCGAGGGAGATGAAGTCACCGCTTCGCTTTGACATCTGGGCACGCTCGCCGCCTTCGACGATGTGAACAAGGCGCATGATCAGCGCCTCAAACGCCTCGGGGTCAGCGCCGAGGGCGGCGATCGCGGCGCGGATCCGCAGCACGTAGCCGTGATGGTCAGCGCCAAGGACGTCGATCAGGCGGCCGAAGCCACGCTCGAGCTTGTCCCAGTGATAGGCGACGTCGGCCGCCAGGTAGGTCGGTTCGCCGTTGGCGCGGATCAGGACCCGGTCCTTGTCGTCCCCAAAAGCGGTGGTGCGCAACCAAAGGGCGCCCTCGCTGCGGTAGCTGTGCCCGTTTTTATGCAGCTGCTCGAGGGAGGCATCGACCTCGCCGCGCTCATATAGCGCACGCTCGGAGAACCAATTGTCAAAGCTGACGCCGAAGCGCTCGAGGCTGGCCCTGACGCTCTCGAGGATCAACTGCACCCCGCGGGTGCCGAGCGCCTCGGTATCGGCGGGGTCAATCCCCTCCTCGCCTAGGCGCAGCGCCAGCTCGGCAACGTAGGCGCCAGCGTAGCCCTCGGCAGGGGCCTCGACGCCGCGCATGCTGGCGGCCAGGGAACGGGCAAAGCGCTCGACCTGAGCGCCGGCGTCGTTGACATAGAACTCCCGCGCCACATCGTGGCCAACCGCCTCCAGGAGGCGGACCAGGGCGTCGCCGTAGGCGGCATGGCGGCCGCCACCAACGTGCAGCGGGCCGGTTGGATTGGCGGAGACGAACTCGACCAGGATCCGTTCGGGGGACTCGGTAGGCGCGGGCCCAAGTTGCTCGCCGGCGGCGCCAAGTCGGCTCATCGCTCGTCTGTACCAGGCGTCTGCGAGGAAGAGGTTGATGAAACCCGGACCGGCGACCTCGATCCGCTCGACGGTGGCGGCTCCGGCAAGCTCGTGCTCCAACTCAGCTCCGAGGCGCTCGGCGACCTGCCGCGGGCTCTGCCCAAGCGGGGCGGCGAGGAGCATCGCCGCATTGGAGCTGTAATCGCCCAGCTCAGGCTTCGGCGGGCGCTCGAGCGAGGGCTCGGGCGCGGTCGGCTCTCCATCGCGCAGGACCAGAGCGGCCCTGTTCACGGCTGAGCGAAGCTCGGCGATCGAGTCATCGGCTGCGATCGACCCATCGTATGGACCCTGCCCCCGCACCGACTCCATGGGGGCTCAGGATACGCTGGGCACCTTGCGCGCAGCGGTGATCAGCGATGTCCACTCCAACCTGGCGGCCCTTGAGGCCGTGCTCGCGGCGATCGAGTCAACCGATGTCAGCGAGATCTGGTGCCTGGGCGACGTGGTCGGCTACGGTGCCGACCCCGACGCCTGCGCCGAGCTAATCCGCGAGCGCTGCGATATCACCCTAGTCGGCAACCACGACCTGGCCGTACTCGGCGGCCTCAACGTCTCCGCTTTTTCAGAGGCCGCGGCAGCGGCCGTCACCTGGACGCAGGAGAACGCCTCCGAGCGAACGATCGAGTTCCTCGCCGAACTCGAGCCGGCCGGCCTGCGGGCGGGAATCGGGCTCTTTCACGCCTCACCCCGCGATCCGGTCTGGGAGTACGTGCTCTCTGTGGAGCAAGCCGAGGGATGCTTTGAGGTGCAGTCTGAGCGAGTCTGTTTGATCGGACATTCACACATCGCCCTCTCCTTCAACGGACCCGCTGCGGGACAAGCCGGTGCGACCCACGGTGCCCAAAACGGCGACGGCAGCCTGCTCGACGTGAAGCTGGGCAGCTGGCTCTTGAACCCCGGCAGCGTCGGTCAACCGCGTGACGGGGATCCGCGCGCGGCCTGGATCGAGCTCGATAGCGAGCTCCACTCGGCCCGCTTTCATCGCGTCGATTACGACATCGACCGGGCGGCGGCGCCGATCCTCGCGGCCGGTCTGCCAAAGCACCTCGCCGAGCGCCTCTACCTCGGCACGTGAGCGTCAATTGCAGGCCAAATCCAGTCTTTAACTCGTTCTCTAGACTCGGACCGTGGGTCGCGTAAGCACATCTCTGCTCGCCCTTGGCCTCGGCGTCCTCGCTGCCTTGGTGCTTGCTTCATGTGGGAGCACGAGCTCCGCCAAACTGCTCCCCGGCAAGACCGCAGCCGAAATCACCCACAATCTCGATGAAGTGAAACAGCTTGCCCGAAGCGGCGAATGCGTTGGAGCCCAAGACGCAGCCCAGCAGGTCAGCGACCAAATCGACGCCCTCGGTGGGGTCGATAAGAACCTCAAGCAGGCGCTGCGCGAAGGCGCCGCGCGGCTCAACAATGTCGTCTCAGGGTGCAGCGAAGAAGAGACGACCGAAACAACCGAAGGCGGCGAAGAAACATCCGAAAGTACCGCCACCAAACCGCCCAAGAAGGAAGAAAAGCCGAGTAAGCCGAAGCCGAGCGCGAAGCCGACCCCCACCCCGCCAGCCAAGACCAAGCCGACCCCCACACCGACGAGCACCACCCCCACGACGAGCACGCCGACAACGACGAGCACGCCGAGCACCGAAGGCGGCGGCACCGGCGCGCCATCGGGGGGCGTCGGCGTCGGCTCGCCCGTCGGCGGAGGTCACTGATGCTGGAGACCCTCTCGGGGCGCTATGAGATCGGCGATCGACTTGGCTCAGGCGGGATGTCGACCGTCTACCGGGCGACCGACCGCATCCTCGAGCGAACCGTGGCGGTCAAGGTACTGGCCGAGCACCTCTCCGACGATGAGCGCTTCGTCGCCCGCTTTCGTCGCGAGGCCCTGGCGGTTGCCAAGCTGATCCACCCCAACATCGTCCAGGTCTATGACAGCGGCATCGACGAGCACCGCCACTACATCGTGATGGAGTTCGTCGAGGGACGCTCGGGTGCCCAGATACTCCAAACGCAGGGCCCGCTCGACGGCGACAGGACCGCAGAGATCGGGGTCCAGGCCTGCGCTGGGCTCGATTACGCGCACCGCCGGGGGATCATCCACCGCGACGTGAAGCCGGGCAACCTGATGGTCGTCGGGGGTCCGGTGGGTGGCGGGGAGATGGCCGTCAAGCTGACCGATTTCGGGATCGCGCGTGCGGTCGAGCAGACCCGGATCACCCAGGTCGGATCCGTGATCGGCACCGCCGCCTACCTCGCCCCCGAGCAGGTCCGCGGCGAGGAGGCGACTCCGGCAACCGATGTCTATGCCCTCGGAGTGGTCCTTTACCAATTTCTGACCGGGCGCCTGCCCTATGAGGGCTCGACCCTCGCCGAGCTGGCGGTGCGCCAGCAAAACGAGAGGCCGCTGCCGCCCAGTACCTATAACGCCGAGGTTGCCGAGACCCTCGGGGCGGCGGTGCTGCGCGCACTGGAGGGCGACCCGAATCGCCGCTACGCGAGCGCCGATGAGCTGGCGGGAGGCCTGCAGCTCGGTCTCCTGGGCGAGGACGTGACGCTGCCGGTGGGCGAAGAAGCGACACCGACCCGGGTGCTTGGCGAGGAGGCCGCGACCCGGCGCCTTGAGCAGCGCCGCCGCAGCGAATATCGGCCGCCGCCCTCTCCGACAAGGCGCCCGGCGGCGCGCCCCCCTCAGCCGCTGGCCCAGCCCCAGACGCCGCGCAAACGGGGCGGCTTCTCGCGCTTCATCCGCTTCCTCTTCGCCCTCCTCGCCCTCGTCCTGATTGCCGCGGCGGTGGCCGCGGCGGTGATCATCGCAACCGACCAGGCTGAGGGCGTGAAGCTCAACAAGGTCGCCGGGAACACGGTTGAAAAGGTGGTCGAAGAAGTCAAGGACCTGATCCACAAGAACACCAGGTAGGCGAGCGCCCCGTGGGCGCCGCTCAGCCAGCCCGGCAGAGCTCAAGCGCCGCCCACGGAGCTGCCCCGCCGAGGACCGCGTCGCTGTAGGAGCCCAGGGCGCCCGAGCCGATCGCCGCTCGCGCTCCGGCGCTCAGCTGGCGCATGTAGGTGAGGTTGTGCAGGCAGATCAGGCGAACCGCGGTCAGCTCCTCGGCGCGAGAGAGGTAGCTGATGTAGTCGCGGTCGTGATGTCGGCAGGCCTGACAGGGGCACTCGGCGACGATCGGGCTGGGATCGCCCGCCCAGCCGGACTTGCGCAGGTCGAGTCGGAAACGACTCTGGGGACGGGGGGCGAGGGCGACACCGTGACGGGCGAGGCGGGTCGGGACGGCGCAGTCAAAGAGGTCCAGACCGAGTGCGATACCGGCCAGGAGGTCATCGACCTCGCCGATCCCGAGCAGGTGCTTGGGCGAGCTCTCGGGCAAAAGCGGCGCGGTGAGGGCGAGGACCTCGCGCATCTCGGCCTTGTCGCGGCCAAGCGTGCCGCCGATCGCGATACCGTCGACCGCGGCCTCAGAGACCGCCTGCGCCGCTTCCCGGCGCAGGTCCTCGTGGGTCCCGCCCTGCACGATCCCAAACAACGCCTGGCTGCTTGGCCCCTCTCGCTCGTGCCAGGCAAGGCAACGGGCCAGCCAGCGATGGGTGCGCTCGGTCGAGCGGGCGGTGTAGGTGCGCTCCGCGTGATAGGGCGTGCACTCGTCAAAGGCGAGCGCGATGTCGGAGCCGAGCTCCGCCTGCACAGCCATCGAGACCTCGGGTGAGATAAACAGCGAGCTACCATCCCGGTAGGAGCGAAACCGCACCCCCTGCTCATCGATCGCGACCAGCGATTGGCCCTCGCGGCCCCCCCGTCCGCTTCCCTTGACCTCGTTCGCCACCCCCCCGTGGGCCAGTGAGAAGACCTGAAATCCACCGGAATCGGTGATCAGCGAGCGCTCCCAGCCCATGAAGCGATGCAGTCCGCCGGCAGCGGCGATTCGCTGTGGTCCGGGCGAGACCAGCAGGTGGTAAGTGTTGCCGAGGATCAGCTCATAACCGAGGCCGGCGACCTCGCTGGAATCCAATCCCCGCACCGTCGCCTTGGTCGCCAGAGGTATGAAGGCGGGGGTCTGGATCGAGCCGTGGGAGGTGTGCAGAGTCCCCGCCCGCGCGGCGCCATCTCGGGCCTCGATCTCGAACCGAAGTCGCCCCGGATCCTCCCTCACGCGATCAGCGAGCGAGCGCTCATCGCCCGCGGTTGGTCGATGCCGAGCAGTGCCAAAACTGTTGGCGCCACGTCGGCGAGGATGCCGTGCTCGCGCAGGCGCAGCCCCTCGCGGGTGATGATCAGCGGCACCGGGTTTAGCGAGTGGGCGGTGTTGGGGGACCCATCGGGCTCGAGCATCGCGTCGCAGTTGCCGTGATCGGCCGTGATGATCGCGACCCCACCGCCGCTTTGCACGGCCTCGATCACCTCGCCGAGGCAGCTGTCCACGGTCTGCACAGCCTCCACCGCCGCCGTGATCACCCCGGTGTGACCGACCATGTCGGGATTTGCGAAGTTGATGATCCCAAACCGGTACTCACCCCCCCGCCAGTGGCTGAGGAAGGCCTCAGCGGCTCCCTGCGCGTTCATCTCGGGCTTATGGTCATAGGTCGGCACGTCGCGTGGGGACGGCACCAAAAAGCGCTCCTCACCATTCCATTCCTGCTCGCGTCCACCGTTGAAGAAATAGGTGACGTGGGCGTACTTCTCGGTCTCGGCTACGTGTAGCTGACGTCCTCCAGCCGCGGAAATGGTCTCCGCCAGGGTCGTCGTCGGCCGCGCCTCGGCAAAGGCCACCGGATAGGGCCAGCCCTTGCGATAGGTCGTCATCGTTGTCAAATCGAGCTGCGGACCCCCGGCTCGGGAAAACTCCTCAAAGTCCGGATCGGCGAGGGCGCGGGTCATCTGACGGGCACGGTCGGGGCGGAAGTTGATGAAGACCGCGACGTCGCCCGCTCTGGCACCGTCGTAGTTGCCGATCACCGTCGGCTTGCAGAACTCGTCGGTCTCCCCGCGCTCATAGCTTGCCGTGATCGCCTCATCGGCGCTCGCCGCGTGCAAGCCGCGGCCATGGACGATCGCATCGTAGGCAAGCTTGGTCCGCTCCCAGCGGGTGTCGCGGTCCATCGCGTAGTAGCGGCCGCTCACGGTGGCGATCTGCCCGGCATGGCGCAGCCAACGCCCGAGCTCGTCGAGGTAACCGCGCCCGCCGTGGGGAAGGGTGTCGCGACCGTCGGTGAAAGCGTGAAAGACGAGATCGGTGATCCCCTCCTGGCCGGCCAGCTCGATCGTCGCCTCGATGTGCTCCCAGCCCGAATGCACGCCCCCGTCAGAGACCAGGCCAAGAAGGTGAAGGCGCCCGCGGGGACCGCTTCGGGCGCGGGCGCAGGCGGCGAGCAACGCCTCATTTTCAAAGAAGCTGCCATCAGCGATCGCGTCATCGATCCGCGCCAGATCCTGCTTGACGATCGCCCCGGCGCCGAGATTGAGATGGCCGACCTCCGAATTGCCCATCTGGCCCACCGGCAGTCCGACATCGGGCCCCTGGGCGGAGAGTTCGGTGTGGGGAAAGTCCTCCCAGAGTCGATCAAAGACCGGGGTCTGCGCAAGTGAGATCGCGTTTCCCGGACCGGGCTCGGCGAGCCCCCATCCGTCGAGGATGATCAGCGCCAGCGAGGAGACCGGGGGCGGCGTCAATGAATCCCGCCGGTCCGTTTCCGTGCTCGCCCCGGGCCTAGCGGAGGCCAGCTTGGGATTGGGCCCCTCATGCGGCTTCCACGATCGCGGCGAAATCAGCGGGATCGAGGCTGGCGCCACCGACCAGGGCACCGTCGACGTCGGGCTGAGCGATCAGCTCGGCCGCGTTTGCGGGCTTGACCGAGCCGCCGTAGATGATCCGCACCGCGTCCGCCGCCCCGCCGAGGATCGCCAAGCTGTCGCGGATGTAGGCGATCGCCGCCTGGGCTTGCTCCGGTGTGGCGGTGCGACCGGTGCCGATCGCCCAGATTGGCTCATAGGCAACGACCACGCGGGCCAGCTCGGCTGGCTTGACCTCGGCGAGGTCGGCCCCGAGCTGTGCCTCGAGCACCGCCTCGGTCTCCTTGGCGTCGCGAGCCTCCTCGCTCTCCCCGACGCAGAGGATCGGCTCCAGACCCGCCGCGAGCGCCGCCTCGACCTTCAAAGCGAGCGCCTCATCGGTCTCACAGAAGAGCCTGCGCCGCTCGGAGTGACCGAGGATCACGGCATCCACATCGGCCTCAACCAGCATCGGGGCCGAGACCTCGCCGGTGAAGGCACCGGCGGAGCCCTGATGCATGTTTTGGGCCGCGACCCGGACCGCGCTTCCACGCGAGCGCTCGATCACCTCGGCAAGCGCCATATACGGCGGGCAAAGGACAACGTCGCTTTCGGTCCCGGCGATCTGGGGCAGCAGGGCATCGACAAAGCGGGCGGCTTCTGCGACCGTCATGTGCATCTTCCAGTTGGCGGCGATGTAGGGGGTGCGCTCAGGCATCGAGCAGGGCCTCCACCGCGGGCAGTTTGCTTCCCTCCAGCAACTGCAAGGACGCGCCTCCTCCGGTCGAGAGCCAGTCCACCTTCTCGGCAAGTCCGAACCGATGAAGCGCAGCGACCGAGTCACCGCCACCAACCACCGTTATCGCCGACGCCCGCGCCACGGCCTCAGCCACGGCCCGGGTCCCGGCGGCAAACGGCTCCAGCTCAAAGGCGCCCATCGGCCCGTTCCACAGTAGCGTGGCGGCGGCGGAGATCGCCGCCGCGTAGGTCGTCGCGGTGCGCGGCCCGATATCAAGACCGAGCCAGCCATCGGGCACCGCTACGCCGTCGCTTTGGCGGATGTTCGCGGCGGCCTCGAGGCGATCTCCCAAGACCAGGTCAGAGGGCAGGATCAGCTCGCAGTCCGATCGCGCCGCCTGCTCCAGCGCCCGCGCCGCCAGCGCCACACCCTTCTCCTCAACCAGCGAGTCCCCGGTCGCGATTCCCTGCGCGCAAAAGAAGCTAAAGCACATCGCCCCGCCGATCAGGATCCGGTCCGCGATCTGCAGGAAGCGATCGATCACCCCGATCTTCTCCGAGACCTTGGCGCCGCCCAAAACGACGACCAGAGGACGCTTCGGCGAATCGATCACCGCGCTCAGTTCGATCACCTCGCGCTCCAACAGCAGGCCGCCATAGCCGGGCAGAAAGTTGGCAACCCCAGCGGTGCTGGCGTGGGCGCGATGAGCGACGCCGAAGGCATCGTTTACGTAGAGGTCGGCGAGCCCGGCAAGTGCCTCGGCCAGGGCCGGGTCATTGTCGGTCTCTCCGGGCTCAAAGCGAACGTTCTCCAGCAGCATCATCTCCCCCGCCTTGAGAGCGCCGGCGGCGCTGCTCACCTGCTCGCCGAGGACCGAGGCCGCCTGCGCCACGGGGGCGCCGAGGATCTCAGAAAGGCGCTCAGCGACCGGCCGCATCGAGAGCGCCGGGTCGGGCCTTCCCTGCGGTCGACCGAGGTGTGAGAGAAGGACGAGCGAAGCTTCGCGCTCTCGCAGCAGCTCGATGCTGGGCAGCGCCGCCTGGATCCGGGTGTCATCGACAACCCGGCCGCCTTCGAGGGGCACGTTCAGGTCTGCGCGCAGGAGCACCCGGCGACCGGCGACCGGCGCATCGCGGACACTTGCCTTGGAAAAACTCACCTCTTCGCGATCAGTGACCGGCGGCGACCGGCTCAAGTACCTTCGCCGCCAACTCGATGCAGCGGTTTGCGTAGCCCCACTCGTTGTCATACCAGCTCAACACCTTGACCATACGGCCATCGCCGATCGCCATCGTCTGACCCGCATCAAAGATCGAAGAGTGTGGATCACTGCTGATGTCGGTGGAGACGATCGGGTCCTCGGTGTAGGCGAGGATGCCCCGCATCTGACCCTCCGCCGCCTCCCTCACCGCTGCGTTTACCTGATCGACCGCAAGCGGCTCGGGGGTGGAGAAGACAAGATCGACGACCGATCCGGTTGCCACCGGCGCCCGGATCGCCAGCCCGTTCAGCCTGCCGCTTAGCTCCGGCAAGACCAGGCCCACCGCCTTGGCAGCGCCGGTCGTGGTCGGAATCAGATTGAGCGCCGCGGCGCGCGCCCGGCGCAGGTCCTTGTGCGGCATGTCCTGGAGGCGCTGATCGGCGGTGTAGGCGTGGATCGTCGTCATCAGGCCCTGCTCGATCCCAAAGCTGTCGTTCAGCACCTTGGCGAGGGGGGCGAGGCAGTTGGTCGTACAGGAAGCGTTGGAGATGATGTGGTGCTTGTCGGGCTGATAGGCGCCATCGAAGTTGACCCCGAGGGCGACGGTCACGTCGGGATCCTTGGCGACAGCGGAGATGATCACCTTCTTGGCCCCGGCGCCGAGGTGCTTGGCGGCGTCATCGCGGGCGGTGAAGAATCCGGTCGACTCGATCACCACCTCAACTCCCATCTCAGCCCAGGGCAAAGCGGCGGGATCGCGCTCGGAGAGGACCTCGATCTCAGTCCCATCAACCATGATCGAGCTGTCCAGCGCCTCTACCGACCCCGGGAAGCGGCCCAGGATCGAGTCGTACTTGAGCAGGTGGGCGAGGGTCTGAGGGTCGGTCAGGTCGTTGACCGCGACGAACTCCAGCTCGGCCCCCGCCGCCCGTGCCGCGCGGAAAACGTTTCGCCCGATCCGCCCGAAACCGTTGATGCCGACCTTGACAGCCATCAAGTCAAACCCTCCTGGAATAGTTGAATCTTGATGCTATTGGCTGAGATCATGATTGATCAGATCGCCTCGCCTCAGCGCCCCTGCCGCCGCCGGGATCAATCGGATCCAATCGTCAGCTCAAGCTCATAGCCATCGGGGTCGGTGAGAAAGGCCGAGTAAGAACCCGAACCATAGGAGCGCCTGGTACCGGGGTCGCTGAGGCCGGTCCCTCCCGCCGCGACCCCCGATGCCCACGCTGCCTTGACGGCGACGATCCCTGCGGCGGAGAAGCTGAGCAGTCCAAATCCCGGTCTGGGTTCATGGTGGGCGGCGATGAAAAAGACGGGCTTGGCGATCCCATAGCCAATCGTCTTGTCCTGATCAAGATGGCGGCGCCAACCCAGGGGCGCAAGCAGTGCGTCATAAAAAGAGGCACTTCGGTCGAGGTCGGAGACCTCCAGGAGGACATGGTGCAACACGGGCGCCAGAGGCTATAGGGGGCGGGCGCAGTGAAGTCGCACGCTCAGCCGTTGCGAGGGGTCCAGCGAAAGTAGCGCACCGCTAGCGCCAAGCCAAGAGCGCCCCAGGCGGCGACGATGCCAAGGTTGCCCCAGCTGACCGAGGGACCGTGTCCGACCGTCACGTAGGCGTCAAAGAAGGCCTCAAAGAAGTGGCGAATGGGGAAGGCGTCGGCAAAGTGGATCACCCCGCTGGGTAGCTGATCGTCGGGAATGAAGACGCCGGAGAGGAAGTAGAGCGGCAAGAGCATCGCGTTGACGATCGGTGCAGCGGCATCTTGGGAGGGGATCGCCGCGGTCAAGGCGATTCCAAGGCAGCAAAAGGAGGCGGCGCCGATCACCAGGGTGAGGACGATTGCGCCGAGCCGCTCCCAGGGGAATGGCACCGCGTAGAGGATGGCGCCGATCGCCGCCAGCAGGGCCATCATGATCAGCGCGACGACGATCGAATTGCCAACCCTGCCGGCGATGAAGACCCAGGCCGGCATCGGCGTGCCCCTGCCCCGCTTCAGCCGACCATCCTCGCGCGCGATCACCAGCGACATCGCCAGACTCTGCATCGTCGCCGAGATCACCGAGAGGGTGATGATCGCCGGCACGTAGTAGGTGGTCGTCTTGATCCCACCGCGGACCTTGACCGTCTGCCCACCGAAGACGGTGGCAAAGATCAAGAGCAAGATGACCGGGAACATGACGGTGAAAAAAACCGAGGCCGGGTTTCGCCAGAAGGCCTTCTGGTCGTAGCGGAACTGGTGAAGGACGAGGCTCACTGCTGCTCGGTTAGCTCGATGTAGACGTCCTCAAGCGTGGGCCGTTTGACTTCCAGGCCCTCCAGTTCGAGGCCCTGCTCAAGCGCGCGCCCGGTCAGCTCGTGAAGCGTCCTCACCGGAGTTGCGGTCTGTACCGAGACCTCCTCCCCGTCGAGGCGGTAGCTGATCGTCGCCGGCTGATTCTCACGGTCGCCGAGATCCTCGGGGGTACCGCGGGCGACGATCTCACCAGCGGCGATGATCGTCACTCGGTCGGCGAGGCGCTGCGCCTCCTCCATGTAGTGGGTGGTGAGAAAGACCGTCTTGCCGAGGTCGCGAAGGCCAGCGATCACCTCCCAGGCCCCGCGGCGCGCCGCGGGGTCAAATCCGGTTGTCGGCTCGTCGAGGAAGAGCAGCTCGGGATCGCCGATCAGCGCCATGCCGACGTCGAGGCGGCGCTGCTGGCCGCCGGAGAGCCGGCTGGCGCGCTCCTGCGCCTTGCCCTCCAAGCCGACCAGCGCGATCACCTCCTCGATCGGGCGCGGCGCCCTGTAGTAGCCGCTGTAGAGCTCCAGTGACTCGCGCACCGTCAGGTAGGGATCGAGCCGAGAGCTCTGCAAGACGATCCCGATTCGCTCCCTCCAATCGCGTCCAGCCCGCTGGGGATCCTCACCGAGAACCGAGATCTCCCCGGCGCTGCGATCGCGGTAGCCCTCGAGGATCTCCACCGTGGTCGTCTTGCCGGCGCCGTTGGGGCCGAGGAAGGCGAAGACCTCACCGGCACCGACCTCGAGGTCGATCCCGCGCACCGCCTCGGCCTCACCGTAGCTTTTGCGCAGGCCGCGGATGGAGATGACGGGGTCGGGCACGGCCGGCTCGATTCTACGGGCGCTCAGCTGCCGAGCTCAACGTCGCGGTGCTTGACGCGGACGATCACGTCCTCGCGTCCGGCGAGGTCGCGTCGGATTCGGTCGGCGACCGTCACCGAGCGGTGACGGCCACCGGTGCAGCCGACCGCGATCGTCAGGTGGCTCTTACCCTCCGCGACGTAGGCGGGTACGAGAAACTCAAGCAGCGGCAGGAGGCGCCCGTAGAACTCCCCCGCCTGGGTCCCTGACTCGACGTAGCTGCGCACCTGGCGATCGAGGCCGGTCAGCGGGCGCAGGGCATCGTCATAGTGGGGATTGGGCAGGAAGCGAACGTCGAGGGTCAGATCGGCATCGCGGGGAGGGCCATTCTTGAAGCCGAAGGTGAGCAGGGTCAGGGCCAGCTTGCCGCTCTCATCCCGGCCCAGCATCTCCTCGGCGATTCGTCGACGCAGCTCAGAGGCGGTCAGGTCGCTGCTGTCCATCACCACGTCGGCGCGCTCACGCAGCGGCGCGAGCATCTCGCGCTCGGCTCGGATCCCGTCGACGATTCGTCCCTGTGGGGCCAGCGGGTGTCGACGCCGGGTCTCCTTGTAGCGATCGACCAACGTCTCCTCATCGGCCTCGAGGAAGAGCACCCTCGGCCGCAGCCCATCGGCCTCGAGGTCCTCGAGCACCTGCAGTAGATCGTCGAAGTAATCCCCGCCGCGAACGTCGGAGACGACGGCGGCCCGCTCGACCCCGCTACCGTCGTGGCGAAACAGCTCGCCGAGGCTGCCGATCATCCGCGGCGGCAGGTTGTCGACACAAAAGTAGCCGCCGTCCTCAAAGGCGGCGATCGCCTCTGACTTACCCGCCCCGGAATGGCCGGTGATGACGACAAGCGTCACCTCGGTGCGGGTTGCGGCGGCACCGGACCCGGAATCTTTGGTTTTCTCGGCCTTCGCCATCGGTTCTCTCAGCCGGTTCTGTTGAGCTGCTCGTGGATCTCACGAGCTACTTTGCCAGGCACGCCGGGCACTGCCTCCAGTTCCTCGCGCGAGGCGGCAAGAAAGCGCTCTGGAGAGCCGAAATGTTGGAGCAGCGCCCGCTTGCGAACCGGGCCCACACCCCTCAGCTCGTCGAGCACCGAGCCCGTCATCGCCTGGTCGCGACGGCCGCGGTGATGCTCGATCGCAAAGCGGTGGGCCTCGTCTCGTACCCGCTGCAGGAGCCTAGAGGCCTCCGAATCGGGGGCCAGGTCGATCGGTGCCCGGCGCCCGGGAAGGTAGACCTGCTCAAGCCGCTTGGCAAGGCTGATGATCGTCACCCCGAGCTCGGCGAAGGGGCGCAGGGCGCGCATTCCGGCGGCGAGCTGGCCCTTGCCGCCGTCGATCAGGATCAGCGAGGGCAGGGAGGCAAAGCTCTCATCGCGTTCGCGGTCGTGGGGGGAGAGGTCGACCTGCTCGAGGTAGCGAGTCATGCGCCGCGAGAGAATCTCCTCCATCGAGGCGAAGTCGTCGGGCCCCCTACTCATCCCCTTCTCCCCGCGGACCCGAAAACGACGGTAATCGGCCTTCTTTGTCGCACCCCCCTCAAAGACGACCATCGAGGCGACCGTGTACTCGCCGCCGATGTTGGAGATGTCAAAGCCCTCGATCCGCACCGGGAGCTCCTCCATCCCAAGCGCCTCGCGCAACGCCGCCAGCGCCTCAACCCGGCGTTGGCGGCGGTGCTCGCGCCGCAGACGATCCTGGTCCAGAGCGAGGCGCGCGTTGCGCTCGGCCAGCTCGCGCAGGCGACGTTTGTCGCCGCGCTCGGCGACCCGCACCTCGACCGGGGCGCCGCGGCGCTCGCTCAAGGCCTCGGCCAAGACCGAGGCACGATCGCGCAGGTAGGGGCCGACGATGATCGTGCGAGGCATCGCCGGTGAGGCCGAGTAGTACTGCCCGATGAACTCCTCGGCGACCTCGGCGAGCTCGCGCTCGGCCTGGTTGTCGAGGTAGAAGCTCTGGCGCTCGGCGAGGATGCCCTCGCGAACTTGAAAGACCTGGGCATTTGCATCGGCGGCCTCGGCGGCGACGCCGATCAGATCGGCCGTGCCGACCGTACCGCCGGCGACCCGCTGGGACTCAAACAGCGAGCGGATCGCCTTCAGCCGGTCGCGATGCAAGGCGGCGCGCTCAAATTCCTGCGCCAGCGCCGCCGCCCCCATCAGGGCAACCTCGTCCTTCTCTATCTGGCGGTAGCGGCCGGAGAGAAAATCGACGATCGCCTCGATGTTTCGCCGGTAACCCTGCTGGTCGATGTAGCCGACGCAGGGCGCCCCGCAGCGCTTGATGAAGTAGTCCAGACAGGGGCTGCCCGAGCGCCGGCCTGGCTCGGGGCCCTCACAGGTGCGGAACTGAAACAGCTTGCCGAGCAGATCCAGTGTCTCGCGCACCCGCTTGGCGCTTGAAAAGGGGCCGAAGTAGGCACGACCAAGTCGGTGCTTCTCGCGGGTGAAGTAGACCCGCGGGTAATCCTCATCGAGGCTCACCGCCACGTAGGGGTAGGACTTATCGTCGCGCAGGCGGATGTTGAAGCGAGGCCGGTGGCGCTTGATAAAGCTCTGCTCGGCGAGCAGCGCCTCAGCCTCGGTCGCGGTGACCAGCACGTCGATGCGCTCGACCCGACCAGTGAGGCGGGTCTGGCCGCCGGAGAAGTGAGAGGCAACCCGCTTGCGGATCGAGCGGGCCTTGCCCACGTAGAGAATCTCGCCCTCGGCTGCGTGGAAGAGGTAGACCCCCGGTGAGTCAGGCAGCTCGCGGCGGCGCTCTGCGAGGCGCTCAGAGCGCGAGCTGCTGCCGTTATCGCGACCGTTTGCCACCAGGCAAAGGGTAGGCTCATGGCCAACCCGCCACCGGCACGACCTCAAGGAAGGAAAAGATGACCAGCCTGACCCTGAGTCCACCCCAGCTGCGCACAATGCGAATCGAGGTCGATGCAGAGATCGGGACCCTCACCCTGGACCGGCCGGAGGCCTTCAATGCGATGAGCCCCGAAATGATCGTCGAGCTAACCACGGCCTTCGCCTGGCTCGCCGACCGCGCCCCGCTGCGGGCCCTGATCGTGACTGGAGCCGGCAAGGCCTTTTGCGCCGGCGGAGACGTCAACTGGTTTCGCAAGGGGGTCGAGGAGGAGGAGATCGACCTGCCCGCGGAGGTGCGTCGCGGGGCAGAAACGCTGCACCAGGCGATCATAGATTTGCGCCGAATTCCCTACCCCGTGATTGCGGCGGTCAATGGCCCGGCGGCAGGGGCCGGATTCTCACTGGCCCTGGCCTGTGATACCCGAATCGCCTCGAAGTCCGCCTTCTTCGCCTGCGCATACGGCCGCATCGGGGCCTCCCCCGATGGCGGCATGACCTACTTCCTGCCCCGGGTCGTCGGCCCCAGCAGGGCCCTGGAGATCCTCCTCAACGACCCCAACATGAGCGCCGAGGATGCGCTCAGCGAACGCTTGGTCGCTGAGGTTGTGGCGCCTGAGGAGTTGAGCGAGCGAGCCCGGGAAAAGGCCGAGAAGCTAGCCGCAAAGGCGCCCCACTACGTGCGGATGGCGAAGATCCTCTGCGGCCAAAGCATCGAGAACAGCCTCGCCGAGCACCTCCAGCTCGAGCGCCACGGAATTGCCGACAGCATGGCCACCGCGGATCTGCGGACCGGGGTCGAGGCATTCTTCGCCGGAGAAGCAGCCGAGTTCAGTGGCCGCTGAACCCGCACCGCGCTGAGGACGCTTACCCGGCTAGAGTCTCCCTGGAATCGCCTCCCCAGGAAAGGCTCGCAATGAAGAAGGTCGCAACTTTACTCGTCCTCCTCCTCGCCTCCGTGGCCTTGGCCGCCTGCGGGAGCAGCAGCTCATCGACTTCGAACTCCACCGCCTCAACCGCAGAAACCACCGCGGCGACGACCCCGCCCACCAAGCCCTCAAGCGCGTCCGGGCAGACCCTGAAGGTCGAAGCCAACCCCAACGGACAGCTTTCCTACGTGCCGAGCAAGCTCACTGCAAAACCAGGAAACCTGACAATCGAATTCAAGAATCCGCAGGGACTCTCTCACGACATCGCGGTCGAAGACTCCAGCGGCAAGACGATCGGGAAATCCGAACTGATCGCCGAAACCTCCACCACCCTGAGTCTGAGCAATCTGAAGGCCGGCACCTACCAGTACTTCTGCACCGTGCCCGGGCATCGCGAAGCCGGAATGGAAGGGACGCTCATCGTCAAGTAGTTGGTTTGGATCTGTGTCGCGCTCGGGCCAGTCCGCCCGCGGCACCGCTCAAACCCCGGTGCCAAAGTTGGGGCGCCGCCATTGGCGAGCCCCCCGATCAGTCCCGCTGAGCGCCTTGGGCCAAAGCGCCGATTGCGATGGTGGCACTCAGCCGGTCGCCGCCATCACGCGGGTGACGCTGTCGCCCACGAAGCAGGGCTTCTCGTTTCCCTCGACCTCAAGGGTGAAGCGAGTTATGACCTGCCACCAGTCGCCGACCTCCTCGACTGAGACGACCTCGGCGCGGCCCCGAACCCGAGAGTCGACCGGGACCGGAGCGGGGAACCTGATTCTGTCCCACCCGTAATTGACCCCCAGGGCGAAGCCGGTGGAGGCGATCAGTTCTTTGCGGAAGCCGTCGACCAAGGAGAGCGTGAGGTTGCCGTGCGCGATCGTCGTGCCGAAGGGGCTCTCAGCCTTTGCCTTCTCGACATCGACGTGTATCCACTGGTCATCGCCCGAAAGTTGAGCGAATGCGTCGATGTCTTTCTGGCTGATCAACCGCCACTCACTGGGGCCGATGAGACGACCGACCAGCGCCTGCATTCCCTCAACTCCCTGTACCTCGACCGCTGCCATTGCCCCAGTTTACGTCAGCACAAAACCAGCGGCCTGGCCACGTTCGCCCACCGTCGGGCACGGTGAGCTTGAACGCTGCGAATTGAGCTGGCGATCCTGCGGACCCGGCGTGCCGTCGCGGCCCCTGGGTCAGCTGGCCGGTTAACCTTGGATCCCGCGTGACCGACCCAGCCATCTCGCCCGAACCGCCGTTTGACCTCCTCCTGCGTGAGGAGGAGGTCCCAGTCATCGCGACGGCACTGCGGCTGCTGATTTCTGATGAGGCGCACGAGCCCCAGATCCGGCGATTGGCACGCGAGGTTCTCGCGAAGCTGCCGGATTCACCCTGGGAGCACTCGATCAAGACGATTTCACTGGCGCCCCAGCAGATGAAAATCACCCATACCGGGCTCAAATTGCTGCTCGATGACGGGGTGCGCGAAAAAGGCGGAGAGCGGGCGATCTTGCAAAGCATCCTGGCCAAGCTCCCCGACCAGCACACGATGCGTGCGATCGAGCTCGGCTAAGCCGAGCGCCAGCTGCCAACGAACCGATCGAGGAGCAGGAGCTTGCGCCTGGGCTGCGCTCCCCAGCGCCCGCCGAGCAGGCCTGTCTCGGGGCCGTGGCGCTGGCGCTGATCGAGGCGAGGCGAGCGCCTTTCATCGGTTCGGGGGCGGCGAGCGCTGACTCGGATCGGTGAGGCGCTCAAGTCCTCCCCCCTCGGAGGGTGCGCCTGGATCGATCAGTTCAGCGGAAGTGCCTTGCGCCCGCCAGCGCAGAGGCGCTTCTTCACTTCATTCAGTAGGAGTTCGCCTCGACCCAGATCCGCCAGATGGCCGCCACCGAGACCCCGAAGAGGAGGATCCAGGCAAGGGTTCCACCACCACTTGAGAAGAGCTTTTCGGTACCGGCGATCAGCAACGCGAGCATTCCCAGAGCCCCGTAGAGAATCGCCCGTCGGGAGTCGCTCAGGGTCGCCAGGGTGAGCTGATTGCGGCGGCTCAGGTTGTAGACCATCCAGGCGATCGCGGCCAGGAATCCCATCGTCAGCGCGGTCAGCACCGCTTCGGCAATGTTTCCACCGGCGGGCGCGAAAGCGACTCCGAAGGCGAGGGCCATGATGATCGCTACATCACGCGCGGTGCGCATGGACCCGATTGTAGGCCAGCGGCTGCTCAGGGAACCGGCTCGACCCGGGCGGGCGAGGGTTGAGATTGGGAGCGGTGGGCGAGGGCGACGGCGATCAGGGCGAGCGCAATCACGGTGACCAGCGCTGGCCCCAAGGCCCCGGTACCAAAGATTCTCGCCAGGCCATAGACCGCAGCGCCGATCGCCGCCGTCGCGGGCAGGGTGAGGAGCCAGGCGGCAACGATGTTGCCGGCAACTCCCCAGCGCACCGCAGAGACCCGCTTGGCCGCCCCCGCCCCCATCACCCCACCGCTGATCGCGTGCGTGGTCGAGATCGGAAAACCAAGGAAAGTGGAGACCAGAATCGTCGCTGCACCCGCCGCCTGAGCAGAGAACGCCTGCGCGGCGTCCATCTTGATGATCCGTGCCCCGCTCGCGCCCATGAAGCGCCAGGCCCCACAGTAGGTGCCGAGGGCGATCGCTGCCGCTGCGGCAACGATCGCCCAGAGCGGAGGCGAGGCGCCGGCGCCGAGGGTCCCGTTGGCGATCAGCGCCAGGGTGATCACCCCCATCGTCTTTTGCGCGTCGTTGGCGCCATGGGCAAAGGCCAGCAATCCGCCCGAGAGGATCTGGGCGCGACGGAAGCCACGCGTCACCGGACCCGGCCGGCGCCCTCCGACGGCGCGGTAGATGGCGACGATCAAGAGCCCACCGAGCCCAAAGGCCAGCGGCGGCGCGACCAGCGCCGGCAACAGCACTTTGTCAAGCAACCCGCCCCCCAGCACCGCGCTACTTCCGGCCCCAGCCAGGGTGGCCCCGACCAACCCGCCGATCAGTGCGTGGGAGGAGCTGGAGGGAAGGTTGAGGTACCAGGTCGCCAGATTCCAGGCGATCGCCCCGATCAGCCCTGCAAAGACCACGCTGGGGGTGATCGCTGCGGCGTCGATGACATCGTGGGCGACGGTCGCAGCCACCGCCACCGAGATGAAGGCGCCGAGGAAATTGAGCAGGGCGGCGCTTGCGATCGCCACCTGAGACGGTGCGGCGCCGGTGGAGATCACCGTCGCGATCACATCAAAGGTGTCGTGGAACCCGTTGCTAAAGGCGAAGCCCAGCGCCGCAACGATGACCAGCGTCAGGATCGCATCGGAGCTCACGAGTTTTTGATCACGATGCCCTCGATGATCTGGGCGGCGGTCTCGGTGGCGTCGATCGCGTTCTCCAAAACGGCGAACATGTCCTTCCAGCGAATCACGACCATCGGGTCGATCCCATTGGAAAAGAGCGAGGCGACCGCGTCGCGTGAGATCCGATCCCCCTCATTCTCAAGCCGATGGATCTCGATCCAGTAGCGATCGAGATCCTTGAACTCGCGCAGGTGTCCAAGCCCCTCAGAGAGCTGCTCGCAGGCTCCGACCAAGACCTCGGTGAGGGCCTGGGCCTGGGCCATCGGTGCCTCGATCTTGTAGAGGCCGAGAAAATCAGCCGCCTCCTCGGTGTGGTCGACGATGTCATCCATCCGGGTCGCCAAACCGTAGATGTCCTCGCGATCAATCGGGGTTACAAAGGTCGAGTTGAGTCGCTGCACGATGTCATGGGTGATCCGGTCCCCCTCCTGCTCGGCCTTCACGATCTCGGCTGAAAGTCCGCCCTCATCGGGCCATGAGTTCATCATCTGATCAAGCAGGCGGGAGGCGTGCACGGTGTTTTGTCCAGCTTCGATGAAGAGATCGAAGAAGGTGCTATCGCGGGGCAAAAACGAGAGACGCGCCACCGAGCAATCCTAGCCGTCGAGCCGGCCTCAGCCGATCAGCCCGCACTGGGGGCAAGCTGCTCGGCCGCTCCCGCCGCGTGGCTCTCGCGAAGCTCGGCCTGGACGCTGCGAAGCTCGCCCTCGGGAGCGCTGAGTCGGGTCCATCTGCCATCGGAATCCAGCTCCCAGGAATTCGCATTGTCGGCGAAGCAGCGCTCCAACACGTCGAGCATCTGGGCGCGGAGATCGACGTCCTCAACCGGCGTAACCAGCTCCACCCGGCTGTCGAGGTTGCGCGGCATCAGGTCGGCGGAGCCCATAAAGACCTTCGTCTTTTCACCGCGCTGAAAGGAGTAAACGCGCGAGTGCTCGAGGAAGCGCCCGACGATTGAGAGGACCCGGATGTTCTCTGAGATCCCGGGGACCCCGGGACGCAGGCAACATATGCCCCTCACGTTGAGGTCGACCCGAACCCCCGCCCTTGAGGCCTCATAGAGCGCCCGGATGCACCCTGCGTCGACCAGTGAGTTCATCTTCAACGCGATCCGCGCGACCTCGCCGTCTCGGTGTGCCTCAACCGTGGCCTCGATCTCGCCGATGATCCTGTCGCGCATCGTGGTTGGGGAGACCAGCACCTTTCGGTATTTGGCCGGACGGCCATAGCCGGTCAGAAAGTTGAACATCTCGGCGACGTCGGCGCCGATCTCTGGATCGGCGGTGAAGAGGCCGAAGTCGGTATACAGACGGGCCGTCTTCGGGTGGTAGTTGCCGGTCCCGATGTGGACGTACTCGCGCACCCGGTCGCCCTCGCGGCGAGCGACCACGATCGCCTTGACGTGGGTCTTCAGCCCGGGGATTCCGTAGACCACGTGCACTCCCGCCTCCTCCAGCGACTTGGCCCAGTGGATATTTGCCTCCTCGTCAAAGCGGGCCTTCAGCTCGACCATGCAGACCGCCTGCTTGCCGCGTTCGGAGGCGCGGATCAGCGATGGCACCAGGGGCGAGTCATCGCTGGTGCGGTAAACGGTCTGCTTGATCGCCAAGACATCGGGATCGGCGACCGCCTGCTCGACGAAGCGCTCGACCGAGGTGGTGAAGGATTCATATGGATGGTGGACCAAGAGGTCGCCCTGGCGGATCGTCGCGAACATCTCAACCGGCTCATCGTCCTCGCCCTGCAAGCGGGGCTGGGTGACCGGGGACCAGGGCGGGTAGCGAAGCTCCGCGTGACCGGAGACGTCGGCGACCTCGGTTAGATCGGCGAGGTCGATCAAACCGTCGACGTCATAGACCTCGCGGTCTTCCAGGCGCAGGGCATCGATCAGCTGCTCGCGCAGCTTGGGGTTCATCCCGGCCGCGATCTCAAGCCGCACGACCTCACCGAAGCGGCGGCGACGGATCTCATCCTGAACCGCCTGAAGCAGATCATCGGCCTCATCGCTGACCGTGAAATCGGCGTCGCGGGTGACCCGGAAATAGCCGTGATCGACAACCTCGGTGCCGGGGAAGAGGGCATCGAGATTGGCGGCGATCGCCTCCTCGAGCGGGACCAGAGCGGTGCCGCTCTCACCGACCGCCGTGAAACGCCCGAGCAACTCCTTTGGCACCTTGACCCTGGCGATGATCTCGACCCCGCTCTCGCGATCCCGAAGTAACACGCCGAGGCTGAGCGAGAGGTTGGAGATGTAGGGGAAGGGGCGACCGAGTCCGACCACCAGCGGAGTCAGGGTCGGAAAGACCTGCTCGTGGAAGCGGACCTCGATTTCAGCCAGCTCCTCCGCGCTCGCCGTATCCAGGGTGACGATCCTGATCCCCTCCCGCTCCAGTGAGGGGCGCAGGATGCCGTTAAAGCAGGCGTGCAGGCGGTGATCGAGCTCCAGCACCCGGGCTTGGATCGCATCGATCTGCGCGCCGGGGCCGATCCCGTCGGGCCCCCGTGCATCGATCCCAGCGTCGAGCTGATCGAGCAGGCCCGCGACCCGAACCATGAAGAACTCATCCAGGTTGGACGCATAGATCGCGCAGAACCGAAGCCTCTCAAGCAGCGGCACCTCGCTCTCCTCGGCGAGCTCGAGCACCCGCTGATTGAAGTCAAGCCAGGAAAGCTCGCGATTGAAGTAAAGAGCGGGATCGTCGATCAAGCCATCGTACTGAGGCACGGCCGGAGCCTTCCAAGGCTCAGGCGGCCTGGGCGAAGGCCTGCCCTGACCCGGCGCGGGCGCTGGGCTCAAGCGCGCGGCGATAGCCGGCGGCGAGCTGACCCAGGGCGCGCTCCCAGGAGCGTGAGCGGGCGGTGAGAACTGCTGCTGCGCCGAGGCGTCGGCGCAGCGAGGGAGATGAGGCAAGCTGGAGCAAGCTGGCGGCAATATGGTCAGGATCGGGACGACAGAGAATCCCCGTGTGGCGATTCTCGATCAACGCCGCGGGGCCGCCCTCGGCGACCGCGATTGTCGCCAGCCCGCTCGCACCTGCCTCGAGGATCGCCTGCCCATAGGTGTCGGTTTGGCTGCAAAACAAGAAGACGTCGGCGCTCGCGTAGGCGCGGGCCAGCTCCTCACCATCGAGCCAACCCAAGAAGGTCGCCCGATCACCCAAGCGGGCCCTCAGCTCGCCCTCCTCGGGGCCGCCGCCGGCAAGCAGCAGGTGAAGGCGGGGGTCGGCGCGGCGGGCGCGGAGGAAGCTCTCGGCGAGCAACTCGATTCCCTTCTCGCGGGTGAGGCGCCCGGCGTAGAGGACTCTGAGCTCGCCGGGGTAGACCTCACGCCTGGCCTTGCCTGGTTCAAAACGAGAGGTGTCGACGCCGCGCTCCCAACGCCCGAACCGCGAGGCCTCGGCGCCTAGCCCGAGCAGCGAGCGGTCAGCGGCGGGACTCGGTGAGAGCAGGACGGAGGGAACGCTGTAGAAGGCGCCGAGGGCAGTCTCGGCGATTGACTGAAGCTCGCGATCGCCGCTGCGCAGGCCGGCGTAGGAGGCGAGCTCGGTGTGGTAGCTGCCGAGCAGGGGCAGCCCGGCGATTCGGCTGAGCAGGGTCGAGGCGATTCCAGCCGGCCCCGGGGCCGTCACGTGGAGGAGGTCATAGCGACCCTCGGCGAGCGCCTCGACCAGGTCCGGGAGGCTCGGTACTCCGAGCCTCATCCCCCGATAAAAGGGAATCTCAAGCTCGGCGACGGCAGGCAGACGGCGGTCGACACCGGCATCGGTGCCGAGCACCTCGACCTCAAAGCCCGGCACACCACGCTCGCGGATCTGTTCAATCGTATGGGTAACGCCGTGCATCGCCTCGATCCCGTCGGCGATCACCGCTACTCGCCGAGGGCGATCATCGGCGACCTTCAGCTTCGCTTTCTCGGCGGCGAGGAAGGCGGTCGCGGGCGCGTAGGGAACTGCCGGCACCAGCGCCTCAAACAAGCCGCTGAGGGCGACCGCGGGCTGGCGGCGAGAGATAGCCTGGCTGCCGCTTTTTACGGCGCTGCGCAGGCGGTGCTCGTGGGTTCGCCGCGCGCGGCGGTAGAGGTCGGCGTGGGAGAAGCCCTCAGATTGAAAATAGTCGAGCAGCTCCCGACCCCGCATCCGCAGTCCGACCCCGGCAAGCCAGGCCTCGAGCAGGCCGCGGGCGTCCTCGGGACCGATATCGGTGGCGACCTTTCCCTCGCGGGCGGCTCCCTCGCCGATCGCGCGCTCGGCGATCTTAAAGACCGCGGCTGGCGTCGGCTCAAGCTCGGTGGCCGCGGCCGAGCCGAGGACCAGGGCGCGGCTGGCCAGCGCGACCGCGGCATGGGTCCACTTGGCGGCGCTTCCCTGTTCCCCCGCCGCCAGCGCCGCGCCGAGGCGCAGGTGGCCCAGAAACTCTTCCGGCGTCCCAGCGGCCGGCGCCTCGGTGAAGGTGCGGCCGATATCGACGCCGGCGTGGTCGTCGGAGCCGGCGATGGCGGTCCCGCCGTGAGTCTCGACGTAGACGGCGGCCGGCATGTTTAGCTCCGCCGCCCGCGAGCCGTTGCGCACCTCCCAGATCGGGAAAAGCTCCGCCAGACGGCGGCGGTGGCGCGGGGTCAGGGGCGCACCGACGTTATAGAAGGGGTGCGCGAGTGCGCAGATGATCTCCTGCTCTTGAAGGTGGGCGGCGCAGGCCTCGAGATCGCCGCGGTGGGCCTGCAGCCACTCGTGGTCTTCGGGGGTAATTCCGTAGCAAAGCAGGTGAACCGTCTGGGGCTCGCCGGCAAAGCGGGCGGTGAGCTCCTCAGAGATAAAGAAATCAGAGCACCCGGCAAGCTCCAGAGCACCGGCAATCGTGTCGTGGTCGGTGATCGTGACGAAATCCATCCCGCGCCGCTTGGCCAGTTCATAGACCTCCTGCGGCGGGGTCGCGCACTCGGGCAACCCCAACGAACGTTGAACTCCAAGGCGAGTCAGCTGCGAGGCGCTGGAATGACAGTGCATGTCAACTCGGGAAGTCATCGGTGTCTCCCTGCTCTTAGTCGTTTATCCGTTCAAATATTCACCCAATAGCAGGGAAAACTTGTGAAGCTATGGAGAAGGAGATGTGAAGCTCGGGTGACCGCGAGCCTGCGGTGAGCGATCAAGCGCCGTCCCGATTCCGCCAGGCAAGCGGATGGCGGGCATCCGCATCCCCTGCTGGGCGGCGGATCCGGCTTTCCGCCGTCCCTGGGATCGAGCCCAGTTGGCGGGCGCCGGGCAACCCGAAACCTAAAACCGCCTTGCGGGCCCGCCCTCAGGCGGCGACGACCGCCGGCGAGGAGCCGTTGAGGCTGCCGTTTAGAAGGTCGAGGATGACTCCCTCGCGCAGACCGCCCTTTCCGATCTGCAGCGGCTGTCCGAGCAGCTCGGAGACCTTCTCCAAAAGCAGCACGCCGGTGGGGAGAATCCGGACCCGCTGGGGGTCGAGCTCAAAGCGCCGCCCCAGATCTGCGGCCGGAGCCCCTGCCAGCAAGCGGATGCCGCGCTCGAGCGTCTCATACTCGAGCACCGCCCCGACCAGGCGTCGCAACGAGGTGGCGCTGCCGCCAACCGCGACCGCCTGCGCGGGGCGCTCGATATCGACGCCCTCAAAGCGATCATCGATGCGGTCTCGAACCTTGCGGATCTCCGCCACCGAGGGAGGATCGGAGCTGATCAGCTCATCGGCGAGTACCCCCGAACCAATCCGCCAGGAGCGAACGAGCTCGACCCCGCCCGCCACGGTTCCGAGAATAACCTCGGTTGAGCCGCCGCCGACATCGACGACTCCGACCTTGCCCTGGACGGGATGGCCGAGCGTCTTGGTGGCGCCGATGAAGGAGAGTCGCCCCTCCTGCTCCTCGCTGAGGATGTCGACCTCGACCCCGGAGGCCTCGGCGATCGCCTTCGCCGCAAGCTCGCCGTTGCGGGCATCGCGCACCGCGGCCGTGGCGACCGAGCGAATCACCTCGGCTCCCAGCTCCCGCGCCAAACGAACCTGGGTCGAGACGACCTCGGCGACCTCGCGAACCTTCTCCGCCCGGATCGAGCCGCCCTCATCGATGGCCTTGTTGATCCGCGTGTAGGCGCGCTGCTCCATCACCATCTTGAGCTGGCCTTCAACCGGCTCCGCGACTAGCACGCGGGTCGTGTTGGAACCAATATCTATGGCAGCGCAGAGCATCGCAGAGACCTCAGGTCATGATTTCAGACGTGGCGGATGCCCCTGGCCCGTTGGCGCGGCCCGCCCGAGGCGGCGGGCGCCGCTAGAGCCTCAATGCCCCATCGGGATGGGAGGCGTCCTCAAACTCCCGAAATAAGCCGGTCACGACAAAGGCGACCTGCTCGCCGATATCGACGGCATTATCGCCGATCCGCTCGATCGCCCGCGCCGCGAGCAGCATCGTCATCGCCCACTCGCGGCGGTCGGCGTCATCGCCGATCTCAAGGGCAAGGCGGAAGCAATCGCGGTTCAGGCTGTCGACCACATCGTCGCGGCGAACCAGGTCCTGCGCCAGTTCGACGTCGCGATCTTCAAAGGCCCGCTTCGCCTGAATATTGATCGATCGTACGTGGGCGCCCATGGTCATGATCAGCTTCACCATCGCCTCCTCTGCCGGCGGCTCGTTGCCGGTCAGGGGGATCACCTTGCAGATGTTCACGCACTGATCGCCCATCCGCTCGACGTTCTTCAGCACGTGCAGGAGGGCCGAGATCAACCGCAGGTCGGTGGCCACCGGCGATTGGGTGGCGAGCAGGGTGATCAGGCTCTGGTGGACCTCGAGGTAGCGACCGTCGATGCGGTCATCATCAGTCACAACCAGCTGGGCGAGCTCGACATCTTGGTGCTCGATCGCCTCCAGGGTCCGCTCAAGCGCGGCGTTGACCATGTTGACTCCGTCCAGAGCACTTGCCTCAAGGCGCTCCAGCTCGCCCTGATAGTGGCTCCTTGTCTCGGGGGACATCAGCCGAACTTCCCGGTCACGTACTGCTCTGTGCGCTGATCATTTGGATTGGTGAAGACCTGATCGGTGGCGCCGACCTCAATCAGCTCGCCGCTCAGCATGAAGGCGGTGGTATCGGCGACCCGCGCCGCCTGCTGCATGTTGTGGGTGACGATCACGATCGTGACCCGATCTTTTAGCTCGGCGATCAGCTCCTCGATCCTCAGGGTTGCAACCGGGTCAAGCGCCGAGCAGGGCTCATCCATGAGCAGCACCTCGGGGTTGACCGCCAACGCTCGAGCGATGCAAAGGCGCTGCTGCTGGCCTCCGGAGAGCCCCACCCCCGGCGCCTTGAGCCGACCCTTGACCTCCTCCCAAAGGCCCGCCCCCTGCAGCGCCTCTCGGCCGCGTTCCTCCAACTCCGCGCGTGGGGCTCCGGTCAGGCGCAGACCGGAGGTGACGTTGTCGATCACCGACATGGTCGGAAATGGATTTGGCTTTTGAAAGACCATTCCGACCGAGCGGCGAACCGCGACGATGTCGATCCGCGGGTCATAGAGGTCGAGACCGTCGAGCATCACCTTGCCCTCCGCCCGCGCTCCCGGGATCTCTTCGTGCATGCGGTTGATGCAGCGCACCATCGTCGACTTGCCGCAGCCAGACGGACCGATGATCGCGGTGACGCGGCCCGCGTCGAAGTCGAGCCTGACCCCGCGCACGGCGTGAGTGGACCCGTAGTAGGCGTGGAGGTCGATCAGCTCCACGCTGCCAGCAGCCTTGCTCGCCAGGGCACGCCCAGCCTCCTTGGCCACCGAGAAGGTCGGCCCCGGGCGGGCGGGACCCGGATGCGAACTCATCTGCGGCTCGGGATTTGAATCTGTCATCGGTGCGGTTTCGCTTCGATCGGTGCTTGTCATCCTAGGACTCTCCGGCTGGCGGGCGGCCGCTGGGGATCATGCCCCCATGCGCTTTCGGGAACGAGCGTAGAAGGCTCGGGCAATCACGTTTAAGACGAGGACGAAGGCGATCAGGACCAAAGCCGCGGCCCAGGCCTGGGTGTGGGCTTCGGGGTTGGGGGACTCCGAGGACTGAAAGATGAAGAGGGGGATCGAGGCCAGCGCCTGACTTGGATTGGTGAGCACACCCTGGGCGGGGATCGAGGAAAGCAGGATCAGCGGCGCCGTCTCCCCCGCCACCCGGGCGACTGCGAGTAGCGCCCCCGTCAGCAGGCCGCCGGCGGCGGTCGGCACCGTGATCCGCACGGTGCTTCGCCAGCGAGCGATGCCGAGGGCGTGGGCTGCCTCCTTCAGCGTCCCCGGCACCAGGGTCAGCACCTCCTGGGCGGTACGGGCGACGATCGGCAGCATGATGATCGCCAGCGCCACCGATCCGGCAAAGCCACTCTGGTGATGCTGCGGGATCACGATCAGGCCGTAGACGAAGATTCCGGTGATGATCGTCGGCACCCCGTTGAGGATGTCGAGCACGAAGCGAACGGCGTGGCCGATCCGCTGGGGCGCGAACTCGGTCGTATAGATCGCGACCAGCAATCCGATCGGGATCGCCATCAGCGCCGCCAGCCCGACCATGATCGCGGAGCCGATGATCGCGTTTGAGATGCCGCCGCCGGCTTCACCAAAGAGCGCCGTGGCGGTGGTCAGGAAGTGAAGGTTGAGCGCCCCGGCGCCCCGCGCCAGAACCGAGCCTACGACGATCAAAAGGACGACCACGGCAAGCAGGGCGGCGGCGCTGGAAACGGCCTCAACCGCCAGGTTAAAGCGCTTGCGCCGCTTCAGGTGGCCGCGGTCCAGGAGCAGCGAATGCTCCTCACCGCCACTCACAGGCCCTCGGCCTCCGTCATTGTCACCGCGGTGTCTTTGAGCTTTCCGCGGGCGACGATCAGCCGGGCGATCACGTTGACGATCACGGCGAAGACCAAGAGGATCAGCCCGAGGTAGGCAAGCGATGCTTTCTGCAAGCCAGCGCTGTTTTGGAACTGGGCCGCGATCTGAGCCGCCAGGGTGCCCCCGGTATGAAAGAGCGAGACGTTGATCAAGGTGGCTCCTCCGATTACCTGCGCTACCGCGATCGCCTCGCCGATCGCGCGCCCGAGGCCGAGAATGACGCCGCCGACGATGCCGGCGCGCGAGTAGGGAAGCACCACCTGGCGGACCATCTCCCAGCGGGTCGCGCCAAGGGCGTAGGAGCCCTCTTTGAGCTCCGCCGGCACCGTCTCAAAGATCTCCCGCGTGACGCTGGTGATGATCGGGGTGATCATGATCGTCAGGATCACCGCCGCGGTCAGGTAGCCGAAGGCCGAGGGTTCGCCGCTGAAGATCGGCAGGAAGCCAAAGGCGCTCTTCAGCGCCGGCTCGATCGTGGAATGCATGAAGGGCCCGAGGACAAGGATCCCCCAGAGCCCGAGGATGACGCTTGGGATCGCGGCCAGCATGTCGACCAGAGTCGCCACCGGGCGCCTCAGGCGCTTCGGCGCAAGCTCGGTCAAATACAGCGAGATCGCGATCGAGAGCGGGGCGGCGAAGAGCAGCGCGATCGCCGAGGTGACCGCGGTTCCGTAGAGGAAGGGGGCGCCACCGAAGCGTTCGCTGACCGGATTCCAGTCATTGGTGGTGACGAAACCGATCCCGAACTTAGAGATCGCCGGTGCGCCGAGCCGGATCACCTCATAGGCAATCCCGCCGATGACGACGACGGCGAGCGCTGCTGCCAGGCCGGAGAGGACTAGCAGCAGCGGATCGCCGATGCGATCTTTGAGATTGCGCCGGGCCCGCAGTGCTGGGGTGCTGAGGGCTCCGGCCTCCAACTAGCTTCCGATCTTGGCGATCGCCTTCTTGTTGGCGGCGATGACCTGCGCCGGCAGCGGCGCGAAGTCAAGTTCTGGACCGAATTTCTGACCCGGGCCAATCGCGTAGGTGATGAACTTTTTCAGCGCTTCGGCCTTTTCGGTCTTAAGCGGCACGATCACGTAGGTGTAGGTCGAGATCGGGTAGGCACCCTTGGCCGAAGCCGGCAGGCTGGCAAGGGAGATTTCATTTTTCGGACCGATCTTGCTGACCGCGGCGGCCGCCGCTTCGACACTCTTTACCCCTGGTTCCGGGAAGTTCCCGGCAGCATTTTCGACCAGCGGCATGTTGAGCTTGCTGGAGACCGCATAGGCGAGCCCGACGTAACCGATCGCCCCGTTTGTCTGGGAGATCGCGGCGGCGACGCCATCATTCTTTTCGGCGCCGACGCCGACCGGGAACTTGACCGAGGTTGAGGTGCCAACCTTCGATTTGAATTCAGGGTCGATCGTCGAGAGGTAGTTGGTGAAAGCGTAGGTGTCGCCGCTGCCATCACTGCGGTAGACCGGGGTGATCTTCGTGCTCGGCAGGCTGACCCCAGGGTTCAACTTGGCGATCGCCGGATCATTCCAGGTGGTGATCTTGCCGAGATAAATTTCGGCCAAGACCGTGCCGCTCAGTTTCAGATTCTTCGGCGCGCCGCTCACGTTGTAGGCGGGAACGGTGCCGCTCAGCGCCCAGGGGATCTGCTCGACTTCCTTTGCTTCGCTGAACTGTTCGGCGGTGAGCGGTGCATCGGAGGCGCCGAAGTCAACCGTGCGGGCGGTGATCTGAGAGATCCCACCGCCGCTACCGATCGCCCCGTAGGTGACCGTTTCTTCGGTTTTGCTTGCGTAATCGGCCTGCCACTTTGACATCAGCGGGGCAACCAGCGTGCTGCCGGCGCCGACCAGCGGCGATTTCGCCGAGCTGGTGGAGCTGGTCGAGGAGGAGGACGAGGAGGAGCCGCAGGCGGTGATCCCGATTGTGAGCGCCAGTGCCAAACCGACGCTGAGAAGTCTCTTGGTCACGCAAATCTCCTTATCTTGATGGCGGACTGGCAGCCACGATCTCAACCGCCCACCGAGAGCTTGTTATTCGGCTGTATCGAGAATGTGAAAAAAATGTAAAAGCCCGACACGGGAGACTGAGCGGGTGTCGATCAGCCATCGGGGGAAAAGCGGTAGCCAATTCCATTGTGGGTATAGATCAGGTGTCGATCCGGCAACGCCTCGGCAAGCTTTGAGCGCAAGCGACTGACGTAGACGTCAACCGAGCGGTCTGCCTCGCGCGGGTCGCCCCCCCAAACCTCGGCGTAGAGCTCATCTCTGGTCATGATCCGCTGAGGATGGGCCGCCAGGGTGGTGAGCAGCGCCAGCTCGCGCATGGTCAGGCTCAGCGGTCGCCCATCGACCAGTGCCGCGTGCTCTTCAGGGCGGATCTCCAGTCGCGCCCCAAGCTGCGCCTGCTGACTCCCGTTATTGGCGACCATCTCAGGCGAGCATGGCGAAGCGCTGAGGCGATCCGGTTACCTCGGCGTGAAGCGGTTGTGAAGGAGTTGTGAAGCGCTCAGGCGGCGGAGAGGCGCTCGGCGGCGGCTTCTTCGGGCTGGGGGGAGCGCTCCGCTGCAAGCGCCTCGGCCAATTGCTCGCCGGCGATCCCCGCCACCGGCTCGGGGTCAAAGCGGTAGCCGACTCCAAAGTGAGTGTGGATGTAGCTCCAGCCGCGGGAGCGCCTCTCCAGCTTCTGGCGCAGCTTGCGGATGAAGACGTCAACCGAGCGGTCGCCATGGGCCATCGCGTATCCCCACACCCGCTGATAGATGGTCTCGCGCTCAAGCACCTGCCCCTTGGACTCGGCCAGCAGGTGCAAGAGCTCGAACTCGCGGCGGGTGAGATCGAGGCTTCCATCGCTGACGAAGGCCTGAAACTGATCGACCCGGATCTCCAGCTCGCCGGCGATCAGCGGCTCTGCCTCGCCGGCGGATTGGCTGCGCCGGCGACGGCGCGTTACGGCCTCGATCCGTGCCATCGCCTCCTCGGGGTGGCAGGGCTTGGTGATCCAGTCATCGACCCCGAGGCGCAGGCCGCGCACCCGCTGGGCCACCGTGGAGCGCGCCGTGCAGACGACAATGCCGAGGTCGGGAAGCATTCCGCAAACCCGCTCCAGATAGCCCCAGCCGTCCTCCCCGAGGACGGCTGGGTCCAGGAGAAGTGCGTTTAGCTTCATCGCCACCAGCTCATTTGGGGGAACGGCGGTGGCGAGCTGGCGCAGCTGCCAGCCGGCGACCTCGGTGCGCTTGGCGAGCACGGTGAGGAAGCCGCTATCGGTATCGATAACTGCGAGCCTGATGGTCTGCGGCGGGTTCAAGTTGGCGGCGTCCTCTCGCGCGGCGCATCGGTTGCCAGGGAGAGGACTCGATTGTATTGGGCGCAGGGGTCAACCACACCGACAAATCCCCAGCGTTCACAGGATTTTCACAGGCTCAGGTCTGCAAATCGCGGAAACCTCGGCGAGGCCGGGAGCTGGTGCGCTAAATTGCCGTTGGTGAAGCGCGCCGCCGCCCTCTTCTTCGTTGCCTTCTCATCGCTCTTGATCGGCGCGCCCGCGGCGCTCGCCGACAACGGAGTCGGGCTGGCCGGACCGGTCAGCGACCAAGACGTCACCTTCTTTTGCTTCGGGGTGATCATCTTCTTCGCCGCGCTGGTCGTCATCGCCTCCTTTATCCAGGGCAAACTGGAGAAGCGCAAGGAACGGCGGCGCTATGACCTGGAGCGCTACGGCTAGGTCAGCCGAAACCCGCTCAGCAAGCGCTTCTCGCTCTCCCCCTCGATCTCCGCCACGACTTCGACCCTGCCCTCCAGGGGGGTGTCGCGAATCTTCGTCGCCAAGAGATCATCGACTTGAAAAATCCCGGCTGAGTTGTTGAGCTCGATCTCGATTCTCACCGGCCGCTGCTCGCCGGCCTCGATCCGGACCTCGTCAACCGCCGCCGCGGAGATCGAGTGGATCCCCTCAAGGCCCGCCTCGATCGGGATCCGGGTGCGACCCTGGGCCATGTCAAGCGCATCGGCAACCCGGACCACCCCCGCCTCCACCGTGTAGGGCTCGCCGCGGCGGCGGTGGCCGATGATCGAGTGCAGGATCTCGGCTGCGATGATCGTGCGCTGCGGCTCCTTGTACGGGCCGGCAAGCAGGCGCTCGAGAGCCCCGCTTGCCAAAAACAGGCTGTAGGCCTCGTGATCGGCGCGGTGAATCGACATCCCGACGTCGTGCAGAAGGGCTCCGCCGGCGACCACCACCTCGGCGTCTTTGGCGCTCATCGCGTGATCGAGGACGACCGCCGGTTGAACCCCGGCTTTGACCAGCAATCGCAAGAGGCGCAGGGCGATGTTGAGGACGATCTGCATGTGGACCCAGGAGTGATCTGACATTCCCAGTCGCTCGGCCTGGACCTGTGAGACGTACCACCAGGCCCGCACCTGCTCATCCTCGTTAACCGCCTTGAGAAACCCCTCGAGCTTGCGGTTGCCCCTCGTCGGAGCGCGGACGTGGGCCTCAGCGATCGCCTCCTCAGGCGGTTTGCGACTGGGCCCTTTCGGGTCGGGGGTAGGGACACGCTCGCCGCTCATCGCCCTCCCATCCTCGCAGTCAACTCGGCGTGAGCCGGGTTGACCTCAGCCGCAGACCGGCCAGGGATTCGATCCAGAGCGCGAGTAAAGGAGGGCCGCGCGATAGGTCTGCTGCGCCGGGGTGGCCGATGCTGGATCTCCGCTGCCCCCAACCGAGGCCCAGGTGCCGGGGTCAAACTGATAGAGGCCACGATAGGTCCCGCCGGGTGAGACCGCGCGCGGGTTGCCGCCTGACTCACAGGCCGCGATCGCGCGCAGGGTGGCGAGGCTGACCCCGGCCGGAAGCTCGGGGGTGGATTTTCCCAGCGCCTGGGTGCGGAGCTTGACCCGCCGTTCCGCCGCCAACCTGTCGACCTCGGTGCGAATCGCCAGCTGAAATCGAATCAGGGGTCGCTGCAGCACCCCGATCGAGACCTGCCCGCGGCCGCGGCCAAATTCCGGAGCCGATCGCTGGATCGCGCTGGAAGCGATCGCGGCGCCCGGGAAGGCGATCGCCGCGACCAGGGCTAAACAGATATGTGTGCGTTTTGTTAGCAAGCGCGGAACCTTGGAGGGCTGCGGGCCTCGTCCTGGTGACCGCCGTCACACTTATATCTTCAGAGTATGTATAATGAATGCGTGCCTGCAAACGACCGGAACAACCCAATTCGGCGTCAATCGTCGGATTCTCAGCTTTCTGTGGTCGAGTTTTGGCGGGAATATCCCGATGATTCGGCTTGCCTAGACGCGCTCTGGCGGCGCAGATTTGCTCCGGACGGCCATCACGCGCATTGCCCAGTCTGCGACAAAGAACGGAAGTTCCACCGGACCAAATCGCGGGCGTCCTATACCTGCGATTCCTGCGGGAAACATCTGCATCCGATGAAAGGCACGATCTTTGAGAAGTCCACGACCTCTCTACAGCTCTGGTTCTATGCCATGTTCCTTATGGCAAGCACTCGCTGCGGCATATCTGCCAAGCAGCTAGAGCGAGAGCTTGGGGTGACCTACAAGACCGCCTGGCGCATGTTCAACAAGATCAGAAACGAGCTTATGTCGGACGCAGACGACGAGCAGCTATCGGGCGATGTCGAGATTGACGAGACATCGTGGGGCGGGAAGCCGCGTCAAAAGCTCCGCGCTCGTTCGCCTGAGCTTGCAAGGTTCCGCGAAAACAAGACGACCGTTCTCGGAATGGTCGAGCGTGGCGGGCGCGTGAGGCTGCGTGTCATTCCTTCGCGGCGCAGTCCTGCTCTTAGTAGAGAAGTTCGGACCCACGTAAATCCGTCTGCCTTCATCATCACCAGAGGATCCGGACAAAAACTGCTGCAAAATGGCCATTTCTGTCTGGCCGTAGGGATGCGGTTGGGGATGCGCGGGTCACTAAGTCGAAGACCCCGGAAGACCGGAGGCGTGGCGTTTGGGCCATTTGCTTGCCTGGATTGAGATGGGGCCATCCGCTCAGTTCTGAAACCCTATCAACGCCCATAGCGCGGCAACGATGCTCGCGCCTGGCATCTCAGAGCCACTCGGCGAGCTTCCTATGTATCGCTGCCAACCAACTCGCCCGGGAGTGGCTCTGCAGGGTTCTGCTCGAGCGATCATCGCCAATCTTGGCGCCCATCCTTGCCGCGGTGATCACCGATTTGAGGAAGAGCGCCCCTCCGGTCCTCGATACATAGCCAACCAACGAAACGATTGAACCATTAGTCACTGATCAGCGTGATATGCGTGCGTGTGGCCTTGTGCCCGGGACGGTGACCACCCTCGTGCGCGGTGACGAGCGCGAGGATATGGAGCCTGCGGTTGGTTTTCACGAGTGCCTCGTTGGATGGCGAGAGCTTCAGAGACACCTTGCCTGAGAACCCGGGGAGGATTCTGAAGCTGCCGCCGGCGAGCTGGTGAGGCTTGCGTCCGGTGCTCTGAAGTCGCAGTGTCCCGACGCAGGCGACCGCCGTGACGGGAGGGCAGCTCAGGGGGATCGTGACCCGGCCTGCTGGTGAGCGCGGGTGAGCAGTGCGGGCCCGGAAGGCAAAGAAGCGTGGTTCGGGGATCGAGTTGGGGATCAGTTCGACGACGTAGCTTTTGTACGGGCCGTCGTTGAATTCCGGCAGGGGCTTGACACCCTGCACGCCAAAGTTCTGGCCCTTGTGCCCGATCGTGAGACACGGTGAGAGCTCGGAGGTGCTGCCGTCTGGGGCAGTGACGGTCGCCGAAATCGCGTCTTCTCCGGAGGCGGCGTCGGGGTAGGTCAAGGTGAATTCCTTGTCGCCGAACACGTTCGTGACGGTCCGGCTGCCGAGCAGGTGGCGGCCTTCTCCCTGTGTGCCGCTGTCCTGGCCGCAGGAGGGCTGGCTGTAGAGGTCGACCGTGTAGGTGACTCCAGAGTGGACGGTCGGCGGGTTGACGAGTCGCCCGACGATCTCGACGCCCGCCGCGGTTCGGTGGGAGTCGTCGAGGATCGGGTAGTACTCGTAGTCATTCGGTGCCGAGGCGCTCGGCTTCTGCAGGCCGTCCAGGATGTAGCCCGCGGTGTCGATCGGAACGCAGGGCGGCTTAGTTGGGGGGGGCTTGGACTTCGGACAGCTGGTCGTGTATCCGAAGCTGATCCCGAACGCGTTTGACTGCATCTCATTCCCCGAGATCGTGGCTCCGTCTCCGGCGTAGATCTCGACTGCCCCCTGGTCTCCGGTGTGCTCGATGGTGTTGTTCTCCACTCGCAGATGGTTGTTCTCGCCGGGCGTTTCGACCATCACACCGGCTGCAAACCTGCCGGCCGGGAGGTTCGTCCGGGTCGCTACGTTTTCGATGATGTTTCCCTCGTCGGTCTGGTCGCCTCCGATCGTGACGCTGGTCACGTCTGGGAGGAGCCTGATCGCACCTTCGGGGTCATTCGAAAGCCGGTTGCCTTGGACGGCGGACGCGTCCGCGCCCGGTGTGGAAAACGCGGTGCCGGCACCCACCGGCGGCTGCACTCCCGGAGGCGGGGAGTGGGGCCCGTCGAGAATGAGCAGCTGCTGGCCCGGGACCGGGTTGTCATCTGAGAAGTCGTTACCTGCGCCGCCGCCTGGCGTCGGCGTGGGCCCGCCGATCGTTGCCTTCCCGGCCACTTCAACAGTGCCAGAGACGGTGTTCCCCTGGAATACCGATGGCCCCGCTAGCAACGCGCCCGCCGCAATCACGTTGCCCTCACCCGGGCTGCTGCCGCCTACCGTCTCGGCTCCCGTTAGCAGCAGCCCGAGCTCTTCGGTCACCGGCGCAAGGCCTGAGGGAGGAGGTCCGGTCAATGGAAACTCTCCCCCCGCGACGACGTCGATCCAGTTGCCCTGGATTACGTTGCCCGTACCTCCGCCGACGTCGTCAATCGCGCCGACCGCACCGCCATTCTCGGTCCAGCCCGCAGCGATCACATTCCCATGGCCTGGGGCTCCGATCTGATTGCCGGAGCTAGTCAAGAGGATGGCGACATGGGACGCACGGCCCGCAGGGGTGCTCGTCCCGAGCGGCGAATCAGCTTCGTGGGTACCGAAGGCATCGGTTCCCAGGAAGCAGCCCTGGACGGTCACGCCGCCGCCATCAAGAACGATCTCATCCCCGTATCCGTTGACTACTGTCCCCGTCATAGATGAGCCGCCTGACCCGGCGGCGAAGACGAGCCCTTTTGTCGACGTTGTCGACGTGACGCTGCCGCTGAGCTCGACCCGTTCGGCTTCTGGCTGGCTGGTGCCGTCGATCGTGGTTGCCGCTGTGATCGGAGGAAACCCTTCGGGAGCAGCTATCTGCGGAACGTCGCCGTCAAAGGTGTCGCCGAAGCCTTTTTGCACGTCGAACTCGATCTTCGCGCCGCCTATGGCATTGGCGACCTTGATCGCTTGGGCGAGGGTGCAGGTCTGGCGCGTTCCCGTTGGTGTGACATCGCAGGTATGTTCGCCGGCCTGTTGTTCGTTGACCGTGTTGGCGGTGGAGTCGACAATCAGCGTGTCGCGTCGGAAGTCGGCGGTGCCCTCTTCTTCTTCCCCGAGGACAATCTTGCAGGCGTCGCCTTCTTTTTCCCCGGAGCATTCCTGCAACACGAAATGGCCTTCGGCTGGGTTCTTCGGCTGGATGGCGCTCACCGTGTAGTCGCCTTTATCCAATGCGAAGCTGTATTCGCCTGTGGCGTCGGTCTTGGTGCGTTCACTGACCGGTTCGCCCGTCTTCAGATCAGTTCCAGTGACCTCCACTTCGGCTTCGGCCAGTCCCGTGGCGTCGGACTTAGTCACCTTCCCGGAGATGCCGCCGGCAGGGCTGAGCAGCACGTACTCGTTCCCTTTTGTCGCTTCAACGAGCGCTTCGGCGAGGATCTGTCCTCGGTCATTGATCGAGCGCGCCACATTTACGTGAAGGCCGCTGCCATGGGGGATCAGCGTGTTGAGGTCGACTCCGACGGGCTCGGGGCCCGACGCAGGAGGGCCCGCCGCGGACCAGAGGGTGGCGGCTTCGCCCGTCCTGACCGAGCTGCCGACGATGTCGCCGTTGTTGTTGACGGCATCTGCATGGCCCTGCGGCCAGCCGTTGGCCGGGGTGAGGGTCACTGGAGTCCCGCCTTCGCTCGAGTATGCGGGCTGTGAGCTGCCTTCCTTGAAGTTGAGGAGCGAGCCGGCGACTACGGCCGAATCGTTCAGACTGGCGTTGCCGAGGGCCACCGGCACGAAGCCTGCGGGCATGGCTGAGACTTCACCCCCGTGGTAGAGCACCGCCCGTAGGCCGCCTTCGCCGGCGCACGAGCCTTTTTCCGTGATGAGGACGTCGCCGGCGGAGTTAATTGCTTCGCCGTAGCCGCTGTCACAGAAGGTTTCGCCGAGCATCGGGAACAAAAGCTTCGGGCTGGCGCCGCTCGCGGCCAGCGTGAAGGCGGCCTGGCCGCCTTCACCAAACGTTTTTGGACAGATCGGGCCGACTTTCTGCGCGTGTTCATGTTCGACTTCGAAGTCGAGGGTCCCGACCATCTCACCCGATTCGTTCATCGCGCCGACCGAGGCGCCTGTGGGGCAACCCGACAGCGTGATCGCAGTCGGCTCAGAGCTCGGGCTCGCCCACAACAGCGGCCTGGAGGTCTCGAGCCCACCTTCGCCAGCGTAGACTTCGGCGCCAAGGATCGCCCCTTTTCCGGTGATGCTGTAAGCCTCAGTGTTCGGCGTCTGTTTCTGACATGTGCTCTCGCCGCCCCAGGGGGCGAAAGAGGGCGAAGTCGGCAGCTGCGTAAACGTGCCGTTGTGCCATACGAACGCGTACTCGTTGCTCTGTTCGGCGGGCTTGCCGGCAAAGGCGGCGGTCCCGACCACGTAGCCCTGATTGTTAAGAGCGCCCACCGTCTGGACGCACAGCACGTTCGCGCCCGTCAATGGCTTGACCGAGTAGCTCGCGGGAACGATCGCGCGGGCGGCGCCCGGTGCTAGGCACGAGGAAAACAGGATCAGGCCAGCGCTGATCCCGATGACAGTCCTCCGGCGACCGGAGCACGACGCTCGCCAACTGCGTGATACCCCCATCGAAAGTCGATTCTCATGGACAGGGAGAGACCTGTCAAGCGGGCGTCAGCCTGGAGATTTGCGGGCAGAACCGTCGTCTTACAACGGGACGAAACCGAGATCGGTCTGCTCGTGCCGGGAGGACAAGTGGTTTGACTGATTCCAGGACAGCCCGCGATACACGATGGCTTAAGTCTGTCCTTCTAAGCCTTACTGGGACTTAAAACGGATTTTCTCTCAATTTTCGGCCCTTAACTCTGGTTTTCTGACAAACTCAGACTGGTGAGCCCGCCTAAACACGCCTTTCATTCGCCTGATCTACCAGAGATCTTTCGCTCCCGCGAGCACGCTGCAGTCAGCCGGGCTACGGCAAGAGGTGAGCTGCGCCGTCTCGCCCGCGGCCTCTACACCACAAACATAGACGAGCCTGCCGAGCAGTTGATCCGCCGCCAATGGTTCGACGTTGTCCCCCTTTATCTTCCAAATGCGGTGATCGTCGATCGATCGGCTATTGACGGTCACCCTGCTGAGGAGGGCTCCCTCTTCCTCGACGCTGGCGCCAATCGCCGTCTGGGGATGAAAGAACTCCCCGGTCTCATCCTCCGTCCCCGGCCAGGCCCCGGCCCGCTTTCCGGAGATATGCCATTCGGTTCCTTGTACCGCAGTAGCCAGGCCCGCACTGCGCTAGACAACATGCGACCATCGAGGGCGCGGAGCGGGGTGGCTCGCACCCTGAATCAGGAAGAGATCGAGGAATGGCTTGAGCGGATCGCGCGCAGCGCTGGCGAGAAGGAGTTGCTGCGGATCCGCGACGAGGCCCGACAGATTGCACCCGAACTCGACCTCCAAAGCGAGCAACAGCGGCTCGACGATCTGATCGCCTCTTTGCTTGGTACAGGCGAGACTGCCCTGGAGACCGACGCGGCTCGAGCCCGGAACGCTCGTACCCCATATGACTCCAATCGTCTTGTCCTCTTCGAGCGCCTTCACGGTGTTCTCTCTGGTCACCTTGCCCCACGAGTGGCCGAGAAGCCAGATCCAAACCGCGTCTTCGCCTTCTTTGAGTCCTATTTCTCAAACTTCATTGAGGGAACCGAGTTCGACCTCGAGGAGGCCCGGGAGATAATTTTTGAGGGCGCGATCCCACCAGAGCGTCCAGCCGACGCGCACGACATTCTCGGAACTTTCGAAGTTTTCACCGATCCGAATATGCGCGCCCGCGTGCCCGTTAGCGCGGATGACTTCATCAACATTGCGATCGAACTCAATCGGCGCATCCTTAGAGGTCGACCTGAGGTCAACCCAGGCCAATACAAGACAGTCGCCAATCGCGCTGGCGGCACCCTTTTCGTTTCCCCTGAGATGGTCGAGGGAACCCTGCGCGAGGCCTGGCGCTTCTATGCGACTCTCGCGCCAGGATTTGCCCGAGCGATCTTCGCACTATTCTCGCTCGCCGAGGTCCATCCGTTTGCAGACGGAAATGGGCGTGCCGCCAGGGCACTAGCGAGTGCGGAGCTCAGCGCTGCAGGTGAGTGTCGCCTTCTGATCCCGCTGGCCTTTCGGCCCGACTATCTGGGGGCATTGCGGACCATGAGCCACCGGGAGAACCCGGCACCACTCCTAAAAGTTGGCGAACGCCTCCAGAACTGGGCGTCTCTGATCGACTTTTCGGATATGAGGTCGGTGATTGTTCAAATGCAGGGCACGAATGCGCTCATCCCTTCCGACCAAGCTGAAGCCGAAGGACTCATCCTGCACGACCCTCCTCCGAATTGAGCGCATGGCAAGCGTGAGACGGACTCAACAATGAGCGCCCGGCTTCCAGCTTTGCAGAGCGGTCCGCGGGTCGCTCAGCAGCCCTTCCAACGCACCGCAGACTAGGCTGATTCCGGTCCATTTCTGCTCTATTGGGCGCAGGATTGAGTTGTGCGCCCGATCGCATAGAGGCGCTCGGCGCCTTGCGCTAGCAGGCGCCGATACGAAAGACTCGGCTTCAATTGAACGCCATTGATCTCGACTCAAAAGCTATGGGCGCAGCGCGACGGTTCCGTAAAATGGTGTTCGTAGCGTGGCTCTGCAAGCGCCCGTCGATGCTAGCGCTGATTGTTGTCATTGCCACGGCAACCCTGGGCTGCCGTGAGATCGCGGGAAGGGATGGGTTCGCAGACTTGAACAGGATGCAGCATCGAGACTCCCGTCAGGACGGGGGCAACCTGGTGTTGGGTAGTGGCCGTGTGCAGAGGTGGTGAACTGACGAGCTGAGCGGTCGAGAGTCGGCGGATGAGTGCGGCGCGCCCGTCGGCGCGCGAGGCGGAGGTCAAGCGGGCCACCGGCTCAGGTCACCTCGGCGGCGACAGCCTCGGCGTAGGCGGCGGCAAGGCGCTCGGTGGCCAGTGAGCGGTCGTCCGGCGGGGACGGTGCGCCGAGGTGCTCGGCGCGCAGCTCGTCCATGAAATCCGCCCACAGCTCGGGGCCGCCGTCGGCCAGCAGCTCTGCCCGCACGCGGAGCGTGGCCGTCGTTGGCCGATGGCGGAGCCCCCAGGATCCGAGCGCTGCCATCACTGGCACGAGCTCGATGGCCGCCTCGGTGAGGCTGTAGGTCGCCCGCCGGCCGCGGCCGACATCCTCTCGGGTGAGCAGGCCGCCGGCGACGAGGCGCCGCAGCCGGTCCGCCAGGATGTTTGAGGCAATTCCCTCCTCCGAGCGCTTCTGCAGCTCGCGGAAGTGGCGGCGGTTGCCGAACATCACGTCGCGCAAGACGAGGAGCGACCAGCGGTCGCCGATCACCTCGATCGTCGCGTTGATCGGACACCCGGAGCGCGGTTCGCCCGCAGGGGGCATAGCCATGTCCTCCATGGTACTTGCAAGCTGCAACTACTCTGATACGGTTCCGCCCGCCCGCCACCGCTTGCAAATCACAATCACTTTGGAGGAGAATAATGGCCGACACCACCTGCCACATGTCGATCTCCCTCGACGGCTTCGTCGCCGGGCCGGATCAAAGCCGCGAAGACCCGCTCGGCAAGCGGGGCCGCGAGCTTCACGGCTGGCACCTTGGCGACGAGCGCGCGAACGAGGCGGACGCCACCGCCGAGCGTCGTTTGCTGCGCCCCCGCGGCGCCTACGTCATGGGCCGCAACATGTTTGGCCCGATCCGCGGCGAGTGGGACGAGGAGTGGTCGGGCTGGTGGGGGCCCGAGCCGCCCTACCACGCGCCCGTGTTCGTCCTAACCCATCACACTCACGCGCCGATCGAGATGGAGGGCGGGACGACGTTTCACTTCGTCACCGATGGCTTCGACGCCGCCTATGCCCAGGCCCGCGAGACTGCCGGCGCAGACGGCGTAGACATCGCGGGCGGCGCCTCGACCGTCCGCCAAGCGCTGCTGGCGGGCGTCATCGACGAGCTCTGGCTCGACATCGTCCCCGTTTTACTCGGGTCCGGCGAGGGGATATTCGACGGCGTCGCCGAGTTCGATTTCGAGCCCGACGAGGTCCTCCATTCCCCACTGGCGACGCACATCTGCTACCGCCGGACGAGATGAGATGGATACCCGCAACCGTGCAGGTGCCTGCGAAGTAGGGGGCGGTGTCCGGTTTCACCACAGAGGCGACACCTGTGTCAAGACATAGGAGCAACTCATGGTCCGCGCATCGAAACAGTCTTTGAAACCAACGCTATGTTCGTCATGTGAGAGCCCACTCAGTCAGTCCTCGCCGGGCATGCTTGGCCGAGACTGCCTGGAAGGACGTCGCGCCCGATGCAAAAGCTGCGGCTCCGATGTCTCTGCGCTGTGGGAGCTGTGCGTTGACTGCCAGCGGACCAAGGCTTCAGGAACCCAGGAGAGGCTAGCCGGCCAGCGACGGCATAGTGGCCTTCCCGAGGGCGCTCCAATGGCTGTCAAGGGGTATGAGCATTCAGCCCGGACCGTCGCAGCCGCCGCAAGCCCCGGCGTTGAGAGAGCACTAGTAGAAGGACTGCGCGCGCGAGCAGACGAGTTTGCAGTGAAAGACTCAGGGGCAGGCAGTCGTTGCAAGTGCGGGCGCCCATTCAAGAGAAAGCTGGGATAGCTCGCACGCACAGTTCCTCGCTGACCTCGATCCTGGCACCGAGCACGACTGGCTGCGTGACGCGATCAAGCTGGGGCACGGAAGCTAATCCCACCCACGAACAGACGTTCGCATATGCGGCGTCCTAAGGGGCTTGGAGTTCTCGGGCGGGGGGATTGGGCGCATTCGCGGTGAAAGGGCTCTCCGTGGCTCTCAGGCGCCTCTCGATACCGAAGGACGCATAGGGTCGCTGCGTAACCGGTCAACGAACGGAGGTATTCATGTATCGCAGAATTTTGGGCGCAGCTTCAGTTGGCGCCCTTCTCTTCGCCGGCCTGTTGGTGGCGGGCTGTGGAAGCAGCAGCAGCAGCACGACGACAGCAACAACGGCGGCATTGACAAAGGCTGAATTTGCCACCCGTGGCAATGCCATCTGCAAAACGGGAAATATGGTCGGCGAAAAAGAGGGTAAAGCCCTTGGAAATAACCCTTCAAAGGCTCAAATCGAACAATATGCGACGAGTTCGCAGATCCCCAACATCCAAACCCAGATCGCTGGAGTCGCTGCGCTGCGGGCTCCGGCTGAATATGAAGCCACCCAAAAAGAACTCGTCAAAACGGCCCAGGCCACTCTTAACGAAGTGAAGGCAAAGCCGTCCCTGCTACAGACGAAAGGTCTCTTTGCGTCGAGCCACGCACTTGCAGTGAAAATCGGCTTGACCGAATGCGCCGCGGAAGGATCTTAGGCAGGCGCGATTCGATGGTCAGGATGGAGGGGCGCTCAGGTGGCGCCCCTCCTGGTTATCGCTGACTATGGCTCCCGCGAACCCAGCTTGTAACGGTCCGTGCTGCCCTGCCAGGTTCGCAGTCTGGGCCAGCCACCTGGGTTGAAAGGCCCAGACAGCCGTGGTGCCATCAGGGCTCTAAATCATTCGGATTTGCGCCTCACAGCCTTCAAGTGAGATTCCAAGGCGAGCCCGATACTTTTCGATCTAACAGTGATCTAACCCCCGCAGACTGGGCCACGATGCATGAGACTCCAGCCCTACCGAAGGAGTCCAATGCCCAGGCAGTACCCCCCGGAGTTCCGCGAGCGAATCATCGCCCTGGCGAGGTCGGGAAGGTCCGTCTCAGGGCTTAGCGCCGAGTACGGAGTGGCTGGCGCCACCATCCACCGCTGGCTCGACCAGGACCGCATAGACCACGGCGAGAAACCCGGCGCCACCAGCTCCCAGAACACCGAGCTCTGCGCTGCAAGGAAGCGGGTCCGCGAGCTCGAGCACGAACTCGAGCTGATCCGCAAGGCGGCGGCGATCTTCGACGAGCAACAAAAGATTCGCCCAAAAGGCTCTACCCGGTGATCAGGTGCCTGACCGGGCAGGGATTCAGCGAGCGAGAGACATGCCGCGCACTCGGAGTCAACCGCAGTAGCTACACCCACTGGCGCAAGAGGCCGCCGAACCAGCGCGAGCTGAGGCGGGCATGGCTTGGGCCGTTGGTGGCAAAGATCCACAGCGACTCCTTCGGGACCTACGGCTACGTCAGAGTGGCGGCGGAGCTGCGGCTTGGCCACGGCGTAATCGCCAACCGCAAGCTCGTCTACTCGATCATGCGCGAGCAGGGCCGCAAGGGCTTGCCCAAGCCATCGACGGGCAGGCGGGGTCTCCCCGGGGCGTTCGTGGCAGCCGACCTCGTTTGCCGTGACTTCTCCGAGGACGGCCCCAACAAGCTCTGGGTGACCGATATAACCGAGCACCCGACCAGAGAAGGAAAGGTCTTCTGCTGCGCGGTGCTCGATGCCTTCAGCCGCAAGATCGTCGGCTGGTCGATCGACTCGACCCAGACGGCCGCCCTGGTCACCAACGCGCTCGGGATGGCGATCGCAGGCCGCGACCCCGATCGCACCGTGATCCATAGCGATCGTGGCACCCAATTCACATCTTGGGTCTTCACCCAGCGCGTCAAGGAGGCGAAGCTGATGCCGTCGGTTGGTCGCACCGGGACCGCCCTGGACAACGCGATGATGGAGTCATTCTGGGGCCGGATGCAGGTCGAGCTGCTCAACCGCCGAGGATGGAAGACGAGGGTCGAGCTCGCCAACGCGATCTTCGAGTACATCGAGTCCTTCCACAACAACCGCCGGCGCCACAGCTCGCTCAATATGCTCACCCCAATGGAGTTCGAGGAACTCCATCCGAAACAATCCAGCTAGCTGCATTCTCATTCGGAGTGGACGGTGCTAGGGGTTAGATCAAGTGGACCCATGAAGGGGGGCTGGTCACGCCTAGATCCAGCCAGCGCCGCCCACGCGCTCGACAAGCGCCGTAATAAAGATTGAAACCGTCGATGTAGACGATGGTGCGCAGAAAGCGCACCATATCCGGCTATTTAGGGGGCTTCGCCGCCCGATCCAGCACCGCGTCAAACGTCCCGCGCTTTAGTGGCGGAATCTCAACCGGCTTATAGGGCTTGCCCGTTTTCGGGTTGATGCCTTTGGGGGTCGTTTTCTGCATAGGCTTGGGGTTCTCGGCCATTAGAGAGAGGGTAGCGATGGTCATGGATATCGGAAAGAGGGACGAGGCCCATCGCGCAATCGGTCGATATGTCGTTGAGTTCTCGATGCTCATTAGTGACATGCGGGAAGGGATCGAACTCGCGCTAGGGAGCGAGGAAAACGACCCAATGATTGCCAAACTGGCGCTGGGAGAGGCTTTTGCCTCGCAGATTACGAACTCCTTTTTTGCCATCTGCGAACGCAAAACGGAGCTTGACGACGAAGAGAAGCAGGTCGCAATCCGCCTTAAGAAAGAGGTTGGCGACGCAATCAAGGACCGCAATGACTTTGCGCACGGCGATAGGGAAGTTGGCTCAAGCGCGTTTGACGACCCGCGCCTTAGACGAACAAAGCCCGGCCGCAAGGCTGGCGCCTGGGTGGAGATCATTCGCCCCGTTGCCGAGATAGACGCACTTGCAGAGGATCTGATCTATCTCGATACCTATGTGGTCGAGTTTGCATGGCTTTGCTTTGGCATCCACCCCCTGAAGCGCTTTGAGGGAAAGTCGGTGAGGGTGCGAGACATCTTCCGCTTTCGGAAGCACGAAGTGCTCAGGGAGGGCCGCTACGCGGAGACTCCCTGGCACGATCCCGACGACTAATCCTCGCCGAAATCGCGCTCCCAGTCGTCCTCAATCTCAGCTTCGGCCTCGGCCTGTTCAAGCCAAGATTCGTCGTTTGCAGGGGAATTGGCTGCTTGCCATGCTTTTTGCAGTCTACATACTCTCATGGGATAAGTGTGACCGCCGTCACGCTTATACCTTCTGTGTATAAACTCAGGCATGCATGGCAAGCAGCCCAGTTTTAGACCCGCTTCCGTCCGATAGGGGCGTAGGATCTGTCAAGCAGCCTTTACAGCGTGGCTGCCTTTGACGGCCGGTTCGGAGGAATCCTTTCCGGAAAGGAGAATGGCCTAGGAGCGTCGCTACTGCTCACGTTGGACTCGGAGGGGGCTTTGTATTGGCTGAAGCCCCGAGCCCTACGTCCCGGCCCCTTCCCCGCACTTCACTCGTATTTGGCGTAACGGGGAGGGGACCGGGCTAGGCCACTCCTCAATTGAATGGGCCGCAGCGGCGGATTTGCCCCTATCCAGGCGTGCACGGATGGAGATTTCTCCCGGCCCCTCCGCTAATTGCAGGAAAAACTTGGATCACAAAGCCCCAAAAACTCAGAAAACAACCCCTAAGCGGGGGAAACCGATCGAGATTCCAGTGCCGAAACGGAAAGAGATTGAGGATCTTCTGAAGCGCGCAGCGAAATCCGGAACCTAAACGCCGCAACCGCGCCCGCGCTGCTCCCGTATGCTGCCTTTGTGACCGCGCTAAAGCTGCGGCTGCCCGCTGACGAGGAGAAATGTCTATGCCCGACCCCCTAGAAATTCAGCCCGCATGGATTGGCGCCGATGACCTTCCGGTCCATTTTGCGAATACCTTTGCGATTACCTTCGGCCAGAACGCGATCTTCCTCAATCTCGGCTCCCAGGTTCCGCCAGCTATTGAATCCGAGGAGGAGTTGGAGCGCCTTCGGACGGTGGGCTATCTTCCAGTGAGCCCAATTGCCCGTGTGGCTCTCTCGCCACAGGGCCTTGACGGCCTGATTCAAGGACTGCAAAATGCTCGCAAACAGCACAAAGCAATGCTGAAAGCGCTTGGAAGTGAAGACCCGAAATGACTAAAACGATCACCAGCAACGAACCGATTTTCAGGTGGAAGGGCATTTCCTCCGATGCCCTGGAGCCTTCACGTGTAATTGTCAGCGGTCCCGGCGGTGGTGCTGAGCGCATCGCTCCCCTGTTCATCCCGACCGATCAGGCGTATTACTGGTCTAGTAAATGGCAGCGGGATGAGGCGGAGACGCTGGCCAACCTTAAGGCGGGGGATTACAAGACCTTCGACGATCCGTCTGACGCGATCAAGTACTTGCTTGCCGACGACTGAATGCCGCCCCTCCGAACCGAGAAACGGTTCAAGAGAGATCTGCAAAAGAAGCCCGTCGTGCTGCGCGCCTCGATCCTAGAGACCGTACAGCGACTGGGGGAAAATCCTCGTCACCCGAGTCTCCAAACTCATCCGATTAACGGACCCAAGAATCCGAAGGTCTTTGAGGCTTACGTTGACATGAAAAATCGCGTTTCTTGGCATTGGGACGGGGAAACCATCGTATTGCGGAATCACTGCAATCACAGCATTTTGAAACGTCCCTAACACTACGACGGGGGCTGCGCCTTCGCCGCCCGTCTAAGCAACTGCTCAAACAGCGCTGAGCCCTCGCGCCGCGCATTGTGTCGCCACGCATACTCGTCTAGGTAAGACTGAAGCCATGTGTCCGATACGTGCTTGTAGGCGCCCCGCATCCCAGTCTTGAGGTTGCCAATGAAGCCCTCAATCGTGTTCGTGTGGATGTCTCCCTCCACGTAGGAGCCTGCCGAATGGTTGATGACGGCCCAGTCATACTCGCGCCGTAGCGGTTTGTAGGCAACCCAATCGTCAGTGAGCAGGAACGCGGACGGATTCACATGCGTTCGCACGGCTTCACTTAACGGCTCGCCTCGCCGCGAGGGAATCACTCGCAAGCGGACACGGCCCTGGCGCTCGATCATGCCTAGGACGGTCGCCTTCGCCTCGCGATGACGAGCGGCATCGGAATAGTTCATCTTGCGGCGCGGTTTGCCGCCCCACGATGTCTCGTCAACCTCAACTTTTCCGGTTAGCGGCTCGTCGTCCTCGTCGGTCATCAAGTCATTGCGAATCTTGTTGAACATGCGCCAGGCGGTCTTGTAGGTCACTCCAAGCTCTCGCTCTAGCTGCTTGGCAGATATGCCGCAGCGAGTGCTTGCGATCAGATACATCGCGTAGAACCAGAGATGTAGCGAAGTTGAGGACTTGGCAAAGATGGTCCCAGCCGTCACCGAAAGATGGTGCCCGCATCCGGTGCAAGTCCATGAGCCACCGCGTCGCTGCTTTGTTTCATAGCGCTTGAACGGATGGTGCTTGCGCTTGCACTTCGGGCAATCGGCATGGATGCCGTCCTCAGAGAATCGAGTCCGCCACAGGAAATCTAGGCAGGCGTCATCGTCGGGAAACCGCTGCATGTACTCCATGAGCGAATAGTCCGAGGTCGAAGATTTGGAGCGTTTTGGATTTTTTCTATCTACAGGAGGCATCTTTGTCAGCCCCGAAATTGGTCAATAACGTTGCGCGGGCCAGCAATCCCGACATTCATAAAGTGACAGCCGGTGAAGCGGCAGTTCTGGATGCCGACTGCACCGATGATGGAGGGACGGTCGGCTCCAATCTCCCAAAGCAGGGCATCCTCGTTTCCGTCGAGTCGGTTGTGCTCAAAGACAATGCCTTCAATCAGAGCGAGGACCGCTGGACCCTTGATATCGCAGCCTTCAAAGGCCGTATCTCGGACAACTCCCTCGTCGCCAGCGAGGAGCGCGATACGGATGACTTCCTTCTCTCTTGTCTCCATGAGACCATTATACACTAAAGGTATAAGCGTGACCGCCGTCACACAGCGCCGGTTGAAAGTGGCATTCAGCACGAGTGCAGGCACGGATCGCCGCCGCGGACCGGGGCGGTGCAGCCGATCGTGCAGGGTTGGCGGCCCAGTTTCGCCCCGGGGACGGCGGCTCCCGCGGCCGCGATCCTCATTCGATCGGCGCCTGATCGCGCACCGTTTGGCGCCGGGCGCGATGATTGCTCGATCGATCCGCAATCCACATCGCGACTGCTCCTCGCCTGCCCCGATCAGCCCGGGCTGATCGCCGCGGTCAGCGGCTTCCTCGCCGAGGCCGGACTCAACATTGTCGATGCCGACCAACACTCCTCGGCCGAGGGACGGTTTTTTATGCGGATGGTTTTTGACCCGGTTCCCGCCGCCGAGCGAGAACAGCTGCAGCGCCGCTTCGCGCAGGAGGTCGGCGCTCCGCTGCAGATGGAGTACCGCTTTTCGGAGGCCGATCAGCGCAAGCGGTTGGCGATCATGGTCTCACGCGAAGATCATTGCCTCTCCGATCTACTCTGGCGCTGGCGCAGCGGTGAGCTCGAGGCCGAGATCGTGATGGTGATCTCCAACCATTCCGAGCACCGCGAACAGGTCAGCTCGCTCGGTCTCCCCTTTCACCATCTCCCGGTCGCGGCCGGCTCCTCAGCGGATGCCGAGCGCAAGGCGCTTGAACTGCTGAGCGGTGTCGACCTGCTCGTCTTGGCCCGCTACATGCAGATCCTCTCAGCTGGGTTCCTGCGCGAGCTGGGGGCCCCTGCGATCAATATCCACCACAGCTTTCTCCCCGCCTTCGTCGGCGCGGACCCCTACCGCCGCGCCCACGAGCGCGGCGTCAAGCTGATCGGTGCGACCGCCCACTACGTCACCGAGGAGCTCGACGGCGGCCCGATCATCGATCAGGACGTGACCCGGGTCAGCCACCGCGATGAGGTCAAGGACCTGCAGCGGATCGGCCGCGACGTCGAGCGGCTCGTCCTCGCCCGAGCGCTCAAAGCCCATCTCGACGATCGGGTCCTGCGCGACGGCGACCGCACGATTGTCTTTTAAGCCAGCTAGCTCGGGGTTCCCTCGATGAAGTGCTTGGCTACGAGCTGATCGATCGTCCCCTTGGTGCGCATCGTTGCCTCTCCGAGGAGGGCCGCGATCGCCTTGATATCTAGAGCCGAATCGAGGACACCGCCGCTTGGCAGCCAGTAGAGCTCGCGCGCGCTGATCGCAAGCCGGTCAGCATCGGTGGCCATCCCCAGCACCTGCTTTCGCGCCCGCGCCGGGGGCGTCTCGCGCAACAGGGTTACCTGAAGCTTTCCCGAGGAGGCGGCTATCAGGTCCCGATCAAAGGGAAGCCGCGCGGCGATCTCACAGACCTCGGCGCCAGAGCGCAGCACAACCGGGACCTGATAGCCGAGCGCTCGATTCAGCCCCTTTTCGATCCGGGTCGCGATCGCGTCCGGGCGCCCCCGGGCGGCGCTCAGGATCAGGTTGCCGCTGGCGCGGAAGGTGACGACCCGTTGAAAGCCGAGCTCCTCGATGTGGGACCTGAGCTCCTCGTTTTTTAACCGACGGGAGCCGAGGTTCATCCCGCGCAGAAAGGCGACGTAGCGATCCATCCCAGCCTGCAGCCTATGAGCTGGATCCAGGCGGCCCAAGCCGGTGACCGCAGATCGCGTCATGGGGGGCCCCGAAGGGGAGAGCTTGGCTCGATTGGGATTCTTTTAGTGGAGGCGGTGGGATTCGAACCCACATCCGCGGTCGTGGTGCGATGGTGTCTACAGGTATAGCCGGCGCTTGGTTCTCGTCTCCCGGGGTCCGCGCCGGCGGGCACTACGGGAGACAGAGCCCTCTGAAATGTCCCCTGGCGGACGGGGCGATCCGCCCGGGTGAGCCCGCTTTCTGAAGCCGGTGCCCCTCCCCACGGGCGAGGGAGGACCGACTCTCATCGCTTAGCTATTAACTAAGCGGCGAGGGCGAACTCATGGTCCGCACGTATTGGTTTTTGCCGGTGTTTCACGAGGCCTCCGGCAACCTCGACCTGCAACCGTTCGCACGGGTCGACCACGTCGAAGCCTGTCGCCCCCATGCTGTGTGCCTTGCAATTGTACGGTGTCGACCAGGGAGGGCGGATCAGTGAGGGAGAATTCGATGCGGTAGTGGTTGGCCTCGGACCCAGCGGCGCGTTTTGCGCCGGGAGTCTTGCCGAGGCCGGCTGGAAGGTGGGGTTTGCTCAGACGGTGGAGCGGCGCTTTAAGTCGGCAAGGACCTCGGGGGGAAATCCGGCAACCTGATCGAGGTCGTCAACTGATTGGAAGCGGCCGAGGCGCTCGCGATGAGCGAGCAACCGAGTCGCCTGGGTGACGGTGAGATCAAAGCCGCGAAGCTGCTCAAAGCTGACGGTATTGAGGTCGATCACCATTCCCGGTCCGGGCTCGCCCGCGGGCGCCGGCGGCTGAGGCTGGGAGATCGGCGTCGGTGCAGGCGGTTCGGGCGTCGCGGGTGGCGGCGGGTAGGCGGCGCTTGGATCAGGCGGCGGAGGCGCCGCGGGCGGCGCTGCAGAGTCAAGTGGCGACGGTTGCACAGCCTGGGGCGCCGGCGGCGCTGGGGAAGCCAGCGGTGCTTGGGCTGGTTGTTGGTAGGCGAGAGCCGGATCAGGCGATGGAGGCGTGGGGGGGACGGGAGCTGGCGGCGGCGCTGGGGAATCCGGTGGCGGTGGTGGGTAGGCGGGGGCTGGATCGGGCGACAGAGGCGCTGAAGGCGGCGCGGCTGGGTCCGGTGGCGGTGGTTGCGGAGCCGAGGGCGCCGAGGGAGGGGAGAACTGAGCTGGCTGGGGGGGCTCTCCCCCGCCTTGCACCGAGAGAATCACCGACTGCTCAGCCTCGGCCGCACGGCGCTCAGCCTCTCGCGCCCGCTCCTCGGCGGCCGCGACATTTTCCTGCATCTCCTGGAGGCGCTCCTGGCGTGCGGTCTCCTCTGCTTTGAGTTGGGCGACGCGCTTGGCCTCGGCAGCGCGGTGCTCGGCGGCTTTGGTGCGCTCTGCCATCTGGCGCAGGCGCTCCTGCGCCTCCTCCATCGAACGATCGACCGCCACATGCTCTTGCTGAAGGCGCTGCTCGGCGGTCTGCAGATCGGCGGGCGGCGCGGGGGGAGAAGGGGTCCTCTCTGCGCGCTCGCCGGGCTGCATCATCGGCGCCAGGGGATCCATGCTCTGGGTGATCTGACCGGAATGAGCCCGCGCCTCGCGGTCCTCGGCCTCACGCTGCAAGCGTTCGGCTTCTTGGATGCGACGGTCGGCCTCGACTCGGATCCGCTCCTCCTGCTCTTGGATCTCCCCGACCTTGGCTCGCACCCTTTCCTCCGCGACGGCCGGATCGTAGGCAGCGGGCGAAGCTGAACCCGGGGCGCCCCCCACCGGCACCGCCTCGGGCGCGGTCGGCGGCTGTGAAGGCGGGGCCGCGGGCGCTGGCGGCTGTTGAACAATGGCCGGATCGAGCGGGGCCGCGGGCGCTGGCGGGTAGGGAGGTTGTGCGTAGGGCTCAACCGCGCCCGGCTGGGGGGGCTGGGGGGTCGGCGACACCGGCGCGCTTTGCTGGACCCCCCGGGCGAGCAATTCACGCTCATGGGCGGCTCGTTCGGCGGCCAGCTTTCGCTCCGCCTGGGCGGCTTCCTTTTGCCTGCGTCGCTCCGCCGCGCTCGCGCCGCGGCCGAAGCGGCCCTTACGCGCGGCCTTGGGCGGGGGCGCTTGGGCGGCGGGAGGCGGTAGCTGACCGGGTGCGGGCGTACCGGCAGGTGATGCCTGGGGCTGGGACTGGGCCTGAGTCTGGGGGACGGGCTTGCCGCGACGCATCGCTCTTTGCGCTGCCCTCTCCTCCTTGCGGCGCTTGGCCTCTTCCTGGCGCCCCTGTCGCTGTTGATTGCGCGCCGCGCGCTGCTGCTCGCGTGCCCTGCGTCGTTTCTCCTGGGCGCTTTGGGGCGGCGCCGGGGCGGGCGGCAGCATCGATGCGGGCGGTGCCGCCCCTGCCTGGGGGGAGGTGGTGGCGCTCGGCGGGGTCGCTGCGGCTGCTGGCGCTGGGGATCCGGAGCCCGTGGGTGGGCCGGACACGGAAGGCTGGGTCACCTGTTTTTTTGCCTTCTCCTTGCTGCGTCGCTGGGTGATGCTGACGACAAGAAGGAGGAGCAAAATCGCCACCACCAGCGCACCGACGAAGTACTCGACATGATCGCTGACGTAGTTGCCCGCCTTGTTGGGGAAGGACTGTGCCTCGGCCTGGGCGGGCAGGAGCAGGGCGAGCAGGCTGAAGACGGCGAGGCCGGGAAGTGAGAGTAGGCGGATGCGCATTGGTCTGAATCCTTTCACGTGAGCCGGCACATGCAAGCCCAAAGGCCAGCTTGGGCAAAGCCCACCAAAGATTCGCAACCACCGACTCACCTCATCCGCCCCTTGAACTCGCGCTCGACCTCTCGCCGCACGTCTCGATCGGCGATCTCGCGGCGCCGATCTCTGCCCTCCTTGCCCCGGGCCAGAGCCAGCTCGACCTTTGCCCGCGGTCCTTTGAAATAGATGCGGGTGGGGATCAGGGTCAGCCCTTTCTGCGCAGTTTTGCCGATCAACCGCTCGATCTCGGCTCGATGCAGGAGCAGCTTTCGGGCCCGCTCGGGCTCGTGGTTTTGGTTGCTGGCCGGTGCGTAGGGAGGGATGTGGAGGTTGCGCAGCCAGACCTCCCCGTGATCGACAACCGCATAGGCATCGCTCATCTGGGCCTTGCCGCCGCGCAGCGACTTGACCTCAGATCCGAGCAGCGATATTCCCGCCTCCATCGTTTCCACCCACTCGAATTTATGTCGCGCGCGGCGGTTGGTGGCGACATCGCCGGAGGCGGGTTTGCGCTTCTTCTCAGCCACCGGTTGGCTCCAGATCGACGCGGCCCCGAGCGGCCTGGATCCCCCCCACTCCGACCACGATCGGATCCCCCAATCTCACCGCGGCTCCGGTTTTTCGCCCGATCAGCGCGGTCTCGGTTGGATTTAGCTGAAAGTACTCACCGCGCATCCGGCGGGCGGGCAGAAAGCCCTCATAGACGTCGCCCAGCTCGCCGCCGAAGGAGACGAATGCACCGGCTTCGATCACGCCCGAGACCTCGCCCTTGAACTCGACCTCAGAGCCGCGCAGATCGAGCTCCCGTTTGAGCAGATAGGCGGCGCAGATATCGTCGCCGTCGCGCTCGATCCGCGCCGACTCGCGCTCGCGCTCAGAGCAGCGCAGCGCCAATTGCCGGACCTGGGCAAGGCGCGGAGCCTGCTCCCCCTCGCCCAGGCAGGCGAGCAGGGCACGGTGAACGACGAGGTCGGGATAGCGGCGGATCGGCGAGGTGAAATGACAATAGGCCGGACTCCCGAGCCCGGCGTGGCCACTGTTTAGCTCGCTGTAGTGGGCCTGCTTTAAGGAGCGCAGCACAAGCGATGTATACGCCTCTCGGCCGTGCCCACGTCGCGCAGCCTCTCGCGCCGCCAAGCGACTCGCCTCGGCGGCAAGCATGCCCGCCTGCTGAGCCGAGATCCCCTCGCCAAGCGCCGGGGTCGGCAGATCGAGGGCATCCATTTGAGCGATCATCTGCTCGATTCGGGTCGGATCGGGCTGGGCGTGAACGCGGTAGATCGTCGCCACCCGCTTTTGCTCCAAGAGCCGCGCCACCTCTTCATTGGCGAGGATCATCAGCTGCTCGATCAGGCGGTGGGACTCGGTCTGGGCAACCGCGTGGGCGCCGAGCACCTCACCGCTTGAGTCAAATCGAAACTCTGGCTCCGAGGACTCGATCTCGAGGCTGGCGCCGCCGCGGCGCTCGCTCAGTGCAGCGGCAACCCGACGGGCCAGCGCCAGTGATTCGGCGACCGCCGCCGGTGGCTTCGCGCGAGCGGAGAAGATCGCGTCGAGCTGCTCATAGTCCAGCCGTGCGTCGGAGCGGATCCGGGTTCGCTGGAAGCGGGCGGCGCCCGCTTCTCCGCTGGGCCCGATCTCGATCTCGGCGCTGAGGGCAAGGCGCTCCTCCCCGGGAGTAAGGCTGCAGGCCCCGCTGCTCAGGGCATGGGGAAGCATCGGCTCCACCGCGCCCGGCACGTAGGTGCTGTTGGCGCGCTTTTCGGCCTCTCGGTCAAGGGCTGAGCCGGCCGGCACGTGGGCCGCGACGTCGGCGATATGGATCCAAATGCGGGTTCCGCCGGGCTCGGGCTGAGCCGAGATCGCATCATCGAAATCCCGGGCGCTGGCGGGATCGACGGTGAAGGTCGGTAGCGCGGTGAGGTCGCGGCGCTCCCCCCGCCCCGCGCCGCCAGCTCCGCCGCGGCTGCGCCCTCAAGCTCAAGTGCTGCCCCGAAGCCTCGGGTCCCGAGGCGCTCGGCCAGTAAGGCCTCAACCGCCTCCCGCGCGCGTTTGGGCGAGCGTGGGGCGCGCGGGCTCAACCGCGGACCTGGTGCGCCAGGACCGAGTAGGCGCGCTGCAGCGCCTCATCGACCCTGCTTCGCGGGTTATCGCGTACGTAGACGTTGGGATGAATTCCCTTGCCGGCCAGGTTGACCCCGTCGGGGGTGAAGTATTCGCCCACGGTCAGCTTCAGTGCGCCGCCGTTGGAGAGGCCGATCTCCTGTTGAAAGACGCCCTTGCCATAGGAACGAGTGCCGACCACGGTGGATCGCGCATCATCGGCAAGTGCGGCGGTCAGGATCTCCGCCGAGGAGGCGGTCTCGCGATTGATCAAAAGCACCACCGGGCGCGGGGCCAGATTGCCGCCGAGGGCCCGGTAGACGGCGTTGCCCTGGGTCCGCGAGCTGGTCGAGACCACGACCTTGCCCTTGGGCAAGAAGATGCTGGCGATCTGGACCGCTTCTTGCAGCAGGCCACCGCCGTCGTTTCGGAGGTCGAGCACGATCCCCTTTGCCCCCTTGCGCTCGACCCTTTCCACCGCCCGGCGCACGGCTTCGCGAGCATCTTCGGTGAAGGCGGAAAGGCTGACGTAGCCGAGCTTTTTCCCGTCCACGGTCTTTACCCGAGTGGTGGTGACCGGCACCTGCACCCTGGCGCGGATAAGCCTCACCTGGCGCACCCCGGGCCGCGGCGGATCGGCGACTCCGATCGTCACCTGGCTTCCTTCTGGGCCCTTGATTTTTGCGATCGCCGCTTCACTTCTTTGACCGGCGATCGGCTGCCCATTTACCGAGACGACCACCTCGCCGGGCTTGATCCCGGCCCCCGCCGCCGGCGAACCGGGAAAGACCTGGAGCACGCCAAGGCCGCGTTTTGCAGGGCTGACGCCGAGTCCAACCCCGGAGAAATTTCCGTCGATCTCCTCGTTGAAGCCGATCAGGGCGCTGGGTGAGAAGTATTCGGAGAAGCGGTCGTGAAAGTGGTGGCGAAGCTCGCGAACCATCCCGCCAAGGGAGGCGTTATTGAGCTCCGTTTGACCAACCGGGCGGTAGTAGTTGGTTTGGATTAGTTCCGTCGCTTCGGAGTTCAGGCCGGCGGAGGAGTTGACCAAGCGGCTGCGCAGGAAGCCGGGCAGCTTGGCCGGATGGCCGCCGAGCCAGATCCCGGCGCCGAGGAGGAGGACTCCGGCAACGATCAGCGCCGAGATCCGCGCCAACCTCATCGGTTCCTCAGACCTTCAGGAAACGGCGCAGCGTGACCCCCGAGCCGATTGCTGAGACCACCACCGCGGCGGCAAAGAGAATCGCGACGAGCGCCGGAAAGGAGAGGGTGCTGTTGTTTTGGGCAGCGAGGAAGGAGAAGGTCTTGCTGAGCGGATCGACGATCGTGATCTTGCCCAGCCACAGGATCAGTATGGCCACAAGTCCGCCGCTGAAGCCGACGACGACGCCCTCGATCATGAACGGCCAGCGGATGAACCAGCGCGTCGCGCCAACCAGGCGCATCACCTCTACCTCGCGGCGGCGGGTGTAGATCGAGAGCCGGATCGTATTGCCGACAAGAAGCAGCGAGGCCGCGATCAGCAGCCCGGTGATCACGGTCAGGACAATCTTCAGCGCGCTCGTCACCTGCGCGATCTGGGCAGCCGCCTGCTGGCGGTCAAAGATGTTTTGCACGATCGGTGAGATCGGATGCGGCTTGCCGTTGGCAGCATTGGGGATGATCGCGGTCCGAATCGAACCCAGATCGGAGGCATCGTCAGCTTTGATTTCGAAGCTGGCGGGCAGCGGGTTGGTGTGCAGCTGCTGGACGATTGTCTTGTCCTTGAGCTGGCTCTTCAAGGTGGCGAGGGCCTGGCCCTTGCTGATGAAGGTGACGGTGGAAACGTGCGGTATCGCCTCCAGCTTTGTCTTCAGCGCTGCGATCTGGGAGGGGGTGGAGCCGTCAAAGATCGCAACCTGGATGTCGAGCTGACTGCGTACCTGGTTGCTCTTTGCTTCGGTCGTTTGCAAGACCGGGATCAAGACGCCGAGCAAGATCACGGTGACGACGGTGGTGACGATCGCCGCCACGCTCGGCGCCGCGTTGCGGCGCAGGGCCCGAAAGGCCTCCTGGGTGAAGAAGAGGAGCCTGCCCATCAGAAAAGCGACTCGCTGCCGTGGCCGTTGGTCTGGCCCTCGGGCCCGACGCCCATCTCGGCCCGCATCCGCAGCCCGAACTCAGTCGTTGACTCCTCGGTGTAGCCGCCGCTGACCTCATCGCGCACGACGCGGCCCTCGTAGAGCTCGATCACCCGGCGGCGCATGCTGTCGACCATCTCGCGGTCGTGGGTGACGACCAAGACCGTGGTGCCGGTCTTGTTGATCCGGTAAAGCAGCTGCATCACTCCGATCGAGGTGACCGGATCGAGGTTGCCGCTCGGCTCATCTGCAAGCAGCAGCGGCGGGTGGTTGACGAAGGCCCGGGCGATCGAGACGCGCTGCTGCTCGCCGCCGGAGAGCTGGTCGGGGTAGCTGTGCAGCTTGGTCGTCAGTCCGACCAGGCGCAGCGTCTCGGGAACCTGCTCGCGGATTTCGGCGCGGCTGGCCCCGATCACCTGCAGCGCATAGGCGACGTTGTCATAGACGGTGCGATCGGGAAGCAGCTTGAAGTCCTGAAAGACGGTGCCGATGTTTCGGCGAAGCTGTGGAATTTTCTTCTGCGCCAGGGACCCGATGTTGCGCCCGGCGATGCTGACGCTGCCCTCGGTGGTGGTCAGCTCGCGGATCAAGAGCTTGATCAATGTCGACTTTCCGCATCCCGTCGGTCCGACCAAGAAGACGAACTCGCCGCGGTCAATCGCCAAGGAGATGCGGTCCAAGGCCATATGCCCGCCGGGGTAGACCTTGGTCGCCTCGCGCAGCTCGATGATCGGCGCCCGGGCTCGACCCGGTCGCCTCGGTGCTTGATCTCGCTTTGATCTCTTCTTCGCTCTCGCCATGCCGTGCTCTGTTCTGCGATCACAGGTTGACTCCTTTGCGCCCGAAGACGCGCAAGACCCCGCCCAGGAAAGGTTCGCGAAATCCTAGCGAATTGTTAGCAGATGTTAGTAATTGGTCCAGCCCGGGCCTGCGCGGACCAGCTGCCCTACCCGATCGCCACCATGCGCTCGATCGGAACCCGGGCCCGCTCGGCGAGCTCTGCCGAGACGCGGACCTCGAACTTCATCTCGCGCAAGCAGTCGCGCAGCTTCGGCAGGGTGATCATCTTCATGTACTTGCATGAGGCAAGCCGGTTGGCCTCGATCAGGTCGGCCCCCGGCGCCGCGCGGCGAAGCGGATGCAGCATCCCGGTCTCGGTGGCAACGATGAAACTGCCCTCCGGGTTGGCTTCAACGTGGCTCAGCATCCCCGAGGTGGAGAGCATGTGGACGCCCTCGGCCCCGAGATCACCGGCGGCCACGTACTCCATCGCCTGGCTTGAACAGCCGCACTCGGGGTGGATCAGGAACTCGGCCTCGGGATGCTCGCTCCGGGTCTGGGCGATATCGGCGGGTCGGATCCCGGCGTGCACATGGCACTCGCCGTCCCAGACGTGAAATCTATGCCGGCGCTCCCGATCAGCGAGCAAACCGGTCTCGCGTTCGACGAATGCGCCCAGCCACATGTCGGGGCCGAAGAGGATCTCGGTCATCGGACCGTGCTTGGCCCAGATGTGTTCGACCACCTTGACCGCATTTGAGGAGGTGCAGCAGTAGTCGGTCTCAGCCTTGACCTCGGCCGAGGTGTTGACGTACATCACGACCTGCGCCTCGGGATGCTCTGACTTCCACCTCCGCAGCTGCTCTGCGTCGATCGCCTCCGCCAGCGAACAGCCGGCATCGGGGTCGGGGATCAGGACCGTCTTTTGGGGTGAGAGGATCGAGGCGGTCTCGGCCATGAAGTGGACCCCGCAAAAGGCGATCGACTCGGCCTCGGTGGCCGCCGCCAGGCGCGAGAGACCGAGTGAATCACCGCAGTGATCTGCCACGTCTTGGATCTCGGGCAGCTGGTAGTTGTGGGCGAGGATCAGCGCCTTGCGCTCCGCCGCGAGCGCCCGGACCTCCTCGCTCAGCGAGCTGAGCGCTGCGGGCGAGAGGGTCTCCGCTATCTCGGGTTGGATCGTCGGGAGCTCCTGCATGAGCCCTTTCTTTCCTGATGTTCGCTGGCCCGGCGGTTGCCTTGAACCAGTCGAATGAACTTCGCTTAAGTCTAGCGCCGCGGCGCCTCGTGCCCCAACCCCGCCCCGACGCCGGTGCTCGCTTAGCGCCAGACTTTGCTGATGCCCGAGCTGCCAGAGGTCGAGATCACCGCGCGGCGACTGAACAGCGCCCTCGCCGGTGCGCGGGTGGGGTCGGCGCTGGCGCCCGGGATCAACGTGATGAAGAGCTTTGAGCCGTCGCTGGATCAGCTCATCGATCGCAAACTCAGCCGGGTCAGGCGGCTGGGCAAGATGGTGGTGGTCGAGTTCGGCGATCTCAGCCTGCTGATCCACCTGATGTCGGCGGGGCGGCTGGGGCTCTTCGAGAGGCCCGCCTCGGCCAAAGACCGGGCCTCGCGGCTTTTGATCGGAGTTGGGGCCGGGCGGGAGCTGAGATTGCGCGAGTTTGGAACCAAGCAGCGAGCCTGGGCAAGGCTGGTGGCGAGCGCGGCGCTGGAGGATCAGGAGATGGTCGCCAGCCTCGGACCCGAGGCCTGGCCCGCGCCTGGGATCGAGCAGTTTGCAGCGCTCATCTCCCAGCCCCACCAGCTGCACCCCCTGTTGCGCGATCAGCGCACGATCGCGGGGATCGGGCGCTGCTGGGCGGATGAGATCCTTTGGCGGGCACGGCTCTCACCGTTTAAGCGGGGAACCGAGCTGAGCGAGGAGGAGGTGGGCCGTCTGCACGATGCCCTCGGCGTTCTCGGCGAGGCGATCGAGCACTACGAGGAGGTTCTCGGAGAGCGGCTACCAGACAAGCTGCCGATGCCGCTTGCGGTCCACCGGCGCGAGGGCCAGCCCTGCCCTCGCTGCGCGAGCAAGATCGAGGCGGTCTTCTTTGCCGAGCACCAGATCAACTACTGCCCAAGCGAGCAAACCGGCGGCCGGGTGCTCAAGGATCGCAGGCTCTCGCGCCTTTTGAAGTAGCGATTCAGGCGGGCTCGATCAACATGCTGAAGTCAAGTGCCGGCGCGGAGTGGGTGAGGGCGCCAACTGAGATCGAATCGACCCCGGTGGCGGCGATTTCCCCAACCACCTGGAGGTCGACTCCGCCAGAGGCCTCAAGGGAGGGCGCGCCGGAGCGACCGGCGCCGTCGCGCAGCTCGACCGCCTTGGTCAGCGAGGCGATGTCCATGTTGTCAAGCAGCAGGCAATCGGCGCCGGTGCCAAGCGCGTAGGCAACCTCATCGAGATTGCGGCACTCGACCTCGACCGCCAGATCGGGGCGCAGGGTGCGGGCTCGGTGAATCGCCCTGGCGAGCCCGCCGGCGAGGGCGATGTGATTCTCCTTGATCAAGATCGCGTCATAGAGGCCCATCCGATGGTTGCGCCCACCCCCCGCCGCCACCGCCGCCTTCTCCAGGCGGCGAAGCCCCGGCGTAGTCTTGCGGGTGTCGAGGATCGCGACCCCGCTGCCCTTGATCGCCTCGACGTAGCGGGCGGTGAGGGTGGCGACGCCGGAGAGATGGGCGAGGAAGTTGAGCGCGCTGCGCTCCGCGGCGAGCAGGGCGGGCGCTGAACCGCTCGCCACGATGACCTCGGCGGGCAGCCGATCGCACCAGCGGCCCTCGGCCACCAGATTCTCAACCCGCTCGACCCCGGATTGACGCATCACCTCCCCAACCAGATCCAGGCCAAAGACGACGCCAGCTTGTTTTTGGATGATCCTCGCCCTTGCCCCCGCCCCCTCGGGCACGCTCACCTCGGTGCTCACATCGCCGCTGCCAAGGTCCTCTGCAAGCGCCCGGGAGACGATCTGTTCGAGGCTCTCACCTGACTCGGGCATTGGTAGTCAGGGGCGCGGTGCCGGTGAAGGCCCGTCTCCCCATTCCCCTTTCAATCCGTGCGTGCGGTTTTCCCGCACACGGCTTACCGATGATCTTCCTGGCATCTCTACGCGGTCCTCGGGTAGCGGATGGTGCCCATGAGCTGATGCAGTCCAAGCTCATGAAACCAGGTATGAGTCCATCGCCCGGCCTGCCCCGCTTTGAGGTTGCGGCCCTTGCGCTTGATCATCAGGCGCTTGAGCCGCCACGCGGCGTAACGGTCGATCTCGATGAACTTGTCGGCGGCGTTGCCGGTGCGAAAGTAATTGCCCCAGCCGCGCAGGATCGGGTTCAATTCCGCGATCACCTCGCGGATGTCCCCCACTCCCGTGCGGTTTCTACCGGTCTTGACCTTGTCCCGGCCCAGACTTTACGCGCGTGCAACTTCCCCTACCCCGAGGGGACCCGCCGTACCCGATCCGGAACCAGGACTGGCGGACATCGCCTTCGCCGTGAAATGAGCGGCTCGGCTCCCCCATTGTGGATGTGACGAGGCTGCAGTCGCAGCCCGCGCGCTTGCTCCCTCCAAAGAGGCTCTTGACGCCCCCTCAGCCCGCCGTCTCTCGACGACGAGCTGGGGCCTGCTACCGGGCGCTCCGGCGCTTACCCGGACCGGACTCTCACCGGCTGGCCTGGACCAGTCTTCAAGGCGCACCATCTGCGCACCCTAGTCAAGACGATCGCCGCCCTCTGGCCCTCGGGCCTCATTGATCCCAGCGGACCGAGGGCCAGCCTCACGTTCTCCGGACCTGGGGCGTTTAATCCGTGTGGTGAGCAAGCTGCCCCCGTTTCAGACCCTGATCGATGCCCACGGCGCCGACGTGATGGTGGTGCTGCGCGGCGCGGTCGGCCGAAACGACGCCGAGGATTGCTTCCAAGAGACCTTCATCTCGGCCCTTCGCGCCTACCCGCGGCTGAAGGACGCGAGCAACCTGCGCGGCTGGCTCTTGACGATCGCCCACCGCAAGGCGATCGATCACCACCGCGCCAGCGGCCGCCGGGCGCTGCCGGTCGGCGCCCTGGAGGAGACGGCGATCCCCGAGCCCGAGCCAAGCGGTGAGATCTGGGCAATGGTCGGCGCGCTGCCGCCCAAACAGCGGGCCGCGGTCGAGCTGCGCTACGCCTGCGATCTGCCCCACGCCGAGATTGCCGCGGCGCTGGGTTGCTCACCCGAGGCGGCCCGCCGCAGTCTGCATGAGGCCGTCAAGACCCTGAGGAAGGAATTGAGATGAAAACCGCGCTGAAAGCGCTCAGCGAGCGCGCCGCCGCCGAGGGCCTGCTCGACGTCGCCTACACCAACGTCGATTCTCCATTCGGTCCGCTGCTGCTCGCTCAAACCCAGCGCGGACTGGTGCGACTCGGCCTCCCGAATCAAAGCGCAGAGGATCTTTTGGAGGATCTGGTCGCGCGGATCTCCCCCCGCGTGCTTGAGTCCGCCGCCGCCTTTGAGGATGTCCGCCGCCAGCTCGATCTCTACTTCGAGGGACGCCAGCGCGAGTTCGACCTGGCCCTTGATTGGCAGCTGAGCAAGGACTTCCGCCGCCGGGTTCTGCGGGCGACGGCCCGGATTCCCTACGGTCAGACCCGCAGCTACACCGAGATGGCGAGCAGCGCCGGCAACCGGCGCGCGGTGCGCGCCGCCGGCACCGCGCTCGGCTCAAACCCGATCCCGATCATCGTCCCCTGCCACCGCGTCCTGCGCCGCGGCGGAGCGCTCGGCGGCTACGGGGGCGGCCTGCCGATGAAGGAGGCGCTGCTCAGGATCGAGGGGGTCCGCTAAAGCCGGTCCGCTGCGGCACCGATGCAAGACTCGATGCACGCCAAGCACGCTCCCCGGCCCCACCTGACCCGACTCGCCAGCCTGATCTGCTCCGTACTCGCGATCTCGCTTCTTTGCGCTGCGGAGATCCCCGCACCCGCGGCGGCTGCCAACCCGAGGCCGCCGGCGCTGATCTCCGCCCCGCGCGGCACCCGGGTTGAAATCGAAGAACTCGAAGAAGGGGAAGAAGAAGGCGAGGAAGGGGAAGAACTCGAAGAAGAAGGCGAAGAAGAAGCTAAAGCCAGCTCGCTGGCGCCGCTCGCCTGCACCCTGCGCAGCGCCGAGGTCCGGATCGTCGTCTCCCCGCCACGCGACACGGTCAGCCTCAGCGCCCGCTACACCTCCTACGCTCCCTCTCCGCTGATCCTCGATTACTGGCTGAAGGGCAGCAGGGGCGCGCTGCAGCTGGGCCAGGCCAAGGAGCACCTCTCCGAGGCCGGAGTGATTCACCAAAGTCAGCACCTGAGCCAGTCTGCGATGCAAAAGGTCGCCGCCGCGCGGGACTTCATCGTCCATTTCGAGATCTCCGGAGCACCCGCTTACTGCAGCCATTACGCGATCCAGCGGCTCAGCGTGCACAGTGAATCCGGCGGCCAAAGCAGCTGGCTCGCCGCAGCGCCGCACGCGGCCGAAGATCCCTGACCCCAGCGCAGCTGGCCCGGGGTCGCTCGCCTCATCTAGGCGGCGGTCTTATTCAGGTAGTCGCGGATGAACTCATCGAGGTCACCGTCAAGGACCCGCCCCACGTCCCCGACCTCGTGCTCGGTGCGATGGTCTTTGACCATCGTGTAGGGGTGCATGACGTAGCTGCGGATCTGCGAGCCCCAGGCGACGTCCTTTACCTCTCCCCGCACCCTGGCCAGCTCCTCGGCGCGCTTTCGCTCCTGCAGCTCGATTAGCTTTGAGCGCAGCAGTTGCATCGCGACCGCCTTGTTTTGGGTCTGGGAGCGCTCGTTTTGGCACTGCACGACGATGCCGCTGGGCAAGTGGGTGATCCGCACCGCGGAGTCGGTCTTATTGACGTGCTGTCCGCCGGCACCGGAGGCCCTGTAGGTGTCGATCCGCAGCTCCGTCTCATCGATCTCGAGATCAGGCGCCGCCTCAACCAGGGGCGCGACGTCGACCTGGGCAAAGCTGGTGTGGCGCCGAGAGGAGGAGTCAAAGGGGGAGATCCGGACCAGCCGGTGGACGCCGCGCTCAGCGGCGAAGAGACCGTAGGCATACTCACCGCGAGCGATCAGGGTCGCCGACTTAAGGCCCGCCTCCTCTCCGGCTGAGGCCTCCTTCATCTCGATCGCGAAGCCGCGCCGTTCGGCCCAGCGCAGATACATGCGCAGCAAGATCTCGGCCCAATCCTGGGAATCGGTACCTCCTGCTCCGGCGTGGACGGTGACCACCGCGTCCCCGGCGTCGTACTCACCGCTGAAGAGCCGCGCCTCCTCGAGGGCCTCGAGGCGGCGCTCGACCGCGGCCAGCCCGGCGAGCAGCTCGGCGGCCATCTCCTCATCCTCAGCCGCCATCTCCGCCAGCTCGCCGAGGTCAGCGACGTCTGCTTCGAGCTCGGCGAAGGTCTGCAGTTTGCGTTGCGCGCGGGCGTGTGCGGCGGCCACGGCCGCCGCGGCGCCCTGGTCATCCCAGAAACCTGGCCGCTGCATCTCCTCCTCGCGGCCGCGCACCTCAAGCGCCAGTGAAGCGGGGTCAAAGGTAATCCGCTAGCAGCTTTAACTGCTCGCGGATTTCGGCGAGCCGCGCCGGTACCGATTCGGTTGAGGCGGTCTCGGCCACGGTCAGAGTTTTGCATTTCGCCGCCCCCAGCGGGGCTGACCCCGGTCGCCGCCGGCGACTGGGCGGCGGGTGAGGTCAATCGCCGCCGGCGTGGGGGGTGAAACCGCCCGCGACCAGCGCCGCGGCGCGATCCTCAAACGGCCGCCAGCTCCTCACCCTGGCGCCGCGCAGCTGAAAGAGCCAGGCGAGCTGATCCTCACCGGCGGGGGAGTTGTCCTCAGCCCAGTGCCAGGCGCGGGTGATCAGGGCGACGACCCGCTCGTGGTTCTCATAGAGCTGATCCAAGACGATCCTCTGCTGCACCCCACCGGGTGCCCGCGTCGCCCACAGCCGTGCCGCCTCGCGGCCCTTTCGCAGCCCCCGCATCGAGTGGATCTCGACCTCGGGGTCAAGCACCGCGACGAAGGCATCGAGGTCGCCCTCGTTGAAGGCGCGGATGAACTCGCGGGCGGGGTCTAGGCCCCGTGGCACTTCTTGTACTTTTTCCCCGACCCGCACCAGCACGGGTCGTTGCGGCCGATTTTGTCGTGCTCGTCCTTGACCACCGTCTCGATCACTTCGCTGGCCCCGTTGGGGGCGGAGGCGGCTCCCGCCGCCGCCGCGCTCATCTCCATCGCACCCACCGATCCCGCCGCCACCTCCTGAAGCGCGGAGGGCTGGCCTTCCAGGGTGCCGCCGGAGTAATCCAGCGAGACCGCCTGGTCGCCGCCGGTGGCGCCGAATGCTTCCTGGGCTTGGGCCGGATCGAGTTCCACCTCGACGTGGAAGATCAGTTTGCTGAACTCCTCCCAGATCGAGTGCATCAGCTCTTCAAAGATCGCAAAGCCCTCGTTTTTGTAGGCGACCAGCGGGTCGATCTGGGCAAAACCTCGGAGGTGGATCCCCTCCCGCAGGTAATCCATGTCAAAGAGGTGCTCACGCCAGCGGTTGTCGATCACCTGCAGCAGGATCGAGCGCTCCAGGTAGCGCATCAGCTCCTCGCCGAACTGGCGCTCACGCTCATCGTAGGCGCTCATCGCGTCCTCGTCGAGGTCGTCCTTTAGCTGCTCGCGGTCGACTGACTCCGGCGCCACCGAGCCGACCTCGATCCCGACCGGCCAAATCTGTCGCAGCTGGGTCTCGAGCTCGGCCATGTCCCAGTCCTCGAGGATGTCGCCCGGGGTGTACTCATCGACGAGTCGCTCGATCACCCCCTCCATTTCGTCGCGGGCGGTCTCAGAGATGTCGCGTCCCTCGAGGATCTCGCGCCGATATTTGTAGACAACCCGGCGTTGCTCGTTCATCACGTCGTCGTACTCGAGCACCCGTTTGCGGATCAGGTAGTTCTGCTCCTCGACCTTCTTTTGAGCGTTCTCAACGGTCTTTGTCAGCATGTTGGCCTCGAGCGGCATCTCGGCGCCGTCATCGTCGACCGGCCCCAGCCGGTCGAGGATTTTGTAGATCCGGTCACCGGCGAAGAGGCGGATCACATCATCTTCAGCGGAGAGGTAAAAGCGCGTCTCACCGGGGTCGCCCTGGCGGCCGGAACGCCCGCGCAGCTGGTTATCGATGCGGCGCGACTCGTGGCGCTCGGTGCCGCAGATATAGAGGCCCCCCAGCTCGCGCACCTCCTCGGCCTCGGCGTCACAACGCGGCTCCAGCTCGGCGACCTTAGCCTCGAGCATCGCCTCATAGCCCTCCGCAGCGGGGTTGCTCCCCGCTTTTTTGAGCTCGTGGACGGCGAGTTGCTCGGGGTCGCCGCCGAGCTTGATGTCAACCCCGCGCCCGGCCATGTTGGTGGCGATCATCACCGCCCCCTTGCGTCCGGCCTGGGCGATCCGCTCCCCCTCTCGCTCGGCGTGCTCGGGTTTGGCGTTTAGCACCGCGTGTTCGACTCCGTTTCGCTTCAGCTCGGCCGAGATCATCTCTGAAACCTCGACCGAGACGGTGCCGACCAGGATTGGCTGTCCCTTCTGGTGGCGGGCGGCGATCTCATCGAGGACGGCCTTCCACTTGCCGTCTTTGGTTTTGAAGATCTGGTCGTTGTGATCGGCGCGGACCATCGGCTGGTTGGTCGGGATCTCAACCACCGGAATTTTGTAGATCTTCATGAACTCGGTCGCCTCGGTGAGGGCGGTACCGGTCATCCCCGAGAGCTTGTCGTAGAGGCGGAAGTAGTTCTGCAGGGTGATCGTGGCAAGGGTTTGGTTCTCCTCGCGAATCGCCACCCCCTCCTTTGCCTCGACCGCCTGGTGCAGACCCTCTGACCAGCGCCGTCCCTCCAGGATGCGGCCGGTGAACTCATCGATGATCATCACCTCGCCGTCGACGACCGCGTAGTCCTTGTCGCGTTTGTAGAGGGACTCGGCCTTCAGCGACTGGACCAGGTGGTTGACCAGGGTGCCGTGCTCGCCGAGATAGAGATTCTCGACGCCGACAAATTCCTCGGTGCTTTTGACCCCGCGCTCGGTCGGCGCCACGGTCTTGTGCTTCTCGTCGAACTCGTAATCGAAGTCGACCTCAGAAGTGTCCTTTGACTCACCCAGGGATTTGAGCTTTTCTTTGGCGGGGACGCCGGTCAGCTTCTTGGCCAGGCGGGCAAAGGTGTAATAGGTCTGAGCCGCCTGTTCGGGGGCGCCGGAGATGATCAGCGGGGTCCGCGCCTCATCGATCAGGATGTTGTCGACCTCATCGACGATCGCAAAGTGATGGCCGCGCTGGACGCAGTGCTCCAGCGCCGAGGCCATGTTGTCGCGCAGGTAATCGAAGCCGAACTCCGAGTTGGTGCCGTAGGTGACATCGCAGGCATACTTCTGCTGGCGGGTGGCGTGGTCATCGCCCTCCTGGATCGAGGCGACGCTGACCCCGAGCGCGTCATAGATCGGTTTCATCCATTCGGCGTCGCGGCGGGCCAGGTAGTCATTGACGGTGACCAGGTGGACGCTGTCACCGGCCAGCGTGTTGAGGAAGACGGCGAGGGTCGCGGTCAGGGTCTTGCCCTCGCCGGTCCGCATCTCGGCGATCGCCCCGTCGTGCAGCACCATCCCGCCAATCAGCTGCACGTCGTAGTGGCGCTGGCCAAGCGCCCGCCGCGAGGCCTCGCGGGTCAGCGCGAAGGCCTCCGGCAAAAGCTGGTCTAAGGACTCACCGTTGCGGGCACGCTCGCGCAGCGAGTCGGCCTCCGCCCGCATCTCCGCCTCCCCGAGCACTTCCATCTCGGGCTCAATCCGGTTGATCGCCTCGGCGCGCTTCTCATAAGTCTTGAATTTGCGCCCCTCGCCAACTCGCAGCGCGCGCGTCACCATGTCCCTTGCAGCAGGCATGGCTCAAGGTTAGCGGTGGGCGGGACTCAAGCAGTGCTACGGCGCATGCGGCCGACCGCGCGCCGAGTTCGGGTGCGCTTGCGCCGCAGTTCACGGTGTCGCTTGACCTGGCGCCGAATGTCCTCGGCGAGCTCATGGATCGTGTGAGCCATCTCCGGCGAGGCCTCTCGAGCGCGCAGGGTGACGCCTTTTAGCTGCAGGGTCGCCTCGGCAACCTGGCGATCGGCGATCGAAGGGTTGCGCTCTTCAGAGATCTCGACGTCTAGGATGGCCAGCTCAGAGACCTGCATTCCGACCCTGGCAAACCGCTTCAGCACGTGTCCCCGAAGCTCATCGGTAACTGCGACGTTGCGACCTCTGACATCGATTCGCATGCTGCCTCCTTCGGGTATGTGGACCGATCCTACGCTCCCAAGGGGCACTAGACAAGGGCAATTGCAAGGGCGGCCGCTCGGTGTCGCTAGGGGGCGGACAGATGACCGGCGATCCCGCCGATCAGAAGCGCCCCCGCGGCGAGCTCGGTGTCGGGCAGAAGAAGCGCGTCTCGAATCTCAGCCCCGGCGCCGATCCGAGCCCGGTCGCCGAGGATCGCCGGACCCTCGATACGCACCCCCGCTCCGAGCTTGACCCCGGCGCCGATCAGGACCGGCCCGCTGAGCTCGGCATCGCCGATCGGGCTCGCCGAGCGCACCCCCGCGGCGATCTGGGGGGTGCCGGGATCGAGCTTGAGCCTGCCCTCAAGCGCATCGAGGTTTCCCTGGCGCAACTCATCGAGGTTGCCGATGTCATTCCAGTAGGCATCGACCTCGTGGGAGTAAAAGGGCACGTCGCTCTCCAAAAGCGCCGGGAAGACGTCCATCGCCCAATCGGCAAAACCGGGCGCATCGGCTGGGCCGGCGGCCAGGCTGCTCCCCGCCGCGGGGAAGAAGTCAAAGATCTCGGAGCGAAACATGTAGATCCCGCAGTTGGCGAGGTCAGAAAGCGCCTCGGCCGGATCGGGCTTCTCCTGAAAGCCCTGGATGCGTCCGTCTGCCCCGGTGATCGCCACCCCGAACTGGCTGGTGTCTTTGACCCGCCTGGTCGCCAATGTGGCGATCGCTCGATGGGCTTGGTGGAAGGCTGCCATCGCGCCCAGATCGATGTCGGTGAGGGCGTCACCGGAGATCACCAGGAAGGAGTCACCGAGAAAATCCGCCGCCTTTCGCACCCCACCCGAGGTCCCCAGCAGGTGCTCCTCACAACTGTAGGAGAGCTTGATCCCAAAGCCCGAGCCATCGCCGAAATGCGCCTGGACCAGCTCCGGAAACCAGTGCAGGTTGGCGATCGTCTCGGTGAAGCCGTGGCGGGCCAGGAGCCTCACGATGTGCTCCATCACCGGGCGGTTGAGGACCGGCACCATCGGCTTGGGCATCTGATTGGTGATCGGGCGCAGCCGCGTCCCAAGCCCCGCGGCCAAGACCATCGCCCTCATCACCCCTCCCCTCGCGGGCGTCGGCGCCGGATTCGGGGACCGGGTCCGGGGCGCCTCAAAGGGACGCTCCGGACGGCGGCGGGAACCGCCTCTTTGCCTAGGTCCCCTGATCCCACGAGGCCAGGTACTTGGACTGGATCTCGGTCAGCTGATCGATCTCTACGCCCTTTGACTCCAACTTGAGGCGGGCAATCTCGTGATCGATCTCGCGCGGAACCGAGTGCACCCGGACCTGCATCGAATCGTGGTTTTTGGCGACGTACTCGGCGGCAAGCGCCTGGTTGGCGAAGCTCATATCCATCACCGCCGCCGGATGGCCCTCGGCGGTGGCGAGGTTGACCAGGCGTCCCTCGGCGAGCAGGAAGACCTCGCGGCCGTTCTTTAGACGGTGGCCCTCAACCAGCGGCCGCGCTTCAAAGGTCGACTCGGTCAGCGCTTCGAGATCGCCCTTATTGATCTCGACGTCAAAGTGCCCGGAGTTACAGACGATCGCGCCGCGCTTCATCTGCCCGAACATCTCACCGGCGATCGCATCGCGGTTGCCGGTGACCGAGATGAAGACGTCCCCCTCGGCGGCGGCCTCGATCCCAGGCATCACATCGAAGCCGTCCATCACCGCCTCCAGCGCCCGCAGCGGATCGACCTCACAAACGATCACGTGGGCACCGTGGCCCTTGGCCCGCATCGCGACTCCCTTGCCGCACCAGCCGTAGCCGATGACGACGACCTTGAGACCGGCGATCAGCACGTTGGTGGCTCGGATCACGCCATCGAGGGTCGACTGTCCGGTGCCGTAGCGGTTGTCAAAGAAATGCTTGGTGTCGGCGTCGTTGACGGCGATGATCGGAAAGCCGAGCTTGCCCTCGGCCTCAAGCGCCTTCAGCCGGATCACCCCGGTCGTCGTCTCCTCGGTACCGCCGAAGACCTCAGAGAGCTGCTCGGGGCGCTCACCGTGAAGGACGCTGATCACATCGGCGCCGTCATCCATCGTGATCTGGGGATGCTTGTCAACGGCGGTCTTGATGTGGCGGTAGTAGGTCTCGTTGTCCTCGCCGTTGATCGCGTGGACCTCAGCCCCGTAGCGATCGACCAGGGCAGCCGCCGTCTCATCCTGGGTGGAGAGCGGATTGGAAGCACAAAGGGCAACCTCAGCGCCGCCCGCCATCAGGGTGCGAACCAGGTTCGCGGTCTCGGTGGTGACGTGCAGGCAGCAGGCCATGCGGATCCCCTGCAGCGGCTTCTCTGCCTCAAAGCGCTGGCGGATCTGGGTCAGCACCGGCATCTGGCGATCTGCCCACTCGATCCGCTTTTGGCCCGCCTCGGCGAGCGCGAGGTCGGCGATGTCGTAGTTGGTGGCGGCGGTTGCCATCGATTCCTTTCGTGGGGTCGGGACCCGGCAAGAATACGGAGGAGCTAGCCCGGGCGCCCCAAGGCAAGCTTGAAACGCTCGATTGCCTCGACCGCCACCGGGTCGGCGCCATGGGCCTCGGCGAGCCTCAGCGAGACGAGATCGCCAAGCATGGTGGTCCAGAGAAGCCGCGCGACCCGGCTCTCGCCCTCGCTTTTGACCCGCAGCGAGCGACTCGCCGCGGCCTCGATTGCGGCGGCGGTGAGCTCGAATCTGCGCCGCTCGCGGGGGCCCTGGTCGAGATCTTCAAGGAAGACCGCAGAGAAACCCGGCCCGCTCACGGCGGCGCCGTCCCAGCCACATAGCTCGTTGTGATCGGCCTCGGGGAGCTCTGAGAAAAAGGCGGGAAGCTTGGCGTTCTCATTGACCTGCGTCTTCCAGCGACGCGCGACCGGGGCACTCAGATCGGCACCGTAGATGATCGGGATCGAGGCGCCAAGGCTGGCGGCGATCTCCTCTGCACGCTCCTGCAGGGCGCCGCGCTGGGTCTCCAAGAAGCCGGCGGCGGCATCGATCTCTGCCTCGATCCCCGGCGCCACCCCGGCCAGGGAGCCGACCTCACAGGCGATCGTCAACATGTAGGCGACGGCCGCCCGAGGCTGGAGGATCCCCGGCAGGCCGATCACCGAGACCCCCGCCTCGCGGGCGGCGGCGGCCAGGCGGCCCCCGGTGCAGGTCACGATCCGCCGCGCGCCGAGCTCACCTGCGGCCTCAAAGCAGGCCAGCGTCTCCTCGGTTTCCCCCGAGTAGCTCGAGCACAAAACCGTCCACTCCGGCCCCATCCAGGAGGGCAGCCGGTAGCCCCTGATCGTCAGCAGCGGCCCGCTCAGGCGCTCGCCCAGCACCGCTGCGGCGAGGTCGGCGCCGATCGCCGAACCGCCCATCCCACAGACCGCCAGGCCCGCCGCCTGCTCGGCGCCAAGGCGGGCCGATTGAACCCGCCAGAGGGCGTCGCGGAGGTGATCGGGAATGGCGAGGATGTCGTCGAGCATCAGGCTTTCGCCGCAACTCTTTCATCCCGAGCGATCACCGCGCCGCGCAGCGCCGCCCCGGGGGCCACCTGCACCCCGGGAGAGAGGATCGAGCCGATCACCTTCGCCCCGTCACCGATCGTGCACCCCCCGAGCACGACGGAGTCGCGGACCTCGGCCCCCTCCTCGACCCGGCAGCCGGCGGCGAGCACCGCGCGGGGTCCGATCGTGGCGCTTCGGGCAACGCTCGCCCCGGGATCGATCAGGAGCCCCGCAGCGTCGGCGCGAACCCTGGTCGCCACCCGGCCCTCGAGGATGTCCCAGGTTGCCTGCAGGTAGCGATCGGGAGTCCCGATGTCCACCCAGTAGCCATCCAGGCGCAGCGCGTGGAGGCCCTCGCCGATCAGCCGGGGGAAGACCTCGCGCTCGATCGAGACCGCCCGTCCGGGGGGGATCAGGTTCAAAACCGAGCGCTCCAAGACGTACATCCCGGCGTTGATTTCCCCCGGCGCAGCCTCGCCGGTCTTCTCCAAAAAAGCCGACACCTCTCCCCCGATCCCGGTATTGACCAAGCCGTAGGCCGAGGCGTCCTGGACCGGATGCAGGGCGAGGGTTGCCCGCGCGCCGCGCTCGGCGTGGGCCCGCAGCAGGGCGCTCAGGTCGAGGTCGGTGAGGACGTCGCCGTTAAGCGCCAGGAAGCGGTCCTCAAGGCTGGGCCCGATCGCCGCCGCGGCGAAGCCGATCGCCCCGGCGGTACCGAGCGGCTCGGGCTCGGTGACGTAGCGAATCCGCACGCCGCCGCGCTCGCCCTCGCCAAGCTGCTCGCGCAAGACGCTAGGCAAGAAGCCGCAGGCGAGCACCACGTCGCTCACCCCGTGGGACGCCAGCCACTCGATCATGTAGGCGAGAAAGGGTCGGTCGACGAGGGTCAGCGCCGGCTTGGGCACGGTCAGGGTCAGCGGCCGCAGGCGCCTGCCTTCCCCGCCGACTAAGACGATCGCCTGCATTCAGGCTGCCGATACGGGCTCCGCTCGGCCTCCACGGCCGATTCCCTCATACTCAAAACCCGCCGCGGTGAGCGTCTCTGGGTCAAGGTAGTTGCGCCCGTCGATCAAGAGCGGTCGGGCCATCGCCGCCGCCGCCGCCCCCCACTTAAGCGTCCGAAACTCGGGCCACTCGGTGACCAAAACCGCGGCGTCGGCTCCCTCCAGGGCGGCCAGGGCCGAGTCGTGAAAGCGCACCGAGGCGAGCAGTTCCCGGGCGCGCCCGGCGGCGATCGGGTCATAGGCAACCACCTCGGCGCCCTCTCCCTGCAGACGCGCCGCGAGCACCAGGCTCGATGCCTCGCGCATGTCATCGGTCTCGGGCTTAAACGCCAGTCCCAGCAGCGCCACCCGCTTGCCGAGCAAGGAACCGAGGTGCTTTTGCAGCTTGCCCACCACCCGGCGCTTTTGCAGCTCATTGACCTCGATCACCGCGTTCAGCAGCTGGAAGTGATAGCCACTGTTGCCGGCAAGCATCTTCAGGGCGCTGACGTCCTTGGGGAAGCAGGAGCCCCCGTAGCCGATTCCGGCGCGCAGGAAGGAGTGCCCGATGCGCTGATCGAGGCCCATCCCGCGAGCGACCTCATCGACGTCGGCGCCGACCTCCTCACAGACGTTGGCGATCTCATTGATGAAGGAGATCTTGGTCGCCAGGAACGCATTGGAGGCGAGCTTGATCATCTCGGCGCTGGCGAGGTCGGTGTGGACGATCTCTGCCCCCAGCGGCGCATAGATATCGGCCACCCCCTCGGCGGCCTCCCGATCGCCGCGATCGGCGCCGATCACCACCCGGTCAGGGTGCATGAAGTCTGTAACCGCGGAGCCCTCCTTGAGGAACTCGGGGCAGGAGACGTAGGCGGCGTCCCCCAGTTCGCGACGAATCGCCTCACCGGTGCCGGCCGGCACGGTGCTCTTCATTACCAGCACGTGGTGTCCGCCCCCACCCAGCTCCTCGACCACCGAGCGCACCCGCGAGAGATCGGCGTCGCCGGAGTAGGTGGGCGGGGTATCGACGCAGACGAAGAGGATCCGGGCTGCCTCCAAAACATCGCCGATCTCGGTGGTAAATCGCAGGCGCTCGGCGTTTGCAAGCAGCAGCTGATCGAGGTCGGGCTCATGGATCGTGGTCTGCGCCCGCGAAAGAGCCTCGACCTTGGCGGCAACGATGTCGCGAGCGATCACCGGGTGACCGAGCTCGGCGAAGCAGGCGGCCGTCACCAAACCGACCCAGCCAACCCCGATCACGCCGATCGGCTCGCGCTCGCTCATCGTGTGCACCTTCGGGGTGCATAGGCGTCTCTCGGACTCGCCGGGCTCGGCGCCGCGGCGATCCGCCGAGGCTCCGAGCCGCCCCGATCAAATCCCGACCTTGGGAGGTTGTCTTGGTTGGGCTTTGAGGCGATCATCTTGAGCCTGAGCAATTGGATTGGGTCGGGGCAGGTCGGGCGCTTCGGGGCCCTTGGCCCCCAGCGGGATCGGTGACTTTTGAAAAGTCCCGCAACCCCCGCATCCCGAAGTAGATCATGACTTCGGCCCCAACCCGCCACGCGGGCACCGCCGTCTCCCCCGACCCGGCGCTTGGCCACCTTTCCCATCGCGTTGCTAGCGCCCCAGCCGAGCCGGCAGCGAGCGCAAAAAGGACTCAAGTGTTTGGCGGTAGGCCTGCAGCGAGGCGACCGAGACCCACTCCTCGGGGCCATGGTGGCCTTCTCCGCTGGGCCCGAACTCAACCGCGGGGACTCCAACCCGCAGGAAGGAAACCGCGTCGGAGGCACCGTCGCGCCCGACGCTCATCGGCTCGCCCTCATGGTGGGCGCTGGCGGCCTCCGCCAGCGCCCGGACCATGGCTGAGTCGCGATCGACGCTTGCCGGCGGCCGCCTGAACAGTGGCGCCACCGTGACCCCCGGCAGGGCACGCACCTGCTCAAGGACGGCGGCGGGGTCCTGATCGGGGAGGTAGCGAATATCGACATCGATCACGCATAGGTCGGGCACCTTGTTGAGCGCGTCACCACCCCAGATCCGTCCCAGGTTGATCGAAGGCCGGTCAAAGAGCTCGGAACTGTGGCGGGCAAAGGGCAGCGACTCGATGCTGCGAAAGACGTCGAGCGCATTTAGCACCGCGTTCTCGCCCAACCACGGGGTGGCGCCGTGGGCCGCGGTTCCACCGACCTGCAGGCGCAGCGCCAGCACCCCCTTTGCCTCAACCCCGATGTGGAGGTCAGTCGGCTCGCCGGTGATCGCGAAGTCACCGGTGAAGCCGCTATCGACGAGGTGATCGCTGCCCCGTTCAGCGGCCTCCTCAGACTCCTCATCTCCGACGATTCCCAGGCGCACTCGGACCTGATCTTGGTCGCGCAGCGCCTCGGTGCACAAGAGCATCGCCGCCAGCGCCCCCTTCATGTCATAGGCGCCGCGCCCGTAGAGGCGATCGCCATCTAGGCGCGGGTCAAACTGTCCCGGCCGTCCTGGCACCACATCGAGGTGGCCATGCAAGACGACGGTCGGCGCATCGCTGGGGCCGACCTCGGCGCGGATCACCGCCAGCCCGCGCACCTCATCGCGGGCGGCCTGGATTCCCCGTGCCTCCAGCCAACCCTTGACGAAGCCCGCCGCCTCTGAGACCGCCTCGGGCTCAGAGGTCTGATAGCTGATCAACCGCTTGGCGAGAACTACGAGCTCCTCGCTCATCCCTTCGCAATCGCGAGGAAGGCCTTCGCCCTCTCGCGGTCCTTGCGCGCTCGAGCCTGCGCGGCGCTTCCCTGCTCGGAATCGGCGAGTCGCTGCTCGGCCTCGGCCAACTGCTCGCGAAGCCCCGCCGGGTCAAGCTTGGCGGGATCTATCGCCTCCTCGACCAGGAGTCGGGCTCGATTGCCAAAGACCTGCAGCCAGCCGTGTGCCTGCGCGTAGCGTTTGACCTCAGAATCGCTCAACCGCAGGCGCAGCTCGGTCGGGCGCAGCGCCGCCAGCAGCGGCGCGTGGTTGGCGAGAATGCCGATCTCACCGACCTCGGTCCGGGTCGAGAGCTGGCGCACCTCGCCGCTGTAGACCTCACCCTCGGGCGTCAGGACCTCGACCTCGAGCATGTGCTCGGCGCTCATCGAGCGCTCTGCACTGGGCCTCGGGGAAGGGTCAGGACCATCGCGGCACCGACTCGAGCCGAACTAGACCCGCGCGCTGGCTGTCGCATCCTCGGTCACCTGGTCGATGCCACCCTTCATGTAGAAGGCACCCTCGGAGAGATCGTCGTGGACGCCGTCGAGGATCTCGCGGAAGCCGCGCACCGTCTCGGCCACCGGCACGTACTCTCCGCTGCGCCCGGTGAACTGCTCGGCGACGAAGAACGGCTGGGAGAGGAAGCGCTCGATCTTGCGCGCCCGTGAGACGGTCTGCTTGTCCTCATCGGAGAGCTCATCGATGCCGAGGATCGAGATGATGTCTTGCAGCTCCTTGTAGCGCTGGGCCACCTGCTGGACCTCGGTTGCGGTGCGGTAGTGCTCCTCGCCGAGGATGTCGGGCTTGAGGATCGTCGAGGTTGAATCGAGCGGATCCACCGCCGGGTAGATCCCCTTCTCAGAGATCGCCCGCGAGAGCGTGGTGGTCGCGTTTAGGTGGGCGAAAACGGACGCCGGCGCGGGGTCGGTGAGGTCATCGGCGGGGACGTAGATCGCCTGCACCGAGGTCACCGAGCCGCGCTCGGTCGAGGTGATTCGCTCCTGCAGTTCACCCATCTCGGTCTCCAGCGTCGGCTGATATCCGACCGCCGAGGGCATCCGTCCCAAAAGTGCCGAGACCTCCGAGCCCGCCTGCACGAAGCGGAAGATGTTGTCGATGAAAAGCAGCACGTCCTGGCCGCCTTGCTCGCGGTAATATTCGGCCATCGTGAGGCCCGATAGGGCGACGCGAAGGCGTGCTCCGGGCGGCTCATTCATCTGCCCGAAGACGAGCATCGTCTTGTCGATCACGCCCGACTCTTTCATCTCGAGCCAGAGGTCATTTCCCTCGCGAGAGCGCTCACCGACGCCGCAGAAGGCCGACAGACCTTCGTGCTCCTCGGCGATGTTTCGGATCAGCTCCTGGATCAGCACCGTCTTGCCGACCCCGGCCCCGCCGAAGAGACCGACCTTGCCGCCCTTGGCGTAGGGCGCAAGCAGGTCAATCACCTTGATCCCGGTCTCAAGGATCTCCTGCGTCGGGGTCAGATCGGAGACCTCCGGAGCTGGACGATGGATCGGCCAGCGCTCCCCCGCCTCGAGCGGCTCGCCCTGATCGATCGGCTCCCCGAGCAGGTTGAAAATCCGTCCCAGGGTGGCGTCGCCGACCGGGACCGTGATCGGTCCGCCGGTGTCGATCACCTTGTCGCCGCGCTGCAGACCGTCGGTGGCATCCATCGCGACCGTGCGCACCCGGTTATCGCCGAGGTGCTGTTGGACCTCACAGATCAGCTCGCTCGCCTCGCGATCGGCGTCGCCGGCCATCTCGATCTTGACCGCCGAGTAGATCCCCGGCAGCTGCTCGGGGAAAATCGCATCGACGACGACGCCGGTTACCTGCTCGACTTCTCCTACGTTGCTTGCGTTGTTGCTCTCAGTCATGGGTTCCTTTTCTATGGTCTCGGCCTATCCGAGCGCCTCGGCGCCGGCGACCACCTCCAAGATCTCCTGCGTGATCTCGGCCTGGCGGACCCTGTTCATTTCCAGGGTCAGATCTTCCATCATCGTCTCCGCATTCTCGGCGGCGTTGCGCATTGCGGTCATCCGTGCCCCCAGCTCAGACGCCGCGGACTCCAACAGTGCGCGGTAGACGGAGATGTTGACGTACTCGGGAATCAGCTTGGCCAAAAGCTCCTCGGGTTCGGGCTCATAGATCCAAAGCGATCGACTCTGGGCCCGCTCGGCCTCGGTCTCTGCCTCGACGTCTTCCTCCTCCACGGCGCCCTCGCCGATCACCTCGGCCCGCTGCAGCGGCAGCAGGGTCTGGGTCCAGACGTGCTGGGTCAGCGGGGAGACGTAGCGGTTATAGACAAGCTCCACTCGGTCTAGTTCCTGATCGACGTAGCGAGCGGTCAGCTCCTCGCCGATCTCTCGGGCGTTGGCGAAGGCGGGTCGATCGGTGAATCCGACGTAGGAGCTATGCAGATCCTGTTTGCGGAAGTGAAGCGCCGAGACGCCCTTTCGCCCGACCGCCGAGTAGGAGACCTCCGCGTCTTGCTCGGCGAGTTCACGGCGCAGTCGCATCCCCTCGCGAATGATGTTGGTGTTGAAGGCGCCGGCGAGGCCACGGTCGCCGCTGATCAAAACGACGCCGACGTTTCGCACCTGCTCGCGCTCGGCGAGCACCGGCACCCGCGGAATTCCGCCCGCCTGCTCGGCGGCGCGACGGGTCAGCTTGCGCATCGCCTGGGCGTAGGGGCGCAGGGCGGCGATCCGCTGCTCGGCCCGGCGCAGGCGCGCGGCGGCGACCATCTCCATCGCCCGCGTGATCTTGTTGATGTTCTTGATCGAGGCGATGCGGTTCTTGACTTCCTTTTGCGTCGCCATCTGCGCCTAGGCCGGAGCCGCCTCCTTGGCATCCTCGACCTCAGGCGCCGGGCTCGGCTCGGGCTGGGCGCGCTGCGCTCGGTCAGACTCGCCCTCCTCGAGCGGATCGCCGTGCTCGTCAAAGTCGGCCCCGAAATCATCGAGGATCCCTTCGATCGCGGTCCCGAGGGCGGCCTCGTCCTCCTCGGGAAGCAGCCCGGTCTCCGCGATCCGGGCCAGCAGCTCCGCCTGCTCGGCGTGCAGGCGGCTACGCAGGTCGGCGAGAAACTCCGCCACCCGCTCGGTCTTGATTCGATCGAGGGAGCCACCGGTCCCCGCATAGATCGCCGCCACCTGATCGGCGACCCCGAGTGGCTCGCGCTCCTTTTGCTTGAGCAGCTCGACCAGGCGCTCGCCGCGGGCAAGCGCTTTTTGGGTCTCGGGGTCAAGCTCAGAGCCAAACTGGGCAAACGCCTCCAGGTCGCGGTACTGAGATAGATCGAGGCGCAGTTTGCCGGCCACCTTCTTCATCGCCTTTGTCTGCGCGTTGCCACCGACCCGCGAAACCGAGATGCCGACGTTGATCGCCGGGCGCACACCCGAGTAAAAGAGGTCTGACTCGAGGAAAATCTGACCGTCGGTGATCGAGATCACGTTGGTCGGGATATAGGCGGAGACGTCACTGGCCTGGGTCTCGATGATCGGCAGCGCGGTCAGCGAGCCGCCACCGAGCTCATCGTTTAGCTTCACCGCCCGCTCCAGCAGCCGCGAGTGCAGGTAGAAGACATCGCCGGGATATGCCTCGCGCCCGGGCGGGCGACGCAGCAGCAGCGACATCTGGCGGTAGGCGTAGGCGTGTTTGGTGAGATCGTCATAGACGCAAAGCGCGGCCCGCCCGTTGTAGAGGAAGTGCTCTCCCATCGCACAACCCGCGTAGGGAGCGATGAACTTGATCGGGGCCGCCTCATCGGCGGGAGCGGCGACGATGATCGTGTTTTTCATCGCCCCGTTTTCCTCCAGCACCTCTTTGAGCTGCACGACGGTTGACATCCGCTGGCCGATCGCGACGTAGATGCAGACCATGTCCTTGTCGCGGTTATTGATGATCGTGTCGATCGCGATCGCCGTCTTGCCGGTCTGGCGGTCGCCGATGATCAGCTCTCGCTGACCCCGACCGATCGGGATCATCCCGTCGATCGACATCAACCCGGTCTGCACCGGTTCGGTGACCGGCTGGCGCTGGACCACGCCGGGGGCTTTGAACTCGGCCGGGCGGGTCTCCTTGGTGGCGATCTCACCGCGATCATCGAGCGGGCGCCCGAGCGGATCGACGAGGCGTCCGAGCAGCTCCTCGCCGACCGGGATGCGGAGCAGGTGCCCGGTGCGCTTGACCGTATCGCCCTCGACGATCTTCTCCCACTCGCCAAAGAGCACCGACCCGACGTTGTCGGCCTCGAGGTTGAGGGCAAGTCCGGTGACGCCGTGGGGCAACTCGAGCATCTCCAGCGCCATGCAGTTCTCGAGGCCGTGGATGCGGGCGATCCCATCGGCCACCGAGAGCACCGTGCCCACCTCCGAGAGGTCGGCGGAGTCGGTCTCCAGGCCCTCGATTCGCTCACGCAGGATGCTCGCGATCTCGTCTGGCTTGATCTCCATCGGTTTGCTCTCTGCCTCCTTAGGCCGCTTTGGCGACGCTGGTTCGAAGTTTCTCCAGGCGAGCTCGGATGCTCGCGTCGAGGACCATGTTCCCGACCTGCAAGACGACGCCGCCGAGGATGTCGGCCTCGACCCTGCTCGCCAACTCGACCCGGTGGTCGGTCTGGCGCGCGATCTCCTCGCCGATTCGCTCGACGATCGCGGGATCGAGCGCAACCGCGCTGGTCACGGTCACCTCAATCTCTCGGTTCTCGCGCTTCCACAATTCCTCAAACCGTCGCCGCACGGCGAATATTTCGGGCATCCGATGCTTGTCGATCAAAAGCTCAAAGAAATTGATCAGCTCGGCCTCGGCGCCGCTCAGAGTCCGCTCCAGGGCCGCCCCCTTCTCGGTCGAGGAGAAGTAAGGACTGAAGAAAAAGACCGCCAGCTCGCGCTCAGAGTGAAGGGCGTCGGCAAACTGGCCAAGCTGCTCGCGGATCGCGTCCAGCTTGCCGCGATCGACGGCAACCTCAAAAAGCGCCTCCGCATATACCCGAGATGCTTCGGGCATCGGCTAGTTCTCCGACCCCGAGAGGGCCGAGAAGTCGACCTCGCTGAGGGCGTCCTCAACCAGGCGCCTCTGATCCTCGGCGTTGAGTGATTTGCGAGTCACCTTCTCGGTCGCCAAGACGGTCAGATCGGCTACCTCCCGCCGGATCTGCTCCAAGGAGCGACGCGTCTCGGCCTCGATGTCACTCCTTGCGGCCTCGACCAGTTCCTCGCGCCTTTGCTTGCCGGCGGCGGTCGCCTCGGCGGTCGCCGTCTCCCCAGCCTTGCGCGCCCGCGCCATGATCTCATCGGCCTGCTCGCGCGCCTCGGCGAGGCGACCGCGGTACTCGGCGAGCAGCTGCTCCGCTTCGCCGCTTTGGCGTTTGGCGTCATCAATTGACTCAGCGATCGTCTTTGCCCGCTTGTCAAGTGCCTCCTGGATTTTCGGGAAGGCGAGCTTGCTCAATACCCACATCGTGAAGAGAAATAAAACCAGCGTCCAGATCATCAGGCCAAGGCCCGGGGAGACCAGGAAGCTGCCGCCGCCTTGGGCGCCAAGGGGGAGCGCGGAAATGAAGCTCGACGGCGCCACGCCTATGCCTCCGCGGCGACGCTGTCGCCGCGCTGGGGCGCAATCTGATCTTGACCTCGGCTGCTCATCGACCTAGAGGAAGAAGGCGATCAGGCCGAAGATGAAGGTGTAGAAGGCGACCGCCTCGGTGAGGGCGAAACCGAGCCAGCGGATGCTCTGCAGCTCGTCTTTCATCTCCGGCTGGCGGGCAACCGACTCGATCTCCTTGCCGAAGATGAAGCCGATGCCGATGCCGGCGCCGATCGAGCCGAGGCCTGCGCCGACGCCGAGGGCGATCGCCTTGCCGGCGACTTCCACGCCTTCATTGCTAACCGCGGCGATTGGGGACAGATCCATTAAACAGCGCTCCTTTTCTAGTGGCTGGCGGAGGTTGCTCCGCCGAGGTAGATGGCGGTCAGGGTCGAGAAGATAAAGGCCTGCAAAGTCGCGATCAGGCCGACCTCCAAGACGAAGAAGAAGAAGGCGAGGGGAAAGGTCAGCGCGCCGAGCGCGGCGATCCCGAGCAAGACCGCGAGGCCGCCTCCCATGAACAGAAGCAAAAGGTGACCGGCCAAGATGTTGGCGAAGAGTCGAACCGAGAGCGAGATCAGGCGGGCGAAATGCGAGATCGCCTCGATCACGAAGATGAAGGCCTTGCCAAACGGATTCATCTCCTCAAGGCCGGGGGGAAGCCAGCTCTTGAAATAGGGGATCAGCCCTTTGGCCCGGATCCCTTCAAAGTGGTAGGAGCCCCAGACCACCAGGGTGAGGGCAAGTGGCACCGAGAGGTTGGCGGTGGCCGCATAGATCGCAAAGGCCGGGATCTGGAGGCCGAATACCGTGATCTCGTGCTCGGTGTTGGTCGGCAGCGGCAAGAAACCGATCATGTTCGAAAACCAGATCCAAAAGAAGAGCGCGGCGAGGAAGGGAAACCAGCGGGCGGCCATCGCCGCGTCGAGGTTGCCGCCGGTGATGTTGTTTTTGGTCATGTCATAGGCGACCTCGACCGCGGTCTGCACCCGGTTGGGCTTTTGGTGCATGCGGCGCGCGATCCAGACCATCGTGAGGATCGTCAGGGCGCTCGCCAAAAGCAGGTAAAAGACCGCCTTGTTGATGCTGAGGTCGAGGCTGCCGAGGTGGATCGAGATCCACGGTTCGAGTTTGAACTCATTTTGTGGCTGGAAGGCATGGTCCTTGCCGGCGTTGCCGAAGATCAAGAGCAAGAGAATCGCCAGCCCGAGGTAGACGCCAAACCCAATCGCGACCTTGGTGCGAGTGCTCATCCCGCCCCCTGCCCGGCTGGCTCAAAGAGGTGGGCGAGGCCCTGGGCGATGAAGGAGATGGTGAACAGTACGGCGAGAAGGATCGCCCCGGCCAGACCCGCCTGGCGTTGGGCAAGGCCGACAAGGAGGACGGCGGTGACCATCAACCAGACTCGACCGAGGGTGCTGACCGCGATTATCCCCATCGCCCGCTGCCGATTTCGGGCGCCCAGCTCCGCCGCGGCGCGGCGCCCGGCAAGCGCCTGAATCCCGCGTTGAGCAAGCCAGGCGCTGGCTCCAACCGCGTAACCGAGCAGGGGAAAACCGCCGAGCAAAAAAACCGCGAGGGCGGCGCCCAGCGCCAACAGGTCGACGTACTTGGGAGGAGACATCATAAATTCCGCCCGGCTCAGGCCGAGCGGGCGGAGTCGCGACTATATCCGAAAGGTGCGGATCTCACCGCCGCAAAGCCAGTCCCCGCGCCGTCGGACTAAGGCTCGGGGTGGTCGAGATCGATCGCCTCAAACTCGCCGGTCTCGGGATTGAGGCGACCGCGGCGCAGCTTCAGAATCTCAAGCACGTAGACGAGATAGACGCTGAAGGCCAAAGCGATCAGGCCACAGACGATCAGCACCGCACTCCAAAACTCGTTGAAGTGCCCGTGGTGGTCGCTGTAAGGGACAAAGCGCAGCGCCAGGGCGAGGCAGGCGAGGACCAGCGTCCAACCGTAGAGGTAGGCGATCGTGCGCCGCTGCGAGAAACCGATATTGGCCATCCGGTGGTGAAAATGCCAGCTGTCTGCCTGATAGATCGGCTGCCGATATTTGAGCCGCTTGGCGACCACGAATCCGGTATCGAGGATCGGCACCGCGAGAACGACGAGCGGGAAGGCGAGGGCGATCACCGCATTTGTCTTCAGGGCACCCTGAACCGAGGTGGTCGCCAGTAAGAAACCGAGCAGGTTGGAACCGGTGTCGCCCATGAAGCTGGAGGCCGGCGGAAAGCCGTGGCGCAAAAACCCGAGCGCGGCGCCGGCGGTCAGCGCCGCCAGCACCCCGGCTGCATTGCGTTCGAGTGAGAGTGCGATCGCCGCCATCGTGATCGCTGCAATCGTGCAGACGCCGGCGGCCAGCCCATCGACGCCGTCGATGAAGTTGATCACGTTGACGACGGCGACTATCCCCAACACGGTGAGCGGATAGGCGCTCCAACCGAGGTGATGTCCGCCGATGAAGGGCAGGGTCAAGACGTCGACCCGCACCCCGCCGAGAACTGGAATCAGCGCCGCGGCGGTCTGCCCGGCGAGCTTTGGAAACGCCGATAGGCCGCGCACGTCATCGACCACGCCGACCGCGGCGATCGCAATCGCGCCGAGCAGAATCGAGCGGCTCTCGCCGTTGGCGGGTAGCCAGATCCAGCCCGCCACCTCGACCGCCGCGAGGATCGCCAGTCCCGAGAGCCGCGGCATCGGCCGATCGTGCAGGCCCCGCTCCTTGGGTTGATCGATCGCCCCAACCCGAAATGCGAGCCGCTCGGCGTAGGGAACCAGCAGCCATGCGATCGCCGTGGCTGCGAGAAAGGCAAGAGCGGCATCAGATGGCGCGGCCATATCGCGGTGCCCGCGAGCTATTCGGGCGCGCCCAGGCTACCTGAGCGCCCCGAGGGCTCCTTCGAGCAGCAGCTCGGGGTCGCGCGGATTGCGCACCCCGGGGGGCGATTGGCGCTTGATCAGCGGCGGGAAAGCCGCCCCGCTGAGGACCTGCAGGCGCCCGTCGGCGATCAGGGCCTCATCGACCCCACCCATGCGGCCGCTGAAGGTGGTGAATACCGCCGTGCCGAGGGCCACCGCCTCACGGTTCATCGTCCCCCCGGCGCTGATCACCAGATCGGCGTAGGCGATCAGGCTCTGGGCATCGATCGCGCGCTCGGGAACGATCAGTCTCCCCCCCGCACCGCCGCCCAGCGCGCTTCGCTGGGCCGCGGTGCGGGGGATCACGATCGTCTGCGCGGCGGACTCGCGGCCGAGGCGATCGATGAGGGGGCCGTAGAGGTCGTTGCGAGCGTGGTAGGCCGAGGTCTCCGGCGGCGGACGAACGACGACCAGGACCTTCTCGCGATCGAGACCGAGTTCGGCGAGGACCGCGGGATCGGGCTCAAAATCAGCCAGGTAGTAATCCTCCTTGAGACCGGGGTAGCGGACCAGCTTGTCCTCACTGGCGCCGCTCCGCCGCAACCGCTCCAGCGGGATTGAGTCGGGGACCAGGACTCTGTGGGCAACTCGAAAGCTGATCTGGCGCTGGATCCCGGCGAACTCATAATCCTGCATCTGGGCGGAGGGGATCCGAAAGAGCGCCGAGACGAGCGCGAGGTCAACCGAACCGTGGGCGATCGCGAGATCGGGCTGGCGCTGCCAGATCAGCCCGGCCAAGCGAGCGGATCGGGCCCCGAGCGCCGCCGCCTTGCCCAGTCCAGAGGCCCCACCATGAGCCCCCACCGCGGTGTAGGGGATCTCCAGCCGCTCGAGGATGCCGAGCGTTTGTCCGTACTCCCGAGCGGTGACGAATACCTCCTCCCCGCGCTCCCTGAGCCGCTCGAAGATCGGTCGCAAGACGAGCGGATGCGCCGCCGCCGTGCAATCGATCCAGACCTTCAAGCGATCAGACGGAGGCGGGCGTCAGCTGGGGGTAGAGCGGGTAGCGCTCAAGCAACGCGGCGGTTCGCTCACTGAGCCCGTCGCGCTCCTTTGCAAATCGCTCTGAGAGAGCGGCGCAGATCACCGCCGCGATCTCCGCCATGTCCTCCTCGATCAGACCGCGGGTGCTGAGGGCCGGGGTACCGATCCGCAGCCCCGAGGGGTTGATCGGCGGGCGCCGATCAAAGGGGATCGCGTTGCGGTTGACGGTGATCCCCACCTGCTCGAGCCGATCCTCGGCGCTTTTGCCATCCAGATCGCTGGGGGTGAGGTCGACCAGGAGCAGGTGGACATCGGTACCGTCGGTGAGGACCGGGATGCCACCCTCGATCAAGCCCTTGGCCAACGCCTTGGCGTTGGCGATCGTCTGGCGCTGGCGAGCCCGAAACTGCTCGGTCGCGGCAATTCGAAGGGCCACCGCCTTGGCCGCGATCGTGTGCATCAGCGGACCACCCTGTTGGCCAGGAAAGATCGCCTTGTCGATCGCCTTGGCCTGCTCGGCCCGGCACAGGATCATCCCGCTACGGGGGCCGCAGAGCGTCTTGTGGATGGTGGTTGTGACGACGTCGGCGTGAGGCACGGGGCTGGGGTGCTCCCCGGCCGCCACCAGGCCGGCGAAGTGGGCCATGTCGACCATCAGCTTGGCCCCGACCGAATCAGCGATCGCCCGAAAGGCGGCGAAGTCAAGCTGGCGCGGATAGGCCGACCAGCCGGCGACGATCAGCTTTGGCCGGTGCTCGTGAGCGAGCCGCTCGACCTCCTCCATATCGACTCGGAAATCCTCGCGCCTGACGTGGTAGGCGACCACCTGATAGAGCTTGCCCGAGACGTTCAGCTTCATCCCGTGGGTGAGGTGGCCACCGTGATCGAGCGCCATCCCCAAGATCGTGTCGCCGGGCTCGATCAGCGCCATGTATGCGGCGTTATTGGCCTGCGCGCCGGCGTGGGCCTGGACGTTTGCGTGCTCGGCGCCAAAGAGCTCCGTGGCGCGCTCGATCGCCAGCCGCTCGGCGACGTCGACCTCCTCACAGCCGCCGTAGTAGCGCTCACCCGGGTAGCCCTCAGCGTACTTGTTGGTCAGCACCGAGCCAGCCGCGTCGAGCACGGCCTGGGGCACGAAATTCTCTGAGGCAATCATCTCCAGCGTCCCCTGCTGGCGTCGCAGCTCGCGATCCAAGACGGCGGCGATCGCCGGATCAACCTCGGCCAGGGGTGCGGTCTGGAAATTCTCGGGTAGCTCGCTCATCGCCTTAGCGAAGATACCAACGGCCCCCGACCATCGATCCCGCCCGGCTCAGGCGAGCTCGGCCAGGCGCGCGCTGAGATCCCCCGCCGAGAGCGCTCCGTCGCGAAGGATCCTCCACTCCCCGCCCCGATCAAGGTCGCTGAGGTCGACCACGGTCGAGGGCAGGCCGCTCAGCTCGCCGCCATCGATGGCGAGGTCGACCTCAGCGATGATCTCACTCCCGAGCTCGGCAAACCGGGCCGCTGGAGGCTCGCCGCTGCGATTTGCCGAGGTCTGAAAGATTGGATGGATCAGGCCGCCGAGCGGGCCCTCGATCAGGCGGACCCCGAGTCGCCGCCGATCCTCCCGGCAGGCGAGCGGGTAGCGCCCCTTCGGGTTTGAGATCACCAGGGTGACCGGCCCGGGGAGGAGGGCCCCCAGCGCGCTTTGAGAGCGCGGGCCGAGGTCAGCGAGCAGCTCGCGCATCGCCAGCGCTGAGAAGTACATCACCGCAGAGGACTTGCCCGCCGCACGTCCCTTGATCGTATGAATGCGCTCGATCGCGTCCGGATCGAGGGGGTCGGCGGCGAGGCCGTAGAGGCCGTCGGCGGGAAACAGGGCTACCCCACCGGCACCGAGGCAGCGCCCCAGCGCCGTCCGGGCCGCCTCGCTGCCCTGGCCTGCGATCGAGATCACCTCGCTCATCGGCTTCCCGACCCCCGCCCCCGCGCGGGCCTCATCCTCGCCACTGCCCGATCACGACGCGCTCGATCCCGGCCAGGTCTCTCAGGGTCCGAACCGCGCTGGCGCCGGCGCCCCCAAGCAGCGCCGCCACCGTGGCGGCCTGGCCCATGCCGACCTCCAGGGCGAGCGTCCCCAAGCGCACCTGGGAGATCAGCGCCCGGATCTGATCGAGGCCATCGGCGCCACCGAGCAGAGCCTCGCGCGGCTCCCAGCGGCTGATCTCAGGCGCCAGCGAACTCCACTCAGACTCCGCCACGTAGGGCAGGTTTGCGACGGTCAGCTCAAAGCTTCGCCCCGGAGGTACCGAACCAATCAGAAACTCGACCCGCGCGAGCAGCCCAAGGCGAAGCCCGTTGGCCCGCGCCAGTTCGAGCGCGGCGGGTGAGGTATCGGTCGCGCTCACCTCGCAGCCGGGCATCTCCACGGCAATCGCCAGCGCCAGCGCGCCGCAGCCGGTGCCGACATCGAGCACCGAGCCGGGTGCGGCGGCGAGTGCAACCTCGACCAGCAGCTCGGTCTCGGGCCGCGGGATCAAGGCCCGTTGATCGACCGCCAGCTCGATCCCCCGAAAGCCCTTGCGGCCGAGGATGTAGGCAACCGGCTCGCGCCGCAGCCGCCGCCTCACCATCGCCGCAAAGCGCCGCCCGGCGTCGGGCGCCAGCGCCGCCTCGGGGTCGGCGATCAGCTGCGCCCGCTCTGATCGGCTCGCCTCCGCAAGCAGCAATTCGGCGTCAAGGCGCGGGTTCTCGACCCCGGCGGCGGCCAGGGCATCGATCGCCGCGCCGATCGCCTCAGCGACGCTTGCCGCACTCTCGCTTCGCGCCACTCGCCTCAGACGGCCGAGGTGGCCGCCTCCAGCCTCTGTCTTTTCTCCTCGGCCCCCAGCGCCTCGGTGAACTCGGCGAGTTCGCCGCCCAGGACCCCTTCCAGGTTGTGTGAGGTGTACTTGATCCTGTGGTCGGTGACCCGGCCCTGGGGGAAGTTGTAGGTCCGAACCTTCTCGGAGCGCTCGCCGCTACCGACCTGGGCCTTTCGCTCCGAGGCGATCTTTGCCTGCTGCTCGGCCAGCTCGCGCTCATAAAGCCGGGCACGCAGGACCCGCATCGCCCGATCCTTGTTTTGCAGCTGGGACTTCTCGTCTTGCATCGAGACCACGATCCCGCTTGGCTTGTGGGTGATGCGCACGGCGGAGTCGGTCGTGTTGACCGATTGGCCCCCCGGTCCCGAGGATCGGTAGACGTCGACCTGCAGGTCCCCGGGGTCAAGCGCCACCTCCACCTCCTCAGCCTCAGCCAGAACGGCGACGGTCGCCGTGGAGGTGTGAATGCGACCCTGGGACTCGGTCTCGGGAACGCGCTGGACCCGATGCGTTCCACCCTCGAACTTAAATACCGAGTAGGCGCCATCGCCTTTGACTGCGAAGGTGACCTCCTTGAAACCGCCCACCTCCGCCCCGGAGTGAGAGAGCATCTCGGTTGCAAAGCCGCGCTCCTCCGCGTAGCGGGTCAGCATCTTGAACAGGTCCCCGGCAAAAAGCGCCGCCTCATCCCCCCCGGTTCCCGCCCTGATCTCGACCAGAACGTTCTTGGCATCGTTGGGATCGCGAGCGACCATCGCGAGGCGAATCTGATCTTCAAGCGCGCCCAGCTGAGCCGGTGCCGATTCGAGGACCCGGCGCAGCTCGGGGTCCTCTCCGGTCTCTGCCAGGAGCTCCCTTGCGCCCTCCAGATCGTCGCTCAAGGTGCGGTATTTGGCGACCAGCACGTGGGCGGCTCCAAGCTCGCGATAGTCGCGCCCGACCTCGGCATAGCGCTCCCGATCGCCGATCACATCTGGATCGGCCATCTGCGCTTCAAGCTCGGCGAAGCGGGCCTCGATCTGCTCGATCAGCGCCTCGATCACGCGACGATCTCGATCCCCTGCGCCGCCGCCATCTGCGCCGGAGACTCCCGCGCCAAAACCGCTTCCAGCGAGGCGATCGCCACCGCGAGCTGGGCTTCATCGGGCTCACGGGTGGTGAAGTTCTGCAGCATCAACCCCGGCCACATCAAGCCGCGCACCCAGGCCTTGCGCCGATTCCTGCCCGCCCACTTGATCACCTCATAGGCGAGCCCGGCGAGCAGGGGGACGCCGAGGATGCGCGAGGCCACCAGCCAGTACCAGGCGGGAAGGCCGATCGGGGCAAAGACGAAGATCGAGAGCACCATCACGATCAGCAAAAAGCTCGTCCCACAACGGGGATGAAGGCGCGAGTAGAGCTTGGCGCGAGCCGGAACCAGCTCGTCTTCGGCCTCAAAGCATGAGATCGTCTTGTGCTCGGCGCCGTGGTACTCAAAGACCCGGCGCAGATCGCTGATCCTGCTGATCGCGACGATGTAGCCAATAAACAGCGCCGTACGAAGCGTCCCCTCGATCAACCAGAACAGCAGGGGTGAGCCGAGCTGGTCCTTGATCAGGCTGGTCAGACCAACCGGGACGACGAAAAAAAGGCCCACCGCGAGGAGCAAGGAGAAAGCGATCGTCGCCCCCCAGATCCAACCGCCAATCTCCTCGGGCTCTCCCTCCTCGCCGGCCTCAAGCTGGGCATTGGCAGAGATCGCCAGCGAGCGGAAGCCGATCTTCATCGACTCAGCGAGGGCAACGACCCCGCGGATCACGGGCGCCCGCCAAACCCGGTGGCGCTTGGCCCATGGCATCAGCCGCTCTGAGCTGACCTCAAGCTCGCCATCGGGGCGGCGCACCGCAACCGCCCAGATCGAGATCCCGCGCATCATCACTCCCTCCAGCACCGCCTGACCTCCGACCGGCGCATCGCGGCGGGCAACCAGGGCGCCGTCGGGCATCCTCAGCGAGTCGGTGCCGTTGGCGGGGACCGGTGGCGCCGCGGCCGAGCCCAGCTGCGGGCTCACCGCTTACTTCCGCGCCCTGGCGTGCTTTGCGGCGCGGCGCTGGAAGCGCTCGACCCGACCACCGGTGTCGACCAGCTTCTGCTTGCCGGTATAGAAGGGGTGACACTCCGAGCAAAGCTCGAGGTGAAGGTCAGACTTGGTCGAGCGCGTGTAGAACTGATTCCCGCAGGAGCAGTGGACGTTGGCGAGCGTGTATTCGGGGTGAATTCCTACCTTCATCACAGATAAGTCTAGAGAAGTGGTGAGCCGCTGCCGATAGAACCCTGTGAAAACGCTCAGCGGGCCAACCGAGTCGAGATGGGTCCGCGCCATGCGCGTCGCCTTGGCGGTGGTCCTCTTCGGCGGCACCGCCGCGGTCACCCTCCACGTTTGGTTCGCACTCGGGGGCCCTGGATTTGACTACGCCTGCGAAGGACCGATCTATGACGCAGTCGTGCTCGCCGCCGGGTTCGCCTGCCTGGCGCGGGCGCGCGCGGCCGAAAACGAGCGCGCCGCCTGGTTGATGATCGCGATCGCGATCCTCTGCTGGGGCGGCTCCGAAGTTTATTGGACCGCCTTCATCCTTCACAACCCCAACCCGCCCTACCCCTCGCCCGCCGATATCGGCTACCTCGCCTTCTACCCGCTGGCGGCGAGCGGAGTGGTTCTCTTGGTTCGCGCCCGGACCAACGAACTTGATTGGCGACTGTGGATGGACGGCCTGATCGCGGCGCTTGGCACCGCCGCCTTGGGGGCAGCCTTTGTCTTTGACTTCGTCGCCAACCGAACCAGCGGCAGCGCGGTGCAGGTCGCGACGACCCTCGCCTACCCGCTCGGCGACATCGCGATGCTGGCGCTGGTGGTCGGGGTGATCGCCCTGACCGGCTGGCAGCCGGGTCGCACCTGGTCGCTGCTCCTTGCCGGATTGCTCGCCCTGGTGATCGCCGACGTCGCCTACACCCTGCAAGCAAACGGAGCCGTCCTTCCCCAGGGCGAGTGGACTGACCCGATCTATCTGATCGCCGCCGCCTGCCTGGGTGCGGTGCTGTGGCAGCCCGGCGCCGCGACGATTCGATCCTCGGCGGCCTTTGAGGGCTACCGCGAGCTGATCGTGCCGGCGCTCTCGGCCGCGGTGATGATCGGCCTTTTCGCGCTGCAGTACTTCAGCGCGATCAGCGGTCTATCTACCGTGCTCTGGGCGGCGACGATGATCGCCGTGATCGCCCGCCTGGGGATGAGCGTGCGCGAGAACAAGGCCCTGCTTGAGCAGGTGAGGACCGACCCGCTGACCGGACTCGGCAACCGGGGGGGAATGCAGGTCGACCTCGAGGCAGAGTTCGCCAGCGCCAGCGGCGAGGATCCGGTCACCCTTTTGCTCTATGACCTAAACGGCTTCAAGCGCTTCAACGACACCTTCGGCCACCCCGCGGGGGACAAGCTCTTGATCCGCCTCGGCGCCCAGCTGCGCGCCGCGGTCGGCGCCGACGGTACCGCCTACCGGATCGGGGGGGATGAGTTCTGCGTTCTTTTGAGCTGTCAGCCGGCCAGGGTCGAGGCCGCCAAGCGAGCCAGCGCCAAGGCCCTGACCGCGAGCGGTGCGGGCTTTGAGGTGACGTCTTCTTGGGGGGCGGCGAGATTCCCGACCGAGGCGGGCGATCCGGCCGCCGCCCTGCAGCTCGCCGACGTGCGGATGTATGCGCAAAAGGAGTCACGGCGACTAGCGCCGGCCACCGAGCCCAATCCGATCGAGATTTTGGTCAGTCAGTGGCCGCAGACGAAGGGCTCGATTCCGGCAGCGAAGTAGCGCCGGGCTCGGGCCGGTTGCCTTACCGATGAGAGCAGCAGTGGGCAGTCCTCATCGTTGTCCACGGCACCCGGTCACCGACCCGCGGGTTCGGGGGCCCGCTCAGCTTGCCGAGCGCCTTCCCTGTCTGAGGACCGGGCGGCCGCTGAATCCGCAAGCTGCGGAACTTTTTCCAAAGCGTTGCGTTTCGCGTCTGATCGGAGCGCCATCCTTTGCCCAACCCCCGAAGAGGACGGAGAGCCATGCCAAAGGAGATCTTCGACCAGGACCGGCCGCGCAGCACGATGGCGCAGCGCCTCGATGAGGCCTTCGCCGGGTGTGATCAGTGGACGCTCGCCCCTCCCGCTGAGCGACGCAGCTCGCTCGGATTCAATCCCCGGCTGCCGAGCTCCTCGAGCAGGATTGGCAGCGCGGCGACGGTGCGCATCCAGGAGCCCGGCGCGCTGTAGTAATCGGCGTCATGAAGCAGGACGATGTCACCGGCCCCGGCGCTGGCGCGACTCGCGATTGAGGAGGGCGTCGCTCGCGCGCTCCAATCGCGACCCCACCGAGACCAAAGCACCGGCCGCCAGCCGCGGCTTCGAACCGCGCGTAAGCCGGCGCCGCTGAAGATCCCATAGGGCGGGCGGTAGTCAGAAATCGGCTGCCCGCCCGCCTCCTCGATCACCTCCCTGGCGCGATCGGAGTCCTCGATCAGCTGGCGCGAGGAGAGCCGCAAGAGATTTCGGTGGCGGTGACAGTGCAGCTCGACTCGGTGCCCGGCGGCGACGATCTCGGCGACCAGCGATGGGCGGCGGGCGACCTGCTCGCCGGCGAGAAAGAAGGTCGCCGGCGCCCCCGCCTCGCGCAGGATCTCAAGTACCCGGGGCGTCCCCTGCGGGTGGGGGCCGTCATCAAAGGTGAGCGCGACGCCCGCCTCGGCGGGCTGGCGGTGCGTGATACCAAGCAGCGGCCCGATGCCGGGAACGATCGGGGCAAGGGCGGGACCCCCACGCGCCAGCACCCCCACCGAGAGGCCGGCGGCGCCGAGCGCGCGGATCAACGGTTGAGGGAGCGCACGGCCACGTGATGGTCGGGGCTCGCCACCCTGGCGGGGCGGACGACGACAATCCGCGGGTCATTGTCCTCCTTGCCAAAGTGGATCCGCGTCTCGATCGGCTTGGCGACCTTGGAGATCAGCTTTGAGGGGCCTTCCCAGTCCAGCGAGAGCGCCCCGACCACGACCACCGCGACCGAGACCACGGCAAGGCTGACCGCGGTCGCCGCACGACCGGCCCGCAGCCGCCAGATCGGTTGCGGGCGAACCCGGGGGCGGACGGTCAGAACCCGCGAGGCGATTGAGGGCAGCGAGGCAAAGGAGGAATCGGGAGCGTGGCGCTCGCGGGTGAGGTGGCGCAGCATCGACTCCAGCTCGTGCTCGGAGCGGGCAACCTCGGCCAGGCCGAATCGCTCAAAGGCGGCGTTGTTGGCGCGCAGGTGTCCGGCCGAGAAGCCGAAGGAGACGACCGGACAGCCGCGGATGTGGGCCTCCAAGACGGTCAGTCCCGCGGTCGCGTGCACCATCACGTCGGCGGCCGCCATCCAGTCGCTCATCTGCTCGGTGAAGCCGATGATCCGCACCTGCTCGTTGGCGGCGAAGCGCTGCTCGAGCTTCTCGCGAGCAACCTCGTTGCGCCCGGTGATGCAAACGACGAGGGTGTCCTCGACGGCGAGCGCGGCGCCGATCGCGCCGCTCAGATCGCCGATCCCCCAGCCGCCACCGGACACCAGCACGAGGCGAGCGTGGGGTGGGACGTCGAGGGCGCGGCGAGCGTCACCGCGGGTGCGCGGCATGAGGAAGTCACGCGAGATCGGCGGGCGCATCCACTCGACGCTGCCCGGACCGGCCAGCTTCTCGACTTCCTCGATCGACTCCGGGTGGGTGACCGAGTGCAGGTCGACGCCGGGATGGGCCCAGTAGCGCAGTCCGGCGAGATCGGTGATCGCCGATTGCACCGGCACCGGCAGGCGGCGATTTTCGCGCAGCATGCCAAGCACCGCGGTGACCCCGGGGTAGGTCGAGACCACCACATCGGGGTCGCGGCTTGCGATCAGCTTCATCAGGCCGTGGGCCCCGAACCAGTAGGAGAGGTGATGGCTGAGCCAGCGGGTCGGCCCGAACTTGGTGATCAGCCAGTACTGGATGTCAAAAAGCCACGGCATCCAGCGAAAGGTGACCCGCGAGCCGCCCCGGACGACCGAGGAGATCACCCGTCCCATCGCCTCGAGCCCGTTTGCGACCTCAACTTCGACCCCCGGAATTTCGCGCTCGACGTCTTCTTTGATGATCCGCGCTGGCAGGTCGTGGCCCTCACCGATGTCGGCGGTGAGGACGAGGATGCGGGGTGGCCGATCCTCCGCCTGGGCGGCGCCGGCGAGCAGCGCCCCGGCTGCGTGTTCGTTGCCGTTTAGCGACGGCCTTTTGCCCGGGATCGGGTCGGGGGGACGAATGCTGCTGCGCACCCAATCCACGTAGCTTCGCACCCCCTCGCGAAAGCTCGTGGTCGCCTTCCAGCCGAGCTCATCCAGGGCGCGCTGGTTGGAGATCTCCTTACCGGGGAAATCGCCCGGGCGCGGTGGCGTGTGGACGATCTCGCAGCCACCGGTCATCTCCTGCACCGTCTCGGCGATCTCAAGGATCGTCACCACCTCCTCGCCGGAGAGGTTGTAGGTGCGGTTGGCCGCCGCCGGGGACATCGAGTCGACGATCCCTGCGGCCAGGTCCTCGACGTAGATGAAGCTGCGGCACTGACTGCCGTCACCGGCGATCGTCAGCGCCTTGCCGGCGAGGGCGAGGTCGGTGAACTTGGCGACCACGCCGGCAGCGCGAGCGCGGGGGCCGTAGGGGATCCCGAAGCGCAAGACCGTGGACTCGAGGTCAAACAGCTCGGCGTAGCCCGCGCAGTAGGTCTCGCCGGCGAGCTTGGTCGCGGTGTAGAGGTGGCGCGGGGCCGGGATCGGCGTCTGCTCATCGACCGCCTGCTCGGTGCAGTCGCTATAGACCCAGGTTGTCGAGCCGTAGATGACGCGGCCGACCTCGGTCCGACAGGCAGCCTCCAAGACGTTCAGGGTGCCCCGGGTGTTGACCTCCTCGGCGAGCACGGGATCGGCGTGCACGTGGGCGACGTCGGCGACCGCGGCAAGGTGGATCACCGCATCGCAGCCGCGCACGGCGAGATCGAGGTTGGCAGGGTCGGTGATGCTTCCGGTGAAGGTCTCGACCTCCAGGGGGGAGTGGTAGGGGGAGGCGCTGAGGTCAAAGATCCGCGGCGTGTCGCCGCGCTCGATCAGGCGATCGACGACGTGGGAGCCGATGAAGCCACCGCCGCCGGTTACCAAAACCCTCATGCTTCCTCCTTTCCGAGCGCCGCCTCGCGGCTCTCGGGGCGGTAATAGAGCGGCACGCACCAGTGGTTTTGGGCCACCCATTCGGTATTGGGAAGCTGCTCGGTGCGGCCCATGATCTTGTGCGCGGGCTGTTCGTAGACTCGGCCGGTCGATTTCTCGATCTCTTCGAAGACGATGTACTTGTAAAGGCCCGAGGTCATCCCCTCTGGGAGCTCGAGATGAGCGGGATGAAGCGGCTCGATCTGCTCGCGGGCATACTCGTTCTTCCAGGCCACTATCTCCTCCAGCCGCTCGGCCTGGAGGAGGCCGAGGGCGGCGCTGAACTCACTCATCCGAAAGTTGAGCCCATCGACGTCGTGCTCGAACTTGCCGTAGTTGCGGAACTTTCGGGCGAACTCGATCAGCTCCGCATCGGCGGAGACGAGAACCCCCCCCTCCCCGGTCGAGATCGTCTTCGTCGCGTAGAGCGAGTAGACGCCGGCGTCGCCGAAGCCCCCCGGCTTGCGCCCGTTCCAATCCGCACCGTGGGCATGGGCACAATCCTCGAGCAAGAAGATGCCGTTGTCTTGACAGTAGGAGGCGATCCGCTCCGAATCAAAGGCGAGATGGCCACCGATGTGCACGAGGATCGCCGCCCGCGGCTTCAGCCTCTCCGCCTTGGCCTCGAAATCCTCAAAGGACATGCAGAGGTCGCCGCGGTTGCAGTCGACGAACTCGACCTCGGCCCCCGCGTTGATCGCGGCGAGCGGAGTCGCCATGAAGGTGTTTGAGGGGCAAAGGACGGTCTCGCCCCTGACGCCCGCGAACTCAAGCGCCGCCAGCGCGCCACCTGCCCAACTTGAGAGGCCGAGCGCGTCGAGCCCGTTGAGCTCAGCCCAGCGTTGCTCAAATGCATCCAGCATCGCCCCCTCCGACCACTGCTCGGAGTCCAGCACCTGATTCCAGAGCTCAAAAAGGCGGGCGCGGTCTCGATGGTCAAACCCGATCGCGAAGCTACTCGCGTCGGGACGAATTGTCTGTTGGGGGCCTACGGTGGCTCCTTCGTGGATGTGGCTGGGAGAGTTGCCTTCGCGGGGACGATTCACAAGCGACGTGCAGAAGGTGGGCCCAGGCTAGCAGCGATGGCGGACCCGATGGTGTCTTCTGCAGGCAGCTACACCGTCTCGGGGGCAAAGTTCCCGAACCTTTGCGGCGTCGCCCAGACGCAGCGCTCCGCCCCGCCCCACCGAGATTCACCGGCCCAGATCACCAGTCTTCTCAAGTCTCTTGGTAGAGCGGTCCGTCGCCACCCTCGGGCAGGGTCAAGCGCCCACCCTTGGCAGTGATCGCCCCGCACTGCACGCAGTTGGAGGCGGTCACGTGCACCTCGACCTCGGCGGCGCCGTTTTCGAGCTGCTCATCGGGAATCTCATAAACCTGAGCCGGGCACATCGAGACCCAGGTCTGGGCGATCTCGCGTGGCACCCGGGTCTGGATTCGGACGTGGTTGGGGGCGTCGTCGCGGGTCGCATTGCCGGAGAGAAAGACCGAGTCGAGCTTGTTGAAGGTGAGCTCGTTGTCGGGCTTTGGGTACATCTCCCCCGCCCGCCCAATCTCCATCTCGTTCTCGGCGTCGTCCTCCTGGCTCCAGTGCCCACCGGGAAAGTTTCCTTTGGTGGCGGTCATCGCCGAGGCGATCGCGCCACCGAGGAAGAACCCCTTGGAGAAGGGCTGGCGCATGTTGCGCGATTCATAGAGGTCCTTCTCAATCATCGAGTTATGGACCTTCTCGTCATAGGCCTCGAAGTTGAGCGAGTCGCGCTTGAGCGCATCGACGATCGTCTCCGCCGCATAGATGCCGGCGTGCATCGCGTAGTGGACACCCTTCAGGGTCGGGACGTTGACCATGCTGGCCGCATCGCCGGCGATCACCATGCCGGGCACGGCGAGTCGCTTGGGCATCGCGAAGTAGCCACCGGAGGGGAGCGTCTTGGCCCCCCAGGCAACCCGCTTGCCGCCCGCCAGGATCTTCTTGATGAAGGGATGGGTCTTGAGCAGCTGCAGCGCGTCGTGAACGCTGAAGGTCGCATCGGTGTAGTCGAGGCCGACGACCAGACCGATGCAGACCTTGTCCTCGCCCATCGGGTAGATGAAGCTGCCGCCGAACTCGTTGTATTTGGCCGCCTTGCGCAGTGGCCAACCCATCGTGTGCAGGACCCGGTCAAGCGGCTTGGGCACTTCCCAGACCTCTTTTACCCCGAGCTCCCAGCGCATCGGGTCGGCACCGTGCAGGTCGAAGTAATCATAGGCCGCGTAGGTGAGGTGGCCAACGGTGCCCTCGGCGAGAACCGTCGCTTTGGCGACGACGTCGGAGCCGGGCTCGAAATTGGCCAGCTCCTCGCCGTCTCGGCCGCGGCCACGGTCACCGGAGCGCACGCCCTTGACCACCCGCTCCTCGACCAAAAGGCGGGTGGCGGCGGTCTCGGCGAGAATGTAGACGCCCGCCTCCTCTGCTTTCTCAGAGAGGAAGCGACCGAGTTTGGCGACCGAGGTGACGTAGTTGCCGTGGTTGCGAAAGCCCGGCGGCGGCGGCTTCAGCGGGATCGCGGCTCTCGGGGTGAGGATGTAGACCGCATCCTTTTTGACCTCTCCATAAACCGGCCACTCGGACTTCTCGAGGTCGGGGAAGAGCTCTTCCATCGCCGAGGGCCGCATGTTGGCCCCCGAGAGCAGGTGGGCGCCCGCTACTTTGCCCTTCTCGATCACCGCAACCGGGACTTCACCCAAGCGCTCGGTTAGCTCCGGCTCCCGCTCGAGCAGCTGCATCAATTTGTTCGCGCAGGCCAACCCGGCCGGTCCGCCGCCGACGATCGCGACCCCAACCTCGATTCGATCCTGCTCAGAATCGGTGGGCGGACCGATCACTTCCTTAGAGTCAAAGGGCGGCGGAAACTCGCTCGGTGCAACTGGCATCTGGACTCCTTCGCAGCGGCTGAGCTCGCGCTCAGCCGCCCTTCTTTGCCTTGATCGCCTCGGTCAACTTGGGCAGGATCTTGTGCAGGTCCCCGACCACGCCGAGGTCGGAGAACTCAAAGATCGGCGCGTTTTGATCCTTGTTGATGGCGAGAATGTTCTCTGAGCTCTGCATTCCCACCTTGTGCTGAATAGCGCCCGAGATCCCCGCCGCCAGGTAGAGCTTGGGCGCGACCGTCTTGCCGGTCTGCCCGATCTGGGCTGCGTAGGGATACCAACCGGCGTCGACCACGGCGCGGGTGGCTGCGACCGCGCCGCCCATCGACTCCGCCAGTTCCTCACAGAGCTTGAAGCCCTCGGCGGCACCCAGTCCGCGACCGCCGCCGACCAAGATATCGGCGTCCTCGATGTTCACGTCGGCCCCACGCTGCTCGCCGCGCTGGACCATCTTCGCCTTTGATGACCAGGGTGAGAGCTCGACCTCGACGTCGATCAGCTCGGCGCTGCCGCCGGTCTCTTTGAGGTCAAAGGCGTTGAGGCGTCCGATGATTATCCCCGGCTCACTGACGTAGCCGACGTCGGCGATCTGGGAGTCCTGCAGGATCGGGCGCTCGGCGACCAGCTTCCCGTCTTGGACCTTGACCTCGGTCACCTCCATCGTCACCCCCGCGTTCAGCCGCGCGGTCAACCCGGCGCCGATCTCAAAGCCGAGCAGGCCGCCGCCAAACAGGGCGTAGCCAAACCCGTTCTCTGTAATCACCTTGGCCATCACGTCGATGATCGGCTGGGCGAGGCCCTCGGGCACGGCCTTGGCCCTGTAGACCTTGGCGGCGCCGTAGTTGCCAAGCGCCGCACAGGCCTGATCGCCGGGATCTCCGACGACCACCGCGGCGGCCTCGCCACCGAGCTCGGCGGCCAGCTTCGCCGCCTCTGAGATCGCCCCGAGTGAGTTCTTGTTGAAGTTTCCCTCGTCGTCGTGCAGTGCGTAAACCAGGATGCCGGCCATCTAGATCAACTTCCTCTCGTCGAGCCAGGCGACGATCTTTTCGACCGTCTCGTTGGTGTCCTCGTCCTCGATGATCTCCCCGGCTTCCTTCGCAGGGGGGGGGTTGAGCGCGAGAACCGCGGTCTTTGAGCCGGACTCTCCGACCATTTCGGCCTCGATCCCGAGGTCGGCGGTCGCCTTTGCATCCAGCGGTTTTTTCTTTGCCCCCATGATCGCCTTCAGGCTCGGGTAGCGCGGCTCGTTGATCGCGTCACCGACACTGATCACCGCCGGCAGTTCAACCTCGACCGTGTCATAGCCGTACTCGGCCTGGCGCTCACAGCGCAGCTTTCCATCGCTGACGTCGATCTTGATCACCTGGGTCAGCGAGGGCATCTTCAGGTGGTCGGCGACCACCGCGCCGATCGTGTAGCACTCACCGTCATCAGACTGCTGGCCGAGCAGAACCAGATCAGGGCTCTCGGCCTCGAGTACCTTGGCAAGTGAATAGCCGGTCGCGCAGACGTCGGAACCGGCCAGAGCATCATCGGAGAGATGCACCGAGCGATCGGCCCCGAGGGCAACGGCCTTGTGGAGAGCGCGGACGGCGGAGTCTGGCCCCATCGTCACCGCGATCACCTCCTCGACCGGGATCGCGCCGCCCTCCTTGATCTGCATGGCAGCCTCGATTGCGTGGGTATCGAAGGGGTTGAGGTTCTTCTCGCCACTGCGATCCAGGCGCATCGTGTTGGGATCGATGCGCTTTTGGACGGCGGCGTCCGGTACCTCCTTGACCAGGACGCAGATCTTCAAGTTCAGGCCTCCTTGGGCTGGTTGACTGACCAGTCAGTCAGTTTATCTATTGACCGGGGCGGATCGTCATTCCCCGGCCCCGTGGCGCTCGCTGGCGCCGGCGCGGATGAACTCGACGATCTCATCGGTTCCCGCCCCCGGGGTAAAGACCTCAGCGACACCGAGCTGCTTCAGCTGGGGGATGTCCTCGGCGGGAATCGTGCCGCCCACCGTGACCAAGACGTCATCCACCCCCTGGGCCTTGAGCAGCTCGACCACGCGCGGTACCAGGGTCATGTGAGCTCCGGAGAGAATCGAGAGGCCGACCGCGTCGGCATCCTCTTGGATCACGGTCTCGGCAATCTGCTCGGGGGTTTGATGCAGGCCGGTGTAGATCACCTCCATGCCCGCATCGCGCAGGGCGCGAGCGATGATCTTGGCGCCGCGATCGTGACCGTCCAGGCCAGGCTTGGCGACGACGACGCGGATCTTGCGGGCGGTGAGGGCCTCCATCGGCGGGCGAACCCTAAAACACCGGTGACTCTGTGTAGGTCCCGAAGACATCCTGCAGCGCCGCGACCATCTCGCCCTCGGTGGCGCGGAGGCGAGCGGCCTCGATGATCGCTGGCATCGTGTTTTGCTCGCCGGCGGCCACCCGCTTGAGCTCGCCCAGGGCGGTTTGGACCGCGGCGCCGTCACGAGCCGCCCGGGTCGCCCCAAGGCGATCGACCTGCCTGCGTTCAAAGGCCGGGTCGATGCGCAGAATCGGGGTCTTCTCATCGCCGTCGGTGAAGTCGTTTACCCCAACGATGATCCGTCGCCGTTCGTTTAGTTCCTGCTGGAATCTGAAGGAGGCATCGGCGATCTCGCGCTGGGGGAAGTTCTGGCGGATCGCCTCGACCATGCCCCCGAGCTGATCGATACGAGCGAAGTACCGATAGGCCGCCTGCTCCATCTCATCGGTCAATTTCTCGACGAAGTAGGATCCCCCGAGCGGATCGGCGGTGTTGGGCACCCCGCTCTCAACGGCGATGATCTGCTGCGTGCGCAGCGCCACCCGCACCGCCTCCTCGGTGGGCAGCGCGAGCGCCTCATCATAGGAATTGGTATGCAGGGATTGGGTTCCGCCGAGGACGGCCGCGAGCGCCTCCAGCGAGGTCCGCACGACGTTATTGAGCGGTTGCTGCGCGGTCAGCGAGACGCCGGCCGTCTGGGCGTGGAAACGCAGCCGCAGCGACTCATCACGACGAGCGCCGTAGGTGTCGCGTAGCTCCCGAGCCCAGATCCGGCGCGCCGCGCGGTACTTGGCGATCTCCTCGAAAAAGTCGATGTGGGCGTTGAAGAAGAAGGAGAGCCGGGGGGCGAAATCGTCGATATCAAGGCCCCGCTCAAGCGCCCGCTCTACGTAGGTGAATCCATCCTTGAGGGTGAAGGCGAGCTCCTGCTGGGCGGTTGATCCGGCCTCCCGAATGTGGTAGCCCGAGATCGAGACGGGGTGCCAGCGCGGCATCTTTTGCGAGCACCACTCGATCATGTCGGTGACCAGCCGCATCGCCGGCTCGATCGGAAAGCACCACTCCTTCTGGGCGATGTACTCCTTCAGGATGTCGGTTTGAATCGTCCCCGCGAGGCGATCCGGACCGACGCCCTGCTCCTCCCCGAGCAAGACGTAGAAGGCGAGCAGAATCGCCGCCGGCGCGTTGATCGTCATCGACGTGCTGACCCCGCCCAGGGGGATTCCGGCAAAGAGCTGGCGCATGTCGTCGAGACTGTCGACGGCGACCCCCTCGCGACCAACCTCACCGAGGCTGCGGGGGTGATCGGAGTCATAGCCCATCAGGGTTGGCATATCGAAGGCGGTTGAGAGGCCGGTCTGACCCTGGTTGAGCAGATAGTGGAAGCGCTCGTTGGTCGCCTCGACGGTCCCGAACCCGGCGAACTGGCGCATCGTCCAAAGCCGCCCTCGATACATCGAGGGGTAGGGACCGCGGGTGTAGGGATACTCGCCCGGGTAACCGATTCGCTCCTCGCCCGCGGCGCCGGCATCCTCCGCCGTGTACAGAGGTTCGATCGGCGCTCCCGAGAGCGTCGAGAACTCCGCCTCGCGCTCGGGCTGGGATGAGTAGGACTCCTCGCGCCAATTCTGGGCACGGCGCTTGGCTCCGTGGTCGACGGCCATCGCGAAAGTCTAGATGCGACGCGCTGTGCGACGGATGCCAGGGCGCCGGGGGGCGGTCTTTCGCCGCGCCGCGATGCGCGAGCCGCCGAGTCCGGCGACGGTGGCCGCCAAGGTGATTGCGAGGGCCACAAGTCGGCGGCCGAGTCGCTCAAATCGCATCGTTTGCCAGCCTTCACGCTTGGCGATCTCGGCCAGGGCGGGATCGGGGTTGACGGTGACCGGATGGCCGACCGCGCCCAACATCGGCAGATCCGAGAGCGAGTCTGAGTAGGCGTAGGAGGCGCCCAGATCGATCTCGTGCTCGGCGGCAAAGGCCTCCATCGCCTCAACCTTGCCCTGGCCGTAGACGAAGGGGCCCTCGAAGCGCCCGGTGAAGTTGCCATCGGCATCGACCTGATAGCGGGTGCCGATTCCGGCCTCCATTCCGAGCACCTGAGCGAGCAGCTCAACCACCCCGCTACCGGCGGCGCTGAGGATGACGGTGGCGCGGCCTGCATCCTGATGGGCGTGGACCTGCTTGAGCATCTGCGGGTAAAGGCGCGGCAAGATCGCCGCCATCACCTCCGGGCTCATTCGATCTATCGTCTTCACCGGGAGCCCGGTGATCAGCTCCCGGGCGGTGCGCAGGACCTCGGCGGTGCGCGCATCGGTGGTCCCCCGCAGCCGGTAGCGCAGGTGCTCCAAGCCCCAGCGCAGAAGCTGACCTCGGCCGACGATCCCCCGCCGCGTGGCGACGCGGGCGAACTGCATCCCGCTCGACCCCGCCATCAGGGTCTTGTCGAGGTCAAAAAAGGCGGCGGCGCGGCTCAAACCGAGCCGTTGACCTCGATCACGATCGCGTCGCCCTGGCCGCCGCCTGAGCAGATCGCTGCGACCCCAAGGCCGCCGCCTCGGCGCCCGAGCTCGTGGACCAAGGCGCCGACAATGCGCGCACCCGAGGCCCCGATCGGATGGCCGAGGGCGATCGCGCCGCCATTGACGTTGACCAGCTCTTCATCGATCCCCAGCATCCGCACCGAATTGATCGCGACCGAGGCGAAGGCCTCGTTGATCTCCCAAAGATCGACCTCCTCGGGGCCCTTGCCGATCTTCTCCAGGGCCTGCTTGGCGGCTTTTGCCGGTGTCCTCGCCAGATAGGGGAAATCATCGGCGACGGTGCCGTAGGAGAGGACCCGGGCAAGCGGGGTGTGCCCCTCGCGCTCGGCCCACTCCGCCGAAGCGACGACCACGGCGCCGGCGCCATCGTTTACCCCCGGGGAGTTGCCGGCGGTGTGGGTCGCGTCCTCGCCGCCGACCGGCCGCAGCTTGGCCAGCGTCTCAAGGTTGGTCTCGGGACGAATCGCCTCATCGACCTCGACCGTGCTCTCGCCCTTTCGCGACTTCACCGCGACGGCGACTATCTCCTCGGCGAGTCGGCCGCCATCTGTGGCCTCGGCGGCGAGGCGGTGGGAGCGCTCGGCGAAGCGGTCCATATCGACACGGCTGATCTCGAGCTCGTTTGAAACATCGCTGGCCTCGTTGATCATCTGCTTTTCGGTGAACGGGTTGGTCAGCCCGTCGTGGGTCATCGCATCGATCGCAGAGACGTCGCCCATCCGAAAGCCAAAGCGGGCCCCGGGCAGTAGGTAGGGCGCCTGACTCATCGACTCCATGCCACCGCCGACCACGACCTCGCTCTCACCGGCGCGGATCGAGAGGTCGGCGATCCCGATCGTGCGCATCCCCGAGGCGCAGACCTTGTTGATCGTTTCGGAGGGGACCTCCTTCGGGACGCCACCCTTGATCTGGGCTTGGCGCGAGGGAATCTGGCCCTGGCCGGCCTGCAGAACCTGGCCGAAGATGACCTGATCGACCCGATCGGGATCGACGCCGGCGCGCTCCAGGGCTGCCCCGATCACGCGCCCGCCGAGGTCGGTTGCGCCAACGGAAGCGAGGCTGCCGCCCATCTTCCCAAACGGGGTGCGGGCGGTTCCGAGGATCACTGTGGGGGGCATCTACTGCCTTTCTCTCTTGGAGGTTGTGAGCTTGAAGTGCGGGGGTAAGCGCCCCGAATCCGGACGATAGCGCCAGCCGGGCGCCACCTGCGGGTGAGCGCATAGACTCGCCGACGATGAGGATCGAGGTGCGCCAGGATGAGATCTCTGAGGTCGTGGCCGAGATCGTCGTGCTCGGGCTCTATGAGGGCGAGCCGCTGCCTGCTGAGATCGCCGCCGCGCCCGGCGCGGCCGACGCCAAGGGCGAGTTCAAAGCGCTCGCCCTGCTCTACCCGGCCGCGGGTCCGCGGGTCGCGGTCCTCGGGCTCGGCAAGCGCGCTGAAATCAGCGCCGAGCGAGCCCGGGTGGGCGCCGCGCTGGCGGCGCGCGAGGCGAGGCGGCTCGAGCTCTCCTCGCTTGCCTGGGTGCTGCCGGGCTCTGCCGAGCCCGAGGCGCTCGCCGAGGGCCTGATCACCGGCACGATTTTGGGCAGCTACCGCTTCGAGCGCTTCCTCAGCAAGGACCCCGAGAAGACCCCTGCCGCCACCCTTGACTCGCTGATCCTGCTCGGACCGGCCGCGCTCACGCCGGCGGCCGAGGCGGCCGGCATCTGCGCCGCTGCCCAAAACCGAGCTCGCGACCTGCAGAGCCTGCCCGCCAACGTCGCCACCCCGAGCTACCTGGCCGAGCGGGCGGCGCAGATCGCCGCCGCCGATGAGGCGCTTTCGATCGAGGTCCTCGACCGCGAGCAGATCCTCGCCAAGGGGATGGGTGGGCTGGTCGCGGTCAGCCAGGGCGGGCCGCAGGAGCCAAAGCTGATCGTCTTGCGCTACGCGGGCAACGGATCCGGTCCCACCCTGGGGCTGGTCGGCAAGGGAGTCACCTTCGATACGGGCGGGATCTCGATCAAGCCCTCCGCCGGCATGCACGAGATGAAGATGGACATGTCGGCAGCCGCCGCGGTGATCGAGGCCGTCGGGGCGATCGCCGAGCTGGGGCTGGCGGTCAATCTGGTTGCGCTCGTCCCGGCGACCGAGAACATGCCCTCCGGAACGGCGATCAAACCGGGCGATGTGATCACCCAGTACAACGGCAAGACGGTCGAGGTCAATAACACCGACGCTGAGGGCCGCCTGATCCTCGCCGACGCGCTCGCCTATGCGGTCGAGCTGGGCGCGGAGAGAATCGTCGACCTGGCGACCCTGACCGGCGCCGTCTTGGTCGCCTTGGGGTCGACCTATGCGGCGGTGATCTCCAACGATGACGAGCTCGCCGAGAGCGTCCGGGCCGCGGGTGAGGCGACCGGCGAGCTGACCTGGCGGCTGCCCCTTCACCCCGAGTACAAGGAGCTGATCAAGGGTACCGTCGCCGACCTCACCAACGTCTCGGCCAAGCGCAAGGCGGGGACGATCTATGCCGGCTCCTTCCTTGAGGAGTTCGTCGACGGGCGCCCCTGGGCCCACCTCGATATCGCCGGCACCGCCTGGGATGTCGGTCGCGAGTACACCGGTTCGGATGCAAGCGGCTTCGGGGTCAGGCTCTTGGTCGAGCTCTGCCGCCAGCTCGGCTCCTAGCAAGGTTCAGCCGCCGAGGATCATGCAGGTCGAGGTTCCGTGGGCGAGGAGCTTGCCCGTATCTGCCACCCTCAGGGTCGCCTCCGCCGTGGCCTGGCGCCGGCCCCGGTAAAGGACCTCGGCAGCGCAAAGGACGCGACCGGTGTCGGTGCTGATCGGGCGCACGAACTTGGCCTCCAGGCCAAGTGAGGTGTAGCCGACCCCGGCCGCCAGCGTGGTGTGCACCGCACAGCCCAGTGCGGAGTCAAGCAGGGTCGCCGCGTAGCCCCCGTGAACGACGCCGATCGGGTTGTAGTGCTCCTCACCCGGATGGCCTTCAAACACCACCCGGCCCTCCTCAAGCTCGATCGGCGCCATCTTCATCAGCACCGCGATCGGCGGCGGCGGCACCTCCCCGGCGGCGAGCGCCCGCATGTAGTCCAGACCCGCCATCGAGGCGCCGAGCGCTGCGCTCGCGCTCGGGTCCTGCCAGATCAGGGTCCGCTCGCGGCTTGTATGCGGCTGGCTGGCGGCAAAGGCCTCTGCGCTGGCCACCGCGCCGGCGCTCACCGTGGCGCCCCGCGGCTGCCCAGGGCGGCGCTCTTTAGCTTCGGATTGCGAGCGGATGGATAGTGCAGATCGGCGGTTATCTCATCCTGGTTTATCGAGATCCGGGCGGACCTCGGTCGGTAATGCTTGCGAGTTGGAATCAGCCTCATTGCGGCGCCTCCGATCGGCTCTATGCCCAGGGTTTCGTCAAGCAACTTGGGACTAGCGAAACCGTAGCGCAGTGAGTTGCTTGATGCAACCCGATGTGCAAAGATCACAGAGTGCTTCGCCACGACTACCCCGGCCAGGTCTGCTCGATCGCCAAGTCGCTGGAGGTAATTGGCGAGCGCTGGACGCTGCTGATCGTCCGCGACGTGATGAACGGTGAGCGCCGCTTCGATCAGCTGCAACGCTCATTGGGAGTGGCCCGCAACGTGCTGGCGACGCGCCTTGGGCGCCTCGTCGAGGAGGATATTCTGGAGCGCCGCCCCTACCAGAGCGCTCCGCCTCGTTTTGAGTATTTCCTCACCGAGAAGGGCCTTGACCTGTGGCCGGCGCTGATCGCTTTGATCGGTTGGGGAGACCGGCACTCACCGGGGCCCCAGGGACCCCCGATGCTGATCATCCACAAGGACTGTGGCGGCCGGGTCAGCGACCGCGGAATCTGTGAAAGCTGTGAGAAGGTGCTGCACGCACGGGAGGCAAGGGCGCTGCCGGGGCCGGGGGTGCAGGAGCCGGCTCCCCACGCCGCGGCCGTCTGAGCGCTAGCTTTGGACCCCAAGCCGCACGCCCGCGCAACTCACACCAGGAGGTAGGTACCAATGGCAACGACCGCAGAGCTACAGGTCCGCGACAAGGTCTACATCGGGGGCGAGTGGGTCGGATCGAGCGGCTCAGAGACGATCGAGGTGCTCAATTCCACCACCGAGGAAGTGCTCGGCACGATCCCGGCGGGCACCGCCGCAGATGCCGACCGCGCCGTTGGCGCGGCCCGTGAGGGCTTTGAGATCTGGTCTCAGACCCCGCGCAAGGAGCGGGCCGAGAGCCTCGCTGCGATCGCCGCCGGGCTCGGCGAGCGCAGCGAGGAGATCGCGGCGACGATCGCCGCCGAGCTGGGGATGCCGATCAAGCTCAGCCAGATGATCCAGGCGGGGTTGCCGATCGGCCAGTTTGCGGCGATGCCCCAATTGATCGAGGAAATTGTTTGGGAGGAGGAGATCGGAAACTCCCGGGTGCTGCGCGAGCCGGTTGGCGTGCTGGGGGCGATCACCCCCTGGAACTACCCGCTCAACCAGATCGCCGCCAAGGTCGCACCGGCGCTGGCGGCCGGCGCCGCGGTCGTCCTCAAGCCAAGTGAGGTGGTACCGCTTAACGCCTTCATTCTGGCCGAGGTGATCGAGAGCGTTGGCCTGCCCGCAGGCGTCTTCAACCTGATCACCGGAACCGGCCCGGTGGTCGGCGAGGCGATCGCCGCACATCCCGGCGTTGACATGGTCTCCTTCACCGGATCGACGCGGGCGGGAAGGCGGGTCAGCGAGCTCGCCTCGGCCACGGTCAAGCCGGTTGCGATGGAGCTGGGCGGCAAGTCCCCCAACCTGCTCTTGGAAGACGCCGACTTCGAGCTGGCGGTTCCCGACGGGGTCGCCAAGTGCTTCCTCAACTCCGGGCAGACCTGCAGCGCCCTGACCCGGATGCTGGTACCGCGCAAGAGGCTGGCGGAGGTCGAGCCGCTCGCGGTCGCCGCCGCGGAGGCCTTCACCCCCGGTGACCCCTTCGAGGAGTCCACGCGCCTGGGCCCGCTCGTCTCTGAGCTGCAGCGCGAGCGCGTTCGTGGCTACATCGAGAAGGGCGAGGCCGAGGGCGCAAAGCTCCTCACCGGCGGCGCCAAGGCGCCCCAGGGTCTTGACCGCGGCTACTTCGTGCGGCCCACCGTCTTCTCTGAGGTGACCCCGGAGATGACGATCGCCCAGGAGGAGATCTTCGGCCCGGTGCTGGTGATTCAGCCCTATGAGGACGAGGATGACGCGGTGCGGATCGCCAATGACACCGTCTACGGACTTGCCGGGGGAGTCTGGTCGGCAAGCCAGGAGCACGCGATCGCGATCGCCAGGCGGATCCGGACCGGGCAGATCGAGATCAACGGAGGCGCCTACAACCTGCTGGCGCCGTTTGGCGGCTACGGACAATCAGGACACGGCCGCGAGAACGGTCGCTATGGGATCGAGGAGCTGCTTCAGGTCAAGAGCCTTCAGCTCTAGCCTCACCCCAGATCCGCTCGGCCGTGGCTCCGCCGGCACCCCGAAGACGGAGGAGAGCATAGGCTCAAGCGGTGAACCTCGAGCTCTCAGACGAGCAGCACCTGCTGCGCGAAACGGTCCGTGACTTCGCCCGCCAAGAGGTCGCACCGGTGGCGGGCGAGCTCGATCGGACCAAGTCCTTCCCCTACGCCCTGATCGCCCAGATGGGCGAGCTGGGATTGATGGGGATTCCGTTTCCGCTTGAGTTCGGCGGCGGCGGCGCTGACACCCTCTCCTATGTCATCGCGGTTGAAGAGCTGGGCCGTGTCGATTCCTCAGTCTGCATCACGATGGCCGCCCACACCTCACTGGGAACGATGCCGATCTACCTCTGGGGAAGCGAGGAGCAAAAAGGCGATTGGCTGCCGCAGCTTTGCAGCGGGCGGCGCCTAGCCTCCTTCGGGCTGACCGAGCCCGAGGCGGGCTCAGACGCGGGCAACCTGAGGACGAGCGCAACCCTGGCCGACGGCGAGTGGACCGTCAACGGCGCGAAGCAGTTCATAACCAACGCGGGCACCGACATCTCGGGATGCGTCTCGATCACCGCGGTTACCGGCGAGACCAACGCAGGCAAGGAGATCTCCAACCTGATCATCCCCACCGGGACGCCGGGCTATGCGGTGGGCGAGCCCTATCGGAAGATGGGATGGAATGCCTCCGACACCCGGCCGCTCAGCTTTGAGGACTGCAAGGTGGAGGAATCGAGTCTGCTCGGCCGCCGCGGTGAGGGCTTCAAGAACTTCCTCCAGATCCTTGACGGGGGCCGAATCGGGGTGGCGGCGATGGCCGTCGGGCTCGCCCAGGGCGCCCTCGATGAGGCGATCTCCTATGCGAAGGAGCGCCGCGCCTTCGGCCAGGCGATCTCCAAGTTCCAGTCGATCCAGGCAAAGATCGCCGACCTCTCGGCCCAGATCGAGGCCGCCCGCCTGCTGACCTGGCGCGCGGCCTTGGAGAAGGACGCCGGGCGCTCCTTCACCCTCACCGCGGCCCAGGCGAAGCTGATCACCGGCCGGCTCGCGGTCCGGGCAACCGAGGAGGCGGTGCAGATCCACGGCGGCTACGGCTACATCGAGGAGTACCCGGTCTGCCGCTTTTATCGCGACGCCAAGATCCTCACGATCGGCGAGGGTACCGATGAGGTCCAGCAGATGGTGATCGCCCGCCAGCTCGGCTGCTAGCCGGCCTGCAGGGTGAAGCGCACGCTGGTCCCCTCGCCCCCTCCCTCCAACCAGATGCGGCCACCGTGGGCCTCGACTATCGCCCGCGAGATCGCCAGGCCAAGGCCCGCACCGTCCTCACCGCGAGCCGCATCGCCACGCTGGAACGCCTCAAACATGCGCTCGCCCTCGCCCGCCGCTATCCCCTCACCCTGATCGAGGACCTCGACTTCGACCCCAGCGGAGTCGGCGCGAGCGCGCACCGTGACGCTGCCATCGGCGGGGGTGTGGCGAACTGCGTTTTGGATCAAGTTGAAAAGGACCCGCTGCACCTTCTCGGCATTTGCCCGCGCGATCACCTCGCGCGGGGGTAGCTCGGCGTTGATCGCCACCCCGCGGACCTCGGCCGGAGTGCGCATCGCCGCCACCGTGTCGCCGATCAGCTCTCCCAGCTCGACCTGGCGCATCGTCCAGGAGATGTCTCCGGCCTCGATCCGGGAGAGCTCGAAGAGATCATCGATCAGCGTCGTCAGGACCTCCACGTGGGTGCGGGTCTCGCGCAGGTAGCGGTCGCGGGTCGCCCCGGTGGCGACCCCGTCATCGATTGACTCGACCAGGAGCCGCAGCGAGGCAAGCGGTGTGCGCAGATCGTGGGAGACCGCGGCGATCAGGGCCCGGCGCGCCTCCTCGATCTGGCGTCGGGAACGCTCCTCCACGGCGAGCCGGGCGGCCAGCGCCGCGGCCAGCGCCGCACCTGCGGCGGCGAGGATGACGAGCCCGATCTGAGCCGCACCCATGCGCTCGGGGACGGTGACCGCAGCGGCGCCAGCGAGAAAGGCCGCGATCGCGATCAGGGCGACGCGCTTCACGGCCGCAACCTGTAGCCGACGCCCCACACGGTCTCGATCAGGCGCGGCTTGGACGGGTCATCGCCGAGCTTGCCCCGCAACCTGCGCACGTGGACGGTGACGGTGCTGGTATCGGTGTAGAAGGGGCAATCCCAGACCGCCTCCATCAGCTGGTCTCGGGAAAAGACGCGCCCCGGACGCGCGGCCAAGAAGGCGAGCAGGTCGAACTCGCGCTGGGTCAGCGAGAGCTCCACACCGTCGAGGTGGGCGCTTCGTTTCGCCGCTTCGATCCGCAGCGCCCCGAGCACGATCGGCGCCGGTTCCTGATCCTCGACTCGCGGTGAGAGGCGGCGCAGCACGGCATCGACCCGAGCAACCAGCTCAGCCGGAGAGAACGGCTTGACGACGTAGTCATCGGCCCCGTGGCGCAGACCCACGAGGCGGTCAGACTCCTCGCCGCGGGCGGTGAGGAGGATCACCGCGACCCTTGCACCAGAGCCTTCCTGCAGTCGGCGCATCACCTCGATCCCATCGATCCCGGGCAACATCACATCGAGCACAACCAGGTCGGGATGGTGGCGGGCGGCAACTCGCAGAGCTTCGGGACCGTCGCCGGCCTGATGAGTCTGATAGCCGGCCCGCTGCATGTAGCGACCGACGACCTCCACAACCGTTGGCTGATCGTCTACCACCAGCACACTGGCGCGCTTTGAGTTGGGCATCACAGCGATTGTCGCCGTTTGCCTACCCGAATGTGAAGGCATAGCCCATCACCCCCCTTTCGGGGATCAGGGTCAAGACCTGGTCAGCGACCCTCGGCAGGTCAACCAGTTCATAGAGGCGCTGTGCGGAAACCGTGACGACGCCGTTATGGACGTCGGCACCGGCAAGGCGATTGGGGATCGGATGGCCGTTGAGCAGGACCCGCATCCGGTGAGGCTTCGCCGGGGAACCGAGCACCAGGTAAACCCGGCGGGCGCCGAAGTTGAGGTCGAGCGAACCGCCCTCTGCGGTAACCGCATGCAGGCCGATCCTCCAGCGCCCGTGGTAGGCGAATTCATTCGCACCGGGGGCGGGAGGGGTACCGAAATCGTGACCACCTGGGGAGAGCATCGGGTTGGTGAAGCGTTCGGCGCGGGCGGCCCCGAGATAGGTCTCCGGCGTCGTCACCCCCTCCGAAGGTTCCACCGCGTGGACCTTGGTTTTCTTGGCTGAAACCTGATAGCCGGCTTCGGTCAACAGCTCGCGAATCACCTGTTCCTTCTTTGCATAGCTACCTTCGCCGAAGTCGACATAGCGAACGTCGCCGTTGGCGTCGATGAAGTACTCGGCCGGCCAGTACTGATTGCCGTAGGCGTTCCAGGTTCCGTAGTCGTTGTCTTGGACGACCGGATAGCGCAGCCCATTTCGTTGGATCGCTTCGGCTACGTTGCTTGCGGAGTGCTCGAAGGGGAACTCGGGGGTGTGGACGCCGATGATGGTCAGCCCGTCCTTGCGGTAGCGCGCGTCCCAGGCCTTCAGGTAGGGGAGCGTGCGCAGGCAGTTGATGCAGCTGTAGGTCCAGAAGTCGACCAAGACGACCCGGCCGCGCAGGCCACTCAGGGTCAGTGGCCGATTCCCGGGGGTGTTGAACCACTGTTGGGTATCGACGAATTCGGGTGCCCTGCCGAGCACCGGGAGGCGCAGATGTCCGGCCGGGTCATCGACTGGCTGGGGCGCGCTCACCGCCCTCCCGCCGACCCCGTGAGCGGCTTCCCCGCGGACTTCGGCCAGGGCGCTGCGCGCCGCTGTGCGGTCTTCCAGGCCATGGGCGGGCATGATCAGGAAGGAGGGCAGCCCGGTGGCAATCGCGTTCTCAAAGCGCACGTCGTAGTTCTGCAGCATCGCCACCGCGACGAGGACCATCACCGCCCCCATCGCCACCTGCAGGCCGGCGCCGCGCCTTCTCAACGGTGCGACCACGCGGCGACCACCCAGCATCAGGAAGTAAAGGACAACGGCGGAGCCGATTCCGTAGCTGAAGGCCACCGCGAGGCGCCCCAGCGTGAAGGTCTGGGAGGCCGATACCGTGATCACCCCGGCGAGGATCGGGCCCGCACAGGGGGCATAGACAAAGCCGAGGCTGGCTCCCACCGCTGTTCCTGACCAAAAGCCATCACCGCCCCTGCCCGCTCCCCCGGCGCGGTTGGCGAAGCGACTGAGCCAGGCCTCAACTCGCGCGGCGAGCGGCGGGATCATCAGGGTGATCCCAAAGGCGATCAAGACGACGATCGCCAGCTTGCGCAAGAGGTCATCGGGCAGGCCGAGCGCGGCGATCAGGTAGACCAAGACGACGATCGCAAAGGTGAAGGAGACCGCCAACCCAACGACGATCCCAAGCGGTCGGCGGTGGCCGCCGGTGGCCCCAGCCGAAAGCGCAATCGGCAAGACCGGCAAGACGCAGGGCGAGACCGCTGTCGCCGCCCCGGCGATGAACCCAAAGAGCATTAGGAGCGCCATCGCACAAACCTTTCCACGAAGGCATTACGAGAAGATGACGGCGCGCGGTTCAGTTGCTTTTTGCGCAACGAAGATTGGCAATGCTCTGAAGGCCGTTCCGCGGCCCGGCGATCACCGTTTGCCCGCTGCTGCGCCGCGATGGCAAGTCGCGCAACCGCCACCCCGATCCTCTGCAGAGATCAAGCAGCGAGCGCCCAACCGCCACCGGGCGCAATCCGCAACGAGGCAGGCGGGCGCCGAGGACTCAGCGCATCGCGGTTGAGGTAATCGTCGCGCTCGGGCGTGGCGCGACTTCGGCTCCGCGGCCGACCTTCTCGCTGATCCCAAAATGAGCACATATCGCGAGCTCGTGCTCGCGCAGCAGCGGACGGCTCGGCTCGACCACCGGAGCGCTGGCGATCGCCGCGGCGTCGTGAGCGACCCAGACGTGGCCGCCTCCCCCGGCGCAGTCGCGGATCGGAACGGCGACCACCCTGGTGCGCCTGCGGCCCAGCCTTGCAACCAGCCAGGTTGGCTCCCCGCTGAGAGCATCGCTGAAGAAGCCATCGACCTTGCCAAGCGCAGCGCCGCCGATCTCCTCAAGGGCAAAGCCGCTCCAGCTGAGCGCCTCGGCCTCAGTCGGTGGGGGGGCCGTGGGCTCCTCAACCATCGGTCTGGGCCTCAAGCAGGCGGCTGGCGGCGCTGGCTGGGTCCAGCTCGCGCCGCACCACCCGCTCCATCAACTCCACGGTCTCTGGATCATCGGCAACCGTCGTTTCAAGCCGACGCTGCATCCTCGCCGAGGCGATCCCCAAAACCTCGTTGCGCAGGTTTCTGGCCCGGCGCAACTCGAGCGTACCCTCGGCCTCGATCTGGGATCGATGCTTATCGATCTGCGCCAAAAGCTCGGCCACACCCTCCCCGCGGGTCGCCTCTGTGCGCAGGATCGGCACCCGCCAGCCGTCGGAGTCATGGGAGAGGGCCAAGACACCGCGCACCTCGCGAACCATTGTTTCGGTCATCGGGTGATCGGCCTTATTGACGACGATGATGTCGGGGATCTCCATCACCCCTGCCTTAAGCGCCTGGACCGAGTCCCCCGAACCCGGCATCAGCGCCAGCACGATTGTGTCGGCGTGATCGACGATGTCGATCTCGGCCTGACCGACGCCGACCGTCTCGATCAGAACGTCGTCTTTGCCCGCCGCGTCCATCGCCAAAGCAACCTGCAGAGCTGCCTCAGAGAGCCCGCCGAGGGCGCCGCGCGAGGCCATCGAGCGGATGAAGACCCCGGGATCGAGAAAGTGCTCGGTCAGCCGGATGCGATCGCCGAGCAAAGCGCCGCGGGTGAAGGGGCTGGAGGGATCGATCGAGAGCACCGCGACCTGGCGCTCGGCCTTGCGGAGCTCGCCGGTGAGCGCCCCGATCAGGGTGCTCTTGCCGACTCCGGGGGGCCCGGTGAAGCCAACGATCCGCGCCTCACCGGTGCGCGGGTAGATCTCGCGAACCAGCTCCCAGCCGGCAGGGTCATCGGACTCGATCAGAGTGATCGCGCGAGCAAGGGCTCGCTTGTCACCGGCAATCAGCCGCTCGGCCAAGGAGGCGGATTTAGCGGCGCCGGGCATTGGGCGCTCAGTCTAGAGTCCGGCGCCGCATGCGCTCGCTTCGCTTCTTCGCCGATCGTGGAATGCTCAACTCCCGCTACGGGCGCCTCCTCTGGCGCTACCTTTGGCGTCGATACCTGACCCGAGCAGGGAGGCGCTGGCGCACGACGGGCATGCTCTTCCTCGGACGGGGGCTTGAACTGCAGATTGGTCGCAGCGGCGAGATCCGCTTTGGCCGCTTCGTTTGGATCGGCGATCGCTCAAAGATTCGCTGCCACGAGGGCGTTGTCGAAATCGGCGACAAAACCGTGATCGGGCAGGAGTGCACGATCTCGGCCTATCAGAAGGTTCGAATCGGAGAGCAGTGCGTGATCGCTGACCGGGCGATGTTCATCGACTTCGACCACGGCGTCGTTGAGATCGAGCGGCCAATCCGAGTGCAGGGCATCTACAAGCGCGACGTCGAGGTCGGCTCCAACGTCTGGATTGGTTACGGCGCCTGCATCCTGCGCGGCGTCAGAGTCGGGGATAACTCGATAGTCGGAACCGGCGCCGTCGTCACCAAGGACGTTCCGGCCAACTCCGTGGTGGCCGGGGTGCCAGCGCGGGTGATCAGGATGCGAGAGGTGCCGCGAGAGCTTCGCTGGCCCAACCCGGTGGAGCCCGATCCAGGCGCCGCAACCACCCTGGCGCCCGGCGAGCTAGCCGAGAGAGCCGTCGGCGAGTGAGGCGCGAATCTCCGCCGCGTGGCGTCGTTGATCGCTTCCTGGTCTCCCCGGTGCGACGCTCGCTCCTCGCTGATCTCGGGGAGGCTCATCTCGGGCGCCCTGACGACCTCGATCCAGTCGCTGATCATCATCGGCCTAGCCTTGATCGTCGGCGCCTCCTTTGACAACAGCGTCGCGGGGGTCGTGGTGTTGATCGTTGTCTCGGTCCTGGTCGGGTCGGCCTTCGGCTGTCTATCGATCGGTTTGGCATTACTCGTCCGTCGCGAGGTGAGGCTGATCACCACCGTCCAGTTCCTCCTCCTGCCCTTCTCCTTCATGCCCTTCATGCAAAAGAGCCTGATGCCGGGGTGGATGCAGACCGTCGCAAACTACAACCCCCTCAACTGGGCGGTCGAAGCTGGGCGAGCCGCGGTCTCAGCCTCCCCCGACCAGGGCTCAATCGCGACCAAGGGAGGCATGCTCTTGGCCTTCGGGGTGATCTGCGCCGGCTTTGCGACCCGCGCCTTTCGCACCTACCAGCACTCGGTCTGAGTACCCCCGACCGAGTGCTCAGGCGCGACCAAGATCGACGCCGACCAACTCGGCGTAGACCGCGGCCGTCTGCTCGGCGACATCGCCCCAGTCAAAGCGCCGCACGTGCTCATAGGCTTCGCCGACGAGGCGGCGCCCGAGCTCCTCATCGCTGAGGACACGGATCGCCATCTCCGCCAAGGCATCGGGGTCATGGGCGCGGAAGCGCAGGCCGGCCTCCTCGTGGGGTACGACCTCGCGCAGGCCGCCCGTGTCGGCGACGATACAGGGGCACCCTGAGGCCATCGCCTCCAGCGCCACCAGCCCAAAGGGCTCATAGATCGACGGCACCACGGTCAGATCGGCGATCCGGTAAAGCGAATGCAAGACGTCATCGCCGATCCAACCCAAGAAGGTGCCGTACTCCATCAGCCCGAGCTGCTCGGCCTGGCGGTGCAGCTCGGCCTCATGGGTCCCCGAGCCGGCGACCAAAAAACGGGTCTCGGGCACGGCCTCGATCATCTTTGGCATCGCCTCCAGGGCGAGCTGAAACCCCTTCTCATAGACGAGGCGGCCGATCAGCAAAACGAGCTTTTGATCAGGGGCTGCGAACTCGGCCCGCAGGCGGATCAGCTCGGCTGGGTCCTGCGGCTGCAGGTCTTCGGGATCGATCCCGTTGGGAATTACCGTCACCCGCTCCTCCTCGACCCCAAAGATGTCGGCGATCTGCTCGCGCATGTAATGGGAGCAGGCGATGACCGCCTCGCAGCGATTGGTGATCCAGCGCTCGACCCCATGAATATAGGTCTGCGGGTGCTCGGTGACCCAGCCCTGGTGGCGGCCGTGCTCGGTCGCGTGAATCGTCATCACGAGCGGCGCCCCAAAGCGCTTGGCGAGGTGGTCGCAGGCATTGGCGACAAGCCAGTCGTGCCCGTGGACGAGGTCAAAGGCATAGCGGTCGCCGAGCTCGACGCCGGCGGCCAGCATGTCGGAGTTCATCCGCTCCACCCAGGCGACGAACTCGCCCAGATCGGTGGGCCGCTTGGGCTCGCGGATGCGGTGGATCGCAACTCCGCCCGAGCGCTCTTCGGCCGGGGACTCCTCTCCCCCGCGGGTCAGGACGTGGACCTCAACCTCGAGCTCGACCAGCGCCTCGGAGAGCTTTCGCACGTGGCGGGCAAGGCCGCCCTCGATCAGCGGTGGATACTCCCAGGAGAGGATGAGGACGCGGGTCAAGGTTGAAGGAGCGGCGAGAGGCTGAGGTACGGGGCGAGGGCTCGCATACGCGGGTCAGGGCGTGCGTCGGAGTCTATGGCCTCAAGCATCGCCTCGGCGTGACCGGTGGCACGCTGGTAGGCGTAGTCGCCCGCCTCCCCGCGCTTGTCGAGGAATGCCCAGTCACTCGCCTGGGTCGCGAGCAACTCCCGCGCAGCGCGCTTGGCCGATGCTTCGCCGATCCCAGCGCCGATCGCCCGCAGGAGGCGCAGCTCAAGCCTCCGCGCTCCCCAGGTGAGATCGGCGACCGGCGGGGAGTCCCAGGTGCCGAGGTCCTTGTCCTCGCCCCAGCTCGAGGCAAACATCGGTCGCGCAATCGGCTCGTGCTCAGCGAGGGCCTGGGGAACCGTGAGTAGCCGCACGCCGGCCTGATCCGCGCCGGCGATCACGCGGCGCAACCAAAGCGGTCCCTCCGACCACCAGTGCCCGATCAGCTCGGTGTCGATCGCAAAAACCAACAACCCGCGGCGACCGCTCTGCGCCCTGTAGCGGTCCAACCGAGCGCCGATCGCGGCCAGGAAATCCTCCGCCTGTTGGGCGGCGACGAGCTCCGCGGCGGCGGGGTCATATGCTCCTCCCCCGACCCGCCAGATCCGCACCCCGCGCAGCGACTTGCCCGCAAACTGGGCATAGGCGGGATCGGAGGGATAGCCGTCAAGTGACCAGAGCCAGCTGACCGCCTCCCAATCGATCGGCAGGGCCACTGGGCCGGCATCGGTTGCGAGAGGGCAAAGCGATTGCAAGGGCAGCTCGTGAGCGCTCTGATCGACGCAAAACCATTTCACCCCGTGCTCGGCTAGGCGCGACTCAAGGCCGGGGACGTAGGCGCACTCCGGTAACCAAAAGCCCCCACCCCATCCGAACCGGCGCCGGTGTGAGCGGATTCCAGCGTCGAGCTGAAGGTCCAGCCCCGCCCGGGTGGCGAGCAAGGGCAAGACGGCGTGGGTGGCGGCGGAGGCGGCCAGCGCGACCCGCCCCTGCTCGGCCGCCTGCCCAAAGGCACGAAGCGGATCGGAGCCAGCCTCCTCCAGGAGCGCCAGGGCCCGGCGGTAGCGCGCCAACTCGGCCTCACAGGCCCCCCGGCAATCCGGCGCGACCTCGGCCAGGTCGGCCTCCGCCGCCCCGATTCTCCAGTCGAGCAAGAACTCGCGCAAGCGCTCGCGGGTCCCTTCGTCTTCGAGCTGATCGGCGAGCACCGGGGTGATCGTCAGCGTCAGCCGCTCGGCGATCTCCAAAACAGGAAGGTAGGAGCGAATCACCGCGTCAAAGAGCCACTCCTCGCCAAACGGATAGGTCCCAAAGCCCTCCACGTAGGGCATGTGGCTATGCAGAACGATCGCCAGGTCGCCGACGCCCTGCTCAGACATGACAGACGGCGAGAAAATCCAAAGCGGCGTCGAGGTTGGCTTCGCGGAGAGCGAAATCAGAGGTCGAGATCGCGGGGGTAAAGCGCTGATAGAAGCGCTTCGTCAGCCCCAGCCTTTGGTGAACCGCGTCCCAACCCAGCCCGATCGCTCGCTCGTGGGCCCACAGCTTGCGGGCGTGAAACAGCCCCAGCACCTGCACTTGGGTGAAATGGGCCTCGCAGAGTTGGCGAAACTCTGCGGCGCGGTACTCATACAGATGCCAGGGGTTATCGGATTTCTCTGCTCCCGGGGGCGCCAGGGTGAGCAGGTTGGGGGTTGAGATGTAGGCGGTCCCGCCCGGGCCGAGGATCGCCTTGAAGTGATCGAGGATCGCTCCCGCGTCTCTGACGTGCTCGATCGTCTGCAAGAAGACGATCGCATCGCAGGGCTCGGCGAAGGCCTCAATCAGGGCCCGTTCAAAGCGCAGGTTGGGCTCGCGGTAGCGGGCGCGTGCGTGCTCATGGGCCGCGGGATTGGCATCGACGCCGATCACGCTCGCGGCGGCGCCGGCAAGCAGATTTGATCCGTAGCCCTCTCCGCAGGCCATATCGATTACCCGGGCTCCGGCGACCCTCCTCGCTATCCACTCATAGACCACGAGGTGGCGCCGGTACCAATAATTCTCCTCGGGGACGTCGGGCAGGGTCCGCTCTCCGGTGAGAGGCAGCGCCGGGACGCCCGGCGGCTGGTTCAACTGCAGGTATTCCTCGCCCACAGGCAAAGACCGTAGTGGGGGCCTTTGCTCCGTGCGTTACGCCTTTCTGCGTAGAGTTGGCACCCCGTGCCCGCCTCCCCAAACGCGACCCCCGCGCATATCAAAGAGGTGAACACTCGCTACCACGACGCGGCCGCTGAGGACTATGACGCCAAGTGGGGCATCGACTTTGGCCTGACCGGTCAAGCACAGGTCCGCGCGAAGCTCGCCAAGGCCCTCGGCGAGCCCCGGCTGAGCAGCTTCGGCGATGCCCTTGAGATCGGCTCGGGGACAGGTTATTTCTCACTCAATCTGCTCCAACTCGGGGTGATCGAGCGACTCACAGCCACCGACATCTCGGCCGGGATGCTGAGCCGGTTGGCGGGCACCGCGGTGGATCTGGGGCTTGAGGTCGAGACGGTCGTGACCGAGGCCGAGCGACTGCCGTTTGCCGATCAGAGCTATGACCTGGTCTTTGGCCACGCGATCCTTCACCACATCCCCGACCTGCGGCGGGCGCTGGCGGAGTTTCACCGGGTCCTGCGCCCGGGCGGCCTGCTCGCCTTCGCCGGGGAGCCCTCGCGCTACGGTGACCGCCTTGCGACGCTGCCAAAGCGCACCGGATTACTGATCGCCCCGCTTTGGCGCAGAGCGCTCCGCGCCCGCCCTCGCCCGGTCCCGGAGTCTGAGCTCTCAAACGGCCATGCCCTGGAGAGCGAGGTCGACGTCCACGCCTTCGCCCCCGCTCAGCTGCGGCGTCTACTCGCTGAGGCCCACTTCAAGGAAGCCCGTGTCGGAGGCGAGGAGCTCCTGGCAAACGCCTGGGGCTGGGGTCTGCGCACGGTCGAGTCAACGGCCGAGCCCCAATCGGTCTCCTTTGCCTGGCGCCGTTTTGCCTTTCGCTCCTACATCGCCCTGCAGAAGGTCGACACCCGCCTGCTGGAGCCCCATCTCCCTGCCGAGCTCTTCTACAACTTGCTCGTTTCCGGGCGAAGGCCCGCCTCCTAAGAACCCCTTTCAGAAAGAGGTTTCGCGAAACCGTTGGCGAATCCATAACGCGTAAACCCGAGAAGGGAGTGCGCAATGGCTTCACCGTTGGTCCCCGACGAGCTCTGGGAGGTGGTGGAGCCGCTGATCCCGAAGGTCGAGCGCCGCTACCGTTACCCCGGTCGCAAGCGTGTGCCCGATCGTCAGACCCTGACCGGCATCCTCTTTGTCTTGAAGACCGGCATCCCCTGGGAGGACCTCCCCCAGGAGATGGGCTGCGGCTCGGGGGTCACCTGTTGGCGACGCCTGCGCGAATGGCAGGAACAAGGTGTGTGGCAGAAGCTGCACGAGGCACTGCTCGCCCAACTCAACGCTGCCGGCGAGATCGATTGGCGCCGGGCCGCAGTCGACTCCTCCCACGTGCGTGCCTTCGGGGGGGCGAGCGCACCGGCCCGAGCCCAGTGGACCGCCGAAAGCGCGGTTCCAAGCACCACCTGATCACCTGTGGGCGGGGAAACCCGCTGGCCTCGGAGACAACTGCGGCCAACGTCAACGACGTGACCCGTTTCGTGCCGCTGGTGGACGCCGTGCCGCCGATAGGGGGACGGCGAGGTCGGCCAAGGCGAAGACCGAGGAGCGTCTACGGCGATCGGGCCTACCACTCGCGGAAATCCCGCCGCGAACTGCACCACCGCAGGATCAAGGTCAGGGTCGCCAAGCCCGGCGACCCGCACGGTTCGGGCCTCGGTCGAAAGCGCTGGGTGGTCGAGCGCACCATCTCCTGGCTTCACCAGTACCGCCGTCTACGGGTGCGCTACGAGCGTCGCGCCGATATCCACGAGGCATTCCTGACGATCGGCTGCTGCCTGATCTGCTTCAAGCAGCTCCAGGCGGCGGAATCATTTTGAAAGGGGCTCTAAGGCCGCCAGCTCCCGCTGGGCGAGGCTTGGGGCAGGGGAGGCGACCGAGCGATCAGGGTCGAAGCGGCTCAAGTAGCCGGTGGGGCTCAGCAAATGAAGCGCTGATCGGGTCCTTCCCGCCGCGGCGCTTGCTCAGACCAGGCCCAGGAGCAATCAGCGTGTCGGCGGCCGCGATCGTCTTGGCGCAGCGCCCACACCGACCCGTCTCATCGATGATGCCGTCATCGCTAACGTGGCGGAGCACGCGGAGCGCTCCGCTCGGTGCGTAGAACCGATCCCCCCAAGACATCAGCTCGCGCAGCACCGGCCAGAGCTCCCGACCCTTCTCGCTCAGTCGGTACTCCTGGTGGCCCGCTCGATCCCGGGACCCGCTCCATCACGTCCTCTGACACCAACGCCCGCAGGCGACTGGCGAGCACGGCGCGCGGAATCCCCAGGTGACTGGCAAAGTCGCCGAAGCGACGAACCCCATGGAAGGCATCTCGAACGATCAGCAAGGTCCAGCGCTCGCCAACTACCTCCAGGGCGCGAGCAACCGAGCAGGTCTGTCCTTGGTAGTCACTGCGCAGCGCCATGGCGCCAGTCTACCAGGCTTAGTTCGTTGAATGAACTTAATCTGCTAGGCTGCCAACCTGGTTCATTCACCAGACTAGGAACTAAGGAGGACTGGCGATTAGTGCGAGCGAGGTGAACGGAGCCGATCTCGGAGCTGACAGTTTGGCAGCGGTGGGCGACAACCGCCGCGCGATCCTCGCGGTCCTGGCGGCTGTCGCCTTCATGGCCCAGCTCGACCTCTTCATCGTCAACATCGCGATTCCCTCGATGGCCGACTCCTTCAGCGGCGCCAGCCTCTCGGGCCTCTCCTGGGTCCTCAACGCCTACGCGATCGTCTTTGCGGCCCTCCTTGTGCCGGCCGGACGCTTGGCCGATCACTACGGGCGGCGCCGCTTCCTGCTCGCTGGTGTGCTCACCTTTACCCTCGCATCCGCACTCTGCGCGATAGCGCCTTCGCTGCCCATGCTGATCGCCGGGCGCACCCTGCAGGCGGTGGGTGCCGCGGTTATCGTCCCCTCCTCGCTGGGCCTGCTGCTCCCCGTCTTTCCGACCCAGCACAACCTTGTAGTTGGCGTCTGGGCCGGGGTCGCCGCCGTTGCTGCCTCATCGGGTCCGCCGCTGGGCGGGCTGCTGGTCGCGATCGACTGGCGGTGGATCTTCATCGTCAATGTGCCGATCGGTCTGTTCACGCTGCTGATCGGTGCCCGCGTCCTCCCCGAGATCCGGGAAAAGGCGAGCGCCCGGCTCCCCGACCTGATCTCCGTCGCATCGCTTCTTGGCGCCGTCACATTTCTGATCCTGGCAACCGTCCAGGGACCGAGTTGGGGTTGGCTCTCCCCTGCGATCCTCGGCCTTTTGGCCGCCGCCCTGATCGGCGCCCTGATCACCCTCAGACGCTCGCTCACCGTAGCCAATGCCTTGCTTGAACCGAGCCTCTTTGCCGGTCGTGAGTTCACGACCTCGGTGATCGCTCTGTTTTTGTTCTTCATCGCCTTCGCGGTCTGGCTTCTGATCACCGTCCTCTTCCTTCAAGACCTCTGGCACTACAGCGCCCTGAAGGCTGGGCTAGCGATCGCCCCGGGCCCGATGGTGGCCGCGGTCTTTGCCCTCAATAGCGGCCGCATTACTGGGCGCTTTGGGCGCACGGCAAGTGCCGTCGCGGGGGCCATACTGATCGCGGTCTCGGCGACCTATTGGGAGATCGCCGCACCCGCCACTCCGTCCTATCTGATCGGCTTTTTGCCGGGCCTGATTCTCGGCGGCGCCGGCGCCGGACTGGCTCAGGCACCGCTCTTCGCCGCTGCCGGCACGCTTGCTCCGAGCGCACAACCACCGGCAGCGCCGTCCTCAACATGGCCCGCCAGGTTGGCAGCGCGGTTGGCGTCGCACTCCTGGTGGCGCTACTTGGAACCAGCGCCGACGCTCTCTACCTGTTTCAGCGCGGCTGGGCGGTGGAGATCGGAGCCGCAATCGCCGCCGGCCTCAGCCTCCTCATCCCCCGGGTCCTCTACCCGCGGCTCACGCGGCGCCCGTCAAAGAGCGGATCGCTTCGCCAAGCAATGCGCACCTCGTGATCTGTGCGGGTCCGGCGCTCCCTATCCACGGACCCGGTAGAGCTTGAAGCGTGAATCAAACCCCTTCAGCCGGCGCTCGCCGGCGAAGGAGTAGAGGAACCCCTCCCCCGTCGCCTCTCTTGCCGCGGAGTCGATCAGGACGCTTCCGGGTCTGGCAATTGCGGTGATCCTGCTCGCCAGGTTGACCGGGCGACCGTAATAGTCACCGGACTGCACCAGCGCCGAACCGTGGGCCACCCCCGCCCTTAGCAAGGGGAACTCATCCCCCTCTCCCTCGGCGGCCTCGACCAGCGCCAGCGCCGCCCTGATCATCGCCGGCGCCTCGGTGGAGACGAGCATCGCAGCGTCGCCGATCAGCTTCACCAGTCGTACCGGCGGCTCGGCGACCGCGTTGGCCATCTGCTCCAAGCGCGCGGCGACCAGACCGAGCTCCTCCACCGCAACCTCCTCTCCCAGCCGGGTGAACTCGACCAGATCGGCGAAGCAGACAGCGACCTCGACCGTGCCGCCGATCTCCCCCGAGGCGAGATCGGCGGCGCCGATCACGTCGCGGCGAACCTGCTCGAGGAGATGGACCTCGAGCGCGTAAATCAGGGTCGGACCGATCAGCGGCAACATCTGCTCGGTGGCGGTGGCGAGGCGCTGGGCGAGGTCTCGCTCGGTATCTCCGGGCTGCATCAAGGTGCGCACGATTAGCTCTCGATTGGCCTCTGCGATCCGCGCCGTGCCCATCCCGATCGTGCGCGCAACCTGGAGCATCCCCTCCTCCGGCAGGCCGGCGTCGCGAAACGCCTTCACCCGCCTCGCGGCCTCAACATCGGCGCGGTCAGCGCCCGCACATCGGGATCGGGGTAGGGCACACCGAGGGCCGCGGTGGAACGCTGCAGAAGGTCGAGCTCGACACCAGATATCTCGGCGACCTCGCGCGGGGTATAGCGCGGTCCGGTGCCGGCCAGGGCACGCTCGACCGGCAGCAAAGTGAGGCGCCCGGCGGCGACCGCTTCGTGCAACTCCGCGACCGAGACCCCTTCGGCACTCAGTTCTCCGAGCAGGTTGCTGCGAGCCTGACGAGGCTCTCCTCAAGCCCGTCGAGCAAGCCCTCGGCCTCAAAGTCGATCACGCGGGGCTTCGCCATGGGCGCATTTTGCACCGCCAGAGCCCGATCCGCCGTGCGCTAGGCGATCGCGACTGCGCCCCCGCGCCGCGGATCGCCACCGCCACTGAGCGAGCCGCTCCCCGGCTCGCGCAGGACCGCCTGACAGCCGCCAAAGAAGAGGTTGATCTGAGGCCGACGGTCGACCCCGACGCCACTGGCTTCGAGTCGCTCAAGCGCCCCCTCCTCGATTCCCGGCTCCGCCTGAACGACCCCGTCCTCGAAATGCAAGCGCGGGGCAGCCACCGCCTCAGCGGCGCCCATTCCCTCCTCGATCACCCGTACGATCGTCTGCAGGATCGCCGATCGGATCCGGTTTGATCCGGCGCTGCCGAGACAGAGTGCGATCTCCCCATCGCGCAGGACCACCGTCGGCGCCATCATCGATGGCACCCGACGTCCGGGCGCGATGCGGTGAAAGCCACCGGGGTTTAGATCCTCCTCGCCCAGCATGTTGTTGAGGATCACCCCGGTTCCCGGGACCAGCACACCGGAGCCCGAGCCGTTGGAACAGGTGACGCTCGCACACATTCCCCCGCCGTCAAGAACCGAGATGTGGGTGGTCGAACCGAGCAGGTCAGCGGCAAGGAGGTCGAGATGATCTGGATCGAGCAGCTCGGTCTGCAGCAGCGTGCCGTAGAGCTCCTCGGCAAACCGATCCCCACGCAGAGCGTTTGCCGCGCCCATCGCCGCGACCAGACGCTCCGGAGTGCTGCGCTCGCCGAGGCGCTGCAAGAGACCAAGGCAGTAGCCGATCAGAATTCCACCCGAGGAGGGGGGCGGGTTGGTCAGCACCTCGGCACCGCGGAAGGCGGTCCGAATCGGGCGCCGCTCGATCGCCTCATAGGTTGCCAGGTCTGAGCGCCCCAGGGTGCCACCGCCCTTGAGGGTGAACTCGCTGAGCGCGGCGGCGATCTCTCCCCGGTAAAAGGGCTCAGCTCCCTCGGCGCCGAAGCGCTCCAGCGCTTCGGCCAGCTGGGGGAAGCAAAAGACCTCGCCCTGGCGAAGCGTATGCCCGTCTGGCGCGTAGAGCTTGCGGGTACCGGGAAGCCGATTGTGGATCGGGGCGAGGATGTCGAGGATGTAGGCCTGCTCGGCGTTGACCGGGGAGCCCTCGCGGGCGAGCTTGATAGCGGGCCCGACCAGCTCCGCCAGAGGGGTCGAGCCAAAGCGCTCAAGGGCAAGCTCCAGGCCCGCCGCGGTCCCCGGAACCCCGCAGGAAGCCGGTCCGACGTAAAACGTCTGGATCGTCTCGGGATCAAAATGGACCGGAACCGCGACCAGCTCCGCGCTGCGCCGGGTGCCGTCCTTACCGGGAGCAGAGACGAAGAAATCGAGCAGAACTGTCTCCTCACCGCGGTGGACCATCATGAAGCCGCCCGCGCCAAAACCGGTCAATGGGCTCTCCAGGGCAAAGGAGGCAAGGACGGCGCAGACCGCGGCATCGACCGCGTTTCCACCCTCGCGCAACACCCGGGCTCCGGCCTCGGCCGTCAGTGGGTGGCCGGCGGCGACGACCCCTCTCATGAGGCCAGCGTAAGGACTAGCCGGGGAGGAACTCGGGGACATCGATGCCGAGACCCCCGGAGCGCTCGGAGCGCCGGGCCCCGCCGGCCTCCTTGGTACGGCGGATCGTCGGCTCGACCGCGCGCCGAGGTGGCGACTGGCCGTCAAAGCGAGTTGCGACGACGGTCACCCATACCTGATCGACGAGCTCCTCATCGACATTGGCGCCGAAGATGATGTTGGCGTCTGGGTGGGCTGCCTCCCCGACGACCTTGGCCGCCTCGCTCACCTCGACCAGCGAGAGGTCTGGCCCACCGGTGATCGAAAGCAAGATCGCGCGGGCTCCCTCCATCGAGGTCTCAAGCAATGGCGAGGAGATCGCCTTCTCCGCCGCCAGCATTGCCCGTCCCTCGCCGTGGCCCATGCCGATTCCGAGCAGCGCCCGGCCGGCCTCAGACATGATCGTCCGCACGTCGGCAAAATCGAGATTGATCAGCGCCGGCAGCGTGACCAGGTCAGAGATGCCCTGCACGCCCTGGCGCAGAACATCATCGGCGACCTGAAAGGCCTCCACCATCGAGGTCTGCTGATCGAGTACGTCAAGAAGGCGATCGTTGGGAACGACGATCAGGGTGTCGACCTCGGCGGCAAGCTCCTCGATTCCCTTGCCTGCCTGATTGCCTCGGCGGCTGCCCTCAAAGCTAAACGGCTTGGTCACGATGCCCACCGTCAGCGCGCCCACCTCGCGGGCGAGACGAGCGATCACCGGGGCGGCGCCGGTGCCGGTACCACCGCCGGCTCCCGCGGCGACGAAGACCATGTCTGACCCCTTCAGCAGGCGCTTGATCTTGTCCTGTTCCTCAAAGGCCGAGCGATGGCCGAGCTCGGGATCTGCCCCCGCCCCCAGCCCCCTTGTCTGCTCATCACCGATGTGGATGGTGACGTCGGCGACGCAAAGTTGCAGCGACTGAAGATCGGTGTTGACGGCCATGAACTCGACCCCGGGAATCCGGGCGTCGACCATCCGATTTACGGCGTTTACCCCGGCTCCACCGACGCCAACCACCCGGATCACAGGTTGGTGTGGTTGCCCGCTGCCGGGTGGCTCATAGGCTGGCTCCTCGCGACCGTAGCGCGGGGTGTTGATGACTACAGATTCATCACGGCGCGGTCTCGGTTCCTCAGAGAAGACCCGCTTGAGGCGATCGGGGGGAACCGGTGCCGGCGGTGTCTCAGCAGAGGTTGGCGATTCTGGCTCGGCCTGGCGCTGGGCCTCGACCGGATCCTCGCGACCGTAGCGTGGCTCGCGAGGCGCCTCCTTGGGCGCAGCCGGTACAGAATCCTCGGGGTCGACCGGGGCCTCCTCGGAGGTGGAGCGAAAGAGATCGGCGAGGGGACCCTCGCGCATACTCGCGCGGTTACGACGAGCCATTCGCCAGAACCTCCTTAGCCAGCTCCCGGTAGTAGTTGGCAGCGTTGCTGTCGGGATCGTACTTCAACACGCTTGCTCCCTTCACCGGCGCCTCGGCGAATTTGATCGCCTTGCGGATCCGAGAGTGAAAGACGAGGTCACCGAAATTCTCTTCGAGGATCTCCACCGCCTCCTTGGCGTGAACGGTTCGGGTGTCGAGCATGGTTGGCAGGATGCCCTCGATCCGCACCTCGGGGTTGAGGTTCTCCTGGATCATTTTCAAGGTGTTCTGGAGCTGGACCAGCCCGCGCATCGACAGATACTCGCACTGCACGGGGACGATCACTTTGTTTGCAGCGGTCAGTGCGTTGATCGTCAACAGCCCGAGGCTGGGTGGCGTATCTATACAGACGAAGTCATAGTCCGCTGAGACCTCTCTCAGGGCCTTCTCCAGGGTTCGCTCGCGGCCAATCTTGGTGCTCATCGCGATCTCGGCCCCCGCCAGGTCAATCGAGGCGACCGCGATGTCGATCTCCCGCTTGAGGATGATCTCAGAGATAGGCATGTCGTTGACAAGCACGTCATAGAGGCTCTTCTCGACCTTGTCGGGGTCAACGCCCTGGCTCATCGTCAGGTTGCCCTGGGGATCGAGATCGATGCAAAGAACGCGGTAGCCGCACTCAGCGAACGCGACCGCGAGATTCAGGGTGGTGGTTGTCTTTGCCACCCCGCCCTTCTGATTGGCGAAGGCGATCACGTCGGCATGCTTGGCTGGAACCTCCGCTGATGTGTCGCGCCGATCGGACTCATGGCGCGAGGGAGCGATCAACTCACCCGCCATAAACCGAGCGGGCTCCTCGACCTCGACCTCGGGAGCAATCAGGGGCTCAGCAGTAGGCGCCACCAGCGACTGGGCAGCAGGTCGGGGGGAGCCGAACGGGCTGGCGGCGGCTCGGGCTCAGGCGGCGGATCAGATTCGTCCTCAAGCTCAGGATCTGAATCGAGCAAGCGCTCGGGAACCGCCTCTTCCATCCGCTCGAGCTCCTCGAAGATCGGGTGGGGCTCTTCCGCCGTCGCGGACTTATTCTTGGTCTTTCGGCTAAGGAATCCCATTGCGCGGGTATTCGCATGGGCGCTCGCTTTTCCTGCCAGGATGCGAAATTGCTAGGAATTGCCCGGGTCCCCGTGTTAGAGCTGCTCGACAAGAAGCTGGTCTTTGTCACCGGAAAGGGCGGCGTCGGTAAGACGACGATCTCGGTGGCACTCGGTCTGCGCGCCGCGGCCGAGGGCAAGCGCACGATCGTCTGTGAGGTCTCCTCGCAGGAGAATGCCTCGCGGATCTTCGACCACACTGAGGTTGGCTTTCACGAGGTGCAGATGACCGAGAATCTCTGGTCGATCTCGATCGACCCCGATGAGTCGATGCGCGAGTACGTGCTGCTCCAGCTCAAGGTGCGCGCGATGCGCGACCTGCTCTTTAGAAGTCGGATCTTCAACTACCTTGCGGCCGCCACCCCGGGGCTGAAGGAGCTGGTCACGATCGGCAAGATCTGGGAGCTGGCCCAACTCGATCGCAAGGTAAAGAGCGGGCGGAAATATGACCTCGTGATCGTCGACGCTCCCGCCACCGGCCACGGAATCGGCTTTCTGCAGACTCCGCGAACGTTCGCTGCGATCGCCAGGGTCGGTCCGATTCACTCTCAGGCCCAGCGACTCGATCGATTCATCACCGACCACGAGCTGACCGGTACGGCGATCGTCGCTCTTCCCGAGGAGATGCCGGTCAATGAGTCAGCCGCCCTTGAGAGCGACCTGCGTACCGATGTCGGAATCGCGGTCGATCGGATCTACATGAACGGGCTCTACCCTGAGCGCTTCTCCAAGCAGGAGGCCGAGCGGCTCGCGGATTTGGCCGAGCGCGGGGAGGGCGCCGCCCGCAGCGCGGCGCGAGCGGCCCTCTCAGAGTATGGCCGAGCCCGATCCCAGCGCGCCCAGCTAGCGCGGCTGCGGCGACGAGTCAAGGCGCCGGTCAGGACCCTGCCGTTTCTCTTTGAGCCGGAGTTGGGAGTCGAGGCGGCACGGCTACTCTCAAGCAGGCTCGTCTGATGCCCTCGGTCGGTGACATCCTCGCGAACAAGGGAATCTGCATCTGTGCCGGATCGGGTGGGGTCGGCAAGACGACCACCTCGGCCGCAATCGCCGCCGGTATGGCCACCGGCGGACTGAAGGTCTGCGTACTGACGATCGACCCGGCAAAGCGGCTCGCGGACTCTCTCGGGCTCAAGGAGCTGAGCAATGAGGCAAGGCTGGTCGACCCGAACCTGTTTGAGGCTCAGGGGGTGAAGATGGAGGGAGAGTTGTGGGCGATGATGCTCGACGCGAAGGCGACCTTCGATGAGCTTGTCGCCCGCCAGGCACCGGATGAGGAATCCCGCGACCGGGTGCTCGAGAATCGGATCTACCAGCAGATCTCAAACGCCCTGGCCGGATCGCAGGAGTACATGGCGATGGAGAAGCTCTTTGAGCTGCACACGCAGGGGCGCTTTGATCTGCTCGTCCTCGACACGCCGCCGACTCGAAACGCGCTTGATTTCCTCGATGCGCCGCGCCGCCTCACCCAGTTCATCGAAGGACGCTCGCTGCGCCTCTTCATGCGACCGACCGGCCTCGCCGCCCGGGTTGCGGGCCGCAGCGCCTCGGTCATGTTGAACGTCTTTAAGCGGATCGTCGGCTTTGACCTGATCGCTGATCTGGCCGAGTTCTTCAACGCCTTCAGCGGGATGATCGACGGCTTCCAGGCCAGGGCCGAGCGGGTCAATAGCCTGCTCGCCGATCACCGCACCTGCTTCCTCGTCGTCTGCGGTCCACAGGGTCAGCCGATCGATGAAGCGGTCTACTTCCACCGCAAGCTGGTCGAGGCAAAGCTTCCCTTCGGAGGCGTGATCGTCAACAAGGTCCACTATCCCCCGGAGCAACTTCGCGACGATAGCGCCGGGCTGGCCGCTGCGCTCGCGGCGGGGCTTGACGACGAGGACCTGAGACGGCGGGTGACAGCAAACTTCGCCGATTACCGCGCCCTAGCCGAGCGCGACGCTCAAAATATCGAGCGCCTCGCCGCCGAGCTGCGGGCCAAGGTGGTGATCCGCGTTCCCCATCTCGACGACGATGTTCATGATCTCGCCGGCCTGGCGCAGATCAATCGCTACCTGTTTGCGAGCAGCAGCGAAAGAGCTGCCCTGGCCGCCGGGCGCGCCTAAACCGCGCGGCGGGTGTAGTGGTCATACTCGAGCTCGGCGACCTCCCAGTCGGCCTCGGGGACCGAGAAGAGGTGGCGAACCCGAGGCGTGTCGAGGCGCTCGCGGTGGGCGATATCACCCTCGATCGCGGGGAAGTCCAGGGTGCTCTCATCGATTGAGACCTCATCCAGCCAGGCCGCGGCGGTGATCCGGATCTCCTCCTCCCCTGGAATCGGCTCCATGATTCGGGTCTCTTGCATTGCGTCCTCCTCTGGTGGCGAATCCGGTCCCATGGCCTGGTCCGGATCGAACTGGCGCCAGGCGGAGTCATGAGCGCCAGCGGATCGACTCAGGCGAAGATCACGGTCGTGGGGATCGCTCGGCTCCTCCTCGGCCGTTGGGGTTGAATCCTCGTTCTCGGCCCTGACCGCAATCTCAGCGTCACCGGCTTCCAGGCCGGCGGCGATCAGGGTCTCATCGGCGGCTGTGCCGATGTCGGTGCCAAGCTCGCCGAGGGCGGCCTCTCGCAGCAGCCTGCGCACACCCTCCTCGATCCAGCTCGCGAGCTCTGGCCCCGATCGCAACGGAGCGCCGCTCATCGAGGAGCGCTCCAACTCAAGCGCCTGCTCGACCCGCTCGCGGGCCTCGATCCGGTCAAAATTCTGATCGGCGATTAGTGCCGCAGCACGCATCGGGAGGGAGGCGCCGACCGGCCCCTGGCCATCGAGCACCGCGCGCAGCGCCAGGAGGTGGTCGCTGAGACCTTCCAAGGCGCTCTCGCGCTCACATCCCATCTCAAAGCGTGCAACCGCCCAGGCGAGTGGACCGTCTGGGTCAGGACGGGCCTCGAGCTCCCGGGCCAACTTCGCCAACTCAAGCGCCTGCACCTCGCTTAACCGATAGGCGGAGCCCCGGGTCGCCGGGGCGGCGGTGGCGACGCGTCGCCATTGACCCTCGCCAGTGGGGGCAAACGCGTAGGGCCCGAGTCCGATACCTCCCCGCTTGAAGAGTCTCATCACGCTGATCAACTCGCGCAGCTGGTGAAGCGCCGCATCAACCCCCTCGGGCTCCCCGTTTTGCTCAGCCAGAGCCAGAAACTGGGGCTCCCAGGCGGCACGACCCATCCCCTCACTTCGCATCGCCTCAATCGGTGCCTCGATCGCGTCAGCGCGAACCACCCGCACTCCACTGGGAAGCAGCAGGCGCGCCTGCGTCATCCGCAGGCCGACAATCGGAGCGATCAAGACATCGGCCCGGTGTGCGTCGCGGGTCCCCGCATCGAGCATCGCCAAGGCGTTCTCAAGCCGCGCTCGATCGAGAGAGAACTCGGTGCAGCCGTCCCAGAGGGAGGCGATGAAAACAACCAGCAAGCGGGCGGAGCGATCACCTGGGTCGGGCGAGACCGACTCGCCGCGAGCCTCCAGATAGGCAGCGGCGACCCCGGCCTCCCCCACCGCATCACAGGCCGGGCGAAAGCCAGGCAACGAGCGCAACTCGCTCTCGCGCTCGAGAACGTAGTGACTGGTCAGGGGGCGGTAGCGATAAAAAGGAGAGTCGGCGCCTGCGTCCTCGGCGACGTCGAAGGGGATCTGATCGCCGCTGGCAACAAGCGAGCTGAAGCGCGTCGCGGCCTCAAGCGCGAGCCGCTTGAGAGCCTCGTTGAGGAGAAAGTCGCCCACAACCCCAGGCTTCCGCCCGACTTGGATCGCTCCTGCGCCTGCACGGCGGCTTGCAGATCATCGATTCTGGTGGACGTTTGATCTAAGCGACGGCGGGTGCTCGCTCGGCATCTTCGGCCAAGAGCCAGCGCGCCCCATATGTGCGCATGTCATCGATCAGCGGCACCAGCGCCTCGCCCTTCTCGGTCAGCGCGTACTGAACCCGGGGCGGCACCTCGGGGAAGGTGTGGCGCTCGACTATCCCCTCCTCTTCCAGCGCTCGCAACCGCAGCGACAGCGTGCGTGGGCTGATCCCCTCAAGCGAGCGCTCAAGCTCGCAAAAGCGGCTGCTGCCGTCGGCGAGGTCGCGAATCAAGAGGAGGGTCCACTTGCCACAGACCACCTCGGCGGTGCGGCAGACGGGACATCTGGAATTGCTCAGGGCACTCATTTTTGAGACGGAGGCGGCTGTCGAAACGCCTCGCTCTAGCGAGTGTAGCGACCTGGCTTCACTTACTGAAGTATTGGGTGAGGCGCGGGTCGAGGAGGGCCCTGGTCGGCGAGCCGCTAAAGGCTTGATCGAGCCGGTCCGATGCAAAGGGCATGAGGTCTGCAAACGGGCGCCCAATTCCGCGCGAGGAGGCGGGCTTCGCACTGATCGAAGTCCTGATCAGTGCGGTGATCATCGTCCTCGCCTCAGGAGCAACCTTCGGCCTGCTCTCAGCGAGCGCCCATTCCTCTGCCGAAGAGCGCCACCGATCTGAGGCATTCGGACTCGCCCAGGAAGACCAGGCGCGGCTTCGCGCCCTCCCGATCTCAAGCCTCAACCGCCTCAACGAAACCCGCACGGTCACCCTCAACGGCAACCCGTTCACGATCGAATCCGAAGGCGAATACATCAACAACAAAACCGGCACCTCCTCCTGCGGCCAGGGCACCTCCTCCGCCGACTACATTCAGATCACCTCAACCGTAACCTGGCGAAGTCTGGGCAGCCGCAAGCCGGCGGAAATCCAGAGCATCGTTGCTCCACCGCCGGGTTCCCTGAACCCCGAAAACGGCACCCTGACGATCTCGGCAGACAATGCCGCCGAAGCGCCGATCTCGGGGATCGGCCTCTCGGGGACCGGTGCCGGGACGTTCAGCGGCACCACCGACTCCGAAGGCTGCGCGGTTTTCGCCAACCAGGCCGCCGGCAACTACACGCTCACTCCATCGGGGGTCGCCACCGGGCTGGTCGAACAAAACGGCAACCCCCCTGGCCCTCAAACCGTCAGCGTGATCGCTGGCAGCACCTCCACCGTCCAACTGCTCTATGACCGGCCGGGATCGATTCCGATCAAATTCACGGCGATATTGGGCGGCATCCTCAAAGAATCAGAAGCCGACTCTGCTGTCGTCTTCAACACCGGGATGACGACCGCGAAAACTTTCGGGACCATCGGCACGCCCAAACGGGAACTCGAAGCAAAACCCCTCTTTCCCTTCACCTCACCCGACACCGTCTACGCCGGGTCGTGTGAAGGCGACAACCCAAACCCCGAAGACGAAACCAACCCTCCCGACGCCGCAGCTCTTGGCGAGCGTGATCATCCCGCCCGGTGGGCCGTCCCCAACCGCCACGGTCCAGCTGCCGGTCCTCAATCTGAATGTCTGGAGCGGCAGCGGCAGCTCGAGTCCAGGAACTCGAGTGAAAAGCGCCCACGTAATCGTCAGCGACACCAAATGCCCCGCGAAGCGGACCTACACCACAGAAGCGTCAGGCACTCGCCGCCACCAGCATCGCCCTCCCATGGAGCACTTATGAAGTCTGCGCCGACAACGGCAGCGGAGGTACGAGCCATAAGCAGGCGAGCACCCAGGCTGTCCAAAACCTGACCAGCACCGGAACGACGGTCAACCTTTATCTTGGAGCGACCGGACTTGCGAGGGGACCATGTACATAGCGCGCCGCACTTCAATTCGTGAGGAGCGCGGCACTACTTTGGTCGAATTGCTGGTGGCGATCACCGCCGGAGTGGTCGTCCTCGCAGCGATCAGCGCGGTCGCCATCGCCGCGATGCGCCAAACCGCTCGAATCAGCACCCAGGTTGAGGCGACTCAGAGGGCCCGACTGGTCCTCAGCCATGTGGTCGAAGAGCTGCACTCCGCCTGCTTTGCTCCCGAAATTGCCCCGGTGCGAGAAAAAAGCAGCGGCACCGAACTTAGCTTCCTTCATCAGACCGGATCGGCGGTCGCCCCGACACCGATCCTCAGCAAAATCAGCCTCAGCGGCGGCACGCTATCGCAATCCAACTACGCCGTTAGCGGCGGCTCGGCACCCCACTGGACCTTCAACGAAACGACGCCGACATCAACCGAAACGCTGATGACAAAAATCAGCCCCACCGCGCCGAGCACCTCCATCTTTAGCTATTACTCCTACTCCAATGGGGTGATCTCCCCAACCCCGCTCGCGACTCCGCTCAGCGCGAGCAATGCATCGATCGCAACCCAGGTAAGCATCGCGCTCACAGCGGCACCTCCCAACACCCCCGTTGTGTATGAAAATTCCGGGGCAAATGTCCAAAACACCGTCTTGCTGCGATTCAGCCCCGCCTCCTACAACACCAGCGTATCTGACCTCCCGTGCCAATGAAGCCCCGAAACTCTGAGAGCGGCTTCACATTGGTAGCGGCGGTCTGCGGCTCAACCCTGATAGCGCTGCTTGCAACCGTCGCGGTGGCCACGGTCAACGGCGACGTCCACTTCACCCAGGATGATCTCGCCCACAAGCAGGCATACGAGGCAGCCCGGGCCGGCATAAACGAATACTTCTACCACCTCAACTCCGAAAACAACTACTGGTCCCACTGCACCGAAGTCCCAGCACCAAACGCGGTTAACCAGCAGGGCTCGACGGCAAACCAGCGAAACGTTCCCGGTGGATCCGGCGCGAAATACGCAATCGAATTGATCCCCGCCCAGGGCCAGTCGACTTGCAATCCCGAAAGCCTCACGACCGCCACCACGAGCATGATCGAAACAAGCGGATCCCTGCCGGGCTCGTTTCGAATCCGAAGCACCGGCTTCGCCGAAAAATCGAAGGTATCCATCGTCACTACGTTCAGACGAGCCAGCTTCTTGGATTTCATGTACTTCACCCAGCTTGAGACCTCGGATCCGGTCACCTACGAAAACGAAGCGACGGTGAAAGGGGCCTATGAACAGTGCACCCTGACCTACGAACAAGGGCGCTACAACAAACCGATTCCCAACTCTGGCGGGCAGGACTGCGACAAGATCTCCTTTGTCAGCGAAGACCAGATCAACGGGCCGGTGCATACCAATGATGCCTTCGCCATCTGCGGCACGCCAACCTTCGGCCGCGGGCCGGCCGACAACATCGAAGTCAGCGCCAAAGCGCCCGGCTGGTTTTCTACCTGTGAAGGCAGTAAACCCAACTTCAAGGGCACCTACACGACCAGCGCGCCGGTGCTGACTCCCCCACCGACCAATTCCAAACTCGCCTCGATCGCTGAATCAGGATTTAAGTACAAAGGCCAGGTGCGTATCTGCCTCAATGGCACCTCGATGACAGTCGGCAACGGTGGAACCTGCACCGGGGTTTACTCGGGTCCGATTCCCTCCAACGGCGTAATTTACGTGGCGAATGGGACCTGCTCCTCAACCTACACGCCATTTGGCACAACCTATCCAGAAACGTCAGGCTGTGGGAATGCCTACGTGTCTGGCAATTACTCGGGCCAACTGACGATCGCAGCCGAAAACGACATTATTATCAACGGCAACTTAAAAAACACCGCTGGCGGTCTGCTGGGTTTGATCGCCGACAATTTCGTTCGCGTTTACCATCCATGCACGCCGAGCAAAAGCGGAGGACAAGGTACCAATGGGTCTGGTTCACTAGAAAACCCAACGATCGATGCTGCGATTTTGACAATCAATCACTCCTTCATCGTTGATAACTACAACTGCGGCGAACAGCTGGGAAATTTGACGGTCGAAGGTGCAATTGCTCAAAAATTTCGCGGTCCGGTGGGCACTTTTGGCAGTAATGGCAGCACCGGTTATTACAAGAACTACAACTACGACGACCGCCTGCGCTACGTCGAGCCCCCCGACTTTTTGGAACCAATCCAATCAGCTTGGATCGTCGGCAGAGAGACGAACGAATGACCACAAAAATATTCCTAATTCTGCGTAGTGCCGAAGCTAAAGGTTTCTGTGCAGATCTGTCGATCTAGGCCGTGGTCGATCTGATCGACGTTCCCACGATCGAATAGAACCTAGATGCTTCAGATAACCAAAAAGAAAGACAACGTACTGGTCGGGCTAGAGATCGAGGCCGGAAGCGTCGCCGCGGCCGAAATCCGCGCCAACGGATCAACTCAATTGGTCGCGACCGCCATCGCCCCCATGCCATCTGGGGCCTTCCATGATGGCGAGGTCACCGATCCCGTGGCTCTCGCCAAGGTATTGCGGAGTTTTTTTTCTGAGCACAATCTTTCCCGTCGAGTGCGGCTCGGGATTGCCAACCAGCGTGTCGTCGTACGAACTTTGCGACTCCCAGCCCTAGAGGATCCGGAGAAGCTGGAGGCAGCGGTGCGCTTCCAAGCCCAGGAGCAAATCCCAATGCCAATTGACCAGGCGATTCTCGACCATCGCGTGGTCGGCGGGGTGCCCGCCTCTGAAGGGACACCCGCGCAGGTCGACGTCGTCGTCGTCGCCGCCCGTCGCGACATGATCGAGGCAACACTCAAGCCGCTGCGCGACGCCGATCTGGAACCCGTCGGGGTGGATCTCTCAGCTTTTGGCTTGATCCGTGCCCTCGCGGATTTTCCGGTCCCCGCGCCCCAAGGCAGCGGTGAAGAGGTGAGTAGCGCCGCATCCGGCGCTGATGAAGCGGTCGCAACCCGAGCTAAATTGACGGTTCTTTACTGCAATGTCGGCGATGTCACCAACCTGGCGATCGCCAAGGGGCGCTCGTGCCTTTTCACCCGCGTCTCTCCGGTTGGCTTGGAGGGTATCGCCGAGGTTCTCGCCGGCTCGACTGGACTCAGCCGCGAGAACGCCCGCCGCTGGCTTGAATACGTCGGTCTGGCCGATCCCAACCAGCCAATTGAGGGTGATCCAGAGACGATCACAAAGACGCGGGCGGTTATGGAGAGCGGGGCATCCTCACTGCTCGACGAGCTGCGCCTATCACTCGACTTCTACGGAGCCCAAGAGGCCGCAGTGCCCGTTGAGCGCATCGTCCTCTGCGGACCCGGCAGCGCCATTCCCGGGCTCGCCGCGCGGATGGAGCCGGCCCTCGGCCTGCCGATCGTGATCGGCAGGCCGGAGGCGCTCTCAGACCTCGATCAGGCTGCGGCGGCCCGACTCACCCTGGCCTACGGCCTCTCCCTGGATCAATAGGTATGCGCCCTGTCAACCTCATTCCCGTCGAGCAACGCCTTGGGAGGCGCGCCGCGCTGCGCGGTGGCCCCGTCGCCTACATCGTCGTCGGCGCCCTGGTCGCCGCTCTCGCCGGCGTGACGCTGCTCGTCGTCACCAGCAATCAGATCTCCCACAGCAAGGCGCAGGTGGCCCAGCTAGAACGGGAAAACACCGCAGCGAAGGCCCGAGCGACCAGCCTCGCCGCTTACACCCAGTTCAAGGCCGTCCACGACCAGCGGACAGCAACCGTCACAACCCTTGCCGACAGTCGCTTTGATTGGGAACGGGTGATGCGAGAACTGGCGTTGGTCCTCCCACAGAACGTTTGGCTGACCAACCTCACCGGGACCGATAACCCACAGGTGGTTCCCACCGGGGGCACCACGATTCCCCTGCGTGCTTCGATCTCGGGGCCGGCATTGGAGATAGTTGGCTGCGCGAGCAGTCAGGTGGCAGTCGCCGGTTTCGTCCAGGCGTTGAAGGAGATCGGCGGGGTAACTAGAGTGGGCGTGCAGTCTTCGGCGCTAGGCACCGAATCCAATTCCAGCTCGGCAAGCAGCGGCTCTGCCGCCTCCACGGCCAGCGCCGGTACGAACACCACCTGCCGCACCCGCAGCTTCATTGCCGGGTTCCAGATCGTGGCCGCATTCGATGCGGCTCCCGTACCCATTGAAGCGGCCGGCTCGAGCGGGACTGCGACCTCATCTCCGACCAGCGAGCACCACCTCCACAACCTCGGCTTCTCCCTCTAGCTCGTCATCTTCCTCAAATGCCGGTTCAACTACCTCCTCAACACCCCAAAGCGCATCCAGCTCGTCAGAATCCGAAGGTGGAGAAGGCTGAGATGAAGTCCTCCAACCTTCTGATCGTCTCTGTGCTCCTCGTCGTGGCCCTGGCCGTCGGCTTCTGGGTGCTCGCGCTTGGCCCCAAACGCCAGGAAGCCGACCACCTCAGCGCCCAAGTCAATGAATTGCGGAGTTCACTCGCCGAATCCCAAACCAAAGCGACCGAATCGCTGGCGGCGCGACGGCAATTCCCAACTAACTACCAGCAGATCGTACTTTTGGGCAAGGCCGTCCCGACCTCCGATGGTACCTCTTCCCTACTGGTAGAACTCAGCGAAATCGCTCAACACTCGCACGTAAGGTTCAACAGCATTCAGCTGGCGGCCAGCGCGGGCACAGGTTCCGCTGCGCCCGCGCCAGCCGCGCCCACCACCACTGCGACTCCGGCGGGCGGCTCCTCGAGCGCCGTGACTACAGCGTCCGCCGTTCCCGCAACCGAGGCAGCGGCTTCACTACTTCCGCTGGGGGCTACAATCGGGCCGGCCGGCCTCGCGGTAATGCCTTATGAACTCACATTTTCGGGCAATTTCTTCCACGTCGCCGACTTCATTGGAGGGATCGACTCCTTGGTCCACACCGGCGGCCATCACGTCGCGGTCGACGGCCGCCTGGTGACGCTCAACGGCTTCGCGCTGAATGCGCCGGAATCGAGCACCGGATCGAACAAACTTGAAGCAAGTTTTTCGGTTACGACCTATCTCACCCCGGCCAGCCAAGGCCTGACCGCAGGCGCCACTCCCTCGGCCCCTTCAACCGCAACCCCGACGGCAGCGACCACCTCACCGAGCGAATCCTCCACCACATCGACCGCGCCCGTCTCCAACTCGAAATGAACATGCTCAAGAAAGGCCCAGAGATCAAGCTGCCGGAGCTCAAGGTCCCCGAGCCGATCCTCAACGTGTTCTATGACCTACGCGAACGCCACCTTCTTCCCTTGGTCGCGGTACTGGTGGTAGCGATTGTCGCGGTGCCGATTGCGCTGAGCCAGTCCTCTGGGTCAGGTAACGCGCCCTCCAGCGGCGTCACCGCCGTTGCGGTCTCTAGCGCTACGCCAAACCATTCCGGCGAGCTGGTGGTCGCGAAGACCGCACAGGGCCTGCACTCCTACCACCGCCGGCTCAGCTACCTGCGTGCTACAGACCCTTTCAAACAGCAGTTCACCAAGCCTGAAACAAACACCTCCTCGGCGAGCAGCGAAGGTAGCCGAATCGAGCGCCTCCAGCGCGGGATGCCGAATCGAGCGCCTCCGGATCGTCCACGGGATCCGCCTCCGGTCCGGTAACCAACTCCCCTCCGACGATCACTGAATCTACGCACATCACTCACCAGCTTACGTTCTATTCCTACGCAATAGACGTGCGGATGGTTACCGGCAGTTCGAAAAGTAAAAAAGAGCTCGGCGAAAAAGAGTGAACCTCAGGTTCGCCGCAATCTGCCGGAGCTGACCACCCTGCCCAGTCGCAAGAAGCCGGCGGCCATCTTCATGGGTGTCACCAAGAACGGGCAGAAGGCACTCCTGCTGATCTCCTCGAACGTCACGGCAATTTTCGGTGAAGATCGTTGCGTGCTTGGATCGCGGACCTGCCAGCTCCTGGCCTTGGAACCGGGGACCCCGGAGACACTAGTGTATGGGCCCAAACATCGCACCGTCAAGATCGAACTGCTAAAGACGCACCTGGTTGTGACTAATAAGCTGCACCGCGCTTCCCTAGGTGGTAAGCGACACGGTCACTGAGCAATCCAGGCAATCAGCAAAGACAATCGTCGTTTGGATACCGTCGAATCCTTGCAAGGGCACGCTCAATCGGGTTTGATGCTCCGTTCAATCAAATCTTTGACAAGTGCTGGAAATGACGTTTGCGCGGTTCGGATTCGCCTGCGACAGGTGGGCAATGGGCATGCGGTCGCCAATGGTCGGCTCGCCCAATTCCGGGGTCGAATCTCTCGGGATGCCAAATGCGGCCCATCTGCCCTTGACCGAACTCGACCCGTTGCTGACTCGAAGGATTCGAGTTGGCCTTTCTTGGGCGGATGGGTGACATCGACCTGGTCAGCCCGGTGTGGGCAGGACCTCCCGGGAACCGACATGTCAACTGCCGCTGGAGCGCCCAACTAGAGCTGCTTTTGATTTCCGAGTCGTCAGGTCGATCCCTTAGACGCCGTTGGCACCCCGGCTGCTCCGGATCGGAGTCGAACAGCCCCGGCTCAAAGCCAATCGGTGAGGCGTCGATCTGCGTCGATGCGCGGTTGGAGGCGAATAACCAACGTCATGCGGCAGCTCCTGTCGGGCAATCACAGGAACAGTTCGAGGACATTTATGTTGAGGCAGGCGAGACGATTGATAAGAAGAGTCCGCCATCTTGAAGCCTCGATCGTGATCGGGAAACATCGATTCGACAGTCGGGCAAACTCGGCTCGCATCTTCCAACTCGAATGGCCAGGGGTTCCTGCGCCGCCGGGCTATGCCTACTCGTGATGGGACCGGCACCATCGTGTCTCAGGACGTTCCAACGAAGGCTTGATAGTGCATCTCGGACGGTCTCGCGTAGGTGCAGGTAGGTTTCCAAAATTTGCGCGATGCGGACCTATTTTTTGTCTAAAGATCTCCCATGCCCTGTCGATAAGGCTTGTGCAATGACCATGCCGGTGCCCTGGATAAAGGAAGCCCGCCGTGAAGTCCGCTGGAAGTCAAGCGAGGCTACGAGTTTGGAGGCCCAGGAGCCGCCAATGTCGACAGGGAAGAGCCGTCATATCTTGCGACAGATCCTGACGCAAACTGACAAGACCACAGGAGTTGCAAGTGTCTCTCAGAAAAATCCAAAACATGATTAGTGCTCGGCTCAAGGGCGAGGGCGAGGCCGGCTTTACGCTGATCGAGCTCCTCGTTGTGATGCTGATCATGGGGATCCTGGCGGCGATCGCGTTGCCGGCGTTCTTCAATCAGCGCGAAAAGGCCGGTGACGCAAAGGCGAAGTCCTACACCAACGACGCTGAGGTCGCGATCGAGACGTGCTCGACTGAACATGGTGGGAGTTTCGCACTATGTGAAAAAGCAGCACTCCTAGCAATCGAACCGACGTTGGGCAGCGCGACCAACCTCGAAGTTCCGGTGCACACGGCTAACGAATTCGAAGTGAAAACCGAATCAAGCACTGGCCGCAAATTTGGGATTAAAAATGTCAATGGCGTGACTACCTATCCATGCTCTGCGGTAGGTGGTGGTTGTCCGGCCGGATTAAGCTGGGCCAACGGCTAGTCCCCCCAAGTAACCCCAGACACCTCCGGTTCGATAGCGATGCCTCGATTCGGACGCCCCGGCCGCGGACGGGGCGTCCGCGCATCTTCACGCCGTTCCGAGCGCCAATGCCTCGAAGACCTTTCGGGCGATCGGGGTAGCCCGTTCTGCCTGGCCCGACCCATCCTTGTGTCAATCGACCAACCTGAAACGCGCGCCGCCCGTCTTCACTCCTGACGGGATCCCCTCATAGACCTGATCTGCTGCCGCTTTGTTGGACCCGGCTTATGCGATTCAGGCGGCTAGGTTTTGGTGGTAACGGGTCTCGTATTCATCGGGTGTGAGCATCCCGAGAGCACTATGACGGCGCTTTCGGTTGTGGAAGGACTCAAGGTACTCAAAGATCGCGTTGGCGAGCTCTAGCCGGGTGCGCTATCGCCGGCGGTTGAGCAGCTCGACCTGCATCCAGCCCCAGAACGACTCCATCATCGCGTTGTCGAGGGCGGTCCCGGTGGGACCGACCGACGGCATCAGCTTCGCCTCCTTGACGCGCTGGGTGAAGACCCAAGTTGTGAACCGAGTGAATTCAATCGTCCTCGCAACACCTGTGCACGGAGGTGAACGATGGGCAGGCCGGCTGGGTGGATGACCGAACTGACGGGCAGGGCGCCGATGAAGTCGCCGGGCAAGCCGTCGTTGCGGCGCGACGTCGAGCGGCTGTTTTGGCATGAGATCGCGAAAGGGCGAAGCAGCGAGGAGGCCGCGCTTGCGGTTGGCGCCTCCCAAGCGGCTGGTAGCCGGTGGTTTCGAGAGCGTGGGGGAATGGCGACGTTCATGGTCAAGCCGCTATCGGGTCGGTATCTGTGTTTTGAGGAGCGCGAGGAGATCGCGCTGGCGCGGGCGCAGGGCGCGGGTGTTCGCGAGATCGCCCGCACCCTGAACCGGTCCCCGTCGACGATCTCTCGGGAGCTGCGCCGCAAAGCGGCCACGCGTGGCGGCAAGCTCAAGTACCGGGCTTCGGTCGCGCAGTGGAAGGCGGAGCTGATGGCCCGCCGCCCGAAGACTGCGAAGCTCGCTGCTGATGAGCGGTTGCGCCACTACGTTCAGGATCGGCTCGCCGGTCAGATTCGCCGGCCCGGCGGCCCGGCGGTGCCCGGGCCCGCGGCCAAGGCATGGAAGGGCCGCAACAAGCCGCGTCGCCAGGACCGCCGGTGGGCGACGGCGTGGAGCCCGGAGCAGATCGCCAACCGGCTGAAGATCGAGTTTCCCGATGATGAGTCGATGCGGATCTCCCATGAGGCGATCTACCAGGCCCTCTACGTGCAAGGCCGCGGCGCGCTGAAGCGAGAGCTTTTCGCCTGCTTGCGGACCGGCAGGGCGCTGCGCGTCCCGCGCGCTCGCGCCCGGGCTCGCGGCAAGGGCTTCCTCAGCGAGGAGATCATGATCAGCGAGCGGCCCGCCGAGGCGGCCGACCGCGCCATCCCCGGCCACTGGGAGGGCGACCTGATCCTCGGGACCGATCGCTCCGCGATCGGCACGCTCCTCGAGCGGAGCACTCGCTTTGTCATGCTGCTGCATCTGCCGCCCAACCAAGACAGGGCCACCCCAAGGGTCAAGAACGGGTCGCCCGTGAGCGGGCACGGCGCCGAGCAGGTTCGCGACGCGATCGCCGCTGCAATCGCCACCTTGCCCGAGCAGCTGCGCCGCTCGCTGACCTGGGACCAGGGCGCCGAGATGGCCCAGCACGCCAAGCTTCGGATCGACACCGGCCTGCCGGTCTACTTCTGTGACCCGCAGAGCCCCTGGCAGCGCGCCCCCAACGAGAACACCAACGGCCTCTTGCGCCAGTACTTTCCGAAGGGCACCGACCTCACCCGACACAGCGCCTCCGACCTCCTCGCCGTAGCCGCCACCCTGAACGGCAGGCCGCGCAAGACGCTTGACTGGCGCACCCCCCCGAAGAGCACCTCGCTGCGGCCCGCTGAACCCGACACGACGACGAAGACGAACGCCACGCCCACCCGACACCCCTGAAGGCGGTCAGTCGCGCACCCACGTGCCATCCTCCGGCCGGGGCCTCCTTACCTACCGCTACGGTTCGCCTACTGATACCCCGGTGTTGCGTGGACCGGTTGAATCCGGCCTGGCTGCCGTGATCATTGTGTAGCACTGCGCCGTCTTTGTGCTAACGGTTGGCGTTCGCCATCGCCAGCGCGCTCATCACCAGCGAGGCGGCCTGCTGGCTATCGATTGACAAGCCGCCGACGCTGCGGGAGTAGGCGTCCAAGACCGCGCAGCAGTAGAGCTTGCCCTCCCTGGTTGGATGCTCGGTAATGTCGGTCATCCAAAGCCGGTCGGGGGCCTCGCGAGAGAACCGGCGCAGCACGAGATCGCCAGCAGCAGCTCCGTCGGTCTTCGATCCCCTGCACTTTACTTTCGGGGTGGGGAGTCCCGCCAGCCCCAGGCTTCCCATAATCCTGCGGACGGCCTTGCGGTGGACGGTCATCCCAAACCCAAGTCGCAGCTCCGCCGTAACGCGGCGGGTACCGTAAGTGCGGATCGAGGCGTGGTGGATATCGCCAATCAGACCGCTTAGCTGCTCGGTTCGTAGCTCCAGCATGGTCGGCGGCTTGCTTTGGTGGTGAAAGAGCCCCGCCGGAGCCACACGAGGGCTCCAGCAGCACTTCTTCGCGCTGTATCCCTGCCCCGCCAGGCAGGCGGTCACCGGGTAAGGTGGCTTTTGGGGCAGGGCGCTCTGCCCCCTCGTTGAACAATGCTGACGCCTTTCGCGTCAGCTCCAGCGCCGCGTCTAGCTCCCTGATTCTCTCTCGAGCCTTCGAGAGCTCGGCCTGCTCGTCGCTACGGATCCCTGGACGCTCGCCCAGGTCAACTTCATCCTGGGCGATCCCGCGGTAGATCGTCGCCTCAGAAACTCCGAGACCGCGAGCGACCTGACCAGGGTCGCCCGCCAGCGCGACAAAGCGCACCGCGTGACGACGGAACTCCGGCAAGTAGGACTTCGGCATGAGGGCTCCCTGCGTTCATGCCGCCCACCCTCTCACAAACTCAGTCCATTAATTGGGACCAGATCAGGCGGTCCAATTTCAGGGAGTCGGGCCAGATCCTCACCTATAGGTCCGATTATGAAGTGACCTGATACCAAGCTACCCCGATATACTCACCCCAGATAAAGTCTGATCAGTTGGTCACCAACCAACATCGCAACTACACCGCCGAGTGCCAAGAAGGGACCAAATGGAATCGCCATCTTGCGGGCGCTTGCGCCGTGGCGTGCGATTATCGCTAGACCGAAGGTGCTACCAGCTAGTAGCGCGATGAGAATTGCGGGGCCGACTGCCCATCCCAAGAAAAGACCCATAACAAATGTCAACTTAACGTCGCCGAGGCCCATCCCGGCCGGATAGGCAAGCACTACGAGGAACAGCAACCCGCCGGCAGCTACCGCTGCAATTAACCGCTCGGCCATTCCACCCGGATCCGTTGGTACTGCAATTGCCACGCATAGTACGCTCCCCACAATAAGAATCTTATTAGGAATGACGCGCCGCTCGAGATCTGTAAGAGTAACTGCAGCGAGCAATGTCACGAACACAAGGTCAATCGCGATCGCCGCGAGGGAGTCATACCGATGGACGAGCGCGGTGATCACGAACAATATGCCGACAGCAAGCTCAGTCATGGGATAGCGGCGAGAGATATGAAGGCCGCAGCAACGCGCCTTACCCCCTAACAGAATCCACGACACTAGCGGGATGTTGTCGTAGGCAGCTATCTGGGATCCGCATGCGGGGCACCGTGAGCGCGGTCCAACGATCGAGATCCCACGCGGCACGCGGTGTGCCACGGCGGTAGCGAAGCTTCCAGCGACCAGTCCCCCTAAGAACGCGATCAGAATGCCCTCTGCCATCGGACGTATTTCTACCTGAGAGCCCGGCTGCCACGCAGCAGATGCGAAACCTCGGCTACCAGAAACCCCCGAACCGCCAAAATCGCGCCACACACTCCGCACTAGCTACCCAAGATCGGTCCCATCGGTATATCCCCGGCACAATTGACCGGACCCCCTTCATCGGTCCGCTTGATCTAACCCCCAGCACCGTCCACTCCGAATGAGACTCCAGCTAGCTGGATTGTTTCGGATGGAGTTCCTCGAACTCCATTGGGGTGAGCATATTGAGCGAGCTGTGGCGCCGGCGGTTGTTGTGGAAGGACTCGATGTACTCGAAGATCGCGTTGGCGAGCTCGACCCTCGTCTTCCATCCTCGGCGGTTGAGCAGCTCGACCTGCATCCGGCCCCAGAATGACTCCATCATCGCGTTGTCCAGGGCGGTCCCGGTGCGACCAACCGACGGCATCAGCTTCGCCTCCTTGACGCGCTGGGTGAAGACCCAAGATGTGAATTGGGTGCCACGATCGCTATGGATCACGGTGCGATCGGGGTCGCGGCCTGCGATCGCCATCCCGAGCGCGTTGGTGACCAGGGCGGCCGTCTGGGTCGAGTCGATCGACCAGCCGACGATCTTGCGGCTGAAGGCATCGAGCACCGCGCAGCAGAAGACCTTTCCTTCTCTGGTCGGGTGCTCGGTTATATCGGTCACCCAGAGCTTGTTGGGGCCGTCCTCGGAGAAGTCACGGCAAACGAGGTCGGCTGCCACGAACGCCCCGGGGAGACCCCGCCTGCCCGTCGATGGCTTGGGCAAGCCCTTGCGGCCCTGCTCGCGCATGATCGAGTAGACGAGCTTGCGGTTGGCGATTACGCCGTGGCCAAGCCGCAGCTCCGCCGCCACTCTGACGTAGCCGTAGGTCCCGAAGGAGTCGCTGTGGATCTTTGCCACCAACGGCCCAAGCCATGCCCGCCTCAGCTCGCGCTGGTTCGGCGGCCTCTTGCGCCAGTGGGTGTAGCTACTGCGGTTGACTCCGAGCGCGCGGCATGTCTCTCGCTCGCTGAATCCCTGCCCGGTCAGGCACCTGATCACCGGGTAGAGCCTTTTGGGCGAATCTTTTCTTGCTCGTCGAAGATCGCCGCCGCCTTGCGGATCAGCTCGAGTTCGTGCTCGAGCTCGCGGACCCGCTTCCTTGCAGCGGCGAGCTCGGTGTTCTGGGAGCTGGTGGCGCCGGGTTTCTCGCCGTGGTCTATGCGGTCCTGGTCGAGCCAGCGGTGGATGGTGGCGCCAGCCACTCCGTACTCGGCGCTAAGCCCTGAGACGGACCTTCCCGACCTCGCCAGGGCGATGATTCGCTCGCGGAACTCCGGGGGGTACTGCCTGGGCATTGGACTCCTTCGGTAGGGCTGGAGTCTCATGCATCGTGGCCCAGTCTGCGGGGGTTAGATCAACCCCGCATGAGAGTTCGGGGTTTGTCTTCACGGAGTATCCCTGCTCGCCGCCTCGCGTAGTGAGCCCGGAGGGCGAATGTAGTGAGGCGGCGAAGCGCTCGGGCGACATCATCCCCAGCGCTGAGTGTGGGTGGTTGGCGTTGTAGTCATCTCGCCAGTCCGCGGCAAGGACCTGTGCCTCGACCAGGGAGGTGAAGACCTCAACGTCTAGGAGCTCGTCGCGAAGCCGGGAGTTAAAGGACTCCACGTAGGGGTTCTGCCAGGGCGAGCCGGGCTCGATATAGGCGGTACCGGTGGATCCAAGCCGACACCATTCGCGTAGCACCGCGGCGGTCAGCTCAGGACCGTTGTCGGCACGGATGTTGGCGGGGACGCCGCGCTCTTTTGCCAGGCGCTCAAGCACAGCGACTGTCTGATCGGCGTTGATCGTGCGATCGACCTCGATCGCCAAGGCCTCGCGGGTGAACTCATCGACGACGTTTAGGAACTTCAGCTCACGGCCATCGCTGCTTGCGTCGTGTTGGAAGTCAAGCGCCCAGACGTGGTTTGGGTACTGGGCGCTGAGGCGGTTGGCGGGAACCGTTGAGTTACCGATCCTGCGGCGCTTCTTGGCCTTGGCAGGCACCCGCAGGCCCTCCTCGCGCCAGATCCTTGCCACCCGCTTTCGGTTCAGCGACCATCCCTCGGTCAGAAGATGGGCGTGGGCGCGGCGGTAACCCCAGCGGGGACGCTTGGCAGAGAGTTCTCGGAGGCGTTTGCGTAGAGCCTGATCGTCTGGGGCCACCTGGGGGAGGTGGCGTTGGGTGGAGCGGGTTTGGCCGGTGATCCGGCACGCCCGACGCTCGGAGAGGCCGAGCCGATCCTGCAACATGCAGACGGCTTGGCGCCTCGGGCCGGGCTTAGAATTTTCCCTTCGAAATCTCCTTGAAGGCGAGTACTTCCAGCTCCTTGTCGGCGACCAGGCGCTTTAGCTGGGAGTTCTCCTTCTCGAGCTCTTTGAGTCGCTTCACGTCTTGGGCCTTCTTCATCCCGCCGTAGGTGTTGCGCCAGCGGTGCAGGGTCTGCTCGGCGATCCCCAGGGTCTTTGCTGCTTCGCCCATCGTCTTTCCCTCCGAGAGCATCTGTTCTGCCTCTCTGAGCTTGCGGATGATCTGCTCGGGCGTGTGTCTGCGCCTCTTCACTTGTGTCGGTCCTCCTTTGCCCATTGTCGCGGGCGGGAATGACTCTCACAAGGGTCGGACCGATCTCATGGGGGCAGGCCACAATGGCATCCACCAGCTGAGACGCCACCCATCCGAGCCCAGCAATTCCAAGGTCCGACAAGTCCTCTGCGACTGACTCTCGGCGCCTGGACCTCGCCTCTGCTTTGGAAAAGCGGCAATGAAGGATCGAGCAAGCCACCTGCCAACTGCGGGAGCTGACTACCGTGTCTGCAAAGCTAAGTGGAGGCGCCACCCGGCTCAAAGGATCAGGAACTCCTGCTCCCCACGTCAGCCTAGTGCGCGGAAGTCTCTGCAGGTTCTCCTTCGCACACCCATTACTCTACGTACTCGATCAGACTCGATGCAGAGGGGCGGACACCAGGCCCGCCCCTCTGCGAATCTCGAGTTTGCCGCTATGCCAGATGTTGACAAAGCGACATTTTATTGGGTGCTACTAGCCGTTGGCCCAGCTTAATCCGGCCGGACAACCACCACCTACCGCAGAGCATGGATAGGTAGTCACGCCATTGACATTTTTAATCCCAAATTTGCGGCCAGTGCTTGATTCGGTTTTCACTTCGAATTCGTTAGCCGTGTGCACCGGAACTTCGAGGTTGGTCGCGCTGCCCAACGTCGGTTCGATTGCTATGAGTTCTGGGGCACCACATTTTACGAAACTCCCACCGTTTTCGGTCGAGCACGTCTCGATCGCGACCTCGGCGTCGTTGGTGTAGGACTTCGCCTTTGCGTCACCGGCCTTTTCGCGCTGATTGAAGAACGCCGGCAACGCGATCGCCGCCAGGATTCCCATGATCAGCATCACAACGAGGAGCTCAATCAGCGTAAAGCCGGCCTCGCCCTTGAGCCGAGCACTAATCTTTGCTCGGAGAGTCTGGAGAAACATTAGGTACCTCCAATGGTCCTATCGTTTGCGCCAGAGCCCCGTCGCTTACAGCCACGTGGTGTCCGTTGACCCCGGTGGTAGCCATCCGGGCTCCTAGCTGGGAGCCCGGAAAGCCTCGCATCCCAACCTCACGGTAGGTTTGCCTCTTGAACCAGGGCGCTGGCAGATTCATTACACCCAAGTCATCGACCGTCGAAATCCCGTCTTTAACGCCTTTCGCCCATTTTAAAAACTGACCGACTTTTCCCTGTTTTAGCGCCAAGAAATTGAGCCCTTTCACCCTAAAATTGTAAATCTGGGATACGAGCAAGGCTCCAACTCGCCAAGGGCCATACGAACGTCCAAGAGTTGTGCGGTGGCGTACTGCGAGTGCTCACTGACAATTGGCCTCAGTCACGGCGGCAAACCGCACTACATTCGGCTCGCCTGGGTGAAGGTTGCGCTGAATTATCGCTTTTTGGTCCGCCGTGAACCGGGGGTACGCCGGGGTGAGGAGCGCTTGGAGCCGATCGGGATAGGGGTCGGAGGTCAGCCGCAGAGCCTAGGCGAATGGCCCTGCGCTACCTCGCTTGGAGCGGCTCGACCCCTTTTCGGCCAAACGACCAGGCTCACCCAGGTACCTGTGATCAGCGAATATGTTCGTAGATGCTAAACAGCGGCAGATACATCGAGATTACGATGAAACCAACGACGCCGCCGACGAAGACGATCATTAGCGGCTCGATCAGCGAGGTCAGGCCTTTGACCTTCGCGTCGACCTCCGCCTCGTAGAAATCGGCGATTTTACTCAGCATGTGCTCCAGTTGACCGCTCTCCTCGCCTACTGAGACCATGTGGCCTACCATCGGCGGGAAGATCGGATGACGCTGGATCGGATCGGCAACCGAGCCGCCGCGTTTGACCGAGTCATAAACGTCCTGCATCGAGCGCTCGATGACAACATTGCCGGCCGTATCGCCGGTGAGTTTGATCGATTGCAGCATCGGCACTCCGGAGGACACAGAGCCCGCGAAGGTCCGTGACCAGCGCGCAAGGGCGATCTTTTGGACAACATCACCAAGCTTAAACGGGAGCTTCAGTTTGAACTTATCCCACATTTCATGGCCGCGATCAGTCTTCTTCCACTTAATGAAGAAGAAGACGGTGAGAGCCAGGCCGGGAATAATGATGTACCAGTAGCCGGTAAGCGCATTGGACACATTGACGCAGATCTGCGTCGGGAGCGGCAGCCCCGCGGCTTCCAAGGGGTGTTCGGCGGCGAGTTCCTTGAAAATCTTGACGAATACAGGGATTACGAAGATGGTAATTGCAACCAAGACGATCAGGGCGACGCCAAATACTATGGTGGGATAAATCATCGCTGATTTAACCTGGCGGCGTAGAGCATCGGATTTCTCGACCTGAAAGGCGACCCGCTCCAGGGCTTCTTCCAACCGGCCAGACTGCTCGCCGGCACGAACCATCGCCCGAAACAGGCGATCGAATACCTTTGGATAGCGCTCCATCGCCTGCCATAGGGAACTGCCCGCCTCAACGTCCTCTCGGAGGCCGACAACCGCTTCGCGAATCATCTCGTCCTGGGTCTGATCCTGCAGGGTTTGCAGAGTGCGCAGCATCGGCATACCTGAGGCGACGAGGGTGGCGAACTGCCGCGAGAAGATCGCGAGTTCTCGCATGTCCACCCCTTGCCAGCGTTTGAAGAGGTCCTCGATCTTGAACGCCTCGTGCTTCTCGGAGACATCGAGGACGATGAGCCCGCGCTGTCGAAGTTGATCGGAGACATGGGCCTTCGATTCGGCCACGAGCTCCCCGGTAGAGGCGACGCCAGAGAGATCCATGGCGCGGAAGGCAAAAGTGCTGGCACCGTTAGCCATCTCCACCTAACCCCCCGTCGTGTAGACGGGCGCCACCGGAGGGGGCGGTGCGTTTTCCCCAGACAAGCCGTTGCCGGGCATCGAGCTCGGGGTTCCAAAGAGCAATCGCCTCAGCTCCTCTGGAACGGAGGCACGCTGCTCGGCGAGCTCGCGCGTGATCCTTCCGGCGCGGACTAGGCGGGCAAGGTCAGCATCCATCGTCTGCATCCCGACCGCACCGGAGGTCTGAATCGCTGCGTAAATCTGATGGGTTTTGCCCTCCCTGATCAGGTTGCGAACAGCCGGCGTTGGAATCAACACCTCACAGGCGACGACCCTAGCCCTGCCGTCGGCAGTCGGCAGCAGCTGTTGGGTGACAATCCCCTGCAAGGCGATCGATAGCTGGGTTCGCACCTGGTCCTGCTGGGAGGGCGGAAAGACGTCGATTATGCGGTCCACCGTTTGTGCGGTGGACTGGGTGTGAAGGGTGGCGAAAACCAGGTGGCCGGTCTCAGCAGCGGTCAGCGCTGTGGAGATCGTCTCGAGGTCTCGCATCTCGCCGACCAAAATAACGTCGGGGTCCTCGCGCAGCGCCGCACGAAGGCCGAGGGCGAAGTCTGGCGCATCGGAGCCGATCTCGCGCTGGTTGACGATTGAGCGTTTGTGGGCGTGAAGGAACTCAATCGGATCCTCAATCGTGAGGATGTGATCCTGATTCTCAGCGTTGATCACATCAACCATCGCCGCCAGGGTCGTCGACTTGCCCGAACCGGTCGGACCCGTGACGAGGACGAAACCGCGTGGTTTTTTGGTCAGTTCACGCAATACCTGCGGTACGCCAAGCGTGTCGAGGCCGGGAATATCTTGTGGCACCAGGCGGAAGGCGGCGCTCACCGACCCGCGCTGGAAGAAGCAGTTAACGCGAAAGCGCGCGACTCCTGGTATCGCGTAGGCAAAATCAAGCTGCTTGTTGTTCTCGAACCGTTTGCGCTGCTCATCGTTGAGGATGCCGTAGACGACCTCCCGGGTCTCCTGCCCACCCAGCACAGGGAATCCCTCCATGGGAATGATCTTGCCCTTGTCTCGGATGGCCGGAGGAAATCCGGCAGTCAGGTGAACGTCAGAAGCCCGCGCCTCCACCATCTGGCGCAGTACCTCGGCGAAATCGAACTCAGGCTGTGACACGGAGTACCTCCTCGAGACTCGTCGTACCGACACGCACCTTGACGATTCCATCCTCACGTAGGGTGAGCATCCCCTCCTTGCGCGCAACGGTGGCAATATCGGGCTCCGAGGAGCGAGTCACAGTCATCTCTTTCAGCCTCTCACTAAGGCTCATCACTGAGTAAACACCGACCCTGCCACGGTAGCCGTCGTGTCCGCAGCGCGCACATCCAACTGGCTCATAGGCCTCGATGTCAGCTGCTACGCCGATTCCTGCCTCCAACAATGCCGCCGCGGGAATGATCGCTCGCCTCTTGCAGTGGGGACAAAGCTTGCGGGCCAAACGCTGGGCGACGACGCAGTCAAGTGCAGAGGCGGTGAGGAAGGTCTCAATTCCCATCTCAGTCAGCCTCGCGATGGCTCCGGGAGCGTCGTTCGTATGTAGGGTGCTGAGCATCATGTGGCCGGTGAGTGCGGCCTCGATTGCAATCCGCGCCGTCTCGGCGTCGCGGATCTCACCAACCATCACTACGTCGGGGTCGGCGCGAAGTATTGACCGTAGTCCGGTGGCGAAATCAAGGCCGGCCTTGCGATTGACGTTCATCTGGTTGACGCCGTCGAGTCGGTACTCGACAGGGTCCTCGATCGTGATGATCTTTCTCTCGACCTGATTCAGCGCCTGAAGTGCCGCGTAGAGGGTGGTCGACTTGCCCGAGCCAGTCGGTCCGGTCACCAAAACCGCACCGTAAGCACGCGCGAAGGCATCCTCAAAGCGCGCCCGTGCGGAACCATCCATGCCAAGATCGTCGAGTGAGCGCTGCGCATTGCCTTCGTCGAGGATACGAATCGTCGCCCCCTCGCCCCGCTGGGTCGGCAGAGTTGTGATCCGCAAATCGATCCGGCGCTCCTCCACCACAATGCTAACCCGGCCGTCCTGGGGCACCCTCTTCTCAGCGATATCTAGCTCGCTCATAATCTTGAGGCGCGAAATAACCGCACCGATCATCCGTTTCGGTACGTGCGCAGCCTCCTTCAGAACTCCATCGACCCTGAACCGGATACGCAACTCCGACTGAGAAGGCTCCAGGTGGATATCGGAGGCGCCCTCTCCAACAGCCTGGGCAAGGACGCTGTAGACGAGCTTGATCACCGGGGCGTCCGTAGCGTCGGCCTGCAGTTCGCCGGCCTCAGCAAGGTCGTGCGCCCCCCCCTCCTGCTCATCGCTACCCTCCTCGTCCTCTTCTTCGAGAATCGCCTCGGCGGCGGCGCTTTGTAGCGTGCCGAGCCTGGCGAGCAAGGCCTCGACGTCCTCTTCAGCAGCGACCGCGATGCGACAGTCAAGGCCGGTTGCGATCTGGATGTCCTCAACGGCCAGCACATTTGCTGGGTCAGCAGCTGCAACTAGGAGTGTCTGCTGATCGGCATATCCGACCGGAACGGCTTTGTAGCGACGGGCCATGGTGACCGGAAAGAGTGCGGCCGCTCCAACGTCCACTGAGAAGACCGACAGATCGAGGTGGTCGAGGCCGTAGCGCTCAGCTAAGGCCCGGGAAAGTTGATCGCCGTTGATTGCGCCCTGCTCCAGCAGCAGTGCCTCGGGCGCCCGTCCAGCTGTGCGGGCCGCCTCGATCGCAGCTTCAACCCTGTCGGGAGTGGCGTAGCCAAGTTCGATCAAGACATCGGTGGTGAACCCGCGCGAATGGCCGCGGTTCACGGGGGGCGTGAGGCCCGGCGTATCGTCTTCCTCAGGGCCGATGAGCAAAGGTGCGGTCGAGTCGCCGCTGTCTGCGACGGGGCGGAGGTGGCTTGGAAACTGGGAACCGTGGGAGCTCATTCGACCAGATCAATTCGGGTGATAGGGGACTTCGGGACTCCTGGAGGAAGCATCTATGACAGCTTGCACCACGCTCTCAGGAGTCTGGAAGCCGTAGCTAACAGATGCTTGGGGGGTGCCGCCGCTGAGGCGACGCGGGCGCATGACGATCAGCGCCGGTACCTGATCGACTTCGACTCCTACCGTCACCGCGGTATAGCGCGCGATCTGCTTGGCCGGGATGACGAATACGGCAAGCTTTGGAACCGGCTTTAGAAGGACAACCGTCTGCTTGACGATCCGTTCATCGATGCCGCCGGGATGAATGACAAGCAGCACAACAGTCTTCTGTGCCTTGTAGGCGGCGGCAACCGCGGCAGGCACCGCCGGGGCGGGAACCGACACCGGAAGCGCGCTTGTCGGAGCTTCACTGGTTTCCACGGCGCCCGTGGATTCGCTAGGAGTTGCAGCGCCCGACGATGCAGCGGCCGAGGCTTCCCCTCCAGCGGTGGAGCTGCTCGCTGCAGTTGGACTCCCAGCGGTCGGGGCGGAGCTCGCTTCGGCAGTCGTTGAAGATGTTGTCGCCGCCGAACCTGCGCTACTTTCACCCCCCCCTCCTTTGAGGAGGAAAAACGCGGCCCCCGCGATCAGGACTCCGATCAGGGCGACCTGGGCAATCGGATTGCTGTTTAGCTTCTCTCTCATTGCCGCACCGGCTCGGCTTGAAGTTGCTCGATGCCGCTCGCCCGCTGCCCGCCTGCCGCAAGCATCAGCCTGAAGTCGTGGGGGCTAGAGGCATACTCCAGAGCCACCTCCTCAGAGATGCGGCCCTCCATCACGTATCCGAGCAGCGACTGGTCAAAGGTACGCATCCCGTAGTACTCACCCTCAGCGATAACCTCAGTGATCTTGCCGGTTTCCTCGGGGTTGAGGATCAGGTCCTGGACCCGACCGGTGACAACCATTACCTCGGCTGCGGCGACCCGGCCAGCTCCCGTCGCATCGGGAACCAGCCGCTGGGCAATGGCTCCCTTCAATGTCGAGGAGAGCATCACCCGTGCCTGCTGCTGGAGGTGTTGGGGAAAGAAATCGATGATTCGATTGATCGTCTCGGTCGCATCGAGCGTGTGCACAGTGGAGAGGACCAGGTGGCCGGTCTCGGCAGCCGAAAGAGCTGTGCGGACGGTCTCCTCATCGCGCATCTCTCCAATTAGGATCACATCGGGGTCCTGACGGAGGACCCGCCGCATGGCCCGACCGAAGCTCTTTGTGTCAGCGCCGACCTCGCGCTGATTGACGATCGAGAGCTTGTCGGAATGCAGGTACTCGATCGGGTCCTCGAGCGTGACAATGTGGCGCGCTCGAGTCTGGTTGATGTGGTCGATCATCGCCGCCAGCGTGGTCGACTTGCCCGAACCGGTCGTACCGGTGACGAGAATGATCCCGCGCGACTCTTCGGCCATCGAGCGAACCACATCTGGCAAACCAAGCTGTTCGATCGAGCGGATCTCGAAGGGGATGGCGCGACAGGCGATCGATATCGAGCCACGCTGCTTGAACGTGTTGACGCGAAAGCGCGCGACACCGGGGAGCGCGTATGAGAAATCGGCCTCGCAATCCTCCTCAAACTCGGTCAGCGAGCGGACTTCAGCAATATCGTGAAACGCCTTCTCGGTCTCCTCGGTGGTGAGGGGATCGTATCCCTCAAGATAGGAGAGCTGACCGTGGACGCGAAGGATCGGCGGCGAGGCGACCTTGAGGTGCAGGTCTGACCCCTGCCGCTCGACGAGCGTGCTCAGTGCTGAGTCAATTTCGAACATCCCAACCTATATCGGCGAGGGAATTCGAAGCCTTAATGCTGCCGGCGGTTGCTTGCCAAAACATGCCTAGGGGTAACCGCCCCTAGGCGATAGCGAAGCCTTGTCTCAGGCGACCTCGCGCAGTTTCTGAGCCTCGCCCAGGGACTGCAACTTTTTCAGGCTCTGGTTCTCAATCTGGCGGATCCGCTCCCGGGTGACGTTGAAGGTGCGACCCACCTCATCGAGGGTGCGGGGGTGCTCCCCACCAAGCCCATAGCGCAACTCCAAGACGCGGCGCTCACGATAGGAGAGGTTCTCCAGTGCCTCCTTCAACGCCTCTTTGGTGAGCAGGTCGGCCGCCCTGTCGAATGGGGACTCCGCCTTCTCATCCGCGATGAATTGGCCGAACTCGGACTCCTCCTCATCACCCACGGGCTTCTCCAAGGAAACCGGAGCCTGCGCTGAGCGCTTGATCGAATCGACCTCCTCGGGATCGATCCCGGTCACCTCGGCGATCTCCTCCGGGGTTGGCTCGCGACCCAGCTCCGTGACCAACTTACGCTCGGCACGGCCGATCTTATTCAGCTTCTCGACTACATGGACCGGAATGCGGATCGTCCGCGCCTTATCGGCAAGCGCGCGAGCGATCGCCTGGCGGATCCACCAGGTGGCATAGGTTGAGAACTTGAATCCCTTGCGGTAGTCGAACTTCTCCGCCGCACGAACCAAGCCCAGGGTTCCCTCCTGGATCAGGTCGAGGAAGGGCAGGCCCTGATTGCGGTAGTTCTTTGCGATCGAGACGACCAGGCGCAGGTTGGACTCGACCATTTTCTGCTTCGCGTCGAGATCTCCACGCTCGATCCGCTTGGCCAGTTCGACCTCCTCCTGGGCGGTCAGCAGCCGCACCTTGCCGATGTCCTTGAGGAACAACTGCAGGGAGTCGGTGGTCATGTCCGGTTTCAGGTCGAGCGTCTGTTTCTGGCGTCGACGGCCTTTTTTTCCGGTTTCGACCGGCATCGCATCGGCGGCGGCTTTTTGAGCCGGATCCATGTCCTCGACGAGCTCGATCCCCGACTTCTCAAGGTGCCCGTACAGGTCCTTGACATCGGACTCGTCTAGGTCGACCTCCGAAACCGCCGAGGCGACATCACCGAAGGTGAGTACGCCGAGCTGCTGCCCGCGTGTAATGAGGCCTTTGACCTCCTCCATCTCTTGAAGCTCTGCTACCAGCATCCTGTTCTACTTATCCCTTGCTCTAGATGGTTTAGTCCTGCCACTGAAATGCGCCCTCGCGTCAAAAGTCGCGGGCACCAATAAAAAGCGGACCGAGGACGTGGTCCGCGAAAGTTAAACCTGCACCTCATAAAGCCCTGGACGGGCGTTTGGCATCTTCTCAAACGTCTGTTCGTATGTTAGTCGCTTCAGTTTGTGAAGTCAATGCCTAATTCGACCCCCGAGTCCCACCCCTGGCTGCGCGCCTTTTGGCAGCGCGCCTACCGCGAGAACGTCACTGGTCTCTCGGCGATGGTCGCCTACAACCTGATGCTAGCCGTCTTTCCTTTTGCCCTCCTAATGCTTTTCGTATTCGGGCAGGTCCTGCAGATCGGGGGCGTCCAAAGCAGCGTCCTTAACGACCTCCGCCGCCTCTTCCCAAGCGTCGACCCCGACACCCTGACCGACGTCTTGCACCGAATCGAGGACAACTCCACGACGATCGGCATCGCGGCCTTCTTCGGCTCGCTGTGGATCGGTGCCTCCTTTTGGGGTGCGATGGATACCGCCTTCTGCCGGATCTACCACGTCGAATGCCGTGGCTGGGTCGAGCAGAAGCGCTTCTCCTTCGCGATGCTGATCGTCGTCGTGCTCTTCATCGCCGCCAGCATCCTCTTGCCGGCGATGGAGGCGGCGCTCGTCTCGGGCACCGACCGGCTGCCCTTCGGGCTCGCCCACATCAAGGCAATAGACACCGTGTTGTTGATCGGGGCTGCCCTCCTGATCACCTTCGTGATTTGTTCAACGATCTTTTGGGCCGTTCCCAAAGGCCACATGCCCTGGCGCGCGATCTGGCCGGGAGCGTTGTTTGTCACCGTTACCGCCGGGCTTGCCAACTGGCTTTTCCCGATCTATTTGAACAACGTCTCAAGTCTCTCGCGGCTTGGATCGACCCTCGGCTTCGCCCTCATCGCCCTGCTTTGGTTCTACGTACTGAGCCTGGCGATCATGGCTGGTGCGGTGATCAACTCTTTGAGATTTGAGCTCCAGGTGACCGGCGAAATGCCCTATCGAAAGACCCCAGCAGGCGGCTGCGCCGATTGTGGCGGTAAACCCCGTCGATAGAAAGCCGCACCAAGCTTCTCGCCCTTGATTCCGGAGGCTCAGGCTGTCGCTTCGACATCGAAGCATCGTTGCGACAAAGGGATCGGCTCGAAAATTCGTCCACCCAGGCGATGCCGGCAGGCCTTGAAGCCGCGTCGTGGCCATTCGGATTTAGTCCAAGTCAGCCCACGTCTCAGGATCTGTCGACCGTGATCCGATAGAGACGTCATGGAAAGCACTGAGACCAAGACTCTGATCCGCCTCGGACAGCCTCGCTTTCGGAATTTCTCCGATGCCGTGGAGCCGATTCTTAGCGCGATAGCCGATGTCATCCCCGGCCTCATCGTTTTGGGCCGGCTTGAGCCCGACGAGCAAGGCTGCCGCGTTATCGAGGTCAAGGGCACCGGCGTCAGCGGGATCGCCAAAGGCAATTTCCTGCCCCTCGACACTCACGCCAAGAGACCAGACTCCCAGCACTGCGATCAGGACCCCCTGCCTCAGCTCAAGCTCGATTCGGAGTACCTCGAGCTGCTCGGTGTGCGGGCGAATCTGGAGATTCCGCTTGAGGTCAGCGACGGCAGAATTGTCGGCATCCTCTCCGCCGTGGACTCTCATGCCGACGTCTACGGGGAGGCTCAACTCGCGATGCTCGGTATCGCGGCGCGACTTTTGGGCCATGAATGGGAAAGCGTTGAGCACCGGGCTGAGCTCCGACGGCTTCGAAAAACAGCTCTCGGGGCGCGAAGGTCGACCCAGATACAGGCCTGCCCAACCGTGACAGCTTCCTCGAACTGCTCGACCACGAGTGGAAGTTGACGAGCCGAGGAACGGTCGAATCGGTACTCGTTGCGTTCCGGATCGGAGCAGACCCCGATCACGCTCCCAGCGGCGATACAAGAAGCAAACTGACGATGAAGATCGTCGCGGAGGTCTTGCAGGCCAATGCAAGGAACACAGATCGGCTCGGTCGGGTCGGGGAGGCAACCGTTGCGGCGATTCTCGTCGGCTGCCGCGCCGAGCACGCACCGATCTTCGTAGAGCGAGTCCAGGCGGCGCTACGACGCGTGACGGAGGGGCATGGCCCCAAGATCGAGGTCTCCAGTGGTGTGCAAATACTTGCCGAGGCGCCGTCCCCGGAGGAGGCATTCATGCTCGCAGAAGGCACTGCCCGAGCGTCGGGTCCGGGTAACCCGGTACCGGCCCAGCTGGGAGTAGGTGGATGAGCGAGACCACGGCAATCGACTCCGGCGCGGTTGTCGCAGATTCCCCACCGAGCCCAACGGGGATCACCGCCCCCTCGACTCCCGATCGCCAGGGCGCATTCCTCACCGATGTCATCGTCGAGCTCGGCTTCGCCGACCATGACGCCGTTCACGAAGCAGTGGATGCGACGCGCCACTCCGCGAAGACTCCGGAGCGCCACCTACTCGATAACGGAACGATCGATGAGTGGCAGCTCTCTCTCGCGGTAGCCGAGCGAAACTCCCTCGATCACGTAGATCTGGCCCAGTTTGAAGTCGACCCGGAGGTCGCCGGATTGATCGGCAAGTCCACCGCCGCTCGCTACACCGCCGTCCCGATCGCCTTCGCCAGCGACGGTGCATTGCTTGTTGCGGTCGAAGACCCCTTCGACATGTTGGGCATCAGCGACATTGAGGTGATGACGAGGAACGAGGTCCGACCGGTGATCGCCACGAGGACTCAACTGCATGGTCTGATCGAGGCCCTCCCGGAGCAAGCGCCGCCGCCGGTGCCAGAGCCAGAGGCGCCAGCTGTTCTGCATGTACCCCCGCCTGAGAATCAACAATTAGAGGAGTCGGCTTCGGAGGAAAGCTCTGAACTGCGACCCACCGAAGCGACGACGCCGGTCGGCAATCTTGACTTGGGAGCGGGCGGATCGAATCGGCGAGATCAAGTTGAGGCGCTACCCGACCCAACCCCTAACACCACCAACGTTGCGCCGACGGACGCGAATGCCGTTGACGCCGAGCACGGAGATCTCTCGGTGGTGGTAGCGACCCTGCAAGAACGCCTGCGCTATGCGGGCGACCTCGCTTCAGCCGTCGAGCGTCGAATCGGAGAGCTACCCAATGTTGATGCGCAGGCGGAGACCAAGCTGAGCGAGGAGCGGGCCGAGTTCGAACGCGAGCGCCAGCGAAGTGTCGAGGGCGAGAGCGAGCGAGACGAGGCGCTGCGCGATGCCAAGGCTCGTGCGGAGCAGGCGGAGACCAAGCTGAGCGAGGAGCGGGCCGAGTTCGAACGCGAGCGCCAGCGAAGTGTCGAGGGCGAGAGCGAGCGAGACGAGGCGCTGCGCGATGCCAAGGCTCGTGCGGAGCAGGCGGAGACCAAGCTGAGCGAGGAGCGGGCCGAGTTCGAACGCGAGCGCCAGCGAAGTGTCGAGGGCGAGAGCGAGCGAGACGAGGCGCTGCGCGATGCCAAGGCTCGTGCGGAGCAGGCGGAGACCAAGCTGAGCGAGGAGCGGGCCGAGTTCGAACGCGAGCGCCAGCGAAGTGTCGAGGGCGAGAGCGAGCGAGACGAGGCGCTGCGCGATGCCAAGGCTCGTGCGGAGCAGGCGGAGACCAAGCTGAGCGAGGAGCGGGCCGAGTTCGAACGCGAGCGCCAGCGAAGTGTCGAGGGCGAGAGCGAGCGAGACGAGGCGCTGCGCGATGCCAAGGCTCGTGCGGAGCAGGCGGAGACCAAGCTGAGCGAGGAGCGGGCCGAGTTCGAACGCGAGCGCCAGCGAAGTGTCGAGGGCGAGAGCGAGCGAGACGAGGCGCTGCGCGATGCCAAGGCTCGTGCGGAGCAGGCGGAGACCAAGCTGAGCGAGGAGCGGGCCGAGTTCGAACGCGAGCGCCAGCGAAGTGTCGAGGGCGAGAGCGAGCGAGACGAGGCGCTGCGCGATGCCAAGGCTCGTGCGGAGCAGGCGGAGACCAAGCTGAGCGAGGAGCGGGCCGAGTTCGAACGCGAGCGCCAGCGAAGTGTCGAGGGCGAGAGCGAGCGAGACGAGGCGCTGCGCGATGCCAAGGCTCGTGCGGAGCAGGCGGAGACCAAGCTGAGCGAGGAGCGGGCCGAGTTCGAACGCGAGCGCCAGCGAAGTGTCGAGGGCGAGAGCGAGCGAGAATCCGAACGGACCATTGCACAGAGCCAGATCAGCGCACTCGAAGAACGCCTGATCACATCCGCTGAGATTGCTTACTCGGCAACCGAGAAGCTCGCCGAGCTACAAGCCGCCCTAAAAGACGAGCGGACCGAAGCTTCCTAGCCACGGCTCAAGCCAACCCTTGTCCCCGGTCCCCACATCTTGAGGCGCATGGAGGAGTGCTGGCGGGCGGTCTCCGTCGAATTCGATGGCTCCGCCACCGGAGAAAAGCGCCGCGGTTGGAGAGGGCTTTAGGCCTCGCAGATATCTGTCGTCATATGTTCGATCGGCCCATAAAGAACTGTGGCGCAATGGCCGATAGCACGAAAATGAACGCCGACGGAAACAGCTCCAGCTCGTTCGGCGAGGTTGGGGACGAAGCAGCCGTCGAGAGCGATCTTCGCCGTCTCGGAGAGGCGCTGAACTCGAGCACGACAGGCGTGGTCGAGAAGATGATGAATCGCTCGGAGACCTCCGGACGGACGCTCGACAGGGTAGTTGAAGCGAGCTTTCAGGAGGTTGGCGCGGTTTCCACGGTCGCGGTCGCGCGATGGATGGCGGGCGAGGGCGAGGCGGTCGCCCGCGACGTTGGCCAGGAGTCCTGGAGAATTTTCGCCCAACTCGCCTCCCAGCGCGAGGCGCCGCTCAATGAGGTCACAAAGCGCTGCCTGCGATGGCGCGACTCGGCCGCGGAGATGCTGATCGCAAACGCGCACGAACTCGAGTTCGGCCCCGACGTGCTCGAGCGGGCGCTACAGATGCTGCAAAGAAGCCTCGACGTCACCCTCGTCCGAATGTGTGAGTCATTTGAGGATGAGCGCCAACGCGCGCACGAGGAACTGACAAACCGCGAGACGGAATTGATCTTTCTGGCGACCCACGATTCACTCACCGGGCTGCCCAACCGAACCTTGATCCTCGACCGAATCGAGCAGACGCTGAAGCGCGCTCGGATCAATCAGGAACCGGTGGCGGCGCTTTTCGTGGACCTTGACAATTTCAAGTCGATCAACGACTCGCTCGGTCACAACGTTGGCGACGAATTGCTCTGCGCTGTCGCCAATCGCCTCGACGGTGTGATTCGCGAGACGGACGCGCTCGGCCGTCTTGGTGGGGATGAGTTCGTTGTCATTGTCGATGGAGTCTCTCTCGCCGCCGGACCGGAGCTGATCGCCGAGCGCCTGCTCGAAGCGTTCAAGGAGCCGTTCACGCTGAACGGCGCCGAAGACGCGCGTGTGTTCGTGAAGACGAGTATCGGCATCGCCACCGGCAGCCGATCCTCCCCCGAGGAGCTGCTGCGAGACGCCGACATCGCGATGTACCGGGCAAAGCGAGGCGGAACGACAAACTACCTAATATTTGAATCTGGCATGGAGGATGAAGTTCAATCTCGGTTGGAGATCGAGATGGACCTGCAGGGAGCGCTGCAACGTGGCGAGTTCTTCCTCGTCTACCAACCGACCTTCGACCTGCAGAGCATGTCGCCAACCGGGGTCGAGGCATTGATTCGGTGGCGTCGACCGGGGCGTGGGGTCGCTCAGCCCGAGGAATTCATTCCGCTCTTGGAGGAGACCGGGATGATCGTCGATGTCGGCGCCTGGGTTCTCAAGGAGGCATGCGCCCAGGGTGCCAAATGGCAGGAGGCCGGCCATCCGATCAGCGTGGCGGTCAATGTCTCCGCGCTGCAACTGAACACCGATGATCTGCTTGGTCACGTTGGCGAGGCACTCATCTCAAGCGGGCTCGAGGCCAGCGTCTTGACGCTCGAGATCACCGAGACGACGCTGATGAGCAACGCGGCAGAAACTGCCCGCCGCCTCGATTCGTTGAAGGAGCTCGGCGTTCGTATCGCCGTCGATGACTTCGGCACCGGATATTCCTCACTCGCACACCTTCGCCAGTTCCCGGTCGACGTACTGAAGATCGACCGCTCCTTCATCTCCCAGCTTGCCGATGGTTGTGAGGGGGAGATCCTCCTTCACACCCTCGTCCAGCTCGGCCAGGCCCTGTCGATCGAGACAACAGCGGAGGGGATCGAACGACCTCAGGATCTCTCCCTGATCAGGTCAAAGATGTGCGACAACGGTCAGGGATTTCTCTTCACTCATCCCCTCAGCGCACAGGATGCGGACTCCTTTTTTCGTCAATGGCCCGCAACTCGGCGCTTTGAGATCCGCCACGGTGTGGATTCGCGCGCTGCGGTTGGCAGCGTCGAGGCCCCGCTGCAAGCCCTCCCCGAGACCTCAGAGCCCTACCCGTAGCGCTCGCCGATCAGCGCGCGCAGCTTGGCGCGATCGTGGCGGGCCTGGACCCTGCGCACGGTTCCCGAGCGCGAGCGCATGACCAGCGATTCGGTGCTCGCCCCGGCGCCGCGGTAGCGGACCCCCTGCAAGACGTCACCGTCGGTGACGCCAGACGCGGAGAAGAAAACGTCCTCCCCCCAACAGAGCTCATCGACCGTGAGGACGCGCTCGAGATCGTAACCCGCCTCGATCGCAGCCTGGCGCTCTGCGTCATCGCGCGGCCAGAGGCGGCCGAGGAGCTGTCCGCCCATCGATCTGAGCGCGGCGGCGGAGATCACGCCCTCCGGCGTGCCGCCGATGCCCCAGAGCAAATCGACAGGGGAGCGATCGCTGACCGCCAAAAGCGCAGCCGAGACGTCGCCGTCGGCGATCAGCCGGATCCGGCCTCCCGCCTCGCGAACCTCGCGCATTGCCTGCTCGTGGCGAGGACGGTCGAGCATCACCACTGTCACGTCGCCGATGCTGGCGCCCTTGCGCTCAGCGATCAGCGCCAGCGTCTCTGGAAGCGGGCGGTCGAGATCAAGCAGGTCGGCAATTTCCTCACCGCCGGCCATCTTTTCCATATAGAAGCAGGGGCCGGGATCAAACATGCTGCCACGCTCGCCCAGCGCGATTACGGCGATGGCGCTGGGCATGCCTTGCGCGCAAAGGCGCGTCCCCTTGAGGGGATCGACGGCGATGTCGACGACCGGCGGGTTGCCGTCGCCGATCTGCTCGCCGTTATAGAGCATCGGCGCCGCGTCCTTCTCGCCCTCGCCGATGACGACGGTGCCGTCCATCGATACCGAGTCAAGGACGAAGCGCATCGCGTCAACCGCTGCCTGATCGGCAGCGATCTTGTCACCGCGCCCAACCCAACGAGCCGAAGCGAGTGCCGCGGCCTCGGTCACTCGAACCAGCTCCAAGGCAAGGTTGCGATCCGGCTTGGTCTCCTCCATCGGAGGGACCCTAAACAAATTGGAATCACCGCCTCCTCTGGGCTGCGGCGCAAGACAGAGATCGCGACCTTGGGGCATCTGAGCTTCAGGGGTAGGCTCTCTGCGCATGGAGCGTTGGGGATTGACACTGCCGTTGCCGGGGCTCGCCCTCGCTGATCACGAGGAGCTCGTGAAAGGCGCGGAGGCCGCCGGCTACACCGACATCTGGAGCGGTGAGACAAACGGCCCAGACGGCTTCACGCCGTTGGCGCTGAGCGCCGCCTGGACGCAGCGCCCGCGGCTTGGGACCGGGATCGTGGGTGTCTTCCAGCGTGGGCCAGCGCTACTTGCTCAGGAGGCCGCAGCGCTGGCAGATGCCTCGGGCGGGCGCTTCGTGCTTGGCATCGGATCCTCCTCAGACCGGATCGTCGAAGGCTGGAACCAAATCCCCTTCGAGCGACCGCTGAGCAAGGTGGCCGAGACGCTCACCTTTTTGCGCGCCGCGCTTGACGGTGAGCGCACGGCGAGTGGGTTCAAGCTCGAAAGCGCGCCCGCTCAGCGTGTGCCGATCGTCCTCGCCGCACTGCGCGGGCGGATGCTTGACCTCGCACTTGAACGCGCCGACGGCGCTTTCACCAACTTCCTCCCACTCGGCGGCCTCGCCAAGGTGAGCGCCCAGCTCAGCTCCGCACCCGATGGGTTCGAGCTGCTCTGTCGCTTCTTCTGTTTGCCCGGCGAGCGCGAGGCGGTCGAGCCGTTGGCACGCTTCATGTTCTCCTCCTACATCACGGTCCCCGTCTACGGCGCCTTCTACCGCTGGCTCGGCTACGGAGATCAGATCGAGGCGATGACCGCGGCCTGGAATGCCGGGGACCGCGCCGCGGCGGCGGCGGCGGCGCCTTGGGAGCTGATCGAGGAAATGTTCATTTTTGGCAGCGCCAAGCAGATGAAGGAGCGGATCGGCGCATTTGTCGAGGGCGGGATCACGCTTCCGATCCTGACTCCGATCACGACTCCAGACAAGCTCAAGGAGACGATCGAGGCGCTCGCCCCCTGAGCGACGGGGCGCCCCAGCCCTCAGCGCTCAAACACAGCGCGCAAGTGAGAGCGCGTAGTCCCCGGCTTGGTCGGTGAACCAGCCGGCCAGCTCGAGACCTGCTTCTGCATAGATGCGCTCGAGTCGCTCGCGGGTGAACTTGGCGGAGATCTCGGTGCGGAGCTCCTCTCCGGCGCTAAAACCGACCTCCAACTCAAGCCCCTTGAGGTAAACCGTCTGCGCGGTTAAGGAGCGTAGGCGAATGTCCATCCGCTCATGCGAGGCGTCATAGAAGGCCACATGCTCGAAGGCGTCGGGGTCGAAGTCGGCTCCGAGCTCACGGTTGAGAACCAAAAGGACGTTCTTGTTGAATTTGGCCGTCACCCCGCTGGCGTCGTCATAGGCTGCCTCCAGCCGGGCCGCATCCTTGATCAGATCGGTACCGAGCAGGAGGCGATCGCCGGGCTCCATCAGCGCCGCCAAACGGGTGAGGAACTCGCGCCGCGCCTCTGGGTACAGGTTGCCGATCGTACCGCCGAGAAAGGCGATCAACCTCTCCCCGCCCGTGGTGGGAATCCGCTCAAGGTGGTGCTCGAAGTCACAGACCAGCCCGCGCACCGCGAGCCCCGGGTACTCCTCAACCAAGTTCTCGGCCGTCTCGTGGGTGATCTCCTTGGAGATGTCGACCGGAACGTAGGTGCGAAGAGAACCGGTGTCGCGCATCGCGCTAAGCAGGTGGCGGGTCTTCGCCGCTGAGCCCGAACCGAGCTCGACAAGGACGCTCGGCTCACCGGCCGCGGCGAGGATCTCAGCCGAGCGTTGGGCCAGGATCTCGCGCTCGGCCCGAGTCGGGTAGTACTCGCTGAGTTCGGTGATCTGCTCAAAAAGCTGGGAGCCGCGCTCGTCATAGAAGTACTTGGGAGCCAGCTCCTTTGGCTCCGCGGTTAGGCCGGCGCGAATGTCGCGCACCATCACCTCGCCGCCGTCCCCGGCGAGGTGAACCTCGATCTCGATCTGCTCGGCGGTGGCCTCGGAATCCAACTCTCTCCTCAAATCTTTCGTTGTCGGTCCAACAATGGATCAGTCCAGGTCACGTGCGCAGCGAAAGCCGGCGAAGATCTGGCGGCGCTGCGGCAGATCCCAATTGCGAAAGCTGGGCCGAACCGTCTGGCGGCGGGTGGCCCAGGCGCCCCCGCGTAAAACCTTGTAGGAATCGCCAAAGAAGACCTCAGAGTACTCGGGATAGGGGAAGGGCCGAAACCCCGGGTAGGGGCGAAAGTCTGAACAGGTCCACTCCCAAACATCGCCGAGCATCTGCAGCGCGCCACAGTCTGCAGCCCCGTCGGAGTAGGCCCCGGCGGGAGAGGTCCCAAAGGCGAGTTGATCGAGGTTCGCCCGCTCGGCGCTCGCCCCCAAAGCTGCCGCCTCCCACTCCGCCTCACTCGGCAGGCGCTTGCCGGCCCAGCGGGCAAAGGCCTCGGCATCGCGGTGGGAGACGTGGATCACGGGATGGGCGGGGTCAAGCACCTCGCGTCGGCCCATCGCGGTCCGCAGCCATCCGCCCTCCCCGTCGCGCTCCCAATAAAGCGGCGGCTCGGCGCCGCTGGCCTCCACGAACTGCGCATAGGCGCCGTTTGTAACCGGGATTCGGTCGATCTCAAAGGGAGCAAGCTCGACCCGGTGCCGAGGTCGCTCGTTGTCGTAGGAAAAACCCGCTGCCGCTCCGATCATCGTCGCACCTGCCGCCACCTCGACCAGCTCCGGACCATCGCTGATCGGCTCAGAACCCGGGCCGGGATCGACGCGCACGGGCTGATAGCTCTCGACCATCTGTAAAAGCTGCAGCATCGTCTCGTTGTGCTGGTGCTCGTGGGCGAGCAGCAGCTCATAGACAAAACCATCCCTTAGCAGGTGATTCTCGCCATCGGCGCTGAGATCAACCTGCTCAAGCACCTCGAGGCTGCGTTCTCTAACGTCGGCCAGATATGCGCGCAGCTCCGCATCGCGGAGAATCGGCAGCTGACCGCGGCTGCGGCGCGGATTCTCGATCGCGTCATAAAAGCGGCCGAGGTCGCCGTGCAGCGGCTCCCGCGCGCCGATTCGCTGCACCAGCCAGAGCTCCTCAAAGTTGGCGATATGGCCGAGGTCCCAGGCGAGCGGGCTGAGGATCGGCGAGTAGACGCGGTTGAGCTGCTCATCATCGAGCGGCTCGATCAGCTCCAGGGTCCGCTGTCGCGCCTCCCCGAGCCGCTGTGCAATCGCTTCCTTGGAGCTTGCCGTCACCTCGGTGGCGATCCGCAGACCCTAGCGAACCGCTCCACCGGGGCGTCCCACTCCCCGGCCGTTTTCTGTTCAGTGCCCGCGCGGCGGCAGCGGGCCCGCTCTAGAGCTTTTGGATCTCGGCGGCAATGTCAGCCGCTGCTTTTTTTGCATCGTCAAAGAGCATCGAGGTGTTGGGCTCATAGAAGAGGTCGTTATCGATACCGGCGAAACCGGGACTGAGCGAGCGCTTGATCACGATCACCTGCTGGGCTTGATCGACTTCGATGATCGGCATCCCCGCAATCGGGCTGTTGGGGTCATTTTTGGCGGCAGGGTTGGTCACGTCGTTGGCCCCGATCACGACGGCGACGTCGGTGCGCGGCAGCTCGGGATTGATCTCATCCATCTCGCGCAGCTGCTCGTAGGGAACATCGGCCTCCGCCAGCAGCACGTTCATGTGCCCGGGCATGCGCCCGGCCACCGGGTGGATCGCGTAGTTGACCGTGACCCCTCGCTTTTCCAGCTCCCTAGCCATCTCCTTGACCGCATGCTGGGCCTGGGCGACGGCCAGACCGTAGCCCGGCACGATCACCACCGAGTCGGCATAGGCGAGCTTGATCGCCGCATCCTGGGCATTGATCGAGCTCACCGGACGCGCCTCGGCGCTGCCCGCGGCGGCCGCCGGGACGCCCCCGAATCCGGCGAAGAGGACGTTGCCGACAGAGCGATTCATCGCGGTCGCCATCTCCATCGTCAAAAGCGTTCCCGAGGAACCGACCAAGGTGCCGGCGACGATCAGCGCGACGTTATCTAGGCCGAACCCCGCCGCCGCCGCCGAGAGTCCGGTGAAGGCGTTTAGCAAGGAGATCACCACCGGCATGTCGGCGCCGCCGATCGGCAGCACGACGAGGTTGCCGAGCAGGGCCGCAGCGAGCAGGATCGCGATGAACAGGGCCTGGGAGGGATCGCCGTTATTGGCCGCGATATCGACGCAGGCGGCGAGAATGCCGATCAGAAGGAGCCGCGTTGATCAGCTGCTGTCCGGGAATCGCCAGCGGCCGGGTCGGGATCACTTCCTGCAGCTTGCCGAAGGCGATCAGTGAGCCCCAAAAGGACACCGAGCCGACGACCGCCGCAAACAGCGTCGGAATCAGGGTTTGCAGTGGAATCGTCTGGCCGAGATAGATCCCGTGTCGAATCTCTGACCAGGCGATCAGGGCGACGGCACCGCCGCCGACCCCGTTGTAGAGGGCGACCATCTGGGGCATCGCGGTCATCTGCACCCGAATCGATGCGATCACCCCGATCGTCGCTCCGAGGGCGATGCCGAGGGCGATCAGGCCCCAGTTGCCGATCCCGTTCAAAAGCAGGGTCGTCACAACGGCGACGAGCATGCCGGCGGCGGCGATCATGTTGCCGCGCTTGGCGGTCCTCGGGTGGGTGCCCTGTTTTACCCCGAAGATGAACATCGAGAAGGCGAGGATGTAGAGCGCCGTGGCGGCGGAGCCCCCAGGCTTTAAAACCGCCAATGGCAGCCCCGAGATCAGGGCGGCGATGCTCATCGCTCGGCGGGATCCTCGGAGCGCCCACCCTGACCGGAGCTCTCAGGCGGCTTCGGTTTGCGCGAAAACATCCCCAGCATCCGGTCGGTGACCAGAAATCCACCGACGATGTTGATCGTGCCAAAGGTGATCGCGATCGTCCCGATCACGTACTCGAGCGGATCGTTGGCGTAGCCGACGACGATCAGACCGCCCAGCATCACGATTCCGTGGATCGCGTTGGTCTGGGACATCAGCGGCGTGTGCAAAGTGGTTGGGACCTTTGAGATCACCTCGAAACCGACGAAGGCGGAAAGCACAAAAATCGTGATCTCGATCATCAGCGACATCGCAGCACCCTCACCTGGCAGCCCTCTCGTTGCGAATCTCGCCGCCCTGGGTGATGCAGGCCGCGGCCACGATCTCATCCTCGAAGTCGAGCTTCAGCTTCCCCTCCTCGGTGATCAACAGTCCAAGCAGATTCTCGAGGTTCTTGGCGTAGAGCTGGGAGGCGGGGCTTGGCATCTCGCTTGCCAGATTGCGCGGCCCGAGCACCTTGACCCCGGCTTCGATCACCGTCTCGCCCAACCGGGTCAGCTCGCAGTTACCGCCGGTCTCGGCGGCAAGGTCGACGATCACCGAGCCGGGCGCCATCCCCCGCACCGCCTCGGTGGTGATCAAGAGCGGCGCCGAGCGCCCCGGAATCGCCGCGGTGCTGACGATTACGTCCTGTTTGGCGGCGTTTTTGGTGAGGGCCTCGCGCACCTGCTCGTTCTCCTCCTCGGTCAGCGGACGGGCATAGCCGCCCTCGCCCTCGGCGTCGGGGATGAAGTCGAGTTCCAGCGGACGGCCGCCAAGCGATCCGATCTGCTCCCAGGCGGCGCGGCGGACGTCAAAACCGGTCACTACCGCCCCCAGCCGCTTGGCGGTGGCGAGCGCCTGCAGGCCGGCCACGCCGGCCCCGAGAACGAGGACCTTGGCCGGCGGGACGGTGCCGGCAGCGGTAGTCATCATTCCGAAGAAGCGACCTGACCGACGCGCCGCGATCAGCATCGCCGCGTATCCCGCGGCTGCCGCCTGGGAGGAAAGGGCATCCATCGACTGGGCGCGGGTGATCCGCGGGATCGCCTCCATCGCGAAGGCGGTGACGCCGCTTTTGGCGAGCTCCGCGTTGGTCTGGGCCGAGGTCCAGGGTGCCAGATTTGCGATCAGCACCTGATTTGAACCGAGCCCCTCGATCTGCGCAGGGGAGGGGAGGCCGACCGCGAGGACGATCTCGGCTCCCCAGCACTCCTGCGCCGAGACGATCGCGGCACCGGCCTCGCCGTATTGAGAGTCCGGATGCCCCGCCTGCTCCCCGGCGCCGGACTCGACGACTATCTCGATCTTCTCGTTCTTCTTCAGCGACCTGACAACGTCAGGGACGAGCGCGACCCGGCGCTCCCCCTCGGCGGTCTCTTTCGGAACTCCAATCTTCATCTAAAGCGGCGTGAGCCTACGACAACGGCCTAGGCCGACGCCGGTTCGCGACTGGCCAGGGCGGCGAGGCGCTCAATCGTGTGGCGCTTTTGGTCGTGCTCAGGGTGCACCGGAGAGACGATCAGGCGGTCGATGCCGGCCCTGCGAAAGCGCTCGATCCGCTCCGCCACCTCCGCCTCGCTGCCGACCAGCGAGGTCGCTTCAACGATCTCATCGGGCATCGCCTCAAATGCCCCCGCCCGATCACCGTCTTGGAAGCGGCGCTGCACCTCATCGGCGACCTCTCCGAAGCCAAAGCGGTGGGCGAGGTCGACGTAGAAGTTGGTCTTACGACTGCCCATACCGCCGAAGTAAAGGACGAGGCCGGCCTTGACGACGCTCTTCGCCGCCTCCTGGTCGCCGTCGATCGCGACCTGCAGCGAGGGCGAGACCTCGAGCTCAGAGCGCTGGCGCCCGCCCTTGACCAGACCCGCCTCAATGTGCTCGCCCCAGGTCTGCTCGAAGGCATCGACGCTGAAAAAGATCGGGATCCAGCCGTCGGCGATCTCCGCCGCTAGCTCCACCGATTTGCGGCCGATCGCGCCGAGGAAGACCGGTATCCGATTGCGCTCAGGGTGGAAGTTGAGCTTCAGCGCCTTGCCCTCGCCGCCGGGAAGAGGCAGGGCGTAGTGCTCGCCCTCGTGTCGCAGTGGTCCCTCGCGGGCGATGATCTCGCGAACCACTTCGACGTACTCGCGGGTTCGCCCCCAGGGCTTGGCGTAGGGCACCCCATACCAGCCCTCAGAGACCTGCGGGCCCGAGGGCCCGAAGCCGAAGAGGAAGCGCCCGCCCGAGAGCCGGTCGATGGTGGCGCCCGCCATCGCCGCGGCGGCAGGGGGACGGGCGGGAACCTGCATGATCGCCGCGCCGAGCTTGATCGTCTTGGTCTGCGGAACGAGCCAGGCGAGGATGCTGATCACGTCAGAGCCATAGGACTCCGCTACCCAGACCGACTCAAAGCCAGCTTCCTCCGCCACCCTGACTGAATCGGCGGCGTCTTGGCCAGCGGGGCCAATCCCCCAGTAGCCGAGGTAGAGTCCGAGGTTCAAAGACATCCGGCTCGCACCCTATTGAATACCTCCGATGAGCACCATCGACTCGGCAGCGGAGCAGGGCCTAACGAGCGCCGAGGCGGCGGCTCGCCTGCGCAAGCTGGGACCGCCGCCGGAGACTTCCTCGCGCTCTGTCTCAAGCATCGTCGCCGGCAACGTCTTCACCCTTTTCAACGCGATCATCGGCGTCTTCTTCGTCCTCGACATGGCGTTGGGGCTCTACGCGGACTCGCTTTTCGGACTGATCGCGGTGATCAACTCCTACATCGGCATCCGCCAGGAGCTGAAGGCGAAGGCGACTCTCGATGAGTTGGCGGTGCTCGTCGCCCCCCACGCGAGGGTGGTGCGCGACGGCGAGCTGAATGAGCTGGGCGCGACCGAGGTGGTGCGCGGAGACGTGATCGCGGTGCAGCCCGGCGATCAGCTGGTGGCCGATGGCGAGGTGATCACTGCGCGGGGACTTGCGATCGATGAGTCGATGCTCACCGGTGAGGCCGACGGAATCCCCAAGGCACCCGGGGAGCGGCTCTTGTCCGGTTCCTTTTGCATCTCGGGCTCGGGGCACTACGTTGCCGAGGCGGTCCGTGAGGAGAGCTACGCCGGGCGCTTGGCTGGGGAGGCAAGGGCCTTTCGCCACCCGCCCTCGCCGCTGCAGGAGGAGGTAAACCGGGTGATCCTCGCCTGCGTCTACGTCATGATCCCCCTCGCCGCGGTCCTCCTCTTCACCCTGAAGGTGAGAAACGTCAGCCTCGAAGAAGCTGCCCAGACCGCGACCGCCGGTCTGGTCACCTTGATCCCGGAGGGGATGGTCTTGCTGATGAGCGTCACCTTCGCGGTCGCCGCGGTCCGCCTGGCGCGCAAGAACACCCTGATCCAGCAGATGAGCGCGACCGAGAGCCTCGCCGCCGTCGACACGATCTGCGTCGATAAGACCGGCACCCTTACCGATGGCGAGCTGCGCCTGATCGGAGTTGAGCTCGCCGAGGGGCTGGGGAAACCAGCGGCGCTGGCGACGCTGGGGCGCTTCGCCGCTAGTGCCGGCGTTCGCAACGGGACGCTGGAGGCGATCGACGAGCACCTTGGCGGGAAACCGGGGGCGATCAGAGCCGAGGTTCCCTTCTCCTCGGAGTGGAAGTGGAGCGGCATCAGTTTCGGCGAAAAGTCCTACGTGCTGGGTGCCCCCGACGTGCTTGTCGCAGCCGGTTCGCTCAACCTGTCGGGCGAGCTGGCCCGAAAGCTCGAGCTGGAGACGGCGGCGGGGCGGCGGGTCATCGCCTTCGGTGAGTCAAGTCTGGCGCTGCCCGCGGATCCCTCCACCGAACCGGCGCCGGCGATCGCGCCGATCGCCCTGATCGTGCTCGAGGAGACGCTTCGCCCCGACGCCGCCGAGACGATCGCCTTCATGCGCTCTCAGGAGATAGAGCTGAAGTTGATCTCAGGCGATGCCCGAGCCACGGTGACCGCGGTCGCCTACGCGGTTGGGGTACCCCGGGAGGCCGGGGTGATCGAGGGTCCCGAGCTCCCCGCAGAGCCCGAGGCGTTGGCGGCGGCGGCCCAGCGCAACACGATTTTTTGTCGGATCAAACCCGAACAGAAGAGGGAGCTGGTCGCGGCACTCTCAGAAGCGGGGCGCTTCACGGCGATGATCGGCGACGGGGTCAACGATGTGCCAGCCCTGAAGCGGGCGCGGATGGCGGTGGCGATGGGCTCGGGCACCCAGGTGACGAAGGGCGTCGCCGACATGGTCTTGCTTAGAGATGAATTCGGGCGGCTACCGGAGGCGATCGGGGAAGGACGCCGGATCGCCCGCAACATCCACCGACTGGGGCGGCTCTACCTGACCAAGACGGTTTATGCGGCGGCCCTGATCCTCTTCGTCGCGGTGCCGGGCTTTGCCTTCCCGTTCTTGCCCCAGCACCTGACGCTCGCCGCCTTTCTGACGATCGGAATTCCCTCCTTCGTGCTGGCCCTCGCCCCCTCGGATGGACCGCTTTACCGGGGCAACCTGGTTCGGGCCCTGGCCGCCTTCGCCGTGCCGGCGGGGCTGGCGACGGCGCTCGGGTCAATCCTCTCCTTCTTCTTGGTCGACACCGTCTTTGGCGGGACCCTGGAAGCCGGCCGCACCGCGGCGACGACGACGCTGATCGTGCTCGGCCTCAGCTTCGTCTTGCTCTTGGAGCGCGGACCCGGACGCGAGCACATCGCGATCCAGAGCTACATGCTCGCCCTGATCGCTGGACTCGGCGCCCTTTTCGCACTTGGCCTCGCCGCCGCGCCTGTGCGCGAGTTCTTCCAGCTCGCCCTGCTCAGCGCCACGCAGTGGTTTCTGGCGCTGCTATCAGCTGCGATTGGGATCGCGGTTGCCGGTCTGCTTTGGAGGCTGCCCCAAATTGAACGGCTGGAGGCCCCGGAGGGCTGAGCGGGTCGGCGACGGTCTTCGCCCGACTGTACATCCGAAGTGGCCCGATTTCTGACCATGGGCCATGCCTGCGCCGCCGCGGCGGCGCTAGCTTCTAAGCATGGTGGCCTCCGCCCGACGCATGTCCACCCCCCTCCCCGCCTACCCGCTTCAGGTCGGGCAAATAGATGAGGCGATCGCCCCCGACGGCTGCACGCGAGAGCTATACGGCGAGCTGATCCCTGCCCTGGAGGAGGAAGACCTCTCCCAATTGAGCGAGCGGATCGAGGCTCAGGCGGCCTCACTTCAGCTCACCTTTGGCCCCGGCAGGGCGGTCGCGGTCGACCCCGTCCCGCGCCTGCTCGCGGCGAGGGAGTGGCGCGTTCTTGAAGCGGGCCTTTTGCAACGGGCTCGGGCGCTGAATGCATTTGTTGCCGATGCCTACGGATCCCAGCGCATTTTCGATGCGGGCATTCTGCCCCGGCGCCTGCTTCAGACCGCGGCGGGATATGAGCCCCTGATGCGCGGCCTGCTTGACCCCGAGATTCCCGCTGCCGCCGTCGCCGGCTTTGATTTGGTCAGAGACAGCTCCGGTCAGCTTCTGGTACTCGAGGACAATTTGAGGATGCCCTCGGGTTCCTCCTATGCCGCGGCCCTGAGGAGGATTGTTGAGCCGGCGCTCGGATTCAGAAGGGCCCCGCGACCGCTTGATTCCTATACGGATGCCCTTGGCGCGGCCCTGCAGGGCGCCTCCCCGCGGGGGAGGGCGAGGGTGCGGCGGCGATCGTCTCCGACGGACCCCAAAGCGGTGCCTGGTTTGAGCACCGCGAACTGGGGCGAACCCTCGGGATTCCGGTCGTTTCACCGCGCCAGCTACAAAGCTCCCGAGGGCGACTCTTCGCCCGCATCGGGCGCAGCCGACGCCAGCTTGACGTCGTCTATCGGCGACTCGACGAGGATCGCCTGAGCGCCCCTGGCGGCGGCCTCACGGCGCTTGGAGAGTTGCTTTTGGCCCCGCTGCGCTCGGGTCGGCTGCGTTTTGTAAACGCGTTTGGAACCGGCGTCGCCGATGACAAGCTGACCCACGCCTACAGCGAGCGCCTCGTGCGCTTCTACCTCGGCGAGGAGCCCTTACTGGCATCGGTGCCAAGCTTTGATCTGAGCGAGGAAGGCGCGCGTGCGAGCGTGCTTGAGCGCCTCGATCAGCTCGTGATCAAGCCGCGCGAGGGTTTCGGCGGGCGGGGCGTGACGATCATGCCGCGCGCAACCGAGACTGAGCGACGGCGCGCGATCGGGCTCTTGCGCCGCCGCCCGGAGCGCTTCGTCGCACAGGAGATGATCGCGCTCTCGACCCATCCGACCGTATGCGGTGGACGCCTCCGACCGCGCCACGTCGACCTGCGCCCGTTTGTGATCAGCGCTCGCCACGGCGCCACCGCGATGGCGGGCGGTCTGACCCGCTTCGCGCCCGAGGCTGGGGAGATGATCGTCAACAGCTCCCGTGGCGGGGGCTGCAAGGACACCTGGGTTATCGACCCTCCACCGGGCCGAGGTACGGGGTGAAGCATCGCTCGCTCGCCTCGCGGCGCGAGGCGCCCCTGATCGGAGTCACCACCTCGGAGGTTCGCCGAGCGGAGACCGTGATGCCGACCCCCGAGGGCGAGCCGCCACGCCATGAGATGGCACTCGGGCTCACCTACCTGCGCGGTCTTGAAGCGGCCGGTGCACTGGCGGTTGTGATGCCGCCCGCAAACCCCGACCTGATCGAGTCGCTGCTTGATCGCGTCGATGGGATCTGTCTCTCCGGCGGTCCCGACCTCGACCCCGAGAGCTATGGCGCCAAGCCCGATCCCGAGCTCGGCCCAACCGAGCCAGATCTCGATCGCTTCGAGCTGGCCTTGGCGAGGCGCGCCGATAGCCGCGAGATGCCGGTGCTGGCGATCTGTCGCGGCACCCAGGCCCTCAACGTGGTCCGCGGCGGCAGCCTGCACCAGCATCTGCCAGCGATCTCAACCGAGATCTCCCATCGCCAGAGCGAGCCCGGCAACCAGGCCACCCACCGGATAGAGATTGAGCCGGGCAGCAAGCTGGAGACGATCCTCGGGACCAACGCGATCGAGGTCAACTCCTTCCACCACCAAGCTATCGACCGACTCGGTGAGGGTCTCCTGGTCTCAGCGATCGCCCCCGATCAGATGATCGAGGCGATCGAGGACCCGACCCGGGACTTCCTGATCGGGGTTCAGTGGCACGCCGAGACACTTCTTGAGCGACCCTATGAGTCGGCTCTGTTTCGGAGCTTTGTCGAGGCCTGTAAAGGCGAGCGAAGCGCGCTCAGACAGCGCAGCGGCAGGAAGGTCGCTTGAACGTGGCGAGCACAACAATGCCCGCCTGGGCGTTGTGGGCTCCAACTCACGAGCTCGGTCCCTACACGATCGGGATCGAGGAGGAGGTGATGCTGCTCGATCAGCTCACCTGGGCGCTCGCCCACCGCATCGACAGCGTCTTGCCACGCCTTCACCGCTCGGCTCCGCAAAGCTTCACCGCCGAGACCCATGGCTCGGTTTTGGAGATCCAAACCGCGGTCCACTCTCGGGTCCGCGGCGCGATCGCCGAATTGGCCCAGCTGCGCGCCGAACTCGACGTAACCCTGCGCCGACTCTCGATGCGGGCCGCCGTCGCGGGCACCCATCCCTTTGCCGTCTGGCAGGAGATCGTCGTCTCCGCCGGCGAGCGCTACCAGTTCGTCTACGGCTCGATGCGCGAGCTTGCTCGCCGCGAGCCGACTTTCGGCCTGCACGTCCACGTCGGCGTGCCCGACGCCGAGGCTGCGATCCTCGCCGCCAACCGCCTGCGAGCCCACATCCCCCTGCTCTTGGCGCTCTCGGTCAACTCGCCCTTTTGGCAGGGGCGCGATACCGGGCTCGCCTCCGCGCGGACTCCTCTCTTTCAGGCCTTCCCCCGGGTTGGCATCCCACGCGCCTTCACCGACTACGCGGAGTACGTGGAGGCAGTCGACGTCCTGATCCGCTGTGACGCCGTTCCCGAGCCAACCTTCCTTTGGTGGGACGTGCGCCCGCAACCGCGCTTTGGCACCGTAGAGGTGCGGATCATGGACGCGCAGAGCACCCCGGCCGACACCGCCACCCTCGCCGCCTTGGTGCAATGCATAGTTCGGCTCGAGGTCGAGGAGGGTGCTGACAGCCGCCCCGATCCGCTACCCCAGGAGGTACTTGCCGAGAATCGCTTTCTCGCGGCGCGCGACGGCATGGACGCCGATCTGATCGAACCGGATGCCGGTCGGCGAATTCCGGCGCAGGAGCTGCTCAGCGACCTCACCGTGATCTGTCGGCCCCACGCCCAGGACCTCGGCTGCAGCGAGGAGCTCGACCGCGTCGCGGAACTCGGCAGATTCACTGGGGCCAAGCGCCAGCTGGAGCGCTCACGCGCGCTCGGCTCGCTGCCACGGCTGGTCGCCGTGTTGGCCGATGAGTTTCTCGCCAGCCCCTAGTCCGCTCGCGGCGCCAGAACGAACTGGGTGACGATCATGTTGGCGGCCAGCCGCGCCTCGTCGCCCCCAGCTGGGGTGCGCTCGATCTTGACCTCGATCACCACGGTGCTGCGGCCGACGTGCAGCGGGGTCGCCGCTGCGACTATCCGATCGCCGGGGAGGCCGGCGGTGAAAACGTTCAGCTTCAACTCGATCGTCGTGAAGTCATGCCCGGGGGCAATGTTGCGAAAGGTGGCCCAAGCCGCGACCGTGTCACCGAGCGCGGTCCATGCCCCACCGTGCACGTAGCCACCTGGGTGAAGGTGGCGCTTGTCGACGATGATTTGCCCGCGGGCCCGGCTGGGCTCGATCTCAAGCGGCTCGATTCCGAGGTGGCCCGGAAAACTGTCGCCGAGGAAGGCACGGACGTTCTCAGGGGTCAGTGCGGAGCGATCGCTCATCGGAACCGAACCCTAGCCGAGGCCGAAGCCCTCAAGACCATGGTCTCCGAAGGGCTGATCGCGCTCGCGGACCGCCTCGCGAAAACCCGCCTCAGCGGCGCGCCGAACAAATCCGTGTCCCTCCTCGGTATGGCGGGCGAGACCGTCAAAGATCGTTCCGATCAGCTGACTCTGCTGCAGACCCTGGGCGTAGAGCGTCTGGTTGACCAGCAGCTTCATCATCACCAGCTGGTTGATCGGCAACCGTGCGACCCGTGCCAAGAGTCGCTCAAAGCGCTGGTCAAGCTCGGCGGCTGGCGGCGCCTCGATCGCAAGGCCCCACTCCAAAGCCTCCGTGCCGCTCAGAGAGTCGCCCGTCAAAAGAAGGCGCTTCGCTCGCATCGCCCCGACCCGATGGGCCCACATCGCGGTCGTCGGTGAGCCCCACACCCGTGCCGGCGGATAGCCGATCTTCGCCTCGGAACCGACCAGCAGCAGGTCAGAGCAAAGCGCCATGTCGGTGCCGCCGGCAACGCAGTATCCGTGCACCTTGCAAATCACCGGCTTCTCAGAATGAAAGAGGCTCATGAAGCCGCGCACGTTTCGCCACATGAATTGGAAATCGGTCACCGGATCCCAGTTGGACTCCGGAGCATGGTTTGCGGCGATCGTCTCGGAAGCAAGCGGCGAACCCTCTGGCTCTGCAGATGGATCGAGCTCCGAGAAGCCTCCCTCGGCGGAGGCGAGCAGGTCATAGCCCCCGCAAAACCCACTTCCGTTGCCGGCAAGAGCGATCACGTGAACCGCGGGGTCGAGGTTCGCCCGCTCCACGCAGGTCGCGATCTCAGCCGGCATCTGCGGGATGATCGCGTTGCCCCGCGCCGGCCGGTTCAGAGTGATCCGGGCGATCCGGGCGTCGGTCTCATATGTGATCGTCGAGAGATCCATTCCCACCGGCTTGCCTGCCCGCTTTATCGGTTAAGCGCTGCGCTCCGATCTCAGTTGAGTCGCTCGACGATCATCGCCTTGCCCTGGCCGCCGGCGACGCACATCGTCTCCAAACCGACCTGGTGATCGTCGGTCTCCAAGACGTTCAGCAGGGTGCCCATCATGCGGGCACCGGTCATCCCGAACGGATGGCCGAGAGCGATCGCGCCGCCGTGGGTATTGAGCTTGTCGATCGTGATCCCGCACTGATCCATGATCGGGATCACCTGGGCGGCGAAGGCCTCATTCAACTCAACCGCTCCGACGTCCTCGATCTTCATCGAAGCGCGCTCCAGGACCTTCTTGATCGCACCGATTGGGGCAACCCCCATGTACTCGGGCTCATTGCCCCATGTCGCGGCGGTGATGATCCGGGCCCGGGGGGTGAGCCCAAGCTCCTTGGCCTTGGTATCGCTCATCAAGAGCACCGCGGCGGCGCCGTCGTTTAGCGGACAGGAGTTGCCGGCGGTGACCCCGCCACCGCCAAAGGCCTCGGGCAATTCAGCCAGCTTCTCCAGGGTGGAGGAGGCGCGTGGACCGTCATCGCGGGCCACCTCGGTGCCATCGGGCAACTTGACCGCGACGATCTCGCGGTCAAAGAAGCCGTCCTCTTGGGATTTGACCGCCAGTTCCTGCGAGCGCTGGGCGAACTTGTCCATGTCGGCGCGACTTACCTCATACCTCACGGCGACGTTGACCGCCGTTTTGCCCATTTCGATATAGGCGTCGGGCTGATCCCCCTTGCCCTGCAGATTCTCGTTTTGATCGGCGGCTCCGGCAGGCTCGGTGCGCTCGTTGTAGCGACTCACCCACTCGACCCCAGCGGCGATGTAGACATCGCCCTCGCCGGCCTTGATCGCGTTGCCTGCGTGGCGGATTGCATCGAGACTGGAGGAGCAGTAGCGCGAGATCGTTACGCCATTGACCGTCTGCGGCAGCTTCTCAGACAGAAGAGAGATGATGCGGCCGATGTTGAAGGCCTGCAGGCCCTGGGGCATGCCGCATCCGCAAAAGACGTCCTCAACCAGGGCCGGGTCGACCTCGGGGTTGCGCTCAAGCAGACGGTCGAGGACGAAAGCGCCCATCTCGTCAGGGCGAAGCTGAGCGAGAGAGCCCTTGAAGGCACGGCCAATCGGCGTGCGCACGGTATCGACGATCACTGCTTCAGGCATGCGTGTCTCTCCTTGCTGCTGGGTTCCGAAAGTGCGCCGCAGCGTAGTTGACGCTGGTCAGGATTGGCTTTCTCGACTAGGTTGGGTAAATGTCGCTTGATGGGTTGCGTGCCTGGATCGCGGAGTTAGAGCGTAAATTCGGCGCCCGCACGCGAATCGGCCTTGTCCTGGTCGCGATCGCCGTCGGCGGTGCGGGGGCGGCGATCTATCTGGCTCTCGACGTGGCCGAAAAGAGCGCCACCAAGAGCGAAATCCGCCAGCTTCAAACCCAGGCCTCAGAGGCGAGCGGCGGGACCCTGGGGGGCGGTGATCTGGAAAGCCGGGCGAGCGCCGCAGCGACCGCGGCGGCGGAAGCAAAGAGCGAAATCGCCAAACTCAAGCTCGAAGTCAAAGCTCTCCAGACCGAGGTCAAAGCACAGTCGATCGCGCCCTCGAAGAAATGAGCATTTGTAACTAAACGCACATAGATTCCGCCAGCCGTCCCCCTCCTGCGTTACATTCGCCGCAATCCACCTCGCGAGCAACCGCGAGCTTTGCCGCGAAGCGGCAGCGAAAGGAGGCCCCCTCATGCCCGAGGGCTACTGCGTAAAAGAGCGCAAGAAGGTCGAGATCAAGGACGCGAAACAGGTGACCATGAAAAACGGTCGCCCGGCGATCCAGGGTGTGTGCCCCGACTGCGGCACGAAGATCTTCAAGATCGGCAAACTCTAAAGCCGGTCCCTGAAGCTGCCGCCTCCCGGCGCCGGCGCCAAAGCCGGCGCCGGGATTGTCGTCCACCCCAAGCTGAACCAAATCGGCGATCCGCCCGTATCCCGGGTAGCGTGAATCCTCGCCCTGCCCTGAGGTCAACCTAATGCCGCCCGGCGCACTCACCCACGAGGGCGAGGTGCGCGAGGCCTACTCCGCCCATGCCGGTGAGCTCTATGGCTTTGCTATGCGCTCGCTGGGGGACTCAGGCCTCGCCGAGGAGGCGGTGCAAGAGACCTTCCTGCGCGCCTGGCGGGCGGGGGAGCGCTTTGATCCCGAGATCGCCTCGCTGAGGACCTGGCTCTTTGCGATCCTGCGAAACGTCGTGATTGACCTCAGCCGCGCCCACGCCGCCCGCCCCGGCCTTGCCGAGAGTGGGAATGAGGAATCATCGGTTGAGCCCCTCGATCAGGCTCTTCTCGCCTGGCAGGTGGAGGAGGCGATGAGAAGGATCGGGGACTCCCACCGCCAGGTCTTGGTGCAAACCTATTACCGCGACCGCCCCTACGCGGAGGTCGCCAAGGAGCTCGGGGTGCCCGAGGGGACGGTCAAAAGCCGCGTCTACTACGGGCTGCGGGCGCTGCGGATCGCGTTGGAGGAGATGGGCTATGAAGACTGAGAGCTGTCGTGAATGGCAGGTGAGCCTCGGCGCCTATGCCCTTGGGCACCTTGGCGAGGAGGAGCGGATCGCCCTCAAGGCTCACCTCGATGGCTGCCCCGAGTGCCGCGCTGAGGCCGACTCCCTGGCCCTGGTTGCTCGCCTCTTGCCCCACGCCGACCCCGAGCGCTTCGGTCCTGCCCCGGTTCCTCCGCCGGGACTTGCCGATCGGGTCGCGGCCAGAATCGATGCCGAGGGCGCCGCCAAGCAGCGCAAGCGTCGCTGGCGCCTGGGGCTGGGAATCAGCGGTGGGCTGGCCGCGGCGGCGGCGGCGGCCGCCGCGATCTTCGTTTTCGCCCTGGGCGAGACCTCCACCGGCCCCGAGCAGCACGTCGCCTTCAGCTCGCTGCCCCCGGGGGTGAAGATCGCCGCCACCTTGGCCCCGCGCGCCTTTGGCACCCAGATCGAGATGTATGTGAGCGGGATCCGCTCCGGGACCCTCTGCCGAGTCTTCCTGCGCGGTCCCAACGGTGCCCGGGTCTCAGCCGGCACCTTCCGCTACCGCTACGGTGGTGACTCTGAGGCGCTGCTCAGCTCCGCCCTTGACCTCTCAAGGACCGAGGCGGTCGGGGTGCGCGCGGGCGGGCAGACCTTCATTGGGCGGCTCGATCCATCTCAGCCGAGCGGGGCCTGAGGGGCCTCGGAGGGCTGGGCAGAGGGCTGGCGCCGACCCTCGGGCTCGCCGCTTGGGGGTGGGCGCCAATGGCGTCGATCCGCTCCCAACGGCGGCGAGCAGGTCAACTCTCCTTGGACCCATCGCTGCCCGAATCGGAGGGGTGGCGACCCGAGGCGGCGGGCGGAACCATGCCGCGTATCTCTGCCAGCAGCCGCGAGGCCACCTCCCCCGGTTGCTCATCGGGCCGCGCCTGACCCTCGGCCGGTAAAAAGAAACGAAGGCGGACCCGGGAATGGCGGGGAAATCGGACCAGGTCGGCGGTGCCCTCGATCGCGACCAAAACCAGCTTTGCCTCGGGAACCTCCAGCGCGAGGCGGCCGACGCCGCTCCGCGCTCGCAGAACCCGACCGCGTGAGCGGGTCCCTTCAGGGAACACCCCGATACAGGCGCCGGCTCGCAGTTCGGCAATCGCCCGCGCCAGCGCGCCCACGTCACCGGCCCCGCGTTCAATCGGGATCTGCCCCATTCCATTCAGCACCGGCCCGAGCCCACGAACATCCCAAAGCGTCGATTTTGCCAAGGCCTTGATCTGGCGACGGCGAATCGCGGCAATCCCGACCATGATCGGGTCCCAATGGCTGTCGTGGTTGCCGACCAACAACACGGGCCCGGTCTGCGGCAGGATCTCAACCCCCTCGACCCGAAGGCGACCCCAGGCAGCAACCGGACGGCAGACTGCCATCGCCACCCTGTACATGCGGCTGGGCTTCTCCACGGCCTAGATTTCTACTCGACCGCGCCCTCAAGCGGGGTCTCGAGGCGGGGGTGACGGGCAGAAGCCTTGCGTTTGGATCAGCCTTGCTCCACGATCCCGTGAGTCGACTGGTGAGCTGCGCCCTATCGTCATCTGCGACGCGATGGAGGTTGGGCACTCCGATCGAGCCTGCTGCTTAGACCAGTCGCACGTCGAGAGTTTTCTCACCGCCGTTACTCACCCATGAAATAGACCCGTCATCGGCTCGCCGGATCGGCTCGCCGGTACTGATCAGCCCCAATGGAGTGTCTGCGCAGGAGAGGCCGAAGGCGTGATCTTCGCTTGCGTAATCGGCCGGGTCGAACTCCAGCGCGCCAAGCACCGACGTAGCCTGCCAGCGGTGCTCATCGGCACCCGGTATCTCGGCCACCTTGGCTTCACGCCCCGACCAGTCGCGCATTTCCAAGCTGAGCTCGGTGAACGTCATATTGGCGCCTTGCTCGAATAGGTCGCGGAGTCGTCCCTGCACATCTGGCTCCAGCTCGGCAAGGACCTTCACAACGTGATCGGGGATATCGGGCATCGATCCTCCTGCCTCGTGGACTTGGTTGGAATCTATTCCTCAGCCAGCAGGGTAAAGGTGACGAAGTGGGTTGTTGGGGGTGAGCTGCGTCGCATTCTGAATGTGATAATGCTCACATATCGCCCCGACTCCTGGATCGTCGGGTGATCTGGAGCTAACGTTGCGATCAGGGACCTCGGGCCGGGCCCCGCAAAGCCGCTTGGCACCCGGAATCTCGCCGGTTGAGACCGGAGCAACATGAGCCCGATCAGCGCCAATATCACATTCTCTTGAACGCCAAGCAACCAACTAGAGTCTCTCCTGTGTCACAGAGGCCACTCGAGCTGATTCTTGCTCGCAACCTGATGTCGGCGCTCTCTACACCGGCCTTCCTAGTCGATGAGGGAGGCGTCTTGGTCTTCTACAACGAGGCAGCGGGAATGCTGCTCGGCAAGCGCTTTGAAGACCTGGGAACGGTCGGACCAAAGGAGTGGGGCTCACTTTTCGGTCCCTTCGATCAGAGTGGCGAACCGATCCCATACGACGATCTGCCGCTGGTCGTCGCGGTTCGAAATGGTCGCCCCGCCCATGCGAATTTCGAGATCAGCTCGGCTGACGGCGCCCGCCACTCGGTCGAGGCCTCGGCCTTTCCGATCCTCACGCCCCATGGTTCGCGGGGTGCGATTGCTGTCTTTTGGCCAGTCTCCTCAAACGGGACCGGGCATTGAGATGCAGGTAAAGCTGTGGGGGACTCGCGGGTCAATCCCCTCTCCCGGCCCCGAGACGATCCGCTATGGCGGCAACACTTCCTGCGTCGGCGTGACGCTCTCCGATGGCTCGCTGTTGGCGCTTGATGCGGGCACCGGGATTCGCAGCCTCGGGCTGGCCCTGGCCGCGAATCCCGCCCGCCTCAACATCCTTCTCACCCACCTGCACCTCGACCACATTCAGGGCTTGGTCTTCTTCGCCCCCGCCTTTTGCCCGCAAACCGAGATCGTAATCTGGGGGCCGGCTTCCCCGGAGGCCTCGCTGCGTGACCGCATCGCGCGCTATATCTCCGCCCCTCTCTCTCCGGTTGAGGTCCGCGAACTTCCCTGCGACGTCTCCTTCCGGCACTGCCCCGAGACTGAGTGGGAAATCGGATCCGCCAGGATTCGCGCTGCCTCTGTCGCCCACCGCGGCCCCACTCTCGGCTACCGAATCGATGACGGCGATTGCTCACTGGCCTACATCCCCGATCATGAGCCGGCCCTGGGTGCCGACCTTGATCAGCTCGAGGAGGATTGGATCTCTGGATTGGCGCTGGCGCGGGATACCTCAATGCTGATCCACGACGGCCAGTACGCCGACACCGAGTACCCAGAACATCTTGGTTGGGGGCACTCCTCCCTCTCCGACGCGCTCTCATTCTCACGCCGCGCCGATGCTAAACGCACCGTCCTCTTCCACCACGATCCGCTGCACTCAGATGTTTTCCTTGATGGCCTTGGCCGCGAGGCCGCAGAGCGATGGATGCAGCTCGGTGGGGTCGGGGGCTCACTTGAGCTCGGCCGTGAGCGCGCCGAGTATGAGCTGGCGCTGGCAACGCCGAGTCCAGCACTGGGCTGAGCGGCGCCCGCTACGCTGCCCTTGATGTCCTCGTCTGCTCGGATCGATGCCGCTGCGGAGCGCTCGGAGCTAGTCCGCGAGGCGCTGGCACTGGCAAACGATGCTCACGCCGGCCAAATTCGCAACGGCAGCGGCGGGATGCCCTACCTCGATCATCCCCTTGCGGTCGCCGAGCTGCTTGAGGAGCACGGCTACGGCGAGGTGGTGCTTGCCTCGGCGCTTCTCCACGACGTTGTCGAGGAGAGCGAGACCGGGGTTGAGGAGATCCGCGCCGACTTCGGCGAGCAGGTAGGCGATCTGGTCGCGGCGCTGACCGACGAGGAAAAAATTCAACCCTACGAGCGTCGCAAGGACGCCCACCGCGATCAGGTCGCTGCAGCAGGGCCGCAGGCGCTGGCGATCTATGGCGCCGACAAGTTGGCCAACATCAGGGCCCTGCGCCGCGTCTATGCGAGTGAGGGCGAGGCCGTGGGAGAACAGCTCAAGGCGCCGCTCGACGTCAAGGTTGCGGTCTGGGATGCCGACCTTCTCCTGCTCCAGCGCGCGACGCCGGAGCTCGGCTTCCTCACCGAGTTGGAGGCTCAGCTGGAGGGGCTGCGGGCGGAGCGGCAGTTGACGCTTGGAGCGAGCGCACCCTGACTCTTCGCCGCAGCGGCAACAGGTACCAGAGGATCGCAAACATCGAGATTGCGGCGGTCGCGGTGATCGCCGCGGCGACTGTTCCAAAAAGAACGTTGGTGATTAAAAGGATCGCCCCGCTCATCGCCAGCGCCAGGAAGCCGAGCCCGGTGATCGCAAACCGATTGGCCAGGTAGATCAAATGTTCCTTTTGCTGCAGGCGAAAGGTGAGTCGGTGATATGCACTTGGAGAGATCAAAAGCGCTGCAGAGATCGCCGTGCAGAGCAGGGTCGCGAAGTAGACCTTCTTCTCAAACGGGGTGATCTCGGAAAAGTGCTGCTGAAAGGGGACCGCCAGCAAGAAGGCGAAGAGAACCTGGACGCCGGGCAGGGCTACCCGCAGCTCCTGAAGCAGCTCTCCGAGGTTGCGATCCAGCCGCGCTTCCTCACTCTCTTGCCGACCCGACGGGCGCTCAGCCATGGCGCCACGATAGGGGAAGCATGAGCCGCGCCATCGCAGATTCCGCCGCTTTTCGGTTTCACCGGGCAGCGCTTAGGTCGGTGAGCCCAGTCCCCAGCAACCTCGCCTTCACGCTCGAACACACTCGGGAGCGTTCCCCTACCGATCAGAACGGGACCGACCGTTTAGTCGCCAGGCTCCTCACCTGCGCGAAAGTCAAAAACAAATTAGGCGACGGGAGAAGTTCCCCCTACTGGCGGTCATGTTCTCGAGCCAGCTCGCCCACCCGGCGAGCGATCTCATCCCGCGTCACCCGCACCACCTCAACTGCCTGGTTTTTGGGATCGAGCAAGTCCCAGTCGAGGTAGCGCTTACCAGCTATGAACGGGCATTCGTCGCCACATCCCATGGTCACGACCACGTCGGCCCATTCGGCGTCCTTGGGAGTAAGCAGCCTCGGTCGGCGATCACTTAAATCGATGTCGAGCTCCTTCATGACCGCGATAACCTCGGGATGCAGATGATCGGCAGGCGACGTTCCGGCCGAGCGGGCGACGTGATCACCGTTGGCGGCTCGTTCAAACAGCGCCTGGCTGATCTGCGAACGCCCGGCGTTGTGGAGGCAGACAAACAGTACGTTGGCCATCGCTAGGAACGCCCGCGGTCTTTGTCAGCCGAGCACCCACAGCTCGATGACTCGGGGTTGCAGAACTCAGACTTGGCGGAGGATTCGCAGCACTCGGCTTGTTGCTCAGACACGCCGCACGATGATGGGGCGGTCGCCGGGTCGCCTAGCTGAGCCAAGAGGTGAACTCCTTTAGGGCCTCGGGAATAACGTAGTAGTAGGCCCAGAGTCCTTTGCGCTCAGAACCGACAATCCCAGCGTCACGAAGCACCTTGAGGTGGTGGGAGACCGTCGGTTGGGAGAGGGAGAAAAGCGGCACCAGCTCACAGACGCAGACTTTGCCCGCATGCTTTTGGAGCACATCGACCAGCTGCAGTCGAACCGGGTCACCCAATGCCTTGGCGATTGCGGCCATCTGCTCGGCCGTCACTCGATCGACGTCTGGGTAGGCGATCGGCTCACAGCAGGGCTCCCCCGCGGGGCGCTTGGTCTTCGGCGCTAGTTCCAAATCGACAGGCATCTATTTACATATATCTATTGAAATCATGTTTGTCAATGCATAGCATCGACTCCTATGCCCGCCGCCCCTCTCCCGCGACGCCTTTTCGCTGAGTTCCTTGGCTCTGCATTCCTGGCCGCCACCGTGATCGGCTCCGGCATCGCCGCCGCACAACTATCGCCCGGGCAGGTCGGGCTTCAGCTGTTTGAGAACGCAGCTGCCACAGCAGCCGGTCTGTCCACGTTGATCCTCATCTTCGCTCCGGTCTCGGGCGCCCACTTCAATCCAGTCGTATCGCTTGTCGATGCACGGTTCGGAGGCCTCAGCTGGCGCCACGCGCTCGCCTACATTCCGGCCCAGATCGGGGGCTGCGTTACGGGGGCGATCGCCGCCAATGCGATGTTCGCGCTCTCCGCAATAAGCATCTCAACCAAGCATCGGGCCTCGCCCGCGCACTCCTTCTCAGAGGTAATCGCGACCCTCGGCCTGCTCCTGGTCATCTTCTCCCTGGCGCGGACGCGGCGCGGCGCCCTGGCGCCGGCTGCGGTCGGAGCCTACATCGGCGCTGCCTACTTTTTCACCAGCTCGACCAGCTTCGCCAATCCCGCGATCTGCATCGGGCGAATGTTCTCCAACACTTTCGCCGGAATCGCCCCGGCCTCGGTGCCGTCCTTCGTTATCTTCGAGCTGATCGGTGGCGGGCTGGCAATTGCAGTGATTGGAATCCTCTTTCCAGACCTCACCGCGGAGGAGGCAGCCGAGATCATGCAGCCACCCGGCAATGCTCAACCGCATGCAACGGCAAGTCCGCCCACCGCCCCCCTGGTCTCTTAATTAATCAGGACCGATCGGCAGCTCGGGGCATTCTCTTCGCTTCTTGGTCGGACCCCGCGACCGCCGTGCCAATACAACCCGCCCATTGCAACCCGCCCATTGGTCTGTGAGTGTGCGATCGATCTGGCCCGACCGCGCCAAAAGCAGGGCTCTCTCAGCCTCGCAGACACCATCGGTTAAATGAGGCTGAGAACTCCTGCGACGGTCGCCCCCTAGGATGAGGGTGATGGGACGCTTGGCCGTGGTGCTCGGCAGCAACGCACTGATCCCGGCCGGAGCTGGATTACTTGACGCGGCTGCAGAGCACGGTGCGGCGGTCCTCCAGCGCCACGGAGCAAATCAATACCAACTGCCACACCGCATCGATCATGCCGCCAACCTCAGAGGCCTTTGCACGCACGGTTGTGATCGGGTGCTCGCGATCGGCTCGGTCGGTTCACTGAGAACCGACCTTTGCGTGGGCAGCTTCCTCTGCCTTGACGATTTCATCGCGCTGCACCTCGGCCTCTCAAGCTTTGACGACACCCGTGCCCACCTCACCCCCGGCTTTGACCGCAGCTGGCGAGCCGAGGTGATCTCAGCCTGGGGGACGCAGGAGCCCCCGCTGCGAGACGGCGGGGTCTACTGGCAGACGGTGGGACCTAGGTTTGAGACCCCGGCTGAGATCGGTCTGATCGCAAACCATGCCGATGTTGTCGGAATGACGATCGCAGCTGAATGCATCATCGCCGCAGAGCTCGGACTTGCCTACGCTGCGATCTGCGTCGTTGACAATCTCGCCAACGGGATCGGCAGGCATCCCCTCAGCCTCGAGCAGATGCAGGCTGACCGCGACGCCAACGCCAAGCACCTCCAAGCGGCTCTGAACAAGGTGCTGCCAAGGCTGGGTGCGGTCGGTCGGTGATTGAGGAACCGACCCATCCATTAACGATCTCCGGCGCGCTTTATGCCGGCGAGCGGATCGGGCTGCGCTGTGAGGAAGGCCTGATCACCGAGCTCGGTCCTGGGGTCGAGGCAAGGCAAGGCGATCAGCGCATCGATGCCGATGGGGCCGCCCTCGTCTCACCCCTCCTAAACGGCCACACCCACGCCGCGATGACGCTTTTTCGCGGCAGGGGTGGAGATCTGCCGTTGATGCGCTGGCTGCAGGAGAGGGTCTGGCCGGTGGAGGCGCGCCTTGAGGCCGAGGACGTCTATTGGGGGGCGCGGCTTGCCTGCCTGGAGATGATCCGCACCGGGACCACCCGCTTTTGGGACATGTACTGGCATCCGCTTGCAACCGCCCGTGCGGTCCGCGACGCCGGCCTCCGAGCGATGATCGGAGGCCCGCTTCTTGACCTCGGTGGCGACGCCTCCGGAACCCGCGAGAGGGTGCTCCGCGACCTCACCGATCTTGAGGCGACGGTCCCCCAGGTAGGGCGGGTGCTCTCACCCCATTCGATCTATGCGGTCAGCGAGGAACTCCTTCGCTGGTGCGCGGAGTTGGCGGGCGAGCGTTCGCTACCGATCCAGATTCACCTCGCAGAGACCGAGCAGGAGGTAAACGACTGTCTGGCGCTGCACGGCCAGCGTCCCGCCACCTATCTGGACCGACTCGGTCTGCTCGGCGAGCGCACGGTGCTCGCCCACGGAGTCTTTCTTGAGCGCGAGGAGCTGGAGCTGATCGCCGCTCGCGGTGCGACCCTGGTGACCAATCCGGTGGCGAACCAAAAGCTTGCGGTTGGCGGCATATTCCCCTACCCGCAGGCCCGCGAGGCGGGGGTGCCGGTGGGCCTCGGCAGCGACGGTGCGGGCTCCAACGATTCACTCGATCTGTTCGCAGATCTGAAGTCCTTCGCCCTGATCCAAAAGCACGCGGCGCTGGATCCAAGCGCAGTCGGTGCCGCAGAGGCATGGGAGGTTGCGACCGGACGCCGCGCCCCGCTGCTCGGCGGTGGCGCCAAACTCGAGGTTGGCATGCCCGCGGATCTGCTGCTGCTGCGCCGTAAGTCTCCCGAGCTAAGCCTCGGCGAGTTTGTCGATGACCTTGTCTATGCCGCCGCCGGCTCGGTCGTCGACACGACCGTGGTCGCCGGTCGGGTGTTAATGCGTGGCGGTGAGATAGACGGTAGCGAGGAGGTTCTGGCGCACGCGATCGAGCGCGCCCGAGGTCTCGGACTTAGATGAGGGCGAACATCCGCCCTGCAAGCGGCGAATCATGTCCCTCAGCCCCCAGCCACCTGCGGGAGTTCGGCGCTCTCATCCGACCAGCCTTGGCGAACCAAGTTTTGAGTAGCGTTTAGGAAGTGAGCGATGCGGCGATAACCGTTACCGGGCTGCGCAAGTCCTACGGCGACCAGGAGGCCGTGGGGGGAATTGACTTCGAGGTTGCCGCGGGTGAGGTCTTTGGCTTCCTCGGCCCCAACGGCGCCGGGAAGACGACCACGATCGAGATCCTCGAGGGCTATCGGGTTCGCAGTGGCGGCGAGGTCTCTGTCCTCGGCGTCGATCCGGCGCGCCCAACCCGTGCCTGGCGAAACCGAGTAGGCCTCGTCCTGCAGGAGTGCGAGCTTGATCCGATGCTCACCGTGAGCGAGGTGATTGAGCTGTTCGCAAGCTTCTATGAGGGGCCGCGAGAGGTGACAGCGACGATCGAGCTTGTCGGCCTGAGCGATAAGTCTGGGGCCCGCATCGGCTCGCTCTCAGGCGGACAAAAACGCCGCGTCGATGTCGCCGTCGGAATCGTCGGCGATCCCGACCTGATCTTTCTCGATGAGCCGACAACCGGCTTTGATCCGAGCGCCCGTCGCGATGCTTGGAAAATGATCGAGGGGCTCAAGGCGCTTGGCAAGACCGTCTTTCTCACCACCCACTACATGGATGAGGCCCAACACCTCGCCGACCGCGTCGCGATCCTTCGCGCCGGGGAGATCGTTGCGCAGGGCCCGATGGAGGAGCTGGGAAGGAGTCTCGGCCGGCGTACCGTGATCAGCTTTGCCCAAAGCGCCAGCCTGCCAGCCGAGCAGATCCACTCCGAGCTGGGACTCGACCCGAGAGCCGTCGGCGCCGAGCTCAGCATCGAGACCGACCGCCCCCAGGAGGATCTGCTGCGCCTCCTATCCCTGGCAGCCGAGCGCGACGCTCAGCTCGATGATCTCGAGGTCCGCAGCCCCAGCTTGGAGGACATCTTCCTTGACCTCACCGCCGAGGAGCCGCCCGAATGAACGATCGCCACATCGTTGTCGTCCAGGCCAAGGCGGCGATCAGGGTCGCGCTTCGGACTCCGCGGACCCTGGTTTTCGCGGGCGCCTTTCCGATCATCTTGCTGATCCTCTTCAATTCGATCTTTATCAAGAACGGCGGCCATCACGAAACCCTGCCTGACGGGCAGAGGATCAGCGCGGAGGCCTATTTCACGGCTGGGATAGCCGCCTACTCGATCGCGCTGGCGACCTTCACCACACTCGCCGTCAGCCTCACCACCCAGCGCGAGAGCGGTCAGCTGAAGCGGCTGCGGGGGACGCCGATGCCATCATGGACATTCATCCTCGCCCAGATCATCCGCGCCAGTGCACAGGCGCTTGCGATAACGGCGCTGCTACTTTTCATCGGCTCGGCGTTCTATGACGTTCAGATCCCCGGTTCGACCATGCCGGGGTTCATCCTCTACGTGATTCTCGGTACCGCGACGATGTGCTCGCTGGGCATCGCCCTGACCGCCTTCACCCCCACCACCGATACCGCCTCGACCGTTGCCCCCTTCAGCATTGTCTTACTCGCATTCATCTCCGGAGTCTGGATCCCGGTCCAGCAGCTGCCGCACTGGCTGGAATCTGTCGGCAAGCTCTTCCCCCTCTACCACCTCAGCCTCGGCCTGCAGACAACCCTGGCACCGGGTGCAAGTGGCAGCGGCTTAAGCGGCTCCAATCTCGGTGCCCTGGCGATTTGGGCGGTGCTCGGCACCTGGATCGCGGTGCGGCGCTTCCGCTGGGAGCCGCATTCCTCCCGCGCCTAGGCCTAGGCGCAGTCTCGCAGTCTCAGCTCTCGATCGAAAGCCGCTTGGCGACCGACGGCACGGGACCGCAAAAACGGCGGCCGAGCAGGAGCGCGCTCAGAGCAGCAAGGCTGGCTTCAACCTTCCTGCTCGCGTGCCTCGGCGATCTTTGCCTCCAGCTCATCCATCACGTCGGGATCGCGCAGAGTGGTCACGTCGCCCAGCGCCCGCCCCTCGGCAATGTCTCGCAAGAGGCGTCGCATGATCTTCCCCGAGCGCGTCTTCGGCAGTTCGTCGGCCCAGACGATCCTCTTCGGCCGAGCGAATTTGCCGATTCGCTCGGCCACCACGGCACGGATCTGTTCGACCAGATCATCGCTTTCGGGGGTGTCGCCGCGGAGGGTGACGAACGCGCATATCGCCTGCCCGCTCTGCTCATCTGACTGGCCGATCACCGCCGCCTCGGCGACCTTCTCGTGAGCGACTATCGCCGACTCCACTTCGGCGGTCGAGAGCCGATGACCAGAGACATTTACGACGTCATCGATCCTACCGATCACCCAGAAATAGCCATCGGCGTCGCGGCGCGCCGCATCGCCTACCAGATAGGTCTCGGGGCCAAAGCGGGAGAAATAGGTGCCGATGAAGCGCTCATCCTCGCGGTAGAGGCCGCGCAGCATCGAGGGCCAGGGGCGTTGCAAAACGAGCAGGCCCTGGCCTTCTGTGATCGGCTCGGCGCCGCTCTCCTCGACCACCTCAGCACTCACTCCTGGAAACGGGGTGGTCGCCGAGCCCGGCTTGGTCGCGGTGATCCCCGGCAGCGGCGTGATCATTATCGCCCCGGTCTCGGTCTGCCACCAGGTATCAACTATTGGGCAGCGTTCGCCACCGATCACCTTGTGGTACCAAAGCCAGGCCTTGGGGTTGATCGGCTCACCGACCGAGCCCAAGAGCCGCAACGAGGAGAGATCAAAGCCATCAGGGATATCGGCCCCCCACTTGATGAAGGTGCGGATCGCCGTCGGCGCCGCATACAGAATCGTCGCCCCGTAGCGCTCGATCAGCTCCCACCAAATGCCCTGGTGTGGATAGTCGGGGGCCCCCTCCCACATCACGCTGGTGGCGCCATTACACAGCGGCCCGTAGACGATATAGGAGTGACCGGTAACCCAGCCGACGTCGGCAGCACACCAGTACACGTCGGACTCGGGCTTTAGGTCAAAGACGTATTTGTGGGTCGCCGCGACGCCGGTCAGGTAACCGCCCGTGGTGTGCAGGATGCCCTTCGGCTTCGCGGTTGAGCCCGAGGTGTAGAGGATGAAGAGCGGATGCTCCGCCTCCATCGGCTCCGGCGGGCAGCTTGGCTCCGCGGCCGCCACCACCTCCTCATAGAAGTGATCGCGCCCCTCGCGCATCGGGCACTCGATTCCGGTGTGGCGCACAACCACGATCGTCTCCAGGCTCGCCAGGTCATCCATGTGCTGATCGACTTGAACCTTGATTGGAGCGGTCTTACCTTTGCGCCGGGCGCCATCGACGGTGACCAGCGCCTTTGCCTCAGAGAACTCCATCCGCTCGCGCACGGACTCCGCCGAGAAGCCGCCAAAGACGACGTTGTGGATCGCCCCGATCCGTGCGCAGGCAAGCATCGCGACCACGACCTCGGGGATCATCGGCAAATAGATCCCGACCACGTCACCCTTGAGGACTCCGAGGTCCTTGAGCGCGTTGGCAAAGCGCTGTACCTCGCCGTGCAGCTCGGCGTAGGTTACGTCGCGCTCCTCGCCCTCCTCCCCGCGCCAGTGATAGGCAACCCGAGCGCCGCGGCCGGCCTCGACATGGCGATCGAGGCAGTTGGCCGAGGCGTTCAGGCGCCCATCCTCAAACCAACGGTAGAAGGGAGGGCTTGATTCATCCAGACCCTGGGTCGGGGCTCGATCCCAATCGAGCAACTCGGTCGCCTGGCGCATCCACCAGGCCTCGGGATCAGCTCCCGCTTCCCGATAGATCTCCGGGTCGCTCAATAGGGCTCGCTCGCGAAACTGCGCGGGGGGCTCGAAGCGCTCGATCTCAAGGAGCGCGCTCAGCTCCTGCTCAAGACTCGATGAACTTTGCTGCGTTGCCATTTTCCTCTCCCTCTATCGTGCTCAGTGCCCGAGCGGCCCAACCGGTAAGACCGTGCGTCCGAAGGTCGAGTTCGTGACCGCCGCAAAGGATGCATACCAAGCCGCCGCCGCCGTCGCCAACCCGAACCAGCCGCCAGCTTCGATCAGACTTTCGGTTCCATTCGAGTTGCCAATGCCGAGTAAAAAGAAGGTGATCGTGAGCAAGAAGAGGACGATCGCGATCGCCGTCGTCGTGCGCAGGGAGGCGATGAACATGTAGGCGGTAAAGATCCCCCAGGCGATTAGATATAAGCCGATCGCGGCGCCGGCATGGGCCGCCGGGACCGTGGGGGCAAAGAAGGTCACCAGCGCCCAGAATGAGATCCAAAAGGCACCGTAGGAGGTGAAGGCGACCGCCCCGAAGGTGTTACCGGTGCGAAACTCCCACATCCCAGCCAAGAGTTGAGCGATTCCGCCGTAGGCAAGCGCCAAGCCGAGCACAACCGGCTCTCCGGCGCGGCTGACCAGATTCGTATTGAACATGCTGAGCACGAAGGTGGTCAGAGCAAATGCGCCGAGACCCAATGGCCCCGGATCAGCCGGTTTCCATCCCTCACCGATCTGCGCCGAACCCACCGCTTGGTGGCCATCATCCCCATGCAGCGGACTGCGAGTCCGAATCGATGCTGTCTCCATGCTTTCTCCTTCCCTAGCCGCCCCCAACGGGTGCGCCGCAAGGGCGGAAGCGTTTAACCACCACCCCAATACCCACTTCGTGTCAAAACATGCATTGCGACCGATCTGGTCGCGGCGGTGCTGATCGGGCCGGCGCTTCGGAGAGCCCCGCGCGGGGTCGAAACTCGGTCTTCGCGCCGCCCGCAGCTCAGTAGCCGGGCGGGTGGCGGGCGATGAAGCCTGCCGGGGAATCGACCGGGGAGGGGTGCCAACGCGGGCCCGGTCCACCGACCGTGTCAAAGGCCAGACCAGCAATCATCATCCAGGCGTGTTCGGCATCGGCGTAGACGGTGATCCAACGGCCCGGGCCCGCTTCACCCCAAGTCTCCAGACCGGTTGAATCAAGCGGGCTGGAGAGGAAACCGCCGCCATGCAGGGCAAAGCTCACCGCCCCCGAGCAGTCATAACCCGGGGATTCAAAGGAGGCGTGACCGCCACCCCAGATATAGGGAGTGTTCGCGATCGAGTTGGCGGCGGCTATCGCAGCGCGAATCGCGGGCGGGGCTGCGGCCGGCGCGCTCGCCTCGCTTTCGGAGATGAAGTTGGCGGTCTCTCCCGGGCTGAGCGGAGCCGGAGCCGCGCCCTCAGGCACCGGCCCCCCCTGGGTCGCGATCTGGGAGGAGATCGAAGAGAGGTTGTTGCTCAGCGCCTGTTCACGAGACTCCAGTGATTCAAGCGCCTGGCGCCTCTGCGCCTGAGCCGCCTTGAGACTGGCGAAGCGTGCCGTGGCTGCCGCCTGGGCTGAGGCGATTTCATGCTCGCTGGCGGCGATCGCGTTCCGCGCGGAACGGATCCGGGCACGGGCGGCGGCGAGGCGAGCGACCGTCGATTGGACCTGATCTCGCAGGGTCTTGACCCGACCGATGACCGCGTTGTCATAGCTTTGAATCCGGTTCAGGTATTCGGTCTGGGTCGCGAGCTGGGACCAGTTGGATGAATCAACGATCGCGTTCAGCACGTCGGGGCTCCCGGACTCATAGATCGCCACCAGTCGCCCCCGCAAGACGCCCAGGGCGCGAGCCAGTTGCGCCCGTACTTCAGCAAGGTGGTGGCGCTCGACCTGCAGTTCGGTGGTTGCCTTTTCCAGTTCTGATTGCTTGGCGGCGAGCTGGGCCTGCACCTTGGCCTGGCGCTGGCGCAGTTCGGAGATTTCCCCGATCATCGAGTTGATAGCCGCGTTTTGCTGGGCAATCGTTGCGGAGACCGATTTCTGGCTGGCGCGGACGTGGGAGAGCTTGCCCTGGGCGTCTTGAAGCTTTTGCTGAAGGTCCTGAGCGGGGGCGTTACCGTAGGACAGGGCCAGCACGCAGACTCCCGCGAGCAGCAGCAGTGCCGCCAGCAACGACCCCCGCCGGGTCGCATTCGGATGTGTGTGAGGGAAGGAAAGCCGCATCAATCCCGCCCGGCTCCCTCGGAGGGAGTTGGCAGGGTCGCGCAGGCTAGCGAAAACCCAGCCGTAATGTTAGGAGTTGCTAATAACTTGCAACTTCGGTTGCAGATCGTGCCTGGCAGGAGGAGAAATAGAACAAGCGTCGACTGACCCGAAGGCTAGGGTCAGCGCCGTGATCAACGTCTTGGTCCTGGCCCTGATCTCGGCGATCTCCCCGGCGATCCTCGCCGTTGTGATCGTCGTCCTGACCCGGCCCAACCCCCGACTCCTGCTGCTTGCCTTCTTGGTCGGGGGGATGGCAACGAGCGTCGCGGTGGGCCTCGCTATCGTCGCCTCGCTGAACGAATCACAGCTGCTCTCGGGTTCCAACCCGGCTGCCGATCCGATCGTTAACTTCACGGTCGGAGCGCTGGCGCTGATCGTCGCCTACGTCCTGGCAACCAACCGCGATGCGCGATTTGAGCAGCGCCGCAGGGAGCATCGCGCCTCCCGTCCGCCTCGGGACCCCTGGTCTGAACGCGTTCTCAGCCGCGGCAACATGCCGATCGCCTTTGTCGTCGGCATCGTCCTCAACCTACCGGGTGCCTTTTACCTCGTCGCCCTCAAGGACATCGCCCATAGCCAGCACGGGATCGGCACCCAGCTGCTTGCGATCCTCGCCTTCAACCTGATCATGTTCGTATTCGCCGAGGTCCCCCTCTTGGGCTACTCCTTTGCCCCCGAGGCGACCCGGGCCAAGGTCGAGGCACTCAATGCCTGGATGGCCCACCACGCCCGCCAGATAGTGATGGCCGTCGCCATCGTGGCGGGCATTTACCTCTGCGGACGTGGTCTGATCGGAGTCGTTTAGGCGAGCAGTTTCGCCTTTGCCTTGTCGAACTCCTCGCCGGAGATCGCGCCCTTTTCCTTGAGCTCGTTGAGTTTGTGCAACTCATCGGCGGGTGAGTGCTGAGACTGTTCTTGGATGTAAGTATCCATGTGTTTCTTGGCATCAGCCTGCGCTTTGACAGCTCGATCGCGCATCCCGCCGCCGCGGGCGATCAAGTAAATCAGCGCCGTCAGGAAGGGGATGAAGACGAGAAAAAGCACCCAGATCGCCTTCGCCCAACCAGAGGTTTCGTGATCACGGAAGAGGTCGGAGAGGATCGTGATCAGAATCCAGACCCAAACGACAAAGAAAAAGATCTCGAGAGCGAGGAGAAGCGCATCGCCCAGACTGAAGTCAGCGAGCAGCAAGACGGGGTCCTTTCGGTTCTTTAGATGAAGAGCGGCATCTAACCGCTCCCAACTCTTTCCATACGCTAGCCGCAGGACCTTCCCCGCGCATCGGTAGTTTTCGCCTATCCGCGGAGCAGGCGCTGCGAAAAGAGGACCGCCGCCACGCAGGTGGCGAGATTGAGACTCGAGACTCCGGCGCGCATCGCTAGGCCCAACCGCAAGTCGGCGCGCTCGAGCAGCTCCTCGCTCAGACCGTGGCGCTCGCTGCCGAAGGCCAAAACGGCACGGGGGGGCAGTTGCTGAGGTGAAAACTGCTCGCCACCGGGGTCGATGGCAACCAGTGCCCGCTCACCCTCTGGGAGGCGATCAATCGCGGCCACCGGGAGGGCGAAATGCAGACCGGCCGATCCGCGCACCGCCTCCGGATTCCAGGGGTCGGCGTGCCCGCTGGCAAGCACCGCCCCCGCCTCGGCCGCCGCCGCGACCCGCACGCAGGCACCCAGATTGCCCATGCTGCGAGGATCCTCGAGCAGAACGATTGGTGCTGCGCCCGGGCCCTCCAACACCTGTCTGACCTCAACCTCTGGACGACGTGCGATTGCCACCACCCCGGTGCGCGGCGGCTGCGGCACCAGCTCCCCAAGAGTTCCCCCCACCAGTGGCCTGACAATGAGAGCAAAGGCGGCAGCGAGGTCAGGAGCCAACTCTGCCGTCAAGCGCTCCACTCCGGCGAGGTCGGTGCTCACCGCCTCCACCACCTCGGCCCCGAACCGCAAGGCGTGCTTGAGCGCGTGAAATCCCTCCAAGACGACCAGGTGGCGATCGTTTCGAGCCTCGCGAAAGCGCTGCGCCTGCTTGGCGGCGGCGTCCTCGCCCGCCGCCACCTAGCCCCCTCCCTCCCAGGCGAAGCCGAGCTCGATCGTCGAGCGTTGCCCGCGCAACCGCGAGGCGATCGAGGGCCGAACTAGCTGCCCGGGGGGGAAACGGTGATCGAACCCTGGACCCACGGATATAGCGCGCAGATGAAGTAGAGCGTGACCGCTCCCGCCGAGGTGTTGGCACTCACCTGTTGGGTGATCGCCTCGCCCTGCTTGTCGCTGAACCAGGAATCGCCCTTCTGCGTCACGCTGCCGGGCGTGTCCCATCCTTCGGCACCAGCCTGGACCAGATCTTCGCTCGGTGCTCCGCTGCCCCTGGCGCCATGCCAACCGGCGATCGCCTTGCAGATGTGGCCTTCGGCAAAGCAAAACCGGCGTGCTCTGGCGGTCTTTGGCAGCGATTCTGGGGTGACGAGTGAGAAGGTCTGGGGGCCGACCTGGCGCGGATTGGTCAGGTTCTCGACTCGCAGCTCTTCGCCCGCGACCACCGTTTTCGGCCCGAGGAAGCGGAGATTGTCCCTGCCGCCGAGGATGTAGATGGTCCGGGTGGATGCGGCCTGGATGGGATCGGATCCGGCACCAGAGGCAAGCGCCGGAGCGAGGACAGCGATCAAAGCGCTTCCCGCCAGCACCAGCAGAGCCGATACTGAGATCCCCATCCCTGAAAAAAGATGGCCTTTGATCCTGTTCTCCTTTCGCCGCCGCCGCTGCTGCCCGCGCCCGAGCAAGAGCAAGCCTACGCCCCCGAGAGTCCACTCAGTGCGGGGTCGGCACGCCCCCGCCCCCACTGGAGGGAGCGGGGGCCGGGGTTGGGGCGGGAGCGGGGGCCGAATTTGGCTGGCCCGTGGGAGCCTGGCCCGCTTCGGGCGGTTCGGTGCCGGTGGGGGCCGAGGTGCTGTCAGCGCCCCCGGCGGTGTGTTCACTGTGGAGGCTGGAGAGCGTCGGCAGGCTGGTGGGAACCGGAAATTCGGGGCAGTTGCCGTCGGTCGCCGCCTCCATGTAGGAGCGCCAAATCGGACCCGCCGTCGGCCCACCAAACCCGGTTGCTTCGCGCGACTCGGGGTGACCTACCCAAACCGCAGTTGAGTAAAGCGGGGTGTAGCCGACGAACCAGGCGTCGGACTCGTTTTCAGAGGTGCCGGTCTTCCCCGCCTCCGAGGAGCAACCGATCGAGGTATAGCCGGCCCCCGTGCCCTGGGTGATCACGCCCTCGAGCAGTTTGGTCAAGTCATAGGACTGGCCCTGGGTCAGCACCCGTACACCCGATTGGGGACTTGGCTGATCGATCTTGCCGTTGGGGAACTCGACCTTGCCGATCGCGGTCGCGTCGTGGCGGATTCCTCCGTCGGCGAGGGTTGCGTAGGCGGAGGCCATTTCCAGCGGCGTGACACCAATCCTCAGACCGCCAATCGCCTCAGCCGGAACCGATTCAAGCGGTGCTTTGATTCCCATTTCGTGGGCAGCTTTGGTCACGTTTTCTGGACCGACGTCGAGATCGAGCTGGGCGAAGACGACGTTGACCGAATTCCAGGTGGCGCTGGCCAGCGACATCGTCCCCTGTCCGGGCTCGGCGTTGTTTACCGTCCAGGTGCCGCCGCCCGGTATCTCCAGGGTCTTGGGCGAGCTTCCGTTGTAGTAGGTCGTGTAGGGATCGATCCCCTGCCTGAGCGCGGCGGCAAGGACGAAGGTCTTAAACGAGGAGCCCGGCTGGCGGTGCGCCTGCCAGGCGTAGTTGAACTGACTCTGATTGGAATAGCTCTGGGTCGAGGCGAGCGCCACGATCTCACCGTTGGTCGGATTGACCGAGGCAAGTGCGGAGGCCGGGCCGCCTTCTGGGTAGCAGACCGCGCAGGCATCGACGGCTTCCTGAGCGTGCGCCTGAAGCTTGGGGTCAATCGTCGTGTAGGCCTTCAGGCCGCCGTAGCGAACGGTGTTGATCCCATACTTTTCGATCAGTTCCTGCTGGACAAGGTCAAATAGGAAAGGGTCATGGATTGTCTGGTACTTGTGACCGGGGTGCAGGCCGAGACCACGGTGGATAGCGGCTTCAAACCGGGCTTCGCCGATGTAGCCCTGTTCCTTCATCACCCCCAGCACCTCGTTGCGTCGTTCGAGGGCGGCCTTGGGGTCGATGAAGGGGTTGTATTCGGAGGGCGCCTGGGGCAGACCGGCGATCATCGCCGCCTCGATCAGGTTCAGGTCATGGGCAGGTTTGTCGAAGTAGGTCTGCGCCGCGGCCTCGGCGCCGACCGCAGTCTCGCCTTCCACGGTCCCATAGGGGGCGGAGTTGAGGTAGGCGGTGAGGATCCAATTCTTGGAATGGGCTTCCTCCTCCTCTTCGGCGAGGTGCGCTTCGATCAGCTTGCGCTTGATCGTCTCTTCGGGATGCTGAATGTAGAGGTCGCGAACCAGCTGCTGGGCGATTGTCGAGGCACCTTGAACGGGCTTGCCACCGGCGAGCAGATCCTTCAGGGCGGCCCGCGCAATGCCGGCCGGGTCGATGCCGCCGTGGTGATAGAAGTTCTTGTCCTCTATCGCGACCGTCGCCTCCTTGAGGAGCTGGGGAAGAGCTCGCGAGGAGACCGGTTGTCTGATGCTGCTGGAGCGGATGAATCCGATCAGGCTGCCATCGGCGGCATAGATCGCCGATGATCGCCCCTTCTGCACAGGTTTCAGGCTCGACAGCGGTGGCGCTGAGTTATAGATCTTGATCGCCCAGCTTGCCGCAACGCCGCCGGCAATCACCGCCATCCCGGTGCAGACTCCGAGACCGAGAAGCAGCTTGGCCTTCCAGTTCAAACCGTGTTCCCTGCGCCTCCTTCGTCGCCTAGTTGTCATCGATCCGAGATTGTAGGGCGAGCCCTACCCCCAGCTGATCGATCGTGCAAGAAAGGGACCGGATCTGCCCGGCGCAGGGCCGAGCAGCCGCCGCCGGAGCACGGCGAGCAGATCGCCGCCGGCCAACTTTGCCCGTAGGCTGGGGCAATGACAGCACCGCTGCTCGTCGTCGACGCGCCGTCGATGCTCTTTCGCGCCTTTTACGCACTACCGAGCTCGATCACCGGCAGTGATGGGGATCCCGTCAACGCCCTGCTCGGCGCCACCAACCTGATCCTGCGCGAGGTTGAGGTTCATCGACCACGCTCGGTGGTCGTTTGCTTTGGTCCCGACGCCGCCCCCTACCGCACCGAGCTTTATCCCCCCTACCACGCCGACCGTGAGCAGATGCCGACCGAATTGGCATCGCAATTCGCCGCCAGCCGCGAATACTTTGAGGCCTTTGGTTGGATCGTCGCCGCAGATGACGACCTAGAGGCCGATGACCTTCTCGGCAGCTACGCCCGTTGCGAGGTCAAGGGCGGGGGGCGGGCGTTGCTTTTGACCGGAGATCGCGACATGTATCAATGTGTTGGGGAGCGGGTCACGGTCTTATACGTGCGCACCGGGAGCGCCGGAGCGGAGCAGGTCGATCCCGAGGGAGTGCGCCGCCGTTACGGAATCAAGCCGGAGCTGGTCCCTGACTTCATCGCCCTGCGCGGCGATCCCTCAGATGGAATTCCTGGGGCACGGGGCGTCGGCCCAAAGATCGCCGCTGAGCTGCTCGGTCGCCACGGTTCGCTTGAGAAGGTGCTGGAAACGGCGATTCGCGAGCGCCGCCCGAAACTTCGCGCGACACTGCTCGAGGCCCGCAGCGAGTTACTTGACTTCAAAGAGATCGCGACACTTCGCGACGCTGGGGTCAAGCGCCCCGCAGACCGAGCTACCGATTGGACCGCCGCAGCCGCCGCGGCGCGCGTGAGCGGCATGAACCGACTCGCTCAGCGCCTTGAAGCACGCTCCCAGTAAGTGCCGATGACCTGACTCTCTACGACGATTTGAGCGGCCCGTAGGCTGATCATCGGGGCATCAATCAGCACCCGTGCTGAGCCTCTGGCCAAGCCTCAAACACGGCGGCCCAGCTCAGCCGCTGAGATCAGAAATCGTGATCGTGAAGCTTGCCGCGAAGCGCTCCCCGGGCCTGACCCAGACAAGATCGGGACCATCGCTCAACAGTGCGTTGGTAGGGGCCGTCATCGGCTCCAAAGCGACAACGTCATCTTCGCTTGGCGCGTAGACCTGCGCGAAGCGATAACCGCTCCCGAGAGCGAGCTCAATTCGCCTGCCTCCGCCCGCCAAGACCAGGGGCGCCCGAGCGGGCGGGGCGAGGTAGGCGTCGTCGAATACGCGGGAGCCGAGCGGCCCCGATTCGATCTCAATCGGCTCCCGTGCGCCGGTCGGCAGCAGGCTGGAATCAAGTTTCAAGCGCTCCCTTACCGGCACCTCAAGCCACCACTCCGAACGGCTGAGGCCCGGCAAACACAGATAAGGATGAAAGCCGAAGGAGACGGGTACGCTCATATCCCCGTGGGCATGCACGGTCGTCGTGATCTCCAACACCGCGCCGCTCAGGCGCGCCTCAAAAAGCAGCTCGTGGGCGAAGGGAAAGGCCGCCATCAGGCTCTCGTCGGCACCGAAATCGAAACTTGCCGCCAGCACTGCCGCCGCTCCGTCTGACTGATGGCGATCGACCCGCCAACCGCTCGCGGCCGAGAGCAGGCCGTGAATTGGGAGCCCGGCCGGATCAAAGGAAAGTGGTAGGTCTGCGGAGTCAAGGTTCACCTCTGTGCCTGCCAGCGCGAACCGCTTGGCACCGAGTCGATTTGCCCAGGGATAAAGAATCGGTATCCCCATCGTCGAGTGCTGATCGAGGTAGTGGCGCAAGCCTCCCCGCTGACCCAGCAACTCCTCACCGCGATGGCGCAGCGAGCACCCAACCATTCCCGCACCGGGGGCGAATGCGACCTCGATCCCGCCCAGCTCCGCGCTGGCCAGGGTCAGGGTCGGGATGCCCTCAATCGTGCGCTCGGCGATCACTCAAACCACAACATCACCCTGACCGGACGCTTCAGGGACGCCAGAGGGGGCCTCAAATTCCCGATCGCTCCTCCTCAGCCACTCAGGAGAGGAACTCGCGAATCGAATCGGCGAGTGGCAGCGGCTGATCCTCGGGAATCAGCGTGTAGCAATCCTCGATTTCGACCAAGCGGGCGTCGGGAAAGGCGGCGGCAAAGCGGCGTCCATGCTCGGTCGGCATCATCGGGCCCTCGCTATCCCAAACGATTAGGACTGGACGTTGAAAGGAACCAAGTGATCCGCTGGCGGAGCGCAAGTCCCGTTTCCCCCTCATCGCATCCCCCGTGTACTTGCCCAGGTCCCGCCGGATCTCCGCTCGCGATAGCGGCTCCAACCATTCGCGCATCAGCTGATCGGGGACTCCCCGCTTGGTCATCTGGCCAAAGACAAAGGGCAGCTGGCGCAACCTTGGCCGCAACAGGACCTGGCGCATGATGGCGATCCCGCCGGGTAGCTTGGCCGAGATCCACGCTGCATGTCCAGCCAGGCCTGGTGGATAGTTCTCAAACGCCTCGCAGGAAACGAGGACCAGGCGACCGACACGATCGGCTAGACCATCGGCGATCATCACCGGCGCCCCACCCCAGTCGTTGAAACAGAGCGTGGCGTCTACCAGCTCCAGCTCCTCCAGAAAATCGGCGACGATGCGAACCATTCCGCGCAGCGAGAGGTCGGCGTCGGCTTTCATTGCTTGGCGGTGGGCCCCGAACGGAAGCGTTGGCAGGATGCAGCGATGATCGTCGCGGAGCTGCTCAACCACCTTGCGCCACGCGCGGCCGTCCATGGCGAGACCGTGAAGGAGGACCAAGGGCGATCCGCTTCCCCCGGTGTCCTCGTATTCGATCACACCCGCCGCGAGCTCGACCTCGGGCATCCTTGCCTCCGTTCTTGATTTGATAGATCGCTCTAGTAAAAGGCAATCTATCATCGGTCTTTGCCAAAAGTCGTTGCAAGGAGGCCGCGTGGGGAATCAGACAAGAGAGCGAATCCTTGATGCAAGCGGCGAGCTGCTGCGCCGCCAGGGCTACATGGGTACCGGCGTAAAACAGATCGTCGAACAGGCCGGCGCGCCGTTCGGCTCGCTCTATCACTTCTTTCCCGGCGGTAAGGAGGCGCTCGGCGCCGAGACCATCCGCCGCTCCGGGGCGCTCTATGCGCTCCTATTTGCCGAGTTTGCGGGCCCTGATGTGGACCTGATCACCGGGGTCGGGAACTTCTTTGCCGGGGCCGCAGAGACCCTGCGCGAAACCGACTACGCCGATGCCTGTCCGATCGCCACCGTCGCGCTAGAGGTCTCCAGCACCAACCCCGAGCTGCGAGAAGCCTGTGCCGATGTCTTCAACCTCTGGATCGAGGGCGGAATCGCACGCTTCGCAGCCGAGGGCATAGCGCCGAAACGTGCCCGCACGCTGGTGATCCAGATGCTCGCGGCGCTCGAGGGAGCCTTCATCCTCAGCAGGGCCCTGCGCAGCACCGAGCCGGTTGCCATGGCCGGAGAGGCAGCGCTCGCCATGATCCGAGCCGATTTGGCGCGATGAGTGGATCGCCTCTGAGTCTCCTATCACTCCTGAAGTAGGTGGAGGACGGCCAACCGAGACCTCTAAGACGACACCGTCCAGGTGTCGCCGGAGCGCAGCAGCCGATCTACGTCGGCCAGCGAGGCCTGGGCGTGGGCCGGGGCAAGTTTGCGCTGGCGACCCGCTCCATAGACCGGGCGCTCGACGTCTCGCAAGACCCCGATCGGGGTCGGCGCGGAGGGATCCTCGGCAAGCCGGGCAAGGGCAGTGGCATAGCTTGGGTCGGCGCACTTGGCGTCGTGGACCACCAGCGCCTCCTCCCCCACCTCCCCGACCTCGGCAAGGGCGAGACTGCCGTCAGCAGCGCGGATCACACCGCGCTCATCTTCGGCGCCGAAGCGGATCGGCTCGCCATCGCGAAGCCGGATTTGGTTCGGCGCGCCGCCCTTGCCGCGCAGCCCGTCAAAGGCGCCATCATTGAAGACATTGCAGTTCTGATAGATCTCGACAAAAGCCGAGCCCTCATGCTCGGCGGCGGCCCTCAGAACACCGGCCACGTGCTTCTTCTCGATATCGATCGTGCGGGCGACGAAGGATGCCTCAGCCCCGAGGGCCAGCGCCGCCGGATTGAAGGGATGGTCCTCAGACCCAAACGGGGTGGACTTGGTGATCTTGCCCTTCTCGCTGGTGGGTGAGTACTGGCCCTTGGTCAGCCCGTATATCTGGTTGTTGAAGAGGAGCAGCTTGATCGGGACGTTGCGTCGCAGGGCATGGATCAAGTGATTGCCGCCGATCGAGAGCGCGTCGCCGTCACCGCTGACGACCCAAACCGAGAGATCGTCACGGGCGGTTGCGATCCCGGTCGCCAAGGCCAGCGCCCGGCCGTGAATGCCGTGCATCCCATAGGTGTCCATGTAATAGACGAAACGGCCGGCGCAGCCAATACCGGAGACGAAAACCGTCCGCTCGGGTGGAACGCCGAGCTCGGGCATCAGCGCCTGGACTCCGGCCAGAATCGCGTAATCCCCGCATCCCGGACACCAGCGGGTCTCCTGGTCAGACTGAAAATCGGCTTTGGTGAGCGTCGCTCCCGCGCTCGCGTCGTGGCCGTTGCCGTTGCGCTCACCGGATCACCTCCAGGATCGCGCCCTCGAGCTCCTCGGCAAAAATCGGCAACCCCTCGATTTTGTTGTAGCCAGTGGCATCGACCAGGAAGCGGGCGCGGATCATGGCGAGCAGCTGACCACTGTTCATCTCAGGGATCAGAACCTTGTCAAAGGTCCGCACCACATCACCGGTGTTAGCGGGCAGCGGATCGAGGTGGCGAAGGTGTGCGGTCGCGATCGGGATATCGCGCTTGCGCACTCGCCGCGCCGCCGCCTGTATCACCCCGTATGTCGAACCCCAGCCGAGTACGAGCAGCTCGGCTCCCTCATCGGCATCCACCCTGAGCTCGGGTATTTCTAGCGCGAGCTTCTCCAACTTTTCTGCCCGCAGCCTGGTCATCAGAGCGTGATTGTCAGGGTCATAGCTGATGTTGCCGCTCCCGTTCTCCTTCTCGAGGCCGCCAATCCGGTGCTGGAGCCCGGGCGTTCCCGGGATCGCCCACGGCCGCGTCCCCCGCTCATCGCGAAGGTAGGGAAGGAACTGATCACCATGGTTGGGACCCTGGGCGAAATCGGGGTCGATGTCGGGTAGCTCTGAAGCGTCGGGAATCCGCCACGGCTCCGAGGAATTGGCGAGGAAGGTATCCCCGAGCAAGATCACCGGGGTGCGGTAGCGGACCGCAATCCGCACCGCCTCTACGGCTGACTCAAAGCAGTCCGCCGGGGTGGCCGCCGCGATCACCGGCAGCGGAGACTCGCCGTGGCGGCCGTGAATCGCCATCAAGAGGTCGGTCTGCTCGGTCTTGGTCGGCATCCCCGTCGACGGACCGGCCCTTTGCACGTCGATAATCACGAGGGGCAGCTCCAGGATCGCCGCCAAGCCGATCGTCTCAGCCTTCAGGTCCATGCCCGGGCCGCTGGTCGCGGTGATCCCGAGGTGCCCGGCAAAGGCAGCGCCAAGCGCCATGTTGACCGCCGCGATCTCATCCTCGGCCTGCACGGTGCGCACTCCGAAGCTGTCGTGGCGCGCCAGATGGTGAAGGAGCTCTGACGCCGGGGTGATCGGATAGGTGGCAAAGAAGGGCTGCAACCCGCTTTTCACGCTCGCCGCGATCAGGCCCAACGCCATTGCCTGAGTCCCGTCCACGTTGCGGTACTCGCCCGCGAGAAGCGGCGCCGGCTCGATCTCAATCGGGGTCACCGAGAGCTCCGCCGTCTCGCCAAAGTTATAACCAGCCTTGAAGGCGGCGATGTTGGCCGCCCGGATCGCCACCAGCTTGGCGAATTTCGTCTCCAGCCAGGAGAGCGTTGCCTCGATCGGTCGCCCATACATCCATGAGACGAGCCCTAGGGCAAAGACGTTCTTGGTGCGCTGAGCCTCGGCCGGTTTCAGACCCTCAATCTCTTCCGTTGCCCGAGTCGCCATCGTCGTCATCGGCACGCGAAACACCTGATAGCCCTCAAGTGTGTCGTCATCGAGCGGGTTGGCCTCATAGCCCGCCTTGCGCAGGTTGTTGGCGTTGAAGGCATCCTCGTTGACGATCACCGTCCCTCCGGTCTCCAGGGCGCCCAGGTTTGTCTTCAGCGCCGCCGGGTTCATCGCGACCAGGGTGTTGGGGTGATCGCCGGGGGTGAGAATGTCGCGGGAGGAGAAGTGAATTTGGAAGGCGGAGACACCGTGGAGGGTTCCAGCTGGCGCGCGGATCTCGGCCGGAAAATCTGGCAGGGTCGAGAGATCGTTGCCGACCTGGGCCGTTGCAGCCGTGAATCGACCCCCGACCAGCTGCATCCCATCGCCAGAGTCCCCGGCGAACCGGACGATGACTCTCTCTTGCTTCTTCCCGATCGTTGCCACTTTGCGGCCTGGCTCTGCGCCGACCAATAAACGACGGTAGCACTCTGGGCGCACCCTTCACAATCAGCAACGATCGGTGCGCCGATTCCCTATCTCGCGCGGTCGACGCGACTCACAATCGGCGGCATCGGTGAGCCGACATGAGCTCCCCGCACGCAGATCGATGCCGCCTTCAGCTGCGGGCACCAGCGCCCCGCGAGAGTGGAGCCCGGCGGAGCCGCTGGGAGCATGCCTATCGACCCAGCGAGGGTCGGGACCGGCCGACCTGCCAAAACCTAGGGGCGCCGGCCCCTACCCGCGCCGATCGCGCTCGGTCACTGATCGGCGCGGCCCCGCCAGATGTGATCGCCAACCGGTTGCGGGCCCGCGGTCGGGGTCAGCTGGCGAGCGGTTGCTCGAGCGGCCGAGCATCGACGCTGGCACTGGAAAATTTCATCGTGCCATCGTCGATTGCGCCAAACCGGATTTCCCTGGCATCAAGCGGATAGTTCATTCGCAGCCGCCAGGGAGACTTCGAGCCCTGTTTGGGGAGCTGATCGATCGAGCGCAGCACGTAGCCGGCCGCGAAATCAAGCAGCGGCTGCTCGGTGATCGAGGGGTCCGCGATCTCCGGCACAGCCTGGCTGTAGCCGTGAGTGTCCATGTGGAGCAGAAGCCGGCAGACGTACTCAGAGGTGAGATCGGCCTTCAGTGTCCAGGAAGAGTTGGTGTAGCCGAGCGTGAATGCGAAGTTCGGGATGCCGCCGAGCATCATCCCCTTGTAGGTCATCTCTTTGGCCAGATCGATTTGATGACCATCGACAGCCAGCTGCATCCCGCCCAGAAAGAGCAGGTTCAGTCCGGTCGCGGTGACGATCAGATCAGCATCAAGCGCAGCCCCGGATTTGAGCTTGATACCGGTCTCGGTGAAGGTCTCGACCACGTCGGTGACAACCGTCGCATCGCCCACAGAGATCGACTCAAAGAGGTCGCCGTCGGGGACCAAACACAAGCGCTGGTCCCACGGGTTGTAGTGCGGTTTGAAGTGCGTGTCGACGTCATAGCCGATCGGCAGCGAGCGTTTCACACCCCTCCGAACCAACGCCTTGACCAGGGTTGGTCGCCGCCGGCTTAGCTGGTAGACGAAGATCTGCAGGAGGATGTTTTTCCAGCGCACCAACCAGTTGGCTGCGCGCTCTGGGAGAACACGATGCAAGGCGTCCGCGATCGTGTCCTCGGTCGGCAGCGAGACCACGTAGCTCGGTGAGCGCTGCAGCATGGTGACGTGCTCGGCCTTTTTCGCGAGGGCGGGGACCATCGTCATCGCCGTTGCCCCGCTGCCGATTACAACCACGCGTTTGCCGCCGTAGGAGATGTCATCTGACCACTGCTGGGGATGCACAATCGGCCCCTTGAAGCGCTCCACACCCTCGAACTCGGGAGCGTAGCCTTTGTCATAGCGGTAGTAGCCGCTGCAAATCCAAAGGAACCCGCAGCTCATGCGAACCACGTCACCGCTGTCGGAGCGCTCTGCTTCCACGGTCCACGCAGAGCGCGAGGTCGACCACTCGGCGCGAACAACCCGCTGGTGAAATCGTACCTTCTCGGTGATTGCGTTTTCGCTCGCGGTGTGGCGAAGGTAGCGCAAGATCGAGTCACCGTCGGCGATTACCTTGGTCTCCTTCCAGGGTCGAAATCCATATCCCAAGGTATGCATGTCGGAGTCAGAGCGGATGCCCGGAAAGCGAAACAGGTCCCAGGTTCCACCAAGCTCACCGCGAGCCTCGAGGATCGCGTAGGACCTCCCCGGGCACCTGTCCTGGAGATGGTAGGCGGCGCCGATTCCCGAGAGGCCGGCGCCGACGATCAGAACATCAAGATGCTCAAGCGACATGACTCGCTGGCTAGCTTCGATGGTGACGTCCGTCTCTCACGGTCATAGATTCTGGCACGAGGGGGCCCGATCTTCCGAACAGCCCCCCGCCGAGGAGGAAACGGCAGCGGGTGGCGAGGGGGCTACCCTGTTGTGCCCGTTGGCATCCAAGCGAAATCGGCAAAACCCACGGCGCTGCGAGCTGCAGCTGCACGGCCGCTCGATCACCTACGCCGAAGCTGGCTCGGGTCCGCTGATTCTCCTGATCCATGGGATGGCGGGAACTCTGGAGAACTGGGAGGAGGTGATCGAGCCACTCGCCGCAGATCACACCATCATCGCCTCCGACCTACCGGGCCATGGTGCCTCAGCCGCGGGCGGCGGCGATTACTCACTCGGAGGGCTGGCGGCTGGGCTGCGGGATCTGATCTTCGCGGTCGGCCACGAGCGTGCGACGCTCGTCGGCCATTCCCTCGGAGGCGGCATCGCGATGCAGTTCGCCTATCAGTTCCCAGAAATGACCGAACGCCTGGTCCTGGTCTCAAGCGGGGGCCTCGGTCCGGAGGTGAGCCCGATCCTGCGCGCCGCCGCCCTACCGGGGGCCGATCTGTTCATTGGAGCAACCGCCGCCGTCGGGCAGCGAGCCGGGACGATTCTCGGTCGTGGGCTATCGGCGCTCGGTATGCGAGCCAGCCCCGACCTTGCCGAGGTCGCGCGGGGCTATGCATCGCTGGCAAACGCGGAGCGGCGAAACGCATTCCTGGCGACGCTGCGCTCTGTAGTCAGCACCGGGGGGCAGCGCATCGACGCCAACGATCGTCTCTACCTCGCCGATAATTTGCCGCTTCTTATCGTCTGGGGGGAAAACGATCCAATCATTCCCGTCCGCCACGGCGAAGAAGCCCATCGGACCCTCCCCGGCAGTCGCCTCGAGATCTTCCCCGGGGTCGGACATCTCCCTCATTTGGAGGCGCCTGGGCGCTTCATCGTCGCGCTTGAACAGTTCTTGGCCGAAACCGAGCCGGCCCGATTTGATCGCGAAGAGTGGCGCGGCCGACTGATGGCACATGACGGCGGTGAGTAGACCTCAGGTGCCCGATCGCAGTGAGCGGTAGCGGGATCCTGATCGGATCGCCCGAAATGGAGGTGCATTCAACGGCTGGACCTAGCTCGCCCTGGCGATGACAGATACTGAGGCGATGCCTTCAACTCTGATCGAGTTTCCCGCAGATAATCCCGAGCGCGCCCTCAGCTTCTGGCGGGGAGTACTCGGGGCCGACCTCACGCCTCGCTCGCCTGCATCGGGATCGGGCTGGGAGATCGAAAGAGATGGAACCCGGCTCGGAATCCACCAGCGTGGCTTGGGCCCCGGGGACAGGGGCTCGCTGCCCTACTTTGGGGTCAGCGATCTGGCGGCGGCCCTCGATCGAGTCCTCCAGCTGGGCGGCTCTGTCATCCACCCCGGCGAGCGGTGGGCGATCTGCAGGGACTCAGAGGGCAGCCCGTTCGCCCTAGCGGCTGAACAGCCCTCGGCTGCGCCCTAGTCCGAGCCCCGACCGCGGGCCCCCGCTCAACGCCGATCCAAAAAGAGGGATGACCCGAGCTGATGATCAGGTACCCATGGACCCCTGCGGAACCGCTTGAGAAGCCGGAATTTAAAGGCCGAGCGGGCGGTTTCCCTACAGTGGAAAAGTGATCGATGCGACGCTGTACAGCGACCCAGCCTGCCCCTGGGCCTACAGCGAGATCCCCGCCCTAAGGGTGATCGAGTGGCGCTACGGTGACCAACTCAACTGGCGATTGGTGCTGATCGGGTTGAGCGAGAGCACCGAGCACTACGTCGCACGCGGCTATACGCCGCTTCGGGGGGCGACCTACCAACTGAATTTCCGCCGCTATGGGATGCCCTTCTCGGTTCAGCCCAAGCAACGGGTGACCGCTACCGCGCGTGCCTGTCGCACCGTCGTCGCTGCCCGGATCTATGAGCCGGGCAGCGAGTGGCGCGTATTTCGTGCCCTGCAACTGGCGAACTTCAATAGTCCTCTGCTCCTCGACGATGATGACCAGCTCGCCGGGGTACTGCGCGGCGTGGAGGGCGTTGACGCGAACACGATCATCTCTCGGATTGATGATCCGGTGGTAAGCGCGGCATATGAGAGCGATAAGGCAGAGGCCAGAACAGCGGCGGGTTCGGCGGCGGAGCTCCAGGGTAAGGCCGCAAGCACAGACGGCCAGGTTCGCTATACGGCACCAAGCGTCGTCTTTTCCAGCGGCAAGACGGCCTTGATCGCCGGTGGTTTTCAGCCGGTCGAGGCATATGACGTCCTGATTGCCAATCTGGATCCGGGGCTTCGCAGCAACCCGGCGCCCGAAAACGTAGCGACGCTGCTCGAAAGTTTCCCCGATGGGCTGAGCACTCAGGAGGTGGCAGCGTTAATGACGAAAGGAAATGACGCCCCGGATCGCCTTGCCGCTGAGATCGGTCTGCTGGCGCTAGTCGGAGCCGGCAGCGCCGTACGCGAACCGCTTGGACACGACGCGATTTGGCGCGCGGTGCGGGCGACCGCTATAGGCGAAGCCACCGATGGCGCCCCGATCTCGGATCCACGCACTGAGTGCTAATAAACGGCAGCTCGCCTCAATCGGGTCGAGGCCCGCGATCTTGCTCCTCGACGGTGAGCTCGGCGGTCGGGCTGGCCTCGAGGCGCTCGTCGGGTATCGGCACGCCGCTTCGAACCGAAAGACCATACGTCCCGGCTGCAAGCCGCGCCTCGGCACGCTCAACGGCGGCGAGCTGCTGAGCGAGGTCACGGGCGCGGCCCGCATCAAACTCATCCTGATATAGGCCCTCGGAATCCTGATCCCCGGGCTCTTTGCGCTCGTCGCCCTCTTCTGGGGTTTCGCGGTCGAGTGAGGCGATTGCCTGCTCGATCTGCATCCGCTCTTGCGCGAGCAGCTGACCGGCACGCTCAGGATCCATAGCGACACCGTATCGCGAGCGTCAACGCTTGCATCTCCTGCCCACGCCCCCCCGCCCCCCACCAGCTGCGAAGCCGCGGATCCAGCATTCCCGACGCACAGGCGTGCCCTCGCGGCGGCGGAACTTAGCCTGGACCCTGATAAGGGGCGTAAAGTCAAAACCGACGAGATGAGGATCCAGCACTACAGCCAGCTAATCAAACTGGCATCAACTGTCGTCGCAATTGGGACCGCGGCTCTCGGCGCGGCGAGTGGCGCAAGCGCGAATCCGATCAGCAGCTATGCCTCGCCGACAGGCTCGGGCAGCGCCTGTACACAAATCGAACCATGTTCCATCGTCACTGCGCTCAAATCGGCCAGCTCCGGAGTCACCGTGATCCTCACCGGAGATGAAGGCACCTACGGCTCCCCGCAGAACCCGATCAGCGAAACATTGGAACTTAAAAATAGAACCACACTTGAAGGAGCCGCAGGCCAAGCCCGCCCTGAGATCTACTCGGCAGCGAAAGTGGCTGTCGAAGCCGTCGAGGGTGGGGAAGAGCAACGGATCACAGATGTCGATATCCAAGACAGTGCAAAATCCAGCACCGCCCTGGTCGGTGCTGGATCGATAAACCGAGTCATCGCCAACTCGCCCAGCGGGATTGGCTGCAGTAGCGAGCCGGTTACATCGATCATCGATTCAATCTGCTCAGGCGAATATGGAATCAATGATCAGGTCCTTGGAATTGGCTTGTGGACGCTCGACTTGAGAAACGACACGATCTACGCGGGGCGTGAAGCCGTACACCTAAGCTCATCCGGTCCCGGCATGCAGGTCACCGCGGTGAACACGATTGTCCGCGGTGGTGGGATGGATATAGGCGCAAGCCAGCAGGGCGGAACGGTCGCGATGACGCTCGAACATTCAAATTACGCGACCGTCTCTGCTGAAGGTGGGGCGACCGTCACGGCTGCGGGAAGCAGCACAAACCAAATCGCGCCGCCGCTTTTTATCAGCGCATCGGAAGGCAATCTGCACGAGGCAAGCGGCTCGCCGACGATCGACGCGGGCGTCAATAGCCCTCTAAACGGCGAAATAGACCTCGATGGAAATCCTCGTACCCAGCCCGGCCAGCTCCCCTGCAACAGCTCCGAACCAACCGCGATTACCGATATTGGCGCCTACGAGCTCGCACCTGTCGTTCTACCCTGCCCACCGCCCCCCTCCCATGCCTCCAAACACCTCGATTCTGAGGGCAAAGATCCACCCCAGAGGGGCTACCTTCAGCTTCAGCGGACGTGGGGGCGCGGTCTTGAGCTTTGAATGCGAGCTCGACGAGCAGCCATTTCAAAATTGTCAGTCGCCGAAGAGCTACAAGCACCTGAAGCCCGGGCATTACGCGTTCTCGGTTCGCGCCGTTGACCAGCATGGGTTCGATCTCACCCCCGCCAGGAGATGGTTCAAGATCAGACGAAGAAAATGAGTGTCTGGTCGAGGGCGCCCGCCAGAGAGATACGATAAATGCCTCCGGGCGCGTAGCTCAGTGGGAGAGCGCTCGCTTCACACGCGAGAGGTCGCTGGTTCGAAACCAGCCGTGCCCATCGCAGAGAATCCGCGAATAGGTCCGTCTAGGAAGGTCCAGCCGCCCCACGCCTTGGATCCGGGGCGCCTATGCGGAGCGGTTCGCGGTCGGGGAGTGATGCAAAACGACCCGGCAAGCTAGTGCGCGGACTCTGAGGCGCTGGCAACTCGATGCCCACGCCATAACATCGCTGGGGTGGAACTCCGAGCCGGTCTGATCTGGGCTGTCTTTCTTGTGGCCATCGCGACCGCCGTCGTCGCGCTAGAAAACGGTGACGCCGACGTTCGAGGACTCGTCAGTCCGCGAGCCGCTTTCCACATCAACCAGCCGTATCGGTCCGGCAACACTGTCGGCGTGCGCTCGATTTGGACGGAACCCCATAGCGCTCCAAGTCGCTCTGTGCACGTCCATTCGCCCAGCGGAGGCCATGCGGCGACAATGATCGTCATCCACCGAAACGACCCCCATGCGGCGGCGGCGATATCGGCGTGGCAAAGGTGGATGACTAGGGAGCTGCAAAAGGCCGCGCGCTAAAGCACCCGGTTCGCTGCTAGCAGCGCCTCAGCCTCGGCGGTCTTGACCCGCGGCGCCAGCGCCTGCCACAGTCGATTACACATCTGGGCCTGAATACTCGATCACCGGCCAGATCCGACGAAGTGGCGAAAAGCTGCCATCAAAGAAAGTCAGACCAATAGCTCGTCGCTTCAGTTTGATGCGCTTGGTTATTACGGTCTCGTGATCAGTGCAAACCGGGCCCTTCAGTTTCAGATAGGCCTCACGTTCCACAAAAACGGTGATGATAGTCGCTTCCCGTGACCTTCTCGAAGCCGAGCTTTCGACGAAGGGCGTTCCACCACCTTGACTTCGTAGAATACCGTCGGCCCACAGGAGCCGGTTTCCACTGTGAAAGCAAAGGTGCGACCTTTAGCCGGTTCTTCATGTTGTACCTTGGGGAATCCACCTGGCCTGGTAATCGGGACAGCTTCGATCGTTGCCGGAACTAGGAATTCTCCGTTTGAAGCAGAAGCTGAACTGACGCCCAGCCCGCAGGCGATCACTATCGCCGATAAGGTGAGGAGCGCTGCGGGCCTAGGGCGATTGCTCATCGAACGAGGATAAGGGTCCATCGACGCTCAGATCCTTACCTACGACCTCGCCGCCCTGACAGCCTTCACCCGCGCCGCCAGCACCTGATCGACATTCGCCAGGAGTAGGCGGCCGCGCGCAATCACCGCCGGATTGCCCTCGACGGAGGCGCTATCGCAGACCAACGGGCGACCTCTACGACCTCTGTGCGCGCACAGTCGGGCTATCTCCGTCCCGCTCATGCTGCTGCCCTACGTCGCAAGAGCTTCCGGACTTCAGCTCGTTTTTCGAGCTGCGCGGTGCTGCTGCGTTTCCGATATCGGCGGCTCGGCATGGAAATGCCTTCCCGCGCCTTCGATCCTCAGATGTGCACCGCACACATCGGGAGGTCCGACCGGCGGGTCGGCCAGCTTGGCGGGGGAAGTCCTTCAGCGGTTGCGAGGCTTTGCACTTCGTACAGACCTTGGAGGTCATGACGAAAGGGCCTCCAGCTCCAGGTCCGGCGCATCCGCGGCTTGCATCTTGCGGGAAAAGTTCGATGGCGTGGCTCGCCCTGCATAGGCAGCTGACGGTGAGGGTGTGCGTCAGCGGTCGCTCCGGCACCGACGCACTCACCACGCATTCAGCTTCGCACAACCCCACGATATGAGCCATCCCTTCGACGTGGGCCTATCCAGGCCGGGAGTTGAGCTGGCGGCACGTGCGGCGTCGCAGCGTTCCTGCTGGCGGAGTTTGTCGCATGGCTTGCATCGACTCTGGCGGCCATCTGCCTTTTTCGCGGTTTACTCCAGACGCTTCCAGGGGCTTGCGATCGTGCTGCGGGCGAACTCGCCGCCAGTCTTGGCCGCCAGCTCCTCCTGCGTTAGCAGTGCACGGCGACGCACACTGCGCAGCGGTGAATGCGGCGCATGGGCTCTAACACTGTAGGGGCGGCGGCGAGCTGACATATGAACATTTCACCACAGGCCACCGCACGTCTAGCAACGCTCCCACCACCCCACGATTCCAAGTCGAGTGCGACGCGGACGCTGGCATCGTTGGGTCATTGCGTGACAGCTCGATAGTGACGTGGGGTAGGTAGTCGAATCGCAGCGGCGAGCGCGAGCAACACCGCGAGCCATATCCAAACGATGGCGGCCATAGTCAGATCAGACCGAATCCGCGAAGGAGCAGATCGAGCGCGAGCAGAATCCCAACCGCCAAGAGCACGCCGAATGTAACCGCGACCAATCACAAACAAACCCAGCCAAAATCCGATTGCGGGATGCGCGCGCTGCGTCGGCGTGTTCAGTTCGGGATGCGTTGGCATCGGCTCAGTGGGGTGGTCGAGAATTCATAAATTCGCGGGCCTTAGCCGACCGTAGCCGGGCATTTCTGCCAATCACCATCACGACGATGATGGCGAGCATGATGATCCCCCAGCCGGAATTTCCAAGCGTCGCCAGCAAGATCGAGCCGACAACAGTCGTGATGAGAGCGGCGACGTAGACCCAGCGTTGCGGCGGCCACGGCCCCCCAAAGATAAGCACGCAGGCAGCGTATCGCCCCTCTCCTCAGGTCTCCAATCCTACATTGTGTGAAATGTTACGCAGACGCCTGATCCGCGCACACGCTACGGCATGTGAACTCCTCCCTCAAGCAGATCCCCCAAGAACCGGCTGTGGGAATATCTAAAACGGATGAGACGAGTGACCCTGTCAATCCTTGCCTGCGTAATAGCCGGAGCGGTAATACTCGGAGCTGCGGGCCCGGCGGCAGGTGCGGAATCCGAATACCCTGAAAGCTACGGCCCACAGGCGGAACCATTCTGCCATCCAAACGCCGAAAGTTCCCGTCGGCTACGGTCGATATTCGAAACCTCAGCTCATCTGATAGCTCGCGAGGCGAGGAACCTTGCGACAACGACCGATGAACTCGCCGCGGTGCCGGTCGGGGCTGCCAAGGAAGGACCAATCGTCAAGTGGCTTAAGGATTTACAAATCCACATTGCTCTCCTAACGCAAACCAGCATGCGTTGAGGCTAGGCAGAGAGCCCCAAGCTCGCCGACTTATTCACCGGCTCGATCAAAACGCCAGGCTCACCAATCAAGCCGTGGCGGACTTTCACCTCCGCTACTGCATCCTGATCGCCCCGCAATTCAGGGAGATCAAGTTCAATCCAAAGACTCTGCGCTAGAGGCATCGCTCAAGGTCTTCGACTCTCACTCGCCTGCTTCAGATCGAAATCGAGGCGGCCCAGAGGTCTAGCCGGTGGTCCGCTTGCGGTAGGCGCGGAGGGTGAACGGGATGACGATCGCAAGGATCGCCACGCACCAGATCACGCCAGCGACGATCGGGTGCTCCAGCGGCCAGGCGGCGTTGCTCGGCAGCGCGGTGGGGTTGCCGAACAGGGTCCGCACCGCGGCCGCCCAGCAGCTGACCGGGTTGTATTCGGCGACCTGACGGAGGCCTTCGGGCAGCCCCTGTACGGGCACGAACGTATTGGCGACGAAGGTCAGCGGGAAGACCGTGACAAAGGCGATCCCCTGCACGCCGTCGGGCGAGCGGGCGAGGATCCCGACCAGCGTCCCCAGCCAAATCATCGCGATCGCCAGCAGGAACAGGAGGCCGAAGCCGCCCAACGCTTCGAGCGGCGTCGAGTTGATTCCCCAGCCGACGATCAGGCCGCTGACGACCATGATCGCGACCGCCAGCATCGTCGCGCTGAACTCTGCCGAGAGGTGCCCCAGCAGGTAGGCCGGCCGCGACATCGGCAACGAGCTGAAGCGGTCGATGATCCCTTCGCCGAGGTCGGTCGCAATCGAGATGCCCGGTCCCATCAGACCGAAGACGAGGGTCTGGACGAGGATCCCGCCGATCAGATATTCGTGGTAATCGCCGCCGCCTGGCACGTGGATGACACCACCGAAGACGTAGCTGAACAGCAGCACGAACATCAGCGGCTGCAGAGTGACGTCGAACAGCTTCTCGGGGATCTGGCGGATGTGGGCGAACTGGCGGCGGGCCAGGACCCAGGCGTCGAAGGCTAGCCAGCGTAGGCGGGCAGGGCCGGGGGAGGACTTGGGCAGGGTAGCCGTGATGGCGTTGGCGTTCATGCGGTCGCCTCCTTGGGGTCGGCCGTTTGGGGGGTGGGGCGCGCGGCGCGGGCTCGCGGCGCGGTAAGGGAGAAGAAGACGTCGTCGAGCGTCGCCTCCCGGCGGCGCACGTCGTGGGCGTCGACGCCGCCCTCCTCGAGCGCCCGGACGACCTCGATCAGGCGCGTCGATTCGCTCGCTGGCGCGGTGACGTAGAGGCCCTCCCTGTCAATCTCGGCAGCGCCCGCAGCGACCCGCTCGAGCGCAGTCGCCGCGGCGGGCAGCTCCTCTGCGGCATCGACGGTGACGACGACGCGTTCGCCGCCGTGCTGAGCCTTAAGGCGGCCCGGCGAGCCAGTCGCGACGATCTCGCCTTGATCGAGCAGGACGACGTCGTCGGCGAGCTGGTCTGCCTCCTCCAGATACTGGGTGGTGAGGATCAGCGTGGTGCCGCCGCCGACCAGTTGGCGAAGCATGTCCCAAAGCTCGTTGCGGCTTTCCGGGTCGAGGCCGGTGGTCGGCTCGTCGAGGAACAGCACCGGGGGAGAAGCAACGAGGCTAGCGGCGAGGTCGAGCCGCCGTCGCATCCCGCCGCTGTAGTCCTTGACGAGCCGGTCGCCGGCGTCCTCGAGGCCGAGCTCGGCGAGCAACTTCGCGCCTCGCGCCCGCGCGACCTTGCGGGGCAGGTGGTAGAGGCGGCCGATCATCTCCAGGTTGCCGGCGCCGCTCATCAGCCCGTCGACGGTCGCCGCCTGGCTGGTCAGCCCGATCTGTTCACGGACCCGGGAAGGTTCGGTGACGACGTCGTGACCCGCCACGGCAGCGCGCCCCGCGGTCGGGACGGCCAGTGTGGTGAGAATCCGGATCGCGGTCGTCTTGCCGGCGCCGTTGTGGCCGAGCAGGCCGAGCACCGAGCCGGTCGGGACCGCGAGATCGAAGTCGCGAAGGGCCCACTGCTCGCCGTAGCGCTTGCCGAGGCCTTTGGCCACGACGGCATCGGAAGTTTGGTGATTCTGGTTCAATTAGTACCTCGTACGTTGTCGTAGTACAGTGTACGTACAGGCTAGCAGTACGATGTACGAAATGTCGAGCGACTCAGAGAAAGTCCGCGAGGGGGACCGTGCCGAGCGAGATAGGCAGCAAGCCGAGCGGGCCGAAGGGCGACTCTGGGAGCGCGCCGAGCAGGCCCGGGTGAAAGCCGAACGAGCGGAAGCGCGCGTGCGGGAGCGCTCGGAGCACGCCCAAGAGCGGGTCGCAAAGGCGCTCGAGCGCGTCGCCGCCGCCGAAGTCAAGGCGGACGAGAAGGTCGCGCGAGCGATCGACCGGGTAGCGGGGCGCGAGCCGGTCGTCGGCGGCGTCGAGCCGATGATCTGGTTTCGTCAGGAGCCAGCCTCGCGCCGCCCAGCCCATACCCGCGCCGACATCGCCCGCGCCGCGGTCGAAATCGCCGACGCCAAGGGATTCGAGGCGGTCTCGATGCGCCGCGTCGCGCAGCGCCTCGGCGCCGGGACGATGACGCTCTACCACTACGTCCGCAACAAGGATGAGCTGGTCACACTGATGAGCGACTTGGTGATGGCCGAGGTCCTCGTCCCCGAGGGCGAGCTATCGGAGCATTGGCGCACCGCGCTGACCCAGATCGCCACCCGCAGCCGCGAGGCCTTCGCCGCCCACCATTGGGTCTTCGAGCTGATGGGCGGTGACGGGCCCCCTGGTCCGAACGGATTGCGCCACTTTGAGCAGTCCCTGCAGGCGGTCGCCGACCTGGACCTCGACAAAGAGCAGACCTTCGAAGTGATCGGACAAATCGACGACTACGTCTTCGGCTACGCGCTGCGCGAGGTACAAGAGGCGGAGGAGCACGCGCGCGGCTGGCCGCCCGAGGTGGTTGATTTCTTTAAACGCGAACTGGCGACGGGCGGCTTCCCGCTGATCAGCGAGTTATTCGGCGACGACCTGGACGCAAGCTCCGAGCTCGTCATCGAGTTCATGTCCAAGGAAGGCCGCTTCGACCGCGGCCTCGTCCGCCTCCTCGACGGCATCGAAGCTGAGTTCACTCCCAAATAGCATCGCAAGGGACGAACCGTGGAAGGGAACCCCTCTGCACGGCAACCTGAAGCCGAGCGGGCTGCTCTTTGCCGCCTTCAGCCGCGCCAGCTGCTCGCGGGCCTCGATCGGGGTGCTCGGGTCCCTTCGATCGCCTCCTCGGGACCGGTGGGTGAGGGGATCAGCTCAGACCCGGCACATCGGAGCCGGGAGCCGCCAACCTCGCACGGCAGTCGAGATGCTCACGTGCACGCTTGGCCCAACACTCCCGTTTCAGGTTGGGGGTGCCCCAAGCAAGCGGGGGGCCTCGGACCCTTAGTCGAACTTCCCGAGGAAGGCGAGGGGGGCCTCCTGGACCGCCTCCTCAGCGTCGGCGAGAGTAACAGCGTGCTGGGCCCGCGATCCCCAGCAGGTATCGGCAGCGTCCGTCGCCGCCATTGATCTGGTCCTCGGCACTGTGCGGCTCTACTGCGATAGGAGCGCCAGCTTCGATGCGCTCGACTGGCGCTCGGCGTCGGCAATGCCGGCGCTCACGGCAACGGCCGTCGCGAGTTCCCAATCAGGCTCGGTGGCCACGGTGTGACGCGACGTACCTGTGGAGCTTGACCTTGGCGCTCGTAATCTTGGACCGCTTCAGCCCGTCGGTCGCGTTCGCGGTCGCGGTGGTGAGGAGCTTGCCGCCGTGGCCGTGATCGACGCGCTGCAGCGCGGCGTGGCCGAGCTTCACGGCCAGCATCATTTTGTGCCCGGCGAGCACGGCGAAGTGCGAGCTGCCGAGTCGGACCTTCCGGTTCTTTTGGGCTTTCTTGTATTTCTGCCCTGCTGTGGTGACGCGCCTGGTCATCCGAACAGTGCTCGTCAGCTTCAGCGTCCCCGTGCAACTGCCGATCGTCGTCGCCGGACAGCTCGACTTGATCTTCGCGACGCCGCGCCTGGCAAGCTTGACCGATTGCCTGCGGAGCGTAAGACCCAGGAACGGTGGCGGGTTAGGAGCACCGGCCATCGTCATGAACGTCTGGTCCGCGCCATGCGGTGGCACCATCCGGGCTCACCGCCACAACCCGGTAATGGTAGATCGTGTCGGGCTTCAGAGCGCTCAGTCCGGCTCCGACCGGAACCTCCGTGATGCCGGCGCCAAGCGTCTGCGGGGCAGTCGAGGAGCCGTACGCTGCGCTGGTGCCATATTCAAAGTGAACTAGTGCCGAGGGGCCGTCGACGATCACCGTGCCGGAGACGGTCGCCGTGGTCCCGGTGACGCCGGTGGCGCCACCGGTAGTCGCCCCCGGCGCGACGGGCTGGTAGGCGCCGATCGCGCACGCCTGACCAACCAGTGGAGGCACACCGCGTTGATCGGTGCCAGCGCACAGTCCGCTGTCGAACGCGATCGCGCCCGCGGCGGCGCTGCCGGCGCCGAGCGCCTGGGTCTGCGTCTGGCCGCCGTTGGCGGCGAGCCCGCCGAGCTTGGGATCGCCGAGGATGCCCGGGCACGAGGAGGCCGTCGCGGTGAGATCGTGCCCACCGTCGAGGACACCGCCTTCGCATTCGCCGGCCTCGTTGCCGAAGACGATCGTCGCCGTCAGCGTAAGTGGACCGGCGACCCCGCCGATCTTCGTTGCGCCGGTCGGTCCGGGACCGTTCGGGTTGCCGGTGCCCGGACCGCCCCCCTGCCCTCCGGAACCCGGGGCGCCGACCCCATTCGCGTCAACTGTGCCATGCACTAAGCGTCGCCGAGCCGGAGCCAGCATCGACCGCAGATCCGCCAGCCTGACCACCACCGCCACCTGCGGAGGAGATAGCGACTTCCGCCGAGACGCCGCCGTGGCCGCCGTGGCCCCCTTCGCCACCGGCGTTATCGTCGATCGTGTCGTCGGAGAGGGTCGTCGGCGTTGAGCTCGTGTCGTCGTCATCGACAGCCGTCCCAGACCCGCCCGCGCCACCGATTCCGCCGACGGCCTCGCCGCCATCCGAGAACCCGATCGCGGTGCCGAAGCCACCGGGGCCCCCAGAACCGGCGGGGCCACCAGCCGCACCGTCGCCCGTCGTGTTGCCTGCGAGCGTGCTGTCGGAGATGGTCGCAATTGTCGGTTCGAGCAGCGCGATCCCGGCGCCGGAGCCGCCAGCGCCGCCTTTGCCGCCATCGCCGGCACCGCCGATACCACCGAAGCTTTCCGGAGTGCTGGTCGAGAAACCGCCGGCGGCGCCTTCGCCGCCGGTGCCGCCGGCGCCACCATTGCCGGTCGAGTTGGCCGCAATTTCGCAGCCGCTCAGATGAACAGGCACGCTGGGGGACACCGTTGCCTGAAGCCCGCCGCCAGCTCCGCCGGAGCCGCCCTCGCCGCCGATCGCCGCGCCGCCCTTGCCGCCCACAATCGTCCCGTTCGCACCGTCGCCGCCGTTGCCCGCGGTGCCGGCCGCGCCGCCCTCGGCGCCGACGTTGCCGGAGATCGTGCACTCGGTCGCGCTCAGCGCGCCGATCGTGCCGCTTAGCGCGATCCCTCCGCCGCCGCCCCCGGAGCCGCCTGCGCCGCCTTCGGTGTAGCCACCGCTGCTGCCACCCAGTTTGCCGGCGCAGCTGCCGGTCCCAAGGGCGGCTCCGCCGTTTCCTCCGTCCCCGCCGTCCCCGCCGCGGCCCGCATAATTGCCGCTCACATTTGTCGATTCAAGCGTCAGGTAAGCATTGGCGACCTCGATCCCACCGCCCGAGCCGCCCTGACCGCCGCCGCCGCCGATGCTGTACCCGCCCTGGCATGCAATGACGCCCTCCCGGTGGGGCACTTCGATCCCGGTGGCGCCGTTGGGTGCGTTGCCGCCGCGGCCACCCGCACCGGCGTGGTTGGCGGTGACGACATCCCCGATCAACGTCAGCACGCCTTCGTCGAGGATTCCGCCACCGTCCTGACCGTAGCCTCCGCCGAAGCCTTCGCTGTTAGGTTCGGGCGGGCCGGCGCCTGAGTTAGAGGCATCGCCGCCCGCCTCGGCCTGCCCGCCGGTGACGGTCAGGCCGGAGATGGTGACGGTGGCGCCGTTGGCGATCGCGAACACCCGGTCGAGCCCGGCGCCGTCAAGCGTCGTCGTCGCCGCCCCGCCGCCTTCGATCGTCAGGTTCGAGGTCACGTTCAGGTCCCCCGATGATTCCCCGTCTGCTCCCGAGGGCGGGATCGCGAGCGTGTAGAGGCCAGCGGGCAGCACGATCGTGTCGGTTCCCATTCCCCCCGGACAGCCGTCGACCGAGGTGTCGGTGTTCGCGGCCGCGATCGCGGCGCGCAGCGAGCACTGCGAGCCGGTCACGGTGTCGGTGGTCGTGTTGACGGAGATCGTCGCTGCGCCGGCCGCAGAAGCGGTCACCGAGACAACGACGATCGCCGCGACCGTTGCCACTGATCCGCGGAATAAAAGGCGCTGCCCTTCCCGCATCAGCGCACGATAATCGCATTTCCAAGCGCCTGTGTCCACTCCGCCGCCTGAAGGCCGTTTTGAACCTTCAGGCCCCCGTCACCCAGAGGTCGGGATAAAAATCCTCTCGCTCCTATCCGGTGTCTTTCCGTTTTCCACCAGACGTCCCCACCAAGACGAAAGCTCCATGCACGCCAACTCTCGGTCGACGCAACTACATCGGGCTCGACGAACCAAGCCAAACACCCAATAGGGTACGTCGTTCTCACCAAGCCCAGAAGGGAGCAGCGATGCCTGAGCGAGACGGATACATACCCGGCGTACCATGCTGGGTCGACACCAGCCAGCCCGATCCCGAGGCAGCGGTCGCCTTTTACAGCGGTCTTTTCGGCTGGGACTTCAAGGACGCAATGTCGAGTGGCTCCGATACGCAGTACCTCATCGCTAGCCTTCGTGGTGGCGATGTGGCTGCTGTTGGGTCATTACCACAGGGTGGATCACCGATCGCAGTGTGGAACACCTACATCTGGGTTGAGAGTACCGATGACGTCGTCTCCAAGGTAAAGGACGCGGGAGGCCGCGTCGTGATGAACCCGATGGACATCCTGGATGCTGGCCGGATGGCGGTGTTCACGGATCCCGAGGGGGCCGCGTTCTGCGTCTGGGAGGCGAGGGAGCACAAGGGCGCGCGGATCGTCAACGAACCGGGCTCATTGAACTTCAACAGCCTGCACACCCGCGACTCAGAAGGTGCGAAGTCCTTCTATGCTTCCGTGTTCGGATGGGAGACGCTCGGCCTCGGCGGCGGCGCCGAGATGTGGCGACTTGCGGGCTACGGGGACTTCCTGCAGCGAAGCGACCCCGATCTCCGCAAGCGGATGGCGGAGACCGCCGCTGCTCCTGCGGGCTTTGAGGACGTGGTCGCGACGATCAATCCGATCGCCGTGGACCAGCCCGAGGTCCCCGCACATTGGAGCGTGACGTTCGCTGTCGAGGATGCCGACGCAACGGCGGAACTGGCTGCTGCGCTGGGCGGTCAAGTGCTCGTCCCGCCATTTGATGCCCCCTGGGTCAGGATGACCGTGATCACCGATCCGCAGGGCGCCAAGTTCACGGCGAGCAAGTTCGTCCCGGAGAACCGGAACCTGGTCGGAGAGGTTGATTCAACGGTTAAAGACGCTTAGCGACGCCCAAAGCCGGGACACATCCGGGCCCTTGAACAGTCGCCCAACACGACCAATGACGAGATGCGCTATCTGCCTACTCGGGAGGTGAGCTGATGTGCGAGCGTAAACGGTGGCGGCGTTGGCGCTCGCGGTTTCCGCATGGACACTCGGCATGCCAGCGCTGCGTGGTGGAGCGCGTCCTGTCATAAAAGACAAGATCACAGGCGGGACGCTCGCAGCGCTTCAGGCGCGCCGGGTCGACCTCGGCAAGCTCTAAGGCAACCCGGCGAGCCAGTGTTGCCGCCGGCGTGGGTTCGCTCCACTTCAGCCGCGCGCCCAAGATCTGATTGTTACTCAACTCAAGAGCCACAGTCGCGAGGCTCGGTTGGGCGAGACGGGTCAGCCGCGCCGCCGAGTTGGCTAACGAGCCCCCCCTGAGTAGACCCTCCACCAGCAAAACGATCGTCTTGTGGAGCTCGCGCAGCGCGTCGAGCTCAGAGGAAGCCAAGCGCGATAGCCCAAGCGCTTGCGCCGCTGTTGCGGGTGCGGCGAGCGGGTCGGGGCTGATCGTCGGGCCGCGATCGGGCTTTCGCGAAACGGTTAGGTTCACCACCGTCAGGAGGGTGTCTGGCGTCATTGGGCGCTGGGGACGGCGTGGCCGAGAAACCGTGTCCGTGGACGCGAAACGAGCTCGTTTGCGCGTCGCGCGTTGCGGTGGTCGATGTAGTCGCACAGGACTTCGTCAGCGCGTTGGCGGGTGGTCCACCGACTAACCACCAGGAGGTGGCCGGGGTCGTCGAGATCCTCGATCAGCTCGTGCGTGAGATAGCCATCGAAGTGGGCCATGTCACGCCAGATCGCTTCGGTGATCACGCGTCCCTGATCCGCGTCCTTGAGCGGAAAATGCGACTCCCACACCGAATACACCGTCATCGCCGTTCTCCTTGACTTGGTGTCATGTAACGGTTAAAGCTACGTTAGCACGTTATTATCTTTTCGTCGCTGGCAGTGATCTTCTCGAGGCCATTCATGACTGGGCCCGGAACCAGCTCCGCTCTTAGGCTCCGAGCGACCCAACCACGCAAAAGCAGAACAAACCTAGGGCTTAGGAGATACCTGGGGACAGAGGATCTGCTCAGGCACGGTCAATTTCGGCTGCAACCTCGAGCGAAGAGCCTAAGCTGGGCTGATTAATCCAGCGCCTGAAGCTAGCCAAGATTCACCGCAAGCTCCGCCGGGGTGGTACCCCGATGGAGCGAAACTCCGCTTTTGGGACGGCGCGAAGTGGACCAGCCACGTCAACCGTGGCAGCAACTCTCCCCCTGGTAGGACTCAGATCCCCCCTGGCCTTCCTAGAATTGTGATCGCTCTGGGGGGATTAGCCTTGGCGGTCTCTCCATTTTTGACCTGGGTTAATGCGGTGCTTCTTGGCCGGATCAATCTGTTCAATGCGCTCCAGATCACCGGACGCTCAGAAGACCTTGCATGGTTTGCCGTTGTCGCTGGTGCTGCGGCGACCTTGATCGCCTGGACCGCCAATCGCACCAGAGTCATCATCGCCGCCTCGATATCCATCGGCCTGTTCGCTGGCGTGGGCTCGGTCTGGGTGCTGATTGCGTTAACTCAGGATGTCCGGGTGGTCGATGGTTTGGCCCAGCTCTCCTACGGTCCGTGGGTGGCCATTTTCGGCTGTGCAGCAGTACTGGGAGGAGGGCTGCTTCTAGCCATGGTGAGGTCTTCTACGCCGGAGGGCAAGAAAGCACCCTGATCCAAATCTGAGCGCCATCGACTCGGTGAAAGAATTCACATGCGCTTACGGGCAGGTGATGCGACAGGCTCCCTTGGTTAGCAGCGGACGAACCTTTCCGATCGCTGATCTTCACCTCGCCTCTCACGGAGTCACAGCTGCTGTGACTGGTTGACCTGCCCCGCAACGGGGCACGGTTTGGTGCCTGCTTGACTTTTGCCTGAATCCCTCAGATCGGACGGCCAGGGGCGAATGATGGCGTTTTGCAGACGCCGCCGATCCGGACAACTACGCGGGCCTGCGATCATCGTCAGTATGGATCGACGCCTGCCCATCCTGGTCTGCTTGGTTTTGAGCACGGCACTCGCCTTGCCCGCTACAGCGAGTGCCCAACAGCGGACCATCGCTGTCAACGGATCGGTAACCCAGCAGGTCCCCAATGACGCCGCAGGATTGGGATTCTCGGTGAGCAAGAGCGCCGGCAGTCGGGCCGCAGCGCTCGAGCTGGTATCGGAGCACCTCAGGTCGGTGATTGCTGTCGTTCAGGCAGCTCCCGGGGTAGGAGCCTCCGGCGTCAGCACCGGACAAATCTCGCTGCGGCAGGTGCACCGCGCAAAGCGCGTTGTCTACTTGGCCAGTGAGGGAATCAGTGTGGTTACTACACAGCCGCTTGAGAGCGGAGAACTGATCAGCGCTGCTCTCAGGGCGGGGGCGACCGCCACGCGCGGTCCCACATTCTTCATCGGTAATTCCGAACTTGCCTATAGCCAGGCCTTGGCTGCCGCCTTTGCTCAGGCCAAGGCCAGAGCCACCACGCTCGCTAGCCAAGCTGGCATGAGCGTGGGTCAGGTTCTCAATATAGAAGAAGGGGGCGGTGTTGCAACTACTCCGTCCGCTTCGGAAAAGGCGAGCCCCGGCTGCACCGGGGCCGTTGCTCCGACCAAGGCAAAGGCAGCAACATGTGCTGGGCCCTCCCCTCCGGTAAGCCCCGGAACCTCAACGGTGACCGCCACCGTCCACGTGGTCTTTGAACTCCAGTAACGAGGCGATAGCTACAACCCGATCCGGGACCGTCCCTGCGTATACGACGCCCCCGATCGGCCTCCCAATCCGCTCCGCCATGGCGCATTGTGTGAGTCCAGGACATCACCGCGACAGATCGGTCAAGCGATCTGCGCGGCCATTTCGCGCCGAGAGCATGCACGCGGCTTCACTAGACCCGGCCTCCTCAGCATTAACTCCTCGCCGCCATCGAATCTGTCGCCGCTTCGACCGCGCAGCTCTGATTGACGTCAAGGAAACGACTATGGGCCTAAAAGGCCCAAAACGGCGCTGTCGTGCACTTTCAGCAAGGAATGAAAACTGCCGGGGAGCTTAAACATCGCAGCGCCGGGACTCCTCGATAAAAGCGTCCCGACACTGCTCAGAGCAGAAGTGAAAGGTCTTCCCACCGCCCGTTATGCGGATCATCTTGGTTCGGTCGATTCTCATCCCGCAAACGGGGTCGGTGACGCCGCGCTTGACTGTGGCCAACATCAGGGTCACGAAGATTGCCAGGCCCAAAAGGTTGAGAAAGAGCTTGTAATTAACCTCGACCGAGCCGAAGATCTCACTCCGACTTGGGCGGGCGGTCGGAATCAGGTTGACGGTCCCGAAAATGCCATCGACGATCAGCGCTGCAAGCACCATTGTCACAAACATCAAGGCGACGATCCGGATGGCAAAGGACCAGCCGTAGTACTTGCGATATGCGATTACGATCGGCAAGACGATGAGGTCGGCGAAGATGAAGGCCATCACGCCCGCGAAACTGATCCCCCCCGACCAGAGCACTGCCGCCAGCGGCACGTTGCCGACCGAGCAGACGAAGCTGACAACGGCGATCAGCGGCCCGACGATTACGTTCTCGAGCGTCTTCAGAAGCGCTGGGGCATGCGCGATGAAGAGAACGTTGAAGAAGCTGTTTCCAAGTAGACCGATGAATCCGGCAAGTAAGAATCCGGCCGTGATCTCCTTGTAGAGCATCTGCCAGTCGCCGCGGAAATTGTGAGCCACATCAGACCAGGATGAGGCTGAGCTGAGGCGCTGGCGCCAGCCCATCTGCTCGCCGGCCGCGTGGTGCTGGTGACCGCTATCGGCATGCTGGGCGTGGCTGCGCGCCTGCTCTTCAAGTTTGGGCGAGACGAAGATCCGAAGCATCAGCGCCATCGCCACGATCATCATGATTCCCCCGACGTACTCGGCGAGGGTGAACTGCCAACCGAGCAGGACCCAGAGCACCAAGCCCAGCTCCCAAACGAGATTGGTCGAGGCGAATTGGAACGCAAGGGTGCTCGCCGCAGAGGCCCCCTTTTGAAAGAGCGACTTGGCGATCGCGATCGCGGCGTAGGAGCACGAAGAGGAGGCCGCACCGAGGCCGGTCGCCTTGGCAAGTGGCAGGGGCCGTTACCCGAGAGCGCTCCTTCAACCCGTTGGCGCGGAATCCATGCCTGCACGATCGCCGAGATCGCGAAACCCAATACCAGCGCCCACCAAACCTCATAGGCCATCAGGAAGGACTGCCTGAAGCCTTCGCCGATCGTGCTCAACACCTCACTCATGCGCTCTCCGATACAAGTGGACTTGACGACTATACCCCCCAGGGGTATCGTAGTCGGGGTGGCCAACAATCCCGGGTATGCGGCATCCACTGAGCGCCTACTAAAACGCCTCGCCCGAGTCGAGGGCCAGGTTCGTGGCCTGACTCGGATGGTCGAGCAGGAGCGCTACTGCATCGACATCCTGACCCAGATCCAAGCCGCCGAGGCCGCACTGCACGGCGTTGCTCTGGAGCTTTTAGATGATCACGTTCGCAACTGCATGGACGGCACGCCCGCCGAGCGCACGGAGAAGACCGATGAGCTGATGGGGGCCGTGGGGCGCCTGATTCGGGGCTGATCGGTGAAGCTCTGAAACCTCGATCTTGTTGAGGACTTTTGCTCGACCGGAGCCGAACGAACGGCCGTGCGACCGGCCTGGTGAGCCGCTCAGCCGGCAGGCAACTTCCGCAATGACTTCAGCTGCCAGCCTCGCTCGTCAAGGTTTCGGGCTGGCGCTCAATCTCTCGCTCGCGGACCAACCACAAGGCGAGGACTGCACCCACAATGCAGACCAATCCACCTAGCACCAGGACATCGTTGAAGCCGGCAAGGAATCCTTGGTGGGCCGCATCGGCCACCGCTTCCCTGGCGTGGCGAGGAATCGTGGCAAGTGCCTGCTGCAAATTGCCCGAGGAGGCCGCCTCGACCAGATCACGGGGGCGAGCGCCGCTTGCAGCGGGAGTTCCCGCCGTAAGCGCGCTCACCTTAGCAGCCCCACGGCCGATGAAGATCGCCCCCCAAACCGCGACGCCGACTGAAATGCCGACCTGTCGGAAGGTGTCATTGATGCCAGCAGCCATCCCGCTTCGCTCCTTGGGGACGACGCTCAGTGCGACGTCGGCGATCACTGGATTGAGCAGACCGATTCCGACGCCGGCAACCAGGAATCCGCCTAGCAGGGTCGTCCATTCAGACCCGGCTTCGATGCCTGACATCAGCAACAGGCCGATCCCCGCCAGACCCAACCCCACGCTCATCAGCACCCGCGCGTGAACGCGGGAGAGGAGGGCGCCGGCGATCGGCGCTGCGAGGAAGCTTGTCACCGTAATTGGCAGATAGCGCAGCCCCGCTTGCAGGGGCGAGTAACCGAGATAGTTCTGGAGGTAAAGCGTGATGTAGAGAAAGAGCGCAAACATCGACGCTGAAACTGCGAATGCCGCGAGCTGCACCCCGGTGAAGGAGGGCAGCCTGAAGAGCTCAAGCGGGAGCATTGGCTCGCTGATACGGCGCTCGAATGCGATGAAGGCGAGCAGCAGAGCCCCGGCACCGACGAAGAGAAAAACAATCGCGGCACTCCCCCAGCCCTCATCGTTGCCGCGCACAAGCGCGAGGACGAGTAGGAAGAGGGCGCCGCTGAAGGTCGCAACACCGGCCCAGTCGACGCGGGTTGCATTTGGATCGCGGCTCTCCCGCAACTTCGTGTAGGTGATCACGATTGCCGCGATACCGATCGGCACATTGAGAAAGAAAATCGATCGCCATCCAAGCGTTTCGGTGAGCGCTCCGCCAACCAGCGGTCCAATCGCGACAGCGACGCCGATCGTCGCGCCATAGACCCCCATCGCGGTCCCGCGCTCGCGCCCGGCAGGGAACTCCTGAGCGACCAGGGCGAGGGAAACCGCGAACATCACCGCTCCACCCACACCCTGGAGCGCTCGCGAGAGATTCAAAAAGGTCGGATCCGGCGCCAATCCGCAAAGCAAGGAAGAGAGCGAAAAGATCGAAAGTCCGATGAGGAAAAGCCGCCGACGCCCGAGGCGGTCGGCCAGCGATCCCGCCGTCAACACCAACGTCGCCAGGGTCAGGGCGTATGCGTCGACCACCCACTGCAGGTCGGTGAAACTGGCGCCAAGGTCCTTGCGAATCGATGGCAGCGCCACGTTGACAACCGTGATGTCGAGCAGGAGCATGAAGGTCGCTACGCTCACCGCGAGCAGGGTCCACCATTTCCTCGCCATCAATTTCCTCCGTTATCGTTGCCTATACTTATCAGGCAACCTTGTAAGCTTGTCTGATAATCGGGTCACCTTATCAGGATTCCTGACGACATGGATACGAACCTCAATTCAAACACCCAGCTGCCCCTGATTCGGCTCTTGAACGCCGCCTTGGATAGCTTCAGTGAAGAGCTTTCAAAGCGCCTCGAATCGGCTGGATTTACAGACATCCGCCCTAGCCACGGATGCGTATTCGGCACCATCGATCCGCAGGGCTCACGTCTCACCGATCTGGCCCACCGGGCCCGCATGACCAAGCAGTCGGTTGGCGAGGCGACCACCGATCTCGAGCACCGCGGGTATCTTGAGCGCGTTCCCGACCCCGACGACGGCCGTGCGAAGATCATCCGGCTCACCGGGCGCGGTCGCGAAGCCCAGTCGATCGGCCGCCTTCTAATCGTCGATATCGAGGCTGAATGGGCAGATCGCTACGGCGAGCAACTGATCTCCTTTCTGCGCGAGGCGCTCGAGGCGATCAGCGCCGATCGGCTCGCCGCCGGGCCTGTGTAGCAGTCCGGCAGGTGCCTTCGACAGCGAGAGGATCGCCGCTTGACCGTGCCGGGCAAGGCGACCTGCAGCGCCCGAGCGCTGCTCGTGAGGGCTTTTTTGACGATGCGATGTCGCGGCCGACACCCTGGGACGACAGAGATCCAGACCGGCCCTGAGGACAAAATGAGAGAGGACCGATGGCTGAAGCTCACAGCCGGCTGGCCGCATTCCTGAACCTGGGCCGCCCGCTTAAGCGGCTTTGGCCTGAGACTCTTCGGCCGCCCCACGGGCCCGTTCGACAGCTCTCCCAGGGCCATCGGTCCAGGGCTCGCCATGCCCGACCAACACGAGGTCCGCGTCGAGATCTTCGTAGCGCGAGAGAGAATCCAAGGCAGTGGAATTTGAGACGTTGAAAGCCATCAGCTGGGAGCCACGCCTGCCAGTGATCGGGTTCCAGGTGCAAATCGAGTCGCCGAGGAACAAGGCGCCGTGATCGGGGAAGTAGAAGGCGACATGGCCCTCAGTGTGTCCCGGCGTATCAATCACCCGTGGGCGGCCTGGCAGCTCAAGGCTCTGATCGGCCACCAAATCGACAGTCCGCTCGATCTTCGGCTGACTCAGCGCCCCGAAGCGAGTGAAGTGGCCAAAAAGCTGCCACGTACGCCGATTGAAGAGGAGGGGGAGCATCGGATCCTCGCTCTTCTTTCGATGCTTTTGGACCAAGTAGGTGTCGCGGGGATTGAGATAGATCGGGGTCGCATCTCCTTCCTTTTGCAGTCTCGCCGCGACGCCAACGTGATCACCGTCTCCATGGGTGAGCAGGAAGCCGCGCACATCCTCGAGCGAGTGTCCGAGCAGCTCTAGCCCGGGCTGAAGCTGCGGAAAAAAACCCTGGCAGCCGGCATCGACCACGGTGACTCCTGAGTCATCGGCAACCAGATACCAGTTTACGAACGACGTGCCGAGTCGGATCACGTTGTCAGAGAGCTTCGTCGGCTTGGGAGTGCTCACCGAATCAACACTAGCACTCCGGGGCCTTCTTGCTCACCGAGCTGGCCGAGCGAACCGGTCTCACAAAGGCGCTGTCAGAAGCGATGGCAGTGACCCGCGAACGTCGCTCCGCCCACGACCCAGGGGTGGTGTTGCGTGACCTCGCGATTGCGATCGCCGACGGCGGGGACTGCGTCAGCGACCTGGGAGTGCTGCGCGGCCAGCAGGCGCTGTTTGGTCGGATCGCCTCCCAGACCACCACCCACCGCGTGATCCGCTCGATCGATCAAGTCAGTTCTGGAAGCGCTGCGCGGCGCCCGGGCCAAGGCGCGCGAGCGGGCCTGGGAGGCGGGAGCCCGACCCAGCGAGCATCCTTGACATCGACGCCACCCTGCTTGGTTCCCACTCAGAGAAGGAGCACGCCGCCGGCAACTACAAGGGCGGCTTTGGCTTTTTCCCACTGCTTTGCTACCTCGACCAGACCGGCGAGGCATTCGCCGGCCCTCCTGCGTCCCGGCAACGCCGGCGCCAACACCGCCGCCGATCACTCCGAGGTCCTGCAGCTGGCCCTTGAGCAGATCCCCGCCCAAGACCTCGATCGCGAGATCCTGGTTCGCACCGACTCAGCTGGTGGGACCCACGCCTTTACCTCCGACTGTCGCGACGCCGACATTCGTTTCTCGGTTGGCTATGAAGTGGACGCCAAGGTCCGCGAGGCGATCCTCTCCCTCCCCGATTCGACATGGCAACAGGCGATCGAGGCAGACGGAACCCAGCGCGAGGCGCCTGGGTCGCCGAGCTCGGCGACCGAGTTGACCTCTCCAGTTGGCCCGAGGGGACGCGACTGATCGTGCGCAGGGAGCGTCCCCACCCAGGCGCCCAGTTTTGCGTCTTTGACGCCGAGGCTACCGCCACGTCGCCTTCCTCACCGACCAGAAGGGAGACGAGATCGCCGCCCTGGAGTGCCGCCACCGCCGCAGGGCTCGGGCCGAGGATCAGATCCGCTGCTCCAAGGACACCGGTATGGCAATACCTGCCCTTATATAACACTATATCCCACGTAGTCGGGCTAGGCAGCCGCTTGCCCCCTTTCCCTAAACGAATGCCGCGGAGCGCGGCCTCTCGACAAATCTAGCTCAGCGGGCCGCCGAGGAGCGCCTCGGCGCTATTCGCGAACCAGCCACAAGCCGTGGCCGACATGGTCAGCTGTGCAACTCAAGACCCCAGTCAGCTAGGGTCGCTGTGAAATCGCCGAGCAGGGATCCGAGACGGAACAGCACTGTCGATCTTGCGGGGCCGCCCTCAGCGAGCCCCTCGGCTCCCGCTGCCCAGGTTGTGGAGCAGAGATCACTGGCGAGATTCCAGCCAACGCCAATCGCGATATCCGGCCGCTGATCGCCCTTGGTTTCGGATTAGCCTTGGCGGCAGTTGTGACGGTCATCGCACTCAGCCAAAGCGAAGGCTCGGGATCCGGGAGCGGCTCTGCCGAAAAGCTCCCGAAGCCGCAGGAACTGGCGAAGGGCACCGTTGCGCTCGTGACTCATGTTCCGGGCAAGCGGGGAACGATTACCGCAGCCGACCTCAGGCACGCGATCCAATTGTCAGCCGCGCAGGAGGGCCTCCCAGCAGTGCCGAGGCCTGGCGCTGCGAAATACCAAAAAACCGAGGAATTTGCGCTCAACAGTCTGTTCGATCAGACCAGTATTCAAGGCCAAGCAAAAGAAATGGGGATAGCGTTCACCCCCAAACAAGTCATCTCGCAGTTTGAACTGATCGAGAAAAAAAGCTTCAAGAATCAGGCGCAATACGTGGCGTTCCTCAAAAAATCTCACTTGACCCAAAGCGATGCCCTTGAACGGGTTGAACTGGAGCTGCTCAACACGTCGATTCAGAACAAAGTCACCGAAGGTATCAAGGGAAAGGCTGCCAAACAGGCGGCTCTCTCAAAATTTGCCAGCGCCTATTCGCGGCGCTGGCGCTCAAGGACCGTCTGTGCACCGAAGTATGCGGTGGCACGGTGCTCAAACGGTCCTCCCCTGCCCAGCAGTAGCGGCTCGGTCCCGTCGCCTGCTCCGTGAGTCAACTTTAAGAAGGCTGCCGGCGAGGGAAGTTCCTGTTGGGAAATCCTCTGCTGCGCTAGTTAAGCGTTGCAAGATTCGGAGTTTCACTCTGCGCCGGGGATGGGATGGGGATGCCCGGGTTAGGCTCCGGAAGTAATCTCGATCAAAGCTCGAACTCCAGTCAGGCCACCGCGCCGGATGGATCTGGCGCGGTGATCGCTACAAGGGCTGCAGGCGGGTTTTTTCGACCCGGGCGAGCTTCCGTTTGAGCCGCTTTAATTCTTCCTCTTGCATCGGAGTGCGTTGGTGACCGCTGTAGGCAAGGTTCCTCTCCTCCAGCGGATCATTCTTTAGGTCATACATCTCCCACTGGGGCCGTTTGCGGTGTTCAACGTCGTGGTACTTCGCCAGCTTCCAGCGCCCTTCGCGAATGCTGACCACGTGATTAGGCGGTTTCGGATAAGGGCCGCGGGCCTGACCGGACTGAAAGTCATCGTAGGTAAAGACGATGTAGTCCTGGGTGGAGTGCTTGGAGGATGGATGTAGCACCAGCCTCGAATAATCAATCCCCTCCCAGTTTGCCCGAGCGCTCTTCGGCGCCGCCGCCAGATTCGCCAGGGTCGGCAGAAAATCGACGTGGGAGACGAGTGCTTCGGTCTGCGCCGGCGTCGGGAAGAGCTTTGGATTGGAGTAAACCAGCGGCACCCTTGTTGCCTCCTCATAGAAGTTGAAGTTCTTCTGCCGCAGGCCGCCGTGGGCCAATCCCATCTCGCCGTGGTCGGCGGTGCGGATCACCAGGGTGTTGTCAATCAGGCCGGTCTCTTCCAGCTTGTCGAGGACGTTTACCAAATAGCTATCGGAGGAGCGCATCAGGTTGCCGTAGTAGTTCAGGTAGCTGCGCTTCTGAGCAGTATTTTTAGGTTTGCCGGTGAGGTTGAAGAGCCGCAGGAATTCCGCCTGGACGGTGGGCTTGGTCGAGAGGTCTTCTTCATTTGTCGCCGGCGTGTCGATGCTGCCCTCCAACCAGGAGTCGTCATAGCCGGCTTCTTCGAAGGTCTTACTCGGGTAAAAGAGGACATCGTGTGGGTTGACCAGTGAGATCACCATAAAGAATGGCTCCTGTTCGGCCGCGGTCGAACTCAAGTACTGAAGCGCACCCTCGGTACCGGAAGCGACGTCTCCGGTCGAGTTGATGAAGCGTCCATCGTTGTCGATGAAGCCGCCGCCGGCCTCAGGGACGGTCTGGTTGGCACCAGCGTCTGGCGGATCCCAGCGCAAGAAACCGTACTTTTCGAGATCGGCGGGGGTGGCATTTTCTTTTTCAGCCGGCTTCGAGCAGTGCCACTTGCCCTTGTAGACGACGTTGTAGTCCGCCGCCCTCATCACGGTGGCGAGGTTCTTGAGTTCCACCGGCAGTTCCTTCTGAGGGTATTCCGATGCCGGCATTTCTTCCTCGAGCGTGTACTTGACTCCGTGCTGGGCGGGAAAGTAGCCGCTCATCAAAGTCGAGCGGGCGGGGGAGCACATGCAGGCGTTGGTGAAAGCGCGTTCAAAGCTCAGTCCATGGCGACGCAGCCGCCGCATCCCAGGCAGGTTCTGGCGCAGCCAATTCGGCGGGAAATGCTGGATCGCCCGCTCCTGGTCGGTAAGGAAAAGGATGATGTTCATCCCGGCGACGTCCCGGCGCTTACCCTGCGTCGCCGCCAATGCGCGCTCGACTCCAGCCCCTTGGGACAGCAGCAGCGCCGAGGCAGCGGTTGCCCCCGATCCGAGCAGCTCTTTGCGGGTGAGCCCACCCTTGCGCGCATCTGATCGACTCATTTGTTCCTCCGTTGGGTAGAAATCATCAAAGACAGGGCACTAGCTTGAGCCGTTTGGCCTCCGCGATGTCCGCCGCCGAAAGACGTCGACGGCGTTGCTACCGAATGAGGTCGAATACAGGTACCGTCCATCGGGACTAAGCGCAATTGAGCTGACGCCGCGCAGCGCCCGGGCCGGGGTGCAGCCGGGAACTGAGCGAGCGGCGAGACAGCCCGAGCGGCCGGGCTTCTGGGCCACCGAGCCCGATCTCTTATTTCGATCCAAGACGGCGATAGCACCAGTGGTGAAGGCCGCGGCGTAGACGTTTGCCCCGTCTGGTGAAACGGCGAGACCCTCGGGCGCTGCGAGCGCCTGGCCAAAGGAACAGCCGACAGCACGCAGGTACACCAGGCACCCAGCCGTGCCGGGCTTCTGGGCGAGAGCTCCGGATGAGGTGGAGCGGGTAAAAGACGTCACGCTGTTGCTGAACAGCGACGTGACGTATACGTCTCCCTGCCCGGGGCTGACCGTGATCGCGTTGGCACCGCTCAGCTCGACTCCGTTGGCGCAGTCAGCGACCGGGCTATTGACGATACAACCGCTGCCGTTGGTTGCCTGCGTCAAAGCACCGGTGTAAGGATCGCGAGCGAGGACAGCCACGGCATTGGACGAGGCGGATGCGATGTAGACACTCGCACCGTCACCGCTGATCGCCATGCCCTCCGGGGCCCCCAACGCAACACCCGGCGCACAGCCGCCAACAGCTTCAGCGATGCAACCGGCGCTACCGGACAGCTGGGTGAGTGCACCCGTGGACTCGTCGCGATTGAAGGCCGCGATCGCATTGCCAAAGAACGATCCAACGTAGACGTTCTTGCCGTCGGGGCTGACGACAATGACGTCGGGCCCGACGAGCGCACGCCCCCCGGTGCAGCCGGGAATCGGGATCCCGGAGATGCAGCCGGCGCCAGCGGGGGGTTGGGTCAGTGCACCGGACGATCGATTGCGGCGAAAGATAGTGACCGAGTCGCTAGCTCGCGAGGTCGCATAGACGCTTCGGCCATCAGGGCTTACGGCGACAGAATTCGGGCCGTCCAGCCCGACGCCCGTCGCACAGCCGCTGGCCCCCCTTGCCGCGATGCATCCTGCGGCCCCGCTTTGCTGAGTCAATGTGCCCGCATCGGGATTGCGCCTGAAGACAGCGATCGCGTTGCTTCGCGATGAGGCCACATAGACATTGCGGCCATCCGGACTCAAGGCGATCGCGCGCGAGCCCAGAAAGGGCCCAGGGCCCTTCAGCGCGCGTGCCCTCTCGCAGCCAGCGGAGGGCGTGGACCGATCGACCAAGCAGCCACGCGAGCCGTGCAGCTGCTCGAGTATTCCCAGCCCCGGCGCCGCGATCGCGCCCGCCGGGAGCCCAAGGGCGAGAAGGAAAGCCAGCACTCCAATCCCAAGACTAGATGTGGAGCAGAGGTGTCGGAGGGGGAGGCGCATATCTGCCCGATTTGCCCTACGGGCACCGCCTGCTCGCAGAGATCGTTGTCAGAGACTAGTCGGCTGGTGCGTGTCCGGTTGGTTCCGTCCTCCTGCCGTTGCGACTCTGAGCGCATCTTGTCGCTGTGGCGCGGACAAATATGATGGCCTCGCGTCTGGAAACGGCGCACGGAGCTTGCTGGTGGCGGAAGGCGGCGACTCGGCACCACGTCCGCGCTTACTGTTCGCGGACTAAACCGGATACGCACCAGTCGGCTACAGCGGACAAGACCAGATATCTCGGTAAAACTTCGCAAGCGAGCGAGCACCGCGACGTGTTCTTAAACAAACTCGTCCATCCCTGATGGTCACCGTGGTTAAAGGCGCCTTGGCGTAGACCTTTGCGTTCTTGCTGGAGGCGTCCTGGGGCTGGGACGTTTGACCGATGACCCTGCAGGTCTGAGCTTTTGTCGGCGGTCTGACTACCTCAGGGCAGACGCTCGATTCCAGGCAGCTCGTAGCTGCCGTCAAGGATCGCCACCTTTGGCTCATACATCCGCATCAGAGGACGAAAGGCACCAGCAGGAGTGGGCAGCCAGTTCGCCCGCGCCTCCGGCGTTTGAGGCTCGTCGCGCTGCATGAAGATCGTCAAAGACCCGTCATCGCCATAGCTCAGATCTGGGGTTCGATCGCCGATCGAGTAGCGGTCGATGGGGTTATCGACAAGGTAAAAATCCGGCACCCCATACATCGTCACCGACCAGAACGAGTTGACGGGCGGCGCAGCCTGAAAGCGAAGCTCGTAGCGGTTGGCGCCATTGAGCAAGCCTCCCTCGCGGTCTTCGTAAACCATCGCATAGGCGGCCTCATAGCCATGGTTTCCCCAAAGCCCGCCTCTCGCGGCCCGCGCTCGCTCGAGGTAGCGAAGCTGAGGGTCGGCGATCTTCCAGCTCGGATCATCAAGCGTGCCGATCTCGAAGAAATCCCGGTTGTAGTCGAAGGCGTGGTAGGTCAGCTTCCAGCCATTGACCGCGGGACCCTCGCGCTGAGAGAGGTCGTCCTCGATCTGCTTCTTGCCGGCCGCTAAGCCATCGCTGAGTGCGGTGGCCAGCTCCGGATTTGGATCTGCGAAGGGAGAGGAAAGATCGAACACACCGAGCGGGGCGAATCGCCGCTGATATTCGAGGTCGTGCGCGGCGGGAGGGAATGCTCGCATCCAAACCCGCAGCTGCTCGAAGAAGAGCAGCTCCTCGCTGACCGAGGTTGCGGGCATCGGCATTCCGTTGCCCGACACATCGCCCGTGGGGGTCAGGATCAGCTGCGCCTGAAGATCCCCCACCAGCGCCATGTCGTCATCTCCGTTGACGGCCCAGCGCCCAATGATCGAGGCCAGGGTCGTCGGGAAACGAATCACGATCTCCTCCCCCTGCGCAGAGCCGTCCCAGTCCGGTGAGACCAGAAGGTAGGAACCCGACCCGGTCCCGGTCGCCCGGCGACCGACATAGGCGAAGTTGTTCGTCCAGGCATCTACAAACTGCAGAACGTAGTATCGGCCCGCCGCATCGGGAACCTGAAGGTGCACGGGACCGCCGCTTAAATCGACCTGGGCAATCGAGTAAACAGTGTCATTATTGATCGATACGAAGGTGTCCTTTGGCCCCATTAGCGCGGCGCCGTGCCCAAAGCTATTCAAAGCTGCTGGCGGAACGCTACCCATCCCCTCGAGAAGGAATCGCTTGACTTCTTGGACCTCGAAAACAATCGGAAAACCGTAGATAAAAGCCTCGACGGCGAGGTTGGAGAGGTCACTGCGCTCCTCACCAGCTGGCCTATCTCCATCGCCGACCGGGCTCAAACCAATGTTTGCGTCGAGACGCTGTTCCTTACCAGCCATTCAGTAGCGAGACTAGCTGCCTCCCGCGCATTCCGTTTGATCCGCGCCTGCTCTTTGACTCTGGCCAGGTCTCACGGCAAGCGGCGGCCGATCGCCAAACTAGGCTTCGATAAGCCGAGGAGAAGGTCAATTTCTCCACCCGAAGGCTAAGCGCGCACCCAAACAAGCGATTAAGCCGCCTGGCGCCAGATCACGCCCCGACGACAGCCAGACTCCCAACAGGAGAGGATGAGTAGATGCCCCAATCCCGTCGCCCGAAGAAACGGACCGAGCGTATTGACTATGGCTGGGTCATTTCGTTCGGCTGCAAGCCGACCGGCAAGCTCAGACGGCTCAAAGTAGACACCGACCCCGCCGCCGACACCCGGCCAATCGAAGTCGATTGCCTATGTGGTGAAGTTCATCGCGTCACCGTCTCCCCGTACCGGCGCCGACGCTCCGCCGACGAGCCATTTGACCTCGAGGTCCCATCGCTTGACGAGCTGCGCTGATGCTCAGGGCGCGGTCTGGGGTGCCAAGCGTGCTGAGGACCGCAACGCACAATTGCCAATGTAGGGCGCTCCCGTCGGTTTTCAACAGCGACGATCTGCTTTTGATCGTCGCCCTCCTAGGTATCAATCATCGACCTTCGCATGAGGCGCCGGCCACCGCGTGGCGCCGCTTGGTGGCGACGCTAAATATGACGCCCCTGAGCAGCTCGCGCGATCTGGCGAACCAATCAGGCCCAGCGGGCTGAACAGGGCCTGCAGGTGGCGCCGTTGACGTGGAGTTGGGCAACCGAACCAACCGACCCAGACCCATATCGTGTTGATGTCGGCCGCGAACGCAATGAGAGCCCAAGCCCCCCGCACGGCGATTATGGTCATGGGTAGACATGATGACTTCCGTTCCAATTTCGATCCTTGACCTCGCCGCAGTAGGCGAGGGCGAGTCGATTGCCGAGAGCTTGCGGGGCAGCGTGCTGCTTGCCCAGAGTGCCGAGCAGGCCGGCTACAAGCGTGTTTGGTATGCCGAGCACCACAACATCTCCTCGATCGCCTCCTCAGCCACTGCAGTTCTGATCGCCCACATCGCCGCTCACACCTCCACGATCCGCCTTGGTGCCGGGGGGGTGATGCTTCCTAATCACTCTCCGCTAGTGATCGCTGAGCAGTTCGGCACTCTGGAGTCCATGCATCCCGGTCGCATCGATCTCGGTCTCGGCCGCGCACCTGGCGGCGACCAAGAGACGACACTCGCCCTGCGCCGTGATCCCCGCGCCCCGGAACGCTTCCCGCAAGACGTGGTCGAGCTGCAAGGACTGCTCAGCGACGAGAGTCCGCTGCCAAACGTCCGGGCGATTCCCGGTCAGGGCACTCACGTTCCCCTCTACATCCTCGGGTCCTCGCTGTTTGGCGCCGAGCTTGCCGGCTTGCTCGGCCTGCCCTACGCCTTCGCGTCTCATTTCGCCCCCCAGGCGCTCCACGAGGCCATCCGGATCTACCGAGACCGATTCAAGCCCTCCCCGCAACTGCAACGGCCTTACCTAATAGCCGGGGTCGGTGTGATCGCCGCTGAGAGCTCAACGGCCGCCGAGGCGCAGCTGCAGGCAACCCGCCGGTCCCGAGCGAGACATCTCTTCGGCCGGGTCAACCAGCGCCTCACCGACCCCGAGGTCGAGGCCATCCTTCGATCACCGCGGGCCGCAGCTGTGGATGAGATGCTGACTTACACGGCAGTGGGCACGCCGTCGGTGGTTGCCGCCTACCTCGAGGGCTTCCGGGAATTGAGCAGCGCCGATGAGCTGATCGTCGTCCACTACGCCAACTCCGTGACGGACCGGCTTCGTTCCGTCGAGCTCCTTGCCGAAGCCGTCGACTCGAAGGGCCAGGTTCCATAGTCGGGTGTAGGGAGCGGCGAGACGCTGGGAGTTCAAACCAGCAGCCGTCGAGTCCCGCCGGGCTGCCACGAGCGGGGATTACAAGGGAAGGGAGATAGCGAGGGCCAACGGTAGCGCCCCGTGGCGGGGGCCAAGCACGAGGAGCGGCGACTTGATCGACTCCGTGGGGACATCTATGTCGAGAATTCAGCTGCAGGTCCGACAGACCGGTGAACGCGCCGGCTGGGCGCGATGACAAGGAGGCCAAGATGAAGTTCATGCTGATGCAGGCATACGGAGGAGTGAAAGCCGATGTGGCGCCGATGAGCGAGTGGACGCCAGCGGAGATGGAGGCCCACATCACCTACCAAAAGGACCTCAATACCGGGCTCACCGAGCACGGTGAGCTGGTCGATGCGCAGGCGCTGACGACGCCCGCGCTGGCGAAGTTCGTTGTCTCAAACGGCGGTGCTCCGGCCATTATCGACGGCCCCTTCCCAGAGTCCAAGGAGATGCTCGCCGGCTACCGGATAATCGTCGTTGAGTCACTTGAGCGGGCCCTGGAGATTGCCGCGCAGGTCTCAGCCGCACCGGGGCCAGAGGGTGTGCCGATCGAACAGCAGATCGAGGTTCGCGAGGTGATGGCCGCGATCGAGCGCTGCATGGGAGGCGATCGGCAAACTTCGAGGACCTGCTGAGCGAGGCCCGCGCCGCAACTTCACGCCACCCGCGCGCGCCTTCTGGAGATGACGGGAACTCCGATGGCGCGATCGCCGCGTCCCGGGCAACAGCCCAAACGATGAGCCTCCCCGAGCAGCGCTATCTGATCAGGCGGGCGGCAAATCTGAATCTGCAGCGCTGAAGAGCATGGGGCTTGCCGATCAACGAAGTGGCGAGAATCCGAAAAGCTGGATCGTAGTTTCCGACACGCCGGTTCAGCTGAGCCGCGAGGTGCGTTCTGCGACCTAGACGACCAGGAAATGGGATGCCGGAACGAGCAAAGTCCTAACGATTCCATTCCAGGGGGGAAGGCCAACGCAGCGGGGGCCGGTGGGGTCGGCCGGGGATATCGATGAGTTCCACCGGCCCACCGCCGCAACTCCTCTCGCTTAGCCATAGTCTTCGAGCTCCATCCCCTAACCAAGGAGAGCAATGAACAAGACAGAGCTGATTGACGCGATCGCGAAGGACAGCGGACTGAGCAGAGCAGACTCCGCGCGTGCAATTGATTCCTTGATCAACACGGTCCAGAAAACGCTCAAAAAGGGCGACGAGGTTGCCCTCACCGGGTTTGGCAAGTTCTCCGTTGTCAAGCGAGGCGCTCGCACGGGACGTAACCCGCAGACGGGCCAATCGCTGAAGATCAAGGCGTCAAAAACGCCAAAGTTCACGCCGGGTGCCTCATTCAAGACGGCGATCAGCGGAAAGAAGAAATAGAACAAGCCGGTGAGGGCGCGCACCCAACCGCTACGCGATCGACTCCCCCCGCGAGGGGCAGGCGAGCATTCCAGGCGAGACGACTGCTGCAACGGCCTTTTGGCAGGATCCACCCGGGTTCCGCAAATAGTCAGTGCGGTGTCGCCTGAGTTGCTGGGGATGATCGCGAGGTAGCTGAGATCCGACAGCGCTAGATCAATCCCCTGGATTCGATCGAGGGCATGCTGTAGTCGGGTCCTGTCGATTGAGGAGATATCGAGCTCAGAATGAGCATCGCTACTCTTCGGCAAGTTTGCGGTTGGGGGTGCACCTGGTCTGGTTGGCGCTTTGGGGCGCTGCGTAACGGCCGAGCTTCACGCCCCGCGCACCAAGCTGGGCATTCAAAGGTCGGCGCCGAGCGCGCTTTCGAGCGCGCTCATGCAGAGCTCGCGCACCTCCTCCCGCGAAAGAACCCGATCGGGGTCCGCCAACCATTCCACGCAGACGGTGCGAACGAAAGCTAGCCATCCCGAGAGCGCGATTGACGCGCGTACCCGAGCCCGACCCTGCAGTTGACTGAGATCGAGCATCCGCCTCCGCAGCTCGGCAAGCTCAGCGGAGATGATCCCCTCGATCATGGGGTCGCCGGCGAGAGGGCCGCGATTGGCCACGAGCACGGTTCGGGCGTTTTCGACGAAGAAGTCGAAATGCGCGTCGAGCCCCGCCACGACCTGCTCGGCTATCGCCACGTTCGGAACAATCTCGCTTGCCTCAAGCAGGCGATCGCTGGCTCGCTGATAGACCGCGGCGAATAGATCGCGCTTCGTCGGGAAATACCTGTATACGAGAGCACGCGAGATCCCCGCTTCCGCAGCGACATCAGCCATGCGAACGCGCTCATAGGCCTGGCCGGAGAATTTTTTGGCACCGACATCAACGATCTGATCGCGCCTCGCCTCCGGCGCCAGCCTCCGCCCCCGGCTCGATGCCATCGTGGAAGATTACTTGACACGTGTACAACAACCGGTTAGCTTGCTGTACACGTGTTGAATAGCACCGCGTACAACTCCGGCGATTCCCTCGAAACGGAGACGGCCGCGGATGATCGCCGCCACCTGGAGAATTGACCTCCCGCGATCCTTCCCCCACCGGACCGCCCGAGGAGCGCTACTTGGCCCGCTGGCGCCAAGCGTGGTCCCACGGTGTCGTCGACCCCTGCCTGAATGAACATGCAGACACAATCCGCGACCAGCACACCCTCTACATCCAGCCACTCTTTGACGCGGTCACCGGCGAGGAGGGCATGCGCCGAATGTTTGAGTGTATCTTTGACCTCATCCCCGACCTGAGCGCCGAGCTCGATCACTGGGCCATCGATGAGGGCCTCGCGTTCATCGAGTTCACGCTTGGGGGAACTCTCGGCGGCAGGCCGATCCGGTTGCGCGTCGTCGACAGGATGCAGCTCGACGGCGAGAAGCTCGTGCTGCGCGAGACCTACTATGACCCACTTGGACTCATGGTTGCCCTTCTAACCCGACCCCGGGCATGGCCGCGTGCGCTGCGCTCGCTCCGTTTGCACACGCCGCTGCGTCTTCGGCCCAGCCGGAGCCCGCGACCCCGGGTGCGCTAGCTGATGGCATTCCCCGGGGTGAATCTTTTGGGGAACGAACGCTTCAGTGCCGTCGCCGACAAGCAACAAGAAGGAGATATCGACGGGCGCCAACAAGACGACTGGGTCTGTCGCTGATGGACACGGTGCGGATTCGCCCACGGTGCCGATCGACGGCAGTACTGGCAAGCTCACCGAAGACAATGCGCACCCACACCCGATGAGCCGAGTTCGCTCACCCCGTGCCCGTCGTATAGGTGTGAACGAACAGACCCGAGCCCTCGACACGCTTGCAAATGCGCACTACGCGGCTGCCTGGGAGGTGGCGATTGCCGAGGGGGATGAGCGCTCGGCCGAGCAATGGGCACAGGCCACCTTCGAGGGCGCCCCTCGGGCATTGCGAGCATTCCTCGTCGCGGGTTGGACCGTCGGCCTGGGTCTTCGCCTCGGGCCGAGACCCTCGCCCGACCATATCCTGGGCTGGAAGATCGTGACCGCAGCACCCGAGCAGACCGTCTTAAGAGTCCAGTCGGCGCTGCTCGGCACCGCTCACCTCGTGGTGGCGGTCGAGAGCTCGCGGGTCGTTTTGACCAGCCTTGTGCGGTACGAAAAGCGGGGAGCACGGCCAATCTGGTCGACCGTCCAGCCCGTTCATCATCAAGTCATTCCCTACCTGCTCCGACGCGCCGCATCGCACCCACAGGGCCCTACTTAAGAGCCCTCTCTGGGCAGTCAGATTACTGGAGAGGTAGCGGATCACCAGGGGTCGACCGGACGCGACTCGAGGACTATGGACAGAAGCAACGCTTAGATCGGAACCTAGAGCGAGAGCTCACGGCCGAAACCTCGGTTGCTCGATGCGACCAAAGCGACCAACGGCAGTCGCCGGTGCAATCCCATGATGACCCCGTTTCACCTTCGCCCCGATTGCGGACGTCCGCCGATCGCCCTAGGGTCGCCGCAGGAGATGCAAGCGCTCAAGACCGCGGTCGTCATTGTCTGGATCGTCTTCTGGATCTACTGGCTGGTGTCCGCCTTTGGCGCGAAGCGGGGAAGGGGCGCCAGGCGTCGGGTTCCCCTCAACGGCCTTAGCGCCCTCTCGGTAATCGTGCTGGTGCGCGTCTTTCGCGGCGGGAGCTTGGCCGTCCACAGCCCGGTGCTCGGAGTGATCGGGGCCGTCGTCTTCGCTGCGGGGATAGCGCTGGCGGTCTGGGCTCGCCTCCACCTCGGGCGCAACTGGGGGATGCCAATGAGCCGGAAGGACGAACCGGAGCTCGTTACCTCCGGCCCTTACCGGTTGGTCCGCCACCCGATCTACACGGGACTGCTGGCCGGGCTGCTAGGGACCGCATTGGTCACGAACCTGGTCGGGCTGATCATCGTCGCGATCCTGGGTGGCTACTTCTACTACTGCGCATCCGTGGAGGAGAAGCACCTCACCGCGACCTTCCCGACCGCCTATCCGGCCTACCGAGCGAGGACGAAGATGCTGATTCCCTTCGTCCTTTAGCCGCCAGCGGCGCTCGAGCGGACCCTCTGGTTGTCCTTTGCTGCGGTCCCCTGATGAGCGGGGATTTGAACGTCTTTCACTGACCGGGAATCGCCTTGCAGAGCCAAATTCTCGATTGAGATCGCCCCGTGCCTGCATTGAAGATTGGAAGCATCGGTGCGCGTGCATTCGCGCCTTTGCCCCAATTCCCACCACCACCAGATAGGCCATGGTCACGGATAGTGTGCATCATTGGGCGCGAAGCCCGCGGCTCAATGGCGGATCGCTCCATGATCTTCGGATTTCGAAGAGCGCGGCGTCGTGCTCGAGCCACCGCCACTGCGCAAAACCTCCGGATAGAGAATTTTCCTACCGTGCTCGTTGCCGCCCTGTCCCCGGTCTCGTCTACCGCTCTGCTCGGGTAGGTTCGCCGCGCGGTCGGGCGTCGGGATCGACCAGCTGCCTCGAGAGCGCAAACGCAGCATGCAGTTGGCGGCCCCCCTAGATTCAGAAGCATTGCCCAGCCTTTTTAGGAAATGGGGCTACGATCGGCGGGAGCACTCACGAACATAGCGCTACTCAGATGACATCAACCCTTGCTCCGAACGCGAGCCCACGCAACCAACGGGTATGTGAGAGCCCGGGCGCCAAAAGGTGACAACGCGCACGCCGGGCGTGGGCCGTGCACGCCTTCCCCGTACCGCCGGCGAAGAGCCAAGAAAACGGCTGCCTACTGATGGTTTTAGGGACACACGGCGAGGCTGAGGGGGCGCTGCATGGGCGATTATCTTGCGAGCCCGATGGTGCAAACGCCGTGGGGAAATTCCTCAGAGCTAAGAGAACGGAAATTGCGCCCGGGCACCGGAACGGCGCGCGCGGAGGTTGTGCGCAACCAGCGCGACCGGCTGTTCGCGGCGATGGTCGCGGTGGTCTCGGAGAAGGGCTACGAAGCGACCACAGTTGCCGACCTGGTCGCGCTCTCGGGCGTCTCACGCAGCGATTTCTACAGGCACTTTGCGGGCAAGCAGGCCTGCTTCGTGGCAATGGTGGAAGCGCTTGTGGAGCCGATGGTGGAGATGATCAGGCAGGCCAAGGCCGGGGCCGACGAGAATCGGGTTCGGGAGGTGTTCGAAACCTTCATCGGGATGGCCGTCAAACAGGGAACGACAGCACGGGTCTGCATCGTCGAGCTGCACGCCGCGGGAGAGGAAGCCGAACGGGTGATCGACCGGGTCTTCGATTCCTTCGAGGAGCTGGTGCGAGAGGTCAGCCAACGGATCGGCGGTCGCGAGGACATGCCACCGGAGATCGTGCACGCGGTGATCGGCGGACTTCGGAAGGTCCTTCACACCCGCCTCTATCGCGGCGAGGAGCGCCAGCTGGCGACGTTGGCGCCGCAGCTCTGGAAATGGGGACTGAGCTATTACCCGCCGCCACAGCCGCTGCGCCCGCGGCGCCGGGCGAGCGGGGAGCCGAGCCGCTTCGAGGGATACACCCAGGCAGAACGAATCACCCGCGCGGTCACCGCAGTGACTGCGGAGAAGGGCTATCAGGCGATGAGCACCGACGACATAGCCGAGCGCGCATCAATCTCGCTCAGCACCTTTTACTCGCACTTCGCCGACAAGCGCGATGCGGTGCTGGCGGCTCTGGAGATGGGCGGCGCCCAGATGCTCGCTTCGGTGGTGCCGGCTGCGCAGCGAGCGGTGGACTGGCGCGAAGGGGTGCGGATCGCCTATGAGGCGATGTTCTCCTACCTGGTCGCCGAGCCGGCCTTCGCCCGGCTGGCTGCCGTTGAGGTTTACGCGGTGGGCCAGGAGGGGCTGGCGCGGCGCGACCGGGTGATCGATTCGATGAGCTCGATGCTGGCACCAGCCTACGCCGAGAACCCGACCACGCCGAGGATCGCGAGCGAGGCGATCGGGGCAGCGGTCTACGCATTGCTGCGCAACCGCATCCGTAACGGTGGGCCCAAGCGCCTCCCCGAAGACATCCCGCTCGCCATCTACATCACCCTCGCTCCCTTCGTCGGCCCCGAGGAGGCCTGCGCGGTGGCCAACCGCCGGCCCTGAGCGGCCGAATCGATCGGGCCTAGCCCTTTGGCGCCGCGGGATCGGGCGGTGGCGGGATGTGAAGCTCCTGCTCGGCGGCCGCGGCGCCGAGGTAGGGAAAGACTGCCGCATACATCAGCTGCGGCAGCTCCTCCTCGCCGAGCTCCAGTTCGCCGCCTGCCACGGCCTCCTGCACGCGCGCGAAGATGACGCCGCCAACGCCGACCGCGGTTGCACGGGTGATCGAGTCGGGGTCGGCGGTCTCGCTTCGCCCCTCGTCGATCAGATCGACGAGGCGCTCGAAAGTTTCGACGAACAGCAATCGCGCCCGCTCACCTCCCCTACCCGCGTCGACAGCGCCGAGGTGAGCGACGCGCTCATCGCGCAACAGAAAGCGCAGCATCGCGTAGGCGGTGGCGCGGATGCGGTCGCGCCAGCCTTCGACGCCGGCGACGGATCGCTGGGCGTAGGCGAAGAATTCCTCGTAGGTCTCGGCGAGAATCGCGCAGAAGCAGTCATCTAGGTCGCTGAAGTAATTGCGAAAGTCATCGCGGTCGACCGCGGCGCGCTCGAGCAGAGCGTCGAGGTCGAAGTCGGGGTAGCCGCGACGGAGGCTGAGGTCAAGCAGCGCCTCGCGCAGGCGGGCGCGATCGTCGGCTGGGTCGGGCTTGGCCATGGTCGGCAAACTCGACGTATGTATACAGCGATTCCCGGCGGTGGACAATGGCAAGACCCCCTGTGAAGCCATAAGATTCAAGCCATGGTCATCGCCACGACGAGGCGAACGGCGACGTTCACCAGGGCCGCCAGTTGCTACTGGATTGAGGTCTTCCCGTTCGTACGGCAGGAGCTGCGCGAGTGGCGCAGGCGGGCGGAGGCGATCCCAGAGCCGGCGCTGCGCCGTGATGCGTTGCTCGCCCTACAAATCAAGAGTGGCAACGCCGAGGGGCTGGCAGCATTCGCGGTGCTCGCGCCACGGCCAAGGCGCCGGGCAGTTATTCGAGCCGTGGTCTCCTACCAAACGGCTCTCGATTACCTCGACAATGTCACCGAGCGCCCGAATCACTCCCACCCAGAGAGGTTGAAGCTGAACGGGGCCCTCGAGGTCGCCGTCGACAAGGATATCTCGCTCGAGACCTACCGCGAACAGACCGAGCAGCGCGCCGATCACGAGTACCTCGTTGCCCTTGTCGAGGCCTGCCGCAGCAGCCTCAGCAGGCTGCCGTCCTACTCAAGCGCCGTGGCAACGTTGCGGCGGCGTGCCAAACTCGGGGCCGAATCCCAGGCGATGAACCACTCGCTGCCGCTCGACACAGAGGAACGCCAGATGGCAAGTTGGGCGGCTGCAGCGGCACGGGCATCGGGACTTGAGGGGGAGTTGCAGTGGTGGGAGCTGTTCGCCGCCGGGGCCTCGACCCCAGCGCTGGGCGCGCTCGCCGCGCTCGCCGCGGAGCCGAGTGTCACGGAGGTCGACTTCCTTGCCGTGGAGAGCGCCTACTTCCCGTGGGTCAATGCGCTGAACACCCTGCTCGACAGCTTGGTCGACCTTGACGAGGACCCCTCACAGCAGCGCCACATCGAGCGCTACCGCTCGCCCGAGGCAGCCGCCGAGCGACTTGCCGAGATCGCCACCCGTGCCCGCGCGGGGGTCAGCAAGCTCGCCGCGGCCCCGCAGCACGAGCTTATTCTGGCGGCGATGGGCGGCTACTACCTGGCACAGCCCGCCGCCTGGCTCGGAGAGCGAAGGGTGACGGCCGCTGCGGTGCTGGATGCGCTCGGGCCGTCGGCGCGCTCGACGCTCACCGTACACAGGCTGCGCCAGGGCAGACCTGGAACTGCCCTGCGTGCTCGCCGCCGTCGGCTGAGCGCCGATGCACTCGCCAGCTGAGCCATTCGTCCGACCGCCCACTCAGCGGACGTGGCAGGTGCGGGCGACCGTGGTCGTGACGGTGGGGCCAGAGTCAAAGAAATACCTGGCACGGGCAAACGGCAAGAGCCCACCGGTGAAGCGCGGCGGCACCGGGCAGGAGGCGCGCACGTAGTTGTGGGTGGTGCCGCGATAGGAGAAGCGACGGTCAAAGGTGATATTGAAAGCGCTGACGTGCGGCCATGGACCGAGCGAGGGGGGGAACACGCCGGTCAGGGTGGTACCCAAGGGGCCTGGCAGATGGCGGATGAAGACGGGCACAACGAAGGAGGCGGGCGGGTCCGAAGAGAAGGCCAACAACCAGACCGCCGCGCGAGCACCGCGTGGTCCGCCGTTGAATGCGAGCAGGGAGGCGAGCAGGGGAAACGAAGGCTGGCCGGGAAAGTCGACGGCAGCGCGCAGGCCGCCGCGGCCGACGAGGGCGCCGGCGCAACGCTGCAGCGCCTGGTGCTCGGTGGCACTGAGCAGCCGGCGGCGGGGGCAGACCGGTAATCCGAGGATGTCGAGCCGACTGCTTCCCGTGGCCAGGGCCAGTTCGATGCCCCGCAGACGCGGCAGCGGTGAGCCGTCGTCGGTGCGGAGCAGCCCGGAGACGCTGATTGAAACCGGCGCCAGGCGATGACGGGGTAGCCGGTGCGGGGCGAAGCTAGCGTCGAGGGAGACGATCAAGGACCCATCTGAGCACGCCTGGCGCCGGCGGGAGCGGGCAGAAGTGCGACGGCGGTCGCCGCGGCAAGAAGCGGCAACGGCGGTCGCCGCGGCGAGGCGGGCCGCTAGCACCCTCGTGCTACGGCGGCTGGAAGCAAAAGGGCTGCACCGGGTGGGCCTATTCGAAGCGCGACAGCTTGAAGTAACAGTAGTTGAAGCCATAGGCAAGGACGACGTTGTCTGCGCTTTCGCCGCTCTTCACGAAACGGGCCGAGGCGTGCTGGAAGGCGACGGGCGGTTGGCGCGAAGGACTGCAACGATCCGCCGCAGGTTTGACTCCTCCTGGGCAAGGTAGCCAAACCAGCGCGCGAGGGTGACGCGATCGGCAAGAGGACGCGGCAGCGGTGAAATTTCGCGCACGGTAGCCGCGAAGAGGCGGGAGGCCTGGGAGAACTTGGTGGCGGCGAGCGCCAGGCGTTCAGCGCGAAGGTCGGCGCGCATCCCCTGCACTGCTCGCTTGGTGGCCAGCGACCGCGGCCTGCAGATCCGCTCCAGGCTCGCTACGTATTCAGCGCGGCTGGGGAGGGGCGCTTCTTCGGCGGCGGCGACACCGGTGAGGAGTGATGCCATTGCGAGCGCCGCGACCCCAATTCGCGCGGCAAGGCGATTCATTGATTTGCTCCCCTGGTTGTCGGCCGTTTTCCTCATGCTCCCGCCTCGGTCGGCTCACTGTCAATCCCATGCACGTTTAAACGCGGAAGTACCCGGTCAAGTAGCGGTGGCACGCTCCAGACCCGATCGCCCAGGAGCAGCATTAGCGCCGGCAACAAGACGATACGCACCACGGTTGCATCGAGCAGGACCGCAACCGGTCAGCCCGACCCCCATCTGGCTCACGGTGGCTACGGGCGCGGTGGCGAAGGAGATGAAGACGGCGGCCATGATTGCCGCTGCACCGGTTATTACACCTGCTGTCTTCTCGAGACCGTAGGTGATCGCAGCGGCGTTATCGCCCTCAGCCTCGTAGCGCTCACGGATCCGCGCCAGCAAGAACACCGCGTAATCGATCGAGAGGCCGAAGGTGACGCCGAAGATCGCAGCTGCACCAACGGTGTCGATGTAGGGGTGGCCGCCCAGCGGAAAGCCGGCGGGAAGCTTGCAGACGAGTGAGACAACGCCGATCGCCGCGCCTACCGAGACCAGGTTGAGGGCGACGGTAAGCGCGGCTAGCAACGGTGCGCGCAGGATCGCGACAAGCATCAGGAAGGTGATCGCAACAATCGTGCCGATCACCAATGGAAGTCGCGCCTTGGTGGCAGCGGCATAGTCGTTGAGCGTGGCAGCGCCGCCGCTGACGCCGGTGCGCATGCCACCGATCCGGCCCAGCGCCGCGGCATCGGCGAGCAGTCGTGAGCCGACCTTGCGGGAGCCGACAGTGTCGAAGCCGGCGGTGGGGATGATCAGCAGACGTGCTGCCTGGCCGCCGTGGGAGAGGTCGATCGCCTCTCCGGCAAGAGCGCGGCGGGCGGATGAGGCGCCATCGATCGCCGCCAGGGTCAGATAGCCCGAACGAAAGAAGCCCGGCGAAAGGCGGTGCAACTGAGTGGCCTCACGCTGCAGCGGAGACGCGGAGGCGGCCGCGCGCCGTAGACCAGCCTGGAGCGGGTAGGAGTGCCGATATCCGCCGGCGAGGCCGCGCTGAAGGGAGCCAGTACCGCTTTCGAGCGCGCCCAGGCCCGTGACGAGACGGCCAGCTCCCGTGCCGAGGCGGTCGAGGCCGCTCCTGAGGGTCCCCGCGCCAGCGGCGAGGCGCCCAATGCCGCTTGCGAGGTGCCGACCACCCCCGGAGAGCCGGCCCAGGCCACCTTCGAGGGCACCGCCGACCTCGCGCAGGCGGTGGAGCTCTTCGCTGGTGGATTCGAGCTCGCGAGCGACGATCGTGGCCTGTTCGGCCTGCGGGCGCAGAGAAGGATCGTTCCTGGCGGAGATTTCCAGTTCGCGCGCCAGCCGCCTGGAACGCTGGAGCCCATTGGCTTGGAAGCTGGGTAGCAATGAGCCCAGACCGTGGGTGAGGTTGAAGGCCAGGCCAGATGCCTCGCGCTGCCCTCCGGCTAGCTGCCCGGCACCGGCGGCGGCATGGGCGAGCGCGGAACCGGAACGTTCTCCCCCCGCCGAGGCGCGGCCGAGCCCGGCAGCGAGCAACGCGGCGCCCTGCCGCGCGCGCGCCGAGCCGTCTCCAAGCAGGCCGCTGCCGGCGCTGGCCTGTGAGAGCCCACCCCGGAGGCGCTCGACCCCGGCCGCGGCGCGGCGCAGGTCGGGGCCAAGCCGCGCCAGCTGGAGCGCGTCGGTCTGACCGGCCGAGTTGAGGGCCCCCAGTCCCCGCAGAGCGTGGGCTGCGCGAGCAAGCGGGGCGAGGCCGATCACGGTACCCACACCCGGTTCGGCAGCAATCCGGCGCTGCCAGCGTGACAGCAGCGCGAGGCGCCGCGGCGTTGTGATTGGCCCCTCCCGCGCGGAGGCGACCAGGATGAAGGGTGCCTCCCAGCCGGGGCCGACGGCGCGGGCAATCGCTTCGGCACTGCGGCGGGCGGGACTCGAAGCCGAGAGCTCATCGACCCCCGGTGAGCCGGTGTTGAACGCGAGCGCAGGCGAGGCCAGCAGCGCCAGGGAGACCGCGATCGCCGCCGCGGCGATGGCGGGGCGGCGCAGGGCAGTGGCCGCCGCCGCGGCAGCTCGCCGCGACGTTGAGCCTGGAGCGCTCCCAGAGCGACTGGCGATGCGGCCGGAATTGATGCGAGGGCCGAGCAGAGCGAGCAGGGCGGGCAGTGCCCCCCAGGCGAGGGCGACGCTGATCGCGGTGACGAGGACCAGAGCGGTGGCGAGCGAAACCAACAGTGTGCCCGGCTGCAGAAATGCGGAGACAAAGAGTGAGACGAAGAGGGTGGATCCTGCGAAGGCGACGGTGCGCCCCGCGGTGCGGCGGCTGCGAAGCGCAGCGGCCTGCGGCTCGTGCCCGGCCGCCAGCTCCTCGCGGAAGCGTGAAACGATGAATAGGGAGTAATCGACGCCGAGCGCCAAGCCCATCATCGTGCAGACAACCAGGGAGAGGGCGTCGATCCGCATGAAGGAGCTGAGGAAGACGAGGATGCCGCGGCCGGCGAGGACGGTCATCGCACCGAGGACCAGCGGGATCGCGGCGGCGGCGACGGAGCGGAAAACCAAAAGCAAGACGATTATCAAAAGTGGCGCGGCAAGCAGCTCTGCGTGCTCGGAGGCGCTCAGTGATTCCTGCTGAAGCGCACGAGAGATCGTGGCGAATCCGGACTGGGTCGCCCTCACGGGTGAGTGGATGTGGACAGCGAGGGTGCGTTCGAGTGCCGGCACGGTGTCGCGGATGACCGCGGCGAGTGGCCGGTGGAAGTCAACGAGGATGAGGGCGCGATCCGGACCCGGGCGCAAGGCAGCTGGCGCGGCGCGGTCCCAGGGGGAGATGGTTGTGGCGGCGCGGTCACGGCGCAGCGCCGCGACCAGGCGCGGACCCTGGCGCTCGATAGCCGCCGCCGGGCCCCGCAACAGAACCGCGAAGGGCACCGATTCGCCGAAATCAGCGCGGGCCAGCGCTTCGCCGCGCGATGAAGGGGTGCCGGAGATCGCGAGCGAGGTCGGTTGCAGATCGCGCTCGACGCCGAGGCCGATGATGCCAAGGACAGCGACAGCGACCAGGGTCGCGAGGAGCACGACGAGAGCGCGGCGCCGGCTCATCGGGAATGGCCACCGGAGTACCGTGTCGACACGGGCGCCCGAGCGAAAGCTGCTCCCGCCTTCCCGAGGCATTGTGACCGACGGGTCTGCCTCAACTTTCATCCCATTTGCCAGGTTGCCCCGGCGGGGGCAGACTATCTCAGCAGAGCCATATGAGAAGTGCAAGGGAGCCCATCCGGAAGGAGCGCTACCTGCTCTCTTACCTGCCCGGCTCGCCCCACGGCACGAGGGCGCCGACACGGATCTGCAGCGGGGCGGTGATTCTCATCCTTCAAGCGCTCCAGCGGCTTCGATCATGATCGCTCGGCACTCGGCTTCCGGGGAAGCAGAGGCCCCGGGCGCCGGGGCTGGGACGGCCCCACTGGCGCCCGGGGACGACTGCGCCTTTGCGGGCCGGCCTTGGAGGCAGAAGAGATCTCCAGGGCTGCGACCGCTTCGGGTACTGTGGTGGCGCATCCCGACCAGGGAAAGTCGGGATGCTCCGTTTGCCGCCGTCCGGCCAGGGATGGGAACGACGACAGTCTGCTCAAGCAGAGCCGGGCGCGATGCCTGAGGGGAGGGTATGAACCGCGACCGAGGCACAGTTTCGCTCGCCTATCGAGAGGCATGGGCGACCGGGATTGGGCCGAAAATTCCGAGCACGAATTAGACCAACGCGGATGGGAGAGGAGGCTTTTGGTTGAGGTGTGGTCGGAGTCGATAGTTAGGAATTTGATCCGGTCCGCTTGCCGTCCGTCGACGGCGACCACATCCCATGCTCTATCCACTCCCGCGCGTTGGGTGGCGCCATCTTCGACCTCGCCGATGATCTGGCGCTCCAGCTCAGACAAGCCGAGGAGGTGGCCAGCATCTGCGTATCGATGATCGAGATCCCGACGGCCGGCGATGACACGGTTAGTCTCAGCCGTCACTGGCATTGCGTCGGGTTTGCTCTCGAGTGACTGGATAGGGTAAATGACAAATAACTCAGCGGTGGGCGCGGCGAGTTCGGTTGGCCCGCCTCGTCTTCTTCGCCTTACACGCGGTCTTTGTCTTCACCTGCTGGGTCAGGGTCTTGCCGTTTTGGCCGCTGAATTCGACTGTTGAGATGGTGGGCTCGCTGCAGAGGCTCTGGGTGTTTGAGAGGTAGCCCTGCGAGCCTCCGAAGAGGGTGAAGCGGAAGTGTCCGATCGGGGCGTCGGGGATGACCGGGACGACGGTCTTTAGGCGGCCGTCTTGGACTGAGGAGGATTCGGCCTCTGGCATCAGCGTCACCTGGCCGCCAAGGATGAAGGCGAGGTGGGGCAGGAGGCCGAAACCGGAGACCGCATAGACGGGGCCCTTGAGGGGTTTTTCCAGGAGCGGGGTTTCGGTGATTGCTTCACCGATCGGCTGGCGACCGGCGCACTGGTCAGAGGCAAGTTCTGAGCGATCGCAGATGTTGCCGAGGTGGCGCTGGTCGATCTCAAAGGCTTTCGGCAAGGTGACCGTCAGCGATTTGATGTTGGCGTCTCCGGGGCGGGTGTTCAGTTCGATCGCCAGGCTCGGGTCCTTGCTGCGGGCCGTGGACTTGTGGCCGCCCAACTGGGTGATCGACATTCTTGGCTCGAATTCGAGCGCTGAACAGTTGACCGCATGGAAGTAGGAAGAAAAGGCGACCGCCGTACCCTGATCGCCGACCCCTTCGGAGCCGACCGAGAAGGGAGAGCAGTTGGTCGGGTTGATCATGAAGTTGGGCTTATTGATGTTGACCTGGATCGAGCGCAGGCGGAGGGGAATGCCCCCGATAATCGAGGGCACGGTTTCAGAGTCGGCGATCACGTGGGCATCGCGGGGGTCGATGTGGAGGGCGACATGGACGACGACGGTGCCGTAGTCATAGGGACCGGCGAGGGCCGGGGTGATCGCGACGAGGCTGAGTGGAGCCCCCTGGAAGGGGCCCGCGAGATAGATCTTTCCTTCCGCGTGAAAAGGGTGGCTGCCGGGGCCGGCGGCGACGTTTGAGGTGCCAATCTGAGAAGAAGCCGGACAGCTGGGGTCGAGTTGCTCGGTTTTCCCCGCGGTAGCAGCGGCCGCTGCGATCGACGCGTCGGGACAGTAGGTGACCCCGTGCAGGTTCGCGGTCAGGCCGGGCGGCATCGTGAAGTTGAGCTTGCCGAGGTACTGATCGCCGTCTTCGCGGTCCAGCTTAAGGGTGAAGGAGCTGAAGGCCCCTGCTGTCGGATTTGTGGTCCCCGCTTCCAGGCTCGGAGTGAAGGGGCGGATCTGGCCTGGACATTCGGCGCCGTGCGGGCCGGTCGCAAGGCCGAAGATCTGGCGGGATTCCTGGTAGGGCAACACCGCGTCCCAGGGGTGAAAAACGGCGGTGGTGGTGTAAATCGTGCAGGCGGTTGGGGTCGCCATCAGGGCGCGTTCGCCAGAGAACAGATGCATGGCGAATTCGGCGAATGGAGCCTGAGGTAGGTTTTCGAAGTAGACGGTCAGCTGGCCGGTTTCGGGGTTGGGTTTGAACGAACCGATCAGCTTGACGTTCAGGCCAAAGCCGGAAGCAATCAGGAAGAGGCGGTACTGTTCGCCGGGCTTGGGTTCGCCGATATAGACGGAGCCTTCGAGGGGACCGGCGAGCGCAGGGGTGCCGATCTTGAAGGTGCCAATCTTGGCGTTGTCAGGGCAGTTGTCCGGACCCTCGGAGCCGAAGTTTGCCTGTTCGTCGCGGCAGTCGCTTTGGCCGTCGGCTGCGTCGGGATTGATCGTGAGGCCCGGAGGCAGGGTGACGGTCGCCGATTTGAGCTCGGAGGGAGAGGCGGTCTGGCCCTCGAATTGGGGATCGCTGAGCACGATGTCCAGGCCCGCAGCAGAGTCGGTGGCTTCGCTAGTGGGATCGCCATAGAGGACCGGTTTAAAATCCTCGCGGTAGCATTCAGCGATCGGTGGGTAGCTACTGGTCGCGCTTGAGGGGTTTTCGGGGTCGGCGTAGGTCTCGACTTCGAGGCTGGTGTCCAGTGGCTGCCCGCTACAGGTGGTCGGGTTGTCGGTCAGCGGGTTGTTCGCGACCGAAGGCGTGATTTCGCCGCTGAGGCAGGCGGTACCGGCGAGGCCGGGACAGCCAGGCGGATCGCCTTCGCTGCCTTTGCCGAAGCGCTGGGTGCTGTGTTCGGGGCTGGCGGGAAATCCCCAGAAGGTCAGGTTGGAAGCGGCGAGCGGGATCAGCTGGGTGATGTTGGAGACGGTGAAGCGCAGCCCGTAGTCAGTCCCGGTGCGCACGGCAACCGGGATCTGGATCGGGATGTCGACCGTGGGGACGACGAGGGCGAAGAGCGCGGTCTGGCCGGGCCCGGGCACAACGTCATAGATCGGTGCGGTGCCAAGAAGGCTTTTGGTATCGCCTTCGTAATTGGCGTATATCGTGACCAGGCCGGCTTGGGAGTCTGGCGAGCATTCATCGAGCGCAAATTGCACCGAGGTGCACTGGGCGATCGCGTTGGGGTTACCGAAGACTCCCTCCGGAGCGTTGAAGATCACGTTCTGGGCGGCTTCGGGCTGACCTGGTTTTTCGAGTTCGAAGAAGGTTTCCAGGTTGGGGTGAGCACCGGCAAGATTGGTCGACATGGTTGTGTTGAAGGCAGCGATGCCCTCATTCGCTCTGGCAGTGGCGGGAGTCCAGGCGGCGAGAGCCACCGCGACCGCGACGAGGAAAGGGATTAGTACCGCTCGTCTCGCACGCAGCGCGGAGGAGTCAGATCCCAGGGCTTGCCGGCTCGGGCCCGTCACGCGATCCTTCACCCTGCCTGGCAGGGGTAGCGCTGCTACCGGGGTCCCCACTCCCTGCGTACTCGCCACGGAAGAAGGGAACCGAGGGAATATGCTGGCCAAGGACCAAGCACCTCCTCTGCATACATCGTCAGCACGGAGTGGCTTCATTTTTTACCTCCGCGCTTGCCGTGGCCTCGTCTGTGGTGCTTTGCCCGCCTGTGATGCTTCGGCTTTTTCTCGCATTTGCCGGACTTCTTGACCAAACCGGCGGCGCATTTGTTGCTCTTGGTTTCGACTTCGTTTCCGCCCGTGCCGGGGTTGCGGTGAAATTCCGGTGGTGGCGGTGGAGAGCTGCCGGCCCCGTGGCACTCATCGGAGGAGCGACACGGCGGCGGTTCGGGGGTGACGAAGAAGCCACCGTTTTCGCGGGCGTCATAGACCTTGACCAGCTCTCCGTTTTCGTCTTGTGGGGCCAGGCTGTCGCGGGTGAAGAAGTAGGCGTCGGTGCCGTTCAGGCTGACCCCGAGCAGCTTCGAGTTGAAGGGACTCGTGCCGCTGGAGATCAGGCCAACGCAATCACCGGAACCCTTGCTGAAGTTGGGGTTTTCGGAGCTACAGGTCCCAACTCCCTGGGGCTCCCACTCATAGACGTCGGTTAGGTTGTCGGAGTCAGGCAGCGCCAGCGCTTCTTCAGAGTTGAAGAAGACCTGGCCCGCTTCGGTGAGGCTGGAGCCGTTTGCCGCCAGCGAGGCGCCGCTCGTCGCTTCAGCTCCCGATGGATTGCAGGAGACGCAGTCGAGCTTTTCGGTGGCCGCGTCGTAGCGAAAGACCTCCGGGAAGCGGGCGTTTTCGGCGCCGGTGAGCGGCAGGGTCGTGGTGAAGGCAGCGAACTGGCCGGAGGGGGTGAGCTGGAAGTCGGCGCTGTGGCGAGATTCGGGCTCACTCAGCGCGTCGACCACCGCGGGGTTGTCTGTCTTCGGATTTGGATTCCCTTCGGGGGGACCGAACTCGACAAGATTGGAGTGGCTGGGGTTGGCCACATAGACTTCACCGGCGGGGCCTGCGGCGACGGCGGCCGAGCCATGCAGAAGCCCCGTGCCGAGCTGAACGCTCACTTCTTCACCCGAGGAATTGAGCTCAAGGACCTGGCTGCCCTCATCAACGTAGATATTGTGTGAGGTGTCAACTGCCAAGCCTGTGGCATTGGAGATTTCAGAAGTAATGGTCTTTGTGCCGATCAGCTTCTCCGGATCCATTGAAGGAGTAACGAACGAGGGAGTTCCCTCCTTCGTCCAGGTAGAGGTCACCGTTTGAGGGATCGACCGCAATGCCTGTTGCATTGATGTTGGAGAATGACCTCAGACTTTCTCCCGTGCTGCTGAGTTTTTCTATGTAGTGATAGAAGCTGTCATATACATAGACGTTTCCGGCAGGCATCGACGGCAATTCCGTGGGCGTAGCCATAAGTCCCGTTGGGGAAGTTCCTGATCACGGTGCCGGTCGGAGTGAACTCCTTGATTTCGCCCCCTTCCCCGATATATAGGTCACCGTTTGAGGGGTCAGTCGCGATACCAATGATTCCTCCAACCGAAAGCTTTCCGTTATCGCGCCAACTCGTTTCAAGGTTGCCAGCTGAGTCAAACTTAGAAATCGTGTTGGTGGCCGTATCGGCGACGTAGACATCCCCATTGGAGGGATCCGCGGCGACGAATTCGGGACTGGCAAAGGATCCGAAGCTGCGCTGCAGGGGATGCTTTGACAGCAGCGGCCCGGTGAGGGTCGACTCCAGCGTCGCGACGAAGTGCGCGCCTGCCCGGGGCGAACGACGTAGAGGTTGGGGGCGTTCTTGACCCCGTCGGCTGGTTCTTCGGAGCCGTCGAGGAGGCTTGGGGAGAGGAAGTAGAAGGTGCCGTCGCCCGATGCCACCCCGCCGCCGCCGCCGATCGCGACGTCGCCGCAGTTTTCGGCTGAGCCATTCGTGTTCCAGTGCAGGTGTTCGGTGTTGGCGGCGGGATCACAGGAGGAGGCATCGCCTTCGGTGCCGGTCGAGACCAGGGTCAGCGGGCTGCCTTCTTCCCACATGTAGATGTCGGCGCCGCTGTGCTGTTCGTCAACGCCCGTGAGGTGCTCGGTTGAGGAGAAGAAGACCTTCTTGCCGTCTGAGGTCATGCCGTCAAAGCGAACGCCTTCGCTGGCACCGGGGGTGAGGTCGATCGTGCGGATCGAGTCACCGACGTTCATGTAGAGGTGATAGAGCTTGGCGCCTTCTGCTTCTTTGTCCAGCTCGCCGAGCAGGATGTGGGAGCCATCGGCGGAGATCCCGAGCTCGGCGATCCCGTCGGTTGCGCAGTTCATCTCACAGGGGAGGGGCTGCCCGGGGGGGTCTTCGGCGGCGGGGGTGAAGGAGACGACGTGGGTCTCTCCGCTCTTCAGGTTTCGGTCATAGATCGAGATTTCGCCGTTTTTGTTGCCTTCGGGCTCAAACTGAGAGGTCGAGCCGAAGACGAAGTGTTCGCCGTTGGCGGAGAGATCTTCGGTGATCAAGCCGGCGGGTTTGGCCGAGGGGCCCGGGTTGAGCGAGCCGGCCATCCCCTGGACCAATTCTCCATCGGGGAGGCGAACGGGGATCCCGGTGTAGCCACCTTCAAAGCAGGGCGAGCAGCCGCCCGGGGCGCCGAAGGCGAAGGTTTCAAGGCCGGCGTTGGCGCCCGAGGGGACCGAGGAGAAGGGTTCGGCGGAGAACGGGTCGTTGGCCGGCATGCCGACGTATTCGGTACTCCAGCCGTTTTCGCCTCGGGTGGCGACGTAGGGGTCGGAGCCTTTGTTGGTGGGGTGGTCGGTCCCAGGGATGGCGCCGCTTTCTACCGAGTAGAGAACCCGAGCGCTCGCATCCTTAGCAGAGGGGGCCTCTGCTTCCGGATAGCCCCCAAAGGGAGCTTGCTGTCCTTCGGAGAGGTCCGAGGAGACGTTATAGCCGCCGGTGTTTCGTGGCGGAGACCAGCTCATAGGCGCGGCAGTCGAGCAGCAGAGCGGCGCCGGTCTGCTGGCGGGCGAGCGAGTTGGTGCAGCCTTCGTTGAGCTTCGATATGGAGGGGAAGGTGGTGAAAGTTTGATCGAGTCCGTCAGTGGTTTCGGTCGCGTTCGTGGCGACGACTCGGAAGTGATAGGTGGATACCCGGAGTGAGGCCTTCAATATGGGCAACGACGCCTACGTTTCGGACTCCCGCTTCAAGTTCTTCCACCGGGGTACTTTCGCAAGGTCCGGTCGCACATTCCTGCAAACCAAATTCAAAGTGATATTTGGTAGCGCCTCCTTCCGGGTTGACCTGAGCGTCAAGCACGGCGCTTTCAGAATGAATACTGCTGACCGACCCTTTAACAGTCGGCGGCGCAGGGGGAGTGGTTACACGTTCTTCGTTTGAAACCGTAGTTCCAAAACTATTGCTGGCGATAACTCGATAGTAGTAGACCTTGCCTGGGGACAATTCTGTAAGGTCGAGTGACACTTCCGACGGACCCGGACCCGGGGGAGAGCCTGCATCTGCCGGGGGCAGCGGCATCTTTTGAGTGAAGTTCCCTTCTTCGGTCCCCCACTCAAAGTAGTAATGCGTGTCTTCGCCATTTCCATCGAAGGAGCCGACCAACGTTGCGCTCCTGGGTTCGATCAGCTGGGCTGGCTGAGCTGTTACGCCGGTAACTGCGGGCAGCGCGTTGGAGCGTTTCAACGGCACCGTAGGTTGTGCATTCCGTTCCGACTTCGCATTCGTTGGTCGCGTCGAGGCGGTAGTGATAGGTGGCCTGCGGCGTGAGGCCGTTGAGGTTGGCGGTGACCGCTTTGGGTTCCGAGAAATGCGTTTCCGAACATGCGATAGTTGAGACACCGGTATATTCGTGGTAATCGAATTCAGATTCATGTGCTTCGAATTCCGCCTGATCTACGTATTCGAAGTGGCAACCCACGATTTCGCCACCGCCGTGGGAAGTTTCAGGATCGACGTGACCGCTGAGCGTCGCCGAGGTTCGGGCCAGGTTGATCGGAGGTTCGGTCGCGACACCGGGGGTCGTGACCGGCGGGCCGAAAACGTCGACCAAGCCGTCAGAATTGTCGGCGGCATAGATCCGCCCGCTCGCTGCATTCACGGCGAGGCCGCTGACACCGACGTTCGGCTTGATTTCTCCGCTTCCGAAGATCACCTCCGGCGTACGTGCGTCGGGCGCGTACTCACCGATTTGAGGGTGAGCCGCGCCACCGTAGACAGTTTCGGAAACAAAGACATTGCCGTTGGCGGGGTCGATCGCGAGTGCACCCGAATACGAGCTTTCGAGGACGTCTTCACAGTTGTTCACGCAATCACCATTTGGTTCGTACTCCTGGACGCCGAAGCGATCCCGGAATATGTCGCCGGCCGGGTTGACGGCAAGGGTATCGACCTGATTCGCCGCTTCGACGAGGTGATTCGAGATCAGAGTGCCGGTTGCGGCATTGAAGCTCTGAATCGGCAGACCTTCGTTGCTGCCGACGTAGAGTGTGCCTTCTGACCCGTGGGACGGATCGATGGCGACTCCGAACGGTTCGCTACCGACCGCGATCTGGAAAAGGCAGGCGCCGGTGGGGTTGAAGGCGGTCACCTCGTCGGCGCTCGGATCGGTGACGTAGACGTTACCGGTGACGGAATCGACCGCGACCCCGCCGGGATTCGTGAAATCGTGGGCCCCGGCGCAATCGGCTAGGTTGGCGGCACCGATCGTGCCCAGGAGGTTTCCAGTCGGGCCGAACTTGTCGATAACCGGAGGAGTCGAGCCGGGGCTGGCCACATACACGTCGCCAGAGGACACGCCTGAGGAGTTATCCACCGCGATGCCCTGAGGGTTTGTGAGAGTTCCGCTGCCGAACGAGGAGACCAGGACATGCTGTCCAGAGGCGGCTTCGGCGGCGCTCGCCCAAAGCAATGTGAGGGCAAGCGCCGCGACCAAGGATAGGAAGGGCCGGAGGAATCGCCACGGAGACCGGTACGGCGGGCTCGTCGTGGCACAGCGGCCGGCGTCGTCCATTAAAAGTGGTGCTCGGAGACCGCCTGTGATTCCAACTGACCAAATCATCGGAGGGCTTTCCGTTTGTTGTGTGCTCTGTGTGCTCTGCGAGCTTCGCTGCCCTTGCCACAGGAGACCTGGAGTTCAGAACGCTGAGAGCTGGTCCTGCCGTTCTGGCCCGCCATCTGAACCGTCGCCTTCTTACGGGCACCACAGAGGGTTTCACTGTTTTGGACGAGACCCTTGTTGCCGCCGAGGAAGTTGACGGTGAAACGGCCGACCGGCACGTCGGGGATCGTCGGAAAGGTCGTGCGCAGCCCGGCATCTACCGAGCTGACCTGACCGATCACCGTGATCGGAATCTGGCCGTGCAGGTCGATCGCCAGATCGGGCAGGCCGTGGCTGGAAGAACGTAGGTAGACGGGGCCCGTGAGCGGCTGATCAAGAAGCGGTGTGGCGACTTCGGCATCGCCGACCAGCGAACCGGCGGGACAGGCGTTTTGAGCGAACTGAGGTTTGGTGCAGACCGTTCCAATATGCGCGTTATCGAGAAGCTCGCCCGAGGGGAGAGTTACGGAAACGCTGCTCGGGTTCGCTTCGCCGGGGTTTGTCTGAAGCGTGGCTTGAATCGCGGGATGCCCACGACGATGAACTCCGCCTGTAAGCTTCAAATTGAGCTTGGGAGCGAAGGGAAGCGTGCGGCAGTTAGCGGCCTGGAAGTGTTCTGACGGAGAAGCGACGACGCCTTCGGAGCCGAAGATCTGGGTATTGACCGCGAGAGGATCGCAGTTGGTCGGGTTGAGGGTGAAGTTAGGGCGGTTGAGGTTGACCAGCACCGATCGCAGCCTGAGCGGGATCCCTTCGAAAATCTGGGGCAGGGAATCGGAGACGGCGGTGATCTGGGCCGTTTCTGGATTAACGTTGATCGCTGCCCGCACAACGACACTGCCGAGGTCATAAGGGCCCGAGACCGCCGGGGTTATCACTGCGAGGCTCAAGGGGGCGCCCTTGTAGGGGCCGGCGAGGTAGACCTGGCCGGAGAGGTAAACGGGGTGGCTGCCGGCACCGGCGCCGACGGTGGCGGTGCCGATCTGGGAGGCCGGCGGGCAGCTCGGATTTGATTGCTGTTGCAGGCCGGAGTAGCTGGGGGCAGCCGCGTCGGCCAGGGCGACTTCAGAGCAGTAGGGGATGCCCTTGAGGGTGGCCGAGAATCCCGGCGGAGTGGTGACGTTGATCGAGCTTAGGTTCTGATCACCGTCGCTACGGGTGACTTCGAGCGAAAAGGGGCTGTGAGCGGCGGCGGTGCTGTTGACCGAGGAGGCCTGAAAGGCCGGGTTAAATGGTCGGCTGGAGCCAGGGCAGGGCGCGCCACCTGGCCCAGAGCTTAGCGTGAAAAGCTGGGTGGATGTCTGTTCGGGCAAGGCGGAGTCCCAGGGGGTGAAACTGCTTTCCACCGGGTAGGTCCCGCACTGGGTCGGGGTGGCGAGAAGGCCTCTTTCGGAGCCGAAGTAGTGGATGTTGAAGTCGGTGAAGGGGCTCTCGGGCAGATTCGGGAACGAGGTCGTGAGCTGACCTGTCGTGGGATCGGGGGTGACGGAGCCGACCACCTTCACGTGGGTGGCAAAGCCATTCGCGGAGAGCAGGATGCGATAGCGGTCACCGGCCTTCGGTTCGAGCAGGTAGACGAAACCGGGAATGGGACCGGGGAGGGCGGAGCTGTTGAGAGTGACCGTGCCGACCTTGGAGGTTTCGGGGCACTGAGCTTCCTTGGGGGTGCCAAGCCTGGCTTCGACATCGGCGCAAGCACTCTTGCCGTCGGCAGCGCCGGTATTGATCGAGAAGCCCTTGGGTAGCTTGATGCTGGCCGCGCGGATCTCCGAAGGGGAGGGAACTTCGGGGCTCTGTTGTTGAGGGACGCTGAGGTTGACTTCGAGCCCAGATGGGGTGTCGGTTGCGGTGGTGGTCGGCTGGGCTGAGAGAGAGGGATTGAAGGAGAGCTGATCGCAGCCGGTTGTCGCCGGGTAAGGCGAATCGGCGAAGCTGATGCCAGTGTCATAGGCGAGGACTTCGAGTTCGGGAGTGAGCGCTTCGCCGCATGTGGTCGGATTCTCAAGGAAGGGGATGCGGGGACTGGTAGAGGGCGTCGGAGGAGCACCCTGGCACGGTGGACGCGTTCCTTCTTCCAAGGGCGGTTCCCCTGACGCCTCATCACCGCAATGAAATCCGAACGCGACGCGATAGGCATCGTGGCTCGGGTCGGCGGGAACACCCCAGAGAGTGACGATGCTGCCTTCGGGTGGAACCGTCTGAGGGACGTTTGAAAGCGTTGCATCGAGACCATAATCGCTACCGGTCCTGGCGCTAAGTCCAAGGAATGCTGGCGAATTGGTAAAGGGGAACTCGAAACCGAGCAGCCCCGCCTGATCGGGGTCGGGTTCGATGTTGTAGAGGGGAGAGAAAAAATCACCGCTGCGGAAAAGGGTCCAGATTGTTCCAACCTGACTGTCAGGTGGGCAGGTGAAGGTGCCCAGCTGGGCCGTACTACAGTAAGGAACGGAGTGCGGATTGCCAATCACCCCAGCCGGCAAATGGTTGGTGACAGTTCGTGCATCCTGACAGTCGCAGTCACTAGGAAAGGCCAACGTTTCGCGGTTGGCCCAAATGAATTTGGTCCTAATGTTGGGGTGGCCTCCTGCCTGAGTCGTGGACGGCAAAGGGTGAAAGACGACGATCGGCAGACCGGGAATCCTAAAGCTCTTTACCCCACCGTAAAACGTGTGGCTCGAGTTGGAAGCGACGAAATTATATTCATATGCAGTGCCGATCTGAAGACCCGAGACGTTAGCAGTGACGTCGGTAGGGCCCAAGTAAGGTAGCGCAGGGGTACATGGAACCGTGTGTTCATCAACGTTGTGCTGATATTGTTCTTGTTCCCAATTCACACCGTACAATTCAAGTGTCTGTTCGCCCCGAATTTCGACGTCACATTTGGTGATTTCTTCACCGCCGGTTGGATCAACTTCGCCGGAAAGAGTGGCACTAGGGACTTTCCCGGTAAGAATATTCGAGGCCGTTCCAGTGGTAACGACAGGGATCGGAAGTGGGGCGGCAGACGCGCCGCTCGCTACGGCAATGGAACCGAATACGCCAAGCGCGAGAGTGATCATGAAGCTATGCCGGGGGCTCATCTGCGCGCCCCGCTATCAGTGCTACTACTACGGTGCCCCTTGCGCTTGTGACGGAGGTGCCGCTTGTGATGCTTTTTGCCGTGCTTGACTCTGGACGATGGCGGGAAATTACCGAGGGCGCCGAGGGCGGCGGCGGTGCCATTCTGGCTGGCTGGAGGCGGAGAGCTTCCTGGACCTGCGCATTCATCGGCCGCCGCGCACGGAGCAGCGGAAGGCTGTTCGGCGAAACCGCCGTCGGTCCGGGCGTCATAGAACTTAAGCGCGGCGTTGCCGTTGCGATCGCTGGGGACAAGCGTGTCAAAGGTTGAGAAGTAGACATCGGTGCCGTTGGCGCTGACGCCGCTCAGGCCAGCCCTGTCCAATCCCGGAGGGTGGACCACGGCGACTCCGATTTCTCGTTCACTGGTGCCGGAGGAAATCAGCTGGGGACGGCCTTCGACGTACTCATAGACATCGCGGATTCCGTCGGTATCCTGGGGGACGAGCGGGTCGGAGGTGCTGAAGAAAGTTCGGCCGTCTTCGGTCATGAATAGCCCGTTGTCGCTGGCTTCGACGTCAGAGGTCGGCGGCGCACCGTCGGGAAGGCACGACACACAGTGGACGTCCCCGTTTGTCGGATTGTAGGTGTACATCTCGAGATGGCCTGCGTTATCGTAAGAAGTGATCTGGCTGGCGGTGAGGAACGCCATGTGGCTGTCATTGCCGGAAACCTGGATCCTGACCAAAGGACCTTCGCTGCAGGCACCACTACTTGCGCAAAACGGACCCGTGGGAAAGGTCGTCACGTACTGGACTTGACCTTCCCGATCGTCGTAGAGGTTCTGCTGACCGAGAATGCCCTTAGCCCCAGTCGAGCTGTTGAGGTGAAATGAAGTAAATGTCGCCGTTTTCAGCCGCGATGGCATTATCGGAAAGCCCATTCCCACCGGGACCGCCGTGCAGTATGGAGTCGCTGAGGAACTTCGAAGGCACATTTACGATGGGCACCACTCCACATTCTGTGGTCCAAGTAGTGGTAGGGCATACTGGGGTGCCGGTCCCAGTGGAGCCGCGTGGCTTGGAGATGAGGGTCAAGGGATCGCCTTCAAGTTCTCCCTGTTCAGACCACATGTAGAGGTTGGTGCTCGAATCTTCAGCTTCGGGGGTGAGCCTTTCGGCAGATGTGAAGTAGACTTTTGAGCCGTCAGCAGTCATCCCCACGTAGTGAACCGCGTGCCCTGGGGCAATTTCGTAGGTCAATCCGGCTGGGCCTCCATCCACACGCATGAACAGGTGGCGGTCGGCCTCCGTAATTGTAATTTGGATTACATTCGTAAGAACACGAATATCCCGTCGACATGAGAATGTGGGAGCCGTCGGTCGACACTCCTGGGAAGGTGATGAATTCGCCGCCCCCTTCTTCGATCGGGGCGCCACTGGCGAGCTTGGAGATAAGCGTCACCGTGTTTTCTTCAAGATTGTCGTCGTAGGCTGAACCGGGTTCGTGGGTCAGGGCCCCTGGTGCGAAAGCGAGATCGGCGGTTGAGGAGAAGAAGTAGTGATTGAATTCGGGCGACGATCTAACCCCGCCGGCCAGCAGTTCGCCAGCCTTTACTCCTCCAGGAATTGCTCCGAGATTCGTCGGAAGGCGGCCGAGGAAGCCGCCTTCGGAGTCCCGAAGGTAAGGGGCATAGGAGATCGGGGGTTCACCATCTGGTGGCGACACCGTTGTAGGGGTCGTCCCAATCTAGGAACTGGTCCATTTTGAGATCGGTGAGCACGCCGGAGGGCACATCTTGGATATAGCCATCTTCGTTCGGTGGGCCGTCCGCTATCAGCGTTTGCGTGGCCGGGGGGCCCGACATAGCGGCTGATCCATCCGGAATTGGTACGAGTGGCGATGTAGAGGTCGCCGCGCACAGAGGGAGGTTCACCACCCGCTTCGGGGATTTCGCCGAGGATTCCGCCGAACGCGAAGCGGGAAGGTTCGGTGGCGACCGGGGATTGCGGGCCCTCGGGGAAAAGGATCGTGCCGCCAGCGTCGCCGGGAGAAACGAGCTCGTATGCGCGGCAATCAGGAAGGAATGCGGTACCCGACTGCTGGCGAAGCGTAGCGTTGGGGCAACTTGGCGGAAAGAAGTTGAAGGTCTGATCTTCGCTGGTGACGACACCGATGGAGTTTTCGGCAACCAGGCGGAAGTGGTAGACGACGCCCTTTTCCAGATTCGTGAGGTGGACGCTGACGGACTGCAGGGCCTCGAAGGAGCCGATATTCGCGGCGGGAACCGGTACATTGCTTCCGTAGCTGGTGGCTGACCCGTATTCGAAATGGTAGGTGGTTTCGCCGCCCTCGGGGTTGATATTGGCAGTGAGTTCAGCGGTGGTTTCGGTGAGATTGTCGGAGGAAACGCCACTGATCGAGGGAGCACGAAGATTGAAGGTCTGGGGGAGTGCTTCTCTGGTATGACCGCTGGCGTTTTCGACGACGAGGCGATAGTAATAGGTGGTACCAGGGGTTATGCCGGAAATTTCGCCACTGACCGAGGTTGGGCCGGAGCCGGAGTAAGGAAGCGTTTGGGAACAGGGGATACTTTGGCCAGCCGCGAAGGGGTTGGCGGCAGCGGGCTTGTATTCGGCTTCGTCGACGGATTCGAACTCGCAGGCTTTGATTTCGCCGCCACCGTCAGGATTGACTTTTGCGTTGAGCGTGACGGAGGTCTGGGTTCCTTCTGAGACTCCAGGATAGGTCACCTTTGGGAGAGCGAAACTGGGACTGAAAATGTCGACCTTATTGGCGTCTGAGGCATAGAGGAACCCGCCAGAGTTAACTGCGATACCGCGTAGACCCGAAAACGAACCTGCCGGCGTTTCGGCGCCTGTGATCTGGCCTAGGTAGTTGCCAGTCGGGGAGAACTCCTCAATCACGCTGCCTGTGGTGGCAAGGAGATCGCCTGTGGTGGGATCAACCGCAATGTTTCCCGGACTGAAGCCACCACCCGGTGCATCGGAGCCCGTCACTTCGCGCATGAAGACCCCACTCGGTTCGAACTCATCAACCGTTTCGCCTGCCTCGGCGACGAAGATTTCACCCTCTGGACCGACGGCGACGCTATTCGGATTCTTGAAGGAACCGGCCGGCGTGCCGGTCAGTTTGTTCCCTTTGATGTAGAGCGCGCTGCCTTCAAAGGAAACCGGGCCACCGTTTTCGTTTAGCCTTTCTACTACCTTTGTGCCTTCGCCGAATTCGATGCCGTGGGCGAGATATAGCCTCCCCGCGGTCGGACCGGAGGAGTTGTCGGCGGCAATCGTGAGGTGGCCGCTTTCTGGGGCGAACGATTTGAGGAGTTCGCCGGTAGGGCCATAGACCTCGATCGAGTTCTCGAAGTTGTTTGCTTCGTAAAGGTCGTTGTTGGAATGGTCATCCGCGGCGCTGTAGACGCGAGGGCTGACTTGGTGGATCTGGGGAGGTAGCTTTTCTCCCTCGGAGTTGAACTCAGAGATCAACCCGCTGCTGTTATCGGTTACCCAGACGCGATCGGCCAAGTCGATGGCAATGTTTTCCGGCGCGAAGAGACCGGAGGAGAGCTGGGATTCATACGTTCGGGGCGTATAGGCAAGGGCAGGTGCGGTCGAGAACACAAGGGCACTCGCAAATAGAGCTGTCAGGCTGGCGATGCTAATGATCACCCTGTGGTTCAGTCGGCGCCAGCGGGAACGGCCCAGGCGCACGGGCACCGCGATCGCCGCCAATGGGACACACCCTCGAACGCTCCTCACCGCCTACCCCCACGTCCGTGGTGCTTGGCCTTGAGGTGAGATTTCTTGATGCACTTGCCGTGCTTTTTGGTCCAGCCTTTTCGACACGGCTTCGGCGGAATGCTGGTGGGCAGCGGGGTGGTGGTGGTGGAAAAGGCTTGGTCGAGACCGTCGGTAATGCCAAAGGGGTTGGTGGCGACGATGCGGAAATGGTAATTCGTGGCGGGGTCGAGTCCGGAAAGATTAACGCTGACCGCGTGAGCGACGTGGTCAGCTCCGACCGAGGAGCTCTCAGGGGTGCTCGATCCATAGGAAGTGCTGGTTCCGTATTGGAATTGGTAGGTGGTGGCGGCGAACTCTGGGTTGACTTCAGCTCGCAGCGTCACGGAGTTGGGAGTGATATTGGAGGTGCTGGCGCCGCTGACTTCAGGCTCGTTTGGAGTAGTGAAAGTCTGATCCGGTCCGTGGGTGGTGCCGGCGAAATTGATCGCGACGGCACGGTAGTGGTATGTGGTGGCGGGGCTGAGGCCTGAAATATCGGAAACTACGGAGTGGTCAGAGTCATCGGAGCCGATCGATTCACTGATTGGGGTGCTGGATCCGTATGAGCTGGTGATCCCGTACTGGAAGCGGTAGACGGTGGCGCCAAAGCCAGGAATGATCTGGGCATTCAAGGCGGTTTCGGTCGGCGCCAGAGCCGCGGAAGAAGTAGCTGCGATCATGGGAGCAACAATAGTGGGAGGGCTTGGAGCTTCGGTACGTTCGAATACGCGCACCTTTAGCGCGGGAAAGTCTGCGACGTAGACACTGCCGCTGGCATCGTTGACAGCGATGTTGGCGCCACTTTCGATAATTCCGAAGCCAAAGTTTTCGATCCCAACCGAGGAATGGAACTCGGCGATGAAGATGCCGTAGTAGCTGGGGACCTCGTCGGCGAAGACGTTTCCTTCGGTGTCGACAGCGACGCCGTCGGCACCGAATGCGCCCATCGAGGAGACCTTATAGCCGCTGCTAAAGCCGACGGGTTCGGGTTCGAGCGGTTCGAACTCGACAACCCCGGGACCCTCGGCGACGTAGAGATTGTTGGATGGATCGAGGGCAATCTGGCCGGGGCCGGATAGATGACCCCGACCGAGCTGAAATACGAAGGTGCCGTCAGGTTCGAAAACGTCGACCACGTTGTTGGATCCGTCGGAAACGAAGACGTCGCCGTTGGAGGCAACGGCCAGCCCGTTGGCGCTGAATCCTCCGTTGTTCACGACGGGAGGCAGTTTGGTGCTTTGCGAAGCACCTTCCGTGGGGACGTCGGCGGCAGAGATAGGGGGTTGGGCGGTGCGGGCGCCAGCCGAATCGAACTGGAGGACCGTCCCGTTTTGTTCGACTGCATATATGTCGCCCTCCTGAGGCCCACCGGAATTATCGACGGCGAGGGCCCCGCCAAACGGGATGAGGAAAGGATAAGGAGTGGTGCCGTTTGCTTCGGTCAGCTCAGGGTGGACGGGGTCGGGAGCACCGGAGGCTTCTAGAGCGTCGACGACCCCGTTGTATGGAGCGGAGACATAGACCTCACCGGTGCTCTGGTTTATCGCCACTCCGCTCGGACCGGAGCCGGGGGTCACACCCGGAAGGGAGAACGATTTAACGGACTGGTGAACGTAAGCGGCCTGGGCGGGAGCCGCGGTCATGGCGAGAGCAATTAGAGCCAAGAATGAGGAAAGGACAAGTCTGGTCTGAGGGTGGCGGCGTTTCATGCGGGGGCTCCGGGCGTGAGAGCGAGGGATGGAGTACGCGGGCTGGGCCCGTCGCTGTCTCCCCCGCTCTCCCCTACACAACACGTCCATCTATCCCAAGTTCCGGGCAGGGCGAGCGCGTGGTTTCCGGGCAGCGCGAGCACATGGTAATTGTGGAGCGAGGCGTTGGTGCTCTTCGATAATGCACTCGGTGGCGTGCAGTGGCTATAGCGAAAGAGATCGCTAGGTCCAAAGTCAGGGCGGCAGCCTCGGTGAACTTCGGGTGACTGCGAACCGCGGTGGCGGCCCCCCTCCCTCCAGAGGCGGCGCCAGTCTGCAGCAGCGCGATGGGGCGCGGACAGAGATAGACCAGGTAGTGCGAGCGAATGCCGGTTGAGGAACTGAACGGCGATCGGGGCGCTTGACAAGGGCATCCGAGCAGGGCAAGTCGCCAGGTACCCCTTGACGAGCCGCGAGCGCCTCCACCTGCATGTATCTCTCTTCTCCTTCTCGGCCCCACTGCTCTTCAGACCGCTGCGCCTGCAGAGTTGCGAGACCTATCTTCGAGTCTCTTACCTGTAACGCCCTCCCTGGGCGAACGGTCTTATCGAAGCACCGCTCAGCCTGAAAGTCAAGCTGTGTATGGCAAGTTTTTGGCTCTGTAGAGCCAGAAATGGGAACATCGATCTACTTAAAGACCGCACGCGAAATCGTCAGATTCGAAGCGTAAAAAGCAGGTCTCAGTCACGCAGGACAAGGAATGGCTGGGTGAAGAGTGACGGACAACGACCTACTGAATGCGGCCTCGGCGGAGCTGGCGAGGCCAAGGGACGGCCAAAAAAACCTTCGGGTTTGTGTAGGCCAGCAGTCCGACGGTGGGCCGCGCTGCGCTGCGGTTGGGCGGAACATCGACCCGGCTCCCGCGTTGTCGACTCCAGTGTGATCGCCGCGGCAGGGTCGGTGCAGCGCTTCGGCGACCTCCGAGCCGCTGGGGCCAGATCACTCTTTGGAGCCTTCCAATCCGGGGATGGCTCGCTGAGCAACTGGCTGCGCGAAGACGCCCGCGGGGCCGCCGCAGCGGGATCGACGCGCACTTACGTCCGAGGACACAGACAGGGCCGGGTGCGCGGCTTCGCCTCTCTCTGCGCAGCATCGGCCAGCCACGGCGAGGCGAGCGCCCGGATGCGGCAGGGATGCCGCACCACTCGATCCGGCTGTCCTACTGGCGCGGCTGGCGTCGCAGCATCCCAGGGACGCGGATTCGGGGCGTTCCTGGTGCGAGACAAGCTACCGTCGCTTGAAAAAAAATTGTCGAGTTGCTTAGGTTGGGCCCTGGGCCCGCCTCGAATAGCGGACGGGGAAGGCCTCTGTACTTAGTCCGCAAGCAAAATTAGCACCCGACTGTAACCCCACCCAATCTCACCCTCGGCTTTCGGACTCGGAAAAACCTTGTTGCTAGGGCCGTATCCTGTGGCGGGGCCCGATTCATCTCTCGCTACTACCCGTGGATAGTCGAGCGGCTGACTATCTGAAGCAGTTTGAATCGCGCAATAGCTAGCCCCACCGCCCCGGCACTCCGGACCCCCGCACAAGGAGTGGAGCGTGACAAAAAGCTAGTGCTTGGGCTTGTGGGAATGCGCCTTTTGCTTCATGCACTGAGCCTTGCCATGCACGACCTTCTTCTTGTAGCCCTTCTTGCACTTCATCGATTTTTTCTGGGGAGACGGGTTCTGGGGAGACGGAACTGGGTGTTGTCTGGGTTCCACCTTCGGAATGCCGTGGAACGGTGATGACTTCTTCGGCTGTGCTGGTCTGGAAGGTTGCCGTCACCGTTATGTCTGCAGCGATCGTCAGTTCACATGCGCCCGTCCCCGCACAGCCACCTCCGGACCAGCCGGTGAAGGTTGAGCCGGATGCAGACCGCGCTGAGGGTAACCTTGGTGCCGTCGGGATAGGTGTGGGAGCAGATGGCACCGCATTCGATACCGGTAGGTGAACTGGTCACGGTGCCAGAACCGGATCCGGCTTTGACCACGTTTAGGGTATTCCGAGAAGCCGCCCCCCGATTCGGATCCAAATACGTCAACCGCGCTGTAGCTGAGCGCAGCGACGTAGACGTTCTTGCCGTCGGGGCTCGTCGCTACCCGCTCGGCTCCATCGAGTCCTGCAAGGCTGGCGTGGGAGACTCCGCAGGCGGTCGTCACAGTCAGGTTGCGGGTGAAGCATTCCCCGAACGAGAGCGCACCGCTGCTCGTATCGCGTTCGAGGCGGACCAGCGCGCTGTCCGGCTGCAGGGAGACCACGTAGACGCTGGTGCCATCGGGGCTGACCGCGACGCCGAAGGCACCCTTGAGGCCGGCGACCCCGGTTTCGCGCGCAGCCGTTGGCGGCGCCGGTAAGGCAGCCTTCATAGCTCAGCGCTCCGCTTGCGCCGCTGCGGTCAAAGCTGGCAATCGCGTCGCTCGATTCCGAGGCGACGTAGACGTTCTTGCCGTCGGGACTTATGGCGACCCCGCCAGCACCGTCGAGGCCGGTGTTGCCGGTTTCGGCGCATTTGGCGTCCTCATATGCGGCGCAACCCCCATAGGTCAGGGCGCCCGCACTCGAGCGATCAAAGGTCGAGATCGAGCCGACACCCGACCCGGCGACTCCCGAGGCGACGTAGACGTTTTTGCCGTCGGGGCTGACCGCCACATCCGTCGCTCCTTCAAGGCCAGGCGCGACTTCATTTCCGGCCCCGCAGCCAACGTTATGGGAGGCGAGGCATCCTCCGTCGCTGAGCGTCCCGGTACTTTCGTTGCGAGTGAAGCTGACGATCGCGTTACGTGTATTCGCGGCGACGTAGACGCTCTTAGCCGTCGGGGCTTACCGCAATTCCCCAGGCGCCGGAGAGTCCGGGGACGTCATCGCCGCTTTCGCATCCGCTGGAGCGCGACGTCACGCAATCCTCATAGGTCAGCGCACCGGTTTCGGTGCTGCGTTTGAAGTGGATTGACGCTGCCTTCGCTGTCGCTGGTGAGGTAGACGCTCTTGCCGTCGGGGCTGACCGCCACGCCCTTGGCGTTCGACCATGCCCGGAGCGATGGTGGTCTCCGCATACACCGGTTTCCGAGCTGATGCAGCCCGCATCTGTGAGGGCGCCAGTAGTTGTGTTGCGGTTAAAGATCACCACCCCGGAGTCCAGATTGCTTGCGACATAGACGCTCTTGCCGTCGGGGCTGACGGCCACCGCGTCGGCGGCGTCAAGTCCTTTGTTTTCGTTGGAGGCACAGCTCCCCCCGTTGGCGCTGAGGCATTCTTGGAAGCTCAATGCAGCGCCGCCGGAGCCAAGCGCCGGGATCGCTGCAATCAGCAGGAAAACGACTCCGACCAGCAGCGCAGGGTAGGCAGTGCGGGCGATCGCGCGGCGACGATTGCGCGCGCCCTCGACCCGGCTACCTGCTGACGGGCTCACTGCATGCAACGGAGAATCGACATGGACGGACGAGACACTCCGCACTTAGGCTAACAGAGCATCGGCTGATGGACTCCGGGAATGTCCGACAGCCCCCTTGTGGGCAACAACAATGAAAAAGCCCCGCTCCACGGGCGGCCTGGGGGCACGTAGCTTTGAGCAAGCGTTGGTCGCAACGGCGACGTCCAAAGGACACCCGGTGATGGGAGGAACGGCCCGATCAGGGGCATTCCAGGCCCCCGCCGCAGCCCCACGGGAAATGGAAACCTTTCGGGGGGTCACAAGGGCGCTTCCATCGATTCCACTCGGTTTCGAATATCCGAGCCGGGCGTGGCTCGAAGCCTCGGGAGGGCTTCATTTGGGCCACCAACGGGATGAGTGTGCGCGAGGGTGCATACCTGGCCCCGGACACTTGACGGAGCCAGCGGGTTTGCAGGCGTCTTTAGAGTGGCCGCGACGCAAATACCCCCCGCGGATTGTCGAGGGATTGCCGCACCCAAACCCGTCTCGCCGGCTCTCGCTGCGCCATCCAGCAAGAGGCTCGCGCGCTGCCAAATCGCCCCACGTGAAGGGAGCGCGCCAGGCCGGCTCGGCAGCACGCCTCCTTCTCCTCCGAGACACAACAATCCGCGCGCCGCTTCTACCCGTGACTGTAGTATCGGCTGATGGGTGTTGGGGAGGAGTTTCGTCAGGTCGGCACGGGCGATTTGGGCAGCGGGTGATTGGGATAGCTTCTCCCGGCTGGTTGAGCCGGTTGGCGAGCTCGTACTCGATCGGATCGGGGTCGAGCCGGGGATGGATCTGCTGGACGTGGGGACCGGCAGCGGCGGCACTGTTGCGGTCCCGGCCGCGCTCCGCGGAGCAGCGGTGGTGGGCTGCGACGTGACGCCTGAGCTGTTCGAGCATGCGCGTCGCCGTGCCGCTGCGGCCGGCGTCGAGGTCGAGTGGGTCGAGGCCGACGCGCAAGATCTGCCGTTCAGGGAAGCGAGCTTCGATCGCGTGACGTCGACGTTCGGTGCGATGTTCGCGCCCGATCACTTCCGCGCGGCCGCAGAGTTGGTCCGAGTCTGCCGGCCCGGTGGGTGGATCGCAATGACAACCTGGGTCAACGACGGCTTCGCTGGCGAGCTGTTCAAACTGACGGGCTCGTTCATGCCGCCTCCACCGCCGGGCGTGCAGCCACCGCCGCTGTGGGGTGTCGAGGAGCATGTTCGCGAAGCGTTCGCCGACGCCAACGCCTCGGCCACGATCGAGCGCGAGACCGTCGACTTCGACTTCCCGTCAACCGAGGACGCCGTGCAGCGCTACGCCGAGGATTTCGGGCCGTTCGTGATCGCCCGAGGAGTTCTTGAGCCGCAAAACCGCTGGGTTGAGTTCTTGCAAGCGTTCGCTGACTTGATCCGCCGGTTCAACCTCGCGAGCAATGGGACGGCGAAGATTCGCTCCGACTATTTCGTGATCCGCGTCGAGCGTTGACACGCTGGCGCATCTCGCACCTTCTCGCAGTGAAACCTGCCCGCGCACTTCCACCGACGCTGAGTGCGCTTTTGCAGGCGGCGTCGACGCAAACGCTCGCCGCGGATGTGTGCTCGGAACGAGAAGCGAGTGCGCAGCGAGAGCCCCCCCGCCCCCGCCTTTCCTTTTTTGGGAAGGCGGGGCGCCGTGCGGGCCGACAGTGCTGCTGGTCGTCTCATCCGACGGTAGCGAGGCATGCGGTTGCAGGGGACGTCAGCCGGGCTCGGTGGGTCTGAGGATCATCCGGAAGACGCGCTCGGCATTTTTGGGATCCGCGGGCTCGCCGACGATCACCTCTTTGTAGACGAAGGACTCGCTCAAGCGAACGATGAGGTAGGCGAGATCAGGCGGGGCGAGGGCGGGGCTGAAGCGTCCGGCCGCGACCTCGGCCTCGATCTCGGCGGTCCAGTACTCCGTGATGCGGACAACGGTGGGTCCCTCGGCAGTAGTGAGCACGCGGAGCGCGAAATCGGGCTCGGTGTGGAGGAGGTGCTGCATGGCGTCGTTAGCCATCAGCGTCTGCACAAGGTGCGCGGCGACACGAGCGATCCCGACGCCGCCGTTCGCATGCATGCGCTGGCGCTCGGCCCGAGCGGTACGGATCGCAAGTGAGGCCATGACCTCGCCCAGCAGCGCGGCGCGGTTGCCGACCCAGCGGTAGAGGGTGACGCGACTGACGCCGAGCTCCGCGGCGATCGCGGTCATGTCGACCCGCTCCGATGCGAGGAAGGCGCGCCGCGCGAGCTTGTAGGCGTCGAGAGGGGTCGGCCCTGTGTGCTTCACTCCGCCGCCGAGCGCGCGGCCGAGCGGAGTCTCCCTTGCTTTCATTACACTTTGATTCTCTGTAATGCTAATGAAGCATATCTTAGAAAAGTAATGCATGCAGTGGTTTGACGCGCTTCAGAGTTGTCGTGCACGGCATGCCGGCAGCAAATCAGCGAAGGAGGGTAAGGCGTGGCCGAAGCGGAGATCAGATCGGTCCTGATCACCGGCGCCAACGCTGGAATCGGGAAGGAGCTGGCCCGGCAGCTCGGCTCGCGCCCGGAGATGAACCGCGTTGTCTTGGGGTGTCGCGATCCCGCGAGGGCGCAAGCCGCCCGGTCGAGCTCGAGAACTCGACCGGGCAGTCAATCTTCGAGCTCGTAATCCTCGACACCTCCGACCCATCCTCGACGCGCGCAGCCGCGCAGTCGCTGGCCGAACCGATCGACGCGCTGGTTATGAACGCCGGGGGCACGGGCGGCCCTGAGCCAGCGGTGCTGACCTCCCGCGGCGTTACCCAAATCTTCGCCGTCAACGTGCTCGGCCACGCAGCTCTGCTCGAGATGCTGATCGAACAGCGAAAGCTCATGAAGGTCGCGGTGCTGACCGGTAGCGAGGCTGCGCGCGGGGTTCCAAAGCTCCGGATAAAGAGGCCGACGTTCGCGCGCACATCGATCGACGAGCTGATCAGCGCGATCGACGGCACCTTCTACGCGGGCAAGAAGTTCGACGCTGCAGGAGCC
>CAWBCO010000002.1:0-952754 GCA_963787415.1 uncultured Solirubrobacterales bacterium | reverse complement strand
CCTCTAAGATCGCCTCGATGACGCCTCGCCGGGAAGTGCCGATTTGGACCCACGGTGGCGGCCAACGCCCGTCCGGCCTCCGATCGGGCTCCCATCGGCAATTGCCGACAAATTTGTCAACAATTTACATTCGGCTCTAACAAGCCATTTCGCCCGGATAGCTCAGTTGGTAGAGCACTTCCATGGTAAGGAAGGGGTCACGAGTTCGAGTCTCGTTCCGGGCTTTGCTTTACAGCCGCAACGAACGGTAAAGGGTTTAGGAGGGTCTCGATCAACGGCCCCCGAAAGTAGGCCGAACATTCTCCAACCATTGGCGCCTCGCCGCGGCCAGGAGGGCGCTCGATTGGAAGTCCATCGGATCTAGCGACCGGACGCATTCGTGTCTCGCGGGTGAAGGGTCTGTGAGAACCTGGGCGTCGAGGGGCGTAATACACAAGGAATAGGAGAGAGCTATGGCACTGGCGCGAGTTGTTTCGTTTGACGGAGTTGACCAAGTCCAGGTCGAGCAGATGAAGCAAGAGATGAGCGAGGGGCGTCCCGACGATATCCCGGCGACGGAGATAGTCATGCTCTACGACAGGGATGCCCAAAAGTCGCTCGTCGTTGTGTTCTTCGACAGCGAGGCCGACTACAACCGCGCCGATGCGACGTTGAGCGCGATGCCGGCCGATGAGACGCCGGGCCGGCGCACGTCGGTTGAGAAGTACGAGGTTGCGGTGCGCGCCACTGGCTGAGGGACCCCGGCGCTCAGTCGGCCACCCGGGCTCCAGTCGCGGGCTCTTGCAGATTGAAAGGGCCGATGAGGTGATCGAGCATCTGCACGAGAGCTGCGCCGGGTGCCCGCACCCGTTCGCCGATCGGCCGGCGCGAAGCCCAATCCCTCGCCACCAGGTTGCCAAGCTGTCCGAGACTGCGGTCGCGAGAGACGAGGCGGCGTCGCGGCTATTCCGACCCTCGTTATATAGGCTCGCCTCGTGGATTTTGCCCTCAGCGACGAGCAAAAGGATTTCGTTGACTCGATTCGAGACTTTTGTGATCGCGAGTGTGGCACCCGAGAGCAGCGGGAGCGGCTCACTAACTCCCACCGCGACCACCACAGCTTTGAGCTCTACAAGAAAATGGCCGATCTGGGTTGGCTCGGTATCGCGATTCCGGAGGAATACGGAGGGTCGGGTGGGGGGATGCTGGATGCCTCCCTTTTCATGGAGGAAACAGCCCGCGGTCTGGCTCCAATCGGTGGCTATTCAACGACGCTGATCGTCGCCGGCGCAGCCGCACGCTTTGGAAGTGAGGCCCAAAAGGACGAAATCCTAGGAGGGATCGCCCGTGGCGCCGTAGAGGCGATCGCGATGACCGAGCCCGAAGCCGGCTCTGATGTTGGATCGCTGAAGACCTTTGCTGAGCAAGACGGCGACGGTTTTGTGCTCAACGGCCAGAAGGTCTTTTGCTCCAACGCCCACATCGCCGATCATGTCCTCGTCGTCTGTCGCACCACCCGTGGTTCCTCAAAGCATGAGGGGATGACGATGATCTGGGTTCCGCGCGATGCCGAGGGCATGGAGGTGGTGCCGATCGACACGATGGGCGGTCGCGAGACCAACCACCTCTACCTGACTGATTGCTTTGCCCCTGCAAGCGCCGTGCTCGGTGAGGTTGATCAGGGGTGGACGCAGTTGATGGCCGGGCTCAATGTCGAGCGCCTGATTTTGGCGGCGACGATGCTCGGTATTGCCCAGCGTGTCTTCGATGACCTCATCGCCTACGTCAAGGAGCGTGAGCAGTTCGGCCGTCCAATCGGCTCTTTTCAGGCGCTTCAACACCGCCTCGCAGACATGTCAACGGAGTTGGAGGCGGCCCGGCTGATGACTCGCTGGGTTGCCACTCTGACCGACCAGGATCCCAACCGAATGCTGCCCCGAGAGGCCTCGATGGTCAAGCTCTATGTCACCGAGGTGGCCAAACGCGCTGCAGTCGACGGGATGCAGATGATGGGCGGCTACGGCTACTCCTGCGAGTACGACATGGAGCGCTTGGTCCGCATCGCGCTCGTCTCGACCATTTACGGCGGCACTTCAGAGATCCAGCGAAACATCATCGCCAAGACCCTCGGGCTCTGAGCACCCCCGCGATGCGCTCTACCGCTATCCTTCGATTCAGCCTCGCGCCTCGGCCCGGGGTTTTCCTTTGTAACGGCCGTCGTACGTAAATGAGGAGAAATGGCTCGCGGAGATGTCCGCATCGCGGTGACGCTGGCTTGCGAGGAATGCAAGCGGCGCAACTACCAGACCAACAAGTCCCGGCGCAACTCGCCGGATCGTGTCGAGCTGCGCAAGTTCTGCCGCTGGTGCGGTCACCACACGCCACACAAGGAGACCCGGTAGCCGGCGATGGCAAAGACCCGCGCACAGCGCAAGGCCGAGCGTCGCGCTCGCGAAGCGCAGGAACAAAAACGCTCTGCTACCGATCCGCTGATCCGCGAGACACGGGCTCAGCACGACACCCAGGTTCCGGTCTCCGGCGACATCGCCGAGATCGAAGCGATGGAGGCGGGCATGGCGGCTGGTGCTCCCGAGGGCGAGCTCGAAACTCCGGACGCCCCGAAGCCCTCCCGTGCGGAGCGCCGCGCCGGGGACAAGCGCCGCAAAGAGTCCGAGAAGAAGCGCCGTGCGGAGCAAAAGCGCCAGGAGAGCGAGCAGCTTGCACGCAAACAGAAACAGGCCACTGCAACCCGCCAGCGGGGCGGCGTCATCGGATTTATCGTTTCTTGCTGGGCCGAGCTGAAGAAAGTCCAGTGGCCAGACCGTGAGACCCTCATCCAGGCGACCGCGGTCACCGTCATCTTCGTCGCCGTCGCGGCCGCCTACCTTGGCGCTCTCGATGAGCTCTTCGAATTCCTGATCAAGCGGATCCTGTAGCAGCAGGCTCCCCGAACAAAGGCTTCCAGATGTATCGCTGGTACGTAATCAATACTTACTCCGGGCACGAGAACAAGGTCAAGCACAACCTTGAGCACCGGGTGCAGACGATGAGCCAGAACCGCAATGTGCGCCAGGTCGTCGTTCCCACCGAGCAGGTCTCTGAGATGAAGGAAGGCCAGAAAGTTCAGACCGAGAAACGGACAATGCCTGGATATGTCTTGGTCAACATGGAGATGACCGACGATGCGTGGGGGTTGGTCAAGAACACGCCCGGGGTGACCGGCTTCGTCGGCTCTCGCAACAAGCCGGTTCCGCTCTCCAAACCGGAGGTCGATCGACTCCTTCATCGCGAGACAGCTGAGCGGCCGCGCACCCAGGCGCAGTTTGCGATTGGCGAATCGGTCAAAGTGATCTCCGGTCCGCTCTCAGATTTCTCGGGCGAGATCGCGGAGATCAACGAGGACGCCGCCAAACTCAAGGTCCTGGTTTCGATCTTTGGTCGCGAGACGCCGGTCGAGGTTGGCTATGACCAGGTGAAGAAGATCTAGGCAGATATGGTCTCGGGGTACTGATGGCGAAGAAAGTTCTGACTCTGATCAAGCTGCAGATCCAGGCGAGCAACGCCAACCCGGCACCGCCGGTTGGCCCCGCGCTGGGCCAGCACGGGGTCAACATCATGGAGTTCTGCAAAGCGTTCAATGCGCAGACCCAGGCCGAAGCGGGGACGATCATTCCGGTCGAAATCACGGTCTATGAAGACCGCTCCTTCAGCTTCATCACCAAGACGCCCCCGGCCGCGGTGCTTATTCGGGAGGCGATTGGGATCAAGAAGGGCTCGGGCGAGCCCCACGTCAACAAGGTGGGGACGATCTCAATGGATCAGGTCCGCCAGATCGCCGAGCGCAAGATGCCAGACCTCAATGCGAACGATCTTGACGCCGCTTCAAAGATCATCGCCGGCACCGCCCGCTCGATGGGCGTCGACGTCAAATAGAGATGTCTCACGGCAAGCGCTACCGCGAGCAGTATGAGAAGGTCGAGCGTGACCGTCCCTACCCACCGGCAGAGGCGATCGGCCTGCTGAAGCAGACCGCTAGCGCCGGTTTCGACGAGACGGTTGAGCTGCACGTGCTCCTCGGAGTCAACGTCCGCCACGCCGAGGAGCAGCTGCGCGGGACCCTGGCCTTGCCGCATGGACTCGGCAAAGATGTGGCGATCGCCGTCTTCGCTCAGGGCCAGCACGCTCGCGACGCCGAGGCTGCCGGGGCCGACTTCGTCGGCGGCGACGATCTGGCCAAAAAAGTCGAAGAGGGTTGGACCGGCTTCGATGTGGCGATCGCGACCCCCGACATGATGCCCACTGTGGGCAAACTTGGACGCGTTCTGGGCCCCCAGGGCAAGATGCCAAATCCCAAGGTTGGAACCGTCACCGACGATGTCGAGAAGGCGGTCACCGAGTCAAAGGCGGGCAAGGTGGAGTACCGCACCGATCGCCAGGCGATAGTTCATATGGCGATCGGAAAGGCGAGCTTTGAGGAGAAAAAACTGCTCGACAATTACCTCGCGGTGATCGAGGAGATCGTCCGCGCCAAGCCCTCCTCATCGAAGGGCCGCTACATCCTCTCCAGCACCCTGACGACGACGATGGGTCCGGGTATCCCCGTCGATGCCTCAAAGACAAGCGAGCGCGATCTCGCCTCCACGGCAACCCCCCAGGGCGCAGCGGAGCCATCAAGCACCTAGACTGATCAGCACTGACCCCAGACCACCGGCAGGGTTTTCCCCGCAAGACCGGTGCAGGTGAGACGATGAATCGCGAGCAAAAGGCAGCCACAATCAAAGAGATCGCCGCCCAAATCCGGGGCTCAGAGGCGATCTTTGTGATCGATTACCGAGGAATCAGCGTTCCCCAGGCAGCTGAGCTCCGCGCGAGATTGCGCGAGGCCGACACAAGTTTCCGGGTGGTCAAGAACCGCCTCACCAAGCTGGCGGCAGATGGGGCAGGGGAGGAGCGCCTGAGCGGATTGCTAGAAGGACCAACGGCGCTTGCCTTTGTCCGCGGGGACAGCGCGATGGCGGCGAAAACGATCTCCACCTTTGGCCGCGAGCACGATGTGCTCGCCTTCAAGGGGGGCTTTATGGAGGACCTCATTCTCGATGAGGAAAGGTTCAAATCAATCGCCCGGTTGCCCTCCCGCGATGTTCTCAATGGCCAGTTTGCGGGGGTTGTCGCGAGCCCGCTGACCGGTCTGATCCGTGGCTTGGGCTCGATGATCGGTGGCCTGGCATCCCAGCTTCAGCAGCTTCAGACCCAGAAGGAGAAAGAGGAGTAGATGGCAACGAAAGTTTCGAAAGAGGATTGGATCGAGGAGCTCAAAGGCATCTCGGTGCTCGAACTCTCCGAGCGGATTAAAGCGCTTGAGGAGGAGTTCGGCGTCTCGGCTACGGCGGTTGCAGCTGCCGCCCCGCCAGCAAGTGGTGCAGGCGCCGGGGAGGCCGGGGATGAGGAGGAAGAGGCTTCCACGGTTGACGTGGTGCTGACCGAGATCGGCGGCCAAAAAGTGCCGGTGATCAAGGTCGTGCGCGCCGCGACCGGCCTCGGCCTCAAAGAGGCAAAGGCAATCGTCGATCAGGCTCCGGGAGCGATCAGGGAGGGCGTCGATCGCGAGGAGGCCGAAAAATTGAAAGCCGAGCTCGAGGAGGCCGGCGCCACCGTTGAGTTAAAGTAGGCTCTCGTTATTGCGCTTTCGATCCCGCTCTGGGAGCCAAGTTTGTGGTCGGTCGCGCCCGTGTGTTATTTTTTGCGGTCGCGCGCCGTTGAGCCCCCTTGCCCATATCTGCGCTGCTTTATCTACGTCCCTCTGACCGCCTGAGGAGTCGCCGACTTGGCACGTTCAAACGCTGCCCCCGTAACCCGTAGGAGTTTTTCCCGACTAAAGAATCCGCTCGAGGTCCCCCATCTGATGGATATTCAGCGCCGCTCCTTTGCGGGGCTGACCGATCCGAAGAAGGGCGGGCTGCGAGAGACGATCAACGACATATCCCCGATTGAGGACTACACCGGGAATCTGGCGATCGTTTTTGGCGAGTTCAAATTCGAGGATCCGCCCCACACGATTGAGGAGTGTCGCGAGAAGGACATGACCTACTCGCGACCGCTGACCGCCACTGTCGCCTTCCAAAGTAAGGAGACCGGCGAGATCCGCGAGCAGGCCGTTTTCATGGGCGACTTCCCGTGGATGACCGATCGCGGCACCTTCATCATCAACGGCACCGAGCGGGTTGTCGTGACTCAGCTCGTCCGCTCCCCTGGGGCCTACGTGATGGCGCCAAAGGATCCCGAGAAGCAGGTATTCATCGCCAACCTGATGCCGGCCCGCGGCTCCTGGCTGGAGCTGGAGATCGACAAAAAAGGTCGAGTCCACGTCCGAATCGACCGCAAGCGCAAGCTGCCCGTCACGGTCTTGCTGCGCGCGATGGGCTATGTCGAGGACGAGAAGCTCCTCGACATGTTTGACAACTCGGTCTACATGCGGCACACGATCGAGGCCGACACCGAGGCGACTCGGACCGAAGAGGGTGCCCTGATCGAGCTGTTCAAAAAGCAGCGGCCCGGCGAGCCGCCATCGGTTGACGCCGCCAAGAATCTGCTCGAGCAGCTTTTCTTTGACTCCAAGCGCTATGACCTCACGCGGGTCGGTCGCTACAAGTTGAACGCGCGGCTTGATCTCGATATCGACCTCGAGACCCGGGTCCTCACCCACGACGACATCATCGCTTTGGTCAAGGAGCTGGTCTCCTTGCCTAAGCTGCTTGGGATCCCCGAGGAGATCGATGAGGAGAACCCGATCAAGGACTACGCGGCCGAGGCGATCACCTACCCGCGGGAGCCGGTCCATGAGCACCTCGACGAGTACGAGCACTTCGGCAACCGCCGTCTGCGCACCGTCGGTGAGCTGATCCAAGAGGCATTTCGGATTGGTCTCTATCGGATGGAGCGAGTGGTCCGCGAGCGGCTCACAACCGAAGACTCCGACGCCATTACTCCGCAGACGATCATCAACATCCGACCCGTGGTGGCGGCGATGAAGGAGTTCTTCGGCTCCTCCCAGCTCTCCCAGTTCATGGACCAAACGAACAGCCTCTCCGGCCTCACCCACAGGCGTCGGCTCTCGGCCCTGGGCGCAGGAGGCCTGACCCGCGAGCGGGCCCCGATCGAGGTTCGAGACGTGCACCCAACCCATTACGGGCGCATGTGCCCAATCGAGACGCCGGAGGGGCCGAACATCGGCCTGATCGGCACCTTGGCCTCCTACGCACAGATCTCAGAGCACGGTTTCGTTACCACTCCCTACCGAGTCGTGACCGATGGAGTCGTAACCGATCAGATCCTTCACCTGGATGCGACGCAGGAGGAGGACAAAGTGATCGCTCAGGCCAATGCCGAGGTTGACCCCAAGACCGCGAGGTTGAAGGGTCCCCAGGTACTGGTCCGCGCCAGCGAGGAGGAGTACGCGACAGCTTCTCCCAAGGAAGTGGATCTGATGGATGTCTCGCCGACCCAGATCTGGTCGGTGGCGACCGCCTTGATCCCATTCCTGGAGCACGACGACGCCAATCGGGCGCTGATGGGCTCCAACATGCAGCGCCAGGCCGTGCCCTTGCTGAAGCCCGACGCCCCGCTGGTCGGAACCGGCATGGAGCGCCGCGCCGCGGTGGACACCGGTGACGTGGTGCTGGCAAAGATCGACGGAGAGGTCACCCATGTCGACGCGGAGCGAATCGAGATCAGCAATAGCTCCCAAAAAGACGAGTACTTCCTGCATAAGTTCATGCGCTCCAACCAGGGGACAATCATCCACCAGCGCCCGATCGTCAACGCCGGCCAGAGGGTCACGGAGGGCGATGTGCTCGCCGATGGCTCCTCCACGGCTGGAGGAGAGATCGCCCTGGGCAAGAACTGCCTAGTCGCCTTCATGTCCTGGGAGGGCTACAACTTCGAGGACGCGATCATCCTTTCGGAGCGTCTGGTCAAGGACGATGAGCTCACCTCGATCCACATCGAGGAGTACGAGATCGACGCTCGCACCACCAAGCTCGGTGACGAGGAGGTGACCCGGGATATCCCCAACCGCTCCGAGGAGAGCCTGCGCAATCTTGACGAGCGTGGGATCGTCAGGGTCGGGGCCGAGGTCGTCTCCGGGGACCTCTTGGTCGGCAAGGTGACGCCCAAGGGGGAGACCGAGCTGACCGCCGAGGAGAAGTTGATTCGGGCGATCTTCAAGGAGAAGGCTCGCGAGGTTCGCGACACCTCGCTGAAGGTCCCGCACGGTGAGGGCGGGGTGGTGATCGACGTGCTGACTTTCAGTCGCGATGCTGGCGATGATCTACCGCCAGGGGTCAACGATTTGGTCCGCGTCTACGTAGCCACCAAGCGAAAGATCGCCGAGGGCGACAAGCTCGCCGGTCGCCACGGGAACAAGGGAGTGATCTCAAAGATCGTGCCCGAGGAGGACATGCCCCATCTCGCCGACGGAACCCCCGTTGACGTGATCCTCAATCCGCTCGGTGTGCCGAGCCGCATGAATATTGGCCAGATCCTCGAGACCCATATCGGCTGGGTCGCCGCCAACGGTTGGTATGACGATGGCTCTGAGGCCTACAAGCAGGCCCACTCCGAGCAGGGTGACGGCCGGGTCTACGTGGCGACCTCGGTATTTGACGGCGCGACCGTCGAGGACGTCGATGAGGCGCTGGTGAAGTGGTCAGATGAAAATGCCGATCGCGGCATAGACCTGGGTATCGACAAGAGCGCCAGGCCTGGCGCTCGAGCCTCCGGCACAGCGCAGCTCTACAACGGCCGCACCGGCGAGCCCTACGAGGGCAAGGTCACGATCGGCCACATGTACATCCTGAAGCTCTTGCATCTGGTCGACGACAAGATCCACGCCCGCTCGACCGGCCCCTATTCGCTGGTTACTCAGCAACCCCTGGGCGGCAAGGCGCAGTTCGGAGGGCAGCGCTTCGGCGAGATGGAGGTCTGGGCGCTGGAGGCATATGGCGCCGCCTACACGCTGCAGGAGATGCTCACGGTCAAGTCCGATGACACGGTTGGACGGGTCAAGGCCTACGAGGCGATTGTCAAGGGCGAGAACATTCCCGAGCCCTCGATTCCGGAGTCCTTCAAAGTGCTGCTGAAGGAGATCCAGAGCCTTTCCCTCGATGCCAACGTTGTCTCGGAGGGCACCGATGTCGAGATCTCCGATGAAGAGGATGACCTTTTGAAAGCGGCCGAGGAGTTGGGGATGGACCTGACCGGGGTTCGAGCCGACTCTCCAAACGGGGCTGCGGATGAGCAGGAGGAGCAGGTTGTCGCAGAGGGTGAGGCTGGAACTGACGGGGCCGCAGAGGCCGAGCAAGCGAAGGTGGAGGACTGATGATCGACATCAATAACTTCGACGCGATCGAGATCGGTCTCGCCTCTTCGAAGAAGATCCGCTCCTGGAGCTGGGGAGAGGTCACCAAGCCAGAGACGATCAACTACAGGACGCTGAAGCCCGAGAAAGACGGTCTTTTCTGTGAGCGAATCTTCGGTCCGACCAAGGACTGGGAGTGCTACTGCGGCAAGTACAAGCGAGTCCGCTACAAGGGCATCGTCTGCGAGCGCTGTGGGGTCGAGGTGACCCGCTCCAAGGTCCGTCGCGAGCGCATGGGCCACGTCGACCTTGCCGCACCGGTCTCCCACATTTGGTTCTTCAAGGGGGTGCCGAGCCGGATTGGCTACCTGATCGACATGGCGCCCAAGGAGCTGGAGAAGGTCCTCTATTTCGCTGCTTCGATGATCACCTGGGTCGACGATGAGGCGCGCGACAAAGACATCGGAAAACTCGAGAAAGAGGTCAAGAAAGTAACCGATGACTACGAGGCAGAACGCCAGAAGCGGACTCAGGAGTTGAGCGAGTCTTTGGCGCGCCGGATCAAGTACTTGGAGGAGGGCTCCCAGGAAAAGTTCGACGATGAAGACCATCTCTGGGCGGACTCGTTGAAGCTGACTGGAACCCAGCTGCGCAAGTTGAAGGACGACGAGCGCACCAAAATGATCAAAGAGCTGCGCAAATCCTTCGACGCGGAGATCGCCGATACCGAGGCCTACATCGAAGAGGCGATCGAGCGGATGCAGGAGGTTTGGAAGATCTTCACCGCGATGAAGCCCAAGGACGTGGTCAACGACGAGACGGTTTTCCGGGAGCTGAAGGACCGCTTCGGATCGCCGTTTGGCTGGGGCGAGTACTTCCGCGGGAGCATGGGCGCCGAAGCGGTGCGCGACCTGCTCGAACAGGTTGACCTGGCGGCCGAATGCGAGGAGCTGGAGCAGGTCATCAATAGCTCCAAAGGCCAGAAACAGGCTCGTGCGGTGAAGCGACTGAAAGTCGCCTCTGCCTTCCTTAATTCCGAGAACAAACCAGACTGGATGATCCTCGACTGCGTGCCGGTGATTCCACCGGAGCTGCGACCGATGGTGCAGCTCGATGGCGGACGCTTTGCGACCTCAGACCTAAACGATCTCTATCGCCGGGTGATCAACCGCAACAACCGGCTGAAGCGGCTGCTCGACCTCGGCGCGCCCGAGATCATCGTCAACAATGAGAAGCGGATGTTGCAGGAGGCCGTCGACGCACTATTTGACAATGGACGGCGCGGCCGTCCCGTGACCGGTCCCGGAAATCGCCCCCTGAAGTCGCTCTCAGACATGCTGAAGGGCAAGCAGGGACGCTTCCGCCAGAACCTACTTGGCAAGCGGGTCGACTACTCCGGCCGCTCGGTGATCGTCTCCGGACCGAGTCTCAAGTTGCATCAATGCGGGCTACCCAAGTTGATGGCGCTGGAGCTGTTTAAGCCATTCATCATGGCCCAGCTCGTCGAGCGCAAAGCCGTGCAGAACATCAAGGCCGCAAAGAAGATGGTCGAGTCGATGATCCCCGAGGTTTGGGATGTGCTGGAGGAGGTCATCAATGAACATCCGGTCTTGCTTAACCGGGCTCCGACCCTTCACCGCCTAGGCATTCAGGCTTTCGAGCCGGTCCTGGTCGAGGGCAAGGCGATACAGGTCCACCCGCTGGTGTGCCATGCCTTCAACGCTGACTTCGATGGAGATCAGATGGCGGTGCACGTGCCGCTATCGGCTGAGGCGCAGGCCGAGGCCAGGATCCTGATGCTCTCCGCGAACAACATTCTCTCTCCAGCTCACGGGGCACCGCTGGCAACCCCGACCCAGGACATGGTTCTGGGTATCTACTACCTCACCTACGGCCCAGCAGCCGAGGAGCTCGCAAAGCTCGACGACGGGCTCAAGTCCGGTGAGCGGGGGGCACCCGGCAATGGCGGCCGACCCAAGGTCAAGGTCTTCCGCTCTGCCCAGGAGGCGGAGCTGGTCTATGAGAACGGCGGTTGCAAGCTGCACGACCACGCCGAGTACAGGCGGGCTGGTCATGAGCACTTTTTGACCACCGTCGGTCGGATCATTTTCAACGAAAAGATCGAGCGCGCCCTGGCCGAGGCACTGGGGGACGAATTCGATCCAGAGGTGTATGAGTTCGCCAATCACTCGCTGAAGAAGCGCGACGTCAACGAGATGGTCTCCAACCTGGTCGTCACCTATGGGGCCCCTGCGGTCTCCCAGGTTCTCGACGCTTTCAAGGACCTCGGCTTCCATTACGCGACCCAGGCCGGAATCACGGTCTCCAAGAACAATGTCGTCTCGCCCCCGGAGAAGGCTGAAATCCTCGAGCGCTATGAGAAGGAGACCGCCGCAATTCAGGGTCAATACGACGACGGCTACATCACCGCCGAGGAGCGCCACGAGGCGGTTACCGCACATTGGAACCGGGCGACCGACGAGGTCGCTCAGGCGATGGAGGACAACCTCGACGAGCTGAATCCAATCTTCATGATGGCCAATTCCGGTGCGCGTGGGTCCTTCAAACAGATTCGCCAGCTGGCCGGGATGCGCGGTCTGATGGCGAACCCAAAAGGGGAGATCATCGAGCGGCCGATCAAGGCCAACTTCATGGAGGGCCTATCGGTGCTTGAGTACTTCATCTCCACCCACGGTGCGCGCAAGGGACTCGCCGACACAGCGCTGCGCACCGCCGACTCCGGGTACCTGACCCGGCGCCTGGTCGACGTTGCTCAGGATGTGATCGTCCGTGAGGAGGATTGCAAGACCAAAGAACACATCGAGATGGCGTTGCGCAAGGACGACAACTCACTAAACGACAACCTCTTCGGTCGCTTGGCGGCAAAAAAGCTCGAGACCAAACGGGGTCGCGAGTTGCTGAAGCGAAACCAGGAGATCACCGTTGCCGACGTCGAGGCGATCGCGGAGGCCTTTGGCGATGAGCTAGTCACGATTCCGGTCCGTTCGGCGCTCAAGTGTGAGGCCGAGTCAGGGATCTGCCGCTCCTGCTATGGGATTGCGCCTGCGACCGGGTCGACTGTCGACATCGGCGACGCCGTCGGCATCATCGCTGCCCAGTCGATCGGAGAGCCTGGGACCCAGCTAACCATGCGCACCTTCCACACAGGCGGCGTTGCCGGTCAGGACATCACACAAGGCCTGCCGCGCATCGTCGAGCTTTTCGAGGCGCGTAAACCTAAGGGCCTGGCGCAGATGGCAGAGGCCAGTGGAAAGGCCTCGATCGAAGAAACCGACAAGGCCGTGAAAGTGATCATCACCGAGCCCAGCGGCGAGGAGCATGCCTACAGCTTTCCGGCGCGCACCCGCCTGCACATTTCTGATGCAGCGAAGGTCGAGGCTGGCCAGCAGCTCAACGAAGGATCCCTCTACCCAGCGGATCTTCTCGCGATCCGCGGTCGCACCGAGACCGAGCTCTACCTGGTCGCCGAGGTGCAAAAGGTCTACCGGGCCCAGGGCGTCGACATCAACGACAAGCACATCGAGCTGATCGCTCGCCAGATGCTGAAGAAGGTTCGGATCGAGTCAAAGGGCTCGACCAGCCTGCTCCCAGGTCAACTCGAGGATCGCGGCAGTCTCAAACGATTGAACAAAAAGACCAAGGAAGAGGGCGGCACTCCGGCTAAAGGCGAGGAGGTCATTCTCGGCATCACGAAGGCCTCGCTGGCAACTGAGTCCTTCCTCTCGGCAGCCTCCTTCCAAGAGACGACTAAGGTGCTCACCGACGCCGCCTTGGAGGGCAAGCGCGACCGTCTGGTTGGGCTCAAGGAGAACGTCATCATCGGCAAGTTGATTCCGGCTGCGACCGGACTCAAGCACTACCGCACCCTTGCGGTTGAGCCAGCGGTCGCGATCGAGCCGCCCAGCGAGGAGGGCCTGCTTGACGAGGATGAGCTGGCAGCTGAGCTTGGGATTGAGGGTTCAGAGTCCGCGGTTGAGGGTTTCGGCCCTTCCTTTGCAGAGGAGCTTGAGGAGCTGGCGCAAGAGATCGAGTCCACCTCGGAGGAGTCTTAGTCCGAGCGCCGGCCCCTCGGCGCGATTCTCTGCGCGCGGATTTGCCGCTTTGCAGGAGGGCAACGTTTGAGCCCTGTGCATCGATTGATCTGGTCGGGGTAACCAAGCGCGCGAGCGTGATCGTTGGCTGGGTTCATCGAGGAATGCGCTGTGCGTTGGTATTGGCAGGGGCCGTTGCGGCTGGATAGATTGGCGCGATGGCCGCCGCAGTCAGCGTCTGTGTGATCGGAGCTGGCAGTTCGGGGATCGCCGCCGCTCAGGTACTGAACGCTCGCGGCATCGACTTCGACTGCTTTGAGCAGGGTTCGGGGGTGGGCGGCAACTGGCGTTTTAAAAACGACAACGGGATGTCATCGGCCTACCGATCCCTGCACATCAACACCTCGCGAGACCTGATGGCCTACAAGGCCTTTCCGATGCCCGAGAGCTATCCCGACTATCCGAGCCATTTTCAGGTGGCTGCCTACTTCGATCAGTTTGTCGATCACTTTGGACTGCGCGAGAAGATCCGGTTCGAGACCGAGGTCGTCAACGTCGAAGCGGTCAACGGCGAGTGGGAGGTGAGGGTGAGGAACTCCGCGGGGAGCGAGGAGGCAATCCGCTACGGAGCGGTACTGGTTGCCAATGGCCACCACTGGGACCCGCGTTGGCCCGAACCGGCTTTTCCGGGATCGGAGCAGTTCGCGGGGGAACAGATTCACGTCCACGGCTACCGCGATGCGGATTTGCTGAAGGGCAAGCGAGTTCTGGTGCTGGGGATCGGCAACTCGGCCACTGATATCGCCGTCGAGTCATCGCGAATCGCTGAGGAGACTCTCCTGGCGATGCGGCGCGGCGCCTACATCATTCCCAAGTACCTGAACGGGAAGCCCACCGATCGCTCCGCCTCGGCTCTGTTCACCCGTCTGCCGCTATTCGTGCAGCGGTTTCTGTTCAACAGACTGCTGGATATGACGATCGGTGAGATGACTTCCTATGGGCTCCCCAAGCCCGATCATAAGTTGCTGGAGGCACATCCGACCGTCTCTGCTGAGCTGCTCTCTCGACTTGGCCACGGCGACATCGCGGTGAAGCCGAACATCGCCTCATTCTCCGGCGGGCACGGCGTGCGCTTCGTCGATGGCAGCGAGGAGGAGGTCGACCTCGTCATCTACTGCACCGGCTACAAGATCTCCTTCCCATTCTTTGACCCGGCTATGTTCTCGGCCGCCGACAACCGGCTTGGTCTTTACCGCCGGGTCGTCGCCGTTGAGCGCCCCGGCCTTTACTTCATCGGCTTTATTCAGCCCCTGGGCGCGATTATGCCGATCGCCGAGGCGCAGTCGGAATGGGTTGCCGACCTGCTCGGTGGTTCAGGCAAGTTACCTTCACCGCCCGAGATGAGGAGTGAGATTGCGGCGGCCGAGCGCAAGCTGACAAAACGCTACGTTGCCTCTAAACGTCACACGATTGAGGTGGATTTCCACCCTTATCTACGCGAGATCCGGCGGGAGCGAAAGCAGGCCTCCCAGCGGGAGTAGTTACCCGCGTCCGCCCGCCGGGAGGACAGGGCGGTAGCGCTGCAGCAGCACCACCACCATGAGGGCCTCGGCGTGGTCCGTGAGGAGCGGTGGGATCGCGCCTATGTCGGTTGAACCCACCGTCAGAATCCTCGGTCGCCTGCTCGGGTTCGGGGGTCGACTTGCTCGCCCACCAGACCAGCCACAGCGATCCGAGCACCGGGATCTTGAGTACAACCAGCAGGAAAAAAATCGGCCAGAAACCCTCCACCTTGCTCAGTGTAGAGCCTCAGGATCGCTGCTGCTCTCGAGCTCGAGCCCGCGAGCCCATGCGGCCAGCGCCTCGGTCTGAGTCTCCTCGAGACCGAGATGCGCCTCGGTTGGGACAAGCAGGGTGGGCTCGCGGCGGTTTCGTGCCCACTCATAACAGCTCTCGTCAAAATTGTCGTCGATCCAGGCCATTGCCCGACCCCGTCCATACTTATCCAAAGGCCCCAGCTTCCAATGGGCTGAGCCAAACCGCGCGGCACCATCGAAGCTCAGGTGGGGCAACTCGGGTAGACCCAGCAGGTTGGGCAGATAGTCGTTGGCGCGGTCCTCCCATCCGGTCGCCCAGACCAGCTCGTAGTGCTCCGAGAGTCTCAGCAGCCGTTTGCCCGCGACCAGGGAAATGCAGTGGACCATCCCATCGATCAACTCAAAGCGCGCTTCTGCTCGATCCGGTGGCTCGTCGAAGCCGAAGAGGCTGATCACTCCATCGACGTCGACCGCGAGGATCGGACGCTTCATCGGGCCCGACTAGCTACCAACGATAATGAGCAAACGCTTTGTTGGCCTGCGCCATACGGTAAATGTCGTCCTTGCGCTTCCAGGCGCTGCCCTGCTGCTGGTTCGCGTCGAGGATCTCATGGGCGAGGCGGTCTGCCATCGAGTACTCACGACGCTGGCGAGAGTAGCTGACCAGCCAGCGCACGGCCAGGGTGCGTGCGCGTCGAGCGGGAACCTCGACCGGGACCTGATATGTGGCGCCTCCGACCCGGCGCGAGCGAACCTCAAGCACGGGAGTCAACGCTTTGATCGCCCCCTCGAGGGTCTCGACCGGATCCTCGCCGCTGCGCTCGCCGACGATTGCGAGGCTGTCGTAGACGATGCGCTCGGCAAGTGACTTCTTGCCATCGCTCATCACTTTGTTGATCACCTGCTGGACAAGCCGATTGCGGTGGCGAGCATCGGGTTCAATCGGCCGAATCTGGGCTGCCGAGCGGCGTGGCATCAGGAGGCCTTGACGCCGTAGCGGGAGCGGGCCTGCTTGCGGTCAGAGACGCCTGCCGCATCGAGCGTGCCACGCACGACCTTGTAACGGACACCCGGCAGGTCCTTGACCCGGCCACCGCGGACGAGCACAACCGAGTGCTCTTGCAGGTTGTGGCCCTCGCCTGGAATGTAGGTGGTGACCTCCATCCCGTTGGTCAGGCGCACACGGGCAATCTTGCGCAGCGCGGAGTTCGGCTTCTTCGGCGTTACCGTGGCGACGCGGGTGCAGACTCCGCGCCGCTGCGGCGCGGAGACCCTCTTCTTACGTCCTTGCCCCGACTTGAGGCCCGGCGTCGTGGTCTTCTTCTTCGGGCGCTTGCGGCCCTTCCTGACAAGTTGATTCGTATTCGGCACGGCCGCGCATAGTAGAGCAGACCGCTAATGACAAGCCCCGCCGCCGCCGCCAACTCGGCATAGAAGCCGTTCTCGAGGACCGCGTGGGCTCCGGCGAAGCGCGAGGCTTGGACCCCGGCATTCAACCCAGCCGGGCGGTCGATGAACAAGATGACCGCGATCGATCCAAGCCCGAGCACGATGATCAGCCGCGCCAGCCCCCGCCGACTCGGACGCAGCGCTGCCACGGCAAGCGCAGCGGCGAGCACTGCGATCGGGATCAACAGGTAGGAGTGCGCCTGCCCCGGTGTCCTCGCTGCGACGGTGGGGGGTGTGACGACCCCAGCCAGCCCGGCGTAGCCGGGCTGGCCGATCTCGACACTTCGGTAGGCGACGAACTGGGATCCAATCAGCAGCGCGGCCACCGCCACCGTGACCGCGCAGATGATTCGTCGTGGAGTTAGCACAGCGCTGGCTCGGGTCGCGATTCGAACTGCCACGCCGCCGCCACGGCGCAGCAAGCGCTCCGCGCTCGCCAAGATTCGAAACAAGAGTGCCCCCCCGCGACGGACGATCCTGCCGATCCGCTTCGCCATGCGAGTGCCGCGGGCGCCGATTCGCCGTCCGCGGCGGGCCAGCGGCGGCTGGGCGCGCTCGAGCAGCCGATTGGCCCCTCGGTCGAGCTGGCGGGATCGCGCCGCGGCCCAGCGTGCGGCCCTGCGCGCCGCGGCAGCGAGGCGAGGGCGCCTCGCTGCTATCATCGCGCGTCGCTCAGGCTTCTTTTTCGCCGAAGGTTTCGCCGGGCCCGCGAGGGCCTTTTTCATGCCCCGATTCTGGCTCTCGCCGGAAGGCTTGTGTTTTATCCGTCCCCGCTTCAAGTTCACACTTACCCTAAGACCATGCCACGTAGCTTTCCTCTAGACAAAACCCGCAATATCGGGATCATGGCGCACATCGACGCCGGCAAGACGACGACCACCGAGCGGATCCTCTACTACACCGGTCGCACCCACAAAATGGGAGAGGTTCATGAGGGGGCCGCGGTGATGGATTGGATGGAGCAAGAGCAGGAGCGCGGGATCACGATCACCTCTGCCGCCACCGCCTGTGAGTGGAAGGGCCACCGGATCAACATTCTCGACACTCCCGGTCATGTTGATTTTACGGTCGAGGTTGAGCGCAGCCTGCGGGTCCTAGACGGCGCGATCGCCGTCTTTGATGCGGTGGCCGGGGTCGAGCCTCAGTCTGAGACCGTCTGGCGTCAAGCCGATAAGTATCAGGTACCGCGCTTTGCCTATATCAACAAGATGGACAGGATCGGCGCCGACTTCTTCAATGCGGTGCAGACGATGAGAGACCGGCTCGGGGCCAACCCGCTCGCGATTCAGCTGCCGATCGGCCAAGAGGGCGACTTCGTGGGGGTCATCGACCTGGTTGAGATGAAGGCGCTGATCTGGAAGGACGATCTCGGGACCGAGTTCGAAACCGGCGAGATTCCTGCTGGAATGCTCGAGCAGGCCGAGCATTACCGGACCGAGCTGATCGAGGCCTGTGCCGATTATGACGACGAGCTGATGGAGGCCTATCTAGCTGAGGAGGAGATCCCCCATGCGAGGATCGCCGCCTCGCTGCATCGCGCCTGTCTGGACACCAAGGTGACCCCGGTGCTCTGTGGTTCCTCATTTAAGAACAAGGGGGTCCAGCCGCTGCTCGATGCGATCGTCGAGCTGCTTCCCTCCCCGCTTGAGGTACCACCCGTGACCGGCCTGGAGCCAGCGCCAAAGGGCACAGATGAGCCGCTGGAGGGGGAACGCCGCGCCGATGACGATGCCCCTTTTGCCGCGCTTGCCTTCAAGGTGATGACCGATCCATACGTCGGCAAACTGACTTACTTTCGGGTTTATTCCGGCAAGCTCCCGGCTGGCGGGCGCGTTCTCAACGTGACCAGCGGAAAGACGGAGAGGATCGGCCGGTTGTTGATGATGCATGCCAACAGCCGCGAGGAGATCGAGGAATGCTACGCCGGTGATATCTGCGCGGGTGTCGGCCTCAAGCAAACCGGCACGGGGACACTCTCGCCGCGCCAGAGGCGCCGATCGCGCTGGAGAACATCGAATTTCCTGAGCCGGTGATCGCGGTCGCGATCGAGCCGAAGACCAAAGCCGACCAGGAGAAGCTCGGCACGGCGCTACAGCGTCTCGCCGAGGAGGACCCGACCTTTCAGGTCGAGTCCGACGAGGAGACCGGCCAGACCCTGATCCATGGAATGGGCGAGCTGCACCTTGAGGTGATCGTCGACAGGATGCTGCGCGAGTTCAAAGTCGATGCCAACGTCGGGCGCCCCCAGGTCGCCTACCGCGAGACGATTCGCAAGCGAGTCGAGAAGGTTCAGGGGCGCTTCGTCCGCCAGACCGGCGGCCGCGGTCAGTTCGGACATGTCGTAATCAACGTCGAGCCGGCGCCGGGCGAGGGCTTTGAGTTCATCAACAAAATCAAGGGCGGTGTGATTCCGGGCGAGTTCATCGGTCCCGCTCAGCAAGGGATCCGGGAGGCGCTTGAAAACGGCGTCAAGGCCGGATACCCAATGGTCGACGTCCGGGTCGAGCTGATCGATGGTTCCTACCATGACGTGGACTCCTCCGAGATGGCTTTCAAAATCGCAGGTTCGATGGCAATTCAGGAGGGCGCACGCCGTGCGAACCCAGTCCTTTTGGAGCCTGTGATGTCGGTCGAGGTCGTCACCCCCGAGGATTTCCTCGGCGATGTGATCGGCGACCTCTCGCGTCGGCGGGGCAAGGTGCAGGGCCAAGAGCAACGCGGTAACGCGCTCGCCGTGCAGGCCTTCGTACCGCTCGGGGAGATGTTCGGCTACGCCACCGATCTGCGTTCCTCGACCCAGGGTCGTGCCACCTACACAATGCAGTTCGAGCGCTACGAGGAGGTCCCGGCGAGCATCGCCGAGGAGATCGTCGAACATCGCTCAGGTGAACCGGTGGGCGCAGCCACCTAGGCCCAAGCGCGCAGGGACGAACATCTGGCTATATTTCCCAGGTTCGCCCGCGAGCAGCGCAGATCGCGCCGCCCAGCAAGTTGCACAGACTTAATCAGCCAAATCAGACAGAACCCGACTTCGAAAGGTAGAACCGAGAGAGATGTCCAAGGAGAAGTTCGAGCGCGACAAGCCGCATGTGAACGTCGGCACCATCGGTCATATCGACCACGGCAAGACGACGCTAACGGCCGCGATCACCAAGACGCTCTCCACCAAAGGCGGGGCTGAAGCAAAAAGCTTCGAGGAGATCGACAACGCGCCAGAGGAGAAGGAGCGCGGGATCACGATCGCCACCTCCCACGTCGAGTATGAGACCGCGAATCGCCACTACGCCCACGTCGACTGTCCAGGTCATGCCGACTACGTGAAGAACATGATCACCGGCGCCGCTCAGATGGACGGGGCGATTCTTGTTGTCTCCGCCGCCGATGGAGTGATGCCACAGACCCGTGAGCACATCCTTTTGGCCCGCCAGGTCAACGTTCCCCATGTCGTGGTCTTCCTCAACAAGATCGACCAAGTAGACGATGAGGAGCTGGTTGAGCTGGTTGAGGAGGAGGTCAAGGATCTGCTCAACGAGTATGACTTTCCCGGCGATGAGACGCCGATCGTCAAAGGCTCGGCGCTGAAGGCGCTGGAGGGCGACGAGGAGGCCCAAAAAGCGGTCTTCGAGCTGGCCGACGCACTTGACTCCTACATCCCCGAGCCGGTTCGCGAGTTGGACAAGCCCTTCCTGATGCCGATCGAGGATATTTTCTCGATCACCGGCCGTGGCACCGTGGCCACCGGCCGCGTCGAGCAGGGGATCGTCAACACCGGCGAGGAGGTCGAGATCGTCGGTATCAAGGACACGACCAAAACTGTGGTGACCGGAGTCGAGATGTTTCGCAAGATCCTCGATCAGGGCCAGGCGGGCGACAACATTGGCGCCTTGCTGCGGGGGACCAAGCGTGAGGAGATTGAGCGTGGCCAGGTGCTCTGTAAGCCCGGCTCGATTACCCCCCACACCAAGTTCAAAGCCGAGGTCTACTGTCTGAAAAAGGAGGAGGGTGGCCGCCATACCCCGTTCTTCTCCGGCTACCGGCCGCAGTTTTATTTCCGCACCACCGACGTGACCGGGATCGCCAACCTCCCCGAGGGGACCGAGATGGTGATGCCGGGCGATAACGTCGAGATGACGATCGAGCTGATCCAGCCGATCGCCATGGATCAGGGTCTGCGGTTCGCCATCCGCGAGGGTGGCCGCACCGTCGGCTCGGGGGTCGTCAGTTCGATCATCGAGTAATCGACTCCCAGGGCGGACCTCGGTCCGCCCTTTCGCTACCCGCCGGGTGGCGAGACATCTGCAAAGGACATACGACCGGGGCGGCGCCCCAGCCAAGGGGCCCCGCCCCTTATGCGCGGATAGGACCGCGCGAGAGAAAGAAAGAGACAGCTTCGAAACGTGGCAGCGATAGCAGCACAGAAGATCCGAATTCGGCTCAAGGCCTATGACCACGACGCCATAGATCGGGCTGCCCGGGAGATCGTCGAGACGGCGGAGCGCACCGGCGCGAGCGTTTCCGGGCCGGTGCCGCTGCCGACGGAGAAAAACGTCTACTGCGTGATCCGCTCTCCGTTTAAGGACAAGGACTCGCGCGAGCACTTCGAGATCCGGACCCACAAGCGGCTGATCGACATTCTCCAGCCATCTCCAAAAACCGTCGACTCGCTGCAGCGCCTGGATTCCCTTCCGGCTGGCGTCGACATCGAGATTCGACTCTGATGATGGCCGCGATCCTCGGCAAGAAGCTAGGAATGACGCAGGTCTTCCGCGAGGACGGAACCGTCGTACCGGTTACCGTGATCGAGGCAGGTCCGTGCTGGGTGACGGGGGTCCGGGAGCTGGAGCGAGACGGCTATGCCGCCGTGCAGCTCGCCTTTGACGAGGTCAAGGAGGGCAAGCTGACCAGGGCCGAGGAGGGTCACCTGAAGAAGGCCGGGGCTCCCCCGATGCGCCATCTGGTCGAGTTCCGCGACGAGAATCTTGGTGCTGATGATGAGGGGCCGAAGCTGGGTGAGCAGGTGGACGTCACCGCCTTTCAGGCGGGAGAGAAGGTGAAGATCTCCGGAGTCTCAATCGGCAAGGGCTTCCAGGGCGGAATCAAGCGCCACAATTTCAGTCGTGGGCCGGTCAGTCACGGCTCCCACAATGTTCGAGCTCCGGGTTCGATTGGCGCCAGCGCCTTTCCCGCCCGCGTATTTAAAGGGATGCGGATGCCGGGGCAGATGGGCAACAAGCGCGTCACCCAACGCGGTCTTGAGATCGCCGATGTCGATTCAAAGCGAAACCTGCTGCTGATCAAGGGCTCGGTGCCCGGCTCCCGCAACGCCGTGGTCGAGGTTCGAAGCGATGGCTAAAGCGGCGGTGCTTGGCAAGACGACGAAGGCGGAGCTTCCGACGGAGCTCTTCGATGAGCCCTTCCACCACAGCCTCGTCCATGAGGCGGCACGCGCCGACCTCGCCGCACGCCGTCGGGGGACCGCCTCCACCCTGACCCGCGGCGAGGTTTCGATGACCACCGCAAAGGCCTGGCGCCAGAAGGGGACCGGCCGTGCGCGCGCCGGCGCCCTCAGCGTGCCGAACCGCTCCGGAGGCGGTGTTGCCTTCGGTCCCAAGCCGCGCCACTACACCGTCAAGGTGAACCGCAAAGCGCGGCGCAAGGCGATGCGCTCGGCGCTCTCGGTGCATGCAGAGCGCGACAGCCTCGCCATCCTTGATGCCTCCGTCTTTAAGACGCCTTCCACCAAGCAGGCGATAGGGCTGCTGGAGAAATGGGGTGCGAGGCGCGCCACCCTCGTGATCGTGGTCGGCGAGGAGACCGCCGCGGTCAAGAGCTTTCGCAATATCCCGCGCGTGCAGGTTGTCGAGGTGGGGGCGATCGGGGTGGCGGATCTGATCGGCGCCGCTTCGCTTGTCATCTCCGAGACTGCGCTGGCAAAGTTGGCCGAGAGGGTGGGCTAGGTGGACGCCCGGAACGTCGTCATTCGACCTGTGATCTCAGAGAAGAGCTACGCGCTGATCGCCGAGGGCAAGTACACCTTCCGCGTCAATGACCGTGCTCACAAGACCCAGATCGCCCAGGCCGTCGAGGAGATCTTCACCGTCAAGGTTGCGGGGGTGAGGACCTCAAAGGTGCGTTCCAAGCCCAAGCGTCGTGGCCTCTACCAGGGTCGCACCAGGGCCTGGAAGAAGGCGATAGTCCAGCTTGCGCCCGGCGAACGGATCGAGCTGTTCGAGGGCGCGGAGACCGCCTAGAGCTGAGATCAAGATGCCAAACCGCAAAACAAAACCGACAAGTCCCGGCCGCCGCTTCGCCACCTATCCACTGCGCGAGCAGCTCAGCGTCAGCGAGCCTCAGCGCAAGCTGACTGAGGGCTTGCGTAAATCCGGCGGGCGTAACGTGAACGGTAGGGTCACCGCCCGCCACCGCGGTGGCGGTGCCAAGCGGCGCTATCGCCAGATCGACTTCAAGCGGCTGAAGGATGGGGTGCCGGCGACGGTCGCGACCATCGAGTATGACCCCAACCGCAGTTGCTACATCGCGCTGCTGCACTATGCCGACGGCCACAAGAGCTACATCCTTGCCCCGGCGCAGCTCGCGATTGGCGATCAGGTCCAGTCTGGACCTGGGGCTGACATCAAACCGGGAAGCGCGCTGGCTCTCAGCGAGATGCCGACCGGCACGATTGTGCACAACGTCGAGATGGTTCCCGGTCAGGGCGGCAAGCTCGGAAGAGCCGCCGGGGCCGCGATTCAGCTGGCTGCGAAGGAGGGCGAGATGGTGACCCTGCGGCTGCCATCCTCGGAGATGCGATTGGTTCGCGCTGAGTGTCGGGCGACCGTCGGCTCGCTTTCAAATGCCGAGCACCAAAACATCAAGATCGGCAAGGCGGGGCGTAATCGGCATAAGGGAAAGCGACCGCAGACCCGCGGTGTTGCGATGAACCCGGTCGACCACCCCCATGGTGGCGGCGAGGCCCACCACACCCCCGGCGGGCATCCGGTCACCCCATGGGGTAAGCCGACGCTTGGCTACCGGACCCGTAAGAAGAGCAAGCAATCCACCCGCTACATCGTGCGCGGCAGGCGCCGAGGGAAGAAGAAGAGCCGCTGATGGGACGCTCAACGAAAAAGGGCCCGTGGGTGGAAGAGAGCCTGATGAAGCGGATCTCTGCGATGAATGATTCTGGCAACAAGCAGATGCTCAAAACCTGGTCTCGGACCTCGACCGTCTTTCCCGAAATGGTCGGCCACACGATCGCCGTGCACGACGGACGCAAACATGTTCCCGTCTTCATCTCGGAGTCGATGGTCGGCCACAAGCTCGGCGAGTTCGCTCCAACCCGCACCTTCCGCTCCCACTCCGGCACCGGCAAGGGTGACTAGCGATGGCGGAGGAGAAAAAAGCGACCAAAAAAACGCCGAAACGCTCGGTCAAAAAAGCGGCAAAAAAAGCAGCAAAAAAAGTCACCGGACAGACTGCTGAGAAAAAAGCACCGTCCAAAGCGGTTGAGAAAAAACCGGCTCCCAAGCCCGATCTGGCGCCTATCGTCGTTCGCGCCAGCTCTCGCTACGTGCGGGTCGCACCGCGCAAGGCTCGCTTGGTGGCCGACCAGGTACGCGGCATGCACATCGACAAGGCCAGGGCTTTGTTGCAGTTCTCACCGCGTGGCGCTGCCCAGGACATTCGCAAGTTGATCGAGTCCGCCGCAGCCAACGCAGAGAACAACCACGACCTGATCGCGGATGAGATGCGGGTGGCCGAGATCACCGTCGATGAAGGTCCAACCTTGAAGCGCTTTCGACCCCGGGCTCTAGGACGGGCAACGCCGATTCATAAGCGAACCAGCCACATTGCCGTGGCGCTGAGCCCGGAGAGGGACTGAGAAATGGGACAAAAGATCCACCCCGAGGGCTTTCGAGTTGGCTACATCCACGACTGGAAGTCGAACTGGTTTGATGAGAAAAACTTCGCCGACATCCTCCAGGAGGACATGGCGATCCGCGATCACATCGTCGGCAAGCTCGCCCATGCGGGGCTCTCCGACATCACGATTGAGCGCCGCGGTGAGGTTGCTGTCGACATCCACACCGCCCGTCCGGGGATCGTGATCGGAAAGTCGGGGAGCGAAGTTGACGCGCTGCGCAAAGATCTTCACAAGCTGACCGGAAGCCCGGTGAAGGTGAACATCCGCGAGGTCAAGCGGCCCGAGCTTGACGCGAAGCTCGTCGCCCAGTCGATCGCCGAGCAGCTGCAGAACCGGGTCGCGTTTCGCCGCGCGATGAAACGCGCTCTGACCTCGGCGATGCGCTCGGGGGCAAAAGGCGTCAAGGTCCAAGTCTCGGGCCGCCTCGGCGGTGCCGAGATGGCTCGGACCGAAGGCTATTCCGACGGCCGCGTTCCCCTGCACACGCTGCGCGCCGATATCGATTACGGCTTTTTTGAGGCCCGCACGACGACGGGACGGATCGGCGTCAAATGCTGGATCAATAAGGGCGAGGTGATGCCTGAGGGCTTCCGCTCCGATCAGGTCTCTAGCGACGGCGAGCCCCAGGGCGCCAGCCGCGGCGGCCGTTCCGGCGGTCGCGGGCCACGCGGGGGTGATCGCTAATGCTGATGCCGAAACGAGTCAAGCACCGCAAACAGATGCGCGGTCGGATGCGGGGCTACACAAAGGGGTCCAGCAGCGTTTCCTTCGGTGAGTACGGCCTCAAGTCATTGGAGCGCGGTTGGATCACCAACCGCCAGATCGAGGCTGCCCGGATTGCGATGACTCGCAAGATCAAACGTGGCGGCAAGGTCTGGATCAACGTTTTTCCCGACAAGCCCTATACGAAGAAGCCGGCAGAGACCAGGATGGGTTCGGGCAAGGGCAACCCAGAGGGTTGGGTTGCGGTGGTCAAGCCCGGTCGGGTTATGTTTGAGCTGGCCGGCGTGCCGGAGGATCTGGCCCGCGAGGCGCTCCGCCTGGCCGGCCACAAGCTGCCGGTAAAGACCCGTTTCATCAAGCGCGAGGGGGCTGAGACCTGATGAAGGCGGCCCAGGTCCACGACCTAAAAGACGACGAGTTGGTGGCAAAATTAATCGACGCCAAGCAGGAGGCATTCAACCTGCGCTTTCGCCATGCGACCGGTGAGATCGAGAACACATCGCGGCTGGGAACCGCGAGGCGCGATGTGGCGAAGCTTTTGACCGTTGCGCGCGAGCGTGGTATCGACGTTGAGAGAGAGCTGAAGAAGTTATGAGCGACGAAGGCAAAGAAGAGAAAAAAGAGCAGCAAGACCCGGCGGTCGAGGATGTGGGCAGCGCAGCCGATTCTGTGCCCGAGCAAATCCCCCAAGCCGAAGGGGAGAGCAGCTCCGAGGCGGCTGCGCCGCCGAGTCCCGAGCCAGAGGACGGGGGCGAGGCAGAGGTCGCTGCTGGCGAGTCGCCCGATCAGGCGCCCGAGACCGAAGCAGCGCCAGAGCCCAATCCAGAGGACGATCTTCCCTGGAAGGAGCGTCGCAGGCTGCAGCGCTCACGCCTTGCCCATGACCCAAAGCCAGCCCTCGGGGTGAAGGAGCGGGCCGCGGAGCGGCTGGAGGCGCGCAAGGCCAACGCGGAGCTGCGGCGCAAGCAACGCGCGGTGGCGCGGGAAAAGAAAGAACCTGGCGCGAGCGGCAGCGAGGTAGCGCAGCGCAACCCCAATGCGGCCAAGGTTCGCCAGGGAATCGTCGTCTCTGACAAGGCAGAGAAGTCGATAACCGTGCGGATCGACATCGCCCGCCGCCACCCTACTTATGAGAAGGTCGTCCGCCGCTCGCGAACGCTCCACGCTCACGATGAGCGAAACGAGGCGGGTGAGGGCGATGTTGTGAGGGTGATCGAGACGCGACCGCTCTCAAAGACCAAGCGCTGGCGCCTGGTCGAGGTTGTCGAGAAGGCCAAGTAGGGAGACCGAGCGTGATCCAGCAGGAGACAAGACTGAAGGTCGCCGACAACTCGGGTGCGCGCGAGATCCTCTGCATCCGGGTCAAGGGCGGCTCCCACCGCCGCTATGCCGAGGTTGGCGACGTGATCACCGCGACGGTGAAACAGGCAAGCCCGCACGGGGGCGTGCGAAAGGGCGAGGTCGTGCAGGCCGTCGTGGTCCGCACCCGCAAGCCTCTGGGTCGACCCGACGGCACCTACATCGCCTTCGATGAGAACGCCGCGGTGTTGATCGACCCGGCCAATAACAACCCGCGAGGGACCCGCATCTTTGGGCCGGTGGCTCGCGAACTGCGCGACAAGAACTTCATGAAAATCGTTTCGCTGGCACCGGAGGTCCTCTGAGTCATGCTGAGCGAGCGTCAGGGCGTGAATCTCAACACGCGGTGCCAGTTCCCCAGGAGGTGCTCCTGATGGCGAAGGCGATGCGGATAAAGACTGATGACCAAGTGAAAGTGATCAGCGGTAAGGACGCTGGCAAGACCGGGCGCGTGGTTCGTACCGAGCCCAAACGCCGCCGCGTGTACGTCGAGCATCTGAACATGATCAAGCGCCACGAAAAACCGCGTTCGGTCAGCGACGCGACGCGCGCCGACGCCGGTGGGATCGTCGAGAAGGAGGGGCCGATTCACGTCTCAAACGTGATGCTGCTTGACCCCAAAGACAACAAACCTTCTCGGATCGGGATGCGCAGCGATCAGGGCGGCAAGCGCGAGCGCTTTTCGAAGCGAACCGGGACGGCGATCTGATGGAGGCGACCGCGACCAAAAACACCCAGGCGGCGCCGCCACCGCGTCTGCGCGATCGCTACGAGCAAGACGTTTTGGCGGCCCTGACCGAGCGCTTCGGCTACTCGACCCCGATGCAGGCTCCGCGCCTGGTCAAGGTCACCCTCAACATGGGGGTCGGCGAGGCAAAACAGGACTCCAAGCAGCTTGAGGCCGCGCAGGAGCAGCTGGCAACGATCGCCGGCCAGAGGCCAAGCGTGCGGCGGGCGCGCAAGTCGATCGCCTCCTTCAAAGTGCGCGAGGGGATGCCGGTCGGGATCTCCGTCACCCTGCGCCGGGCTCGGATGTGGGAGTTCCTCGATCGGCTGTTCTCGATTGCGGTGCCGCGGATCCGCGACTTCCGCGGCCTCAACCCGCGCTCCTTTGATGGCCGTGGCAATTACTCGATGGGGGTCCGCGAGCAGCTGATCTTCCCTGAAATTGATTACGACTCAATCGACCAGGTGCGCGGGCTTGACGTGACCATCACGACCACCGCAGCCTCCGACGTGGAGGCCTTCGAGTTGCTGCTCGGTTTGGGAATGCCGTTTGCCCAGGAGGGGCGGCCGGGTCAGGTTGATGCTGCCGCGGAGGCCGAGGCCGAGGAGGAGCGTCGCAAGGAGGAGGCCCGCGAGCGCGCCCAGGCCGAGCAGGCCGCGCTGGAGCAGCTCAAAGAGGAGAACCCCGAGGCATATGCCAAGCCCGAGAAGCCAGAGACCGAGGAGGGTGAGGCCGCCGCGGAGGGTGGGGAGGACACCGAGAGCTCGACCGATGAGGAGAATGAGGAGAATGGCTAAGACTTCCCAGAAGGTACGACAGCGCCGCACGCCCCGGTTTAAGACCCGCGGATATAACCGCTGTCGGCGCTGTGGACGCCCGCGCGCCTACTATCGAAAGTTCGGCCTCTGCCGGATTTGCCTGCGTGAGGCCGCGCACGAGGGCTACATCCCAGGGATGACCAAGTCGAGCTGGTGAATAGATGCAAACCGACCCAATAGCCGACTACCTGACCCGGATTCGAAACGCATTGCGCTCCGGCCACGATGAGGTTGAGATCCCATCTTCGCGGCTCAAGGTGGAGATGTCGCGGATCCTCAAGGAGCAGGGCTATATCCATGACTTCGCGCCGGCCTCCGCGCCGGTCGGCGAGCTGATCAAGATCAACCTCAAATACACCGAGGATCGCCGCCCCGTGATCCTCGGGATCGAGCGCATCTCTCGTCCCGGCCGCCGCCGCTACGTTGACCACACCCAGGTACCGCGGGTCGACGGTGGAACCGGCACCGCAATCCTCTCGACCTCGGTGGGCGTGATGACCGGCCATGAAGCAAAGGCAATGGGCGTCGGTGGCGAGGTCGTCGCCTACGTCTGGTGATCCTCTGATGAGTCGGATAGGAAGAAAACCAATCTCCGTACCCGAGGCGGTGACCGTCCAAATTGCCCCTGGTCGCGTCGCTGTCAGCGGCCCAAAGGGGGAGCTGACCCAGGTTCTCTCGCCCGAGATGGCAATCGAGCAGGCCGATGGGGTAGTCACGGTCCAGCGCCCAACCGATCGTGGCGAGCACCGCGCCCTGCACGGACTGACCCGCAGTCTGATCGCGAACATGGTTTCGGGAGTGACGCAGGGCTTTGAGAAGCGGCTCGAGATCCAAGGGGTTGGCTACCGGGCCCAACTGAGGGGCAGGAAACTCGAGATGGCGCTCGGTTACTCCCACCCGGTCTCGGTCGAGGCGCCGGAGGGGATCGAGTTTGAGGTTCCCCAGCCGACCGAGATCATCGTGCGGGGGATCGATAAGCAGCTGGTTGGCCAGGTGGCCGCCGATATCCGCAAGCGCCGCCCCCCCGAGCCATACAAGGGCAAGGGAATCCGCTACCGCGGAGAGCAGGTGCTGCGCAAGGTGGGTAAGCGGGCATGACGGTCCTCACCGCCAGAGAGCGCCGCCTGCGCCGCCGCCGCCGCGTCCGCGCTCGGGTCAGCGGCACCGCGCAGCGGCCACGGCTCTCGGTATATCGCTCAAACCGCGGCGTCTTCGCTCAGCTTGTTGACGACCAGAGTGGACATACGCTGGCCGCGGTCACCTGGATCGAGCCAGGGCTCCGCCAGCTCGGAGCCGGCGAGCAAGCCAAGCGAGCAGGAGAGCTCATTGCCGAGCGGGCCAAGGCTGCAGGAATCGAGGCCTGCGTGTTTGACCGCGGGGGCTATCAGTACCACGGTCGCGTCCGAGCGCTGGCCGAAGGAGCTCGCGAGGGGGGGTTGGTCTTCTAGTTCCGCTACGGTGGGCCGCTTGCTATGAAGGGAATGGACGCAACAAACGTGGAGACGGTCAGCCCCCGAGGGCTCGACCTGCAGGAGCGGGTGATCGAGATCAACCGCGTCGCCAAGGTGGTCAAGGGCGGGCGCCGTTTCTCCTTTACGGCGCTGGTCGCCGTGGGCGATGAGGAGGGCGTAGTTGGGATTGGCTACGGCAAGGCCCGCGAGGTCCCGCTGGCAATCCAAAAGGGTGTCGAGGACGCTCGCAAGAACCTAATTCGGGTCCCCAAATATGGCCAGACGATCACCCACAAGATAATCGGTCGCTACGGGGCCGGCCATGTCGTGCTGCGCCCGGCCAGTCCCGGTACCGGAGTAATCGCCGGAGGCGGGGTGCGGGCGGTCCTCGAGCTCGGCGGGGTGCGCGATGTGCTGACCAAGAGCATCGGCACGCAAAACCCGATCAATTTGGTGAAGGCGACGATGGACGGTCTGATCCGACTGCGCCGCCCCGAGGAGGTGGCCGCGCTGCGTGGTCTGACTATCAGCCAGGTTCTCGGTCTTGATACCGACCGCAGAGCTCCCGGTTCGCAGCCATCCAAGCCCGCCGAGGCTGGAGCTGAGTCCTCCAACTCCGCGCCTAGACCGAAGGACTCACCGCCCAGCGCCGGTCCCCAGCCCGATCAGGCGGACACCACAGCGGGAGAGCAGGGAGAGGGGAAGCCGAGTTCGCCGGTCGAGGAGGTTGCGGCTGCCGAGAGCGAGGTTTCCTCATGAGCGCCCTGATGATCAAGCAGGTGCGCTCGGCAACGGGAACCAATCCGAGCCAGCGTGCAACCCTGGAGGCGCTCGGACTGGGGCGGATCGGCAAGGCCGTGGAGCGCAGGGATTCCCCGCAGCTACAGGGACAGCTGCGGGTCGTTTCCCACCTTGTTGAGGTGAACGATGGCTGAGAAAACCCGTGCGGAGGAGATCGGACTGCACAGCCTCAAGCCGAAGCCTGGATCGCGTCGACCGCGCAAGCGGCTGGGACGCGGTGAGGGCTCCGGGCTGGGCAAGACCTCCGGGCGTGGCCACAAGGGCGCCGGTTCTCGCTCCGGGGCGAAGCGTAAGGCGGGCTATGAGGGTGGCCAGAATCCGATTCACATGCGGATGCGGAAGCTGCGCGGGCCCCACATGAAGAAGTCGATGCCGTTTGAGAACTTCCGGACCCAAACCCAGCCGGTCAACCTCGCCGAGCTCGAGGAGCGCTTTGAGGCCGGGGCGGAGGTGACCCCCTCGTCGCTCCGCGAGAAGGGTATTGCGAAGCGCTCGCACCCGGTCAAGATTCTCGCCCGCGGAGAGATTTCCAAGAAACTCACCGTGCAGGCGCACGGGTTCAGTGCGGCAGCCAAGCGCAAGATCGAGGCGGCGGGCGGTACCTGCCAGACTCTGGAGCCCTGATGCTTCGCACAATCGCGAACGCCTTCAGCGTCGCCGACATCCGCAAGAAGCTTGCCTTCACCGCGGCGATGTTGCTGCTCTACCGCCTGGGCGCCTACATCCCGGCGCCCGGGGTCAACGTCAGTGCCGTCAAGGAAATCCAGTCGAACTTCGGCGGCAGCAGTATCCTCGGCTTCCTCAACCTCTTCTCGGGCGGCAGCCTCTCGCGTCTCAGCCTCTTTGCGCTGGGAATCATGCCCTACATCACCGCCTCGATCATTCTGCAGCTGCTGACGGTGGTGGTGCCCTCGCTTGAGAGGCTCTCCAAAGAAGGTGAGGTTGGCCAACAAAAGATCACCCAGTACACCCGCTACCTCACCGTGGCGCTTGCTTTTGGGCAATCGACCGGCTATGTCTTCCTCTTCCAGTCCTTCCAGAGTCAGGCGGGTGCCAGTGTCGTTGGCACGCTGACTTTTACCAAGGTCTTCTTGATCGTCATCTGCCTGACCGCGGGCTGCACCCTGCTGATGTGGTTGGGGGAGCTGATCACCCAGCGCGGCGTCGGCAATGGGATCTCGCTCTTGATTTTCGCCTCGATCGCGTCGCGAATACCCGAGGGGATAACCAAGTGGTGGACCAATCCAGATCAGGTTTTCGTGGTGATGATGCCGTTCATAGCGCTTGCGGTCATCGTCGCGATCGTCTTCGTCCAGGAGGGCCAACGCCGAATCCCGGTGCAGTATGCAAAACGGGTGGTGGGACGCAAAATGACCTCGGGGGGCTCCACCTACCTACCGCTGCGAGTCAATATGGCGGGCGTCATCCCGGTCATTTTCGCCGCCTCGATCATGGCATTCCCGCCCACCATCGGTCAGCTTCTCAACACTCCCGCGGCGCTGGAATTCGCCGCATTCTTCGGACCCAGTGGCTGGGCATACGTGCTCGGCGAGTCCTTCTTCATCATTATCTTCACCTACTTCTACACGGCGGTCACCTTCAACCCGGTCGACCAGGCCGACAACCTGAAGAAATATGGCGGCTTCATTCCGGGGGTGAGACCGGGACGCCCGACGGCTGAGTACCTCGACCGCATCCTTTCCCGCCTCACCTTCCCAGGCGCGCTCTATCTCGCCGCGGTGGCAGCATTGCCGACGATTCTGATCAGCCAGACATCGGCGAACTTCTTCTTCGGCGGGACCTCTATCTTGATCGTGATCGGCGTCGCGCTGGATACCGTCAAGCAGCTCGAGGCCCAGCTGATGATGCGGAATTACGAGGGCTTCCTCAAATAGGGGTAGGCGCTCAAATGGCGATCGCCGCACACCGGCATTGCTCATCGTCTTTTCGCTGGCGCGGAGAGGGCGTCGGTTGCGCCAAGCTTGCAGGGGTCAGACTCCGGCGCTTCCCACTGCCCAGCGCGGCAAGATGGCTGAGCTCAACCTGGTCCTCTTGGGCCCTCCGGGGTCGGGCAAGGGCACGCAGGGGGAGCGGCTGCAGGCAGACCTGCGGCTTCCCTACTACGCAACGGGAGACATCCTGCGCTCCGCTGTGCGCGAGGAGACCGAGCTGGGCCGCACCGCGAAGCAATACATGGATCGCGGTGACCTCGTTCCAGATCAGGTGATCGTCGGTGTGATCGCCGAGCGGATCGACTCCGAGGATGCCAGCGATGGGTTCATCCTCGATGGTTTCCCTCGCACAATCCCCCAGGCCGAGGCACTTCAGGCCGAGCTTGGGAATTTGGGACGTGCCGTCTCGGCGGTCCTTTTGATCGACGTCTCTGACCAAGAGGTGATCCGGCGCCTCGGCGGCCGCCGAACCTGCATTGAGAGTGGCCACGTCTTTCACCTCGAGTTCAACCCCCCCAAGAGAGAGGGGGTCTGCGACCTTGACGGCAGCGAGCTGATCGTGCGTGAGGATGACGAGCCTGAGGTGATCGCCAAGCGGCTCAGCACCTACCACGCCAAGACCGAGCCGCTGATCGAGTACTACGATCGCCAGAGTCTTCTGCGTCGCACCGACGGCGCCGCTTCCCCCCAGCAGGTAGAGGAGGATCTGCGCCGAACCCTCGCGACGCTCAAACTGGAAGCCGACGAGGCGATCTAGCTTGTACCGGATGATCATCCGCAAGACCCCCGCCCAGATAGATCAGATGGCTGCCGCCGGAGAGATCTTGGTCCGCTGCCTGCGGATGCTTGGCGCCAAGGCACGGGCGGGCGTTACGACCGGGGAACTTGACGAGGCGGCTGAGAAGTTCATCCGCTCCCAGGGTGCGGAGCCCGCCTTCAAGGGCTACCGCGGATTTCCGGGATCGATCTGTGCCTCTCCCAACTCGATGGTCGTCCATGGCATCCCTGGCGCCCATGAGCTGAAACGCGGCGACCTGCTCTCGATCGATGTAGGAGTTGTCAAGGACGGCTGGGTGGCGGATGCCGCGATCACCGTGGCGATCGGATCGATTGGACCAGAGGCCCGCAATCTCCTCGATGTAACCAAGGCTTCGCTCTTTGCTGGGGTCGAGCAGATGCGGCCCGGCAACCACCTCGGTGACGTCTCGGCGGCGATTCAACGCGCGGTCGAGATCGAGGGACTCTCGATTATTCGCACGCTGGTCGGTCACGGAATCGGCCGCGAAATGCACGAGGAGCCTCAGGTCCCCAATTTCGGTGAGCCCGGCAAGGGCCCGCTGCTGGAGGAGGGAACGGTGCTGGCGATCGAGCCAATGGTGAACGCGGGCGGGCCGCTGGTTCGACCCGGCGATGACGGCTGGGCGATCTATTCCCAAGATGGCTCACTTGCCGCTCACTTCGAGTTCACTGTCGCGGTCGGCGCCGATGGGCCGCGCATCCTCACCCCCTGGCACGAGGAGACCTAGACCAGGTCTTCGTCTGCCGGTCATTTATGGCTCGGCTTTTTCGCCAGATCGGACCGCTCATCGGGGTTGATCTGCTCTCATTTTCTCCTCGGTGGCTGCTCAGAGCTCGCCGAGCCGATAGCCCGGAGCCCTGGCGCTCGATCGATGGGCAGGCGCAATAACTGGAAGGATGAGCGCGATGACGCAAGAGCTATGGACGGCGGTTGATGAATACGTTGGTGGTTTACTCGTGCCCCCCGAGGAGGGGTTGCAGCGGGCACTCAGGGCGAGTGAGGATGGTGGATTGCCCGAGATTCAGGTCACGCCGCCACAGGGAAAGTTGCTCAACCTGCTGGCCCGCCTGGTCGGAGCGAAGAAGGTCTTGGAGTTTGGGACGCTCGGCGGCTACAGCACGATTTGGTTGGCACGAGCCCTGCCCCCCGACGGACGGTTGATCACGCTTGAGGCGAGTGCGAAGCATGCGGAGGTCGCCCGCCGCAGCATCGAGCAAGCTGGCGTCGCGGAGTTGGTAGAGCTGCGGGTTGGCGCTGCGCTTGACTCACTGACCCAGCTTGAGGGAGAGGATGTCGGGCCCTTCGATATGACCTTCATCGATGCCGACAAGGTCAACACCCCCAACTACTTCAGCTGGGCTCTCGAGCACGCCCGGCCCGGTGCCCTGATCGTCGCCGACAACGTGGTACGCGGTGGGGCGCTTGCCGAGGCAAGCAATCCCGACCCCGCGATTCAGGCCCAGCGCCATTTTCATCAGATGCTCGCCACCGAGTCCCGGGTTAGCGCGACCACGATCCAGACCGTCGGGGCCAAGGGCTATGACGGCTTCACGATCGCCCTGGTCAATGGCTGAGCGCGCCACCGCTCGCGCCTGAGCCCTGCTATCTTTCCCGGTCGGCCCAAAGGCCGGTGTTCATGCCTGCCACCTAACTCCTGAGGCGCGCAGGAATCCTGTTTTCGATCTGAGACCGGAGCGATGAAGGTTCGAGCTTCCGTAAAACCGATGTGCGAGAAGTGCAAGATAATCCGCCGCAATGGGGCGGTTCTTGTGATCTGCCAGAACCCCCGTCACAAGCAGCGGCAGGGATAGGCGGGCGGAGATGGCACGGATTGCAGGAGTGAACATCCCGGTCGGTAAGCGGATTGAAATCGGACTGACCTATATCTTCGGGATCGGTCGCTCAAGCGCCTTGGAGATTCTCTCCGAGACCAAGATCGACCCCGATTCGATGGTCAAAGACCTGACCGAGGACGAGGTTGTGCGCCTCCGCGAGGCGGTCGACAATCGCGAGGTGGAGGGCGACCTGCGCCGCGAGCGCTCTCAGGACGTGAAACGGCTGATGGAGATTGGCTCCTACCGAGGCCTGCGCCACCGGCGCGGCCTTCCGGTTCGCGGCCAGCGCACCAAGACCAACGCTCGCGGTCGCAAGGGCCCGCGCCGGATGAGCGTCGCCGGCAAGCGCAAACCGACGAGATAGGGGACCAGATGGCCGAGAAAAAAACCGCCAAGGGTCGCGCCCGCCGCCGGGTTAAAAAGAACGTCACCTACGGACAGGCACATATCAAGACATCCTTTAACAACACGATCGTCACCCTCACCGACACCGAGGGAAACGTGATCGCCTGGGAGTCAGCCGGCTCCGCTGGATTCAAAGGCTCGCGCAAGTCGACTCCGTTTGCCGCCCAGGTGACCGCCGACTCGGCCGCAAAGAAAGGCATGGAGCACGGACTCGAGCGGGTTGAGGTCTTTGCCAAGGGCGCGGGGTCGGGGCGCGAGACGGCGATTCGCTCGCTGCAGGCCGCAGGCCTGGACGTGACCACCGTGAAGGACGTCTCTCCCCAGGCCCATAACGGCTGCCGACCGAAGAAGCGCAGGAGGGTTTAGATGGCTCGCGATACCTCTCCCCAGTGCAAGCAGTGTCGTCGTGAGGGGCAAAAGCTCTTCCTCAAGGGCGAGCGCTGCTTCACCGACAAGTGTGGCGTTGAGCGCCGCTCCTATCCACCTGGGGAGCACGGCCGCGGCCGCATGCGCCAGTCCGAGTACCGCGTACAGCTGCGCGAGAAGCAAAAGACGCGCCGCTATTACCAGGTGCTCGAGAAGCAGTTTCGCTCCTACTACGACAAGGCCTCTCGGCAAGAGGGCGTTACCGGCGAGAACCTGCTGCGCCTCTTGGAGTCGCGCTTGGATAACGTCTTGGTAAGGCTTGGATTCGCCGCCTCGCGGCGACAGGCCCGCCAGCTCGTCCGCCACGGACACTGGATGGTCAACGCTCGCCGGGTTGACATCCCCTCCTACCAGGTGCGACCCGAGGACATCATCTCGATCAAGCCGAGCTCCGCGGCCAAGGACACAGTTCGTCAGGCAACTGAGCTCGTTTCGACCGTGCCGGCCTGGCTACAGGCCGATCACGACTCACTCACCGCCAAGGTCCTGCGCTATCCCGAGCGCTCTGAGATCTCGGCGCCGGTCCAGGAGCAGCTGATCGTCGAGCTGTACTCCAAGTAGTGCCCAAGTTTCTGAACACGCATACGCAAGGAACCCATGACCACTGACTTTCAGGTCCCCCGCATTACCGCCGAGAAAGCCGATGAACGCCGCGGCACATTCATCATCGAGCCGCTCGATAAGGGCTTCGGCTACACCTTTGGCAACGGCCTGCGCCGCGTCTTGCTCTCCTCCCTCGGGGGGGCGGCAATCACGAGCGTCCGTATCGAGGGCGTCGCCCATGAGTTCTCGACCGTGCCGGGCGTCAAAGAGGATGTCACCGACATCATCCTCAATCTCAAGGACCTCGTTGTGCGGATGCACACCGACGCTGATGAGGTCGAGGCTCCGCTGGTCGCAACCGGCCCTGGAGAGGTGAAGGCCAAGGACATCGATCTGCCCTCCGGGGTCGAGATCCTGAATCCTGACTCACCGATTGCGACCTTGGAGAAAAAAACCAGACTTGAGGTCTACCTGACGATCGGCCGCGGCCGCGGTTATTCGCCCGCGGAGGAAAACAAGTCGGACGAGCAGCCAATTGGCGTGATCCCGATCGATTCGATCTTCTCGCCGATCCGGCGAGCCTCCTACGCTGTCGCGACGGCCCGCGTTGGCCAGCGGACCGATTTTGACAAATTGACTCTCGATCTCGAAACCGACGGCTCGATCGAGCCCGCCGCGGCACTTCGTGAGGCATCTGAGATCCTGATCAAGAGCCTGGCGATCTTCACCGACGCCGATCGAGTCGAGGAGCTGACCGCGCGTGACCAGGTGGCCGCGCTGCCCAGCGATCCGCTCGCCGGTCCCAACGGTGGCGCCCCCGGCGCCAACGGGCTTGACGAGATCCTTATCGAGGAGCTGGAACTGGGCGTGCGTTCCTACAACTGTTTGAAGCGAGCCGGCGTGCAGACGGTCGGCGATCTGGTGCGCAAGTCGCGCTCAGAGCTGAACGCGATCCCCAACTTTGGCCAGAAGTCGATTGAGGAAGTGATCGAGACCCTCCACTCTCGTGGTCTCGATCTCCAGCAGGACTAGGAAGCTGCAAAGCGGAGGCAGAACGGGTGCGTCACAGCAAGAAGCGAAACAAGCTGAGCCGTGATGCGGCGCATCGCAACGCACTGCTCGCAAACCTCTCCAAGCAGCTGATCGAGCACGAACGGATCAAGACCAGCCAGGCGAAGGCCAAGGCGGTGAAGCCGGAGGTCGAGCAGTTGATCACGCTCGCCAAAAGAGGCGACCTTCACGCTCGTCGCCAGGCGCTGGCCACTTTGCACAACGACAAGTTCATCGTCCACAAGCTCTTCGATGAGGTTGGACCCCGCTATGCGGAGCGATCGGGCGGTTACACGCGGATCGTGAAGTTGGGACCGCGACGGTCTGACTCCACCGAGATGGTCTACCTCGAGCTGGTCTGAGGCGCGCCCGAGTCAAGTCAGCCTGGGCGATCAAACCCGGGCGGCGCCCGCGCTGAGGCTCTCGCTCAGGCGTAGGAGACAGACTCCAGATGCAGGCCGTGGGCCGGAGCGGTGTCGCCAGATTGCGCCCTCGGGGCGCCCGCCAGGAGTTCGGTGAACCCCAAAATGCTGCGCCGTCCCGATGATGCCTCGAGCATCGTTCCAACCAGGATCCGGACCATGTTGTGCATGAAGGCGTCGGCCCGCACGGCGAAGCAGAGGACCTCGCCCTCTGTGCTCCAGCTTGCCTCGAGGATATTGCGCTGGAAGTGGACGTGGTCGGACTGGGTTGGGGTAAAGGCGGTGAAGTCGTGACTTCCGCTGAGGGCGGCGGCGCAGGCATCGAGCACGTCGCGGTCAATGCGCCGCGGCCACCAAAGCGCGCGGTCGCGCTCGAAGGGGCTCGGCGCCGGACGGTTTAGGATCCGGTAGCAGTAGGTCCGCGATTTGGCGTCGCGCCGCGCGTCGAAGCCCTCCTCGGCGCCTGCGGCTCCGGTGACAGCGATGTCTCTGGGTCCGATTGCGTTCAGTCGGCGCGACAACTCCGCAGGTACCTCGCCGCTGGTCAGGAAGCTGGCCACCTGTCCGCGGGCATGAACGCCGGCGTCTGTGCGTCCGGCCACACTGAGCCGTACCGACTCCCCCAATACACCGGCAACCGCAGTCTCGAGCTCGCCCTCCACGGTGCGCAGACCCGGCTGTCGGGCCCAGCCCGAGAACCCACCTCCGTGGTATTCAATGTCCAAGCGCACAGCTTTCATCGCGGGCCAGTATGGCGGTCGGAGCCACGGCCACCGCCTCGGGGTCTTGCCGGCGCGGCGAGCGTTCTTGAAGATCGTCCTTTTCCTCGCCTTTCCTCCCTCTTAGCGGGCGCCGAGCCCGACCCGCCTTAGAATCGGCCTGTGCGTGTTCTGCTCACCAACGATGATGGGATCACGGCGCCAGGGCTGCAGGCGGCGCGGCGCGCTCTGCGCGAGATCGAGGGCGTGGTGGTCGATGTGATCGCCCCGGATTCCAACCGCAGCGCCACCGCGCGCAGTATCACCACCCGCTCGCCGCTTACCGTCGAGGAGATCGACTTCGGCGATGGGGATTGTGGCTATGCCACCGACGGGACTCCGGTTGACTGCGTCCGCTTCGCCGAGCTGGGGCTAGTCGGCGAGCGGCCCGACCTGATCGTCTCGGGGATCAATCACGGAGCCAACTTGGGCGATGACATCACCTATTCGGGCACGGTGGCGGCCGCCTTTGAGGGCATCGTGCTCGGTATTCCGGCGCTCGCGATCTCTCAACAGTCCTCGGCCGGTGGCATGGGCTATGTCAGCGGTCACTTTGAGTTCGGTCTCGCCGCCTTGTTCGCCGCCCAGCTGGTGCGCCGGCTGGGCTCCCAGGCGATGCCAACTGCAACCTTGATCAACGTTAATTGCCCCGCAGGAGAGCCGACCGGCATTGAGGTCACCAGGCTAGGCAAGCGGCTCTACAACGATGAGCTGAAGCTGATCGGGGAAGACTCCGCAAGCGGTCGCCGGCGCTATGAGATCTACGGCTGGCAGCCCGGCTTTGAGGATGAGCAGGGGACCGACCTCTCGGCTGTTGCCCAAGGGCGGATCTCGGTAACGCCGATCCATTTCGACCTCACCGATCACGGCGGCCTGGAGCACCTGCGGAGCTGGGGGTTTGAGGAAATGCTGGCAGCAAGCGCCACCGCGGCGTGAGCGAGTCAGCCGCCGATCGGCGAGCCGCGGAGCTGCGCCGCCAGCTCGATTACCACAACCGCCGCTACTACCTCCTCGATGACCCAGAGATCGGGGATGATGACTACGATCGGCTGCTCGATGAGTTGCGCGCGATCGAGTCGGCAAACCCGACGCTGCGCAGCCCCGACTCCCCTACTCAGCGGGTCGGTGCTGCGCCGCTTGAGCGCTTCGAGCGGGTCGAGCACATCGAGGCGATGCTCTCACTCGCAAACGCTCGCAATGAGGAGGAGCTGCGCGCCTGGGAGACTCGCCTGCGCAACCACTTAAAGCGCCTCGACATCAGCACCGCTGACTTCAGCTATACGACCGAGCCGAAGATCGACGGGCTGGCGATTGCGATCACCTATGAGGGCGGGGTTTTGGTTCGCGGCGCGACCCGGGGCGACGGCAGGATCGGCGAGGACGTGACCCAGAACCTACGCACGATCGGAGCAATACCGCTGAGTATCCCGGACGCGCCGGAGCTGGTCGAAGTACGCGGCGAGGTCTACCTTCCGATCGCTGACTTCAAAGCGCTGAATGAACGTCGTGCCGGCGCCGGCGAAGCGGCCTTTGCCAACCCCCGAAACGCCGCCGCCGGCTCGATCCGCCAGCTCGACTCCGCAGTTGCAGCCGCCCGCCCCCTCTCGGTTTGGTGCTACGGGCTGGGCGCGACCCGAGGTCTCGATCTGGCTAGTCATGGTGGGGAGCTCGAATGGCTCGCCGAGCATGGCTTCAAGGTCAACCCCGACACCGCCCACCACAGCGGGATCGATTCGGTGGTCAGGCGCTGTCGTTGGTGGGAGGAGCGTCGTGACGCGCTTGACTTTGAGATCGATGGTGTCGTCGTAAAGGTCGATGAGCGCGGTCTTTGGCGGGAGCTGGGCGTGGTCGGTCGGGAGCCGCGGTGGGCGATCGCATGGAAGTTCGCTCCGACCACCGCAACCACGAGGCTCACCGACGTCGTTTGGAACGTCGGACGCAGCGGTCACCTGGTCCCGTTTGCGATGTTGGAGCCCGTCCACGTCGGCGGAGTCACCGTATCCACGGCCACCTTGCACAACGAGGAGGATCTCGCTCGAAAGGACGTGAGGGTCGGAGATGAGGTGGTCGTGATGCGTGCCGGCGACGTCATCCCACAGGTTCTCGCCCCACTGGTGCAGCGGCGCAAGGGTAAGCCGCGTAAGCCGAGGCCGCCGAAGAGATGCCCGGCCTGCGGGGCTGCCACGGTGAAGCCCGAGGGCGCGGTTTTCACCGTCTGCCCAAACCGCAGAGGTTGTCCGGGCCAATCCTTTCAGCACGTCAAACACTTCGTCAGCAAAGGGGCGATGGAGATCGATGGCCTCGGTGAGAGGCAGGCCCGGCGTTTCCTCGAGGCGGGCTTGATCGAGGACGTCGCCGATATCTATGAGCTGAGCGAGGCGGGCCTGATCGAGGTCGAGGGATTTGGCCCGCTCTCCGCCCGCAATCTTTTGGAGTCGATCGAGACGTCGCGTGGACGGCCGTTCAGGCGCGTTCTCTACGCGCTCGGTCTGCCCGGCGTGGGGCAGGTGACCGCGGAGGCTCTGGCTGATCATTTCGGCTCGATAGACGCCCTGGCATCCGCGGACCCCGAACGGATCGAGGCGGTCGAGGGGGTTGGGCCGATCATGGCGGTTCAAATCGCTGAGGCGCTCGCCGATGAGTCCACCTGGGAGTTGATCGAGAGACTTCGGGCCCGCGGCCTGCACCTCGTCCAAGGCCGCACCGAACAACCCTCTTTCGGGGGAGCTTTGGAGGGGAAAACCTTTGTTTTAACCGGCACCCTGGCGGACCTCACGCGGGAAGAAGCCGCCGCCTTGATCAAGGCGGCTGGCGGCAAGGTGGTCAACTCCGTCTCCAAAAAGACCGACTACGTTCTGGCCGGTGAAAACCCCGGCTCAAAGCTTGCCAGGGCCGAGGAGTTGGGGATCAAGGTCCTCGAGGAGGCTGGTCTGCGGGCGCTGCTTTAGTAGCCGGCGATCTCCCCGGCAATCTGGTCTTGCTCCAGATGGGCGAGTTCGAAGTTGGCAACACTCCCCATCAGGATCGAAAAGATCATCGTCTTGCCGTCGCGGTTAAAGCAGTAACCGGAGAGGTTGCTGACGCCAGTCAGGGTGCCGGTCTTCGTCCGACAGCGCCCATCCGCGGGGGTTCCATGCATGCGCAACGCGACTGTTCCTTCCTTCCCGGCGAGGGCGAGGTCGCCGATGAAATCTTCGCCCACAGCGGTGCTTTGCATCGAGTGCAGCAGATCGACCACCTGGCTCGGGGAGGCGCGTCCGGAGCGGCTCAGCCCTGAGCCGTCGACCGCATGCACGCCCGATCCCAGTTGACGCGCGAACTGGGTTACGACCGAGGCCCCGGCGGCGGTGCTTCCTTCGCCGCCGAAGTGTGCCCCGAGTAGCTTGATTAGCGTCTCGGCGAAGAAGTTGTCGGAATAGACATCGGTGGTGTTGATGATCTGGTTGAGGGGCGGGGAGCGCACCACCGCGACACGGGTGCTGCCCACGGGAGTTGCCCGCAGCGCCACCTGGGGGGAGACTTCGATTCCGGCGTTGATCAAAGAGCGGGCCAGGGTCGAGGCCGCCAGCTTCGCCGGTTCGCTGGCGAAGCTGGTTGCAGCGGGGGTGCTGTAGCCGGAATCGAACGAAAGTCCCGAGAGCGGACCGATGTAGGGGCTGGTCGCGTAGCCGGATTCGGCCACCCCGCGGAGGCGGTCAAAGATAGTGTCATCGGCATAGAGGCGGCCGCTAACCGCTCGGATCCCCGCGCTGCGGATCTGTGGCTTGAGGTCAAAGATGTCAGTTCCCAACCCGTTCAGGTAGCGGTTGTAAAAACCCGGCGTGCCCAAGGTGGGGTCGCCGCCACCCTGGAGGTAGAGGCTGCCATGCAGGATCCCGTTGGAATCCAGCGTCCCATCGCTGAATACCTGTGTTGGGATGCGGTAGGTGGGCCCCAGCCGCTCGAGCGCAGTCGAGGTCGTGAACAGCTTCATATTGGAGGCCAGAGAGCGCTGTCTCTGGGCGGCCACCGAACAGATGACCTGTCCGCTTCCTGCGCTGATGACCAGTAGGCCGCTGGCGGGGCCTCCCCCACGAATCAGCTGCCCCTTCATCGTTTGACAGAGGGACCCGGGCGAGGAGGCCCAGGCCGTGGCCGGGGCCAGAACCAAAGCAAGGGCCGCGAGCATCAGAGCAAGGCGGCGTCGCATTCCTGAGATAATCCCCGTTCATGGGAAAAGTTGTGGCCATCGAGTCCAAACCGAAGCGGCGGCGGCCACGCAAAAGACCCTCGAAAACCGCCTTGGTGCTAGGCGGCGGTGGCTTTACCGGAGGGGTCTATGAGATCGGGGCCCTGCGGGCGCTTGACCTGCTCGCGGTAAACAGCACCGTCAACAATTTCGATATCTACGTCGGCACGAGTGCCGGCTCCTTTGTCGCCGGCATGCTGGCCAATTCGATCACCCCCGACGCGATGATGCAGGTGCTCAACAAGCGCGTTCCCTCCGAGATGGAAGATCTCGATCTCGACAAGGTGCTGCGGCCGAACTACCTCGGCTTCCTGCGCCAAGCGGCGACGCTTCCGCTGCGCTCAATGGAGCTGGTGCGGGCCTTGGTACGGATCGGCGAGCTCTCTGTGATCGATATCGGGGTTGGTCTGGCCGAGGCCCTTCCCACCGGCCTTTACTCGGGTTCTGGAATCGATGATTACGTCGCCGGAGTGCTTGCCGAGGCGGGCCGCTCCAATGACTTTCGCCTGCTCCAACGCGAGCTGTATCTGACCGCGACCGACCTTGACACCTGCGAGCGGATCGTCTTTGGCGAGGAGAAGTGGTCTGACGTGCCGATCTCCAAGGCGATCGAGTGCTCCACCGCGCTGCCGATCGTCTTTAAGCCGGTTGATTTGAAGGGTCGCCAGCTGGTCGATGGTGGCATCCGCTCAACCACCAACGTTGACATCGCGGTCGAAAAGGGCGCCAAGTTCATCGTCGTCGTCAACCCGCTTGTTCCCTTTGTCAACGACTTCGAGACAACGATTCCCACTGTTTTCGGCAGCCGGGTTCGACGGGTCTCTGACATGGGCTTGCCGGCGATCGCAAATCAGGCCTTTCGTTTGATCGCCCACCAGCGCCTGCACCAAGCGGTCGAGTTCTGGCAGGAGAAGTACCCTGGCGTCGACATCGTCTTGATCGAGCCCCAGCCCAACGATGAGCTGATGTTCGGGACCCCGATCATGGATTACTCAAGGCGCCTGAAGATTGCCCGTCACGGCTTTGAATCGGTAACCGCCACCCTCGCCCAAGATTACGAGCGCTACCGCGAGATCGCCGTGCGCCACGGGTTGGAGATCTCCGAGCGTCGCGTTCGACGGGTGCTTGAGCGTGCGGAGGAGGAGGAGCCAGAGCAAACTTCGGCCTGGCGGCGGGTGCTTGAGCAAACCACCTCGGTTTTACTTCGCCAATCCGGTGAAGCCTAACCCGCGTAGAGCGCTTCGATCTCGCCCTCGTGTTTGGCGGTGACGACCGCCCGCTTTACCTTCAGCGTCGGTGTCAGCTCCCCGCTTTCCTGGGACAGATCCTGACTAAGGATCGCAATCTTCTTGACCTGCTCTACGCGCGCGAATTGCTGGTTGATCGTCTCCACGTGGGCCTCGACCGTAGCCTTGATCTCGGGGTTTGCGGCAAGCTCGGCCAGGTCCTCGGCCAAACCATGCTCCCTGGCATAGGCCAGAGTCTCGTCGGGGTCGAGTGTCACCAGCGCCACCAGGTAGGGGCGGCGGTCGCCGACCACCACGCACTGTGAGACCAGGGGATGCTGCTTGATCTCCGCCTCGAGGTTAGCCGGGGTGATGTTCTTCCCACCGGCGGTGATGATGATGTCCTTTTTGCGCCCCGTGATCTTGATGAAGCCGTCACCGTCGATCTCGCCGACGTCGCCGGTGTGTAGCCAGCCCTCGACGATGGTCTCCCGGGTCGCCTCCTCATTCTTGTAGTAGCCCTGGAAGACGTTTGGCCCCTTGACCAGGATCTCGCCGTCCTCTGCGATCCTCACCTCACAACCGGGGAACGGTTTGCCGATCGTGCCGATCCGGAAGTCCTCTGGCGAGGAGATCGTCGCCGCGGTTGAGGTCTCGGTCATTCCCCAGCCCTCGAGGACAAGCACCCCGGCGGCATCGAAGAAACGCAGGATCTCGGGGTTGATCGGAGCCGCGCCGGACACCGCTAGGCGCAGGCGGCCGCCGAATAAACCGCGAATTTTCGAAAGCACCTGCTTGTCGGCGAACTGATACTGCTTGCGCAGCAAAAAGCCTGGCTCGGCGCCGCTTCGCTGCACCTCGCGCATCCTCCTGCCGACTCGGATCGACCAATCGAAGACCGCCTTTTTTAGGCCCCCCTCTTTTTCCATGCCGCTGTTGGCCGCGGTGTAGATCTTCTCGAAGATGCGCGGCACCGACGGAAAGTAGGTGGGTTTCAGCTCGCCGAGATTGGACATGATCTTCAGCGGATCGCCCTCCCAATAGGCGAGGGTCGCGCCGAGGTCAAAACTTCCGAGCTGGATCAGCAGAGCGAAAGAGTGGGCAAGGGGAAGGTAGAGATAGGAGACATCCTCATCCTCGATCACGCTCGTCTCGTTGACCATGTCGAGCATCGAGCGGTAGTTGCCGTGGCTGATGACGCAGCCCTTGGGGGGTCCGGTGGTGCCCGAGGTATAGATGAAGGTGCAGATATCGGTGGCACTGACGCTGCGCCAGCGAGTCTCCCACTCCGCCACCTCACGAGTCTCACCGCGCGCCTGCAGCTCCTCCATCGAAACCGCGTCCTCGCTGGAGCCGGTCATCCGCACAACGTGCTCGAGCAGGGGTAGCTGCTCGCGGATCGCTCGAATCTTCTCAAGCTGTTCGTCATCCTCGACCACGACCACCTTGGCGTCGGCGTTGTCCAACACGTAGCGACACTCCTCGGGAGAATTGGTCTGATAGATCGGAACGACGACAGCTCCAGCCGAGAGCGCCGCGAAGTCAAAGTAGGTCCACTCCGGGCGAGTGTTGGCGAGGATCGAGACTTTGTCTCCCTTCTGCACCCCGAGCTCCATCAGTCCCAGCGAGAGCGACCTAACCGTCTCCAAGACCTGGGCGAAGCTGCGGCTTGTCCAAACTCCGTCCTGCTTGTAGCTGACCGCAGCCGCCTCGCCGTAGAGCTCGGCGGCTCGCGGCAGTAGGTCAGCGAGTGTGCTCGAGCTTGTTCCCCGCCCCATGGCGGGGAGTCTAATTCAGTGGAGCCCTGTCGAGGTTTGAGCCTGCGCTTGGTGTGAGGTTGCGTCCCGGAGCGAGCTCTCAAAGAGGCTTCGATCGATGCGACCGTGAAAGATCGGAATGCCCATCTGCATGCACCTGCCGATCACCTCCTGGCGCTTCATCTGAAGATGATCAGCAAGTTCGGTGGGCGTCAGGTGATTGGCCACGGCGGACCTCCCATGTAGTTGAAACCGATTGAGACGATATTTATCGCTGGCCGCGGACGTGTCAATTCGGTGGCCGCAAATTGCGGCAATTCGCACGAGGACCATCCGAGATAATGGCGCTGATGCCTGAAGCCGCCGCCGAATCGATTCCTCGCCGTGGCCGCTTCTGGGTGATTGCCTTCCTCGCCCTTGGGATCTTCGGGCTGGGTTACGCGTTGGTTGGACTCGCAACCCAAAAGGCCGGTAGGCCGACGGCGAGGGTGGTCGGCACCGCAGAAGCTCAGGAAATCTTCGGAGGAGTAGAACAGGAAGGCGATCAGCTCGGCTCGACCGAAGCCCCGGTCACGATCCAGATCTTCAACGACCTGCAGTGCTCGAGTTGTCGTCAGGCGTTTTTACGCACGATGCCGGGCCTGGTCGAACAATTTGTGCGCCCGGGTCAGGTGAAGCTCCTCTATCGGCACTACTCGGTCAGCGAAAGCCCGACTGAGCTCGGCTTCTATGGCGCGGAGTCCGCGGCTCACCAGGGCGAGGGCTGGCAATACACCTACCTCTTTTTTCGCAACCAGGAAGAAGCAAAGCGGTTCGGAATAAACCAGAACTTCCTTGCCTCGATCGCGAGCGGGGTGGAAGAACTCAATCTGGGGGAGTGGGAACGCTACCTCAAGGCGCACGGGGGGCCGAATGGCTCAATCGCCAGGAAACTTGCCGAAGACGAAAAGCTCGGTCTCAATCTGGGAATTCGCTCCGGGGAGGCGGCGATCGTCACTGGCCCCCACGGCAGCCGCACCTTGCAGGAAGGTCCAATCTTGAGCCAGATCGAAGCGGCGATCAAGGCGGTGCGGTGACGACCCGGCGAGTCTGGGATGATTGCTCGCTCTCGGGGCGTGGCGCAGCCTGGTAGCGCGCACCGTTCGGGTCGGTGAGGTCCCCGGTTCAAATCCGGGCGCCCCGATGAACTTAACTTTGGCCGAACCGAAGCGAATCCTGCCAGTGTTGCGTTGACCTAAGATCAGTGAGAGGGTTGCCTAGATCCCCCACTGATCCGAGCCGGACGTGAGCAACCAGGAGGGTGACAGTCATGGCCAAAGGTCATTGAGCGCCGTGAGATTAGGGATGACCGATCTGGACGTCTCCCCGATCGCCTTCGGTACCTGGCAGCTTGGTGGCGAGTGGGGTGCGTTCGACCAGGAGGAAGGGATGGTGGCGATTCGGCGCAGCCGAGAGCTTGGGGTAAACCTCTTCGACACCGCTCAGGGCTATGGTTTCGGCGCGTCTGAGCAACTCCTTGGTCTGGCATTGCGAGACGATCTCGACCACCACCGCGATGAGGTCGTGATCGCTACCAAGGGCGGCCTGCGTATGACCGAGGACGGCCTTGTCCGCGATTCCAGCCGAACTTGGCTTCGCAGCGGAGTCGAGGACAGCCTCAGGGCACTCGGGCTGGATCACATCGACCTCTACCAGGTGCACTGGCCGGACCCTGCCGTGCCCTTCAGTGAGACAGCGGCGACGCTTCAGGAACTCGTGGACGAAGGAAAGATCCGCCACGTGGGAGTCTCGAACTTCGACGTCGCTCAGATAGGGCAGTTCGCCCGGACGCGGCAGGTGGAAACAGTTCAGCCTCCATGCCACCTTTTCCGGCGAGAAATCGAGGCAGCCCTGCTTCCCTACACGCAGAGCAACGATATCGGTGTCCTCGTTTACGGACCACTTTCGCATGGGCTCCTTACCGGAAGCATGAGCGCCGATACCTCATTCGCCGAGGACGACTGGCGAAGCGCGAGCCCTGTTTTTCGCCGCGCTGCCTTTGCCAGGACCCTACAAGTCGTCGACGAACTGAAACGATTCGCCGCCGAATCACACGGCTGCACGGTGGCACAGCTCGCTATCGCCTGGACGCTGGCGAATCCGGCGGTGGATGTCGCCATCGTGGGCGTACGACACCCCGCCCACATCCAAGACAGCCTCGCAGCCGCCGAGCTGAGCCTGGGCGATGCCGACCTTGAGCGGATCGACCGGATCATGGCGGGATCGGCACCCGTCGGAGGGCCCTCGCCGGAGGCAATGCCGTCCGCTGAATAGCGATGCAGACCCAACGCACCGTAGAAGGAGGAGCCTGAGAGTGAACACAATGCAAAAACGATCCACGACGATCGGTTTCGTCGGCCTCGGGCACATGGGCGGCAATATGGCCGCTCGCCTCTTGGCCGCCGGGTACACGGTCTATGGGGAGGCAAGAACCAAAGCGCGTGCGCAGCACCTCATCGACGAAGGCCTGAGCTGGTGCGATACGCCAAGCGAGCTGGCCGCGGCGGCAGACATCGTCTTCACCTCAATCCCCGACGACACCGCCCTCGAGGATGTCGCAGTCGGGCCTGACGGAATCCTCGCCGGCCTTGAGACTGACAAGGTGTGGGTGGACCTCAGCACGGTCAGCCCGCGCGTCAGCCGCGAGGTGGCCGAGCGCGTGCGGGGGATCGGAGCGCTCATGCTTGACGCGCCCGTCTCCGGAAGCGTTCCGCAGGTGCAATCTGGGACCCTCACGATCATGGTCGGTGGGGACGAGCAAGGTTATGACCGCGTCGAGCCGGTGCTCCGCGAGCTGGGGACGCCGACGCGCGTCGGCGGCAACGGTCAGGGACTTGTGCTCAAGCTGGCGGTCAACATCAGCCTCGCTGTGCAGATGCTGGCCTTCGCCGAGGGACTCCTGCTCGCGGAGCGCGATGGGGTCGACCCGCAGCTCGCCGCCAAGGTGATGACCGAGAGCCCGATTGGCTCGCCGATGCTGAAGGCGCGCGTCCCGCTTGTGCTTGACCTCCCAGAGGACGCCTGGTTCGACGTGAGTCTGATGCAAAAGGACATCCGCCTCGCCCTGGAGACCGCGGTCGAGTTGGATGTGCCGCTGGCCTCAGCCCGCGCCGCAGACCGCGCGTTGACCAAGGCAAGCGAGTTTGGCTACGAGCATCGGGACATCGCGGCGCTATTTGAGGTTCTCGCGCTGAATCACGAGGCTGTCGCATAGCGGATCGGTTTGAGGAGAATCGCTCCCGACGGACAGCCCGCGCTCGCTGAACAACGGCCTGACTGACGCAGCGAGAGCCGAAGACATCAGGACCTGCCTCGAGCCAGACGACAAGCCTGAATAGGACTGTTGCCTTACGGATGGGTGCTCGACTAGAAGGGAATGTGCAAACGCCAAGGATGACCGCGGCCGTCTGCCCATGTCGTGCCGCCCGAAGGCGGGCTCGACCCGACCCGCAAGTTGCCGTCGGGACCAGCCGGGCGATTGTCGCGTAGCGTGGATGCCGTCAAATGGCGAGTAGCGAGCGCATCGGGGTCTCACCGGTGACGGCCGCAGCGAGCTCTGCGTCCGGGGATCGCCGTTGGGCGGTCCTGGCCCTGCTCGGTGTCGCGCAGCTGATGGTCGTACTCGATTCGACGATCGTGAACATCGCGCTGCCCTCAGCGCAGCGGTCGTTGGGCTTCTCCACCGATAGCCGGCAATGGGTCGTCACCGCATACGCGCTGGCGTTCGGCAGCCTTTTGCTGCTGGGGGGAAAGCTTGGGGACCTGTTTGGGCGCAAGTGGACCTTCATCGCGGGCCTGATCGGCTTCGCGGGTGCCTCCGCGATCGGAGGGTTGGCGCAATCCTTCGGGATGCTGGTCGGCGCGCGGGCGCTGCAGGGTGCCTTCGGCGCGCTGCTAGCGCCGTCGGCGCTGTCGCTGCTGACGGTCACCTTCGCCGGCTCGCCCGATCGGGCGAAGGCGTTTGGCATCTTCGGCGCGATCGCCGGCGGCGGCGCGTCGGTCGGCCTGATCCTCGGCGGGGTGCTCACGCAAACGCTGTCGTGGAGGTGGTGTTTGTACGTCAACGTGCTGATCGCGTTACCGACTGTGCTGGTCGCGCTGAGGCTCTTGCAAAACCATCCCCCTGAGGGACGCCCGCGGATCGACATCCCAGGTGTCCTGCTCGCCGGCGGGGGCCTGTTCGCGCTGGTCTACGGGTTCTCCAACGCCGAGACGCACTCGTGGACGACGCCGCTGACGATCGTCTCGCTCGCCGCCAGCGTGGTCCTGCTCGCCGCGTTCGTGGCAGTCGAGCGCGGCAAGACGGATCCCCTCCTCCCGCTGCACATCGTCAGGGACCGTGCCCGTGGCGGCGCCTACCTGTCGATCCTGCTCGCGGGCGCCGGGATCTTCGCGCTCTTCCTCTTCTTGACCTACTACATGCAAGAGAATCTCGGCTTCTCTCCGATCAAGACCGGCCTTTCGTTCCTGCCGATGACCGCGGCGCTCGTCGTCACCTCCACGACGGTGCAGACCAAGCTGCTCTACCGCACAGGCGCAAAGCCCCTAGTTGCGGTCGGGATGACGCTCGGATTGATCGCGATGCTCCTGCTAACCCGCCTCTCCCCCGGCGCCAGCTACGCAAGCCACGTCCTGCCCGCACTGGTCATCATTGGCCTCGGCATGGGCTGCATCTTCGCACCCGCCTTCAGCACGGCCACACTCGGAATCGAGAGCTCCGAGGCTGGCGTCGCCTCCGCGATGGTCAACACCTCTCAGCAGGTTGGCGGCTCGGTTGGCACCGCGCTGTTGAGCACAATCTTCGCCAGCGCGACCGCGGCCTACGCTTCCAGCCACGCTGGGACGCCCGGAGTCATCGATGCAGCATCAATCCACGGCTACACCACCGCGTTCACCTGGGCCGCAGGAATCTTCGCCCTGGGGCTGTTACTCGCGCTGCTTATCCTTCCGCCAAAGGGCAGGAGCAGTTCCCCGGCACCAAGGAAGGCCGTGGATTACGGAACAGCAACCGCACCCAGAGCAGCGGCGCCAGCGACCGCCATCTTAGTCACCGGACCCTGTTGTCACTTCGGCGTCGCGGTGCACATTGAGCAGATCACGCTGTCAGACCGCACCTGGGATAACAGGTCGACCGCGCCCAGCAGCACCTCCCCAGCCGAGCCCGAGGACCCCCCACCTCCAAGTCCCAGATAAACGAGCGCAGCTTTACCGATCCGGCGACTGTCGACGCCGTCTGCAGCCTCAGCGGCGAGCATCGGTACCGCGCTGGGGCGCCGGGAACCGAAGGCCGTGGGGATTTTAATCGTGCCCTACAGATCCAGCCTCGCGGCTACGGAGTACTCGCGAGGCCGACAGTTATCCCGCGTGGTCAGGAACGACCAGCACCGGCCGTTGGGCATGCGTCGAGAGTCCATGCGAGACGCTGCCGAGTAGGGTGCTGCGGATTGCGCCGCGTCCACGCTGGCCGCAGACAATCAGTCCAGCGTCGATTTCTTTTGCGACCTCGCCAATCGTCCCGACGACTGAGATCTCGGCTTTCGCGATTCTTGCCGAGGCGTTGTAGCCGCGCGCGCGGGCGTCTGCGGCACCCTCCTCGGCGATTCGTGTCGCGAAGGCGGCCTCCTGCTGGTCGATCTCGCCCTCGTTGGGGACGGCGGTCAGAAACGAACCAGCTCGAACTAGGCTGACCACTGCGGGCATCCACACGGCCAGCACTACAGCATCGGCAGGGTGGTCTACGAGTTCGGACGCAGCGAGCAGCGCCGACCTCGAGCCGTCTGATCCGTCATAGCAGAACAACACCGGTTTAGTCATGGCAAATCCTCATCGTCGTCCTGATGAGCACACAATCTCTGCCGAGCAGCCACAGTCCCATGAGCATCTGCTCAGCCTACAAGGCAAAGAGAGGGACGCATCAACGCGTCGCGTTTTGTTGCTGTGGGATTAGCCGATCACCCAGATTGGATTCTTCCGCCGATTAGCTTCGCACCGCCCTGCGCATCGGCTTCCAACCAGGCACGGTGGCAGACGGTGCCTTGCGGGGGCATCGGTGAGGCAAGAGTGATGCAGGCTAGCTCTCGAGTGACGCAGCCGTTCCCTCTCTGATTTCCCTCTGGTTGGCTCGGGGTCCGACGGCATCTAGTGATACGAAGACCGCGACGCGGCGGAAAGAGCTGTGCTTTGGAGCGCCCGAATTCTCGTGCCGCTTGAAGGCGTGGTCTCGGCTGCCACGGTCGTTGCGACCGACCTCGGTCCAACTGGCGCGCGTCGATCGCCGCGGCCTCGGAGCTATCGCTCGCGACCTCATGCAGCCACCTCCGGCTGGGCGCTCTTGGTCGGGACCAAGCGGGGGCGCATAGCGCCGAGGACCGTGGTCAAGGATAGGGCGATTAGGACCGCCGCGCCGGCGAGAACGGTGGGGACGCCTTCGACGAGAGCGTGGGCGCCGGCACCGCTGCTAGAGGCGGCAAAGACGGTGATCAGGGCACCGACGCCAAGGGTGCCGCCGAGCTGGTGGGCGACATTGATGAGGCCGGAAGCGGCGCCGGCGTCGGCGTCGGCGACTCCGGTCATGCCGGCGGTAGTGAGCGGGGTGAGCGCCGCGCCCAGGCCGATCCCGAGCAGGGCCAAAGGCGCCGCCATCTGAGTCAGGTAGTTGGCGCCGGGGGAGATCTGGCCCAGCCAGAGCATCCCCAGGAGCGCGATTGTTAGGCCGGCGGCGAGGATACGCACTTCGCCGACGCGCGATGCGATTCGGGGCACAACCCGCACCATCGCGAAGACCGAGAGGGTCATCGGCAGGAAGGCGCAGCCGGCCGCAAGGGCGCTGTAGCCTTGCACGCCCTGTAGGTATTGGGTGAGGAAGAAGAAGGTCGAGTACATCGCACCGACGACAAGGATGCGGGCGACATATGCGCCGACCCGCCGGCGGCTCGAGAATAGACGCAGCGGCGTGATCGGCTGGTCAGCTCGCCGCTCGTGAGCGAGGAAGTACGCCAGTAGCAGCGAAGCCGCGGCGAATGAGGCGATTGTCCAAACGTCTCCCCAACCCACTTCGGCGGCGCGTACCAGACCGTAGACCAAGGCGAACATACCGACCGTCGAACTCAGCGCGCCCGCGAGATCGAAGCGGCCGCTGCGGCGCTCCGTCTCGGGCAGGTGGCGCGGCGCGAGCCATATCAGCGCTGCTCCGAGCGGAACGTTGATGAAGAGGCCACAGCGCCAAGAGATCCAGGAGGTCAGCATGCCGCCAAGCAGAAGTCCGACACTGCCGCCTGCCCCGGCGACGGCGCTGTACCAGGCGACCGCGCGGGTGCGCTCGGGCCCCTCGGCGAAGCTGACTGTGAGTAGGGCCAGGGTCGACGGGGCAGCGATCGCGGCGCCAACCCCCTGCAGGGCGCGGGCGCCGAGTAGCCAGGCCGGGGACTGGGCGACGCCGCCGAGCATCGAGGCGAAAGTGAAGAGGGCGATGCCGGCTACGAAGACCTGGCGGCGGCCGAGGATGTCTCCCGCCCGGGCGCCGAGCAATAGCAGGCCGCCGAAGGTCAGCGTGTAGGCATTCTGAACCCAGGAGAGGCTGGTGGTCGAGATACCGAGATCCTTGTGGATGGTCGGCAGCGCCGTGATCACCACCGAGATGTCGAGGACGATCATCAGGTAGCAGCCGAGGATGACCGCGAGTGTCAGGGCGGGGCTGCCGACGCTCGTCTGATCCGGCCTGGTGCGCCTGGCCGGTGCATTGAGCAGAGTTTTGGGAGTCATAGGGTCCTTTTTCTTGCACTGGAAACGGTGATAAACTGGAGGTGTCCTCCAGGTAATTTGGAGGGTGCCTCCGCTTTCCAAAAAGCACTATACGGAGGTTGCCTCCGTTTTGCAAGGAATAAGAAGAAATTGATGAACGGGAACCTCAGCGACGTCGCCACCTTGGCTCCACGGCCTAAGCGCGCCGATGCCCGGCGCAACTACGAGAAGCTTCTTGCGGCGGCGCGTGAGGAGTTCGCCGAGGAGGGCACCGGCGCAACCCTTGAGGACGTCGCTCGCCGTGCTGAAGTTGGGATCGGCACCCTATATCGGCACTTCCCAAGCCGCCAGGACCTGCTGGAAGCCGTCTACCTCGACGAAGTGCGGACGATCTGCGACTCTGCCGAGAAATACGTCGACCAACCACCGCTGGAGGCGCTGACGGGGTGGTTGCACGACTTCGTTGGCTTCGCTGCGACCAAGCGCGCCCTCGCGGAGGAGTTGTTCGCCTACGTCGACCGCGACTCGCCAGTCTTCACTTCTTGCGCCACCGCGATTTACGGCGCCGGGGAGGGTCTGCTGCAGCGTGCCCAGAAGGCAGGCGCCGTCCGCGCCGACGCCGATATCTCCGATGTCACAAAGATGGTGGGGGGGATCGCTGCGATCCGCACCGCCGACGCCGAGCAGATCGACCGTATCCTCGGACTGGCGCTTGACGGACTGCGGGTCGCACCAGAGGGCTAGAAGTGTCTGATGGGCGAGCGATTCTCGCCTGATGGATTGGGGGGCGAGACTGGGCTTGAGCTGCAGCCATCCGATCGCACCCCTCGGCTCGCTTGTGTCATAAGGGCCGAATGCCGCTCTGATCGAGCGCGGAGCGCTTGGCTGTCCGAATCAAACCAATCTCCCCCACTCACGACCCTTGTGAACCATCGCCAGAAAGTGCGTCGCGTGCTGAAATCCTCAGGGTTGCTGGTCAGGGTCTCGATCTCATCTGAGGACCTTGGCGAGCCAGGCCGCAGCGGGCGCGGGTTGAGAGCAGGAGCGACGGCCGGCTCCGAAGATCTCAAGGCGTGGGCGTGTCAGGGCCTCAAGTTCAGCGGCCAAACCAGCGGGCACGGCGGCTGGAGCCGAAATGTTGCTTCTCGGCGGCGAGCGCGTCGGAGGGCTCGCTGAAGGAGCCGGTCGGCTTCGGTCCGGAGAGGAAGTCCACCTCGACGCGACCAACACGCCCAGCGCCAAACTCGATGTAGCAAATACCTCGCCCGTCGTAGGCGCCTGGCTGCTCGGTGCCGCGAATGCGCGCGATCAGCGACGCGGCGACGACACGTGCCTCTCCCTCGGCGAATACCCCCGCCTTCGGCGCCCCGACGGTAGCGACGTCGCCGACCGCGTAGACGCCCGGAAACCGAGTCTCGAGAGTCTGGGGGTTCACCGGCACGTAGCCGTCCTCGGTCATGCCGCTCTCTATGACCACGTCGGGGGCGCGGTGTCTGGGGACGCCAAGGAAGAGGTCGTAGGGCATCTCGCTGCAATCGTCGAGCACGGCTACCTGGCGTACCGAGTCAAGCGAGCCCACGCGGCGGCCCGGGACGAAACCTATGTCGCGCTCGGCAAAGGCGGCTTCCAGGGCGCGCGAAGTATCCGGTGATGGTGGAACAGGACTGCCCAACGGCAGAACGAAGGAGATCTCGCAATCGCCGCGGGCGCCGCGCTGCGACAGATAGTCGTGCAGCAGCAACGCGGCCTCACTCGGCGCCGGAGGGCACTTGAACGGCGCTCCGCAGACGCCCACGATCGCCCGACCCTCGGTGAACCTGGGAAGCAGCTCGCCCAGTCGCTGCGCGCCGGCGACGGAATAGAACTCATTCCCACCCTCGGCAAGCCCCGGCGTGGCGTCGAAGTCGTAATCGGCGCCCAACGCAATGACGAGGACGTCGGCCTCGTGCACACCATCCTCGGTGCTCACGCTCCGGGCATCGGGATCGATCGCGGTGATCGCCTCGCGCAGGAAGCGCACCCCAGGCCTCGCGATCTCACGGTAGGGGAGGCGAACGGCGTCCAGCGTGGTCCTGCCGAACATCAGGTCGAGCTTTGAGTAGCCAAAGACAAACGAGTCATTTCTGTCGATCAAGGTCAACTCGACATCGTCCCCGAGTGCCTCCGACGCCATCGTCGCCAGTTCGAGGCCGCCAAAGCCCGCTCCCAAGACAACGATGCGGGTCTTCATTGGGCGAGCATAACCACCAGCCGGCTCCCGTTGCTAGCCCCGTAGGGCGCTTGAGCCACAACCCACGGGGACGGCCCCGCCATGCTGCTCTCCTGGAATCAGCGAGCGCCTGGTCACAACGACGATGGGGCACTCGCCATATCGGGTCCGTTCGTGTTCACTCTTCGCGGATCGACAGGACTCAGATGGGATGCAGCGAAAACCGAGATAGGACGGACGGGTTGTCGTGCGCTTAGGAAGAACCGGTCGACGACAAGGACTGCATTCACGCGGCCCACGGTCTCTTTGCGGATGTCGCTTGGTAGCAGCGTTCGGTTAGATCGAGGGAAGCTTGAGGGAGGCCACGATCATGTCTTGCCCGGCGGGCCCGCCAGACGGATTGGCCCAGCGACCATTGAGAATAGGCTCGCGAATGTTCAGTCCGGCCTCGGCAAGCATAGTTCGAGCATCATCCGCTTGGAATGCGACCGCCTCCTCTGGCCGGTGTTGGTCGATGGTCAATGCGCCGTCAATTCTGTAGCGGAAATCCAGCGCCGTTCGTCCGGCCGCCATCTCGCGTTCGGATTCTGAGTCGAGCAAGAAGAACGTCAGTAGGCAGGTGCCCCCTGGGCGGATCACTCGCGCGGTTTCAGCAAGGTAGTGGGCCGCATCATCTCGGACCAAATGTGTGAAGAGCGATGTTGCAAATACGAAGTCGAATGCGGAGCTCGGGTATGGGAACCGGAATTCGGTACCCGCAACGTTCCCAAACGGGTTGTACTTGCGGTTGTAGACCGGCGCCCAGGTGAATCCGAAGTCTGCTCGACGACTGCTAATGCGCCGCCTGCACCAGGCGATCATCTCCCTGTTGACGTCGAATCCCGAATAGGATCCCCCTTGGAGGTAGTCGATAAGCGGAATCGCCATTCGGCCGATGCCGCACCCGATATCAAGGACTCTGGACTCGGGCTGCAGGCCTCCGAGCTGGGTGAAATAGTTGAGATACTCGCGACCAGTTTTCTCAAAGTCTCCGCCGCCGACAAATGACAGGCCGCGGGGTGGTGTTAGGTCTTCGCCCCGCGCCCAGCGCAATGAGTCTGATGGGGCAAACGCCAACCGCCTAGCGACGGACTTGGTTACGTATACGATCTTGGCGCGCCCGTTCGCGTAGCGCCTGCGTGGGAGGGGAGCCTCCATCGGAAGGCTCACCCTAGCGCCGCCGCGCGGCCGGTGAGCTGCCACGAAGTCTGCACGCCGGGTTGGCTCTGATCAGAAGGGGATTGATCGCTGGGGCGGTTGTTAGCCTTGGCGCAGACCAGCTGCCCCATCCCTTGGTGAGGTTGAAGGGATGCCGAGCGCGACCTTCTTCTCCGCACTAGAGGGCCGAGCCCTTTAGCATTGGCTGAGACTGTGGGACAGTTCCTTCGCGGGGGAGGCCGTCACGGGCGACACACCTAGCTCGGCGTGGACTGCACCGAACGACGGACGGCTCGTGTGCTGTGCAGTGCGACGATGTGGGAAGGGATCCTTTGGTTCAAATGCGGTTGGTCAGCGATTCCCAAAATGCCCCGCTGACTGAAACAACCGCGACTTTCGGCCAACCCGGGGGTCAGAGAGAGGAGTAATGCGCAGGCTGGTGCCTTTCTTTGCGGTTCTCGCGGTGCTGGCTTTGGCGCCGAGCTTGGCCGTGGCCTCATTGCCGGCGGGTTTTATTGGGTTGTCGCCACAAAACAGCCTCACCAGAGCGGATTTCGAGCTTATGCAGGAGGCGGGGGTGCGCAGCGTGCGCCTGCCGATGTTCTGGAGCGCGGTTCAGCCTCAAAATCCCTCCGTCGGCAAGCCTCAGTGGTCGGCGTTTGATCACGATGTTGCACTGGCGGCCGAATACCGAATCAGAATTTTCCCCTTTCTCTCTGGTGCTCCTCCTTGGGCGGCGGCGCGGGAGATCCAGGAACCGATCGAAACCGCCTGGGAGCGCTGGGGATGGGCAAATTTCCTGCGTGCCGCCGTGGTCCGCTATGGACCGGAAGGATCGTTTTGGGGAAGAAAACCCCGAAGTTCCCTATCTGCCGATCCGCAGCTGGGAAATCTGGGATGAGGAGAACCTCGTCACCTTTTCCTACCATCCCAACCCAGCGAGATACGCGAGGTTGCTGAGATTTTCTGCTCGGGTCCTGCACGAATCCGATCCTGGCGCCAGGGTGATCGCGGGTGGCCTCTTCGGGCATCCCCTGCAGACTCCGCCAAACATCTCTTCCGGCCAATTCCTCTCGCGCCTCTTGCGGGCGCCGGGAATCAGGCAGGCGATCGGCGGCGTAGCGCTTCACCCCTACCTGTTTCGAGCAAGTGAAATGCGGCCTGAGATCGAAGAACTGCGCCGCATCATGCGGAGCAATGGGGCTGTCTCGGTGCCGCTTTACATCAGCGAGATTGGCTGGGGTTCGGCAAATGGACCCTCGCGCTGGGACCGGGGCCTATACGGACAGGCCGAAGAAATGGACACCGCCTTCTCGATGCTTTCCACAGAGCGGCTGCACTGGCGGATCGGGGGCATCTGGTGGTTTTCGTGGATCGACCGGGTCGGGGGATGTCAGTTCTGTGGCTCGGCTGGGTTGCTCACCATCCACCGTGAAGCCAAGCCGTCCTGGTATCAGTTCAATGCCTGGACGGGCGGGGATCCCGACACCGTCCCCCGGGCGCAGTTCCTGGCTCGCTAGGCTCCGTCCAACCTCGAACCCGACCAGGAGGAGACGCTAGATGGCTTTCTCGGTACCCGACCTTCCCTACGCCTATGACGCACTCGAGCCCCATATTGATGAGGCGACGATGCGCCTGCACCATGACAAACACCACCAGGCCTACGTCGACAAAGCAAACGCTGCCCTGGAGGGGACCGAATGGGCCGAGCGTGACGTCGAGGACGTTTTGCGCAACCTCTCCAGCTTGCCCGGAGATAAACAGGGCCCGGTCCGCAACAACGGCGGTGGCCACTACAACCACTCTCTTTTTTGGCAGATGCTCAGCCCTAACGGCGGCGGCCAGCCCGAGGGCGCGCTTGCGGCGGCGATTGAGGAGACGTTTGGCTCCTTTGATTCCTTCAAGGAGGAGTTTAAAGGCGCCGGGATTGCCCGCTTTGGATCCGGCTGGGCCTGGCTCGTGCACGACGGCACCGGTCTTGCTGTGATCTCCACTCCCAATCAGGACTCACCGATCTCTGACGGCAGCACCGCGCTGCTTGGGTGCGACGTCTGGGAGCACGCCTATTACCTCAAGTACCAAAACAAGCGTCCGGACTACATCGACGCCTTCTGGAACGTTGTCAACTGGGACTACGTCGCCCAGCGCCTAACCGAGGCCAGCTAGGGGCTGGGTAGCGGCGGCGGGCCGCGCCGCCGCTGGCAGGTGGCGCGGCTTCTCCCCGTTCTTGGGCTCGATCAGACTCATTGCGTGCTCGGCCTTGGCGGTGATCGTCAGGCTTGGATTGACGCCGGGGTTGGCCGGAATCGAGGCGCCATCGGTCACCAGCAGGTTCTGATAGCCAAATGCTCGGTTGGCCGCGTCGACGACGCCGGCCTCGGGCCCCGATCCGATCACCGCGCCACCGAGGATGTGGGCGGTGGTGGGGACATTTTGGATCGACTCCGTCAATGCGCTTTGGGCGATGCCCCTGGTTCGGCTTGCGAACCAGCGAGCCGCCTGCGCAGCTGCCGGAATGTAGAGCGGGTTGGGACGATCGCGGTCCTGTTCGGTCTGCAGCCGCACCCCTCGCCCGAACAGTTTTCGCTTGGGCTGGAGCCTCATCGCCGCATCGACCGTCTGCATCACGAGCAAGATCACGGTGCGCCGCGACCAGCGGTAGGGAATCCGCATCCGCAGGGTCTGCAGCGGGTGGCGGAACATCGCGGCGATCCACTTCAGGGGCCGGGTCACCCTCGTCCCGGGGCCGGTCATCGCCGTGAAGGTGCCGCTCATCGCGTCCCCGGCCGCGCCGTAGGTGACGACCTCGATATGGGTGTCGGGGTCAGGATAAATACTCGAAGTGATCGCCACCGAACGGCTGAAGTCACGCTCGTCATCGGGGGCGGTGACTGACTGGATTGACTCAGAGTTGGTCCGGATCACCTCGCCGAGCCTCGCTGAGAGGCGAGGAAGGGCGCCGCTGTGACGGCAATTGGCGAGCAGGCTGTTGGTTCCAAGTGCGCCGGCGGCGATCACCACTCCCCGGGCCGTAAGGGTGCGGCGATCCTTGCGGATCCACGAACCGGAGCGCTCGCTTCGAACCTGGTACCCGTCGGATCCATCTGGCGCCCGGAGCGCTCGCACCTCGGTCACCTGGCGCTCTGGCTCGATCTTTACCCCGAGGCGCTCGGCGAAGAAGAGGTAGTTCTTGACCAAAGTGTTCTTGGCGCCGTGGCGGCAGCCGACCATGCAGCTACCGCACCGAATGCAGCCGCTGCGTGGCGGTCCCTCGCTTTCGAAGTAGGGATCTGGGACCTCGTGACCAGGTTGGTCAAAGAAGACGCCGACCCTCGTATTTTGAAAGCTATCTCCAACTCCGATCTCTTCCGCATACTCCTTGAGGAGCTGATCGGCCGGGCCCATCCCCTCATACTCGACAACGCCCAGCATCCTCTCGGCAGTCTCATAGTGCGGTGCCAGCTCCGACTCCCACTCTCCGAGCTCTGCCCACTGGGGGTCCTTAAAGAACGCCGGTCTCGCCCGGTAGAGGGTATTGGCATAGCCGAGGCTGCCGCCGCCCACCCCGCTGCCGGAGACGACGAAAACGTCCTTGAAGAACGACATCCGCAGAACGCCTCGAAAGCCAAGTTTTGGTGCCCAGAAGTAGCGGCGTGGCTGACGCAGGGTTGACTCGGCGAAATCCTCGTCCTCGAATCGGCTGCCACACTCCAAAACCGCGACGCTGTAGCCCTTCTCGGCTAGCCTCAGGGCCGAGACACTGCCTCCAAATCCGGAGCCGACAACTATCCAGTCGTAGTCATACACGAGCCAACTCCGACCTCATCTTGTCGGACTCCGAGATGGCCGTTGGAGGAAGCGAGACCCCCGCTTCTGCGATTGGCATGGCGTCGCGTCGCCCCTTGACCTCAGGCCTCGCCCGGCGCGAGCGGGCGAAAATCACTTGTCCGGGCACCGCAAACCGGACAAAACCAGTCTTTGGGGATGTCCTCGAAGGCCGTCCCCGGAGGGATGCCTCCATCGGGGTCGCCGATAGCTGGGTCATAGATAAAGCCGCAGCTGTCGCAGATCCACAGGGTCGCTTCTTGGGTAGTGCTCACCGTCAAACTCCGTGGCTCACGCTTTGTCGAAGCTGACCGCGACGGGTTCGCGATCAGCGGTGTCTTTGATCTCGAAGTACTCGCGTGGCGTGAAGCCGCTTTGGTTGGCGATCAAAGAGCCGGGGAATTGCTGGATCGCGGTGTTATAGGACTGCACGTTGGAGTTATAGATCCGCCGCGAGGCTTGGATTTCGTCCTCCAGCTCGGAGAGATTGCGGCTCAGTTGCTGAAAGTTTTCGGTGGCCCGCAACTGTGGATAATTCTCGGCAACCGCACGCAGATCGGTTAGCGCCCCTTGCAGTTTCTCCTCCGCTTTTGCCGTATCACCGACGCCTTGGGCAGACATCGCCTCTGCTCTGGCTTTGGTGATTTTCTCAAAGGTTTGGCTCTCGTGCGCCGCGTAGCCCTTGACCGTTTCGACCAGGTTGGGGACCAGATCGTGGCGTCGCTTGAGCTGCACGTCGATCCCGCTCCAAGACTCATCGACCCGGTTGCGCGAGGAGATGATCGAGTTGCGTTTGCCGATGAAATAGAGGCCTGCGATTACGAGAATCGCAACGATGACGATCACAACGATCATATGAGCTCCTGTGGTTGGACCTGGCTGACAGTCATCCTAACGCCGATTGACCTCGTCCAAATCGCCCGGCGCTTAGGATCGGCGCACGATGGGAGCCAAGCAAGAAGCCGAAGGATGGGCGGAGACGGTTCAAAAGCACGGTGAGCGCTATGGGCTCACCTACGAACCGGTTGGCGGAATCAACCCCGTAGACGGTCCCGTGGCCCTCTGTGTGGGGGGCAGTAATCGGCTCACCGGTCAGCTCGCTGAAGGTTTTTGGGGCTCCTCCTGCGATGCAGACGAAAAGGAGGCGGGCGGTCTCTTTGCCAAGGCAATGCTGCCCACCTCAATCCTCGCCAAGGCCCATATGCCCGACCTCGCCAAGGTTGTCCCCGCCTTCAATGTTGAATCGATCGAGGGGTCTGAGGTCCTCACCCAGCGCTTTGCACGCAAGGTGCAGTTCGAGTCGATCGACTTTAACCGGCGCTTTCTCGCGACGGTGCCTGCCGAGTACGACCCTGTTGCGCTGCGCGAGCTCTTCGGGCCCGGTTTCCTCGCTTGGGCGACGACGATGACGGGTGAGGTCGACTTCGGGATCAGCGAGAGTGAGCTTTGGTTTTTGTGGCGCCTACGGGGGTTGAGCGAGCAGGAGCTGAAGGCGGCGCTCGCCAACGCTGGAGCCCTCTTTAAACGCCTGCAGTCTGAGATGGAGGAGAGCGGTATCCACACCTACCCGCCGGGTCCCTGGCACGCAGGTCTGAAGCCTTTCCCAGATACCTAGGAAGGGTAATCGGGGTCGCTCGGAATCAGGACCCGGTGGTTTGGAGGCGTCCCAACGACCTTGGGCAAAATCGGATCCACGAGGCGATCGCGATGGGCGGCGATCGCCTCCTCCGAGCTCTCGAATCCGCATAGCGATTCGAGTTGGGCGATGGTTGGAAAGGCCAGCGCCAGCTCGCCGCGTGAGCTTGCTTGCAGGGCCGCAGCTGGTTCAAACCAGCCCGCATCGGTGGTCTCCACGCCGTCTGGCCTGGGTGGGGTGTGGGCGGGTGCCAGGGCGAGGAAGAACCAGGCATCAAAGCGTCTGGAGATGAGCTCGGGTGTGATCCAGCGCGAGAACAAGACCAGCTCCTGGTCTGGCGCAAGCTCGATCCCGGCCTCCTCGGCGAGCTCGCGAACGGCACAATTTCGATAACCGGGTTCGCCGTCTCCGTCGACGGGATCTAGTGCTCCGCCGGGGAATACCCAGACCCCGGGCATGAACTTCGCGCTCTCGGTTCGCTTCAACAGCAGTACCTGCAGCGCCCGCTGGGCATGCTTTGCACCGCGTCGCAGCAAAACGACTGATGCCGCCGCCCGCGGCTCAGAAGGCCTACCGAGATTCGGTGCCTCAGCGGGCCCGGGATCACTCAAAGTGATGCCAGCCTATCTCGTGGACCAGGGGCGGGTGGTGGGCGAGAGCCTTGGTCTGGAGGCGGGCAAAACGGTCCGGGAGCGAGGTTAGGCTGCCCGCTGTAGCGCGACGCTCGTGGAGGATGCAGATGAAACGGCCGCTCGAATTGAACGGACGGTTATCTCGACCAGTCGGATCAGCTTGCCCTTTGAGATCGAAAGCGCCGGCATCAACACGATGACATCGCCTAGCGGGCGGATGATCGCGCCGCGCCTGCGGGCCTCAAGGGTCACTTGGTGTCCAAGTCCCAAGCGCGGATCGCGCTCGCCAAGGTCGATGCCGACCATGAATCCGCGGCCGCGTACCTCCGCGACCTCGGGCATCGCCCCAACCCCCCCCAGGAGCTCCCCGAGCAGGCGGATTTTGGGCTGTAGGCGCTGCAGCGTGCGCTCGGCATCGAAAGCGTCAAGGCTGGCGAGCGCCGCGGCGCAGGCGAGGGGATTGCCAGTGTAGGTATGGCCGTGAAAGAAGGTGCGCTGCTCCTCGGCTGCGCCGAGAAAGCCCTCATAGATTTGCTCTGTGGCGAGGGTCGCCGCCAAGGGCAAGTAGCCGCCGGTCAGTCCCTTGGCGAGGCAGAGGAAGTCCGGGGCGACCTGCTCCTGCTCGCAGGCAAACATCGTCCCGGTGCGGCCAAAGCCGGTGGCAACCTCATCACAAATCAGCAGTGCCCCGTATCGGTCACAGAGCTCGCGCACCGAGCGCAGGTAACCATGAGGGTGCACGAGCATCCCGGCCGCACCCTGGACCAAAGGCTCGATGATGACCGCAGCGACCTCCTCTTCGTGAAGGGCGAGGATTCGCTCGAGATCGCCGGCATCACCGGGCTCGGCGGCGTGGGTTTTAAACAGAAGCGGCTGGTAGGTCGCGTGATAGAGCTCGATTCCTCCGACCGAGACCGATCCGATCGTGTCGCCGTGATAGGCATTACGCAGGTGGATGAAGGATCTGCGCCGCACGTGTTGCCCACCTCGCTGGCGCTGGTACTGGAAGGCCATCTTCAGGGCGATCTCGGTTGCGGTGGATCCGGAGTCGGAGTAAAAGACGCGGGAGAGCCCCGGTGGCGCTAGCTCGATCAGGCGCGCGGCGAGCTCCGCAGCACCGGGATGAGAGAGTCCCAGCATCGTCGAATGGGCCACCCGACCGATTTGCTCGCAAAGCGCCCGATCGATGCCGGGATGGCGGTGGCCGTGGAGGTTGCACCACAGCGAGGAGACGCCGTCAATATAGCGTCGTCCATCGGTGGCGATCAGTTCGCTGCCCTCGGCGCTTTCGATCATCAGTGGCTCCTCCTCAGACCACCCCTGCTGCTGGGTGAATGGGTGCCAAAGATGGTCTTGGTCGAGCTGGGCGGGATCCACCTTGATAGGGATTTAGCCTATAGCGGCCTGCGGCCGGAAACTGTCCGCCTCAATCGGCTGCCGAGTCGGTTTGCTGAACCTCGTGTGATATCGATCACATGAACAACTATTGTGTTGGAGAAATAGTTGTTCATGTGCAATCATTATGCGATGCAAGCTAGTCAGATCGCAGCGATCGCTGAGGAGGCAGCGGCCTCGCAGGTAAGCGCCGAGGCGCAGGGAACCGCAGCACGACTCAGTGCCTTGCTGCGCCATCTCTTTCTCTATGACCGTGGTAATCAGCTTCAGGTGATCGAGGCGAGCGGCCTCTCGATGACCCAGTGCAAGGCGCTGCTGGAGCTGGGGGGCCTCGGGCGGGCCACCGAGCCCCGCCAGGTGAGCGATTTGGCGGAGACATTTGGTGTCTCGGTCCCCTCAATGAGCCGGGCCGTGGACGGCTTGGTCAAAAAGACCCTCGCGACAAGGATCGAGGACCCCCTCGACCGCCGCGCACGTCATGTCGCGATCACCGCTGAGGGCAAGCAACTAGTTGACACCCTGGTCGTCGTTCGCCAGGCCGGAATGGAGGCATTTGCCGCGACCCTGAGCGCCCCCCAAAGGCGCAAGCTCGACGCCGCCGTCGATGCGCTGATGGACAGGGCTGACATCGCCGAGACCTTTCAGCACCTGAAGGAGGATGAGCCAGTTTGAGTAATCGCTACGGGCACCTGATCACCGAAGAGAACCGCAAGTGGTGGACCCTCGGGGCGATGTGCTTTGCCCTCTTCATGATCATGCTCGACAACACGGTAGTCAACGTGGCGCTGCCGTCGATCCAAAAAGATCTCGGCGCTTCGATTTCTGGGCTGGAGTGGACGGTCAACGGCTACACGCTCTCCTTTGCGGTGTTGCTGGCAACGGGGGGCCGGCTCGGAGATATCTTTGGCCGCCGCCGGATGTTCCTCTTCGGCGTCGTCATCTTCGCCCTCTCCTCCGCAACCGCCGGACTCGCTCCAGATTCGACCTCACTGGTGATCAGCCGTGTCGTGCAGGGAGTTGGGGCGGCGCTGATGATGCCGGGGACTCTCTCGATCATTACCGACGCCTTTCCGGCGCACGAGCGAGGCAAGGCGATGGGCACTTGGGCGGGCGTCTCAGCGCTGGCGCTGGCGATCGGACCGGTTCTTGGAGGCTTCCTCACCGAGCATGTGAGCTGGCGGGCGATCTTCTACCTCAACGTGCCGGTAGCCGTCGGGGCGGTGCTGGCGACCCTCTTCGCGGTGCGCGAGTCCCGCGATACCACGGTCGGGCGCGATGTCGACTTCGCCGGGGTCGCCGTGCTCACCGCCGGGCTTACCGCATTAGTACTCGCTCTGGTCCAGGGAAATAGCTGGGGTTGGGGTTCCACCTCCACCGTCGCCCTGTTGATCATCGCCACCGTAGCCCTGCCCGCCTTCGTCTTCGTCGAGAACCGCGTCAAGGCGCCGATGGTCCAGTTCGACCTGCTCTCCGATCGCAACTTCCTCGGCGCCGTGGTGGTCGCTTTGGTGATCTCTTTCGCGATGCTCGGTGTCTTCTTCTTTCTCGCCCTCTATATGCAGGACATCCTCGGATACTCGCCGCTGGAAGCCGGGATCAGATTCCTGCCCTCGACCCTGATGATTGTCGGAGTCGCCCCGATCGCTGGGCGGTTCTCCGATCGCTTTGGTCCCCGCTGGCTGATCGCCGGCGGGCTAACACTCGTTGCCGCTTCACTGTTCACCTTCAGCGGAATCGCGGTCGATTCAAGCTATCTAGAACTACTGCCTGGCTTCATGCTGCTGGGAATCGGGATTGCGATGACGATGTCGCCGATGACGAGTACTGCGATGAATGCGGTCCCGGTCGAGAAAGCCGGGATCGCCTCCGGTGTGCTTTCGATGTTTCGGATGGTCGGCGGCAGCCTTGGAGTGGCTGTCACGGGAGCGATTTTTCAGGCGCTCGTCAGCTCCCAGCTCGGCACCCTGCTGGCCGGATCGGGGATCTCAACCGCGGAGCGCTCCGACATCTCCCAGCAACTGGGCAGCGGCTCGGTGAGTGGTGCGCTCAAGGGTCTTGGACCCGCCCAGGCCAAACAGGCCTCTGCGGCAGGCGCGGAAGCCTTCGTTTACGCCCTCGGTCACGCGATGAGCATCTCCGGCATCGTCGCGCTTGTGGGTGCGGTGGTGGGTCTGACCACGATTCGCGCCAAACGCCGGGCTCCCGAGACTGAGGGCGCTGAGAGGTTGAGCAAGCCGCTGGGCTCAGAGCGTGAGTCGGTCGAGGCCGAGGGCCGGCCAGCTGTCCGGGTCAGCTAGCTCAAGGGGCGCCAACGTCTTGACCGCGATCGCCCCGAGGGAGCCGATCGTCTCTCGGTTGGAGCGCTCGAGCTGGCTAGGTTGCTCGGGCCACGGCGTCAAGACGACCGCGAGGACGGTGAGCCCGACCCGTCGGGCCGCCTCGATCGTCAGCAGGGTGTGGTTGATCGTGCCGAGACCAGGAGCTGCAGCAACCACGATCGGCAGGTGCAGATCCAAAGCCAGGTCTCGGATCAGGTAATCGGGAGCGAGGGGGACCAAGAGGCCTCCGACGCCCTCGCAGATAAGGACATCGGCGCCCGCGGCCGCGGCCCGGGCTACCGCAAGCAGACGTCGACGATCGATCTCCTCGCCCGCGATGGCGGCGCCGAGATGCGGAGAGACAGGCGGGCGGTAGCGGTAGGGGGAGATCTCATCCTCGTTTTGAGTTGATCCGGCAGCCCGGCGAAGGAGACTGAGATCGGTCTCTGCGGGATCGTCCAATCCAGTTTGCGCCGGCTTGAATACAGCCACCCGCTCGCCATCGGTGAGAAGAGTGCGGGCGATTGCCGCCGCGACCACCGTCTTGCCGACCGCGGTGCCGGTACCGGTTACGAAGACGCCTCGCATGCCTGTCTCAGGCAGCGAGGGCCAGTCCATTTGGGAATGAGTGGGCGGCGATGCCGATCTCCCGTGCGGCGGTGCCGACCAGCTTTGCCGCCTCGCGCAGCTCGGAGGCGCCATGGGTAGCCATCACCGTAAAGCGCAGCCGTGAGGATCCCTCGGGGACGGTAGGGGGACGGATTCCCTGGGCGAATACACCTCTCGCCAGCACCCGTTCACAAAGCTCCATCGTGCGCTTCGCCTCACCGATCTCGACCGGGACGATCTGAGTCGTTGATCCGCCTGCCGCCAGCCCCTCGGCGAGTAGCGCCTCCCGCAGTGTCGCGGCGTTTTCCTGCAGGCGGAGGACTCGCTGCGGATCGGATTCAAGCACCTGCAGCGCGGCCAGCGCGGCCGCGATCATCGGAGGCGGTGGGGCGGTGGAAAAGACAAAGGAGCGGGATGCGTTGACCAGGTACTCGACGATCTCAGAACTGGCGCAGACATAGGCGCCGTAGGATCCCAGGGCCTTGCCGAGGGTTCCAACGACGACGTCGACCTCACGGCTTAGACCTGCAGCTGAAACCGTACCCCGACCGCCTGGGCCCAGGGCCCCGGTCGCGTGAGCCTCATCGACCATCAGTCGACAGCGATGGAGGCGGGCCAATCGCACAAGTCCCTCCAGCGGGGCGGTATCGCCTTGCATTGAGAAGACACCGTCGGTGACGATCAGTGCGGCGCGCCCGGCCGCCTCGCGCAGTCCCCAGGCGAGGTGCTCGAGGTCGCGGTGGCGGTAGACGAAACAATCCGCGCGCGAGAGGCGACAGCCGTCGATGATGCTGGCGTGGTTGAGCTCATCGGAGAAGACGACCTCGCCCGCACCGGCCAAAGCGGCGATCGTGCCCGTGTTGGCGAGGTACCCGGCGCCAAAAAGCAGCGCCGCCGGATAGCCCTTGAATTCCGCCAACCGTGCCTCCAGCTGCTGGTGGGGTTCCATGCTTCCCGAGATCAGCCGCGAAGCGCCAGCTCCAGCGCCCCAGCGGATCGCCGCCTCGGCAGCCGCGTGACGTACCTGGGGGTGCTCGGCCAGGCCCAGATAGTTGTTGGAGCAAAGCAGCAGCACCGGGCGCCCATCGAGCAGTACCCGCGGACCCTGTGGTCCGCTGATCAACCGCAGCCGGCGATAGAGCCCGCGGTTTCGGAGCTCCGCCAGGCGCTCGGCGATATCGCTCATGCGGCTCGGGGATAGGGGGGAGGCGCTTTCGCCTTTTTGATCACCCGTAGCTGGCTGGATGGATCCCAAAAGTTGGCCTCCTCCTGGCGGTCGATCAGCTCGTCGATCGGGGTCGCCGGAGTGCTGCCATCGAGCCAGCCCGAGCGGTTGTCTGGACGTGGGTTGGCGCCATTGTCGGCTTGGCGAGCGACATTCAGGCCGGCTTCCTCAAACATCCGCCGATCGTCCTCGGGCTCGGCTCCTAGGGTGGTCAGAAAATTGCCCATCATCACGCCATTGAGCCCCGCCTTGACTGCCAGGGGCTGGAGGTCGCCAAGGTTCTCGACCCGACCGCCGCAGAGCCGGAACAGGGCTCCGGGAATGATCAGCCGAAAAATTGCCACCCACTTGACGACCTCCCAGGCATCCATCAGCGAGCGCTCGCCGAACTTGGTGCCCTCGCGCGGGTTGAGAAGGTTGATTGGGACCGAGGTTGGCTCCAGGGCGGAAAGCTCGAAAGCCATCTCGACTCGCTGCCGACGAGTCTCGCCGAGATTGAGAATGCCGCCCACGCAGGTCTCAAGCCCCGCCTCCTTGACTGCGTCTATCGTGCGCAGGCGACCCTCGTAGCGCACGGTGGTCGATACCTGCGGATAGTGGGAGCGGGCGGACTCGACGTTGTGGTGGACCCGCTGAATACCCGCGGCGCGCAGTTTCTTTGCCCGCTCAACCGACATGTGCCCGATCGAGGCGCAGCGCTTCAGGTTGGTCTGCTCGGCGACCAGTTTTGCTCCCTCAAGGATCTTGCTGAAGTCTCGTTTGGAGAGTCCCTGGCCCTGGGTGACCATGCAAAAGCGATGCGCACCGGCCGCCTCGGCCGCCTTCGCGTGTTCGAGGATTTGCTCGGGCTCCATCATCGCGTGCATCGGAGTGTCGGCCTCCGCATACCGCGACTGGGCGCAGAAACCGCAGTCCTCGGCACAACCGCCAGACTTGGCGTTTACCAGCGAGCACATGTCGGTGGAGTCGGAGAAGTTCTCGCGGCGGACCTCCCAGGCGCGCTCGATCAGCTCGCCGATCTGATCGTGGTTGCTGAGCTCGCCCAAGTCCAGTGCTTCCTCAAAGGAGATCAGGGGTCCCATATGGCGCTAGTGAGGCTAGGCATCACTTCGGACGGCGAGGGGGTCGAAGATCCTCACCCCGTCGCGACCGGAATCCTTGGCCGCATACATCGCGGTGTCAGCTTCAGAGAGCACCGACTCGAAGCTGACTCGGGGATCGGTGCCAAACATCGCGATACCGATGCTGGCGGTCAACGGGGGGCGATCGGCCTGGGTGCCGACCTTTTCACGGATCGATGAGGAGATCGTTTCAGCGATCGCGCGCGCCTCATCGACGTTGCACTGGGGCAAGACGATTGCGAACTCATCCCCGCCAATCCGCGCGAGCAGATCGGTCTCGCGCGTGTGGTCTCGAAGTAAAGCGGCCGTCTCCTCGATCACGCGGTCTCCAGCAGGGTGCCCGAGGGAGTCGTTGATCCGCTTGAATTTGTCAAGGTCGAGCATCAAAAGCGCCCCGGTCTTGCCGACCCGGCGGCTGCGGGCGATCTCGGTTCGCAGATCTTCCTCGAAGCGGCGACGGTTCCTCAGCCCGCTGAGCGCGTCCTGGCCAGCCTGCAGCTGCAGCTCCTGCATGCGCTCGTTGCGGCTCCAGATCATGATCAGCGCGGCGAGCAGGCAGGCGAGTGAGATCCCAACCACCGCCATCAAAATCGGAAGGCTGAGGCTCGGTCCGGATGGGTCGTGAAGGAGGAGCAACCAGGTTCGATTGCCAACCCTGATTGGCGCAGAGGCGGTGTCGCTGAGGATCCCGCGGCTGCCGATTACCGGCCGTCCTAACTGATCCACCTGGATCGTGTCATCGGCCGGAATCACGGAAGCGGCCGCCGCCGCAACGGTGCTTGCCTTGAACACTCCCGAGGAAAATCCCAGCAGCGCAGCACGCCGCTCTGGGGATGTTGCCGTCGGTGCGCCGTTGCGATAGACCGGCTGAACGATGATCAGGCCGCGACCGGAGTGCAAGATGAAGGGCACCACCGGTGTCGCCTCGGCCCGATCGCGGTCATCGGCCCGCCGTAGGACCGGGCCGGCGCTGGGGTCGGTGCCGAGGTCATATCCGAGCGGCTCGACCCCCGGCAGCTTGGAGTCCAGATAGGTAACCGGGAAGTACTGGGGGCGGATTCCGGCCCGGCGCAGCTTTGTTCCACGGCGCTGGAGGATCTGAAAGCCGTGGGTGCGTTCGAAGCGAGCTCGTTGTGCGAGGGGCACACGGGCCACGAAGGAGGTGGCGACAAGGGCGCCATTGCGCAGCAGCGAGCGGGCCAGGACATCGAATCCTGGACGGGTGATGCTGCGCTCGGCCTGGAAGAAGGCGGCTGCGCTAGAGAGCTGCCCGGTGGAGATTGCCAATACCGCCTGCGCCTGGCGTGCTGAGCGCAGTGCCTCTTCATGTTGCACGCGCTCAAAGTTGTTGTGGTCTTCTGAGCTGACTATCAGCGCGCCGACGACCGAGCCGGCGGCGATTGCCAATACGGCGGCCAGCCCGAGCCAAAAACGAAGGCGCATTGCCTCATTGTCGAACAAGCGGCCGCGATCTCACGGGCCGGGGACTGCGGCCAGTGACTCCCAGAGGTAGAGGGAGGCGAGGCTGCGGTGTGGGCGCCAACCCTCGCCGATTTCCAAGACCCGTTGCGGCGTGGGGATCTCCTCGATTCCGTACTCAATCTGGATCGCCTTACGGATTCCAAGGTCCCCGCCTGAGAGCACGTCTGGGCGCTGCAGATGAAAGAGCAAGAACATCTCGGCGGTCCAGCGGCCCAGGCCGCGAACCGCGATGATCTCCTCGATCACCTCCTCATCGCTGAGCTGATCCAGCTGCTCCAACTCCAGCTCGCCCGCGATCACGTGGGAAGCGAGGTCGCGGACGTATTGCACCTTGCGACCTGAGAGCCCGGCCCCGCGTAGGTCTTCCTCGCTCGCCCCGAGCAGCAGCTCGGGCGTCGGCGTGTCCGCATCGAACAGGGCGAGTACCCGCATGTAGATGGTCCGTGCGGCTTTGGTCGAAAGCTGCTGGCCAATGATCGCGCGCAGCAGCGCGCCGTAGGCATCGACGGGTCCCTCCTCGCCCCGCCGGCGCAGCCGTGTTTTTAGGTTGATCTTTCCGAGCCTCTCGATCAGCGCCGCCATCCTCGGGTCGGCGGCCGCCAGTTCTCGCCGCGCCTTGGCGCTCACCGGCCGTGCCAGACCGGCTTGCGCTTCTGGGCAAAGGCGCGGATACCCTCGCGGAAGTCCTCAGAAGCAAAGCAGGACTCACGCAGGGCGACGAGACCGGCCTCCTGCTGATCGGTCAGAACCGAGCACTGGTTGAGCAGCTCGATCGCATGCTTATTGCCGCGCATCGAGATCGGTGCGTTGGCCGCGATCTCGGCTGCCAATTTCACCGCTGCCCGATCGAGCTCGGCGTCGGCAACCACCTCGTGAACGAGCCCCATCTGGGCGGCTCGATCCGCCTCGAAGTTGCGCCCGGTGAGGAACAGCTCCTTGGTTCGCGCCAGGCCGACGGTGTCGATGAACTTGCGCAGCCCGGTATGTCCGTAGACGAGGCCGAGCTTGGCGGGGGGCATTCCCAACTTCGCTCCGGCGGCGCAGATACGCAGGTCGCAGGTGATCGCCAACTCCAGTCCCCCCCAAGGCAATGGCCGTTGATCGCCGCCACTGTGGGCCAGGGGTGGGCGGCAAGCTTCTCCATTGCCGCGTGGAATGGATGAGCAACCAGCGCCTCGGCGTCGCGCTCGAAGGTTGCGCTTGGAATCGAGGCGATGTCATAGCCGGCTGAGAAAAGCGGCGGCTCGCCGGTGATCAGGACGCATCTGGTCTCGATCCCGTGATCGAGTCGGGGCAGGGCCTCTGCCAACGCGTCGAGGATCTCGTGATCGAGCGCGTTTTTTCGCTCGGGATTGGAGATCTTGATACGGACCACCGAATCGGCGGGCGAGTCGAGCAGGAGCTTGCCACCGGCGAGCCGTTGGTCCATTGGGTTCGCTTACTCCAGCACTACTAAGACGTCACCTTCGCTCACCGCCTGGCCCTCCTCACAGCGAATCTCCTTTACGGTTCCGTCGTCTTCGGCCTCAACTGGGATCTCCATCTTCATCGACTCGAGGATGACCACGGTGTCTCCCTCGGCGATTGCGTCTCCAACCGCGACCTCTACTTTCCAAACGTTGCCGGTGATGTGGGCCTCGATGTCTGCCATCGCCGGGAGAATAGATGCCGTGGGGGCGGAGTCAAGCAGTCCAGGTGAGCTCGGCGGGGCTGAACCGCAGGAGGGCGGCGAGGAAGGCGGGCTGGTGGTGATCGTCGCTGCCCGCAATGAGGCGGTTCGAATTCGCGCCACCCTGGACGCCTTGAGGAGCACCTTTCCCGAAGCGTCGATCTGGGTTGCAGATGATGCCTCCACCGACGCCACCGCGGAGGCGGCGATCGCGGCCGGTGCGCGAGTCCTCAGTCGCACACGGCCGCGGGGCAAGGGCGCCAACGTCACTGCCGCCGCCGAAGCGGCGCTGGGCCTTGCTCCAACTGCACCGCTGATCCTCCTTTGCGACGCGGATCTGGGCGGCTCCGCGGCTCGCCTCGGTCCGCTGGTCGCGGCGGTGCAAACGGATCAATGTGACCTCGCGGTCGCCGCCTTCGCGATTCGTCGCGGAGGCGGCTTCGGGGTCTCGCTGGGTTTTGCCCGCTGGGCCATCCGCCGCCTCTGTGGCGTTCAGACCACGGCCCCGATCTCCGGCCAGCGGGCGCTTCGAGCCGAAGTCTTGCGGAGCACCCTGCCTTTTGCCGAGGGTTTTGGCATGGAGGTTGGGATGACCGTTGACGCGCTCCGAGCCGGCTATCGGTTGGGCGAGTACGAGCTAGATCTCGATCATCGAGTCAGCGGGCGCACGATCGGCGGATTTTTGCACCGCGCCCACCAGCTCTTTGACTTCACCCGCGTGTACCTTCAGCGTCGTTGATTCTGGCAATCGATCAGGGCACGACCGGAACTACCTGCCTCCTCTTTGATGGCGAGGGCAGGGTCGTCGGCCGTGCCTACTCTGAGTTCGAGCAGCACTTCCCGCGGCCCGGGTGGGTAGAGCATGACGCTCGCGAAATCTGGGAGGTGACCCGCCGCGTCGCGGCTGAGGCGATCGCCGCCGGGGGCATCGAAGGGGCGGACCTGGCAGCGATCGGAATCGCCAACCAGCGCGAGACCGTTGTCGCCTGGGATCCGAGGAGCGGTGAGCCAATTCACCGAGCTCTCGTCTGGCAGGACCGCCGTACCGCCAAGCGCTGCGCGGAGCTGCGGTCTGAGGGGTGGGGAGACTTGGTTCGCGAGCGGACCGGACTTGTCATCGACCCCTATTTCTCCGCGACGAAGATCGAGTGGCTCTTGCGCAACGTCGAGGGGGCGGAGCGAGCGGTCTTTGGGACAGTTGACTCCTGGCTTGCGTTCAAACTCACGGGTCGTCATATCACCGACCACACCAATGCCTCGCGGACGATGCTGTTTGACATCAGAAAGCGAGCCTGGGATCCGGATCTCTGCGAGCTGTTAGGAGTCAATATGGCTCAACTGCCCGAACCGCTGCCCTCCGCCCACCTGCACGGCACCACCTCAGAGTTCGGTGGCGAGGTGGCCGTTGCCGGAATTGCCGGTGATCAACAGGCGGCGCTGTTTGGCCAGGCATGCCACAGCGCTGGGGCGGCGAAGAACACCTACGGCACCGGCAGCTTCGTCCTCCTACACACCGGTGAGTCGGTGCCAGAGCCCCGTGAGGGCCTGCTCAGCACCGTCGCCTGCGGGGTCGGCGAGGAGAAGGTCTACGCGCTGGAGGCCTCGATTTTTGTCACCGGCGCCGCCCTGCAATGGCTGCGCGATGGGCTGGGGATCCTTACCGAGGCCGGCGAGAGCGAGTCGATGGCGTCCTCACTGTCAAGTAACGAGGGGGTCTACTTCGTTCCCGCCCTGACCGGGCTCGGCTCCCCGCACTGGGACCCCTACGCCCGTGGGACGATCATTGGATTGACCCGCGGCTCAGGGCGCGCTCATCTGGCGCGAGCCGCGCTCGAGGCAATTGCCTACCAGAGCCTCGATGCGGTCCGCGCCGAGGAGGCAGCTAGCGGCAGAGCGCTGGAGCTGTTGAAGGCCGATGGCGGTGCGGCGCAAAATCGCTGGTTGATGCAATTTCAGGCCGATCTGCTCGGCGCCCCGGTGTTGGTTCCCGAGATCAGCGAGACAACCGCCCTCGGTGTCGCATATCTGGCCGGGATCGCGACCGCACGCTGGAGTCGCGAGCAGGTGGTGGAAATGTGGCGTGCGGCTGCACGCTATGAGCCCAACATGGGGGAGGGGGAACGGGAGGCCCTGCTAGCTGAGTGGCACCGGGCGCTGCGGAGATCCATGGATTGGGCTGGCCCGGACTCCACGTAACCGTCGCGCTCGCCGAGGGTAGGCACCAGCGGCGGCAGAAGGCCGCCCGCTTATGGCGGAGATGAAGCCACAGGTCTACCTGGACCCGCGCCCGGCGGAGTATTTCGCCAGCTTCCACGCGGCGGCGCGCGGCGGTGTCGGCTGGACCTATCGCGCGGCGCGAGTCCTTCTCAGCCTGCCGACCATCTTGATCTACCGGGTGCGCTCGATCGGAATCGAGAACGTGCCTCGCAGCGGCCCGCTGGTGCTCGCTCCCAATCATTTCAGTCAGATGGACCACTTCTTCAGCGCCGTATATCTGCGACGCCAGGTTCGCTTCATGGCCAAATCCCAGCTCTTCGGGCCGCCCATTCTCACCTACATCTATAAGCACGGCGGCGTCTTTCCGGTTCGTCGTGGACAGCGCGACGAGGAGGCATTCAGGACCGCCTTCACCCTGCTCGGGCAGGGCGAGATGCTGTTGGTCTACGCCGAGGGCGGGCGTTCGCGTTCCCGCAGCCTCGGCACACCGCGGCGGGGAATCGGTCGGATCGCGCTGGAATCTGGCGTGCCGATCGTGCCAGTTGCAATCCACGGATCAGCCCGGGTTCGCGGATGGAAGCGGCTCCGCTTCCCCAAGGTGACCGTTCAGTTTGGTGAGAACCTCAGCTTTGCGGTCGAGTCCTCGCCGTCGAGGGAGCGCCAACTCGAGGTCGCCACCGAGATATTTGACCGGGTGCGCCTGATGTATGGGAGGTTGGAGGAGCAGGGACGGCGCAGGGTGATCGACTCGCGGCGGGCGGAGCGGGTCAATCCTCCCCGTGGTCAGGCCTCGGCGGGCAGTTGAGCTCTACTGATAGCGGGCTTCGAGCTGCTCGTAGAAGGAGGGGTCATGGCCTGGGGTGATCACGGCTTGGGGGAATTCGCGCCGAAAAAGGCGCAGCTCCTGTAGGGAACGGCGGAAATTGTGGGCGTCGTAGGGCCGTGGGGGCAATGGTGCGTCACCCTGGAGTTGACGATACGTGTACATCGCGTCGCCGCCGATGATGAAGTCGCGATCGTTGAGATGGGCGATTATCGAGACGTGCCCGGCGCTGTGACCAGGGGTGAAGGCAAGGCGGATCGAGCCGTCGCCGAGAAGATCGAACGTTCGCCCGAAGGTCGAATATGAGTCGACGTCGCCGCGATCAAAGTCAACCGTGCGGTAGTCGAAGGCGTAGTCGAAGTGGGCGCGGCGGTAGCCGTTTGCCAGCGGCCGGGCGCCCGAGGTTGCGGCCTTCCACTCGGGGTTGCTGATCACGAAGATCGAGTTGGGGAACTCAGAGACGGCCGATGTGTGATCGAGGTGCATGTGGGTCATCAGCACCGTGGGAACCTCACTTGGGTCGATGCCGCGCTTGCGAAGCTGGGCCGGGAGGTCTTCACCGGGGCGCAGGGTGGGCTTGCCGAAGCGTGCCGCGAGCTTGCCGAAATTCTCCTCCCCACTGGTGGCGATCGAGGGATGCAGACCGGTATCGACCACGATGGGACCGGCGCTTGGATGGTGGATGAGGAAGGTTGGAACGGGAATCGTGACGGCCGGCTTGCCGCTGAGCAAAGCGCGCAACAACTTCAGCGTGAGAAAGTGACCGCCGGGACTCTCCATCAGCGCTAGCGACCACGTGATCTGCCCGGCGAGGATCGGTTCGACAACGACCGTTGCCCCGGGCGTGCCAGCGCCAAGCGGCTCTTTCAGGGGTTTGGCTCCGACCCGGATCGTCATCGCGAACCCACCTTACGATGGTCGTGCCCTCTATAGGCTTGTGCGCGGATGACTGAAACCCCCCATTCGCAGATCTTCGCCCCGGGTCTGCTCAGGGATCGGGTTTGCGTTGTATCCGGAGCGGGCAGTGGTCTGGGTCGCGCAACGGCGCTGGAGCTTCTGCGCCTCGGTGCGACGGTGATCGGCTGCGGGCGGCGAGAGGAGCCCCTGGCTGAGACCGCGGCGCTGGGGGCCCACCTTGCCGGAGGTTTCGAGCGAGAAGCGATGGACATCCGCGATCAGGATGCGGTCGAGCTGCTCTTTGACGGCGTCCTTGATCGGCACCAGCGCCTCGACGTTTTGGTCAACAACGCCGGCGGCCAGTTCCTCGCCCCCGCCGAGACAATCACCCCGAAGGGATTTCAGACGGTGATCGAGCTGAACGTGCAGGGAACCTGGCTGATGACCCACGCGGCGGCGACGAAGGCATTCATTCCCCAGGGCGGCGGCAAGGTGCTGAGTGTCACCCTCTCCCCCCACAACGGAATGCCTGGCATGGTGCATTCGGGGGCGGCGCGCGCGGCAGTAGAGAACATGATGAGGACGCTGGCCGTGGAGTGGGCGCGGTTTGGGATCAGAACATGTGCTCTGGCGGCGGGGCAATTCGCGACCGAGGCGCTAATGACGAAGTACCCCCAGGTAGTAGTCGATAACCTCGAGCACTCGATTCCGCTAGGCCGCGCCGGCATTCCCGAGGAGCTTGCCTGGATGGTGGCCTATCTTGCCTCGCCCGCGGGAAACTTCATCTCCGGCACGACGATTACGATCGACGGTGCACGCGATGACTGGATCGGACCCTGGCCCCCCGACGCGATCGCTGGGGACAGCGGCCAGCCACCCGCCGAGGAGCGGGCCTAGGCGACTGAATCGGCCGAGGAGCTTCGCGGCTCGAGGATGACGAGTGGAATCTCACGCCCACGACTGCGCGCCTGGTAGTCGGCGTAGCCGCTGTATGTCCCCACCGCGATTGGCCAGAGTCGTTTGCGCTCGGTGGGGGTGGCCAGGCGGGCGTGGACACTGCGGTGCTCGGCGCCAATCTGCACAGTGGTATCGGGGCTGGCCATCAGGTTGTGAAACCAGGCAGGATGCTTTGGATAGCCGCCCTTTGAGGCGATAACGAAAACGTTGTCTGCATCGCGGACGTAGAGCAGGGGGGAGGTACGCCGCACGCCACTCTTGGCGCCCACGTGCTCAAGTAGCAGCATCTTCCCCCCAACCCCGGGAATCGTCTGCCCGAGGCGCCCGCCCGTGAACCGGTAAAGGAGCGTATGAGCGCCCATGAGACGGTGCAGGACGGGCCAGATTTGATCGGTGACGTCTAGGTAGCGCAGCTTTGACCCGTCCTTTGGCGACTCAGCGCTCAGGTGTACATCCCCCCAAATTGACCGCCGGTGACGTTGAGAATCTGGCCGTGCACGTAGTTGGCAAGCGGCGAAGCCAGAAAGAGCACCGGGCCGGCCGCCTCCTCGGGCTGGGCTGGTCGCCCCAACGGGATGATTGCCGAGGCCATCGCCCGCATCTGCTCGGGGATGCCGAGCTCGATCTTCTCACCGCTTGGAGCGGTCATTTCGCCGCCCGACTCCTTGGCCGCAGTGAGGCGGGTCTCGACGAAACCAAAAGCCACCGCATTGACGTTGACTTTGAACTGACCCCACTCCTTGGCCATCGTCTTGGTAAGGCCGACGACCCCGGCCTTGGCTGCGGAGTAATTGGCCTGCCCTGCGTTGCCCATCGTCCCTGAGATCGAGGAGACGTTGATCAGCTTCCGGAAGACCTCCTTGCCTTCGTTTCGCTCGGTCTTTGCCGCCTCTCGCCAGTGCGGCGCCAGCGCCCGGGTGATGCGGAAGGGGACGATCGTGTGGATGTCAAGCATCGCCTGAAACTGCTCATCGCTCATCCGATGCACGACGCCGTCCCAGGTGTAGCCGGCGTTATTGACCACGATGTCGACCGATCCGAAGGCCTCGATCGCGGCGGCGACCAGCTTCTCGGGGGCGTCGGTCTCAGTCAGGTCTCCGGCGTGAACAGCGGTCTCTGTATCGATCTCCGCAGCAGCTTGCTCTGCGATCTCGGCATCGAGATCGTTGATCAACACCTTCGCACCCTCGGCTGCGAACAGCTCCGCCGTCGCTCGGCCGATCCCGCGCGCCGATCCAGTGACGATCGCTGCTTTGCCATCGAGAATTCCCATCAGTTTGCGTTCTCCTTCTGGTTCGTGAAGTCGGGGGCGGAGGCTATCGGGATCCGGCGCGCGCTGATCAACTGGCCGCTTTATCCGACCCCCACACAGCGGTCTGAGTCTAGGCGGCGGCTTCGGGGGCGGCCGGGTCATCGGGCGCTGAGGCCGTCGTTTCGCCCGACCGAGGGGGAAGGGGGGGTGGTAGCTGGTCGGGCGGTGCGGGGGGCGCCGGTTGCCCCGGCAGCGGATCGGCCTCTGAGCCCCACAGCGTGTTCAACGAGGACTGCAGATAGGCCCACATCGCCGGCGCCAAAAAGAGGTAGAGGATCAGGACGATCCAACCATTGACCGGCTCATAACCGCCGAGGCGGGCGGCACCCTGGACGCGCACGGTACCCCGCCAGTAGGTGATCAGCGCAGGTACGATGATGATCCCCCCTGGGAACAGGGCGAGGAGGGAGTTGGTCGGGTTCTGCCCAAGGTCATAGCCCTTAGCCTGACCGTAATCGCGCAGCTCCCGGTTGATCCGGTACCACCAGACGAGATGGTAGATACCCAAAGTGATGATCGGTAGCAGCGCCGCCGCCCATGGATTGCGGATCTTTACCTTGTCCTCACTGCCTCGGATCTGCAGCTCATATGCCATCTCAGCCTCGCCCTCTCCCCACCGCTAGATTGGCGCAGACACTACCCGAGGTTCGCTCGCCAACCTGGGATGACTGTTACCCACAGCTTGAACGGGGGCTGTCCAGCGTCCTTTATCTCTCGCTGCTGAAGAAGTTCATTCCGACCCTTCGCCCGGCAATGATGTGATCATGCTGACGGCAACCCGAAGAAGCTGATCCTCGGCTACCGGCTCGGTGCCCGCGCGAGGAGCATCCGCTTGGTCTTTCGATCGTCCTCTCGCTGGCCGGATCCAGCCCGCTCGACACCGCCCGCCAAGGCCTGAGTGGGAGGGAGGAGGTCGTTTTTTGGGCTGGCCTGTTGGTATCGCTGATTGCGTCTTCGCTGGGAATAGGCGCGGGATGCCATTTCAGGATGACGCAGCTCGGCGACCGAAGTCCTTGCAATCCGCGGCTTGGCGACATTTCTGAGAGCCGATGACCTGAGGCCTCAGGTTCAGGTAGGAGCTAAGGTACGCGGCGAGGCCAGTAAATGAGCGAAGGGAGTCGCGTAATGTCAAGCAGTCGCGGGTCGAGGATAGTTGTGCTGCTCACAGTTTTGGTCGGCCTGCTCGTTTCTGGGGTGGCCCTGGCTGCAGCGCCCCTTCCGAAGCCGGCAAGCGCCTACTCCACCGGCGGCTACAAGCACGGCTTGAGCATGACACTCGTGACTGCCCCTAGCGGCAGGGCGATTGAGAAGGGCGGGGCCGCGCTTGGCAGCGAGTTCGCTCTCAGCGAGGGAGCATTGCAGTGTCCGAAGGCGAAGAAGGGTCATGGTTTCCACGAAGTTCCGTTCACGATCTTCGGCTTTCCGGGGGCGAGTTTGAAGCTGTCGGGCGGCCGTTATGGATTTTCCAAGACCGAGACCATGTCGGACACGACACCATTGGGAAGCACGGCGAAGCCATTTACGCTGAAGGTGAAGATCGCAGCCACTGTGGCGAGCTCGACCTCAATCGTTGGGACCGTGAAGGCGACCGGCGGCCCCTGCACCTCGAAGCGAGCGCTCAGGTTCAACGCAAAGTTCAGCGCCAAAGACGCGGTGGCTCCGGGCCAATAGATTCCACTACACGCGAGCGGCTCGCTCTGTATTAGAGCCGCCCCGATCCCTTTGTCAGATCAAGGGGTTCCGATTTTTAGTGTTGCATCGGCATTGCGTTCGCCCAGCAGGCAAGGCGATCGGGCCAGGATCATGTAGAGGGTCGCAGTTGCCCGCCCATCCGATTGCCGTAAGGAAATGACTCAGACGCAGACTGGCTAGCTGCGTGGACACTCTGCTACACGACCTTGGCGGCATGGATCGCGATCTCGAGACCTCTGGGAACTGGCCTATGAAGGACCTCGGGAGTCTTCCCTCGCCAGCCAGCGCTAGCGAAACCCGCTGTGCTCGGCAGATGCTGAGCGTGGCTCGGGGGTCTCCAGGCCGTGCCCCTTGAAGGGATCGGTCACGGTGAACCCCGCTGGCTGGCTATCCTCGATTCCCATGAGCGAGTCCTCGACGCGGCATCCCCTTGCCCGGGCACTTCTCATCCTTACCTTCACCACGGGGGTGGTCGATGCGGTCAGCTACCTCGGGCTTGGGCATGTCTTCACAGCCAACATGACGGGCAACATCGTCCTGCTCGGCTTTGGAATTGCAGGTAGCGGGGGCCTCCCGGTCATCTCACCGTTGGTCTCTCTCGGCGCCTTCCTGCTTGGCGCGGTCATCGGTGGTCGAAGGGTGACTGGCCTGGCGAGGGGGAAGCCCGAACACCTCGCCCGGGCGCTTGCGATAGAGGTGGCGATGGTCGGATTGGCCGCGCTCTTGGCGCTCGCCATCGATGTTCGCCCTAATCAATTCTCGGGCGACCTGGTGATTGCCCTGCTGGCGCTGGGGATGGGTGTTAGAAACGCGACTGTGCGGAGGATTGGCGTCGCTGATCTGACCACAACGGTCTTGACGATGACCCTCACCGGTCTCGCCGCTGATTCCCCCCCAGCGCACGGATCGGGTGCGGGATCGGCACGCAGGGTCCTCGCCGTCCTCGCGATGCTGACCGGCGCGATAGCTGGTGCGCTGCTGCTCAACGCCAGCCTGGCCCTGCCGCTTGCCGCCGCCGCCGTTCTCGCCGCGCTCACCTGGGTCGTGTATGTGCCGGCGGCGCGGAGGCTGCCATCCAACGCAGATCCCCGGGTCTGAGCAAAGCAATCAAGGTGGGGCCGTCGATCACGGCGATTGCACCCTTTCGCAGCTTCAGCCTGGCGCCGGTAATGCGGCCAACCTCCTGGGAGAGGTGGGGCTCATGTCCGACCAGTAGCACCGCTTCCTGCCCGGAGGCAAGCTCGAGCGGATCGAACCCTCCGCTTCCCAACGCTGCCGACTCCCGCGGTTTTAAGCCGAGTGCCTCGCAGGCCAGGCGAGCGGTCTCGATCGCTCGCAGCTTCGGGCTGGTGAGGCAGGTGTTGATCGCAGGGTCGAGCTTGGCCAAGGCCTCTCCGGCAGCCTTTGCCTGGCGCTTTCCCGTCGCGGTAAGTCCTCGGCTGGCATCATCGCCCTCACCGCGCTCGGCGTCACCGTGTCGAAGCAGGTAGATCATTGTGGCGGCGATCCTCTTTCAGGTTGTCCGGCGGCCAGGGACTGAAGTGCTCCACGCCCCACGCCCAGGAGCGGGTCGCCATGGGCGAAGAGGAGATGCTCGAAGGGCTCTTTCAGGAGCGCGTCACAACGCTGGCGAATCAGACGCTTAACTTTGTCGGGTCTCTCACCGATCAGTCGATCTGAGACAAAGCCACCTCGTCCCTGTGGATCAAACTGTCGGCGAAAAGAAGTGCGCCGCCGCCGACATCAATCCGAAGCACAGTGTCATCGGCGCAGATCGCACCCATCTCCAGCGCGACGAGGTCCTCGGCCAAGCGATCGCCGAACGCAAAGCCCTCAATCGATGGGCCCTCGGCAAACTCATAAAGACCCGACTCATGACAGAGAATGCTGCAGCTGTAGCGCTCGGTGAGGCGGCCAGCATCGCGCAGGTGGTGACGATTGGAGAGGACCACCCTGATCACATCGAAGTCGTCAAACCACTCGATTCCCTCCGCTGGAAGCAGCGGGTCGATTGCTGTTTTGGAGGAAGTAAGGAAGTGACAATCCACCTCAACTCCGATCTGAGGATGGATTGCCTTCCAGTGAAAGACTCCTTCGAGGATCTCCTCCATTAACCCAGGCTAGCGCCGGTAAACCAGCGACCGTGTCGCCCAGCGGCATCGATCGGGCGGATGATCTTGCTCAGGGAAAGTGGTTTCGCTGAATCCGTCAGCAAGGGACCTGCCGAGTAAAGGGCGAATCTGCCCTGAAGCTGTGCTCGAGGACCGAATTCCGGGGCAGCTGCATCTGTAGAGCCGCGACGGCAGGCCAACGCGCTCAGCGACGCCACTCGGGAATACGTTCCATGAGCCTCGGTGCTGAGACAGCGAGTCTCGTCTCGGGTCGAGTACCGCTGCCGCCTCCTTGCGGACGATTGTGGAAATTCCGGGGGAGAAGCTTCGACCTCACCCGATCGACAGGGTGGATGCGGTACGGCCGAGGCCCTGCGGGGAAGATGCCGCCGCGATTGCCGAGGCCGCTACGGGTCTGAGCGAAAAAATCCGCCTCACTGAGCCGATGCCCAGATCCGTCAGTGCATAGAGTGCAGGGGTGTCCGGTCCTACCTTTCAGCAGAACCTCAACCCAGAGGACGAGGCGGTTTCGCCTCCCTTTAGCGGGTCTCCTCCACGGCGGTTGTCTCGCGCGGGTGGCCTGTTTTCTAGCACCGCCCGCTTGAGGGCAGAGCTTCAGCGCGCCTTCAGGGAGCGTCCATTTAGTGTTTCATTTTGGGATGGCTCCTTGCTGAGCGGTACTCGGCCCGGTCCCACATTCATATTTAATTCGCCGAGGGCGATTGCTCACATCATCCGAGCCCCTGGGGAGCTCGGACTGGCGCGAGCCTACGTGCAAGGACTGCTCGACGTCGATGACATCGACGCAGCGATCGAGGTGGTCGAGGCCTGGGAGCCGCCGAGAATCCCGCCGCGACAGACGGTCGCTCTGGTGGGGGGCGCACTTCGCGCCATGGGTGTGATCGTGCCACCGCGCGTTCCGAAGATCGAGCTGCGACTGCATGGCACGCTTCATAGTCCGCGGCGCGACCGCGAGGCGGTTCGCTACCACTACGACGCGGGTAATGGTTTCTTCGCCCTCTTCCTCGATCCCTCGATGACCTACAGCTGCGCGATCTTTTCCACCGGGGCGAACACCCTGGAGGAGGCTCAAGAGGCCAAGTTGGAGATGGTCTGCACCAAGCTCGGCCTGAAAGAGGGTTCGCGGGTGCTCGACGTCGGTTGCGGTTGGGGCAGCTTCGCTTTACACGCAGCTTCTCGACATAACGCCCGGGTGCTCGGCATCACGCTCTCAGAGCCCCAGGTTCGCTTCGCCCAGCAGCGCGCCAAAGATCTGGGGGTTGAGGACCGGGTGGAATTTAAAGCCGCTGATTACCGCGAATTGAGCGGCGAATCTTTCGACGCGATTGCCAGCATTGGGATGGTCGAGCACGTCGGCGAGGCCAGGATTGACGGCTATGCCGCCTCCTTGGCCCGGTTGCTTCGCCCCGGGGGACGGCTATTGAACCACGGCATCGCACAACTTCAACACGGCGAGGACAATGACGCCGGGCCGGTGTCGGAGCGCTACATCTTCCCCGACGGCGACCCGCTGCATCTCTCCCGGATTCAGCTCGCGCTCGAGCGAGCGGGGCTTGAGGTCGAGCACGTCGAGGGCTTTGCCTCCGATTACGTAAAGACAATCGATCATTGGCTGGAGCGCTATGAAGAACACTTTGACGACGCCATTAGGCTAGCGGGGATCGAACGGGCAAGGGTTTGGCGGATTTACCTGCACGCGGCGCGCCACGGATTTCTGAGCGGTTTTGAGTCCGTCTACCAGGTCAAATCTCGGCTTCCCGACTAGAGCCTGCGGGCTGAGCGGAGAGGTGATGCGTCGGGCCCGGTTTGATTCTTAGCTGTGGATCGGATCTGGTTTAGATGCGGCCGTCGTGGGTAGCGCCGGGGCATGTTCATTCATGCCGGTGGGGACACTCTGCTGCCCGTACACGAGGCCACACGTGATGCGGCTACCAGATCTAGTGGTGTCGACAAATAAGGGAATCAGTTGAAGAAGCTGCTCGGACTCCTCCTCTTATTTGCGGCTCTTTGTGAGGTCGCTGGCTGTGGTAGCAGCTCCAATGAAGGAAAGACGACAGCCTCACCGATCAAAGAGGCTAAAGTCGCTTCTCTAAATATTGCCGGCCTAGGACCGGTGCTCGTAGATGGGGAAGGAAAAACCCTCTACATATTCGTACCTGACGCGCGCCACAAAGTGACGTGCCAAGGTTCATGCGCGCAGTTTTGGCCGCCACTCACTCTCACAAGCGGTGAGAAGCGGGCACTCAGCTCGGGGCAGGCCCAGCCAAGACTGCTCGGCAGCGATCAAAGTCCCGAAGGCGGAATGGTCGTCACCTACGCCGGTTGGCCCCTCTACACCTATGTTTCCGACACTTCTCCTGGATTGGCGAGCGGTCAGGCTGAGGACTTAAATGGTGGCTTTTGGTATGTGATCTCACCCACAGGAAAAGTTATCCGTACTCGTGCACCGAGGCGAAAAGCCTCCGCGGCGCGCCTGCCCCCCAGCCCCGGCGGAGCCTACGCAAAGATCCGTGCCCATCGACCATAGGCGACGTAGGCGTCTGCCGCGAAGCTGTTGTCACTTCGTGCTTGCGAGGCTGCGCACCCTTTTACTTCCTCGGGAGCGGGCTCCTTGGCGACAGTGCGGAACCCAGACCAGGCCTCCAGATCGGGCGCGAAATGGGCACAAGCGAGTTTCTACCTTCTGGCGCCCGAACCTCTGCCATCTGAGCTGCTCGAGCCGGAGGCCCCCGTAATGGCAGACGCACAGTTGCGGTAATTGAGACTCGACTCTATAAGCCCATCTGCTTACCGAGAATCTCCTTCATGATCTCGTCGGTTCCGCCACCGATTGGGCCGAGTCGAGCATCGCGGACGGCGCGCTCGATTCCGAACTCGCGCATGTATCCGTAGCCGCCGTGAATCTGCAGAGTGCGGTCAGCTAGTTCGAGAACGGTGCGCTGGGTTAGGAGCTTGGCCATCGATACATCGCGGATGCAGTCCCTGCCTTCGTGAAAAAGTCGCAGAGCACTGTAGGTCAGGGCGCGGGCAGCTTCGGCCGCGGTTGCCATCTCGGCAATTTGATGTCGGATAGCCTGAAATTTCCCGATCGGCCGCCCGAAGGCTTCCCGCGTTATCGCGTAGCTGGCTGCGGTTTCGATCAGCCGCTGGGTTGCCCCCACCGCACCGATTGCCATCAACAGGCGCTCCCAGGCGAAATTGCCCATGATGAGCCTGAATCCCTCATTCTCCTCACCCAACAGATTCTCCTCAGGGACTTCCACTTCGGTGAAGGACAGCTCGGCGGTATCGGAGGAGTGCCAGCCCATCTTCTCCAACTTGCAGGTGACCTCATAACCTTCCATCTCCTTCTCCAGCACCAAGAATGAGAGGCCCTGATGTCCACCTGCACGAGTGGTCTTAACCGCGCAGACAAGAAAGTCAGCACGGACACCGTTGGTAATAAAGGTCTTTGCCCCGTTGACGAGATAACCGCCGTCAATACGCTGGGCAAAAGTCGAGATACCGGCTACGTCAGAACCCGCACCGGGCTCGGTTATGCCGAGTGCTCCGACCTTCTCACCGCGAATACCCGGGATCAGCCAGCGCTGTCTTTGGGTCTCAGTTCCGAAGTTAAATATCGGTGGCAGCGCGATAGAGGCGTGCGCATTGAGTCCGGCCGCGACTCCGCCGGAGCCACCCGCGCGAGCAAGCTCCTCGACCCAAACCGCGTCATCCAGATGCGTTCCCCCCTGGCCGCCGTATCGCTGGGGGAACTTCAACCCCAGAAAGCCCAACTCTCCGCATCGTAGATACAGCTCCTGCGGAAATTCCCTCGCGGCCTCCCATCGATCGACGTTGGATGCGATCTCCTCTGTGACAAAGCGGCTGACCGTTTCCCGAAGCTGCTCATGCTCCTCGCCAAACGGCGGAATTGGCGCCCGCACTCCGCGGTCGCGAATGACCGCCTTCATCTTAGTTGCACTGCAAGTTCTTCGAGGTTTCCAGGTGGGACCTCGGACGCACCCGCCGTTGTGGGAGCCGCGGCCGCGCGCTCATTCCTTTCCCATTCCGATGCATCTCTGGTACACCCAAAACAAGGGCCCCCGCGCGAGAGCCCGAGGACCATCTGCACCGCGGTGATTGCATCGGGGCGCCCCATCAGCGCTCTCACTCTAAAGCCCGTAGGAACGACCAATCACGTCGAGCATTACCTCATCGGTTCCGGCGCCGATTCGGTTAAGACGTACGTCACGGTAGGCACGCTCGATCTCATACTCCTTCATGTAGCCGTAGCCGCCGAATATCTGGACGCAATCGTCGGCAACCTCGCAGGCAATGCGCGATGCATAGAGCTTGGCCATCGTTATCTCCCGCACCGGGTACTCGCCGTTGGCGAAGCGCCAGGCGGTCGAGTAGGTGAACTGTTTTGCCGCCTCGGTCTTGGTCGCCATCTCGGCAAACTTGTGGCGAATCGCCTGGAACTTCCCGATCGGTCGACCAAAGGCTTCGCGCTCCTTGGCGTACTCAAGGGTCTTCTCGATCATTCGCTCAGCCCCGGCGTGGCAGCCGGCCGCGGCGACGAGCCGCTCGCCCTGAAGCTCCCAGGCGATGTGGTAGAAGCCTTTTCCGATCTCGCCGAGTACCGCATCTGCTGGGACCCGAACATCAGCGAAAGCCAGCTCGCCGGTGTCAGATGCGTGCATGCCCATCTTCTCCAACTCGGCGGAAACGCTGAAGCCGGGGACCATCTCACCATCGTCTGAGCGCAGATCAACGACGAAAAGGGTGATCCCCGCGTGGCGCTCGTCGGGATCGGTCTTCGCCACGAGCACGATGAAATCTGCCCGCGGTCCGTTGGTGATGAAGGTCTTCGATCCGTTGATCAGGTATTCATCGCCTTCGCGGATCGCGGTGGTCCTCACCCCGGCTACATCTGAGCCGGCCCCCGGCTCGGTTATGCCGAGGCAGCCAATCTTTTTCCCCTCTAGGCCGGGAGTCAGGTAGCGCTGCTTTTGTTGCTCGCTGCCGAGCAGGTGGATTGGGGGCAAGACCATGTCGGTTTGCACGGCGAACCCCATGTTGGTGCCGCCGGAACCCGAGTAACTCATGCACTCGGCGCGAACCAGTGAGTAGAAGTAGTCGCCCCCCTGGCCCCCGTATTGCTCGGGGAAGCAGAGGCCGAGAAAGCCGAGGTCCCCGGCCCGCTTCATCGCCTCGCTCGGCCAGTAGGTGTCCTCCCACTCATTGCGGTGTGGCCACAACTCCTTGCGTACCCAGGCCTGCATCGACTCGCGCAGGTCTTCGTGCTCCTGGCCGAAGATGAAGTGCTTGGGACCCGCCCCGTAGTCGGGTTTGATGACGCTTGAGGTGTTGGTCGCCGCGGTCGCCACTTATCACTCTCCTCATTAGTTGATCCAAGTCGGGCGATCGTTCGCCCAAAAAGCCGAGCGGACAGTAGCACTTCCCACTTGCAGCTCTGGTCGGCTATCGTGGCGCCGGAATGGACTATGAGTTGATCACTTACGAGGTCGCCGAGAGGATCGCGACGGTGACCCTTAACAACCCCGAGAAGCGGAACATGCTCTCCGCCCAGATGCTGACCGAGCTGGTGGATGCGGTCAGCGCCGCACGCGACTCCAAAGAGGTTCGCGCCTTGGTCCTCACCGGCGCTGGGGATAGGGCCTTTTGCGCCGGTGCTGACCTCGGCGGCTTTGCCGCGGAGGTGCCGCTGGTCGCAAAACACTTCGCCTCTGACCTCTTCCTTGAGTTCTTTCGATTGATGCCGCGGCTCGGGAAGCCCTCGCTGTGTGCGGTCAACGGTCACGTGCTTGCGGGCGGTATCGGCTTGGCCCTCTCCTGCGATCTGGTGATCGCCAAGCAGGGGGCTACCTTCGCCACCCCCGAGATCAACGTCGGTGCCTTCCCCTACATGATCATGGCGCTCATCTACCGCAACGTTGCGCGCAAGAAGGTCAACGAGATGATGCTCCTGGGGGAGCGGCTGAGTGCCGATCAGGCGGTTGAATACGGTCTTGCAAACAAGGCCGTATCGGCCGAGGACTTCGACGCGGCAATTGCCGATTGGGCCTCCAAGCTGGCCTCCAAGAGCCCCGTGCTGATGCGTCTCGGCCACGACGCTATTTACCGCCAGCAAGACATGGCGATCGATGATGCGCTCGAGTATCTTCGTTCCCAGCTCTCTCTCACGCTTTCAACCGAAGACATCCTCGAGGGGGTCACGGCATTTTTTGAGAAACGCCAGCCGCAGTGGAAGGGACGCTAGGGGTGGCCGGCGCCGAGCAGGAGTCAGAGAACCTGTTGCCGGGGACCGCATCGCTTAAGGAGCTAAACGCGCAGCTGCACCGGCGACGTGAGCAGGCGATGCTTGGCGGCGGCGAGGAGAAGGTCGCAATGCAGCATGAGCGCGGCAAGCTCACCGCTCGCGAGCGGATCGATTTACTCGTCGATCGGGGTAGTTTTGTCGAGCTCGGCATTCACGGCCGGCCGCACTTTGCCCAGCGCGCGATGGACGGAAAGCAGGCGCCGGCGGATGGAGTGATCACCGGCTGGGGCGACGTCGACGGGCGGGCGTGTTGCATAGCGGCCTATGACTTCACGGTGATGGCCGGCTCGATGGGCATGACCGGGGAGCTGAAGGTGACCCGGCTTCGGGAAACCGCGCTTTCGAAGCGGATGCCATTCATCTGGTTGCTGGACTCCGCCGGCGCTCGTATCCAGGAGGCCGCCGGTTCGCTCTTCGCCGGTTCCGGTCACCTGTTTCGCGAAGAGGTCGAAATGTCGGGGGTGATCCCGATGGTCGCCGCAATGATGGGGCCCTGCGCGGCGGGAACCGCCTATATCCCAGCCCTTTCTGACTTCGTGCCAATGGTCTCGGGGCAGGGCGCGATGGCGCTCGCGGGACCACATCTGACCAAGGCGGTGACGGGCGAGGAGATCTCGATGGAGGAGCTCGGGGGAGCCAAGGTCCACTGCCGTAAATCGGGGGTCGGCGATCTTGAGGTTGGCGACGATGAGGAGTGCATCGCCGCGGTCAGGCGCTACCTCTCATATTTCCCGGCTAACTGCGAGCAGATGCCTCCCGAGCTTGAAAGCAAAGATCCCGTTGAGCGCATGTCGGAGAAGCTGCTTGAAATTGTGCCCGATTCCTCGCGCCAGCCATACGATATGTATGAGGTAATCAAAGAGATCGTCGATGAAGGTGAGTGGTTTGACCTCAAGCCGAAGTTCGCGAAGACACTGATCACCTGCTTTGCTCGCTTCGGGGGCCAAGCCGTCGGGATCGTCGCAAACCAGCCCAAGCAGCTTGCCGGAATCCTCGACAATGACTCAGCCGATAAGGCGGCCCGTTTCATCAACCTCTGCGATGCGTTCAACCTTCCGCTCGTCTTCTTGCAAGACGTGCCCGGCTTCATGGTCGGCGCCAAAGTCGAGCATGCCGGGATCATTCGCCACGGGGCGAAGATGCTTTACGCGGTAAGCCGGGCTACGGTGCCGAAGGTGACGGTGGTGGTGCGCAAGGCCTACGGCGCCGGCTACTACGTAATGTGCGGCAAGGCCTATGAGCCGGATCTGATCGTCGCCTGGCCGGGGGCGGAGATTTCGGTCATGGGGGCCGAGGGCGCGGTCAACATCATCGGCCGGGCAGCGATCGAGGCCTCAGAGGACCCCGATCGCACCCGCGAGGCGATGCTCGGCGCGGTGCGCGAGCAGATCGATCCCTATATCGCCGCCGGTAATGCCGTGATCGATGAAATTATCGACCCGCGCGAGACGCGGCCGACGATCATCAAGGCGCTGCGAATGGCGAAGACAAAGCGGGTTGAGCGGCCGTGGAGAAAGCATGGGGTGATGCCTGTATGAGCAGGTTTGAGGATGCGGTGGTGATCAGCTGCTCGATCAGTGGCGTAATCGCTAATCGCGACCAGTGTCCTGCGATTCCCTACACCCCGAGTGAGTACGCGGCCGAGGCGCGGCGCGCGGTCGAGGAGGGTGCCTCCCAGATCCACATCCACGCGCGCAGGCCCGACGGAACACCGTCGTATGAGGTCGATGATTTCGCCGCAATCACCGATGCGATCCTGGCGGAGGTAGGTGACGTGATCATCAACTATTCGACCGGAGCGATCGGCATCCCGATCGAGCGGCGAATCGAGTATCTGAGGGCGCTAAGACCCGACGTCGCGGCGCTCAACATGAGTTCGATGAACTACGCCAAGTACTCCAAGCGCCGTAAGGACTTCGTCTTTAAGACCGTCTTTGAGAATAGCTTTGACACGATTATTGAGTTCCTCACGGCGATGCGGGAGCTGGGGATAAAGCCCGAGCACGAGTGCTTTGACGCCGGCCACGTAGCCAACCTCGACCCGTTGATCGACATGGGCCTGCTCGAGCCGCCCCTGCAGATCTCTTTGGTGATGGGGGTAAACGGTGGCATTCGACCGACGGCCCGCAACGTTGCCGTGATGGCGGAGCAGATTCCGGCGGGAGCCGAGGGCGTCAATCAGTGGCAGGTGATCGGAATTTCTCGCGACCAGTGGAAGCTTCTTGGCGCGGCGCTCGTTTTGGGAGGCAACGTCCGCGCCGGGGTGGAGGACAACCTCTACCTGCCAAATGGGGAGATGGCGAAATCCAACGGTGAGCTGATCGCCAAGGCGCGACAGATGGCCGAAGACGTCGGTCGATCTGTCGCCACCGTTGCCGAGGCACGTGAGCTCCTCGGGGTTTCTGAGCGTGAGCGACCTCCCGCTTAGCGACGTCAAGGTCCTCGACCTGACCCGGCTCCTACCGGGCGGCTTCTGCTCGCTTCTTTTGGCCGACCTCGGTGCTGACGTTCTCAAGGTCGAGAGCACCGTGCTGGGTGACTACATTCGCTGGGCTCCCCCCTTCTACGGCGAGGAGGAGCAGGCCCCCCTCGGCACCCGCTCAGCTCTTTACCTTGCCCTCAACCGGGGTAAGCGCTCGCTCCGCCTCGACCTCAAATCCGAACGGGGCCGCGAGGCTTTGCTGCGGCTGATCGAGCACTACGACGTCGTCCTCGATGGCTTCCGCCCAGGCGTCCTGGAGCGCCTCGGGCTGGGGTATGAGTCGATGCGCGAGGTCAACCCGGCGATCGTCTACTGCCTTATCAGCGGCTACGGTGGAGACGGTCCCTACGCCCAGCACGCGGGCCACGACCTGAACTACCTGGGCCTCATCGGGCTGCTTGGGTTGAGCGGGACTAGAGATGGCCCTCCCGTCCAGTCGGCAGGGCAGATCGCAGACCTCGGTGGTGGGGCGCTGATCGCCGCTATTGGGGTGTTGGTCGCCCTGCACGAGCGGCGGCGCTCGGGTGAGGGCCAGATTGTCGACGTATCGATGGCCGACGGTGCCCTCTCGTGGCTCGCGCTGGTCGCGGCTCGCTTCTTCTGTGACGGCAAGGTGCCGGGTCGCGGCGATCTGGAGCTAGCCGGGAAGCTGATCTGTTACCTGCCCTATGAGGTCGCCGATGGCTGGGTTAGCTGCGCTGCGCTTGAGCCGAAGTTCTGGGCAGCCTTTTGTAATGGGGTGGGGCGACCTGCTCTGATCGAGAAGCAGTTCGAGGCGCCTGGCAGTGACGCCTGGCACGAGGTGAGCGAGATCTTTGGCTCGCGCAGCCGCCAACAGTGGTTTGCCTTCAATGAGCAGCACGACTGCTGCATCGAGCCGATTCTCGATCTCGATGAGGTCCTCGCATCTGATTTGGTGCGAGCACGGGAGATGGTGGTGGAGATTGACCAGCCCGGGCTTGGCGCGGTCAGCCAGCTCGGGACTCCTTTGAAGATGAGCCGCACGCCCGGTGACCCGACCCGACCAGCGCCTGCATTTGGCGAGCACACCGAGGAAGCTTTGCGCGAGGCGGGTTATTCTGAGCAGGAGGTCGCCGCGATGAAGCGGTCTGGCGAGGCGCTTGGGCCGGATCTTGACTCCGCCGCCAAAGCGCGCGAATGAGCGGCGCCGAGGACGACCTTCTGCGCATCGGTGAGTTGGCGCGGGCCTCCGGTGTGCCGGTACCCACGATCAAGCACTACCTTCGTGAGGGCCTTCTCCCTGAGCCGGTCAAGACGAGCCGCAACATGGCTTATTACCCTTCCGAGTTCGTCGATCGAATCAAGCTGATCAAGCAGCTTCAAGAGGAGCGCTTCATGCCGCTGAAGGCGATCAAGTCGGTAATCGATGAGGATCCGGCGCGAGCTCGCGCTCTGGTCGAGTTGGAGGACCGCATCCTCGATCGTGCTCTAGCCGGCGAGCGTCCCCGTATGAGACCCGCCGAGGTGCACGAGAGCTACGGTGTGCCCAAGGAGGTACTAGAACGCTTGGCCGAGCTTGAAGTACTTAGCCCCAACAGTCGCGGCTACTCCCCCTCCGATGTAAAGATTATCGAGGCGATCAGCCGTTTTCGGGCCGAAGGATATGACGAGGCCATCGGCTTCACCGTCTATGACACTCTGCGCTATAAGAGTGCAATTGAGGAGCTGGTCCGCCAGGAGGTCGAGGTGGTTATGACGCGGCTGGCAGGCGAGATCGAGCCGCAACGGGTAGTTGAGATGCTCGAGTCCGGAGCGCAGCCGCTGCAGGACCTGATCGCAGCTCTGCACACCAAGCTCATGGTCGCCGAGCTCGAGCGTCACCGAGCAAATCGCACCTAGCGCTCCACCGCTAGCTCGCACCCGCTACCGATCACGATGCGGCCAAAAGGCCAAGGGCGCTTGGGTTGTGGCGCCGTGATCGTTGATCCTGGGGCGGGTCAATCGATGCGGGGATCCCCTAGCCTGGCGCGGTGCGCTCGGTTTTGGTCACCGGAGCTTCGACCGGCATCGGCCGGGCCACTGCGGTGCGGCTCAACTCGCGCGGATGGCGGGTTTTTGCCGGGGTGCGCAGCGGAGCCGACGCGGAGGCGCTGAGCGCGGTCGGTTCGGGCCGGGTCGTGCCTGTCATGCTCGACGTCACCGAGGGGGAGCAGATCGCCGCCGCGGCTCAGCAGATCGCCGCCGAACTTGATGGGCGCGGCCTCGACGGGCTCGTCAACAACGCCGGGGTCGCGATCCCCGGTCCGCTGGAGACGATGCCGATCGAGGAAGTCAGGCGCCAGGTCGAGGTCAATCTGATTGGTCAGGTGGCGGTCACCCAGGCGTTGCTAGGTCAGATCCGCCTCGGGCGCGGCCGAATTGTTTTCATCAGCTCGATTGGCGGGAGGATCGCCTTTCCGCTCGGTGGTGCATACCACGCTGCGAAGTTTGGCGTGGAGGCGGTGGGGGATACCCTGCGCCAAGAGCTGCGACCCTGGAAGATCGCGGTGTCGATTGTCGAGCCGGGGTCGATCGCGACGCCGATTTGGGAGCGGGGTGAGCGCGCTGCCGCGGAGATCGGGGAACGTGTTGAGGCCCAGGAGGAGCTCTACGGTGAGGCAATCACCAGCTTGCGCAAGGTGGCCAAAGGCCTTGCCAAGCGAGGGATAGCACCGGAGAAGGTCGCCGCGGTGGTCGAAGATGCGCTTAGCGCAAGACGGCCCCACAGCCGCTATCTGGTCGGGCTCGATGCAAAGATCCAGGCGCGGCTGAAGCCCACGATCCCGACGCCGATCTTTGACTGGATCGTCGCCCGGGCTATGGGTCTTTAGCCACGCGCAGGGCCCTTCCCCGCCTTTCCCAGGCCTATACTGAAGCGGTCGATTGACTGGTCAATCAACCAGTCCTCAATCGCCCAGCCAGACCCAAGGGGGCGCCGTGCGCGCAGCGGCCATACAGCTCAATTCGACCAACGATAAGGACCGGAATCTGGAGGTTGCAGAGCGCCTCGTGCGCTCGGCGGTGGCCGATGGGGCCGAGCTGGTCGCGCTGCCGGAGAAGTGGAACCTGCTGGCCGGCGGCGAGGAGCTCCTTGCCGGGGCGGAGTCACTGCGGGGCCCCAGCCTGAGCGCGGCCAGCGCATGGGCTCGCGAGCTCGGCATTTTCCTCCTTGCGGGCAGCATCGCTGAGCGCGGCGCCGAGAAGGCCCTTAACACCTCGGTCATGATCGGTCCCGATGGAGAGCGCCTCGCCGTCTATCGCAAGATCCACATGTTCGATGCCGAAATCGAGGGGACGTCCTATCGCGAGTCCGCCTGCGAGGCCCCTGGCACAGAGATTGTCACCGTATCGGCGGGTCCGCTGCAAAGTGGCCTCAGCATTTGCTATGACCTGCGTTTCCCGGAGCTCTTCCGGATTCTTGCTTTGCGCGGAGCTCAGCTCCTGATCGTTCCCTCCGCATTCACGCTGATCAGCGGACGCGATCATTGGGAGGTTCTTCTACGAGCGCGTGCGATTGAGAACCAGGCCTTTGTCCTCGCCCCCAATCAGGTCGGCGAATGCCCACCGCACTATCAATCCTTTGGACACTCAGCGATCGTCGATCCGTGGGGCGTGGTTCTCGCCCAACGCCCCGCCGGAGAGGGCTTTATAGCCGCGGAGCTTGATCTGAATGAGCAAAGGCGAATCCGGATGACCCTGCCCTCTCTTGCCAACCGACGGCCCGAGGTCTACTCCTGGCCACAGCTCTCGGAGGCGCTCAGCTGATGGCCAAGGCACCGCCCGTCGACAAGCGCCGCCAGATTCTCGACGCGGCGATTCGCGTCTTCGCCCGCCAGGGCTTTCACTCAACCCGGGTCGCCGATATTGCCGATGAGGCGGGAGTCGCCTACGGACTGGTCTATCACTATTTTCGCTCTAAGGATGAGGTCCTGAACGAACTGTTCAGCGAGCGCTGGTCGCTTTTGCTTGCCGCAATCGAAGAGACCGATCGAAATGGTCAGACACCTCGCGCCAAGCTTGAGGCGGTGGCGGCCTTCATCGTCGACTCCTACCGACATGACCCCGAGCTGATGAAGGTGATTATCGTCGAGGTCACCCGCGCCGCCAACTCCTTCGGACGTACCCATCTGCCGGAGATCCGCAGCGCCTATGAGCTGATCGCAAAGATCGTCGCGGAGGGGCAGGGGGTGGGGGTCTTTCGCCGCGACATCGATCCTATCTTTGTTTCGATGTACTTCTACGGCGCGATCGAGCAGCTGCTCTCGGGCTGGATCTTCGAGGTGATTCCCGCCGCCGACACAGACTTCGATCAGGCCAAGGAGCTTGTCGTGGCGACCATCTGCGACGGCCTCGAGTCTCGATAGGTAGGGTCGGGAGGCATGGAGAACGACATCGTCAAGCGACTCGCCTGGAATGGAGTGCTCGCTGCCAGCAGCGCTCTCGCCAGCCTCGCCGCGGCCAGGATCGCAGCGCTGGTATGGCGACGCATTTTTGGCGAGGAGCCTCCCGAGTAAGGCATGACTGAGCAACCCCCCCCGATACCTGCTCCCGAGGATCCAGGCCAGCGCTCGGTCGCCGAGCTCGTCTTCGACGTTTCGGAAAAGACCTCCACGCTGATTCGTGAGGAGATCGAGCTCGCCAAGGCGGAGATCACTGAAAAGGTGGCCAAGATCCTGCGCGGATCGGCCGTAGGGGCCGCCGCCGGCGCCTTCGCCTTCCTCGCTTTGATCCTGGTTATGGAGGGAATTGCATGGCTGCTCAACGAAGAGGTATTCGAAGGAAAGACCTGGCCAGGCTTCTTCATCGAGGCCGCGGTTTTTCTGCTGATCGCGGCAGCCGCCGGACTGTTCGCCTATCGCAGTGTCGCTGCCGGGGCACCACCGATGCCAAAGCAGGCAATCGAAGAGGCAAAACTGACCAAGGTGATGCTCGAAGGTGACGCAGAGAGCCGAGCCGGCGCGATCCAAGGCGGCGCGCCCGAAGGGGCCGAGAAATGAGCCCGTCCTCCGAGTCCCCTCGCCCCTCCACCGTCGGCCTTCCCGGGCGCTCCGCAGCGGAGATTCGCCGTGATATCGATGCCAACCGCCGCGATCTCGGTCGCTCCGTTGAGGCTCTTCGAGGCCGGGTTACCGAGCTCACCGACTGGCGTCGGCAGGTGCGCGAGCACCGACGTGAGCTGGCGCTGGGCGCGGCGCTGGTCGGTTTCGCTGTGGGCGGCCTGATCGCGCTGCGCCGCCGCTGAGAGTCATTCCAAGACTGACTTGGTAACGCTGCCCACCCCGAGTAACCCGGGGCCGACGTGGGCGCCGATCACCGGTCCGATCTCGGATATGAAGGCGGGCTCGCAGCCGAAGATCTCGCGGCAATCATCGGCGAGGATGCTGGCGGCCTCGGGGTCTTGGATGTGCTGGATGATCCAACCATCGGCACCCGACTCGTGGCGCTGGCGCGCATAATCGCGCAGCCGCTCGATCGAGCGGGCCCTGGTTCGAACTCGCTCAACCGGGGTAATCTCATCTTCAAGGGTGAGGATCGGCTTGATCTTCAGCACGCTTCCGATCCAGGCCCGGGCACCGCCGATCCTGCCGCCGCGACGCAGGTACTCGAGGGTATCGATCGCAAACCACATCTTCAGCTCCCCGCGGGCTTGCGCGGCTCGCTGGAGGACCGTTTCGCCATCGGCGCCGGCGGCGGAGGCGGCGGAGGCGGCGAGAACCGAGAACCCCATTCCCCCGCAGGCTGAATGGGAGTCAAAAACGCGGATCCGCTCGCCGCCCTTGCCCTCGGCGATCATTCGCTCACGGGCCTGGCTCGCGGCCTCGAAGGTGCCGCTGATCCCGGAGGAGATATGGATCGAGACGATTTCCTTTCCCTCCTCCAAGAGCGGCTGGTAGACCGCAACAAAGTCTCCTACGGAGGGCTGGGAGGTCGTCGCGCCACCCTGGGAAGCACGAAGTAGCTCATAGAACTGTGCGAAGTCAGATATCTCTGACTCGGGACGGTCGTCGCCGTCGACCGCCACGTAGAGGCTGATCAACTCGATCCCCCGTTCGGCCACCAGCTCGGCTGGGAGGTAGGCCGTCGTGTCGCAGACGATGGCGGTTGGAGGAGCAGAGCTCAAGAGACGAAGTCTCTCAGACCGGCCGCCAACTTCGAGCCCTGACGCAGGATCGCCGGGCTCGGGGTCGGCGAGCGGAACCTCTCTCAAAATCTCGATTCTGGGGTGGACGTGAGGGTCGATGGCTACACTTAGTCAGATGAGCGAACCGAATGAGAATCCCGCGGCGGCTATCACCCTCTCGGAGAAGGCAGTCGAGAAAATCGCCGAGCTACTCGGCGGTCAGGATCAGGTTGAGGACCAGGCTCTGCGCGTCGCCGTACGGGGTGGCGGTTGCTCGGGGTTTCAATATGCTCTCGCCTTCGACAGCGCCAAGGACGATGACAACGTCTTTGAGGTCGACGGCGTTGCCGTTGTCGTCGACAAGGTCAGCATGCAGTTCGTTTTCGGCTCCGAGGTCGACTACGTCGAAGGTCTCCAGGGTGCCGGATTCCAGGTCAACAATCCGAATGTTGTTGCTGCCTGCGGCTGCGGATCCTCTTTTCAGGTAAAAGAGGACGCGGCCCAAACGGCTGCCGTCTAGCTGCCGTTAATCTGAAGCGGCGGTGATTGCGGCGTCGGAACGGCAGCGCTGGCAAGCTCGGGCTGCTTGACTCCAAGCGCCGCGGCCAGCTCCCCGGACTCAAACATCTCCTCGACGATGTCAGCCCCGCCCAGCAGCTCGCCGTTGACGTAGAGCTGGGGAAAGGTCTGCCAGTCTGAGATCTCTGCGGTGACCTCGCGCAGTGCCGCTAGTGCGGGAAGAACGTCGATCGCCCCATACTCCACATCCAGCGAATCGAGCACCTGTACGACCCGCCTTGAGAAGCCGCAGCGTGGCTCCTGAGGCGTCCCTTTCATAAACAGCAGCACCGGGTTGGCGGCGATCAGATCCTGGACTTTTGACTTGAGCTCGAGGTCGGCCATCGCCACAGGGTAGCTACTCGGCGACCTCGGTCTTCAATGAGAGTGCGTGAATCGTGCCGTCCTCGAAGCGCTCCCTGACAGCTGCCTTCACCAGCCGATGCTGGTCGATCCGTGAAAGGCCCTTGAACTGGGGGGCCCTGATGCTGGCCCGCAGGTGATCGCCTGCGCCTGTTTCATCGACCACGTCCACCGCGGCGCCGGGGAGTGCCGCCTCGATCATCGCGCTCAGCTCCGCCAGATCGGCAGCCATCAGCGCTCTGCGGCTCCGAGGGCGCTGGCCTGCTCGAGCATCTCCTCGACCCGGACGAACTTGACCCGAGGTCGACCGTGCGGCTCGCCACGCCCGACCTCTGCTTGGTCGATTGCCCGCCAGTCCTCAAAACTTATGTAGCGGACTCCGCGCTCGGCGAGCAGATCCTCGACCGCCGTCGGGTTGGGGTTAGCCGGGTTCAGAAGGGTCTGTGATTGAAGGTCGGCAAGCAGGTGCGCGACGGTCTCCAGCGCATCTTTCTTGTTGGTGCCGATCACCCCCGAGGGTCCGCGCTTGATCCAACCCGCCGCGTAGTGGCCCACCTTGTGTCCCGCGTCATGAGAGTCGAGCACCCGCCCACCATCGTTGAGAATCAGGCCGCGGCTCTGATCGAAGGGGACGCCCTCGATTGGAATGCCGCTGTAGCCGACCGAGCGCAGAACCAACCCGCACTCGAGCTCCTCCCTCTCGCCGGTGTCCTTTGCGCGCAGACCGCCCTCCTCCTCGACCAGCTGGTTGCGCCCAATCAGGACGCTTTCAACCCGGTCCTTGCCTCTGATCTCAATTGGAGAGGCGAGGAAGCGAAGGACGATCTGCTTGCGCTTGCCCGTTGGCGCTCGAGTGGAGAACTCGCGCAGGGTCTCGACGTTGACGCGGGTAGTCTTGTCTGCCTCGCCGGAGTCTAGGTAGGCCTTGCTCGCTGGGTCGAGCTCGAGCTCGACCGGATCGAGCCGGATGTCGGCGTCCTCCATCGCTCCCAGCTCTTTGATCTCGGGGTTTGTGAAGGCGGCCTGCACGGGCCCTCGTCGACCGAGCACCACGATCTCGCGGATCTTGCTGGCATCGAGGGCATCAATTGAGTGATCCGCGGTATCGGTCTGTCGCAGCTCATGGTCGGTCAGCGCCAGCATTCGGGCGACGTCCATTGCCACATTCCCATTGCCGATCACGATCGCCCGTTCGCAGGAAAGGTCAAATTCCTGCGCCGCGTAGTCGGGATGGGCGTTGTACCAACCCACGAAGGCGGTGGCCGCGTGGCTTCCGGGCAGATTCTCGCCGGGAATGCCTAGCTGGCGATCGGTCTCACAGCCAACTGTGAAGACGATCGCGTGAAAGAGTTGCTGGAGATCCTCGACCTCGAGGTCGTGGCCAACCTTGACATTGCCAAAGAAGCGGAAGCCCTCGCGGGCCGCCGTTTTCTCATATACGCGGATCACCGACTTGATCTTTGGATGGTCTGGCGCGACGCCGCCGCGAACCAGGCCAAAGGGAGTCGGCAGGCGGTCGAAGAGATCGACCTGGGCGTGTACTGCCGGATCCTTGAGGATATGCTCGGCGGCGTAAAATCCCGAGGGCCCGGCGCCGACGATGGCGACCCGCAGTGGGTTCTCTTCTGTTCCGATCTTATTCACTGGAACGCGGAAGGATAGGGAACCCAATGTTCCTGGCCCTCCGTATTGACGCAGCCCTCAGGCTGCCCGGTGAGCTGCTGGGGAGATCGCGCTCAGATCCAAGCCCTGCGGCCAGCCCGCAGCGACGCCCGAGCTGTCGGAGCAGTCGATCTGAAGGCCACCACGGCGATCAGATCTGCTGCGCCGATGCGCGACTATCTGAGGCAGAAGCCCTCAGCGCAGCGCTGGCGTCTCGCTCAAGCCGGCGCCTCGGGTCCCGTCGAGGGCGTCTAGGGACTTGCTGATCGACATCGCTATGCAGGTAAATATCGGCGTCTCGCGCTCGGTGTACTCACTCGACTCGGTCGGGCGGAGCTCATGGACGAGGTCGAGGAACATGCCCGGATCATCACCCTCGAAGGCGACGATGAACTCCTGGTCATCGAGGCCGAATGAATAGGACGTGTTGATCGTGATCTCGGGGTAGCGACGGCCGACCTCGATGTGGCTCTTCATGATTCGCCCGCGCTCGGTTGCCGAGAGTCCGTACCAGCGACGTTGCTTGACCATCGGATAGAGAAAGAGGTACTTGCGCTCTGAGACGCAGATTTCCGGTCGTGCCTGCTCCTCGGAGTAGGGAGAGCGTTTGGTCATCGACAGATAGGAGTGCGGGGATTCGGTCCATTTGGCGAGGCCGCTTTGGCCGAGCACGACGTGAAATGTGTGCAGGTCATCGAGATTGGGACTCTGGCTGAGCAGGAGGAGGTCGACATCGCCGCGCGTTCCTATGGTTGAGTAGGCGCGAACGGAGCGGTCGCTGGCGAAGTCCTCACAGGCTGCGAGAAACTCCTGCTTATCGGCGGCCCGATGCTCAATATCGCGACGGCGCCAGGCTGGGTCAACCTTGAAAAATGTAAACTTGGCGAAAGTCCGCTCGGCCATTTGGCTCACGATAGCGGGCGCCCTGCTGTGGACCGTGGCGGGACTTGGGGTGGGAGTGCAATCTGGTCTCGGCAGGGCTCAGGCGGATAAGTCGGGGGCTGCTCTGCGTCTCGGGACAGCTTCAGGTCCCGGCGCACTCGCGGTCTCGCGGCGACCGCTTCCCAACACCCACGTGATCTTGGCGCTGCTGCCAAATCGGACCTCCCTGCAGGATCTGGCCGGTGTCCGGGGTCTTTCTCTCGGCTTGCTTAACGCTGGCCTGGGCGGGGTTCCGGCGGTGCAGACGTATCTGGATATAACCCAGGGAAACCGGGTCTTCGATTCGCTCTATAGCTCCGGCATTCCGCGGCTGGGGATTGGGCGCAACCGAGTCCTGGCTTGGGAGGGCCTCGTCAATCGAGCCCACTCTGCTCCAGCAGAAATCGTCCCCGGTCTGCTTGGCTCGGTCCTCGAGCGCGCCGGTGTCGTGGTGGCCGCCCCCGCCGGCCATGGAGACGCCGCGATCCTGGCAGCCGACAGAGCGGGAAGAATCGAGCGCTGCCGGCTACCGGTGGCGGCCGAGGGGACCTGCACGGCTCCGCGCAGGTCCCACCTAGGGCCGCAGTTCTCGGCACAGGCGCCAGGCCAGATCCCCGACCGAGGACCCACCAGGACGCTCGCAGTTCGCAGCACCAATCTCGCTCAGCTTCGCTTCTTGGTCGCCCGACTGCGTGCCAATGACCTGCTGATTGCGATCGAGCGTCCTCCGCCAATCACGGATTCGGCGCTGGCGATCGGGATCGCCGGTCGCGGATTCGATGGAGACCTGATCTCTGACAGCACGCGGATGAACGGCTACGTGCTGTCGACCGATATCGCCCCGACAATCCTGCAGCGGTTTGGGATTGCGCTGCCCTCGCAGATATCAGGGCAGGCGATCCGCAGCACGGGAGCGACCGACGCGGCGGCCGTGGCCTCACTGGGGGCCCGACTCAGGGTGATTCCTCAACGCCGCGGGCCGGTGATCGGGTTGAGCCTCTTCCTCTGGATCCTCGCGCTGGCACTGGCAATTCTCGCCAGCCGCGGTCGCGCGGCGCGCCCGGGGGTCAAGCTTCTGGCCTTGTGCGTCATTTACCTTCCCCTGGTTCTATTGGGGGGGGCCGCGCTTGAAGCGACTCAACTCGCCGAACAGCTGCTGGTGATCATCGCCACCCCGGCGCTGGCGGCATTGACGCTCGCGGTCTTGCCGCAGTTTCGGGCGCTGGCGGCGGCCTCGGCTCTCACCGTTTCGGCCTACGTGGTTGACATGGTTGCCGGCTCGCCGCTGACGCGGCTCTCACTGCTGGGGCCCAATCCCGGCCTAGGGGTGCGATTTTATGGAATCGGAAACGAGTTGGAGTCGCTTTTGGTCGTGCTCATCGTTGCCGGGACCGGGGCGGGGTTGGCTGGATTTGGGCCGAGGCTCACGACCCGGGGCTGCGCAATTGCATTTCTCGCCGTCGGCCTGCCCCTGGCCGCGGTTTTTGCCGTTGGCCAGTTCGGCGCCGATGTGGGGGCGGCAATTGACTTTCCGGCTGGCGCAGCGGTCGCCGCGGCGGTGGTCAGTGGTCGGCGTCGTCGACGCACGGCACTGCTCGTCATCGCAGCACCGTTCGCCGCGGTTGCACTGCTTGCGCTCACCGATCTGATCAGCGGCGCAAATGCTCACCTGACGCGGTCGGTACTGGATGCTGGCGGTTTCAATCAGCTCGCCGATGTCGCCCAGCTTCGACTCGAGCTCTCGGCACGCAGCTTCATTCGTCCGATCGTCTTTGTCTTCATGCCCTTGGTTGCCGCCTTCGTCGCCTTCGTGCTCGTACGGAGAGATCGGCTCGGCCTTTGGCTTCGTGACCTACCGACGATGAAGGCGGGGCTGATCGGTGCCCTCACAGCGAGTGTGGTGGGGACGCTCGCCAACGACTCTGGCGCCCTGTTCTTGGAGATCGGCGCCGCCTACCTGTTGGTCTTCATCGGATACATCTGGGCCGAAAGTCCGCGCCCCGGTGATCACCGCTCAATCAACTACCCTTAATGCCTAGTGCGAATAGCTCTCGTCTCGCCATATTCCTGGTCCTATCAGGGCGGCGTGAACCGGCATGTGGAGGCCCTTGCCGAGGAGTTCCTCGACCGAGGCCACTATGTCCGTGTACTCGCGCCCTTTGACCCTCCGGGGCGACTCAGTCGCGCCAGCCACCGCGCGGACGCCAAACTGCGTGAGGTGCAGGAGTACTTCGTCCCCCTCGGGCGCTCGGTCGGGATCGCCTCCAACGGCGCAATCTCCAACCTCGCGCCTTTTCCGGCTGGCGGCATAGTTGCGCCTCGGCGAGAGCTTCGCCAGGGCAACTTCGATGTGATCCACGTGCACGAGCCTGTGGTGCCGCTGGTTGGTTGGAATGCCACCCTAGGAGCCGAGGCGCCAGTGATCGGCACCTTCCATGCCTACTCGACCAAGGCGGTCCCGAACTACATCGCAACGGCCTTTGGCGCTCGCCGCGTCTTCAACAGACTCTCGGCCCGGATCGCCGTCTCGGAGGCGGCCGCTTGGACCGGGCGGCGATGGTTTGGCGGCAATTATGAGATTGTCCCAAACGGCGTTGATCTCGATGCCGCCCCGAGCGGACCGAAGCCGGGCGGTGATGAGTTGCGGGTGCTGTTTGTCGGCCGTCCCGAGGAGCGCAAGGGATTGCCGATTTTGCTCGCCGCCTTTGGTGCCTTGGTTGAGCACGTGCCCTGTCGCCTGACCGTGATTGGCGCTGAGCGCGAGGACATCATCCGCTTCCTTCCCGACCCCGATTTAATGCGCTGGATCGACGTCGATGGGCGGGTCTGCGGGGAGCAGCTGTGGCGTTCGCTGCACGAGGCTGACTTGCTCTGCGCGCCGTCGCTATCGGGTGAGAGTTTTGGCATGGTCCTGACCGAGGCCTTCGCCGCGGGAACCCCGGTGCTCGCCTCCGCGATAGCGGGTTACAGCGATGTCGTCACCGACGGGGTCGACGGGGTCCTCGTCCCGCCCGCCGATCCCCAGAGCTTGGCCGAAGCACTGCAGCGCCTGCACCATGAGCCCGATCGCCTGGTGAGGATGGGTGAAGCGGCCAAGCGCAGCGCTCAGCGCTACGCCTGGCCGCGGATCGCGGATCGGGTGACCGAGGTCTATGAGCGGGCGCTCGAGGTCCCACAGCCACTGGGTGCCGCGCAGCGTTTTGCTCACTGGGCCGGGACCCGTCCGGCCGACGGAGGCCCTCGCCGCCCTCCCCAGCGACTCCCCTCACTTGATCCTGCCCCAATCCAGCGGGGCAGTCGACGGCGCGCTCTGGCGCGGCGCGCGGGGCTCGGGGTGGCCGGAGCGCTCGGAATCGGGCTCACTGCCCTGGCGGCCGAGAAGATCGGCATCGACAATGTCTTGGAAAGCATCGTCCGCTCCAACCCCAGCCTGGTTCTTCTTGCCAGCGCCCTGATGGCTCTCTCTCTGTTCGTTCGTGCCGCCTCTTGGTATTGGATCGTGCGGGCGGCGCTGCCAGGCCGTCGCGTCCGGCGCCGGGACGTGACCGCGGCGACGATGATTGGCGTCTTGATGTCGGCGACCCTGCCAGCCCGTCTGGGCGAGCCCGCCCGCGCCATGTCGCTTTCGCGTCGCACGGGGAGGATGCGAGACACCTTCCCGGTCTTGCTCGGGACCGTGGTCTCTCAGACGCTTCTCAACCTCATCGCCTTGGTCATGCTCGGCGTGATCATCGTTTCCTCCACACCGCTTTTTCACTCCAGCACCCAGGCGCTATTCGCCTTCAGTTTGGTCCCGCTTTTGCTGCTTGTCTTGGTCCTCTTTGCACCGACGCTGATGCGCCGCAATGGCAATGGCCGCTTGGCACGGCTCGGCGCCACTGTGCAGGGCGCCTTGCTTCAGGTCCGAGCTGGGCTGGCAGTCTTTCGCCAACCTCGGCGCGGCATCGCCGCCTCGATCGCCCAGCTCGGCGCCTGGGCAATCCAGCTCTCTGCCTGCTGGGCCCTGCTTTTTGCGCTCGGACTCAACGGTCAGGCTGGAATTGGCGCCGCCGCCGCGGTCCTGTTTGCGGTCAACGTAACCGCGGTGGTGCCGGCCACCCCTTCCAATATCGGCGTTTTCCAGCTGGCGGTGATCAGCGTCCTGCACACCGGCTTCGGGATCGGCACCGCCGATGCGCTCGCCTATGGCGTCATTCTGCAGGCTGTGGAGATCGCCACCGCCGTTACGCTCGGACTTCCGGCCCTCGTTCGGGAGGGGCTCACCTGGAGTGATCTCCGTGTCCAGGCCCTCTCGGCAGCTCCTGTACGTCTCCAGCCCCATCCCTCCCAGAGCGACTCGAGTGAACGAATTGGGGCCTAGGAGAGCCTGGGTGGCGATCAGCTGCTGAGGGCGTCTGCGGGTTCAGCTTCCGGCGGCAGTTCTCCGCCTCGCTTTGTACCCGCGATTAGCTCATCCGCTACCCCCTCTTTGGGGATGAAGCCGGACTTCATACCGAAATAGACAGCCTGGGGATGGTGGGCGATGATCGCCACAGTTGATTGCTCGGGCATCACCGCGTAGCCACCGGAGAGAGTCATTCCGATCTGTTCGAGATCAAGCAGGCGCCAAACCTTCTCGTGCTCTGATTGGTCCGGGCAGGCGGGGTAGCCCCATGAATAGCGACGCCCCTGGCCCTGGTCGATACCCAGCTCGGCGCGCACGAGGGAATGAAGCCACTCCGCCAGGCCCTCGGCCGCTTGCACTCCGAGGCCGTGGACGTAGAGCTGCTCGGCGAATTCCCCCTCGGCCTCCAGGTGCGCGATCAAATCGCTCACGTGCGGTCCGACTGTGACCCCTTGAAGGGCCACTACGTCTCGTTCTCCCGTTTGCAGCGGACGGAAGAAATCGGCAAGGCAGATGCGGTCATGTCGGGGCTGGCGGGGAAAACTCAGCCGCTCAAGCTCGCGTTCGGGATCTGCGGGGTCAAAGAGGACCAGCTTGTTACCGTCTGCATTGCAGGGGAAGTAGCCAAGTCGGGCGCGCGGCTGCAGGTAGTCCTGTTCGCGCCACATCCGCTCCAGGCGGGGCGCGAAGCCCTCCTCCTCGCCACCCTCCACCAGCTCCCGCCAGGCCTCTCCCTTGACTCCCCGACCCCCCCAGTGCAACTTGAACAGCACGTGGCGGTCGAGATGGGGAAAGACTTCCTCGAGATTGACATCGACCTCTCGGGCGCCCCAGAAGGGCGGATTTGGAATCGCGACATCGGTTCGCGCGGCCGAACGCACGCTTTCATCGGTGTCCGGCGGACCCTCATCGGGCACAACGGCTTTTTCGCGCAGCTGTTTTGCCTCGGCGCGAATGCGCTCGAGCAGTGCAGCGCGAGCTGGCTCCTGGACCAAAGCGTCCATCGTGTCCAGACCCTGGAAGGCGTCTTTGCAGTAAAAGACGCCCGGGTCATAGATCTCCTCTGTCTCCTTGCCCCTCGGATAGAGGTTGCGCCGACCAAAATCGCGATTGATCGCCGCTCCGCCGATCAGCACCGGGAAATGGAGACCGCGTTGGTGCAGCTCCTGGATGCAGAGCGGCATCTGCTTTGAGGTGGAGACAAGCAACGCGGAGAGACCGATTGCGTCGGCGTCGTTTTCGATCGCCGCATCGATGATCGTATCGACGGGGACCTGCTTTCCGAGATCGATCACCGTGTAGCCGTTATTTGTCAGGATCGTGTTCACCAGCGACTTGCCAATGTCGTGGACGTCACCAAAAACGGTTGCGATCACAACCTTGCCCTTCGTATGGCCGTCGATTCGGTCCAGATAATTCTCCAGCTGGGCCACGGCGCGTTTCATCACTTCGGCTGACTGCAGAACAAAGGGAAGGATCAGCTCGCCCGCGCCAAATTTGTCCCCGACCTCCTTCATCGCCGGCAACAGCACCTGATTCAGAGTCGCCACGGCACCAATCTTTTCGACCGAGCGGTCGATCCAGCCCTCGACCCCATCCTTTTTGCGGCGCAGGATGTGCCAGTGCAGGGCCTCCTCAGGATTCATCCCTTCGGTCGGGTCGGTCCTCTCCTCGCCAACCTCCTCCCCCGCAGACTCAAAATGACCGATGAAGCGCTCCAGCGCATCGGCCCGCCGGTTGAAGACGAGGTCGTCGGTCAGCTCGCGCTCGGCGTCGGGGATCTCGCCATATGGCGTGATGTGATTGGGGTTGACCATCGCCAGGTCAAGACCGGCCTCGACGCAGTGATGAAGAAAGACCGAGTTGAGCACTGAGCGCGGGCGCGCCGAGACGCCAAATGAAACATTTGAGACCCCCAGTGATGTCTTCACCGCCGGGATCTCCGCCTTGATTCGGCGAATTCCCTCGATTGTCTCCAGCGCGGAGGGGCGCCACTCCTGATCACCGGTGGTCAGGGTGAAGGTAAGCGCGTCAAAGATCAGCGCCTCCGGCTCCAAGCCGTGCTCCTCACAGGCGAGATCTCGGATCCGCTTGGCGATCTCCACCTTGCGCTCGGCGGTCTTCGCCATCCCGACCTCATCGATGGTCAGCGCGATCAACGCCGCGCCGTGTGCCTTGGCCAGGGGAACTACAAGATCGGCCTTCTCGCGGCCAGCCTCGAGGTTGATCGAGTTGACAATCGCGCGCCCGGGGATCTGCTCAAGTGCGGCTCGGATCACCTCAGGCTCGGTCGAGTCGACCTGGATCGGCGCTGGCTGAGTGAGCGAGATTCGCTTCACGACCGCGGCCATCTGCTCCCCCTCGTCGGGGCGCTCGGTCAGCGCCACGCAGACATCGAGCAGATGGGCACCGCCGTTGACCTGGTCCTCGGCTATCTGGACGAGGCCGTCGTAGTCATCGGCCAACAGCAGCTCCTTGGCCTTGCGAGACCCTTGTGAGTTGACGCGCTCCCCAACCAGGGTTGGACGGGGCTCCTGTACTAGCGGTGTCGAGGTCATCATCGAAGAGACCTGAATCGGGCCTGCAGCCGGACGATCGCGGGGGGTGAGGTCGCCGACCCGCTCGCAGATGGCCGCGATGTGCTCGGCTGTGGTCCCGCAGCATCCGCCGACAATGCCAACCCCAAATCGCTCGACGAACTCACCCAGGGTGGCGGCCAGCGGCGCCGGCTTCTCGGGGAAGATCGTCTCTCCCTCCGGTCCCTGTAGGGGAAGGCCGGCGTTGGGAATGCAGTGAACCGGAAGCGGGCTGTGCTCGCCCAGATAGCGAATCGCGTCGCGCATGTCCTCGGGTCCGGTTGAGCAGTTGAGCCCAACTACGTCGACCCCGAGCGCGCCGAGGGTCGTCAGTACCGCACCGATGTCGGTGCCGAGCAGCATCTTGCCCCCCTGGGGCAGGAGCGACACGCTGACCTGCAGGGGCAGCTTGCGGCCGGTTCTTCCGAAGGCCTCCCTGGCGCCGAAAATCGCGGCCTTTACCTCGAGGATGTCTTGCGCCGTCTCGATAATGATCAGATCGGCGCCGCCTTCGACCAGACCGCGCGTCTGCTCGGCGAAGACCGCAACCAGCTCGGCGAAGGAGATCTTGCCCAGGGTTGGGTCGGTCGAGGCCGGCAGAAAACCAGTAGGTCCGATCGAGCCGGCGACGAAGCGCTTCTCTCCAGCTGCCTGGCGGGCGATTTGGGCGGCCTTGGTGTTGATCTCAAGCGTGTGCTCGCCCAGTCCCCACTCCTCAAGCTTTAAGCGTGAGCCCTGGAAGGAGTCGGTCTCGACCACCTCAGCGCCAGCCTCTAGCATCGAGTGATGAACGTTCTCAATCACATCGGGCCGGTTGAGGACCAGCGCCTCGTGGCATTTGCCCTGCAGCCCACCGTAGTCGGCCTCGGTCAGGTCGAATTGCTCCAGGGTGGCACCCATGCCGCCGTCAAAGACGACGATCCGTTCCCGCGCTGCGGCTAGGAAATCACGATCTGGCATTGCGTAAGCCTGTCACCTCCATCGACCCCGGCAGTAGCACCGGACCTCGAGCCGGGCTCGGGGTTCGGTTGCTGCGGTGTCTGCGGGCCGGGCCCCTCGACCGCTCTTGATGGTCTAGAAAAGGTAGCGGACTAGGCTCGTATACCGAGGCGCCGCTTCAGGTCGCGCGCGTTGAAGGCCCGCGTGATCCGCGCGATGAATCCACGGCGCAGCTTCGTGTAGGGATACCAGGTGGGTTCGCGTTTGCCGCCGAAGCGGGTGATTACCAGTGACTCCGAGCGGCAGTACTTCTTGATTCCAGGCTCGCCGTGACGGGACCCGATGCCGGACTGCTTCCAGCCCCCGAACGGGACGTCGGAGGAGAGGTAGTTGACAAGCACATCGTTGACGTTGACCGAGCCGCACTCGACTCGTCGCGCCACGCGTTCGGCCCTCGCCCTCTCGCCAAAGACCGAGGCTGCAAGCCCATAGCGGCTGTCGTTGGCCAGACGCAGCGCTTCCTCGGAGTCGCGCACCTTCATCACCCCGACCACCGGCCCAAAGGTCTCCTCGCGCATCACCGCCATCGAGTGATCGACATCGACTAAGACGGTCGGTGCGAAGTAATCACCGGGGCCCTCGACCCGCCCACCGCCGGTCAGCGCCTTGGCGCCCTCCTTGAGCGCCTCGTTAACGTGGCGCTCGACGATCGCGGTCTGGTTTGGCGAGCTCATCGCTCCCACATCCTTAATCGAGCGGCGATCATCGGCACCCTGTCGCAAGCTGCCCACCTCGGCGCTCAGCTTGGCGACGAACTCCTCATAGACCGGCTCCTCAACGTAAATCCTCTCCACCGACATGCAGACCTGACCGGAGTTCATCATCCCGCCCCAGGCTGCAGCGTTGGCGGCACGGTCGACGTCTGCATCAGAGAGCACGATCATCGGGTCCTTGCCTCCGAGCTCGAGGCTGACAGGGGTGAGGGTATTAGCGGCGCGCGCCATCACCTTGCGTCCGGTGCGATCAGATCCGGTGAACTGGATGAAGTCGACCTCGTCGACCATCGCGGCGCCCGTCTCGGCGGTTCCCTGCGCGCAGGCAAGGACATCTGGGCCGCCGATCTCCTGCTTCCACGCCTTGACCACCTCGGCCAAACCCAGGGGGGTGAACTCCGAGGGCTTGATGATCACCGCGGCACCCGCCTGAAGCGCGGGGATCGCATCACCCAGGGCCAAGATCAAGGGAAAGTTCCAGGGGCTAATGATCCCAACCACCGGGTGAGGGCGGTACTGGATCGAGAGCTTCTTGGACGCGAGCAGGGGGCTGTGGGGACGAACGCTCTGCTCACCGATGAACCGGGAAGCCTTGGCGCCGTAGAAGTTGATCAGGTCGGCGAGGTAGGCCGGCTCGTTGGCGGCGTCGGCACGGACCTTGCCGGTCTCCATCTGCATTGTGTCGAGGACTCGATCGGTGTTATCAAGAAGCCAATCGCGCAGCTTACCCAGCCAGTGGTAGCGCCCGTCGATCCCAATCGCCTCCCACTCGGCCTGGTTGGCGCGCAGTCGCTCGACCTTCTCAGCGACTGCCGCCGGGGTGTCGATGGCAACCGTCGCGATCAGCTCGCCGTTTGCAGGGTTCTTGACCTCGAAATGATCGCCGCCGACGCGGTTGGCCGCCTCGGTGTTCGTCTCCACGGTTGCGCTCTCCACGGACTGCTCCCTTCCTCGGCAACTTGGCTGGTTAGCCAACTGTACCCGCCTGGAGGGGGAAGGTGCGAACGAGCGCCCCTTATGGCGGGTTGCTCGTGCGCCGCGGCGCCTCTCTGGATCCCGGCGCGTCATATCTCCCGGCAAACTAGTGGCCGGAGCGCTTTTGCTTGCCGACTTCGATCACTTCGCCACTATCGGTGACGGTTGTGTTCGGGGGCACACTGGAGATCTGGGTCGCGAAGGAGCCGCCCGGGGCAACCCCCGCGGCGGTCTTCGTCTTGGCCGTGCCGAGACCGGCGCCGATCGTGTAGAGGACGGTGTAGGACCCGGCCTTGACCGCGGAGAGCTTCCAGATCGGTTCGGCGCTGGAGCCAGACTTCAGCGGCCCGAAGTCAAAGGTCTTCAGGTTCGCGGTCTCGGCCCCGCCTGGAGCCGAGACTCCGGCAAGTTTGGGGTAGCCCATCGCCAGCACCCAGACCGGCCGATCTGGCTGGGCGAGTCCGGGTTGGGGGCTGCGGAATCCAAACGGCAGCGAGGAGTTCTGGCCTTCGCGACCGGCAATCGAGACGGTGACGGTGAGCGCCGGGATCGTCTGGGACCCGGCGTTGCGAATCTTGAGCCGCAGTTGGGAGGTCTCGCCGAGTCTTTGCGCGGTGGGGAACTTGGCGCTGAGGACCGCAACCTTGTAGGTGCCGCCGGCCTGGTTGGCATCGGAGGAGGAACCGCCGCCGCAGGCGGCGAGCAGCGCCGCCACGGCCAGCGCGGCAACCCCGATCGCAGTGGCTCGAAGGCAGGTGTGCCGGGAATTTGGTCCGGTCCCCCGCAAATCGGCCGGAACATACCACGGCCCCTGTCCGGTTCCGGGCGCCTTTTGAGTCATCGAACTTGGTTAGCCGGATCTCAACACTGATGTAACCGTCAATGCCCACCCATCCCATAGAATCAATTCTCGGAGCAGGGCATCGCGTGCGTGCGAGGCCGCTCATCGGAGGAGCAGATGGTTAGATCCGCGGTAGACAGGGCATTTTTGCCCGCAAAGTCGCTGTTCGAGCAGGTGGGGGAGATGGTGATCCTCACCGCGAGGACGATTGGCTCGGCTGTGCGCCCGCCCTATCCCTACGGCGAGGAGTTCATCGGCCAGTTCCTCTTCGCTTTGCAGCTTTGCTGGTTTCCGCTGCTGATCTCCACGGTGGCGATCTGCTTTGGGGCCCCCGGCCTGCAGGCCGCGAACTTCCTCTCCTTGCTCGGCGCCCTGGACCGCCTCGGCGGCTTCTTCGTCTTGGCAGCAATCCGAGAAATCGGGCCATTCGTGACCGCGGTGGTCGTCGCCGGGGTCGCCGGCACCGCGATCACCGCCGACCTCGGCGCCCGCAAGATCCGCGAGGAGCTCGACGCGCTGCAGGTGCTGGGCGTCGACCCGATCAAGAACCTCGTCGTGCCCCGTTTCTTGGCCCTGATGCTGATCACCGGTCTGCTCGATATTTTCGCCCTGGTCTTTGGCCTGAGCGGCGGCATCCTCACCGAGCTCCTCTACCACCAGCCCTTGGGCGGCTTCTTCGCCACCCTCTTTTCCAACGCCTCGGTCACCGACCTCTGGGGCTCGGTGCTCAAGTGCACGCTGTTTGGCGCGATCATCGCGATCGTCTGTTCCTATAAAGGGATGACCGCCTCGGGAGGAGCGGCCGGTGTCGGCCGCGCGGTCAATGAGGCGGTTGTGATCTCCTTCTTGGGGGTGTTCGCCTTCAACTACGCCTTCACCCAGACACTGCTCGCCACCAATCCAGAATTGCAGACGGTTCGATGAACCCCTGGCTCGCGGTTCCACGCGGCTGGCTTGACTCCTTCGGGGAGATCGCCAGTTTCGGCGCCCGGGTCGCGGGCCTCGTTTACTCGGGCCGGGTTCTTCGGTTCTTCGGCGAGAGCCTGCGCCAGGCGGGGATCCTGATCCTCGGCTCGGCGATCGTGATCTGGGGACTGGTATTCGTCTTGGGGTTGCAGTGCGGAATCGAGGGTGCCTACCTGCTGCGCGCCCAGGGCGCTCCCGCCTACGCCGGCGTTTTCTCGGCCTGGTGTGACCTGCGCGAGATCTTGCCCTACGCCTTTGGCTACATGCTTGCGGCAAAGGTCGGGACCGGAATCGTCGCCGAGCTGGGGGCAATGCGGATATCTGATGAGATCGACGCCTTAGAGGTGATGGGGGTGCCGCCGGTCACCTTCCTTTGCGCAACCCGACTGCTCGCCGCCTGGATCGCCTTTCCCTTCATGTATCTGGTCGGGATCGGCGTCATGTACCTGGCCTCCTACATCGCCGTCGTCAAGCAGATCGGGGATGTCTCTTCAGGCGGGTATGAACTGATCTTTTGGCAGTTCCAAAATCCCCCGGATCTGTTATTCAGCCTGATCAAGGGGATGGTGATGGCGACCGTGATCGTGATGGTCGGTTGCTACTACGGCTACACCGCCTCGGGCGGGCCGGTCGGGGTCGGAACTGCGACCGCGAAGTCGATGGTCCTCAACATCATCTTAGTCCACATCATCGGGATGTTGGGGACCCTGGTCTTCTGGGGGGCAAACCCCAGGGCGCCGATAGGAGGGTGACTTTGTCGATCGATGATCAACCCACAAATGGGTCGGAGTACGGCGCCGCTCCCGAAGGCGAGATGGCTGCTCCGCCCGCCCCCGCCACCAGCGGGCCCTACATCAGTGAGGACGGAGCCCAGATGGGTCGGGACTTCATCATCCCCGGCGTCGATCCAGGTGAGTCCAATCCCTACCGCTTCCATACCGGCCGAAAGCGCGACCACGGTGGCGAGGATGCAATCGAGATCATCGATTTGGTCAAACAGTTCGGCCGCGCGCGGATTCTCAACGGCCTCAACCTTGGTCTACCCGAGGACCAAATCTCGATGGTGCTGGGACCCTCGGGCACCGGCAAGAGCGTGCTGATCAAGCACATCGTCGGATTGCTTTACCCCGATTCAGGTGACGTGCTTGTGCACGGTGAATCGATTCCCAATATGACCGATGATGAGCTGTTTGACGTGCGTAAAAAGTTCGGTCTTCTGTTCCAGGACGGAGCGCTCTTTGGCTCGATGAACATCTATGACAACACCGCCTTTCCTCTGCGCCAGCACACCGACAAAGGCGAGGAGGAGATCGGGGAGATCGTCAACCGCCGGCTCAAAGAGGTGGGTCTCATGGAGGCGATCTACAAGATGCCGAACGAGCTCTCGGGTGGGATGCGCAAGCGGGCCGGATTCGCCCGAGCCCTGGTTCTTGAACCCGCGATCGTGATGTTCGATGAGCCCGATTCGGGCCTTGACCCAGTTCGCACCGCGTTGCTTTGCGAGCTGATCCGTGAGGTGCACGCCGAGAATGGCGGCTGCTATCTGACCATCAGCCATGACCTCAACACCGCCCGCCGGATCGCCGATTTCCTCGCCGTGTTGTGGAGCGGCAAGATAGTCGAGTCGGGCCCCAAAGAAGAGCTCTTTGACTCCGAAAACGAGTTTGTCGCACAGTTCCTCAAAGCGGACGTGAGCGGTCCGCTTTCAATGGATTGAGCGCAATCGCGGGGTGGGCGGCGCGCCACGCGCGCGTGGTCCTTGCGATCTCGGCGCTCCTTGCGGTAGCTGCCGCCTTTGCCGCCAGCCGGGTCCACACGGACGCGGCGACGGCGACGCTGGTTGACTCCGATAGCTCCAGCTACCGCGCGACCCAGCACGTGCGAGAAGTGTTCGGCGAAGAACCGGTAGTCGTGCTCGCTCAGGGGGACCTGCAGCGGTTGGTGTTGACCGCCAACCTCGGGCGCCTGCTGCGGCTGGAGGGATGCCTCTCCGCCAAGGTGCCAAAGGGGGCGACGCCGATTCCTGGACCATGCACCGAGTTGGCCAGGCTGCACCCAGTTCAGTTCCTCAGCGGCCCCGCGACCTTCCTCAACGAGGCTGTGATTCAGATCGACAACCAATTGAACCAACTGGCGGCCCGCCTAGCGCCGAATCAATTGCGCCGCTACCTGCTCTCGGTGGCTGCTCGCTACGGGATCACCAGTTTGCCCAGTCTCGCCAATCCCAATTTTCTGGCGACCGTGGTCTTTGATCAGGCCCGCGGACCCGATACGCCGAAGGCTCGGCTTGCATACATCTTTCCCAACGGACACTCGGCCCAGATCGTCCTGCGCTTGCGGCCGAACCTAAGTGAAGCCGAACGCGACCACGCCCTGAACCTGATCCGCGAAGCGGTATATGACGCAACGCCGCGCCGAGTCTGTGCATTTCAGGGGCGCTCGGCACCCTGCTTTGCCCTGCAAGGCGGTAGCTACCTGATCTCAGGGGTGCCAGTCGTCATTGATGGCTTGGCGGGCGCCCTAAAGGATGCCCTCTTGATCCTCTTCGGCGTCGCTGTCGCTGTGATGGGGCTTGTCTTGCTGGCTGTTTTTCGCGCCCGCTTTCGACTCTTGCCGCTCGCCATCGCGCTCGCAGCGGCTGCCCTGACCTTCGGCTTGCTTGGCCTTCTGGGCGGTTCGCTGACCATGGCATCGATCGCCGTCTTGCCGATTCTCATCGGCCTCTCTGTCGATTACGCGATTCAGCTCCAGGCTCGCTATGAGGAGGCGGTCAATGACGGGGCTCGCGGAGCTCACGCGGCTAGCCTTGCCGCCTCCCGGGGCGCGCCGACGATCGCGACGGCCTGTCTCGCGACCGCGGGTGGATTCCTCGCCTTGCAGCTCTCCCCGACACCGATGGTCCGTGGCTTCGGCCTTCTCCTGCTCGCCGGCGTCGGCATTGCGTTTGTGCTCGCGCTGACGGCCGGTTCCGCGGCCCTCAGCCTCAGGGGGGAGTCCCGGGAGTTGATTCCCAAGCGGGTTGCGCGGCTTCAGGCTCGGGTGGGGGTTCGGATCGCCAACTTGAGTAACCGCATCCTCGCGATCTCGCTTGCACATTCGCGCCGTGTCCTTGCCATCGGCTTGGCTCTCGCCGTGATCGGGTGGGTCGCAGGGACTCAGATCGACACGGTCTCTGAGATTCAATCGCTGGCCCCGCAAAGTCTTCCCGCCGTGCACGATCTGATCCAGCTGCAGGATGCGACCGGCGTTTCGGGGCAGCTCGACGTGAGCGTGCAGGCGGCAGAACTCGCCGACCCGGCGACGATCGCCTGGATGGCTGCATTTAAGCAGCGAGTCTTGCGCTCGAATGGATTTGTGGGGGCCAATCCGAGCTGTCGCGTTGCCCAGGTCTGCCCGGGGCCAGCGCTTTCAGACTTTCTCACCAGCCCCGGTGCGCGCCTGAGTCGGCGCGGAATCCACGAAAGCCTCGCAGCGCTGACTCCCTATGACCTTGAGCAGGTCTCACCAATTGACCCGAGGACCGGGCATCTCGGCCACACAGCGCTGCTCTCTTTCGGTATCCGCGCTCAGTCGCTGGAAGATCAGCAGGCTTTGATCAATCGGGTCCGCAGCGAGATCGGCACCCCCGGCACCCCCGGCGGCCCGCCGCGCGGGGTCAAGGTGGCGCTTGCCGGACTGCCGGTAATCGCGGCGCAGGCGGCATCTGAACTCTCGGCCAGCCGCTACTGGTTGACCCTCGCCGGATTGGTCGCGGTGGCGCTCGTGCTCCTTCTCATCTACCGCTCGCCCGTCCGTGTCCTTGTTCCGCTGACCCCGACGGTTTTGGCGACTGGTTGGTCGGCGTTGGCTTTGTGGATCAGCGGCATTCCGCTGAACCCAATGTCGGCGGCGCTTGGAGCGCTGACGATCGCAATCGCCACCGAGTTCAGCGTCATCCTCACGGCGCGCTTCCACGAGGAACGAAGCGGATCCGTCTCGACCGCTGAGGCCCTGGGACGCGCCTACTCAAGCACCGGTGCCGCGGTGCTCGCCTCCGCCGTTACCGCGATCGCCGGTTTTGCGGTCCTCACCGCAAGCAATATCGCAATGCTTCGCGATTTTGGCTTCGTCACCGTTATCGATCTCATCGTCGCCCTGCTTGGGGTGATGGTGTTATTGCCTGCGGCGCTCGCCTGGAGTGTCGAGCGGTGAGGGATCGCTACTCGATTGCCGTCGGGCTGATCTTCTTGGCTCTGATTGCGGTCGCCTTCTTTCACACGATCGAGAGCAGCGAAACGGGCACCCTCGGCCTCGATAAGCTGCCCAGTCGCTGGCCGCTACCGGAGTTCGCGGTTCCGGCTGGCGCGGGAAGCTTGGAAGGGGATTCAAACATCGCTCAGGATGACTGTGAAACTTCCCAGGTTCCCTGTCCCCAGAGTGCTCGCCAGACCCCCGCCTGCGACATCCGCGTGGCCGGGGCGATTCGCGTCTGTGATCTCTTCGGGCGACCGCTGGTGATCTCATTCTGGTTCACCAAAGGAGAAGACTGCGTCGACCAGCAGAATGTGGTTGAGAATGCCTACCGGCGCTACCGTGGACGGGTGAATTTCCTCTCGCTGGATATCGGCGACGAACGGGCCACGGTCCGCAACCTGATCCGCCAGCATCGGTGGAAGATGCCCGTCGGCTATGACCGCGACGGAGCGGTCGGCGCCCTCTACCGGGTCGGCGGCTGTCCCACCTTTGCCTATGTCTATCCGGGTGGAACCCTGCAAAGTGCCAGCATCGGTGAGCTGAGTGCTGCACAGTTGGACGCTCGGGTCGGCGAGCTGCTGCAGGCGACTCGCGCGGCGGAGGCCGGTTGAGGTGGGTGCCGGGACCGCCGGAGCTCATCCGGGCTGGGAACCCACCCCTCGGCAGGGTTGGGTGGCGCCCCATCTTGCCGCCGAGTTTCCGGGCCTGGGTATTGCATGGATCGAGCTCGACAGCCGTCCGGTCAAGAGTCCAGAGCCGGTCCGCCAGCGCCTTCGTGGCCTCTCTGACCGCTTCTTCGGCGCTCACGCGATTCATATGCGCGAGCGCCCAATTCCGTGGGCATATCGAGTCTTTTTTCGCCAGATTGGCCTTGACCCCGATCGCATCCGGACCCCGGTCGAGCAGCTGGCCCTCGACCGGCTCCACGACGGTGCATTCAAGAGCCAAGGCCTACCGGCTGACGCGCTCACTATCGCGACCGTGGAGACGGGCGTCGCCCTGCGCTCCTTTGACGCTGGTCAGCTCCAAGGAGAGCTATGTATCCGCGACTCTGCCCCCGGTGAGTCGCTGGCCGGAAGGCCTGGCAAACTACCCCAGGGGACCCTGACGATCGCCGATGGCGAGGGACCGGTCGGACTTCTGTTTGGAGCAACTGCCGAGGGCCGCGAGGTGCAGGAGGTCACCCGACGGCTCATAGTCAGCGCCGTTCAGGTAAACGGGGTGCCCCAGATCGCAGTCGATGAGGCGCTGTGGATGGCGGCGGGCGCGCTTGAGCTTTCTTAACCACATCCCAGTTGTGCTCTGCGCTCGGTGATCTAAACTCAGGACCAGCTGTTATGCGTCACCTGCTCGAACGAGAAAAACTCGCTGGGCCTAATAGTGCGGCCGATGAGCGTCCGGCGCGCGCCGAGTTGCGGCGCCAAATCGGCCGCCTCGAGCGGGAGCTGGGGGGTCTTTTTGGCGAGGCCTTCGGCCGAGTCCAAATCGGAGCCGAGATCGGCAGCGCCTCAACCGCGCCCCGGGTTCTCGGACTTGGCGAGCTGGAGCGGGTTCGTGACGAGCTCGCGACCCGGATCGGCGAGGCGCGCCTGGTCCTTGATGAGCGCTCCCGATTGGAGACCCGAAATCGTGAGCTTCTGCGCCAGATGCTTGCCGACCCCGGCAAGCTCAAATGGGTGCGAATCTCCCGCCACGACGTAGGCGATCCCGGCTGTGGTGGCTGGCACTCGCGCCCCCGCTTGGGGGTGCTCGGAATGTTGATGGGGTGGTGGCAGGTCAAGGTTTCCTCCGGGTGTCCCTTAGGCGGGCGGCTTGGGGCCGCCGCCGACTCAAATCAAGTCTCTCCCCGGCTGAGCAACCTGGCCCAGGTCGGTGGCGAGGTTGCCGCCTCTAGAATGCCGGGCAGTGCCTAGTCGCGGTGGATCCCTCATAGGTCTGGCTGGCGCTGGTGAGTAAGAAGGCCAAGACCGATGAGCGTCCCGTCGCCCCCTGGGGTGCATTTCCGCTGGCGGAGCTGATCGTCTTGGCAGGAATCGTGATGCTTGCAATTGGTCTGATCACGGAGACCCCGACGGCAATTGGGGTCGGGGTGGTGCTCGGTGGACTAGGGGGGCTCGAGGTTTCAATCCGTGAGCACTTTGCCGGCTATCGCTCCCACACCACCCTGCTCGCGGGGATGATTTTCGTTCTCATCGTCGGCGGTCTCTTTTACCTCGCTGGATTTGTCTTGGCCATTTGCCTCGGTGTCGGCGTGGTTGCCTTCGTGGCCGCCTTCCTCGCGCTGCGCCGCGTATTCCAGCGTGCTTCAGGCGGTCTCAGCTTCAGGGCCGGCGGCTTGCGAAGCTAAACCAAGACCGCGGTTCGCTCGCCCGCACCTTTTGCTTCTAGCTCCGTCGCGAGCAGCAGGCGCTGGCGCGAGGTAAGCGTGCCGAGGCGCTTGTTCTCGCTCAGTGCCAAGGGGAGCAGAAACTTGCGGGCGCGAGTACGCCCCCAGCGGCGCTGGCTGGTCAGTAGCTCGGCGATTGTCATGCTCTCGGTCTCCCATGGGCAATCTCGAACCACCTCGAAGGCCTCGACCGCGCCGCGGGCAATCGAGCGCTTCAACTCCGCCCGTGCCAATCGGACCAGGTTGGCCCGTTCGAGGGCCTGTATGTGCTGGGGTGCCGGCTCGGCGGAAGCGGTCGTTGTTGCAGGGGCGATCGGGGCAGCGTCCACGGGACTCCTCCCTTCAGGGATCGATTAACTGGATGTGTCTCTCTTCCACCGCGGCCGCGACCTAAGTCACCGGCTTGGGCGGAATCAAGTTCTCCGCCGGCGAACCCGCCCAGGGTTCATACGACGAGGCCGCAAGGTATGCGCTTTGGACACGAAGCGTCAACCCGGTTTAGACAAACCTTGCCCGGCCCACTCGCTAAGAGCAGCTTTTTCCGGGCCGGCCGGACTCGTCCAGATCCGGACGAGGCTGAAACTACCCACGACGGGGGATGTTTAAAACCAGTGAACTGCTGTGCTAGGCGCGCGGAAGCTCGGGGAACTTTTCGATCACTCGGGCAATCGTGCCCAAGGCGGCGTCAAGATGCTCGCGCTCGTGAGTCGCCATCAGGCTGGTGCGCAGGAGCGCACCCCCTGGCCCTACGGCGGGGTGGATCGCGACGTTGGTGTAGACACCGGCCTCAAAGAGCGCCTTCCAAAGCAGCACCGCCTGCCAATCATCGCCGACCACCACCGGCACCACCGGAGTGGTCGCCACCCTGCCGTCGGGCAGAGTTCCCGGCTCGATCACCCTCAGCCCAAGGTGTCGCAAGCCCTCACGCAGGTATTCGGCGTTTGAGAGCAGCGCCTCAAACAGCCGCGGACCATCGGAGCGGATCACTCGTAGCGCCGCCAATGCTGCGCCAACGGCGGCCGGAACTGCCGAGGCGCTGAAGATGAAAGACCGCGAGGCGATCCGCAGATACTCGATCACCTCGCTTGGTCCGGCGACGAACCCACCGCATGAGGCCAGGCTCTTGGAGAATGTCCCCATCCGAAGATCGACCTCCTCCTCGAGTCCGAGCAGCTCGCAGGCCCCGGCCCCCCGAGCTCCAAGCACGCCGGCTCCGTGGGCCTCGTCAACCATCAGCCTTGCCCCAAATGCTCGGCAGAGCTCGACGATCCGGGGCAGGTTGCAGATATCGCCCTCCATCGAGAAGACCCCATCGACGATTACCAGCACGCCACCGCCATCGCTCGCCGCGCGCTCGAGCATCTTCTCAAGCTTCTCCATCCGGTTGTGACGGAAGGGACGCAGCTTTGCGCCGGAGAGGCGGCAGCCGTCGAGGATCGAGGCGTGGTCACCGGAATCGCAGATCACCGTATCCCCCGGCTCCAAAATCGTGCCGATGCAGCCAAGGTTTGACTGGTAGCCGGTCGTATAGACGATCGCCTCCTCGGTTCCCATCCACTCCGCAAGCTCGCGCTCGAGTTCGACGTGCAACGGCGTCGTCCCGTTAAGCAGCCGTGACCCGGTGAGGCCGGTGCCGTAGGTCTCAAGGGCCTCGCGGGCTGCCCGCTTTACCCGCTCGTCCGTGGTCAGTCCCAGGTAATTGTTGGAACCGAGCATGATCGTCTCGCGCCCCTCCATCGTGACCAGCGGTCCGGCCTGGGAGGTGAGCAGTCGAAAGTAGGGGAGGAGATCTTGTTCTTTGGCCGCTTCGAGCTGGTCCAGGCGGTCGTGGTTTCGCGTCTTCTCGAAGACGTCGACGGGGGACTTCGCTGTCTCGCTCATGCCTCAGAGTGTAGGTTCCGCCGCGATGGCAAGCGTCAGCATCCGGGCGGTGCGCGGCAAGCGCGAGCTAAAGCGCTTCGTCAAGGTCCCCTTCAGCGTGCACCGCGAGCACTCGCAGTGGGTGGCACCGCTGATCTTTGAGCGGATGGAGTTTCTCAATCGCGACAAGAACCCCTACTTCGAGCACGCTGAGGCCGAGTACTTCGTTGCCGAACGCGAGGGCGAGGCGGTCGGCAGGATCAGCGCGCAGGTAGACCGGCGCTGGGATGAGTTCCAGGGTGGCAGTGATGCGATGTTTGGTTTCTTTGAGACGGCAAATGACCCCGAGGCGGCGACCGCCCTGTTTGAGGCGGCGGCCGAGTGGGCGCGCTCGAAGGGTCGCACCCGGTTTCTTGGCCCGATGGACTTCACTACCAACGATGAGGTCGGGATCCTGATCGAGGGCTATGAGCGGCGGCCGATGATCCTCGAGCCCTGGCACCCCCCCTACTATCGCGAGCTGATCGAGGCCGGTGGGTTCGCCAAGGCGATGGACCTCTTCATGTGGGAGCTGCAATTTGGCGAACTGAAGGAGGGAGAGCGCTTTGATCCCGCGATCCACGCGGCCGCGACGAAGGCGCTTGAGGGGGAAGGCATCGTAATTCGCAACATGCGCAAGCGTGATATGGCCGATGAGGTGCGCCGTTTCATGGATGTCTACAACGAGGCCTGGGGCGACAACTGGGGTTTCGTGCCGATCACCGATGCTGAGGTCAAATTCCAGGCCAAGAACCTGAAGCAGGTGCTCGATGAGAACTGGGCATATATGGCCGAACGCGACGGCGAGGTCGTCGGGGCGGCGCTGACGCTGCCAGACATCAACCAGGTAATGGCGAAGATGGACGGTCGCCTGCTCCCCTTTGGCTGGGCCAAATTTCTCCTTGGTAAGCGCAAGGTGGACCAGTGCCGGGTGTTCGCGCTTGGCGTCAAGCACGATTACAGGCACAGCGGGGTCGCGGCCGGGCTCTACCTCAAGCACCTGGAGACGGCGGCCATCCCGGGTGGGATAGTCGGCGGAGAGATGGGCTGGATCCTTGAGACAAACGGGCCAATGAACCGAGCGATGGAGGGGATGGGGGGCAAAGTGGTCAAGCGTTACCGGATCTATGAGCTCGCCCTCTGAGCTTGGGAAAGCCGCAAGTTCCGAGCTCGGCGCTGGCTCCTTCTAGGACCCGGCTGCCACCTCGCTAGAGTCGGCATCGTGAAGGTGCCAACCGAGAAGGTGAGGGCCGCTGGTTCCACCGCGCGCTCCGCGCAGCTTGAAGCCGAGGGCCCATATGCGCAGGTTTGAGCTCGAGGGCGAGGTGGTGGCTGAGGAGGATGCTGCACCCGTGGAGCCCGAGCGCTTACGGGCGCTGCCGCTTCCATATCAGGAGCCGACTTCTCCGGCGGTTCGAGGCGAGGTGCGCGCCGCCGCGATTGCTGCGGCTGGCGGGGCGCTGGCGGGGGCCGCCACCGTTGCTGCCGTACGCGCGGTTGGGGCGGTGGGTACGCGCAACCGTCCGCCCAGGCGCCTGTTCAGGCGCCGCGAGAGGCCGGCCAACGTCCTCGCCAGCCGCTCCTTCCTTGTCGACGTCCACCTTTTGGGGCGATGATGGGAACCTCGACTTCGTTTGAAGTCGAGGTTCGGCCCCCGTTTCCATTTCGACTTCCGATATCCGGTGGCGAGGACCGCGTGATGGTGGTCAGCGGGGGCGTTGCCGCTCGACTACTTCACGTGGAGGAGCGCCCGGTTTTGGTTCGCGCCTGGCAGCCAAGCGCCGAGCGGGTCGCGATTCGGGCCGAGCCCGTCGATCCCGGGGTGATCGCGGCCCCCCGCGTCCTTGCGATGCCCTCAAGGGCTCCGGCCGAATCTGCAGACCTCGAACTGGCGGTACAGAGAATGCGATTTGCGCTCGGAGTGGATGAGGACCTCGGCGAGTTTCACCGTCGCTTCCGCCGCGATCCTTTGCTTGGGCCTTTGCTCAGACGCAGCCCGCACTTTCGGCCCCGTCGCCGGCCTTGGCCATGGGAGGCGCTTGCCTGGGCCGTAGTCAAGCAGCTGATCGAGACCGAGCGTGCGTCTCGGATCCAGCGGCGCATCGTCGGGCGCTGGGGCGCAAGACTAGGCAGGGACCGCCAGGGTTTGCGCGATGTCCCCGCAGCGGCGACGATCGCTGGCCGAGCCCCCGCCGAGCTGGAGTCAATGGGCCTCGCGCTGCGCAGGGCGATCGCCCTGCGCGCCGTTGCTCGAGAGGTCGCCAGCGGACACTGCAACCTCGCCGCGCAGGCGAGCGACCGTCGCCTTCTCGCGGTGCCCGAGATCGGTCCGTGGACCGTCCAATGCCTCGGTTTCTTTGGCCGGGGAGACCTCGACACGCTTCCCGCCGGAGACCTCGGCTACATCAAGCTGGTCGGTCGCATCGGGGGACTTGGGCGACGAGCCTCGGTCGAGGAGGTCGAACAGTTCTACGCGCCATATGCTCCATTTCGGGGCCTGGTGGGCGCGCTCACTCTTGCCGCGGGTCACCGCCTCGTTTCACAGGCTCCGCCGCTCCGTTTTTAGCGTCTGGGCTGCAGACCTGAATTGCATGGGTTGCTGCTTGGACGGAAATGCTGTCAAGGGGCTCCTGGATCTGTCGATAAGGGCGCCAATGGAACGGCCACCGGGAGATAGGAGTTGGCCTGAGGAGCAGGTCGACGAATTTCTTGATCAGATCAACGCCGGCGGTGAGGACTATCGCCATCTTGTCGAGCGCCTCCCGGCGATCGTCTACGCGTCTGAGTTGGGCGAGCACGGACGTTGGCGCTACGTCAGCCCCCAGGTGGAGGAGATTCTCGGCTACAGCCCCGAGGATTGGAAGTCTGATCCCGGACTTTGGGCCAAACTCCTCCATCCTGAGGATCGTGAGCGAGCCCTCTCCCAAGAGACCAAAGAGACCCTTGGAGATCGGAATCCTCCGCCGCTTGATTACCGGATGATCACCCGCGAGGGCGAGGTTGTGTGGATTCTCGATGAGGCAGTCCTGGAGTCCGATGAAGACGGCGTGCCGATCTGGCACGGCGTCCTTTACGACATCACCGAAAGAAAGATCGCCGAGCAGGAGCTGCAGCGGGCCGCGGTGCAACAAGCGGCCGTCGCCCAGCTCGGCGAACGGGCGCTAAAAGACAGTGACCCGGATTCTCTTATGCAAGCGGCGGTTTCTTTGATCGAAGCGGTAGAGGGGGTCGATGGAGCATGCATCTGGGAGGTCGGTCGCGATGGACGGCGGCTGCGCCTACGCGCCGGGTTGGAGGGTGAGGTAAGCGGAGCCGGTCGCCGCGTCTCGGCGGCGCGCGATTCCCACGCGGGAGCTGCGCTGGAGTCAGGCTTGCATGTGATCGTCGCAGACTGGTCGGTCGAGCAGCGCTTTGCGATGCCCCCGGTGCTGCGTGTTCTCGGATTTGCCAGCAGCCTTGCGGTGATGATCGACGGCAAGGAGCACCCCTTCGGCGTGCTCGACATTCACTCCAGCGATCCCAGCCGCTTCGGCCCCCAGGACGTTCACTTCTTGCGGGCTGCGGCCAACGTGCTGGCCGAGGCGATCGAGCGCCACATCTCCGATCAGGTCCTCCGCCACCGGGTTCTTCACGATTCATTGACCGGTCTTCCAAACCGGCTCAGCTTCATCGAGGCGCTCAGTCGAGGCATTGCGGCATGCGACTGCGTCCGGTTCACCAGTGGGCATCCTCTTTCTCGACCTCGACCACTTCAAGCTGATCAACGACAGCATGGGTCACCATGCAGGCGATGCGCTGCTCCGCGCCGTGGCTCCGCGCCTGCGCTCCCATCTGCGCCCCGGAGACGTAGTGGCTCGTTTCGGCGGAGACGAGTTTGGCATCCTCATAGACCGCTTGGCCGATGAGGATGAGGCGATCGCGATCGCCGATCGGGTTACGGCAGCCTTCGCCAAGCCCTTCACAATGGAGGGAGTCGAGCACTTTGTCTCGGCCAGCATCGGAATCGCCGTTGGCCGGCCCTCCGATCGACAGCCAATAAATGCCGACCTGTTGATCCGCGACGCAGATGCCGCCATGTACAGGGCAAAGGAGAGGGGTCGGGCTCGCAGTGAGTTGTTTGATGCCGAGATGCGAGCAAGCGCACTGCGCCGTCTTGAAGTCGAGCGCGATCTGCGCCATGCGATCGAGCGCCAGGAGATGATCCTCCATTACCAGCCGGTGGTCTCGCTGAGAAGTGGCGAGGTAGCCAGTCTGGAGGCTCTGCTGCGTTGGCAGCACCCCGAGCGTGGCCTTCTTGACCCAGCGGATTTCGTAACCGTCGCCGAGGACAGCGGCCTGATCGAGCCGGTTGGACGCTGGGTGCAGGAGCGCGCCTGCCGGCAGATCCTTGAGTGGCATGCCCAGCGCCCCGACGCGCGGCCCTTCGACGTTGCCGTCAACCTCTCGGCCCGTCAGGTGGCCCATCGCGACCTTCCCTCGGTGGTCGCAGAGATCCTCGCCCGCACCGGACTGGATCCCGTTCACCTGCGCCTGGAGATCACCGAGAGCGCGCTGGTTGAGGAGTCAGCGACGGTGAAGCGGACCCTCGATGCACTCACCGAGATCGGGGTGCGACTGGTTCTCGATGATTTCGGTACCGGCTACTCCTCGCTGGCTTACCTCAATCGCTTCCCCTTCGATGCGCTGAAGATCGACCGCTCCTTTGTCGATGCACTTGGAATCGAACAGGAGCGGACCGCGATCATCGAGGCGATCATCGGCATGGCCCGTGCTCTGTCGCTCGATGTGATCGCCGAGGGAGTCGAGAATGAGGCCCAGCTTTCGGAGCTTTTGCGTTTGGGCTGTGACTATGCCCAGGGCCATCTTTTCTCAGCGGCCTTGCCGCCGCAGGAGATCCCCGAGATGCTCTCCAAAGGGGTAGCTCGCTATTCGGGAATTTTCCCCGGCAGGTAGGCGTTGCTCAGCACCTCTGAAGGCAGCGGCAACGATGAGATCAATTCGTTGTCTCGCATCCAGGCGATGAAGTTGCGCCACTGGCCCGGATCCATGTAGCCGTAGGGATGGCCGCTGGGTCCGGACTCAAGCAGCGGTAATGTCGCCTTCACCTCGGCGGCGGTCAGCTTCGGTTCGAGACTGTGGTTGGCTTCGAGCACCGCCTTGGTCGCCTCGCCGGGATTTTTAACAGCCGCCGCAGTGCCACGGGCAAGCGCGGCGATGAACAATCGGATCGATTCGGGATCTTCCTCCAGGTGCTTTCGTTGAGCGACCAAGACCAGCTCGTCATAGGTGGGGACGCCGAGCCTGTTGACGGGGATCACGACCGGGTGTTTGCCGCGTTCGCGGAGGTCAATCGCCTCGACGTTGCGGTAGCCGCCGAGCATCGCCTGGGCGCTGCCGCCGACAAGCGCGGGCAGTAATCCGAAGCCAACGTTGACCGCCTTGACGTTTGCAGGGGAGAGGTTGGCACGGGCAAGGATCGTCTTCAAGAAGGCGCCCTGGTAGGGAATACCGGCGGTCGCGATCGTCTTGCCGCGCAGATCGCCAACTCCCTTGATTCCCGAATTCCTGAGCCAGATCAGCGAGGTCAGGGGTTGATCAACGAGAGCCCCCACGGCGACCACGTCGAGGTGTTGTTGGCGGGCCAACAACACCTCTGGCTCATAGGAGATCGCAAGATCGGTTTGCCCGGCGGCGACCTCCTTAATCGGAGCCGACGGATCTGACGGCGCGTTAATGTTGACGTCGAGCCCGGCTTCGCGGAAGTAGCCAAGCTTCTGCGCCATGTAGATCCCGGCATGATCGGGGTTTGGATAGAAGTCGAGCGTGAGGCTAAAGGACTGGGCCTTGCCGGAGACGTTCTCGCTCTTCTCACCGCAGGCGGAAAGGCCCAGCGCTAGCGCGATCAGGGTCACGGCGAGAGCCACTGGTGCGATTGGGCGGAGCCTCACCCCTGCTTTCTATCGCCAAGTGACTATGCGCCGCTCCGCGAGGGCTAGGGTGCCGAACAGGCCGATCGCGATTATTGCCAGCAAAACGACCGAGGCGAAGACCCGCGTTGTTTCCAGCTGGTCGATATCCTGCAGTATCAGCCGGCCGAGCCCAGAGTTCCCGGAACCCGATCCGGCCCACTCCCCGAATACCGCTCCGATCACCGCGAAGGCGGCGGCGACCTTGGCGCCGCTAAAGGCGAAGGGAAGCGCCGTGGGCGCCTCGACCCGGCGAAAGATTTGCCAGCGGGAGGCATCGAGGGTTCGCATCAGCTTGGTCGCCTCCGGGTCAACGGAGCGCAGGCCATCGAGCGTATTGACGGTGATCGGGAAGAAGCAAATCAAGGCGACGATCGCCAGCTTCGGCCCGATCCCGAAACCGAACCAGACGACAAGGATAGGTGCGATGACGACGATCGGCACACCTTGGGAGGCGACGAGCAGCGGGTAAAAGGCGCGCCGCAGGGTCTCTGAGAGGTGCAGGGCAACGGCGAAGCTAAGGCCCGCAATCAGGGCGCAGCCGAAGCCGAGGAGCACCTCCCTCAGCGTCACCCAGGCGTTTTCACCGAGCAGTACTCGGTTTGTCCATAGGGATCTCGCAATTGCCGCGGGCGAGGGGACTAGGAAGGGTTCCAGGTGAAGCGCACTGGCAATCGTGCCGCTGGCAGCGGCCACCTGCCAGGCGCCGATCAGCGCTGCGAAGACGAGGCTGGGGAGGAGCCATCGCCTCATCCGGAACCCTCGCGCAGCGCGCGCATCGCTCGCTCGCGGGAGGCGATGAACTCGGGGTCGGTGACCGCAAGGTCGCGGCTCGCTGCCCGCGGTGCCGGCGTCTGCAACTCGGCGATGATCCGGGCTGGGCGCGCAGAGAGGACCGCAACCCGGTCAGAGAGGTAGAGCGCCTCCTCGATGTCGTGGGTAACGAGAACGACGCTGCGTGGTTCGGCCTGCAGGGCGCCCGCGAGCCACTGCTGCATCTCCGCCCGGGTGATCGCGTCAAGAGAGGCAAACGGCTCATCGAGTGCTAGCACCGGCTTGCCGGCGAGGAGGGTGCGCAGGAAGGCGACCCGTTGGCGCATCCCACCCGAGAGCTCCTTGGGCCTGGCCGACTCGAAACCGCCGATGCCGAAGCGCTCAAACAGGGCGCTTGCCTGGCGCCGCGCGTCGCGACGGCTCACGCCACGATTGCGCATCGCGAGCGCGGCGTTGTCGATTGCAGAGAACCAGGGCAGCAACAGGTCACGCTGGGGCATGAAGGCGCAGCCGGCAAGGCGCCCGGAAGCCGCGGCAGCGCCGTCAACGGAGACCACCCCGGCGCTGGGCTCGCGCAATCCGCAGATCAGCTCCAACAAGGTCGACTTGCCACAGCCCGAGGGTCCGACCACGCCGATCACCGAATGCGGCTCGACTTCGAGGTCGATCCGCTCGATCGTCTGCAGGTCACCGTATGAGTGGCTCAGCTGATCGATCGAGACCGCGCCGACCGGCATCGACCTTTCGGTGGGAGAGCTTGCGGTTTCACTTAGCTGGGTGACTTTGATCGGCATCGCGGTATCCTCGCGCACCGCGCGCTTAGGACCGAGGCGATCTTGATTGGGAGGCGAGCGTCGGGGTGTGGCGGTGGGCACCGAGCTTTGCGATCTTTGATCTCCCCCCGATTCGCCGCTCCTGGATCGGTTCCGATCCGTGGAGGATTCGCTGCGAGCACCGCCGATCTGACTCGCGAATCGGTCGGCTGATTAACTGCCCGGATGCGCGTTTCCGCAAAGGTCGATTACGCAGTTCGCGCCGCGGCCGAGTTGGCCGCGGCCGAGGAGGGTCCGATCAAGGGCGAGAAGCTGGCTGAGGCTCAAGACATTCCGCTGCAGTTCCTCGAGCACATCCTCTTGGAGCTAAAGCACGCCGGTATCGTCAGAGCCCGCCGCGGAGCCAAGGGCGGCTACTGGTTGGCTCGGCCGGCCGAGGCGGTCACCGTCGCAGACATCGTGCGGGCGGTGGAGGGCCCAATCGCCGACGTCCAATCCTCTCCGCCGGAGTCGATCGAATATCGAGGCAACGCCGAGCATCTGCAGGAGGTCTGGATCGCCGTGCGTGCCAATCTGCGCGCCGTCTTGGAGCACGTCACCCTGGCCGAACTGGTCTCCGGCAAGCTGCCCGCCGTGGTTGGCGAACTGACCTCCTCTCCCGACGCCTGGGCCCCGAGGTAGCGCCTCACCTATCGGCGGCTACCGTTTCGTCGGCTCGGGCACCGCTGGCACCAGATCGAAGTCCGTTCCAAGCCTTAGCTCGCTGTAGCGCCTGACCCAATCATCGTTTAGGCGGTCGGATTGGCGCTTCATACGCGGCTCGAAGGTGAAATCCGTCGGGGGCGTCAGCTCAAGGCGCTCGAGCAGGCGCATGGTGCTCGTCTCATAATCTGCCTCGAAGTTCTCATAGAGGATCAAAATCGGGTTGATCCCCGCGTGCTCAAAGAAGGCATCCCAGCAGGCCTCCTCGAGGAGGATCTGCTCCAACAGATGCGCAATTGCCCTGTAGTGAAAACGCAGCTGTGGTCGGTGCTCCTCGATGAAGCTCTTATACGGCGGCGAGCCGTCATCCTCGACCGAGGCGGCCTTGGCATTGGCCTGGTCCTCGCGCCAGGTCGCCGTCTGCACTGCCTTCCAGAGGGATACCGCCTGGCGCAGCTTGTTGGCACGTACCACGCGCACAAAGGTGAGGTCGGGGAACACCGTTGGCAGGAGGCTGGCAAGGGGAATGTCGCGATTGGCTGGGATATTGCGCAGGAGGCTGACGAAATCCCCGAAGTAGCCCCACATCAACTTGGCGCCAAAGATGCCGTTGGGGGAGGTGCCGGCCTCCAGCGCCCATTCCAGGTAGCGATCGTAGGCCGCACGACTCCAAAGCGGCGAGCGCGGCAGCGGATCGCTGCCGACGGTGCGCTCGCCGAGGTGGTCTCGAATTGACTGATCCCTGACGTCGAGGAAATACTCCTCGGGTCGACGCGGACGTCCACTGTGGCGCAGTGCCTCAAAGTACTCCTCCGGCCTGCCCGCCACCCCAGTTTCGGCCAACGCGTGGCAGACGAGGGTGCTCCCACTTCGAGGTGTGGCGCAGACGAGATAGGAGCGTTGGGGGTGCATGACAGCTATACCTTGTAGATCATGTTAATCGACAAAGGATCAAAACGATCTTATCTGTAGCCTTGCGGCCGCAGATCAACCGTGCCATCTCCGCCGAACATCCTCTACATACATTCCCATGACACCGGGCGCATTGTCCAGCCCTATGGGTATCAGGTTCCAACCCCCAACATCCAGCTTCTGGCTGACCAAGGGGTGCTCTTTCGGGAGGCGTTCTGCGCGGCACCAACCTGCTCGGGCAGCAGGGCGAGCCTGCTCACTGGTCTGTACTGCCACAACAACGGGATGCTGGGTCTCGCCCATCGTGGTTGGAAGCTGAATGACTATGGCCAGCACTGGGTCCACACCCTGCGTCGGGCTGGATACCACTCGACCCTGATCGGCGAGCAACACATTTCAGTCGACCCGGCCATGATCGGATTTGATCGCTTGGTCAAGGTTCACTCCAACCGGGCCGAGGATGTGGCGCCCCTGACGATCGAGACGCTCAGGGAGGCTCCGCCACAACCGTGGCTGATGTCGGTCGGCTTCTTCGAGACGCATCGCAGTTTTTTTGCGCCCACCTCGGTGCGCGACACGCTCTACTCGCTGCCGCCCGCCAACCTGCCCGACGTGGGCGCGACTCGCAGGGATATGGCTGCATTCAAGGCGAGCGCCCGCTCCTTGGATCAGGGCATCGGAGCCGTCCTGCATGCTCTGCACGACTTCGGACTGGTCGAGAATACGTTGGTGCTTTGCACCACCGACCACGGGGTCGCCTTCCCGGGGGCAAAGGCGACTCTGTTTGACCGCGGGATTGGTGTCTTGATGATCGTCCGCGGGCCCGGGGGCTTCACCGGGGGCAAGGTGATTGATGCTCCGGTGAGCCACCTCGACGTGTATCCGACGCTTTGCGAGTTGGCCGGAGTTGACGCTCCAGCCTGGCTCCAGGGCTCCTCGCTGATGCCGCTTGTTCGCGGCGATGTTGAGCGCCTGCACGAGGCGATATTCGCCGAGACCACCTTTCACGCCGCCTACCAGCCACACCGTGCAATTCGCACCGAGCGCTGGAAGTACATCCGTCGATTTGACGACTATCCGATCCCGATCCTCGCCAACTGCGATGACAGTCAAAGCAAGGATGTCCTCGTCGAGGCCGGCTGGGGCACCCAGATCGTGCCCCGCGAGCAGCTCTACGATCTCATCCTTGATCCCGAGGAGGGCAATAATCTAGCCACTCAGACCGAGCAACAGGTGGTCGTGGCTGAGCTGCGCGAGCGCTTGCATTCCTGGATGCTTGAGACCGACGATCCGCTACTCGAGGGCCCGATCCAAGCGCCACCCGGAGCCACCATCAACCAGCAGTGGCAGCTCTCGCCGAGTGAACCGGTGGAGCTGGTGGGCGGCTGATCGCGGCGCTGTTGCCGCGGGCTGAGAAGAGCGCTACTGGGCTTCGGGAGTCGCGCCGGCGACGACGTTGACGAAGTTCTCCAGATGCCGGGTCGTCCAGCACTCAAACGCTCCGTCACAGTAGCGCTCATAGGCTGCCATCACCGAGTCGCCGTAGTTCCAGTAAAGGCGCGGCTCAGGGTTGAGCCAAAACAGGCGTCCGGCCCGCTCGGCTACCTGGGCAAAAATCTCGGCGTGGGGCTCGCGCCCATTGGTCCGAGCATCCCCAAGCACGATCACGGTGGAGCGAGGGTCCAGTTCATCGGCGATCTCGCCGAGGAACTCAAGCCAGACGCGGCCATAGTCGGTGTACCCGGAAACGTCGGCGACTCCACCCTCGCTGGAGATTCGCTGGGCGATGGTGCGGAAGTCCCGCTCGTGCTCGAAGACCTCGGTTACCTCAGAGATTCGCTCGATGAAGACGAAACTACGCAGCTTGCGGAAGGAGTCGTGCAGCGCGTGCAAGACGGAGAGGAAGAAAACGCTGGCCGAGGTGACCGAGGTGGAAACATCGCAGAGAACGTAGATCTCAGGCCGCCGGGGACGCTTGGGCCGGTAGCGCAGGCGCAGGGGCACTCCACCGGTCTCAAGTGAGGCACGGATCGTGCGCCGCACGTCGACGGTTTGACTCTTGCGGCGTCCGCGCTGCTCGTGCCCGAGTGTTGCCAGCCGCCGCTTCATCTGTGAGACGGCTCGGTGCACCGCGGCAAGGTCTTGGGTGGGGCTGCTCGGCAACGACCGATCGAGTGCAGCGAGCGGACGCGATGGCGGCAGGGTGGAGGTGCGCTCGATCAAATCTCGCTCCAGCTCGCGACGCAGGTGGCGCTCAAAGCGGTTGAGCTGGTCGCGGTCGATGCGCGCAAGCTCTGCGGCGCCGTCCTCGGGCTTGGGCTGCGGCCCGGCGGAGAGTCCCAGGGTACGGCGGATTCGCTGCACGTCGACGCCGACGACTCCCGAGCCTTCGGCGCGTCGACCAAATGCGGCGATCGCGAGGCGAGCCAGGTCGCGCATTTCGCCGTCGTTGCCGGCGATGATCGCCTCACGTACCTGCTCGCGAAGCTGGTCGATGTCGAGCCGCTCACCGCCCTCCTGACCCTCGCCCCTCTCGCCGATCTCTCGCTCGATTGCCTCGGCCTCGGCAGCACGGAAGAAGTAGCGCTCAAAGAGCAGCTCAAAGATCCGGCGGTCCTCCTGGGACTTGGAGATCGTTGCCGCCAGCGACTCGCGAAAATCCTCCTGCGCAGTCCAAGGGACTTGCTCAAGCGCGGCGAACGCATCGAGAATCTCAGAGGTCCCGACTGCCACGCCCTCGCCGCGCAACTCCTCACAGAAGCCCAAGAGCTTTGCCGCGAGTCCGGCCGGACCGGGATCTGCGCGCTGACCGTAGGGCGAGCCAGGCGTCGGACTCACCCCCGGGTTTGGGTGGGCGCCCCGCTCAGTTTCACTCCCACCCGCTCGGCGACTAGGTCAATGTCGGTGCGGTGCTTGATGATGATCGACATCGACTGCTCAAAGACCCGGCGATCGATGTCCTCGGCCCCGATCAGCAAAAGGGTTCGCGCCCAGTCGATCGACTCTGCGATCGAGGGTGGCTTTTTGAGGTCCAGGGCCCGGATCATCTGGACCACCTCAACCAGCCGCCGCGCCAGGGCCTCGGGAAGATCTGGGGTATGGAGGCGGACGATCGCCATCTCCCTATCGGCATCTGGATAGTCGAGCCAGAGGTAAAGGCAGCGTCGCTTCAGGGCCTCGGTCAGCTCGCGTGAATTATTAGAGGTGAGAACGACGATCGGCATCGTCGTCGCCGAGACCTGACCCAGCTCGGGGATCGTGATCTGAAAGTCGGAGAGCAGCTCGAGCAACATCGCCTCGAACTCCTGGTCGGTCTTATCGATCTCATCGATCAAGAGCACGACCGGCTTGGGGCTGGCGATCGCTTGCATCAGCGGCCGCTCGAGCAGGAACTCCTTGCCAAAGATGTCCTCCTGCACATCACCCCAGCCGCTCTCACCGCCGGCCTGGATTCGCAGAAGCTGCTTGCGGTAGTTCCACTCATAAAGAGCTTTGGCCTCATCGAGGCCCTCATAGCACTGCAGACGGATCAGCTCGCGGCCCGTGGCGCGGGCGATTGCCTTCGCCAGCTCGGTCTTGCCAACCCCAGCCGGCCCCTCGACCAGCACTGGCTTTCCGAGGCGTTGGGCCAAGAATGAGACCAGCGCCGCTGGCTCGTCGGCGAGATAGCCGACCTTGCCCAGCGCCTCCTTTACCTCCGCGACGGTGCGATCGGCCATAGGGGCGATGATAATCCGCCCGGTGCCCGACCTTGCCCTGCCCTTCGCCGCGCTACTGCCCCACGGCCCTGGACCGTACGTCGTGCTGATGCTCGCCGGCTTTGTGATCGGCCTCTTCGGTCACCTGATCCGGGCTCGCTGGCTGATCGCCGCCGGAGTTGTTTTGATCTTTCTCGGCGCCCTCCTCTTCCCGTTGGCGGTCAATTTCAGCGGTGAAACCGCTTCTACGCCAATCCAGACATCGCCGTAGCCTCTACGATCTAGCTGGCAGCAATCAAATTCAGTCATCCAGGAGGATCCATCGCCTTGAGCCGACTTCGCGTTTTCATCGTCTTCGCAATCTTCATAGCTTTGGCGACCGCGCTCGCCGCATGTGGCAGCAGCAGTAGTAGCAGCGGCGAAAACCCCCAGAAGGTCGTCAATGAAGCGACGCTGAAGGGCATCAAGAGCGGCAATCTGAGCTTGACCGTTGGGGCCAAGGTCGAAGGGGCCCAGGGAGGAAACCTGAATCTGAGCTTGGCGGGTCCGTTTCAGACTGAGGGCAAGGGACAGCTGCCAGAGCTCGACATGAAGGCAAAGGCAAACGGATCGCTGAGCGGCAAAAATGTCGATTTCGAAGGTGGCGTGACCCTGCTTCCCGAAAAGGCTTACGTGGATTACAAGGGGACCGAGTATGAAATCGAACCGACGACCTTTAGCTTCGTCAAGTCCGCGATCGAACGTAACGAGCACACCAGCAGCTCTCAAAGCAAGTCGGCCGGGGCCACAGAATGCCAAGAAGCGGCGTCCAGCCTGAAGATCGCGAACTTCGTCGAACACCTCACAAACGAAGGCAGCACGGAAGTGGGGGGGACCAGCACAACCCATGTCAGTGGTGACCTGAACGTTGCCGGGGCAGTCGACGCGCTGGTCAAGCTGACCGAAAATCCAGCCTGCAGCTCGCAACTCAGCGCCGCCGGTCAGATTCCTGCGGTCGGCGAACTCAACAAGGACAAAGGCAAGCTCGAAAGCGCGCTCAAGACCGCCCACATCGACCTCTACGTGGGCAGCGACCACATCGTTCGCAAACTCACGACAGAACTGGCCATCGAACCGCCCAGCGGATCCACTAGCGGCGCGAAGAAAGTCGACCTCAGCATCGATCTCTCCCTCAGCGACGTCAATCAAACGCAGACGATCAGCGCCCCCAGCGGCGCCAAGCCAATCAACGAATTGTTCCAACAGCTCGGGGTCAACCCGATCGAACTGCTGGGCGCGGCGAGTGGTCAGGGTGGGTCGAGCAGCTCCGGCGGAGTCGGCAGCCTGCTGAACGGGATCAGCGGCGCAGCCGGCGCCGGCTCCACCGGATCGAGCGCCGGCACCGAAAGCGGCGGCGCCTCGGGCGGAGCCCAGCAGGCTTATCTCAGCTGCCTCAAGGGGGCGACCACCCCGGTCGACCTCCAGAAGTGCGCCGCGCTGCTCAAGTAGCGCGGCGCAGCTCGAAGTGATGAGCGTCTTGCTGCTGGCGCTCAGCTTCGCAATAATCCTCGCCGGCGCGCTGGCCTTCACCAACGCGGTGGAGTGGCTCGGACACCGGCTGGGCGTGGCCGAAGGTGCGGTTGGCAGCGTGCTCGCAGCGGTGGGAACCGCGATGCCAGAGACGTTGATCGCAATCGTCGCTTTGCTGGGCGCCTCCGGTGGTTCCCATCAGGTTGCGATCGGGGCGATCGTCGGCGCTCCATTCCTCCTCGGGACCCTGGCGATGGGACTTGTCGGTCTCTTCGTCCACGTTTTTCGCGGGAGACGCGAGCAGGGAGTGGAGCTGAGGGCCGACGGGAGGGTGCTTGAGCGCGACCTGCTGTTCTTCCTCGCCTTTTTTGCCGGCGCGCTGGCGCTGTCCTGGGGTCCGCCAGCGGCGCTGCGGATCCCGGTCGGAGTCGCTTTCATCCTCTGCTACCCGCTCTACGTTCGCCGTACCCTGAAGGGCGGCGGCGAGGTCCAAAGCGATGAGACGCTTAACCCCCTGATCTTTGATCGCCGCCCCGAGCACCGCGGCAGCCCGGCCCTCTCGCTCTGTCTCATGCAGCTCCTGGTTGGTTTGGCAGCGATGGTCGGGGGAGCCCATCTCTTTGTCCAGGAGCTCTTGCAGATTGCCAAAGATCTCGGGGTTCAGGCAGTCGTTCTCGCCCTGATCCTTGCCCCCCTTGCGACCGAGTTACCCGAGAAGGTAAACAGCACCTTCTGGGTTCGCGAAGGCAAGGACTCCCTGGCCCTTGGCAACATCACCGGCGCGATGGTCTTTCAGTCGATGATTCCGGTTGGACTTGGGCTTATCTTTACCAGCTGGGAGCTAAGCACCGATGCAGCGATCTCCGTCGCCCTCGGTCTTGTCGGCGGCTGGCTCGCCTATGAGTGCCTGCATCGGCGAGGGCGCTTTACGGGCCCCGCGGTGATCGGCTGGTTCGCCCTCTATGCGACCTTCATCGCGGTCGTTGTGTTCAGTGCCTAAGCAGCCCTGATTTCAGGCGGCCACGAGCTGCTCGAGACCGGCGAGGACGAGATCGTCGTGCGTTTTTGGTGAGACTTTGGGGAATACTCGTGCAATCGCGCCCGCGCGATCGATCAGGAAGGTCGCGCGCTCCACGCCCATGTACTTCTTGCCGTACATCGACTTCTCACCCCAGGTTCCGTATGCCTCAGCGACCGCGTGGTCGGCATCGGCAAGGAGGGTGAAGTCAAGGTTGAATTTCTCGGCAAACTTGCTCACCTCCTCGACGGGGTCGGGAGAGACGCCAAGAACCCGGGCACCGAGCGCCGCGTAGTCGGCGCCACGGTCGCGGACACCGCAGGCTTGGATCGTGCAGCCCGGGGTGTCGGCTCGGGGGTAGAAGTAGACGACGACCCACTGTCCGTGTAGATCAGAAAGCGTTAACTCATTCCCACCTTGGTCGGGGAGGGTGAAATCGGGCGCGATCTCACCGGCGCTCAACATCAGTCCTCCCGCCCCGGCTCCTGGCCATCCTCGCCCTCGGTGAGCTCCTCCTCGCCCTGCTCGAGGGCGGTCTCGGAAATCGAGGCGCTCGAGCCTGGGTGATAATGGGTCTGGAAGGCCTCGATCAACCGATCGCGGCGATCCTCATCGATCGGCACCTCCTCGCCGATCCGCACCCACTCGGCACCCTCGTAGGCCTCCATGTTGAAGACCTCCTGATCGATCGAAGTCGAATCGTCGACGACCACCACAACCTCAGTTTGGGGGTTGAAGTAGGTCCCGGGCTGCATCAGCAGCTCCTCCACCTCAAAGAGGTTCTCCTCAGCGGCTTCTGCCATCACCCAGATCCTATGAAATCTGCGAGTTGGCGTTCAGTCTCAGCCTCAACATCGAGCGGAGCTTCCCCTCTGCGCAGCCGCCGTTCGTTTCGGGCGAGGACCAGCTGGCGCACCTCGGTCCGCAGCTCCTCCCTGACTCCTTCACTCCCCGCGGTGACCGATGCGAGCACCAGCTCCACCTCGGCCTCAACGTCGATCGGGGTCCCACCTCGGCGCTGGCGCAGGTAGGACTTGGCCTCGATCATCTGGCGCACCTCGGCCGCGCGAACGGCATCTACGGATGCGGCGGAGTCGCTTTGGGTTACCGGCGGGGGTAACTCCTGCCCGACTGAAAATGGTCCCTTGCCGAGATCCCGCCAAGCCGAGCCGGAACGGGCAAATGCAATCGCGGCGATTGGCAGCACGATGACGGTGATCGCCACCAAGACGGTGCCTTTGTCGAGGCCGATCGCAGCAGGGTCCAAGATCATCACCAATCAAGAGTAGGGGTACGACGGATCCCATATCCGCTAATCTTGGAGTTGGTTGACTGACCAGTCAATCGGTGGCCATCGCTGCGGTGCTGGCCGCGGAATCGGCTTATCGCACGGACGAAAAGGAGTCCCGACCCGTGGTTGACTTCACCCTGACCGACGAGCAGAAGGACCTGCGCGAGCTGGCGCACAACTTTGCCGAGAAAGAGATTCGAAAGGTCGCCTGGGAGTACGACAAAGACGGCACCTGGCCCCAGGACATCATCGAGAAGGCCTGGGAGGTGGGATTGATGAACACCCACATTCCGGAGGCCTACGGCGGACCTGGTCTTGACTACCTCTCGGGCTGTTTGATCGAGGAGGAGATGGGCTGGGGTTGCTCCGGCATCGGCACCTCGCTGATGGCCAATGGGCTCGCCTCGGCGCCGATAACTCTGGGCGGCTCGGAGGAGACCAAGAAGAAATATCTCGGGATGCTCTGCGAGGAGCCAAAGCTGGCCTCCTTTTGCCTCACCGAGCCCGACGCTGGTTCCGATGTTTCCGGGATGAAGACCCGCGCGGTGAGGAAGGGCGATAAGTATGTGATCAGCGGTTCCAAGTGCTTCATCACCAACGGCACCTATGCCGATTACTTCACCGTCTATGCCAAGACTGATCCAGAGGCTGGCCACCGAGGGATCAGCGCCTTCGTCGTCGACGCTGACCTGCCCGGCGTCAGCGTCGACAAGAAGGAGGACAAGATGGGCCAGCGTGCTTCCAACACTGCGACCATCTCCTTCGACGAAGTAGAGATTCCTGCCGAGAACCTGCTTGGCGAAGAAAATAAGGGCTTCAAGCTCGCGATGATGACGCTGGATCGGACTCGGCCGGGGGTCTCCTCGATGGCGGTCGGGATTGGTCGGGCCGCCTTTGAGTTTGCGGCCGCTTACTCAAAAGAAAGGGTTCAGTTCGGCGTTCCGATTGCGATGCATCAAGCGATCCAGTTCATGATCGCCGACATGGCGACCAAGGTCGATGCGGGCCGCCTGCTGGTTTGGAATTCTGCGGTTTTGCTCGATCAAGGCAAACGCAACACGCTCGTCTCCTCCGAGGCCAAGCGCTTTGCTGCCGATTCGGCGATGGAGATCACGGTTGACGCCGTCCAGGTCTACGGGGGTTACGGCTTCATCAAGGAGTACCCGGTGGAGAAGCTGATGCGCGACGCAAAGATCATGCAGCTCTATGAGGGCACCAGTCAGATCCAGCGCCTGGTAATTGCCCGCGAGGTGCTGCTGCCTCGCAGCATCGATGAAAGCACGCCCGAGGCTCAGGCAATCGCCAAGAAATCCGAGGAATCCGAGGCTAGCCAGGCCGAGCAGGCGCCCGCTGCGGTCTAGGCGATCTGCGAGCGCGCCGGCGCGCTCGAAACCCCACGCAATGCTGCGGGCTGAGCCAATCGGCGCACCCGAGAAAGCGCGTCGAGGGGAGGTCGAGGTGGGCTCGGTGGTGCATTCAGTAGGTCAGACGTCGATAACCCCCAGCTCTCACCAGCCACCAGGGGCAAATCGTGGCGGCAACCGAGCGGGGAATCCGCATTGTGCCCAGCTCCACCGTCGAAGAAAAGCTCGCCCAAGCGGACCTGAGCCCGCGCGAGGCGAGCGCCATAGTTGGCTTTTACAACGACGCTCAGATCAAGGCGCTCAAGGTGGCGCTGCTCTCGGTCGCCGGCTTCGTCCTGATTTCCTTCTGGGTTACATTCGCCCTGCCAGAGCGCCCGCCCGATGGTGACCGCCGACTAGGAGGCGACTCGCGCTCTAGAGGGGCTCTGGCGCGCGGCCTTCTGGCGTCTGGTCTTATCCAGCTCGAGCTTACGAAGACGTACCGACTGCGGCGTTATTTCAACGCACTCATCCTCGCGCAAGAACTCAAGGGCTGCTTCCAGTGAGAGCCGTTTCGGCGGCTCAAGCCGCTCCAAGATATCGGCGCTGGCGGCTCGCACGTTTGTTTGGTGCTTCTCTTTGGTGGCATTGACGTCGAGATCGTCGGCCCGCGCGTTTTCACCGACAATCATTCCCTCATAGACCTCCTCACCAGGACCGACAAACAGCGTCCCACGTTCCTGCAGGTTGCCCAATGAGTAGGAGGCGGTTTTGCCGCGCCGATCGGCAACGATCGAGCCGCTGGGTCGCGTCCGCAGCTCACCCGCCCACGGCTCCCAGCGGTCAAAGACATGGTGGAGAATCCCGGTGCCGCGGGTCTCGGTGAGGAACTCGGTGCGAAATCCAATCAACCCGCGGGCCGGCACCAGGTATTCCATCCGCACCCATCCCGTCGCGTGGTTGACCATCTGATCGAGGCGTCCTTTGCGCTGGGCGAGGAGCTGGGTGACCGCACCAACCTGCTCCTCGGGAACGTCGACAGCCAGCCGCTCGACTGGCTCATGCACCCTGCCATCGACGGTGCGGGTCAGGACCCGCGGCTGCCCGGCGGTGAGCTCGAAGCCCTCCCGCCGCATCAACTCCAAGAGAACGACAAGCTGTAGCTCTCCGCGCCCCTGAACCTCCCAGGCGTCGGGGCGCTCAGTGTCGCGGACCCGAATCGAGACGTTCCCCACCAGCTCGGCATCGAGCCGGTCACGAACTTGACGGGCGGTCAGCCGGGTGCCCTCTTTCCCCGCCAGGGGTGAGGTGTTTATTCCGACCACGATCGAGAGCGAGGGCTCATCGACCGTGATCACCGGGAGCGGGCGGGGATCAGATGGATCGGCCAGGGTCTCGCCGATCGTTACCTCGGGGAGGCCGGCTACCGCGATGATTTCTCCGGGTCCTGCCTGCTCGGCGGCGACTCGTGCCAGCGCCTCCGTCACGTAGAGCTCCGAAACGGTAGCTCGCTCAATTGAGCCATCGGCCCGGCACCAGGCGATCGGGCTAGCGGAACGGATCGTCCCGTTGCGCACGCGGCAAAGGGCGAGACGGCCGACGTAGGGCGAGGCGTCGAGGTTGGTGACGTGGGCCTGCAGGGGGTGATCGGGGTCGTATTCGGGAGCGGGGATCCGCTCCAGCATCAGTTCAAGGAGGGGCTCAAGATCGGTTCCCGTCTCGCCTTCAGTCAAGGAGGCCCAGCCGGCCCTGGCGTTGGTGTAGACGATCGGGAAGTCGATCTGCTCAGAGTCGGCGTCGAGGTCGATGAAGAGCTCATATACCTCCTCAACCACCTCGGCGATACGAGCATCGGGACGATCGACCTTATTGACGACGAGGATCACCGGCAGCTTTGCCTCCAGCGCCTTGCGGAGGACGAAACGCGTCTGTGGCAGCGGGCCCTCGGATGCGTCGACCAACAACAACACACCGTCGACCATCGTCAGGCCGCGCTCGACCTCACCGCCGAAATCGGCGTGACCAGGAGTATCGACAATGTTGAGCTTGACCCCCTGAAAGTGCACCGCGGTGTTCTTGGCGAGGATCGTAATTCCCTTCTCGCGCTCCAAATCCATCGAATCCATCACTCGCTCGGCCACGTCCTGGCCTTTGCGAAAGGCGCCAGACTGCCACAGCATCGCGTCGACAAGGGTCGTCTTGCCGTGATCGACATGGGCGATGATTGCGATATTGCGGAGGTCGTCTCGGGTGGCCATGGGCGCGAAGGATAGGGCGAGAAAAGACGAAGCCCGCCAGGAGGCGGGCTTCGTGCACTGCTAAGTGCGGTAAGCGACTACGAGGTCTGCTGAACGCTCGCCGCGGCTGGGCCTTTGGGCCCTTCCTCGGACTCATACGTCACCTTGGCGCCCTCGGCCAGGGACTTAAAGCCCTCGCCGATTATCGCGCTGTGGTGGACGAAGACGTCCTTAGAGCCGTCGTCGGGAGTGATGAACCCGTAGCCCTTGTCGTCGCTAAACCACTTGACAGTTCCAGAGGGCATGCATTGCCTCCACTTGATGTGCTGCGAACGCGGAGGATGCGGTGAAGCAACGACGCGAGCGCTAGACACGACTTTGCCGGACATGAAGTCCGACCGAACGCGGGGACCGTAGCAGGCCGGCGGCGTCCGGGGGGCTATCTAGCGTTGCCGCGTGCGCTTCCTTGACCGCATCGACCGCGAGGAGATCGGCGATTTGTTGCAGCGCGACGAGTATTTCTGGCTCGATCTCAGCGATCCCAGCGAGCAAGATGTGGCCAATCTCAAGGAGGCTTTTGGCTTCCATCCCCTTTCCCTCGAAGACACCCTGAAACGGGGCCAGCGACCGAAGCTTGATGATTTCGGCGAGTACATGTTTCTTGTCTACTACGGCGCCGAGGAACCCGCCGGGGGTCCGGCGGAGCTGGTCGAGGTGCACGCTTTTCTCAGTGGTGGCTACATCGTCACCACCCACCGCGAGCGCCGCTGTGCGGCGTTGGAGGAAGTTCGCCGGCGGCTCAGCGCGCAGACCCCGCGCTCCGAGCAGTTCGTCGTCTACCGCGTCCTCGACGGACTCACCGACACTTTTTTCCCGGTCCTTGAGCGCCTTGATGATCGGATCGAGCGCCTCGACGGCGAGATCTTCACCCAGGCCACTCCAAGGCAGCTTGAGGAAATCACGGCTCTGCGACGGGAGCTCGTCAAGCTGCGTCGCATCGTGACTCCGCAGCGTGACCTGCTGGCACGGGGGATCGATGACATTCTCGATCTTCCCGGGCTCGAGCTCGATTCCCGCAACTATTTCCGGGATGTCTATGACCATTCGATCCGGATCTCCGACCAAATCGACTCCTACCGCGACTTGCTGGCCGGATCCCGTGACGCCTACCTATCGGTGGTATCCAACCGTCTCAACCAGATCACCAAGCAGCTGACCGTGATGGCAACGATTTTTCTGCCGCTCTCCTTCATCGTCGGCTTCTTTGGCCAGAACTTCAAGTGGATGGTGGTCGACATTGAATCGGCGGGGGCTTTTTGGGCGCTCGGGATCGGCAGTCTGGTGCTCTCAGCGCTGGGGCTTTTGGTCTGGTTTAGGCGAAGCTCATACATCTAATTGGGGCCGGGCTGAGATCGAACGGGCCGCCTATGGGTTTGGTGGATTGGATGATCGGTCGATAACTTGGAATCGAGATGAAGCTGACAGCCCGATGCCGCGGCCCGTTTGGGTGCTCGCTTGGCCTTGTCGTCCTTCTCGCGGCACTGGCGCCGACGACCGCCGTTGCGATGTCGAGTGAAAGTGGGACGCTTTCCCCGCGCTTGGCTTTGCTCGCGAGGCCATCCCTACGCGCCGCCTCTCCGCTGCGCCAGGCCTCGGCGCTGAGCGTTGCTCCCAGTGGCCCGGGAAGCTTGCAGCGCGAAGGAAGCCGGGTCCTGCTCGACGTGCGCTTTCAAGGGGGGGCCGCGAGCAGCCTCAGTGCTCTGGCACAAGCAGGGGCGCGAGTGGTTGCGCTCGGTCGCCGCTACCAGACGGTTACCGTCGCCGCCAGTCCCGCCTCCTTTCCCGCCGTAGCCGCCCTGCCTCGCGTACGAAGCGTTGAAGCGGATCTGGCGCCGATTGTCTCTGCCGCGCCGGGCACCGCCGAGACTTCCCCCTCGATTTGTGAAGGCGGATCGGTGATCTCAGAGGGAGTCAACCAGCTTCACGTGGGCGAAGCGCGCGATGATTTCGGGGTCACCGGCAGCGGAGTCACGGTCGGAATACTTTCTGACTCCTTCGATACCGCGACCAAAACCGCCGATGGCGGTAGTGCAGTGGTAACCCACGCTGCCGAAGACATTGAAAGTGGCGATCTTCCCGGCACCGAGAACCCCTGCAGCGGGCAAAAGACCCCGGTAGATGTGCTCCGTGATTATGCACCCACATCCGCTGGCGCAGAAGAACCACAGGCCACCGATGAGGGTCGGGCAATGGCTCAGATTGTGCATGACGTAGCACCTGACGCCGCGCTGGACTTCGCAACCGCCTTTCCCACCGAAGCGAACTTTGCCGAAAACATAAAGCGGCTGGTAGGTGCTGGCGCCCGGGTGATCGCCGATGACGTCAGCTATCTCGACGAACCGTTTTTCCAGGACGGTCCGGCGGCCGATGCGGTCGATGAAGCTGCCGCCGCAGGGGTTGACTATTTCAGCGCCGCCGGGAACAACAACCTGATCGACAGCAGGGGCCGCGAAATCGGCTCCTGGGAAGCGCCAGAATTCCGTGATGCGAAAAGTTGCCCCGCGGCTTTGGAGGCAAACCCCGAACTCGGCGCCGAACACTGCATGAACTTCAATCCCGAACCTGGCGGTATCCCCGATACGACTTTTGGAATTGAGGTCGCTCGGGGCGCCACCCTCTCCGTTGACCTGCAATGGGCGGAACCGTGGTACGGGGTCAAATCCGACATTGACACCTACCTCCTGAACTCCGAAGGCAAGCTGATCGAAGGCAAGCTGATTGGAAGCAACGAAGACAATCTCGTGACCGAAAAACCGTTTGAGTACTTCCAGTGGGAAAACAAGACCGGTTCAGATCAAGAAGTTCAGTTGGTGATCAATCGCTGCTCCTCGACCTGCAACCCCCAGGCCAGTGCAGTGGCGACCCCGCGGCTTAAATTCTCGCTGCTTGAGAACGGGGGCGGGGTGCTCGAGACCGAGTACCCAACCTCATCGGAAGGTGACACGGTTGGGCCGACCCTTTTCGGCCACAGCGGCGCAGCCGGCGCGATCAGCGTCGCAGCGGTGCCTTACGATGACAGCGAAGAGCCTGAGGGTTACTCCTCGCGAGGACCAGTTACCCACTACTTCGGGCCAGTCACCGGAACGGTGCCCGCCGCGAGACTTGCATCAGCGCAGACGATCTCCAAGCCCGACATCGCGGCCAGTGATTGCGTAGCGACGACCTTCTTCGCGGTTCAGGAAGAAGGCGTCTGGCGCTTCTGTGGAACCTCTGCCGCTGCGCCTCACGGCGCCGGGGTGGCCGCGCTGATGCTGCAGGCCAACCCAACTCTGACGCCAACCCAGCTGCGGGCAGCGATGGCGGCAAGTGCCGTCTCGGTCGGCAGCTACGGGTCGAACTCGGTGGGCGCAGGCCTGCTCGATGCGCTTGGTGCTGTGGCTCGCGTCGCGACGCCCCCGACGGTCTCCATAACTCAGGCGCCAAAGACCATCAGCCGCGACGCCAGACCGGCGATCGCGTTTACCGCGAATCGCCCCGTCAGCTTTTCCTGTTCCATCGATCGAGCACAGCCGCAGCGTTGTGAATCCCCATACGTCCCCGCAGCGGCGCTTGCCGACGGTCCCCACAGCTTCACGGTGAGCGGAGCTGACATCGCTGGCCGAGTCGGCACCAGCTCGGTCACGTTCAGCGTCGAGACTAGGCAGCCCAAGACGTTCTTCCTCAAGCATCCGCACAAGCTGATCCTCACTCACAAGAGAGCGGTCAGGGCGAGCTTTCGCTTCGGCTCCAACCAGTCCGGCGTCACCTTCCTTTGCCGGGTTGATCGCAGCCCCTTGCGAGATTGCGGCCGCAGCTTCTCACGCGCCTTCACCAGCGGGAGTCATGTGGTCTCGGTTCGGGCCAGCGACGCGGCCGGCAACGTCGATGCCACTCCGGCGATTTTCCACTTCAGGGTGAAGCGACTGCACTGAGGGGACTGGGTCGCGCCACGGTTGAGATGCGCCCCGCTCAGCGATCGCTGCGGGTCATCGGCCGGCTCGCCCAGCCGCTTGGGCGAAGCCGTCTACTTTGAGCGAGCCCCAGCCGGTTGCGAGGTCATAGCCAGGGGTGGCGGCGCAGCACCCGAGGGGTTCCCCGCCGCCGGCTTCGGGAGAGGTAAGCGCCCCGAGGTCGTTGTTACCCTTGGTCACGTCACGAAAGACGCTTCGTCCCGTCTTTTCGGCTCCGAGCTGGTAGAGCAGTGGGTTGATGAAGCCGAGCGGGGGTTGACCCAGACGGGCCGCATATTGATCGGCGAGCAGGACACCCCCCGCCATCAACGGGGTCGCGGCACTGGTTCCTCCGATCGCCACCCAACCGGGGTTTGGCTGTTCCAATTCGGCGCATCCAGGAGCCGTGCAGTAGATCGCATAGCCCGGGATCACATCGGCGAGCCCCGAGATGTCGGGGAGGAGGCGTCCGGTGCCGTAGTGGCGCAATCTGGGATCGCGCTGCCACCAGGGCCGCTGTGGCGAGAAGAGGCTGATTCCGCCACCGCCGCCAGCTAGGAAGGCCGGCGAATCGTTCCAAGTGACCTCGGTATGGATCTGGTTTTGAGCGTTGAGCGAGACGTTGGTACCGCCAACCGCGGTCACAAACGGCGAGCTGGCGGGATCACTGACGGCAAGAAGCGGCAGCGCGCTTTGACCGTTGGGGGTTTCCACTCGGCACGCACTCGACCCCTGGTCTCCGGCGGCGACCAGGGTGGAGATTCCGGCCCCGGCGGCGATGGCGAAGACGTTACTCAGCGCCCGCCTGGGTGCCAGTTCGAGATTGAGCTGTGGCTCGCAGCCGCCGAGTGAGACCGAGATCGCGTTGGGGTGGTGGCCCCGGGAGCCAAGTGCGGCCGCCGCGGTCTCCATGATCCCGGCCTCTGAGGAGCGCCCCTCATAGACGTAGATGCGCTTCAGCCCTGGGGCAGCCGCCGAGAGGACCTCGAGATCAAGCGTGCTCTCATCGCCTGAGGCAAAGAGATGTTTGATCCCGACCGCCGTGGCCCGTATGGGTGGAACCCGCACGCCGAAGCACCGACCGAATCTTTCGACGTCGCTGCGCCGAAAGCCATCGATCTCCACCAGCGCAGCGGTCAAGCCTCCGCCCCGAAAGCCACGGCGCTGCAGAGCCTCTTGGCCAAAGGCCGTCAGGTATTGGTTTGGCGTAAAGGCGGCGTCCAGCCCGGTTCCGCCCGCCTCCTGCCCCGCAATGCACCCCGATGAGGTGCCAGAGTGGGGCATTAGCGAACCGAGATTTCCTTCCTGCTCGATCGAGAGCCCGGCCGGTGCGGCGGTTGCCGTTGAGCGATACGCGCCCGGCCTCAGGCTGAGCAGACCGATCGCCGCGACATGGGGCCGCAGAGCTGCCGGGACTCGCCGGCGTGTTGGCGCTGCGGCGCTGGCGGCGACGGCAGGCGCGGGGGGTAGGAGCCTTACTGCAACCTTGCTTGGAATCCGGGCGATCACGTAGGTCGCGGTCGGGCCGACGCGGCCCCGCAGTCCGTGTGCAGCCAGCCAAGCAAGCGTGGCCCGGCGATGCTTTGGGGGTGCTCCAAAGCGCCTTACAAGCGCTTCAACGGACTCGTAGTGTCGGTAGGAGGGCGAGCTTGGATCTGAGACCGACCGCACGAAGCGGTTGAGGCCGGCGGGATGGTGGAGGAGAAATAGCGCTTCGACGTAGCGAGGGGGCGCGGCGGGTGACGTAGCCGATACGGCGGATGGGGGCAGGGAGGCAGAAACGAGCAGAGCTGCGCAAAAGAGGGCGATCGAAACTCCCAGCGGTCTGCTCATCAGCGTAGTCTGCGAAACGTCGTGGACGCCAAGCGTTGCCGACGCCGGCGCCCCTTGAGCTATTCGCGCAGACGCCCCGCTAGGCCAGAGTGGCGGGCGCCACCGTCGTCGCGGCCGACCGCCATTGCCAACGCCGCCCTGTCGCCAACCAATACGCAACTGTTGCGCGCACGGGTGATCGCGGTATAGAGCAGGGGTCGACTCAGCATCCGCGCGTGGGAGCGGTGGCATACGGTCACCACCGTCGGTACCTCGCAGCCTTGGGCCTTGTGAACGGAGATCGCGAAGGCTAGTCGCAGCGTTGCCGTTTCCGCGAATGGGATTACCAACGAGCCGCCATCGTCAGTATCGACCGTAATCGTTTCGCGCTCGGGATCCTCGCAGCGTAGGAATACGATCGCGCCGTTCATCAAGCCCAGCTCGTGGGCGTTGCGAGTCTGGATCAAGCGATCGCCGATCTGAAACCTACCGTTCAGGGCGGGTTTACCGTCGGGGTTCAGGCGCGCCTGCAGCCGCTCGTTGAGCGCGTCGATGCCGACCGCACCCCGGTACATTGGCGCCAGCACCTGGACGTCGCGGATCGGGTCCAGTCCGAAGCGCTGCGGCACCCGCTCGGCGACCAGCTCGACCACGGTCTGCAATGCCCGCTCCGGGCTGGGGCGGTCGATGAAGAAGAAGTCATGGTCTTGACCTGCCTCGGGTTGCAGGCTCGGAGCGCGGCCCTGGTTGATCTCGTGAGCAGCCGTGGTAATCATCGAACGTGCGGCCTGGCGGAAGATGTGGCTGAGTCTGATTACCGGCACTATCTCAGAGGCAATCAGGTCCTCGAACGGCTTGCCGGCGCCGATCGGCGGAAGCTGGTCAGCGTCGCCGACGAAGACGATGTGGGTTGACTCGGCGAGGCCGCCGAGCAAGACCTCGACGAGACGCAGATTCAGCATCGAGGACTCATCAACAATGACCAGGTCGACGGGGAGGGGATGACCCGCTCTGAAGGCGGGGGCGCGGCCAGGCATCCATCCGAGCAGGCGGTGGATCGTTTGGGCCTCGTGGCCAGTTGCATCTTCGAGTCGTCGCGCCGCGCGTCCGGTGGGAGCGCAGAGAGCCACCTTGGCGTGGGCGGACTCAGCCTCATTGACGATCGCCCGTGTGCAGACCGTCTTGCCGACGCCGGGTCCGCCGGTGAGGATCGAGATACGCGAGGCAAAAGCGCCCCGCACGGCCGCCCACTGCTCCTCGGTGAGCCCATCGTCGGGGCTTTCGCCCGGCTTGTAGTCGAGCTGGGGTGGGGCGTCTGCGCGGGCGCGCAGCGTCCGGGCGACCTCGACCTCGCAAGTGTGGGTCAACCTTCGAAAGGCGCGGCCCTCCTCTAGGAGTAGATCGCGGGCGCTGAGAAGCGCCTCAGGGTCGGGGGTGAGTCCGAGCAATCTGGCGCTTCGTTGAACGAGCTCGGCCAGCGGCAGGTTGGTGTGACCCTGCTGCTCGGCCTCGACCAGAGCGAAGCTTGCGGCGGCTTGGGCGCGCCGCTTGGATTCGGGCGGGACATCGCCCCCGAGGGCGATCTTGTCGGCTCTCGTGAATCCAACTCCATCCACCTCGGTGAGGCGGTAGGGGTCCTCGTGCATGACCGCCATCGCGCTATCGCCGTAGCGAGCATGGATCGCGGCGGCGAGGTGGGCCAGCCCGTGTGGCGCCAGTCCGACGTGCAGGTTGCGGATCGCGCGACTCGCATGCCAAAACTCAGCTGCATCGTTCGCCTGCTCGGCGCTGACTCCCCCGAGTGAGGCAAACACTGCGCGCGGATCGGCTGCGATCACCCCGAGCACCCCTTCGCCGTGCTCGTCGAGCAGGCGCTCGGCACGGGCCGGTCCGATGTTGGGAAGTGACGTCAGGTAGGCAATCTGTCCCTCCCGGTCGGCGGGATCAAGGGGGAGTGCCCCGCGCGCGCGGAGCTGGCGCCCGTATCGGGAATGCGTTTGCCAGTCGCCGCTGATTTCAGCCCGCTCGCCGGGGTTGAGGTGGGAAACTGCTCCGACTAGGGCGAAACCCTCGCCCGAGTCGGAGTCCTGCACCTCAAGTACCGCGTATCCATCGTCGTTTGCTCTGAAGATGACCCCAAGGACATCCACGGTTCCCGAGTAAGCCGCCAAGTCGCTGTCAAATAATGTCGCGCCGCTCACACGTCAAAGCTAGTCGCCGCCGAGGCGGCAGCGCGGGTGCCCCTTTCCTCGGTGTTCGCGTTTCCGAGCGCTGTGCAGGCGAACTTGCCAGACTCTTTCTTGGTGGCCCAGGCTGGATCCAAGAACGGTGAGCGAGTTGCGCCATCGGAAGCAATCGGTCCCTTCGCCGCCGCCCCGCCACTGTGCGCGGCCGGTCCCAAGCGGTCTGGGCGCCAACCCCCTTGGAGTGAGAGGGTCAGCGCACAAGCCAAATGAACAGAGGTCTCTGTGACAGCTGTGCCTACCAACGCCTTGTTCGCAATACCCGCGGCTCGGTCTTCTCGCTCTGTGAGCGCTCGCGAGCGGACCGACGCTATCCGCGCTATCCGCGCACTCCCGTCCTCAGTTGCACCGGCTACCGTTCACCTCGCCCGGAACTAGAGGCCGAGCCACCCGGCGGCGGGCTTTAGGCTGCCGCCATCGGATCGGGTTCACCGAGCTTGGTCATGTCGGGCGCTTCGTAGGCCTCGCCGACCGTGCCGCCGAGCACGAGGAGTCGGATTCCCTCATTTCCGGGCCAGATCTTTCGGTTGATTCCAGGGCCGACCTTGGCGATGTGGTCGGGGTCGAGCCGAAAGCGCTCTTCAGCGATCTCGATCTCGCCGCCGCCGCGCAGCGTTACGTAGACCTCCTCCTGGCCATCATGTTCGTGGTCATGGAGTGGGTAGCTGTCGTAGTTGGGCGGCAAATCGATTACCTGCATTCCGAACGATTCAACCCCGAGTTCGGCGCGAGCCCGCTTAAAGCCGCCCCCGTAGATCGCCTCCATATCGTCAATTTTCTTAACCGTATGGGTGCTCATCAGTCCTCCTTGAAGCGAATTTGACCCGGTCGGGCCCTGGATTGGGCGATCCTATTCGATTCGCACGAACGTTCGTGCTTACGTTGCTAGGCTTCGAGCGTGAGCGTTGGAGTTCAAAGGCGGGGGCCAAGCGCTCGGGGGATTCAGACGCGGGCCGCGATCCTTGACCGGGCTGTCGACATCGCCTCGGTCGAGGGACTCGGCGGCCTCAGCATCGGGCGCCTCGCTGCCGAGTTGAAAATGAGCAAGAGCGGCCTCTTCGGTCACTTCGGCTCCAAGCAGGAGTTGCAGCTTGAGACCGTCGCCGCGGCGGCACGCCACTTTGCCGCCGAGGTAATCGAGCCTGCCGCCGCGGCCGGCGAGGGTTCTCCCCGTCTGCACGCCCTCCTCGATGCCTATTTGGCGCATCTCGATCGAGACACATACTCAGGCGGCTGCTTTTGGGCTGCCACCTCGGCAGAGTACGACGATCGGCCGGGGCCGGTCCGAGACGCGATCGCTGGCGCGCTTGAGGCATGGTTGGGCGAGCTGGAGCGCCAGTCTCGCCTTGCAGGTGTCGCCGATCCTCCGCGACTCGCCTTCGAGCTCTACGCGGTCGTGATTGGGGCCAACTCGAGATTTCGACTTTCCGGAGATCGACGGGTCTTTGAGTACGCGCGCGAGACGATCAAGGCTCGACTGGAAGAGGTTCCCGCCTGAGCGCCCGCTGGGAGGGAACGATCGGCCGGGCTGGGGGCGACTTCGATGAAGCCGAACTCGATCGCTGTGGTTCGATGGTTGGCGCTAGGTTTGGCCGGTCCCGAGCCCCGGGAAGCGCGAGGAGGGGTCCTGTCGAGCACGACGAGCAGGGTTGGGCCTCGGGCGAGGCCGTATTTGGCCCCCGCACGTCTCTGAAATCGGTACGCGAGTGACCTACGGATTCATGTGCTGGACGCGTTCGGGCTCAATCTTGACGATGACCCTCTCTTCGCCAGGCTGGCGCATCGGATACTCATCGACGCCCATGTAGCGATTGGCGAGCGCATCGATATGCGCGTCGGCCCCCTCGTGGGTCAGCTCGACCGCCCTGCCACGGATCAGCAGGCTCTCGTATGGGTTCTCGGGATTGGTGATTGAGATTGCTACGCGGGGATCGCGGCGCAGGTTCTTGGGCTTCAGCCGGCCCTCGGCTGTATTGAAGATGACGAGGCCGTCCTCTGAGTCCACCCAGACGGGGGAGACCTGTGGTGAGCCGTCCTCCATCACCGTCGCAACATGGGCGAAGTTCTTCCCACCGAGCAGGTGTTGGGCCTCTGCGGGGATGTCTGCCATCTGAGCCTCCTTGGGGTTGGCGGGTTACGCACCGGGTCCATGACCATAACCGCCCGGAGGACCCGATCCGCCGGGTAGCTTGAATTTAGCGGTCGGCGTCGTCCTCCTCGCCCGGCGCGAAGAGACCGGTCCGGGCGATCCGGCTGAGAAATCAAGCTGGCTCCGCTTGCGCACCTCCGCTTTGCAATGCGTGGAAGCGGGCGCTTCAAACATCTCGCCAACCCGTCCAGGTTGCGCTGTCGCTGGCATTGCCGGATCGTCGTGGAGGTAGTGATGGTCGCGCCGCCTGGCGGAAGCGACAAGGGTCTGTCTTGGCTCCGGCTGGACCACACCAATCGGCTTTGCTGACGCTGGGACTAGCCGTAGGCTTACTTGGTGGCTCCCACCAACCTCGATCGCAAGGCGCGGTGTTTTCAGCAGCTGCATCGCGAAGACGAAGTGCTCTGCCTGCTCAATGCTTGGGACGTCGGCAGTGCCCGAATTTTCGAAGCCGAGGGGTGTCGGGCTCTTGCCACCACCAGTGCCGGAGTCGCCTATAGCCAAGGTCGGGCAGATGGTGAACTAGACCGCGAGTCAATGATCGAGGCTATTGCCCGAATCGCATCCGCCTGTGAGGTGCCCGTATCTGCCGATATCGAGAGCGGCTACGGGCAAACCCCCGGCCAGGTGGCAGAAACCGTGAGGGCGGTAATCGAAGCGGGAGCCGTTGGGATCAACATCGAGGATGCGGCTGAAGGTGAGACGCTTGCTTTGCGCGACCTCGGCGCGCAGTGCGAGCGTCTTGGCGCGGCTCGAGCGGCGGCTGAGGACTGCGGCTTGAATCTTTATATAAATGGGCGCAGCGATGCCTTCCTGCTTGACGGCGAGGGCGAGGGGCGCGTTGAGCTGGCGATCGAGCGCTTGCGCGCCTATGCCGCCGCCGGCGCCGACGGGGTCTTCCTTCCCCGCCTCGTTGACCCAGACCAGATCCGCCTCCTGGTGGGTTCGGTGTCAGCGCCTCTCAATGTCCTCGCTGCCCCCGGGACCCCGCCGATCAAGGCGCTTTATCGACTCGGTGTGAAGCGGTTAAGCACAGGTTCATCTCCATCGCGGGCGGCGCTCGCATTGGCGCGGCGAATGGGTCGGGAGCTGCTCGGCGCAGGAACTTATCAGTCAATGATGGAGCCAACCATCCCCTACGCCGAGGCCAATCATCTCTTTGGCAGCTAGAGCTTGAAGTTCAGATCGCCGACATGCGGGTCAGAGAGCAGAAAGGGCCATTGGCGCCGCGGACCGCACCCTGGCGCGCCGCTGCTATGAGAGCTGCGGAAGCTGGTCATCGACGGGATCGCGGCAGGCTGGAGCGCGTCGACTGGCGAGGCGAATTGCTCCACCAGCGCGGCGGGAGGCTCCGCTTCTCGGACCTTTGCTCGGCGCTTGTCGCGGAGCCCGTCCCCGCTCAGCCCGACCTGAACTCTGACCCGATCCGGTGCCCAATGAACTCGCAGTAGCACTATTTGCCTCGGCCGCCGATTTCGAGACTTGGCTCGAGGAGAACCATGCCGTCTCGGCCGGTGTTTGGCTGAAGATCGCCAAGAAGGGATCGGCGGGAAGCGCCGTGACCTATGCTGAGGCTCTTGAGTTGGCTCTTTGCTTTGGCTGGATCGATAGCCAAAAGCGGCGATTTGACGAGCGCTACTTCCTGCAGCGGTTTACGCCCCGGCGGGCGCGGGGGAGATGGTCTCGGATCAATCGAGAGAAGGCCGAGGAGCTGATCGCGACGGCTAAGATGCGCCCCGCGGGGCTTTCCCAGGTCGAAGCCGCCAAGGTCGACGGTCGCTGGCAGGCGGCATATGAGGGTCAACGAACCGCCCGGGTTCCGGCTGATCTGCAACGCGAGCTCGACGCTAACAAGGCCGCAGCCGACTTCTTTTCGAGCCTCGATAGCGCCAACCGCTACGCGATCATCTACCGGCTAGAGGAGGCTAGAAAATCTGAGACACGGGTGCGGCGGCTGGGTAGGTTCGTTGCGATGCTTGCTCGAGAAGAAAAGATCCACGAGTAGGGAGGGCGCTCGCCCTACACTCGCTGGGTGGACCGCGCGCTGCTTCAGGGGGCTCTCGAGGATGCCGGAGAGCCCGACTATCGAGCCTCTCAGGTATGGGCTTGGATCGCGCGTGGAGCTCGGTCTTTTGAGGAGATGACCGACCTGCCCGCGCCACTGCGCGGGCGGCTCGCTGAGGAGATACCGCTTTCAACCCTTGCGGTAGCTGAGGAGGTCAGATCCAACGATGGCACGGTAAAGGCGCTCTTTCACACCACCGAGGGGCGTCCGATCGAGGCCGTATTGATGCGCTATCGCGACGGACGTCGGTCGGTCTGTCTTTCCTCCCAGTCGGGCTGCCCGCTGACCTGCTCCTTTTGCGCCACAGGCCAAATGAGCTATGGGCGCAATCTCAGCGTCGATGAGATCCTCGATCAGGCGCTTCACTTTCGCCGGAGCGAAACGATCGACCACGTCGTTTTCATGGGGATGGGGGAACCGATGATGAACCTCGACGCGGTGCTCGACGCCTGCGCGCAACTCCCCGATCTCGGCGTTACCAACCGACGTACGGCGATCTCCACGGTCGGCTGGGTTCCGGGGATCGAACGCCTCGGTGATATTGAGATGCCGGTTCGCCTTGCCCTCTCCCTGCACGCTCCCAACGATCGCCTCCGCTCACAGCTAATGCCCGTAAACGACCGTTATCCGTTGGCCGAGGTGCTCGCATCCTGCGAGCGCTATCAGTCGCGACGACGGCTCAAGGTCTTCGTCGAGTACGTGATGCTCGAGCACGTAAACGACGGCCTCCAGCAGGCGCGCGAACTCGCCGACCTGCTCGACCCCAGCCTCTACAAGGTCAACCTGATCCCCTACAACCCGACCGGTGCCTATCGTGGTTCCTCCCCTGCCCAGATCGAGCGATTCCGTATGATTCTCGCCGAGCATCGGCTCACCGCAACCGTTCGTCTTACCCGGGGTCGTGACATCGACGCCGCCTGCGGGCAGCTTGCCGCCACGCGGTGAGCGCAGAGGGCCAGGCGCTGGGTCGGGATAGGGAGCGGGCGAGGTTTGGCTGTGCAGCCAACTAGCATCTTGGCGATGGCAGTTGAGGCCCCAGTCCAAGTTGCCCGCCCAAAGCGGTTCTCAGCCAACCCGTTTCGGCGACTGGCCGATGATCTGCTCACCGAGTTCCGCGGCCGAGGCAGCTTCCCACCGGGACCTTGCGACTTCAGCATTGCTCGCACTCGCCAGATCGTTCGCGATCCCTTGCCGATCCTCCTCTCCTGTTATGAGGCACATGGGCCGATCTTCAGCCTCCGCGTCCTTCACACCCGCAGCGTTTTTATGCTTGGACCGGAGGCCAACCATTACGTCACCGTCGCTCACCCCGAGAACTTCCACTGGCGCGAGGGCAGCTTTGGCGATCTCATCCCCCTCCTTGGCGACGGTCTCCTGACCATTGATGACGCCTATCATGATCGTGCTCGGGCGATCATGATGCCCGCCTTTCACCGTGAGCAGGTAACCGCGATGTTGGAGTCGATGGGAGTCGAGGCCGAGGCTGCGATCTCCCAGTTGGGCAACGGCGATGTCGTCGACCTCTATGACTGGATGCGCAACCTTGCAATGCGGATCGCGATGCGCGCGCTGCTCGGGCTCGACCCCGATGGTGCCGGAAAGGGTGCCCTCGCGGCCGAGCAATTCGAGCGCGCCCTGAGTTTCTACGGGATCGATTTTGCGCTGCGGCTGCTGCGCGGACCGGGGTCCCCCTGGCGCAAGATGGTCAACTCACGAGCCGTGCTTGATGAGATCGTCTTCGGCGAGATCGCGCGCCGGCGCAAATCACCCGATCCAGCCAGTCGCGACATTCTCAGCCTTCTGCTCGGAGCCAGAGGCGAGATGGGGGAGGCCTTCACCGACCGTGAGGTACGCGACCAGGTGATGACTCTGATGTTCGCTGGTCATGACACGGCCACTTCGACCCTGACCTTCATGATGTACCTGCTCGCTCGACACCCCGGGGTGCTGGCGAGGATCTGCGAGGAGCAAGATCGTGTGCTCGCGGGCGCTGCACCGAGTGTCGATCAGCTTGAGAACGGGATGCCATATCTAGACATGGTTCTCGACGAGGTACTGCGCCTCTATCCCCCTGCTTGGATTGGTCCCCGACGCGCTGTGCGGCAGTTCGAGTTCGGCGGCTATACGGTTCCCAGGGGCGCTTACGTCAATTACTGCTCCTGGGCCAGTCACCGGATTCCGTCGGTCTTCCCCGATCCCGAGGCCTTCATCCCTGAGCGTTTCACCCGCGAGGGCAAGGCGGCCCTCCCAAGGGGCGCCTACGTACCGTTCGGCGGTGGGCAGCGGATCTGCATCGGTAAGCGATTTGGTCAAACCGAGGTGAAGCTGGTGGCGACGATGCTGTTGCAGCGATTGCGCTTGGATGCGATGCCCGGTCGCACGATGACGGTCCGCCAGATGCCCACCCTTTCCCCCGATGGGGGGCTGCGGATGCGGGTTCAGAAGAGACGCTCCAAGGCGTTGATTCCGAGCTCGCCCTGACTCCCCTGCGCCTCGACCGGCCTAGACTCGGCGCTGATGCGAGCGCTGGTCATCTCCGACACTCACTTCGGCGCCTGGACGGGGCGCGATCTGCTCCGCGAGGAGTTCTTCTTGGAACGGCTGGCGCCGCACCTGGAGGAAGTCGATGAGCTGATCTTCCTTGGCGACCTCTTCGATTTTCTTTTCGGCTCGCTCGCTGATGCCCTTGACTCCGCCGATGGTTTGCTTCGCCTACTTGGCGAAAAGCTGGTCGGCAGGCGGCTCGTTTTCATCGCAGGCAATCACGACCATCACCTGATCCACCGAGGCGTCGAGGAGCGACGCGAGATCGAGATCGCCACCGGCACTGCCAGCTCTGATCCTGACGAATTCCGGCCCGGACCGAGCTACTTTCAGGCCTTTCTCAAGCGTCGTTTGCCCGCGGTCGAGATCGAGATCGCCTACCCCACGTACGCGTTTGCGAATGTCCTTTGCACACATGGACACTACCTCGACCCGCACGCTCGCCTCTCGGGCTCGCGGGGGGCTCGCCTGTTGACCAGGACCCTTTGGGCAATTGCTGCCGGGGGCCCGGAGGAGCCGCGGGCAATCGGCGACTATGAGTCGGTGATCACCCTCCTCACCGAGTGGCTCTATATAGCTGCTCAGATGCCGCAGGGTACCCACGCTCAGCAGAGCGTCTTCCGTTCGGTGCAGCGCCTTGGCCGGCTAGTTTCGGCCCTCTCCGGTCCGCTACGCGGGGTGCGGCGGTTGGCGGCCGAGCGAGTCGACCGCGATCAATCCGAGTTGCTGCCCAGTGAGGAGCACTTCCAGTCTGTACTGCGCGGTGAGATCGAGCGCCAGCATCGTGAAGAGCCGGTGTCCGGCGCGGCAGGGGTGCACCCGATCTATCCCGAGGCGAGCGTTGTCTCGCCGAGTGACCCTTCAGAGCACGCCCTAGAGGCCTTTGCCCAGGTGGTCGAGAACCTTGGCTGGAACCGCGAGACTGAGAGGATCGTCTTCGCCCACACCCACCAACCGCTGGCCGACGTTCGCTCAAATCGCGAGTCGAGCACCCGCTACTGGAACACCGGTTCATGGATTTTTGAGCCCGATCTCAGTTCCCGCCGGGCCTATGCCCGCTACCTACGCTACGCCTGGCCGGGCACGGCTGTCCTAATCGATGATCAGAAATCCGAGCCGACCCTGATCGAGATGCTCGCCGACCTCAATCCGCTGGTTGGCGGTAGCGGGATGCCGGTTTGATCATCGTTGGCGGCTTGGACAGCGCGCTGCTGGTGGCACTCGAGGCGTGGCCAGCTGTGGTGGGCGCCGCCCTAATCCCGATTCTCGGGCTGGTGGGGGGTGGGTACCTGATCATTCGCGCCGTCCGCGATACCGATGAGGAGGATGCAGGAGAGGGCGAGCCGCGAGACCCGCCCTCTCAGTGAGCGCCTTACTTGATGAAAAGCATCTCCTCATACTTCGGCAGCGGCCAAAGGTCATCGGCGACCACCTTCTCCATCTTGTCGGCCGCCGCGCGAACCGCCGTCATTGCGGCCATCTGTTTGTCGCGCGCATGGACTGCCAACTCCAGGCCCTCCAGGTCGGCGGGGTAGGCGTTTGCGGCCTGCAAGTCACCGAGCGAGGCGACCAGCTCATCGACCAACTCGCGAACCTCTCCCTCCAGGCTCGAGACGCCGGCCTCGTTGAGGAGCGCGAGGTGGCGTAGCGCCGCCGGCAGGATCATCGTCTGGGCGATTGAGAAGGTCTCCTCGGCCTCGATGTTGGCTCGGATCGCATACTGCTCAAGCCAGACGTCATAGCGTGACTCAAGCTCGCGCTTTGAGAGAACCTGATAGTTCTCAAAAGCCGCGATTGACTTCTCCTCCAAGACCTCCGGCAGCGCGTCTGGCGTGGTGCGGAGATTCTTCAGCCCCCGCCGCTCGGCCTCGGCATGCCACTCCTCGGAGTAGTTATCACCGCCGAAACAGACCTGCTTGTTGGCAGAGTAGGAGTCTTTGACAACCTCGATCACGGCCTCCGGGACACTCATCCCGCCTGAGACCTTGGTCTCTAGCTGACCGGCCAGCTCGTCGATCGCCTCGGCAACAATCGTATTGAGCACGGTATTGGGGAAGGCCAGGGACATGCTCGAACCGAGTGCCCGGAACTCGAATTTGTTTCCGGTGAAGGCAAACGGGGAGGTTCGATTGCGATCGCCACCGTGCTTGGGCAGCGACGGCAGAACTGTCGCCCCGAGATCTAGGAAGGAGGCCGGCGTGTTGGGGTCGCCCTCACCACTGACCACAGCCTCGAAGACTTTTTCCAGCTCGCCGCCGAGAAAAATCGAGATGATCGCCGGCGGTGCCTCGTTGGCGCCAAGGCGGTGATCCTGGCCGATGTTGGCGACCGATGCTCGCAGCAGGCCCTGGTGCTTGTTGACGGCCTGGATCACCGCCGCGCAGAAGAACAGGAAGTGGATGTTCTCGGCCGGGGTGTCTCCGGGGTCGAGCAGGTTGGTGCCCGTATCTGTCCCCATCGACCAGTTGTTGTGCTTGCCGGAGCCGTTCACCCCCGCGAAGGGCTTCTCGTGCAGGAGGCAGATCAGCCCGTAGCGTCGGGCGACGCTTTCCAGCACCTGCATCATCAGTTGCTGGTGGTCTGAGCCGACGTTTGAGTTCTCAAACACCGGAGCGATCTCATACTGGGCGGGGGCGACCTCGTTATGGCGGGTCTTGACCGGGATGCCGAGCTTTCGCATCTCCAGTTCCGACTCCATCATGCAGGCCAGCACCCGCTCGGGAATTGAACCAAAGTAGTGATCGTCTAGCTCGTGGCCCTTTGGCGGCTTGGCGCCGAACAGCGTGCGGCCGGTGGAGATCAGATCGGGACGCTCGAAGTAGTACTGCTCATCGATCAGGAAGTACTCCTGCTCCGCGCCGACGGTGGTGAAGACGCGCTGAGAATCGGAATCGCCGAGCAGGCGCAGAGCTTTGATCGCGGAACGCGAGAGGGCGTCCATCGAGCGCAGCAGCGGAATCTTTGCGTCGAGCGCCTCGCCGGTCCAGGAGGCGAAGGCGGTCGGAATGCAAAGCAGCGCCCCGTTGGGATTCTCGAGGATGAAGGCGGGACTGGTCGGATCCCAGGCGGTGTAACCGCGAGCCTCAAAGGTGGCCCGGACACCGCCGGTCGGAAAGGAGGAGGCGTCGGGCTCCCCCTGGATCAGCTCCTTGCCAGAAAATCCGGCGAGGGCCGTGCCCTCCCCGGCTGGCTCAAAGAACGAGTCGTGCTTCTCGGCCGTTGAGCCGGTCAGCGGCTGGAACATGTGGGTGAAGTGGGTGGCACCGTTTTCCAGCGCCCACTCCTTCATCGCTTCAGCGACCGCATCGGCCAGGCCCGGATCAAGTGCCTCTCCCCCGGCCAGGATCAAGTGCAGCCTCTCGAAGACGTCGGCTGGTAGACGATCGCGCTGCACGGCGACGGAGAAGACATTGGCGCCGAAGGCGTCGTTCTCAGGCTGGGTCAGGTCGAGTGCGCCGAGGGACTCTCCGTTAGAGCTCCACTGCGCTGCGGTCACGTTCTGCTGGCGGATACGAGTCATCGCTTGGCTAGTTCCTCACTTGGCGGCGCGCCTTAGGAATCGGGCGCGTTCGATTACGGGTCTCACTTCCCATACGTAGAGCCAGAGCAGCGTAATGGCCGCCGTCTGGCGGCGCGTTGTACGCGGGTACAAGGATCGCCGCGCTGCTTTGTCCCGGCGTCGAGCAGTAGCCTCTTGGCGCGCGGCCGAGGAGCCGCGTCCCATAGCCATACCCCGGAGGATCTAACCGCAATGTTTGTTTCCAAGGCTGCCGTCGTCGGTGGAGGCACAATGGGCGGTGAGATCGCGCAGACGATCGCAGCCGCCGACATCCCTGTCCTGGTCAAGGACATCGATCAGAGCTTCGTCGATGCAGCGCTTCAGAAAGCCCGCTCCGTGACCGAGGGCCAGCTCGCCCGTCTGGTGAAGAAGGAAAAGCTGACCGAGGCTGAGGCTGAGGCCCGTCTCAGCGAGGTGATGTCTCTGATTGCCGGCACGACCAGCTATGAGGGGTTTGGCGATGTCGACTTCGTTATCGAGGCGGTTCCAGAGAGGATGGAGATCAAGCAGGCCGTCTTCGCCGAGCTCGACGCGGCGACACCGGGTCATGCGATCCTTGCCTCAAATACCTCCTCGCTCTCGATCAGCGAGATGGCGGAGACGACGCTGCGGCCTGAGAAGGTGGTCGGGTTTCATTTCTTTTACCCCGCCTCTGTGATGCCATTGGTCGAGGTGATTGTGGGCGAGGACACGTCCCCCGAAACCGCGACCGCGGCCTATAACTTTGCCCAGGCGATCAAGAAGCAGCCGATCGTTTGTGGCGAGGTGCCCGGCTTTGTCGTGAACCGCATCCTGATGGCGACGATTGGGGAGATCTGGCGTGCTCAGGAGGAGCATGGTCTTTCGTTGCAGGCGATCGACGCGGCAATCTCAGCCGCCCAGGTGGCGCCGATGGGCCCCTTCTTCCTCACCGATCTGCTCGGGTTGGACACGGTCCTGCACGTCGCCGAGCATCTCAGCGAGTCCTACGGCGAGACCTTCTACGTGCACCAGGGGCTGAAACAGCTTGTCGCTGAGGGCAAACTCGGCGCCAAGACCGGTGGAGAGGGGTTTTTCAAAGACGGAGAGCAGACGATCCCCGGCGATGGTGAGCCTGACGCTGAGGAGCTGGTTGCGCTGTTTAGTTGCCGGGCGCTGATTGAGGCCTGCTTACTGGTGGAGGAGGGTGTCTGTTCGGTGCGCGACATCGACGTCGGAATGATGGCTGGCGCTGGCTTGGATCCCCGCCGCGGATTGCTGCCCCCGTTTTGGAAAGCCGACGTCGAAGGGCTCGATTCCGTGCTCGAGCGGATCGAGAGGCTCGAGGAGAAATACGGCAAGCGTTTCGCCGCGCCCGTCACCCTGCGGCGACTCGTCGCTCAGGGGCGTATCGGGATCGGCGCGGGCCAGGGCTTTTACCCCTACCCTCAGCCCGACGAGGGCGATCAGGCCGAGACGGTAAAGCTTGAGACCCGCGGAGATGTCGCCATTGCCTGGCTCAGCAACGCGCCGATGAACGCCGTCTCCCCCGACGTGATCCGTGACCTTGCGCTGGTCTGGGGCCGGGTCAAGGATTCCGGCGGGATTGGCGCAATGGTGATCGCCTCCTCGGTACCGGTCGTCTTTTCGGCGGGTGCCGACATCAAGGCCTTCACCCAGATGGATGAGGCAAGCGGTGAGGAGCTGGTCAACAAGGCCCATGCTTTGCTATCGGAATTCGGCCAATCGAGGGTGGTGACGATCGCCGCGGTTAACGCCCTCGCCTTCGGCGGGGGCTGTGAGCTTGCGATGGCATGTGACGTGCGGATTGCTGCCGAGGCGGCAGTATTCGGTCAGCCCGAGATAAAGCTGGGGATCATTCCCGGCTTTGGCGGCACCCAGCGCTTGCCGCGGCTTCTCGGCTCCAATAAAGCGCTTGAGCTGAACCTGATTGGCGACGCGATTCCCTCCGATGAGGCGCTCGAGTTCGGCCTCGTCAACCGCGTCGTGCCAGATCACGAGCTCTTTGAGACGGCGTTGATGTGGGGTCGAAAGCTCGCCTCCCAGGCGCCGCTTGCGGTTGAACAGATCAAGCTCGTTTCCAACAGGGGTGATCTAGAGGATGGGATCGAGGCCGAGAAGCGCGGCTTTTCCACCGCGTTTCGAAGCGCCGATGCAAAGGAGGGAATCGAAGCTTTCCTCACCAAGCGAAACCCAAAATGGATCGGGAGCTAATCGAATCGCTCAGCAAGAGAAGGACAGGGCGGCACTCGCCCGCCTCATTACCAGGGAGTTTTGCTCTGCGTTCGCGCCCCTCGGTCAGGCTGGCGTGAGGGTCGGGCCTGAGGTGGGCGGGGCGATCAGCCCTGCGCTGGGGCCCCTCCAGGCACCGGGCCGGGCCTGATTCCGGCTGCCTGGCAGCTCTCGGTCACCTTTTCGGCGCGCGGATTGCGATAGCTCGCACTGCGGATGCAGGTCGCCCTCGCCTGCGCTCCGCAGGCGTGGACCATTTCACCTCCTGTGCGCCCGGCAACCAGGACCCTGATGCAGCCAGGAGCCGGTGGCGGCTGGGTCTCGCTGGCTGGTACCAGAACCAAGGCGAGGAGGGCGAGGAGGGTCACCGTGGTTGCCCCGATTGCAACGTTGCGCTCCCGCTTCCTCAGTCGCCTCAGCGGCGTGTTGGTGCGCCGCCAATGTCCTTCAAGGGGCATGGGAGCGGAGGTTAGCGCCTCTTTTGGGGCGCGATTCCTCCATTCTGGAGAACCGCTCGCGCCGATCTTTAGACAGCTGTATGTGGTGGCGGGCCGCGACCGGCGGCAGGGTTACGCCCAATCGAATGGGCGTGTTTGCCATGGGATCACCTCCCTGCGCCTCGCCTCCCAAGCAGAAAGGAACACCAAACCTATGAAATGGTTGAGCGAAGGCGCCAACTCCTGGCAAATCACAGCGTCGACCCTCGTCGGCCTGATGAGCGTCCCGGGGTTGGTCGTGCTCTACGGCGGCGTAATGCAGAAGCGCTGGTCGGTGAACTCGATGATGATGGCGTTTGTCGCCTTCGCGATCGTGATTATCCTCTGGTGCCTTTTCGCGTTCAAAATGGGTTTCGGGAGTCCGGTCCACATCCTCGGGACCCATAGTGGGTTCTTCGGGAACCTAATCGGCCAGCCTGGCTCGATCCTGAATAGCGCCAGTCTCCTCGGGCAAGCCCACATCCCGGAGTTCAGCGAATTAGAAATCGCCTTTCCCGAATCGACCCTGGCCTATTTCCAGATCGTATTCGCCGCTATTACGCCACTGTTGATGCTCGGCTCGGTCCTCGGCCGCATCAACTTCAAGGCATGGATCCCGTTCGTCGCCCTCTGGACCGTTTGCATCTACACCGTCAACGCCTTTCTGATCTGGGGTGGAGGCTTCTTCGCCCAGCACGGCGCCGTTGACTTCTCCGGCGGCTACGTGATCCACCTCGCTGCGGGAGTTTCGGGGTTCGTGGCCGCCTGGGTGATCGGTCCGCGCCTGCAGCGTGACCGTGAGGTTGACGCGCCCAACAACCTGGCAATGGTCGCAGTCGGGGCCGGCCTTCTCTGGTTGGGCTGGAACGGCTTCAACGGCGGTGATATTTACGCAGCCAACAGCATCGCTGCTGCGGCCGTGCTCAACACCAACCTCTGTACCGCGGTCGCCTTCTTGGTCTGGGTTGCTTGGGACTACGCGACCGGGCGCAAGCCGAGTCTGATCGGCAGCGTCAACGGCATGATTGTCGGGCTCGTTGGGATCACGCCGGCGGCTGGGTTCGTGAATGGCTGGGGCGCGATCGTGATCGGCGTGGTCGCCTCCACGCTCGTCTATTTCGCGCTCAACTACCTCAGTCGCGTGCGGCCGTTTCGCAACGTAGATGACACTTTGGGTGTGATCTACACGCACGGATTCGCCGGCCTTTGCGGCGGTCTGATGGTCGGCATTTTCGCCGACCGGGCGATGGCCGAAACCACGCTTGCCGGCACCATCTCCGGGGGCGGCCTCACTCTCCTCGGGTGGCAGGCGTTGACCGCACTCTGGGTGATCGTGTTCTGTGCAGTTGGCACGTTCATCCTGCTCAAGCTCGTTGGGATCTTCATCCCGCTGCGGATGACCGACGAGGAAATGGAGGTCGGCGACATCGCCGTTCACGGCCACGAGGTCTATCCCTCTGACGTTCCGTCACTCGGTTACCCAGAGGGACTCCCAGCGGCGCCGGCACCCCCACCAGCGGCCCCGGCGGGGGGTACCGCCTAGGTCAGTCAAGCGGCTTGAGCCGCTTCCCCCAAAACCAGCACGCGATGGAAACCGCCCCCGCACTCTCCCGGGGGCGGTTTCCGTTTTTTGTTTGGTCTCAGGTTGCGGCGGGGGCGGGATTGCGAGAGATCTCGCGAAGCACGTCGAGCATCGTCGCCACTGCCGGGGTCACCGCGGCGGCGCGGGGGGTCGCGGCCAGCACTTTCCGCAGCGGGCTACGCGGATACAGGGCGCGGACGTGGACGTCCTCGCGTAGGGTGGAAAGCGCCAGCTGGGGAATCAGTGCGACCCCGACGCCGGCGGCGACGAGTCCCTGAACTGTCTGGTAATCGTCGCTTTCGAAGGAGACGCTTGGCTCAAAGCCCGTCGCGTGACAGGAGCGGACCACGTGCCTGGCGCAGGGGCTGGCGGCGGAGGTCTGGATCCAGGACTCCTCGCGCAGGTCCCCAAGCCGCAGCACATCGCGCTCGGCCAGCGGGTGGTTGTTGGGCAGTACCAGCTGCAGGGGATCGTCAAGCAGCTCGAAGCGCTTGATGCCGGCACCGAGGCGCTCCCCGACTCCGTCGAACTCGAACAGAAGTGCCAAGTCGAACTCTCCCGCGCGCACGCGGGGGGCGACCTCCTCGGGCTCGCCCTCGGCAAGGGTGAGTCCGACCCCGGGGTGGGAGGCGCGAAATCCGGCAATTGCCTTTGGCATCAGCGTCGCCCCGGCGGTCGGAAACGACGCGGTTCGCAGGCGCCCGCCGCGACCGGCGGCCACCGCCGCGATCTCGGCCTCGGCTGCTTCGATTCGCGCCAGGATTCCGGCGACGTGTCCGGCCAGGGCTGCTCCAGCTGGAGTCGGCCGCACTCCGCCCCGGCTGCGCTCGATCAGCGAGACCCCAACTTCTCCCTCCAGCGTGGCGATCGCTTGTGAGACCGCCGATTGTGAGTAGGAGAGCGAGTCGGCGGCATCCGAAAAGGAACCGTGGGAGAGAACTTCGCGAAAGGCTTTGAGTCGAGCTGTATTCAGCATAAGGAAAACTAATGCTATCTAAAAGGGATAGAAGTTGTCCTAATGATCAGGAAGTGCAACGATCAACTTCAAGCTTCAAATAACTGTTAAAGGAGGAAATCCAATGGCCCTGAAGATCATCGTTTCCTACGACGACACCGATAACGATCGCGACGCGTTGGCGCTCGGTCGTCTGCTCGCCTTTTCCGGCGCAGAGCTCTCCCTCGCCTATGTCCGTCACTCGGTGGGCGGGGCGCTTGAGGAGGAGCAGGCGCAAGAGCTGCTGGCTCGAGGGGCGGCCTCTGTTGGTGCCCCGGAGATGCCCCGCCACGTCGTCGTCAACGCCGGCACTAGCGTCGGATTGACCGAACTTGCCGAGCGCGAGAACGCCGACATAATCGTCTTTGGTTCGGAGTACCGCACGGCTGCAGGCACGGTCAAACCCGGGATCCCGGCTCATAAGCTGCTCCTGGGAGGATCGGCGGCGATCGCGATCGCGCCGGCCGGCCTGCGCTCGAACCCCTCGCTCAGCGTCAACACGATTGGCGTGATCGATGAGGGCGACCCCTGCGCGGGGGAGACCGCGGACAGCCTCGCGACGGCGCTGGGCGCCAGCGTCGCCTCGGTTGGTCGCGGTCCGGTCGATCTCCTAGTCGTCGGTTCGCGGTCTGAGTCACCCCAGGGCAAGGTCACTCTGAGCGCCGCAAGTGACTATGCCGTGGAGACCGCGACCTGCCCGGTATTGGTGACGCCGCGCGGCGTCTCACTCAGCTTCGGGGCGGCTCAGACGCAGGTTGCCTGAGGACGAGGATGACAGCCGTGATCTGCGGATCACGGCTGTCTAGCCTCCTTCGTACCTCCTCCCAGCGGATCGCTTTGACAGCCCCGCTCCCAGCTGCAATAGCCGCCGCCGCACGTTCGGCCGAGTCGGCTTCAACCGCGAAGGCGTCGGGCACCCTCGGGGCCGGCGCGTCATCAAGTACACGTCGAGTGACGTTCTCTGAAGCACGCTCGGCGTTGGACCATCCCTGTCCGAATGAGAGGTCGGGCATTCCCATATGCGGACCCTCGAGGATCTTCAGGCTGCTGGTTCGTGGCTCCCACTCCTGGTCGCCCATCTCAATCCGCCGGTCATCCAGCCATGGCTCGACCACCTTGGCGAGTAGGTCCTCAGAATTGAGATTGAAGACCCTTGCCCGGTGCAGCCCAGCGCTGATCTCGACATGAAAGGCGATGAGGCGACGCTAGCGGCTTTTGAGTGATCGGACTTATTGGGATGATCTCTGGCGTGGATGCCGCTCTTCCCGACGCCGTCGTTTTTGACAACGATGGTCTGCTCTTGGATACGGAGTCCGTCTGGACTCGGGCTGAGCAGGACCTGTTCGAGCGGCGCGGCGCCGATTTCACCTCCGCCGACAAGCGGGAGCTGGTTGGCACCTCGGCTGCTGTCGCCGGTGCAATCCTCGAACGACGGTTGGCCGAGCCCGGTCAGGCCGAAGCGCTGATCGGGGAGTTAAACGAGCTGGTAATCGAAGAGCTCGAGCATGGGGTGGAGGCGATGGTTGGGGCGCGCGAGCTGCTTCACATTTTGAGGGAGCGTGGAACGCCTCTGGCTCTTGTCTCGAACTCGCCGCTTCGGTTCGTCCGTCGCTCATTGGAGATTGTCGGCTTCGAGGATCGCTTCGACGTTGTGGTCAGCGCCCATGAGGTCGCGGCGCCCAAGCCAGCGCCCGATCCCTATTTGGAGGCGTGCCGGCGGCTGGGTGTCGATGCCGGTCCCACGGTGGTGGCGTTGGAGGATTCGCCGACCGGGGTGGCCGCGGCGATGGCCGCGGGGTTGACGGTGATCGGAGTGCCCTCAATCGAGGGAGTTGACCTCCGGCAGGCCCACGCTCTGGCGGAGTCGCTGCTCGATGAGGTGATTACCTTGAGACTCTCGCTCTGACTCAATGGAGTGCATCCTAAGCCTCCAGTTGAGGCTTAGGGTCGAAGAAGTCGACGGCGGCGCAGCACACGCTCGCAGATCTCAAGCGTCTCGCCCACGGCGTTTGCGGCTTGGTCGCTCGGCACTTCCCTGAGCGCGGTCTCGGCGACCTCCTCGATCAGGTTGAAGCGTTCGTGGAGTTCGAGCATGTCGCTTTTGTGCCCAGGGTCACTAAGCGCGTCGGGCAGCTCGACAAGTAGGGCCTCGAGCCCGATCCGCAACTGCAGGGCCGCCTCTTGACTGCGCCCCGCGTCGAGGTCAGATCGGGCGCGCAGCAGCATCGTCTCGCAGATATCGATCCGATCGCGGCCCCCGAGAATCGCCGCCGTCCGCTCCTGGGGGCGCAGTGAGTCGGCGCGGCGTCTCCTCTGCGAGGCGTGCGTCGCCCAGACGTCGACGTCTCGGGATGAGCTAAAGCGTCCGGCCGCGACCTGCTCGCCGCTGCCATAGCCGATTCGAACCGCAACCGCTCGCTCGGGACGAAGCTGGTCGAGGTGGGGGTCGGCACTGGCAACGGCGTGCGCGTGAAGGGCACGGTTGAGCAGGTCGATTCCCTCTTTCACCAGGGCGTCGCAAATCTGATCGTCCTCGACGGCCCCGTTAAGCCAGAGCGTCGCCTCCTCACTCTGATCGAAGGACTCTGACGCGCGGACCGCGGTCGCTCGAGTCAGCGGCAGGGAGGGGAGCGCCAAGTCGGCGTCGGTAACCCGGGGTCGCTGTCGACGTTTGGCGGACGGCCGAGGGGCTCCGAGCGTCTCGATGACCAGCACGCTCGGTGTCTGGTGTTCGCCTCCAAGCCGCGCCAGATAGCGTCCATCAGCGATCGACAAGCTGCCAGCGAGGTCGAACTGCGCGAATCCGAAGAACTGTTGCAAGCGGTCGCCGATTATCTCGCCGAACCGGCTCTTTGGTGTGGAGTCAGTAGCCGGGAGGGTGGCGGACCACAAAGCCGGTGGGGTAGGGCGGTTCGTCGTGCCAACGTGGCCCGGTCCCCTGCGCGTCCCCCACGGTGTCCCAGCGCAGACCAGCGATCACGGCGTAGGTATGGACCGAGTTGGCATAGACGGTCACCCAGCGCCCTGACCCCGGCTGCCCCCAGCTCTCAAGCGCGCCCGAGGTCAGTGGGGTGGAAAGCATGTGGGCGGCGTGGAGGACGTAGCTGACCGAGCCCGAGCAGTCATATCCTGGGGAGTTCCAGGAGCCATGCCCTCCACCCCAAATGTACGGGGTGGTTGAGATGTGATTGGCGGCGGCGATCATTGCCTGGATTGCCGGCGGGGCATTGATCGGCGCGATCGCGCGGCCGTTGACGAGACTTGCCGTCTGCGGTGGATAGAAATCGAGGTCGATTTGCCGTGGCTGCGCGCCATTACTGACGCTGACGCCACCAAGGTGCATCGCCGAAACGACCTGCTGTGGCTGCATTCCACCCTGCATCCGGAGCGTCGCTTGAACCAGGGCATGGGGGGGCGTCGCGCCGTCTTGATTGGCCGCTACAGCGGTCCCGTCGACCCGATCTATTTTGACCACAAAGCCGTTGTGTTTGGAGCAAGTCGAAGGGTCAATTCCGAGGCGGAAGCCCTGCGCCGTGAGGTACTCGATGCCAGCCATAACCCGGCGTTCGACCTCTCCGGCGCGAATCGCACTCTGCTCACATGCTGGCAGCGAGAGGTGGCTATCGCTGAGGGTTCGACGTCGCAACTCCTGGTTTGAGAGCAGCAGCACCTGGGCCGGGCTTGCGCTGGCGGCAAGTGGCCGTGCGCTGTGGTAAATCGCTCCTGCCCCACCCTGTTTCCAGCCGTCGAGGATCGCCGTCGGGTCAATTTTCGGCGAACCGTCGGGCTGGATCGAGAAGTTGATGTGGGACCCGCCGTCCGCGCTGGTGCTTCCGACCTCGGCGAGCACCGTTCCGGCGACGACGTGAGCTCCCTTGCTGAGACGCAGTTCCCTGGTCGCCACCGAGGAGGGGCCGAGCTGTCCGACAAGGGCGGCGCGAACACGGTTCGCCGGGCGGGAAGGGAGCGCGAAGAGTCGCGGTCGGGGGCTCCTCCTACCGCTGGCCGAGGTCGGGGCCGGCGCCTTCATCGCCGCCAATTTGGCCGCTGGGGCCGAAGCTTGGCGCAACTTTGGGGTCCGGTAGCGACTGCGGATCGATCCTAGGTCGGCGTAGGTGAAGCGGCTGCCGTAGGCGTCTTGGAGGATCATGTAGTTACCCAGTTGGGCGCTATGTCCCTCCTTGGTAATCACGCCACTGGCAACCGCCACCACCGGCGAGCCGGCGGGCGCGAAGATGTCGACCCCCGAAGCCGAGGGGTGAGTGCGCTTGACGCTGTTAGAGGCCGCGGCTTCGCTCAGCCAGTTGCGCTGAAGTGTTTCGGTTGCCCCGCCGTTGTCGGAGTAGCTTGCGTTGCCGCGGACGGGGAAGTTGGAGCCCTCGGCGAGTTGGGTCAAGGCGCTGACCAGGTTTTCGGGGAGGCTCTCGTAATTCTGGGCGTCGCCTAGGACCTCGCGCACATACCAATCGGCATGGTTGTAGGCAAAGATCGCCTTAGAGATGTTTTGCCTGCCGCCGGCGGCGGAGAGGTAGCGGGCCGCGGCACAGATTGCGTCGACCGGGTTGTATGGGTCTTTACGGCCATCGCCATTGGCATCAACTCCCCAGGTCGCCCAAGTTGAGGGGAGGAATTGCATCCAACCCTCCGCGCCGGCCCCAGAGGGTCCCAGGTCGGAGCCGAAATCGGTCTCGACTTTATTGATTGCGGCAAGCACCTCCCAGGGGATTCCATATTGGCTGCCACAGGCTTGGTAGACGGGGAGAAGTAGCGGCGGTATTTCAAATGAGCCGATCGCGAAATCAGTGACCCCTATCGGCACCGAGCCGAAGGCTCCGCTCGGCGAGGAGTTTGAGCCGGCGGTGGAGCCGCCGTTGCCGGTTCCCCGCGCCGCGCTTTTTTTCGATTGAGCACCCGCCTTTTTGCTCGGAGCACTGACCCCGCCGCTCCTTGCTGCCTGTTTGGCGCTCGGTGCTTGGCCGCCGCTCGGCTTCGTTGTCTGCGCTTCGCCGCCGATGCTTTCGTTTTTGACCACGCCGCCATTTTCCGATTCGGATTCGGCTTCGCTCGGCGTCTTGGCGGAGCTTTCCGGGGAGTCTGCTTCAGCGCCTTTTGTCGGCGCTGAAATGTTTGATTCCTTGCCCTTGGCGGATTGCGAGGAGCAAGTGGGCGCAGCCTTGTGGCTGCTGTTGCGGTGGCGGTCGTTCTTTGGGCAGGCGGCCGCGGTCGTAGCTTCACCAAGCGGAGTCGGGGACTGGACACCCTCGACGGTCCTGGGCGCTTCCGCGCCGGCCATGCCGACGCCAAGCACCGTTACGGCGCAGAAGCAGGCCAAAGCGATGGTCAGTGCGAGCTTTTGTCTCATCCCAGGGCGCCTCAATACCCGCTGTCACGGATCGTGCAACCCGCGTCTGCTTCCTCCCCGCGCAACAGGCTCGACCACGCTACTTGCTCGGATCGGGCCTTGCAATGAGTTTCGTTGCCCCCCAACAAGGCCTTAATCAACGTTTGTTTCATCGCTGCACCCATCGGGGGCGGAGGATTTCAGCTCTGCCGGATGGGCTCGTTAAGATTCGCGTGGTGAGGGCCGAGGAGGATGACCAGGATGGTCTCAGGGCCCGTAGCGAGCAAGCGATCGGCGACCTCGCCCAGGCCCTCATTGATAGTCACATGCTCGAGAACGCGCTAGCCGCGGCATTTGGCGCCCGCGAGAAGGCGCTTGAGGCTCAGCACGCGGCGATGAGCGCCCTCAATCTTCCCTCCGCGGGGGATCTGGAGCGCCTAGAGCGTCGTCTGCGCGCGTTCTCACTACGCTTGGAGGAGATGGAGGAGCAGATCGACCAGGTCTCTCTGGGGCTTTCAGACCTTCGACGACGGATCGCCAAATCTGCCAAAGCCTAACCCTAAACGTTAGCTTGAGAGTGCATGGACTGCGGCGGTCCCGGCTCGTTTTGCCGCGGTTTCAAGGCCCCGATCAGTGAGTCGTTTGCCACTCCTTGCTTCCTCGACGACGAGGATCGCAGCAGTCGCAATTCCGAGCGAACGGCTGCAGGAAAAGACAGCTGCGGTCTGCATGTCGGCGCCAGAGGCACCCTCTGGGTCAGCCGCTCGGCTTGCAAAGGGATCGTCGAGGCTGAGGATCCTTGCCGTGGCGGTCTCCTCCAGCGCCTGCCGAACTCGAGCTTCCAGTTCGGGGTCGGGCATCGATTTGCCGCCGCTGCCCAGAGCTTCTCGTGCAACCAGAAGGTCTCCCAGCTCCAAAGCGGGAAGCAGCGCCGCGCAGGTTCCAACCCTGACCGCTCGCCGCACGCCCAAATCGAATAGATCGGCGAGCACAACGGCGGCGCTGGGCCCCCCCATGCCGGTCGCTTGAATTGTCAGGTCGCCTCCCTGTGGCGTCGATCCGGTATATCCCCAGAGACCGCGAGCGTGGTTGCTCATCTTCGGCGCTTGAAGCAGCTCTTGGGCGAGCATCAGGGCTCGCCCGGGGTCTCCAACGAGCACCGCGTCGGCGGAGATCGGTGCTGTCGGACGAAGTCGCTTGAGCACGGCCGGCGAGCATCTTGACGATCAAATACGAGCGTGTCGCGCTGGGGTCCCCTCGCCCAGTTAGCCTCGAGACCCAATGGCCGGCGATGAGCCCATATCACTGAGCGAGGCCTCGCGGCGCTCAGGCGTTCCGACCAGCACCCTAAAGCGCTGGGCCGAGGAGAAGATTCTGCCCGTCAGGCGCGGTCGCTGGACGGTCGCGGCAGCGGCGCAGGCAAGAGTCGTTGCCCGAATGCGCGAGCGGGGGCACTCCTTGGAGGACCTGAAGCGGGCGGGTCGTGAGGGTCGCCTCGCCTTCGGCTTCGCTGAGGAGCTGTTCCTTGAACCCGAGGTTCAGTTCAGCGTGGCGGAGGTCGCCAAGGAAACCGGACTTGAGCCGGAGTTGATCGAGCGGATCCTTGTCATCCTGGGCACCCCGCTTGAGGGCAGACGAACGCTCAACCCCAGCGATGTTGACGCTTTGCGCCACTGTGCTCGGGTACTCGCCGCCGGATTTCCGCTGGTCGCCTTTTTGCAGCTGGTCCGGGTCTACGTGCAGTCTTTGCGCCGAGTAGCCGATGCCGAGGTTCGGCTCTTTCACCTCTACGTGCATGAGCCGTTGATTCGGGACGGGGTGCCGGAGCTGGAGATGGCCGAGGAGATGGGCAGGCTGGCTGGCGACATATTGCCTCTTGCGGCGCCGCTTACCGAGTACATCCACACCCGCTACTTGCGCTTCTTCTTGGAGCAAGACGTCGTTGGTCATATGGAGGCGGGGATGGGAGGCCAGGCGGCCGATCTGGGCCAGGTCACCGTCACCTTTTGCTTCATCGACATAACTGGCTTCACCCGCTTTACGGAGGAGGAGGGGGATTTGGAGGCATTGGACCTAGTCGAGCGATTTGTCGAGACGGTCGAGTTAACGCTGCCACCGGAGGCGACAATCGTGAAGACGATTGGCGATGAGGTCATGGTCGTCTCTCCGGACGCCGCCTCGCTCACCCAGTGGGCAGTCGGGTTTCTGTCCAATTTTTCGGCGCGTCCGCAGCCCCGCGTCGGCATCCACTGCGGCGAGGCTGTATATCGCGATGGAGATTATTTCGGCGGCCAGGTGAACCTCGCGCATCGGGTCGTCAGCAGAGCCCAGGCCGGGGAGGTGCTGGTCACCGACCGCGTGGTCGCGACGATCGATCAGCGCGATCGCCTCGAGCTTGAGCCGATCGGCGAGGTGCGGCTGAAGGGGTTTCCACTGCCAACGCCCCTGTTCTTGGTCAGAGCAGGGGCGTGAGGAGTCCCCTTGGACTGGCTGGATACCCGCCTACACTGACCACAATGGAGAGCGACCGCATGCTCGAAGAGGTGCGGAAGGGGGGATTGGTCCCTCCGGGTGAGCCGGTTGTTGCCCTGCTCTCGGGTGGGCGTGACTCGGTTTGCCTGCTCGATTTGTTGATACGAGCGCTGGGTCCCGGCAAGGTTGTCGCACTCCACGTTAACTATGGCCTGCGCGATGACTCCGACGAGGACGAGTGCCGCTGCGCACAGCTGTGCGAGCTTCTCGGCGCCCGCCTGGAGGTCGAGCACCCTAGATGCCCCGAGGGCCCCGGAAATCTGCAGTCGTGGGCACGCGATATTCGATATGCGGCAGCGGCGCGGCTGGCGCTGCCAAACGGGGCGAGGATCGCCAGTGGCCACACCGCCGATGATCAGGTCGAGACGATTCTCTATCGGCTGGCCTCCTCCCCGAGTCGACGGGCGCTATTGGGTATGCGGCCCAAGGACGGGCGGCTGGTGCGGCCCCTGCTCAATTTCACCCGCCGCCAAACAACTGCCTACTGTGAGTGCAGGAGCCTCCTTTGGCGCGACGATGCCTCCAACGACGAGCCCACCTACGCACGCAACAGAGTTCGGCATGGACTGATTCCCGCCCTGGCAGCGATTCATCCGGCGGCGGCGGCGAATGTGCTGCGTACAGCGGAGCTGCTTCGTGCCGAGGCAGAGGTTCTCGATGCGCTGGTAGGTGCTGAGGTCGATGGGTCTCACGGGACACCAATGGGCACAATCGAGCTGCAGCGACTGGCCCAGCTGTCGCCGGCGTTGCGCCGGCTCATCGTCCAAAAGCTGGCCGATGCTGCCGCCGGTCGGCCAGTCGCGGGCGCCGCGCGGCACGCCGAGGAGGTAACGGCGTTGCGGCGCACCGGTACCGCGATGCTTGATCTCGGAAGCGGCGTCCGTGCCGTCGTGGAGCGGGGAGTGCTGCACGCAGAGCTCGATCGACGTCCGCGCATCGGTCCATGTAAGTAGGAGAAGCCTGCGGGGTTGATCGGCTTGCGGCGCAAAGGAGGCAGCAACTGAGCACTGAAATCTGATTCCCTGCGGTGGTGATGGGCAAAAACGAACCCGAGATTGACCCAGCGATCGGTGAGACTCTCGTTTCCGGTGAGCAGTTGAGGCGGCGAATTGCTGAGCTCGGTGTCGAGCTCAGCCACGACTATGCAGGACGTGACCTGTTCATGGTTGGGGTGCTGAAGGGCGCGGTTCTCTTCCTCGCCGATCTGATGCGAAGCCTCAGCGTTCCTTGCGAGATCGACTTCATGGCCGTATCTAGCTATGGCTCTCAAACTGACTCCTCCGGAGTTGTGCGGATCCTCAAGGACCTTGATGCGCCGATCGAAGGCCGTCACGTGCTGATCGTCGAGGACATCATCGATTCCGGTCTTACCTTGCATTACTTGATGCGAAATCTGCGAGCCCGAAACCCCGCCTCGTTGGAGGTCTGTGCTCTTTTGACCAAGCCCGAGCGCCTGCGAGTCGACCTTTCCCCGCGCTACGTCGGGTTCGAGATTGCCAATCGATTTGCAATCGGCTACGGCCTCGATCATGCCCAGCGCTACCGCAACCTCGATTACGTCGCCGCGTTAGGAGTTTGAGGAGCAAAACTGCCCTGGTACGCTGATTTCTTCTGCTCGTGAGGCGTTTCTTCAAAAGTGCGGCTTTTCCGATCCTGCTGGTGGTGATCCTGGCGTTCATCGCGCAGCGGTTGATCAGTCCCGGGCCGAGCACCCAAGCGCCCTCATATAACGAACTGATCAAGCCGAAGACGGGTTTGATTGCGGCCGGAAAGATTGAAGAAGTCTCGGTCAACACCAAGGAAAACTCGCTCGACATCAAGCGGCGAAACGGCCAGAGCTTCTCCACGGGTTACCCGCCCAACACCGAGCAGAGTTTGATCAACTCGCTCGACAACGCAAATGTGAGGACGATCGTCCACGGCACAGGCGGCTCCAGCCTTCTCTCGCTGCTCACCTACATCCTTCCTTTTGTCCTCTTCTTCGGTTTCTGGATATTCCTCATGAACCAGATGCAAGGTGGCGGTTCGCGGGTGATGAACTTCGGCAAATCCAAAGCCAAGCGGATGTCGGTGGACGCTCCCAAGATCACCTTCCGCGACGTTGCCGGGGTCGACGAGGCGGTTCAGGAGTTGGAGGAGATCAAGGAATTTCTCGAGAACCCAAAGAAGTTTCAGGCACTCGGGGCCCGCATTCCCAAGGGCGTTTTGCTCTACGGACCTCCCGGCACCGGCAAGACGCTGCTCGCTCGCGCGGTAGCCGGCGAGGCTGGCGTGCCCTTTTTCTCGATCTCTGGCTCAGACTTCGTTGAGATGTTCGTCGGGGTCGGGGCCAGCCGCGTCCGAGACCTTTTTGAGCAGGCCAAGCAGAACTCGCCCTGCATCATCTTCATGGATGAGATCGATGCCGTGGGTCGCCATCGCGGGGCTGGAATGGGCGGCGGCCACGATGAGCGTGAGCAGACGCTCAACCAGTTGCTGGTTGAAATGGACGGCTTTGAGATGAAGGACAACATCATCTTGATCGCCGCCACGAATCGGCCCGACATCCTCGATCCGGCGCTACTGAGGCCCGGCCGCTTCGACCGCCAGGTCGTCGTCGATCGTCCCGACCGCAAGGGTCGCAAACACATCCTCGAGGTCCACACTCGCGGCAAGCCCTTGGCGAAGGAGATCGATCTCGATGTGCTGGCCGGTCAGACTCCGGGCTTCACCGGTGCCGACCTTGCCAACCTGATCAACGAGGCCGCTCTGCTCACCGCGCGCCAGGCGCGCCGCGAGATCAGCATGCAAGAGCTCGAGGAGGGGATCATGCGGGTGATTGCGGGCCCCGAGAAGAAGACCCGGGTGATGTCAGAGAAGGAGCGCCTGATCACCGCTTACCACGAGCTCGGGCACGCGATCGTCGGCCATCTGCTGCCCAACTGCGACCCGGTCCACAAGATTTCGATTATCAGCCGCGGGCAGGCGCTCGGATATACGATTAGCCTGCCGACCGAGGACAAGTTCCTCACCTCACGCGCTGAGCTGACTGACACGATGGCGATGACTCTCGGTGGCCGCGCCGCCGAGGAGATTGTTTTTGGCGAGATCACGACCGGTGCCTCAAATGACCTTGAGAAGGTGACCGAGACTGCAAAGCAAATGGTGATGCGCTTCGGAATGTCTGAGCGCCTCGGCCCGCGGGTCTTTGGCCACGATCGCGGCCAACCCTTCCTCGGCCGCGAGTTCTCCTCCGAGCCCGACTACTCCGATGAGATAGCTCGTGAGATTGACGACGAGATTCGCCGCATCGTCGAGGGCGCCCACCAGACCGCGAAGAATCTGCTCACCGACAAGCGTGAAGTCCTCGACCGAGTTTCCAAAATCCTTCTCGAGCGCGAGACGATCGACGCCGACCAGTTCATCGCCCTTCTCGACGGCAAGTCCGAAGAGGATGTCTTCTCCGATGATGAGGAGCCAGCGCAGCCGGCTGAGCCGACACCAGCGCCTGAGCGTCCCCAACGCGAGGGTGCGCGGCCGATGCCGCGGCCACGTCCGGGATACGCTGGCGGCGACGCAAGCTGAGTCTTTCGGTGAAGTTAATGGGGGTCATCAACGTGACCCCCGACTCATTTTCAGATGGTGGGCTCTACATGGACCCAGCCGCTGCGATCGAACACGGACGGGAGCTAGTACTCGCAGGGGCCGAGGTCCTAGACATCGGAGGCGAATCGACTCGGCCCGGGGCATCAGAGGTGAGCGTTGAGGAGGAGCTGGCACGGATCGGGCCGGTAGTTGAGGGGTTGGCGGAGGAGGAGGCAATGATCTCCGTCGATACCTCGAAGTCGGCGGTCGCCGCAGCGGCGCTCGCGGCGGGCGCAGAGATCGTCAACGACGTCAGCGCGCTGCGCGGCGACCCTGAGATCGGCGAGCTTTGTGCTGATCGGCATGCGGGGCTGATCCTCATGCACATGCGGGGGAACCCGCGGACGATGCAAGGAGGTCCGGTATATGGCGACGTAGTCGCTGAGGTCAAGTCCTTTCTCAGCGAGCGGATGGAATTCGCGATTGCATGCGGTGTTGAGGAGCATCGGATCTGGCTCGATCCGGGGATCGGCTTTGGTAAGTCTGCAAAGCACAATTTCGAGCTTTTGGGTCGGCTCGGAGAGCTTCTTTCCCTGGGCCGACCGTTGGTGGTTGGCACCTCGCGCAAGAGCTTCATCGGGAAGCTCGACCACTCTCAGGCGGGAGAGCGCCTCGGGGGCACGATTGCCTCCTCGGTGCTAGCCGTCGCAGAGGGAGCCGCGGTTCTTCGCGTCCACGACGTAGCCGAGGTCGGTCAGGCGATGAAGGTCGCGGGCGCGATCCTCGGATAGGTTGAGGCAACATGGAGGCTCACGGCAACGGGATCGAGTCGAGCGTCGAGGTGGAGCTGCGCGGCCTCTCGATCTATACCCATCACGGGGTCACTGACGCCGAGCAGGAGGTGGGTCAGCGGCTTGAATTCGACGTCTCCTTCGATGTTCCTGACTGCGATGCTGTACTGACCGACAGGCTTGAGGACACGGTCGACTACTCCCAGGTCTGCGACATCGTCGCTTTGGCCGCGACCGAGCGCAGCTACAAGACCCTGGAGCGAATAGCACAGGTAATCGGTGAGCGACTGATGGAGCGCTATGGCTGCGAGTCAGTAAGGGTGCGCGCGGCCAAGACCGAGCCGCCGTTGCCGCTCGCCATCCAGGAGGTCGCGGTCGAGGTCACCCATGAGCGGGCGGTCAGCGAGGACGGCGGCGCCGCCGAGTAGCGATGCGGACCGGATATCTAGGCCTGGGTTCAAACATCGGCGACCGCGAGGGGGAGCTGCGCGCAGCTCTGCGAGCTCTGCTCGAGAATGGAATCGAGATCGATGCGGTCTCCTCGACTTATGAGACCGAGCCGATCGGTGGGATCGTCAATCAGCCCGACTTCCTCAATGCCGCGGTGCGCATCTGCACCGAACTTGAGCCCGAAGAGCTACTAGATCTCTGCAAGGAAATCGAGGCCTCGCGGGGGCGCAGCTTCGAGAGTCCCAAGCACAGTCCCCGCCCGCTCGATCTCGACCTGCTCCTCCTTGGCAGCCTCGAGCTGCACACCGAGCGGTTGCAGCTCCCGCATCCCGAGGTCAGCAGCCGGCGCTTCGTACTCGCTCCGCTGTTGGAGCTCGATCCCGGATTGAAGTTGCCCGACGGCACCTCGCTCGCTGCCGCCCTCGCCGCCCTTGGCTCAGAGCAACGGGCCGATCGAATCGGCCCTCTTTAAGGCGCGCTCTGCGCATCGCGCAGAGGTTTCAGCCAGGCGGGAGGAAGGATCGACGGCGTGTTGCCTGGGTAGTCAGGAACCACCCGCCGCGCCAGCTTCCCCGCGGGACGGGTCTCGATTACTGGGCGAAGATCCTCGAGGGTCATCGCGAGCCCGAGGCTGGGGGCGATCTGGAAATCTGCGGCATTCAGCTGTGCGCCGTTTAAGACACCGTCGGCGATCCAGCTATCAACCTGGTCCAGGAAATGCGGCAAGGCCGCGAGAGCGAGCTGCGCGTGCTCGTCGTCGGCCTCGTTGAAGCGGGTTGAAAGCGCGACGATCGGCGCCGCGGTCTTCATTGCCAGCGATATCGGGACGCCCAGATTTGCGCCCTCTGCGTAGCTGCGTAGGGCGGTCCTATCGCGATTGATAGTCCACCATAGGATCCGGCGCATCGGCGGCTGGAGCTGCTGATCGCCGAAGCGCTCGGCCTCTTCAACCCCGGCGCGCAGCTCGGGATCGATCGGAAACAAGGGTGGCTCCGGGCGCAGTCGGTCCAGCTCACGGGAGATCTGGGTTGAGCCCTGCACGCGGCGCCCCTCGACCTTCATCGCGGGCACCGTGTTGCGGGGAAACCCGAGCCCGCGCAGGACGCCCTTTGAAATGACAGGCAAAAGATCGGTGCGCTTGTAGGGGATGTCCTTGTGCTCGAGCATCAACGCCGCGGCGATGCTCGGGTGCGATGCGGGGAGCGCGTAGAGACGTACGGACACTGGCGAGCCATCCTACGGTCATAATCGCCTGCGTGCTACTCGGCGTGGATGTCGGCAACACCCAAACTCATCTCGGCGCGTTCGAGGGGGAGCGACTCGCCGAGCACTGGCGCTTCCAGACCCGGGCTGGGGCCACCGGGGATGAGCTGGCGGAGCGGATCAGTGGCCTGCTGGGGCTGGGTGGGATCAGGCTGGCTGATCTTGATGCCGTATGCGTCTCCTCGGTGGTCCCCCCTCTGGGCACTCAGTATGAGCAGCTGGTTGAGCGCTATCTCCAGGCAGAGTGCCTTTTGGTCGGGCCGGGTATTAGGACCGGGATGCCGATCAGGATCGAAAATCCGCTCGAGGTCGGCGCCGATCGTCTAGTAAATGCGGTCGCCGCCTACGAGCGGGTCGGGGGTGCCTGCGTAGTTGTCGACTTCGGCACGGGAATCAATTTCGATGCGGTCTCGGCGGGGGGGAGTATCTCGGCGGAGCGATCGCTCCGGGTCTAGAGGTCTCGCTTACCGCCCTGGTCGAGCGGGCCGCACGAATTCCGCGGATCGACCTGGCTGAGCCCGCTGCGGCAATTGGACGTTCCAGCCGCGCCGCGATCCAATCGGGGTTCGTCTTCGGCTTCGCCGGGCTGATCGATGGCATTTCCCACCGGATCGAGGACGAGCTGGGCGAGGCGCGTTTTCTTGCCACCGGGGGCCTTGCCGAGGTGATCGTGCCCTTCACCGAAACGATCGATGAAGTCGATGACCTCCTCACCCTGAAGGGATTGCGGCTGATCTATGAGCGAAACAAGTAGCCACAAGGTGTTCGGCGATCAGCTCGGTTCCTCGGCCCGTGGGGGCTCGGTTGCAGAAAGCGATTGCACTGCAGCTCTCCGCAAACAAGTGCGGGAGGGGCCATCGCTGACCGACCCGTTTGCAATCGGCGACGTTGAGATCGCCAACCGGGTGCTGCTCGCGCCGCTGGCGGGGATCGGCAACTGGTTTGTACGGCTACAGGCGAGACGCCACGGCGCTGGTTTGGCGGTCTCAGAGATGGTTTCGAGCTTCGGCTTGCACCACCGTAACGAGCGGACCCTCCGCGAGCTAATGCGGATTCACCCCGAGGAGCACCCGGTCTCGGTGCAGCTCTTCGGCCACGATCCCGATGTGATGCGCTCGGCCGCTGAGATTGCCGCCGGCGCGGGCGCCGATCTGATCGACATCAACATGGGGTGCCCGGTGCGCAAGGTACGCCGTACCGGGGCAGGGGCCGAGCTTCTCCGCGATCCCGAGCGCGCGATCGCACTCGCCCAGGCCGCCGCCCAGGGTGGCGGTAGGCCGGTGACCGTCAAGCTGCGTTCAGGGATCGAGGTCGGAGATCGTTCTGGATTCGAGTTGGCGCTGAGGCTGGTCGGCGATGGTGGGGTCGCTGCGGTCGCCTTTCACCCTCGCGTCGCCACGGCCGGCCACAGTGGAAAGCCCGACTACGCACTGACCCGCGAGCTGGTCGAGAGCGTGGATGTCCCGGTGATCATCTCTGGCGGTCTCAACGGCGCCGCGGCGGCGCGGCGTGCCTTTGAATCCTCGACGGCAGACGCGGTGATGATCGCTCGTGGCGGCCTTGGCAATCCGTGGCTGTTTGAGGAACTCACCGCCGATCGCCAGGCGCCGCCCAGCCGCGCGGAGGTCGTAACCGAGCTTTTGTGGGTGCTCGACCGAGCCGAGGAGCACCTGGGGCCCGAGCGGGCAGCCCGCTACCTGCGCAAGTTCTACCCCTGGTACCTGGACTCCATTCTGGCTCCAACCAAGCTCGCCGAAGAGTTGCAGCGGAGCGCGGATTTGACTCTTGCACGGTCATTGATCGGCTCCCTCGTGGAGCTGACGGCAGTCCCCTGAGGGGCGCCGGATTGCCCGGCGTGACCCCCCGCTATAATCCCGCGCCTTCGCGCCCCGGTGTAGCGGGAATTATCCGCGCATCTGGGTTTTTTTGGGTCTGGGAGCCAGTTCCCGGCTCCTTACCGCAAATGGAAATGAGGTTGGAAGTGAGTCGCCAGGCGGTCATCACCCCAGAAGGTTTGGAGAAACTTAAAGAGGAGATCGAGCAGCTCTCGACGACCAAACGTCGAGAGGTCGCCGCGCGGATCAAGGAAGCGCGCGAGTTTGGCGACATTTCTGAGAACGCCGAGTACGACGACGCAAAGAACGAACAGGCATTGTTGGAGGGGCGGATTGCCCAGCTTGAGGAGCGCCTTCGCCGGGCGACGGTAATCGATGAGAAGGCGCTTGGCACCGACGAGGTGAAGTTCGGTTCGGTGGTCCACGTCAAAGATCAAAGAACGGGCGACTCACAGAAATTCCAGATCGTTGGCTCGACAGAGGCCAACCCGGTTGAGCACAAACTCTCGAACGAATCACCGATAGGCAAAGCTCTCGTCGGTCGTAAGCGCAACGACGTGGTCACCGTCGAGGTGCCCCGTGGCCCAAAGAAGAAATTCAAAATCACCAAGATCGAGACCGCCTAGCGGTCGATAGGCTCGCCGCAGTGAGCGAGTCCGAGACCTCCGATGTCCTCTCCGATCGGCGCGAAAAGCTAGATCGCCTGCGCGCTGCTGGGATCGATCCATTCCCCCACGAGTTCGCTCAGCGGGAGGAGATCGCGGAGGTCAGGGCCGCCCATCAGGGCCTGGCGTCCGGGATCGAAACGAGTTCGTCCCATCGCATCGCCGGTCGCATCATCGCCAGGCGTGGTCATGGCAAGGCGGCGTTTCTGGACATCCGCGACGGCAGTGCTGAGATTCAGCTGCACGCGCGGGCGGACCTGCTGGGTGCTGATGCCTTCGAGTTGCTCGTCGGACTCGACCTCGGCGACATCATTGGGGTGGAGGGAACGGCGATAACGACACGCAATGGGGGCGAGCTGACCCTGGCGCTCAGCCGCTGGCGTCTGCTCGCTAAGAGCCTGCGACCGCCGCCAGAGAAGTTCCACGGCCTCGAGGACACCGAGACCCGTTATCGACGGCGCGAGCTCGACCTGATTGCCAATCAAGCGAGCCGCGCCCTCTTCGCTCTGCGTAGCCGCACGGTCAGCGAGCTGCGCCGCTGGCTCGATGAGCACGGCTTTCTTGAGGTTGAAACGCCGGTTCTGCAGCCGCTTTATGGCGGCGCCCTCGCCCGACCGTTTACCACCCACCACAACGCCCTTGAGCGCGACCTCTACCTGCGGATCGCGACCGAGCTTTATCTGAAGCGATTGGTGGTTGGCGGCATCGACAGGGTCTATGAGTTGGGAAAGGACTTTCGCAATGAGGGCGTCTCCCACAAGCACAACCCCGAGTTCACGATGCTCGAGTGGTATGAGGCCTACGCCGATTACGAGAAAACCGCCCACGATCTTGAACTCTTGATCTCGGAGGTATGTGAGCGGGTGCTGGGGAGTGCGAAGGTGATGCGGGGAGGGACGCAGCTTGACTTCTCCCCGGCGTGGGAGCGGGTGACGCTGCGTGATGTGATCGCCGAGCGCACCGGCATCGACATCGCCGAGCATCCGACCCGCGCCGCCCTCGCGGGCGCGCTGGGAGTGAAGCCCGATCCGGGGGAGAGCTGGAGCAAGTTGGTCGATGGTCTGCTTTCAAAGGAGGTTGAGCCGCACCTGATCCAGCCGACGTTCGTTTTCGATTACCCAGTCGAGCTCTCCCCCTTTGCCAAGTCTCATCGGGCCGAGCCTGGGCTGGTCGAGCGCTGGGAGGCATTCGCCGGCGGAGTTGAGATTGCGAACTCCTTCAGCGAGCTGAACGACCCCGACGAGCAGCGCCGCCGTTTCGAGCTTCAGGCGTCGGCCCTGAAGGGTGGGGACGAGGAGGCTCAACCCTATGACGAGGACTTCGTCGAAGCGCTGGAACAGGGGATGCCGCCAACCGGGGGTGTTGGCCTTGGGATCGATCGCCTGGTGATGCTGATCAGCGGGGCCAAAAGCTTGCGCGAAGTGGTGCTTTTTCCGGCGATGCGTGCTTGATCCACTCCAAAAGCCCGCTTAGAGCGTAAATTGAGGAGCAAAAGCCGGTTGGGCACTCCCGGTATCGTTTAAAGGGCACATGGGCGCCTCCCGATATTCGAAGGGTGTCTGCGGTACTTCCCCGTCGGAAGAGAGTTGGATTAGGTAGAGAGGTCTTTTGTTCGAGCGATTCACAGAGCGAGCCCGTCAAGTCGTCGTCCTGGCGCAGGAGGAGGCGCGCACGCTCAAGCACAACTACATAGGTACCGAGCACATCCTGCTCGGGCTGCTGCGCGAGGAGGAGGGCCTCGCGGCTCGCGTCCTTGAGTCGCTCGACATCACGGTTGAACGGGTTCGCTCCCAAGTGGTGCGGATCGTCGGCTCAGGTGAGGAGGTCACCTCGGGTCAGATCCCGTTCACTCCCCGGGCCAAGAAGGTCCTCGAGTTGGCGCTCCGCGAGGCACTCTCCCTCGGCCACAACTACATCGGTACCGAGCACATCCTGCTCGGCTTGGTGCGCGAGAACGAGGGGGTGGCCGCCCGCATCCTGCTCGATTTTGACGCCGATTCCGACAAGATCCGCAACGAGGTGATCCGGATGCTTTCGGGCCCCGGAGGGCGCCGCCAGGGGTCGGGCGCAGGCGGTCAGGGCGAGGGAAAAAAGTCTTCAAAGCTGCTCGATCAATTTGGCCGCAACCTGACCAAGCTGGCCGAGGAGGGAAAGCTCGATCCGGTGATTGGTCGCGAGACCGAGATCGAGCGGATCATGCAGATCCTTTCCCGTCGTACTAAGAACAACCCGGTCTTGTTGGGAGAGCCCGGGGTGGGAAAGACCGCAGTGGTCGAGGGCCTTGCCGCACGCATCAACAAGGGCGAAGTGCCAGAGCTTTTGAAGAATAAGCAGATCTATACCCTCGACTTGGCGGCTCTGGTGGCCGGCTCGAAGTATCGCGGCGAGTTCGAGGAGCGCCTCAAGAAGGTGATGAAAGAGATCACCCAGCGCGGGGACATAATTCTCTTCATTGATGAGTTGCACAACCTTGTGGGTGCGGGTGCGGCCGAGGGTGCAATCGACGCGGCCTCGATCCTGAAGCCGGCGCTTGCACGTGGTGAGCTGCAGACGATTGGCGCTACCACCCTTGATGAGTACCGCAAGTACCTTGAGCGCGACTCTGCTCTGGAGCGTCGCTTTGCCCAGATCAAGGTCGACCAGCCTTCAGCCGAGGACACGGTGAGGATTCTCGAGGGCCTGCGCGAGCGCTATGAACAGCACCATCGGGTGACGATCAACGATGACGCGCTGGCCGCCGCCGCCGAGCTTGCCGATCGCTATATCTCTGACCGCTTTCTCCCCGATAAGGCGATTGACCTGATCGACGAGGCCGCCTCGAGGATGCGGATCAAGTCGATGAGCGCGCCCCCCGTGTACCGCGATCTCGAGGAGGAAATCGAAACGACGCGGCGCGAGAAGGAGGCCGCGATCGAGGCTCAGGAGTTCGAAAAGGCCGCCAGTCTGCGAGACACGGAGCGCCAGCTGACGACCCGAAAGCGTCAGCTCGAGGATGAGTGGGCCGAGGGCGAGAACGGTGAGCGCCCCGTGGTCGGAGAGGAGGAGATTGCCGACATCGTTTCCATGTGGACCGGTATCCCGGTCTTCAAGCTGACCGAGGCTGAGACCAAAAAACTGATCCGGATGGAGGAGGAACTGCACAAGCGGGTGATTGGCCAAGAGGTCGCGATCACCGCTGTCTCTAAGGCGATCCGCCGCTCGCGTGCAGGAATCAAGGACCCCAGGCGCCCGGCTGGCTCGTTCATCTTCCTCGGCCCTTCGGGCGTCGGGAAGACGGAGCTGGCGCGGACGCTAGCGGAGTTCCTCTTCGGCGATGAGGAGGCGATGGTCCGGATCGATATGTCTGAGTACATGGAGAAGCATGCAGTGAGTCGGTTGGTTGGTTCCCCACCCGGCTACATTGGCTATGACGAGGGCGGCCAGCTGACCGAGGCAGTGCGGCGCAAGCCGTACAGCGTGCTTCTCCTCGATGAGATCGAGAAGGCCCATCCCGATGTTTTCAACATCCTCCTGCAGATACTCGAGGACGGGAGGCTGACAGACGCCCAGGGCCGCACAGTCGACTTCCGCAACTCGATCGTGATCATGACCTCCAACATCGGAGCGTCTGAGATCGCCAAGAACACCTCGATTGGCTTCACAGTTTCAGATGAGACCGGGATGTCTTATGACGACATGAAGAACCGGATCATGAGTGATCTTAAAAAGGTTTTCCGACCGGAGTTCCTCAACCGGATCGACGAGGTGATCGTCTTCCACAAGCTTGCCAAGGAGGAGGTCAAAGAGATCATCGAGCTGATGATTGCTCGAGTCCGGGTTCAGGTTGCAGAGCACGAATTGCAGCTGGAGCTGACCGAGGAAGCCAAAGATCTTCTGGTCGAGAAGGGTTGGGACCCATCAATGGGTGCCCGCCCGCTGCGCCGCGCGATCCAGCGCTACATCGAGGATCCGCTCGCCGACGAAGTTTTGCGCCAGGGCCAGATGACTCCGGGCTCGACCGTGATGGTCGCTCGCGATGCCTCCGGCGACGAGGAGGATCGCCCGCTGAGTTTGACGATCCTCGAGCCGGCAAAGCCGCCGCGCGAGAAGCTGGCGCCCGCGCCGGAGCCCGAGAAAGTTGGAGTCGGAGCCAAGAAGGACGGCGACGACGATCAGGTCTCCGACGGCGGCGGTAGTCAGCCCTCGGGCGACGCCGAAGCCTAAGCGCCGCAGCCAATGCCTGAGCCTGGCCGCCTCGCGATCGGCACTTGGAGCGGGGGCAGATTCCTGCGTTTCGGTGAAGCGATCGAGGAGGATCGTCTGGTCGCTCTGCTTCGCCCTGGCGCTGGGCTCGACACCGTCCTCAGCGCCGATGCCTATGGTCAGGGAGAGGCCGATCGTCTCCTCGGGCGTGCCCTTGTTGACACAAAGCGCGATGCCTACTGCCTGATCGGTGCGATAGGCCATGACTTCTATCGTGGCGAGCGTGACGGTCCGCGCGGATTTCCCCGCTTCACTGACCGGAGCCTGCGCGGCGCCGATGAGTACGCCGGATACCTGCGGATGGCCACCGAGCGCAGTCTCGAAAGAATCGGCGTCGATTCTTTCGATCTGCTCCTCCTCCACAACCCCGATCGAGTCGGCTATGGCAGCGAGGCGGTTTGGGAGGGGATGGAGGCACTTCGCGAGGCGGGCCTGACGGCGAAGATCGGAATTGCGCCAGGACCTGCTAACGGGTTCACCCTCGATTTGATCGGCTGCCTGGAGCGCTTCGGAGCGCAGATCGACTGGGCGATGATCATTCTGAATCCGTTTGAGCCATGGCCGGGGGAGCTCTGCCTGGAGGCCGCCGCCCGCAACGACGTTCGGGTAATCACTCGCGTGGTCGACTACGGTGGCCTCTTTTGGGGAGATCTGCGCCCGGGAATGGAGCTCGCCGCCGGCGATCATCGGGCCTTTCGTCCCGCCGGCTGGATTGAGGCCGGCCTGCAGAAGTTGGGCCAGCTCGACCCGATCACGGAGCGCTGCGAACTCAAACCGATCCAGCTCGCCTGTCAGTGGAATCTCGCTCTTCGCGCGATCGATTGCGTGGTTCCGACCCTGATCCAGGAGTCTGGCGAAGACGCCCGGCCGATCGAGGAGAAGCGGGCAGAACTTGTGGCGCTCCCGGTCGAGCAGCGTCTGGGCGATGAGGACGTGGCGGCAATTCGGGCGCTGGGCGACAACACCGGCTGCATGGCCCTGAAGGGCGCTAGCCCGCTGCACGAGGGTGAGGAGCGTCCTGACCGCTGGGGTATTTCCCCGGCCCTGGTCGAACTCGCTCGCCGTTGGGGAATTGATCCCGAGCACGATCTTGCCGGCACCCGGAGTCGCTGAGACTGCGTCGGCGCTTCGCCATAGCCTACAGCGATGAGTCGGCACTGGTGGACCCTGATCGGCACCTGCGCGGGCCTCTTTTTACTGATGCTCGACTCTACGGTGGTTGCCGTGGCCCTGCCCAGTATCCGGCGAGACATTGGAGCGAGCGGATCTGGGCTGCAATGGGTGATGAACGGTTATTTGCTCGCGGTAGCCGTGTTTGTCGTAACCGCGGGGCGGCTCGGAGACATGTTCGGGCGCAAGCGGCTGTTTCTCGCCGGCATGGTGCTTTTCGCCCTCGGCTCGGCTCTTTCTGGAGCGGCCGAAAGCGAATTGGTCCTGATCATTGGCAGGTTGGCGCAGGGGATCGGGGCGGCGCCGATGTTGCCCCTCTCCTTGGCGATCGTCTGCAACGCGTTTCCCGGCGGAAAGCAGGCACGCGCTTTGGGGATCTGGGCAGCGATTTCAGCCCTTGCCCTTGCGATCGGGCCACTCGTCGGTGGGGCGCTGGTCGAAATCGATTGGCGGGTGATTTTTTGGATCAACTTGCCAATTGCCGCCGCTGGGATCGTAATCACCGCTCTCGCGGCCACCGAGTCAACGGACCCCGCTGCGGGGAGGCGGGTCGACCTCAGGGGGCTCGCAGCGCTCAGCCTCGGGCTCACCGCCGTCGTCTTGGCTTTGGTCCAAGGCCGCGTCTGGGGCGAGCAGGTTGCCCTAATCCTCGGCTTTTTCGGACTGGCGTGCCTGTTTGGTTTCTGGCGGATCGAGAATCACGTTTCCGGACCAATCGTGGAGTTCTCGCTGTTTCGGAACGGTCCCTACTTTGGCGCCAGCGCAGCCGCCTTCGCTCTAGTTGGCGCCTATTGGTGCGTGATGTTTTTTCAGCCTCAATATTTACAGGAGGTTCGCGGACACTCTGCGATCCTCAGTGGCCTGATGATCCTTCCGGTCACGGTGCCGATGGTTTTGATCTCGCCCTTTTCGGGTCGCTTGATAGCTCGCTTTGGCGCCCGAGAGCTGATGAGTACCGGAATGCTTTGTGGGGTGGCTGGTTTGGTAATTCTGACTCAGCTCGAAACTGGCACTTCATATTGGGTTCTGCTTTGCGGATACCTGGCCTTTGGCATCGCACTTGGCCTGGTCTATGCGCCGATGTCGACCGCGGCAATGGCTGTGATGCCACCTGAGAAGGTTGGCATCGCATCGGGGGTGCTGGCGATGGACCGGGTGATGGCTGGCGCGATTGCCTTAGCCTCGGTCGGTGCCGTAATCCACGCGCTGCAGAGCGGGGGGAGCTCCTTTGCCGTGGCTCTCGGTGCCTCGACCTGGGTCCCCACAGCGCTTTGTGGGATCGGGGCCGCGCTCGCCTGGGGTTTTGTTCGCAATGTCGACCCGACCGGGCCAGACCCCGCCGTGGCCGGAGACCCCCCTGGCGCGCAGCTTCACCATCATCGCCATCACCGTCGCTTTCATCTTTAGGCTGGAATTGATGCTCGATCGGCGTGCGCTTGACAAATCCTATCCCGACCTTTCCACACGGATTTCACCGGACCGCATTCCAGAGCGCCTTTTGTCATCCTAAATGGAGATGGATTCTTTGTCAGGCAATGAGCTTCACGAGTTGTCTGAACGACAGGATCCCCGTCTCGTCAGAGCACTGGACGTCGTCGCTCCTGGCAGCGCACTGCGCGAGGGGATCGACAATATCGTTCACTCACGGACCGGCGGCCTGATCGTCGTTGGCGATCTTGAGGACGTCTCCCATCTGCTTTCGGGCGGTATTCGACTGGATATCGACTACAGCCCGGCGATGCTCTACCAGGTGGCGAAGATGGACGGAGCGATAGTCCTTAACGCCGAGGCCACCAACATCGCTTGGGCCAACGTCCAGCTTATGCCCGATCCGACCATTCTCTCCTCCGAGACCGGCACCCGCCATCGCACTGCCGAGCGCGTTTCCAAACAGACCGATGCTTTAGTCATTGCGATCTCCCAGCGTCGCGACGTCGTTTCTCTCTATGTGGAGGGGACGAAGTACATTCTCCAAGACATCCCCGCGGTGCTCGCCAAGGCCAACCAGGGCCTGGCGACGCTAGATAAGTACCGCGACCGCCTCGATCAGGTCTCCGGCCGACTCACCGTGCTCGAGTTCGAGGGCGGGGGCGTTCTGTATGACGTGCTCGCCGTCTTACAGCGAGCCGAGTTGGTCACCAGGATGGCGGTTGAGGTCGAGCGCTACATCGTTGAGCTCGGGACCGAGGGGCGGCTTATAGAGATGCAGCTAGAGGAGACAATGGTTGGCGTCGCCGCCGACAAGACGGCGCTGGTCCGCGATTACTCGGTTGAGGATTCCGAGGAAAATCTCGCCTCCGTGCTGCAATCGCTGGCCCGCATGCCCCACCAAGACGTGCTCGACTTCGGTCGACTTGCCGAGCTCTTGGGATATGACCGCAAGATGAACACGCTTGACTTCCCGGTTGCGCCGCGAGGCTACCGCGTGTTGGGCCGAATCCCCCGAATCCCCAAGCTTGTCGTCCAGAAGATTATCCACGAGCTCGGCGGGCTGGAGGAGGTCCTTGCGGCCTCCGACGCCGACCTCGAGGCCGTCGACGGAGTCGGGCCCACTCGGGCCAAGGATATCCGTGAGGGTCTGCGCAGACTGCAGGAGGTCGACCTTGTCGACAGGTACCTACAGAGTTGACGGCGATGAGCGCCGTCTTGAACCGAAAGGAGCAAGCGATTCCCGAGCTAGATGAGGCGATCGAGGCAGGCTTCGAGGAGGACGTCGTTTACGTCTGTGACTTCGAGGAGGGTGACAAGGTCGTCTACCCCCACCACGGAGCCGGCCTCGTGCTGAAGAAAGAGTCGCGAGAGTTGATGGGTTCTGAGCGTGACTACCTCACGATCAAGATCCTTCATAACGAACTCACCGTGATGGTCCCCTGCGAAAACGCTGGCCTGGCAGGGCTGCGGCGCGTGATCGATGAGGAGGAGATCAAAAAAGTCACTGACGTCCTTACCGATGACGTCTCAGAGATGCCAAAAAATTGGAACCGGCGCTTCAAGTACAACCGCGAGAAGATCAAGACCGGTGACGTGTTCGAGCTTGCCGAGGTTGTCCGCAACCTGGCGATTCGCGAGATGGAGAAGGGGCTATCGACCGGCGAGAAGCAGATGTATACGCGGGCGAAGAAGATTCTCGCCTCGGAGTTCATGTATGCGCTCGACAAGGACGAGGAGGGCGCCGAGGAGTATCTCGATGGCCTCCTGGAGGAGCGCTTCGCCACCACGGCCTAGCAGCGCGGCTGGGTCGGTGACAGCGGTCATCGCGGCCGCCGGTTCCGGGGAGAGGCTCGGAGCCGGCGGCCCGAAGGCCTTCGTTGGGTTGGCGGGGCGGCCGATGATCGATTGGTCGATCGCTGCCTTTCGCGCAGTGCCGTCGGTCGCCTCGATCGTCGTCGCGGCTCCTCTCGGTCACCTCGATCAGGTGAGCGGCGATGACCTCGTGGTTGTCGCCGGCGGTGAGAGTCGCACGGAGTCAGTGAGGAATGCTCTGGCCATGGTGCGGACATCCGTTGTCGCGATCCACGACGCGGCGAGGCCGCTGATCACAGCCGCGTCGATCATCGATCTGCTCGCCGCGCTGGAAGCAGATCCCCGATCCGATGCCGCGATTGCGGCGGCGCCCGTCGTCGACACGATCAAGCGTGCAAAGGAGCCGACCGCGGTCAGCACTGACTCGGGGTCTTGGGGGCCAGATCTGATCGTCGATTCGACCCTTGATCGCAGCTGCTTGTGGTCGGCCCAGACGCCGCAGTTCTTTCGGGTCAAGGCATTGCGCGTCGCGCTTGCTGAGGGGGCGCACCGCGCAGGCATCGCGACCGATGAGGCGATGTTGGTCGAGGCGGCGGGTGGCCGGGTTCTTATCCATCCCTCGATCGCGCCAAACCTCAAGGTGACGACGCCGCTTGACCTGATGATCGCCGAGAAGATGCTCCTGGGAAGAGCCTTAAGTTAGCTCAGGTTCGCAGCAATACCCAGATCAGCACCAAAGCGAAGCAGACCTGGCCAACCCCAAACGCGGTACCAAGGTTAATCGCACCGAGGAGCTCGGCGATCAGGACCCCGCCGGCGAAGGCGAGCAGCAGGTAAAGGAGCTGGCGCCCTCGCGGCATCTGACGCCAGTCTAGGCGGGGTCGCTAGCGTGAGGGGCTGTGCTTACCGATTATCACCTTCACCTGCGCCCGGATGAGAACGGCACCTCAGCCCAGCACTACTTCACCGCCGCGAATGTCGAGCGCTACCTTGCCGCGGCGACCGGGGCTGGGATCGAGGAGATCGGAGTTGCCGAGCACGTTTACCGTTTCACCCAAGCCCTGGAGCTCTGGCGCCACCCATTTTGGGAGGCAAATGCCAGCGATGACCTCGACGCCTACTGCGGGTTCGTTCGCGGCACCCCGCTCAGGCTCGGGCTGGAGTGTGACTACATCCCAGGGGCAGAGGACCGAACGGCCTCCCTTCTGAATAGCCGCGACTTCGACTTCGTCGTTGGCTCGGTCCACTTTCTCGGTGAGCGTGCGGTTGATCACAGCGGCTGGGACATCTGGGAGGACGGCGCCAGTCCTGACCAAATCTGGGATTCCTACTTCGACTCTCTCGCGAAGTGCGCTAGATCAGGACTCTTCGACATCCTCGCTCACCCTGACTTGGTCAAGGTTTGGGGACGCGCCCGAGCCCTGCCCGACCGTGATCTCCGACACTTCTATGAGCCGGCCGTAGAAGCGATCGCCGAGAGCGGAATCGCTGTTGAGGTTTCAACGGCGGGGCTTCGAAAGCCAGTCGATCAGATCTACCCAGCACCGGAATTCGCGGAGATGTGCGTTGACGCGGGGGTGGACTTCGCCCTCTCCTCCGATGCCCACCTGCCGGCGCAGGTGGGCTATGGCTACCAGCAAGCGATCGAGTTCCTCAAAGCACTAGGGGTCAAGGAGATCTGCGTCTTCGATCGGCGCTCTCGTCGGCTTGAGCCCCTTGGCTCGGCGATCGGAAAGGATCAGGCATGAAGGCAAGCAGGCATGGGTCGATCGACGCAATGACACCGAGAGCCCAATGAGCCCGGTTGGGATTGGCTATGACAGCCATCGGTTCGCCGAGGGGCGGCGCTTGGTTCTGGGCGGGGTCGAGATCGAGCACGATCGCGGCCTGGCCGGGCATTCCGATGCCGATGTCCTTGCTCATGCGGTGATCGATGCCCTGCTCGGCGCCGCCGGGTCTGGCGACATCGGAACCCTGTTCCCCGATGAGGAGGCAATTTGGCACGGTGCTGACTCGATCGATCTGCTGCGCACCGTCGTTGGCACCATCTCCGGGCGCATCGTCAATATCGACGTGACGGTGGTTTGCGAGCGGCCGCGATTGGCGCCCTATCGGGCCGAGATGGAGCGGATCCTCGCCGCGGTCACCTCTGCACGCGTCAGCGTCAAGGCGACGAGCAATGAGGGGATGGGTTGGATCGGGCGCTGTGAGGGAGTCGCCTGCCTAGCGGTCGCTTCAGTTGAGGTTGAATAGGCAATAGGCTTCCCGCTCCGATGGGGAAGCTCAGCTCGATCCTCTCAAGCGCGGGTGAGTCGCTCTCCGATGCTGCCTTTGAGGTAAAGATTCTGCACGAAGCGGGAATCCTGGCTCCGATGCGGCCAAGCAAGGCGACGAGGATTGGGATCACGTTCCTTCGCTGGGGGGCCTCCCCGGCTACCGGGGTAGCCATCGCAGCGATCCATCACCCGCACGAGATCGCCGTAATCGACGAGCGTGGGTCTCTCAGTTGGGAGCGTCTGCACCGTCGCTCCAACGCCCTCGCCCACGCCTTTGCAGAGATGGGAGTCGGTTACGGGGATGGGATTGGGATCATGTGTCGGAACCATCGCGGCTTCCTAGAGGCGACCTTAGCTGCGGCCAAGCTCGGGGCTAGCGCTCTGTATCTCAACACGATGTTCGCCGGGCCCCAGCTTGTCGAGGTAACAAGGCGCGAGCGCCCCAAGGCCCTGGTCTATGACGAAGAGTTCGCCGGATTGCTTGAGGGTGTTGACCCGAGCATCGCTCCCGTCATCGCCTGGTCTGACGCCGAGACGCCGGATCAGCCGACGCTCGAGCAGTTGATCGTTGGGGGCGATGAATCTGACCTGCGGCCGCCTCCCGATAAACCGCGTTTCGTGATCCTCACCTCGGGCACAACCGGGACACCGAAGGGGGCGCAACGTTCAAGCCCAGACGGCCTGCTTGCGATCGCCGCTCTGATCGAGAGGATTCCGTTTCGGACACGCGAGACGATCGTGATTGCGGCCCCACTCTTTCATTCCTGGGGTTTCTTTCACTTCGTAATCAGCTTGCCGACCGCCTCGACCATGGTCCTGCGCCGTCGTTTTGACCCCGAGGACACTTTGCGCGCTATCGAGGAAAGCAGCGCCCAGGTTTTGGCGGCGGTTCCGGTGATGATCCAACGCATCCTCCAGCTCCCCGGGGAGACCTTGGCGGGGTATGACCTCTCTTCCCTGCGGATCACCTCGCTGTCGGGTTCGGCCCTGCCCGGAGAGCTAGCGACAGATTGGATGGATCGCTTCGGCGACAACGTCTACAACCTCTACGGTTCGACCGAGGTTGCTTATGCAACCGTGGCGACACCCGAGGACCTGCGGGCCGCCCCCGGCACCGCCGGGCGAGCGCCGCGTGGCACCGCGGTCAGGCTCTACGGTGAAGACGGGGGCGAAGTGCCCCGCGGCGAGGTCGGTCGGATCTTCGTCGGTAATGAGATGTCGTTTGAGGGCTACACCGGGGGTGGGGGCAAGGAGGCGATCGATGGGCTCCTCTCCAGTGGCGATGTCGGGCATATCGACTCTGCAGGCAGGCTCTTTATCGACGGTCGCGACGATGAGATGATCGTCTCTGGAGGTGAGAATGTCTTCCCCCGCGAGGTCGAGGATCTGCTCGCCGATCACGAGGCGGTTGTGGAGGCCGCGGTGATCGGGGTTCCTGATGAGGAGTTTGGTCAGAGGCTTAAGGCATTTGTCGTGATGGTTGCGGGGGCCGAGGTATCCGAAGCTGAACTAAGGGACCATGTCAAGGCCAATCTCGCCACTTACAAGGCTCCTCGTGAGATTGAGTTTCTCGATCAGCTACCGCGGAACGCCACCGGCAAGATCCTGAAGCGCGAACTGCGCGAGGAAAAGGCCGAGAGGTCGCCTTGAGGCAGCGCAAATTGCGCTTTTTTCGATCTGCACCTGGGTGGCGTCGCTTCCGGTGCGCATAGTAGGTTGGCGGAGACATGGGAGAACCCGCGGTTCAGCTGAAGACGGTAGGCGAGGCGAGGGAGACGGTGCGCGGCATCGCCGAGCAGGCTCTGGAATGGGTTCGTGTTAGCGAGGAGCGGGTCGCTGAGGCTGAAGGCAGGACCGAGGAGGTTCGTGCTGAGCTAAAGCAAAGGGCGCTGACAACGCTTCGCAAACTTGGCGAGGAGGGGCGTGCACGGATCAGTGCCGAGCGCGTCAAAAGGCACGAGGCCGAGGCTCGGGTTGGACGCGCCGAAGAGGCGAGGGATCGTGCAGAGGATGCCTTTGAGGGACTGCGGCGCGAAATCGAGCGCGAACGCGAGGCGCTAGCGCTCGAGCTGGCAGCTGCCCGCACCGACGCCGAGAAATCGCTGACCGAGTCGCTCAGCAAATTGACGCGCCAAGCGGAGCGAAGGATTGAAGAGGCTCGCGAGAAGGCACAACTGGAAGCCGATCGTCGTGTGGCCGCCGCCGAGCAGCGCGCGGCTGACGCGGAGACAGCGGCCACCGAGGCGCGTGAGAGCGCCGTACGGTTGGAGACAGAAGTCGAGCGCCGGGTGATGGAGGGAACCGAGGAAGTGAGGCGCGAGGCCGAGGATCGGGTTCGCAAGCTAATCGAGAAAGTTGAGCTCGAGGCCTCCGATCTCGCCCGCGCGCGGGCAGAGAATCAACTCCAGGCTGAGTCAGACAGGATCCGCGTTCAGGCAGAACGGCGCGAGGAACGCGCCCGAGAGGCCGCCGAGGAGGAGATCAAGGCGAGCGCCAAAAAGGCTAAGAGGGAGGCTTTGGCGGCCGCGGAGGAGACCGCTCCGACTTGGGCGCGCAACAAAACCCCCGCCTCCACCTCGGGCTACCGCACCTTCTAGACGCGGGAGTCCAGTCACGGCTCCTTGGCTGATTAGCATCAGACCATGCACGAGGTACGGATAAGGGACACGCTGACGGGAGAGCTTCGAGCGCTCGATCCCGGTAGCGAGATCGGGATCTACGCTTGTGGGCCCACCGTCTACAGCCGGATCCACATCGGCAACGCGCGACCGTTCGTCATCTTTTCCCTTTTTGCCCGCTTTCTTCGCTCGCTGGAATATCGGGTGCGGCTGGTGATCAATATCACCGACGTAAACGACAAGATCTATGAAGCGGCGAGAAAGGCGGGGGAGCCTTCGCCGCGTTTCGCAGCTCGGATGACTGCCGCCTACCTCATAGACACGGACTTGCTCGGTATCGGCCGACCCGATGCAGAGCCGCTGGCGAGCGAGACAATGGAGCAGATCGTTGGATTGATCGTCGAGCTGATCGCTTCGGGCCATGCCTATGAGAGTGGCGGGGACGTCTACTTTCGGGTTCGAAGTTTCGATGGCTACGGCAAGCTCTCCAACCGCAACCCGGCGGAGATGGATCAGGGAGAGGAGGCCGGCTCGATCTCGTTGAAGGAGAAATCGCTTGACTTCGCGCTCTGGAAGGCCCACAAGGACGACGAGGACACCAGCTGGAACTCACCGTGGGGTTTGGGGCGACCAGGCTGGCATATCGAGTGCTCGGCGATGGCCGAGGCCGAGCTCGGACCCTCCTTTGCCGTTCACGGGGGCGGATCTGATCTGATCTTCCCCCACCACGAGAACGAGATCGCTCAGTCGGAGGCGGCGGGGCGCCCGTTTGCCCAAATCTGGATGCACAACGGGATGATCGAGTCAAAGGCCGCCAAGATGTCGAAATCAGGGGGCAATATTTTTCAGCTCTCTGAGGCGCTTGAGAGCTGCGGACGTGAGGCGGTCCTGGACTACTTGATCTCCGGTCACTATCGTCAGCCTCTGACCTTCGACGCCGAGCAATTGCAACAGGCATCGATGCGAGTTAAGCGGCTGCGAAATTTCTTCCGCGAGCATCCACATCGGCCTGGGATCGCAGATGACTTGCAGGATGAAGAGTTCGTCACGGCGCGCCTGGTCGGCTTTCGCGATGCCTTGGCCGAGGATTTCAACACTCCTAAAGCGATGGCCGAGGTCTTTGAGCTTCTCGCTGAGGCAAACCGACGAGAGCTGGGAGGTGCTCCGGCCGCCCTGGCTGAGATGCTCGAGTTGGTGGGCCTCGGTTCGCTCACCAAGGTCGATGTGACAGCGGACCCGGAGGCCGAGGAGCTGCTGCGAGAGCGTCAGGCAGCTCGCGCAGCCAGGGACTTTGGGCGCGCCGATCAGATCCGCGCCGATCTCGACGAGCTCGGCTGGGAGGTTCGCGACTCCGCCGGCGGAGCGCGACTCGTTCGTAAGGGATAGGTGGTCGAGACGGGCCAGATCATCTACGGTCGCCGGCCAATTGCGGAGGCGAAGCGAGGCCCACGGCGAGTCCACCAAATCTGGCAGGCTCCGCAGACTTCGGCCCAAGAGCTCGAGCGCCTCTGTGGTTCAGCTGATCATCAGGGCCTTGTAGCGGAGGTTGATCCCTATCGCTACGTTGACCCTGGCGCTGTCCTGCAACAGCCCGGCGCGCTTCTCCTTGCCCTCGATCAGGTTCAGGATCCACGCAACCTGGGCGCAGTCTGTCGCTCCGCAGAGTGCGCGGGCGCGGCGGCCATCGTTATTCCAAACCGACGCTCCGCCGAGGTTACGGCGGCAGCCTGCAAGGCATCGGCTGGAGCGGTGGAGCAGATCGCGATCGCTCGAGCTCGCAACCTCGCCGATTGGCTGGGTGAGGCAAAGCGGGCGGGCTTTTGGATCTGGGGGGCCGAGGTTGGGGCCGAAAAGACGCCATGGGAGGTCGACCTCAGCGGCCCAACCGTGCTCGTTTTGGGGGGCGAGGGCGCGGGGATTCGCCCTCGGGTTGCTGCGGTCTGTGACGGGCTGATTGCCCTACCCCATGCAGGCCGGATCGCATCCCTGAATGTCTCAGCCGCCGCCGCCGCTTTGCTCTTTGAGGCAGTTCGCCAGCGAATAGGATCCGAATAGGGCGGGCACGCCGATCGCCGGGCGGAGGAGTGCAAACCTGCTCGAGCCCGCCGATTTGCGCCGCTTGCCGATCGCAGGTCGCGGCAAGCAAATGCAACGGCGGTTGCACGAACCTCAGTTCGGGGTTGACAGAACTCCGTTCGGCCGTAAACTTAGGCCCGATAAAGGGTGAACCTCAGCTTGAGTCTGAGCTCTCCCAGTCCATAGGGCGCCTCAGGGGAGGTAAACGGCGCCACGACCCTTCACAAGGAGAAGGATCTGTGGCTCTATCTACGCCTACGCAGGAAATGCGACTTCCTTCCGGACGTCGTTCAGTAGCTGCTCGCCCCCATCAGACTAACTCTCAACCTGAGCTTGATGATCACTATCTGGTTGCCCTCGCCAAGGAAGGAAAGCCCGACGCCTACGATGCGATAGTCCGACGCTACCGTGGCTTTGTTCGGCTGAAGGCCTCCTCCTACTTCCTCTTGGGAGGCGAATCCGATGACCTGATTCAAGAGGGCCTTCTAGGTCTCTATAAGGCGGTTCGGGACTACCGAACGGATCGTGAGTCGAGTTTTCGCAACTTCGCGGAGCTCTGCATCACCCGTCAGATCATCACCGCGGTGAAGACTGCGACCCGAAACAAGCACACGCCGCTCAATCAATACGTTTCATTCAGCCAGACACCGGCTGCTGCTGGTGATTCTGAAACGACTCTGGATGAGATCCTCGCTGGTCCCACCGTGTTTGACCCGGTCAACCAGGTGATTGCCGCCGAAGAGTTGGAGAGTCTCGTCTCCTGCCTCTCCGGTGTTTCTGGCGTCCTTTCTGACCTCGAGAGCCGCGTCCTCTCCCTCTACCTAGACGGCCATTCCTATGAGATCGTCGCCGAGCGAATCGAGTGCGACACCAAGACCGTGGACAATGCCCTGCAGCGGGTCAAGCGCAAGGTCGGTGCTCATCTGGCCTCGCGTGAGGTTCCGCTCTAGGACGGCCCGGTTCTCAGACGGCGAGATTCGCCTCGGGCAGGTCGGCGAGCACGTAATCGAGAAGGTCGCGACCATGTTCGGAAGCGATCGTGACATCCGCGGGTGAGATCCGTACTCGGTGAAGCGACTGCATCCGTAGTACGTCGCCGTCGCAAAGATGGTTGGGAAAGATCCCGGCGTAGGAGAGGCCGAGTTGCTCGAGATGCTCGGCGATCAGAGCGGTGGCCGGCACCTGCATTGGTAGGTCGACGTAGACCGCATCGAGTCCGAGGCGGTGAAAGAGGTGACGGCGCTCGGCGCTGATCGCCTCTTGCAGATCCGCCCCAGGGAGATGGATTGTGAGCAACGCGAGGTTGTGGTCGGCATCGATATCGACTCCTAAAACGCTGCGCGGCTCCAGCCGGGCAGTCGGTGACGGTGAGGCCAACTTGCCCCGGAGTTGACAGAGATCCAGCGTGCGAGCGACGACTTCATGGTGCCGCGCTGGTGCATAGACGGCTCGCTCCTGGCCGTTGTTGAGCTTGCTGTAAAAAAGCGCCGCGGAACGGCGCCTGCGGCGAGCATCCCCGGCGGCATTGTTTGAGACGCTGGCCGGGATCCAGCCGAGCAAAAAGCCCGTCTCATGGGCTCCCAGCTCGAGGTTGGCAAGCTGGCTGAAGGCGTGTGCGGCGGTCGCCTCACTGTAGATACCCGACATCCCTCTTGCTTGCGCCCATTGCATCAGGTGGCGCTTGGTGCGGGTGAAAATGTGCTGGCCTCGTGCGCTGGGCATCGTCACGGCCTGACCAGAGTGACCCACGGCGTCGGTGGTGCATGTCAGGCTCATCCCCTCGTGACAGAGCAGTTCCCCGCGCGGCGATTCGGCAATGCAGGACACGTAGGTGCCGGCGGCAAGCCTGGCCGATACCACGGCAGGGTCATATACCCAACGCACGTCATAGGTATCCCCGTAGGAGCTTTTGATCGCCTCGCTGAGAAGTGCTCCCTCCTCGGGTCCTAGGAAACGGAATTTTGCTGTCTCCATTCCTTCCTTATATTCGGCAGCTTGCCGGTCAAGCTCAACCGACCGAACAGCTGATTTTTACCTGGACGCGCGCACCTCCGACCTCTCGCCTCTGCAAGGCCGCAGAGTCAAGAGGCCTCGGCGAGGCTTCATTTCGTCGACAACCCCAACCGAGGCAACCAGCGAGAGAGCGGCGACGTTGAGAGGGCATCGGGTCAATCCGACCGACGCCAGCGTGACGGCGACGATCGCTGTATCGGTCGCACTCAGTTGAGCCGCCTATGTGGCTCACAAAGCTGTCGGAGAACATGTTGTCACTCGATCGGGGTCCGTTGACTACGCTAAGGCGTGAGAGGACGAGAACGGTCGTCTCGGCCCGGTTTGGATGTGTTCGATGCGGCACTCGATTGGGCCTCAAAACTCAAAATGACCACGTAGAAGGCTTGGGAGCAAAGACAATGCGACCCAGGAAACTGCTCCTCTAGAGCCGAAAATCTAGAGACTAGCCCGCCTAGCTCAATTGGCAGAGCACCTGATTTGTAATCAGGAGGTTTCCGGTTCGATTCCGGAGGCGGGCTCTAATAAAATCCCTGCAAATATCTGGATTTTATGTTGCTTGGAACTTCGAGCACTGGTCCGTGGTCACCACTTTTGGTCACCAAGTCGCAGGTATTGCATCAAGTCCGACTTCCCGCTCCCAGGGCGAAAAAGCGAATTTTCCGGCGTCTCGCGACAAACTCGATCGCTTCCTGCGATCGGCGAACTTCTCTCGCCACTGGCGGTTGTAGGCGAGGACGTACTTGGCCATCGCCGCATGAGCATGACGACGGGCAGATTATCCGTAGTACTCGGGTCGGGATCCCGCTAGGCGATGCCAGACGGGCGGTTCTGCCAAGGGACTTTGGACCGTGGATCCTCAGGAGACGGGCGCTCCTGGGCTCGTACCTCGGTCGATGTAGCTTCAATCGCGGGTGCAAAGCCAATCTTTGCGACGGTCCACTCGTCTCCACCTTTGCCGACGGGAACCCAGCGGTGAGTCTCACGATCGGGGTGCTCGGCCGCGAAGCGGCCACACTGCGCTTTTGCCTGCTCCTCGGTCATTGGGAGAGCGTAGCGCGGGGGAAAGCCCATGCTGTGCCGGTGGTCTTCGCGGAGACGAGCTTGACTTATCCTGCGTTGCCATCATTGCGAGCGGGACGTGACGCTATCGCTATGGACGTAGACGCAACAGAATGGGAACCTCAACCGGCGAAACGCTAGGCTCGATGGTTCGTTGCTGCGAGAGCTGAATTGGTCTCATCCTCACCAGTCGATCGCCAAGTTGCCCAAGAGGCCGTGATGCCGGGTCTCCTGGGGCAATACCGAGAAGGCCGCCGAATACGAGCGCCTGGTAGAGAAGCGCAAGGGCCAAAGGGTGGCGCGACGATGCGCGCTCAGCATCACGCAAGGGAGCGTTCCGGGCGCCTACAGCGACCACGATCCGCGAAGCTGGCGAGGCTTGGCTGAAGGGCGCCAGGGAGGGCGCGATCCGCAATCGATCCGGCCATCCCTACAAGCCGAGCACGATCCGCGGCTATGAGCAGAGCCTCCGGCTTCATATCTACCCCGAGCCTGGCCCAAGGCAGCTGAGCGACGTTCGCCACTCGGATCTGCAGGCATTCGTCGACCGGATCCTCGCCGGGGGAGCCGACCCCTCCAGCTCCCGCAATGCCTTCATGCCATTGCGGGTGATCTACCGCTACGCCCTCGCCCGAGACCAGGTCGCCATGAACCCGACCCTGGGCCTCGAGATGCCCGCAGCTACAGGCCGGCGCGAGCGAGTGGCATCACCCGCCGAAGCTGAGGCGCTGCTTGCGGCGCTTCCGGTGGTCGACCGCGCGTTGTGGGCAACTGCGCTCTACGCCGGGCTGCGACTCGGCGAGCTGCGGGCGCTCGGGTGGGAGCAGGTCGATCTGGTCCTCAGCGCGAATCCACGTTATCCGCGCCTGGGATCCACACGAGGGATTCATCGAGCCCAAGAGCAAGGCGGGGCGCCGAGTCGTGCCGATTGCAAGGATCCTGCGTGATCACCTACTCGAGCACACAACCCGGGTCGAGCCCGGGATCGAACTCGTCTTTTGCAGAGCCGAGGGAAAGCCATTTGACCCGGCGTCGATCAACCGGTGGGCACGACGTGCATGGAAGGCGGCGGGCCTACGGGGGATCGGCTTGCATGAGTGCCGCCACACCTTCGCATCGCTGCTGATCGCGGCCGGCGTCAACGCGAAGGTGCTCTCAACTTACGTTGGGCATAGCTCAGTGGCGACCACCTATGACCTGTATGGGCACCTAATGCCGGGGAATGAGGCTGAGGCGATTGGAAGACTCGATACTTACCTCGAGCCTGCCGTCACAGATTGACCTCCGACATCCGATGGCAATTGAGCTCTACGCTTAGCTATCTGCTAGTCTCTCCGCTATGGACGTAAACACTCGGAGGGCCAGGCGTCCCGATTCCTTGGCGGCTTCCCTATCCGACCTGTTAGACGACTACTGCTTCCCCGTACCAACTCATGCTGCGCGGGTCATTCTTGGGGACCGCGGTCGTCCTGTAACAGCGGAGGCCCTCGGTCGTCTAGCGGCCTACGAGCGCGCGGACTTCCTGCGCACGCGGCTTCCTCCACGGCTGTGCTCCGTGATCGATACCCATGCGAACGCGGTCTCGCCACGGTGGTGGGCTCGTGGAGACTGGCGGCTACAACGCAGAGTTCTCTCCGATGACGTCAAGCTGATCTGGCAGGCGAGCCTCGCAGAGCGTCTGTGCACAGAACTAGCGAATCGTCCAAAACCGCCCGGGTCAGAGGTCGTGAGTCTGGCATTAGGAACCATTGCGCAGGTGCTCCCCGACCGTTATTTCGACGTGCCCACCTCTGCCGAGGACTGGACAACCTTCCGGGACTTGCTCGTCAATGCGCACCCATCAGTGACCCACTCGCTTGAGAGCCCGACCAAAGAACAACACGACGCCGAGGGGCAATTGAAATCCACTGACCTGCCCGCCGTCGAACTCTACTTTGGTCGTAGACACGAGACATGATGGGAGATTCCAAGCGTAGGGGCGATTTCTTGCCGTTCCTTTCGGGATAGGATCGCCGGACTTGCCAGTCTCCGAACTCACTTCCCGCGCTGCGGTTCTCAAGGCCATCGAGGAATTCGATCGGCTAGGTCGGGACGCTTTTCTCACAACATATGGCTACGGTCGAGCCCGCAACTGGTTTGTTCAATATCGAGGCAACATTTATGATTCAAAGGCCATTTCTGGTGTGGCCTATGGGCATCAGTACCCTGACAAAGGACCACTGCCCTCACGCATGTTCACCGGGGGTCGCCGGACTTCAGGGGCGACCCTCGCAAAGCTTGACTTCGAAGTCGTCTCGGAGGGGACCGACCCAGCATCCAGCTTGCGACTGCTGGAGGCATATACCTGGGAGCAGCTGGGGGCCCGCTTCGGCTTTGCGCCGGACTACCTCGCAATCGCTGGACGGATGGTCCCTCGTCCGAGGTACGGCACACTGCTTTTAATCACTCACCCTGAGGGCGGAAGGTCATTCGACTACGGAGATTATTGGGACGGTGACGATCTGATCTACGCCGGTCGCGGACTTAACGGCGATCAGCGCCTCGACGGCGCGAACCTAGATGTTGCCGAGAACCGCCGCGAGCTTCTGCTCTTTGAGTACGCTGGGCCGAGACACCTCAAGTTTCGCGGCAAAGCGAAATGCGTGGACTATTGGGAGACGATCGCTCCCGATCGACGCAGAGAAGACCGGCGGCTTTATAGGTTCCGCCTTCGGGTCGCTCCACCGACTCAGAGGATCCAGGACAAACCGCAGCAGCGACACGCTCCCGATCGAATTGGCCACCGCACCGCTTCTTCATATCTTGCCCGGCCATTCAACCCGGACCGAGCGGCAACTGTCCGCACCAAAGGGCATTCAGGCGACCCCGACAGGCAGCACGTGCTCGCAGAGCAAGCGGACAAAGCCCATCAAGCCACACTGCGACACTTCGGTCTCTGGCTCGCCGAGAATGGCTGGATGGACATCGAGGAGGTCGCCGGAGCGACTGATCTCATGGCCAGGCGGTTAGATGGGCACGCCGCGTATCGAACGCTGTTCGAGGTCAAGAGCATTACGCTGACAAATGAGCGGGACAGGGTGCGAGGGGGACTTGCTCAGCTCCTCGAATACCGAATGTTTCTCGGCTCGCAAGACGACCAGCTCTGCCTTGTCACGAGCCGCCCGATCTCAGATCGAAGACTTCAGCTGCTTGACTCGCTGGGTATAGGACATGCCTACATTGAGATAGGAGATGTCTGTGTGTCGGGCACCCGCTCATCTCAGACAATTTTCGCGAGCAGCACGCGATGACCGTGCGGACGATGGACTGTTCGCAGGTGCACCCGCTACAGGAGCACCTCGAAAAGGCTGCAGCACTAGATCCTGATCAGGTCGATGCGATTCGGAGGCTAGCGCGGCAGCTGAGGGGTCTGCCGGTGCTTCCGATCATTGGCGCCGGAGCCTCATATGACTGCGGTATGCGTCTCGCCCGCGACATTGGCGTGGACCTCTACACGGACTACAAGAGCGACGCCACATATGAGCCGCACGATGTCGTCAACCAGGACCTTGCCGAAGTGGCCCAGGCCATCTACAACCACTCCAGCCAGACGGCCGTGGTACGCGCTATAGGGCTTCCTGAGCCCGACCTGTGGCCGGAGACGAGTCGAGTGGGCGAGCACTTCTGCGTCTATCGGGTGCTGGCCCGTCTTGCTCGCGAGGACCTTTTCAAGGAGGTCATCGGGTTCAACTACGACTGCGGCAAGGAGGCCGCCCTCCTCGCCGAGGGGTTCCTGCGGAGTCCTCATACCAGCCTTGGTCGTGAGTGGAGCGACCACGTGACCGTCATCGCAGATAAGGCGAGCTTCCTTGAGCTTCAGCGCGACGGCGCATTGACCTACATCAAGGCACATGGCTGCGCCGAGCGATTCCGCGAATTGGCAACCACGGACGAGGCTCATGCCGCAGAGACAATCATCATCCGCAAGGACCAACTGACCAACTGGCGCGACGATCCCTGGATGCAGGACCACCTGCGGGATCGCGCTCGCACGCATGTGCTGCTCCTCATCGGCTTTGCTGCTCAGGATGCCACGATTCACGGCGAGCTACAGACCATTCTCAATGAGGTCTACAACGCGGTGCCGCCCGAGGGCCCACCGCGTGTCGTTGTCATCGACTGGCAACCAAATACGGCCACACTGCACGGGCTGATTAACTCCGGGCTCGGGGGGCGGAGATTGCACGACGGAGAGGTGGCCGCAATCGACGTTTCCAGCACCACCACCACCACCACCACCACCGCTGCTGCCCTCATCCTGCTCGCAGAGAGCCTACGCCTGGGCTTGGAGCCCCACTTGGAGACTCACGCGTATGGGCTGCCGGGGGCCATTGACGCCCAGCTCGCGGCTCTGGCGATAAGTGCGCCGGTGATGCTTAGGTGGACCTATTTGCTTCGCCCGCGCTCCGATAACGCGTTCATCCAGAAGATAAATCTCGAGCAAGCTGCCGAAGGCGGATACGTTCCTCTTATGGCAGACCCTAACGCGACCGCGGCAACCCTCAAGATGCGCATCGAACTTCGCAATAGGCTCGGGTTCGGCGGGGACGAGGCCACTCGCCACGCGCTCAGCGATCATGGCTTCATCACCCACCGCGGTTTCGCCTACCTGCCGGTCGCACTCGATCGCGACGAGCTGATGGCCGCTTGTCGGCCAGGTGGCCGGATCGATCGCCCACGAGGAATACTGGGACACCCAACCCACCTGGAGTGCGTGCTGGTCGGAGGCTCCGCTGCTGACTTACGCGGGGTTCACATCGAGAGTGGCGCCGAGGTCGTCCTTCCCGCATGAGCGAGAGCGTCGCCAAGATTCTCAATCGCCTTGCCGAGTTGGACTTCCACACACGCGCAGGCGGACTTGTCGCCTTTGACGAGCCCTTACCGCTCGTCAGCGGCGTCGCATGGGACGCCAAGACAGCCCAGATCGCACTGATCGCAGATATGGAGGACAGCACCGACCTTGCTGAGTGGCAACAGCTCCTGTTCGCCGGCGCAGGACTGCGTCACGATCTAGCCGGAGATGGCCCGGCCGGTTTCGGCTCACCGGTGATCATCGCGGTGGTTGACGATGGCGGATGGCGCCGCTTGCGAGATCTGGCTGAGGATCTCGTCGCCAACTACGTACTGTTTAATCGAGTCGATCTCAATCTCGTGCGGCGTGATGATGTGAATCATCCCGAGCGCCTTGACGACGCTCTGGCCCCTCTGCTACCTCGCTGCCGGACGATACGCGACCAAGAGATCTCTCGAGCCGACCTCAATCGCTTCTGGAAATTGCTTCGCGCCGAGGTCCAAACTGCCGCCAGTGGACTTGACCCCCTCTTCAGCCCCTACCGGGAGAATGTGGGAGCGGATCTCGCCAATCGGCTGATAGCGGGCGACGAGGACAAAGCAGAGCTGCCGGCACCATTCCCGCTGCGAACACTGTCAGTTCGCGATTTCCGTTCAATCCGCGAGGCAGACGTAGAGCTTGCCCCAGTCACTATCGTGCATGGCCCCAACGGCGGGGGCAAGAGCAGTCTGCTGGAGGCTATGGAGCTGATTTGGGCGGGCACATCGCAGCGAAAGCCCGCATCAGTTCCTGCCGACGAGTACGCCCGTCATCTACCTCGGGATGGCGGAGGGGGGATTTAAGATCAATGCGGACGGACAGGAGGTCGTGGCCGTCGCCGATTCGGCCCGCGCCGAGCTAGGACGCTGCGTACTTACGCAAGAGTCCGTTGCCGCTCTCGTGAGCCAGTCGCCCGAGGACCGCTACAGCGCGCTAGTGACAACTACCGGCCTCGGGATGCCTGACCTCACGGCGCGGGCAAAAAACGTGCTCGATGACGCAAAGAGTGCCGCCGATACGGCTTTAACTGACGCCGGACTTCCGCCGTTGCAGCGACGCGACTCAATTGCTGTCAAGCACCTGAAGGAGTCGCTGAGCGGAGAATTCGCGCGCCGGCTGCCCTCAACGCACGATCTGGTTGGGGCCGAGGAGACGCTTGCCGAAGCTTCAGCGGGAGCGTATGAGATTCGGATCTGGCCGAGCGACGATTACGTGACCGCAGCCCTGATTCGTACTGATTCGATCATCGCTGAGCTTCTTGATAATCCGACAGCACCGGGCGAAGTGGCTAAGGCATTTGACGAGGCAGATGCCCACATAGAGACCCTGAGTGGTCCCAGGCGCGAGGCGTTCGGCGCGCTGCGCCGGCTACTCGACATTACGAGCAAGTCGGCACCGGCAGCCGAAACTCCTGCTGTGGAGGACCCGAATCCGGCGCCGCTGGCCCAGGCCGTTGCGATCCGCTGGTTGGCGCATGCCAACTCGCTGCGTGATGCAGCGACTCGGTTTCGCAGCGATGCCGAGGCAATTCCCCAGGCTACCTGGGCCCAGCGCTTGCGCGAGTACGCCGATTCGTTGGAGGCAACCGCGCTCACGGCGCCGGTCTCAGAGCTCGAAGAGTTCGGACGACGCCCACAGACAGGGGGATGGCCATCTACCACCGCAATGGTTTCTGATGACGTGTACTCCGAAGCGGGATTTGCGACTCCGCCGAACGACCTTGCGGCAATCAACAGCGCTGCGAAGGAGTTAAGCGCAGTACTGAGGGTGCAGATCGACGCCCTGGAAGGTCTGAGGCGCGATCTGAAAAGCCATCCAGCGCGGGACTTCTATAGGCATGCCGACGCCGTGCTAGGCAGCCTTTGCGAATTCGAGCTTGCTCGCCAGATGCGGAATGCCGGTCCAATCCTCAACGCAAGCGAGAAACTCGTTAATCAACTACTTCAGGATCGCTTGGCGCCAGTCGTGCGAGAGCTAGTGGCCTCGATCGTGCGGTTCGAGTGGTACTTCAAGCCGCTCTTAGTCCCGGAGAAGGGGCGAAAGGTGGTGTTGGGCGGATTGGCTACCTCACAAGCTGACCTTGATGCGCGCCTTCTCCTCAACTCTGCCGAGCGCACTGCTCTTGGTATCGCCTGGTTTTTGGCTCTACATCTCCTGCAGCCCCCTGAGCGCCAGGAAGTTCTCGTGCTCGACGACCCGACATCCGTCTTCGACGCTCCCAATCAGGCCGGGCTGATCAGCACACTGCGCGCCTTCGTGCGTCTGACCCAACCCAAACAGCTCGTTGTCGCCACGCACGACGAGCTGGTCGCGTCTCTGCTTGCGGAGGAGTTCGCCCCCGTCGATGGGTGGCCTTCTGAGTCTGTAAGGCTTCGCTGTCAGCGCGACAGCTCGGACTGCAGCGTGGTGAAATCCGAGCCCGGGTTACACAAGTCGCGCCATATAGCCGTCGAGGCGGAGCAGCTTGGTCTGGGCGAGGCACCTGCCCCGCACTAGCTTTCAGGGTGCGCCTACGTGACGCGAACTTCCCGGGAAGCTTCCTGCCGGCATCTCGGCTGGAGCGTTTGTCCTGCAAATCGCTACATTCACTAGGTAGCCTCCATCCTTCTCTAAAACCGTTGAGCGTCGCAAGGCGGCTCGTGGTCGATCTCCGCCGGGGCGCCACCGTATGAGTCCGGCGGGACGGTGAGCTAGGTGGAAACGAGCTGCAGCTGCCGCGCGGTCTTCATCGATCGCGCTGCCGTTTCGCAATTCCCTCGGCAAGACGGATCATCACCTTGACGCGGTCCAGCTCGCGCTCACAGTTGTCGATCCCCACACCGTCGCTGCCGAGCAAAAAGTTGGCGTCGTGCAGGAGTGCCGTCAGGAGGTTTTGATCCGCCGCATCCATTGCCGCCGAGTATACGGCGGGGTCTGGTCACCCCGGCTAGTTCTCCCGGCAGAGAACCTGTTTTGTAGTCATCGGGTTTGAGATGCGTTTTTCGGCTATTTAGAGCCGAAAACCACCGCTGTGGGCCTTTGGGAAATCCGTATCGCTCAGGCACGGTTCAGCTCCGTTTGGGCAGCGAGAACGATCCGCTGCCCAATGAAATTCCTGACAGCGGCGTCTTGGTCTGCGGCCTGAGCGTGAAGCTGGCCCAGCACTCGGGCGAGAGCCAGTGATCTAGCGTGCTGGGAATCGGCGCATCCTGGGGGCTCATCGGTTTCTTTGATAGCGAGGACGACGCCGAGGCGGCCCGCGCTGCTTGACGCCGCCGGGAGCTGGGGGCGAGACCCAGAAGCAACCGCTTTGGCACCAGCGCAAGCACCGTTCACCCTAATCGTCCGTGAGCACGCTCAGGATGTCGAACCACGATGGACGGGTTCGTCGAAAGGGACGAGAACAAAGCGAGTGCCTACCTCGCTGAAGAACTTGGCAACGGTGTAACCCGCGATCAGCTGATCGAATCGATGGAGGAGCTGCTCGTATTCACGAAGAGAGCCGTCTACACCTGGGAGACCGACTTCGGCGCTCTCATCTTCGGGACCGTCGCCAGGTCAGGTCGGACCTTCGATGGCATTTGCAAGCTCCTGCGGGCCGGTCTCGCGGTGCAAGCAGCGATGTTGTGTCGGACCTTGTTCGAGGACATGATTGTTGGTCATTGGCTGCTCTACAACAAAGACGACCACGACTGGCTTGTTGACCGATTTCTACGGCAGCGCGAGGCGATCGCTCTGTACAAGGAGCGCATCCGGGACGCTACCGGGGGGGCCGCCATGGGGCCGCCGCTCACGGTTGCCGATGACGTAAGCGGTCGGGAGAAAGCGCTTCGTGATGAGTTTGGAAGAGAGGCTCAGCGGGACTGGTGGGACCCCGGCAGGCATGGCCGCGGAAAGGGCCCACCGGTTGGGATACGAAAGCTCGTCAACACGCTTGAGGACGCGGCGGCGGAACGGAAGATGTTCCACCCGCGTTTCGCAGGTGGCGAGAATGCCCTGCTCCGAATGTTCGACAAAGTCACCTACAAGTGGCTGAACCAGTGCATCCACCACACCACAGTGGGTCTGCCATTCACGCCCACGGTCAAAGGCGAGACCGAGAAGTCGCCAGACCCGATGCTCATCGTCTCCTGGCACGCGTCTTGGCTCTTTACCCAGCAGGTGTATCTGGCTCACGATGCAATCGGGATGGCTCCCGTGACAAACCTTGAGGCGACCTGGTGGGAATGCATGATTCGCTTCAGTGAAGTCTTAGGCCAGAAGGATGGGAAGCTCCGATTGGAAGACGAGTTGATGGCGATCCTGGGAGTTGATTTTTTAGAGGAGCCCGAGCGGCAATGGCTGTACGAACGCTGGCTGGATCTGAGCGACACAATCAGCAACTGGCGGTTCAGGCTCAAGCAGATCATCCGTCGCAGCGAGATCTAGACGCGCTGGGCGTTCCTGGATCGGCCGGTAGAGGAGCTTCATGCCGGCGTCGTCTTCAAGCGGACCGCCATTTCCACGCATCTCGCATATAGCCGGCGTCGAGCTATCGCCTGCGAGTGCCTAGGAAGTTTCTGCCTCGGTGACCTCGATCGGCTCGCTTTCGTCCACGACCGGCTTGGCGGGATCGTCAAAGAGGCTGACGTAGGGCTCGTAGCGATAGATGCGCGAGCGTTTGCGGCCAGTTACCTCCGTGAGGATCTCGAGCTCTTCGAGGCCCGAGATCAGCCGGCTTGCCGTCGGGTAGGTCGTGCCGAGGATCTCGGCAGCGAGATTGATGTTCAGGAGCGGGCGCTGGAAGAGTTCAGAGAGAAGGAGTAGCGCGTTATCGCCGAGCCCCCGCTCGATGATCATCTTGCGATGGCGCTCGCGGAGCTCGAAGATCTGCTCCGCTGTCTGGGTCGCTTCTCGCGCGGTTTGGACAACACCGCGGAGGAAGAAGAGCAGCCATCCCTCCCAGTCGCCTTTGATGCGGACTGCCATCAGGCGGTCGTAGTATTCGGTGCGGTGCAGTTTGAAGTAGTAGCTCAGGTAGAGCAGCGGCTGGCGCAGCACACCGCGTTGAACCAGGAGGAAGGTGTTCAGGAGCCTGCCGACCCTGCCGTTGCCGTCGAGGAAGGGATGGATCGTCTCGAATTGGGCGTGGGCGAGGCCGACTTCGATCAGGGTCGAGTAGCGGCTCTCTTCATGCAGGAAGGTCTCCAAAGATGCAAGGGCCTCCTTCATCTCGGGAACCGGTGGCGGGACGAAGGTCGCCTGCTCGATCCTCGCTCCCTCGGGTCCGATCCAGTTTTGGATCGTGCGGAACTTCCCGGGGGTCGCACGGGAGCCGCGCCCGTCGCGGAGCAGCTCGCCGTGGATCTCGCGGATCAGTCGTAGGGAGACCGGTAGATCGTCGAGCCGCTTGAGGCCGAAGTTCATCGCCGCGACGTAGTTGACAATGTCCCCGACGTCGGATCGCTCGTCGTCTGGTCCCTCTCCGATCTCGCGCTCGAGGAGATCTTCGAGGGTGCTCTGGGTCCCCTCGATCTGGGAGCTCAGGACCGCCTCGCGGCGCACGTACATGCTGACGAAGAAATCCGGGTCTGGGATCACTCGCGCGATCCCGTCCAGGCGCCCCAGCTCGGTGCCGGCCTGCTCGAGCAGGCCGAGAAGATCCGCTTCGAGCTCGATCGGGGGGTTAGGGGGAAGAGGGTTCGGGACAAAGGCCGAATAGCCCTTCCCTTGGGGCACAAAGAGCCCCGCGCGACCTTTCTCGAAAGTTCTGGCTACCATAGCGCTAATATAGCAATCAGGCAGTTACGTTAATAACGCTAGGAATCTCGGGCTGCAATTCAGGGCTGCTTCTTTAGCGTCAATTTCAGCCTGATCGTCTAGCGGCTCCTAATTGGACCCTTTATCGAAAGAATTCACGATTCTTTTTGAATTACCGCCACCGATACCGCGCCGTTGCTATTGCCCGCGTTATTACCGCGTGGTAGTCAATGCTCTTATTAACGTTGATTCCATCAATCTTGAATAAAGCTCGCGATTTCAATAGCCGTTACGCCTACGGCTTCAATGACCGCTATCCCAATGGCTGATCTACTCCCGGGCGCGGCTGCCCTTCTTTACGACGGCTGGCCGCTACATCTCAATCGCCTGGCGAGCACATTCGCTCTAGATTGGGCCTGAGCATCAACTGAGCCCAACTACGAAACCGAAGGTCACAGGTTTGAATCCTGTCGGGCTACCTGAAGGTAGGGTCAGCTCTTGACGGTTTCGTTTCCCCGGTGTTCCCCGAGGGGTCGCTTCCGAGGGGGTCGCTCTTGGTTGTGGTCCAGGCGGTCGCGGGTTCGAGTCCCGTCGTCCACCCCTCTAGGAAATGGCTTTGCGGCGGGGTTTCCGAGTGCTTGAGACGATTGTGACAAGTTTAAGTGGGACTCAAATGGGACTCAAATTTGCATCGAAAACGTACGGGCTGACCTGGGACAGGGTGTCGACGCCTCGGATCGTTTGAAGTGAGGCGACGTCGCATCGACTGGCCGCCTGTGACCGCGCGGCTATTCACTCCGTACGCTCCACCAATGGCTGCTGATCCCTACCGGCTCGGGCGCTTCGTCGACGCCCAGGACCATGCGAGCGCCTACGAGCGCGCGCTGACCGAGCTTCGGGCCGGGCGGAAGAAGAGCCACTGGATGTGGTTCGTCTTCCCCCAGATCGCCGGCCTCGGCCGCAGCCCGATCGCACAGACCTATGCCATCACGTCGATTGATGAGGCAAAGGCCTTCCTCGATCACGCCGTCCTCGGTCCGCGCCTGCTCGACTGCGCCGGTGCGCTTCTTGGCCTCAGGGGAAGATCGGCGCGCGAGATTCTCGGCGACGTCGATGCGGTCAAGCTGTGTTCCTCAATGACCCTCTTCGCTCGCTCCGCACCGGACGAGCCACTCTTCGGGGAGGTGCTCGACCGCTACTACGGCGGCAATGCCGACGAGGAAACCGAGCGGCACCTGTGACCATCAGTGGCGTGCTTCGTACACTGCCCGATGCTTCGAGGGGCCTGACCACAGAAGAGTGAGCTCCTATGGATGATCAGAACCCTATGATCCACGATGGCGAGCAGGGGAGCTAAATGGAGACCTCGCCCGGCATGGCGTTCGGGGACGTGCTCGACGCACTCGCAGATCTGCAAGGCACCTCGATCTCGGTTGGCATCTATCGCGTGGCTGACCCGGACGACGCTGAGGGGCGCCAAACGGGTCCCCGCGTGCGACTGGCGCTATTCCGCGGGACCGTCGGGGAGCTGACGATGCGCGTTCTGCAGACCGATGAGGACAAGCAGCGTGCAGCGGAGGAGATAGATGACTTCCTTTCGGAGCTGGGCGAGCTCGACCCTGAAACCGATCGATCTTTGGCCGTCCCAGAAGTCACACAAGGAATTTCAAGTGCCGTTACCATCCCGGTTGGCGACGAGGGGCGCGGGGTGCAGTTCGACCTGGAGTGCTTCGAAATGGCCGAGGGGCTTCGTGAGCCTTTTCTCCTGCGAGTGGCGGGCATCCGTAGGCCCTACCAAGCCCTGAGCGGTGTCGGTAGGCCGCTGGCCTTCGCTCATGATGAGCGAATCGAATGGGATGAGATAATGATCGCTCGGGGAGACCACACTCCACCCCTAGTCATCGATAGAACGCTAAACGGCAAGGCAAGCTGATTGCGGCCCGATTTGCGCCGCGCTCCGGCCACCTGGTCACCCGCCGCAATGGTGCAGGCGTGAGAGCCGGGCGAAGAAGGGGCGAGTTAATCGCGCTGAGCTGACGCGCTCGGCGCTCGAGGATGGGAGCGGGATCTGGAGCGGGTACCAATTTCCTTGGCGCCTGAGCTCCAAGGCAGCCGCGCGTCGACCTACAGCCCCCAAGGGCTGGACGACTCCACGATCTTCTAAAGGGCACCGGTCTCCAAAACCGGCGATTCCAGGTTCGAGTCCTGGCTGCCCCGTCCGCTGCATTTGGCTTGAGGAGCCCCAATCCCGCGTTGGAAGCGGGATTGATGGTCCTTCGGCCGCCCTGCGCGAGAAGGTCAGTACGGGTCAGCAGAGGTCAGAAAAAGGCTGTTTTTAACCCCCGTCGTTCCCCCCACGTTCCCCCCGGGGCACATTCCGGAGTGCTTCGGCGACTGTAAACAGGGGCGTTTATCTTTGGGCGAGTGCCGGATTGTCCAGCCGACGTTTCACTCCCCTCATTCAAAGGTTGTCGTGCCTATCTCATAGTCCGTTGAGCGCAGGTTCGAATCCTGCCTCCCCCATCCCACAAAATTCGCGAATAGGCACGAATAGCCCCGCCACAGCGCCCCGCATCGGGCCCGCGGGGCGGCGGTGCGGGGCGGTTCGCGGTCATCCGTGACGCAAGTGTGACGCAGATGCGAGCTCCGGAGTGACGCAGGTGGCCCTTCGGGATCGAGGGCCGAACATCTACCCCGTGGCTATTACGAGAAGCTCCCGCTATCGGGTCGCTATTTGCCGGCCCTCACGCTGCGTCTCGCTCGGTGCGAATCGAACGGCCGATGAGCACCAGCCAGCGGCGGATGACTAGCCAGACCGTAACGCCTGAGCCAGGGTGGAGATAGCATGGCGCGATGGACGGGGCTGGCGATGTTCGAGTCCGCAGTGTTTGTGCCGCCTGCTTGGGCGTTTGGTTCGCCTACCTGTTACTCGCCGCCGGGCCGGCGCGGGCTGAAGTGAGCGAAGGCACGACGATCTCAGCCGATTACAAGGGCACCGCGTCGACGAGCTACAACGTGCCACCGCTCGGCGGCGGCCTCGAAGAATCTGGGAGGACGATCCCAAGCCCGAACACCTGGTCGTGAGGAGTCCATCCGTCTCGCGAACAGGCGCCCGACCCTCACTCGCATAGCGCGTGCGTGTCGCCGCCCTGAAAAGGAGCAACGACATGAAACGCCACCTTCTGGCCGCCCTTATACTTTTCGGAAAGAAACAAATAAAGAAAAGTCTGCTGGAGAAGTTGTTAGGGAATTCGGGGAAGCAGAAGAACGCGATAGGGCATTAGAAGGCCAAGAACCAAGGCCGTGATCGCCGAGGTCAGAAAAGCCTGAGAGCAGAACGACCCACCGGAGCGGGTCGCTCCTTGAAAGGTGCCGTTTATAGTCTTAAACTCTTGAAAAGTGCCCCCGGCGGGACTTGCACCCGCACGAGCCATATGGGATTCACGGTCCCGGCTCACCTAGAGTTCTAACGCCTGGCGAGCACATTCGCTCTAGATTGGGCCCGAGCATCAACTGAGCCCAACTACGAAACCGAAGGTCACAGGTTTGAATCCTGTCGGGCTACCTGAAGGTCATCCAGGGTCAGCTCTTGACGGTTTCGTTTCCCCGGTGTTCCCCGAGGGGTCGCTTCCGAGGGGGTCGCTCTTGGTTGTGGTCCAGGCAGTCGCGGGTTCGAGTCCCGTCGTCCACCCTTGACGAATCCCCTGCTAGTACGGGGATCCGTCACACGTGGGGAGTAGCAGAGGAGAGGCACAAGCTAACCCAGAGGTAGCAAAGTGTGCAATCGCCGCTGCGCTCACGGTGTCCGCAGGGGCTGGGACCATCGGCTGATGGCGTTCGACTTCATCAATGCGGCGGCCACGGTGCTCGCCCTCGGGCTGTCGGGTCTCGCCCTGTGGCGACAGCGACCCATGCCTCGGATGGAGGGCCAGCTGATGAAGGACCGCCAAGCTGAGGCAGTCGCTGTCGCCGTGCGAAACTCAGGCAACACCTCCGCGAAAGCACCGTGGTTTCTGATCGCAAATGGTCAGGTCTCCGTAAACGCGCATGTTGGCGTTGGTTTTCTCGGCGCAGAGGACGGCCGATACGCCACAACCGATGTGCCCATGGAGATGATGAGTCCCGAGGTTGTCGACGGCCGCAGAGTCCACAATTTCAAAGGAGTCGTTGGATGTGTCGACCGGAAGGGCAGGCATCTAGTCTGGTCCTTCGAAGGCGGAAAACCAAAGAGGCGCGGGAAGGGAACCTCGTTCGAAGAACTCTTTCGTCTGTTCTACCCCGAGATCGGTTTCGGTCGTCCTGGCGGCGTCAAGCGTGACGTGAAACTGTCCTGATCCTCAGAGTCGCCGTGGAATGCCCGGTTAACCCACGCGGCCTCGTGCACGCTCGGGCGTAGTCGGCGTAGATCAGGGTCGTCTTGAGGTCACGGTGGCCCATCCACTCCTGCAGGGTTCGCATCGGGACTCCGGCGGCTGCCATGCGGGTGCCGAATGTGTGGCGCAGGTCGTGAAAGCGCGTCAGCGGGCGCCGGTCTTTCTTGCCGTCCTTGACCACCTCCTTGAACTGGCCGACCTCGGCACGCTTGACCGCGGCCTTGAAGCGCTTTAAGAGCTTGGAGCGGTCCAGTGGGTGGCCGAGCGTCGGGTGCCGCGAACACCAGGTCCTCGTCGCCCTGGAAGGCTGAGGCGCGGTGGAGGCCATCCAGCTCGGCGCCGACCCGATCGGCAAGCGGCACGCTGCGGGTCGATCGCCTTGACTTCGGAGTCCCGTACTCTGGTCGCCGTCGCTCTCCACCGGCGAGCGATCCACCCGAGGTAGCAGCCAAGGTAACTACTTGCGCCGCTTTCAGAGCATCTCAGCGGCCTGATTCGTGCCTGAGAGCGTGGGCCCTTCGCCCGGTGTTCGGGTTGTGGTCCAGGCGGTCGCGGGTTCAAGTCCCGTCGTCCACCCCTCTAGAAAATGGCTTTGCGGCGGGGTTTCCGAGTGCTTGAGACGATTGTGACAAGTTTAAGTGGGACTCAAATGGGACTCAAATTTGCATCGAAACGTACGGGCGACCTGGGACTGGGCGTCGACGCCTCGGATCGTGCTCCGTCGGTCCCGGTTCAAATCAGGGTCCCCCGATTGGATGTTTCCGCCGAAGCTCCATATCGCTGACGCAGGAGCTACGCAGGCGAGGCCTCTCGACTGACCGAGGGGCGCTTTCGGACTGTGCAAGCAATCTTCTGAGCCGGGAGTCGCTGGTTCGAATCCAGCCGGGGGTGTTTTGTCCCTTGCCGTGGATTGCCGAGAATTGGTTCTCTAGTGCCGAATCGTGACTCGCGCCTCTACTTTTGCCGTTTCGCCCAGTTCCGGGGTCCCATGCTTTGAAGTGAGGCGAGGTCGCATCGACTGACCGCCTGTGACCGCGCAGCTATTCACTCCGTACGCTCCACTAATGGCTGCTGATCCCTACCGGCTCGGGCGCTTCGTCGACGCCCAGGACCATGCGGGCGCCTACGAGCGCGCGCTGACCGAGCTTCGGGCCGGGCGGAAGAAGAGCCACTGGATGTGGTTCGTCTTCCCCCAGATCGCCGGCCTCGGCCGCAGTCCGATCGCACAGACCTATGCCATCACGTCGATCGACGAAGCAAAGGCCTTCCTCGATCACGCCGTCCTCGGTCCGCGCCTGCTCGACTGCGCCGGTGCGCTTCTTGGTCTCAGGGGAAGCTCGGCGCGCGAGATTCTCGGCGACGTCGACGCGGTCAAGCTGCGTTCCTCAATGACCCTCTTCGCCCGCTCTGCACCAAACGAGCCACTCTTCGGGGAGGTGCTCGACCGCTACTACGGCGGCAATGCCGACGAGGAGACCGAGCGGCGCCTGTGATCATCAGTGGCGTGCTTCGTTCACGGCCCGATGCTTTGAGGGGCCTGACCACAGAAGAGTGAGCTCCTATGGATGATCCGAACCCTATGGTCCACGATTGCGAGCAAGCAAGCTAAATGAAGGCCACGCCCGACATGGCGTTTGGGGACGTGCTCGACGCACTCGCAGATCTGCAAGGCACCTCCATCTCGGTTGGCATCTATCGGGTGGCTGACCCGGACGACGCTGAGGGGCGCCAAACGGTTCCCCGCGTGCGACTGGCGCTATTCCGCGGGACCGTCGGGGAGCTGACGATGCGCGTTCTGCAGACCGATGAGGACAAGCAGCGTGCAGCGGAGGAGATAGATGACTTCCTTTCGGAGCTGGGCGACCTTGACCCTGAAACCGATCGACCTTTGGCCGTCCCAGAAGTCTCCCAAGGAATTTCAAGTGCCGTTACCCTCCCGGTTGGCGACGAGGGGCGCGGGGTGCAGTTTGACCTGGAGTGCTTCGAAATGGCCGAGAGGCTTCGTGAGCCTTTTCTCCTGCGAGTGGCGGGCATCCGTAGGCCCTACCAAGCCCTGAGCGGTGTCGGTAGGCCGCTGGCCTTCGCTCATGATGAGCGAATCGAATGGGATGAGATAATGATCGCTCGGGGAGACCACACCCCACCCCTGATCATCGATAGAACGCTAAACGGCAAGGCAAGCTGATTGCGGCCCGATTTGCGCCGCGCTCCGGACACCTGCTCACCCGCCGCAATGGTGCAGGCGTGAGAGCCGGGCGAGGAAGGGGCGAGTTAATCGCGCTGAGCTGACGCGCTCGGCGCTCGGGGATGGGAGCGGGATCTGGAGCGGGTACCAGTTTCCTTGGCGCCTGAGCTCCAAGGCGGCCGCGCGTCGACCTACAACCCCCAAGGGCTGGACGACTCCACGATCTTCTAGAGGGCACCGGTCTCCAGAACCGGCGATTCCAGGTTCGAGTCCTGGCTGCCCCGTTTGGCGCATGAGCGAACTGCAGTAAAGAGGTAGAAGCCTTAGAACGTCATTTGCAGTGCGCAAACTTGACGGCCGCCGACCTCGCCGCCACGGCGGAGTATGGCGATCTACCATGACGAACGCGGAGCTTTACCCTGAGACGAAGACGAGCAATCGGCTGTGGCGCGACCTGGCGAAAGTCTTGAGTACAGCCCCGGAGCGCATCCGCCGGTGACGGCTAGAGCCAGTTGGATTTGGCTTCGGGCTCTTGCAACAGAATCCCGAACACGGGGGCAACTGACTGGCGGTGCAGGGTCTACTGCCGTAGTCTCGAGTGTGACTGCGGCCATCGACGCCGCCAGTTCCCACCGTGAACGTCGAGCCGATCGAAACTCCACAGCTCACCGGCCAAGCGTTAGAAGCCGTCCAATACCGCGGTGGACACCTCCAGATCATTGCCGGCGCGGGTTCCGGCAAGACAGAGGTGGTTCGCAGCGCGTGGCAGACATCCTCGCGGAGGGCTGCCACGCCGACTCGATCGTCGCCTTCACATTCACAGAGCGCGCCGCCGGCGAGCTAAAGCAACGCATCGCCCAGCGCGTGGAGCAACGCCTGGGCGTGCAGCCCTGGATCGACTCAATGGCCTCTTCGTTGGCACGATCCACGCCTACTGCTTTCGACTCCTGCAGCGGCGCGTGCCCCGCTACGAGACCTATGACGTTCTTGACGAAAACCAACTCACCGCGTTCATCTCCCGCGAGGCGACGCGCTTGGAAGTGAAGCAACTCGATGACGGCAATCGCCTGTTTGCCTCAATTGAGGCGTTCCTGAAAGGGTCGATGTCGTTGAGAACGAGCTGCTCGATCCCGCGCGATGCCCGACCCCTTCCGGTCGATCCTGCGTCAGCTACTACGCGACACTTGACCGGTACCGGCTGCTGACCTACGGCCAACAGATCGTTCGGGCCGTGAGGGAGCTCGAACGGCGCGAGCTCGCCGCCGGGTCACGCGCCGAGCTTCGCCACCTTATCGTCGATGAGTACCAGGACGTGAACCCTGCCCAGGAGCGGCTGATCAAGCTGCTCGCCGGCCCGGAGGTATCTCTCTGCGTCGTCGGCGACGACCAGCAGGCCATCTACCAGTGGCGCGGCTCGGACGTGTCGAACATCGTCCGTTCCCCGAGCGGTACCCGTCGGTGACGACGTTCGAGATCACGACGAACCGACGCAGCCGGCCCAGCTGATCGAGGTCGCGAATCGGCTTCGCGGACCATCCCCGAACGCATCGCAAAGACGATGGAGAGGCATCGCCCGCCGGGGGACGGCCCAGAGCCGGAGGTCGTCGTCTGGAGCGGCCGAGCGAGCTGGAGGAGGCCGGCTGGGTCGCAAGCCTCATCCTTGACCTAATCGACGCCGGACTCGCTACCGCGATATCGCCATGCTGGTCCGCGGCCGCTCCGCCTACCCCCGGCTGGTCGAGCAGTTCGCTACGTTCGACATTCCGTTCAGCCGGAAGGTCGGTCAGGCCTTTTCGAGCAGCCCGAGGCTCTCGTGCTCGGCCGGACTTTCGCCTGGCTGGCCGACCTCGAGTGGCGGGACCGCTACGGGCCGGGACATCCCGAGAGCGGGATCTCTTCGAGACTACGGGGGGGTGTTCGAGCTTCCGCGCAGCCGCGGAGACGCGTCTACGGCGCTTCTACGCGAGTGGAAAGAAGCGGTGCCGCGGGAGAATCGAACTGCCGATCTCATTGGCGAGCTCTACGAGCTGCTGGATGAGCTGGACGTGCGTGGCTGGGACCTCAGCGACCCGCTGGTGTTGAACCGGCTCGGGACTCTGGCCCGGTTTTCCTCGCTGCTCGCCGACTACGAGTCCGTCGGCGGCGGGCGCGGCCGGACCCGGACGTTCCCGGCGAGCAGGTGGGCGGGCAGGACCGCGGCACCTGGTACTACCGCAACCTCGCGATCCACATCATCAACTACGCGCAGGGAGCCTACGAGGGCTTCGATGGCGAGGCTGACTACGTGCTGGACGCGATCGACCTCACGACGGTGCACCGAGCCAAGGGCCTCGAGTGGCCGGCGGTGTTCGTCCCCTCGCTGACCGCCAACCGTTTCCCGACCACCAAGGCAGGCACCCGCAGGACTGGCTGGTGCCTCGCGACCGCTTCGACGCCGCCCGCTACGAGGGGGCGATGCCGACGAGCGGCGGCTGTTCTACGTGGGGATGACGCGCGCCCGCGACTGGCTCTCGGTTTCACGACACGGAAAGGTCACCAAGCAGACGGTCAGGCCAGCCCGTATTACGAAGAGCTCTCGCACCTGGAGGTCAAGCCGGAGGATGTCAGTCCGCGCCGGACCATCGAGGCGGACGACCAGCGACGCCGGACATCTCACTCTCCTACAGCGAGCTGGCTGCATTTATCGACTGCGGGCTTGCGTTCCGCTTGCGCAACCTCCTCGGCTTCCAGCCGAGAATCGCTCCTGAGCTCGGCTATGGCAAGGCCGTCCACCATGTGATGCGGGCGATGGCGGAGGCCACCGCCGTCCGGGCGAGTCCCAACCGATAACGAGATCGCCGAGCTTCTCGATGCAAGCTTCTTCCTGCCGAGCGGCCAATAAGCCCGCCCATCGCCAGCTCAAGGATGCCGCCCGGCGGCTCGTCACCACCTACAAGCACGCCACGACGAGGACCTACAGCGTGTCTGGGAAACAGAGCGGCCTTTCGAACTACACCTCGAAGGGCTCACGCTCAGCGGCCGCGCCGACGTGATCCTCGACCTGGAGGACGGGGTGCCGGCGGCGCTCGCGATCGTCGACTACAAGACCTCAACCTCACGGGGAGTCTGGAGAACACGCCTGCAGCTGCAGGTCTACGCTGACGCCGGCCGTCGCGAAGGCCTCGATGTCCGGGCGGCCTACGTCCACGACCTCAAGGATGCATCACGCGATTCCGTGCCGGTGGACCCTGCCGCAATTGACGAGCGCGGAAACGATAGTGGTGGAGGCGGCGAAGCAGCTCCGCGATCGGGACGTATGCTCCTCGCCCCGGGTTGCAGTGCCGCAAATGCGAGGTCCGGCGGATGTGCCGCCACGCGGCACGGTAGGTCCTAGACGCTGAAGACCTTCATGACCTCGTCGCCGTAGTCGTTGATCACCTTGACGGCGATCTTGCCCGTCTCGGGGCGCGGGAAGGGCCGGGACTCCGTTTGGTAAAGAGATTGCCAGGCTTCGTCGTCGATTTCTGCCTTGAGAGCGGTTTTAAGGCGCTTGTATGGATCTTGACCGCCAGTGAAATAGCAGTGGCGGACGAAGAACGACTCGCCGTTGTAGGCGGTGTCGATCATCCATAGCGCGATCTTGTCGGTGTCGTTGCAGCGGACCTCGCCGGTGTTCGGGTCGTAGACATCGACGCCGTGGAGGATCACCCGCAGCTCGTCGCCCTCGGAGATGATCTCGATGTCGGGCTCGCCGAAGACAGTGAAAAGGTTGCCTGCGCCGGTCTTCTTCAGCTCCTCACCCATCACGAGGTCGGCGTTCATTCGAACGAGCAGGACCGGGACCCTTCCGAGTCGACGCTCAGCAGCGACGTTTGCGAAACCATCCTCGGCCGTCACGTACTCGTCGTCCGCGCGCGGACTACCTGCGGGTCGAAGGCGAAGGCGAGCACGCAGAGTAAGTCGATGTCGCCGGCTCGATTCGCCTCACGCGCAGCGTCCTTGATGAAGCCGGGCCGACCGTTCCGTACTGCGGGCCGATTGTGATGCCGACGCGCTTTGGGCGTCGGATCCTGCGCCATCCCGCTCACCAACCGCCTGGATGTATGTCGCGGCGTAGGGCTCGACGTGTGTCGAGCTGGATCCGCTCGTCTTTCGCCCCGTTCTGGATACCGGCGGTGCGCAGGTTGTCGAGGATCGTCTGCTCGAACGATCGCCGCAGTCATCGCCCGACGCTCCCGTCGGCCGTCGTCCGCATTCAGGGCGCCGGTGCATCCACCGCGCTGCCGGCGAACGCCAGCGAGTGGTGGGGCGAGAGGCTCTCAACCGTGAACGGCCCAGAGACGCGCACCCTTTTCTTGTCCTCATAGGGCTTGTCATAGAGTAGTTCGAAGTCGGCGTGGCGGCGGATCGCGTCGTCGATCTCCTCCCGGCTCATGCCGTCCTTGATGTCGGGGTTGTTGGCGATCGACTTCAGCGTGATGTGCCGCACGCGCGCGCAGACGAAACCGTGGCGAACGTCGTTGTCGATCTCAGTCGGAGGAAACAGAGAGCCGCTTAAGCTCGCCCTCCTTTTGCGCGACCCTCGGGCGAGTCAGTGAGCAGGTAATAGGGGAACCTTGCACCCATCAACCGCTGCCGTGCGAGGGCGAGTGCTACGCGGGATGTGTCGGTCGTGATCCAGCGCCGGCCCCACTGCTCGGCAACGTAGGCTGTTGTGCCGGAGCCGCAGGTCGGGTCGAGGACGAGGTCGCCAGGGTCCGTCGTCATGAGCAGGCAGCGCTCAACGATCTTGGTGAGCGTCTGGACAACGTAGACCTGGGGTCACCGAACCCGCTAATTGACGGTGTCCTCCCACAGATTGGTTAGTGGAAACAGTGGGTAGTCGTCGAAGTATCGGACGTAGCGGAGCGTGTTCCCGACCGCCATTAGTCGGCGCGCGGCCCTAGTCGTTGCCATCCCGGACTTCGATTGTCTTCCAGCCGCCCTTGGAGGGCGTGAAGCTCTTGCCGTCAAACTCGACCGGGAAAACGTAGTTGAGCCACCCGTCTGCGAAGTCAGATCGCCATGAGCAAACCATCGACCATCGAGGTCTCCGTGACTGTTCGGGTTGGAGCGAGTCGTATCACCATCGCTCGTTTCGAGCCAGACGTACTGCGACGCAGCCTGTCCCCCGAGTTCCTTTTTACGGTAGAGCGGTCGATACTTGACAGCTTCCTTATCGCGCGCATACCACAGCAGATAGTCGAAGACTCCGGCAAGACGATCTGTTGTCACTGCTGGACTCCCGGCACCGGTGGTCTTCTTGAAGCCGATCTGGCCGCAGAAGTTCTCCGCTCCCAAACACCTCATCCATCAACGACCGCACCAGATGCACGTTTTCGTCTCCGATTTGCACGAAAATCGACCCGCTGTCAGTCAGTAGATCCTTCGCGACCGTAAGCCGGTCCCGCAAGTACGTCAGGTACGAGTGGATTCCAAGCTCCCAGGTATCCCGGAACGCCTTGATCTGCTCGACCTCGCGCGTGGCATCCTCGATCTTTCCGTCTTTGACATCTCGCTTGCGCGCCGAAACCTGCCAGTTGGTGCCGAACTTGATCCCGTATGGCGGGTCCATGTAGATCATCTGGACCTTGCCGCGGAGCGCCTCACGCTCGGCGAGGCTGGCCATCACGTTGAGCGAGTCGCCGAGGATCATTCGGTTCGACCAGTTCGCGTCGTGCCGATAGAACTCGACCAGATCGAGCTCGTCGAGGCCGTCGAAGGTCTCGAACAGGGTCAGCTCCGGCTCGTCCTCGGGTCGCGCGGCGGTATCGCGCAGGTTCTCGACGAGGACGCGGGGATCGATCTTCTCCTGGATATAGATCGGCGGGGCTTCGGCGACTAGGTCTTCGCCGTCGAGCTCATCCTTGCCTTTCCAGACCAGCTGGGGGTCGAGCGTCGGGTCGCGCGGGTAGCGGACGGGGATCGGCCGTTCAAGCTCTGGGCGACGAAGTCCTGGGCGTCGGCCGTCGGCAGGTTGGCTCGCTTGTCGGCGTGAGTGATCGCTTCGATCGGTTCGGGCCGGAGTTCTTGTTCTTTCGTGAGGGCATATGTGTTCCCCGCGGTCAGACCGGAAGGCCGATGATGGTCGGTCGGCATATAGGTTGTCGATGGCGGCGTCGAGTAGCTCGCCTCCTGGGCGGGGTTCTGGATCTCGATGTATCCCCAGCGGCCGAACTCGCCCCAGTTGTTGATGGCGGCGCACCACTGGTTGCGTGCGGTTTCGGCCTTCGCTTTCGTGGGGCCGGGCGACTTGCGGCTGCCCGAGACCTCCACGATGAGTGTGCGTTCGACGTCGTCGGGTTGGTTTCGAGGCGCACCAGGAAGTCGGGGACGTACTCGTGGGTCCGGCCCTTGTGGACGTAGGGGATCGTGAAGCCGAGGCGCTCGTTCTTGACGTATGCCTTCACGCGCTGGTCCTCCTCGAGAAGCTGCGCCAGGCCTTCCTCCCAGGAGTTGCCGCGGATCCCGTCGAGCACTACGTGGTTGAGGTGCGACTTGTTCGGCGGCGGATCCATGACGACCTTGCGGGTCATGAAGTGTACGTCGTCGGTGCACCCCGATGGGGTCGAAGCGGCGAATGATGGGCATGAGCACCGGAGCCGATTCCCGGGTTGGCGCACGATCGAGTCGAATATCTGCTCCGCCGCCCGGCACATGCCTGTGTGAGCAGCAGGTAGCCCTTCGGTACGCCGGGGTCCGTTGTGACGCACTCCTCGAGCCATCTGCGGCAAATATCGACGAGCTGAGGGAACAGCCAGGGTCTCTCGACACCCGCTAGCGCCGCGAAGAACTGCTCGCGCTCCACGAGTGTCTTCGCGATTGCGAAGGCGACTCTCTGGGTTCGGGCATTGCGGATCTCCTCGAGGTCCACCTCCGACTTGCGCCGACGACGCCCCGGCTCTCAACCCACAGGGCTACGCGCGCGCCTCGTCGAGGTGCATCCGCGACTTCTCAGTGAAGTCCGCGTGTAGCGGCTCGTCCGGTAGCTCGACTCGGTAACCGTCGAGCTTCGGGAATCGGATTGCCAGATCCCACCGGTCGGTCTGCACGAACTTCAATCGCCGGGCGCGGGTCTCGCGGCGTCGGGATCTGCCTGTCGCCGGGGATGAATGCGAACGGCACGCCGTAGACCTCGGCGTACTCGGGTTCGAAATGGCCGGTGTCGTTCGTTGTGGCGTAACTGCGGCGGCGCAGGCCGCGTCCCACGACCTGCTCGCACAGCAGTTGGCTACGGAACGGGCGGATGCCGAGGATGTGGGTGACCGTGTTCGCGTCCCAGCCCTCGGTGAGCATCGCCACGGATATCACGCAGCGGATGTGCTCGCCGAGCTTTCCCTTCTTTCCAATCGTGTTCATTGCCTCGCGTAAGAGGTCTGCGTCCCGAGCTTCTCAACGTCAGCGCCTGGGTTGCGGAGCCTGAAGGCCTGCTTGAAGGCCTCGATCTCCGTGCGCAGCGACCTTCTTGAAGTCCCCCCCTAGCGGCTCCCCCGACTCAAGCTGTGCAGAGTCCACGAGGATCGTCCGCTGGCGGGCGACCCACTCCCCGTCCTTGATGTTGCTGAACAGCCCGAGCTCGCCTTTGACGAGTCGCTTTGCCGTCGTCGAGCTCCATTTCGCGGCCGGCGATCCATTCGAACAGCAGCTTCGACACGACCGCGTTCGGACAGACCACGATGAAGACGGGCGGCGGCTCGCCGAGCTTCGCGAGGACCTCCTCGTAACGCGCGTTGTTCTGCTCGTAGCTGCGGTAGAGGCTTCGAAGAGCGCCCTCGAGCGTCTCCGGGGGCACCCACCCTTGCGGGCCCGGGTCGAGATCCTTTTACTGCGACGCCGGGGTAGTGGCGGCTGGATGTGGTCCCACAGGTTGAGGTAGACCACCTCCTTGCCGGCCGCGTCGTCGTCGACGGGGATGCGCGGGATCTTCACGATACCGGACTCGATAGCGTCCATCAGCGAGAAATCGCTTACGACCCAGGGGAAAATAAATCCTTCCCCGTAGCCGGTTCCCTTGAGGTAGTAGGGCGTCGCGGAGAGATCGTAGACGGTCTTGATACCGGCCTTACGGCGCACGTCGCACAAACCGCGGAACCACACGCGCGCCTCCCGGTTACGCTCCTGATCCTCCCTCTCGGGGCCGTCGTCGGAGTCGCCAGCAGGCATGTCCTGGTAGCAGTGGTGAGCCTCGTCGTTGAAGACGATGACCTCTCCCTTCCCGGCGCCGAATCTGCGCAGAACCCTCGCGGCCACCATATCGGGCGTCTCGCGGAAGGCGTCAGCGGCGTCGGGTTTCCCCCCGCGCAGCAGCTTGCGAGTGTTTGCGGCTACGCCCTGAATCTCCTTCGCGTCTCGCGGTAACAACACGTGGTAATTGACAATCGCTATCTGTGCCTGCCCGAGCGCGCCCCAAAGGTCGGGGGGAACGAGGTCGCGCTGGCGGTAGTAGTTTTCCTCGCGCTCTGGGTGGAGCACGCCCAGCCGATCCCGGATCGTGATCCCGGGGGTGACTACGAGGAAACGCTTCGCGAAGCGGGCGTCCCTCGGTGTCATGACCTTGTTGATCGTCTGCCAGGAGATAAGCATGGCCATCACGACCGTCTTGCCCGTTCCGGTGGCCATCTTCAGGCCGACTCGCGGCAGGCCGTCGTTGTGCGAGGCGTTCTCGGGTTCGAGCCGGCGCCGGTAGTCTGCGGTGCCGTGGCGGCCGGCGACCTCCGCCAGGAAGACGGCTGTTTCTGCGGCCTCCCGCTGACAGAACAGAACGGGATCATCACGCTCCGGCGGTCGTGCTGCCCAGTGGGAGAGAAGCTTGCGCGTGTACGGGGTGACGCCGGTCCAGTTGTTCGCCCGCCACAACTCGACCTCGCGCCGGATGTCGTTTATCAGGCCGTTGGCTTCAAGGCGCTCTCCGGTGGCGTCGAAATCGAGTGCCTGCTGGTCCGTGCGACCCTTGCGGCTGGCGGGCACGGGGATGAACGACTCGCTAAGGCGGCGGCCATCAAGCACTTTGCCGGTTGGCCCCTTGGTGCCGATCTCGAAGTAGGCAGCCGGCGGGGCGTACGGCGAATTCAGGATTGGGTTGCTGAGATCGTCTTTCGTCATCGCGCCAATCTGGGCCCGGCGAACCTATCGCGTAAGGAGCCGCAGCGTGATTAATGGCCTCCTCCGCGACCTCGACATTATTGCCTAAGGGCATCGGATGCGGCAGCAACTCGTTTGCGAGCACTGGGTCAAGGTAGCTCGAGAAGAGCAGCGCCCGGAGAGCCGGTTCGGGTCCTCCCAAGGCCATCACCATGTGCACCTAGGCCCGATGAAGTTGTCCGCCCCCGTGCCAAAGGAGCGAGACATTCGCGTGTCGTAACGTCCATGACATGATGGCCACCTCGCCCTCAGACCGGAATGGAATCGATCCCGCGACTGAACTACTCCGGTTCCATTCCCGCCGGGCGCATCGCTTACAAACAGCGCTGCAGAGCCAAAAGCGGACATACATCTGGAGAGCCGAGCCGGGAGCGACATTTTGGCCGTTGGTACCAGATATGAGTACCAAACCGCAGGCGTCGTGTCCACTTTGCTGCGAGTCACATCTCGTGCACCGGTCTGAACTCTGCCACGCTTTCTCTATGAAGCGCCAGCTCAACATCGCTCCTGAAGTACTCGCGATGCTCGAGGCGCCAATGCTGGCGCAGCTTGAGGCGACCGTCGATGATCCCGACAACGTTTGCTGCCGCTGCGGCGAGGAGATCGCCGGGCCGAGCGCCGAGGTGGTCATCTTCACCGATGGGGAGATGACGTTGATCAAGCTCGCTGACAGCCGGTGCATGCGCTCGGCGGTTCGCCCGGTGCCGAAACTTCGCCGCGATGTCGAAGCGGGAGCCGGGGATGGCTTTGACATGCTGACCCTGCTCGGACGCCGGGATACCGATCCCCGAGCGCTGCTTTTCCTTGAGCCCACCGTAATCGTTGCGGGCCCGGGTGAGGATCCGCTTGAAATCTACTCCCTGGCGCTCGGGCTTTCGCCGATTTCGGGTTCGATCAAGGATGTTCTTGCTCCCCTTACCGATGCTTTCACGATCGAGCGGACCGAGGCGGGCCTTGCCCTGAGGCTCGGCGAGCTGAGCGAGCAGGTCAATGCTCGGGAAATCCAACGCGAGGAATGGATCGAGGTGGCCGATGGGCGGGCGCTTGTGATCGTTGCCCGCGGACTCGGCCTTGCACGCGCCGAGCCGACGATAGAGGAAGCGCTCATGCTTCGGCCCGCCTGGGGAGCGATCGCGGCCGTTTCGGCCTGAGCTCCCTGGCCCGCGCTGATCGCCGAAACCGGTTTCGTTGGCCGGTGGCTCCGCCCCCCAAAAAGAGACTCTCCTGACTTTTCCGTGGGTCACTGAGTGCGTCCAGGAAGGCTGGGGCAAAGACCGCCGAGGCGAAGCATGGCCGGCCCGATCAGCGCCTGTGGGGAGTGAAACCCGTCCCACCTAATCCGTCCGGGCTAGTTCAGACGCTCGAAAGCTCTACCTGTGGGATGGCGTACTGTAGATATGGCGATATACAGACCGAATTCAAGGCCGAATGCCAAGCGCACCCAAATCCAACCACCAATCATCACTCCCGGTCCCGTACGCCCAGGGCTCCTGCTGAATCGATGAACGCGACTACTGCGACGACGGTCAAACCCCTCACCGTTTCGGCCTATGCCGCCCAGATCCAGCGGATGGTGAAGACGGTCGGCCCAGCGACAGTCGAAGGCGAGGTCCAAAACCCGCGCAAGACCGGCGGCGGCGCCCTGATGTTCGACTTCACCGACGGCGAGAGCACGTTGAAGGCGAAGGTCTTGCCTTGGACGCTGCGGGACGGCCTCACTCACGAGCCCGCCGATGGCGAGCTGGTCCGGCTCTCGATCTCCCACCCCGACTTCTGGCCTAAGGCAGGAATCCTCAGCGTAGTTGTCGACGATGTCGCGTTGGCCGGAGACGGTGAGCTGCTCCGTCGACGCTGCGAGCTGATCGAGCGCCTAAGCGCCGAAGGGCTGACCAACCCAGGGAGATTTCCGCCATTGCCCCCGTTCCCGAGCGCCATCGGCCTGATCGCGGGCGCCGAATCGGCCGGTCTCGAAGACGTGATCCGCGCCCTCGGCGACCGTTATCCGGTCGCCCGGGTGATCACAGCCTGCTGCCAGGTCCAAGGGGCGGGCGCCCCTCAGGCGGTGATCAACTCTCTCGCCAGGCTCGACCTCCACCCGCAGGTCGAGGTGATCATCCTCAGCCGGGGCGGGGGCTCACCGCGGGACCTAATGGCCTTCGATGATGAGGCTCTAGTCCGCGCCATCTCTTCACTGCGCACCCCGGTGGTCGCCGCTATCGGTCACTCCGAAAACATCCCGGTTTGCAACCACGTCACCCACTCGGCCCTGACCCCGTCCCGGGTCGCGGAGCTAGTCGTGCCCGACCGAGCGGTTTTGTTGGCAGAGATCGACGATTTCGCAGTGACAGCCGCCCGCGCAACCCGCGCCCTGAGAGGCCGTCGCGAGGCGGTCGAGACGATCAGCGCCGGGTTGCGCGCCAGCGATCGCCTGCAGGCGGGGCAGCGTCGGATCCTTGATGCCAGGCGCGTTCTCGCAGCCGCCGCGGCCCAATTCATCACCGACGCCATGCAGATGGCCGACGCGGCCCGAGAACAGCTCAGCCTGGCTCCGGCCCTCTGGCGCACCGAGGCAGCCGAGCGCCAGCTGACGCTCAAGCAGTTCGCCGATCTATCGACCCACGCCGTCCTCCGTCCGGCTGCGCTCCTCACCGAGGTCACCCAGCTAGCCCAACGCCTTGGCGGCTCGGCCCGAAGGATCATGCGCGCGCGGGAGACGAACTGGCTGCGCGCCCTCGATCGCCAGCTGGAGTCGCAGGGGAACGCCACCCGCCGCTCCCTCGCTGGCGCAGTTGCCGGGCTCGAGCGCGAGGGCCACGCCCATTCGATCGCCGCCGGCCACCAGGTGCAGGCGTTGGTTCGCGAGACCGAGGGCCTGGTAGCGGTCTTGCGGGCCGGCGATTTCCGTAGGCGCGGATGGTTGTGGGCGACTACTCCTGAGGGCAACACGCTCACCTCCATCGCCCAGGTGCGCCGCCACGACCGCATTCGGCTTCACCTTCAAGACGGCGAGGTCGATGCTGTCGCCGAGCAGATCCACAACGAGGCCAAGGAGAGGCTATGAGCACCGAGACGACGCCGACCGAGATTACCTTCAGCGAGGCGTACGACCAGCTGAAATCGATTACCAACACGCTCAACAACGAGGAAGTCGAGGCCGATGAGCTAGTCGACCTGCTGCGACGTGGCAAGGGCCTGGAGGTTGTCCTGCGCGAGCACCTCTCCAACATCGAGCAGGAAGTCACAGCGATCGAGAGCGGGGAGGGGATCTTGCCCTACAAGATTGTCGCCGCGACCACCGCTCAGGTCGACGCCGACGCTGAGGCTGTTGCCGACACCAGCGACTTCGTCGCGTCTCCTGCCACGGAGACGGCCGGGGGAGACGACGATATTCCTTTCTAGTTCATTTACACCTTGAGCGCTTTAACTCAAGGATCGCCCCGCAAATACCAAAGTACATTCACGTCTTGGCTCCGACCGTTTTTGAGCGGGTCACTCGCGAGCCGGTAACGTCGGTGAGTGACCACCCCGTAGGCTCTCAGTCTGACAGTGTTGCGTTTGCAAACAGCCTTTGGCGTAAGTGAGTAAATCTCCGCTCGCCCTAAGCCGCTAATTCCCGCGTCACACCAGATGCTCGCCCCGACTCCAGATATCAATTTCCTCACGGCCGAAAGCGAGGGCTGGGAGGCCGTCGATGCCAATAGCGAGTCCGAACTTGACACCCTTTTCACTCAGGTGTTCACTAGCCGCCACCTGGCGGTCCTTTCGGGCCTGGGCACGAGCCGCTGCATCAAGACGACCGACGGTGACTTGCTGGCGCCGACGATGTCCGAACTTTGGGAGGCAGTGAAGGCGGCCAACGAGCAGCGCTTCGACAACATTCTCGCCGAGATCAATTGGACGTCGGAGGACAGCAATGTCGAGCTGCTGCTCTCCCACTGTCAGATGCAGCAGGAGCTGCGGGCTGATGCAAACCTAGCGACATTCATCAAAGAGGGTGAGGAAGCGATCGCCGTCGCCTGCAACTTCATCGACGAGGAGACCGATCTCTCGACCCACGAATCCTTCCTACGCAAGGTCGCCCGCCGCTCGACAAAGCTGCCGCGAACCCAGATCTTCACGACCAACTACGACCTCGCCTTCGAGACGGCGGCTGCGCGGATCGGGTTCGCGGTGATCGACGGCTTCACTGCCTCCAGCCCGGCTCGCTTCGACCCGCTCGCCTTCGAGCGTGACCAGGCTCGGCGCGAGGCGAGCGAGGCGGGTGCGCCGCTCGACTGGGTTCCCAACGTCGTCCAGGTCCACAAGCTGCATGGCTCAATTGACTGGAACGACAGCAACGGGGTGGTCCAGCGCGACCAGCCCAGCAAGCGCCCGGTCATCATCTACCCCAGGGCAAGCAAGTTCGAGGCCTCCTACCAGCAGCCGTTTCTGGAGCTGATGTCTCGCTTCCAGTCTGCGCTACGGCGCTCGGGGACGGGCCTTGTGGTCGCCGGGTCTGGGTTCGAGGACCGCCACATAGCTGAGCCGGTGATGGCGGCGGTGCGCGGCAACGTCGGCCTCCGCATCCTCGTCATCGCCCGTAGTCTCGAGGAAAAGGAAGACGGCATGATCGGCGCTCTGAAGAAGCTGATCGCCGAAGGCGACCGCCGGATCGCGCTGGTCGCCGGCTCATTCGAGAGCGTGGTCAGGGCATTGCCAGACTTGGTGGCCCCGATGGAAGAGGAGGTCCACGCCAAACGGATCCACTCAATCAGCGATGACTGAAAAGCTCCCCGGCTACCCCTTCGAGCCTGACCGCTATGTCGGCACGGTCATAGAAGTAGGCGCCAACCGCGCCCGAATCAACTTGCCTCAAGCCACCAAGCTCGACGGCGAGCTCCACCACGGCGATCGCCCGGGCGGGGGTGCGGTCGGGGAGTTCCTCGCCTTGGACGCCGGGGAGGTTGCGGTTCTCGCTCGACTGACCGAGGTGAGACTGCCCGAGCGCGACCGCCTGAGTGTCGAGCCTCGGCTCGGCAAGGACAAGGCCGTGCATCCGATCGGCACCGTTCAGCTCCTCACGTCGGTTCCGCTCAGCGGCGCACCGGTTGAGCGCGGCGTCACCCGTTTTCCCTTGGTCGGGGCACGCGTCTACTCGCTCGATCCGAAGCTGGTCGCCTGGATCGTCGAAAGGGTCAGCGACGCCGAGGCAGTGGGCGCCGCCCTTCTGTTGGACCTCGCCTACCTGCCCGGCACGGTCTCCGCCAAGGTGCGCGTTACCCCCGAGCGTCTCCTTGGTCGGCACTGCGCCGTCCTCGGTGCTACTGGGAGCGGCAAGAGCTGGTCGCTGGCCCGCATCGTCGAATGCCTCTCCGAGTTCGATCCCAAGGTGATCCTGCTTGACCCTACGGGTGAGTATCACGCCCTTACGCGCAAGGTCGCGCACGTCTCGATCGGAGGTAATGATCGACCGGCGACATGCACCGATAACTCCTTTCCTTACACCGACCTTGAGGAGCGCGACCTTTTTGCTCTCTTCCAACCGGCCGGCAAGATCCAAGGTCCGCGCCTGCGCGAAGCGATTAAGAGCCTCAAGCTCGCCCGCGTCCTCGGCGAGGACGACTCCCTGGTCCAGTCGGGGTGCATCCCGAAGGTCGCATGCGCAAAGAAGCCGTTCGACGAGGCCTATGCGCTCCACTCGGCAGCTCTAGATGCTCCGAAAGCCGACTTCGATATCGACAAGCTGGTCGAACAGATCGAGTATGAGTGCGTGTGGCCTTCGGGCTGGGGCCAACGCCAAGGCGAACGTGACTTCACCAAGTGGGGTGAACCCCACGAGGGCGATTTCAGCATGTGCACGACGATGATCGCCCGCATCGAGAGCGACCTCTCCTCACCCCAATTTGCCCCGCTGCTGCGCCCGGGCACCATTCCCTCCCTACTTGACACGATTGAGGGCTTCCTCGCCGACGACCAGCACTCGGTACTACGTATCTCAATGCGACACCTCGGCTTCGATCGAAATGTGCGCGAGATGGTCGCCAACGGAATCGGACGCAGTCTCCTGAGGCTCGCTCGGGAGGGTCGCTTCCGTGAGCTTCCCCTCGTCGTCTGTGTCGACGAGGCCCACCAGTTCCTCAACAAGGAGATCGGCGACGAGTTCAGCCGCTATTCCCTTGACGCCTTTGACCTGATCGCCAAGGAAGGTCGCAAGTACTCGCTCAGCATCTGTCTCGCCACGCAGCGACCCCGCGACATACCTGACGCCGTGATCGGGCAGATGGGAACCCTTCTCGTTCATCGCCTCACCAATGATCGTGATCGCGACACGATCGGGCGAGCTGCTGGAGACCTTGATCGCGCCGCCGCCGAGTTCCTCCCCGCACTGGTTCCCGGCCAGGCGCTGCTCCTCGGCGTTGAGTTCCCGATCCCGCTCACGATTCACATCAACCCGCCCAAGATTCAACCCGATTCCAAGGGCCCCGACTTCCAAACGCACTGGAAGCGCAAAACAGAGCCGCCACGCTCGCAGGTGCCACCCCCTTGAGCAATCCCAACCACCAGACGCCAGGTCGTGTGTGTCCTTGTTCTCAAAGCGACTTGGGACAGGTTGCCGCTCTCCGAGCTTGTGAGCCTTGCTTACCGTTCGGGCCGCAGGGCCCGCCACCTTGACCAGCACCAGGCGGGGGTCAACAGGGTCGAGTGCTTCGATTCCGAGCTCCCGGTTGTCCACCACTGCAGCCTCAAGCCCGTATACCTTCCGGGCCGTATGGCGGGAGTGAGGAGGAATTCGTGCGCCGCGGCGGCCAATCGGGTCGGCACGAGAGCTCGGCACCAGCAAGTCGACCGGAATCCCGTCGATGCTCAGCCGCTCGCCAGGCTGGCCGCTCTCCATGAAAGCCGGGGCGGCTCAAGGCCGTAGGCCCATAACACCGAGTAGCTGCTCGCGTCTGCTGAGGTAGCCGGTCTGCTCAACTTCGACTGTGCCAGGCCCAGCTAGACGATCGCTGAGTCGAGCCGGCGGTGGAGCATCGAGGCGATGGTTAGCAGGTCGAGCGCCTCTGGCATGTCGATCGCCCACTTGACCTTGGGAGCGTGCGCAGTAGGATTTCGGGCACTTGCAAAGAGACCCTTGGCAAGCATCGCGAGCCCGGAGTGCTCGCTGCGCTGTGAATCGTCCTGGAGCTCGTTGAAAGCGAGGATCGGCTGGTCTTCCTTAAGGCTCGTCGCTTCATCGATAAGGGCAGTTCCATCTTTTTCCAGGGCAGTCATTTCGCGGATGCGATCGGCGATGCTCTTGGTCGCCTCAAGCACGGCGTGAAAGTAGTTCTCTCTTAGGAGCTCCTCGCGACAGAACGCGAGGACTCGGGGGTGGACGTTTCGCCCACGTAGCTCCGCCTCTAAGACATCTGCTCGCTGCTCCGCGTCGGCGATTGTCTCGGCACGCTTAGCGCGGCCGACCCTTCCATCTGTTCGGACCGAGAATCCGTAAAGCAGAAGCTTTTTGTTCATTTCGATCCGTGCCTTTTCGAAGGTCGCTGAGCCCTCGAAGCGGGCCGGCTCCATGACCGCGGTAATCAGGGCGATGAGCGGGCGGCCATCGTTTTGCGCGTTTTGCTTGGCGGCAACCGCGTTATAGAGGCGCTTCCACTTCGTCCAGCGCTCGTGTGCGGCTGGCTCTTCATATTTCAGGACGCCCATCATCCGGGTTATCTGAGAACCCGAAGCGTGCTCGGCGAGCTCCTTGCAGATGGCCTCTACGCCGGCCGTGGAGAAGGGTGGGGAGATGAACTTCGAGGTTATCCAAACAAGGTCTCGAAACGGGCGGACGGAGATTCGCTCGTCCACAGCGAGAGCCACACGACCGTGGAGGGCGATTCTGTGAAACGCTCGAACTCGCGATGACACCGGAAACCGGCACCGCGATTCTAATCATTGCCATCTTTGTGCTGCCCGGCTTCGTGACCCTGCTCTTCCGGGAGCGGACCTACCGGATCAAGGGTCAGGATTCGCCATTCGAGCGCCTTCTTAGCGCCCTCTACTACAGCTCGATCATTTTTATCGTCCTCGCGATCGCGGCAGTGGCCGCGTGCTTCAGCCGCGAAGACGTGTCGCATCTCTATGCCGGGAAGTACTCGCTCGGAAGCTATTTGTTGCTGGCTGTCGTCGGCCTTTTCTTCTTGCCTTTGGCGATCTCTGAGGCCGGCCGCCGTTGGCAGCGCTCGCGCAAGCTGCGGCCGTGGGCTCTGAAGAAGCTTCGAATCGATCCAGGTCACGGCGTTCCGGCGGGCTGGGAGCAGCTCTTCATTGAAAGCGAGGGGATCAGGGAAGAACAGGGATTGCTTTTGCGGGTTACGCTCGCGGACGGCAGGGTTGTCGCTGGCTTCTTTGGCGAAAACAGCCTTGCCGGATACACCGCTCATACGCGCGATCTCTTTCTTGAGGTGCGCTGGATGCTGAATGAGGACTCGTGGTTCGACGAACCCGCGCCCGACACCCGCGGCCTTTGGATAGCAGCCGAGCAGATCCACTCGATCGAGGCCTATGCACCCGGCACCTAGCCGAAATGAGACTGAGCTAGGATTGGTCCATGCCGAAAGGAAAAGACGGACAAGGAATAGTCAAGAAGGGTGGAGTCTCTGCTCCTGTGAATAGCAGTACCCCTGCCAAAGCTCCGCAGCCGCCCAAAGATTCATCTTCCAGTGCGACGCCATCTCCGAAAGCTCACCAATGAGCGAGCACAAGGCCCAAAAGCCTACGAAGCTGCGTGAGGGAATGAGCGCACAGATCGACCAGAAGGGGATGTCGGGAACCGGCAAACCCCTTGCTGTTGCACCACAGAAGCCGAACGACTCGTCTTCTAGCGCGAACCCCAAGAAATAGTCCTTCCGGATGTTGCCCAAGAGGGCATTCCCCTGTCTGTCGGGTTAGGGGCTCCTTCGCACGACCGGCCTTGGGTCCAGCGAGCCCGGACTAGATAAGACAGAGTTATCGGGCGTGGGCAGGTCCGGGACCGCAGGGGATTAGGGTGGAGCCGTGGGAGAGGCGAATGATTCTGGAGTTCCGCCTTTGGCGGAGCGGGCGATCGAGGAGGCCTGCTTGCCCGCCGAGGAGTGGTTTCGGTCACTGCCGCAATTTTCGAAGAGGGTGGATCTCGGCAGCGTTATTGGCTTCCGGGCGCCAGCGATCCTCTCCGAGCACGACTGCGTGATGAACTTCGCTCGCTTCCTGCACAAGGTCGATGTTCCCTGGGACGCGATCCACCAAGAGGTCTCGGTTTCGCGATGGCTCTTCGATGAATCTCATCCTGGCGCGAGCGTGGGCGATCCCAGGTGGCGCGTGGATTTGGCCTTGATCCGCAGCGAGGACTTCCTCGTTGCCAAGCTTCCGGCCACGGCTGGTGGATTTCAATTTGATGCATTCCTAGAGTTCGCCTATATATCGGACTCGTGGACGGTTCCCGATGCGGTGAAATGGGGTGAGCCGGAGAAGGGGCGCAAGAAGGTTGAAGCCGACCTAGCCAAGATCGCTCGCTACATCGAGGGTGGGGTCTGCAGATCCGGCTACGCGATCGTTTTCGAGGAGGCTGAAGCTGGCTTCCCAGCCGACTTCGCATCCACGACCGAGGCAGAAACGGGATGCCGGGTTCGATTCATTCGAGGCTACGACGCTGAAAAGTCATCGCAGGAAACTCGTTAGCGCACTCAGTCGCCGAGGTTGACATGGCCTACCTTGCTGGCGCGTTAAACCGCCGCGGCTTCCCGAGCAGGCGCAAATGCCGGCCGTCCGCTTGAAAATGCCTCCCCGCCCTGGCCAGTGAGGCCATTCCGCTGGAGTCGATGAACTCGAGGTGGCTCAGGTCGATAACGGTCTCCACAGCACCGGAGTCCTCCATCCGGGTGATCTCCGCCGCGAAGCTCTCCACGTTTTCGAGGTCCAGCTCACCGCTTAACGTCATTCGATAGGCAGATCCGGCGTAAGAGCTGCGTAGCGTCAGCAGGCCGTCCCGTCGTTGCTCCATGAAGGTCCAATCTCATGCCTCTCAGGGGTGCCGTCCAGTCCGCGCAGGGAGGAGAGAGATGGAGAGGGCCCGACGTACGGCTGGACATCGAGCCTACTCGCTTCATGCCAGCTGATTCGAGTCGCCCCTGAGCTCTCCGGACGCCGCCCCGAGTCTGGCAGCGGTCGGCGGTGCTGCAAGGCATCTGCTCCGCAGCGCCTCGCTGAAGCGCCCTCGCTGACGCTCGGGTTCCGCCCCGCCTCAGACCGCTGCCGATCGGCTCGACGACTTCCGTCAACGAGCCCAGGAGGACGCGATGAACGCAACCGCAACGCAGAGCAGGACCGGCCAGCCGGTCGAGGTCGGCCGCTACAAGACTCCCGCCGGTGAGCGAGCCCTGATCGGCCGCCGCATCGACGGCGAGGTGCACGTATTCGACTGTCCTCGTAGCGGCCGAGGCCGCCGTTACTTCGTCGAGGCGGGCTTCGATTCCAAGGCGGAGCTGGCGATTTTGATCGCCGATTACCAACGCCAAGCCAAGCGCCTCGGCGCCTGCCCGATGAGCCACGAGGCGATCGAGCGGGTGTTTGCCCATATCCCTCGCGAGAACTGAGAGAAGCGGACCGGATGCCCTCATTGCCCACTGCCAAGCAGCTGCAATACCTGCGCGACCTCGCTCTTAGGTGCGGCGAGACCTTTGCCTACCCAAGCACCGCCGCGCAGGCAAGCGCCGAGATCGAACGCCTGAAGGGTCGCAAGCGCACCGGCACCGCGCAGCGCCGGAATGAAACCCGGCGCCTCAGTCGCGACCTTGCCGAGCGCCAAGGCGACGCGGCGTCTGTCCGCTCAGACGAGCTGCAGGGATACGGATCGAGCGCGACTTGGCGCTAGGCAGAGCACCCGCTCGCGTCGAGCCCCTCACCCCGGCCCGGGCGCGCGATGCCTCCCGATCTTGGCACGGCTTCGCCGTGCGGTCGGTCGGCAGATCGCCCGCCCACCGGGGGCGGGCGCGAAGCGAAGGAGTCGACCATGAGCGCAACGAAGAGTCCCGCCCGCCGCAGCTTGAGTGAGGAGGATCGAGCCAAGAAGCGAGCCGCCGAGCGTGAGCTGATGGCGGAGGCGATCGAGCAACTACGTTCAAGCGAGGGCTGGAAGCGCTGGCTCGATGTCCGCCGTCATTTCCACCGCTACAGCTTCCACAACCAACTCCTGATCGCCCACGCCCGACCCGGAGCCACCCGGGTTGCAGGCTTTCGTCGCTGGCTCGCGCTCGGCTACTGCGTGCGCAAGGGCGAGCACGCGATTCGGATCTGGGCGCCCTGTCCGCCTTCGCCCAAGAAACTGGGAGAGTGGAGGCAGGCTGGCGCCGATCCGGCTGAGAGGCCGCGTACCTTCTTCCGGCTCGTCGCGGTTTTTGATCGCGTCCAAGTTGATCCTTTGCCCGATTTCCCCGGCGGCTCGGTCGTTCTCGACCCTCCGGTCGAACCGATAGGCGGTGAGGGCCTTGCCAGTCTCTTCGAGCCGCTCGCAGGCTTTGGTGCTGAAATCGGCTCACCTGTCACGGCTGAGCCCGTACCCGGCTCGGCCCAGGGCTACTACGACCCTCGGACCCTCCGCATCGTCGTCGACGTCGTTTCTCCTGAGTTCTCAGCCAATGCCCAGGTCGCAACTGAGATCCACGAGTTGGCTCACGCGTTGGTGCGTTGGGAGTGCCTGGATGAGGACCCGAAGCCCACCTACGCCGAGGAGGAGGTCGTGGTGGAGTGCGTCGCCTACACCGTCTGCGGAGCGGTCGGTCTCGACACCGCCGGCTTCTCGGTCCCCTACCTGACCAGTTGGAGCGAGGGCGGGGAGATCGAGCGCTATGCCGAACTGATCGACCGACTGGCTGGGCAGCTCGAGGACGCAGCGCTGGGGGCAAGTGCCGGTTCGGGTACCGACTGAGGTTGACCAACCCTCCGGCCCCAAAGAGGCGACCCGGATCTCCTCACCTCAGAGTGGCACGCGCCGCCCGCGCTTCAACCCCCGCAAGGGGGGTTCCCCTGCGCCCTTGCGGGCTGCGGTTCCGCACCTTCGGTCGCGCGCCCTACCTGGGCTCGTCAAAACCGAACACCTCTCAAAGGAGGCCCGAAGTGCAAAACATCAACGTCGTCGTCATCACCGGCAACCTGACCCGTGACCCCGAGCTACGAAACACGCCCGGCGGAACCTCGGTCTGTCAGCTACGGATCGCGGTCAACGCCCGCCGCAAGGACGGCTCAAGCGGAGAGTGGGTCGATAAGCCCAACTACTTCGACGCCACCGTCTTTGGATCCCAGGGTGAGAGCTGTGCGAAATACCTCGCCAAGGGTCGTGCGGTGGCACTCGAGGGGCGCCTGGACTTCCGCGAGTGGGAGGCCCAGGACGGCAGCAAGCGCCAGGGCGTCTCAATCATCGCCAACTCGGTCCAGTTCCTCGGTAGCGCTCCGAAGGACGAGGCCGCGGAGTCCGGGGAGGAGGGCTAGGACATCTCGTTCTGAGTCAGCCCCGCAGCGATGGAGCCTGGCGCCAGCGGCGCCGGGCCTCGCTGTGGTTTTAGGCCGGCGGCGGCCGCCCGCGCTGAAAGCTTGGTGGTGCAAGCGGTCCCATCGTTCTTTGGATCGTGCAGGCATCATTGACCAGATGAGCGAAGCCGAAAATGCCGGGAGCGCATCTGAGTTAGACCCGTTGCCCCACATCGATGAGCACTCCGCTGTGAGCGAGCGCGGACTGCAGGCCACCTGGGCTTCGCTCCTACATGTTGTCGAGGCCTCCTTTTCCTCGGGCCTTGCCCCGCGATTCACCCGAGCCCTCGGCTGTGCGGATACCGCGCCAGGCGGGTCGCGTCCGCTTGCCCCCGGGTCGACCCTGCCCGGCTTTCACGTCGCCGAGGTTTCCGCCCCACACAGGCTGGTGCTCCTCGGCAGCCATCGCTACTCGCGCTACGCGCTGAGTTTCACCCTTGAGGAACTTGACGAGGACCGCAGAACCCGACTGCGGGCTGAGACCCGCGCTGAGTTCCCCGGCGTGAAGGGCACGATCTACAAGTCACTTGTGATTGGCAGCCGAATTCACGTTCTCGTCACCCGCCGGATCCTCGTAGCGGTGGACCGCCGCGCCAGCCGCGCGTAGCCCGCGGCCTTGGTGCTCACTCACCGCTGAAGCGATCGAGCGCTGCTGGCGTCGGTCCGCGAGAAGACAAACCACCAAAAACTTAAGCCAGAACCCAAAGCCAAAAGCCAAAGAAAAGAAACAAAGCCAAGAGCCCAAGGCCAACACAAAGCTCCCAGACCCCAAGCCATTAAAGCCAGCCAGCGCAGCCCACAAGACCCTTCCTGGTCTCCCAAGCAGCGTCCCCAAAACCCAAACCCCGAAGCCCGACACACTGGGAACTCGGCAGTTCGCCCGATGCAACGCGCCCCCGCGGCGGACAACGAGGGCGATGGTGGGAGTGACGAAGATCGGCCGACGAAATGCCAATTACTGGATCGAGGCGGTAGCCGAAGGCGGCGAGGACTACTACACGAAACCGGGTGAGGCGCCGGGGGAGTGGATGGGCCAGTTGGCGGCCGAACTCGGCCTCGAGGGTGAGGTCGACCGCGACCAATACGCCGCCATCCTCGCCGGCAAGCACCCGGTCACCGGCGAAGTCCTGGTGCGCCGCCACGAGCCGCGAACCTTCGTCGATGCGAGCGGGCGCGAGCGGCGCGTGGAACCGATCCTCGGCTACGACGTCCGCTTCGCCGCGCCGAAGTCGGTGTCCCTGCTCTACGCGGTCGGCTCCCCCGAGGTCCGCGCCGCGGTCCTGCGCGCCCACGACGCAGCGGTCGCCGAGGGGGTCTCCTACCTGGAGCGCCATGCCTGCTTCGTGCAGCGCGGCGCGGGGGGAAGACGATCGAGCGCGGCAGAGGCCTCGTCGCGATGGCCTTTCGTCATCGTTCCTCGCGCGCCGGCGATCCAGCTCTCCACACTCACCTCGTCACCGCCAACCTGACCCGCGCGGCCTCCGACGGCCATTGGCTCAGCCTCGCCGCGCCGAAGGGCCGCACCCCCTTCTGGCGCCAGGCCAAGGCGGCTGGCCACGTCTACCAGGCGGCGCTTCGCGCAAACGTCACCCGCGAGCTTGGACTGCAGTGGCACCCGGTCCACAACGGCTACGCCGATCTCGTCGGGATCGAGCGCACCGCGATCGATCACTTCTCCCAACGCCGGGCCGAGATCGTCGAGGCGATGGCCGAGCGCGGCACGACCTCCGCTGCAGCCGCCGAAGTCGCCGCCTACAGAACTCGCGATGCCAAGGACTACGGCGTCGACCCCGATACCCAGCGCTCGGAGTGGATCGCCCGCGCTGCCGAGTTCAACCTCACCCCTGACTCGATTGACGGGCTACTGCGCTCGGCCGTTCGCCGTGAGCCGCGCCAGATCAGCGCTGCCGAGATCGATCGAGCCGTCGCCGAGCTGGAGGCCACCCACTCCCACTTCGACCGCCGCGACCTGCTCTGCGCCCTTGCCAACCAGCTCCCCGAGGGAGCGGACGCCGTTGCACTCGATCGCGCCGTCGACGGTCTGCTCGGCAGCGAGCGGCTGATCGAGATCCACCGTGGCGCCGATGCGATCGACTCCACCTACTACACGACCCCGCGCCTCTGGGAGCTGGAGCAGCGCTTCGTGAAGACGGCCCGCGAGGGACAGAAGGCAGGCGTCGGCGTGGTGGATGAGGCGACCCTCGCCGCCGTTCTCGCACGCCATAGCTACCTGAGCGCCGAGCAGGCCGAGATGGTTCGTCGCCTCACCAGCGGCGGCGAGCGCATCGTCCCGGTCGCTGCGCTGCCGGGCAGCGGCAAGACCACCGCCCTCGCTGCCGCGCGCGAGGCTTGGGTGGCGGCGGGGCATCCGGTAATCGGGGTCGCCACCGCGCGCAGCGCCTCGGGCGAGCTGAGCGATGCGGGAGTCCCCGCCACCTCGATCACCGCGCTCCTGATCCGCACCGCCGAGGCGATTGAGGCCGGCCACCGCCCGCTCGCGCCCGGCACCGTGATCGTCATGGACGAGTCGAGCACTACCTCGACTCCGCATGCCGCGGCTCTCGCCGCGCTGACTGTGCAGTGCGAGGGCAAGCTGGTGGCGATCGGCGACCCGCGCCAGATCGGAGCGGTTGGTCCCGGTGGTCTCTACGGGCACCTGACCAAGGTGATCGAGCCTGCCGTCCTCACCGAGATCCGCCGCCAGCGCGACCCGCTTGACCGCCGCATCGTCGAGCTTGCCCACGAGGGCCGCGGCTCAGATGCGCTCGACCTCTTGCGCTCAAAAGAGCGGCTGGTGATCGCCGACGCCTTGCCAGAGGCCCTCGATGCGCTCGTCCTCGACTGGCACGAGCGCTACAGCGCCGGCGAGGACGCGGTGATGATCGCCCGCCGCGGTCGCGACGTCGCCGAGCTGAACGCGAAGGCACGGGAGATCCTCGCCGTCGAGCGCGGGGTGGGGGAGGGGGCTCTGACCGTAGCCGGGCGGGAGTTCGCTATCGGCGACCGTGTCGTCACCCGGATCAACACCCCCGAGGTATCCAACCGCGAGCGCTGGGCGGTGATCGCAGTCGATCAGGAGAGGCAATGCGTTGAATTGCAGCGGGTTGGCGGCGACGAGCGCAGCGTCATCCTCGACCGCGACTACCTGGAGCGCCGCACTCCCTCCGGCGAGCCCGCGATCCAGCATGCCTATGCGCTTACGACCTACGCCACCGAGTCAAAGACCTTCGACTCCGCCTTCGCCTTGCTCGACCCTGGGATCAGCCGCGAGGACTTCCTCGTCGCGGTTTCCCGCGCCCGCGGAGCCACCACCGCCTACGGCGTCGCAGCCTCCGAGCTGACCGACCCTGAGCTCGGGCCCGGCACCCGGGAGATCGAGGACTCAGCCCACGAGCTGCGAGCCGGTGCCGAGCGATCTGCTGGGGAGTTCGCCGCGGTCGAAGTCGCCGCCCGCAAACGCCTTGAGGCGCAGCCGGCCTTCGAGCTGATCAAGCGTCGCACCGAGTTGGAGCGGCGACTTGCTAGTGAGAAGGAGCCCTCGCCTCTCAAGCAGCGACTCGACGCCGTGGAGCGCCGGCTTGCCGGGGGCAACGCCCGCCTCGCCGAGTTGGCCGCGAAGCGCGAGGCGCTCTCAGCCGAACGCCGTCCCGATCGCGGCGAGTTGGCGCGAATCGAGAGCACCCAGCGCCTAGCCTTCCAACAGCTCGGCCGCCTACGCGACGAGCGCGACACACTTGCGGTCGAAGTCGCGATCGATTCCCGCCGCCCCGCCGGGCTGAGCGACGCCGAGCGCTCCGAGCTGGCCCTGATCGGCGAGCGTCTGGAGCAGCTGCGCCGCCGCGAGGTGGCCGCCGAGCGACTCCAGCCCTCCAGGTTGATCGAGGAGACCCTCGGTACCAGGCCCGCCGATCCCACCAGGGCGGCGCTTTGGAACGAAGGGGTCGATCTGATCTACGCCTTCCGGCACCGGCACGGGATCGCTTCGCGCGATGGCAAACCGCTTGGTCCAAGGACGGGCGAGGCGGAGAGAAGGGCGGCCGAGCTGCGGCTGGCCCGTATCCAGCAGGACCTTGGCCAGGAGCGGCCGCGAAGCGCCGAGCGCTCCATCTCTATCGGGCGCTGAGACAGAGCCGATAACCGGGCGGCGGCCGGGAGCCACGCGAGCCGCAGGGTCGCACGCTTCGCGTGCGGGGGCGGCCGCATGGCCCTCCAGCCACAGAGCCCGAGAAACCAGGCCGAGGCCCGAGCACAGATTCTCGATCAGCTTCTTCACTCCGAGCGCGATCGGCTGCTGCGCCAGGTGCGCTTGCACTCCCGGCGCCGGCAGGACGCGGAGGATGCGCTGAGCGATGCCTGCGTCCAGTTTCTTCGCTACTACGACGGCCGGCAGGGTGAAGATGCTTTGCGTTGGATGCAGGTCGTCGCCAAACGGTGTGCCTGGGCGATCACGCGGCGAGCGCGGTTGCGCGAAGACCGCTCTCAGGTGGTTCCAATCGAGCAGGCCGGCGAGGACCCGGCGATCGTTGTGAGGGAGGAACGGATCGGGCCGCCCGAGCTGACTGAGCGCTCCGAGGAGACGGCCCGGGTGGTCGAGGCGATCGCGCAACTGAAGCCTGACGAGCGCACGGCGCTGATTCTGCTTGGCTTTGGTTGCACCTACGAGGAGATCACCGAGCTGCGCGGATGGAGTGCCACCAAGGTCGGCCGTTGCATAAGGGAGGGCCGAGCGCGGGTGAGGGATCAGCTGGGGAGGGGGGACAGATGCTGAGGCCAGAGCCTTTAGCACCTATGGAGGTTCTGCGACCGATCGAGTTCAACGACGCGCTCCTGCGCCTGCAGGGAATGATCGGTTCAGAGGTCAAGGTGATCGTCAACTTCTACGGGCGCTTCTTCGGCTGCGGCTTCGAGGGAGAGCTTGACTCGGTCCAGACGCTGCCGCCCGATGACACGGCAGTGCGGATTGTCTTTGACGCCGGAGCTGGGCTCTTCCTCGACCCCGCCGATGTGGAAACGTTCCTCGGTGGCAGCGCCGGGTCCGGTCCGAGCTGGCTGGAGCTCCACCTTCCCTTTGGCGCCACAGTGACGATCGAGTCCGCTTGAGCTGGGTCTTCTCGGGGGCTCCGAACAAGACAAGTCACAACTTCCAGCTCATTCAGTCTGCGAGCGTCTCGCACCCCCAAACCTCGTGCCGACCCGATCGCCACCTGCCGTTACACGGAGACCAGGCTCCGCTCATCGCTTTCGTTGGCTGCCTCCTCGCCTGAGGGCTCGGTGGATCCGCGGCACGGTTCCTCAGCGGCCTGCGTCGCTGACGGCTCGCCGCTCGCCTCAGAGCTCACAGCCCCAGCGCCGCTACCTTCCACTCGCTCCCGCACCTCGTGGGCGATCGCCTCGACCAGCTCCGGCCGCCCCTCCAACGTGGCCTTCGCCTTCGCCCGGCCCTGCCCGAGGCGCTCATCGCCGTAGGCGAAGAACGCTCCCCGCCGCTCGATCACCCTGTGCTCGACCCCGAGGTCAAGCACGCAGCCGACCTGGGAGATCCCCCGGCCAAAGTCGATGTCGAACTCTGCCACTCCGAACGGCGCCGCAACCTTGTTCTTGGCGACCTTGACCCGCACCCGGTTGCCGACCGCGTCATCCCCGTCCTTGAGCGTCTCGACGCGGCGGATGTCGAGCCGCTGAGAGGCGTAGAACTTCAGCGCTCGCCCACCAGGCTGAGTCTCTTTCGGTCCGTAGATCACACCGATCCGCTCGCGCAGCTGGTTGGTGAAAAGACAGGTCGCGTTGCTCTGGCGCAGGTTGCCGGCCAGCTTGCGCAGCGCCTGACTCATCATTCGCGCTTGCAGGCCGACGGTCTGATCGCCCATCTGGCCCTCCAGCTCCGCTTTCGGCACCAGGGCCGCCACCGAGTCAACCACCACCAGCGCAACATCTCCGGATCGCACCAGCAGGTCGACGATCTCCAGAGCCTGCTCGCCCCAGTCGGGCTGAGAGAGCAGCAGCTCATCCATTTCGACGCCGATCGCGGCGGCATAGGCCGGGTCCATTGCGTGCTCCGCGTCGATGAACGCGCACCGTCCGCCCACTCGCTGCGCCTCGGCGATCACGTGGTAGGCAAGCGTCGTCTTGCCGGAGGACTCGGGCCCGTAGACCTCGACAACCCGGCCCCTCGGCACCCCGCCGACTCCGAGCGCCAGGTCCAGAGAGAGCGCCCCGGTCGAGATCGCCTCGACCTCGGGCAACCCGCTCTCGCTCGGCGAGATCACCGAGCCCTCACCGAACTGTCGCTCGATTCGCGCCAGCGCACTCGCCAGATCGACGACAGCACCGTTGCCATTTCCGTTTGCCTTGCTCATAGCGCATTCCTCCTTCGATCGATTTCCTCTGACCAGGGCGGCGGCCATCCACCGCCCTCCAATGCGTGTTGAAGTTCCTGGGCGCCGACATGGGCCAGCGCATGCGTCCGCTCCCGCCGAAACCCGCGGCCCATATAGGGCGAGAGCGCGAGTCGGCGACTGTCAAACAATCGGTGATGGGTGCGACAGAGCGCGATCACGCAATCCGGACTCGCACAACCTCCGAGTCGCTGTGGCACCAGATGGGCCGGGTCGACGGGGCGCCTCCCACAGACCACACAGCCGGTTCCGGAGACCTTGAGTCGCTGCTCGGGTGAAGCGGGAGTTCGGGGCGCACGAACGATCGATCCGGGCGGCAGTGGCCCAGATAGCAGCCCTCTTCGGCTCATCGGCGTCGAGTCCATATGACTTCTAAAGGTCCGAGGACCGAAATCTGCCCCCCCTTTGCAGATCGAGGCGGGGAGATCCAAGACCGCCGAGGGCCAATGGGGGGTGAGTTTTGGCGGGGCCGCCCCTTATAAGGCCGAGCCCAAACCGGCTCCGTAACCACCACAGAAGGGAACCCCCCATGAACAACGTCACCCTCACCGGCTATCTCACCCACGATCCCGAGCTGGTCTACCGCGACGACCGTCCGATCTGCAAGATGCGCCTCGCCGTCGATAACGGCTCGCGCCCGACGACCTACATCGACGTGCGTACCTTCGACGAACAGGCCTACGTCTGCGCCGAGTACATGCACAAGGGCAGCAAGATCGCCGTCAGCGGCCGCCTCATATATGACGAGTGGCGCAGCGCCGACGATTCCAAGCGCTACCGCTACAGCGTCATCGGCTGGGTCGAGTTTCTTGACCGACCCCCTCGCGAGAAGGACACCGAACCCGACAGTAACGAGCCCCAGATAGCCCTCGCCGCGTAGTTCCGTGCCTCCCGGAAACCCCGGCTTCTGGTGCCGAGGTCTTCGGGAGGCCTTTCTTTCTTCCAATCCGCAGGACTAACACCTCTCAAGTCTTCGGTGGAAGTCTCTTCGCGCCCACATGATCATTAGTCGGATCGCGTTGTCGAAGGGCGGAGCAACCCGTCCCTGTCCAGTTCTGCGTAGAGGCTCATGGCTCACGGCAACCAAATTCCGCCAAGACCTCAAACGGCTCAAAGCATGCTCCCGACTCAACTTCCGGCCCTCACCTCCTCTTCCGGTCGAGAATTCACCGCGCCCTCTTTCCCCGTTCTATTCACCCTCTCCCCAACCCGCTCCCTCCAATACGCTAACCCACCGTGCCCATGCATCGCTGTGTACAGCGGCCGGCGGCTGGCGTCCTTGAATTCATTTTCCGTCGGGAAGGAATCGCGTCCCACCAGGAACTCGCTCAGCTCCCGCTCGATCCGCTCCTCCGACCACGGCCGCCTCAGCTTCTTGTACCTGAGTCCGAATCGGCCCGCCCAAAGCTCTGCTCCGCCGTGACACCGGACAGCGAAGCAGACCGGCCCCAGGCCGGCGGCTTCGAATTCCTTCAGGCTTGGCCAGTCTTCCCGTCCGCTCAGGAATGGAGCCAGGGCAGCTTCCAGCCTGGTCTCGTTCCAGCTGACGATCCCTCGCGGTACGTTCACGCCGAAGCGGTTTCCCCAGTTGTAGGGCCCGCCCCAGGCCATCACCTGAGCGTGCAGGCGCCCCCGACCCGCATCCGCAAACTCTTGGTAGTTGGGCCACTCATCTCGATCGGCCAGAAACTCGCCAAGCTCCTCCGCGATCCGCTTCTTTGACCAAGGCCGCGGCTTCCGCGGTCTTTTGGCGCCGGCCATGCCCGGCCTGAAGTCCCGCAGCCTCGCCGCGGCCTCGTCCACCAGTGGTCCCCGGCCTCGCTTGAAAATCCATGTCCGCTCCAGCGCGGGGCCCGAGCCCGGCTCGATCACCACGCAGTCGACCAGCTCCCTGACAACCTCACAGCGCTCTTGCCTGCTCAGCTTTTGCCAGCGCGCCTCGGTCGCCCCCAAATCCAACTCCGGCTCACTCATTGCCCTCCGCGCCTTTGCCAGTTCAAGTAGCGCCCGCTCATTCAGGCGCTGCCGCTTGGCCAACCCCGCCTCGAAGGACTGAGATCCGAGCGTCCTCTTCAGTCGCGGATTTCCGCCGTAGGCGTCTAGATCCTCCAAGGTCGCCTCGGCCGCGGCCCGGCATTTCTCAAGCGCCGCCCAGCACCTATCAACAGCCGCAGCGCTGGCGCCTGCGGATGCCGAACCGTTCCGGTGGAAGATGAACTCCTCGACCAGAGGGTCAAGCTCTTCTGCCGCTATATGTGCCGGTGTGCCGCACCTATTGTCCTCACTCCTACAGCGGTAGCTGTTGGAGCCTTTGTAGCTTGATGCCGGTTGGGGAGCTGTCATCGCCCGCCCGCAGCTGGCGCACCGGATCAGGCCTGCTGCCAGGCCGCCAAATCGGTTGTTTTGAGTCTTTGGAAGGCCCTGACACTCCTGCCAGCTCGCCGCATCGATGATCGGCTTGTGTGCGTTCCGGTTGCGATGGGAACCTGAATATGCCTCTCCTCGATACGCCGGATCGGCCACGATCCTGACCATCATCTGCCTGTTGAAGCTCGCACCCCGCGTCGGTTTGAACCCAGAGCCATTCAGGAACTCTGCGAGCTCGTCGTAGCTGGCCCCCCGCCGTCGCCGCTCAAAGATCTTCTTGACCAGCGCCGCCTCCCGCGGTTCGATCTGCAGCCGGCGGTCCTCACCCCGTCGATATCCGAACGGGCCCTCGCGGCCGACGTATATCCCGCGCTCGATCGCGCGAGCCTTTGCAATGTCCCAGCTTGAGCGCATCCGATCGAGCTCCCACTCACCGATTGAGAAAAGAGTCCTGGCGACCAGCTTTCCCGTCGGTGTGCTCAGATCAACACCGTCCTCGACGCTGACGAATGTCCCCCCGGCGCTCTCGATCTTCGCGATCGAGCGCAGCCCGTCCACCACCGAGCGGGCGAAGCGATCGAATTTGGCAACTACGATGCCGTTTGACTCGCCGCTCTCCACCCGCCCGATTGCCCTCCTCAGCAGCGGGCGGTTCGCACGAGCACCGCTCTCGTCGAGCTCCTCGAAGACCTGCCCCAACTCGGCGTCGTGCGATCGGGCCCACCTCTCGATCTCTTCCCGCTGCACCGAGGGAGAGATGAAACTTTCACCCTCTCGGCCTCTGACCTCTGAAACGCGGATGTAGCCATCGAGCAGCACTGCCTAGACCTTCTGTCGTCGCTTGCTCTGGGTCCGAGGTCCTGCCCCTCGCTCCGCGCCCCGAGATCGTGCCGTGCGCCCCAACCCGATCCGCTGGCTCCAATCGCTAAGTCCGCCGTGTCTCACGATCGCCCAGTAGAGCTTCCGCCGGCCGGCTTCCTCGAATTCGCTAAAGGTTGGAAACACTTGCCGCTCGCCTACGAACTCATCTAGCTCTCCCTCGATCACCTCGTCGGTCCACATGGTGTTCTTCTTGCTGTATTTCAAGCCCAGCTTCCTGGCCCAGCGTTGCATTCCCCCGCGGTAGCCAACCGCTCGATAAACAGGCGCCATTCCCGCGGCAAAAAACTCTGCGGCTTCAGGCCAGTCCTCTCGGCCCTCAAGCAGTGGTGCCAGCGCATCCAGAAGCAGCCGTTCGCTCCACACCAGTTGCAATTCGACCCTCACTCCCAGTTTGTGGCCCCAATAAAACGGACCACCCCACGCCATCACCTGCGTCTCAAGCCGCCCATATCCGGCGTCGGCAAACTCCGCGTATTTCGGCCACTCCGAGCGCTCACCCATGAACGTGCGCAGTTCCTTCTCGATCCGCTCTGGCGGCCAGCGCCGGACCGGGGCCAGTTTGCTGGCGTGTTTAAACGCCGGGTCGAATTGCTCGACCAGTTTGCCGCGCGCATCGTAGGTACGCGGTCCCCGCCCGCGCCGGAAAACCCAGGCGCGATCGATTACCGGATCGGCGCCACGTGCCACCACGACGCAATCGATCAGCTCTCCGACCGCGGAGCAGCGTTCTTCCCAACTCAGCTCCGACCAGCGCCCCTCTAGATCCTCGAGATCAAATCTTGGCCGCCTCTTCGTCTTCTTCGTCCGACCCAGCTCGAGCAGTCCTCGATCGACCACCCGCTGGCGCGCGGCGACTCCGGCCTCGAAGGCCTCGGGTCCAAGCTTGCGCATCAGTCTTGGATTGTCTCGGTAGGCAGCAAGCTCCCCTTCGGCCTTGGCCAGCGCCGTTTTGCACTTCTGGGCATCAGATCCCTCGGTCTTTGGTCTACTGCGCCGACTCAGGGAGAACATGAATTCTTCGACCAGTGGGTCGATCAGATCCACTCGCACATGGGCAGGTGCTCGGCAGCTGCCTTTGACCCCGTCGCAGTGGTAGTAGCTGAACCGGCTGTGCGAAGACTCCCGGGCGGCGCCCAGCATCCGGCCGCAAGCCGCGCACCTGATGTGTCCACTGAGCAGAACTTGAATTCGCACGCTCTCGACTCTTGGTGACTGGCAAGCCTCCCAGGTATCTCGATCCACAATCGGCTCGTGCCCCTTCGGATTGCTGTGACGCCCCGAGTGAACTTCTCCGCGATAGGCGCGGGTCTTGAGCAGTAGTCCGACGTTGAAACCTGCGAAGGGAACACCGCTCTGAGTCCTCAGCTCCGACTCGTTGAGAAACGTGGCGATCCTTCCGCATGACTCTCCCCGCAGGCGCCGCTCAAACACCTCCCGCATCACCGCCGCCTCCTTCGGCTCGATCCGCAGCCTCCGGTCCTTTCCCCGTCGGTAGCCCGGAGGTGCCGACGCATATATATAGAGCCCGCGGGCGACCGCTCGCGCCTTCGCAATATCCCAGTTCGTGCGTGCTCGTTCGAGCTCCCACTCGCCGATCGAGAACATGATCCGCAACACCAGCTTGCCGGTCGACGTGCCGAGGTCGAAACCGTCCTGGACGCTGATGAAAGTTCCGCCGACCGCCTCGATTCGAGCAATTGCGCTCAGACCGTCCAACAGGGAGCGACCGAAGCGGTCCAGCTTGGCCACGATCACCCCATCGGATTCACCGCCCTCCACCCGCTCGATCGCCTGCACGAGGAGAGGTCGGTCGGCGCGCCCGCCGCTCTCATCGAGCTCCTCGAACACCTCGCCGATCAGCGCCCCATTTGAGCTTGTCCACGCCTCGATCTCCTCCCGCTGGACCGATGGCGAGATGAACCGCTCACCGCCCCTTCCGGCCACCTGCGAAACCCGGATGTAGCCATCGAGAATCAAATCCCAAGCCAGCTTGATCGGGCAGACTGACGCATCCTAGCTATTCATGCTAACCCATTATTACGAATAGCTCCGACGATTGGTAAATCGCCCGCCCAAAACGCCACGCCCCCGATGCCCTGGCCCGGCTTAATGCATTCGCCAAGGACCACGCCAAGCGTGAGGCGCAACTGGCTCAGTCTCGCGAGCGCCACCGCGCCGAGCGCGACGCCGCCATCCGCGCCGCCTATCGCGATGGCTTACCGATGGTGGACATCGCACGGGTGCTGAAAATGTCCTACCAGCGCGTCTCCCAGATCGTCCGAAGCTAGATCGGGGTGGGGAGGGGGCAACTTTTCGCGCCCACGCCCTTATATCGATATGCCTGCCTATCACCGGCGGTCCGAGAGACGACCAAATCCGCTGTGCCCGAGAGACCGCCCGATTTCTCTAGCCGCTCGCGGCCGGAGCGCCCTGCGAACTAATGCTCACTAACAAATTGCGACCTAACCAAATGTCCCGCCTCCGTCCGGCTTCACCCATCGCCCTCGCTGTTATTCCCCACCGGCACCAACCTGTCATTAGGGATATGGACCGGCTCGACTCTCTCGTTTCCGACCACAACGGCGTAGGCCTCCTCGGCGCCCAGGAACGGCACCAGGCTGATGTAGGCAGACATCCGAATCAGTTCCGCCAATCGCCCCGGCACTCTCGGCGTGTCGATGTCATAGAGCAGTGCGTAGATCGCCCCGCCGATTGCCTCGCCGACGACCGCCGGCGTCTCGGAAGCCAGCTCGTAGCCGGGCTCCAGCAGCCCCTCGATCATCTTGCCAACGGCCTCGCGGTGCTCAAGCGCCCTACTCCCCGCCGCATACATATCCGTCCCGTTGAGCCGCGCGTACTCGGGCTCGGCCACGCTGAACTGAAACATCGCCTCCTCGGCTGCCAGCACTCGGTGTTGCCAATCAAAGGCCGAACGCGCCGCAGCCTCCATCTTCAACGAGGCGGTGTCGAGTGCCGCGACCATCGCGTCCTCTTTGTTCGCGAACGATTCGTAAAAGGTCCGCTGGGAAGTCCTGGCCCGCTGGACGATCTCGGCCACGGAGGTCTCAAGGTAGCCCTGCTCGGCGATCACCGCCGCCATCGCCCGCAGCACCCGCTCCTGTGGGCTCGAGGCCGCCTGGCGCTCTTCGAACGGCCTCGGCTCAAGCGAGCGCGGCTGCGGCGCTCGCAACGGACCGGGGGGTGGGGGGTAGCCGACCATCCAATCCCAGAGCGCCGGCGCCAGTTCGATCAGTTCCTCCTCTTGGCCCGAATTCAGGCGCCTGCGGATCACCCTCTGCACCCCCCCGATCAGCGCCCTCACCACCTCCGGCGGCATGTCCTCGCCACCGCGGGCCGAGTCGAAAAGCCGCTCCAGCACCACCTCGAATCCTGCCAGTATCCGCTCGGCCAGTGCTACTCCCTTCGGTCCTGCGGCGTAGACGTCAAAGACGACCCTTGCCGCCACCGGCTGCTCGACGATCGCGCCGATCAGGGCTTCGAACGCCTCCCTGACCGCCTCTGCGTCTTCTCGCTCCAACCCTCCGTTGAGCCTCTCCGTCACCGGCTCGACCAGCTCCTCGATCATCGCCAGGAAACAGGCCTCCTTGTCCTCGAAGTGCTGGTAAAAGGCGGAGCGCGACACCCCGCACAACTCGGACAGATCGGCCACCCGGGTCGCCTCATAGCCTTTCGCCGCCACCGTCGCGAGCATCGATGCGAACAGCCTCTCGCGCTGATTTCGTTCCGCCACATCGCGCGGCGTACCTCGCCCTGGGGGCATCATTCTCGCCCTCAGTTCGTCCGAATCGCCCCACGGAGTTTGCACCATGTCAAGCGACGATACCCCCATTTTGTTCTCCTCAGCGGTACGTCTACGTATTTAAGAGTAAAATTTACTGGTACGTCAACGTCCCAGACGGCTATCGCAGAGCAGCCTTCTTCTACCAAGCATTTTCCCCATGATAAAGCGAAATATGCTGAGATTGCTAGCTCTCCGCTTATAAATGTTCGCCGAGGGGGCTTGCAAAGTCGGTCCGGACGTGATTCACTTACTGCGGGCTTACGGCACGGACCGATCCGTTTGCGGAGAAGGCGTGTTCCAGCCCAGGAGAAGATATGAACCGGCTGACCGGACTGGGGCCAGGGGATCCGCGAAGTGGATCGGGGCCAAGGAATGGGCAGCCACGGCAGAGGAGTTGCTACGTGAGGACATCGTCCGGATCTGATTCGGGCTTCACCGCAGGCCGAGCCATCGGCTCGTTGCGGTCCTCCGTGGTTTCAACCTGCTCAGTTCACTTCGCTTGGCCGGACCGCAGTCACCCGCAGGGCGGCCGCAGGCCGAGGCCGAGCTTTTGCGAGCGCCTTGACGGCGAGTCCGGCCGATAATCCAAATAGGTCGGCAGGGAGCTTCGCCTCTTCGCCCACCTACCGTCCCGTCACTTCTCTCTCGGCAAAGCTCCCTGCCGACCTACATGCCTCAGTTGCTGTAACCGCCTCGTCCCCCGACATCGTACCGGGGACCACCGCCCACACCCCGTCCGTCGCTGCCACCAACCACTTTCAAGATTGCGCTCGTCCCGCTTCCCTGGCCGACGGCGCAAACGGGGCCCTGAATCTCCGGGCTCCTGATCAAGACAGCGCGGGCGGCCCCCTGGGTCTTGGGGGCACTCCCTGCCGTCCCCGGGCTTGGGCCGCCCGCGACTGTTCTCAGCCCAACGGTTCGGGATGCGGCACTGCGAATGCCGACCTACATGCCTCAATCGCTGTAGACGCACCGTCTTGCGACGCGACGCGGTGGACCACTAACCCCGCGTCGTCCCTCGCAATCACCGCTGGTCAAACCACCCACGCTGTGCCATCCTCGTTCTGCTCCTTCCCGGTCCAGCACCCACAAGTGATGGCCTTCAACTTTCAAGATTGCGCTCGTCTCGCTTCCCTGGCCGACGACGCAAACGGGGCCCTGAATCTCCGGGCTCCCTCTCTCAACAGCGTGGGCGGTCCCTTTGGCCTCGTGTTGCTTCCCGCTCCCGAGTCCGGGGCCGCCCGCCGCTGTTCTCCGGGCTCATCCGCCAGTTGCAGCGTCCGTGGTCGCGACCCTGTCACCCGTAGGCCGGTCGCAGACCGAGGTCGAGCGCTAGCGAGTGCCTTGACAGGGATCGCGACCGACAATCTATCTAGGTCGGCAGGGACCTTCGCCTCTTTGCTCACCTACCGTCCCGCCGCTTCCCTCTCGGCAAAGCGCGGCACTGCTTCCTCTTCCCCCCGTGTGAATCTGGCGAGCGCCGGACCGAGTGCCGCTAGGACGCAGGCCGCAGAACTTGGTGGTGCCAAGGGCAAGGCCGAGGACGCCGCGGTGCGAAGCTTGTCCGCCGCCGCCAGGGGTGCGCGTGGGGGAGAGGAAGCAGTGCTGGCCGACCTACATGCCTCGATTGCTTTAGACGATCCGTCCGACGACGCGCTGTGGGGGACCACCGACCTCGGCACGTCCATCTCTCCCAGGGCTACCCCCTCCCCGCTGCCCGCCACACGGGCCGGTAGCTCGACAGAGGGGAGTGGGGGAGAGCTCCTCGCCACCGACCTTCACGCCACACCCGCCACGGCCTCCAGGGTCAGTGTCGGCCTAATTGAACAGTCCAAGTCAACAAGGCCGGCCGGGCTGATCCCGGCGGGCATTAAAGAAGGAGAAGCAATCTGATGTTGAAACGCCTCCAAAACCAATTCGGCACCGCCGGCCTCGCGCTCTCGGTCCTCGCCATCGTCCTCGCTCTCGGCGGCGGCGCCTACGCCGCCAACCATGCCACCGCCTCCAAGGCGAAGGCTGGGCCCCGCGGCAAGACCGGCAAGACTGGCCCGGCCGGTCCCGCCGGCCAGCCTGGCGCAACCGGCCCCACAGGCCCCGCTGGCGCCAAAGGTGAAAACGGCGCTCCCGGTTCACCCGGTACGCCGGGCACCAACGGCAAATCCGTAGTCCTCGGCGCCGCTGGCAGTCACTGCTCTACGCCGAACGGCTCCAGCGTTGAAGTCGCTGGCGAAGGCACCCCGAAATACGTTTGCAACGGCAAGAACGGCGCCATCCAGCCGGGCGAAACCCTCCCGGAAGGCGCCACCGAGACCGGCACATTTGCCACTAGTCCTGAAGGCGAATGGCCAACGGAATCTCAGATACTCACGGCCTCCTTCCCGATCCCCCTCCCCGCACCCATCGCGGAACATCACGCCAAATACATAACGATCGCCCAGCAGGGGACGAATCCAACCGGCTGTCCGGGCACTGCTGCAGAACCGACCGCCGAAGAAGGTTACTTCTGCATCTATGCGGGCTACATCGCCGGTGAAGGCAGCCCGGCGGTGCCAAACATCAATAGCAACAACATCCATTCACCCACGGTCAGTGCCGGCACAAGCGCCGGGGACACTGGAACGACGGGAGCCGCTTTCATCGTCTCCGATGAAGGAACGGGAGGCGAACATATTTTCTCCGGCACCTGGGCGGTGACCGCCGAATAGCCGAATCCTGACTCCCACTCCCGCGGCGGCCACGGCCGCCGCGGGAGTCCGGGCGGTTCGACACCACTACCGACCGACCATGACCACTTCCCTATCAGAGCCGACCACAAGGGCCCAGCCGCTGCCCGCCCTCCGCGACCCTGCGCCTCCACGCCCTCGCCGCCTCGCCTCACCCGCTTGCGCTGCCGGGACGCCTCCGCCGCGCCGCCGGAGCGCCCGGGATATGTCCTTAACAATCCCCACCGCAGCCCTCGCATGAGACTTCACTTTCCCCACGCCAGGCTCACCGCACCTCTAGGCGCCCAACCGTCCCCCGCCCACCATCTAGGGGCTACCCACCACGCCTCATCCCACGTTTCTTCAAATTCCTTTGAGGCGAGGAGGAGCGATTCCGCGACGACAGGTGCCGCGATGGCGAGTGCCGGACCAAGCGTGGCGCGGACGCAGGGAGGCCCCATAGCAGCGCTATGGGGCCAACTGAGGACAAAGCCACGCGCCGCGTCCGCCGCCGCCAGCGTGGTGGCTGTCGTGGTGGGAGCGCTCCTCCTCGCCTCGCCTGCCCTCGCCGCCCCTCCCCCCAACGGTCCCAGCCACGAATTCACCGCCACCTTCGGCGACGGTAATCCCACCACCCCCACCAACCTCGAAGACCCCTACCCGCTCGCCGGCCCCGCCGCCGTCGCCGTCGACCAGTCAAACGGCGATATCTACGTCGCCAACCCCTCCGTCATTGCCCGCCAGGGACTCACCGTCGACGCCACCGGCGGTACCTTCTCCCTCTCCTTCGAAGGCCAGACCACCCCCGCCCTCCCTTACGACGCGACCGCTGCAGAAGTCCAGGCCGCCCTCGAAGCGCTCGCCGCCGTCGGCGCCGGCAACCTCACCGTCTCCGGCGGCCCGTCCTGGATCGCCACCGGCAACCTCACTCTTGGCTCTACGCAGGTCACCGAAGTCGAACCCAAATTCGGAGGGATCGGGGCGGGCACCAGCCTGGGAGTCTCGGGTGTCGGTATCCCTCCCGAAACCGATATTTCCTACCAGTTCGTTCTCTCTAATGCTGCCACCGAAACCGCCTCCGACGTTACTCTCTCATCTCTCAATCCCTACACGATCACCTTCACCGGCGCCCTCACCGGTGCTCCGGTCGCTCAGATAACCGCCAACTCCTCCGCCCTCACCGGCTCCGCCTCGACCGCGACGGTTACGACCATCGCCCACGGCGTCACTGGCAACGACGTCGAGAAGTTCAACGAAAAGGGCGAATTCCTCCTCATGTTCGGCAAGGACGTCAACAAGCACGGCGCCACCGAAGCCCAGCAGAACGTCTGCGCCAAAGGCGAAGAATGCCAACCCGGCGCCAGCGGCCCCGAGCCGGAACCCTGCCAAATTGTCCACCCCCCGGAGGCGGAATGTCCACCCGTCACCGGCATCGCCCCCTCCCAGTTCGACGATCCCGCCTACCTCGCCGTCGACAACTCCCCCGGCGGCAACGGCGACATCTACGTCGGCGACCCCGCTTCCCGCCTCGTCCAGAAGTTCGAACCCTCCGGCCACATCCTCTCCACCTGGGGGGTCGACGGCCAGAAGGACGGCTCCGATATAACCGAGCAAGGCAGCTTCGAAAAGTTCTATGGCCTCGCCGGCCTCGCCGTCACCCCCCACGGCACCCTCAAGGTCCTGATCAGCGGCGAGTACCTCATCTGGAGCTTTACCCAGAGCGGAACCTACATTCCGCTCAATGAAATAGGCCCCGCCTACGATAGTAATGCCGGGCCACAATCTGGGCTCGCGGTCGATTCGACTGGCGCCATCTACTACGCCGAAGGCTCCGCAGAGATCTGGCTAAAAAAGCTTCAAGATGGCTCAGGCCCGGCGAATGGGGGTCCGCCCATACCCGTCACAAAACCCACCCTCCCCTACACCGCCTTCGCCCTCGACCCCGCCAGCGCCGAGCTCTATCAGGACACCGGCACCGAAATCGCCCACTACCGCTCCGGCTGCCCCCTGCCCGGCCTCGGACCCTGCGAACCGATCGACCTCTTCGGTGCCGGTGTGCTCTCCCAAGCCGCGGGTCTCGCGGTCGAGCCCAAAACTGGCACCGTCGAGGTCGCCGACCCCGGCGCCGCCGACCTCGCCTCCTTCGCCGACGTCCGCCCCCTCGTCACCACCGAACCCCCCTCCGAAGTCACCGAAACTTCGATCGCCTTCGCCGGCGCCATCGACCCCGAAACCCATGGTGTGAACCATGGCCCCGCCACTAGGTGCTACTTCGAATGGGGCCTCACCGAAGCCTACGGCCACACCGTCCCCTGCGAAGGGTTCGCCACCGGCGATACCGAAGCCCACGCCGAGATCACTGGCCTCAAGCCGATCACCGAACTCCCCTTCGGCACCACCTACCACTACCGCCTCCTCGCCGAAAACGAAAAGGGCGCCACCGGCGAAGGCGCTGATCAGACCGCCTTCACCACCGCCGCCCCCCAGATCGAAGGCGTCTCCTCCTCCCACCTCACCGCCACCTCCGCCCAGCTCGACGCCACCATCAAGCCCAACGGCCTCCCCACCACCTACCGCTTCCAATACGGCACCACCACCACCTACGGCCAGACCTCCGAAGCAAAGGAAATCACCGGCAGCGCCGCCCAGCTCGCCGAACTCCACAAGGTCCAGGTCGATATCGAAGGCCTCCAGCCCGGCACCACCTACCACTTCCGCCTCCTCGCCGAAAACGCCTCCGACCAAGGCCACCCCGTCCTCTCCGAAGACCACAACTTCGAATTCTTCCCCCCCGCCTGCCCCAACTCCGCCGTCCGCCAGCAGACCGGCTCCGCCTACCTCCCCGACTGCCGTGCCTACGAGCTCGTCTCTCCCGCCAACGCCAACGCCACCCTCCTCGATCCGGCCGGTCCCGCCACCGGCCAGGCCACCAGCCCCTCCCGCCTCGCCTACTCCGGCACCTTCTCATCGCTCCCCGGCACCGACACGATCGAGACCACCGCCGACCTCTACGTCGCCACCCGCACCGACACCGGCTGGGTCTCCCACTACATCGGCCTCCCCGGCAGCCAGGCCAGCTGCATGGGCGGCCCGCCCACCAGCCCCTTCTCCGGCAGCGGAGAGAAGGGCGCGAATCTTCTCAACGACGGTGTCCTCACCGACCCCTCGATGTCTCACTTCATCGACTTCTCCGACGGCGGCTCCTCCGAGTGCTTCGGCGAGTCGCTCTTCCGCGAAGCCTCCTGGCAGCTCAACCCCCCTTCCAACGCCCCCTACCTCTTTGACTCCGAAGGCACCGACCTCGGCCGCCTCCCCACCGACCTCGGCCAGCTCCCCGGCGCCCTCCAAGCCCTCCAATGCCCCTACCCCGAACAAGAGAGCTGGTACGGCACCTGCAGCGGCGAAACCACCGCCTCCCCCGACCTCACCCACCTCATCTTCTCCTCCCGCACGACCGACTTCGCCGAAGGCCCCCAGGCGGGTGACGGCCTCACCCACGCCCCCGGCTCCGCCTACGACGACAATTTGGCCACCGGCAAGGTCACCCTCATCTCCACCTTGAAGAAGACGGGCCAACCGATCCCCCAGGACCCCGCCTTCGCCACCGCGCCCGCGACCGGCAGTACAAGCCACGCAGAAAGGGTGCCCGGCGGCGCCGAAGAGTTCCTCCGCTTCCCCGCCGTCTCCACCGACGGCTCCCACGTCCTCATCTCCACCGCCACCGCGGGGACACAGGAATGCGGCAACCAAGACACTGGAGGCAGGTCCCCGGGCTCACCAAAGCCGTGCCGTCTCTTCACCCAGACCCCCGTCCACCTCTACATGTCGATCGACGACCAGCCCGACCTCGAAGTCTCCCTTGACGAAACCAGCGGCGAAGACGTCGCCGTCAACTACGTCGGCATCACCCCCGACGGCTCCCGGGTCTACTTCACCTCCGCCGCAGAACTCATCCCCGGCGAACCGACCGACACCAACACCGAGCTCTACATGTGGGAAGCCGAAAAAGCCGCGGCAGGAGAGCCCGCCCTCACCCTCATCTCCAAGCCGTTCGGCGGTGCCGACGACACCGACGAATGCCACGCTGCGCTGGTCGCGGGGTTTGACGAAAACGGCCTCCCCACCGCGGAAGCCCCCTGGGCCGAACGCTGCGACGCCGTCCCCTACTCAGGCTTTGCCTGGTCAAATCAGGGCGCCTCCCGCGGCGGCAACCCCACCTCCGACTCCGCCATCGCCCAAAACGGCGACATCTACTTCTACTCACCCGCCCAGCTCGACGGCACCCGTGGCGTCCTTGGCGCCCAGAATCTCTACGACTACCGCGCTGGCGCCGCCCGCTACGTCACCACCCTCACCCCCGAACATCGCTGCCCCGAAGGACGCCAGACTGGGGCTCAGTGCAGATTCGGTACTCCCAGTGAAGGCCCCATCCTCCGCCTCGAGATCTCCCCCGACGACACCCACATGGCCTTCCTCACCGCCTCCCGCCTCACTTCCTACGACAACACCGATCCCCACGGCCCCTGTCAGCTCGGCTCCGAAGGCGAAGCTGCCGGCGCAGCGCGGTGCACCGAGATCTACTCCTACACCCCGCCGCCCCCGGCTGAACCGTCCGCTGCCGGAGCTCTTCTCTGTGACTCCTGTAACCCCAATGGCAATCCCCCCACCACCGATGTCTACGCCTCCCAGAACGGCCTCTTCATGACCGACGATGGCCGCACCTTCTTCTCCACCGAAGAATCCCTCGTCCCCCAGGACACAAACCTTGGTGAGGATGTCTATGAGTACGTCGGCGGCCGCCCCCAGCTCATCACCCCCGGCACCGGCACCGGTGGTCATGTCCCTCGAGGTAATCGCGCCGTTGCTGGCCCCGGACTGATCGGCGTCTCCGCCAACGGCACCGATGTCTACTTCTCCACCTTCGACACCCTCGTCTCCGAAGACCAAAACGGCAACTTCTTGAAGTTCTACGACGCCCGCACCAACGGCGGCTTCCCCCAACCCCCGCCCGTCCAGCCCTGCGCCGCCGCCGAAGAGTGCCACGGCCCCGCCACCGAACCTCCAACCCTCCCCATCCAGGGCACGGCGGCCGGCCTGGTTGGCGGCAACGCTACTTCCGAACACCCCGCCAAGCACCACAAAAAGCACAAAAAGACCGCCAAGAAAGCCGCCGCCAAGAAGTCAACCGCCAAGCACCACCACGCCAGTGCCAACCGCGGGGGTAAAAAGTGAAGGCCGCGCACAAAAACTCTTCGTTCTCTCGTCCCGTCATTCTCTTTCCCCAATTTTTTGGTCACGCACTACGTAAGAGGAGGGGCGGCTCCGCGACGACAGCTGCCGCGATGGCGAGCGCCGGACCAAGCGGGGTAAGGACGCAAGGAGTCCGAATAGCAGCGCTATTCCGACGACTGAGGACACAGCACCGCGCCGTGTCCGCCGCCGCCAGCGTGGTGGCTGTCGGTGTGGGGACGTTCCTCCTCGTTGTGGCGCCAGCCTCCGCCTCTACCCCCATCTACAACTTCTCCACCCTCCCCTCCACCACCGCCGCCGGCGCCCACCCCGACGTCGACTTCTCCTTCGAAGTCGGCAACCGCCAGTCGGACCTCTCGCCGTGTGGCTGCGCCCGCGACTCCCGCAACGTCATCGTCCACCTGCCCACCGGCCTCATCGGCTCCACCTCCGCCACCCCCAAATGCACCATCGCCCAGTTCTCCGCCAACCAGTGCCCCGTCGACTCCCAGCTCGGCGTCACCGAAGACAAGTTCAGCCTCCAGGCGGGCGAAGGAGTCCACGGCCTCGCCAACATTGGAAGTTTCATTGCTCCGGTCTTCAACCTCGTCCCGCCCCCCACACAGCCCGCCCTCCTCGGCTTCGAAGCCGGCTACGTCGACGCCCCCATCTTCATCGACGTCAGCGCCCGCACCAACTCCGACTACGGCGTCGACGCCACCGTCTCCAACATCGACCACACCGCTCCCCTGCATTCTTCCCAAACCGTCATCTGGGGGGTTCCCGCCGCCCCCGTCCACAACTACCTCCGCTTTCGCTTCGAAGAGGTCCATCCCGCCGAGCTCGTCCTCGGTTCGCAGCTTTGCAGCCCCAACGGCACCGAAGCCACCGGCAACCCCGCCGACGCCTATCAGTGGTGTCTGAACGGCACAATTCTTGGTCCCGTCGGCAACGCCAACTCAAGCGCCTACCCCGAAGGCGTCCCCTCCAACAGCCCCGAAACTCCCTTCTTTCAGAATCCCACCACCTGCGGCCTCACCTCGCTCGAAACCTCCCTCAACATCCTCTCCTACGACGGCGGTGAATCAGAAGCCGGCTCCACTTGGCCCGCCACCACCGAATGCTCTCAGCTCACCTTCAACCCCTCCCAGGCGATCGAACCGACCACCACCGCTGCCGACAGCCCCTCCGGCGCCGAATTCCGCCTCACCATCCCCCAGTTCGAGAGCCCCTCCGTCCCCTCGCCTTCTGAGTTAAAAGCCGCCGCCGTCACCTTCCCCGAAGGCTTCTCCCTCGCCCCCAACACCGTCAACGGCAAGACCACCTGCTCCGACGCCCAGGCCCGCTTCGGCACAACCGAAGAAGCGCAATGTCCCGAAGACTCCAAGATCGCCACCATCTCCGTCGAAACCCCCGTCCTCCCCGGCGTCCTCCCCGGTGCCGTCTACCTCGGCGAACCCAAGCCCGGCAACCGCTTCCGCCTCATCCTCTCCTTCAACGGCTTCGGCGTCCACGTCAAATTGCCCGGCACCGCGACCCCGAATCCCCTCACCGGCCAGATCGTCTTCAACTTCCAGAACCTCCCCCAGGCCCCCTTCGCCTTCTTCAACATGCACATCTTCGGCTCCGAGCGCGGCCCTCTCGACACCCCCACCCAGTGCGGCTCCTACGAAGTCAAGAGCGAATGGACCCCCTGGGACTCCGCCCTTGCCGACCAGACCTCCCGCCAGTTCTTCACCATCGACGAAGGCCCGGGCGGCGCCCCCTGCCCGAACGGCCCCCGGCCCTTCAAGCCCGGCTTCCAGGCCGCTTCTGCCTCCAACACCGCCGCCGCCCACACCGCCTTCTCCCTCGACCTCACCCGCCAAGACGGCGAACAGAACCTCAGCTCGCTGAAGCTCACCACCCCTCCCGGCTTCTCCGCCACCCTTAAGGGCGTCTCCTACTGCCCCGCAGGCAGCTATCGACAGCCGCCGCCCTCGAATCCCACACCGGCCTCGCCGAGCAGGCCAGCCCCAGCTGCCCCGCCTCCAGCCTCCTCGGCGAAGTCACCGCAGGCGCCGGCCCCGGCTCCCACCCCCTCTACCTGCCCGGCAAGGTCTACCTGGCCGGCCCCTACCAGGGCGCTCCCCTCAGCCTTCGTCTTCATCACCCCCGCCGTCTCCGCCGGCTATGACCTCGGCAACGTCGTCGTCCGCGAAGGATTGAAGTCAACCCCGAAACCGCCCAGGTCTCGACCGCCGGCGCCCCGCTGCCGCAGATCTTCGGCGGCATCCCCCTGCGCCTGCGCCAGATCATGGTCAACCTCAACCGCCCCGGCTTCGCCCTCAACCCGACCAACTGCGACCCCTTCGCGGTCTCCGCCCAGGTCTTCGGCGACGAAGGCGCGGTATCTGACTCCTCGACCCACTTCCAGGTAGCCAACTGCGCCGCCCTTCCCTTCGCCCCCCAGCTCACCACTCGGATCTCCGGTTCCACCAATCACACCGGTAACCCGACGCTTGAGACAGAACTGACCTTTCCCCAGAATGGCCCTAACGCAAACGTGTCCCGCGTCTCCGTCACCCTTCCGCACTCCGAGTTCCTCGACAACGCCCACATCAAGAGCCCTTGCACCAGAGTTCAGTTCTCGGCCAATCAGTGTCCTCCGGGATCCCTTCTGGGCTTTGCCAAGGCCGAAACCCCGCTGCTTGAAAAGCCCCTCGAAGGCCCCGTCTACCTGCGCGCCAACGGCGGCGAACGAAAGCTTCCCGACATCGTCGCCCAACTCAAAGGCCAGATCGATATCAACCTGGTCGGCTTCGTCGAATCGGTTCATGGTCAACTGCGCACCACCTTCAACACCGTCCCTGACGCCCCCGTCTCCAGGTTCATCTTGGACCTCGACGGCGGCAACAAGGGCCTGCTCGTCAATTCCATCAACCTCTGCTCCGCTACTCAGCACGTCAACGCCCAGATAGACGGCCAAAACGGTAAGACGGCGAACCAAAACCCGCTCCTCGAAACGCCCTGCGGCACGAGGCACAAGCGCAAGGGCCACCGGGCTCTCAGGGTGTATCACAGCCGGAGGGCCCACTGATGAGGGCCAAGAAGCTCAACACCTTCCGCACCTTCGGCATGGGAAGTCGGGAGTGGGGGAGAGGTGGGTCTGCATTCCCGTCCACCCCAGCGGCCGAGTCGCCCGTAGTCCGTCCCGCGACCACCTCGCCTAGGCTAGCGACGAAGTCGCGGATCGAGCGGTTCAGGGTTTCCAAGACGTTCGCGCAAGACCCGACGGCAGCGGAGGCGAAGCCGAGCAGCCGTCGGTTTATGTCTAAAAACCCGCGTTCAGCCGGACGCGATCACGATCTGATTTCTCGCGAGATGCCGCATCGAGTTCGATGCGGCTTCGGTCCGGCTGAACGCCCCGTAGACCACGCCGAGTCGCCTATCCCTAGCCCCGCTACCTCCTGCCCGCCATCCTCCCAGCTCGGTACCGCCAGAGCCGAATCCCCCCTCCTCGCCCAGCCTCTCGAAGGCCCCGTCTACCTGCGCGCCTCCTCCCACAAGCTGCCCGACCTGGTCGCCGCCCTCCACGGCCAGATCGACATCAACCTCGACGGCCGCGTTGACTCCGTCAACTCACGCCTTCGCACCAGCTTCGCCACCGTTCCCGACGCCCCCGTGTCCAAGTTCACCTTGAGCCTCGACGGCGGCAACAAGGGCCTGCTGCAAAACAGCGCCAACCTCTGCAAGGCCCCCCTGCGCCTCAACGTCAAGATGGCCGGCCAAAATGGCAAGACAACGAACGAAAACCCACTTCTCGCCACGCCTTGTGGCCAAAAAGAACGCAAAGCAAACAAGAAGGCGGGAGCCCACCGATGAACACTCTCGCCAGGATTTCCCCTCAATTTTCTGTTCTTGCAGTTAGCGCCCACGACCCGAAACCACGTGCATCGCTGGCGAGCGCCGGACCAAGCGTGGCGCGGACGCAGGGAGGCCGCATAGCAGCGCTATGGGGCCGACTGAGGACAAAGCCACGCGCAGCGTCCGCCGCCGCCAGCGGTGTGCGGGGGCGAGGGGAGAGGGCGCATCAACCGGAGGGCCGGCCGATGATCGCCGTCAAGACCCGCGACGCCCGCTGTCCTTCGACTTCAGCAGCCGCTCGCTGCGGCGAGCGCCCGGCAGACCTTGTCCATCTTCTCGGCCCCGAGCTCCGTGATCGGCTCGACCAACTGGGCCTTCGGCACAGTCCGCAGGTTGTCGAGGCTGACTACACACTCGCGCGCCATCCCGTCCTCGGGGCCGAGCGCCACCTCGCTTCTCAGCCCGCGCCGGCGCCCCGTGATCAGCGCCACGACCACGTTTCGCAGTCTCGGGATAGCTTCGTCGCGCGTCAGCACGCAGACCGGCCGCTTTCCCTCAGCCTCCAGCTCCAACCAGAGGACCGCCCCGCGCGCTACCAAGGCTCTTCGCGGATCGCTTCGCGGGCGTTGGCCTCGGCCCAGCGATCTTCGCGCGCCGCGATCTCCTCCTCGGAGAGCTTGGCCTCCTCATCGAAGTACACCTCCAGCTCGTCCTGTGCCTTGAGGACACGCAGCATCGCCTCGGCCTGTACTTCGGTCAGCTCCGGCGCCCGCTCCAACAGCTTCTCCTTTGCGGTCACGACCGAAATGGTAGCGCCGCCGGTCCTCTCCGCCGCCTCCGAATGTCTTGCCCCTGAGCCCACCACCATCCCCAAGACGTCAGCCGCCCCCGTTTCGCCCCCCTTCACAAATTCTTTTAAGAGGGCGACTGGGTTCGGTCAGGTGAGCCAGGCCCGTTCCCAGCAAGGCGGAGCGAGCAAGCAGTCGCAATCTGATCTTTCTGCGCCGCGAGCGAAGCCGAAGCATGTTTTCGCAGCGAAAACCAAGCACGGCCAGGACGCAGGGAGGCCGCATAGCGGAGCTATGGGACTGACCGAGGACGCCGCCGGGCGCCCGCGAGCCCGAGCGAGCAAGCATCACAGATTGATTCCTTTGCGCAGCGAGCGAGTGGCGAAGCATTTGTGGGGGGCAGCCGCAAGGACGGTGCCTGGATCGACTGATCGGACCCAGTCGACCGGAGGAGGACGCTGATGCGCGCCAAGTTCAACATCGTCCGCACCCTTTCGACCGCTTTCCGCAGCCGAGAGTGGGGGAGAGGTGCGATCGGAATCGGCACATCTTGCGCCGGCTCTAAGCCCAACGAGATCCGCAACGCCCAAAACGCCTGCGCAACGCCACCGCCGAGCACTCAGAGTGCGCGGCAAAGCGGACGCGCCGCGAGGCGGAGCGACCGAGCGAGATTTCCGGTGATCAGCAGCGCGAGGGAGCAAAGCCGAGCAGTTATCTCGGAGCATTTGCCGCGTTTATTCAAAAACCCGCGTTCAGCTCGACGCGATCACTTTCTGATGATTCTCGCGAGGAACCGCATCGAGTTCGATGCGGTTGCGGTCGGGCTGAACGCCTCGCCACCAGCGCCCAAGGTCCGCCCACTCGCCTCGCTGGCCCCGCTCAAGGTCAGCCTTGCCGGCCCCCTCCGCGGCCGAGTCGCCGCTACCGGAATCGCCGTCGTAATCGTCGCTGCCTCACTCGCGCTAACAGCCGCCCCCGCCTCTGCCCTCTCCAAACACGTCTTCTCGGAATCCATCGCCGGCTCCGGCACAAACGCCCTCTCCGAACCCAACGACGTCGCCGTCGACGAATCCACCGGCGATCTCTACGTCTCCGACCTCGCCGATCACCGCGTCGAGAAGTTCTCCCCCGCTGGCGTTTTCATCCTCATGTTCGGCAAGGAAGTCAACAAGACCAAGACCGAAGAAGCAGGCCAGCCGGGCAACCCCCACGCCATCACCGAAGCCGAAGAGAACCTCTGCACCGCCGAACAGGAAGCCACAGAACACGACGAATGCCAGCCCGCCACCCCCGGCCGCACCCCCGGCGCCTTCGAAGGCAACAATGACAATTTCAAGTTCGACAACTCCCGCCTCTACCTCGCCCTCGACAACTCCTGCTCTCTGCACCGCAACGCCCTCGGCGAACCCGAACCCCTCACCGAGTCCACTACCCCCAGATGCTCCGAATTCGACCCCTCTGCTGGCGATCTCTACGTCGGTGACCCCGGCGACGCCCTCGTCTCCAAGTTCGACCCCGAAGGCCACCTCATCACCGGTTGGGGCCAGGCTGGTCAGCTCGACGGCTCCACCGCCCGTGACGGCCCCTTCTCCCGCAGTAGCCTCGACCCCAACGCAAGCTACTTCGAAGGCATCGCCGTCGACCCCACCGACGGCAGGCTGATCGTCGCCTCCGGCATCGAAGACATCTACGAGTTCAATCCCGATGCCGAAGGCTCCTTCTTCGCTACCGCGGAGGGATTCCTCTACGGTGAAGAAGAACACCCCGACAACGGCATCGTCGCCGCCGCCGAAGAGGTCTACCAAGACGGTCGCGCCAACCTTATCCAGCTCTCGCCGGGCCAACTCGTTACCGACAGCTATTACCAACGCACCGGCGTGCCCTTCGGCCTTGAGCCCGCCATCGACCCCGCCACCCGCGAACTCTACTCCGCCGGCAGCCACTACTCCGCCCCCTGCACCACCACCTCCGAAGGCTGCGCGCCGATCGAGGAATTCGGCGCCGGCCATCTCTCCGATCCCCAGGGCGACGCGATCGACTCCCAGACCGGCACCGTCTACGTCGCCGATCCCGGCAATCACAGCGTCGCCGTCTTCGCTGCCGTTCCCTACCTGCCCACCGCGACCCCCGCCGCCCCCACCGAAATCGCCTCCAACGCTGCCAAGCTGAGCGGCGAAGTGGATCCCGCCGGCGCCGGCGAAGTCAAAGGCTGCAAGGTCGAATACGTCCCCGCCGACGACGTCCAGACCATCACCGTCTCGGCTGCCACCGGCGGCACCTTCGTACTCGGCTTCCCGATTCAGCAGGGAACGACCGTGCGCTCCACCCAGCCGCTCCCCTTCGACGCCCGCCCCGAAGCGCTCGAACGCGAACTCGACCAGGCCCTCGGCCAACGACTCATTCGCGGCGCCGTCAACGTCAGCGGCCCTGACGGCGGCCCCTTCCGGGTCGAGTTCATCGCCGCCCTCGCCGGCGACCCCGAACTTCCCAAGCTCATTGCAAACCCCTCCGGCCTCACCGGCGCTGGCCCCCATCTCACCGTCAGCGACGAACCCGCCGCCCACTGGGCCACCGCTGCGACCGCCCCCTGTTCCGAAACGCAATTCCCCACCAAAAGGCAGATCAGCGCAGACGCTACCGGCCTCACCTACGGCACCGCCTACGATTTCCGCCTCCAGGCCAGAAACGCCGAACCCACTCCCGACACCAGCTACGCCGAGACCTTCACCACCCGCCCCCTCAAACCCACCCTCGGCACGGAGTCGGCTGGCCCCGTCTTCGCCGAAACCGCCCAGATCCACGCCGAAATCGACCCGGGCGGCGGTGAGTCCGCCTACCACACCTCCTACAGCGTCGAATACCTCACCTCCGCACAGTTCGAACTAAACGAAGAAGAAGGCGAACCCGAATTCGCTCACGCCCAGCTCAGCCCCAGCCTCGACGCCGGCTCCTCCCCCGCCGCCCAGCGCCTCACGGCTCCCCTCGACAAGCTCCAGCCCGACACCACCTACCACTACCGTCTCCTCGCCTCCAACGAATGCGAAGAAGGGGTGCGCTGCGAAGTCCACGGCGAACCCCACACCTTCACCACGCTCCCCCTCTCCATCGGCCCCAACGATCCCTGCCCCAACGCCCACGTCCGCCAGCAGACCAGCGCCGCCCAGCTCCTCGACTGCCGCGCCTATGAGCTCGTCTCCGCCCCCCATACCGCTGGCTATGACGTCGAGTCCAACCTGATCGAAGGCCAGCAGCCCTTCGCCGGCTACCCCGAAGCCAAGACCCCCTCCGGCGAACCAAAGGTTCTCTACGGCATCCACGACGGCGGTATCCCCGGCATCGGCGAACCGACCAACCGCGGCACCGAGCCCTACATCGCCACCCGCACCCCCGAAGGCTGGTCGACCGAATACGTCGGCCTCCCCGCCGCCGGCATCCCCTCCGCTGCCCCCTTCGGTTCCCCGCTCCTTGAAGCCGGCCCCGGCCTCAATACCCTCGCCTTCGGCGGCGCCGGCCTCTGCTCCCCCTGCTTCTCCGCCGGCCAGGAAATCGGCATCCCCCTCCACCTCGCGGGCAAAGAAAGCCTCGCCCAGGGCATGGCGGGTCCGCTCGAAGAATCGACCGCCGCCAAGCCCGACGGCTACATCGCCAGATACTTCTCTGCCGACGGCACCCACTTCGTCTTCGGCTCCACCTCCCGCTTCGCTGAAGGCGGCAATGAAGAAGCCGAAGAAGAGATCTCGATCTATGACCGCAATCTGAGCACCGGCGCTACCCACGTCGTCTCCGACAAGCCCGGCGGCGGCCCCCTCGAATGCATCCAAGGCGCCAAGAAATGCCACTCCTCCGAACACGCCTCCAAGAACAACCCCAACGGGATCGCCGAGCTCGGAATCTCCTCCGATGGCTCCCACATCCTCCTCGCCCAGAAGGTCACAGAAGACGCCGACCACAACGTCTACTGGCACCTCTACATGAACGTCGGCGACTCCGGCGAAACGATCGACCTCACCCCCGGCGTCATCGAAAAGTTCGCCGGCACAGGCTTCAAAGAAGGTGTCCTTTTCGACGGCATGAGCGCCAACGGCTCCAGGGTCTTCTTCACCACCGCCGACAAGCTCACCGCCGAAGAAACCGACCCCAGCCCCCACATCTACGAGGCCGAAATCAACTCCGAAGGCACCGCCGCCTCCCTGCGCCTCCTTCCTACCGGCAGCGAAGACCCGGGCACCTGTGATCCCGTCGCAAACAAAGACGGCCCCCACTGGAACGCCGTCGGCTCCGCCGAAAACTGCGGCGCCGTCGCGCTCGGCGCCGGCGCCGGGGTGCCCGCCAGCGGCGGCTCGATCTACTTCCTCTCCCCCGAGCTTCTCGAAGCCGGGCACGGCACTGAAAATCAGCCCAACCTCTACCTCGACGCTCCCGGCTCTGCCCCCCGCTTCATCGCCACCCTCGAACCCGACAACCCCCTCGTCCTTCACTCCGTCTCCGCAGCCGCGACCCGCCACACCGCCGACTTCCAGCTCACCCCGACCGGCGAATACGCCGCCTTCACCTCGGCCCTCGCCCTCGCCGGCAACGGCGAAGAAACCGGCGAACCCCCCCACACCGAGGTCTACCGCTATGACGCCGCCGCCTCGAAGCTCGCCTGCGCCTCCTGCACTTTCAGCGGCCTGCCCTCCGAAGCCGACTCCAGCCTTGCCGCCAATGGCCTCAGCCTCACCGCAGACGGTCGCCTCTTCTTCGACTCCGCCGCCGCGCTCGTCGCCTCAGACACCGACGAACGCCCCGATGTCTATGAGTGGGAGCCCAAGGGCACCGGCAACTGCGAAGAAGCCGCTCCCTCCTACAGCAAGGCCACCGAAGCCTGCCGCGCCCTCATCTCCGCCGGCACCTCCGCCTCTGACTCCGGCCTCCTCAGCACCGATCAAAACGGCACCGACGTCTACTTCTTCACCCGCGACAGCCTCGCTCCTCAGGACGAAAACGGCCCCGTCGTCAAGGTCTATGACGCCCGCGCAGGCGGCGGCTTCCCCTACGTCCCCCCGCGCACCGACTGCAAAGCCTCCGATGAGTGCCACGGCGCCTCCAGCCCCCCGCCCCCGCCGCTCCAGGTCGGCAGCGAATCCAGCACCCCCGGCATCGGCAACCACGAAGAACAACCGAAGTGCAAGAAGGGCCTCGTCCTCAAGCGCGGCAAATGTGTCAAGCCTCACTCTAAAAAGCACCACCCCCATCACCGAGCCGCCAATCGCAAGCGCGGAGGTAAGAAATGAAACTCCTCCGGCATATCCCAAAGCTGTTCACCTCAACCGAGGACGCGCCTAGCCAAGCAGCGCAAGGACGCAGGGAGCGTGGCGTGCTCCGCACGCGAGCGACTGAGGACGCAGCGATGCGCCGAGCCAGGTGCGTCCTCGGCGTCGCGATCATGGTGGCTGGCGCTGCCTGGCTGCCCGCCACCGCCCAAGCCAGTGAGCCCATCACCTCCTTCAGGACTGCCTTGGTCGAAGCAAACGCCCCCCTTGGCGAACCCGCCGCCTCTGGCATCGTCCAGGCTGCGCCCAGCGGCGAAAGCTTCACCATCGAAACTCGCAATGGCTCCGACGACACCGTCGAAGTCTCCCCCTCGACCACCTACGCCAGGGCCAACCCGGTGATCGGCGAACCGAGCCCGACCCTCGCCGATCTCGCCCCCGGTGACTACGTCGGCATATCCGGGCCCCTCTCCGCGCAGACCATCGCCGCGACCGCCGTTGTCATCTCCACCCCCCAGGCCGGTGGCCACCCCGACCTCATCACCTCCTTCACCCTCTCAGAACCCGGCGCCCCCGAAGCCGCCAAGAACGTCATCTTCAACGCCCCCACTGGCGTCTTCGGCAACCCCCGCGCCATCACCCAGTGCCTCGCCTCCGAATTCGCCCCCGATCAGTGCCCGTCCGACTCCCAGGCCGGCCTGATCACCATCCGCGCCAACTACGAAGGCAATCCCAACTACCTGCTCGGCACCGCCCCGATTTTCATGTTGTCCCCGAGCCCGAAGAAACAGCCCGCTTTGCCTTCATCGTCCCGATCCTCGATATCCCGATCTCGATTCCAGTCCCGGTTCGCACCACCACCGACTATGGCCTCCGCTTCACCGTCCAAGACATCACCCAGCTCACCCCTCTCGCCGCCGCCAAGCTGACCTTCTGGGGCTTCCCCGCCGAAGAAAGCCACAGCGCCGAACGCTTCCCCAAAGGCACCGCAGGCCACCCGACCGGCTGCCCCGAAGAAGAAGGCACCGCCTGCCTTCACGAAGTGCTCACCCGCTCCTCCATCCTCCCCCAGCCCCTCATCGACAACCCGACCACCTGCTCCGGCCAGGAACTGACCTCGACCCTCGAAGTCCAGACCTACGCCGATCCCGCCCACCATCCCGCCACCGAAGCCCACTATCCCCCGATCGAAGGCTGCGAAAACGAGGTCTTCAAACCGGTCCTCCAGGCCAGCCCCGACCACGAATGAGACCGACTCCGCCTCCGGCCTCAACGTCGACCTCAAATCCCCCCAGTTCCTCACCCACGCCGCCGAGCCCTCCGAGATCCGCTCCGCCACCGTCACCCTGCCCGCAGGCTTCACGATCAACCCCGACGCCGCCGACGGCCAGACCGAATGCACCGAAGCCCAGGCCAACTTCAACTCTGCAGGGCCCGCCGAATGCCCCGACACCTCCAAGATCGGCACCTTCTCGATCGGCACCCCGGCCCTTCCCGAACGCCTCGAAGGCTCCGTCTACCTCGGCCAACCCAAGCCCGGCGATCAGTACCGCCTCTTTGAGACCGCCTCGGGCTTCGGTATGAACATCAAGTTCGTCGGCTCGGTCTTCCCCAACCCGGTAACGGGCCAGCTGGTGGCCGAATTCCCCAACCTCCCCCAGGCCCCCTTCGAAGACTTCCAGCTCCACCTCTTCTCCGGCGAACGGGCGCTGATGGCGACCCCTACCACCTGCACGATCTACCCGGTCACCGCCGAGTTCTACCCCTGGAACTCCTCCCTCGCCGAACAGGCAACGAGCCAAATCTTCAGCCTCGAATCCGGCCCCCACGGCTCCACCTGCCCCGGTCTGATCCGCCCCTTCAACCCGAGCCTGAAGCCGGCACCGCCAACGCCACCGCCAACGCCTTCTCCACCTTCAGCCTCAAGCTCAGCCGCGAAGACGGCGACCAGGACCTTGGCCACCTCAACTTCACCCTGCCACCCGGCCTCACCGCCAACCTGCACGGCATCACCTACTGCCCCGAGGCCTCAGATCGCCGCCGCCGCCCAGACCCCCGGTCGCACCGAGCAGTCCCACCCCAGCTGCCCGCCGTCCTCTGAAATTGGCACCTCCAACGTCGCCGCCGGCCCCGGCACCCATCCCTTCCACGCCACCGGGCAGGATCTACATGGCTGGACCCTTCCAGGGCGCCCCGTTGTCGCTGGTCGCGATCACCCCCGCCCTCGCCGGACCCTATGACTACGGCACCGTCGTCGTCCGCGTCGCCCTCCACATCGACCCCCTCGACGCCCACGTGATCGCCGACTCCGAAACCGTCCCCGAGATCATCGGTGGCATTCCCCTGCGCCTTCGCTCGATCCAGGTCAACATCAATCGGCCCAACTTCATGATCAACCCGACCAACTGCTCGGCTTTCACCGTCGCCTCCCAGGGAGTCGGCGACCAGGGCACCGTCGCCAATTTCTCCTCGCCCTTCCAGGCCGTCAACTGCGACACCCTTCCCTTCGCCCCGCGGATGTCGATCACCCAGCTCGGTGGCCACAAGGCGACCGCCGCGCAGCAAGGACCCCAGCCTCGCGATCGAACTGAACACCAGCCCGGGCGACGCCAACATCAAATCGCTCACCGTCACCCTGCCCAAAGCCTTTGAGATCGACCAGCGCCACCTCGGCAACCTCTGCGACCGAGCAGAACTCGCCTCCGACCAGTGCGCCGGGCGCCAGCCGATCGGTGAAGCGACCACCAACACCCCGCTGCTCGAAGCCCCCCTCAAGGGCCCGGTCTACGCAGTTTCGGGCTTCGGCCTCCTTCCCCACCTCGCCTTCATCCTCGGCGGCCAGGTGACCCTGATGCCCGAGGCAGAATCCTCCTCGGTTCAGGACGGCCGCCTGAAAACCGTCGTCCCCGTGATCCCCGACGCCCCGATCGGCAACTTCCGCTTCACCCTCTTCGGTGGATCCCAGGGCTACCTCTCCAACACTCAGAGCCTCTGCAGCGCCCCGACCCTCTCCACGATCGAATTCACCGCCCAAAACGGCAAGAAGCTGACCCAGCAGGTGAAGACGAAGACGGCGTGCAAAGGGAAGAAGAAGAAATCAAAGCACGGCGCCAAGCCTTCTCACCGCTAGCACCTCTGCAGAATTGAGGGGGGCGCCGTTGATTTACCGACCCATTGTGCACGAGGTTTAAATCCGCCAAGGGAATCAGGATCAAAGAATGCTTCGACAAAGACTGACCTACGGAAACGTCGTCGCAACGCTTGCGCTTTTCATCGCCTTGGGGGGCTCCGCCTACGCGGCGCTCCGAATTCCCCCCAACAGCGTCGGCCCCCGCCAGCTCAAGGCCTCCGCCGTTACGAACGGCAAGATCGCAAGTGGAGCGATCACCGCCGCCAAGGTCGCCGAACACTCGCTCACCGGCTCCGACATCAACCTCCCCGCCCTCGGCGCTGTTCCTGATGCCACCAACGCCTCAAACGCCTCAAACGCCAACACCGTCGGCGGTCATGCCGCCTCCTGTCCAGCCAACACCACCCTGATCCGCGGCCTATGCTTTGACTCCCAATCCAACGCCGAAGCCCCAAACCTCGAGGCCGCGGCAGAGGACTGCGCCGCCAAGGGCGGCTTCCTGCCGACCCCGATGGAGCTCTACTCGACCCAGGGCACCTTGCATTTGGGCAGTGGTCTCGGCCCCTCCCAGCATCAGTTCACCGACGACCTCTATAGCGCTCCCCACACCGACAACGAATACACGACGATCGTCGTCAACGGCAACGGCCCGCCTCAGGAACAGCCAGCAGGCGATCCCTCCGCCTACTACTGCGTCTACCCGCTGGTCCGCTAGCGGCGGAGGTGAGTCAGATGCGACGCAAAGGCTTAATCGCGCTGCTCGCGGCCTCGGCGCTGCTCGCCGCGGTGGCCACTCTCGCCCAGGCCTCCCTGACCCAGCACGGCGACCTCTTTGTCAGCTTCAACGGCGGCATCTCACCAACCGCCCTGCCCCGTCACACCCTGGCCCCGATCTCACTCACCGTGTCCGGTACGGTCAGGACTCCCCCCGGCATCGAACCGCCGCCGCTTCGCCAGATCGAGATCTCGATCAATCGCAATGGCCACCTCGAAACCGCCGGCCTGCCGATCTGCCACGCCGCCCAGATCGAAGCGACCACCTCCGACCAGGCGCTTGCCGCCTGCCGCGACGCCCTGGTCGGCACCGGCACCTACGTCGCCCAGGCTTCCTTCGCCGAAAAGGAGACCTTCCCGGCCCAGGGCCGCATCCTCGCCTTCAACGGCCTAAGCGAAGGCCGCCAGGTGATCCTCGCCCAGATCTACGGGACCAACCCGGTTTCGGGCACGAGCGTCATCACCTTCTACGTCCACCACCTCCCCGGCGCCTACGGCACGCAGCTGATTGACAATCTTCCCGCCTCGCTAAACCACTATGGCTACCTCAAGAGCATCTCCCTCACTCTGCACCGCACCTATACCTACCGCGGCGCCCGCCGCAGTTACATCTCAGCCGCCTGCCCAGCTCCCGCCGGGTTCTCGGCTGCGCTGTTCCCCTTCGCCCATGCCTCGATGCGCTTTGAAGGCGGAGTTACCCTCGCCTCGACCATTGTCCGCAGTTGTCGGGTCAGCCGGTGAGACGGCCTTCCCCACAGAAAGAAGGGAGTCAACCAAGGTCCGCAGCGCTCCGCTCTGTTGTCCTTGCAGCTGCAAGCGTGGCCCTCCTCTTCGCCGCCGGCTGTGGGGGCGGATCCTCGACTCAAACCAACTCGACAACCGGCGCTGCCCAAAGCAACAGCTCGCTCCCTGCCACCGCTCAATCGGGCAAGCAAACCACCGGCGCTGCCCAAAGCGGCGCACGCAATTCGGGCATCGGATCGAATAGTCCAAGCCCCTCCGGCTCCAGTCCCGAAAACAGCATCCAGACCTATGGTTCCGTGCCAACCTCCGCCCAGAAAGCACTCCTTGCCGCCACGGCCTTCTCTTTCTTTCACGCCCTCGCCACCTCCGATTACCCCAGGGTCTGCTCCGACCTCACAAGCTCAAACCGCAAACAACTTCAGGCATACCTGCAGGGCAAGCACCGAGATAGCAATGGCTGCACTTTGGTGCTTCCCGGCCTCCTTCACTCGATTGGGCCCGAAGCCCGCAGAGCCGCCGTCGGGACGCTCAGTGCCGTCAGGGTCAAGGGCGACACGGCCTTCGTCCTCTTTCGCCCCAAGGGGGGAAAGCCCAGCTACTTCGTGCTGAGGCGCGAAGGATCCGCCTGGAAGGCGATCAGCCTCGCTCCAGGGACCCCTCTGCAGATCCCCTGAGTCATAGGTAAAGCACGATCAATGGCGACACGCATCACTTGCATCATTCCCCACCCCCACGATCCCGACAACCGCATTGCTGGCGTCGGAGGGCTCCACGGCTGGACCGAGTGGGAGCTACAGATCATCGCCGAGGTCGAAGACGGCGCCAACTATTACGTGGAAACGAACGACCACGAGCGGGTTGCCCTGGTCGTCGGCGAAGGTGGGGGCGGCAAATACCTCACCACCGATCCGGACCACAGCGCCACCAACCACCTCCTCTCCCTACCCCACTGCCCATAAAACTCAAAAAGGCTCCCGACCCCGATGAAGAAGTCTCTTGCTCTCGCCACCACAGCGGCTTTCCTGCTCATTATCTCCCTCGCCTCCGCTGAAGGAATGACCCGCAAGGAATACGTCGCCAAGGTGGATCCGATCTGCAAGACCTATGAAATGAAATCCGTACAGCCCTGGACCAGGTCAGAAAGGCGCGAACTCAGCTCCATCCGACGGTTGGGCAGGGAAAGAGCCCAGGAAGGAAGGAACCTGAAGCATCTCTACATCGAGCTTAAGGCAGTGCCCCAGCCCAAAGCAGACGAAGCCAGGCTGACCAGATGGCTTGACTATCTCCGCTCAGGTGCTTTGCTTTTGGATGGAGAGAGCAGGGCGATCAGAGCAGGCCATCCGCATAAGTACCGCCAGCTTGAAGCCCAGATCAAGCACGATGCCACGCTCGCCAATAAGGCGGTCTCGCAGTTTGATTTCGCCTACTGCTGAGCCGAGACCGCCTGCGTAGTGCTGGTACACGCAAGTTTTAAAACTTTTGATCAATCGAACCCCACCATCGTTCTCGCTGCCTTGTAGAGGAGCGAAGTGGTGGTCCGCGGATGTGCTAATAATTGTTGCCTTGGATGCCGCCGCTTGCGACGCAATCGGCCTCCTGGGACCAAGGGCCGCAGGTGAATGATGCGTCGCCAAACCCGAGTCCAGGATCAAAGAGTGAGCAACCTTGCCTGATCCGCGAAGCAGCAGAGCCAAAAGGCCCGGCATCAGGTGGCGTGCCTGGTTGCCCGCCGTCCTCACCGCCCTCGGAATACTCGCTGTCGTCGCAGGACCCGTATATGCCGAAGACTCCGAGAGTGGCGGTCTGATCGTCTTCATCAAAGGCGGCATCTCTCCCCGCAGGCTTCCCCGCAGCCATTCGGCACCCGTGGCGGTGCGGTTGCAGGCCGGCATTCGCCCCGCCGAATCGATCCCGCTTCCGCGGGTTAAATCGATCAAGCTCGAATTGGCCTGGCGCGGCGCGCTCGACGTCACGGGACTCCCAATCTGCCCCCAGTCAAGACTTCGCTTTATAGATTCTCGCCAGGCCACCTCGGTCTGCGGCAGCGCCCTTGTCGGTCATGGCCATCTCTATGACCGGGTCTTCATCCCCGACCAGGCTCCCTTCGGCCTCCATGCCCACCTCCTCGTCTTCAACGGCAAGACCAAAGCGGGACACACGGCTGTCTACGTACTCGCCTACACCTCCGACCCGCCGGTCTCCTTTGTGCTCCCGTTCCACGTCCGCCGCCAGGCTGGTCCGTTCCCAACGGTCTTGGTCACCCGCGTCCCTCGCTCCATCGGTCCCTGGCCTCATTTCGCCCACTTCAGCATCGTCGTCTCCCGCCATTTCTCCTACCGCGGCCAGACCCACAGCTACCTCAGCGCCTCCTGTCCGCTTCCACGACGCTTTACCTCCGGGCCCCTATCCCTCGCCCGTGCAACCTTCGAACTCGCCGACGGGCCGGACTTAAAACAAGAAACCGTCCGCACCTGTCGCGCCCGCTGAGGGATCGGTTCGCCGGTCTTCCGACCCGGGAGTGGGGCCGCTGGGTTCAAGGCCCTCCTCCGACTGGCGGGCAGGGAAGGCGCAGGTGGGTGGGTCCTCGCTTGAACCGTCGCAAAAGGGGACCTCGGCGGCCCCTGTGCACGACCCTTCGCTAGTGATGGTACGCAAACGTCTTGACTAATCAGCTTGAATCCAGGTTAACAAACCCTTTACCATGGCCTTATGGTCCGCTAGTATCTTGGTTTACATGCTGCGGGTAGGGCCACCCTAGCTCCCGTCCGCAGTTCCAAGGTCGTCCCGCTTTCCCTGTGCGGCACGATCAGTTGTAGCGCAAACGCTTGGGCCGGGGACGTCCCATCCCTGTTATGGCCGCCCGGGGGCTCTCTTCCCGCCGGGTCGTTTGCGTGCCCGTCGTTGTTTTTGACTGAATCTCAAAATCGGCCCCCAAGCCTCTCTGCCCCCATTGACCCTGCCCAAGACCACCGCTGTGCGCGACGCCTTCGGCCTCCGCCGCCCACCCGATCCCGAGCTGCTCTTCGATGCCTTGCACGGTGAGGCGGTCAACTACGTCGTGATCGCGCCTTCGCAATCAGTGCCCATGGCGCTACCCAGTCGGTCGAGGCGATTGAGCTGACCATCGACCGAACAATCGAGAACTGCGCCAGGTTCACCGAGGTTCTGGTCAACCTCGATGCACGGCGTGTACTCAGCTTCCGCGACCGCAAGCCCATGGACCGCCACGCCCCAATGCGGATACTCGACGGTGAGTTCCGCTTCGATACCGCCGCCGGCGCCGTGAACCTGCTGCTCCCCAGCCGCGTCTTCGGCTGCCCCCACTACCCCGAGCTCCGCGCCGGTTCCATCTATCGCACTTCCGATGACGGCGGCGAAGCAAGGGTCGCCAGCCTCGATCACCTCGAGGAGATGAGGCATGCGTTCCGATTTGACTGGCCCGCTATGGAGTGCGAGCCGCTGTCTGGGCGCGGCTTTCAGTGGGTCTCGGTGGTGTGATGTATCAAGGAGGGAGGGCCTTCACTGTGCGGCGCTTCTATCCGTGTTGGCCCGCCCGCTTCAAGGTCCTCCTATCTGAAACCCCTCAGTTTCTCTTCACTCTCCACTTGGGGGAGATCGAGGTCGAGCCGCCTGAGAGACGGGTTCGACTATCGCGAGGAGTTCGCTACGCCTCGCCCCGAAGGACTCGGCCTCGGTTCTGATTCGCCCCCACCAGAACTGCGCGGCGGAGATAAGTACGCGCCGCACAGAACCGCAGGCCGAGCTCCCTGGTTACGGCCTGCGTAGCGCGAACGGCCCGGCTACCTCTCAGTTCCCGGGTCGTTCGCCGTTGGCGAAGCCCGGCCGGAGAATCACGCGCTGATGTAAGGCTCATTGTGAACCGAGACGGGGAAGTTTCTTACTCCAAGACCGGTTCAACCGGGCCTCGGCGTGGACAACGGGGGTGAAATGAGCGCCCGGCCCCTAAATCGAGGCTCTGAGAGTCGATCTGAGCCTCTGCGACGAGCCGGCGCGTGTGATCGCTCAGGCCCGCACGCGCACCAGGCCGCCTCTGCGGGAGCCGCATCAGGTGCCCAGGATCTTGCACGCCTTGGGCGTGCGGGCGCCGGGCAGCGGCTCCCGCAGCGGGCGGGCGCCAAGAGCAAAGGAGTCTCGGATGAGCCAGCAGATCTTGGACACGATCATCGAGGCGTCGAGCAGCCGCTCACCTACGAGGTTCTCACCGGCCGCGATGGGCAAGAGGCGGATCGCCTCGTCGATGGTTTCCTCTCGGTGCTCTCGCGAATGACCCCGCAAGAGCGGATCAGCGCCTCTCGGCACGGCGGCTTCACCCGTTGGGAGCGCTGGGTTTGGGCGGCCCGCTTCCCCGACGAGGTGCCGCTCGTCAACGGCGAGTACGAATGGATCGCCCGCGGCTTGGCGGACCTGGATTGAACGGGCGCCAGGCTTCACGGCTGAGGGCCTCCGCCGCCCACAATTTGCTCACCAGGCTTCTAAAATTTAGGCGTCGGGTCGATCGGCTCGGCGGGGTCGATCGAGGAGGCTGAAATGAGCAAGTTGAAGCTGGGACGTCCGAGTCTGGGAACGGTATTGGGCTTCACAGCACTGGTGGTCGCCTTGGCTGGCACCGCCAATGCGACGCCCAGCAAGATCATCGTGCGCAAGGGCGAGATCGCCCCCGGTGCTGTAACTGCCAAAACGCTGGCCAAGGGCGCCGTTCACTCCAAGGCACTGGCGAAGGGAGCGGTCAACGCCAAGGCTCTCGCCGGTGGTGCCGTCGGCTCAGCCTCCCTCGGTGGCGGCGCAGTCACCTCAAAGGCACTGGCAGCCGGCGCGGTCGGCGTGGGCGCTCTCGCGTCGGACGCCGTGACGGCCAGCGCGATCGCTCCCGAATCGATCCGCGGCTACGCCCTGGGTCCGGTGACCGTCCACGGCACTCCAATTGCCGATCTTGATGAAGTTCCCCGGAACGCGGAATGGACTGCCTCAGACAGTGAGCCAGCTTTCTGCGGTCCCGGCGAACGGTTGCTGACCGGCGGTGTGGTCTTCACCAACCCCGGCAACCGTGAAGTGGGGGTGCTCGAGTCGCTTCCTGTCAGCAACACCGAAGCGAACGGCATGGTGGGCAGGATCACCAGCGATTCCGGCGGCACCGCCGCGGCCGAAGTGCAGGCGATCTGCCTCAAATAAATATGGCCGCGTCCGCCACCGATGTAGTAATGAGCGCAGTGCTCGACGGGAGGAGAATTCAGTGACCGAATCGCCGCTGCCAGATATCGTTTCTGCGGTGCCCAAGCTCGACTTGGCGATCATCTACGAAAATGGGGAGGACGGCTGGATCATCGCCGCAATCCCGGCGGTCTCCGGTGTAATCAGCCAGGGCCGAAGTCGCAAGGAGGCGCGCGATAACGTGCTCAAAGCTCTGGCGCTGATGCTCTCCCCCGAGCCGGTGGAGGCAGGGGATGAGTGCGAGCGCGAACTCCTGCACCTCACGGTCGCCTGAAGGCAGCCGCGACGAGCAAGAGGAAAGCGGGCGCGAGATCGGCGCTGACCCAAACGATTGCGGCTCTTCCATTGCGGATGGAGGGCGATTTCGGCTAAGACGCACGCATCGATGGCAAGGGGAAGAGCTATGAGCGGGAGTCGGCTTGCTGTCCTCATTTCTCAATGTCTGAGTACAGATCGCCGATGCCGCCCCAGATAATCTGCGTCGCCTGCTCGACGATCGCGGAGCGCGGTATCGCGGGGTGCTCGCGCCACCAGGCGGCGAGAGCATGCACGGCGCCCTTGATCATCGCGGCGAGCATCTCAATCGTCTGCTCACGGTCGACCGCAGTGCCTAGCAGCGCCGGGTCGCTCGCCAAGACCTTGGCAATCCCCTTTGTCGCGCCGCTTTGCACCCTGGCGCTGACACGGGCCAGCTCTGGCTCGCCGGGGGTCTCCAAAAACAGCAGCCGCACCGCGTCGGGCCGCTCCTCGACAAATACGAAAAACGCCTCGAAGGAGGCGCGCAGGCGCGCTTCTCGACCGTGCTCATCGGTCGAGGCGCTCGCGGTTGCGACCAGCAGTTGGTCACGGAAGCTCTCAAGCAATGCGACGTAGAGCTCGACCTTGGAAGGGAAGTGGTCATACACGACGGCCTTCCAGGTCTCGGCTGCCTCAGCAATCTCCTCCATCGAGACGGCGTGGTATCCACGCTCAGAGAACAGGCGAGTAGCAGCGTCGAGGATCTTTGCTCGCCGCTCGGTGCCGCTCAGCCGGCGGCGCCGTTGTCGTGGGGGGGATATCTGTGACGTTCATTCTTTCCTACCGACCAGTCAGTAGTTATAGAATCTCATAAAACTGCTCAAGCGCCGAACAAGGGAGACACGATGGCTCGCACCTTGGAGCCGCTCAGGCACACCAAGACGATCCTCCTGACCACCTACAAGCGTGATGGCACACCGATCGGGACGCCGGTGAGCATCGCCTTTGATGGCGAGCGCGCGTTCTTTCGCTCCTAGACAAGGCGTGGAAGACGAAGCGCTTGCGCAACAACCCGAGGGTCGAGACCGCTCCGTGCACCATCCGCGGCAAGCCAACCGGCGAGCCGGTCGCAGCGCAGGCGAGGCTGCTTGACGGAGATGAAGCCCGCGCGGCCGCAAAAGCGTTAGCCAGGCAGCACCGAGTGCTGCAAGCAATCCTCGTACCTCTTGGCCACTGGGTCATGCGCTACAAGACGATGCATTACGAGCTGAGCACGCCCGCCGAGTAAGCGCCAAAACCGACCTGTTGGTGTCGTGCGTGGGAACTGTCGGCTTCAGGCCAGCGACGTTGACCGCCCAATATGGGCGGTCGGGTCAGGCGACGTGACCTGATGGGAACGCTCGACGTGGCTAGGCGCATTCCGGTCGGGGAAGCCAGAGAAGCGTGGGCCGCGTCCCTCGACAGCTCCGTCCACGGCCTATGCGGAAGCGGGTGTCGAGGGCGGAGTTGCCACAGAACTGATCGCGTCCCTTGATCGAATTTCGTCTATGGTCGACCGAGGTTAACGGCGTTTGGCGGCGGTCAGCGTGGCTGGCAATGTCGCGATCAGCGAAGTGGAGGGGAGCATGACGAAGCGACGTCCAGTACGCATGAGGATTGGGTCATCGAGGATGGCGCCGCGCCTAGCCGCCGCGCTCGGGGTCGCCGCACTCGCACTGGGTCTGTCGGCGTCCGGTGCTTGGGCGTCGCCGCTCTTCTCGAAACTCTCCGCCGAAATGACCGAAGAACGCTACGAGCCGGCCGCCGCGACGCTACCAAACGGGAAGGTCCTGATCGCGGGTGGCTACAACGAAACCGTGGGATCCGGGAAGAGCGCGGAACTCTTCAATCCGGAAACCGGCACCTTCGAAAAACTCGCGGCGGAAATGAACGTGGCACGCGGGGAAGCGGCATACGTGGCGCTTCCCGGTGGGAAGGTGCTGATCGCCGGCGGCGACAACGAAACCATCAATGTAATGAAGACCGCAGAATTGTTCAATCCCGAAACGAATGTCTTCGAAAAACTTTCCACGGAAATGACCACCGAACGCATTGGACCGGCGGCCACGCTGCTCTCGAACGGGAAGGCCCTGATCGTGGGCGGCTACAACGAAACCGGGAAATACGTGAAGGGCCCGGAACTGTACAACCCTGAAACACACACATTTGAAAAACTCTCCGCCGAAATGACCACAGGACGCTACGAGCCGGCCGCCGCGACGCTGCCGAACGGGAAGGTCCTGATCGCGGGTGGCTACAACGAAACCGGGAAATACCTGAAGGGCGCCGAACTGTTCAACCCAGAAACGAACACGTTCGAAAAGCTCGAAGGCCCGGCGCACGAAATGATCGAAAACCGCGATGAAGTGGGCTTCACGGCGTTGGCGAACGGGAAGGTCCTGATCGTGGGCGGCTACAACGAAGCTGGCAAAGCACTGAAGAGCGCGGAAATCTTCAATCCGGAAACAAATGTCTTCGAAAAACTTTCCACGGAAATGACCACCGAACGCGATGGTCCAGCAGCCGTGCTGCTTCCCGGTGGAAGGGTCCTGATCGTGGGCGGCTACAACGAAGCCGGCAAAGACCTGAAGAGCGCGGAAGAGACGTCCGTCACGCCGCCGGCCGCCTCCACCACCTCGGCATCGAGCGTCGGCATGAGCACCGCGGCTCTCAATGGGACTGTAGTTGGCGAAACCATGAGTACCGCCTACTTCCAGTACGGCACAAGCACCGCCTACGGCGTATCAACTCCACGCCAGAACGTCGGCGCCTCCATCGGCCCGCGCCCGGTCTCTGCAATCGTCAGCGGGCTCTCGCCGGGCACGACCTACCACTTCCGATTGGTCGCCGAAAACTCCGGCGGCCCGAGCTACGGCGCCGATCAGACGTTCACAACTGCGCCGACGCCACCGAGCATCGCGAGCGCCACCCAGTCCCATCGACGCTGGCGCGAGGGCAACGCGCTTGCCGGGACCTCGCGCAAGCGCGCACCGCTCGGCACGACCTTCTCGTTCACTCTCAACGAGCAGGCGAGCACGAGCTTCGTGTTCACCCAGCGGGTCGGCGGGCGCAAGGTGAAAGGCAAGTGCGTTGCTCAAACAAAGACCAACCGCCACACGCACGCCTGTAAGCGCACTGTGACCGGGGGCACGCTTTCCTTGACGGGCCACGCCGGAACCAACGACGTCTCCTTCCAGGGGCGGATCTCGCACTCGAAGAAGCTCCAGCCGGGAACGTACACACTCACGATCACCGCGACGAACGCCGCCGGGCAGCGCTCGAATCCCAAGCAGCTCACCTTCACGATCGTGAAGTAGCGGTCCGGGAGCACACGCACAACGGCAACGACGCCTGCCCTCGCCGACCCGCAGCGCACCCCCTCCGGACGTGCGCGAACTTGCGCGCCAGACCATTTTAGCCCCTGACCCGAACCCTGGCCGGCGGGCTTGCGCCTTCGACCCAGGGGTAGTTCGCTTGAGTTGGCACCACTGCTCGGATCCGGTAGGTGGTTGTGGCCGTCGTAGAGGTGAAGCGGTAGCGGCTCTGGAAAGCGCCGTAGTGGTTGGCGGTGGCCTGAGCAAAGGTGAGCCAGCGCCGGGCGTGCAGGGCGCTGGCTTGCAGGACGACCACCCGTCCGCCCGCTTCGGGCCCGGGAAGCGAGCCCCAGATGCGGATGCGGTGGCCATTGCTGACCTTGCGCGGCGCCAAGTGCAGGCTCGGCTGGGCGTGGGAGTAGTAGCGCACTGCCCGTGCCACCTGGTAGGTGTCGTGGCGGTAGCCGATCACGACGTTGCGATCAGGGCCGGGAGGTACTTTGTAGGCGTAGTCGCCGTTGCCATCGGTCCTCACCGTGCCTACTGGAGAGGCGGTTGGTTCGACCCCCAACGTCTGCGACTTCACGCAGAGCGTCGCGCCCGCCACCGGTTCGCCGGCGTTATTGGCAAGCTGCCCGGTCACTTCAGCTCCCTTGCCGTAGGGGACTGTGACCGTTTCGTTGTGCGATTCAGCGAACTGCGCACTCAGTACTTCCCCGCCGCCGACCGAGGATTCGCTGCAGGAATTGTCGACGTTGATCGGCTTTACCGGCGAGCAGGTCGTGTTCGGGTTGCCGAGGGTGGCGAAGTCCGAGACGCAGACCTGGACAGTATTTGAGCCACCGTGGAACGGGTAGGTTTCGGTGTTGAGGTTCCAGCTGGCGCTGACCTCGGTCGGGCAGGGGGTGATCGCGGCGGCAACGGTGCCCTGAACGCTGGCGTTATCGGTCTGGGCGACATCGCAGTTGGGGACCTTCGGCTGGGCGGCAGGCAGGCCGTTGACGTTGACCGAGACGTTGCTCACCCCGCCGCCTTCGTCGTGGGCTTCGGTGGACAGCGTCTGTTGGCCGCGGATCACCCCACCCGCAAGCAGTGAACCTTCAAGGTTCTTCAGCGTTGGTGGGACCGGATCTACCTCGACCGTGGCGAAGTAGTGCGCATAGATCAGGGGTTCGGGCTGACAGCCTGCATAGCAGGCGAGCTCGATGTCGAAGCCCCTGAAGTTCTCGGCTAGGTGAAAGACGCGGTCTTCCTCAGAGCATCCACTCGGCGGCCAGCTTGGGTCGATTACGTAACCGGAGGTCGGCCACGCAGTGCAGGATGCGGCGGAGACCGCGGTCGATTCCATCGTCCCACCCGGCGGCGGTTCGATCGGTAGCGCCCAGGTCGCGTATCCACCCGAAGTGGTCGAGCCGGTCAGCCTGATTGCCAGCGAGCCGCCCGGCTCTTCGCAGTTGTCGGTCACGGCCCACGGCTGGCCGGGGTTTTGGCTGTAGCGGACTCCGGTGACGCCACCACCCGGCAGCGCCGAGTCACACATCTCAAACGTGTAGCGGGCGGGCGATGCGGCGGCGGTGGAGGGCAGCGCCAGGAAAGTGCCTGCTAGCGCCAAGGCGCTGAGGAAGCACACCAGCTTGGCATTGACCCTCCCAAGGATCTCAGACCTGCCTCTCGGATTCACTCGCATCTCCTTCCATTGCCGCCACACGGCAGCCGTTGCAATCTCGCTCAGCGTTCAAAGCCGAACTCCTTGCTGGCCGGAGTCGGGCTCGTTTCACTCTTTTGTGGTGGGATGGGTGTCGAAGTCGGCTGGGGCGCCACCGGCGCCACCGGTTCTGGGGACGGAGCGGGCGCTGGGCTCGGACTGATAGGTGCGGGCGGAGCCGCGGCCTCGAGAGCGGGCTCTTCGCGATCGGCGGTCTTCGCACGCGGTCGCCTCGTTGGTCGGCGCGCAGCCGCGCGGCTGGCCGCAGGTCGGGTCGCTTTCCTATGGGGATGTTGGCTCGCAGGGAGGACGCGCCTTGGGGGCACCGGGCGAGAATGGGGGAGGGTCGGGCGCTGCGCCAGCGTCGGCACCGCTGCCGGTCCTCCCGAGTCCTGGTTGAGGGCAAGCGCAAGCACCAGACCGGCCACCATCGCTACGAGCGCGGCTGCGGCGGTGATGCGCCCAGGCCGCCGCGGTCGCCGCGAAGGGCTCACCGTCCGCAGGCGCTCCTCACGCTCCTGCGCCGCTTCGCGGTGCGCGCTGTCGCGTAGCGCCACCGTGTCCTCGATGAAAGCGGGCGATTCGGCTCGCGAGGGCGCGGCGGACTCCGCGAGTGCCCCCTCGCCTTGCGCCGCTGAACTCGCACCAGGACCCACAACTACACCTCCATACTTTTTGAAGTGACAGTTGCTCCCTGGTTGAGCTCCTTAAGTCTCCTCTCTTCAAACCACGGGCGCAAGCCGATTTTGGCCGGCGGCAGGTGGCCATAGACGAGCAGGCCGCTACCGGGATCGGCCTCGCGCACCAGGTTGGCGGGGGCGAGGTCGCGGTAGGTGTCCCCGGTGCTCAGCGAGCTCCGTCCCTGCTCGCCGGCGGTGTGGGAGCGCTGCTCGAACTCGCCCGCTCCCACCACCCGGGATACATAGGTGAGCGTCTCGGGGTCGGAGATCCCGGTGCCGAAGATCTTGGCCCGGTGGTTGTTGACGATCGTCGAGGCCCGATTGCCGTATCTCGCCCTGATCTGAGCCAGGTCCTGGAAGACCGAGAGCAGCTGCACCCCCTGCCCGGCCCCGCTTGAGGCGATCTCATCGAGGTTGGGGATCGGGGCGATGTTGGCCGCCTCGTCCAAGACCAAAAGCAGTGGGGGGTGGATCGGTTTTCCGTCTGCTGCGGCGCTCTCATAGGCGACCGCGACCAGCTCCTGCACCATCATCGAAAACAGCGTGCGAAGCCGCTCCTGCTCGTGGGCGGGAGCGCAGAGGTAGAGAGTGTTCATTCCTTTGTCCAGCAAGGCGGCGGGGGTGTAGTCGGCAGCGGCGGTCTCCTCGATCACCCGCGGGTCAGAGAAGGCGGCGACCACGATCTCCGCGGTGGTGTAGACGGAGGATCGCTGGCGCTCCTCGCGGTTCTGGGTCGCCTGCCAGGCGCGCTTTGCCGGCGGTTCTTCCGCCTCATCGAGCAGCTTCTCGACCTCGGCCTGACTGGCCTCCGGCCCCTGCTCGAGCCAGCCGATCACCGCCGCCATCGTCTGAGCGCTGGAGGCGGCGGCGAAGAGCAGCGGCGCCAGGAGCTTCTCAGCGGTCGAGAACCAGAAGTCGGCGTCCGCCAGGCCGGCGCCGCTGCCGGTCTGCGCCGCGGAGGCGAGCCAGTGGGCGACCCGCATTGACCCCCGCCAGCTCGTGCAGGCCTGCAGGGGCGTCGCCCGCGAGGGCTCCATCGCGGTTACCCGAGCAGGATCGAAGATCATCACCTCGCCGAGTTCCCCCCGTCGCCCGGCGGTCTCGATCAGCAGGTCGCTCTTGGTCGAGGTCGCCAGCACCGGCCCCTGCCACTCCAGCAGCGCCGGAATCGCCAGTCCGGTCGTCTTGCCGCTCTGGGAGGGCGCGACGACGATCACCGACTGGCGCTCACCCGCGGCGAGCAGGCTGCGGCCCGACCGTCCCAGGGTCAGCCGGCCCGGCTGGGGGGAGGGGACACGCAGGAGCCCGAGCTCGCGGCGGCTGGCCCAGCGCGCGCTTGGCGGGCGGCTGCGACCCTTGCCGAGCTCGGGGATGCCGAGCAGGTCGGCGCCGCGTCGAGCCGTCAATGCCAGTCCTGCAAGGACGCCGAGGATCAGAGCGCCGCTGAGGTAGAAGCCGAGTGCCGACGGCAGCGCCGCTCGCACCTCCCGTGGCCAGGCGAGGCGCGGTTCGCCGAGGTGGGAGGGGAGGCGGAGGGCAGTGGCAACCAGCTCGTCGGGCGAGATCGGCGTCCAGCCCGCTCCGAAGAGCGCGGCGGAGAGGGCACCGGTGAGCCAGATCAAGCCGAGCAGGGCGGCGGCCAGGGCGGCGAGCGCCCAGTAGATTCCGCCGCGCTCGCTCACCCGAGCGCCTCCGTGCCGATCTCCCGCCCGCCGTGCTCGACCATCCGCGCATCGGTAAAGGTCAGCTCGCGCTCTCGGCGCGACAGCCGATGCTGGACAAGGAATGAGCGTCGCCCGACCAGCCACAGGGCCTCTCCCAGGCGCAGCGTCGTCGCCAGCTCGGTCTCGGTGGCGCTCAGCCCGAGCTGTCCCCGCAGCGCCTCGCGCTGCTCGGGTGATTGCATGTAGATCACCTTGGTATCGGCGTCGGCGATCAGCCCTTCGGCGATCCGCGCCTCGCGCGAGCCCGCCGCCCCCGAGGTACCGAAGTCAGAGAGCCGATGGACGACGACGATGTTTTGCACCCCGAGCCCGCGGCAGAGCTTGAAGTTCTGCTGCAGCCACTCCGCGACGCCGATGTGGCCGGTCACCCGCCAGCCCTCCTCGACCACCGAGATCACCTTTGCCCCCGGGCAAACCGCCCGACTCCGCCGATCGCTTTCGCTCCAGGAGGATCGCCTGCTGCCAGGCGGCGGCGCAGGTCATCAGGATCCCCAGGGCGGCTGAGTCGCGGACCGCGCTCAGGTCCAAGACGACCAGCGGAGCATCAAGGTCTAGACCTTCAGTGGTCGGGCCGTCGAACATCCCGCGCAAGTCGCCCTCGCAGAGTCGTTGCAGCGCCAGCGCCGACTCGCGGTTCGCCTCGGCGAAGTCCTCGCGGCTGGGGGCGGAGACTCCCTGGACCATCGCCTCGCGCGGGTGAAGCAGGGCATCGACGACCATCGGCAGGGTCGGCTCGCCCGCGCCGCACTCCTTGCTGACCTGATCGAGCGCCACCCGCAGCCCCGCGTCCTCCTCCGGCGCCAGCTCGCGGCGCAGAGAGGCTTGGGCGACCGAGCGCAGCAGGCTGAGCTGTGCTTCGCGCCCGCCGCGGGGACTGAGCGGGTTGAGCCGGACCTGGCCGCCGGGCACCAGGGCGATCGGCTCTACCCCGAGCGCCTGGGCCAGCGGCCCGTACTCACCCTTGGGGTCGAGGACCCAGGCCTGGCGGCCGAAGACCCGCTGGCGGTAGATGTAGGTCTTGACGAAGGAGGACTTGGCGTAGCCGATCCCGCCGAGCACCAGCATGTTCGGCCCCGCCAGCAACCTTTGCTCATACAGAACCCAGGGGTCATAGAGCCAGGCACCGCCGTAAGCGTCGCGGCCGATGTAGGTGCCGGGGGCGCCGAGGCCGCCCTCGGCGAGGAAGGGGTAGGCGGCCTGGAAGTGGGCTGTGGTGGCGCTATGCCCAGAGCGCTCCGCCCGCCGGGCGCGCCTCACCGCAGCCCCCGGCCCAGCGGCAGGGTGAAGGCGAATCCTGCGTCCTGCTCGCCGTAGAGCGGTTGCAGCTCCAACCGGGCGAGCTGGGCGGCGTGCTCGACGTCGCTGGCGCTTCGCTCCAGCTCCTCCGCGCTCTGAGCGGAGACGGTGACGAATCCCGCGTGGCGCATCTCGGCGTGGCCGTCGGCGAGCTCCTCCTCGCGCCGTGAGGTCGCCTGCGCCCGGCGCCGCAGGCGGGCGGTGGTCATGAAGCCCTGGCGCTCGCGGGCGATCTCCTCGGCGACCTCGGCGGTCTGGGCCGCCTCGGCCTTTCGCATCGCCACCGAGTAGGGGATCGGCTCGATCGTCACCGAGACCGTGCGCAGCGCCGCGCTCTGCATCAGAAGCGGCGCCAGGAAGGCCGGCCCGACATCTGAGCGTGGCCAGGCAGAGATCCAGTAGGTGGCGTGGTAGGCGGAGTCGCTGCGGTAGCTGGTCCAGCTCTCCTGATCGGCGAGCGGCCCGAGCAGCGCCGGGTCGACGCCCTCACGATCGGGGTCTCCGAGGGCGGCGCGGGCGCGGCCCTGGCGACCGTAGGGATCGAAGGCGTCGCGGATCAGCGCCGCGTACTGGCGCGGGCGCAAGACCCCGAAGACGGTCACCTCCGCCACCCCGAGGCGCTCGGCGAGGCTCTCGGTCTCGCGCAGGAGCAGCTCGCAGGCTCCCTCGTCCCCACCGCCCAGCCGGCGCAGCTCCCGGCCGCCGCGGCGCTGATCGATCTGTACCGCGATCAGGATCTCGTGCTCCTGGGTCGCGGGAGCTGCGGACTCCAGCAGCTCGATGTAGGAGCGGACCAGGTTGGAGTCGAGCGGGACGGTGCGGTCGCGCTCGGACTGCAGGTAGGAAGCGAGCTCGTCTCCCTGGCCCGCCAACGTGCGCTCGATCCACTGCAACCTGCGCACCGGGCTGCCGTCACGGGCACAGCTCGCCAGCACAGCGCCCCAGGCATCCAGCGCCCGCTCCTGCTCGGCGGGATCGCGCAGGGCAAAGGCGCCGGCTCGGACCGCGATCGCCGCGGTGTAGGTGCCGGCGGATCGGTCGCGGATCACCCCGACCTGATCGGGGCCGTAGGGGACCGAGAGCAGGTCGAGGTCGGACAGCTCGGGCGGCAGCGAGGGCTCATATTCCGGCTCGCCGTCGGTCCCGACCCGCACCCCCGCGGTCGGCGTTGACGAGCGGTACCCGGCTTTCGCCCGCCGTCCCCGCAGCGCCCAGCGCAGAGCCACCGGCGCCCACTCCTCCGCGGTGCGCCCCTCCAGCGGGACGAAGATCACCGCCCCGGCGGCGCAGAGCGCCGCCACCCCGACCAGCAGCCCAAGGAAGCTCCTCAACACATACAGCGACCCCAACCCGAAGACCGCCGCCGCCGCGACGATCGCGACCTGCCCGGCCCTCAGCGGCCCGACCACGGCGCGCTGCTCCAGAGGGCCGAAGCGGTAGCGCCGCCGGCTGCTCACTTCGCTCCCTTCGGCTCGCGCTTGACCGCAAGCTCGGTGACCGGCCGCGGCGGCTGCTCGCCGGGGCCAGTCACCTTGCCGCCGATCGCCTCGCGCGGGCTGGGCGCGCTGCCGCCAGATGCCTCGCGCCGGTTCGAGCTATGGCCGGCGCCCTCCGCGGTCCTCGGAGGGGTGGCGCCCCTCGCACCCGCGCCTCCACCGCCGCTGGGCATCGCCTGCCGAGGCGGCGCATCGCTCGCCGCTTGGGCGGTGTCGCTCTGCGCGAGGCCCTGCCCGGCAGCTCGCGCTCCCTTGGCCGCCGCAGCGGGAGCGGCTGCAACCGCCGCGGCTGGGACGGCAGCGGCACCGGCGCCAACTGCGCTCGCCTCGGCGGCTCCGGCTCCGCCACCGCCCGCGCCCGCCTTGCCCGAACTGGGGCCACGCTCGCCACCGCCTCCTCCCGGCTCCGGGCCGGGGGCGCCACCGCTCTTTCCGCTACCGCCTGGCGTCGCAGACGAACCGCCCCAGTTGGAGCGCGCCATGTTGCTCACCATCTGGGTGTTGCTGAGCAGCTGGCCCCCGCCGCCGCTGGCTCCGCCCGCCGCCGAGCGACGCCCGTAGGCGGCGCCCATCGCGCCCTCGGCGAAGGGGACGAGTTTGAACAGGACGAAGGGCGAAAAGCACGCGAGCAGCATCAGCGCCGAGGCGGCGAGGATGTGCTCGATCTGGCCGTCGTTTTCTGCGATCAGCCCGGCGGCGAGGCTGATGATCGAGACGATCACGAACTTCGAGCCGATCACGACGACGAGCAGCTCGCCGCTGCGGCGCAGGGTGCCCGACCAGCGCGGCCAGATCGAGGTCGCCAGCGCCAGCGGCATGAAGAGGGCAACGACGTAGACCGCCGCGTCTCGCATCAGCAGCTCGATCCAGACGAAGAAGGCGGCGAAGGCACCGATGATTGCCGCCAGGAAGGTGACGAAGAGCGGCACCGCGGTCGCTCCGGCCGCCTGACCGACCGCGCCGGTCGCGGGATCAGCTCCGCCGGTTCCACCGACCGCTTTTCCCGCCGTTCCACCGGCCTTGCCGAGGTCACCGATCGCCGCGGTGAAGAAGCGCTGGCTGTTGTGGGCGGTCGCAACCGCGATCGCGTGGCAGAGCCCGTCGGTGGCGACGAGCAGCAACTGCACGACCGCGTAGGCGACGCTGGTGGCGAGGAAGGCGAGCGGCAGGTTGACCAGGACGACCCGGACCAGCAGGGCGGAGCTGCCCTGCGCCAGTCCCTCCAGGACCGCCGCGAGCAGCATCGCAGCGGCGAGGAAGACGGCGATCTCCGCCATCCGGCCGTACTCGGAGAGAAAGCCCTTGGTGGTGAGCTGGGGCGTCGTAGTCTGATCGATTGCCGAGATCACCTGGCCGATCAGCCAGGTGGCGCCTTCGGTCACCCAGCCGGTGATCTGGTTGAAGATGCCGCTGCCGATCCCCTTCAGCGCGCTTGTGATCGGTGCGGTGACCGCTCCCACCACCCCGTTGGTGAGTGAGTTGCAGGCTTCGCCGACCGGGTTGCCGCCGCCGATCGCACCGCCGGTGATCGCGCCGATCCCACCGGTCAGCGCGTGGGCGGGAGCGCTGGCCGCTTCGCAGGCGATGTTGGCCCGCGCGGGTGGGGGAGAGGGCTGGGCGAGTACGACCAGCAGTGCCAAGAGGGCGGCGAGACCGCAGGCCGGCAGCGCTCTACGGCGCCAGCTCATAGCTCCGCAATCCGGTGGCGAGGCCGATCACGCCGTAGCCGCCGAGCGGTCCCGGTGGTGTGGCCAGCTTCGGGGTCGGGCCGAATCCGGCGCGGGTTTCGGCGATTCTCCAGCGCCCGCCGCTCCAGATCAGCTCGGTGTGGGTGAGTCCGAAGTAGGCCGCCGGTTCGACCGCGGAGTCGTTGCCGAGCAGGGTGAAGCCCCAGGTCAGGATCCGGGTGCGAGCTGGGGAGTAGGACTCGATCCGGAAACCGATCGGCACCGCCGCATAGAGCGTCCGCAGGTCGGCGCGGCTGCCCTGCCCGATCGGACCGGCGGCGATCCGCTGCTCGCCAGGGCCGTTGGCGCCGAGCATCGTCTGCACGTAGTCGGGTGCCGCCACCGCCTCGATCCGCGCCCGCAGCACCCCCGGGTGCAGGATCTCCGGGGTGGCGAAGGCGCGCTGGTAGGCAGCCACCGCCTCGGCGGCGCCGGCGGCAGTGTGGGAGAAGCCGATCGGGACTCCGGCCTGCGTCCGCGTATCGCCAGCGACGGGCGCTGCCTCGACGCTGCGGACATCAGCCGGGGCGCTGGCCCTGCCGAGCAGCAGGCCGAGCGCCAGGGCTGCGAGCCCGAGAAAGGCGCGGATCAGTCCAGGCCGGCGACTTTTTGCGGCGCTCGGGCGGGGCTGGGGGAGGGAGGCGGCCATCAACGCACCGACTGCCCGGCGCTGTAGAAAAAGTTGATGATCGCCGCCCCGGCGCCGATCACAAACGCCCCCAAAAGCCCATACATCACCTTCGAGCGCCCGTCGGAGGCGTGGGAGTAGTTGTTGGATTTGCTGCCGAGCGCCCACTGGGCGGCGCCGATCAGGACTCCGGCTACGCAGCCCAAAAGCGCCACCGCGGCGAGGCCGTCGATCAGCTTTTCAAGCGCCGAGGTGCCGGGTAGAGCGCTCGGGTCGGGCTTGACGCTGACGGCGGCGCTCGTCAGGAGGAGCTGAAACTTGACGAAGGTCGCGAGTGCCACGGCGGGGCTCCTTTGCGGTTGGGGAAGGCGTTCGCCGTGGTTGTCCAGCGCGAAGGGCGTTTGCATCGGTTCGCCATGATCGGCCCCAGCGGCGGGCGTATGCTGGGATGGAATCGAGATGGCAAAGGAGCGCGAATTCGAGGTCGTCCTTCACCCCGAGCCCGAGGGTGGCTTCAGCGTGTCTGTGCCCGACCTTCCGGGCTGTCATACCCGGGGCGGGACTCGCGAGGAAGCTCTGCAGATGGCGCGCGATGCGATCGAGGGGCACCTCGCAGTGCTCAGGGAAGAGGGCAGCCCGCTCCCTGAGCCCTCCCAGATCGAGCGGATCAAAGTCCCTGCGTGAGCCGGCGGCTCCCCGCCGTCCGCCCGCGGCAGCTGAACTAGGTACTCGAACAGAAGGGCTGGGCGGCTCGTGCGCTCCAAGGGCAGTCATCACCAGTTCCGCTACATGGAAAACCCCAAGGTGATCTCCGTCGCCGTCCACGCCCGCGAACTCAAGCGAGGCACGCTTGCCGGAACCCTGGCCGACGCTGGGATCAGTCGCGAGGAGTTCCTCCGCCTCCTCAGGTAGCTCTCGCGCCGCCGCTGGCTTACTTGAAGGCGCCGAACTCCTGAGTCGTCTGCTTCCCAGCGCTCGCCGCTGCCGGGGAGGAGGAGCTGGCGCCTGATGAGGGGCCGCTCGATGACGAGCTGCCTGAGGAGGAGGAAGCTGTGCTGGAGGCGGGAGCGGCTGTGGTCGTCGAGGTGGATCCACCGCTGGCGAACGGGCTGAACTCCTGTTCGACTTGTCGGTTCGGGCTGGCGGCCGAGCTGGAGGCTTCGGCTTCGGCTTCGGCCCTTGCGTGGTGCCCGCCGCCGTTCTTGTCGGACGCCTGGGGCGCGGAGGTGGTGGACGCTAGCGAGCGAGTGGGGGAGGCCTGGACTTCCCCGACCGGCGGGCTCACCACAGCACTTGAGCGATCCGCGGTCTGCGCCGACCGCTCACGCGGCGCGGGGCTGTGATGGTGTGTGCCGAGCAGGTTGACCCCGCCGAGGCCCGGGCCGACCACGCCGGCTGCCAGGCAGGCAACCGCCGCAGCCCCACAGACCCCGGCCGTGCGGGCCACTCCTCCCGCGACGACGCCACCGCTGGGTTCGCCGCCGCCGAGCGCCAGGAAGCGACGCGCCAGCTCCTGCGTGCGTGCCCAGAGGTGCCCGGCGCCGCGACCGGCCCTCTCGCCCGCGGCTTCGATCCCCGCCGGCAGGTGAAGGCCAGCGGAGCGTCGGCTCGCCAGCGAGAGCCAGGCCGCCAGGCCGATCGGGATCTCCAGCTCGTCGAGGCTCTCGACGCCGAGTAGCTCCTGGATCCTTCGCCGTGCGGATTCATGACAGCGCTGCGCCTTGGAGGAGTGCCAGCCGAGGAATCGCCCCGCTTCGCGCACTCCCATCTCCTCGAAGTAGGCGAGCTCGAGCAGCTTGCGTTGATCAGTCGAGAGCTGCTCGATCGCCTCCTGCACCTTGCGGAACCGATCGAACTCCAGCGCCGCATCCTCGGGACTGTGGCCCAGGTCGTCGGTGATCGCCCCGCTGCGCTCGGTCGAGATCAGCCGCGGGCCGCGACCCTGGGCCTCAAGAAGATTCTGGGTGCGGCGCCAGGCGCAGTTGATGATCCAGCCGGCGGGGTTCTCGACCTCGATGCCTTCGGTGATCCGGCGGGTGTACTCGAGCTGGGCGGTGGCAAGCAGGTCGTCGCGATGGTTGGCGATGAACTGGGGTGAGAAGCGCTTGCGCCGAAGCAGTTGGGAGAAGCCGAGCCGAGCGCCGTCGAGCTCAGCCTGACTCAACTCCGCTTGCACCGTGCTCTTAAACATCGACCTCGATCGTCCCAGCTTTGGTGATCTGCATCAAGCCTCCTTGGCTAGCGTTCTCGGTTGACCTTACGACTTCGGTCCCACGCTCCTTGTCCATCAAGAGGTTCGGTTGCATCGGCTTGATTTCAAATCGATGCAAAGTGCCTGCGCGGCGGACAACAGGGCCGCAATGGACCATTCCGCCGACTGCCCTTCAACCGCCTCAAAACCGGCTCGCATTGCGCCCGTGGCAATCGTCGCTCTCATGGTTCTCGCCGCGCTCGGCGCAGGCGGCTGCGGTCCCTCCGGCGCCCGGCGCGCCGAACGGAATGCCTCACTCGTCTTCGGCGGCCGCGGCGGCCCGATCGCCGCCTCCCAGCTAACCCGCGCGGCCAGCGTCGCCGGTCGCTTCGCCGCTGCCTACGCCCGGGCCGTCTACCTGCCACATCCGCCGCGCCTCCCCGAGGCGACGCCAACGCTCCAGCGCCGTATCGAAGCCGCCGCGGTGCGGGTGCCGCCGGCTCGTCTCCGCCTTCGCCCTCGCGCCCTCTCGGTAGCGATCGAAGCGCAGAGCGCCCGCGCGCTTAACGCCAGCGTCAGGATCGGCGACGGCCGCTCGCCGCCCTTCTCGGTCGGGTTCCTCGTTGAACACCGTGACTCCCGCTGGCGGGTTGTGGCGATCTCACCGCCGAGCTGAGCAGGGACGATGGAGGCCGGCTCACTGTCTGCTCCCCGCGCCCCGAAGCTCCTGCTCGGGATCCCGCTCGGGCTGCTCGCGGCGCTGATCGCCCTCGTCCTCTCGATCGGGCTGATCTTCGGTGCCTCGCCGAACTGTGGCGGCGGCAGCACGGTTGGCGGGCTCAGCTCAAAGGTGCCGAGCCGCTTGGTGCCGATCTATGAGACGGCAGCCTCGCGTTACGGCTTGGGTGAGCAGGGCCCGGCGATCCTCGCCGCGATCAACGAGGTCGAGACCGGCTTCGGCACCAACATGGGCCCCTCCTCGGCGGGTGCGATCGGCTGGATGCAGTTTGAGCCCTCGACCTGGGCTATTTGGGGCGTCGACGCCGACCACGACGGTAGCAAGGACCCCTATGACCCCTGGGATGCGATCTTCTCCGCGGCTCGCTACCTGCGCGCCTCCGGCGCGCCCGGCAACTGGCAGGCGGCGATCCTCGCCTACAACCACGCTGGTTGGTATGTGGCCGAGGTCCTCGCTGAGGCCAAGCGCTTTCAGGGAACGGGCAGCGTCGAGACCGCGGGGTTCGGCGACTGCGCCGCCGCGGATACCGGCCCCGCGCTTCAGCGGATGCTCACCGAGGCGGCGCGGATCAACGCCTTGCACATCCCCTACGTCTGGGGCGGGTCCCATGGCGAGTCTCCGACTCCACCCAACGGTCCCTTCGATTGCTCCTCAGCCGTTTCTCACCTACTCCAGGTCGGTGGCTTTCACAACCCGACCATGGACACCACCGAGCTGGTGGGGTGGGGCGAACCCGGGCCGGGGCGGGAGGTCACTATCCACGTCAAGCCCTACGGGCCAGAAGCCCACACCTTCATCGAGTTCATGCCGGGCGTGACGCCGCCGAGTGAGCGCTACTGGGGAACCTCTGACAGCAATCCGGGCGGCGGGCCGGGGTGGATTCCGCAGGGCAACTTCTCCGCCAGCTACCTGGCCGGCTTTCAGCTGCGCCATCCGCCGGGGTTGTAGGGAAGAGAAGAGGAAAATCGTGCACTCAGACACCCACCCATCGTTTACTCGCGACGATCTGCTGACGGCAACCGATGTCGCAAAAGTGCTCCGCGTCCAGCGCACCACCGCACTCGACTTTATGCGGCGAGGAGTGATCCCGGCCTTCAAGATCGGCCGCCGCTGGTACGCGTTGCGCTCTCGGCTCGACGATCACTTGGGCACCCTTTTCGATCAATAGACTCCAGGTGGGGTTGACCCTCTAAGCCACAACTGGAGGCCTGGGTATGAAGATCCGACGCGCGCTTGGCAGACGCCTGTGGAGATGCGGCGCACTCGCCGCCGTAGCTGTGCTAGCGAGCGCCGGGATTGCGCTTGCGTCCTCTACGAGCAAGGGCGCGTCGTACTCGGGCAGCTATAAGGGAGGGGCCACGGAAGCGATCTCGTTCACCGTCTCGGCGAGCGGCAAGCGAGTCATGGACCTTTCCGTGATCACGCCCTTTAAGTGCAGCGGAGGCTGCGGCGGCGTCGAGCGCCCGAGCGGCGGCTCGGCGCGCATCAAGAATGGCAAATTCAAGGCCGCGCTGAAGTTGATGGGGCCTGGGTCGACCAAGAGCATCGGCAGCGACACGGTTACCGGGACGTTTCTGAAGCATGGCAAGGCGATTGGCAAGGTCACCTCGCACTTCAATTCGGGTAGTTCCGGCGAGACTGTGAGCTGGACCGCGACCAGCTGATCGATCTGACCACGGAGGGTTCATCGCGGCGAGCCAAACCGCGAGCAGATCCACCAGGCGACCGAGCCCACGTCGCACGGCACATGCTTCGTGCCCGGTTGCGAGCTCTGTTTGTCGTCCGATGCGGAAGCGTCGACCATGGCCGCCGAGGTGCTCGGAATCCCGCAGAGGAGGAGCCTAGAGAGGCATTTGCGAGCAGCTCGCGCCCCCAGCCGCTTTCATGTCGGTTCGTTATGGCCAACCGAGACCCGAAATCGCCCGAGGAGACACTCCTCGAGGTCGTAAGGGAAGCCTTCGACCGCGGCGGGCGATGGCCGACCCGACAGTATGTGGAGGCGGTGCTTGATCAGGATCACTACATGGACCTTGACGAGATCCTCGAAGCCGCACCGCGTTTACTCGTCTATTCGACCGGTACGCAGGAAGGCTCGGAAGTGATCCTGACCGTCGCAGGACTCGCCGCGGCAGGCGCCGAGAATGACGTAAAGCGATTCGTGGAGGCGGTGCGCTGGTGCTTCGACGAACAGCTGGGCTTCCGACCCGCGGATCCCGGCGCGACCGAGGAGGTGAAGGTCGAAGCGGCTCAGTTCAGGAGCGAGTGGGTTTCGCGTGGAGAGAAGGTGTCGGCGGTCGACCTGATCAAGCTACGTGCGATGTTGACCATCGAGCGCATCTACAGCTCGATCGGGGGCGAAGACGGAAAGTGGACGGTCACCCTGAACCGCCGGTGCGTTCTTCCCTACCGCGACGTGCAAACAATCAAGGACTACCTCGCGGTAAAGGAAGCGTCCGCACCACCGGCGCCGAGGCAGGAGCTCCCGGAGATTGAACCGACGAGCAACAAAGCGGCGGAACCTGACAGGCTGCCTCAGACTGGCCTAGAGGACCTTCCGGCAAAGGTTAGGGAGGCCTGCGCGATCCTTTTCGCCAACGGCCATTTTGCGCAGGGCGTACTCGAGGCGGTAAAGGTCATGAGGGATGTCCTGCAGGAGGCGAGCGGCCTCGACCTTGACGGCGATCAGTTGGCCGGCAAGGCCCTCAACCCAGAGGACCCTTTGATTGTCGTGGGTGATCTCTCCACCGAGACTGGTAGAAGCAGACAGCGAGGGATAATGCTCGTTGTCCAGGGCATCTTTGGCGCGGTCAGAAATCCGCTCGCGCACCAGCGAATTGTCCTCCGTCCTCACGAAGCCCGGCAGATCGCAGCAATGATCGCGTTTGTGGTCGAAGCGGTCGAAGCCCGGCAGTAGGTCAATAGGCAGTCGGCAGAGGAGGCACGGTGAACTCTGAAAACGTATCGCTGGACCAGGCACAAGAAGTACTTCAGGCGAGCCTCCGTGGCTCTGCTCGAAGCTCGGTGCTGGATGGCGAGCCCGAGCTAAATCTGCCGAACGAGCCAATGATTAAGGTTGTGATTGCCGGAGGAAAGGATCCCGAGCGGTTCGGTTTCGTCGATGCCCGCAGGGATTCAACCGCCGACGTCCGGATTCCCGATCCTGACATCGACAGCAAAGCGATCTACGACTTCGAGGTGAGCTTCTTCGTCGGACCAGGTGTCTTGATCCTGATCGGCGGGCAGGGGTCCATCTCACGCGAGGCACTTGACTTCTTCGCTCTTGCTTGCGTGCGGGCAATCCGCAAGATCGACTTCGATTCTCGCCCTTACTATGAGCTCGGGCGTGAAGTGAAGGATGTGGGTCTCGACGTATTGTCGGAGCGAACCGGCACCATCGAAGCCACCGTTCGCGATGCCCTCAGCGACGAGGAGTTCAGTCAGACGGACTTGATTGCCCTACGCAACTATCCCGAGCGTCTGGCCAAGGTCGAGAGTGCAGCGGAATCATTGCGCGAGGAAGAGCCGACCTGGGAGTCCGCGGAACCGCCGTCCAGATACCCGAGGATTTCTGCGGTTGACGTCGACTTCTCTCATAAATGGGCCGGGGATCGAGCCCGGGAGGCACGCGCTGCAACCGGGCGCCTCGCCACGCTGATCTCCTCCCAACAGATTGTCCTGACTCAGCGCCAAGCCCACGAGACAGCGAGGTTCCAACGGACCGTAACGATCGTCGGTGCTGCGGTCCTTGTGCCGGGGCTGGTGGCAGCGATCTTCGGCGCAAATGTGGGCTTCCATGGCCGTGACACCTCGAGCGCTTTCTGGGCCATGCTGCTGTTCATGGTGGGGAGCGCCGCCACGACCTACGCTCTGGTTCGCTCGCTTGAGTACAACCTGTTGGGAGGACTCGCCGAGAAGCCTTTGGTTCGCTCGCTCGCCAGGATCCCAATCGCCGTCCGCGTTATCGCCACCGCCGTTTTCGGCGCCGCCATCCTGGTCGCCGCCACGGTCATCTTCTTCGGCGCGAGCTCGCCGAGAACTAGCCCCGGCGTCGTTCAATCTCGAGAGTCGCCCCAGGCCCATCGCTACAGGGACGGAGCCCCAGTTGGACCGAGTACGCCGTCCCTATCGACTGAACAAGAGCACCACACCACGCAACCCTAGGCTCGTACCTGGCACACCCCACCCGCAGCTGCTTGAATTGGCAGCATTGAACCATTGTGGGGCGAAACTGCGGTGCCGAAGGGGGAGGCAGCTGCAGCTCGGACTACTGCTCCTGCGTGGCTGGGAGCGAATGGGTGGATGTCGGTCACGCTCCTGCAAAGGACGACACGCAGCCGTCTGCGCTCGCACCGAGTTCGCGCCCGCTGTTTCAGAGGAGCGAGCGTGTCCACGGGTCTAATACGTACGCGAACTTCCGAATGAGACCACTTAGGTCGCAGGCTCGAAGCTCAGCGTGACCCGCAGCGGCAAGGCGGGATGTGTTTTGGGCGTGCGGGCGACCACCGGCAGGAGCGTTATCGACTAGGAACTAAGCACAGCTGACAACTTCGCGCCCTCGTCATCCCGAGGCCGGGAGTGTAAATAGCGAGCCGTAGTCTGGAGGTCGGCGTGCCCCATGAGCCGCTGAACCGTTACCGGATCGAACCCCAAAATGGCCCGCGACGCGAAGCTATGGCGCAAGTCGTGGAACGTCCGCACGCGGACCTTCGCAGCTTCCTGAGCTTTGATGAAGAGCTTGCGAATGTTGGCCCTGTCGAGCGATGCTCCGGCCGCTGAGCAAAAGACGTGATCGTCTCGACTGGTGAAGTTCTCCCGCCGCCGCAATCGCCGGAATGCTTCCTTGGCCTGATCGCTGAGAGGAACGGTACGAGTCTCTCGGCTCTTTGTTGAAGACTCGACTCCTGCACTCACTGCACGGGAGACGTTGACGTGCTCTGCCGTAACATCTTTCCAGCGCAGCGCCCGTAGCTCGCCCATCCGCAAACCGGTACTGAAGGCGAGGACGTAGAGGTCTGCATCCTGATTGTTGGCCCTCCGTCGCTCCGCCTCCGTGGTTTCTGAGAGCGTTCCTTTGGGTTTGCGCCGATGGAGACCGGCTCGAGCTGCTTCAGCGATCAACTCCAATTCAGCGGGATCGAAAACGTCGAGTTGCTTGGCTCCATTTTCTGGACGCTTGGAGGTCGCCGCGACGGGGTTATCTTTCAGTCCAAAAGTGTCAGTGCGCATGGCGTAGACGAAAATTGCATGAAGAGTCTGCCGATGGTGATTTGTGTTCCTGGCGCTGAGTCCCTGCCGGTCAAGACCGGCGAGAAATCTCTGAACATCCGCCGTCGAAATGTTGGCGAGCTTGCTACCGCTGAATGCTCGCATGATGCGAGCACCTTGCTGTTTGGGGGACGTTGGCATCGCAAGGACGATCGCTGACTCTTTCAGCGTGCTTGGCTTCGCCCGCTTCTCGTGCTTCAAGTGGTCGAGCCAAGCCGCGGCGGCATCCTCGAAAGTTGCTTCATGGTTTCGCTGAGGTCTGGTCGCCAGCTCTGCCTCGTGCTTGGCGATGACCTCAGCCATGAGCACGTGCCCGCGACGATCATCGATGAATGGGGGTTTGACCCGTCCGGATTTCTTGACCCACTTGCCAGCCGCATTCCTCTCGCGCCAAGCTGGACCAAGACGTTTTTGGCATTGGGCACTCGTGCTATCGCGCCATTTGACCTCTACGAAAACCTTCCCTTTGTGCTCCTTGAACCGGAGATTTCCGACCGGCATATTGTCGTGCATCGACACAACGTATCAACGAGATCGCCCCGTGGTCACCACTTTGGTCACCAAGCTAAACTCACCACGCCTGAGCAAAGCACCCCTTGTCTAAGCCAAATTTCGCGTTACAAAGCCAAAATAGTGCTTTCCACCCTGCTTTGTAATCAGGAGGTTTCCGGTTCGATTCCGGAGGCGGGCTCTCGTAAGCTCCCTGTAAAGCCTGGATTTTATGTTTCTTGAAGCTACGAGCACTGGTCCATGCCGCCACTTTTGGTCACCAGCTCGCAGGTGGAGGTTCGTAACGCTGACATCCGCTTGATCAAAGAAGCTCGCCGCGGGCGCCTGTCGTGGGGTTACGATCAAGCTGAGGCATGCGATGAGAGTTCGGCGGGCCATGTCCGATCAAGGCCGTCGGTCCCCACGACCCCCAGCACCCAACTGTCTTGGTCAAGGGGAAGGCCTCCAACCGCCGGGCGCGATCGAAGGCCAGGTCGAAGCTCCCTCCTACTCGGCCGACGGCCAGCAGATTGCCTTCGCCGCACGCTGGGGCTTTTGTCAGTCGCTTTCTCCTTCTGTGGCAGTCTGACTCGGCTATCTGGTTGGGTACCATCCGCGCCGAGGACGATGAAACGTTAGGCTTTGCGTAGCTTCACACGTACCCATAGGCGTTCGGATCCGGAGTGCGGACCCCCGAAGAGCTTCGATGCTGCCTCTTTGATTGATGACTACCTCCATCGCCATCCTCGACTGCGAAATGGGCAATCGCCGTTCGGTTGAAAAGGCCTTCCTGCGGGTTGGAGCCGACGCAAAAGTGACCAAGGATCCAGAGCAAATACTCACCGCTGATGGCGCGGTCATTGTCGGGGTTGGTGCCTTCCCTGAGGCGATGCGGAGATTGGAGCAGGGCCAGATGGTCAAGGTTCTGCGCGAACGCTACGCACTTGGCAGACCGATTTTCGGAATATGCCTTGGTCTGCAGATCTTTTTCCAGCGATCGGAAGAGCATGGTGGCGCGGAAGGCTTGGGCTTTCTCAAGGGAACGGTCCAAAGGCTTCCGGCCAATGGTCGCAAGGTTCCCCACATCGGCTGGAACCAGGTTCAGTGGCGCGAAGGATCGCGGCTCCGACACCGCGTTAAGGAGGAAGATTCGACCTTTTACCATCTTCATTCCTTTGCGGCGTTTGACGCCGCGGAACCCGATGAGTATCTCTCCGTCCGGAGGTTGCCGGCAAGGCCACCTACATATGCCCATTTGTCACTGCCGTTGAGAGCCCACCGCTATATGGGGTTCAGTTTCATCCCGAGAAGTCCTCGCACCAAGGGTTGCAACTGCTCGAGAATTTCGTTGATATCTGCGCCGAACACGACCAAGCAGCCGTTTAGCACCCAGAAGGAAGGGCTCGGTGATCTCCGGCTCAAACCGACGAGCTGACCCTGTGGTCTTTTCCGGCCCTACTCCGGCGGATGACGTCTACAAGCGAATCATCCCCTGCCTTGATGTTGACGCGGGTCGGGTCGTAAAGGGATCGCGGTTTATCGACTTGAACGATGCGGGCGATCCGATCGAGCTGGCCAAGCGCTACGACGAGGAAGGCGCAGACGAGCTGGTCTTCTTGGACATTACGGCGACCAGCGACAAGCGCCGCTCCGCCGTTGACCTCGCCAGGCGAGCAGCAGACGATGTTTTCATTCCGTTCACGGTTGGCGGTGGCGTTCGTGAGCTCCAGGACGCACAGGACATCCTTAACGCCGGCGCCGATAAGGTGGCCCTCAACTCCGCTGCTGTTGAGAATCCCGAGTTGATCGGCGAGATCAAGGAGGTTCTCGCTGGCGAGGTCCTCGTCATCGCAATCGACGCCAAGCGCCGCGAGAATAAAGGCGGCTGGGAGGTCTACACCGCCGGCGGACGGATAAATTCCGGCAGGGATGTCGTCGAATGGGCGGATGAGGTCTTTAGGCGGGGGGCGGGCGAGATCCTTCTGACCAGCATCGACTGCGACGGAACGCATAACGGCTATGACCTTGAGCTCACACGGGCCGTGAGCAGCGCTTCTGGTATTCCCGTCATCGCCTCTGGCGGAGCAGGCGGCGTACAACACATGATCGAGGTCTTCGATGCTGGAGCTGACGCGGTGCTGGCAGCCTCTATCTTTCACTTTCGAGAATTAACGATTTCTGAGGTCAAGCGACAGCTACTACAGGCTGGCGTGCATGTCCGGCCGACGTTCTCAATAGATGCATAGTTCGGTCGCCACTGCTGAGGGCGACCAGCGATCGTGAACTCAAGGTGGCCCACACGACTCCCTCTTTTGAGCACCGGCCTTGATGCGGATCATCTGCTCCCAGGTCCAGGTCGAGCGCAGTGCGACTAGCATCAGTTAATGCCCGATCCCGTCCTCATTCTCAGCGGACCGCCCGGGGCCGGGAAGACCACGATCGCCGACATACTCGCGACAGTAGGAGGTCGGAGAGTCCATCTCGAGTCAGATTTGTTTTTCCGCTTTATTTGCGCTGGATATGTCGAGCCATGGAAGCCTGAGGCGCATCGGCAAAACGTCGGCGTCATGCGAATCGTGGCCGCGGCTGCGGCGGGATACGCTGAGGCGGGCTATATAACCATCATCGACGGGATCATCAGCCCTCGCTGGTTTCTTGACTCGATGCGTGACGGACTTGAGGCGACCGGTAACACTGTCGCTTACTGTGTCTTAAGGGCCCCCTTAGCGGTCTGCGCGGAGAGAGTCGCGAGCCGTGAGGCAAACCGCATCACTGACCTTTCAGTCCTCGAGCGGGTCTGGTCGGATTTTGCGGATCTCGGTTCGCTCGAGGGTCACGTGATTGACACCGACGACAGAGACAGCACGTGGGTTGCAGAAAAGGTGGCGCAGCGCTGTAAAGAGGGGCTCTTGCACCTCTGAGGTACTTCGCCTTGGTTGCGGGGCGATGAACTAATCTTTTGCCATGGTCGGTGCGCGACATCGGTCTCACCGTCTTTTGGCAAAGTGGCCGAAGGCGGTCGGCTGCGAAAAGGCAGACGTCGAATCGCATTCGCGTCTGTGGCGGTTCTCGGGGCGCTTGGCCCGTTGGCAGGGCCATCCGCGACAATCGCGGGCAAAGTGGCTGCGGGCCATTCGATCGGTACTTTTACTCTCAGCGGCCAAGCCGCGGGCAGGTTGCGGTTGCCCGCCACCTGGGAGGACACCCACCACGGGAAGGTTCTCCTACACTCGCCCGGCTGCCAGTTCACCGCCGATGGGCCAACGTCCTTGGATCTTTCGTTTTACAACGACACCCTCAAGTTGGGAGGGCACAAGCGGAAGCTTGCGTCTGCCGAAATGACTGTCAGCCTGCAAAAAGACGGCAACGTCGAGACCCTGGCACCAAGTGGAGAAGCTGGCGAGGAGCTCCTCAACGAAGCGGCCGTTGGGCTCGCTGTGAAGGTGGGGCATAAAACCTACAACTGGGGCTCGCGTAGCGGAACGGTCTCTAGCAATACAAAGGGCACAAGAGGCGAGATTTCGGGCACCCTTGTGCCGGCCGCCGAAGATGGGCAGATCGGTGATCTCGGCTCAAGCGGCGCCGCGACCTCGCCAATTGACGTTACGGGTTCGTGGTCTGCCTGTGAGTCCTTCAAAAAAGGCGAGTGAGAGTTCAGATTGAGCCGGATCGGCACGATTTTGAGGACCACCTTTCGACCTGGTTCGGTCCAATCCGACTTCGATCGGCAACCGAACTTCCCCTCACTAAGCGCATTTGGACCTGACACCGGTAGCCGCCCGGATCACATCGTCGATCCAGGTCTGGCTCGGCTGGCGTCTAAGACCTGCAGTTGGCACCAACCGGTCGAGGCGGGGGCCGCTTTAGTCTCCGTTGGACGCGTGCGGGACGGAGCTCCCCAGATGAAAGACGGCGTCTTTTCCTGGCGCTTCGTTTCTGTACAAAGCAAGCGGGACACTGATCCAAATGACCATGGGTAACGCCCGCGGGTTCTGCCCGGATTGCTTTGCCAATCTGCCGATTGGCTTGCCGCGTCGGTGGCTTATCGTGGGCTCCCCGATCAACCTTGGTTGGCGGGAGCAGCAGGTGATAGTGACCCGGACCAGGTTTCACGGAGACCGTTTTAGTTGGGTCCTTCTTTCATGAGAGGGAGTTCAGTTGACCTCCCCGAGCAACGTATAGGTCCTCGAACTCTGCGGGTGAGAGATCACCCAGGGATTCATGCAGACGTCGTTGTTGAACCAGGAGATGTACTCAAGGACGGCCAGCTCGAGTTGGGAACGGGAGCGCCAGACCCGGTCGGCGATCAGCTCGGTCTTGAAGGTGTCGACGAAGCTCTCGGCCATCGCGTTGTCATAGGCATCGCCGACCGAGCCGACCGAAGCCAGGACGCCATGGTCATCGAGTTCCTGGGTGTAGTCGGCGGCGCTGTATTGGGAACCGCGATCGGTGTGTGCCACCAACTCGAAGTCAGCACCGCTCTCGCGCTGCCCGAGCGCCATCCGCAATGCATCGAGGACGAGATCGGTTCGCATGTGGGAGGCGAGCTGCCAGCCGACGCCCGGCGGGAGAAGACATCGATCACGAAGGCGAAGTAAAGGGCGCCCTCCCAACAGCGCCGATAGGTCAAGTCCCCGACCCAGAGCCGGTTCGGGCCCGCAGCGCTGAAGTCGCGCCGCACCAAGTCGGGGCGGCGCTGAGCCTGGGGGTCGGGCTTTGTCGTGCGCCAGGCCCGCCCACGGCGCTTGGCACCGCAGATCCCTGCCTCTCTCATCAGCCTCTGCACTCGACCCCGGCCGACCTTCACCCCCTCGCGCCCCAGGGCAATCCAGATCCGCCGGTAACCGTAGGCGCAGTAGTTGCGCTGGTGGATCTCTGTGATGGCGGCAAGCAGGCGCTCATCGCTCAGGCGCCGAGCCGATCGCTCACCCTTGGCGCGCTGATAGTAGGCGGAGGCCGACACCTCCAAGGTGGCGCAGATGGGCTCGACCCCGAAGCGCTCGCGATGGCTATCGATGAACGCGCTCACTTCGGTCGGTGTGGGTCGAGCTCGGCTGCGAAAAAAACAGAAGCGGCCTTGAGGATCTCATTTGCCCGGCGCAGCTCACGCACCTCACCGCGCAGGCGGCCCAGCTCTTCTCGATCCTCGCTGCCCAACAACTCCTTGCGCTTGCCAAGATCGGCTTCGGCTTGGCGCACCCACCTGCGCAGCGTCTCGGCGGGGATGCCCAATCACGGGCTACGTGGGCGATTGGGCGGCCGGAATCAAAGACCAACCGGGCACCGCGGTCCAACAACTCCTCTGGGTACTTCCTCGGTCGTGACATAGCTCAGGAGATTCTCCATTCCCCAGGACAAGATCCTGGTTTCGGAGTCTCCGTGGAAACCGGCCTGGCTCATAGTTCCGAGGATGTCGCCCTTAACGGCGGCTGTGATCGCGAACCGATGTTCAATCCGGGCGCGAGAACCGCATTAGGACGAGGATTGGACGTACCGCGAAGCCAAGGTATTTGAGCATTCGCGCTCGGATTGGAGCGGCATAGTTACTCGTAGCGCCAGGCGCGCTCAGGTAGAAGCCCGCCACCCCGAGGAGGATGGCGGTATGCCGGTGACTGTGCCGCAACGTCTGCGTCGCTGTCCGCCCGTAATCTGTGAGCAGCGCCAAGCGCCTGGCGGCGACAGTGCTGCTCGCATAGTAGGTCATGTAGTTGTGCTCTCCGGCGCCGCGATCATCGTCAAGGTCGATCAGGTCATCGAGCATCACGGTGAGCGCACCGATCGGCGGGAAGTAGGCTGCATCGATCAAAGCCGACTCCTCCAAGGTGGTTCTGGGATCTGCGGCGGCGGCGATCTGAGCATGTGCGGCAACTGATGAGCTGGCGCCGGCGGCGATCTCCCACCACAGGTATCCACCAGCATCACGTTGACGCGATGCCCATTCCCGTAGTCGGTCACTCCCTCCCGATTTGGTGGCGTGGGTGTAGCTCTGACCCTCCCCGCAGCGGGCGGCTGCGCGCCGGGCTAGGGGTAGTGATGCGACGGATGAGGGCAGCGCAGCGACCGCCTCGCGGCAGGCTGTCACCAGAGTGTGAAGATAGCCGCCGTCCTCGCTGCGCTCATGCAGGGCGTACCAATCGGTAACTGGTTGGTTCGGAGAGAGGGCATCGCGGAGGGCCTTGTGCAGTTGGAGGCCGTTTGCAAGCGGATCGAGCGCCGGCTGCTCGCCAAGCAGATCCAGAAAGTCAACCGCGACCTGGAAAGCGGTCATCGAGCGCGTGGCGGCAACCCGGTACTTTCTCGGCGCAAGCGTGGCGAAGACAGCCGTCGCCTCCGCGTTGAGGCCCTTCTCTCGGAGTGCGAGCAGAGCGCTGTGACGGAGGCTCGAATCTGGGATGGCTTCGGCACGGGCTTCCCACACCAGTAATTCACGGCGGACCTGGGGCACAATCGAGCGCCGATAGAGGCCGAGCGCCGCTGCAACAGCGATTAATTCTCGCCCTCGGACAATCACCTTCGGACTCTCCAAACCCCGCGAAATAAAGCCGGCGTCTTAATCGGCGCAGTCATCGACCACCGGAAAAATTGGGACTCGGGGCTCTCAGAAAAGCTGCCAATGAGCACTACCGCGGTCAACCTCATGGACTTTGCGCGGTTTCTCAGCTGCTGTGGTCTCCGAGCAGGCGCGCCTTCTCGGCGGCGAACTCCTTGTCGGTGAGGACTCCCTTGGCATGCAGGTTGCCGAGGCGCTCCAGGCGCCCGAGACGGGCATCGTCTTCATTGGTCGAAACTACGCCCGTCGCCGCCTCAGAATCAACCCCCGTCGGGCTTGGTCTCCTCACCTCAGGGAGGCGAAGTTTCGACGCTCGCTCTCCCAGGTTGGCGCCTTTCACGGCGTCGACGACCCGGTCTTTGGTGCGGCCGAACACCTGGTTGAAATGCGCGTCGGGGAACTCGGTCTCGGTCTGCTTACCGAGCTCCCGAATGCCGAATGCGGCCATTGCGGCGACCACCAGCGTGGTGAGGAAAGACCGCAGTCCCTGAGTTGGCGAGGAGAGGAAGTAGATACCAACGACGATCGCAAGGCCGGTGTAGACATAGGGGCGATAGCCACGAAGTGCAGGCGCGATCACCCTGCGGCTGGCTAGTGCGGAGCCCGTCGGTGATCCGAGCCAGCCAGCTGCCGCAAAAAGGACGCCGACCACGATCACGGTTGTCGCGATGCTGGTCATCAGCGATGTGGCGATCGACCAGGTCGCTTCGGCAGCGGGCTTGACGCTTTCGTTCGTTACCACCTGGCCGACGACGATCCCGCCCGCGACATGGCGGGCGACGATTACGGCAAATCCAGCCGCAATCAGACCGATCCCGGAGAAGAGCACCGTGACCCAGCGTCCCTCGCTTGCTAGGTAGATCGCCCCTGCGAAAGCGGCGAAGGTCAGCAGTGAGAGCAGCAGCGCCAATCCCTTCACCGCGACCGTGATGTTTTGGGCTGTCTTCAGCTGATCGGAGTGCAGGATGTTGATCTGGCCCGCGTTGGGCGGCAGCTTTTCGGCCAGGTTGGCCCCGATTCCGACCTGGCTCGCGAGGTTGGTGACCAGGGTTCCGAGATTGAGCGTGACCGTTCCGTTTTCAGTCGAGAGGGTGCCCCCCTTTTCTTCCAAGACCGCGACCAACTGTTCGTGGGCCGTTCGGTTTGCGCTCTGCCAAAGGCTTTGGGCGGTTGAGGTCTTGAGCAGCTCTTCGGCCCCGTTGCCGGCCACCTGTCGCAGTCCGCCTGCAGCGGGACCGGCGAGCCTTTTTGTTTCTCCCGGCAGGATGCCTTTCAGTTCCTGCTCGACGTTGACGTGAGCGTAAAGCTGAGCGACAAGGTAGTTGGCGACGGCGCTACGGATTGTCGAGTTCTGCAGGAGCTGATCGCTGGTGCTCACCCAGTCGCTGGTGTTGAGCGCCTGGCGTTCAACCCAGATCGTAAAGACGCTCATGAAGGCGAGGACTGAACCGAGTACGACAAGCGCTTTTACGGTACGTCTACGCCAGCGATTCATCGCAGGATGCTATACGTGAAGACGTGAGACTCGAAGGCATCCACCACATAACGGCGATTACCGAGGACGCTCAGCGTAACGTCGACTTCTACGCGGGCATGCTCGGCTTGCGCCTAGTCAAGAAAACTGTCAATCAGGATAATCCCAGCGTCTATCACCTCTTCTTTGCCGATGAGAAGGGAAGTGCCGGCTCCGACCTGACCTTCTTTGAGTACCCCGGTGCGCCGCCGGGCCGCCCGGGCGCGGGAATGGTCCACCGGATCTGCTGGCGGGTCGGTTCCGAGGCGGCGCTCGATTTTTGGATGAAACGACTTGGCCAGGGCGGGATCGCGTCGGATCGACTGGACGATGAACTGCGCTTCGCTGATCCCGAGGGTCTCGATCACGCCTTGGTCGTGGTCGAGGTTTCCGACCCCCCACTTATCGCGGACCACCCCGAGGTACCCGCCGAACTGGCGCTGCAGGGATTCCACGCGGTTCGCGCTTATAGCGCTGCACCCGAGGCGAGCGGTGCCCTGTTGAAGGCGCTTAGCTTCGAACCATGTGACAGCGGCTGGGAGGCACGCGGCGATCACCGTGGGGGCTTCTATATCTATGACGAGCCGCCGCCGGGGCGTGCGATGCAGGGGGCGGGAAGCGTCCACCATGTGGCCTGGGCTTCGAGCGTCCAGGAGCATTCCCAGTGGCGGCAGCGGGCAATTGATGCTGGCGCCCAGCCCACCCCGGTGATTGATCGATTCTATTTCCGCTCGATCTATTTCCGCGAGCCGAGCGGGGTGCTTTTTGAGGTCGCCACCCTCGGCCCCGGCTTCACGGTCGATGAGCCGCTTGAGCATCTCGGCGAGAAGCTCTCCCTGCCGCCCGATTACGAGCACCTGCGGACTGAGTTGGAGCCGAAACTGCGGCCGGTGAGCAATCCAAGGGATAGCAACGGGTGAAGAAGGCTTCATCTGGCGGGATGCGGGGAGGCTGATCCTCTTTGAGCCGGCTCCGGCTGCCGATCTGCCCTGCATCCTCGGCGAGCATGGATTCGGCTCATTTGAGCTTTTGAGCACGCCCCGAGCTCTGGCGCGCTCACCCGAACTCGCGAGCGCAGCCGACGCCGTTCATGAGGTCGCGGCTGGCGGGGTTCCCGAGGCGGCGGCAGAACTCCTGCCCGACGCTCGCTCACCGCGTTTGGTTGCGCTTGGTGGGGGTCGCGTGATCGACACCGCCAAGGCACTTGCTTCGGTCAGCGGCGCCAGCGTCGCGGCGATCCCAACCACGATGTCGGGTGCGGAGATGACCGGAATCCACCGGCTTCCTGCCCAAGCGGAGGGGGAGGTTAAAGCGCTGGTCCGCCCAGCTCTGGTGATCGCCGATGGGGAGCGGATGACGAGCCAACCCGAGAGGTCGCTGCGCTTCAGTTCGATCAACGCCCTCGCTCACGGCGCAGACTCCCTCTACACGCGGTTCGCCAATCCGGTCTCTCGGATGAGCGCCCTGCGCGGCGCTGAGTTGATCGCCTCTTGTCTTGAGGAAAATCGGGCCGAGCGCGACCGTGCTGGCCTGGCGCTGGGCTCAATCCTCTGTGGCTATGCGATCGACTCCGGCCTCTTTGCTCTCCACCACGTGATCTGCCAAACCTTAGTCCGCTTCTGCGGCAGTCCTCACGCCGAGACCAACGCGGCGATCCTGCCCCGGGTAATGGCCTTCATGGTTCCCCGGGCGCCGCAGCGGCTTGGCGAAATCGCGGCTGCGATCGGAACGACCCCGGGCCAAATCGAATCTCGGATCCTCGAGCTCGGCGGAAACCCGCCAGGCCTCGGCGCCAGCGGCGCCGAGGCCAGCAACCTCAATCAGGCGCTGGATGCAATCGGCATGCGTCCCGAGCTTTCCTTTGCTCCCGATCCACCCAACCGCGAGGAGTTGGAGCGATTGATCGAGCGCGCCTGGTAACCGCGCCGCCGTGCCCGTGTAGCGCTCTTGCGTGAACGAAGAGCGACTCCAGCAATACCACGACTACACTCGCGCTCGCGGCGTCAATTGGTCCGTTTACTTGCTGGCCAGAATTTTTATGACGCCCTTCTTCTTGGTCTATTTCCGCTATGCGCGCATGGGGAGAGAACACGCTCGAGTGAAAGGCGGTCTGATCGTCGCCTCAAACCACCGCAGCTTCCTCGACCCCTTTGCGATCGGCGGCTCCTTGCCCTGGCGTCGACCGATGAATTATGTCGCCAAGGCGGAGCTCTTCCAACGTCGCTGGCAGGGGTGGTTGCTTTCCCGGCTAGGTGCCTTCCCGATCCGCCGGGGCGAGGCAGACGATGACGCAATGGAAACCGCTCGCCTAGTTGTCGAGCGCGGGGGCACCGTTTGCATCTTTCCTGAGGGAACCAGGATCCGAAGCGGCTCTCTGAGGCCACCACGGCGAGGTGTGGGCCGACTGGCTTTGCAGACAGGCGCCGCCGTGATTCCTTGCGCCGTAATCGGAACCGAGAACGTGAGGCGGGGTTGGCGTATTCGGCCCCGCAGGGTCAAGGTCCGGCTCGGCCATGCGATGACCTTTCCCCGTGCCGCCCGGCCCTCACCCACCCTGGCCGAAACGGTGACCGCTCGGATCTGGCCTAACGTGCAGTTGCAGTGGGAAGATCTGGGCGGCCTGCCGCCGATGCGCCGGGCGGCGGTGATTGGTGCCGGCAGCTGGGGCACGGCAGTAGCTGTGCTCCTGGCCCGCGGAGGCCTCGAGGTCCAGCTCGGTGCCCGTACCGTCGCCCAGGCTGCGGAGCTTTCTGATGCCAGAGAAAATCGTCGCTACCTTGAGGGCGTCAGCCTGCCCGAGAGCCTCGATGTTCGTCCGGCGACGAGGATTGAGTTGGCTGGTCTGGATCTGATCTGTCTGGCGATTCCCTCCAAGTCGCTGCCCCAGGCGGTGGGATCGATCGCCGATCGGGTTGGGGAGCGCTCCGCGTTATTGCTGCTCACCAAGGGGCTGATCGCTCCGCAGGGACAGCTCCCCGCCGAGTACGTCGGCGAGCGCATAAGAGCCCGGGCGATCGCTTGTCTTGGCGGGCCGGCACACGCTCGCGAGGCGGTCTCGGGCTCCGCCGCCTTGGTTCTCGGCTCGGCCGACGTTGACCTCCGCGACCAGCTCGGGGAGGTATTCGATCGGGCGGGCTTGGTCTGTGAGCGCTCCGTCGATGTGGTCGGGGTAGAGATGGCCGGCGCGGCAAAGAATGCCGCCACCCTTGCAGCCGCGACGGCAGAGCCCCACGGCCTCAACGCGGCTGGGATCGCCGCGGCTGAGATCTGGCGTGAGTGCATCGAGTATGCGATTGGACGTGGCGCTCAGCTGGAGACTTTTTCCGGACTGGCTGGCGTCGGCGATTTGACGGCGACGATGATTGCGCCGACCGGGCGCAATCGGCGCGCCGGGGAGTTGCTGGGAGCTGGAACTCCAGCTGAGGAGATTCCCCAGCTAATCGGTCAGGCCTCTGAGGGTCTTGACTCTGCCCCGCTGCTAGCCACTGCGATCTCTGGCGCCGGCGTGGGAGCTGAGGCTCTGGAGGGGCTTGCGGCACTGATCCGGGGAGAGATCGATACCGAGGCGTGGGTTGCTGGATTGCGCCGAGTCGAGCGCTCCAGGCGGGCAGCATGATCAGACTAGTCTGGACGGGTGAGCGGCGCCAAGGACAATGTCGAGCCAGCGAGTCTCGCCCCGGCGGCAAAGGCGGCACTCGATCGAGCCTTCGAGGACCTCTACAGGGCTCATTTGCGCGATGTCTATTCATATGCCTACTATCGGGTCGGCAATCACCACGATGCCGAGGACCTCACCGAGCAGGCCTTTCTGCAGGCCTACCGACATTTCGGCCGCGCTCGGGCAGAGTCCGACGGGCGCCCGCTGCGGCCCTGGCTGATCCGCATCGCACACAACCTCGCTTCCAACTACTACCGAGATCGCTCTCGGCGCCCTCAGACTCCCCTCGAAAATGCAGATCCGATTGCGGCTCGACACGGGACCGAGGCAATTGCGGAGGGCCGCGAGGAGCTGCGCCAGGTGATCGAGAAGCTCGAGCACCTGCCCGAGGATCGACGTGAGGCGCTGATCATGCGCTTCGCCTTGGGAATGGACAATCGCGAGATCGCGCGGGCGCTGGGGCGTACCGACGGCGCCACCAAGGTTCTCATCCACCGTGCCATCAAACAGCTCGAGGAGAAGATGGACAATGAGTGAGGCTGGCGAGCGAGCGAGCGGAAGTAGCTGGAAGGTCGAGCAGCTGCTCACCGACGCGCTGCGGCCGATCGAACCGCCCGAGCAGCTATCAGGTCGGGTCGAGGATACGCTCGCGGCAGTCACCCAGGCGGCAGCCGAGGAGCTCTCCGACTGGGCCGAGGAGCTCTCCGAGGGTGAGCTACGCGCTCTACGCGACCCGCGCAATTGGGTGCGCCCAGTGGTCGCGGTTGGCGCTGGGAGTCTCGCCACCGGCGCTCTGGTGCTCCTCGAGGCCCGACGCCGTAGCCGCCAGCAGACCCAGCGTGGCCTGCGCTCACTAGCTGGCGGGCTTCGTTCGCGCCTTTAACCGCCGCGCCGGCGTCGCCAGCGCGGCAGAGATTCCCAGCAGGCCCACGACGAGCTGGAGGAAGTTGCCACCGGAGTTGACGGGAAGCAGGCCGAGAATCGAGTCCCCGGTCCCAACCGAGAAACCCCAGATTGCGATTGCGAGATAGAGAGCACCGATGAAGAAGGCAAACTGGCGCGCCGCAAACCCGGCAGTAGCCAGGCCCAGCGCTCCGGTTGCGATGTAGACGGCGTTGACCCAGCCGTTGACGGCAATGATCCCGAGCAGCTCAGCGACCTTGCCCGGCTGACCGAAGGAGGCGCTGTAGAAGAAGCCGCCAATCCCGGCGAGCAGCATGATCGCGCCGAGAAGGGTTGCGTAGAGTCGGGCTGGGCTCGGACCTTCCATGGGCGGCGATTGTAGGCTGCTCAGCCCGTGTCAGAGACTTGTTATCGGCATCCCAATCGCGAGACCCGCGTCTCCTGCTCACGCTGCGGTCGGCCGATCTGCCCCGATTGCATGACCCCCACCCCGGTCGGTATGCGCTGTCCCGAGTGCATGCGCGATCGGACCCGGGTGACCAGGGGGGCGGCGACTTTTGGCGGATCCGTTGCCGCCCCTGCGACTTTTGCCTTGATCGCGATCAACATCGCCGTCTACTTGGCTCAGATCGGCACCGGACATGGCGGCTTGGAAACCAATTCCAGTTCACTGATCACTGAATTCGGCTTGTTTGGTCCGTCGGTGGCCGAAGGCGAGTGGTACAGGCTATTTACCTCTGCCTTCATCCATGGTGGCTTGATCCACATCGGCAGCAACATGCTGGTGCTCTATTTCCTGGGACGATTGCTCGAGCCGGCGATTGGAACGCCCCGCTTCCTCGTCGTCTATTTGGTTTCCCTCTTCGCTGGATCGCTGGGGGCGCTGCTTCTTAGTCCGGACGCACTTACCTTCGGAGCTTCGGGGGCGGTTTTCGGCGTTTTAGGCGCAGCCTTTGTGATTGCCCGAGGTAGGAGGGTTGACGCGGTCGCTCGCACCGTCGGCGTGCTTATCCTGATCAACCTCGCATTCAGCTTCGGTGTTCCTGGAATCAGCATTGGTGCTCATCTCGGTGGCCTCGTTGCTGGCGTCATTTGCGCCCTTGCCATCCTCGCTGGTGAGCGGGGCATGCTAGGACGTCGGCCCCTGTACGCCGAGCTCACGGTGATGATTGCGATTGGCATGATCGCAATCATCGCATCGATCGCGATCGCCTGAACATCCTCAGCCGGGGTTCGGATTGCCTGCCGGAGCTCGCAGCTCAGCGAAGCCGATGTTGCCGGGGGGGTCGATCAGGTCAGGGTGCAGCAGATGGGCGAGGAGCTCGACCCCGTCGATCAACCGTGGCCCGGGCCGCGAGAAGGTCGAGGCCGCGTCGACGGCGAACACGTGCGCCGCCCCGAGTGCCTCGATTCGTCGCCACTGCTCAAGTGCTTGGGAGCGGGAGTCCTCGACGTACCAACCGCAGGGCATCGCGATTACGACATCGGGATTGAGGCCCGAGAGCTCGCCCCAGCCGACCTCGGGTGAGCGCAGACCGGGCGGTCCGGCGACGTCCTCACCCCCCGCAATCGAGATCATCTCCGGGATCCAGTGACCGCCGACGTAGGGAGGGTCAATCCACTCGAGCGCGATCACTCGCGGGAGCGGCGCCCCAGCCACGGTTGCCCCGGTCGCCGCCAATCTTCCCTCTAGCTCGCCGCGCAGCTCGTGAGCCTGTTCCTCTGCCTTAGTCGCTTCGCCGAGGCGGATTACGTCCTCGAGCATTTCGCCCAGCGTGCTTGGGTCCTGTTGGGCTACTCGGGGTTGGCTCGGCAGGCGGGCGGCGAGCTCGACCACCTCCTCATATGAAACCGCACAAACCTCACAGAGCGACTGCGTCACAATCAGATCGGGAGCCAGCTCGGTGAGCAGTTCGTGGTCGAGTGCATAAAGCGCCCTGCCCTCGCCGACGATTGCCTTTACGGCGGCGTCAATCTCGCCGGAGGCAAGCACATCCGAGAGCACGGTGCGCGTCAGCTGAGGCAGGGACCGAGCTGCCGGAGGGTAGTCGCACTCATGTGTGACCGCGACGATATTCTCGCCCAGACCGAGTGCAAAAAGCATCTCTGTTGCCGAGGGGACAAGGCTTGCGATGCGCATCCATGGCCCAATATGGCACTTCTCGGGTTCCCGGCGTGGGGGGGAGCTATATTCCGTGCGCCGAATGGCCGATGACGATCTCCCCCGAAGTACGCGGCGACATAGCCGATGACGGTCCTGCTGCTCGTCTTACTGCTCGTCCTGATCGCGGTCAACGGGTTTTTCGTCGCGGCCGAGTTCGCGCTGGTGCGCAGCCGTCGCGGCAAGCTCGAGCAGCTTGCGCGTGAGGGGGAGCGGGGCGCTGAGGTGGTGATCGAACAGCTCGACAAGATCGATGACTCTCTGTCGACCTGCCAGATCGGTGTGACAATGGCCTCGATCGGGATCGGCTTCCTTGGTGAGCCCTCGATGGCCAAGGTCTTGGAGCCGCTTTTTGGGAGCTTGTCTCACGAGGTCGCGACGGTGATCTCGGTGGTGATCGCTTTCGCCTTGGTCACCGCCGTTCAGGTCGTGATCGGCGAGCAGGTACCGAAGATGCTCGCGATCAGCCACGCCGAGGGAACGGCACGCCGCGTCGCTCGTCCACTCAACTGGTTTCGTGCCGTAACCGCCCCTGTGGTATTTGCGCTCAGCGGTCTCTCTAATGCAATTGTCCGTCTCTTTGGCGTCAATCCAGCCGATCTCGGGGAGAGCCACACCGCCGAGGACCTGAAGCAAATCATCGACAGCTCGAGGATGGGGGGGACGCTCGATCCTGGTGAGGCCGGAATGCTCGGCGGTGTCTTTCATCTCCACGAGCAGGAAGCTCGAGAGGTGATGACGCCGATCCCGGCTGTGGTCACCCTTGATGCCTCAGAGACGGTTGAGACCGCGCTGCGGCGCTGCGTTACGTCCGGACACACCCGCATGGTGGTGATCGAGGACGAAAACCCCGACCGGGTGAAGGGGATCGTTCATAACAACAGCCTGGCCCGTCTCTATATGGGTGATGGCCCTGAGGCCTCGATTGAGCCAGTGATCCGCGATGCCTTGATTGTTCCGGAGACGCGCCCCCTGGATGATCTTCTCCACGACCTCCAGGTTCAGCGAACCTCGATGGCCGTGGTCGTTGATGAGTACGGGAGGACGGTGGGGATCGTCACCGTCGAGGACATCCTCGAGGAGGTGGTAGGCGAGATCGAGGACGAGACCGATCCGCGCGCCGCAGCGCTGCGGCGCCTCACCAATGGTGAGTGGTTCGTGCGGGGGCACGTCTCGCTGGGAGATCTGGCTGACGCGGGGATCGAGCTTCCGATCGATACTGATGCCTACAACTCGGTTGGCGGCTACGTTTTCGGCGAGCTGGGCCGGTTGCCAAAGCGCGGCGACCTGATCGTCTCCAACGGCTACACGATCAGAGTCGAGTCAGTTCGCGAGAACCGGATCGAGGCCGTGCGGATAAGCCGTTCCGTCCGTCCCTCGGCCTAGCTTTTGCGGGCAACCCGCCCTCGCGCCGAACGTTGGAGGTTCAGTATGTGGGTTGTCCGCCTAAGCGACAAGCAGCTCGAGGTCCTGAGGGCGCTGTTGCGCTCTGAGGAGCACCTTGGCCCGGCCTTGGGGGGAGCCGTCGAGGCCTTGGACCTTGCCCGTTGGGATGAGCTCCCCGAGGCCGAGCTGCCCTGGCAGCAGGTTGAGATCATCGCTCGACGTCAGGGAATCTCAGAGGCCGACGTGATCTGGGACCTGAGTGGGAAGCGTCAATCGTATTCGTAAAAGCCCGCGCCACTCTTGCGGCCGAGCTTCTCTTCGCCAATCATCTCGACCATCATGCCCGGCGGTTTGTGGGCGGTCTCCGAGGAATCCTCATAAAGCGCGTCTCCAATTGCCTCGGCGACGTCGAGTCCGACGAAGTCAAGCAGGGCAAGTGGGCCCATCGGGTGTCCGGCGCCCAGTTTCATGCAGGTGTCGACCTCGCCTGCCTCCATCCCGGTGCGCTCGATCATCCGCACCGCGTCGAAGAGGTAGGGAAAGAGCAGCCGATTGACGACGAAGCCCGCTTGGTCGGGGACCTCGACCGCGGTCTTCCCAAGGGCCGCGCACCAGGCAAGCGCCTTCTCACGGCAGCCCTCGCTGCCGGCGGGGAAGCAGACCTCAACCAACTTCATCCGTGGTACAGGGTTAAAGACGTGTAGACCAAAAAGGCGACCCTGAACCGCGCTCACTGAGGCGATCTCAGCGATCCCAAGAGAGGAGGTCGTGGTCGCAAGATCGGCGTCCGGGCAGGCCTCCGAGACGCTCGCCAGCACCTCGCCCTTGGCCCCTAGCTCCTCGATCACCGACTCCACGACGACGTCGCAATCGGCCAGATCCCCGGGGTCGGTGGTAACCCTCAGGCGCGAGGGATCGGCCCCCTCGATCTTGGCGCAGGCAGCCACCACCCTCTCCTCCGCCCGCCACGCCGATGCCTCACTGCGGGCGAGCAGGATCGTATCCCCAGCGCTGGTCGAAACGGCAGCCAGCCCGGTGGCGATCGCCCCGCTGCCCGCAATTCCGGGTCTCTCATATCCCTTGCTCGCGTTCATCAGGATGGGTTTCCTATCACGCCCTTGCCCCGCGGGCCGTCCAGAGCATGAACGGGAGCCACAGGTTCAGCCTGAAAAGGATCCTTACCTGGGGCCGGGTCTTTGGGGTTCACGCCCGCCTGGAGCCGACGCACTCCTGGCTGACCCGCCAGTCAACATGGGTAGAGTTAGCTGACCGGTAGCGATCGAACGGAGGCTTCCATGGCAGGCAACGGCAAGGGCAGGTTTGGGGGCCGCGAGGTCGTCATCGTTGAGGCGGCGCGTACGCCGATCGGGCGCGGACACCCCGAGAAGGGCTACTACAAGGACCTGCATCCCTCCAATCTCTTGGCCCGGTCCTTCGCCGAGGTGATCACGCGGGCTGGAATCGACCCTGCTGAGGTTGGCGACGTAATCACGGGCTGCGCGCAGCAGTTTGGAGAGCAGGGAGTAAACATCGGGCGCAATGCGTGGCTGGAGGCGGGCCTGCCGGTTGAGACCCCGGCGACGACCGTCGACCGTCAGTGCGGCTCCGCCCAGCAGGCGGTCAACTTCGCTGCGGCGCTGATCGCGACCGGTGTTCATGACGTCGCGATCGGCTCTGGCGTCGAGCACATGGGTCATATTTCCTTCGCCGATGGCTACTCGGTTATGGAGGAGCACGGGATGCCCTTCTCAGCCCAACTGATGGAGCGCTATGACCTTGTTCCCCAAGGTATCTCGGCCGAGATGATTGCCGATAGATGGGAGATTCCTCGCTCTGAGTTGGATGAGATCGGGCTGCGTTCCCACCAACGCGCCGCCAGGGCCACCGAGGAGGGTCGGTTCGAGCGCGAGATCATCCCCTTTCCGGTCAATGGCGATACCTACATCAGCGATCAGGGGATCCGCCCCGATACTTCGTTGGAGGCCTTGGCCGAATTGAAGCCGGCTTTCAAGGAGAATGGAAAGATCACCGCCGGCAACTCCTCCCAGGTCTCTGACGGAGCCGCAGCTGTGCTCCTGATGGCGCGCGAGAAGGCCGACGCTCTGGGCCTCAAACCGCGGGCGCGAATCTATGATCAAACGACGGTCGGGGTTGATCCGGTAATCATGCTGACCGGCCCGATCCCCGCCACCCGCAAGCTTTTGGAGCGAAACGCGATGAGCATGCAAGACATCGATCTGGTTGAGATAAACGAGGCCTTTGCCTCCGTTGTGGGGGCATGGCGGCGCGAGCTTGACCCCGACATGGACAGAGTCAACGTCAATGGCGGCGCGATCGCTCTTGGACACCCATTGGGTTCGACCGGAGCGCGCCTAATCACGAGCTTGCTACACGAGATGGAGCGCTCCGATAAGGAGATCGGCCTGGTGACGATGTGCTGCGGTGGCGGTCTGGGGACCGGGACGCTGATCCAGAGGATTTAGGTTCTCGCGCCAGGGTTGCAGACCGGAGAGACCGGCGCCAACGATCGTGACTTCGACCTAGTTGGGGAGCGGATCGGAGAGCATTTCGCTTGTTACATCATTGGTGTCATTCTTTGGAGGCGGGAGCTGACCTGCGGCAACGGTTGTCGACCCCCTGGCCAGCCAGCCAGTAGTCTCCCGCCCCGATGGACCTGACCCTTTCGCCCTCAGAGATCCAATTCCGCGACGAGGTTCGCGACTGGCTAGAGGAGAACCACCCTGGACCCGAGCCCGAGGGCGGGCTCGATGAGGTGATGGCCTTTCGCCGCGATTGGCAGGGCAAGTTGCATGCGGCGGGCTGGGCAGGGATCTCCTGGCCCAAAGAGTACGGCGGTCGTGGCGCCACCCTCATAGAGCAGGCTATCTTCGTCGGTGAGGCTGCCCGCCAAGAGGCACCAAGTCCCGCCAATGTGCTGGGTCTGGCGATGGGCGGTCCGGTGGTGATCGCTCACGGCAGCGACGATCAAAAACAGCGCTACCTAGAGCCGATCCTAACGGCCGCTGAGATCTGGTGTCAGGGGTTCTCTGAGCCGGACTCGGGGTCGGACCTGGCTTCGCTCAAGACCCGTGCCGTCAGGGACGGCGATGAATGGATTGTCAGTGGGCAGAAGGTATGGACGACCTTTGCCCAATACGCGAAATGGTGCATGCTGGTCGCCCGCACAGACCCTGACGCGCCAAAGCACAAGGGCCTCACCTACTTTTTGATGGATATGGAGCAAGAGGGGGTCCAGGTACGCCCGCTGGTACAGATCACCGGTGAGGGAGAGTTCAACGAGATTTTCTTCGAGGAGGCGAGAGTTCCCGACGCCAACGTCATCGGTGGGGTGGGCAATGGCTGGGCGGTCGCGATCACCACCCTTATGAACGAGCGTGCCGGCCTCGCATTTGGCGCCATTGCACAGATCCAAAATAGCCTCAGCCGACTCGCGGCGTTGGCGATCGAGGTCCGGGTCAATGGCGCGACCGCAGCCGAGGATTCCTATTTCCGCCAGCGGATCGCACAGCTGCATATTGAGGCGGAGACGATGCGCCTCAACGCCTACCGCGGATTGACCAAGACGATGCAGTCGGGCATTCCCGGCCCGGAGGGATCACTCGGTAAGTGGCAGTGGGCCGATATCAATCAGGGAATCGCCGAGCTGGCGCTGGAGATCGAGGGAGCCTATGCTCCCCTGAGCCGCGGCGCCGAGCGCGCAATCGCCAGTGGCGCCTGGCAGTACGCCTTCCTGCGCTCCCGCGCAAACTCGATCGAGGGTGGAACCACCGACATCCTCAAAAACATCATCGCCGAGCGGGTCCTCGGCCTGCCAAGGATGCGCTGAGCGTGTACTTCGATCTCACCGACGAGCAGCAGGCGATCAAGGCGACCGCGCGGGAGTTTCTGGCTGCCCGCTACAAGTCAGAGCGAATCCGCGAGCTGGCCAGTAGCGAGGCCGGTTTTGGGGCTTCTGATTGGGAGGAGATGGCCGAGTTGGGCTGGGCCGGTCTGGCACTGCCGGAGAAGTGGGGTGGACAGGGGCTTGGCATCGTCGAGCTCGCGGTTCTCTTTGAGGAGATGGGCTATGCATTGGCACCCTCCCCGCTCCTCAGCAACACGATCGCCGGGCTTGCCCTAACCATCTGCGGCTCTGATCAACAGCGCGAGCGCTGGTTGGCGCCCCTTGCGAGCGGCGAGAAGCGTGGCACGCCGGCGCTGTGGGATGCGGGTTCCTCGGCCATCCCCGGCGCCTTCACGATGGAGGCAAAAGCCGATCGAGATGGACACATTCTGAGCGGTGAGAAGGTGCTGGTCACCGATGCCGAGGGCGCTGACTTCTTTTTGGTCGCCACCGCCGATGGCAAGCGCCACCTGATCGAGCGGGGTGCCGAGGGGCTGAGTGTGCGTCCTGAATCTTCGATCGATCTGACCAGGCGCCTTTACTCGGTCCAGCTTGAGAACGTCCGCGTTTCCAACGCCGATACGCTGCCCGCCGCGGCTGCCGATTACCATCCGGTCTTCTTCAGGATCTGCGTGGCGCTCGCCGCCGAGTCGACAGGGGTTGCTCAGCGCACGATGGAGATGGCTGTTGCCTATGCCGGGGACCGCAAGCAGTTCGGTCGCCCGATCGGCTCCTTTCAGGCAGTCTCTCATCGCTGTGCCCAGATGTTGCTAGAGACCGAGAACGCGCGTTCGGCGGTCTATGGTGCCGCCTGGGCAGCCGACGCGGAGCCCGAGTCGCTCCCGCTTGCAGCCTCGATTGCGAAGGCCTATGCCTCCGATGTCGGCTGGCGGGTGCCCGATGCCTCGATACAGGTCCACGGCGGAATTGGCTTCACCTGGGAGCACGACCTGCACTTCTTCCTCAAGCGGGGTCGGGCAAACGCCGCGATGTTCGGCGACGCCAGGTGGCATCGCGAGTTGGTCGCCGGCGCCGTACTTGCCGGCAGCGCCGCCCCTCAGGCCTGAGGCGAGAGCTCGTGGAGGCTATGAAGCGGATTTGCGTCGCCGCGATAGGCAACTCGATCGGCGAACTCGAAACGCAGACACTGCGCGCCGAGGCGGCGGGGATCGAGTGCGTCTGGGCTCCAGAGCTGTTTCGCAGCGCGGTTACCCAGGCCGCCTACCTGGCGGCGAGGACGGAGAAAATCAAGGTGGGAACGGGGATCGTATGGGCCTTTGCCCGCAGTCCCTTCATTCAGGCGATCAGCGCTCTTGACATCGATGAAATGTCGGGCGGGCGGTTCCGGCTCGGTATGGGAGCAGGAGTCCGCAGGCTCAATGAAACCTGGCACAACGCCGAGTACGGCAAGCCCGCGCCGCACCTGCGTGAGGCGATCGAGGCGACTCGTCTGATCATGGAACAGGCCGGCGCCGGGGACCCGATTCGCTATGCGGGCGATTATTACGACATCGAGATCAAGGGTTGGGTTAGGCCTCACCCACCCGTGCGCAAATCGGTACCGATCTACACCGCCGCCGTCCAGGCGGGAATGGCGCGCATGGCCGGCGACGTTGCCAGCGGTTTGATCGGTCATCCGATCCAGTCGTTGCGCTGGATTGACGATGTCGTCGTGGACTCCTTTGAAGCGGGCCTGCGGCGCAGTGGCCGGGAGCGGACGGACTTCGATTACCTACCGACGGTCTGTTGCGCAATTGATTGCGACGAAGGGCGGGCGATCGAGATGGCTCGCCGCACGGTCGCCTTCTATGCAACCGTCAAGACCTACATGCCGCTCTGGGAAATGCATGGCTTCGGCGACAACGCGATCGAGGCAGGCCAGGCCTTTCGTCGCGGCGATCCCGTCGCCGTTGCTGCTGCGATCAGCGATAAGATGGTCGAGACTTACTGCGCCGCGGGACCGCTGGAGAAGGTGCGGGCCAGGGTGGAGGAAACCGCCGAGCGCGCGGATGGTCTATTTCTCACGCCCCCCACTTACTTCATCGGGGCCGAGGAGATGGGCGAATATCAGAATCGGATCATCGATTCCTTCGGCCCCGCTGCCGCTGGAGAGGGCGCTACTCCTCGCGCGGAATGATGCGAAAAATCGAGACCACCTCGGCCTGGTGTGCATCGGGATGAACGACGTAGGCGCTGGGACCACCGCCAAACCAACCTGAGCCTTCGTTGTCACCGACGAAGACTCCAGGGTGGCGTTTGCCCTCTCCATCCTCGACCCAGACCGGATCTCCCTCCTTGAAGCCGTGCTCGGTCTCGTTCATCTGCGGCAAGCTTAGTCGCTTCGATGATCGCGTCGAGCGTTTGCTCGCATCAGCTCGCCAGCTCCATTACAAAACGATCGAAGGCCGCCATGTCGGCGATCGCGGGTCCGTGCCCGGGGAGGATCAGGCGTGGGCTCAGCTCGGCCAGCCTGTGGATCGAGCGGCGGTTCTCGGTCCGGTCGGGGGTGAGGTTCTCCGGAGGCTCCCGAAGACCACTGCGGGCGCTGATGAACGAGATGTTTCTGATTACGTCGCCACAGATTGCCACCTGATCGGATTGGCGCCAGTAGATCACCTCTCCTGCCGAATGTCCGGGTGCATGCAGAACCTGGAATTCGCCCACCTCATCGCCCTCTTTAAGCACCCGCTCGACTCGGTGGGGAGGCCCTTGCCAAAGCCAGGCGAAGAACTTGGCAAGAGGATGATCGGTTGCTGCCACCGGGCGTCGTCCCTCCATCGCATCGACGTCGTCGCGGTGGCAGGCGAGGGGAACGCCGCGCTCCTCACAGATTGCCTGGGCGGCGCCCTGGTGGTCGGGGTGGACGTGGGTGAGTGCCAGCAGGGAAATTTCGCGGTCCGCGATTTGTCCTCGAATCCGCCCCAGGTCCCAGCGGCGGCCGGCATCGATGAGAACGTTCCCGGCCAGATAGACATTGATCAGCGGCCGCGGCGACTCCTCCAGGCGCCAGACCCCCGGCGCGAGGTACTTCAATGCTCGATGCCCATGGTGCCGCGCGGGTCGCCGCTGTGCTCGGCAAGATCCTCCAAGGCCGCGATCTTGCGTTCACCTTCGGCGCGCGCTGGGTGTCCGGAAGGCAGCGGCGCGATCAAGCGCCGGATGCGATTTCGGACCTGCAGCGCGAAGTGGGGCGTAGAGGCACCTGCAAGGGCTCGGATGTCCTCCACCGTTGCCTCATGGTCGGCGGCCAAAAGCGCCGGTCTCTCTGCCTCGCTCACGGTTCTCCTCCGATTTTGGTCAACGCTGCCAGGTTGTCTATCTCGGCCTGCTGATCCACGTCGATCGCTCCTTCATCTCCGATTATCCAAACGTGGTTGTAGAAGGCCCGGGTTGGGTCGGTTGTGTAGCCGGGCTTGACGTCGAGCAGGTACCCGCGCAGCGCCATCGGCAGCCTAGCGGCGCTATCGGTGAGTAGCAGCGGACCCCAGGTGCCCGAGGCTGAAAGTGGAGCTGCTACCGCCGCGTCAAGCGGCGTGTTGCTGCGGACGATCACGAAGCCGTGGCCAGGGTCGTTGACATTCCAGCCGAAGTTTCCAGCCGAGTAGCGCGCCAGCGCGATGGCATTTTTAACCGGGTCGCTGCCGGATACGCGGCGCACTCGGCTGTCAATCTTGGCCACGTCTCCCACCACGGCCGCGGAGATCGTCGTGGCGGGACCGAGGACATAGACGGGCACCTTGGGGTATCGCTTGAGCGCCGTGGCGGTGGCCGCCGGCAATTTGTCGCGCTCGGCGAATAGGACTGGGTCACCCGACCGTGCCGCCCAGGCGGCTGCGGGCATCGCATAGCCGGGTTGTTGGGAGGAGGCTATGACTATGTGTTCGGGCGCGAGCCCGAGCAATCTTTGGCGCAGGCTCTCGATCGCCGCCGCGGTGGCGGCGGCGCTGGTCGCTCTCACCCGAGTGAGTCGAGTCAGGCCTGTGGGTGCGCTCACCGCGCCGATGTCGAAGACCTGGGCTCCGCCGGTGGCCCCACTGCCGCGTGGATCTAAGGCGCTGAGCGCAGCCGAGGTTGGTTCGGGAACCGCGCTTTCCGCTGAGATCAGGATCGGCGCCCGCACCGGGGCTGCCATCAGCACCGAAGCCGCGATCGCTCCCTGCCAATCGTCTTCGCCAACCAGGGTGACCGCCGGTGGACGTTGGGCTGGGGTGGTCGAGGGAAAGGTGGCCAGGGCGACGCCAGCGGCATTGGAAGCGGGAGTGGCGCCGCCGACTCTAGTCGTGTTGTTGGTGGCGAAGGCCGGATAGCCGAGCTGAGCGGCGGTCTCCGTCGCGGGCGTCTTGGTTGTGGGCGTCTTGGCACCCACCGGCGCCGAAGCGCCGGGGTTAGGGCCGGAGCTCTTGGAGCCGGCGCCAAGGATTGCCGCGACGATAAAGGCCACAGCGATTGCAACGAGCCCGGCGATCGCCTTGAGCGCAAAGGGAATCGGCTTGCGACGTCGCCTGATCGGCGAAGCTGGCGCCACCGTCGCGGGGAGCTCAGCGGTCCTCTGCTCGGCGCTGGGGGGTGGCGGATCGATGGGTGGCGGATCGACTTTCGGCTCTGGCCCCGCCTCGAGATCCGAGGGCGCTGGCGGCTGAGTCGGTACCTCGGCGTTGATTGGGCGGTCCTTGGCCACGGGGGAACGCTACACGTGGAGAGCTGGCTGGCTGGTCAGTTAATCTTTGCCGGGACTGGTTGACTGACCAGTCAATCAGTCTTCAAGGAAGAAGGAGTCGCATGGATTTCGCATTGAACGAGGAGCAGTTGGAGTTCAAAGACCGCTGCCGAACCTTTGCCCGCGAGGTGATCCGGCCCGCGGCTCGCAAGCACGATGAAGAGGAGAGCACTCCCTGGGAGGTTGTCCGCGAGGCTCGCAAGCAGGGGCTGCAGGGTCTGGAGCACATCCAGCGCCTCGCTGGTGACGGAGACGGCCAAATGTCGGTGATCTCGGCTGAGGAGATGCACTGGGGCTGCGCCGGAATTGCATTGGCGATAGCGGGTTCGGGACTTGCCGCTGCGGGGATCGCCGCCTCGGGAACGCCCGAGCAGATCGGACGCTGGGTTCCAGAGTGCTTCGGAAGCGGTGAGGAGATAAGGCTGGGTGCCTACGCGGTCACCGAGCCGCAGGCGGGCTCGGACGTGAAGAGCCTGAAGACAACCGCGAGGCGCGAGGGCGATGAGTGGGTCCTGAATGGGACCAAGGTCTTCATCACCAATGGAGGAATCGCCGACGTTCACGTCGTCGTCGCCACCGTTGACCCCGAGCTCGGTACGCGCGGGCAGGCCTCCTTCGTGATCAGCAAGGGCACCCCGGGGCTGAGCCAGGGCAAGAAGGAGTCAAAGCTCGGGATCCGCGCCTCCCATACCGCGGAGGTTGTGCTTGATGACTGCCGTATCCCTGCTGAGAATCTGCTCGGCGGGGAGGAGAAGCTGGCTAGGAAGTTGGAGCGCGCTCGTTCCGGTCAAAAGTCTCGCTCCGCCGATGCGCTCGCCACGTTTGAGGTGACCCGGCCGCTGGTCGGCGCCTCCGCCCTAGGGATCGCGCAGGCCGCATACGAGTGGTCCCTGGAGTACCTCGATGGCAACTCTGAGGCCGGCACGCCGATGCTGCAAAAGCAACGCATCCAGCAGACGCTTGCCGATATCGCGACTGAGATCGAGGCCGCCCGCCTGCTCGTTCAGCGAGCAGCCTGGATGGGTCGGAACGGGCTGCCGATGACCGGCGGCCAGGGCTCGATGTCGAAGCTCAAGGCTGGTGATGTGACGATGTGGGCGACGACATCGCTGATGGATCTGGTTGGCCCCTACGCCTGGAGTACCGAGTGCCCGCTGGAGAAGTTTTTCCGTGACGCAAAGATCTATCAACTGTTTGAGGGCACGGCCGAGATCCAGCGAATGGTCATCTCCCGCATGCAGGCCCGTGAATACAGCGAGCGGCTCGCCTATGGCGTCGAAGTTGCCGCCAAGGCGATCGAGCCAGAGAAGCAGCTGACCGCGGTATAGCGGACTCCGACCAGGCGGGTTTAGGAGGCTTAAGCTCGGGTTCGTGCACGATCACGCTCAGCCCGCATTCGGTTCCCACGCCCAGGCGCTGGGCGCACGTCGCGGTGACAGCCGTCGGCGGCTTTGGATCGCGTTTGCGATCAACGTCGCGATGTTGGTGCTGGAGGCAATCGGTGGGGTCCTCACACACTCCCTGGCTGTGCTTGCCGACGCCGGGCACCTGCTCTCAGATGTCGGCGCGATTGCCCTGGCGCTGGCTGCCGCCCGCCTTGCAACTCGACCTGCCAGCGGCCGTCGTACCTTTGGCTACCAGCGCTCGGAGGTGCTCGCTGCGCTTCTCAACGGGCTGCTCCTGGCGGTGGTTGGAATCGCGATCACGATCGCAGCACTGCAGCGACTAAGCGATCCCCCTCCGATCAACGGCGGCGGGGTTCTTGCACTGGGCGCCCTTGGGCTTGTCGGAAATCTCGCCGCGGCGCTGATCCTCGCGCGGGGAGAGCGCCAAGACATCAACCTCGAGGCTGTCCTGCGCCACAGCGCCGCCGATGCCCTCGGCTCATTCGGCGTCTTGGTTGCGGGGGCGATCGTCTTGGCTGGCGGTTCGCCGGTGGTCGATCCAATCATCGGAGGGCTTATCGGGGCTTTGGTCCTCGTCTCTTCGTGGCGGTTGATCAAAGACCCGGTCGACGTCTTGATGGAGGCTGCACCCGCGGGGGTCGATGTTGAGGCTCTCGGTACGGCACTTTGCGCGGTGGAGGGAGTTCGCGCGGTCCATGACCTGCATGTCTGGACCCTAAGTGCTGGTTTTGGGGCGATCGCCGCCCACGTTGTCGCGGCGCCCGGTCTAGACCGCGACCTAATCCGTCGCCGGCTCGAGGTCCTCCTAGCCGAGCACTTCGGTATCGAGCACACCACGCTGCAGATGGAGGAGGAGGCCCAGGGGGCGCTTCTGTCGGTGGAGAATCGTCGCCAGGAGGACTGAAATTGCCTACCCTGGGGTAGAAGAATTTCAGGACCCAAACGAAAAGGAGCTTGGGTGGTTCGGCAGGCACGAGCGTATCTCGCCGGTGCGGTTTCGAGCACTGTTCTAATCGGCGCCGCGGTTATCTGTTTCGCATTGCTCGTTTCGGTCCAGGCTTTCCGGCAGTGGCCGCTTCCCGGCCTTGGCGGGGCAGAAGGCGCGCACTCCGCCTTGGTTTCTCCGGTCAAAAGGCCGGCGATCAAATACACAGCAACCGGCGCTGGGCAACCGAGGGCTTCGGTCGGGGCGAGGACCCCTCGCGGCGCGGTCGCGAGGTTCCCAGGAGCCGACACCCGGGGGCAATCGGTGGCGCTCGCACCCGGAAACCGTCTCGGTGTTGGCAGTCCGGGATCTGCCCCTGGTCGGGGTGGCCCAACCGAACCCTCCGGTCCCAGGAACGGATCTTCTCCGGCCGGCTCCTCGCCCCCTTCGGGCTCTGTGGCTAGCTCTGGGTCGACCGGCTCGACTAAGCCCTCCAGCGGGACCGACTCCGGGAGCATCGTTCCCAGCGCCGCGGGCGGGGCACAGGGGCCGGGCAATGGTCTCGCTTCGACCCTTGGCAGCACCGTCAACAGCACGGTCTCAGGAGTCGATGAAACCGTGACCGGCACGCTCAACAACACCGGGATCAGCACCGTAACCCAGGGTGCTCTCAACGGCGTTAACGCTACCGACTCAACGCTCGGCACCACGGTTTCTGAAACTGTTGGCGCGGTCGGCAGCTTGCTTCGCGGCAAGCACTAATCGAGGTAGCACTTCCAATCGTCACAATGCCCGTCCAATGGCGGAGTGTGAACAACATGGAGCTGTAAGGATCCCGAGCGGGGCCCTCACCGGCGCTTCTGATGTCGATCCAGGGGAGCGCTCCTCGGTCGAGTTGGTTGGCGGAGCGGTTCTGCCAGGTGGCGCCCGTCTCAGCCAAGGCGGCCATCTCGAAATCGGCGGCTGTGACGTGGTTGACCTGGTCGCTGAGTATGGAACACCCGCCTACATCTATGACGAAGAGGAGATGCGCGCCCGCGCACGTCTGTATCGCAGCGCCTTTGAGCAGCGCAATATCGATTACGAGGTTGTCTTCGCCAGCAAGTCGCTGCCCTGTACCGCGGCCTACCGTCTTTTCTTTGAGGAGGGACTCTCCGTCGATGTCGCCTCAGGGGGTGAGCTTCACATGGCGCTGCGCGCGGGCTTTGACCCAGTCCGCATCCACATGCATGGCAACAACAAGACCGATGAGGAAATCCTCTTCGCGACGCGCTCGGGCGTCGGTCACCTGATCCTCGATTCCTTCGATGAGCTTGAGCGCTGTGAGCGTCTGCTCGATCTGCCCCAGGATGTATTGATCCGGGTCACCCCGGGAATCAAGCCGTCCACCCACGATTACGTGCAGACCGGTCAGCTTGACTCGAAGTTTGGCTTTGGACTTGAAGATGGTCTGGCGATGCGAGCGATCGAGCGGACGCTCGAGTCTGAGAAGCTGAACCTGGTCGGACTCCACGCGCATATCGGCTCCCAGATCTTTGAGTTGGAGCCCTACGAGCTGGCGATTCGAGCACTCGGGGAGCTGGCCGGGGACTGGTGTCAGCTAGTCAACGTCGGCGGCGGTCTCGGCATCGCCTACACGCGTGAGGACGAACCGCCGTCGATCGAGGCCTATGTCGATGTCAAGGCGCACGGCGTCGCGGAGGTATTTGGTAGGGGAGTTCGCATTCTGGTCGAGCCCGGTCGCTCGCTGGTCGGCAACGCTGGTATCACCGCCTATAGGGTCGGCACGGTCAAGGAGATCCCCGGGGTTCGCACCTACGTTGCCGTCGATGGTGGCATGTCAGACAACCTCCGCCCGATGCTCTACGGCTCACGATATGAGGCGCTGATCGCTGACCGAGCCGGCTCGAAGGCCGATACCCTCGCGACGATCGCCGGGATGCATTGTGAGTCCGGTGACATCATCGTCCGCGACGCGATGCTCGCCGCCCCCACGGTCGGCGACGTGCTTGTCACCCCAGCCACCGGAGCCTACGGCTACGCGATGGCCAACAACTACAACGGCGTGCCTCGTCCGCCGGTGATCTTCTGCCGCGACGGTGAGGCCCGCGTCGTCGTGCGTCGCGAGACCTACGAGGACCTCACCTCGCGCGATGTCTGAATCGGTTCGCATCGGACTGCTCGGACGCGGCACGGTTGGAGCCGCCTTCGCGGAGCTCTTGACGGAGCGCTCTGCGGCGGTCGAGGCGGCAACGGGTCGGCGCCCCGAGCTAAGTGGAGTGCTGACCCGATCGGAGGGGGACTTCGGCGCGATATTAGAGGGCTCTGACTTGGTGGTAGAGCTGATCGGCGGCACTGATCCCGCGCGCGATTACGTACTCGATGCGCTACGGGCGGGGAGGCCAGTCGTCACCGCGAACAAGCAGCTGCTCGCCCGCCACGGCGATCAGCTTTTTGCGATCGCCCGCGAGGCGGGGGTACAGCTGCGCTTTGAGGCGGCGGTCGCGGGGGTGATCCCGATCGTGCGTTCGATCCAGGAGAGCTTTGGCGTCACTGAGCTCTCCAAGGTCTTCGGGATCGTCAACGGGACTACGAACTTCATCCTCAGCGAGATGGCGAGCAGCGGAGCAGCTTACGCAGAGGTCTTGGCCCGCGCCCAGCAGCTCGGCTACGCGGAGGCTGACCCCACGGAGGACGTCAATGGAGCTGACGCCGCGGCGAAGATGGCGATCCTCGCTCGCCTCGCTTTCCACACCTCGGTCACCCTGACTGAGGTCGCCTATGAGGGAATCGAGACCATCCAACCCGACGATCTCGCCTACGCCAAGGAGTTCGGCCTATCGCTCAAGTTGCTCGGCGTCGCCGAGCGCCGCGAGGGTGGGATCAGCGTCAGCGTTTTTCCCTGTTTCCTCTACGGTGGACACCCGCTGTCGCCGGTCAAGGGTCCCTTCAACGCGGTGATGGTGCAGGCCCCAGCGATCACTGAGGTAACGATGTCGGGGCCTGGGGCTGGCGGGGTTCAGACTGCTTCCGCTGTGCTTGGAGACGTCGTCTCGATTCTCTCCGGCGACGCACCCGTACCTAAACCGCTCGCTCAGCTTCCGATCGTGACCGATGTTACCTCCTCTTTTATCTACACCTCGAGGTGGCGGACCGCCCCGGTGTGCTGGCTCAGATCGCTGAGCTGCTAGGCGCTAGTGAGATTTCGGTAAAGAGCGTGCTACAGCGAGGAATCGGTGCGGACGCACGCTTGGTGATGGTCGTCCACGAGTGCCTTGAGTCGCGTTTTAAGGCAGCTGTTGAAAAGATCGCCGAGCTCGACGATCTTCGCTCTGCACCGCGCTCGATCCGGGTCATTGAGGAGGAGTTCGTTTGAGCGCCGGCTTGGCGATCAGCTGATGATTGCCCCACTGATAGAGCGCTACCGCGGGCGTCTGGGGCTGGAGCCAGGAGACCCGGTGGTGACGCTCAACGAGGGCTCAACCCCGTTGATAGAGGCGCCCCGACTTTCGGAGCGGATCGGGGTCCGCGCCTACATGAAGTTCGAGGGCGCAAATCCGACCGGGTCATTTAAGGACCGGGGGATGACGGTGGCGGTCTCACGCGCCAAGGGTCGCGGGGCAGAGGCGGTGATCTGCGCCTCGACCGGCAATACCGCAGCGAGTGCGGCGGCCTATGCGGCACGAGCCGGATTACGCGGCGCGGTGATAGTCCCTGAGGGAAAGATCGCGATCGGCAAGCTGGCTCAGGCGCTGATGCATGGCGCGCGGGTGATTGCCCTCCAGGGGAATTTCGACGACGCGCTTCGCATCGTGCGCGAGCTCGCTCAAAAGCACCCGATCGAACTGGTGAATTCGGTCAACCCCTACCGCATCGAGGGGCAAAAGACGGCCGCCTTTGAGGTGGTTGAGGAGCTTGGGGAGGCGCCGGGAGCGCTCGCTATTCCGGTAGGCAATGCCGGCAACGTAACCGCCTACTGGCGGGGGTTTCGAGAGCTGGGTGTCGCCCCCCTGCTCTACGGGTTTCAGGCGGAGGGTGCGGCTCCCCTGGTTCTCGGGGCGCCGGTCGCAAACCCCGAGACGGTGGCCTCGGCGATCCGGATCGGAAATCCGGCTCGTTGGGAGGAGGCGATGGATGCCTTCAGCGCTTCGCGGGGGCGGATCGCGGCGATCTCTGACCAACAGATCCTTGATGCCTATCGTTGGCTGGCGGCCAGCGAAGGGGTTTTCTGTGAGCCGGCATCTGCGGCCTCGGTCGCCGGGATTTTGGCCCACGGCCTGCCTGTCGCTGAGGGCGCAGCGGCGCCGGAGTCGGTCGTTTGCGTGCTCACCGGGCACGGCTTGAAGGACCCCGACACGGCGCTCGGGAAGGCGCCAGCGGTGATCAACTGCCGCAACGATCTCAGCGACGTCGAGCTCGCCGTCTTCAGTTGAGCAAAGCCAAGCACCCCGCTCGGTGCCGGCGATTCAGAACGGGTCTTCGAGCGTCGTGGAGGCGCTCGCGCCTTTAGGCTGGGCACGGGTGACAAGACGCCGCCGACTGATCCGCGTTCCCGCCTCCTCGGCAAACCTCGGGCCGGGGTATGACGTGATGGCCGCGGCGCTCTCCCTGCAGCTTGAGTTGGAGGTTGAAGAGACCGGCGTGTTTTCGGTTGATCCCGGCTCCCTCGCGGTATCGAGTGCTCGCGACAACCTGGTGGTGCGGGCGTTTGAGAGCCTGCACAGCGCCGAGGGGATTACTTTTCGCCTGCGCAGCGAGATCCCGCTTGCTCGAGGCCTTGGCTCCAGCGCGGCGGCGATCGTCGCCGGACTGTTCGCCGCCGATCACCTCTTCGAGCTGGCCCTCTCCAAGGAGGAGATGCTGGTTCGCGCGAGTCAGCTCGAGGGCCATCCCGACAATGTCGCCGCCGCGATTTACGGCGGGTTTGTGATCTGCGGGCAGGGGAACGGACCGATCGCGAGCCGCTTTGAGGCGCCCAGCGGACTGGAGGCCATCCTCGCCATTCCTGCGCAGGGGGTCTCCACCGACCGCGCCCGAGAGGCGATTCCCGCCGCGATCCCGCTCAGCGATGCCGTTGCCAATATCTCCGCCACGGCGCAGCTGGTGCTGGGACTTCAGCTCCCCGATCTCGGCCTGCTCGCCAAGGGGCTCGCCGATCGCATCCACCAACCCCGCCGGCGGGCGCTTTATCCGCTCTCGATGGAGCTGGTAGACACCGCCGGAGGGCTGGGCGCACTGGGCGCGACCATCTCTGGCGCTGGTCCCTCGGTGTTGGTTTGGACCACCTGGCAGGACGCCGGCAAGGTCGCCGCGGCGCTCGAAGATCGCTGCGGAGCCTGGGCCGAGATTCGCCGTCTTGCCTTCACCCCACAGGGTGTCGACGTCCCCGAGCTGTAGGTCACAGACCAATCGAATCACCCACCAGCCTGAGGATCGCGCGGGGCAGAGGAGGTGCCTTTGGTCGGTGACCGCGAAGGAGCCGCCGTCATGCCATTGCGCCAGGATCAAATGCTCGCACACGGTCGGACCAGCGCGGACCTATAATGCTCGAACTCGTCAACCCGTCGCGCGCCCGCTCGAAGAAGGTGCGGAACCCGGGAGGTCAGCATGTCCAATATTGAGTTTCCTCAGCCTCAAGGTGAGCGCGGTCATCCCCGCTACTCTCCCGAGCGTCCTTACCGACCACTTGTCCCGCCCCCCAGTGTCGAGGACAAGGACGCCTGCGCGATCTATGCCTCGGTGCGTAAAGACGCAACCCCGAGCCATGCACCGATCGCGCTCGCAATCCCGGCATTGCAGAAGATGCTGCACCGAGCGGGGAACGTCGATGGAGAGGGCGACGGTTGCGGTCTTTTGCTTGATTTGCCGCGCAAGATCTGGGCCGAGGAGGTCCGCTCAGGTGGCCATGATCCGTCGCTCACCCTCGATGAAGCCTTCGCAGTAGCCCATATTTTCATCGAGCGCCCTCAGGATCGCGAGCGGATCCAGCACGACGCCCGCGAGCTGCTGGGCCAGGGCGGCTTTCGGATCCTCGCCGAGCGAATCGGGGTCGTGAACTCACCCGCCTTGGGCCCCACCGCGCGCGAGGAAGAGCCCCACTTCTGGCAGGTCGCGGGACTTCTGGCCACCGCCTCTGGACGCGATCGCGTCCTCTTCGATCTGTTGATCGAGCTCGAGCAAAGCCTCGATGTCCACGTGCCATCCTTTTCGGCGAGAACCTGCGTCTATAAGGTGATGGGGGCTCCCACCGTCTTGGGCGAGTACTACCCAGACCTTCGCGATGAGCGCTTCGAGACAATCGGTTGCTTTGGTCACAATCGCTATTCGACCAACACCTGGCCGTCGTTTAAGCGTGTGCAGCCCTTCTCTGTGCTGGGTCACAACGGCGAGATCAATACGATCGCCCAGCTGCGCCAGGAGGCCCGCATGCTGGGCGTCCCGATCCAGCCGGGTTCCTCGGATTCCCAAGATCTCAACCGGACGATCGAGACGCTGGTCAGCCGCGATGGTCTGACGCTCGCCGAGGCGATGGAGATGGTGGTTCCGCCGATCATCGAGGAGATTCGTTTGCTCCCCGCCGAGCTGCGCCGCTTTTACATGTACCTACACCAGGCGATGGGCCCCTTCGCTCAGGGGCCGGTGGCTCTGATCGCTCGGCATGACGATCAGTGCGTGTTCTCCGCCGACGCGCTGGGCCTGCGACCCCTCTGGCAGATCGAGACCGAGGAGGATTACGTCTTCAGCTCCGAGCCGGGGGTCGTCTCGGTCCACGCGATGGTCTCTGAGCCAAAGCCCCTGGCCCCAGGGGAGAAGACATTGGTCAAAATAGAACGCGAGCGCAAGCGCTCGAGCCTGCATTCCCACGATGAGATGCTGCGGATCGTGCGCGAAACCTGGCTGGGGCGCAGTGGACTTGAGGAAATCGGACCCTATGACCGGGTCCTGGATGCTGGCGGCCCGCTGGAGGGCGAGGATGTACCGGGCTATTCAGACGCCGGACCTGAGGAGCCCGTCAAGGTCGCCGATTCTGTTCTCGCTAGCTTCGGTTGGCAACGCGACGATGTCAAACTCGTCCAGCAGATGGCCTCCAATGGCGCCGAGCCGATCGGCTCGCTGGGCTACGACGGCCCGCTCGCTGCCCTCTCACCCGAGCGCCAGAACCTCGCCGATTATTTCAAGGAGACGGTCGCGGTAGTGACCAACCCAGCGATCGACCGCGAGCGCGAGGTTGAGCACTTCTCAACTCGCGCTGTTTTCGGACGTCGCCCTTCGATTCATGCCGCTGGGGAAGACACCGGCACGACCGAGACCGCGCTTCCGGTGATCCTCGGGGGTCACCACGGGATGGCGCCGCTTTCGGACAAGACCTACCGTCGCATCGCCCGCAAGCATCGCACCTACTTGCTCGAGGACCTCTGGGAGGAGTTCCGCGGGCGCGCGGATGCCGTCGATATCTCCCTGCTGGAGTCCGAGACTACCCAGGGCGCGGTTGAGCGGATCAAACAGGAAGCAGTCAAAAAGGTCCGCGGCGGCGCCGAGTTGCTGATCCTCACCGATCGCACCGTCTATGACGGTGATCGACGCTACCTTGATCCCCACCTCTCCACCTCCGCGGTCGATCAGGCGCTGAAGCAGTTCAAGGTCGAGCCCGGTGAGGAGAACCTGCGCCGGCGGTGCGGCATCGTCTTGCGCTCTGCCGCAATACGCAACGTTCACGACACAATGCTGGCGATCGGTCTAGGGGCAAACGGCGTCTGCCCCTACACAATGGTCGAGGTGGTCTGCGTGGAGGATTATGAGACCGATGTCTCAAATCTCTGTGAGGCGTTGACCAAGGGGATCGAGAAAGTGATTTCGACGATTGGGATCCATGAGCTGCGCGGCTATGCGCGCCAGTTCTCCTCGATCGGGGTGAAGCCAGAGCTGGCTGAGATCCTCCACACCGAGGCCTTCGCAGCCTCCGAGACCGGCGGCGTCGGCTTTAGCGCGCTCGATATAGACAGCAACGAGCGGTCGCGGGCGCTGGCCGGAGACGAGGAGGCAAAACCAGCGAAGACCTTTCGTTTCTACCCGAAGGTCTATAAGGCTGCGATCGCGACCGCAAACAACAGCGGCTCCTACGCGGATTACTCTGAGAAAGTGCGAGACCTGGAGCGAAAGAGCCCGATCTCGATGCGCCACATCATGGGATTAAAGGGTGATCGAGAGCCGCTTGACCCAGCGACCGTCGATGCGGGGGTAGGCCACCACGACTATCCGGTGGTGATCTCCTCGATGAGCTTTGGATCGCAGTCCGAGCCCGCGTTCCGTGCCTATGCGGAGGCGGCGAAAGCGATCAACGTGCTCTGCGTCAACGGCGAGGGTGGGGAGATTCAGGACATGTATGGGCAGTACCGCAAGTGGCGCGGCCAGCAGGTTGCCTCTGGTCGCTTCGGGGTCTCGGCGGAGATGATCAACTCCTCTTACCTTGCCGAGATCAAGATCGGTCAAGGGGCCAAGCCCGGCGAGGGCGGACACCTTCCCGGCAAGAAGGTCTCAGAGAAAGTGGCCGCAGCCCGCAACGCCGCACCCGGCACCGATTTGATCTCTCCCTCCAACAACCACGATCTCTACTCGATCGAGGATTTGGCCGAGCTGATCGATGAGCTGAAGACGGTGAATCCGGATCTGCGCGTCTCGGTCAAGGTTCCGGTAGTACCGAACATTGGCACGATCGGTCTGGGGATCGCTAAGGCGGGCGCTGACATCATCACCCTCTCGGGTTTTGAGGGCGGCACCGGTGCCGCCCGCCAACACGCCCTCCGCCACGTTGGCCTGCCCTCAGATCTCGGCACGCGCGCCGTTCATCGGGCGCTGATGGAGGCCGGGATCCGCAACCGGGTGGAGATCTGGGCCGACGGCGGTTACCGCCACGGATATGACATCGTCAAGCTGCACTGCCTGGGGGCCAATCGGGTCGGCTTCGGCACCCTGGCAATGGTCAGCTTGGGCTGCACGATTTGTCGTGGCTGCCAGCTCGATACCTGCCACGTCGGAATTGCAACCCAGATCGAGACAGTTGAGCAGGCCCAGGAGCATGGGCTGAAGAAGTTCACTCCCCAAGAGGTCGACAGTGCCGCCGAGAGCTGTGCTCGATTCTTTCAGGCAATGGGTGAGGAGGTTAAGGAGGTGGTCGCAGCGCTTGGCTATGACCGCGCCCAAGATCTCATCGGCCGCTACGACCTGCTTGAGCAGGTCGCCGCTTACGACAGGATCGACCTGGCGTCGTTGATCACCCCCCTGGAGGAGTTTCTCGACCTCGAGCCGCTCGATCTGCCAGTAGCCGATGAGGCCGAGGAGACCCGGGCTGAGGCGGGCCTCGTCATGGCCCGCCCGATCAGGATGAAAGCCAAGCAGGCTTCGGCCCAGATCGCCGCTTTGGCTGGCGACATTTGCCCTGGCCGCACAATTCACAACGAGTTTTCGCGCCCGACCGACGCCAACGATCGGGTTCTTGGCACCGAGCTTGCAGGGGCAATCGCCCGCTCGCGGATTTTTGAAGACGGCCCCGAGTCCAACGAAGAGATCCTTGCCAGCCTGGAGTTCAACGGGGGCTCGGTGGCCGGCCAGGGGTTGGGCGCATTCAACGCCTATGGCGTCGCGATCAGGGTCGAGGGGGGCGCCCAGGATGGTGTCGGCAAGGCGATGCTGGGCGGAACGCTTGCGGTCCTGAAGGGCAAGGGAGTAAAGGGAAAGCGTCTCAATGGCTCGGTCGGCAAGTCCTTTGCCTACGGTGCTCAACGTGGTCGCCTGGTGGTGCAGGGCTGTGCCGATTCGCGCTTTTGCATTCGTCTCTCCGGTGCTGACGTCGTGCTTGGAGGCGAGCCCGAAGACGACCTCGATGACGCCCGCGGCTGCATCGTCAACCGCGCCAGCGCCAAGGGATTTGCCTTTGAGTACATGACCTCGGGCCGCGCGGTAGTCCTCGGCGATATCGGTCCCTGGGCTTGCGCGGGGATGACCGGAGGCCGCGTGTACGTGCGCCACAACGCCTTCAAGATCGACCGCGCCGCGATTGAACGGCGTCTTGGAGCGGGCGCCAAAGTCGAGCTCAAGGCGCTCGACGCAGAGGGTCTGCTTGATGTCGATGACCTGCTCAGCCACTACGCGGGGGAGCTACGCGCAACCGGCCAAGGCGAGGAGGCAGAAAGGATTATTGGCCTTGCCGCCGATGCCGCCAGCAATTTTCTGATGGTCGTGCCACACAGGGTTCAGGCCGACCCGAGCATCTCTACTGAGTGAGGCGATCGGCGATTGCGCGGACCTCGCGCAGTAGTCCGTCGAGCATTGCCTCGGTATTGGTATGGATTCGCCACTCGGCGTATTTGCGGTCCGCCTCAAAACCATCGAGTCGGCGCTCTAGCTCGCGGGTGCGCTGGTCGACCTTGTGCAGGCTCTTCTCGATTCGCTTCTCACTCCGTCGCACCCGCCGCTTGACGTAGCGTCGAGTCTCCTCCCGCAGCGCATCCAGCTCGCTTCTCAAGTCGGCGTTTCCCTCGCCTCCTTGCTCGGCCAACATCTCCTCGACCCCGACGCGAACCCGCTCGATCTCCTCATGCAGTCGCTCCCGTGCGCGCTCAGCCGCAGCAGAAACTGCCGGAGAGCCTGGCGGGAATGCGGGGTCAAGCGGATCAGGTGCGGCGCTCACCGCTGCAATCCTAGGGGCGGCGGTGGCCGGAACCGACGCTCAGCGCTCGAGTACAAAGAGGCGGAAGCGGCCAATCGAAAGTTCGTCGCCGTCGGCAAGGCGGCTCCACTCGACGATTTCCCCGTTCAGCACCAAGCCGTTGAGGCTGCGGTCATCCAAGACCCGTGCCTTGCGGCCCGCCTCGTTGACGATCAGGGCGTGACGGCGCGAGACGCTTGGGTCATCGAGGCGAATCTCGGCATTGACGCTGCGGCCGATTCGGGTCCAGCCGGTTTTGACCGCGAAGGTGCGGATCCCCTCCCCGTCCTCACCGCAGACGAGGTAGTGACCGGGTCCGGGGAGCTTTTCGCGGGCTCGGGTCAACCACCGCGGCCGCTCGCCAGGAGAGGGGATCGGAAATTCCGCGGTGTTTTGACCGTGCTCTTGCATCGGCTCAAAGATCGAATCGCGGCGGAACCTGGAGCCGCCGCATCGGGGGCATTCGGGCAGACGATCGGTCTCCTGCATTGAAAGCAGGGAGCCGCAGCCGAGGCAAAAGAAGGTGCCTGCCCCAGGGGCCACCCCGGTGTCGATACTGGCACTTGGCGAACTGGTGTTGAGACCGGTGAAGATGAATCGCTCCTTCCCAATGTCTCCCGTCCTGATCCTAGCGCCATTTAAGCCGATCGGCTAGGGGATCTCTACAATCGCAGCGTCGATGGGTCCAGTCAGCTCCCGAGTCGAGATCGATGTCCCGCGCGAGGAGGTATTTGAACGGCTCTGCGACCTCGGCGATCGTCCCTCCTTCACCGATCACTTCATCTCAGATTTTCATCTCACCCGGATCGATTCCCGCGGGATCGGCGCTGGGGCACGGTTTCTGGTGCATTCGCCGCTCAACTCCGCCTGGATGGAGACGACGATTATCGAGACCGAGGAGCCTCACCGGATTCTTGAGCATGGTCGAGGCGGACGCGATAACCGCGTTGCGACAACCACCGTTTGGGAGCTGATTGAAGGACCGGGGACTCTGAGCACGGTGCGAGTCTCCCACTGGACCGAGCCCTCGCATCCGCTCGACAAGATCAGGGATACGCTTGGTGCTAGCTCATTATTCGCCGAGCGCCACTGGTCTGAGGCTCTGCGGCGACTGCGTGGTTTGCTTGAGTCAGGGGATCATGGCGAGGATCGGGTTGCCGTCGCCGGGGGCAACCGTTACGCGACCGGCATCCCTTAATAGACTCTCGCCCGCTCATGTCGCTTCAGCGCAGACCTCTGCTGCCCCTGCTCACCGCGCTCTTGCTCGCCGCGCTCGCGCTCGTTCTCACGGCCTGCGGCTACACGAGCACCTCCAAGAACGTGGCCGAGGGCCAAACCGTGAAGCTGGGCCACCTCGAATACACGGTGGTCTTCTCGCGCTACTTGAATCCCAATGACAACGAAGACTCCGCCTACCTCACCGGCCAGCCCCTGCCCCCCCCGGGGACAAACTACTTTGGGGTCTTCTTCCAGGTCCAAAACGAAGATAAGGTTGCTCACACGCTTCCGGCGTCGCTGAAAATCACCGACGCCGAACATCAGGTCTTTCCGTCGATCCCCAGCAAAAGCCTCTACGCGCTGCCCTTGGGTGCCAAGGTGGAAGCAGAAGAAGCTGAGCCGTTGCCCGATTCTCCCGCCCAGCAGGGACCGATCCAGGGATCGCTGGTGCTATTCAAACTTCCTCCCTCCGCATCCAACAACCGACCGCTCACTCTCACCATCCCCGGGCCCGAAGGCCCGGCCAAAGTGCTGCTCGACCTCTAGGCGGTCGGTCTTCAGCTCGCGGCAGTGAGGTCGGCGTGGCCCCGGCTGGGATCGGCAGCTGCAGCGGGAAAATTGCGGACCTCGGTACCGGCGCCAGGGCATCACCCGAGCGGCATTGCAGAGCAACTGGCGCAGCCTCAACGTCGGTTTGGTCTCAGCTCGAGCTGAGATCCACAGACAGGTTAGAAGCTCACCTCTCAGAGCCCCGCGGAGAGGACCTGTGCCGCCACCGGCGCCGCGACTTCGCCACCTGCTGCGCCGGCGTCGATCAAGAGGACTCCAATCGCCAGCTTCGCCTTGGCTGCCGGCACGAAGGCCGCAAACCAAGCATCCTTGAGGTCGACAGGGTCGGAGGAGTTCTGCTGGCCGGGTTCGGGGCCAAGCTCAGCGGTGCCGGTCTTTCCGGCAACCTGGCCCTGGGGGATCGCAGCGGCTGTTCCAGTGCCGTTTTTCACAACCCCGATCATCAATTGAGTCAGCTCGGAGGCAATCTTCTTCGACATCACTCGCACCGGCCTGGCCTCCGGGCGCAGCTTCGCTTCGCTCACGATTGAGGTCGGCTCGCGGACCCCTTCGTTGGCGATCGTCTGTGCGACGCTTGCCATCTCAAGCGGAGTTGCCAGGACTTCGCCCTGTCCGATCGCGCTCACGCCGAGGTCGAGTGCATCGCCGATCTGCTTCGGGATTGTCGATCTAGGCGGGTCGACTTCGCGCACGATCTGAGGCGAATAGAGGGTGGGGGCTGCGTTGAAACCGAAAAGTTCGGCGGTTTTTACCAGGTCGTCGTTTCCGATCTTTGGGCCAAGCGGGACGAAGTCCGCATTGCAGGACTCCGCGAACGCTTGGCTGAGGGTTCCCCCGCAGTACTCACCGTTGGCGTTGTTGATGAATCGGCCGCCGACGCTGACCCCATCGACGACCGGGAATTCGTCCTTCAGCGACACCACCCCCTTTTGCAGCGCGGCTGTGGTAGTGATGATCTTGAAGGTCGAACCCGGTGGTTGGGGGGCCGAGAATGCCTGCCCTGCGAGCGCCAGAACATCACCGTTTTGGGCGTTGAGCACCGCCACCCCGCCCGAGCGGCCGGCCAGGGCCGAGACGGCGGCGTCTTGCAGGTGGGGGTCGATCGTGGTCTTTAGCGGGGCACCAGGCCTGGGGGTCGAATGGGCCAGGACGCGGGTTGAGCCGCCCGCTCGTGCGACGGCGAGGAGCGAGCCGCCCGGCTTACCGGCGAGGCGGGCGTTAAACGCTTGCTCGAGTCCGTTGATCCCCACGGGAGTGTCTGCAGCGAAGCCGTGGCGGGCGAGGGTAGGGACTTCCGCGGCGTCGGCGGTACCGACTTCGCCGGTCACGTCCAGCGCCGCGCTGCCGAGGGAGTGAGAGCGGTCCTCGGCTGGCCCGGCAGCCAGCGCCGAGCCGTCGGCGGCGAGGATCGACGCCCGCGGTGCCAGTTCGATTCTGTTCTCGAGTTGCTCATCGTGGTGCAACCCTGGGAACAGGAGGGTCCGATTCCAGGCCACCCCTCCTTCGGCAAAAGGCAGCTCGACGTTCTCCTTGAGCCTGCCGAAGGCGACCGTTGTGACCTCGATCGGAACCGTCACGACCGTGGTCGCCCCGACTGAGGTCGAACCTCTCGGGGGTCCCGCTTCAAGCGAGCGTTGTGTTGCCACGGCTTCGGCTTCGCGATACGCGCTGTTGAAGGCCTTGCGGGTAATTGCCCGCTTGGAGGCCGGGTTCAGCGCTTTGTACATCGCTGCGAAATCTCGTCTCGACCAGGCTTCGCCGAACTGCTTGGCTGCCGTCATCCCCGGGGTCCCGGGAGTGCCAGCCGCAACTCCCAAGATGAAGGCAACCAAGGCGACAATCGTGAGCGGAACGGCGCGGGTCAGGAGGCGGTGGCGCCGTTTCACCTCGGGGGCGAGGGGTTTCATTTTCGTGAAAGGTAATCGAGGGGCAGTCGGCCTGCTTGTATTTGAGTTGTGACCGCGCTGGATTGGGGGATAGTTGCCTTCACCTTGGCCCTCGGCCTCTGGGGCTATCGCCAGGGTCTGATCGTCGGTGCACTGACCCTGCTCGGGTTTGCCTCGGGAGCATTCCTGGGGAGCCGGCTCGCCCCCCTGGTGCTTCACCGAGGAGCGCAATCGCCGTACTCGCCTCTCTTTGCCGCCCTCGGAGCGCTCCTGTTTGGCGCCGTGGTTGCAGTCACCTTGGAGAGCCTTGCGCTCGGACTGCGGGCCAGGGTGATCCGCCGCCGGGCGCTTCACCTAGCCGACGGAGCGGGCGGCGCGGCGCTGATTGCATCGGTCGCGCTCGGCTTGGTCTGGGTGTTTGGCGCTGTTGCTTTGCACGCGCCCGGGACAGCGCGGCTGAGGGCTGACGTTCAGAGTTCAGTGATCCTGCGCAGCCTCAATGATGTATTGCCGCCTTCGGGACCGGTCCTGGATGCACTCAACCGGGTTGATCCGGCTCCCTCGATCTCGGCGCCGAGTACCCCACTTGGGCCGCCCAATCCAGCGATCGCATCGGACCCCGGCGTAATCCACGCCGCTCGCTCGGTGGTGCGCGTGCTCGGCACCGCCTGTGGTCTGGGGATTGAGGGCTCCGGCTGGGCGGTGAGGCCGGACTTGATCGTCACCAACGCGCACGTTGTCGCCGGCGAGGCCGACACCACGGTAATCACCCCGACCGGGGCTTCGCTAAGCGCCACCCCGGTCCACTATGACCCCCACAACGACCTCGCGCTGCTGCGCGTCGCTGCCTCCCTTTCACCGCTGTCGATTGCGTCGAGCCCGAGCTCTGGAACTGCCGGGGCCGTCCTCGGTTACCCCGAGAACGGCCCCTACAACGTCGCTCCCGCACGTCTGGGGGAAACCAGGGAAGTGATCAGCGAGAACTCCTACGGTGTGGGCCCGACGCATCGAACGATCAGCTCACTGCGCGGATTGGTGAGGAGCGGTAATTCAGGCGGCCCCCTGATCGACTCTCAGGGCCATGTCCTTGGCACCGTTTTCGCGGCGACAACCAGCGGCACGCCGGGCGGCTTCGCGGTTCCCGACTCCCTCGTTCGGGCGGCTTTGCGGGAAACGGCCCCCTCGGTTGACACCGGCCCCTGCGCGAGCTGATCACTTACGTTCAGTAAGCTCGACTTAGGTGGGAGCAGCCACGACCCCATACCAGGATGTCCAGGGTGTGTGCCCGCACTTTCACGCAGCGATCGAGCTGATCGGCAAGCGTTGGAGCGGGGCGATTGTCTGCGCCCTCACGGTGCAGCCGATGCGCTTTGGAGAACTTGCAAAGGCGGTACCTGGACTCTCGGACCGGCTCCTCTCCCAGAGGCTTCGCGAGCTCGAGGACGAGGGCGTTATCGAGCGGGAGGTCGAGCCCGGGACGCCGGTGCGGGTCACCTACTCGCTGAGCGAAAAGGGCGCTGAGCTGGGTCCAGCGCTTCGGGAGCTGCGCCTTTGGGCGCGGCGCTGGAAGCGCGCCGGGTAGCCTTCTCGCGCGTGGATTGGGAGGAAATATCTCCGGCCCAGGTGCCGGCGGCCTTGGAGCCCGATCTTCCTGGTCCATTTGCCGTTGGCCGCTATGCGGCAAAGCTGCAAGCGGAGATGCGCCGGCGGGCCCGGGTGTTATTGATCGGCGAGGTGACGGGGGTCGGTAAAAGCCGGGTCCAGGCCTATTTCGAGCTGCGCGATCCCGCCGGTGCGCTGCCCTGCGCGATTTGGTTAAACGATCTGCAGCGGGCGGCGTTGCCCGCGGGCGCGCTGCGCGACGGTGCCGAGGTGGTAATCGCCGGTGGCCCCGACTACTATCCCGGCGGGGGTGCCGCCTCGCCGAGCTTTTGCTTTCGGGCCACCCATTTGCGCCTGGCCGGCGAGGGCGACCTTCTCGCTCGCCTGGCGGCGCTGCGCGAGCAGCTGCGAGTCGAAGGGCTCTTCGAGCTGCAAAAGCAGCTGGCGCGCCCCCTGCTGCCCAAGACAATCGGGGTGGTGACGGCAGAGTCCGGTGCCGCTCGCCGCGACCTGCTGGCTGCCCTGAGCAGGCGGGGCTGGGCGGGCACCGTGATCTGGGCATTTGCGCCGGTTCAGGATCGCCGCGCGGCGGCAGCGATAGCGGCGGCAATTCAAGAGCTTGCGGCACGGCCCGAGATCGAGGTGATCGTGCTCACCAGGGGTGGCGGCAGCCTTGCGGATCTCTGGGCCTTTTGCGATGAGACGCTCTGCCGCACGGTGGCCATGCTTCGTGTTCCTGTGCTCAGCGCGATCGGCCATGAGCGCGATCTAACCCTGCTCGATGAGGTCGCCGCCCTCAGCTGCTCGACTCCCACCCACGCCGCCGAGGGGGCGGTACGGCTTGCGTGCGGCGAAGCACGCCGGGGTCTTGGGCGCTGGGCCGCTTCCTTAGAGCGCGCCGCGCATCGGACCCTGGCTCCTGCGTTGGTGCGGCGTCTTGCCGAGCGGCTTGAACGCTCGGCATCTGCGGGCATTAAGGGCCGCAGCGCCGCCCTTCGCCACGTCGAGGTGGCGCTGCGCGCACACGATCCTGAGCGCACCCTGGAGCGTGGCTATGCGCTGGCCGAGACCGCCCTTGGTGATCCGGTGACGAGCGCCGCCGCGGCTCTTCGTGCCGGTGAGCTGGGTTTGCGCTTCGTCGATGGCAGGGTCAGCGCCGAGATCAGGGGGGATCGGGTTGAGCCAGGAGCCCGCTAGCTATGAGGTCGCGATCGAGCGGCTGGAGCAGATCATCAACCGCCTCGACTCAGGTCAGGCAGGCCTTCGAGAAACGCTTGAGCTCTGCAAGGAGGGCCGCGATCTTCTTGCCTACTGCGCGGCCGAGCTTGATGATGTCAGCGGCGATCTCACCGAGCTGAGGCTGGATCAGCTTGCCGCCGGATTGCAGGCAGCGACCGAGCCCTGAGGTCGATCAGGGCCGCGGCCCTGAACAAAGCTGACCCAGTGCCGGGCAGCCCTTGCAAAGCGCCCAGCTTCGTTGGCTTTGTGGGGGAGCCGGAAATTCCCCGCTTCCAATCTTTGCGATAGCGACGCTGAGCCGCTCCCTGCCGGCTTCGATCTCGGCTGAGTCGAGTTCTGAGATCACGGGTCGATCGGGCTGCTCGAGGAAGACGTAAGCCACGTCGATCCGATCGCTATCGCGCGACTCGGCAACTGCGAGTGCATAGATCGCCCGTTGGATCTCATAGCGGGAGGCATGCTCCACAGGGTCAGATCCGTTCAGATGGTCGGTCTTATAGTCGAGGACCAGCGGCGGGCGTCCCTCCTCCTCGACAAGGAGATCGATGGAGCCACGCAGGACGGCGCCGCCAACGCCGAGCAGGATCGGCACCTCGGCTCGGACCCCAGCCGCAAGCGGCCCCACTCGATCTTGCAGCAGGCTCGAGTTCAGCCAACCGCGAACCGGCTCCAAAACATCTGCCAAAAAATCACCGGCCTCACGATCAAGGCCCGCCGCAAGGGCGTGGCGCCGGACGTGCTCAGAAGGGGGCTCTCGCCACCGGTTGGCTTGGCTCCACTCCAGCAGATCATGGACAAGGGCTCCTCGCGCAGCGCCGACCTCGCGCGCGGACGCGGACGCGAACGAGGCGACGTCTTCGGCGCTGTCGCCCTTGTTGTCCTTGAGCCCCAGCACACGCTCCAGATAGAAGCGATAGGGACATTCCGCGTAGGCGGCGATCGCCGTGTAGGAGAGCGGTCGACTGGCAACCACCGGCGGGCGTCTCCTGAGAAGCGGCGCGGGGCCCTCGCCGAGCTTGCGATCTCCGCCCGGCTGGCGTCGCCTCACAGCGAGCCTCGCGGCAGCCTCCGGGGAGGGCAGGTTGACACTAACCGCGATCGCGGTTTGATCGAAGCCGGCGCGCAGTCCCCTGCGCGCTTGCGCAGGCGGGACGGTGATTGAGGAATCGTTGCCGCGCTGGATCGAGAAACCGGAGGCGATCCTCTCGATCACCGCGGTTCCCGGTTTGATCTCGGTGCTGGCCTCGGGTTTGATCACGCCACTGAGAATCAGGCGCTCGCGGGCGCGGGTGGCGGCGACGTGGAAGAGTCGCAGTCCCTCCTCGGCGTCTCGGACCCTCCCCTCCTCGCAGAGTTCGAGATGTGAGTAGAGGTTGACCGGGGAGGCGCCGAGGCGGCGCAGCTGCATTCCGATCCGCGGTGCCTGCGGCTCTGGGCCTATTGTCAGAAGTGGCGCCCGCGTCCCAGCCAACAGGCTGCGCGAGAGGTCGGGAACAGCGACGACGCTGAACTCGAGACCCTTGGCATTGTGGATCGTCATGATCCGCACTCCGTCGCGAGCCTCCGCCGCGGTCGCTGCCTGCGCCTCTACGCCGCTCTCGGCGCGGGTGGTGAGGTAGTCGAGAAGGCCGCGCAGATCCCGTCCCTCCCGCGATTCATATTCGGTTGCCAGGCGCATCAGCTTGCGCACGTTGGCAAAGCGGGCCTCGCCATCGGCTCCGATCAAGACCGCCAGGTCATACCCCGTCTCGCTCACCGCAGATTCAATCAGCTCTGCCAGCGTCAGCTGCCCGGCTCGCTCGCGCAGCCCCTCAAGCTGGCCCACGAAGCGACGCAGGAGGGCGACCTCGGGGGGAGGTATGTCTGCCAGGCGCTCGGGTTCGGCCACCTTTGCCTCGCTCAGACCAGCGACCCGTTCCACGGCGGGCCAGACATGGCGGCCCCGGCCCGCGGCCGCCCGCAAGAGCCAGAGGGTATCGGGGGCTAGGCCGCAGGCGGAGGAGGCGAGCGCTCCGAAAAGCGCCTGATCCTCAAGCGGGTTGGCGATCGTGCCAAGCAGGGAGCAGACATCGGCAACCTGTTGTTGGGACCAGTAGCCGCGGCCGCCGACAACGTAGGGGCGCAGGCCGGCACGCTCGAGGGAATCCTCATAGGCATCGAGATGGGTGAAGGCGCGCAGCAAGACAACAATCTCGCTCCGGCGCACCCCCTCCTCGACGAGCTCGGCCAGCCGAGCGGCCAAAAAACGGGCCTCGGCAAGGCAGTTGAGTGGCGTCCGCCCGTCGATCGCCGGCGCTAGGTCGATGTCCTCAGCATCCCACCCTTCGCGCCCGGTGAGTAGCAGCTGGACCGCTGGATCCCCGCTTTCGTGCGGGTCGCCCAACCCAAGCGCGCCGACGCGCAGCGGGCGATAGGAGTCGCCGAGCAAAACCGAGCCGAGCGCGTTGACGGCGCCGATCACCTCGGGCCGGGAGCGAAAATTGCCGCTCAGCTCGATCGTTTCGGCGCCGGGGCGTGACTCAATTGCTTCTCGTTGCTCCCGAAAGACCTCGAGATCGGCGTGGCGGAAGCCATAGATCGACTGCAGCTCATCACCGACCAGCATCAGCTCAGTCCCGGGTCCACGGAGCGCTTCGATCAGCCTTAGCTGCAGGCGGTTTGTGTCTTGGAACTCATCAACCATCAGGTGGCTGAACCGCGAGCGATAGGCCGCCCCGATTTCACCCTGCTCGAGCAGATTTGCGGCGAGGATCTGAAGGTCCTCAAAGTCGACCCCCGCGCGCCGCTGTTTGGCAGCTTCAAAGCGCGACGCAAAGATCCCCAGCAAGATGGTGAGGTGTCGGTAGGCGGCCCCCCCCTCGCCGGCCTCGGCGCTGGCGCGGATCGCGGCATCGATGGCCTCGCGATAGGGGGCGATCGCCTTCGCCGTGCTCTCGGTGCGAAGCTCCCCCAGCTGATCGAGGTCCAGCGGTTCACCCGGTGTGCGCTGGAGTTTGGCGACAGCATCTTCCAGCAGCGCTCGTTTGGGATCGCTTGGCTTGAGAGCAGCAAGCGCCTCGGCGGCCGCCTCCGACGCACCGCGCATCGCCGCCTCGGGATCGGGATCGGTTGGCTCTGGCAGGCTCGACTCTGGCAGGCCGCGGCTGCGCAGTTCCTCGTGAGCGCCTCTGACAATCCTCCGCAGGCCGTCGATCTCAAACGCCGCAGCCGTTTCCTCACGGGATTCGTCCCCAGCGACCAGAAACTCCTCCAGCGCATCTTCAAAGGCCTCGCGGGCCACTCGCTCAGTCTCGGGCGCGTCGAGCACGCGAAAATGTGGATCGATGCCGGCGGCGACAGGATGACTTGCCAGGAGGCGGTTACAGAAGCCGTGAATCGTCATCACCCAGGCGCCTGCAATCGCGGCGAGCGCATTGCGGGCAGACTCAGAGCCGGCCTCTGCTCGGCGCGTTAGCTCGACCCGAATTCGCTGGCGCAACTCGGCCGCCGCCTTCTCGGTAAAGGTGAAGGCGAGGATGGCGCTGGGCGAGACGCCCTCCTCGCAAAGGAGTCGGCAGTAGCGGTCGACCATCACTCCGGTCTTGCCGGTGCCGGCACCGGCCTCGATCAGCACGTCGCGCCCGAAGACCGCAATCGCCGCCGCCTGTTCGGGGGTGCGAGCCGGTTTGCCGTCGGAGGTGGGCGCAGACTCACCCGTCCGGCGCGAAACTGCAGATTGAGCCGCGCTCTTCTCGCCTGAGGGGGGACCTCCCGCTGTCCTCATTGCTCCTCACCGTCACTATCCTCATCGCTTTGCGGGGAGCGGTCGCGACGGCAGATCGAGGCGAAGCTGCAGAATTCCGGACAGACATTGTGATCGCGCAGCCCCCGTCTTGGCCCCGGATCACGGCGGATATCTCCCGCCCGTATGCGGGCGACGATCTCGGCGGCTCGCTGACGAGCCTGATCCAGTGCTTGATCGAACCCCTGCTGATCAACCAGGTCCCTGTTGTAGAGCCGATAGGAGGAAAGAGCCGCGGCTGCCTCCTCAAAGACGACCCCCCGCGGGCGCCGGGCCGAGGTCCCCCTGAGTGGGTGATAGAGGCCGGCGACCGGCCGCGCTCCCCAATGCTCGGCGACCGCGAGCAAGTAAAGCTGGAGCTGCAGCTTGGCCTTCTCCTCGAACCTCTCAAGCGCGGTGACTCTGCTGGAGAGCTTGTAGTCAAGGACCACGGCGCGGCCGTCGTGGTCGCGGTCGACGCGGTCGATCATCCCATGCAGGTGCCAACCATCGACCTCCAGTGAGGGGTGCTCGTTTCGGTCACCGTCGCCGAATCCGGCCTCCAGAAGCCAGGGCTCATAACCTCCCGTACTGCGCTTTGACTCCTCCACCAAAAAGCGGATCAGCAGCCGCTCGACCCGTCGCGCTCCGGCCCTTTCGGCGGGATGTCGGCCCAGCTCTCGCTCCGCAGCGATCTCGGCAACCAGCTCCTCCCCGCGTTTCACCCAGGCCGACAGCGAGTGGGGGCGAGGAAGGGAGTCACCGCCGGGTTGCTCGCGGTAGAGGCGCTCCAGCGCTGCGTGCATGAGGCCGCCCTGGACGAGCGGATCGGGCGCGGGGTCAAGCGGCTGGGGTTCGAGCTCGTGTCCGACGAACCACCGGTATGAGCAGAGGTCGAACTCCTCAAGCGTGGTGCCACCGAAGGCAGAGACTGCGGCCAAAGAGTCGAGCACCGAGCGGTTGTTCAATGGTCCCGGGGAGGTGCTTGCCAAATGCGCCACGCGGGCCGTCTCGATCCGAGCCAGGACCCGCTCTCGCGTTGAGGCCCCGACTGCGGCGACCTCGATTAACGCACCGTGCTCCGCGCCTTTTCCATGCGCGGCTAGGGCCCGAGCCAGCTCGTTCTCAGAGGGCGATTCTGCGATCGGATGGACAATCTGGGCCAGGTCGCGGCCACGGGTAATCGACTCCTCCACCCGGTCGGGGAGCACGCCATCAGGCGCTGGCTCGAGCAGGTTGCGCACATCGTCAAGCAACGTCGATCGCGCCTCGCCGCCGCCGTCTTCATCGCTATCGCGATAGGAGAGGAAGAGGCTGCGGCGGGGAAGTGAGAGGCAGATATAGAAGAGGTAGTTCTCCTCGGAATCGGTCGCCCGGCGCGGCTTCAGAGCGAGCGCAGCACGCTGCGTCTCTGAGAGGAATGGGTCGCCAGCCTGGCGGCGTGGAAACTCGCCATCTTGAAGTGAGCCGACGAAGACGTGATCAAAGCGACCCGCCCGCAGCCGGTAGGGGCTGGCGATCCGCACCCGCCCCTCGACCGGCCCACTCCATGCACGAAATTCGGTGCGCCCGATCGTCCCCGCAAGCTCCTCAGCTCGAGGTGGGGGCCCGCTTAGTTCGGCGAGCTCAGAAAGAGCGGCAGAGATTGCCGCCGCTGCCCGCAGCTCGATCCCCTCACCTGGGCCTGGAGGGGGTCCATCCTCACCGCTTCGCAGTGGGCGCGAGGCCATCCTCACCGCGAGGCGTCCGACCTCCTCCAGCAGCTTCCTCGGAGAGGTCGAGGCAGCGTCCCTGATCCGGATCAGATCGGGAGGAAGCTGGCCATCCTCGCCACGCCAGAGCTCAAGCATCGCCGCAGCGCTTTGCACCCGCGTGCGGCGCATCGCTCGCTCCAACCAGTCAACCCGCCGCGCCGGCACTCCCGAAGGACCGCGCAGGTAGCGGAGCAGATCAGCTGCTCGCCGTGGGCCAAACTCGCCTTCAAGGAGGGCGATTAGGGCACCTCCGACACCGGTCTCGGCGACCGTCAGCTCGGCCTCAAGCGCTGCTGGTACGCCGTAGGACTCAAGCACGGTGGCAATCTGGGGGCCACGACGGGCGGGATCGCGAAGCGCGATCGCAATCAGATCGGGATCGATTCCGCCGGCGATCAACCTCGCCGCCTCGACCGCGACCGACTCCGCCTCGCCGCGCAGGCCGGCGGAGCGCAGCAGGGTCAGGTCTGCGTTTGCAACCTGCCGTTCAACCTCAAGCGCGCCGAAATTACGCTCGAGGTGAAAGAGGAGTGTGCTGGGTGTATTGGAGGGATTGGGCACGGTAGTGGTCTCTGTTGCGAACCCGATGCGCTCACGCAACTCCTCCAACAGCCCCGCGCGGGCGGCCAGCACCGGCCGCCCGTCCTCATCCGGAAGCGCGATCGTGATCTCGGCGATGCGGGCGAGGGCCCCGATCAGGTTCAGCTGGATTGGCGTCATGTCGTCAAGCCCGTAGAGGAAAACTGGCCGCTGTCCCCAGAAATCCTCGCCGCGGTCAAGCAGCGCGATCGCTTCCTGAGCGAGCCCATATGAGTCGACCCTCCCGAGTCGGGCGCGGACCTGTTCATATCCCGAAAAGAGGGCGGCGATGTCGCTCAGGTAGGCCGACCCCTCCAGCGTTGCGGTCCCCGCCGCCACCCCATTTGGGTTGAGGCCCGCAGCCTGTAGCTCCTCCAGCAGGCGCTCGAAGGCGAGGGCGAAGCCCGGCCGCCGCGCCGAGTGTCGAAGCGGTCCCAGCCGGGGGCGCTGCTCTTCGATCGCGATCAAGATCGCGCGCAGGCGCTGAGCCGCGCTCAGCTCTGTCTGGATTGGAACTCCGCCCGCGCTCAGAACCGCTCGGAAGAGACCGCCGAAGGTCATCACCGAACCACCGAGCGCGGCGCCTGCCTCACAGAGCTCGCGCTCAAAGGCAAAGACATCGTCTGCGTTGGGGACAATGAGTAGCGGTTCGCGGTTGAGCGCGGCGACAAAACGGGTCCGAATCAGACCGGCGCGACCCGAATTCTGCGGTCCATGGATTAGCTTGAGCGCCACCCTGCGGAGCTTAGGACCTAGCCCTGTAGGGCCTCTGCCAGCCTCGCCGCATGCGCCCGCTTGAAGGCGATCAGGCCGCTGGCCAGCTGCAGCAAGGCGAGGTGGTTCTCCTCCTTCTTGGACCAGCGGATGAGAAGAGCGCGGTTGCGATTGAGCCATGAGTGACACGCCTCCACAACCCAGCGGCGCGCTCTCCAATCGGGGTTGCGCTGTTTCAGGTCGATCTCCTCGCCCCGACTGCGGATGTGTGGTGTGAATTCGCGGTCCTCGAGCAGATCGCGGACGACGGGGAAGTCATAGGCCTTGTCCGGGCAGAGGCCCTGGGGATCGGCCTGGGTTGGCTTTGGACGCTCGATCGGGATCGAGTCAAGCGTCCCCTTCAGCAGCTTGTGGTCGTTGCGGTTGGCGCCATCGTGCTCGATCCCGATCGGGATCCCCGCAGCCTCGACGATGAGCGAGCGCTTCGCCCCCCTTTGGCTCTATCTGTGGGATTGGGACCAGTCTTTGCCCCGCCGAGCGGCGCCTTGGTCATTGCTCCGTCGGCCGCCAGCCAGGACCAGTCGATGCCAAGCGCCTCGTCGTAGTCGAGCAGGCCCAGCCGCCAGATCTCGTGGAAGACCTCGGCTCGCTCCCACTCCTGGAAGCGTCGGTGCGCGGTACTGGAGTTGCAGACTCCAGTCACGTCGAGTGCGTTCCACTGCATACCGGTGCGCAGCACCAGCAAGATCGCGTCCATCACCTGGCGCTCTGGCAGGCCCTTGCGGTGTGTTTTGAGCGGGTGCTCGGGCGGGGGCGGCAAAAGCGGCTCGATTCGCTCCCACAGCCAGTCCGGCATTCGCCAGCCATCGTCGCGGTCGACCAGGCCCATGTTCAACCCTCCTATGTTCGATCGACAGATCGGTTGAGGAGTTCGATGGAGGAGATGGGAGTCCTCCTATAGGGCTAGGTCCTTAGGCAGGGCGGCGGCGCTGCCCATCGCAAACTGCGCCTATCTTTCCGCGCTTTGCCGTCTTATCGGGCGTCTAGATTGAGCCAACCTGATGGCTCTTTGTTTCGTAGACCCAGCTGATGCGATCCGCGCGATCTCGGACTCGGTCGGGCGTGAGGCCCGTCGTCAGCTGCTCGGTGAGGCTGTCCGCTCCTGGGTCGATGAGATTCCCGATGCCGAGCTTGAGACCCACTATGCGAAGGCGCTCTCTGAGCTCGATGAGCACGATTTGTCGATGCTCGCCGCCTGGCATGGCTCGCTTGAAGTCGGTCATCCACTGCCCAACCGTGACTTTCTGATGGGCGCCTTTGGCTCCCTAGGGGAGTACCGTCGAGAGGCGCTCAAACTGGCCGCCGGTTTTCGCGGTGAGGAGGCAGTAGATGCAGGTGTCACCGAAGACGACGCCTTGGAGCTGGTTCTCAACCTGCTCTCAGCGCCGCGCCTGATGGAGCTCGCTGCGGAGGCTGTCGATCTCTATATCTGGGATCGCGCCGGCTCAGATAACTGATTGCCCTTCCAGTACGCAGCACTCACCGCTTGCCCGAGTGAAGGCGAGCTGAGCACATCGCAAAACCGACGCGGGTGAGATCCGCGGAGGCGGACTTCGGCGGCTAGGGATCAGGCGGCGAGTGTGGAGCGGATCTCCGCGATCGCCTGTTCGTTGTCGCGGAAGTGGACCGCCTTCATTCCTGCCCGACGCGCGCCCTCGCAGTTGCCGGCTACATCATCGACAAACAGACATGCCTCGGCTGGAGCTCCCAGTCGTTGCAGCGTCAGCTCATAGATCCGGGCTTCGGGCTTGCGGACGCCAACGAAGCCAGAATCCACGACTGTCTCAAAGATCTCATCGACAGGCAGCATCGAGCGCCAAAGCGGCTCCCACTCACGCACGTTGTTGGTCAGCATCGCCATCCGATACCCCGCCTCCTTGAGCTCGCGCATCAGTCCGATCATCGCTGGGTTGGGTTCGAGTGCCTCGAAGTAGATCTCTTTGAAGCGGTGCATCTGGGGCCGATGCCCGAGCATCGGTTGAAGCCGCGCGCTGAGGCGCGCCAGGAACGTTTCCTCGCTGATCTCTCCTCGCTCTAGCTCATACAGCGGGTTATCCTCGTCAACCTCAGCAATTGCTTGGATCGCTTTGCCGAGCAGCTCGGTCGGGATCCCAGTCTGATCCTGGAAGGCCATAAACGATCCCAGCAACGGCGTCGTCAGCACGCCTCCGAAGTCTGAGACGACGACGTCGATTTCACCCATCTGCGTGCACGAGCTCGTAATGCCCAAGGCCCTCGCGGCCCTCCAGCGACCAGCGGAAGAACGCGATCTCAGTTCCGAGTCCCTGATGGCGCACCGAAGTTGAGCTGATCAGGGTTCCGGCACCGCGCAGTGGCTGACCGTCTTCGTCTGGCCACAGCTCCAGCGTCGCCCGACGCTGCACGCCGTCGGGACCGTACTCGGTCGAGAGCAGCGTCTCAGCCACCTCGATCGGTGCGCCGTCGGGGCCACACATCACCGCCACGACCTCCTCCTCGCCGTGTCCGGCAGCGCCCAATGGGCGGATTGCGCTCAGCGCCAGCAGGCCACCGTCGGAGAAGACGATTCCGATCGAGCGTCTCAGCGGCGTCGGCTCGCTGGCTTGAGGTTGGTCTCGGGGTGGATTGGAGCTGCGCATCGGGGCAAGCCTAGAGAAGCAGTCCGGCTACCATTGGTGAATGGCAGAGAACCAGACCTCCACACTCACCGAGGAAGATGTGCTTGAGGCCCTGGAGGAGGTGATCGATCCTGAGCTTGGCCTGGACTTCGTCTCCCTCGGCTTGGTCTATGACGTCGAGATCGAGGGCACTGAAATTTTCATCACCTTCACCCTTACTACTCCTGCCTGCCCGATCGGGCCACAGGTCTCTGAGCAGATGAAGGAGTTCGTTGGCGATTTGGAAGGGGTCACCGCCGTTCATCCCAAGATGGTTTTCGATCCCGCCTGGTCCCCGGAGATGATGACCGAGGACGCCAAGTTCGCCCTGGGTTTCTAGGCGCGGTGGCGAGCGTCGGGTCAGCCGACGAACAGGTGGCTGCGGTAGCGGGGCAGCCGTTTCCGCATGGGGGCCGCGAGGTTATCCGCACCGTCGACCTGACCAAGGTTTACGCAGGCACCGACTTCGCCGCGGTGGACCAGCTCAACCTGAGCGTACGTGGCGGGGAGATCTTCGGTCTGCTCGGACCCAACGGCGCCGGCAAGACGACGACCGCGGGGATGCTCACCACCCGAGTGGTGCCCACCTCGGGGTCAGCATACGTGGGCGAGATTGACGTTGTCAATCAGCCGGCGCTTGCCAAGCAGCTGCTCGGGACCGTCTCGCAGACCAATACCCTCGACCGCCAGCTTACGGTATGGGAGAACCTCTACTTCCACGGGCGCCTTTTCGGTATCTCCGCCCCCGATTCGCGCCGCAACGCCGATCATCTCCTCGAGCAGTTCCAGCTGACCAAGTGGGCGAAGGCCTCCGTCTTCGCGCTCTCGGGGGGCATGGCTCAGCGACTGATGGTCGCACGCGCGATCTTTCACCGTCCCGCGGTGCTGTTCATGGATGAGCCGACAGCGGGCCTCGATCCCCAGAGCCGCCTCGCGCTCTGGGAGATTCTCGGCGAGCTCAACCAGGAGGGGCAGACGATCCTGCTCACCACCCATTACATGGAGGAGGCCGATCAGCTCTGTGATCGGGTAGCGATCATGGATCACGGCAAGATTCTCGCCCTCGATACCCCGGCGGCGCTCAAACAGACCGTCGGCGCGGAGCAGATCGTCACCGTCAAGGCCGACGGTGATCAGGTCGCGCTTGCCGAGCGGCTCAGTCAAGAGATCGAGGAGGTCACCCGCAGCCGCGCGCTTGCCGACGGTGTAGAGCTGCACGTCGCGGGCGCAAAACGGCTCGTGCCGCGGGTTGTGAATGCCGCTGAGAGCGGCGGCTTTGAGGTTGCTGATCTCTCCGTATCAGAGCCCAGCCTGGAGACCGTGTTCATCAATCTGACTGGCAAGGCGTTGCGCGACTGATGGCCGCGGCGGTGACCGATGTCAGCGCCGGTGCTGATCTGGCGCTGCGGCCGACCCGCACCACCGCACAGGCGAGTCGCCTGGCGCTGCTTGCGCTGATCCTGCGTGACCTCCTGGTGCTGCGCAAGAACTTCGCCGAGTTCTTGGTTCGGACCCTGATCCAACCCTTCTTGCTCGTCTTTGTCTTCCTCTACGTTTTCCCCTCGATCGGTCAGGGCGTGGGCGGGCAGGGGGGGACCGTCGCAGAGTCGGCTTTTGCGACGGTGCTGGTTCCCGGTGTCGTCGCGATCACGATCATGTTCCAGGGGATCCAGGCGGTGGCCTTGCAGCTTTCCACCGAGTTCGGCTACACCCGTGAGATAGAGGACCGCGTCCAGGCTCCCTGTCCGATATGGCTGGTGGCCATTGCCAAGGTGATGTCGGGGTCGGTCCAGGGAGCGCTGGCGGCGCTGGTCGTGTTCCCAATGGCAGCCGTTGTTCACGCCCCCGGTGTCGAAGCCCATCTTTCCTTTCACTGGTGGATCGTGATCACCCTGATCCCGCTTGCCTGCGTTGCGATGACCTCGCTCGGGTTGCTGCTCGGAACCTACTTTGAGCCGCGCAACATCGGGCTCATGTTCGGCTTTGTCGTCTTACCGCTCACCTTCCTCGGCGGCACCTACTACCAGTGGACGAAACTCGCGCCGGTCAAGGTCGTGGGTATTCATTGGCTGCAGATCCTGGTCTTGGTCAACCCGCTGATCTACGTTGCAGAGGGCATGCGCGCCGGGCTGACCGAAGCCTCACACATGCCCCTTTATGTTGTTTATCCGGTACTGGTCGGCTTTTGCTCCGTATTCCTGACGCTCGGACTGCGTAACTTTCGGCGCCGGGTGCTCTCCTGAGCCCAACCCCATTTGAGGGAGCCTCGCCGTTGGAGGGGGGGATTTGGCATCGCCTTGGCGTGGTGTTGATCCTTGCGGGCTTCGTTTTTGGCCTTTTGCTCGCGATTCCGCCGCTGCGTGCGGTGCTCGTCGCAATCGGTCACATGAAACCGGCCTGGATCGTTTTCGCGGTCGCCCTTGAGTTGGCCAGCTGCGCGAGCTTCGTTGTCGTCTTTCGTCTCTTCTTCTCACCAATTCCGCCGCGCCCCGCGCGCCAGCTCGCCTGGACCGAGCTGGCTAGTGGCGTCTTGTTGCCGGCCGGTGGGGTCGGGGGCCTCGCCGTCGGAGGCTGGCTCATGCACCTCGCCGGGATGTCGACTCGGTCCATCATCCAACGCTCCAGCGCGCTGTTTTTCATCACCAGCGCCGCCAGCGTCGCCGCGATGATCGCCGCGGGAGTGCTCTTGGTACTCGGAGTCGCCGCCGGACCCGATGACTTCCTTCGTGCGGTGCTTCCGATTATCGCCGGATGTCTGGCGACCGGGGTCGTGCTGGTGCTTCCTGCCCGGGGATCGCTGCGCACCGCACGCCCAGGTGGCCCCGCATGGATCAGCGATCTGGTGGAGGGGATCCGCTACGCCGAGTTTGCGTTGCGCCGGCCCAAACTGCGCCTAGCGGGGGCGATCGGCTATCTGCTCTTCGATATCGCCGTGCTCTGGGCAACGTTCTCGGCGCTTGGGATCAGCCCTCCAATTGCCCCCTTGATACTCGGTTACATCATTGGCTACCTCGCCAATCTGGTCCCTGTCCCCGGTGGCGTGGGGGTGCTCGATGGTGGCCTGGTTGGGGCGCTGGTGATCTATGGCATCTCACCGATTGGCGCAACAGCGGCGGTGTTGGTTTACCACGCGATCGCCTTTTGGATCCCCGGTCTCGGTGGTCTGCTTGGTCTCGCCCTACTGCGACGAGAGTTGCCTACCGCGGCGGGTCAGGCCGGTGTCTCGGGCTGATCGTGAAACGATCGGCGCGCCGCTGAATTCCTGGGCCTGGGGTCAGGTCGATGCGCTCAGGGGAAGCCGCCAAGCCGTCCTTGCTCCTTTGGTCTGACCTCCTCAGCGTTGGCATCGAAATCATAGGCGCGGTTGCCCTCCCTGGCACGGTCGCGGGTGGCTCGATCGGCAACACCCACCAGCACGAAGCGTCGCCCCAGGTAGGCGCGCATCAGTCGCCGCGCGATCGCTCGCGTGGGTGGAATCAGGAGGATGAATCCGAAGATGTCGGTGATAAACCCTGGGGTCAACAGCAAGGTGGCACCGACCGCGATCATCAGACCATCGGCGGCCTCGCGCCCGGGGAAGCGATGCGCGGCGATCGCCGCGCTGAAGCGCCTCCAGGCGCCGCGTCCCTGCAGGCGCAGCAGCAGCGCACCGAGAAACGCGTCAGCCAAAAGCAGTCCGATCGTCGGCCAGACGCCGATCAATTCGCCCACCTTGATGATCACGTAGAGCTCGGCGATTGGGACCAAGATGAAGAGGATCACGAGCAAGGCCATCAGCGAAGCCTAGACCCCGTGCTCGTTGGGACGGCGTAGGCTCAGCCCGCAGCGAAGGCGCTGGCGGCGGCCTGCAGCTCGGTGAGTGAATCCGAGATCCCCTGCCCGATTGTCTCGGCGTCCTCCATCGAGTCATAATCGGCGAGCAGACCAAAGCCGACGCGGCCGTTATAGCTCATTATCGCCACCGCCAAGGCATGGTTTTGGGGCAAAAAGGCGACAGGAAAGACCTCTTCCAGCTCTCTGCCAAGGACGTAGAGGGGGATCTGTGGCCCCGGCACGTTGGTGACGATCAGATTGAAGAGGCGGGTCGAGAAATTGATCCGCGAGGCCTGCGCGAGCAGGGTCGGGGGAGCGAAGTCGTTGAAGCGGGAGATGACTTCTGCGCCGAGGGCCTGCTTGGAGCGCTTAAGTCCCTCCATCTGTTCGCTCACCACGCGAAGTCGCCGCGCTGGGTCCTCGACGTAGACCGGCAGCGGACCGCGCATTGCGGCGATCCGATTGCCGAGGTTTCCACGCTCGTCCTCGCTGCGGATCGAAACCGGAACCAGCGCTCGTAGCTCCAGCCCCTCGGTGCGCAAGCCCCTTTCGTGCAACCAGGCTCGTAGCGCTCCGGTGACGACCGCCAAGACCACGTCGTTCACGGTTCCGCCAAGGGAGTCCTTGATTTGCTTAAAAATCGCCAGCTCCGAGCGTACCCAGACAAATCTGCGGTGCGGGCCAATTGGCTGGTTGAGCGGTATATCGGGCGCCGGGTTGGCGAACGCTCCAACGACCTCGCCGACCCCCTCGAGTGCCTCCCCAAGGCGCCGGGCCGCCGACTCGGGGTGGCGGATGGCCGCCAACGTCCGCTCTGCCAGCCTCACCGGAGCCACCGCAACGTCGCTCACCCCACGCGCCACCAGCTCGGCGGTTCCCGGCTCGCTCTGAGGCACCCACTTTTCTTCAACCACGCTCGGCTCGGGTAGCGGCTCGAGATCGAAGAGCACGGTGCCAATGTCGACCCCCGAGATTCCATCGACCATCGCATGGTGGGTCTTGGTCAAGATCGCGAACCGCTCGCGCTCAAGGCCCTGGACCAGCCAGAGCTCCCAGAGCGGCTTGGAGCGGTCGAGTTGTTGGGAAAAAACCCGTCCGGCAAGGCGCTTTAACTCCTCCTCGCCGCCGGGTTCTGGCAGGGCGGTATGTCGGATGTGGTAGGTGAGGTTGAAGTTAACGTCATCAGCCCAAAGCGGCCGGCCCGCCTCCATCGGCGGCACCACCAAACGCTGTCGGAAGCGGGGCACCTGGCCCAGCCGTCCGCGCACATGCTCGACTAAATCGAGGTAGCGAGGAGGCGGGCCCTCGAAGATCAGGATCGCCCCGACGTGCATATGGCTGGTCGAGGTCTCGTTGCTAAGGAAGGAGGCGTCGACCGCGCTGAGTCGATCGAGGTGGCGGCCTTCTGTGCTCATCGCCCAAGGCTAGCTTCGCGGCGCCGTGGCGGTCAGGCGGTGGGGGCTCCCGCAACGTCGCCACCGCTACCCTGGGCTGATGGAGACCATCGCGGCCCCCGGCCCCAAGCGGGTACTGCTCGCCGCTCCGCGCGGTTACTGCGCCGGTGTCGACCGCGCGGTGCAGACCGTGGAGCGCGCCCTTGATCTTTACGGAGCACCGGTTTACGTCCGCAAGGAGATCGTCCACAACAAGCATGTGGTCGAACAGCTGGCCGAGCGCGGCGCGATCTTCGTCGAGCAAGAGACCGAAGTCCCCGCCGGTGAGATGGTCGTCTTCTCCGCCCACGGCGTCGCTCCCGCCGTCCACGACAATGCTGCCTCTCGCCACCTGCGCACGATCGATGCCACCTGTCCCTTGGTTACCAAGGTCCACGTCGAGGCACGCCGGTTCGCCGCCCAGGGCTACACCATCGTGATGATCGGGCATGAGGGTCACGAGGAGGTTGAGGGGACGACTGGAGAGGCGCCCGAGAGCATTGTCTTGGTGCAGACCGTTGCCGAGGTCGGCACCCTGCGTGTGGTCGATCCCGAGCGGGTCGCCTTCATTACCCAAACCACCCTTTCCGTTGATGAGACCGCCGAGATCATTGCCGCCCTCCGCGCCAGATTTCCGGCGATCATCAGCTCCAAGTCCGACGACATCTGTTACGCGACCACCAATCGTCAGATCGCGGTCAAGCAGCTGGCAAACGAGTGCGAGCTGGTGCTGGTGATCGGCTCCACAAACTCCTCCAACTCAAACCGCCTGGTCGAGGTGGCCAGCGAGCACGGCGCCGCCTCTCATCTGATCGATAACCACGAGCAGGTCAAGGAGGAGTGGCTGCGCGGCGTCCAGACGGTCGGCATCACCTCCGGCGCCAGTGCACCCGAGGAGTTGGTCGCCCAACTTGTCTCACACTTTCGTGATCTAGGTGCCAGCGAGGTCTCCGAGCTGCGCACCGTCCATGAGGACGTTCGCTTCATGCTTCCCAAGGAGATTCGCGAAGAGCTCGCCGCCCAGGGTTGATTTGGCCGGCCCCGTCGGGTCCCTCCTCCGATGATCGCTAACCCAGCTCCGCTGTGATCAAGCGCAGGCCAACGTCGAGCTCGGGCGCGCTGCGAAGGTGGCCGAAACGCTCCTCCCAGAGGCCACTTTGCAGATCGGCGCGCAGCCGAGCAAGTCCCGATTCCGTTTCGGCGTCCGGCATCAGGTGCCAGACCGAGCTCGCGCGACGGACCTTTGGGTCAAGCTGCATCTCGGGGCGATCCCAGAGCGCGCAGAAGAACCCGTCCTCACAGAGGCGAGGGACGGGTAGGTGCTCGACGGAGGGGTTCGGGAGCAGCGCCTCGAGCTGACCGATGGGAGGCATCGCCTCCGCGTGGATCTGCCCCGCCCGTGGGAAATAATCGCGCACCAGCCAAAGCTCCTCAAGGGCCAGCGGATCGAAGCTGAGAATGACCACCCGCTGTCTCGCCACGCGCACCATCTCGGCGATGCCGGCCCTCAGATTGGCCCAGTGATGGACTGTGATGATCGCCATTGCAGCGTCGAAGCGCTGATCGGGGAAGGGGAGGTCTTCGGCACTGGCTTGGACCGTCGGCGCAGCCTGCTTCGGGCGCTGGGCGATCATCAGCTTCGAGGGCTCCACTGCGATCAGGTCTCGGTCGCTCGGCTCATAGGAGCCGGTTCCGGCGCCGACATTGACGACCGTGACCGCATCGCCGAGAGCGCGGGTGATGCGTGCCCCGATGCGCGGATCGGGGCGTCGTATTTCACGGTAGCCAACCCCGATGCGGTCATACGGCGCCTCCTTCAGCGATTCAGCCATCCGAGCTCCTCTCCGGCCCTCGCTGTTTGGGAAGGCGAGCTTCGGCAAGATTCCCGTCGCTGGGCACCGAGTCAGCGGGTACACCCGCCGCGAAGCTGATCGACCAGATGCGGAGGCCGGAAGTTGGACGCAGGATGAACGTATGGCTTTGATGATGGTCGTCCTCGAGGAGCCGGTAAAGGCCGGCTCCCCTTACCGAGATCACGGTTTCTTTGAGCCCCTCGAACTTGAGCGCGAGATCGCCCTCCCCCTCGGTCGTGACGTAAACGCCGCCCGCCTCATAGCTGACCCGTAGTTCCTCCCCGTCTGCGCCCGCGGTCCAGGGGCGTCGCCATGAGCCACCGGGGAAGAGCTCGGGGCTCGGGGCGATGACGTTAGTTCGGCGACCGTCGGTGGGGCGCAGTGGGCTCATCGGGGTCGGCAGCTCACGCAGGGCGTCGACCTCGCGCAGCTCAGCTTGGATCGCCTCCTCGGTCTCGAGGTATCCACCCTCGGCGAAGTGAAACCAGGAGAGCGCGCCGCCTCGGCTCCAAAGAAAGAGGCTGGGCCAGCCCCTGCATCCGTACTCGTTCCAGAGCTGGCGCTCGAAGTCCAGTGCGACCGGGAAGTCGACGCCGAGCGCCGCCAAGCCAGCAGTGGCAACTTCGGGGTCGGCGCCAAAGGGGAATCTCGGGGCCTGCACTCCGATCAGGCTGAGGCCGGCCCGCTGGTAGCGCCGATTCCACTCGATCAGGTAGGGCAGGGTCCTCACGCTGTTGAGCTGCGCGAAATCGAGGAAGTGCACGAGCGCCGGGCCCGAGGCCGTCAGCCCCGCCATCGATTCCGGCCTGGCACCGAACCACTCGATCCCAGCCGGTAGAGGTGGGGCGGGGATGTTGTCGCGTTCAGGACGCACGCGCTGACGTTATCCTGAGCCGCTTACACCGTGCACAAACCAACGAAGCGCTTGAAGACGAGGTTCGGTAGAGGTTCTCGACCAGCCGCTGAAGCGACGCCCGATCCATGCCCCGAGGGGGAACTTGGAGGGATCTAAGCGGGGCACCAAGCGGATCGACCTCGCGGTCGGGATCACCCTGGGCATAGTCCTCGGATTCGCGGTCATCATCGCCTTCGTTTTCTACGGAAGCGAGGGAACCATCGATGCGCCGCGGATCTCCGGCGTCAACACCGGAAAGCCCACCTCGAGGCCAAAGTCCCGATCGCGGCCTGCGCCAAAGCGCCACCCCGTCTCGATTCCGACGGTGCGCGTGATCAGCGGCGCTCCGCCGCCGATGGGCCCGACCCGCCTTCATTTCCGCCGCGGCGAGCTTGTCCGGTTTCGGATCCTCACCGATGGCCCGATCGGTGTCGAAATCCCCGGCTACGGAATCGATCAGACGGTTGAATCTTCCGCGGACATATCTTTCAGGGCACGGCGCAGCGGTCAGTTCCCGGTGATCCTCACCGTGTCCCACATAAACGTTGCCGAACTGCGGATCGCGCCCTGAGTTGACCGTCAGAGAATCTCGGCCAACCGCCGCCCAAGGGCGTCAGAAACCTCGTCTCGAACCGGTCCCTGCGCCAGGCGCTCAACAAGGGACTCAAGGAACCCCTCGATGATCAGCCCTTTTGCCGCGGCCGGATCGAGTCCGCGCGAGCCCAGGTAAAAGAGTTGGTCGCGGTCGATTTGGGCAATCGCCGCCGCGTGCGTGCAGCGCACGTCGTCGGCGAGGATCTCAAGTCCCGGGATCGCATCAGCGTGGGCTTCGGTGGAGAGCAGGAGGTTGCGGCTCTCCTGGAAGGCGTCGGTCTGTTGGGCACCGGGGTCGACCTTGATCATTCCGCGCCAGACGGCGGTAGATCCGGCGGCCAGGACGCCCCGGAAGGCCAAATCAGAGTTCGTATTTGCCGCCGCATGCTCCTGGGTTGTGTCGTAGTCAAGGTGTTGGCCCGCGCTCCCTGCATAACCTCCCGTGACCCGTGCTTCGGCGCCCGGACCAGCGAGCTTCGTCTCCATTCGGACCTTGCCCCGTGCTGAGCCGAAGCCCAGGGCAGTCCAATCGAGACGGCCATCTCGCTTTACCTCGGCGCGCTGGGTGGCAAAGATCCAGGCTGCCTCAGAGAGGTCCTGGGTGCTGACATAGCGCAGCGTGGCGCCCGCGCCCACCTGTAGCTCAACCACCGAGTTAAAGAGCGCGTCGATGTCATCCGCGGGCGAGGAGCTGTGCTCCCAGACCTCGACCTCGGCACCGTCCTCAACGATGAGGAGGGTACGCCAGTTGAGGGCACTGCCATCGCGGTCAAGCGGAATCTCAACCCGAATCGGCTCGCTCACCCTGACGCCGGCCGCCACGTGGATGAGGACCCCGTTGTTCCAGGCCGCCTCGTTGCGAGCGACAAAGGGATCCTCGATCGGCACCAGCGAACCGAGCCGCTGGTGGATCAGCTCGCCATGTGAGGAGACAGCCGCGGCAAGGGGGAGAACGGTCGCCCCCTCGGCGGCCTGGATCGAGGGGCTCGCTTCGACCTCAACGTAGCCGTCAATTTCAAGCTCGGAGAGGTCGGTGAATTCCCAGCCCTTTGACTTGCGGTCGGGAAGAGGGAGCCTCTGCGCGAGAGAGGCGCCCCGTTGGCGCCTCTCCGAAAGCCACGGCGGTTCGGTCGCGACCTCAGCCAATGCTTCCCTCCATCTGCAGCTCGATCAGACGGTTCAGCTCGACCGCGTACTCCATCGGCAGCTCCTTGGTGACCGGCTCGATGAAACCGTTGACGATCATCTTTGAAGCCTCCTCCTCGCTCAGCCCACGGCTTTGCAAGTAAAAGAGCTGCTCGTCGCCGATCTTGGAGACGGTTGCCTCATGGCCCACGTCGGCGTCGTTCTCGTCGATCCGGATCGTCGGGTAGGTGTCTGACCGGGAGTTCTCATCGAGTAACAGTGCGTCACAGACCACCTTCGATCGAGCTTCGGTTGCGCCGTTTGCGACCTCGAGCAGGCCGCGATAGGTCGCTCTACCGCCGTCCTTGGAAATCGACTTGGAGAAGATCGAGGAGCTGGTGCGCGGTGCCGCGTGGATGATCTTGCCGCCCGCATCTTGGTGCTGACCCTCTCCGGCAAAGGCGATCGAGAGGATCTCGCCGTGTGCTTCGCGACCGAGCAGGTAAATCAAGGGGTACTTCATCGTCAGTTTTGAGCCAAGGTTGCAGTCGACCCACTCCATCGTCGCCTTCTCCTCTGCGATCGCGCGCTTGGTCACCAGGTTGAAGACATTCTGGGACCAATTCTGCACCGTCGTATAGCGGACCCGCGAACTCGGCTTGGCAACGATCTCGACCACGGCTGAATGTAGGGAGTCGCTGGAATAGACCGGGGCGGTGCAACCCTCGATGTAGTGGACCTCGGCTCCCTCCTCGGCGATGATCAGGGTGCGCTCGAACTGCCCCATATTCTCGGTGTTGATCCGAAAGTAGGCCTGCAACGGCATCTCGACCTTGACCCCCGCCGGTACATAGACGAAGGATCCACCTGACCACACGGCGGAATTGAGTGCCGCAAGTTTGTTGTCGTTGGGCGGGATCACCGTGGCCCAGTACTCGCGGATCAGGTCCTCGTGCTCGCGCAGCGCGGTGTCCATATCGGTGAAGATCACTCCCTGGGCCTCGAGCTTCTCGTTGACCTGGTGATAGACCACCTCCGACTCATACTGGGCGCCGACGCCGGAGAGGAATTTGCGCTCCGCCTCAGGTATGCCGAGGCGGTCGAAGGTGTTTTTAATGTCCTCAGGGACCTCGCTCCAGTCGCGGCTATTGGTCTCTGAGGCTCGCACGAAGTAGTGGATGTCGTTGAAGTCGATCTGACCCAGGTTGCCGCCCCAGGTCGGGGTCGGGCGCGCTTCGAAGTGCTCCAGTGCCTTGAGGCGGAAGTCGCGCATCCAGACCGGCTCAGACTTGTAATCAGAAATCGATTCGACCACCTCGCGGGTCAGCCCCTTCGGGGCCTTGTAGGCGTAGCCGGTCTCGGGATCGTGAAAGCCGAACTTCTCCTTGTAATCGGAATTGATGCCAGACAGCTCTCTTTTCTCTGCGACTACCTCGGGCGTTGCCATGGTCAGTCAACCTCCAAAACGATGGTGTCGTCCTCGACGGCTATCGGGAACGTCTGTACGGGAGCATAGGCGGGGAGCGTCTTTGGCCTGCCGCTGCTGAGATCAAAGAGCGAGCCGTGACGTGGACACTCCACGGTGCAGGCGGAGGGGTCGAACTCGCCCTCGGCCAGGGGCCCATCATCGTGGGAGCAGCGATCCTCGATCCCATAGAGCGCGCCCTCGCAGTTAAAAACGCCGATCTTGCGCCCCTCATGCTCAATCAGCCGCATCGCTCCCTCCGGCAGCTCGGCTGCCGGACACACGGGGATATAGGTTCGGCTGGGATCGGGCATTGCGGACTGTTTTCTCCAGGCTAGATGTGAAGGGAGTCTAATCCTACTTGCACGGTCGGATTTTAGCGGCAAGCCGCTTTTGGGCGCCCGGTAACAGCTGGTTGACCACGGGCATCCATAGGTGGGAGGATCGTGACCAACCTGTAAGGAGAGGAGACAACGATGAGTGAGAGAGCGAGTTATGAGCCGGGTACGCCGTCGTGGACCGACCTTGGCACCCCCGATTTGAATGCAGCAGTCGAGTTCTACGCAGCTTTGTTTGGTTGGGAGGTTGGGGAGGCAGGAGACCCCGAGCAAACCGGCGGCTACCGGATGGCGATGCTGCGGGGCAAGCCGGTGGCGGGGATGATGCCGCTTATGCAGGAGGGCCAGCCGACGGCCTGGCAGACCTACGTCTCGGTAGCAGACGTGGAGGCGACCGCATCGGCCGTGGACGAGGCGGGTGGCGCCGTGATCGCGGGCCCGATGGACGTCATGGAGGCTGGGCGGATGGCGGTCTTTGCCGACCCCAACGGTGCCGTCTTTGGCGTTTGGCAGCCCGGCCTGCACACCGGATCGGGGCTGGTCAATGAGCCCGGGGCGATGAGTTGGAACGAGCTCAACACCCGCGACCCCGAGGCCGCCAAGGACTTCTACACGAGGGTCTTTGGTTGGGACACCGAGGATCAGGACATGGGGGAGATCGGTACTTACACGAGCTGGAAGCTGGACCAGCAGGAAGTCGGCGGTATGTTGGACATGAGGGGTCGCGTTCCCGATCAGGTCCCGTCCCATTGGCTGACCTATTTCGGGATCGATGACGCCGACGCCGCGGTGACCAAGGCCAGCGAGCTCGGCGGTGGCGTCGCCTTTGGCCCGATCGATATCGCGCCGGGGCGCTTCGCCGTCTTGCATGACCCCCAGGGTGCGATGTTCGCGGTGATCAAATTGAACGAGGAGGCGCTGGGTAGCGCCTAGGTTTGGCCGAGGTCGGCGGCTGCCTCGGAGGGCTTGCCGACCTCGCCCTCGTCCTCCCATTCGGCGGGCTTGCCGAGGCTGGCCCCCTTGAGGACCTTCAGTCCCAACATCGCGCATTTCATCCGAGTCGCCGAGATCTCTATTCCAGAGCAGCTCAAGCACGAACTCCTTCGGCAGTCGCAGCAGCTCCTGGCGCGATTTGCCGATCAGCTCGTCGGTCAGAAGCGAAGTCGCAGCGGTTGAGATCGCGCAGCCGCTGCCCTCGAAGGCGACCTCGGCGACCGTGCCCTGCTCATCGAGCCGGATCATCAGGTGCTGCTCATCGCCGCAGAACGGGTTCGTATCCTCGAACTCTAGGTCGGCATCGAGCAATCGTCCGAAGTTGTGCGGGCGCTTGTAGTGCTCGAGGATTTGATCGCGGTAGAGCTCATCCATCACAGACCGAAGACCTTGCGGGCGTCGTTTAGACCATCGTGGAGGCGATCGATCTCCGTGGCGGTCGTGTAGATCCCGAAACTGGCGCGGGCCGTTGCGGGTACCTCGAGTCGCTCCATCAGAACCTGGGCGCAGTGGTGCCCGGCCCGCACCGCGATCCCGTGTCGGTCGAGGATCTCGGAGACGTCGTGGGCGTGGATACCCTCGACCTCAAATGAAACTGGACCGATTCGATCGGGCCCCCGAGGAGGTCCGAAAATACGCAGACCGGGCACCTCGCCGAGTCGGCGCAGCGCGTAGTCGGTCAGCTCACGCTCGTGGGCAAGCACCGCGTCCATTCCGACCCCGTCGAGCCACCGCAGCGCGGCGGCCATCCCGATTGCCTGAGCAATCGCCGGGGTCCCGGCCTCAAACCTCGCTGGCGGGTCGGCGTAGGTGGTGGCTTCTCGCGTCACCTTTTTAATCATCGAGCCGCCCCCCATGAAGGGTGGCATCGCGCGCAGCAGCTCAAGTCGCCCCCAGAGCACCCCGACTCCGGTTGGCCCGTAGAGCTTGTGTCCGGTGATCGCGTAGAAGTCGACTTCGAGCTCGGCCATGTCAAGCGCCAGCTTCGGCGCGGCCTGGGCACCATCGACCAGAATCAGCGCGCCTGCCGCGTGGGCAAGCCGCGCGATCTCAGCCACCGGGTTCTCGGTTCCGAGCACGTTGGAGACATGTGCGATTGAAACCAATTTCGGACCGCGGTCCAAGAGCGCGCTCAGCGCCGCCAAATCTAGTTTGCCATCGTCATCTACGGGAGCCCAGTCGATCTGGGCTCCGACCCGTTCGGCGAGTTGCTGCCACGGGACGATGTTGGAGTGATGCTCCATCTCGGTGAGAACGATCCGATCTCCCACGCCAAGATTGGCGTCTCCCCATGCCCGAGCGACCAGATTGATCGCCTCGGTCGCGTTGCGGACGAAGACGATCTCTCGCCGCTCGGCGGCACCGATGTGATCGGCGATCGTCGCCCGCGCGCCCTCGAAAGCTTCGGTCGCCTCGGCCGAGAGAGTATGGGAGCCACGGTGCACGTTGGCGTGATGGCGGCGCTCGTATCGGTCAACAGCCTGGATTGAGGCCAGTACCCGCTGGGAGCTGGCGCCACTGTCGAGGTAAACGAGGGGCCGGTCGTGCACTTCGCGCGAGAGCGCCGGGAATGCGGCGCGAACCTTCTCGATCGGGAAGGCCGAGCTCGGGGCTCGGTCGGTGGCGCTTGCCGGCTCCATCATCTCGAGGCTAGGCCGCGACCCCAGCCTCGACCTCCTCGCGGATCCACCCGTAGCCCTTCTCCTCCAACTGGGAGACCAGCTCGGGACCGCCCTCCTTGACGATCCGTCCCTCAAACATCACGTGGACGGAGTCGGGTCTGACCATATGAAGGATGCGCTGGTAATGGGTAATGATGAGGACGCCCATCTCGGGGCCGGCAAACTGATTGACCCCGTCGGCGACGGTACGGAGGGCGTCAATGTCGAGGCCGGAGTCGGTCTCATCGAGGATCGCGATCTCTGGCCGCAGAAGCGCCAGTTGCAGCAACTCCATGCGCTTCTTCTCGCCGCCGGAGAAGCCGTCATTTAGGTAGCGACTGGAGAAGTCTTTGGGAATATTCGCCAGCTTCATCGCCTCCTGGGCGACCGTGGCGAACTCTTTGATCTTGATCGGCTCTTCTCCGTGGGCCTCGCGCCGGGCGTTGATCACCATGCGCAAATACTTGCTGACTGATACCCCGGGGATTGCGACCGGGTATTGGAAGGCCATGAAAAGACCGGCTTGGGATCGCACGTCGGGGTCGGCGGCGGTGATCTCCTCGCCTTTGAAGCTGATCGAGCCCTGCGTCACCTCCAGCGCCGGGTGGCCCATGATCGCGTTGGCGAGAGTCGACTTGCCCGATCCATTCGGGCCCATCAGCGCATGGACCTTTCCCTTCTCCACATCGAGATCGAGGCCGCGCAGGATCTCTTTCTCCTCGACCCTCACGTGCAGATTTCGAATCTCCAGCTCAGCCAATTTCACTCCGTTTCTGATTTAGAAGGTGCTGATCACAGCGGCGCCGCATCTCGATACCGCTAGGCGACATTGCTGAGTGCCGCGGCGCTGCGGGGCGCCTCGGGGGCGCCGAACTCGACAAGCTCGGCCAGGGTTGTGCCGGCCAGGGCCTTGCTCACGCCGCCCTGCACACGTGTCCAAAGGAGCTTCGTCGCGCAGGCCCGATCGCCATCGTTCTCGTGAGAGCAAAGGACCTTGCCCTCTGGTGCATCGTGGAAGCACTCCATCGGCGCTATCTGGCCCTCGAGGGCCTCGACCACCGAGTCCATGGTTATCTCATTCGCGGGCTTGGCGAGCCGATAGCCGCCGTGGGCGCCACGGGTGGAGGTGACGAGTCCGGCCTTACGCAGTTTTGCGACCAGGTGCTCAAGGTAGGAGAGGGGGAGCCGCTCCCCATCTGCTACCGCACTGAGGGAAACCGGCCTCGAGCCGGGCTGGCGGCCCAACTCGACCATCAGTCTCACCCCATACTCGGCTTTGGTTGAGAACAGCATCACCCTAAATCCTACTGAAGCAGTCGGTTATGGGGCTGCGTCATAATCACGGTAGCCCCCAACCAGGAGCACACAAGCGATGACAACCACCAAGCAATCCACCTTCGGCGCGACCCTGCGCACGACGATCCTGCTGGCGACCCTCTCGGGATTGCTGGTCGCGATCGGTTTCGCGATCGGTGGCCCCTCGACCGCCCTGCTCTTCCTTGTCATGGCGGGGGTGATGAACATGGGCTCCTACTTCTTCAGCGACAAATTGGCACTTGCGATGAGCGGCGCCAAGCCGGTCTCGGAGTCAGAAGCGCCGAAGCTCTACCAGATGGTTCGCGAACTGACGACCCGCGCCAAGCTGCCGATGCCGCGCCTGTATGAAATTCCGGTTGATCAGCCCAACGCTTTCGCCACCGGCAGGAACCCCGAGCATTCCGCCGTCGCCGTCACTCGCGGGATCCGCAAACTCCTCTCCGACCAGGAGCTGCGCGGCGTGCTTTCCCACGAGCTTGCCCATGTAAAGCACCGCGACATTCTGATCCAATCGGTGGCGGCGACGATCGGCGCGGCGATCACCTATCTCGCCTACATGCTGATCTGGTTTGGCGGCGAGGACAACAACTCACCGGTCGGGCTGGCCGCCTCGCTGGCGCTGGTTTTGCTGGCTCCGATTGCAGCAACCATCATTCAGCTCTCGATCTCCCGCCAGCGCGAGTTCGCAGCAGACGCGGGTGGCGCCGAACTTTGCGGCAATCCGGAGGCCCTGGCAAGCGCCCTGCTGCGCCTAGAGCAGGGTGCCGCACAGATGCCGATGAAGGTCAACCAGGCTGCCGAGCCCCTCTACATCGTCAAGCCCTTCTCCAGCAAGGGCGTCGCCGGACTCTTCTCGACCCACCCTCCGATCGAGGAGCGGGTCAAGCGTCTGCGCCAGATGCGCCCCAGCCTCGGCTAGCGGCTCGTCGGTCAAAATGAGCTTAGGGGCGGCTCTCTAGGTGCAAAGCACGCCGCACCGGGAATGTGTTCCTTGCGCGGGGAAGGCATGGGGGCCGTGATAGACGGTGTGCGCTCCTGCGACTTGGCTCGCGTCGCGATTGGCTCGATGGAGCTGATCGCGAGGATTAGCAGCGGTGGATTTCCGCGGCTGAAGGTGCCACAAGGCTCTTAAGGTCGACAGCGTCCACAACCCGTCAAGCTCTCACCGAGAATAGTCTCGACCTCAAGTTGACCAACCTCTTGCTTGGGCTCGCTATACTTTTTGAAGTAAAGCCGATCCGGATTTAGGAGATTTAATGGCACCCAGCGCCGAGGTGGGAACCGAGAGGCAAATTGAGGAGCTCGAGCCGTTTGAGGCCGCGGCCGAGCTCGAGGGCGGCGACATCGTCCTGATCGATACCCGTGAGCCACATGAGTATCAGGAGGCGCACCTGGAGGGGGGCAAGCTCGTGCCCCCGGGGCTGCTCGCCGGGGAGATCGCCGCCGCCGCGCCGGACCGCTCAGCCCGCACGATCCTCTACTGCCGCAGCGGCAATCGCTCTGCGATCGCCGCTGCCCAGCTGACCGAGCTCGGCTACGAAGACGTTGCCTCGATGGCCGGCGGGATCATCGCGTGGCAAGAACAGGGGCTGCCGGTGGTCGCCGCGCAGGGAATGACCGCCGAGCAGCGCGAGCGCTACTCCCGCCACACGCTTCTTCCCGAGGTTGGGGTCGAGGGGCAGTTGAAGCTTTTGAACGCCAAGGTCCTGTTGGTCGGAGCCGGGGGTCTCGGTGCCCCGACCGCGCTCTACCTAGCCGCGGCCGGTATCGGCACCCTGGGACTGGTGGATGACGATCTCGTCGATGCCTCAAATCTGCAACGCCAGGTGATCCACAACACCGATCGGATCGGCATGCCCAAGACCGAGTCGGCGCGGATAGCGATCGAGGCGCTCAACCCTGACGTCACCGTGGTTGAGCATCGCACCCGCCTCGATTCCTCCAACATCATCGAAATTCTGGAGGACTACGAGGTGATCGTCGACGGCGCCGACAACTTTCCCACTCGCTACCTGCTAAACGACGCATCGGTGCGCCTTCGAAAGCCGGTTGTCTCGGCCTCGATTCTCAGCTTCGATGGTCAGATATCCACTTTCGTTCCCTTCGAGGGCCCCTGCTACCGCTGCCTTTATCCGACTCCGCCGCCGCCCGAGCTGGCGCCGAGTTGTTCGGCAAACGGGGTCCTCGGCGTGATGGCAGGGACGATGGGCCTACTGCAGGCCAACGAGGTACTGAAGCTGGTGCTCGGAGTCGGTGAGCCGCTGATTGGCCGCTTGCTCCTCTTTGAGGCACTCAGCACCCGCTTCACCGAGCTCAAAGTGCGCCGCGATCAGGAATGCCCAATCTGCGGAGAGGATGCGCCCCAGGTCCCCGAGTCGGAGTTGGGGAGGTTCCCCGACTACGAGCTCTTCTGCGCTGGCTAGTCGGTAGGTTGGGGCTCGAGATGGCGACGATCCGTATCCCCCCGGTGTTACGTCAACAGACGGGCGGTCAGCCTGAGGTTGAGGCAGGCGGCTCCAGCGTGGGGGAGGTACTGCGCGCCCTGACCGCCGAGTACCCCGACACCAAAGACCAGCTCTTCGGGGACGATGGGGATCTGAACCGCTACGTCAACGTCTATTTAAATGATGAGGATGTGCGGGTGCTCGACGGACTCGATACCGCGGTCTCAGACCGCGATACGGTCGTGATCTTGCCGGCTATGGCCGGCGGCTGAGCAGTTCCTCTGCCGGCGTACGGGTGGTGGTCCTTCCAGGACGATCGCGAGTACGAGCGTTGCAGCAAGGACAGTTTGAATCGGCCTGAGATTGGACATTGCAGAGCTCGTCCTGGCGCTTGTTGTCGTTGCCGTTTTGGTCGGACTTGAAGTCTCATCGGAAAGCGCCGCCTCGCAGACGCCGCTACTTTCTCAACTCTTGAACGGATGTAGCGAGCACCCTGGAGGCCGTGATTTGAGGGGAGGGAGTCGAATCCCAATCTGTTCCTTTAACCCCGGACTGATCTTAAGGCCCGGGAAGCGCCCTGATGATCATCGAGCGGCGTGAGGGCGTCAGTTTGAATCCTTCGGCTCCTCGGGTTTAATGCCCGACGTGGAGGACGAGCGCCGCCTACCCCCCGAGCTACCGGGTGAGGACGCCGCCATTCGGCGGGCTCAGAGTCCGATTCCCGAACCAGCCGGGGAAGGCGTCGGCAAGTGGCGGTGGCTGGGAATCGGGATTGTTGGGTGGCTGATTACTGGCTTCGGAGGTTTGGTGGTCTTGGTTTTGGTGCTGGCCTTCGTAGCCCAGCTCTTAATCGCGAATTCGGGAGGTCACTAGGCCTCGGTTTGATTCACGCCGGTTCCTACCTAGCTCGCTGATGCGTATCCGGTTACGTCCGGCCCGGCCGATCTCGCGCCTCCTGAGAAGGTGTGAGAGGTTTTCCGTCGCGTTCGCCCTTCGCTGGCCGCGAGAATGCGTCAGCTGGGTTTGGGCAGTCAATTCCTGGAGCGGAGACGGCCGATTCTGGCCTGAGCCAACCGGATACGCAGAAAGCGCCGGGATAAACCGGCCTGGAGAAAGTAATGAGAGAGTCCGACATTGAAGGAGCAGCGACCCACAATGGCCCCGAGCCGTGCGTCGGCCGCCCGTGAGGGCGGCGGCGAAGCGTCGGTAGGGGTATGCGCAGGCTGGGTAAGTGAGCCGCGAAATCAGGGTCTTCGGGGTGCCGACGCCGTTGCGTAGAGCGGAAGGCAACATCACCGGTCGCGATATCGCGAGTGGCCGGTGGACCCCGCGCGGTCAAGGATCCCATGCATGCGCAGAGTCTCCAGGCGCGAGAACCGGGAGGTCCCGTGGCGCCCGTCCTGACCGTCGATGCCCCGCCCATAGTGGATCGCGGGGTGGCATGTCGGTCGGGGTCGCGGGCCGTGAGGGCAACGCCGAGGCGGTAATCCCTCGATGAACGGCCACGGGAAGTCAGACAGCCCCATAGTACCTGCGAAGCCGTCGAACAAGCTCGGGCGACCGGGGGCGGAGGCGGTGCAGGAAAGGGGGCTGCCCGAGGGGAACGCGGCCAGCAAAACGCGCCCCGGACGCAGAGCCGGGCAAGGCGCGCCAAGTGCGCTGGACCGCGTGCGAGGAATCGCAGCAAAGGACAAGGACGCGAAGTTCACCGCGCTCCTGCACCACGTCGACGTCGATCGCCTGCGGGCGGCGTATTGGGCGCTCAAGCCCAAGGCCGCTCCGGGGGTGGACGGCGTGACGTGGCAGGACTACGGGCAAGACCTGGAGGCAAACCTCCGGGACCTACACGCCCGGGTCCATCGCGGGAGCTACCGGGCGAAGCCGGTACGAAGGGCATACATCCCCAAGCGGGTCGGGCGGCTGCGGCCGCTCGGTATCGCCGCGCTGGAGGACAAGGTCTGCCAGCGCGCCGTCGTGGAGGTGCTGAACGGCATCTATGAGGCGGACTTCCTCGGCTTCTCCTACGGGTTCCGACCCGGGCGCTCACCGCACGATGCGTTGGACGCGCTCGCGGTCGGGATCGAACGAAGGAAGGTGAACTGGGTGCTCGACGCGGACATCCGCGACTACTTCACCAGCCTCGATCAAAGTTGGCTGGTGAAGTTCCTCGAGCACCGGATTGCGGACAAGAGGGTCCTGCGGCTGATCCGTAAGTGGCTCAGCGCAGGAGTCATCGAGGATGGGGTCAGGACAGAGACCGTGGAGGGGACCGCGCAAGGGGCGTCGGTATCGCCGCTGCTTGCAAACGTCTACCTGCACTATGTCTTTGACCTGTGGGCCCACCAGTGGCGAGGGCGCTACGCGCGCGGTGACGTAATCATCGCGCGCTTCGCCGACGACTACATCGTGGGCTTCGAGCACCGTGAGGACGCCGAGCGGTTCCTCGCCGACCTTCGCGAGCGGTTTGCGAAGTTCGCGCTGGAGCTGCACCCAGACAAGACACGCCTGATCGAGTTCGGCCGCTTCGCTGCCGAGCAACGGAAGGCACGTGGTCTGGGCAAGCCTGAGACGTTCGACTTTCTCGGCTTCACGCACATCTGCGCGAAGACCAGGAAGGGACGCTTCACGCTGAGGCGCGTCACCTGCAAGAAGCGGATGCGCGGCAAGCTCAACGCGGTCAAGGCCGAGCTGATGCATCGTCGACATCTCCCAATCCCCGACCAAGGAGGCTGGCTCGCCAGCGTCCTGCGCGGGCACTACAACTACTACGCAGTGCCCGGCAACGGCGACGCGATTGACGCATTCCGAACCCAGGCAACCCGACACTGGCACAAGGCGCTTCGACGCCGTAGCCAGAAGGACCACCTGAACTGGGAGCGCATGAATCGCCTCGCGACGCGATGGCTACCACGCGCCCGCATCCTGCACCCGTGGCCGCACGAACGATTCATCGCCACCACCCAAGGGAGGAGCCCAGTGCGCTAGCAGTGCATGCTGGGATCTGTGCGGGGGGCCGCCGGAAACGGCGGTCCCTACCGCGATTCAGCTCGCTAGATTTCGCTAGGAGGCACTCTTAAACTGTTTCCGTGGAAAAAGGACTGAGAAGCCCCTCTTCCCGCCGCGAACGGCCCTCTTTAACGGCGCGGCGCCAATGCATGAATGCCCCACCGGGCTATACTTTCTGAAGTGACGCTGGAGCGGCTTCAAAACCGGCCTTGCGGGGGAAGCTTCGGCGACGTCGTCGAGTCGATTGGAAATACGCCGCTGGTTGAGCTGCCCCGGCTCTCGCCCAAGTCGGAGGTAAGGATCTACGCCAAGCTCGAGGGACGCAACCCGACCGGTTCGGTCAAGGATCGGGTCGCCAAGTCGATGATCGAGTCGGCTGAGGCCAAAGATCTGATCCGTCCCGGCCAGACGATTCTGGAGCCAACTTCGGGCAACACCGGCATTTCACTGGCGATGATCTGTCGCCGCAGGGGCTATCGCCTGAAGGTTGTGATGCCAGACAACGTCACTGCGGAGCGGACGCAGCTGCTGCGCATGTACGGAGCCGAGATTGTCTACTCAGAGGGCGCCAAGGGCTCCAATGGAGCGGTCGAGGTGGCGCTGCAGATGGCAAAGGACCCCGTCTATTACATGCCCTATCAGTACGGCAATGAGGCAAACCCGCGGGCGCACTATGAGGGCACCGCCGTTGAGATCCTCGAAGAGCTCGACGATGTTGCCGCGTTCGTTGGTGGCCTTGGTACGGGCGGCACCCTGATGGGCAACGGCCGGCGTCTGAAGGAGGCCAATCCGGAGACGCTGATCGTCGCCGCCGAGCCGATGCAGGGCGAGCTGGTCCAGGGTCTGCGCTCGCTTGAGGACGGCTTCATCCCGCCGATAATCGACCTCTCGCTCCTCGATCGAAAGATCATGGTTTCCAATCGGGATGCAATCATCTGGACCAAGCGACTGCTCGAGCAGGAGGGTGTCTTCGCCGGGGTCTCATCCGGCGCGATAGCCGCGATTGCGGTGCGGATCGCCGGCGAATTGGAGGGCGGAAACGTGGTCTTTTTGATCCCTGACGACGGCTGGAAGTACCTTTCCTCAGGGGTCTACACGAAACCGATCGAGGAGCTGGAGGGAATTGATTCGACGGTCTGGTGGTAGGGGCAGGGTGGCTCTGGCAACCTTGCACCGCTCTCTCGGTGCCCTGCGGAGACTCAGCTAGATTTGGCATTGATCGGCTTGGCCACCGAGACTCAGACCAACAGGACCTAGCCGATGCGAATCCCCCGGGCCCTCTTCGATCAGCTGGTCGCGCACGCTCGCGAGGAGCTGCCGAACGAGTGCTGCGGGATGGTCGGCGGCCGCCACGGGCTGGCGAGTTCTGTGTATCGGGCCGTCAACGCTGAGGCCAGTCCCCTGCGCTACGGCATCGACGCTGCCGAGCAATTCCGCATCATGCGCCAGATTGAGGACTCCGGCGAGGAGCTCAGCGGGATCTATCACTCCCATACACGGAGCGCTGCATATCCCTCTCAAACCGATGTCAACCTTGCTGGTTGGCCCGATGCGGTCTATCTGATCGTTTCCCTCGCCGAGGCTGAGCCGATCGTCAAGGGTTTTTGGATCCGCGACGGCGAGATCGTTGATGCCGAGCTCGTCATCGCGTAGCGGGCCGCCGATCAAGATCGCCTTCGCCCGCAACGAGGTCGAGGCGGAGATGATCCAGGGGCTCCTCTCTGAGCATGGAATACCGAGCATGCTGAAGCGCACGCGAGGATTCGATGTGCCCGATTTCCTCGCTGCCGGGCCGCGCGACATCCTCGTTCCGGAGGCACTGGCCGAGCGGGCGCGAGAGGTCCTTGCCGGCACACCCGGCGGCAGCTAGTCGCGCGGGTTTGGCCGGCTCATCTCGCGCAGGTGAGCGCGCCACGCGGACTCGATCTCAGCAATGTCGGCATCAAAAGCCGCCTCCAGTGTGGCCGACGCACCGCCGGGCAGCAGGCGCAGGGCCATCTGATCGCAGGCCTTGGGACCGCGCTCGTTCTCGAGGAGGTCAAAGATTGTGCCCCCGAGTATGACCGCGTCGCGACGAGAGGGCGGAAAGGAGGGCCGAGCGCTCTCGCGCAGGCGGCGGATCACAGCAGCGCGGTAGAGGCCGACCTGGCGCGCGAAATACTGAGCACCGCCCTCCGCCAGCCAGGCCCATGACAAGTAGCGGGCGAAGCGGCGCGGAGTCCAGGATGGCGGCAGGTCTCGGTTGTTGGCGGCGATCACAAGCTGTGCATAGAGGCGCTCGGCGGTCCCGCGCAGGGCCTCTCGTGAGTCCTCTCCCGCTGCCCGACGCTCCATGTGAGGATCGTTGAGGACGTGGAGCTCGGTGGCCATCGCCCAGCCGGCCAAATAGCGGCGTCCGGCTGGAGCCGCCGACCAGCGCGCCGCGGGCAGGAAGGGGTGGGCCATTGCCAGCCATGCCGGGTTGGTGTGGATGACGACAGTCACCCCCCCCGGAACCAATTGGAAGCGATCCTCGAGCCGCAGCCTCAGGTCCTCCAGGCGGTCGAGCGTGCGCTCGGCAAAGGCGGCATCGTTGCTGTCGTGGCGTGCCGTGAAGCTGAGCGACTCCGTCTCCACCCACGGCATCGACTGAGACTATCTGGTGAAACCGGGGCTCAGGCGAAGACTGGCTCGGCGTCGCCAGAGCAAACCGATTGGATCTCCTGGCGGGCGCGGTCGAACTCCTCGTCTGCCATTACCGGCGTCCCCTCGAACGGAAGGTCTCGGTCGATCTCGACCCAGGATCGGCAGCCGTGATACTCCTCGCGAACCCTCACGGTGACCGGTCGGGGGATCCGATGGACCCGCAGTAACAGGACGTGCAGTGGATGGCGCCGCTTCCAATTGAGCCGCTTCTCGGCGTAATCGGGGGTCCAGACGTAGAAGGGGGAGAGGCTGTCGAGCGCGCGACGGTCGGTGATCGTGAAGTGATCGGTCACCTCGGCCCAGGCGCGGAGTCGCACTCGATCGGGCTGGGAAATGCCGCCGTCTTGGATTAGCGCACGGGGCGGTGGCTCCTCATCGGGCCAAACCCCCTCTTCCAGCGCACGGCGCAGCTCCGGATGGTGGGACTCGCGAACCAAGTCGTTGCGCTGGTGGTCGAATGTTGGGTAGAGGAAGAAGCGCTCGTGCTCAAGCTCAAAGTGCTTATTTTCCTCGCGAACCCCGCCCTTGCGCAGGGTAAGCAGCTGCTCACCCTCGGCGAGCGCACGCACTGTTACGGCCCATTCCTTAAAAGCGATCGGCATATGGAAGCTTTACCTAAGAGGGTTAATGACTCGATGACCGGGAGAGGATGCCTCGAAATCCCGTCTGGGCAGTCGGTCCGCCCGGATCGCGAAGTCTAGACGAGGACGGCCGAATCACCAAATTAAAACTTTGTAAATACTTGCTCACCCATATCCGCCCCCTCCTGGCGTCTCGATTCGAAGCAAGTCGCCAGGCCTCAGCGTGCCCTGGGCCTTGCTCGCCAGCAGCCTGCCATTTAGGAGGTTGCGCCCCGTCGCCCCGTCGCCGCCGCCGTTACGACCGCGCGGGGGGTGACGACGACGCTCCGTGATCAGAGTGAAACGAATTGCAGCCCGCGCTTCGATTTCGCGCACGATGCCATCGCCGCCGCGCTGTACTCCCGGGCCACCGCTTCCGCGTCGCACGGACAGCTCCCGCACCCGCAGCGGCAATTCGGACTCAAGCGCCTCCACCGGCGTGTTGAGCGTGTTGGACATCGCGACGTGGATGGCGCTGGGCCCTGGGGCGCGGGGGCATCCGCCCTGACCTCCGCCTAGCGTCTCGTAGTAGCTGAAGTCCTTGCCGCTGAGGGTGAGGTTGTTCATCGTCCCTTGGCCTTGGGCGGGGACCGGCGTGGCACCCCCGAGCGCGGCGATCGTCAGATCAGCTACCCGGCTGGAGGTCTCCACGTTGCCAGCGGCGACCGCTGCCGGGAACCGTGCGTTGAGCAGGCATCCATGCGGGGCGATCACCTCAATCGGTCGGTAGGCCCCAGCTGAGGGGGGCGCGTCGGGGTCGCTCAGAGCTCGCACCGCGAAAAAGGCAGCCGATTTGGTTACCGACAGGGGGCAGTTGAGGTTGCCCTGAACCTGAGGATCGGTACCGCTGAAGTCGAGCCTCAGCGACTCCCCCTCGATCCTCGCCAGGAGCCGCAGGGTGACGTCGCGCGCTTTCGGGCCAAAGTCGTCTTCGAGCACATCCTCGGCTCGATAGCTGCCGTCGGGCAGCGCCGCCAGCGCCGCCCGCGTTCGTCGCTCGGCGTAATCGAGTGTCGCGGCCATGCCGGCCCGCAGCTGATCGAGGCCGTGGCGCTCGGCCAGCTCGGTGAGTCGGAGCGCGCCGATTCGGTTGGCAGCGGCTTGGGCGCGGAGGTCGGCGAGCCGCTGACGCGGGGCGCGCATCTGGGCCGCCAGTTCGCGAAGCGTCGCATCGTCTGCTCGAGTCGGGGGGATGATAAGACCCTCTTCTTGCAGTCTGATCGAGTCGGCGGGCATTCCACCAGGTGTCGGACCACCGACGTCGGCGTGATGGGCACGACTCGCCGCAAAACCGAGGAGCGAGCGGCCGACGAAGACCGGACTGATCAGGGTGATGTCTGGTAGATGGGTGCCACCCCGATATGGGTCATTGAGGATCCAGTCGTCTCCGGGGGCCTGTTCGCGGTCAAGAATCGCCGCCACGGCCTCGGGCATCGAACCGAGGTGAACCGGGATGTGCTCTGCCTGAATCGTCATCTCCCCAAAAGCGTCAAAAAGTGCTGTCGAGCAGTCGCGGCGCTCCTTGATATTGGGTGAGTGAGAGGAGCCGATGAGGACCGCCCCCATCTCCTCACAGACGGCGCGCAATCCACCGACCATCACCTGCAAGGTAATTGGGTCCATTTCAGCCCTCGCCCCTTTGCGCCACGATTGTTCCCACCTCATCGACCTCCGCGCGCCAGCCCGGCGCCAGCACCAGGGTCGACTCCGGTAGCTCGAAGATCGCCGGTCCCTCGGTCCGGGTGCCGCTCGGCGGCTCGCCGCGCAGAACGCCGGCGTTGAGCCACTTGCCCTGAAAGCGAGCAGCGCGGCTGCTCTCCTCGAGCCGTCCCTTTGGGGCAGCGCTCGGGCGCAGTTGCCGGCCCGCCACGAGCATCGCAAGGTGGACGTGGACGAGCTCGATCTCTGCTTCGGGGTCGCGGTAGCCGTAGCGCTCCTCATGGGCGGCGCCGAAGCGCTCTTTCAACTGATCTGGATCGGGATCGACGGGTCCGGGAATTCTCAGCTCAAAGGCCTGCCCGCGATAGCGCATCTCATAAGTTGCCACGGGTTTTCCATGTGCCAGCTCGGGTGGAGTCTTGGCGATCAGCTCGCTGACCTCGCGGGTGATCCGCTCGCGGCTCAGGTTCGGGCCACGCAGCATCAGGGTGCGGGAAGTGTCGCAGCGGCGATCTGATGCACAGAGGCCGAGAGCGGAGAGGACGCCACCGGCACGGGGACAGAGGATGGTCTGCACCCCTAGCTCCTCGGCGATTGCGGTCGCATGCATCGGACCGGCACCCCCGGAGGGGAGGAGGGCGAAGCGGCGGGGATCGATGCCCCGCTCGAGGGTGACCACCCGTAGGGCTCGCGCCATCTCCTGGTTGGCAATGCGGATGATTCCCTCCGCTGTCTGCAGCTGATCGAGACCGAGTGAGCTCCCCAGTTTGCCGAGGGCAGCACGCGCAGCAAAGAGGTCTAGTTCAACGCCGCCAGCGAGCCGTGAGCTCGCCGCCAGATAGCCGAGGGCCAGGTCTGCGTCGGTGACTGTCGCCGCCGCGCCGCCGCGGCCATAGCATGCTGGACCGGGCTCTACCCCTGCTGAATGCGGCCCGACCCGCAGCGCCCCCCCGTGGTCACGCCAACCGATCGAGCCACCACCGGCACCGACCGTGTGGACGTCAACCATCGGCAGCTGGATCACGCGCCCCGCGATCTGTCGCGAGGCGGTGCGTTTGACCTCGCCTCCCTCGATGACGCAAACGTCGCAGGAGGTTCCGCCCATGTCGAAGCTAAGGGCATTGCCGTTGGCGCTGAGCTCAGCCAAGAGGCCGGCCCCGACGGCACCCCCCGCCGGCCCTGACAGCACGCTCCAGGCTCCCGAGTCGCCTGCCTCCGCGCTGGAGATGACACCGCCGGAGGACTGCATCACCAACGGTCGGGGCAGGCCCGCCCGCCGGGAGGCGATGCCGAGGCGGCGCAGGTAGGCGCCGAGCAGGGGTGAAAGGTAAGCGTCGATCGCCGTCGTTGAGCATCGTTCGAACTCGCGGAAGCGAGGAAGAACCCGATGGGAAGCCGAAACGTGAACTCCGCTCAGCTCGCGATGAAGGTACTCGGTGATACGCCGCTCATGGGAGGGTTCGAGATAGGAGAAGAGGAGGCAGATCGCGACCGATTCGGCGCCGCGCTCGGCCAGGATTCGTGCGAGCCTGTTCGGCTCCAGCGCGCCGAGTGGCTCGATCACACCGTCGGGCCCGACTCGCTCGCGTGCCTCAAGACGCAGCTCCGGCTCGATCAGTGGTGCGGGCTTCGGTGCACACAATCGGTAAATGTCGGGTCGTTGCTGGCGGCCGATCTCCAGCATGTCGGCGAAGCCGCGGGTCGCGATCAGCGCCGTCCGCGCTCCACGTTCCTCCAAGAGCGCGTTGGTGCCGACGGTCATCCCGTGCGCGAATACCTCCACATCTGCCGTTCTGGCGCCGGCTTTGGCGATCACCTCCTTGACGGCCGCCATCACGCCGCTCGACTCATCGCCCGGCGTGCTTGGCACCTTCGCGGTGAATAGCTCGGAGCCGCTGACGAGAACCGCGTCGGTGAAGGTGCCGCCAACGTCGACTCCGAGCAGCATCGGCTCAGGCTAGTCCCCGACCAGGCGGCTCAGAGCCATTGCTCTCTGCGCATCCGGCCGTCGGAGGAGGTCACGATATGGACGCCGTCGAAAGCCTGATCGAGATCGGGAAAGTCGGTGCGCAGATGCCCTCCCCTTGACTCGCGGCGCTCCAGTGCACTGGCGGCGATCGCCGCAGCCAGGGGGTAGGGATCGCCGCGCAGCTCGCCCAGCGCCCCCGATTCGCGCAGAGGACCGCCGAGACGCCAGACCGCATCCCGCGTCGCCTCGGTTGGCGGTGAAAAGCGCCAGCTTGGAAGCGGTGCACGCTGAGCCGCAGCGGTCTCCTCCAGCGCCGCCTGGGCGGCCCGTTCGCCGAATACGAAACACTCGCTGAGCGAATTTGAGGCGAGTCGGTTGGCTCCATGAAGTCCGGTGCACGAGCACTCCCCGACCGCAAAGAGTCCAGGCACGGAAGAGCGTCCGTTGAGATCAACCGCCACTCCCCCCATTACGTAATGTGCCGCGGGTGCCACCGGCACCGGTTTGACGCACGGTCGCAGACCCGCCTTGTGCAAGGACTCAAACACACTGGGGAAGTGGCGCGGATCCACCATGCGCAGGTCGAGTTCAACGTGTGAGGTGCCATCGGTGCGCATCCGATCGAGGATCGCCAAGGTGACCGCATCGCGCGGGGCGAGCTCCTCGGTGAACCTCTGCGCCGAGCAATCGAGAAGTGTTGCCCCCTCCCCGCGCACGGCCTCGGTGATCAGCAGCCCGTCAAACGGGGTTCCGGGAAGAGCGAGCGCGGTGGGGTGAAACTGGCAGAACTCCAAGTCTGCGAGCTCGGCTCCAGCCGCGGCGGCGATGACGGGCCCAGCGCCGATCGCCCCGCGGGGGTTGGTGCTTCGCCGCCACAGGGCCGCTGCACCACCGGTCGCCAACACCGTTGCCGCGGCGAGGATCGGTTGCTCGTCACTCAACACCCCATGGCAGCGCTCGCCGTCGCTCCACAGCGCCGTTGCCGAGGTCTGCTCCCGGACTTCGATTCGCCTCTCAGCGGCGACCATCGTGGCCAGCTTCGAGGTGATCTCATGTCCGGTCTGGCTACCGCCAGAATGCACTATGCGACGCCGAGTGTGGCCGCCCTCCAGGCCGAGCGAAAGCTCGCCGTCGCTGTTTAGGTCGAAGCTGACCCCGCGCTCGCGTAGCTCACGCACTACGGCCGGGGCCCCCTCGACCAACGCGTTGACCGCCGAGGGCCGGCAGAGGCCACGACCCGCGGCGAGCGTGTCGGCGGCGTGGCGGACCGGCGAGTCGCTTGCCTGCAGCGCTGCGGCTAATCCGCCCTGAGCCCAGAAGCTGGCGCTTTGGGAGAGGGGGGTGCGAGATATGAGGCAGACGGATCCGCCGCTCTCGGCGGCGCGCAGCGCCGTCCAAAGACCGGCCGCGCCGCCGCCGACCACGGCGACGTCGAACTCCACCGGTTCAACTATTGCCACCCTGCCTCTCGGCGTAGCGCCTCGATCCGCCCGCGCAGCCATGCTGCCGCGGCCTCGCGCGCGCGCGCCTCCCCATCGGCGACCGTCTGTTCTACCTCTGCCGCCCGTCGCTCCGCCGCCTCAACCCGCTTCTCAGCTGTCTCGGTCTGGACCTCGATCTCGGCCAGGCGCTGTTCGGCGGCTGCGATCGCTCGCTCCTTGGCCTCGCGTTCACGCCGCAGCTCCTCCTCGTGTTTGACTCGACGATTCTCCGCGGCCTCCGCGGCCCCCAGCCGCTCTTTTTCGAGGTCAACCTCGAGTGCACGAATCTCGGCTATCGCCCGCCGCTCAGCCGCCTCAGCGGCCTCGGTCGCGGCTTGCAGCCTGCGCTCGGCCTCCTCGACCTCCGCATCGAGCGCTCCGCCGCTTGCTCCTGTGCTCTCCTCGCTCATGATTCTCGCCGGCTCAATCTATTACCGTCTCGGCCAGGACGTCACGGTAGGCCTCAAGCACTCGCTCCGCCATGCGTCCCGATGAGAGTGATGCGGCGCGGGTGGCGCCACCGATGCGGGGGTCTGAAGCCTCAAGGTGGGGCGCGAGCGCAGTGCTCCAGGGTCCGATCTCAAACGGGGCGCAAAGGCAGCCATGCACTCCACCCAAGGCGTAGGGAGCGATGCCAACTGGAGTTGAGAGGACCGGCACATCGCAGGCCAAGGCCTCCACCGCGGCCAGGCCGAAGCCCTCGTAATCGGATGTGATCAAGACCGCGTTGGCTGCATTGATCCAAAGCGCCATCTGCTCAGGGTCGATTGCCCCACCGCAAAGTAATTTTGCGCCACAGGCACCCGCCAGAGCGGCTGCTCGGTCATGGCGCTTCTCCGGGCGCTTTGGATTGGCGGGAAAGAGGAGGTAGCGGCCGCCGGGTTCAAGGCCGAGTTCCGATCTTGCCTGCGAGCGCGATCGGGGCCCGAAGCGGTCGAGGTCAGCCCCACAGGGAAGCACCGCCGCACCGCGGACTCTTGGCAGCCCCGATCGCCCATGCTCTGGGGCAAAGAGGGCCCGCGAGACGGCGGCGACGAGGTTCACCCTGCGTGCCAGGAGCCGCGAGAGCGGCCCGACCAGCGGATGGCGAACGTCGGTGCCGTGAAAGGTGACGATCAATGGCTTGGCGCCGGCAAGCCGAGCGCACCATCCAGCAAGACCGTAATGGGCGTGGATCAGATCAAAGCGCTCATTGCCCAACAATTCACGCAGTCCGTTGGTTGCCGGAAGGTAGTGGCTCTTTCCTCGCGGAAAGGCGAAAACCTCGACCTCAACGCCGCGTTGCCTCAACTGCTCGATCTGATCGTGTACCCACCTACCTCGCTGGGGGGCCGACGGGTCGGGCACGAAATTGGTCACCACCAGGACGCGCATCGGGCTGAGGGTAACCGTGGACAAGCCAGGGCGCGGAGGTGGCGGCCTGGCTGGGGCCAGTCGCTTGACCCCTTGCGCAGTGGCGGGCTTGTGCGGGCCGGCGAGACCTCTGCCGGTCACCGGCTCGACGCGGCCGCGACAGGGCTCGTCCAAATGCGGGAGACTCGCGGCGATGCCTGCCTCTCGCAGCTATGACCGTGCACCGGCCGACATAAGGCCGGTGACCATCGATCCAGGTTTTGTTGCTACCGCCGACGGCTCAGCGCTGATCTCGATTGGCAAGACGCGGGTGATCTGCACCGCCTCGATCAGCGACTCGGTTCCCCGCTGGATGCAGGGGCGCGGACGCGGCTGGGTGACCGCCGAGTACGCGATGCTTCCAGCCTCAACCGGGGATCGCAAGGCACGCGATGTCTCGCGCGGAAAGCAGGATGGGCGCGGGGTCGAGATCCAGCGCCTGATCGGTCGCTCGCTGCGGGTGATCGTCGACTTTGAGGCAATCGGAGAGCGCAGTATCTACGTCGACTGCGATGTGCTACAAGCCGATGGGGGGACGCGTTGCGCGGCGATAACGGGCGGCTACGTGGCGCTGCGCCAGGCTTTCCAAAAGCTGCTCGACGCTCGAGCGATCGAGAGGATGCCCCTCAATGGCTCCGTTGCGGCGGTCAGCGTCGGGATGGTCGATGGCCGGGCACTTTGCGACCTCGATTACTCTGAGGACTCTTCCGCGGAGGTTGATGCGAACGTGGTGATGACCGGCGACGGCGGCTTGGTCGAGGTGCAGGCGACCGCCGAGCGCACGCCACTCTCACGCACCTCACTCGATCAGCTACTTGGCCTTGCCGAGGGCGGGATCGCCCGTCTGCGGGAGGTGCAGGAGCGGGTCATTTGATCCTCGCCACCCGCAATCAACACAAGCTGCGGGAGCTGGCCGAGATCCTGGTAGGTGTTCCGCTGCGCCCGCTCCCGCCGGGGTTTGAGCTGCCGCCTGAGGATGGCGACAGCTTCGCCGCAAATGCGCTGATCAAGGCGCGGGCCGCTCGTTTGGTCAGCGGCGAGGTGGCCCTTGCCGATGACTCGGGCATCGAGGCCGATGCGCTCAACGGGCGGCCCGGTATTCGCTCGGCCCGCTACGCCGGGGAGCATGCAAGTGAGCGCGAGAATCTCGAAAAGCTGCTGCGCGAGGTGGGCGAAGCGGGTGGAGGGCGCGGTGTCGCCTATGTTTGCGTGATCGCGCTGATCGATGAGCACGGGGTCGAGCGCACCTTCGAGGGCCGCTGTGCAGGCTCGCTGAGTGAGGTTCCGCGTGGAGCGGGCGGTTTTGGCTATGACCCGGCCTTTATCCCCGTCGACACCGGCCCTGGCGATCTGCGCACGATGGCGGAGCTGAGTGCGCGTGAAAAGCACGCCATTAGTCATCGTGGCCGGGCGGCACGAGCGCTTGCGGCTCACCTCGGGATAAAGACATTGGAGCGTCCTCGGTGATTCGAACCAAAAGTGGCGCGGCGGCTCTTTCAATTGCCTCCAATGCGCTGCTGATCGCGATCAAGCTCGCCGCCGGGGCAATCACCGGTTCGATCGCAATTGTCACCGAGGCGGTCCATTCGTTGATCGATCTCGTCGCCTCGGTGATTGCCTTTGTCTCGGTTCGAAAAGCCGACGAGCCGGCTGACGCCGATCACCCCTACGGTCACGAGAAGGTCGAGAGCCTCGCCGCGACGATTGAGGGGATGCTGATTTTGGTTGGAGCCGCAATCATCGTCTTCGAGGCTACTCACCGGTTGGTGGTGGGAGCAACGGTCGAGTCCCTGGGCGTGGGGATGGCGGTGATGGGGTTCTCGGTACTGGCCAACCTGGGCGTCTCCGCGGTCCTTTTACGCCAGGCCAAGGCGCACGAGTCCCCAGCCCTGGAGGGCGATGCCGCGCACCTTCGGACCGATGCGTTCACCTCGGCGGGTGTGCTGGTGGGCCTCGCGCTGGTCCAAATCACCGGCGACGCCGCCTTTGACTCAATCACCGCACTTCTCGTTGCCGCCGCGATCGTCGTTGCCGGTTTGAGGATCATCAGGCGCTCGTCCGGCGTACTTGTCGATGAAGCTCTTCCCGACTCAGAGATGGATCGCATCGAGGCGGCGATTGCAGCGGCTCGTACGGCCGAGGTGGCCGGCTACCACAAGCTGCGCGCTCGACGTGCTGGGCCCCGCCGCTACATCGACCTCCACGTTCAGTATCGGTCCGGCACCACGCTTGAGCGCGCCCACGATCTCGCTCACCGGATGCGTGAGCAAATCGAAGCAGAGATACCGACGGCCGAGGTTCTGATCCACGCGGAGCCCGAAACTTCATTTCGAGAGCCTCAGGCGGCTCCGGGTCCCTACCGCTCAGGCTAGATCGGCGCTAAGGCGAGGGCAAGAGATTGACCGCAGCGGCGAGCCCGACGGCACCGACTGTGATCGAGTAGCCGGTGTAGCCGCCCAGCGCGAACAACACGACGGCTATCGCGCAAACCAAGACGACGGTGATCCAGGATGCTCGAGCCAGGGACACGGACCGCTATTTTCCCTCAGATGCCCGACGGTGGCGCCACCGACCTTGTTTCACCCGATGCTGCCGATCAGGCACTCGCCTATCTGGCCGAGATGTCCCCTGACCTGCGAGGCGGCGTTATCTTCGATTCAGATGGCGCGGTACTAGCGGCGGCTGGTGATCGGGAGCGCTGGCGCGAGGATGCTTCACATTTGCTCGCGATCGCCGATCGGGCCGGATCTTCGCCCGTCGAGCAGCTCCACATCGCCACCCAGAAAGGGGAGGTCTTTGCCGTACGCGCCGCAGGACTGGTCGCCGTCGCGGTCACCGAGCGCTTCGCACTCGCCTCGCTGATGCTCTTTGATATGCGCGCCGTCCTACGCGAGCTGGGTGCCGAAATCGGAGCAGAACGAGGATGACCCCCAAGCCGCACCGCGTCCTCTTTGACCGAGTTTCGGGCTATGCCGACGAGGCTGCCGCCTTCATGCGTCGGCGCCGCGTCGCTCGCCGTCCGTTTGCCCGCCTCTACTACAGCGAGGGACGCAGCGCCGATCAGGGAAGCGAATCGATCGCCGGGGCTGAATTGTTCGCTGCAGCCGGGCGCCTGATTGAGGTGGCAGGGAAACGGGCGCGCTGATGAGTACGCCGGGCGCTTTGATCGATTCCGATGTTGCTGCCCGCGTCCTCGCCCGCGCCTTGGCGAGCGGCGGTGAATTTGCCGAGCTCTTCGCCGAACGCCGTCGCGGGCTATCGCTGTCCATCGATGAGTCGCGGATTGAGTCGGTTCGAGCCGGCCTAGAGGAGGGCGCCGGGGTGCGGGTCCTCAGCCAGGGAACGACCTACTTCGCCCACGTTGACGGCCTCGACCCCGCAGATCTTGAGCGCGCGGCAGCAGAGGCTGCCTCGGCTCTGCGCGGGGTTTCGGTCAAGCCGCGGGCGCTTGAGGCGCTCAACGCCGCGCCTCCCCAATCGATCGAGCGCCGTCCCGAGGACGTTCCCGCCGAGCGCAAGGCGACCCTGCTGCGCGAGCTCGATGAGCGAGGTCGAGGTGCCGGCGGGGAGGTGGCTCAGTTCTCGGCCTCCTACACGGAGGCTCGGCGTGAGGTGGCGGTAGCCAACTCCGAGGGTTGCTTCAGCAGCGATGATCGAACTCGTGTCCGGCTCGGAGCCCAGGCGGTGGCGCGCCGAGAAAACCTGGTCCAGACAGGGTTTGAGACCCTCGGGGCGCACCGTGGCTTCGAGCTTCTTGAGAGCGATCCGGCGCGGATCGCCGCGCAGGCTTCGAATAAGGCACTAGCGCTGCTGGAGGCAGACCCCGCCCCGGCTGGCTCGATGCCGGTTGTGGTCGGCGGTGGCTTTGGAGGGGTCCTCTTTCACGAGATGACCGGTCATGGCCTCGAGGCTGACCATGTTCAGAAGGGGGCAAGCGTCTATGCAGAGAAGCTCGGCGAGCTGGTGGCCGGACCATTGCTCAGTGCCTATGACGATGGTCGACTGCCGGGCGAGTGGGGAACCGACGGCATCGACGACGAGGGAACTCCCAGCCAGAAAACTCGGGTAATCGAAAATGGCCGGCTGGTTTCGTTCCTCTATGACCGCCTTTGTGCCCGCCGCGACGGGGTCGCCTCGACCGCCAATGGGCGGCGCGAGAGCTTTCGCCAGCTCCCGATCCCGCGCATGACCAACACCTATATCGCCCCTGGGGAGGCGGCGCCCGAGGAGATCATCGCTGAGGTGGAGCGCGGCTTTTACGCGGTTTCCTTCGCCGGCGGTCAGGTCGACCCCGCTACCGGCGATTTCGTCTTCGGGGTTTCTGAGGGCTACTTGATCGAGGCGGGCAAGGTCACAAGGCCGTGTCGGGGAGCGACCCTGATCGGCAATTGCCTGCAGGCTCTGGCCGCGATCGACGCCGTCGGCAGCGACTTTGAGATGAAGACCGGCTTCTGCGGCAAGGGCGGCCAGACGGTGCCAGTGGGGACCGGCCAGGGCCACGTGCGCGTACGGAAGATGACCGTCGGGGGGACAGAGGTTTGAACACTCTTGGCGAGGCGGCTGCGGGTGCCGTGGCGGCTGCTTTGGCAGCTGGTGCCAGTGAGGCCGAAGCCTATGCCAGCGAGGAGAAGGGACGGGAGGTGCGGGTTCATGCTGGAGAGGTTGAAAGTCTGACGGCGGCGACCCAGCGAGGGATTGGCGTCCGCGCATGGCTCGGTGACCGCGTCGGCTATGCCTACGGCACCGATCCATCCGATCCTGGTCTGGCGGCGATCGCCGCAGGCGCGGCCGAGGCGGCGCGGGTGGCCGACGAGGACGAGTTCACCGCCCCTCCGCAGCCCATGCAGGTCACTTCGCTGGCGGGGCTCCGCGATCCCTCGGTCGCCGCCTGGACGACCGACCGGGTCGCGGAGTTGGCGCTTTCGGTCGAGCGCGCGGCGCTGGCTGCTGACCCACGCATCGCCGGAGTTGAGACGGCGGTCTACGCTGACTCTGCCGAGCGTGTCGCGATCTCCTCCTCCACCGGGGTCAGCGGCGAGTTTGAGTCCTCCAGCGCCTATGCCTACCTGCAGGCGCTGGCCGAGGGTGAGGGCGGCCGTGAGAGCGGCCTCGGTTTCGGTCTCGCCCGAGGCCCGGCGGGGCTCGACCCGGCGGCAATCGGGGCCGAGGGTGCCGAGCGCGCCGCGGCGATGATTGGCGCCCGCAAGCCCGCCTCGCGCTCCTGCCCGGTCCTCCTTGACCCGACCGTCGCCGCCAGCTTCGCCGGCCTGCTCGGCGTCACCTTGGGCGCCGATGCGGTGCAGCGCGGTCGCTCGCCATTTGCCGAGCGGCTCGGTGAGGAGATCGCCAGCTCAATCCTGGCCTTGCACGATGACGGTTTGGATCCGGCCGGGCCCGCCTCCTCCCCCTTTGACGGTGAGGGCGTTCCGCGGCGGCGCACCGCGCTGATCGAAGACGGACGGCTGCATACCTACCTGCACGACACCTATACAGCGCAAAGGGCTGGCGCTATCTCAACCGGCAGCGCCGGTCGCAGCGGCTATCGCTCCCAGCCCTCGGTCTCGGCTTCCAACCTGGTCGTTGGCAGCGGCTCGTACTCCCTCCTAGAGCTCATAGCCGAGGTTGGGGATGGCGTCTACATCACCGATGTGGCAGGGCTTCACTCAGGTATCAACCCGGTCTCGGGGGTCTTCTCGGTCGGCGCCTCGGGTCGGGCGATCCGCGGCGGTGAGCTGGCCGAGCCCCTGCGCGAGTTCACGATTGCGAGCGATCTCAGCTCGATGCTGGGCTGCGTTGCTGCGGCTGGCTCCGACGCGCGTTGGGTCCCTTTTGGAGGCTCGGTCAAAACCCCGTCGCTGCTGGTCGGAGAGATGACAATTGGCGGCTCCTGACGCTTACGCCGAATCCACTGTTAGATTGCGGCCGTCTTCAATCCCCCCGAGCCCTCGTCGAGGGCGGAGGCTTGACCAGGAGGAATTTCGACGTGACAAAGGCTGAGTTTCTCGATCAACTTGCCGGCGATGAGCGGGTTGGAAGCAAGAAGGCCGCCGCCGATGCGGTGGACGCAGTGCTCGAGGCGATCACCGAGACGCTAAGCGGCGGTGGGGAGGTCAGCTTCACGGGCTTTGGCAAGTTCCACGTCGCCGCACGCGGCCCCCGCCAGGGGGTGAACCCACGCACCGGCGAGCGGATCACCATCCCCGGCGGCAAAGTTCCTCGCTTTTCCGCTGGCTCGGCGCTTAAGTCAAAGGTCAAGGGCGGCTGAGTCGCTGACGCCTTTTGCGGATCGGCTCGCGGCGCTTGTTGAGCAACGCCGCAGCCAGATCTGTCTCGGCCTCGACCCCGATCCCGCGAAACTGGACGTAGAGGTCGAGGTCGCCAACGGTGGTGGGGCCGCGGAGCAGGCCGGGGCTGCCGTTTCGACCTACTGCCGCTCACTGATTGCCCGGGTTGGTCCGAGCTGCGTCGCGGTCAAGCCCCAGCTTGCCTGTTTCGAGCGTCTTGGCGCGCCGGGTTGGGCCGCCCTTGCCGAGGTTTGCGATGCTGCTCGGGATGCGGGTCTGTTGACGATCGCCGACGGTAAGCGCGGCGACGTACCGGTCACCGCCAGCGCCTACGCCCAGGCGCTGGTCGGCGAGACTCCGACCCCGTGGGGTCCGGTCAAGGGGCTTGGTGTCGACGCCTTCACGACGAACCCCTTGCTCGGCAACGACGCCCTTGCGCCTCTGCTGGACGCGGCGGCGAAGGTGGCGGCCGGAGTCTTTGTCCTGGTTCGGACCAGCAATCCTGGCGCCGCCCAGATCCAGGACCTGCCTACTCCAAAAAGGCCCCTGCACGAGCGCCTCGCGGCAATCGTCGATGAGCTGGGTGGGCAGCTTGTCGGTGAGTGTGGCCTGAGCGGTGTCGGAGCGGTGATCGGTGCCACCGAACCCGAGCACCTTGGCGGTCTGCGGGAGTTGATGCCGCGCTCAATCTTCCTCATTCCCGGCGTCGGAGCCCAGGGCGGGCGAGTCGAGGGCCTCGGCACTGCCTTTAGCGCCGGTCCCGCCGCCGCCCTCGTTTCCTCCTCGAGAGGAATCAGCTCCGCTTCTGACCCTGCCGCCGCCGCCGAGGCGCTGCGGACCGCGGTTTGGGACATTTCTACCGCTTGATTAGACCCCGAGCGGTTATACGATCGGAGTCGCCCATCCGAGCCGGCGCCCAGCCCAATGCACAAACGCAACAAAGCCCCAGCCCGGATCTTCGCCACGATCGCCCTTGTCGGTGGCCTCATCGTGGTGCTCTTGGTCGTCTCCTCCTCGAGTGGAGGGGGCGGTGCGACGGGCACGCGGACAGCGGCGCAGGCGGGCAGAGCATCAGGCGCCGGAGCCTCGCGCAGAGCTCTTCACACGCCATCGGCCTATGTCGTCAAAAATGGCGACACGCTGACCTCGATTGCGCACAAGACCGGGGTCTCGGTGGTTCGGATTCAGGCGTTGAATCCGAGGGTCGATCCCCAGATCCTCGTCTCCGGCCAGAAATTGAAGCTGCGCTAGGTGCTCGGTGGCGCCTCCTTCCGGCGGATCCGCGACCGCTGCAACTCGGTCAGATAGTCCGATGAACCGCCGCCACTGCGCTGCGATCCTGCTTGCAGTGGGACTGGCGCTGATGTCTGCGCCGGGCGCGCTTGCGCGCCAACCTCGGGTCGAGGCTCGAGCTTGGGCGCTGATCGACGCCCGCACCGGTGAAGTACTTACCTCTCATGCCGCATCGCGCGAGCTGCCTGTCGCCAGCACCACCAAGCTGATGACGGCCTGGGTGGCATTACATGAGTTGCCTTTGGAAAAGATCGTGCGGGCGGCGCCCTACCATGCAAGCCACGGTGAATCATTGCTCGGTTTGCGCGCGGGCGAGCGAATCAGCGTTCGCGATCTCCTTTACGGAATGGTCTTGGTCAGCGGCAACGATGCCGCCTATGACCTCGCAATTGCAGCAGCTGGGTCCGAAAGGCGCTTCGTGCGCCAGATGAACAGGCGGGCGAGGGCGCTGGGCCTGGCCAATACCCACTACGCAAATCCGATCGGACTCGATCAGCGCGGCAATTACTCAAGCGCCCGCGATCTGACAACCCTGGCGCAGCATCTGCTGCAGATACCGGCCTTCGCCAAGGTCGCCGATTCTCGCAGCGCGGTCTTGCGCAGCCTGCGCCCCCCGCGGCGGATCATCAGCATCAACCAGCTGCTGCGCATGGCGCCCTGGGTCAACGGGGTAAAGACCGGTCACACCTCTGGCGCTGGATACGTTCTGGTCGGATCGGGTCGCCGCAAGGGGGTCGAGCTGATTTCTGCGGCAGTCGGGGCCCCCACCGACGAGGATCGCTTCAGCGACAACTTTCGGCTCCTCAACTACGGCTTCTCCCTCTACAGGCGCCGCACGGCGCTGCGCAGCGGCCAGCGTCTCGCGGAGGTAAAGATCGGCAACGCCGGCGGAGATCTGGCCCTGATCAGCCCGCGCACGGTGAAGGTCACCGTTCGCCACGGTCAGCGGCTTTCTCTGCGCATCGACGCGCCGAGCGCGGTGCAGGCGCCAATACATCGCGGTGCACCGATCGGTCACGTCACCGTCTTTGTCGGCGACTGGAGGGCGGCAACGGTGCCGCTGCGTGCTGCTGGCTCGATTCCCCCGGCAGGCGCGGAGGCCGATGCAGGGAGCTCGATCGGCGATAACCCAACTGAGCTCGCCCTGATCGCTTTCGTGATAGTGATAGCTCCGGCATTGCGGTGGCGCCGCGGGCACCGCCGGGCGATCGAGAGGAGCTGGTCGGGTTGAGTCCCAAGCAGTTTGGAGCCGTAGGCGATCGGAGTCGCGGCAAGGGCGTGGGGGGATGATCCTGACGGTGACGCTAAACGCGGCGATTGATCGCACCGTCGCGGTACCGAACTTTCGACTTGGTCGTCGCCACCGGGCGGTGGAGAGTCGTACCGTGGCCGGTGGCAAGGGAATCAACGTCGCCCGTGCTCTGAGCATGCTGGGGCGCCCAGTAATCGCTACCGGCTTTGCCGGCGGGCCGACCGGGGCGCGGGTACTTGAGCAGCTCAGCGAAGAGTCGGTGCTCACTGATTTCACCCGGATTGCGGCCGAGACTCGGATCAACCTCGCGGTGATCGATCCCACCTCTGGAGAGCAGACCGAGATCAACGAGCGCGGTCCGGCGGTCAGTCCAGAGGAGGTCGAGGTCCTTTTTGAGCGGATCGCCTACCTCGCTGAGGGCGCCAAGATCTGCGTCTTGGCGGGGAGTCTTCCACCCGGCGCTGGCGATGACCTCTACGCGCGCCTGGTCAAGGACCTAAGGGGGCGCGGCGTGATCGTCGTCCTTGACGCGGAGGGGGAGGCGATGCTCGCGGGGCTGCGCGCCGGAGCCTCGGTCGTAACCCCCAACGAGCGCGAGGCCGAGGAGCTTGTCGGCCAAGAGTTCGCCGATCCGGCCGATCTTGCCGAAGGACTCTCCGAGCTCGTCCGCCTGGGCGCTGGCGAAGCGGCTATCACCCTTCCAAACGGCTGCGTCGCGGTAGTTGGTGAGGGTTCTGGCCGGCGTTTCCTAGACATCCGTACCGAGGCCCTTGACCCGGTTTCCACGGTCGGTTCCGGCGATGCCTTTGTGGCCGGGTACGTGGCGGCTCGCTATGAGGAACGCCCGTCGGATCAGTGCCTGGCCTACGGCGTTGCCTGCGGCGCGGAGTCGACCCAGCACTTTGGTGCGGGTGCAGTGGACATCAACCAGGTCGAGCGCTTGCTCGGCGAGGTGGCGGTGCACGAATTGGAGGTCCCGGCTGAAGTGTAGGCTGGCTATTCAACGCCACCTTGGAGGACTTAATTGGAGATCGATATCGGTCGCGGCAAGAAGGGGCGGCGCGCCTACGGATTTGACGACATCGCGATCGTCCCGTCGCGCCGCACACGCGATCCTGACGACATAGACATTAGTTGGACCCTGGGCCCCTACCGCTTCGATTTGCCGCTGGTCGCCTCGGCGATGGACGGCGTGGTCAGCCCCCACACGGCGGGCTTGGTCAGCGAGTTGGGCGGTCTTGGGGTGCTCAATCTGGAGGGGATTTGGACCCGCTTTGAGAACGCCGAGGAGGAGCTGGAGCGAATCGCCTCCGCGCCTAAGCACCTTGCCACGCGATTGATGCAGGAGGTCTACAGCGAGCCGGTCAAGGCCGAGCTGATCGGACGACGGGTCGCAGAGATCAAGGCTCGTGGCGCGGTCGCCTGCGGTTCGCTGACACCGCAGAAGGTGCGCGAGCACTTCGAGGTAGCGGTCGAGGCCGGTTTGGACATTCTCGTCATCCAGGGCACCGTGATCTCCGCTGAACACGTATCGACTACGGTCGAGCCGCTAAACCTGAAGGAGTTCATCTCCGAGGTGCCGGTTCCAACCATTGTCGGCGGCTGCGCTTCCTACTCGACCGGCCTGCATCTGATGCGGACCGGTGCGGTTGGGGTGCTGGTCGGTGTCGGCCCCGGCGCCGCCTGCACGACGCGCGGAGTGCTCGGGATCGGAGTTCCGCAGGCGACCGCGATCGCGGATGTGGCTGCTGCCCGGGCTCAGCACATGCTGGAGACGGGTGAATACGTGAACGTGATCGCCGATGGTGGGATGCGGACCGGGGGAGATGTCTCCAAGGCCATCGCCTGTGGGGCCGATGCGGTGATGGTTGGATCGCCGCTGGCCCGCGCCAAGGAGGCGCCCGGCCGCGGCTTCCACTGGGGCATGGCTACCTTTCACCCGTCCTTGCCGCGGGGCACGCGGGTTACCACAAATCAGGATGGAACCATGGAGCAAATCCTGCTTGGACCTGCGCAGGAGAATGACGGCACCTTCAACTTGATGGGTGCCCTGAAAACCTCGATGGCTACCTGCGGCTATGAGGACATCCGCTCCTTCCAACGGGCCGAGGTGATGGTCGCTCCAGCTCTGATGAGCGAGGGTAAGAGGCTGCAAAACGAGCAGTCGGTGGGGATGGGTTCAAATGGCCGTGCAGCCGTTTCAGCGGGGGTCGCTGTTTCGGATGACTGAGCGCCCCGCCGGCGCATCGGAGTGTGAGCAGGGAGAGATCTCCACCGATCCGAAAGAGGCGGGACCCCGGCCCGCGCTGGCAGTCGATCAGATATCCCCTGCACCCGGGGCTGCCGCCACATCGGCGCCCAGCGGCGGCAGCGATTTCGAGGACTCCCAAGCGACGGCCCGAGAGGAGGTCCTCGTACTCGACTTCGGCGGCCAGTATTCACAGCTGATTGCAAGGCGAATTCGTGAGTGTGGGGTCTTTGCCGAGCTGCTGGCCTCGAGCACCCCGGTGCAGACGATCCGCGCGCGGGCTCCGAGGGCACTGGTTTTGTCGGGTGGGCCCGCCTCGGTCTATGAGCCGGGGGCTCCACCATTTCCCGTCGAGCTCTTGGATCTGGGAATCCCGATGCTGGGGATCTGTTACGGGATGCAGGCGATGGTCCAGGCTCTCGGTGGCAGGGTAGAGGCGGCAGAGGCCGGGGAGTTCGGTCGCACGGAGCTGATCGTGCGGGCAGGTGGCGGCAGCCTGCTCGGTGGCCTGCCGACGGAGCAACAGTGTTGGATGAGCCATCGCGATGCGGTCTTTGAGGCCCCCGAGGATTTTGTCGCGATAGCTTCAAGCCCGGGTTCTCCGGTGGCAGCCTGTGAGGCCTCGGAGCGCGGCCTATACGGCATTCAGTTTCATCCCGAGGTTGTACACACGCCCTATGGAACCGAGATTCTGACCCGCTTTCTACGAGGGGTGAGCGGCTGTCAGCAACGCTGGTCGCCGCAATCGGTGATCGCCGAACAAGTGGCGCTGGTCAGGGCCCAGGTCGGTGACGGACGCGTGATCTGCGGCCTCTCCGGCGGGGTCGACTCCTCGGTTGCGGCGCTGCTCGTCCACCGCGCGGTGGGGGAGAGGCTGACCTGCGTCTTCGTCGACCATGGCCTGATGCGGATGAATGAGGGCGAGCAGGTGGTTGAGGCGTTTGCACAGTTCGGTATTCCCCTGGTCCACGTCGAGGCCGAAGCGCGCTTTCTCGCCCGGCTTGGCGGCGTTGAGGATCCAGAGCGCAAGCGAAAGATCATCGGCGAGGAGTTCATCCGCGTCTTTGAGGAGGAGGCGGTGAAGCTCGATGACGTTGGCTACCTGGTCCAGGGGACCCTTTACTCCGACGTCATCGAGTCGGGTGCTAGCTCTGGTGCGGAAACGATCAAGTCCCACCACAACGTCGGTGGGCTGCCCGAGGATCTCGAATTTGAGCTTGTCGAGCCCCTGCGGATGTTGTTTAAGGACGAGGTTCGCGCGGTTGGCACCGAGCTGGGGCTCCCCGATCGGATTGTCTGGCGACAGCCCTTCCCCGGTCCGGGGCTCGCGATTCGCATTGTCGGCGGTGAGGTAAATAAGGAAAGGCTCGACATCCTGCGGGCGGCTGACGCGATTTTGCAAGAGGAGATTCGCTCTGCCGAGCTCTATCGACAGCTCTGGCAGTCCTTTTGCGTGCTTCCCGTGGTGCGCTCGGTCGGCGTCCAAGGCGACGGCCGAACCTATGCCTATCCGATCGTGATCCGCGCGGTGACCTCAGATGATGCGATGACCGCCGATTGGGCCCGGCTTCCCTACGACCTGTTGGAGCGCGTTTCGAGTCGGATTATCAACGAGATCAGCGACGTCAATCGGGTCGCCCTTGACATCTCCTCAAAGCCTCCGGCGACGATTGAGTGGGAGTAGTCGGGCAAGGACTGTCGCTCGAAGTAAAGAGAATGAGTCTCACTATCGTGTTAGGCTTGGCCTCCGCTGAGACCAGCAAGGAGACACGATGCCTCGACCGCGCTGCGGATTTACCCCTGCCCTGCTTGCTTCCTTAGTCCTCAGCGCCGCTCTCGTGGCTGGCTGCGGTGCCGCGCCAGGACTGTGCGGTCACCGCAATTGAGATTGATCAAGACCTCCACCATCGCACTCCGGGAGTCGGCCGGGCAAGCGTCTATCGCGCGCTGGAGCAGCTTGAGCAGCTCGGTTTGGTTCAGCGCCTCGAGGTGGCCCGCGGCACCGCGAGCTATGAGCGGGTTGAGTCGAACGGCGAGCATCATCACCACCATGCAATATGTCGGCACTCCGGACGGGTGGTGCCGTTTGAGGACTCCAAGCTGGAGCTTGCAATCAGCCGCGCCGCAGTGGAGGTTCGCTTCGATCTCACCGCCCACGATGTGGTGCTTCGCGGTCTCTGCGATCGCTGCCGGAGCCTCGAGCGGCTGGGTTCCCTATCATCCAGCGGCTCTTGAAGACCTATGTCGCCACCCCCACCGACCGCCAGCGTGACTGGTACGTGATCGACGCTGAGGGGCAGACACTCGGCCGTCTGGCGACTCAGATTGCCGACGCGCTGCGCGGTAAGCGAAAGCCCCAATACACGCCGCACATCGATACCGGAGACTTCATCGTCGTCGTCAATGCGGAGAAAATCCGCGTCACCGGCGACAAGTTGGCGCAGAAGGTCTATTGGCGACATAGCGGCTACCCGGGAGGGATCAAGTCCCGTACGCTGGCTGAGATGCTCGATCGGCGCCCCGAGGAAGTAATTCGCAAGGCGGTCAAGGGGATGCTTCCTCGAAACCGCCTTGCACGCCAGCAGCTGAGCAAGCTGAAGATCTACGCCGGTCCCGAGCACCCTCACGCCGCCCAGCAGCCCAAACCGATGGAAATCGAGAGATGACAGAAGAAGATAAAACTGAGCGCAACCCGCAGGCTGAAGATGCTGAGCTTGCCGATGACAACGGCGTCGAGGTTCCCGAGCGGGCAACTGAGGCAGGCACTCCACCCGAGGACAGGATCGAGCCTGAAAGCGATTCCGGGCCCGAGCAGAGCTCTGAGCAGGGCGACGCCGCGCCTGCCGATGGCGCGGAGGGAGAGTCGGCCGAGGAGGGTGCGTCCTTCACTCAAGCCCCATCTCTCGATCCTGCAGAGGGTGGCGCCGAGTCGCTCGCTGATCAGCCCGGCGAGCAAGATCAATCTTCACCCGAGTTGAGCGAGGCGGGTGAGGAGCCTGTGCCGGCACAGGCTCGGGAGAAAAAAGTTGATCTGATTCCCGGCGCGCACCTCGAGCCGATCGTGGTTGAGCCCGAGGCTGCGCCGCTCAGTGCTGAGGAGCGGGCCCGACTCGAAGCTGAGGAGGAGGAGCGGGCCCGGCGCGAGGCCGAGCTGGTGGGCGGGGCCGAGGAGCCCGATACCGCCAGTCGCGCCCCGGCCCAGATGGAGAGCGGTGCCCGGTACCTGGCAACCGGAAAGCGCAAGAGCGCGATTGCTCGCGTCACGCTTTCACCTGGCGAGGGCAAATTTGAAGTCAACCGTCGCGCACTCGAGGAGTTCTTCCCGAGGCCGCTGCACCAAACGATGGCCCTCCAAGCGCTTGTTGCCTCGGGCTATGAGGGCAACGTCGATGTCCGCGTCTTGGTCCACGGCGGCGGGATCAGCGGTCAGGCCGGCGCGGTCCGCCACGGGATCGCTCGGGCGCTGACCGAGATCGACCCAGATCTGCGGGGAGACCTCAAGCGGCGCGGTTTTCTGACTCGGGATGCACGCGTTAAGGAGCGCCGCAAGGCAGGCTTGAAGAAGGCCCGCAAGCGGCCGCAGTTCTCAAAGCGCTGATTGGTGCCCAAGCCTTGAGTGGAGAGCGCAAGCTCTTTGGAACCGACGGGGTCCGAGGAGAGGCTGGGGCCTTCCTCAGCGCCGAGCTGGCTACCGCGCTGGGAAGAGCGGCCACGAGTTCGGTGGGGGTCGAGCGTCCCCAGGTACTGATCGTTCGCGACACCCGCGAGTCGGGGCCGATGCTGGAGGCCGCCCTTGCCGCCGGGATCGCCGCCGCCGGTGGGGATGCGCTGCTCGGCGGGGTGCTCCCGACCCCGGCGGCGGCGATCCTCGTCAAGCGGCTGGGCTTCGATCTGGCGGCGGTCGTCTCCGCCTCTCATAATCCCTATACCGATAACGGGATCAAGTTCTTCTCCGCCGAGGGCACCAAGCTCGACGATCGGGCCGAGGCTGAGATAGAGGCGCTGATCGGCATCCCGGCCGTCGTCACCGCGCCGGGGCGGGTGCGCGAGCTAAGCGGCGGCCTTGAGGACTACCTGCGCGCCCTCCAAGCCGCCTTTCCGCTCAATCTGGCGGGGTGCAGGGTGATACTCGACTGCGCCAACGGCGCAACCCACCGTGCCGCGCCGGCGATTTTTGAGCGACTTGGAGCAGAGGTGGAGGCGATCGGCGTGCAGCCGGATGGGCGCAACATCAACCGCGATTGTGGCTCGACTGAGATCGGGGCGCTGTCGGAGCGCGTCGCCAACTCCGATGCGATGATCGGCTTCGCCTTTGATGGAGACGGCGACCGCGTTTTAGCTGTCGATGCCGACGGGCAGCCCCACGATGGCGACGAGCTGATTGCTCTTGCCGCGGTCGGGATGGCGGCTCGAGGCGAGCTTCCCGGCGGCGTCGCCGTCACCGTGATGAGCAATTACGGCTTTCATCGGGCTATGGGGGAGGCCGGAATCGAGGTCGCGGTTACCCAAGTCGGAGATCGCTACGTGCTCGATGAGATGCGCAGTGGACAGCGCGCGCTTGGCGGTGAGCAGTCCGGACACATCATCTCCGCGGCCTTCAGTCTCACCGGCGACGGGATCGCCGCGGCGCTGATAACCCTGCGCGAGCTGGGATCGCGCAGCTTGGCTGAGGCGATTCCGATGAAAAGGCTGCCCCAGACCCTGGTCAACGTTAAGCTCGCCGACCGCGAGGCACTTGCCGGGGCCGGTGCGGTCTGGGAGGCCGTCGAGCGCGAGCAGGCGAGCCTCGAGGGCCGCGGCCGGGTGCTGCTGCGTCCCTCCGGCACCGAGCCGCTGGTGCGGGTCATGGTCGAGGCGCCAAGCCCCGTCGAGGCCGAGGCGGTTTGCCAGCGTCTCGTCGGCGTCCTCGGGCGCGAGCTGGGCTAAGAGCGCCGGCCCTCTACCCTTCTTCGTCTTCATGTGTGGCATTGTCGGATATGTGGGCGGTCGTCCCTGTCGCGACCTTTTGGTGGCGGGGCTGGAGAAGCTCGAGTACCGCGGCTATGACTCAGCCGGCGTCTCGGTGATCGAGGACGGGCGGATTGACAGTGTCCGCGCGGTCGGCAACCTCTCCAATCTACGGGCCGCCGTAGCCGAGCATGACGGCCGCGGCGGGGTCGCGGTGGCCGCCGCGGCGGCGACGACCGGCGTTGCCCATACTCGGTGGGCCACCCATGGCCGTGTCACTGAGGAGAATGCCCACCCTCACGGAGATTGTTCCGATCGCATCCACATCGTCCTCAATGGCATTGTCGAGAACCACGCGACGTTGCGCCGCGAGCTGGAGGCTGAAGGGCACGTTTTCAGCTCCGAGACCGACGCCGAGATCGTCGCCCACCTGATCGAGCGCAGCTATGAAGGCGAGATGACCGCCGCGGTCCGCGCCTGCTTCGCGCAATTGCGCGGTCATTATGCCTTTGTCGCGATGCACGCCGAGGAGCCCGAGCGGCTAGTTGGAGCGCGCAAGGAGTGCCCGCTGGTAGCGGGCATCGGCGAGGGGGAGACCTTCCTCGCCTCCGCGATCCCAGCATTCCTCGCCCAGACCCGAAAGGCGATCCTGATCGAAAACGGCGAGATCATCACGATCGAAGCATCCGGGGTGAAGATCCTCGATCAGCAGGGTGCGCCGGTGCGGCGGGAGGCGGAGGAGATTGCCTGGGATGAGGATGCCGCTGAGAAAGGGGGTTATGAGACCTTCATGCTGAAGGAGATCCACGAACAACCTGACGCGGTGGCGGAGACGATCGCCGACCGACTCCCCCGCGACGATGGTGTCGATCTCTCAGAGGTCGAGCTCGATGATTCCTTTCTGCGCGATCTGCGACGGATCGTGATCGTCGCCTGCGGCACCTCCTATCACGCGGGCCTGATCGGCCGCTACGCGATCGAGGAATGGGCGCGGGTCCCGGTTGAGATGGACATAGCCTCCGAGTACCGCTATCGCAACCCCGTCATTGGACCCGGCGATCTGGTGATCGGCATCACCCAGTCAGGTGAGACCGCGGATACGCTGGCGGCGATCCGGCTCGCCCGCGAGGCGGGCGCCACCGTGCTGGCGATCACAAACATCATGGGCAGTCAGGCGACCCGCGACGCCGACGCCGTCCTCTACACCCGGGCCGGTTTGGAGATCGGGGTCGCGGCGACCAAGACGTTCCTCGCTCAGGTCGCGGCGATGTATTTGATCGGCTTGCGGTTGGCCGAGCTGCGCGGGACGCTCGCAGCCGAGCGGATCACCGAGTTGGTCGCCGAACTGAAGGCGCTTCCATCGAAGATCGAGAAGACGATAGCCGCGGTTGAAGATCAGGTCGCGGAGGTCTCCATGACCCACCATGCCCAGCACTTCTTTCTCTACCTCGGACGCCATATCGGACTCCCGGTCTGCCTGGAGGGAGCGCTGAAGCTGAAGGAGATCTCCTATATCCCGACCGATGCCTACGCGGCCGGTGAGATGAAGCACGGGCCAATCGCGCTGCTCGATGAATCGACACCAGTGGTCTGCGTTGCCACCGACAGTCCGGTGCTCGAGAAGGTTCTCTCCAATGTCGAGGAGGTTCGGGCCCGGGGGGCAGACACCATCGTGATCGCCACCGAGGGTTCAGATCGGGTCGCAGAGATCGCCACCGAGACGATCGAGGTGGCGAGGACCGACTGGATCCTGCAGCCGATTGTCGCGATCTTGCCACTACAGCTGCTCGCCTATGGCATCGCCCGTGCGCGCAATCTCAACGTCGATCAGCCGCGAAACCTGGCAAAGACGGTGACCGTCGAGTAGCTGTCCAGATAGGCTGTCGGCGGTGAGGGCCCGTCTCGTCTCCGTTGCTGCACTAATCGTCGCACTGGCCGCGCTTGTTCTCGCCGGCTGCGGCGGCGGCTCAAGCTCGGCCGCAGGCCCTGCAAGCGTGGCACCGCCGGTCTCGCCACTTTTTATCGAAGCCGTGATCCGCCCCCAGGGTGCGCTGAAGAGTCACGTCGAATCGCTGTCAAAGAATGTCGCCGGGATCGAAGATCCCGGCGCGATGATCATTGCCAAACTCGAAGCCGCACTTGCTGAACATGGCGAAAAGGTCAATTACGCCAAGGATATTGAGCCCTGGCTCGGCGAAAAGGCGGGGATCTTCTTCGAACACTACGACGGCTCCAATTTCAGCGGCCTGGGAGCGATCGTGCAGAGCACCGATACCGGCGAAACCCAGGAATTCATCGAGAAGCTGGGCAAGTCGAGCACAACAGCGGTCAAATCTGCCTCCTACAAGGGGGTTGACTACAAGGTCGACGGCTCCGACGGCTCTACCGTAGGGCTGCTCGGCAAGTTCCTCGTCTTCGGTGAAAACGAACAGGCATTCAAAAATGCGGTGGACGCCTCCCAGGGAGAATCGCTTGCTCAGGCGAGTCGCTACACCAGTGCCGTCGCCGCCGAGCCGGCTGAAAGCCTGATCGACGTCTACGTTGATATCGGCGGCCTGATCCAGCAGGCCGCCACTCCAACGACGAGCCAGACCCTGCAGGTCTTGAAGGCGATCGGTTTCAATCCAAGCGACGCAACTGCGGCGGCAAGCGTGGTGCCCGGCTCCGACCAGATCGAGCTCGATCTCAGCACCAATGCGGGTGGGGTCAAGACCTCGAGCGGGAGTGCCACCGATCTGCTCGGCTCGTTGCCGTCTGAATCGCTGGCTGCCTTCGCCGCCTCGGGTTTCGGCGCCCAGCTGAAGATGGCCATCGATGGCATCGACGCCACCGGCATTCCACCCAACGTCCCCCCCCACCAACTCGAGAGCACACTTGAACAGGCGGGGATCAACCTCGACAAGATCGCCGGTTCGATTGAGGATGCCGGGATCTTCGCCGAGGGGAACAATCACGCAAACCTCTCCGGTGCGGCGGTCTTGACCACCAAGAGCGCCTCCCAAGCCAGCGAAACCGTCTCCAACATTGGCCTTTTCCTCCGCCATGCAGGTTTAGCGGGTCTGACCGCGGTAACCGGCAAGGCGAGCGGCTTCTCGGTGAGGAGCCCGCAGCTCGGTCACAATCCACTGGTCGTCGCCACAAGTGGACAGCGGATCGCGATTGGCTATGGGCTGAGCGCCACCCTGGCGGGGCTGGAATCAGGAGCCTCCACTTCGACCCTTGCCGGGGACCCCACCTACAAGGAAGCGAGCAAGTCGCTCGGCTCGACTCCGATCAGCGGTTTCGTCGACGCTCAGGGGGCGCTAACCCTGGCTGAATCGCTTGATTCAAGCGCCGATCCGGACCTGCAGATCGCCAGGCCCTACCTCTCAAAAGCCCGCTTCCTCGCGCTCGGTAGCGGCGAACAAAGCAACCTTGCGACGACCAAGCTGATCATCGGTTTCGATAAGTAGGGGCGGCGAATGGGGATCGGTGTAGACCTCTTGGAGATCGATCGGCTGGAGCGAGCGCTGGATCGCCATCCGCGCCTTGCCGAGCGCGTCTTCACCGAGTCCGAGCGCGGATATGCGTACTCCCATGCCCGGCCTGCTCGCCACCTCGCCGCTCGCTTCGCCGCCAAGGAGGCGGTAATCAAGGCGCTTGGAATCTCGCAGGGGTTCGGCTTTTCAGAGGTCGAGGTTCTCGCCGATCAACCCCCTCGAGTTCGGCTCAGTGGCCACGCGGCACGGGTGGCGGCGGGCAAGAGGATCGAGATCTCCCTCACCCACTCTCGCGACTTCGCCGCCGCGGTCGCCGCTTCGCTTCCCCACTCCTAGCAACGGGGCCCGATCAGGCGCCGCCGCAGGGCAGCGGTCTCTCGCCGTGGCAATCGCACGGGTCTGGCGGTTTAGTCTGGCAGTGGTGGAGTCCTGGCTACAACCGCTGTATGACGCCGAGGGAATGCGCGCGATCGATCGCTGGGCGACCAAGGAGCAGGGGATTGCCTCGCTGGAGCTGATGGAGGCAGCTGGGCGGGCGGTTGCCGAGGCAGTCGCTCGGCTCAAGCCAGAGGGGCCTGTGCGGGTTCTTTGCGGGAAGGGGAACAACGGGGGGGATGGGCTCGTCGCCGCGCGCCATCTGGCTCGGATCGGCTATCGAGTTGAGGCCCTCCTGCTTTGGCCGAGTGAGGAGCTGAGCCCTGACGCGAGCGCGAACCTGAAGCGCTTTCAAGCCGAGCACGTCAGCGATCGCCTCGATGCCCGTTTGGCTGGCTCGGGGGTGGTGGTGGATGCGATCTTTGGCACCGGATTCAGCGGATCCCCGCGGGGGCCGGCAGTGGCGGGGATTGATGCGATCAACCGTTGTCCAGCCCCGGCGGTCGCCTGTGACATCGCCTCGGGAATCGATGCCTCAAGCGGAGAGGTTGAGGGGGCGGCGGTCCAGGCGGCGGTAACGGTCAGCTTCCACGCGGCGAAGCTAGGACAGCTGATAGCGCCGGGAAAGTGGCTCACGGGTAATTTGAGCGTCGCCCCGATTGGAATTGCAGAACACCCGCCGGGGGAGCCGATCGCTGGGTTAATCGGCCCTGAGGTTTTGGAGCTGGCTCCGCGGCGGGGACCGCGCTCGACCAAGTTCTCCTCCGGTCAGGTTGCGATTGCAGGTGGCTCACGTGGCCTAACCGGAGCGGTGCGGATGTCCTCACAGGCTGCTATCCGCGCCGGAGCTGGATATGCGACCGTCGTCGTGCCGGCGGAGTTGGAGGCGATCTTTGAGCAGGGAGCGCCCGAGGTGATGTCGGTGGGTTGCCCCGCTGGAGGCGGTTTTCTGGCGCCCCCGTCTTTGACTGCCCTGTTGGATGCTTTCCGGCGCGCCGCGGCGGGAGTGCTTGGGCCCGGCCTGGGGAGAAATCCAGCTTCGCTGGAGCTAGCGCGCGAAGCGGCCAGGGAGATCGAGGTTCCGCTGACGATCGACGCCGACGGTTTGAACGCGTTTGCCGGCGCAGCGCGACGACTCGCCGCCCGCGAGGCCCCGACCGTGCTCACTCCCCATGAGGGCGAGCTCGGGAGGCTGCTTGAGCGCCCGGCTGAACAAATCTCAGCCCATCGACTTGCTGCAGCTCGTGAGGCCTCCGCCTCTGCCTCCGCGATCGTCGTCTTGAAGGGTGATGACACGATCATCACCGACGGAGAGCGGGTGGCGGTAAACGGTCTCAGCGCGCCAGCGCTTGCCACCGCCGGTACCGGTGACGTCCTCTCGGGGATCACCGCAGCGCTCCTTGCTCGCGGGCTTGAGCCCTTTGCCGCGGCCTGTGCTGCGGTCTATGCGCACGCCCGTGCCGGGCGCCACGCGGCACGCCAAATCGGCGCCGCCGAGTCGGTGATCGCGACCGATGTGATCGCATCGATCGCGGCGGGGATGCGACCTGAGAGCGGCGTCGAATAACCTCGCCGGAGCAAATGACTCCAGATCAATTTCGGTCTCCAGACGGCCGTCGCAAGGCTAGCTGCGCTGCCCCTCGCCGGTGAAGATCGCGGCAGAAATTATGGACGCCGCGGCGCCTGCGCTTTCCCCCGATGATGATGCCCGTGCCGCGATCGACCTTCTTGCCAAGACCGACCTCGGCGCGATCGCGGTGATCGATGCACAGCGCAAGGTGATCGGGATCGTCAGTGAGTCTGATCTGATTCTCAGCGGAGAGGAGTCTGACCTGCACCTTCCCCATTACCTAAACATCATGGGCGGGGTCGTCTTTATCGGCTCGATGAAGGGATTTGAGGAGCGTTTGAATAAAGCATTTGCGATCAAGGTTTTCGAGCTGATGAGCGCCGAGCCGACGGTCGTCCGCGTCGATCAGCGCGTCGACTCGGTTGCACAGACGATCGCCGACAAACACCACAACCACCTCCCGGTGGTCGATGCCGATGGTCACCTTGCAGGCATTGTCACCCGGGCCGATGCGCTCGCCGCGCTTCTCGACGGCTGATCATGGCGCGGGCACTCGCCCGAATCGACCTCGACGCTGTGCGGGCAAACTGTGTGCGACTGCGGGGTGTGCTGGGCCGCGACAGCGAGTTATGTGCGGTGGTCAAGGCCGACGGATACGGCCACGGGGCTGATGACTGTGCCTCCGCAGCGCTCGCCGGCGGTGCCTCCAGATTGGCCGTCGCGACCGCAGCCGAGGCCGCTGAGATTGGCCGTCGTTTTCAGCACGTTCCCCTATTGACGATGGGGGCTCTGAACCCTGAGGAGATCGACGTTTCGCTTTCGGCAGGTTCAGAGATTGCCGTATGGGGCGAGGACTTCCGCCGCTTGCTCTCCGCCCGTGCCCGAGCCCAGGGGCGCCCGGCGCGGGTTCACATCAAGTACGACAGCGGGATGGGACGCCTCGGCAACGCTGACCCTGGCCAGGTGCTGGGCTTGGTGCGGGCCAGCGCCGAGGATCCCGATCTCGAATTGGCCGGCATCTGGACGCACTTCGCCACGGCTGATGAGCTCGAATCTGACTTCTTTGACGAGCAGCTCTCGCGCTTCAGCCCCCTCGCCGCGGAGGTTCGCTCCGAGTTTCCGACGGTGACCGTACACGCTGCAAATAGCGCCGCCGTGCTGCGCGATCCGCACTCACATTTCGATATGGCTCGCTGCGGTGTTGCAATCTATGGGCTCGATCCATTCCAGGGAGACCCCGCCGAGCACGGCCTCTCACCGGCGATGTCGCTGCATTCCTACGTCGCCGACGTGAAGCGCTTCGCGGCAGGTCGCAGCGCTGGTTACGGACGGACCTGGCGGGCTCCGGTCGATACCTGGGTTGGGGTGTTGCCGCTCGGCTACGGTGATGGGGTCCGTCGCGGCCTCTCCAACAATGCCGAGGTCTTGATCGGGGGTCGACGCCACCCCGTCGTTGGCACCGTCTCGATGGACAACCTGACCGTTGATCTAGGCCCCACCTCCGAGATAAGGCGGGGAGAGGAGGCCGTCCTGATTGGGGCCCAGGGGAAAGAGGCGATCCGCGCCGAGGAGGTCGCGATGAGGCTCGCCACGATCAACTACGAGGTCACCTGTGCAATCTCGGCTCGGGTGCCGCGGGTTCGCGCGTGAGTCTGGCTGAGCGGCTGGCGGCGGCGCCCTCGGTGCAGTTTGTCCGCCGCGCGCTGCAGGGCGCAGGGCAGGTGTGGATCGTCGGCGGCGCACTCCGTGATGCCGCCCTCGGGCGTGCGGTGAGTGATCTTGACCTCGCCGTTAGCGGCGATCCCGCGGCGATCGCGCGGGCGATCGCCGCGGCTGGCAAGGGGCACGCATTTGAGCTCTCTGCTGATTTCGGGACCTGGCGGGCAACGGCCGCCGACGGCACCTGGCAAGTCGATTCCTCGCCCCTGCGCGGGGAGACGATTGAGGTGGATTTGGGGAGGCGTGACTTCACGATCGGGGCGCTCGCTCTACCGCTCCCCGGCGGAGAGGCGATTGACCCCCACGGCGGACTTGCTGACCTTGATCGCGGCCTCCTGCGAGCGGTTGGCGCCGATAGTTTCGCCGCCGACCCGCTGCGCTTGCTGCGTGCCGCGCGGATCGCGGCCGAGCTTGGACTGACGATTGAGCCCGCGACCGTCAACCTCGCCCGCGCCGAGGCTCCCCGCGTCAAGGAGGCCGCGGGGGAGAGACAGCTGGTCGAGCTGGGAGCTCTGATCGGCGGTCCCGAGCCGTTGCGCGGGCTGGCTCTGCTCGACGAACTGCAGATCATCGAGTTTGTCTTGCCCGAGGTGGCGGCACTGCGCGGAGTCCGACAGGGGCCAAACCACCACCTCGACGTCTACGGGCACACGCTGGAGGTGCTTGCACACACACTGGAGGTTGAGTCCGATCTGCCGCGCTTCGCGGGCGATCGCGCGGCTCAGGTCGGCGAGCTGCTCGCAGAGCCGCTCGCCGATCAATTTACGCGCGCAACCGCGTTGCGATTCGGCGCTCTCCTTCACGACGTCGGTAAGCCGCCAACGCGTACCGAGCGCGCCGGTAACGTCACCTTCATTGGACACGACCGCGATGGGGCCGAGATCGTCGCCATCCTTTGCTCAAGGCTGCACGCGAGCCGCAGGCTGACCCAGCACCTGCGGGCGCTTACCCTGCACCATCTCCGACTCGGCTTCCTTGTCCACGAGGCGCCGCTACCGCGCCGTCGGGTATATGAGTATCTGCGCGCTACCGATCCGGTCGGCGCCGACGTCACCCTGCTCACCGTCGCCGATCGGCTCGCGGCTCGCGGCAGCGGAGCGCTTGCGACGCAAGGGGCGATCGAGGCCCACCTCGCGCTCGCCAGGGAGATGCTCGCGGCCGCTTTGGACTGGCGCCGAGATGGCCCGCCGACGCCGCTGCTGCGCGGCAATGAGCTGGCTGAGGAGCTCGGGATCCAGGAAGGGCCGGAGCTGGGACAGCTCTTGGCCCAGCTCGCAGCGGCGCAGTACTGCGGTGCGGTACGCAACCGCACCGAGGCGGTCGCGTACGCCCGAGGGCTTAACGGTTGAGCCACTCCTTACCCGGTCAGGTACGCTGGCCGCCGCATGTCCAAAGAGGAAAAGATTGAAATGGAGGGTGAGATCACCGAGGCCCTCCCCAACACGATGTTCCGAGTCAAACTTGACAACGGCCACGACGTGCTTGGTCACATCTCCGGCAAGATGCGCCGTCACTACATCCGGATCCTGCCCGGCGATCGGGTCAAGATCGAGCTCTCACCTTATGACCTCGACCGCGGTCGGATCACTTACCGCTACAAATAGCTCGACCTGGCGTTGGGGTCGGGATCGGCCAACTCGGCAATCAGCGCCGACCAGGCAAAGCCCTTGGCCCCCAGTCCGCGCCCGTTGCGCGGGTCATAGTACTCGCGAAGACCTTCTCGCTTGACCGCGTCGAGCAGGCCACGGACCAAACGAGCAGCCTCCTCCTCATAGCCGAGTCTGAGCATCCCCAACCAGACCATCCAGGCAGAGTTGATCCAGGTTGGACCCCGCCAGTAGCGGCGGATCAGACCGCGGGCGCCGCCCGGTTGGTAGCTCGGCTCGCAGGCGGCAACCGAGGGCGGGGAAACCGGGGTCGCGAACTCGCGATCGCTCAGCAGGTGCTCCTCGATCATACGGCGTCCGATCTGCTCGGGAAGGTCGGGCAGGCAAAGTGGTGAGAGCGCCGCCCAGGTGATCACCGCTGGTCTCGCGGCGCCCGGGCGGACCTCGTCGAGAAAAAGTCCGAGGCGCTCATCCCAGAGGCGCTCGATCAGCGCCGGGGTGGCGGAAGGCCTGCCGAGCGCCTGCAGTGACAGCGACCACATCGTGTTGACCAGTGTCTCACACAGCACGGGACCACCCCGAAGAGCGATTCTCCGCGCGTCAAAGCCGAGGTGGCGGTTGCGTTGGACCAGGGCTGGAAAGCCGATCCTCGCGTTGGCACGCCTCCCCCAAACGGGGTCGAACTTGGGCGAGGCGTCGAGCCCGGACTCATCGGGCTGGACTATCCAGAGCAGACCGTCTCCGTCGAGGTCGCGGTTTTTTGCCAACCAATCCAGATGGGCAGCAATCCTCGGCTCCGCGGCTGGGTCACCGACCGCTATCGACCAGGCCCAGGCCAAAAGCGGCGGCTGGATCGTCTCGGTCTGAAAGGCCTGACGCGAGGCGACGTTGTAGAAGAGCAACCGGCTCAAAGTTACTGGGCGATCCCAGAAGATGGTGTGGCCAAGGAAGCCGTCGGGCCGCTGCGCGGCGAGCAGTGTCTCAAGCTCGGTCCGTGCCCGCGAGGAGTCAAATCGCCGCCAGACGATCGCCGCGAAGCAGGAGTCCCAATACCACTGCCAGGGGTAGCGGCCGGGGCTGGGGCGGGTGTAGGCGAAGGTCGTCTTGCCGCGTCTGCCCGCCAGCCAGTTCTGGCGTAGGACCGCCTCGGCGATCTCAGCCACCGCCTCGGCCGGCTCAGGGCTCAGCTGCCGCAACGCCTCAGAGCATGTTGCGGCAAGCACTCGCGCCGATCTGAGCATGAGGCCGAGGAGGCAGACATCGGGGTCTTCTCCGCCAAGAATGGACGGCAGGGGGGAAGAAATTTTGGGGTGCTCATCGGCCGATCAAAGTGCGGTGCGGCGCATCTCGCGTAGGGCCAGCGTCCCGAGGATGGCGCCCATTCCGATCAGGGCCAGTAACCCAGGCCAAGTATTGGCCCAGCTGACGCCGCCCAGAAAACCCTGCCGCGCTGCTTCGATCACCTGAGTCACCGGGTTCACGCGCGCCACCTTTTGCAGCCAGCCCTGCAGCAGGATAAGCGGTGCATAGGCGGTGGTGGTGAGGATTACCGCCATCGTCCCCGCCTGCATCAGTGGAGCCGCCGATTGGCTTTTGAAGCGCAGTGCAAGCATCGAACCCCAGCAGGCCGCAATGGCGGCCATCGAGGCGACCATGAAGTAGGTGATGAGGAGACCGTCGATCCCAGGAAATGAGGCCCCGAGCGCGAGCGCCACGCAAAAGACAAAGGTCGCTGGGATCAGGGAGCGAGCGCTTGCGGCGAGAACGGTGCCGGCGAGCAGGACCCAGCGCGGTGCGGGGGAGACGAGCAGTCGGTCAAGCCAGCCCTGCTCGATATCGCGGGCCAGATTGACGCCGGCCGCGGCGCCGGTAAACCCGGCTCCCTGCAGCATGCTGACGGGGACGATGTAGCTCTCATAGCTGCCGGTGGTGAAGCCTTTGAGATGGGTGAGGGCGCCGAAGACACCGTTTAGCCCAAGGAAAAAGATGGTAGGTGCCAAGACACCGGGGATTGCCGCCCCCGGGACCCGCAGCAGCTCGTTCTTAGCGCGGGCGACCAAGGCGGCGATCGTCGCCAGGTTGCGGCGCCAGGGCGGGACCAGGGCCACGGCTTCCATCAGCCGACCCGCAGCCGGTGGCGCAGGGCACCTGCGCTGAGCACGAGCCCAAGCGCGGCGATCGCGGTGATTGTCGCCACCGCGGCGAGCGTTTCGGAGGCGCTGATTCCCGAGATCATCGGGTTGCGGATCCCGTTGACCACGAGGCTCAGCGGGTTGTATTCGGCGATAGTCCTCGCCGGCTGGATCATCAGGTTCTCGGGGAAGAAGGCCGAGGAGAGAAAGAGGACGACAAGGACTAGGGGGAAGAGGCCCTGAACGACGCTGGCGCTGCCCGTTCTCAGTGCGATCGCGGCGACGATCCCGCCGACCGCCAGCGCGGCAGTGGTGACCAGCACAATCGCGATCAGTGCTCCTGGGACTCCGCCCTGGATTTCGGCGCCAAAGATGAGTCCGATTGCCAGAAACCAAAGCGCCGACAAGAGCCCCAGGGCCGCGGTACCCGCGAGGCGACCAAGAACGATCGTAAAGCGCGAAATCGGAGCCGCGAAGAGGCGGTCGGTGAAGCCGATCTCAATGTCGATTGCCAGCGCGATGCCGCCGCTGTTTCCGGCCAGCATCAGCGACTGCATCATTGCTCCGGCCAGCATGAACTGCAGGAAGCTCTGAACGGGCGGGAAGCCGGGTAAATGGATCGCGGCGCCCGCACCGCCCGTTTGGATTGCCAGGAGCAGGGTTGGAAAGACGATGATCGGTGAAACCAGCTGAGGGCGGCGGAAGGTCTGGCGGATCGAGCGCAGGCCAAGCGCTTTGATCACCCTCAGGTTTGCCCTAAGAGCGCCAATGGAGCCGGCACTGAACCTTGACGCCTCAGGCCGGGGCAGGGGGCGAAGGGTTTCGGTGGCGCCGCTCAAGCCTTGATCGACTCCTTCTCGCTCTTTTCCTCGATCTCGCTCTCCAGGTGATAGCCGGTCTTCTCGACGAAGACGTCATCGAGCGTCGGGCGGACCAGCTCCAGCGACTCGACCTCAATGCCGGCCTCATCCAGTGCCAGTACAACGCGCGGAATGTCGGCGGCTCCGTGCTCGACCTCGACGAATACCTGCCCGTTTCGGGAAGGCGACAACCTGCCAATCCTGGCGCAGACCTCCTCGGCCTCAGAGACCGAGCCCTCGGCCAGCTGAAGCTGGATGTGGGGGTGGCCGATCTCGGCTTTCAGGGATGCCGGTGTTCCTTCGGCAACGATCATCCCGCTGTCGATGATCGCAACGTCGTCGGCGAGCTGATCGGCCTCCTCAAGGTACTGGGTGGTGAGGAACACTGTTGTTCCATCGTTGTTGAGGGCCCGTACCTCCTCCCAGATCGTTTTGCGGCTGACCGGGTCCAGGCCGGTGGTTGGCTCATCGAGGAAGAGAATGCGGGGTTCGTGGACGAGAGCCGCGGCAAGGTCAAGGCGGCGCTGCATTCCGCCCGAGTAGGAACCGACCCTTCGGTCCGCCGCGGCGGCGAGGTCAACCCGTTCGAGCAGGTCATCGGCGCGGCGCTTGCCCTCCGCCGTCGGGATGCCCTGCAGTGTCGCCTGCAACCGGATCAGCTCGCGGCCAGTCATCAGAGGGTCAAGCGCGGCCTCTTGGAGGGCGACGCCGATAGTCGCGCGCACTGCGCGCGCTTCCTTGACCACATCGTGTCCGGCGACGGTGGCATGACCGCCGGTGGGAAGCAAGAGGGTTGTCAGCATTCGCACGGTTGTCGTCTTACCGGCTCCGTTGGGGCCGAGAAAGCCATAGATCGCTCCCTCCTTGACCTCGAGGTCGACGCCGCGTACCGCCAGCACGTCGTCGAAGCTGCGCTGGAGTCCCTCGACCAAAATCGCCGCCATCATGCTCCAGGGGATGCGGGTCGGGCAAGCGGGGATAGCGCATCAACCCAGCGGCGCCCGTTGGCTTGCTCGAGCGCCTCCCCGGCATCCAAGAGCAACTCGTCCCGACCCCAGGCTGCTTGTAGCTGAAGGCCGATAGGCAGATCGCCAGCGCCGAGGCCGACTGGGACGCTCAGTGCCGGGATCCCGGTCAGATTGGCAAGCCCGGCGCCGCGAACATTTGCCTGATCAGCGCTCAGCGTGCCCGATGGCAGCTCCACCAGCGGTGCGTCCAGCGGTGGAGCGACCGCGGGAACCGTCGGCCAGGCGATTACGTCAAATTCCTTAAAAATGCCCGCCAGCCGCTGCCGCATCAAGGTGCGGAGGCGATAGGACTTGACGCTTGCTGCTGCCGGCAAAAGCATTCGGTATTTGATGAAGCCGCGATTGACCGGGCTGAGTTCGGGATCGAGGTGGTTGAGCTGCTCGGGGGAGATGTTTCCCATGGCCTCGGTGTTGGCGATCAGCACCGTCGCCAACGCCGCCGCCTCGATATCGGCAAGTGAGATCTCTCCCACCACCCCACCGGTCGCGGCCCGCAGGGCCTCTATCGCCGACCCACAGGCATCACCGACCTCGGCCGTGACGTCCTCAGAGACGCTGTCGCGGACCACCCCAATCCGCAGGCCGGCCACCCCAGGGGAGAGAAGCTCTTCACTGCAAAGGACCGACCCCAGCAGCCGGCAGTCGGTTGCGTCGGCACAAAGCGGCCCGGAGACGATAGTGGTCGAGATCGAGGCCATATGGTGCCCCGCCATCGCCGCGCGGCCGAAGGTCGGCTTCAGTCCGGTCAGCCCGCAGTAGGCGGCGGGGAAGCGGATCGATCCGATCCCGTCGGCACCAACGGCTCCGGCGACCAGGCGCGAGGCGACGGCGGCGGCGGGGCCGCTGGAGGAGCCGCCCGGACAGCGATCCGTGTCCCACGGATTGCGTGCAGCACCGTAGATGGAGAAGTTGCCGGTACTGCTGGAGCCGAGCTCGTGCATATTGGCGACACCGATGATTACGGCGCCGGCACCGCGCAGCGCGCGGTAGGGCCCTGACTCAGCCGGTTGCGTTGGGGCGAACATTTCAGCGGCACCGAAACGCTGGGCGCGCCACGGCAACGGCCACTCGTCCTTGATCACCACCGGGACGCCGCGCAGCGGTCCCTGCGGCGCCGTCGCGAGCATCTCGCGGGAGCGCTCAGGAAAGGTCTCGACGACGGCGTTGACCGCGGGATTTCGTTGCTCGATTCGCTCTAGCGCGGCATCGAGCAGATCGCCGGGGTCCAGATCACCGGCACCGATTGCCGTCGCCTGCTCCATTAGGCCCAGGTCGAGGGCGTTCATGCGGACTGAGGCGCTCTTGAGAGGTCAGGGCAGCGCTCTGGGGGCGCAGCGCTGGTGTCTAGTGCGAGCAGCTCGAGGATCGGCGGCCAAAAGAGCGCGTGGGCAGCGCCCATGACCGCCAGGTCCAGCTCGTCGGCTTCGATTCCGAGGGAGGCGAGCCCGGCCGGGATGAAATCATCTGCGCGGTTGAAGGCCTCCATCTGGCCGGGGCAACCCTACAGAGGCGCGATGGCCGGGATCGTGCACGGGTACCGACTGCGGCGCATTTCGACGCCGCGGACGGCAGAATCGGCGCCGCAACCAGGGGACCGACCCGGTGTTGCCTAGGAGTCGATGGCCTTTAAGACAATGAAATCCAAAATAGTGGGAATGCGGGCACTGGTAGCCGCGGGGCTCAGCACCTGCCTGCTTGCGGCCGTGGTTGTGTTCTGCCTGCCGGGGGCGGCTGAGTCAGCCCCGGCGAGGGTGATCGTGCTCGGGCAGACGCCGACGACACCAGCACCCTCATGTCCGGGCAAGATCGTCAACAACGTCGAGATCACTCCGTGCCGAGTGGAGGGCCACATAACCGGCTTCCAGACGCTCGCCGCCGGGATTGCCAAACCCTACGTGGCGCCATTTGAAGGCAAAATCGTCGCCTGGTCGATCACCCTCTCCCGACCTTCGACCAAGAACTCGGCGACGAGCACCAACGAGGTCGGCTTTTTCGATGAATTCCTCGGCCAACCTTCGAAGGCGAGGATTAGCGTCCTGCGCCAGGTCAAGTCGGCCAACCCGCCCCAGTACGTTCTGGTCCGCCAGGGTCCGGTCGAGGTTCTCAACCCGTATTTCGGCAGCACCGTGATCTTCGCCCTCCAGCGCCCACTTACCGTCCTCACCGGTCAGACGGTGGCGCTGACGGTTCCGACCTGGGCACCGATGTTTGCCTTCAATGTGGCCTCGAATGAAACATGGCGTGGGAGCCGCCTGCCAAAGCACTGTGCCTCCAAAAACGACATCAAAAACGGCCATCCCCAGCAAGTGACCGGCAAGACAAAGACCTACGGCTGCTACTACTCAAACGCCCGGCTGCTCTACACGGCGACCGTGGTCAAGAAGCCCTGAGCAAGCTGCTCAGGGACCAGGGTCAAGAGCCTCTTGGCGCAGCCCGCAATAGGGGCAGTCGCTGACATCAAGGCCGATCAACTGGTCGCAGCGCCGACAGGCACGAAGGTTATCCGGACTGCGCGGGAGGGCAGAGGCCGAGGGCGCCAGCGGCAGAACCATCGCCACCGGCTCCATCTCCTCGCCGGTCTCGCGGTCGACATAGACGGTACCCTCCTGCGCATAGGCAAGTGCCTCGCGGCCCGAGGCGGGTGCCCGCAACCGGTAGAGCTGTCTCGGATTCACGGCGCCCACAATAATGCCACGTCCACCCCAAAAGTGGGAACGGAGCTCCTTCCGGCCCCAGCCTCCGGGAGGGGCAATGAGGGGGGTGGCTCCCAGACAGAACCCTGAGTTTCGCGCTACATACTGGACGGCCCGAGCGCAGGATCCACTACGCCAGGCTCGCCAGGGAAGGCGCCCGCCAGGGTTATCGGGTGAGGCTTCTCTTCTGTGGAAGCAGATCACGGCCTAGCAAGTCATCCAGATTCAAATCTCGAGATCGGGACCGGAGCTCTAGGCACTCAGCTGCAGAGCGCGTTCCCAAGGGAGGGCGGGTAGCTACGGGGGACACTCTGGGGAAGACGGGCGCCTGCTTTGGAGCTGGGAGGGCCCCGCCGATCGTGTGCTTCGCCGCTTTGGAGCGAGGATCCTCAGGGACGGCAGAGGCAGCTCGTGCGGAGCGTCATTTGGGCTCATCCGCGTCCCGCCGCAGCTTCAATAGAATGCTCGCCGCGCTATGTACGGCCGCCTGCCGATAGTAAAAATGCTCGCCGCGACGCTCGCTTTGGCGGTGGCGATCTCGGCGGTGATGCTCTCGATCAATTGGAACGGCGTGGAGGCCTCGACCGCGGCGCCAAAGATCGACAACCTGCTCAACGTGATGATCGTTCTCTCCTCGATCGTCTTCTCGCTCGTCGTGGTGGCTCTTGCCTATGCGCTGAAGAAATTCAGAGTCAAACCGGGCGATGAATCTGACGGTGAGCCGATCCACGGCAACACGCGCTTGGAGATCGCCTGGACAGTGATCCCGACGATCATCGTTCTCTTCGGCGGCGCATATAGCTGGAAGGTGCTGAACGAAATCGAACACGTCGGCAAGAATCCGATGACTGTCGATGTTTTCTCCCAGCAGTACGCGTGGAGCTTTGGCTACCCTGGCAAAGGCGACGTCTGGTCTCCCGGAGAACTGCGAGTGCCAGACAATCGCCAGATCATCTTCAGGATGCATTCGATGGACGTGATTCACGCCTTCTGGGTGCCGGAGTGGCGGATCAAGAAAGACAACGTCCCCGGGATAACGACGACTGCGGTGATCACGCCTGACAGGATCGGGACCTATCAGGCGATCTGCACCGAACTGTGCGGGTTTGGACACTCGACGATGCGAGCCAAAGTCGTTGTTGAGTCCCCGGCCCGCTTCCGAGAGTGGGTCTCGAGTCTGAAAGAGAAGGTTCCGCCGCCCTACAAAGAAGCGATTAGGCAGGACACCGAAACCAATCCAGCCCCGCTGACGGCTGGCGGGACATAATGGAGGCGATCTGATGGCCAGTGCGATCAAGCAGCCGGGCTGGATTCGAGGGGCGCTGGGGGCGGTGTTATTTGGCGCTTTCGGTTTCGGCTTGGTGATCTCGTTGCGGGCTATTTCGGGACTGCCGATTTACCAAACTGCCCAGAACGGCTATCCGCAAGTGGTCGTGCCGCTGATCACCACGCCGCTGGGTTTCCTGCTCGGCTTTGGCTGCTTCGATTATTGGCTGCGCTGGGCGATCGGCATGCCGACCATCCCTGAGGATCATGCCCAGCACGGGGCCAAAAGTTGGCGCGATTACTTTCGCTTCAACACCGATCACAAGGTGATCGGCATCCAGTACATCTGCACGACCTTCTTCTTCTTTTTCGTCGGCGGTGCCTTGGCGATGCTGATCCGCGCGCAGCTCTCCCAGCCCGGCAACGAAATCGTCGATCCCAGCACCTACAACAGCCTTTTCTCCGTCCACGCGGCGTTGATGATTTTCGTCTTCGTGATCCCCGTTTTCGCTGGGATCGCCAACTACGTCTTGCCGCTGATGATCGGCGCTCCGGACATGGCCTTCCCGCGCCTCAATGCGCTCAGCTTCTGGATGCTGCCGATCGCCGGCCTGCTCTTCGTTGGCAGCTTCCTGGCGCCCGGGGGCGCCTTTGATGGGGGCTGGACCGGCTACGCGCCACTCTCCACAGGGGCGCCCTTGGGGCAGTCCTTCTTCAATCTCGGCGTGCAGTTCGCCGGCGCCTCCTCGATCGCTACCGCGCTCAACTTCTTGGTCACGATCATCACCATGCGGGCCCCTGGTATGAACTTCTGGCGAATGCCGTTGTTGGTCTGGGCGAACCTCTCGACCTCGCTTCTGGTCGTCGCCGCGACACCGTTCATCGCCGGCGTTCAGTTCATGGTCCTCTTTGACCGTCTCCTGCACACCAACTTCTTCCAGTTCACCGGCGGCGGGGACGTAGTCAGCTACCAACACATCTTCTGGTTTTACTCACACCCAGCGGTATACATCATGATGCTGCCCGGTTTCGGAATCATCTCCGAGGTCATATCGACCCATGCCCGAAAGCCGATCTTCGGCTACCGATTAATGGCGCTGGCGCTGCTCGGGATCGTCGTGCTCAGTTACTCGGTCTGGGCGCACCACATGTTCGTCGCCGGCATGTTCAGCTGGCTGCGAGTGCCGATGATGTTCACCACCCTACTGATCGCGGTGCCGACCGGGATCAAGATTTTCTCCTGGTTAGGCACGCTTTATTTCGGCAAGATCCATCTCCATTCAACCTCGATGTTATTTGCGCTGGGCTTCATCGTTACCTTCACGATTGGCGGGATAAGCGGCGTCATGCTGGGGATGGTGCCGATCGACATCCACGTCTCCCAGACCTACTTCATCGTCGCTCACATCCACTTTGTTTTGTTCGGGGGCTCGGTCTTCACAATCTTTGCCGGCATCTATCACTGGTTTCCAAAGATGACCGGTCGAATGTATGACGAGAAGCTCGGCCGGGTCCACTTCTGGGGTACGCTGATCGGTACCTGGGGGACCTTCTTGCCAATGCACTGGATCGGCATGGACGGGATGCCGCGTCGCGTCGCCAGCTACGCGGCTCAATTTGCGGATTGGAACCTGATGATCAGCGTTTTCGCCTTCATCCTCGGAGCTGTCCAGCTCGTCTTTCTCTACAACATGATCGTTAGCTGGCGTTTCGGTCCCCGTGCCAGCGCGAACCCGTGGCGGGCAAACTCGATCGAGTGGCAGGTTTCCTCGCCGCCACCGATTTATAACTTCGATGAGATCCCCCGGGTCGTCGGGGGCCCCTATGAGTACGGCGTGCCCGGCGCCCGCCATGCGATCATGACGGGTGAAGGGGCCGAGGTACCAGCGGTCGCACCGAGCGTGGTGGGAAGTACATGAGCGAGGGTGAAGGTCGTCCCCTGCTCGTTTTCTTGAATGAGGTCGCCGGTGGGAGGAGATTGCTTGGGGCCGTACGTGAGCGGGCATCGGAGGTGTCCTATATCGCCGTCGCCGCGCCCCAGAATCAGCCCGCAGTGGGCCAGCTGATCGACACCGGCCAATTGCGCGATGCTGCCCGGGCCAGGGTCGAGGTGACGATGGCGATCCTCTCGGAGTTTGGAATCGGCTCCGTTGGAGAGGTGATGGATCCCGATCCAGCGCTCGCGCTCGATGACGCGGTGCGTGCCCACGAGCCAGGTGAGATTCTCCTCTCCTGCCTGGGTGGAACCCGCTTTGGACTCACCCGCAAGGATCTGGTCGAGTGGGCCAGGGCCCGCTTTGAGCCCCAGGCCACGCTCACCCACATTCCCGTACGGATCGAGGACGACTCGGTCCGCTGGGACGTGATCCACACCCTCGTCGTGGCTACCAAGACCGTCGCCACCCCCGACCTGCTTGGCAGGCTCAAGGAGCGCGCCGCAGAGCGCCCCCACCGTTACACGATCATCTCCCCACGGGCAGATGATGACTCTGAGGCCGCGGTTGTCGGCGACCTCGCCTCGACCATGGCCGAGCTCTACCGTGCTGAAGTCGACGCGACGGGTCAGCCGATGAGCCCCGATCCATTCCAGGCTGTGAAGAACGCGATCGAGCACTACCGCGTCGATGAGGTCCTGATCTCAACCTTCGCCGGTGAGGATTCGCGATGGCTTAAGGAGGGCCTGGTCGGACGGGTCCGAGAGATCACCGAGAAGCCGGTCGAGCACTTGGAGTCGGGTCGCCCGGAGACGGTTGTGGCCGCTGCGGTGGCTAAGGGGGGAGAGCTCTGATGGAGAGCGCAACCGTTGGTCTCGGGCACGCCGAGGAGCACCACGGGCCTCCCGAAGCCAACAATAGTTCGCGAATCGATCGCCAGACGCTCGGGATCCTCCTCTTCATCGTCTCGGAGGTAATGCTTTTTGGCGCTTTCTTTGCCTCCTACTTCTTTCTTCGCGTTGTCGTCAGCCCGTCGGCCTGGCCGCCGCATCCTTATCAACTGCCGGTGGCGGTCGCCGGGGTCAATACCGCGATCCTGGTTTCTTCGAGCTTCACCGTGCACTACGCACTTGAGTCGATTCGGCGCGGAAATCGAAACGGGATGAAGCTTGGCCTCGTTCTTACCTGGATGCTTGGCGCCACCTTCCTCTTCATCCAGCTAAACGAGTACGTCCACCTCGGCTTCAGCGCCCGCGATCTCTCCTTCGGCACGATCTTTTACTGTCTCACCGGCCTGCATGGAGCCCACGTCTTCGTCGGCCTGATGCTGCTCACCTTCGCCACGATTCGTGCTTTCCGCGGCCACTTTGGCCCCGATGCAAAAGACCATCTCGGGGTCGAGATTCCCAGCATTTACTGGCACTTCGTCGACGTCATGTGGCTGGTCGTCTACACCAGCGTCTACATCCTCTAGCAGCGCCCGCCAACTGGCTTCTATGCGCATTTCCGAGGAGGCCGTCTTTCGTTGGGTTTTGATCGTCGGGGTCGCGGCCGCGTCGGTGATTGCTCTGACGCTCTTGACCCGTCCGCTTGTGGGGGCGCTCTGGGGTCTTGTTTTGGTCTGCGCCGGAGCCCTGCATGGCTACCGTTGGATCAGGGCGCGGTAGCGGCTGCCGCGCAGCTCAATCAGGGCGAGGGTGAGGGCGATTGGGACCGTCGCAGGCAGCTCATCGACGGCGAAGAAGAGCAGATCAAAGCTCAGCGCAAGGACGATTGCAAGCTTTGTTCCGCGCCGCTGGCCGGCTCGATCATGGGCGAGCAGCGCCCCCAGCGTGGCGGCGATGAAGAGGTCACCGAAGCCCATCAGCGCCGAGCCGAAGGACACGTATTGAAGCCGTGGGAGATTGCCGGGAGAGGCTGCGTTTAGGACTGCGTTTGGAGCCTGGAGGAGATCGGAGGCAACGAGCCAGGTATCGATGGCTGCCATCGCATAGATCCCAAGCTTCAGCCAGAGCGGGGGAACCAGGCAGGCGAGGAGCCAGCCGAGGCTGATGCAAGCCAGGGCCGATAGCGCTAGGGCCGCGGCCTCACCGGGCAGTGACCCCTGGGAGGCCCAGGCGAGCGCGAATAGCGGTAAAACCCCTAAGGCGAGGACCGGGCGCGCGCCGCGCACGATCGAGGCCAGCGCCAGCGCGCCGAGCGGGGGAACTGCCACCAGGGCGAGGTAGGTGAGTGCCTGGGCCGAGGCCGAGTCAAGCGCTACCGCTCCGATCACGACAACTATCGAGATCGGTAATACGATCGCCCACCAACGGCTGCGCAGGGCGTCAAGTGCAGCAAGTCGGGGAGGTCGCGGGGCGGCGACCAAGGAGGCCTGCACCAAGCTGAGGATGCCGATCGAGATTGAGAACGGGAGCATCGAGGCTGAGAGTCGCGAAGGCCCGAGCCTAGGCTGACCCGTGCGCAGTGATCCTAAAGCGCCCCCGCACCGATTCCGAGCTCGGGGCGATCGACCTCGCCAGCTGAAGGAGCGGCGATTTGGCGTGGCTCGATGCGCCCGGCGGTGCCCACCGTCCAAAGCATCGCCAGCCAGGTGAAGGTGGCAAGAGCCACGTGGATCCAGACAATCTCCGTCGGCAGCTTCAACTCCCACTGGACAGCGCCGACAATGCCCTGCAGCGCCAGCAACCCGATCAGCACGCTCAGCGGCCTGAGCGCGCGCCGGTCACCTCCCGCGCGATGCAACAGCAACCAGACTCCGATTGCGGCGATTCCAAAGACGGTGGCGATTGCCGCATGTCGTTGGACCACCCATTCCAGAGTATTTTTGCCCTCGAAGGTAAAGCGGGGCACAAGCTGTCCGGCGTTGGCGCCGGCATGGGGCCCGGATGCGGTTGCAATTGTTCCTGCGAGGATCGTCAGCTGGCCGATCGGAATCAACCCACGGATCGCCCAGACACTGAGGCGGTCGCTGGAGCGTCGCCGCTGCCAGGGCTCATATCGCGAGCACCAGGCGAGCGCGAAGGCTGCGTCGAGCAACAACATCGAGAGCAGGAAGTGGCACATCACCAGTCCCGGGGCGAGGTGGTTCTCGACGACCTCGGCGCCGAGGATCGCCTGCGCAATCACCCCCAGCGGCAACAGCGCACCGATCAGGGCGAGGTGGCGACGGTAGGGCTGGCGGAAGAAGGCAAGCACGCTGGCGGCGATCACCGCAATGCCTAGGAATCCGGTAAACACGCGGTTGCTGTACTCGATCAACGCGTGGGTTTCCAGCGGTGGTACCGGTTGCCCATAGCACTTGGGCCAGTCCGGGCATCCAAGACCGGAGTCAGTGAGGCGGACGCCGGCTCCGGTAAGGACGATCAGCGCCAGGGCGCCTAGGGCAACAAGTGCCACCTGCGCGTAGCGCCGCGGCGAAATCTCCAAGCGGCTTCTGAGTCGATCACGCATCACCGGTTGATGATGCCAAGCCGCGCAGGCCGCGCTCAGCCGCCCTTGCTTTTGGAGCTCGAGCTAGTTCCACCCTTAGAGGTGGAGGCGATCAGGTATTCGACAAGCTCATTGATTTCGTTCGGTTTGATGATCGTTTTGAAGTTCTCAGGCATCACGCTGGCCGGGTAGCCGGGGGTGATTTTTGCGTTGGGGACGAGGATCGATTCCTTGATCATTGCCGCGCTCTGACCGGGCAGAACTTTGTTGAAGTCGGGTCCCGTGGTTCCGCCGGATTTAGCTGCGGCGAGGGTATGGCAGCCGCCGCAGCCGTTGTTGGCGAAGACCTGGGCGCCGGGGCCACCGGGGACCGTCGGCGGGGCTGCGCCGGGGACGCCGGCGTACTTACCGACGTAGGCGGCCACGTCGTCTAGGTCCTGGCCGCTGACGACGTTGTGAGGCATCGAAATCGCCGGGTCAGCGTTGCTCGGCCGTGGGAATCCGACCTGGGCATGGACAACCCCTTCGATGGTCGCGGATCCCTCGCCCGCGGCCCGGGCGGCGGCGAAGGCATCGTCGAGGTTGGGACCCACCTGGGCGGTTGTGCCGGCTTGCGCCAGGGTGTGACAGACGCCGCATTTCTGAACGAACAAGACGCGTCCGCGGGCGAGATTTGCGGTGCTGGTTCCGCAGCCAGACGCGCCCAAGCTAACCGCGGCCAGCGCGGCGAGGGCAAGGAGCACACGGGTGGGGTTTGGGGGCTTGGGCATCGGGCGCGAGGCGGGGCGGATTCTATATGTCAGAGCCGCTGCGCAAGTCCCTTGGCGGCCACCCGGGTTGGGGTAGTCTTGCGTCGATCGGCACGAACCCTGAGGATGAAAGAGAGGGCGAGATGCAGGTACGGGACGGGATGTCAGAGGTGGCACTTGTGGTCGGTCCCTCGCATACCCTGCGCGAGGCGGCGGAACAGATGGTGCAAAAGGGCATCGGCGCTGCGCTGGTCAGCGACCAGGAGTCCCCGGCACCGGGAATCATCACCGAGCGCGACATCCTTAGATCCGTGGGCAGCGGGGAGGACCCCGATCTGGAGCTGGTTGCCGAACACATGAGCAGCAGCGTAATCGCGGCTGCTCCGGAGTGGAGCTTGGAGCGAGCCGCCACGGAGATGTCGCATCGCGGGGTCCGCCACCTGGTTGTTTTTGAGGACGCCGATCTGGTCGGAGTTCTCTCGATGCGAGACATAATTCGCGTCTGGACCTCTGATGGCGCCACCTCGGGGATGAGCCCGGACTGAGGCTCTAACGAGTGCTCAGCGCGGCGCCCTGATCGTTTCCACCGGCAAGACGGCGCCGCGCAGGCGCTGTTTGCGGGGCAGGCGATAGAAGTCGCGGAGCGCGCCGCGAATGAGGCTTCGCATTGCGCCGAGAAAGAAGATCGCACCGACGATCGTGTAGCTGAAGGAAGGGAAGATGAAGCCGTTGGCATAGATTCCGCAGACCATCGCCGCGATCCCGGCGGCGATAAAAGCTGGCGCCCAAGAGGAACGCGGCGTGTAGATCAATTCGCCTGGCTCGGGGATTTCTCGGTGCTCGCTCATCGACTGCGACTAGGCGATATAGAGCAAGGCGACGATGAAGGAAAGACCAAAGACGGCGGCAGCCAACCCGCCCGCCAGCATGCCGGCTGTCATTTTGCGCCTTGCGCTCTCGCGATCCATAACCGGATTTCTATCAGGCGAGCCTGGTGTCAAGCGCCATCGCGAGAAAGAGCAGGGCGAGGTAGGAGAGCGAATACAGGTAGGTGCGCAGAGCCCAGCGGCGCTCGGCGCTGCGCAGCAGTTGAACCGAGCAGTAGATGAATATCGCTCCCAGCGTCATTGAGGCGAGCAGGTAGGGGAGGCCGAAGGCCCCCGCACAAAAGGGCAGCTGCGTGACCGCGTAAAGCAGCAGCGTGTAGAGAAGGATTTGGCGCCGCGTCTCCGCCTCTCCACGTACGACCGGCATCATCGGCACCCCGGCTTTTGCATAGTCCTCCTTCATCAGCAGCGAGAGGGCCCAAAAATGGGCAGGGGTCCAAAAGAAAACAATTGCGAAGAGGTAGAGAGCTGTGCCGCTGAGCCCCCCCGTCACCGCCGCCCAGGCGACCAGGGGCGGGACCGCTCCGGCGGCCCCGCCGATCACGATGTTTTGCGGCGTGGAGCGCTTCAGCCAGAGGGTGTAGACGCAGACGTAGCCAAGTAGACCCGAGAGCGATAGCGCCGCTGCAAGCGGATTCACCGCCAGCGCCAGCAAGGCGACCGAGGCGCAGCCCAAAAACACACCAAAGGCGGTCGCCGCCGTGGCTGAGATGCGCCCGGCGGCCACCGGTCGCTGGGCGGTGCGGGTCATTTTGCGATCAATGTCGCGATCGAATGCATGGTTGATAGCGCCGGCTCCACCAGCCGAGAGCGCGCCGCCCAAGCAGGTCAGGAAAACGAGGCCAACGGTTGGGTCTCCAGCGACGTACATCGTCGTCACCGTGATGAACAGCAGTAGTGACTGGACCTTTGGCTTGGTCAGCGTCAGGTAGTCGCGGGCGAGGGCCAGTGTCTCTGAGCGATGCGTGTTCGCAGTCGCCGTTGGAGCGGGGGCTGTCTGCGCTCCGACGCCAGCGTCCATGCCGGTTAGGCTACCGGCTGGGACTCGCGGGCGGGTAGCCGGGCCCGCGCGCTGCGATGCGCGATCGCCTCGCGAATATCGCGCATCGGCTGGGGGCTGCGGACATCGGGAACCAGATCGAAGTTGTGGGGCTCAGGTGGCGAGAGGGTGAGCCACTCCAGCGATTCACCGCCCCAGGGATCGTGCCCGGCCTCGGCCCCTCCCGTGCGGCTAAGAATCGCATTTAGGAGCGTAATAATGATCCCGATCGCCAAGACCAAGGTGCCGATCGAAGCGATCAGGTTATAGCCCGTGACGCCGGTTTGGCTGAAGAACTTATACGCGTTTGCAACCTCTCCATGCTGGGCGCCAGCCAGCAGCAGCGGCACGAGGGCGATGAGGATCCCCAACGACATCGTCCAGAAGGAAATCCGCGCCAGGCTCTCGCCCATCGTGCGCCCGGTCATCTTCGGAAACCAGTAGTAAAGCGCCGCGAAGCCACCGAAGACAGCACCTCCGGTCAGGGCAAAATCGGTCGCCGCGGTCGCCTCCGTGGTGCTCCCTAGCTGCCAGGCTGCAGCGACCATCGATTGCCCAATCTCCGCGGCAAGGCCGATTGAGATCGCAGAGATCGCCCCGAGGGCAAAGAGCAGCGGCGCCCGCAGCCGCAGCGTCCCACCGATGATCGTCGCGATCAGGTTAAAGACGATCAGCCCGAAGGGGACGATTAGCGCCAGTGACATGATCATTGCGAAGTACATCCAGCCGATCCCGATCGGTGCACTCAGCATGTTTTGCATCCATGCAAGGGTGCCAATCACGGCGATCGCTGCCAGCGAACCGATCACTGCACCCCGGTTAAAAAGAGGCTTGCGGGAGAAAACCGGGACGATCTCAGCGATCGCGCCGAAGGCGGTGATCAGGATCAGCATGTAGGTACCGGTGAAAAAGATCCAGCTCATGTGTTGCCACAGCAACGGCGCCCCACCGGAGCCGCCGTTAAAGAAGACTCCGTCATAGATACGGTCGATCAGCAACATCGCCAGCGCGGCAAGCATCACCGGACCGATTACGAGCATTAGCCAGGAGCAGATCGCCGCCGCCCAGGCAAACACCGGCACTCGCCGCCAGACCATCCCCGGCGCTCGCATGCCGCGCGCCGTCGCGACCAGATTGATCGCGATGAGGACGAAGCCGAGGGTGCACAGACCGGTTGCCGTGGCCCAGGCATCGACTCCATTGTTTGGCAGGTAGGCGAGTTCGGATAAGGGCGCAAGGGGGTTGATGCCGGCCTCAGATGGAGTGAAGAGGAGGGTTGCGTAGAGCACCGTCGCCCCGGCAACGTAGAGGCACATGCCCATCTGGCCGAGCCGCGGCAGCGCAGTTCCACGGGCCCCGATTTGGAGGGGCAGTAGGTAGTAGAAAAGTCCAAAGCTGAGGGGAATCGCAAAGAGGAAGATCGCGGTGGCCCCGTAGAAGGAGAGGATCCGGTTGAAGGTAACCGGGGTGAGGAAGGTGTTTTCGGGGATCACCAACTGCAGGCGCATGAGCAATATCTCGATCACGGCGATGAAGAGAAAACCGAAGGCGGCCGCGATCAGGACCCGGCCTACGTCCTTGTGGTCGCCGCTGGTCGCCAATTCGATCCAGCGCGGCCGGCGACGCGGGTATCCGTCCACAACCAGCTCCGGGCGCGGGTTCGAACTCAAGGGATGTGTCCTTTTTCGATCATCCCTACCACTCGGTTCTGTGCCGCCTGGACCTCGGCTTTTTGGGTTTTGATGAATGCTTCATAGGCTTGGGGGGAGACGACGTCGACTTCGGTCCGCATCGCCGCGTAGGACTGACCCGAGAGGGTCGCCGCCTGACCCTTGTAAGAGCCTTCCCGTTCGGCCAGGAAGACCACCCGATTCTGCTTGCCGGGTACAGCATCGCGCTTGCCGGCCAATTCGGGTACATCCCAGGTGTGAACCACGTCGGTGGAGGCAAGGTTCAAGTCGATCGCGGTGTCCACTGGGACTACCAGTTTGTAATAAGAGAAGGCTCCGTTTGGGTAGTTGTAGCGCCACAGCCACTGGCGCCCGGTCGCCTGGATCGTCAGCGGGGTGGAGCGGGCCGACGCGAGTCCCGCGGGGCCGGTCCTCGGAATCTGTTGCGCGCGATCGGTGAAAACGATGCTGAGCGCGATTAGCGCGATCGCCAAGACCGAAAGTCCGGCGGCGACGCGCAACTGGATTCTGCGGCCGCCGCGCATCTGGCGCGGTTTGGTGCCGCGCTCGGCGCGGTAGCGGCGCACCGCGTAGATCAGCCCGACGTTGACGGCGACGATGACGATCGCCGCCGCGATCAGGCTGATCCACAGCAAAGTTTCGATCTGGTGGGTGCCAGGAGAGTGGGGCGACAAGGCGCGGCCATTCTAATCACGCGGCGCGGCGCGCCGCCGCTCCTGCTCTCCTGCGCCGACCTATACTCGCCGGCCCTATGCGGAGGCGATCTCGTCCATCTCCAGCGCTTCGCATCGCGGTTCGCTCAGGAGCCTGCGCTGCGCTGGTCGCCGCATTTGGGTTGCCGCTGGCGCGCCGACGCCTAAAGATCCCGGCTTCACTCACGATTGCCGCCTGCGCCGGGGGACCGCTTGCGCTGGCGGTGCTGAGACCGCGCTCAAAAAAAAGAGACGTCGCCCTCTTCGCACTGCAGATGTGGGCCTTCACGATGGTCCATGAGGTCCCGTTCGATGACCCCGATCGCCTCCGTCGACGACTCCGTGTCAACTATCCGATCGCGATCGATCGCAAGCTTGGCGCTGGGCGCCTGCCAAACGCTCGGCTGCAGCAGGCGCTTGGTCGCCTTGGCGCCGCGAAGCTGATCAACCGCTTCCTCACCTGGGTGCACTGGCTTTGGTTCCTTGAGCCCTACCTCGCCCTGGCTTTGATCCTGACTCGCCACAACGAGCGCTTTCCGCGCGCCGCTCGACAGCTAGCTGCCGTCTTCGATATCGGCTGTGCCGTTTACTTCATCGTCCCCACCGCGCCCCCCTGGTGGTCCTCTCAACAGGGACTGACGGGAGAAGGGGTGCGTCGGATCATGATTGGCGTTGGTGAGGAGACTTGGGGCCCGGCCTGGCCCGGTATGTATGGGGCGCTCGGTGGCAATCCCTGGGCGGCGATGCCCTCTCTGCATTTCGCGACCGCGCTGAGCGCAGCGCTGTCGCTCTCCGAGGCTGGCCCAGTTGAGGGGGCTGTGGGCTGGGCATATGCGCTTACCCTCGGATTCGCCCTCGTCTACCTTGGCGAGCACTATGTCAGCGACCTCGCGGCGGGAGCGCTGCTGGTTCTAGCTGTACGGCGCGGTGAACCTTTGGCTGAGCCGCTGGTTGGGGGGGTCAATCGATCGCTGTTGCGCTTGGAGGACCTCGCGAGGGGGTAGCGTCTCCGGCGTGTCTCAGGAGGACTCGGCGAACGGTGAGGTGACCGTCGAGCTGCCGCTGCTCACGGCGCGGCGGGTGGTGCAGACGGCGATCGTCGTCGTCGCCCTGCTGGTTGGGATCTATTTCCTCTTCCCGAAGCTGGTTGGCCTCGGCGGTGCGCTAAACAAGCTCGACGAAGCCGAACCAGCCTGGATCGGAATTGCGGTCGGCTTTAACGTGATTGCTTTTGCCACCTACACCGCGCTGTTTAAGGCGGTCGTCGGCGGCAAGGCGCTGCGCCTCAGTTGGACTGAGACATATGAGATCAACATGGCAGGTTTGGCGGCGACGCTGCTTTTTTCGGCGGCCGGTGCCGGGGGGATCGCTCTCACCTTCTGGGCATTACGCAAGGCTGGGATGCGACGACGCGACGCCGGGCGGCGGATGGTGGCCTTTCTAACCCTTCACTATGCCTTTTATCCGTTGGCCCTGGTTGTCTTCGGGGTCCTGCTTCGAACCGGCGTCCTTGATGGGCAGCATCCAGTCGAGCTGACCGTGATTCCCGCCGCTGTCGCAGGCTTACTGCTACTCGTGGGCGTCTCGATTGCCCTGATTCCCTCCGATTTGGAGCGGCGGGTGGCGCCATTTCTGCGCGGCGAGCGCGCGCGCTCTATCGCCCACACACTTGCCAGTGCTCCGGCTACCATTGGGGAGGGCTTCAGATTTGCGCTCGGTCTCTTTGCGCATCCATCCCGCGGCGGCCTCGCGGTATTCGGCGCGGCCGGCTTTTGGGCGGCCAACATTGGCATCCTCTGGGCCTCCTTTCACGCCTTCGGCGTTCACGTTCCTCTCGCAGTCGTCGTCCAGGGTTTTTTCCTCGGCATGGTTGCCAACCTGTTTCCGCTTGCGCCGGCTGGAGTGGGGGCTGTCGATGCTGGAATGATCGGCGCCTTCGTTCTCTTCGGCCTGCCTGAGGACACAATATTTCCAGCAATTTTGATCTACCGTCTGATCGCCTTCTGGATGCCGATTCCATTCGGGGCCGTCGCCTTCTTCCAGTTGCGCACCAAGGTTCAAGAATGGGAAACCTTTGGGTTGCCGATCAACCGTGGCGGCAACGCCGAAGCTGAGGTAAAAGCTGTCTCAACTGTCGGTCGCCGCGGTTGACGCGGGCCGTGCCGGCGCGGTACTATACAAAGTAAAGTAACTAGTCTTAGGCGGCGAGAGATGGCTGAGGACAGCAAGATTGAGGATGTGATCATCATTGGTGGAGGGCCGGCTGGCTACACCGCCGCGCTCTACACCGCCCGCGCCAATCTTGAGCCCCTCGTCTTTGAGGGATTTCATTGGGGCGGGCAGCTGCAGAACACAACCGATGTCGAGAACTATCCCGGCTATCCCGAGGGGATCATGGGGCCGCAGATGATGGGCCAGTTCCGCGCCCAGGCCGAGCGTTTCGGGACTCGCTTCGTGAGCGATGACGTCGATCGGGTCGAGCTCACCGATGGGGGCCTGCAAAAGGTCTTCCTAGGGGGGGAGGTGCATCGGGCAAAGACCGTGATCTTGGCGATGGGGGCTGAGCCCCGCCGCCTCGGAATTCCCGGTGAGATGGAGCTGGGTGGTCGCGGTGTTTCCACCTGCGGCGTTTGCGATGGAGCATTCTTCAAGGGCCAGAGGGTGGTCGTCATCGGTGGTGGTGACTCGGCCATGGAGGATTCGATTTTCATCTCCAAGTACGCGAGCGAGCTGACGGTCATCAACCGCCGCGAGGAGTTTCGTGCTTCAAAGATCATGTTAGAGCGGGCCCACCAGCAGGGCAATATTCAGTTCAAGGCGCCCTACGTGGCCGAGGAGTTCCTCGCCGGCGAGGACGGAAAGCTGGCTCGCGTTCGCCTCCGCCAGCTCGACACCGGTGAGACCGAGGAGATCGAGACCGGGGGTGCATTTGTCGCGATCGGTCACATTCCTAGGTCCGAGATCATCGTCGGTCAGGTCGAGACCGATGCAGATGGCTACATCCTCACCCGGGAGGCTACAACCAGGACGAACCTGGCGGGGATCTTCGCCGTAGGCGACGTCGTCGATCACACTTATCGTCAGGCCGTCACCGCGGCTGGTACCGGCTGCATGGGCGCCCTGGACGCCGAGTGGTATCTGCGTGACACTCCGCCGATGGTGGAGGCTCACTGGATGCCAGGCGGAGAGCCGACCGAGATCGCACCGGCGCCGATCCCCTAAACGCGATGGAACGCTAGGGGAGAAGCCTTTCTATTCTCAGCGTCCGTTTGCCTCGCGGCGTCTCGATCTCAACCAGCTCGCCGACCTTACGGTCCATCAGGGCGCGACCGATCGGCGACTCCGCCGAGAGCTTCCCGTGAGCCAGGTCGGCCTCGGTTGACCCGACCAGGGTCCAGGTGCTGAGCGCCGCGGTCCCCTCGTCGCGCACCTCGGCCGTGCGGCCAAAGGCAAAGCCCTCCGCCTCTCCGTCGACGCCGACGACAACGGCGTTGCGCAGTCTCTGTTTGAGCCTCTTGATCCGTGTCTCAAGATGGGCCTGATCCTCCTTTGCAATGTGATAATCGGCATTCTCCTTGAGGTCGCCGAGCTCCCGCGCTGCCTTGATTCTGGCGGCCATCTCAGTGCGGGCGTCTCCCTCCAGCTGCTCGATTTCCGCCCGCAGGGCCGCAATTCCCTCTCGTGTGATTGGCTCTCCGCTGCGCTCGCCACCGTGCATCAATCCAGCCTCGCAGATTCGCTGCCGGGGTAGCTGCCGGATTCGCCGTCGGGGGTGCGGCGCTCCACTTTTGGCTATCGTCAATCGCGTGAGTGTTGAGTGCAGCCATCTAGACTCGGTCCGCTTCAGCGAGGTTCCCTCCGATGTCGCTGGCTGTGAGGATTGCCTGGCCTTGGGGATGCAATGGGTCCATCTTCGGATGTGCCAGAACTGCGGCCGGATCGCGTGCTGCGATGATTCCCCCGGCAAACACGCTACAGCTCACTTCCGCCAAAGCGGTCACCCAATTATCCGCTCAGCCCAACCGGGTGAAGATTGGAGCTGGTGTTACGTCGATCAGGTGATGTTGCAGCTCCGCGACTGAGTGGGGTTGCGACGCCGGAGCTGGGTTTAGCCCTGAGCGGAGCTGGCTCGGTGCGAATGAAGGCGGCCAAAACGGTGGTCTACGGGACTTCCTAGGCTTCGATCTGCTCGAGAAGCATCTTTCCCTCGACGGCGCTACGCAGTAGCGGCGCGGCTTTATAGGCATCGCCACTCAAGCGATTGAGCTCTTCCAGCAGTGCTAGCGCCTTCTCGGCGCCGATTGTGGCGGCGAGGCCAAGTGGCCCGAGCGGCCAATTGAAGCCAAGCCGCATCGCGGTTTCCATGTCCTGCGGTGATCCGATCTTCTCTTCCAGGGCGAATGCCGTCTCATTGGCGATTTGGGCCAGTAGCCGGGGAAGGATCTGTGGTCCCGCCGGGTCGATCCGAGCCAGTTGAACGGGATCGATTGTCGGTCCCTCGATTCCGAGATCGGGGTCACCGTTGCGATGGGGACCAGCGCCGTAGCGGTAGAAGCCGGAACCACTCTTGCGACCGAGGTGGCCCTCATTGACCATGGCTTCCTGGATCGGGCTCGGGCGCCAACGCGCCGGTTCGGCGCCCAGCGCGTAGAAGGAGCGGGCGACGCTGAGGTTGACGTCGACGCCGATCAGATCGATCAGCTCAAAGGGGCCCATGCGAAAGCCGCCGCCAATCCGACAGACGCGGTCGATCGTGGCGGTATCAGCGACTGCCTCGCCCAGCATCCGCAACGCCTCCAGGGTGAAGGGTCGGGCGAGTCGGTTGGCGATGAAGCCAGGGCTGTCCTTGGCTTGGATTGGGGTGCGACCCATTCGCTCGCCGACCTCGGTGGCCGCCTTCAAGGCTCCTTTTGCAGAGTCTCGCGCGGCGACGATCTCCACAAGTTTCATCAGTGCCGGAGGGTTGAAGAAGTGCATCCCAATCACGCGCTCGGGGTGGGGGGTACCAGCAGCGACCGCGCTCACCGGCAGTGAGGAAGTGTTTGTGGCGAGGATCGTCTGCGCATCGCAGGTTGCAGCGAGGGAAGCGAAAAGCTGCCGCTTTAGCCGCACCTCCTCGGGGGCGGCCTCGATCACCAGCTCGCAACCAGCGAGCCCATTGATGTTGGGGGTCGGGGCGAGGTGAGCGTCTGCGATTCTCGCCTCCGCCGCGCTCCAGAGCTCGCGCCGAACGCCTTTTTCCAACGCCGCGGACACCCGCTGCCTGCCAGCCTCAAGGGCCTCTGGAATCGGGTCGTGCAGCCGCGTCTCAAAACCGCCGAGGGCGGCGATCTGGGCAATGCCAGCTCCCATCGTGCCGGCCCCGACCACCCCGATGCGCTCGATCATCAATGTCCCCTGAACTGCGGCTCGCGCTTCTCAAGGAAGGCAAGCATGCCCTCGACCCGGTCCTCGCTCGCCATCGCCAGCTCATAGAGGTGACGCTCACTGTCGAGTCCGGCCGAAAGCGCGGTTTCCTCAGCGACGATCACCGCCTGCTTGGCGAGGCGAGCGGCGATTGGCGCTTGCGCGGCGACTTTTTGGGCCAGCTGCATCGCCTCGGGTAGCCACACATCTGACTTCACAACCCGATTGATGAGGCCCATCTGCAGACATGTCTCGGCGTCGAAGTGGCGGCCGGTGAGTACAAACTCCATCGCCAGATGCTTGCCCAGCACGCGGGCCAGTCGCTGGCTGCCACCGCCACCGGGGATTATCCCCAAGTTGATCTCGGGCTGGCCGAACTTGGCGGTCTCAGAGGCGACGATCATGTCGCAGGCCAGCGCCAGCTCACAGCCGCCGCCCAGTGCGTAGCCCGAAACCGCCGCGACCATCGGCGTCTTCACTCGGGCGATGCGCTTCCAGAATTCCGCCGCCGGGTGATAGAGCACCTCGGCGTAGGTGCGCTCGCTCATCGCCCTGATGTCGGCGCCGGCTGCGAAGATCTGATCGGAGCCGGCGACCACAACGCAGCGTAGCTCGGGCTCGGCGTCGATTCGCTCGAGCTCGGCCGCGAGCTCCATCATCAGCTCCGCAGACAGGGCGTTGCGAGACTCGGGTCGGTTCAGCTGCAGGAGGACGACTTGACCCTCAAGCGAGCGTTCGACCAGATCGCCCACGACTACTCAGCTCTCCTCAAAGGGCAACATTGCCGAGATTCCAGTCGCTGCCCGCCCGATGATCAACTTCTGGATCTGTGACGTTCCCTCATAGAGCGTCGTCACCCGAGCATCGCGCAGGTAGCGCTCGACTGGGTAGTCATCGACGTAGCCAGCGCCGCCATGAACTTGGATCGCGAGGTTTGCGCACTCAACCGCAGACTCGGTCGCATAGAGCTTGGCAATCGAAGTCTCCGTCGTGTTCGGCTTCCCCTCATCCTTTAATGCTCCCGAGCGGTAAACCAGCATGCGGCTGGCGTCGCGCTTGAGGATCATTTCGGCGATCATCTCCTGGACAAGCTGGAAGCGGGCCAGCGGTACGCCGAATTGTTTGCGCTCTTTTGCATATCGAACCGAGGCATCGACGCAGCCATCGCAGATGCCGACGCAGCCGGCGGCGACGCTGTAGCGGCCGTTATCCAAGGCGCTCATCGCCACCTTGAAGCCATCGCCGACCTCGCCTAGTAAGGCCTCCTCACCAACCTCGACCTCATCAAGGGAAAGCGAGGCGGTGTCGGAGGAGCGCAGGCCGAGCTTCCCGTGAATCTCCTGAGACTCAAATCCTTCGCTTGCGGTTGGGACGAGGAAACAGGCGAGACCGCGATGTTTCAGAGTGGGGTCAGTTTGGGCGAAAACCAATGCCAACTCGGCGAAGTTGCCGAGGGAAATCCACATCTTCTGGCCACTCAGGGACCAGCCCGAGTCGGTCTTTGTGGCCCGGGTCCGCAGGCTGGCGGCATCGGAGCCGCTGTCGGGCTCGGTCAGCCCGAAGCAGCCGAGGGCCTTACCTGAGCAAAGGCGCGGTAGCCAGGTTCGTTTTTGCTCCTCGTTCCCCCAACGCTCGATCGAGCCTGCGACGAGGGAGGTCTGAACCGAGACCACTGTGCGGGCAGAGGAGTCGGCGCGTCCGACCTGCTCGACGATCAAACCGTAGCCGATGTAGTCCAGACCACGGCCCCCGTAGGCCTCTGCGACCGGGGCGCCGAGATATCCGACCTCGCCCAGTTTGCTCGCCAGCTCGCGATCAAAGCGGGCGGCGCGATCGTTCTCGCGTACTCGCGGCTGGATCTCCCGATCGGCGAACTCGCGTGCCGCTTCGGAGATCAGTTGCTGCTCGTCGCTCAGTTGGAAGTCCATCACACCCCTGCTTTCTCGTCTTGGTTATCGCGAATGCTCGTCCGCTCTGCGAGCCCGACGAAGCGCCAGGTTTTGCTGTGCGGAAAACGTTTACGCTTCATCCCAGCTCTTGGCCAAGGGCCGTCGCGAAGGCCTCTTGGGCTTCTCGGGTGTGAGGGCCGGGCGCATCGGAGAGTTCGATCCCGTCAATCGCAGCGACGGCTTGGATCTCGCGCGTGGTCGAGGCGAGGAAGGCCTCGCTTGCGGCGCGCAGATCGGCAACCCGCCATGCTCCCTCCTCGACATCGAGCGCCTTGATCAGGCGATCGCGGGTGATCGACTCGAGGACGCCGAATTCCAGTCCTGAGGTGCGCAGAGAGCCTTGCGGGGAGACCCAAAAGATTGAGGAGGTGGGAGGCTCCAAGACGATCTCATCGGGCCGTATCAGGACCGCCTCATCGGCGCCCAGGGCCTTTGCCAGGCGAGTCGCCTGCATATTTGCTGCATAGGAAAGCGACTTGACCCCATTTAGGATCAGCGTTGGTGAATAGCTGACGGTCGCAAGGCGCAGGGTTTCTGCATGCGGTGGCAGAGGCTCGGTGGCGGCGATCCTCCGTCCGCCGCGGGTGATGATCAGTCGTAGCTGTCCGTTGAGGTCCTTTGCCTGAGCGAGAAGGGCGTCGATCTCGCGCTCGAGCGCGACGCGGTCGAAATCCAGCTCGAGCGCTGCCGCCGAGCGTTGCAGTCGCTCAATATGGTCGGCGAGTGCAAAAGGCCGGCCCTCATAGAGGCGGATGACCTCGAAAACGCCATCTCCGCGGTAGAGGCCGTCATCTTGGAGCGCGACAGTGGACGCGGCAGTAGGTCTAATCGTCCCGTCGACACTCGCCAGTTCGTTGAAGGGGGTTGTCATCGACGCGGCGAGGATACTTCTCAGAGGGCTTCGAACACCGTAGCCAGGCCCTGTCCAACCCCGACGCAGAGGGTGGTAAGGCCGTAGCGGCCACCGCGTCGACGCAGCTCTCGAATAAGAGTCGTACTGAGGCGAGCTCCTGAGCAGCCCAGCGGATGCCCAAGTGCGATCGCGCCGCCGTTCACATTGAGGCGTTCCACCTCGATGCTCAGCTCGCGGGCACAGGCTAGGGCCTGTGAGGCGAAGGCCTCGTTCAGCTCGATCAGATCGAGATCGCTCAGAGAAAGACCGGCGGCAGCAAGCGCTCGGGGCACCGCCTCGACTGGGCCGATGCCCATGTAGGCGGGGTCAACTCCGGCCACTCCGAAGGAGACGATTCTGGCCAAAGGATCGGTGCCGAGTTGCCTGACCGCTGCCTCAGAGGCGATCAGCAGGCAGGCGGCGCCATCGTTGAGGGGCGAGGCATTGCCCGCGGTGACCGTTCCCCCTTCACGAAAAACGGGTTTGAGAGCGGCGAGGCTCTCCGCCGAGGCGTCAGCGCGCGGACCCTCGTCGGAGTCAAAGACGGCGGTTTCGCGCCGGCGCGGCACCTCGATCGCGACGATCTCCTCAGCAAGCAGACCGGCCGTCGCCGCGGCGACGGCGCGCTGGTGGCTTCGCAGGGCAAACGCATCCTGATCCTCACGACTGATCCCAAAGCGCTCGGCGACGTTCTCGGCGGTCTCGCCCATCGACTCGGTCGAAACCCCCAGCTCCGCCATCCGCGGATTGATCATCCGCCATCCCAGGGTGGTGTCGTGCATCACCTCGGACCCGCGGGGAAATCCGCGCTCGGGCTTTTGCACAACCCACGGCGCCCTGCTCATCGACTCGACTCCGCCAGCAATGTAGTAATCGCCCTCCCCTAGCTTGACGGCACGGGCAGCTGCATTGATTGCCTCAAGCCCGGAGGCGCAAAGACGATTGACCGTTGCTCCTGGAACGCTGGAGGGCAGGCCAGCAAGCAGTGCCGCCATCCTCGCCACGTCGCGGTTGTCCTCGCCCGACTGATTTGCAGCGCCGAGATAGACGTCGGTGATTCGCTCAGGATCGAGATCGTTGCGCTCGTTCAGCGCCCGTATCAAGTGGGCGGCAAGATCGTCGGGGCGAAGGCCCGAGAGCGCGCCACGGTAGGCCCCCATCGGGGTACGAATCGCGTCGATGACGTATGCCTCAGCCACAGTCTCGAATTTAAACAGGGAATCTCGCCAAGGTGCAGCAATCGATGTGCCGGCCGTCAGGTGGGGACTGCTGAAAATCGGGTCCTCTCAGCGTATCCTTGCTGCTGTGGGATTTCTAGTGGGCACGGCGGCGATGCTCTTGTTCTTGGTCGGCGTGCTGCTCGTGGTCGGGCGCTTTTATCCGGGCAGCAACGCCGAACTCATCGATTGGCACCCGACCCGCTCGGCAGACGTCGAGGCCCAGAACGAAATCGACGACGTTCGGCAGATGCTCGAGGCCCAAAACGAGATGCGGCGCCGACGAGGTGCGGGGGAATTGACCGAGGAGGCTCTCAACGAAGCGGTCGCCGAAGACGAGCGCAGCCGCCTGTATTGGCAGGGGCCCTTCGGGGCCGCATAGCCTAGCCGCGCGGTGGCCAGGGCTCTGATTGTCGGTTGTGGCTGTCGCGGGCGCCTGCTCGGAGAGGCGCTGATCGCGGTTGGTTGGCACGTGCGCGGTACGAGCCGTGGGGAGGAGGGCCTCGCATTGATTCAGGCGGCGGGTATCGAGCCGGCACTTGCCGATCCAATCCGCCCGGGCACCGTTCTCGAACTCGTTGAAGATGTCAGTGTCATTTATTGGTTGCTGGGGTTGGCTGCGGCCGAGCCTGAAGTGCTTGCGGCGATCCACGGCTCGCTCCTGCAGCGGACCCTTGAGCGGCTGGTTGAGACCCCGGTGCGGGGCTTTGTCTATGAGTCGCCGGAGGATGCAGACCTTGAGGTATTGGAGGGAGGGGAGGCGATTGTTCGCGGTGCCGGCGTCAGGTGGCAGATCCCGGTTGCGGTGGTCGCGGCGGATCCAGGCGCGCCACGGAAGTGGGCCAGGGAGATGGTTGGAGCGGCGCTCAGCCTGCTGGGAACGGACCTCCGCCAGCCAATTCCTGATTGAATAAGTCAGGAATTTGGAGTCCGATGATCAAATATGTATAAGCTCGGATAGAAATTCGGCAGATTAAGCGCCAACGCGATTCGGAGGTTTGTTGATGAGCTACGCCAAGGATGTCCTGGTCGAGACCGATTGGGTCGCTGAGCATCTCGATGACGATTCGATCCGCATCGTGGAGGTCGACGAGAACCCGGCGCTCTACGCTGAGGCCCATATCCCGGGGGCGATTGGTTTTGATTGGAAGGCCGACCTACAAGATCAGGTCAAGCGTGACTTCCTCGGCCCCGATGATTTTGGCGCGCTGATGGGCAGTCGCGGTATCTCAAACGACCACACCGTGGTGCTCTATGGCGATCGCAACAACTGGTTTGCCGCCTACACCTTCTGGTACTTCCGCTATTACGGACACGACAAGGTGAAGCTAGTCAACGGACCGCGCGAGAAGTGGATCGCGGAGGGAAGGGAGACGACCGCCGAGGCGCCTGAGAACGAGCCGGAGACCTTCATCGCGCACCCAGGGGACAGCTCGATCCGAGCCCTGCGCGAGGAGGTTACCGCGGCACTCGATTCCTCGACCAACCTTGTCGATGTCCGCAGTCCCCAGGAGTACTCGGGGGAGTTAATCGCGATGGCCGGCTACGAGCAAGAGGGGGCCCAGCGCGGTGGTCACATTCCCGGCGCAGCGTCGGTGCCATGGGCGCAGGCTGTCAACGAGGACGGAACCTTCAAAAGCGCAGATGAGTTGCGCGACCTCTACACCTCAAAGCACGTGATCGAGGACGGAACTCCGATCATTACCTATTGCCGCATCGGCGAGCGCTCGGCTCATACCTGGTTCGTCTTGCACGAGCTGCTAGGTCAAGCCGACGTCAAAAACTACGACGGATCCTGGACGGAGTGGGGGAACCTGGTCGGTGTGCCGGTCGAGAAGGACGTCTAGTCCATCCGCTTGATCAGGTCGCCCAGGATGCGGGCGGTCGCCCCCCAGATCATGTGCTCTCCGACCGCGTAGGTTGGAGTGTGAATCGCAGTGCCGCGGCGCAGGATACGGCGCATCTCATAGCCCTCTTTCAACAGCTCGAGTGAGAGGGTGAGTACCGTCTTCACCTCAGCAGGATTCGGCGCCAAGCTCAGCTCACTCGGATGGGGGATCAACCCAACGTAGGGATGGATTCTGTAGCCGGTGACAAAGGTTGAGGTCGGAGCCAGGGCGCCGACCAGCTCGATCTCGGCCGACTCGAGCGCGATCTCCTCTCTTGCCTCGCGCAGGGCCGTTGCGGATAGGTCCGCATCGTCAGGGTCAGCGCGTCCGCCGGGGAAGGAGATCTCACCCGCGTGGCGCCGTAGGTCGGCGCGGCGCTCGGTGAAGATCAGACCAGGATGCTGGGGCCAGCCATAAAGCGCCAACAGCACGGCGGCATCAATGCCCACCCGAGTTTGCATCGCCTCCGCCTGCGCGGGGGAAAGCAGGAGGCTGCTAAGCCTCCGCCCGTTCGCGCTCAGAGGATCACCTGGACGGTACCTCCGTCGACCGACCATGCAGCGCCGCTGACGTATGAGGCGCGCTCCGAGCAGAGGAAGACGATCGCCGCAGCAATCTCTGCGACCTCTGCCAGGCGCCCGATCGGGCGCCTGGCTCCTACTGCCTCCAGTGCCTCCTCGCGGCTCCCCGCAGCCGACATTTTCTGAGCGCCGTCGAGTAGACCGCCCGGCTCGAGCCACATTTCCGAGGCAACCGGTCCAGGGCAGATCGCATTGACGAGAACTCCCCGCTTTGCAAATCGCTCGGCATAAAGGCGCGAAAGCGAGAGCTCGGCCGCCTTGGCAACGGAGTACTCCGGCATTGACGCGGAGGGTCGCTTGGCCGCTGAAGAGCAGACGTTAACGATGCGTCCCCAGCCACGCTCGGCCATCGCCGGGGCGGCGGCGCGCATTGTCCGCATGGGAGCCATGACACTCAGCTCATACTGAGCTCGCCAGTCCTCATCGGGAACCTCGTCGAGGTCACGCCAGCTGGCACGACCGGCATTATTGACGACAATGTCGAGGCTGTCGAAGCGCTCCCTGGCAGCCGCCACCATTCGCTCTGCGGCGCCCTCGGCTGTGACATCGATGCTGAGGGACGCAGCCCACCCCCCGGCTGCTGCCCCCGCCTCAGAGGCCGCCTCCGCCGCCACCTTGACCCGCCTCTCGCTGCGGGCGATCAACAACACGTTGGCCCCCTCCGCGCAGAGCAGGCGGGCCGTCTCACGGCCGATCCCGCGGCTAGCGCCGGTGACGAGACAGCCGCGTCCCGCCAGTCCGAGATCCATCTAAAGCGGCTCGTGGCGCTCGGTGACCGTGACCGGCGTCTCGCCCGCCAGGGTGCGGTGAACTGGGCATCTGCTCGCGACGGTCATCAGTCGCTCTCTCTGCTCATTGCTGATCTGTTGCGGGACGTAGAAGAAGACCGCGAAAGCGTTTGGCGCAGCGCTCTCATAGCTAACCTCGACTCCGACCTCGACGGCACCGATCTCCCACCCATTTCGCTCCGCATAGATCTCCATCGTGATCGCCGTGCAGGCTGCGAGACTGGCGGCCAGCAGTCGAATGGGGGAGGGACCGGTATCGGTTCCGCCGGCCTCAGCCGGCTCGTCGACGGTCATCAGGTGGCCGCCCTCGATCTCTACCTGATGGGCGAAACCCTGCTGGCGACGGGCTAGGACCTTCACCTTGCTAGGCCTTGCGCCGGCCTTCAAAAAGAGCCGGATCGCCGACGTCGGCATAGCGCGCGAAGGCGAAGGCAAGATCGGAGGCGCGGTTGACGAAACGCAGCACGGTTTCACTGGCGAGCTCGCCTTCATCTGCCAGAGCGGCAATCGAGCGCTCCGCGCGGCGGATCACGGTGCGGGCGATATCGAGCTGGGCCGAGAGCCGGTTGCCGCCGGGGATCACGAACTGTGCGGGAAGGTTGACCCGGGACATGTAGTGGTCGATCCGCTCCTCGATTCCTTTGACCATCGGCTCACTGGTGCGGCTAATCCCGTCTTGTAGTCGATCCGCTGCCTCCAAAGCCGTAGCAAGCTCGGCGCCGGCGACGAAAATATTGTCTTGAAGATGAAGGATGTCAGCGGCCAGCTCGGCGTCCGTGGCTGCGCAGAACGCGCGGGCTAGGCCCAGCGCCGAGCAGGCCTCATCGAGTGAGCCGTAGGCTTCGGTGCGTCCATGGTGCTTGGGGATGCGGCCCCCGTACCACAACGAGGTGGTGCCGTCATCGCCCTTGCGGGTGTAGATCTTCACCATAACCTCGATCCTAGAGCGCTGGCCTCACTCGAGAGGGTTAAAGACCAACCCGGTCATCACCTTGGGAAAAAAGTAGGTCGACTTTGGCGGCATGTTCTCGTCAGTCTCGGCGATCGCCCGAACCTGGTCGACCGGGATTGGGCGCAGGAAGAAGGCGACGTCAAAGGTTCCCTTCTCGAGCAGGGAGAGTGCGTCGGGCACGCTCTTGGCATAGCCGATGCCGCGCTTGGCAGCAATATCGCCTTCGCTCAGCCCCGCCAGGTCCCTTAACACCAAGGTCTCCAAGATCGCCGTGTCGAGGCGCCGGTAAGCCTCGGGCTTGCCGAGCAGCTTGCGATCCAACTCGAGAGGATCCTTCAGCCTCAGGCGGTACCCGCATTGGTGGTGGGAATCAAACAGGCCGAAAACCCCGACACCGTCCTCGCCACTCGGATCGATCTCCTCGATCGCGACCTCGCTGACCTCGAAGAGATCGCGTAATCCGTTGCCAAACCGTTGCTGGCGCTCGCGATCCTCCTTAAAACCAGAAAGCAGGCGGTGGGTGGGAAATACGGTCAAGCCCGGGTCATCTAGCGCGGTCAGCGCCATCAGCGTGTAGCTGTGGGCGCCCGCACCGCCCATCTCGTCGCGGTAGGCACGGGCTGTCTCGTAGCGATGGTGGCCGTCGGCGATCAGCAGCTCAGCACCTGCTAGTCGCTCGGTGACGGCCGCATGGATCGCCGGGTCGCCGATCCGCCAGAGCCGGTTTACCGTGCCGCTATCGTCGGTGACCTTCCCCCAAGGAGCCCCTTTTGTCGCGGGTTCAACCAGCGGCCAGGCGTCCTCGGCGCTCAGCGAGAAAATTGGCGAGAGGTTCTGGCGAGTGGCTCGGGTCAGCTCAAGGCGGTCCTGCCTGGGCCCGGGAAGGGTTCGCTCGTGCGGACGGATTCCCCCGGCGGAATAGTCCTCTATCCGGACGCGAACAAGGATGCCGTGGCGTGTATGGGTGGTGCCGTCGGGTGCCGTGTACTCCTGGGTCAGCGCCCATATCGCGGGCTCGGGATCTTCGACCAGGGCACCAACTTTGCGCCAGGTCGCAATCGTTTTGGCGGCGATTGTGTAGGGGTTCTCAGCGCCGGATTGTGTGGGCCCACTCTCATCGTAGGGTTTCGGCAGGTCTATCGCGACCGCGTTGTAGGGGGACCGCTCAAGTAGATCTGCGCGCTGGGAGGCGTCGATCACGTCATAGGGAGGAGAGGCAACCGCCTCGAGCGAGCCGACTACGTCGAGGTCGTAGTGCAGGGCCTTGAACGGTTGGACGTCTGCCATCGCCGCAAACGCTAGCGGTTGTCTTGCAGCGGTCCCGTCTCCGGCGCCGAAACCGCTCTAAACTGGGCCACTCGGGGCGTAGCGAAGCCTGGTTAACGCGCCTGCTTTGGGGGCAGGAGACCGCTGGTTCAAATCCAGCCGCCCCGATTCTTAGGAAGTGGCTTTGGAAAGGGCAAAGCAGCCGTTAGATCGCGGGACGATATGAGAGGCCGAGTCGAGCGAAGCAGCTGGAGTACCCCAACCCGCAGGCATGAAATCCTGGCAAACTTTGTTCGCCGCTTGTTCGGACCATCGCCGAGAAGGGCCAAGGCAAATCGGGCGATCTCGACGTTTCAGCTCATCCCACGCGAGTAAGCTGCCGTTGGGTAGTTCTTCCCTTGCGGGTCATGGATCGCGACGATTAGCGCGGCAATCTAAACTTTTCGATCTGGCGGAGACCATCGTCGTTGCTGTTACCTCGGCCGCGATTCTGGGTGATCGCGCGAAGTGCACCAGGACACCGCCGGTCTATCCCAGCCCTGCCGAAAGCGATCGTGGCGCCGCCGTTGGAATTGAAATGAGGCACGTCGCGAGCGACCCTCGATTGGAAGTTGACGCCAGCATATGACCCGTCCAACCCCCGAAAATAGCGGTTGCGCGCGCCTACGGGCTGAGGATGGAAACAACGACCAAGCGCTGGGGCCGACGCCGGAGTATGTCGATCCAAACCTGAGTCCATGCGTCGCTCTGAGGGGTGGTTGATGACGCGTGTCCCCGATTAAGCCAGCTAAACTGAGGTGGTCTTCAAGGCCCTTCCATAGATCTCGAGGAGCGCGATGTCCCCTTCGCAGTCGGATTTCAACGCCAAGATTATCGAGGAGTTCCACGCCAACGAAGGGCGAATCGGTGGAATGTTCGAGGGGATGCCGCTGCTGCTTCTCCACCACACCGGTGCAAAATCCGGGAAGAGTCGTACCAACCCACTTGCCTACCAGCGCGATGGCGAGCGCTACGTGATTTTTGCCTCCAAGGCCGGAGCACCGAGAAACCCCGACTGGTACCACAATCTAAAGGCCCAGCCTAAGGCTAGGATCGAGGTCGGGACCGAGGAAATCGCCGTGGTCGCAACCGAGGCGAGCGGTGCGGAGCGCGAGCGTCTCTACCGTACGCAGGTCGAGCGCGTGCCGCAGTTTGCCGATTACGAGAAGCAGGCCGATCGGGTTATTCCAGTGATTGTCTTGACAACCGTCAGTGGGAGCTGAGCAAAGCTCGGCGGATGTCCTTGCCTAAGCACCGACTTCCTGTCATGGACGGGGCCCGGCTTGGTCGCTACAAGCCATCCTCATCAAAGGCGATTCAAACTCGCGGGTAGACTTGCCTGGTTCCCAGATCGCATACGCCGACCCTGATCGAGGTGGTTGTAAATTCCTGCGGAGCAGATGTTTTATCCGTTCGTTTTGTGCTCCCAAATGGATGACGCTTGTATCAACGGCTGTTCGGCTGGCGTTTGCTGTGCAAACCGCGATGATCTAGGTGGTTGGTGCGTAATTGAGCTGGATGCTCTGGTGCGCGTTGAGACTTCATCGTGGAGGCCGCTTCAGTTCCGTCCGACCTAATGCTGTCTAATGGTCAGCCTGATAGAGGATGGCGAGCGAATTGCGGCCCGGGTTGAGCGCGCGGTCTTCGAAACCGACCGGCAGCTTGTCGTTGGTGACGTAGCCTTGCCCCCGGACGGTTACCAAGGCCGTTTCTCAGACGCGCTCAACCGCGGAGGACAAGAGTTCATCCCATTGACCAATGTCGAGATCACCACCTTGGACACCGGCAAGGTGATCGAACGACCATTCGCGGTTGTCGGCAAAGCGCACGTTCGCCTTGCGTATTCCGATTAGCCGTTCGCCGTTCGTCGTCGGCCCCCTCTGGCGTAGGAGCCGAGGTCGATCAGGAAGGCGAGGATCACGATGAACCACTCAAAGCCCCTGACATGGTTGGAGGAACTCCACATCGCGACATAGGCAAGCGTTGTCCACGGCAGCAGAAAGAATCCAATGACCGGGACTAACGCGCTCTCAAAGGCGCGGTTCAGGAGGTCGGTGAAGAGCCATATCACGACTAGTGCCAGCCGCGGTGAGATGAAGGCAAAGAGAACGACGAGGCAACCGATCGATTAACTCTACTGCGACAGAGCCCCGCAATGAACTTGATAGGGCAGGACTCAGAGGGCATGTGGCTAGTTGCGATAGGTGGCGAGTGGATCGATTTGGGCCGTGGCAACGACCTCGGCCGATTTGCCCTCGGCCGAGTCGGGCGAGCGGCGGGCTGGTTTGTCCCGGGATCGCGCGTGCGTCCTGCCCATGATCTGAGCCATCTGAGCGAGACCCATTGGGCCCACCGTCGGTGTTGCGAGTTCTCATGGCGGGCCAGGGTCCGGTCGAGACGCTGGCCTCGGTAACGTCTGGGTATGAGTAAGCTCGGCAGGCTGATCACGATGCTGAATCCGCAAAAAGTGCAAATGCCTACCGCCGAGCAGGCATTGCCCGGGCGTAGCGAGCGCCTTTTCGAGGCGCTCGAGCCCCATGCGGTCCTGGGCACCGCGCTTGAGCCACCGTTCCCCAGCGGGATCGAGGTCGCCTATTTCGCGCTTGGCTGCTTTTGGGGAGCCGAGCGGCTCTTCTGGGATCTCGATGGGGTCTATACGACAGCGGTTGGCTACATGAACGGGGTCACTCCAAATCCGACATATGAGGAGGTCTGTAGCGGACGCACGGGTCACGCCGAGGCGGTTCTGGTTGCGTTTGATCCGACAAGGACCTCCTACGCGGAACTGCTCAAGGTCTTTTTCGAGGAGCATGACCCGACCCAGGGGATGCGCCAAGGCAACGATGTTGGCACGCAATATCGCTCCGGCATTTACTACGCCAGCGATGCACAAAAGGCGGCAGCTGAGGCGGCCCTTCGTGCCTACGGTGAGGCGCTGCGAACCGCAGGGCGCGAGCCGATCACCACCGAGGTAGAGCCGGCGGGCCCGTTTTACTACGCCGAGGGCTATCACCAGCAGTATCTGGACAAGGTGCCAAATGGCTACTGCGGACTGGCCGGAACCGGGGTGTCCTGCCGCATCCCAGCTGCCGCCTCCTAGCGGGTAAACCGCCGCGCCGAATAGCATCTCGCGCCGGTGACCCCCTCCCTCGGCTCCTATATCGGCGGCTGCTTGGCCGTCCTCGGCATTCTCTCTGCGCTCGGCCTTGGTGGTTTCTGGCTGCGGCGTTGGATCGTGCCCGAGTTCTCCGGCGCGCTTGCCCGCCTCGGCGACATCACGATCGCCGTTGCCCTGCTAACCCTTTCGTTGGAGCTGCTTGGCAGCTTGAGCATCCTGCGGCTTGGCTGGATCGTTGTCGTCTGCATCGCCGTGGGCCTGCTTGCCGCCCTGGTCGGCTGGCGCAGGGCGCCACACGACGCAGCCGCAATTGAAGCTCCGAAGGTGCAGAGGGTCGCCCTCTGGATAGCAGTTGCGGTGGCATCGATAAACGTCGCCGAGTGGACGGTCCCGGCCCTGTTAAGCCTCCAGCAGGGAATGTTTGGCGGCGATACGACCTGGTACCACATGCCATTTGCGGCGCGGATGGCGCAGGAACACTCGACGGTTCACCTCATCTACACCGATCCACTTCGGCTTGCAGCTTGGTTTTATCCGCAGAGTTCGGAGCTGATCCACGCGGCCGGGATCTTGCTGATGCATACCGACTGGCTCTCGCCGCTGATCAACCTGGCGTGGTTGGCGATTGCTCTGCTCGCCAGCTGGTGTGTGGGGCGTCCCTACAAGGTTGGACCAGCCACCCTGGTTGCTTCGGCGATTGTGCTCGACTCTGGAGTCCTGATCCAGTTGCAGCCAGGGGAGGGACGCAACGACATCATGGGTCTCGCTTTTCTGGTTGCCTTTGCCGCCTTCCTAATCAATGGTCATCAGCGCCGCGCTCCAGCATCGGGAGCGGCGGTCTTGGACGCACCGGAGCGCGATCGGCCTTTGCTCGACACGGGGCCGTTGGTACTCGCCGGTATAGCAGCCGGACTGGCAGCATCGGTGAAGCTAACCTTTCTAATACCCGTTGCCGCGATCACGGTCGGCGTCGTGCTCTTCAGTGGCAAGGGGCGACGCCTGACCACCGCTTGGGTGATGGGGCTTTCGACCTTCGCTATTGGCGGTTACTGGTATGTGCGGGCCGCGCTAAATAGCGGGGGAAATCCGATCCCCCAAATCGGCTGGGCCGGGATCCTGCCTCGTCCCAATCAGATGCCGCTCGATCCCAGACCTCGCTTCGCCGTATCGCACTACCTCTTTGACCTCACGGTTTACCGCAAGTGGTTCTTCCCCCAGCTCGACAACGCGTTCGGGCCGCTTTTTCCGCTGATCTTGATCGCCGCTTTCGCTGCTGTTGTCTACATTGCATTTCGCTCGCGCAACTCGATCCTGAGGGTGCTAGCAGTCGCCGCCCTGCTGACCGCGATTGTCTACGTTTTCACGCCACTCACCGCTGCCGGAGCCCAGGGCTCACCGACCGGATTCTTTACCAACACCCGCTATCTGACCCCGGGCCTGATCTTGGCACTGCTGGTGCTTCCCCTTGCTCGCCCGCTGCGAGCGCCCGACAAGCGTGCTTGGCAGACCCTGATCTTTTTGGCGGTTGTTTTTGCGGTTACTGTTTTGGCCTCGCCACACGTGCATCTCGGCTACATCATCGGCACCGTTTTCCTGGTGCTGGCGCTGGTTTGGACGCCCACCGCCCTCTCGTTGCTACGGGCTCGCAGCCAGGTCAGCCGCGGCGCGATGGCAATGGTGATTGCCGCAGTGGTGCTTTTGGGAGTGATCCTCGGCCGCGGAGAGGAGGTAGGATACTTCGACCAGCATTACACGGATCCGAGCCTCTTTCTCGGTGGCGGTGGGCCCAAGCGCGCCTACGTGTTTGCCCGCCGTCAACATGACAAACGGATCGGGATCGCTGGCTCTGGGGCGATCTTCTTCGGCCAGTACGGCTTCTACGGTGCGGACCTCTCCAACTTTGTCCAGTACATCGGTGTTCCGGGTCCCTATGGCGCCTACCGGCTCGCAACCAGCTGTCCGCAGTTTCGCCGCCGTGTCAATGCCGGACACTACGACTATCTGATCCTCAGCAAATACACCCAGGACTCCTCCACGTCGCCCTACTCTTACCCGATCTACGCTTGGCTGAAGACCGATCCGGTCCTCAAGCAAATCATCGCCGAGCCCAAGGTCACCCCCGAGCCTGATTACGTTTTCAAGGTCAACGGACTGCTCGATCCAGCAGCTTGCAAAAATATCGGTGCCAAGTCCTGAGGCCGGACCCCCAGCTTCGTCATTTTTCCTGGTCGAGACGCGTGACGTGCAGACAACCGGATAGATAGGAGGACCAAGATGAAGCGCAAGACGCTTGGCAGAGATGGCCTTGAGGTATCAGCGGAGGGTCTTGGCTGTATGGGGATGTCGGAGTTCTACGGCTCCGCCGATGAGGTGGAGGCGAGGGCGGTAATCGGCCGTGCGATCGATCTCGGCGTTGATTTTCTCGATACCGCGGATATGTATGGCCCCTTTACGAACGAGCGGCTGGTTGGCGAGGCAATCGCCGGCCGCGGCGATGAGGTCGTTGTGGCCACCAAGTTCGGCAACGTGCGGGGACCAAATGGTGAGCGCCTTGGCGTGCGCGGTGACCCAACTTACGTGAAGGAGTGCTGCGAGGCTTCCCTACGGCGCCTTGGTGTCGAGCAGATCGACCTCTATTACCAGCATCGGGTTGATCCCGACGTTCCGATCGAGGAGACGGTTGGTGCGATGGGGGAGCTGGTTGAGCAAGGGAAGGTGCGGCACCTCGGTCTCTCCGAGGCGGCGCCGGAGACTATCCGCCGTGCTCACGCGACGCACCCGATTACGGCGCTTCAGACCGAGTACTCACTTTGGAGTCGCGATCCAGAGGATGAGATTTTGCCGGTGGTTCGAGACCTGGGCATCGGCTTTGTCGCCTACAGTCCCTTGGGCCGTGGCTTTCTAACTGGCAGGTACCGATCGCTAGGCGACCTCTCCGATGACGATTTCCGCCGCCACAGCCCCCGCTTTCAGGGAGAGAACTTCGAGCGCAACCTCGAGCTGGTCAAGCGAGTGGAGGAGCTCGCAGCCGAAAAGGAGGTTACGGCAGGTCAGCTAGCCCTTGCGTGGGTGATGGCTCAGGGTCAGGATCTAGTTCCGATCCCGGGCACCAAGCGCCGTCGTTACCTAGAGGAGAATGTGGGCGCAGCAGAGATTGAGCTCAATGACGAGGAGCTGCAGAAGATTGAGGAAGCGGCGCCAAGGGGCGTTGCCGCTGGTGAGCGATACGCCGACATGTCGCCACTCGAGCTCTGACCTGTCCGCGCTCTACTGGGCGATTGTGACCAAAGTGCCAATTGGCGTGTAAGGCCAGACTTTGGCAGCAGATTCAAGCGGCATCTCCACGCAGCCAAGGCTCTGCGGCGTTCCGTAGGAGGCGCGATCAAAGGCATGCAGTGCGTCGCCGCCGTTGAAGTAGCTGACCCATTTGATGCCGGGATCTTCGTAGTGGGAGCCGTCCGGGTTGGTGCCGCTCATCGTTGTTTCGGTCAAATGCTCGAAAACGGGATAAGTACCGAGCGCAGTTTCTGCGCCGGCGATCCCGGTATTTGCCGCGGTCGTGAAAATCTTATGACCGTTGTGCCAAAGGGTCAGAGTCTCGGGGAGGGTTCTGCTCACGTAGACATAGCTGTAGCCCGATTCGGGGTTTCTCTTGTTGGCAATGGCGGCGTGCAGCAGTGCCTGCCAGACTTCTGAGCCGGCTTCACCGTCCACTTCCATTTCGTGGTTGGCCTCAAAGGCCATCACCGCACCCCGGGTGACCGTGTTTGGACTCCCGGCTGACCAACCCGCGCTCAAACCGGCAGGAATATCGGAGTATCGCCATGAGAACTCGCCGCTTGGCGGTTCGACTGCGGCTCGAAGCTCCCCCGACGGCGTTTGAGGCACGGCTTCTCCCTTTGGTTTCCATTCGAGCGGTAAATAGCCGGCTTGGGCAAGGAGCTGCTGGAGGCGGAGGGTTGATCCGGGCGGAATTTTCCAAGCGATGTTGCGGCCGGACTGGAGCGCCCCGTCTGGCTGGATTATGTCAACGGGACGTGGCAACTCTGCACTGAGGCGCGTGTCCAGGCCCGCGCCATAGCCGGTGGGGGTGAAGATAAGTGTGTGGCTGTCGGCCTGGCGCCAATGGCCCGACGTTTCGGGAGAGAGCGCAGGACGGGCCGAACCAAGCACCTGAGAGATCGGTTTGGAGAAGGTGAGGCGTAGTGGCGTCGCCGGGGAGACGGAGGCGCCAGGGGCCGGGCTTGCGGCGACGCTAGGAGAGCTGCTTGCCGGGAACCAGGTAACGGGCTCTGGAGGACTCAGTCGCTCCCAGGGGCGGGCGGCGCTTGAAACCAATACCGTCCCCGCAGCTGCGTGGGAGCCGAGGCTGACTGAGCTTTGCGGTTGCGCAAACTTCAGGAGTCGCAGATGTCCTGGAACACCGTAGGCAACGCTACGCACGGGCTCACTGAACGCGATCCGCGGGGCGGCAGCACCGACGGTTAGCCAGCGCGATCGTACGCGTGCGGCGGGTGCCGTAAACGTCAATTGCTGATGGTCTTCGCTCCCCACCAGCCAGCCGAGCCAGCCCGGGCGGCGGACGACAAGATCGACTGAAATCTGTTCGCCGGGACTGATTTGCGTTTTCGGCACAAGACGGCCGTTGTGGACGCTGATCGGAATCGGTCTTTCGTCACGGCCGTAGGCGTGCACCTGCTCGACGGTCCCCCCGAAGGTCCCAACTTCATACCTCGCGAGGGCTACCGAGTTGGTGCTCAGGGTGGCGCCAGACATCGAAAGAGCGGCGATCGCGAAGCCGGCGATGATCAGCACTACTAGCCCGGCGAGGCCGAGCATCGAGCGGCGCCGGCGAGCGGAACCACGGTCCTTCGACAGACTGGAATGAGGCTGCTGCCCATCGGCCACGATTCAAAAGCATACGGAGGCGGCTGCACTGATACCAGGCGATTTCTTGCAGGGCGAGGAATTGTTCGGTTCGATCGGTGCAGAGAACGGCCATGATTCTGAGCCATCGGCACTGCTTCTCGTTGGCAAAGAGCGAAAAGCGAGGCCATCATTCGACATCATGCCTCGCGGTTTCTTCAGCTCATTTGCTTCGCTTTTGGCGGTGGTCCCTGACCGAGCGCTCTTGAGCTCAGCGCCATCGCCCGCAATCCGCCCGCTTGTTCGGGACCACCCGCGCATCAGTGCGCAGACCTCATCCCGCGGACCTCAAGCTCGATGAAAACCGAGACTCGGTGGGGCGGGTCCTCGGGCAGAAAGCTGAATCAGGCGCGGACCGATAGCGCTCGCTTATGACGCACCGAGCGCCCGAGTGTTGGGAGTAAGGGGGATCCGTACCCGTTGACTGCTCACGCAGATCGCTGCCATTGCGATCATGTGCCGTCCAAGGTCAGATCGGTCTTGGGTGCCGAGTCAGGTGAGAAACCGTCGCTCCTAATCGCTTTGTCGCCAGCGCCAGTCCGGCCCATCGGGAGCTCGCTCAAGGTCAACTCCGCAATCGTGACAGTTCCCGCGTTCAATCTGTCGTACGTCGGCGAGAAAAGCGTCACCGGAGATGCCGGGAGCGTGCTTGAAGAAACGCCCCGAGGGCGGAACCTGGGCTCCGCACTTTGGACAGCTGAGAGTCATGGTCACCGTCATTGCAAAACCGTAGACAGCGAATCCGACGGATTCCGCGCATGAACCCGGAAATTGGGAAAAGTCCGGTCGCTCTCAGCTTGGTTTGGGCCTCTCAGATCGAGGGTGGAAGCGTCCGGGTAGGCGGCGCTGGTACGCGCCGACCTGGGAGGGCGCACACGAGCGAGCTAGCCGTGGCGGACTGGTTGTTTTCTTGGCGGTGTCGAAAGCCCAGGCGCGAGAGCCTCCCATTCATCTTACTTTCGCAGTCATTCTGCCTAGGGGGTAGCCGGAAGGTCCACTCATTTGGGATCGCTTGGGATCTACCCGGCCCTTGGCTTTGCGTAGCAATTGAGCACCCCAAGGTTCAGGAATCGCAGGATGCCTTCTAGCGGGAAGCAGGATCGATTCTTGAGTCGATGCGGCGCCAGACGCCACACCTTGTCGTGACGGGGCGGTCGAGCATGATACTTGGAATCGCACCCAGCTCTGGGCAGCCTTGGTAACCGGTGACGCTTGCCACCAGGTGGGAAATCCCGAACCAGGTAGGGACTAGCGATGCTGGCCAAAGGGCGATCTGACCAGGCAGCTGACGTGAGCTGAGAGCGCCAGCGGCGACGAGAAAGCCGAGTCCGGCTCCGGCGCGGGCGCGTCGAGCCCAAGGGCTCATCGCCACCGCAACGTTTGAAGGGGCATCGGTGTCTATGCAGCACCCCCCGCTGAGGAGACCGTGAGTCCGAGATACAGAGGTGCGATCGGTATCGCGGAGAGTTCTTTGAGCGCCGGTGATCGGTTCGTCGGCGTGGGAGTCGTCTGATGTAGCGGCCATATGCGTGCCTCTCGGTAGGGGTCGGAGGAGGTCTACTACTTCGAGTACGCTTTAAGTCAAGCCCGTGGCAGCGGCCAGCGACGAGATGACGATCGGTGAGGTCTCCGCGCAGGTAGGAGTTCGGGCATCGACGCTTCGCTACTGGGAAAGCGTGGGGCTTCTTTCCGCACCGGCCCGGGTCGGGGGCAAGCGCCGCTACAACTCCTCGTCCCTTCAGGCGATCGAAATGATCGCGGTAGCAAAGCGAGCGGGATTCAGTCTGGCTGAGATCCGCACTTTGCTCGCGGGTGTCTCAGAGAAGAAGGCACCGCCAAAGATCTGGCGAGAGCTTGCTTCCCTCAAGCTGCCTGAGATAGAGCAAACTCTTGCTGAGGCTAAGGCAATGAAGCGCATCCTGGAGCAGGGCCTTAGTTGTGAGTGCCTCGATATCGGTCGCTGTCTGGGCCAGATTGCGATCGCCGTGGGTGCCGCAGAGGAGGCTCACGCGTCTCGAGGTTGAGGTTGGCCTCGATGCAGGAACCGATGCCATGACGGCGAGGTTATTCCCGACGACATCCGATCGCGACCTCGTCGTGGACCAGAACCTTGGTCGCATGTAGTTGCAGACCTCAGCCGATCGATCTGCCTGGCCGACGGTGGCCGAAGCTTGCGGTGACTTGTCTTGTTGCGTTCTAAACGTGGCGATTAATTCAGCGAAGGCCGGTCGTCACCCAGCTAGCCAACGACGAAAGGTCACCAGCGCTCAATCGCAGTGAAGGTCGTAGAATGGAGATAGGTCGCCCCTAGTCTGGTTTGCCCTTGCTGACGATTGCGCCCGGACAATCTCTAGCAGGCTCGGTTGTGGCTGCCGCTTCGATCCTTACCTGCGGGCAGTTCGGCAGGCGCCTCCTGTTGATGAAACCAGTCCCGCGGGTGTTGGGGACGGCTTCTCGAATTGCCGGCGGCTGGGAGCCGGCGACGATGGCTATATGGGCGCCGACCTGGACGGGAACGGGCGGCAACGTGGTTTTCGGCATCGTCTTGAGAAGGCCGCCATTGAGGGACAAGCCCTGGTTGCCGACGCGAAGCACGACCCGCTGTTCACTGGCGGCTAAAGCCTTCGCGGCAACTCCCACGGCGATCGTCACCGCGAGGAGGAAGAACCAGGCAAAATATTTCCGCATATCCCTCCCATCGCGCAGTCGATCAGACTGAGCGCCAGCAATTGTTGGTGGCAAAGCGGACTGATATAGTCATATGGTCAACTTGGTCTAACTGTACCAAAAAAATGGCACAGCTCGTTAGCCCCGATGAACACAATCCATTTTTGGTCGAGCCTGGCAGTGAACTGCCGGTTGGAGTGCAGCTTTCATGGCGGATGCGGGCGCTGATCGTCACTGGACGGTTGGCCTCAGGTGAATCCCTTCCCAGCGTCCGGCAACTTGCGAATTGGGCTGGCGTCAATGTAAACACCGTGCGGGCGGTCTATGAATCATTGGAGGAGGAGGGACTTATCTTCAGCCGCCAAGGTCAAGGCACTTTTGTCGCCGATCACGCTGCAGCCGAGCCCCACCTTGAGACGATCGCTCTGGACGCCTTGCGGAGGAGCCAAGAGGCGGGTGTTGATCCCCGCCAGCTGGCGATTGTTTTGATGGCTTGCGCTAATATGCTCGGCTCCGAGGAGACAGCTGAGGGTGGTCCCACCCGACTGCACCCAGTCGATCTGGTCGAGAGCAGTGAGACGATCGAGGTTCGCCAAGAGCTGCGACGCCAGATCGCTCGCCTTGAGGCCGAGCTTGCCGCATATGTGCGCGATCTTCCCGCCGAGGGGTTGCCCACTGCACCGATTCGAGCCGAAGCCCATGTTGCTGGCGTAGAAGAGCTCGAGCAGACGCGGGACACGCTGATCGCGCAGCTCTCCAGTGCTCAGAAGGCGGCCGAGGCTCGCGCGAGGCGAGAAGGCGAGGTTCGCGCTGGGCGGACCAGGATGCTCGAAGCCCAGGATGTCAGCAGGGACGCCTCGCCTGCCGCCGGTCCTCTCGGAGGGGCGATGAGCTGGTGGCGAGCTAAGCATTAATCCTTCCCTCGCGCAGCGATCGCTACAGAGTGCGATGTGTTCAGGGATGTGAGCGGGCGCATTTGCCAGAGATCCGGGATTTGGGATGTCGCGCCCGGCGTGCGGAACCGATCGCTGCAAGGCGTTGAGTCGCATGATCAGGTGATCGCCGGCAAATACCTGGAGTCAGTGACTGTCAACGCCATCCATCACCGCCAACCAACGGCCGCGCGCGAATCGTCGCCCTTGTGCCGGGTGGTCGAGATCTCCTGCACAACCTGGGCCTAAGGTTGGCCGCAGACCGAAGCATTAGGGTGCGGGCAGGGTTATACAGGTTCCTGGCTTTGGTTGGCGGGGGCGTTCCAGGTCCGAATGGAGAAGAGGGCGAGCCGATGAAATCCCACCGTTTCCGTCGAGCATCATCACCCCGGTCTCCTAATGGGCGCCGCGGACGCAAGGCCCTGCTCACCGCGACCCTCACTCTCGCCCTGATCGCCGCCCTCGCCGCCACCGCCTACGCCTTAAACTCAACGATCAAGATCCGCGCCGGTGACATCCTGATCACCGCCGAAGGCGGCTTTTCCCCAACCGCCCTGCCCAAGCACGAAAACGCCCCGATCACCCTGCACGGAGGGGGCACGATCTCCACCGTCTCAGGCGCCCTGCCCCCGATCCTAAAGACGCTGACGATCGAGTTCGACAAGCACGGCTCGGTCCAGACCACCGGCCTGCCCACCTGCACGATGGGAAAGCTAAACGCGACCACCACCGTGGAGGCAAGGCGCCTCTGTCCTGGGGCGATCGTCGGAGAGGGGGAGGGCAAGGCGATCATCCAGTTCCCCGAATCAAGCCCGATCCCGGTCTCCTCACCGCTCACCCTCTTCAACGGCCCCCCCAAAAACGGTGACCCAACCGTTCTTGCCCACGCCTACATCACGGTCCCCGTACCGAGCACCTACGTGGTCTCGATCGTGATCGAAAAAATCCACAAGGGGGTCTACGGCTACCGCACCAAAGGGACGATCCCCCCGATCGCCGGCGGTGCCGGGGTGCCGATCTCAGGCAACCTGACGATCGGGCGCAAATGGACCTACAAGGGCCACAGCTACTCCTACATCAATGCCCGCTGCGAAACGGGCCGCCTCCAGGCCCGGGGCGAATTCAGCTTCTCCAACGGCACCTTCCTCTCCGGCACCTTCGCCAAGCCCTGCACGGTGAGGGGGTAGGGGGTTGATGATTGGTGCGCCGTGACCTGCACCACGATCGTGGTCTGGTCCCCGTCGGCCAAGAGAACAGGCAGGTTTGTGCTGGTCGGATTACCTTACCCGCCTATCCGGCGGCCGGTAGGTTTCGTTCTCGAGAACTTCGTTCGCCGATGTTCGGCTGATCGGCATCGAGAAGACCTCCTCCTTCTCCGCTAGCGTCCTGAGACTGTGGCGAGGACTGGACGGCCGGGGATCGGGAATCGAAGGCGCTTGCGCACGCGTTGGTGGGTCTTCTCCCTGGTTGTGCTCGTTCTCCTGGTTGCGGCAATTGTGCGGCGAGTCGAGACAGAGGGCACTCCTCCCCTAGCCGTTCACCGGACGGTGTCGAGATACGTCCGCGTCCCAGGTCGGGCGCCGCTGCTCGCCTGGCCTAATGAAGGCCAGGCCGCAGTTGAGGTTGAGGGGATCGGCACCTTTGGGACGTCCGGCAACCACAAACCGGTGCCGATCGCGAGCGTTGCGAAGGTTATGACGGCCTACCTCACCCTGCGTCAGTTTCCGCTCGAAGCGGGTGAAGGTGGATTTGAGTTGACGATTACACGCAAGGACGTGGAGGAAGAGGAGCAACGGGTGGCTCTGGATCAGTCCACCGTAGTGGTAAAGGCAGGGGAGCACATTTCCGAGCGCCAGGCGCTTGAGGCACTCCTGCTGCCTTCGGCCAATAATGTCGCTGCGCTCCTGGCAGTCCACGACGCTGGCAGCCTTCAGGCGTTCGTGACCCGCATGAACGCAGCCGCCAAAGAACTGGGCATGTCATCTACCACCTACACGGACCCAAGCGGGTTCAACGCAAAAACCGTATCTACTGCGACTGATCAGTTAAAACTGGCCCGCGTCGCGATGCGCGAGCCCACTTTTGCTGCGATCGTCGATAAGTCCTCAGCCAAACTTCCGGTCGCCGGCAGGGTGATCAACTACAACAGCTTGGTCGGAGAGGATGGGTATGTGGGGGTAAAGACAGGCTCAGATGGGGCGGCGGGGGGCTGTCTAGTCTTCGCCCGGCGGATCAGCGTCGGCGGTCGGTCGATGAAGCTGCTTGGCGTTGTGCTCGGCCAGCGGGACGGCTCGTTGGTGGAAGCCGCCCTCGCCAGTGCCCAACGGCTGGGCTACTCTGTCGCGACGGCCCTTCATGTCGAGACGGTTCTGCCGGCTGGTGCACGGGTACTGAGTGCAACCAGTGTGGACGGTCGGCATACTGCAGCCGCAACGGTCGGAGCACTGAGGGAGATCGGCTGGGACGGGCTGCGGTTGCCTGTTCGGGTGATTGCGCGCCCTGCGATGACCAAGATTCGGGCTGGCGAGCAAATGGCAATAGTGACTGTTCCCGGCACCAGGGCGGTCAAGACCAGCGCAGTGGCCGTGGATTCGGTAGGAGCGCCATCGCTCGGCTGGCGACTGCTCCATTTGTTCTGAGCGAGCCGGCTTGACCAGTCGGGCCGAAACAGCGCCTAATCCAGCCATCCGAATGCTACCTGCAAATCGGCGAGCCAATAGACACAGCGACAGCGTGCCGCCCCCCGACTGTCCTTGTGCCACACTATTTGCTGCCTTCAGAGCGGCCCACGCGGATGGCACAGAAGGTGGGGGGTGCCCGGGTCGCTCCCATACATCAAACCCGTTGTGCACCTCGCTTATATGCTCGTTGCTCACTGCGGCAATCCGACAAGCTTGGCGCTTCGTTCCCACAGACCCTCGGCGAGCAACTCATCGTGTGCCTGCGCGCTGGGAGTCTTGACTTTCTCGTCTTGCAGATACTCGCCGGTCAGGCCGGCAGCATCATCAGACAGCGCTAGCCACACCAATGAGCGGGCGCCGTGTCGCGGCAAGCGAAAGAACGGACCGCCAAGTGTGGTGAGAACCTTCCAGATTCCATTTTCTCCCTTACCGAACCCCGTGCGCACCACACCTGGATGAAAGCATGTGGCGTGTACCTCGGGTGCCCGCCTTGCCAGCTCGAGTGTAAACAAGATATTGCAGAGTTTGGAGGTGCCGTAGACCCGCATCGCCGAATAAGACTTTTCGGACTGCATGTCTTCGAGATTGAGTAGTCCCATTTCATGGGCGTGGGATGCCGTCGTTATGACCCGTCCGCCCTCGAGGCGATCTCGGAGCAGATTGGTGAGCAAGAAAGGGGCGAGGTGATTCAGCGCGAGGGTCCGCTCAATGCCCTCTGCGGTCTCGCCACGCGAGGCGAACAGTGCCCCTGCGTTGTTGGCCAGGACATCAATTCGCTCATAGTGCCTGCGGACTTCGGTCGCGAGCGCGCGAACGTCGGCCATCAGAGAAAGATCCGCTACATGCTCATTGATGGAGGCGCCGCCGGCAGCTTCCCTGGCTTCGTCGGCGACAGCCTTGACTCGGGCCGGATCACGACCAACCAGTGCGATCTCTGTGCCTTGTCGGGCCATGTCGATCGCCGCCGCCCTGCCGATCCCCCGAGTGGCTCCTGTGAGAAGGACTACTGTCACGATATGAAGTTATCCTGAATCATGCGCGATTTTCGGTCCACTCGGTCCACGCCACAAGGTCGGCCTGGTTGCCTTTACAGACGACGCTGACTTTTTGCGACAGTCGACGAGTTGAGAACGCGGAAGAGCTGACGTGCCACGACGGCTTCTGGAGTGTGTCTAGCGGCGAAGTCACGCAGAATGGCAGCCATTGGATTGGCGGTTTGGGCGACACGACCAACTACTCGAGACCGTTTCACGATGCGCTCGGCTCGACGCTTGCGGCTCTGTTCGAGCGCGCCAAACGCATCTTTTGGGGGCATTTGTCTCAGAAGGGACGTGAGCGCGGCCACATCCTCGAAGGCCTGCGCAGCCCCTTGTCCGAGATTGGGTGTTGTTTGCATGAGCGGCGTCACCGACCAAAATGGTTCGGCCGCGGTGCCAACGGGGTAGGGGCGGAAGATCGTAGATGGGCAAGTAGGAGCGCTGCGGCACCGGGGTGGATTCAAGGAGCTCCAAGATTGGAGCGTGCCAGTTTGAGAATTCTGCCTCCAGTTTGTCGTCGGGATCTCCGGGCATTAGAACGGCGAACCAATAAGTTCGTTCGCCCGGAAGGGGAACGATGCCGAACCGCTTGCCACGGCCCAATGTCTCTGAGGCCCGATCGGGTGTTGCATGTCCGGTCTGTGCAACGCCACGCCATGCTGCGTAGCCTGCGGGCCGAGGGGAGACTTCCGGCGCTACCACTTCTCGAACCGCGGAGCCGATCCCATCTGCGCCGATGATCAGCTCCGCTTCCAGCGGGGTGCCTCTGGCGTGCAGTGTTCCTGCAGTCGCACTAACCGCAGTGCCGAAGTCGATCTCGTTATCGACCCGCTGTTGAAGGGCACGCAAAAGGTCGGCGCGATGAGCACTGACCAGCGGCCCAAAGCGCTCACCGATGCGATCAAGGGGCATCTCTGGGAGAAGTGCTCCAGCCGGCGTCAACGTCACAGCAGTGCTGATCTCCCGAGTTGACTCCCTCACCACGTCACCCAAGCCGATCGCTTCGAGCGCGCAGATCGCATTGAGCCAAAGGGTCAATCCCGCGCCGTCAGCTCGCAACTCAGCCTCTCGCTCGAGCAGGCGAACCTCGTAGCCGATTTCGGTAAGAGAGTGGGCTGCTGCCAGTCCAGCGATTCCGGCACCGACCACCACCGCCCGCCGTTTCACGGCGGCAACCTAGCATTGAGGCGCATGGCGAGGAATGCGAGATGCTGAGAAGGGATCCGGACCTTGGTCAATGAACGCAAAGAGCGGCCACATTAATGCGCTCAGGGCGACACTGTTCACGGCTCGCCATGCTGATGGCAATTTCCGGGAGTCGGCATCCTTAGGCCAGGATTCCCGGGTTCGGTCTGGGCTGGAGCTTCACGTAGACGATCGCTGCGCCTTTCGCTCACCCTATCCGCGTCAAAGCCCCCTCGGTCGTCTACGCCTTGCTTCCCGGTCGCTGGCCGGCTGAGGACGTGTTCAGTGCCACGGCGGCGCGTATGAGCGTCTTTAACGCCTTTTTTTCGATCTTGTCACCCTCATGGAAATCGATCGCACGCCTGGTGTTGCCATCGAGGCTGGAGTTGAAGAGGCCAGAGGGGTCCTCCAACGAGGCACCCTTAGCGAAGGTCATCTTCACGACTTTCTTGTAGGTCTCACCGGTGCAAATGATTCCGGAGTGCGACCACACCGGAACCCCTCTCCACTTCCATTCCTCGACCACTTCGGGGTCGGCCTGCATGACGAGAATTCGAATCCGAGCAAGCGTCTCGCCCCGCCAATCAGTCAACTCCTTGATTCTCCCATCGATCAGTTGAGAAGGAGAATCTCCCTCTCTTCCTTCCTTCGAGGCGCTTGTCTGTTTCTTCATGGCTGTCGTTGCTTTCTTGATGTTTTTTGTCGGTCGCCCGCTTGAGTATGATTGACGAACGCCTTGATTGCATCGGAAAAGGCTACGGGAAATCGGATCGCGATCGACCCAGTTCTCACTGACGCCGGTGGCGCGAAACTGCTGCTGCATTGGTCAACGGTGCGCTCAACCACTCGCTGGCTGGCACCAAGCAGAAGGACGATCACCGTTACAGAACTCGAGTCTGATGATTCGAGCTTTACTAGCTCACGCTCGACCACTGCGAGGAACAACCTCGCCCATCCCGACCACCCGGACGGCGCCTCGCGCGCCCCTCAGAAATAGAAGCTTGTGCTCTCCTGGTCGATCAACTCTCATAGAAGCGCCTTACGCCAGTCGCCGGAGAGACCCCCGGCCATCTACCCCCGTTTCGGAATGAGGGCCGCGGAAGCCACCGTCGAGGGCCGCCTCTACCGCGCCCTGCGAAAGCTTCGCGCCGAGCTGGGCGAGCTCGGCTGAGGCCCCCGTCATGGATCGGTGACGATCACGTGACCGACGTTCACATCTCAAACTTGCGCCGCAAGCTCGGTGATGATCCACGCTATATAGCTACCGTGCGCGGCTTCGGATTCCGCATCGGGGACGGATTGGGCCGGCCATCAACTTTTAAGCGCCGGCAACGATGATTTCAGAAAGCGCGCCAGCTTCTCCGAATCTACTTAGCTTGCCGTTTTTAGCCACCGACTTGCCGTGATGTCAGCAACTGCGGCGATCCGGCCTTTCAAGTCGAATCGCATCGCCGACCAGGCGAACGACCCTATGCTCCGGGTTGGGGGTGCTGATAAGTCGCATTGTCCTGGGTAGGCAGGGTTTCGCAAGGCATGAAGCGAACGGCACCATTACTGTGCACGTCGGTTCGGGCGTGGATGGCTAGGCCGTGCGATGCGGAGGATGCAGCGAACCGTCCGCCCCCAGCTAAACCTTCCTAGCCTGCGTCTAATCGCGAGCCGCGGCCAAGGTCGGGGCGGGTCGCCATGGAAGCGCGGCCGGGTGGGAGGTATTGGGCTCGCTTGGTCGATGACGATGGACTCTTGTATTTCGCCGTGGGTAAACCACGAGCGAATTCATCGATCGATCACCTGACCTGGCGGGCCGGCCTACCCGTGCTTGAGCTGGGACCGTGGCCGGTTCGCGCCTCAGAAATGATACTCGCTAGTATCGAGTACCCGTCGGTATCAAAGGAGCCCAATGCCTCGCCCCAGCTTTGTCGTAGCCGAGTGCGCTTCCCCGCAGGTTCGCGAGGCCCTTGACGCTTTGCCTTCTCTCGGTGTCTTTCGGATGGTGGCCCACGCCGACACAGCTTTTCGTCCATGGCTAGCTCTGGGCGGGGCATTGCTCGGCAGCCTCCAGCTCGACCCTGTGTTGCGTGAGCTGGCAATCCTCCGTGTCTCCGTGATGACTGAGTGCGAGTACGAGCGGGTGCAACATGAGGCGATCGCTGTCGGGGTTGGAGCGCGCGGGGATCAGGTCGCTGCGCTACGGGCCCGAAGAGACAGTGGTAAGGAGTTTGACGGGAAGCAGGCCCTCGTCGTGCGTTTCGTTGGCGAGGTGATCAGCAACGGGGGTGCTGACCTCATCCCCCAGCTTGAAGAGGCACTGTCGGCCCGCGAGGTGATCGAGCTGCTGCTTGTTATTGCCTACTACCACGGCCTTGCCCTCTTGATCAACGCGACCGGTCTGCAGCCGGACCCGCCCGCCTCAATGGCGGTCGTCGAGGCCGCGAAGTCGAATAGGGACCTTCAGACGTGAACGCGGCGCCCGTCGATCCGCAGTTGAACACCGTTTCTTTGGGGCTTGAGGGTCGGCGGGTGCTCGTTGTCGGCGGAGGGCAGCAGAACTATCTCGAGCGGAAACCTCCCGCCGGTATCGGTTACGCCATCTGTCTTCGTGCCGCGCGTCTCGGGGCACATGTGGCCGTCGCCGATCGCGACCCGGTGGCCGCAGAACGCACCGCTGAGGGTGTCAGGGCGTCAGGGGGTGCGGTAGTGTCGCTGATTGGAGATGCCGCTGAGGAAAGCCAGATGGGAAGGATGGTGGAAGAAGCTGTTAGCGCGCTCGACGGCATCGACGGGCTCGTAATGAATGTCGGAACTGCTGGCGGTCTCGGCCTCGATGGTACTTCTGCGGAGGCTTGGGACGCGGTCATGGCGGTTAATCTTCGAGCCCACTTTCTCGGCAGCAAGTTCACTCTTCCCGCAATGGTCCAGGGCGGATCAGTCGTACTGGTTTCCTCGACCGCCGCGATTGCCCCATCAACATGCGATGTCCCCGCCTATGTCGCCTCAAAGGCAGGATTGTCAGGCCTATCGCTATACGCAGCAAGGGAGGGGGCGCCCATTGGAGTGCGTGTGAATGTCGTCAAGCCCGGACTGATCGATACACCGCTGGGTCGGTTGGGCTCTCGATTGAAGCCCGAGCGCGACAGCCTCCAAGTCCCAATGGGACGGCAAGGCACCGCATGGGAGATTGCCGATGCAGTCGCCTTTTTGCTCTCCGATCGCTCTAGCTACATAACTGGCCAAGAGCTGGTCGTCGACGGTGGTTTGACCGCGGTGATCTGATCGAGATGGCTGTGGGCCCCGAGCGGCAACGCCGCCCCAAGCGCGCGGAGGTGCGTCGTCGGCTACTCGATGCAGCATTTGGGGTTTTTGCTCAACGCGGCTATGCCGAGGCAACGCTAGACGAAATCGCAGCCCGAGCTGGATTCTCAAAGGGCGCCGTGTATTCAAATTTCGTCAGCAAGGAAGAGGTTTTCTACGCGCTGCTTCGAGAGCGGGTGGGGGAGCGCATTGAGCAGGTGCACCGCGCTGTAGATTCCACCCAGACGCTGCGGGGGGCCGCGCTCGCCGCTGGCCGCGTCAGCGGCGATTTGGTCAGTCAAGAGTCCGATTGGCATCTTCTATTTCTGGAGTTCGTTACTCGCTCGGCAAGGGATCCCGCTCCATCTGAGGAGCTGGCGCATCAACGCAAGAAACTGCGCCGGCTAGTCGCCTCTGAGGTTCGGCAACAACTAGCGGCGCTTGACGTGGAACCCTCGCTCTCTGCCGAGCAACTGGCGGTTGTGTTGCTAGCTCTCTCCAACGGCCTGGCAGTCGAGCAGCTAGCCGATCCAACCAGTATTGACCCCCACCTCTTCGAGAGGACGATGGATTTGATCGCGGTTGGTTTGCAACACTCAAGCTCCAGCGCAGAATCAAATCAGGGCGTCAGCCGAGACGCTTTTCATGGTGACTCTGATCCATCCCAACACTCTGCGTGAAATCGGTCAAGCTCAGAGGGATGTCTGGGCCAGAAGTGGGTCTCTGTCTCCTGACCCGGTAAGCAGAGCGAGGGCTTTCTGAGCTGCAAGTCGTTAGCGAAATTTGGCTTGACGTCTTTGCCTTGAAGTCCAAAAGAATAGTTTGTTGACGGAACAGGAGACTGCCATCTCGCGCCTCTTCTGGTCTCACGGACGGCAATTCCGGCCAACGGCACCGGGCATGCCCTTGCTCTCAGCTCGGCCTCAAATCAGCTCTGCTGGGGGATCAACTCTGAAGCGACCAATCGCAAACCAACGTCCAGCTCCTGCCTCTCCCGCAATGGTCCGTAGTGGCGCTCCCACGTCCCGTCTTCAAGATCCTCCCTCAGGCGGCGCAGCCCTGCCTCTAGTTTCGCCGGAGGTATCCCATGCCAGACCGAACTCCCGCGGCGCACGTCCGGGTTTAAAATCAACTCCGGCCGCCCCCAAAGTGCAAGCCCGAATCGGTCTTGGCAATCTCGGGGAACTGGAACCACGATCGTCTCAGGGTCCGGCAAAAGACCCTCAAGATGCTCAATAGGCGGCATACGAGCAGCGTCGAGCTCCAGGATCGATGGAAAGTAATCAGAGGCGAGCCAGAGATTGGTGAGGACCCTCGAGTCGATCGTCAGCAGGACGATTCGGCGCGTCGCGACTCGTTGTAGCTGCGCCACGCCAGCGTCAAGATTCGCCCAGTGATGAATGGTGAGTACCGCCATCGCAGCATCGAAGCTGTCGGCGTCAAAAGGAAGTGCTTCCGCGCCACACTGAAGGACCGGGGCTGCTCCAGCGGACCGCTGGCGGATCATCGTTGTGGAGGGCTCAATCGCGGTCACTTTGCGATCGGTTGGCTCATAGGACCCAGCGCCGGCACCGACATTGATGACTGTCTCGGCGTCGCCGAGCGCAGTCCAGACCGCGGTCTGGATCCGCGGATCGGCACGGCGGACCTCGCTGTAGTTGAGGCCAATGCGGTCATAGGCAGGGTCGCTCATCGCTTTTGGTGCCATCAACTCGTTGACGTGCGGTCCTTGTCGGCATTTCTGCTTCCTAACAACGTGACGAGCAGCTCTACGAAGTCGCCGTAGAGGTCGGGACGCACGTCATCGGGTCTGCCGAGGGCTTCGACGGCGAGGCCGATGCCGAGCGCCCGCAGGATGAGGGCGAGATCCGCGGCGGGGAGCGGTAGCTCGCCGCCGATCTCCTCTTGGTATCGGGAGATGTAGTCGGCGACGGCCTCGCGCAGCGCGGCTGAGCGTGCGCCGAATCGTTCGGCCAGCTGGGGGTCGCGGCCCGCATGAGCGATGAACTCCATATGCAGGACGAAGGACTCGCGGTCTTTGGCGAAGCGCTCCATCCATTGGTCGGCAAGCGCGCGCGCGCGGATCTCTAGTGGAGCGTCTTCCTTTAGGTCGAATTGGGTTGCGGCCAACTCCCGAGCCCGCTCGGCCATGTAGTCCTCAAAGACGGTAAGGAAGAGATCGGCTTTGCCATTGAAGTTGGAGTAAACGGCACCGTGAGAGTAGCCGGCCTCTTCGGCGATCTCCTCGACCGAGGCACCGTTATAGCCGCGGCGGGCGAACACCGTGGCCGCGGTGGAAATCAACTCAGCGCGGGTTCGAGCCTGGCGCTCAGCCCGGGTTTCTCTTCTCGAACTCGCTGTCATTTCAGATGATAGTATCAATTCAGATGGTGCCTATCATCAAAGATCGATGGCGTCACCACAACCTCCCAGCAAAAACCTTCTGTGGTGGCTCGCGGAATGATTGTTCGCTTTGAATCCGAATCCCAACAGCCTCGGTGTGGAGCTCGATGTGATCCTCACAGCGGAAGGCCCGATTCCCTATGGCTATGTCTATCGCGCCGGTGGCAACCGCCTCAACCGCCTCATAGCCGGCTTGCGGCCCGGAGGCAAGGTGTTGAACACGCCATGTCTGGCCTTTGTGGTGCGCCATCCATCGGCTGGCACGATCCTGATTGACACTGGCCTGCACCCCGATGCAGGTGTGAATCTGCGGCGGGATTTCGGCCTCCCGATGAGCGTCTTGTTCAGGCGTCTGCGGCCAGCAGGGAAGCCATTTGACGAGCAGCTACGGACGCTGGGCATTGAACCTGTGGGCGTCGAGCGGGTGATTATGACTCACCTTCACGTCGACCATACGAGTGGCATGAGACTGCTTCCGAGCGCTGAATTTATCTGCTCGCGAGATGAGTGGTCAGCGACTCGCAGTCGGCTCGCTGCCCGCAGTGGGTACGTTCGCCACCACCTGCCTCCCGCGTCGCGGATGCGATTTATTGACTTCGATTCGGCTGGCGAGCCCAACAAGACCTTCGCCAAAACGATCGACCTACTGGGAGATGGAACGATTCGACTCCTTTCCACTCCGGGCCACACGGTCGGCCACTTATCGGTCCTCCTCCAACTGGCCCAAGAACATGCGGTTCTTTTGATCGGGGACGCTGCGTACACGATGCGCAACATCCACGAGGAGATCCTGCCCATGATCAGCGCCGACGACAGCGCCTCGGTGCGTTCGATCTCTGAGATCAAGGCCTTCACCAAGGACGAGCCGAAAGTCATTTTGGTGCCGACACACGATCCAAACGCCTGGCATGAGCTTCGCAACCTCACAGCCTCGCCTCCGTGATTTGCTTTTTTTGGCCCTCGCTCGCGTCGGTTCAAAATGGTTTGCTACCGCATGCACACCGATTCGTTCAACCAGTTCAATTTTGACCGCTGCCAGCAAGTCCCGACATCGGCTGGCGGCAGCAGCTCCTTCAGGTTCGGGACTTACCGGGAATATGATCTCGTTACACAGATCAGCTCGATCGGAACCTCGATCCCAGCCATTTCGGATGAGGAGCGGCTTGGTTTCGGCGCGTAGTTGGCGCCGGTGTCGGGGACACGACTGTTGATGCGGTTTGCGCGCCTCGCTCCGCTCGGGAGTCAGAGTTCCCCGACCCGCGTCCTTCCCGACCTCCCTCAAGGTGGGCAACCGGAGTCGAGAAGTATCCAAGAGCCACGCCGAGGAGCTCAGCGCTGCCCGCAGTGTCTGTCACCTGCCCGACCTTATGCTCATTTTTCATGACTACGGCGACCCAAGCACTGAGGGTCTCCAGTGCCGCATGTATCGGTGCCTCGGGTATCTTCTGATGTCTATGTCCAAACCGAGTCTCATGCCGGGAATCGAGCGCACCGACGAGTTCACGGTAGAGGGGCAGCTGGTTACCGATGTTGGCGGCACGATCGAGGCAAGTGTCCTGTCGACTCCGGGCATGATCGCAATGATGGAGGGCAGCGCAATGGCGCTAGCCTATGAGCACCTGCCGGCGGGACAAGCGACGGTGGGCTTCGAAGTCTGCATTAAGCATGTGTCAGTGGCTGCCCGCGGCTCGAGATGTCATGTCCGTGTGTCTCTGCGGGCGGTTGTGGAAGGACGCAAGCTCCGTTTCGACGTTGAAGTCACCGAAGGGGAGCGAACGATTGGAGTTGGCACCCACGAGCGGCGTATCATCGGGGCCGCCCAATTCGGTTCGTCCACATTTTAGGCCGCGACGCAGGACCGATCTAGATGGCGCCAGTTAACTTCTCGCGACCATTCGCTTCAGAACCTGTCGCTGAAGAGCGCGGCTTTCACGTTATGTCCCAATACCCCGAGGGCTGCGTGCCGGACTGGATAGAAATCCGGGATCAAGGCGATCATCTGGCCATGAAGCAGGCGCAAAAGCGCGGCGCGACCAAACATGACCAGGTTGCGGCGTCCTCGCCTCATCGCGGACTAGTGTCGGGGCAAGGTGGTGAAACGCCTGCCGCCTAGACGCCTGCCGTGGAATGGGGAGCCAGGTAGCTGGACGCCCCGGGCAGGATTCGAACCTGCGACATCTGACTTAGAAGGTCAGCGCTCTATCCAGCTGAGCTACCGGGGCCGATTTAAGATTATTCCGCACTTGGAGGTCGACTCCGCTGGAACGCCGGTAGGAACAAGTGGGAGCATGCGCCCATTCCTACCTCCCCCGTCACCATCCATCGCTTCGTTGCAGCGTTGCTGGGGCGCTCTCTGGCCGAAACCCGACCGGAGCTGAGCGGTAGGTCCTTCACTCGAATTGGAACCTGGCTTGGATATCAGCTAAGACCTTGCCAGCTAACGATTAGATCAGAGAGCGCGAGATCAAGCAGGTGCATCTTGCAGGATGGTTCAGATCGGGCTAAATCGCAAGCGAGATTTCGGTCTGCACCCTAAAAACGCTTCGCCACCGCTCGCGAGATTTTAAATCCGTGTCGGGTGTCGCGGTTCACACAGCGAATTGCAGCGACCAAGCCTGTGCACTTGTACGGGCCGACTTCCACGGAACCACCGGGGAGGAGCGCAAAGCCCTGATGAAGAATCGTGTCACCGGCGCAGGTGAATTCGGCGGCTCCTCGCGACGTCACGATCAAGCCGTTGCCATAGTCAAGATGGCAGGAAGCCGGCCTTTGAGGAGCCCGCCACCCCCGGTTGGCGATGTCGCAGCGAGCGCCACCACCATTGGTCCCATTGCCAGTAAAGATCTCGCAGCCGATGTTTCCGTCAGCCGTATGGAAGGCGCGAAGCTGGTTGGCATTGGCGGAGTCCGCACTCGCGACCATCACCACAATGATGGCGAAAATCGTCCTTAGCATCATCAGAAACATATAGGATCCGCCGGACACTACCGATACTGACCTCCACCGAACGGACCGGACTTATCGCATCTTTGGCTGGCCCATTTCTGCGTAATTGCGCTGCCGAGCTTAATCGCTCTGACGCCTCCTTGTAATCCGCCCCTCGTGAGGTATCCGCAATACTCGTTCCTCACGGCTTGCTTCGGGTTTGATAGGCAACCGAGCAGCGCTAAGCAACCATCCGGTGGCCGGTCGGTGTAGGTTCAATGTGTGCGCCGCAGCATCCGATCGCAAGTTCTGCTGGCAGTAGGTGTCGGTTCGGTCCTGCTAGTGATCGGCGTGATCTACCTCACAGTCCCATGCCAGTCCCTGCCACCGCTACTAGGGTCGACGCGGGGAGACACCTCTCCACGGACCGGACTTGGGGTTGTTTGCTTGGCGCTGGGCATCATTGCGCTGGGAATCGCATATGTTGAGTCGCGACGCCGCCCATCTTAGGTTTCTGTGTCGGTGAGCCGCTCTAGTGATGGTTTGTCACCGCCTTGCAGTTGCACTGGCTTTTGGAAGTATCTGCTTGGCTCTTTGTTTCGGCACCGGTTGTTGGTGGAACTTTCAGGTTTGGAGATCCTGAGCCCGCTTTCTTGAGACAAGGCCGCGCACCACCGTGCGGTGCCTCCTAAACCCCACCACCGAGGGCTTCCTCGAGGCGCTCAAAGACGAGCCCGTTCTCGGTCAGCCCGGTGATTGAGAGAATCCGGCGCACCTGCTCAGAGGCCCCGAAGACGACGATCCGCCGACCCTGCTCGCCGAGGCGCAGGTGGGCCCGCACGATCACCGCGATCCCGGTCGAGTCGATGAAATCACAAGCCTCAAGGTCGATCAGGATCTGCTTGGCCTCGGCGCCACGCTCGATCGCCTCGGCAAGGCGCCCGGCAACCGAGAGGTCAAGCTCGCCGCCAACCGCGATCACCAAGGTTCCCGGCGCCAGCTCCCTCTCGCGGAGTGAAAAGGGCACCGGCCCCTCAACCGAGGAGCCTTGGGTCGGGTTTGGTTTCGCGGGAGAGTCCACCGGGGATTAGCTCTGAGCGCAGGGGATGGCGGAAGAGAAAGCCTGCCTGCATCTCGGTCAGAGTCCGCTGACTCTGAACTCTCCGCTCAAAGTGCGTACCTCCTTCCCATCGCGATGCCCTGGCACCGCGGTCCCGGGCATCGGCCAGCAATCCTAGCGGGCGGGGAAGCCAGGCGGGAGAGGATGCGCCAATGCGGCGCTAAGCTGCTCCCAGCCCGTTCGTTTGGTTGATCCTCCTTTGCCCCGCGCGCGGTTCATCCCCGAAGGAGGGGCAAGGAGCCAATTATGAGTGCTGAACGAAAGCCCTCCGAGGGGGCTGCGGGCGAGCCCCCAACCTCGATCCTGGCTCAGATCTCACGCGAGATGGTCGGCCTCTACAAAGAGCAGTTCGGCCGCGGGCCGACCCGGGCAAGGTCAGACTTCGCCGGCCCAGACACCGTGATCTGCACCCTGGAAGACACCTTCACCCCGGCCGAGCGCCGGCTCTCAGAGATGGGTGAGCACCAGCGTCTGGGCGATACCCGCCTCTACTTCCAGCACGCCACCGAGGAGCAGTTTTGCGGGGTGATCGAACGGCTCTTGCAGCGCAAGGTGCGGGCCTTCATCAGCGGCATCGATACCCGCAAAGACGTCTCCGCGGAGATCTTTTACCTCGAGGAGGGTTTAGGGGCGGGTGTGTTGGATCCTGACTTGAGTTCCAGTTCCCAATTTGCTTAGTAAAGAGAAGTTGCTGGAGAGAGCGCCAATGATCGCAAGTCCAATGCATAGGCTCGGTTGATGAGTGGCTCTGTGGGGACGGACGCCGTCGCCAAAATCTCGAACTACTACAGTGAGCTCAGCCTCGTCGGGAAGTAGCTCGACCTCGAGATGCCCCGACTTGCCTGGAGCCTCGTAGGCGTGCATAGCGACGTTCGCGCAGGCCTCTGAGATGGTAGTTTTGAGGTCGGCGATGGTCGTCTCATCGATGCCGATCTTTTGGCAATGGGAGGTAACGGCCTTTCGAATGACAGCAAGGTTTTTGTCCCTTGCCGGAAGTGCGATGAAGAAACGATCCTGTTCTTGCATGCTAACTACTCTCTCTAGCTTGGATCTTTGGGCATATGGCTCAGGCGGATCTACTCCAAAGTTGGTACCCGGCGATCGTGACCTTGAAACAGAGGCGAGTTACTGTGGCGAATATCGAGCTGCCGAATTGTCAAATGTTGTGGATCGACGGCATTGAAGTGAGTCAGGCGGCGACCTTCTCGTCTCTCATTCCGTCGTCGTGGTTGTCGTCGTCTGTGACCCGGATTCCGTCCTTGAACTTGGCGCCGTCGAGCACGTCGGCGACGAGCTCATGGCCGTTGACCCTGCCGCCAGCGTTCCTGGGCGGTGGCCAGCAGCTTGTAGGCCATCGCGAGCGCGGCGGTCTTGGAGCCGGCGCCCTTGGTCACCCGGGTCCGGAGCCGGACGGTCGCGAACGCGCTCTCGATCGGGTTGGTTGTCCTCAGGTGCTGCCAGTGCTCAGCGGGGAAGTCGTAGAACGCGGTCAGCTTGCCGCCAATCCCGGTCGAGCTTCGCGAGCGCCTTGGGGTACTTGGCGCCGTATTCCTCACGGAAGACGCTCGAGCGCGCGGCTGGCGTCTGTGCGGGTTGGCGCTTCGATGATCTCGCGCAGCAGCGCCCTTCGCCCGCGGTTGCAGCCGTTTGGGCAGAGCAGTCAATGATGTTCGCGGATCGCGTGCACCCAGCAGCGTTGCTCACCCGCGCCGGGGTAGACGTCCCGCAAGGCGGCCCACGCGCCCAAGGCGCCGTCACCGATCACCAAGCTTCGGGTTCGTTCAGCCCGCGGCGCTTCATGTCACGGAACACACCGGCCCAGGACTCGGTGCTCTCGCGGTAACCGTCCTCCACGGCAAGCAGCTCCTTCTCACCGTCCTCACGGACACCGATCACGATCAGCAGGCACAGCCGTTCGGTCCTCACCGAGCCTGACCTTGACGTGGATGCCGTCCATGAACAGATAGGCGTAGCGGTGGAACCCCAGGCTGCCGCTTTGAGAACGCGGGCATGATCTGCCTCCCACTCCTTCGCACAGTCGGCTGATCGATCGTCGCAGACAAGCCCGAGGCGTCCTCGCCGAGCAGCTCGCTCCAATGCCGGCTTGAAGTCACCGGTCGAGAGGCCCCGCAGATACAGGATCGGCATCACCTCACCCACCTTCGGTGAGCGGCGCGCGTAAGCCGGCAGGATCCTCGAGCTGAACCGCTGCCGCTCGCCGTCCCTCATCGACGCGCTTGTCGTTGACCCGCGGTGCCCGGAGCGGGACCGTCCCGGACCCGACCGTCACCCTCCGCTCCCGCGCACGGCCGTTACGGAGAACCAGTCGGTTGCCCGTCCTCGTCGACCTCGTCCGACGAAGCGAAGCGACATACTCATCAGCCTCCGCCTCTGAGCGCCGCGGCGATCATCCGCCGGGCGCCCTCACGCGCAATCGCGTCCAGCGTGACCTGCGATCTCCTCGTTGCCGTCCTCCGATCGGGAGTCGTGCGAACATCGTCCATGGCGTGCCTTCCTTTCGCCGCCTTCAAGGCGGTCGGTCTTGATCAACCGGGAAGGTACGCCGCCTTCCTCCTCAAGGACGCCATCCACAACATCCGGGTATAGCTCAGCTGCCGATGAGCTCTACCGATATTTCAAGCCCTCTCGAACGATCCTGGAGCGCACCGCGGAGTAGTCTGTTCGCGTCGTCGAAGAGCCAATCGAAGTACCCTTGCTTCCGAAGTAATCGAGAAGATCGGGTTCTACGCAGGCGCTTCACAGGAAGCAGGGTGTTTCCGGGACCACAGCGTTACTCTTGATCAGCATTCTGAAGTTGCCCCACAGTGCCGAAGGCGGTTCATTATGGATTTGGGTTGATCGGGTCGCGCCAGGTAAGCAAATTCTCCTTTGTCGGATGACTTTCGGCTACTAGCCGGGGCCCCCTCTCGCATAGCGTTGGGCTTAACTCAGCGCAGTGATGGGCGCCTGCGGGGTCGGCGATCGCCCGACGCCGCGTGGCAGGACGCCCACCGTTGGCCTCGAGCCAGGAGCGGATCGTCTTCGTGTAGGCTCTGCACGTCGTCTTGGCCGTTGACGTGCAGCTGCAGGAGCATCAGGAGCCGGTTGAGCCGCTCGCGGTTCTTGAGCGCGTAGCGGCGCGGGTAAAGCGCCGCGGTGATCGGCCTCGCGAGCTGCTCCAGCGCCGCCGTGGTGAGCGGCATGTCCGCCGGGCGCTCGGAGGACGCGCCCGCGGCGGGCGAACTGCCTCTCGATGATCGGGCCGTTGACGTGCGATCCAGCGATCGAGGCTCTCGTTCTCGGCGACCTTCGCGGCGCCAACGAAGGCGCGCCAGAAGGAGGGGCCGGTCAGCGCGCCCTCGGCGCGCAGAGCTCCTCCAGCTCCTCGCTCGGGTTGCTGCTCTACCTCCTTGGCGAGCAGGCGCTCAAGCGCATGCTGCAGATGCCACTCGCATTGATGAAGCTCGGCGTCGGGCCAGCGCTCCTCGATCGCCCGCAGCATCCCGCCGTGGGCGTCGCAGACGATCCGCTTGGGCTCGCCCGGCAGCGCAGCCGAGGAAAGCGCTCCAGTTGACCGGATGCGCGCTCGTGAACGCCTCCGCGCGCCAGAGCCTGGGCTTGCCGGCCTGGTAGCCAACCGCGCAGAAGACGTCGAAAGCGACCCGGCCGGCGGGGATGCGCTTGCCGTAGGCGTCCAGGGCGCGGACCCGAAACGGGCAGATGATCGAGCAGCAGCGAGCCCTCCGGCGGCCAGAAGGCAGGCCGGTGGGGCTCGAAGACGACCGGCGCGAAGAGCTCGACCCAGTCGGCGACGAGCTGGCCGTGGTCTGACTCGCGCAGCTCGCCCGTCTCGCTATCGACTCGGAAGCGGCGGGCGCGGTCCCGGGCGACGCCGGATGCGCCTGCATGATAAGTCGGCGCCGGCGCCGACCGCGAGGAGCGCCTCGGCGATCCCACGGGCGACGAAGTGGTAGTTGCGTGGCGCCTTCGGGCCCTCGCGGCGATCGAGGTGGCGCTCGCAGTTGCTCGCAAGCCTCGTGCCAGGACTCCTCACGGGGCAGCAGCTCGGTGAAGACGTGCGACTTGCCTCGCCGCGGCGTGCACTTGTAGCGCTGGCGGCGATGGCCGGGCTTGCCGTAAGTGCCGTCGAGCTTCACCCGCGAGCCCGCGTGCTCCCGGGCATTTCACTCTCGCTGCGCTCGACTCTCGGCACTCGTCGAGGCTGGCACCGAGGCCGGACGGGTTAGCCCAACGCTATGCGAGAGGGGGGCCGGGGCTAACCTTCAAGCCGCTCCAGCAAAGAAGTTGAGTAGCTCAGCAGATGTGGACCCGAGCCGCACTTTTAACTACCTGAAAGGCGCTGCCAGGGATCCGCTTCAGTTGGTCGAGGTTTTCGTCGTTCCATCGACGGTCACTGGTGCCGCTGAGGTACCAGTTAGAGCCGTTATCAGCGACGATAAGTCCGTAATGCTTGAGGGCGGTCGCGATCGTCATGGCGCTCGCGGTGAAGCCGACAAGACTGTAGCCTGCCTTTAGCCGGAGGCGTAATCCCATCGGCGGGGCGTCGGGATCGAGCGTGTCTCCCGCGCAGTGAGAGGCAGGATGAACCCAAGCATTGCGAGTGCTGCTGAAGGTGACTCGGATCGCGTGGTCGATTTGGCCTGAGGAAGTTTCGTCATAGCGGGCAAGGCCAGGGAAGATCGGTAACCCAGCGGCATCGGCGGAGGTCCATGAGTCCGGACGCCGTGCTGTTGATCGCAGGTTCCAGCTAACACCCGCGTCGGCGTTCCAATGGGAGTGTTGTCCACCGGGAACAAAGAATGCTCGATAGAGCTCATACAGTGTGCAGGTGGAGCGGTCGATGACGAGCACGTGACGGTCGCCGTTGCTTCGCTGCCCGCCCTCGATTGGTGCGGTCTTTGGTATTGGAAAGGGCCCGGGGGTGCTTTCGCTACCGTAGGCGGTGTAGTGGACCGGCAGCTTGGGCTGGCCTTGGCCAACGACGGCATAGGGAAAGCCGTAGGAGCGCGGAGAGCCGAAATCGGGATGTAGATGATATCCGCCGTGAGCGTCGATGTAGGCGATGTATGCGTTGGAGCGAGGGTCGACCGGCGCTTTGGAGATATCTTGGTTCCAAGCCGACTGATTCGCCAGGGATGGTGCTGATCTCGACAGGGAGGCCGGTGGGGCCGGGAAAATCGAACAGTTTCCAAGTCCTGGATAGGGCCCGAGCTCACTGTCCTGAGTGCGGGCTGATCCGCCGGCAAGGGCGCCGGTTGCGAGCACGAATAATGCGAGGACCGAGGCGGTCGCAACGGCCGTGCTGCAGACGCCGTGCCTCATTCTTATGGCGGGGGGTCTCGGATTTTTAGCCGACCGATCTCAAGATCCTCGACCTCCAGTCTGGCGAATGATCCATGTCGCACCGCAAGTCGGCCGACGCTCAGCCGGCCGATAGCAAAGCCACCCACAGCCGCGGCGCCGATGGCAAGGGCGCCAACCGCGGCAGCCCCACGGGCATGGGCGCCGGTAATCGTCGCCGAGCGAAGCTCCGAGCTGAAGGAATGGAACGAGAGGCGCTTGAGCACTCGCTCCACGCTATCGCGACTAGCCTGCGTGGGTGAAGAGTCTTGCCCCGTCGCTTCTCGTGCTCAGACACGCGCCCTGGGAGGGCCCCCATCGGATCCTTGATGTCTGTGGGTCACTATCGGTAAAAATCATCGACGCTCTAGAGGGCGATTCGCTTCCAGGACCGGCGGAGTATGCGGGCGCGCTGGTGATGGGGGGGCCGATGAACGCAGATGAGACTGATCGTTATCCGGCTCTGGAACATGAGCGCGAATGGCTAGCAGAGGCGGTGAGGCGGGAGATTCCAGTGCTCGGTATATGCCTAGGCGCACAGCTGCTGGCGCAAGCGCTCGGGGCCCGCGTGGTGGCAGGGAAGGCGCCCGAGATCGGCATCGCGCCAGTGGAGATTTTCGATTCAGCCGATCCTCTTCTGGGCGGACTCTTCCCCCGGACCGAGGTCCTGCATTGGCACAGCGACATCTTGGAGCTGCCGGAGGGCGCCCGACGTCTCGCTTCTTCGGCCCTGACTGAGAACCAGGCCTTTCGCTGTGGCAGTGCTTGGGGGACTCTCTTTCACCCGGAGGCCGATGTGGCGCTCGTTGAGGCTTGGCTTTCGGTTCCGCAAATGGCGGCGGAGGCGAACGAGGCGCTTGGCAGCGCCGGGGTGGTCGCGCTGTCGGACGCTGCAGCTGCTGCCGAGCAGGATTTAGTGCAGCGCTCGACCCCAGGTTTTCGAGCTTTCGCCGAACTAGTTGCCGAGTCGGGGATCGCTGGCGCTACAGGGATTGGGTAGGCGATGCGTGGGCGGGCGGCTGTTCAGGTGAGGCCGTAGGCTGTAAAGCGCAATGACTTCCGCTATCTCGGTGGACAACCTCAGCAAGTCCTTTGATGACATCGAAGCCGTTCGTGGCGTCAGCTTTGAGGTTGTGACTGGGGAGGTTTTCGGTTTTCTCGGGCCCAATGGGGCTGGTAAGACGACGACCATAAACATGCTCTGCACACTGACTAGGCCCAGTGGTGGGAACGCTAGCGTCGCCGGCTTCGACGTTGTCGCCGAGCGCGATGACGTACGCCGCCACATTGGCCTTGTCTTCCAGGACCCGACTCTCGATGGCTACCTGAGCGCGGAGCAGAACCTGCGCCTCCATGCCGAGCTCTACGGAGTCGAGAGGCAGCTTGTAGCGCCGCGGATGCGTCAAGTTCTGGAGATGGTGGGGCTGTGGGAAAGGCGCAAGGCCCAGGTGCTCACCTTCTCGGGGGGGATGCGCAGGCGTCTAGAGATTGCCCGCGGTCTTATGCACTCACCCCGGGTGCTTTTTCTCGATGAGCCAACGATTGGACTCGATCCGCAGACGCGCAATTCGATCTGGGGCTACATCCGACAGCTTCAGGATAGCGAGGCGATCACCATCTTCATGACAACCCATTACATGGATGAGGCGGAGTTCTGCGGACGGATCGCGATCATGGACCATGGGGAGATCGTCGCGCTTGATTCCCCTAAGGCTCTCAAGGAGCTTGTCGGATCCGATCGAATCCGAATCGAGACGGAGGATGACGAAACTGCGATTGCGACGATCCGCGAGCGGTTTGCACTCGAGGCGCAGATCTCTGAGGGTGCTGTCACTTTTGCAGTACCTGACGGTGAGGAATTCGTCCCCCGTCTCTTTGCCGAGCTGGGGGTTCCGATTCGCTCGATCAGTCTCTCTCGCCCGACCCTCGACGACGTTTTCATGTCCTACACCGGGTCGACGATCCGCGATGCCGAAGAGTCTGGGAACAAAGCGGCTAATAGGATCGCGATGCAGATGATGTCTGGGGCGCGGCGTTGAGTGTTCCGGCCGAGGGGAGGACCGTCGCGACCGACAGGCCGCGCGAGGTCGTCACCGTCAGGGTGCCAGTACGCAGCTTCGCTAGCGAGTTGCGGGCGATCAAAATCGTCTGGCGCCGGGAGCTGATTCGCTTCTCCAAAGACCGGATGCGGATGATCACCTCACTGGTCCAACCCCTGCTTTTTCTCTTTGTCCTCGGATCGGGGCTCCAGCAGCTTTCAGCGGCGAGCACTCACGGTGTCAACCTAAAGACGTTCATCTACCCCGGGATCCTCTGCATCTCGGTGATGTTTACAGCGATGTTCTCGGCGGCTTCAATTGTTTGGGATCGCGAGTTCGGATTTCTGCGTGAGATGATGGTGGCGCCGGTCAGGCGGAGTTCGATCGTGATCGGCAAGTGCTTTGGGGGAGCGACCGTGGCTGCCCTGCAGGGCGTGATCTTGATCTGCTTGGCCGGGACTGTCGGCGTTCCTTACGACCCGCTGATGATGCTCGGCATTTTCTTCCTCCAGTTGCTGCTCGCCTTCAGCATCACCGCCTTCGGTGTCATGGCGGCAGTCCGCGTAACCCAGATGCAGTCATTTATGGGCCTGATGCAGATGGTAATCATGCCGATGTTCTTCATTTCCGGCGCACTGTTCCCCGTCACCAACCTGCCCGGCTGGCTCGCGTTCCTCAACCGAATCGATCCCCTCACATATGCGGTTGCCCCGATGCGGAGCCTGATTTTCAGCCACCTCGCGCTCAGTGAAGCGGCAAAACAGGCTCTTGATCCAGGAATCACCTGGTTTGGCTGGACCGTGCCCGCGCTGCTTGAGGTTGCGACCGTCCTGATCCTCGGGCTGATCATGCTCGGGATCGCGATCTGGGAGTTCAATGCGGGTGAGTAGTAGCCCGCATCGCCTTTCGGCCTCCGTTGCAGTTAGATTGGAGCTGCGCGGTGGACGTAGCTCAGTTGGTAGAGCTCCTGGTTGTGGTCCAGGCGGTCGCGGGTTCGAGTCCCGTCGTCCACCCTTAATTAGCCGAGAGCTCTTCTAGCTAGGTTCCATCTGGGTAATGGCGAAAGGTACTCAAAGGATCGCCAAGTGGGACTCACTGCCCATATGAATTGAGCGTCGCTCACTATCTGGACAAAAAACGCGATTAGCTCAAGTTTCTTGGGCAAGCGGTCTTACCGACCTAGGATGTGAGCCGATGCGGAGGCCTTACTGGCGAAAGATGACCTGGGCGATCCTTGTCTGGTCGGCCCTGATGGGGGCATGGCTCATTCGCGCAATTAGCTCTGCGAATCCTACTCAGAACTGTGTCCGCCACGCCCACATGTACCTACAAAGCTGCGGGACTTTTAGCACAGTCGGTATGGGGGTCGCCGTTTTGGTGCTCGGCAGCCTTTGGTTCTTCGGCTTCAGCATTCTCTCGCTGATTTGGCTGATGTCGAAGCCAAGGAGACGCCTTTGTCCGGCCTGCGGCGAAAAGGTGAAGCGGGCGTTTACTAACTGCCCGTCCTGCCAGCACGACTTCTCTGCCACGAACGCAGTAGCCTAAGGCCAATGATTCCAACGGAAGCCGGCTTGCGCAGCTCACCAATTGGCGCTCCCCTTCGAGTCGCCTGAGGCCCCGCAGCTAGAGCCGCTCGATGGCTTGGGGAAGGTGATCGCCGACTACTGCGCAACCGGGATGGGGCTGGGGCATCTGCGCGACCCTTCCCGTCCGCGGCCTGCTGAAGACTTTGCTCCGATGCCACTCAGGATCCTCCGGCGGTCGGGAAGAACAGCCACCGAGTCTTCATTCCGATGAAGCAGGATCCGTCCTACTTCCTGGTCGCTGGAGTTGAACTTGAGCGAGAGATGGACCGACTGCGAGCGCTGGAGACGTTCGCAGGGGGTCGGCTCGCATCGGAGCGGCCAGCGCTTAACGTACGTCGGGCTCGTAAGCGACCAAATCGTCTTGGCTTCGCGGTGCCCAACCAGTTTCGCCTATCGGTTTCTGCCTACCCCGGGATCCGTCGCGGAGACGTTCTCGAGACGCTCATTCATGAGCTCGTCCATCTTCACCTTGGTCGCACCGCTGAAGCTCATGCGTGGCATGGTCGGATTTTCAAGATCACTCTGGCCGCAGCGATTAACGAGGCCTATGGAATCGCATTGCAGTCGCCCTCAAGCACTCACCACGGCGTCTACGCAGAGGCGATTGAGCAAATGCATCACTCCAGAAGATCCCCCACGGGTCAGCTGCCGAGGGAGAAAAGTGGCCAGCGTCCGGCGACGCCCTTGAGCTCGTAAAGGCCACGATCGTCGAAGGTGAAAGGCCCACCCACAACCGTTCCATATACGGTCCCTGAGACAAGCACCTCACTGGCATTGGCAAGGTCGCTCACGCGCGAGGCAATATGGACCGCCATCCCGCCGACATCCTCGCCTATCAGCTCGCACTCGCCGGTGTGCATGCCGATGCGTACCTCGACCCCGATCTCACGTGCCGCTTTAGTAACCGCCAGGGCACAGCGAAGCGCATGCGACGGTGGACCGCTGAACGTCGCCAGGAAACCGTCACCAATCGTCTTAACCTCGCGCCCTTCGAAGCGTCGCAGCTCCTTGCGCACCTCCTCGTTGTGGCGTGCGAGAAGATCGCGCCAGCGGCCATCGCCGAGTTCGGCGGCGCGCGCGGTCGCGTCGACGATGTCGGTGAACATCACCGTGAGAAGTGCCCGCGTCAGTTCGCCGCCGCCCCGTGCCCCGGTGAGGAATTCCTCGATCTCTTCAATGATCGCATCGCTATCACCTATAAACGGGAAGGAGTCGATTCCCTCCAGTTCGATGTAGCGGGCTCCCGGGATATGTTCGGCCAGGTAGCGCGAGTGGCGTGGGTCCCAGGCGCTGTCCTGTGATCGGTGCATGACCAGAGTGGGGACGCGGATGCGGGACAGCGCATCGCGCACGTCAAGGCCATTCCCGGCGTTTAAGAGGATGCGGGCCTTGCTCGGGCTCGCCGCGAGGCGCTGAAGGCGCGCGAACCACGACGCTAGTGGCGGATCATCGACCATCGAAGGCGCTAGCACAGCAAGCCCGGGACCGTCGGTGGTTCCCCAGGCCGCGACTGTGTCTTCGGTCCACTGGGTGCGATCCTCGGCCGTCATCGCCCAGTCGTAGTCCGGTGCCCAGGCAGTGCGCGCGATGGACGCATACATGATCAGGGATTCGATTCGCGCGGGGTGATCGGCGGCGAGGAGGGCGCCAACTGGCCCGCCCAATCCATATGTAAGCAGGGTTGCTCGCTCGCTCCCTGCGGCATCGAGCACTGCGAGCGCATCTTGTGCCTCCTGCTCAAGGGTGTAGGAGTCACCGACGCTGTCTGAAAGTCCGCTCCCACGGCGGTCGAAGAGGATAAGGCGGCTGAACGCCGCCAAACGCTCCAGTAAACGACGCAGGGCAGGGGACTCCCAAAGTTGCTCGATTTGAGAGATCCAGCCGTTCATAAACATCAGATCGAGCGGTCCCTCGCCCGTCGTCTGATAGGCGATCGTCGCATCCTCGCTGTTCGCGTAACGTGTTGTGGGGACCATCAGCGCAGATCAGGCTGGCCGTGGTGAGAGCTCTGGTCTGTGGAAGCGGTCAATCGTAGTGGCATCGCATCATCCCAAGTGAAAGCCGGATCGTCTCCTTTGTCTGGGTTCGCCACCCGGCCACCGTACATGGTGTCGGGTATAATGTAGGCGCCCAGTGTAATTTCCTTAACAACTTGTGAGACGGCGCTTGAGGGCGGAGCGACGGGCGGGGGCACTTTCCTGTTTGGGTTACTACCCCGCTGACCCGGACGTGCACCTCCGCTGCGATGATCGCCCGATGCAACGTCTCGAGCCCGGCCAATCGAAGACCGATTCTTGTCGCTTCCAGCAGGCTGGGTCTCGAGACTTCCGCGCCAGCAGTATGTTCGGCGGGCGCGTCGGCGGTGCCGAGGCACGATGCCCTGTTTGCTGTTTGGAGAACAGGCCGACGACCGCGGCGTGGTGCGCTGCGATCGTGACGATCGAAAAGTGCAACCGCCCAGCTCGACCGCGGACTTGCCTCACGGTTGGGCCTGCTCATTTTGCCGGAGCTCGTAAAAACCAAGAGCCCGGATCGAGGTCGGAAGGGCGCGACACTGACGTCATTTGGGGCAGCACATTCCACAAAAGCTCTCTCAGCTCGCGACCATCGGCTAGATGAGGACGACTCAGATGTGGAATTAACATGGCCAGCGTTGAGAAAGCCGCTCGGGGACTTGACTTATGAGGTGCGAGCTGTAGTCCGGATCAACTCACGGGTCGCTGTAACGATCGCCTCGGCATCGATCTCGGCCTTTCGCAGTAACTCCTCCGGCGTTCCCGAACCAGGCATCTCCTCCACGGCTAGCGACCTGACCCTAATTGATGCACCGTGAGCCGCCAGCGTCGTGAGCACCGCCTCACCGATGCCACCTGCTCGGTAGTGGTCCTCCACGGTGAGGATGGCGGCAGTCTCATCAGCGGCACGAATCAGGGCGGCCGAGTCGATCGGCTTGACCGAGTAGAGATCGATGACCCGTGCGCTTATGCCCTCGGTTGCAAGGTGCTCGGCGGCGACCAGCGCTTCGTGCAGCGTGATCCCTGCACCGATTAACGTAACGTCCTCGCCGTCTAGGACGACGCGACTACCGCCGATCTCAAACTTCTCGCCAGGGTCATAGATCACTGGCGTTGCTCCGCGATGGGTTCGCAAGTATACGATCCCCTCGCGGTCAGCCATGCGTCCAACCAAGTCCATTGCCTGGTTGGCATCACAGGGATAAAGCACGGTGCTTCCATGCACGGCGCGCAGCATCGCCAGATCCTCCAGGCCCATCTGAGAAGGGCCATCCTCACCTATTGAGACACCGGCGTGGGAGCCGCAGAGGCAAATATCGGCACGACTGACGGCAGCCATCCTGATGAAGTCATGGGCGCGAGTGAGGAAGGCCGCAAAGGTCGAGGCAAACGGTCGCCAGCCGCGAACTTGCATTCCGATTGCGGCGGCTACCAGTTGCTGCTCGGCGATATACATCTCGAAATAACGTCCGGGATGGGCGTCGCGGAAAGCCTCGCTGTAGGTTGAGTTCGAAACCTCCCCATCGAGTACAACAACATCTGCGCGGTGATCGCCCAGGGCAACCAGGCCCTCCCCGTAGCCTTTGCGAGTTGCAACTCTCTCATCCCGCTCCCACCGTGGCCGGTCCTGCGAAAGCTGTTCCATTCCTCGAGGCTGTATCTCGCCATCGGGATGTCTCACTTCGACCCTGAGATTGCGGAAGCCGCCCAGCTCGGCGATTGCCCCCTCGGGATCATCGAGCGGTTTGCCGTGCTTTCCCGGCTGATCCTCGACTGCCGATACGCCCTTTCCCTTCCTCGTGCGTGCGATTATCGCGGTGGGAAGGTCACTGCTTTCAGCGGCAGCGTAGGCACTCTCAATTTCCGCAATGTTGTGGCCATCGATCTCGATCGCCTCCCAACCAAACGCACGAGCTCGACTGGTGTAGGAGGAAAGGTCCCAGCCGTGCATCGTCTCGCCGCTCTGTCCGAGTCGGTTGACGTCGACGATTGCAATCAGATTTGACAGCCCCTCGTATGAGGCGTGCTCAAATGCCTCCCAGATCGAGCCCTCGGCCATCTCGCTGTCACCGCATAGGACCCAAACCCGGCAGGGGAGATGATCGAGTTGGCGCGCCGCCAGGGCGATGCCGACGCCGATCGGAAGTCCCTGACCGAGTGAGCCGGTCGCGACGTCGACCCAGGGGAGGATCGGAGTCGGGTGCCCTTCGAGGCGGCTGTCGAGCTTGCGAAAGGTGAGCAACTCCTCATCATCGATCGCTCCGGTCGCTTTCAGCACCGAGTAGTAAAGCGGCGATGCGTGGCCCTTGGAGAAGACAAGATGGTCATTTCGCGGGTCAGTTGGCTGGGAGAAATCGAGCCGCAGGTGTCCATCGAGCAAAACCGCAAGCAAATCGGCCGCAGACATCGAGGAGGTGGGGTGACCTGAGCCCGCGGCGTCGCTGGCCCGTACCGAATCTACTCGAAACTGCTGGCCGAGCTCGCGCCGAAAATCTCCGTTTCGCTCCATGATCTCCCCCTACCCGGGATCTAGAACTGCGCAGCGCGCGATTGGTCCAAACCGCAGCGCCGACGCCTTTTGGCAAAAGTTTGACAGCAAATCTTTGCACTTGATGGGCTGCAGGAACGATCCAGTCCCGGAGCAAGAGAGCGAGGTCGGTCCAGCACACACCCAGCCGATTCAGTCACCTGTCGTCTCACGCACTACCTCCCCCTGGGCGTTTGTCGTCATCAAGACCCAATCTAGCGTGGGTGGCGGAGCCTTTCGCTGGAGTCGGCCTTGCGGGGCGCGCTGGTCCAAAGGGCACGCCCAATCCAGCGCGCCACCGCGGCAGAGGAACCCGGCTAAAGCTGCTGCGTACTCGAGTTAATGAGAGGTGGGAGCCGGGTCCGAGGGCACAGCCCATGAACCGGTTTTCGACCCTATGGTGGGCCGTAGGTGAGGATCTGTCGCTGTGGGAGCGGAACCACCGATTTCCCGCAGTAATCATGGCCTGATTCCGTCGAGCTAGGCCTCAAGATCCAACCAGGGTCGCTGCGGCGCCGCTTGGTGAGCGTCGCATCGATTGACTTGCCGTCCTTTTCGCGGAACCAGCGGCAGAGCTTTGGCCACTCGAATTTTTGCAAGTCTGCTGGAGCTGGTGCTGAGCCAACGCCCGCCCGCTGCCGCCCGGGCGGGGTGAATCCCAGCAGGGGAGTCCTCAGGCGCCGACGCTTCTGTTTTCGAGCAGCCCGGAAACGGCTTGGGCCAAGCGCCTGCCGTGATAGGTCAGTGTGTATTCGGTATGAGGGGGGCGCCCTGAGACGAGTTGGCGTTCGATAATCCCCGCAGCCTCTAGTTGCTCCAGCCTCTCTGAAAGCGTGGTGGGGGAGACCCCGGGAAGTGATTGGCGAAACTCGTTAAAGCGCGTGGCGCCGCTGGAGCACGCGTAGATGGTCGCCATTGTCCAGCGGCGCTCGAACAGGCTTGCCGCCGCGCGCAGCTCGCTTGGTATCGGGGAACAGTTACGGCAGCGTGGCGACATCGGCGCCCTTCTCGGCCGGCTCAAGCGCCAACTGTAGAACCTCATCCACGCTCATAACCGGGTGGAAGGTCATCTGCTCCCGCACCTCCTCCGGCACCTCATCGAGATCACCTCGGTTGCGCTCCGGGAGAATCACTTCAGTCAAACCCGCGGCGTGAGCGGCGAGCACCTTCTGCTTCAGACCCCCGATCGGCAAAACCCTTCCCTGCAGCGTTACCTCACCAGTCATTCCGACGGTGTGCTTGACCGGTCGTCCGGAAAGCAACGAGACCAGAGCAGTTGTCATCGCCGTGCCGGCGCTGGGACCGTCCTTGGGGATCGCTCCGGCCGGAACGTGCACGTGGAATTCGCGCTGGAAGCCACTTGGGTCGAGCCGGAGTGCCTCGCTGTGGGAACGGACATAGGAAAGGGCGATGCGTGCCGACTCTTTCATCACGTCTCCAAGCTGTCCGGTGAGGACCAGCCCCTTATCGCCATCCATGGCGGTCGCCTCGATAAAGAGCACGTCGCCACCACTGCCGGTGACCGCGAGCCCAGTGGATACCCCGGGGATCGCAGTGCGCTCGACCGAGTCTTGGAAGAAGCGCTGTCGGCCAAGTGCGTCGAGGATCGCCGCGGCATCAAGCACAATCGGGCGCTCGAGCTCACCGGCGGCGATCCGCGTTGCAGCTCCGCGCAGAAGTTTGCCGAGCTCCCGCTCGAGTTGGCGTACCCCCGCCTCACGGGTGTAACCGGTGATGACCGTGCGTAGGGTCTCCTCCTCAGCCTCAATCTCTGAAGCTTCAAGCCCGTTGCGTTTGAGTTGGCGGGGTAGTAGGTATCCGCGCGCGATCGCTAGCTTCTCCGTCGTCGTATAGCCATCGAAAGCGATCGTCTCCATGCGATCCAGCAGCGGTGCGGGGATCGTGTCGGTGAGGTTCGCCGTAGCTAGGAAAACGACCTCGGAGAGGTCCACCTCAACGTCTAAATAATGATCGCGGAAGGAGTGGTTCTGGGCGGGGTCGAGAACCTCCAGCAGCGCGGCTGACGGATCGCCGCGCCAATCGGCGCCGACCTTGTCGACCTCGTCGAGGAGGATCACTGGGTTCATTGTCCCGGCGTCTCGTAGGGCACGGACGATTCGCCCCGGCAGCGCGCCAATGTAGGTCCGCCGATGGCCGCGGATCTCGGCCTCGTCGTGCAGACCCCCTAGGGAGACACGGACGAACTCCCGTCCCAAGGCGCGAGCGACCGACTCACCGATCGACGTCTTTCCTGTCCCCGGGGGTCCAACAAGGGTGAGGATCGCCCCGTTGGCGCGACTGTCCTCTTCGATACCGCGTTCCTCACGCAGTTTGCGAACCGCGATGAACTCGGTGATCCGACGCTTCACGTCCTCCAGTCCGGCATGGTCTGCGTCGAGGACCTCGCGCGTGTGCTCGGGGTCGAGCCGCTCTTCGGATCGTTTGGACCAGGGGACTGCGATCAGCCAGTCGAGATAGCTGCGGATCATCGAGGACTCTGGGGACTGCTCGCCCTGGCGCTCGAGGCGCCGCAACTCGCGATCGGCCTGCTCGGCGACCTCCTTTGGCATTGCTGCCTCGGTGATCTTGCGCTCATACTCCTCGATCAGGCTGGTCTCATCCTCACCCAGTTCCTTGCGGATTGACTCCATCTGTTTGCGCAGGAAATAATCACGTTGCTGCTTTTGGGCCCCGGACTCGACGTCGTCTCGAATCCGGCTGCGCACCTGCAACTCTGCGAGGCGCTCGCGCTGCAACTCGACTGCGATCTGCAGACGGGCAGAGACGTCGAGCGAGTCGAGCAGGCGCAGCTTCTGGTCTGCTGAGAATTCTGGGCTGAGGCCAGCCGTGTCGGCAAGGGCACCTGGCTCCTCTACCGAGCGCAGGAAGGCAGAGATTCGACCGTCATCACCCCGCAACTCAAGGATCTCCTCGACGATCGCTCGGTATTGGCGGACAAGCTCGTGGGTCTGCTCGTCCTCGGGGTGGCCATCGTGGATCTCCTGCACCTCGATGCGCAGCGAGTCGGCACCGGCGTCCTCACCGGCAACTGCGACGCCGGCAAGACCTCGGTGCAGGCCGAGTACGGTCGCAATCGGATTACCTCGCGGTGAGCGGCCACGCTCGATCACCTCCGCTACCACGCCAACTCGTCCGAACTCGCCCTCGCGCCTGGGAAGTAAGAAGACCCGATCCTCCTCACCGACGTCTATCGGCAGCGTTGCAGTCACCGTGGGAAAGACGATTACCTCATCAAGGGGAACTAGGAGATAGGCCATGAGATCCAATTTCTGTAGTTAGTCTTAGTAGAGGATAGCGCCTCGCGGTTACGGGCTGGCAATCACCACCTTCCACCTGCGATTGCCGTCCATATCGCCATCCATGGAGCGGACCGATGAGCGTTATCGAGGCATCGATCTATTGCACCAGCGCAAATCTCAGACTGACGGCCGATCCGCGGGCTTGACTTTGCACCTGAGGACGGTGTCCCCCACGAGCCGGTGTGTGCCTTCCGCGACGGCGACGCTTGGTACGAGTTCTTCGTTGTCGAATGCAGAACGAGCGTCATCGTGCGCGGCTCGGCGTTGAGAATTGAGTCCTCCATCCACGGCAAGCATCGTTCCTTGACGGGCTGGTTTGCGGTCGGGATCCCCTATTTACGGACTAACCTGCGGGGCGAGGTTGCCATGCTTCCGGTAGCCGCAGAGAACGAGGTGCAGATCGGAGGTATCGATGAACGGTGAGGTTTCATTCTTTGAGCTTGGAGTCAAGGAGCCGGCTCCTGCTCGGGAGTTCTATGGTGAGTTGTTCGGATGGAAAATGCAGGTAGGACCCTCGGGCGAGGAGCGCGGCTTCCAAATCGAGACTGGAAACATCAAGGGTGGCTTGCACGGTGGCGATGAGGGTGCCGGTCCTTACCTTTTCTTCAAGGTGGAAGACATCGAGGCTGCCGCGCAACGCGTGCGGGAGCTTGGCGGGGAGGCTGAATTCAATCAACACTCCGGGCCCGGCCCGTCCGGCACCTTTGTTTTTTGCCAAGACAACCAGGGTTCGAGCTTTGGCCTGCACCAGCCGTCCCCCTGAGCGAACGCGACGCCGCTCTCGCAGGGCATTGCTTCTCTCTCTGCGCGGATCGCCGATCCAGATGGCGCCAATGCGCGTATTGGATGCAGAGGCCTGCTAAAAGGCCGCTCGTCCCTGCGCGGCAACTCACCGAGCCCGGGCCGCATTGCTCGGGACAGAGAGGGGCCTTGACAGGTGACCCAATAGTCACCTATAGTCAAAGTATGGACGAGGTTTTCAAGGCTCTCGCTGATCCGACCCGCCGCAGTCTGCTCGATCAGCTGTTCCATCAAAACGGCCAGACCCTCGGTGCGCTCGAGCGGCGACTGCCGATGACGCGTTTTGGGGTAATGAAGCACTTGAGGATCCTGGAGGGAGCGGGCCTGGTGACCACAAGACGGCGCGGGCGCGAGAAGCTCCACTTCCTCAACCCCGTTCCGATCCGGCTCGTCCACGACCGTTGGGTGAGCAAGTACGCCGAGCCGTGGGTGGCGACGCTCAGCGGCATAAAAGAGGAACTGGAGGAGGAGATCATGGAGAAAGATCAGCCCTACACCGTCGTTGATGGTCGCGGCACGATGACGGTGTTTGAGATCTACATTAAGACGACCGCGGAGCGCCTCTGGGAAGCGATTACCGACCAGGAGATTAGAAGGAAGTACAGCTTCGGAGTGAGTATGAGCTCTGACTGGACGGCGGGCTCTGAATATAAGGCAGCAGTTCCAGGGATAATCGATATCGCAAAAGGGGAGAATCTCGAGGTTGATCCGCCGCGCCGCTTGGTGCAGAGCTTTAACGCGCTTTGGAGTGAGGAGGTGCGGGAGGAGGGGTGCTCGATGGTGACCTGGGAGATCGAGCCCATTGGTGACTCCTGCCGCCTCACGGTAACCCATGACCATCTGCGCAAGGACGCCAACTCCGAACTCTACGGTGGCTGGCCGATGATCCTTTCCGGTTTAAAGACGTTTCTGGAGACCGGGGACCTGCTCACAACCCCAGGATCGCTGCGCTATGCCGAGGCTCAGCGATCCGTGGCCTGAGGCTTTGTCTAGCGCGGCCCGGTGTTGCGGACTGCTTTCCCGGCCCGAAGTGCTCAGGTGGGGAGTTGATCCGACCTACCCGCGTAGGATCTCAGGCCCACGGCGTCCTAGGCTAGTGCACCGTCTCTAAAACGGCTTTACACCGCCCGACCTTCTCGAGGATGGAGTCGATCGAGGCGGTCCAAACGAATGGCTTGGGTTCATCGTTGTGGACACTCAGGTAGTCCTCGATCGCGACGATCAGGTCGGGGACGCTGTGAAACACACCACGGCGGATCGCCTTCTCGGTGAGCTCCCGAAACCAGCGCTCGACAAGATTTAGCCAGGAGCTTGAGGTCGGCGTGAAGTGCAGGTGAAAGCGCGGGTGCTTCTTGAGCCATGCATCCACGTTGGCGTGCTTATGGGTGCGGTAGTTGTCAAGGATCAGGTGTAGCTCCAGCTCCTTGGGGAACTCGCGATCGAGGTGGCGCAGGAACTTCAGGAACTCCTGGTGGCGGTGGCGTGGCAAGCACTGCCCGACCACGGCGCCGTCAAGGGTATTGAGCGCCGCGAAGAGGGTGGTCGTTCCATTGCGCTTGTAGTCGTGGGTCATCGTGCCGGCCCGCCCTCGCTTGATCGGCAGGCTCGCCTGGGTGCGGTCGAGGGCCTGGATCTGGCTCTTCTCATCCACGCACAGCACCAGCGCCTTCTCCGGCGGGTTCAGGTAGAGGCCGACCACATCGGTCAGCTTCTCGGTGAAGTGCGGATCGGTGGAGAGCTTGAACGAGCGCACCCGGTGGGGTGCCAGTCCATGGGCGTCCCAGATGCGCTGCACGCTCGCCGGACTGACGCCCTGGGCCTTGGCCATCGAGCGAGTGCTCCAGTGCGTCTGCCCTGGGGGCGTGCTCTGCGTTGTCGCCGTCACGATCTCCTTGACCTTTTGGGCGGAGATCGTGCGCTTTCTTCCCCGACCCTCCTTCACCTCCGAAAGCGCCTGGGACCCACCCTCTGCGAAGCGCCGCCGCCACATGATCACGGTCGGGCGGCTTATGCCCAACGCTCGGGCGATTGCACTGTTGGACTCACCATCGGCAGCCATCAGCACGACTCGCGCCCGCGTGGCGATGCTTTGTGGTGTGCCGGGCGCTCTTACCCAGCGCTCAAGCAGCGCTCGTTGCTCCGCAGAGACCTCAGAGGGTGGCGCAACCGCCATGCCCCGACGCTACAACAGCCTCGTTTATCTGTCAAGTTATTTTAGAGGCACTACACTAGGAGTCTGCGCAGTTTTCTCGGCAGCGGGTTATAGAGAGGTCTTCGCCGGGTAGTGAGAGCGCCATGCGTTACTTCTCGCCGCTCCGATTCAGGCATCGCCTAACTCTTCCGGTTCCCACAGGTGCCCCTTGTCACTCCTCAGGGGTCGTCGTTGGGAGGACGAGGAATACGCGAGGTCAAGGAGCGGCTCTTCCGTGACACCTAAATCATCAGAGGAGATGCAAGATGTCAACGATCAAGGAAACGGTCGGTCGCAAAGCGGCCAAGTCGACTTTCCGGCACTCAGTTCGAGGCGCGTTTTCCAAAGCTAGCCGAACGCCGATGCGCTCGACGACTTTGCTCGCCGCGGGCGGGCTGTTGGGTGGGCTCGCCGGTTGGGTGGTCGCGCGTCGCGCAGTTAGCGCACCTCAGTCGGCCTGAGTAGCATTTTTTCCTAGCGCTTTGGTGCTCGAGATCTCTTTCCTTTCTCAACATCTCACCCCGATGCTGGTTTCGGCGCTTTCCTAACCTCGATCTACCGTTTTCACCACGGAGGGTGTGATCGCCTGACTTAATGTAGGTAACGTCGCCTTGGGGATATTCGGAGCCCGCCTATCGATCTCAAAAGGGGGAGTCGACCGTCAGCCTCGGGCCTCCCGGCCCGTTCGCGAGCATGACGAGGTGACCTGGTCAGTGGGATCGATCTCAGCGGGCGGGGCGGGGAGGTGGGCTATGGCCCGGCACTCAGCTCCAGCGCCCGCAACAGCGCGAATGCCGCGACCAGCGCCTGGGCCCAGGGCCAGGAGCGTGGTAACCGCAGCGTCTTTTGCCGGGCGGAGCGCACCACCCGCCCGGCGACGTGCAGCAGGCGCTGGCGCAAGCGCTTGGGCTCAGCCAGGCTGAGCTCGCCCTCCAAGCACAGGGAGCGGGTCCAGCAGAGCAGCTCATGGGCGAGCAGGCAGAGCTCGAGCCAGACCTGGTTGGGGGCGAACTCGGCGAAGGGCAGGTTTGCCATCCCGGTGTCCTTGGAGCAGCGGATCTGATCCTCGGCCCGAGCCCTGCGGCGGTGGCGGCACTCCAGGGCGGCGATGTCGTCTCCTTTCTGGTCGGTGAGGAAGGCGACGTGGCGGTAGCCCTCGGCGTCAAAGACGCAAAACTGGGCGCCTGGGTGGGGACGCTCCCTGCGCACGATCAGTCGCGTCCCCTCGGGCCAACTGGAGAGGTCAACTCGGTCGCCGAGCTCGGCGACCCAGGCGCCCTCGCGCTGGGTTCCGTCTGCCTCGATCGCCTGTTGCCATGTCGAATCGGGGAGGGAGAGGATCGCCTCGCGGACCCTGGCGTCCACTTCATAGCCAACCGAGAAACGAATGTCGGCGTCGCGACAGTCGGAGGTAAAGGCGTGGGTCCCACCAGCTGAGTCGGTGCGAACCAGGATCTCGCGATCGAGGTCTTGGGCGGGGATCTGCTCAAGGGCCAGCTGCAGGACCTCGGAGTGATCGGCGGCGGTGTTGGCGCCGGCGTTGCCGGGACGCAGGAGGCCGGCCAATGCCTCGCCGGTCTGGTCGAGGTAGCAAAGCAGTGGGAAAAAGCCAAAGCCGCCCTTGTAGTTGCCGGCGGCGTGCTCCTTCTCTGAGTGGGAACCAAGCAGGGTGGCGTCGATGTCAAGGATCAGCTCGCTGGGTCGGGCTCCCGGCTCCCAGGCCCGCTCGCGCGCCTTGGCCCGGGCGCCGCGCAGCGCTTCCAGAACTGACTTATCGATCGAGCGGATCACGCGGTGGGTGGTGGTCTGGGAGGCGATCCGACCAAACAGCGCCTGCTGGCCGCGCAGCACTCCCAGGTCGCTGACGCAGTCCCCGCCGTCGGCGATCGCAATCGCGAGGTCACGCAACACCACCCCTGGGTCGTGGGCGGAGCGACGTTCGCGGGTCACTGCCATCGCTTCTGACAGCGCCTTTGTGAGACCGGTTCGCTCGGCCAGCTCGGTGAGCAAGAAGGCCCCGGGGTGAGAGATCAGTCCCTCACCGTCCGCCCTGACTTCTACCGTTGGCGCTGTCGTTCTTGCTTTCACCTTTCGGGTGTCCTCCTGGTTCTGGGAGTGGGCTTTCGCAAACCGCATTCTCAAGGCCCAGGAGGACGTTCCCGGAGGGTTTCTCAGGTGCTTATCGGGGAATCGAGGTTAGGCGCCCAGAGGTGGCGACGCGCTTGCGGCCCGCATTTGTGGAAAGGGCTCTGCGACCCACCAAGGGCCCAACTACCTCACAGCAGTACCCGTCGGGTCATCTACCCAAAGAAGACCGAGGACTGCTGGGGTTCTAGGCGCTTAATGAGAACCAATCTCAACTAACTCACACCGATACCCGTCGGGGTCACGGACAAAGCAGATCCTGGATCCCTCAGTGCGCCCGCCCGGTCGGTACGGCGCCTTCTCAGGACTGATGCCACTTCGAGCGAGTCGCTCGAGCGTAGTCTCAAGATTGTCCACACCGATTGCAATGTGGTTGTAGCCGGTGCCGAGATCGTAGGAGTCCACTCCGTGGTTGTAGGTGAGCTCGAGGCGAGGGTCCTCACCGGGAGCGCCCATGAACACGTTGATTGCCTCCTCTCCAATCGCCATGCGGCCGATCTCCTTGAATCCAAGCTTTTCGTAGAAGGCGACCGCCAGATCGAGGTTCCCTACTCGGTAGCAGGTATGAAGGTAGGTCGTCATTATCGTCAGAGCTCCTTGTGGACGATCATCACCGAGCGTTTGCTGTGTAGGGCAACGGCGGTAGCGACGCTACCCAACAGCACGTAGCTCAAACCAGCACGGCCGTGTGATCCGAGCACAATCAGGGAGGCTTCTTGTTGCTCGGCGACATTGGCTATACATCGCCAAACCGGATTGCCAAGCTCGACCATCGCCTCCGCTTCCAAGCCAGCGTCGCGGGCCAGTTTGGCTCCCTCCTCGGCAACCTTGTTTGCGCCGTTCTCGGTCTCAGCGAGGATTGCATCGACGGCAGATTGATCCAGCGCGACGCCGCCCACGCCCAGAAATGGGAACGATTCGAGCGGCTCTCTGACGGTCAAGACGATCACTTGGCGCCCAGGGGTCAGTTGGCGAGCAGTTTCATCGATTGCAGCCTTGGCGAAATCCGAGCCGTCGTAGGCGATCAGGACCGTGTTGTCGCTTTGGTCGTTCATTGCGGTCTGTTGATCACGACTCTAGTCATTCCCTGATCCAGTGTCTGGCTGGGCGATTCGTGGGGCGCTGAGGCCAGCGCCCCTTCGGATTCACCGAAGTTGTCTTTATGCGTAGCGTTCGGCTTGGCCAACGTGGAACCGGCAGATGAACTCTGACCGCAGCCGACCAGCGCGGCGGTCGCCCAACCGACTACAAGCAGCGTCGATCCTCGCGCTCGATGGCGCCTTTTCTCTGGCGCCTGCGCTCGCCGCTGAATCCTTACGAACCAAGCTGCTCCGACGATCGTCAGCAGGCAAGCTACGTAGAAATTTAGACGCAGGCCAAAAATATAGTGAGCCGGGTCTACTCGGATCGACTCCTCGAAGATTCTAAAGGCCGAATAGCCGGCCACGTAGAGAGCGAACAGCCCCGGAGGCTTGATTCGACGGTGGTGCCCCAACCAGACCAGAAAGGCTGCGAGGCAGAGGTTCCAGATCAGCTCGTAGAGGAAAGTGGGCTGAAAGGTGGCGAAGTTCTCATAGCCCGGGGGTCGATGGACTGCTGAGATCTGAAGGGCCCACGGCAGGCTGCTCGGACCTCCGAAAAGCTCCTGATTGAAGTAGTTGCCGATACGCCCGACGGCTTGGCCGACAAGCAGTGCCGGGGCGACGGCGTCCATGAACGGTCCCGGTGTCACGCTGGCTCGGCGCAGTCGCCAGATTCCGGTCGCGGCGCCGAGAGCGATCCCGCCCCAGATTCCCATCCCTCCGTCCCAGACCGCGAGCGGTCCCCACCAATGGGGTGGAACCAAGTTCCAACTGGTCAGATCGAAGTACAGTCTTCCTCCGATCAACCCCGCGGGAAATCCCCATAGGGCCACGTCATATACGAGATATCGCGAGCCGCCGAGCGCCTCCCAGCGGCGAACCGTAATCAGGATCGCAAGTCCTAGTGCGATTACATACATCAGCCCGTAGACGTGGACTTCGAAAGGGCCGAGTTCAAAGCCGCTGGAGGATGGGCTGGGAATCGAGGCGAGCATAAGAGCGATTGTCTAAGACCTTTACTCGGGGCGGTCGGGGGGCTTTCGATCTCGGGGACGAGCCGCTCGCTCAACCTGGCGAGCCGAGATCAGCGGCAAGCCCCGCGACCCCCTGGCCACCCTCAATCTCATAGCGGTCTAGTTCATAGGGGTCCTCGCGGCGTGCGTAGCCGGCATTCTCGGTGACGGCGGCGGTGTAGCCGGCGGCGCGCACGGCTGCAATAGTAGAGCTGTTGTAGAGGCTCGACGGATAGCAGAAATTATTCGAGGGGACGTGGTAGGTGCGCTGCAGGAACCGTCGCGAGCCGGCTACCTGGTAACTGAGTTCGGTCCCGCTCATCGTCGTCAGATCGGGATGGGTAGCGGAGTGGGAGTCCACCTCCCAGCCTTTAGCGATAATCGGTTTGATGTAAGGCGCTGTCAGGTGTTCGACCGTGATCTCAAAGAGCACGGCCGGCCACCCGTACCTGTCGAGCACAGAGGGGGCAAAGCGGACCTGGGCCGGATAGCCGTTGTCGAAGGTGATTACGATCGGTTTTGCGGGCAGCGTTCCGCCTTGGTACCAGGCCCGCTCGACCTCATCGAGGGTGACACCTTGGTAGCCGTTGCGCGCGAGCCAGGCGATCTCTTCTCGAAATTCCTTTAGGGGAACATAGAGACCCGGATATTCCTCGCTGGAAGGAGGGTTTCCGAGAGCGTGATACACGAGAATTGGAACCGGGCCGCGGTGGGGGGTCCAACCGGACTGGGGCCGCGCGTTGCGAACCAACGAAGAGTGGGGGGGGCTGCGCCTGGGGCTGTGGGAAACTATTGAGGCACGTGCGGGCTGATCGGTGGCCTTATTCGACCCCCTCTCCCCGAGAATCTTCAGCCCCGCGACCCCGACCAAGAAAAGCAACACCAGCAGAGCGACCCTGCGCTGACGCCGCTTCCTCCGAAGCCGGCGCGCCTGCTCACGCCTTACCTGAAGTCGATCTGGGGAGTGCGGGTCCGTAGCGCTTGCAGCCTATTTCCTCCTCGGCCGCCGAGCACTTTGAAGCGAGGGTTCCAAGATCGGGACTTTGCAATTAGTCGGGGCCCTCGAGAGACTTCCGGGCGCCCCTTCAGGCAAGGTTCTGCGGCCGGGCCGGGTTGAAATGGCTCCGGTCTCCACCTGTCCTCGGGGTCGCGGACACCATCTGCTCACCGCGATCTCTGAACAGCTCAACCTGTACCCGAGAGCGGCAGCAAAGACCGGCCCCTTCATCATTGATAGATCTTGGCTGCTCCGCGTCTTCACACGGTGTCCGCAGATAGGGAGGAGACAAAGAAGGTCTCTAAGCGGAGGTGGATACCCCGCGACGCCTTCTGTGTCGAGATGAGCACTGAATCCTTCCGTTCAATTGCGCTGGCAAAAATCGCAGAGACGGCGTCAAGGGGCAGTGGTGTTAACGGGGCGTGACTCCAGCGGCTGTGGGCCCCAGTTCGCCGACCGCCGCGACGCGGGACGGAAATTGGCGCGAGTACTGCAGCCTCTGGTGTCTGGGGATCCGATTGTCGTCGCGCTTCCGCGCGGTGGTCTGCCGCTTGCCAAAGAGGTCTCGATCGCGCTCGCTGCGCCGCTTGAAATCCTCGCGGTCCGCAAGCTCGGCGCTCCGCGCAATCCCGAGTATGGGATCGGCGCGATCGTCGAGGACGGCTCGCGCCTGATCGATATGGAGGCGGTCAGGATCTTGGGGGTCGCCGTTGGCGATCTTGAGGCGATCGTTAGCCGCGAGAAGGCCGAGTTGAGCCGGCGTGTAGGCCTCTATCGGCGAGGGAGGACAGCGCTGAATCTGAAGGGCAAAACCGTCGTTGTCGTCGATGATGGCGTCGCCACAGGTATCACCGATACGGCAGCGCTGCGTGCCCTGCGTCGCCAAGAGCCGAGAAAGCTAATCCTCGCGGTCCCGGTTTGCGCGCCCGACTCCGCCCTGCGCCTGCGGGCGGAGGCCGATGAGCTGGTCAGTCTGCTGATGCCGCCCCTGCTACACGCGGTGGGGCAGTGGTACCGCGACTTCTCCCAGATATCGGACCAAGATGTCGTTTCAATCCTCGATGAGTTCCAAGACACGACCGACTGAGCTGCTCGAGCCGAACGCGACCGTGGTCGGATTCATCGTTGGTTCTTGTTTGGCAGATTCGCTCGGGCAGGAGCCGATCCTCGGGCGGAAAATGGCTCACCGACAGTCGCCAATCCCGCAGCTTTGCTGATAGCTCAGATGTCGACACTTCCCGCCCTAGCGCGAATGGTTATCGCGGTGCTGCGAGAGCTTCGTCCCGGTTCCGATAGATCGGAATCGAGGACCCAATGCCTGTAATGTCAAAGAGGCGCCTGACTTGGTCGGTGAGGCAGCAAAGGACAATTCCACTGGGGCTCCCGCTCGTGCGATCGGCATCAATTCGTTGCCAGGTCCTGACAATGAGGGCGATCCCGGTCGAGTCGATGAACTCGCAATCGGAGAAGTCGATCAGCAGGCGCGCACCCCCGGAGCTGCTGGCCCCCTCAAGCTCGTCCTCAAGCGTCGGCGCGGTGCTCAGGTCGAGCTCTCCCTTGATGGAGATCACGCACACGCCCTCGTGCATCTCGCGGTGCACCTCGAAGGGAGCGGGATTCAATGTGGCGTTCTCATCTGGTGTGGGCACGACGCATCAGATCCAGCCGAAGTCGGCCTCGGATCCTATCGCAGGCGGCTCGCCACCCCAGCCACAGTCGCCTAGCCTGACTCCTCGTCGCCGATCTGCTCGCGGATTCGCTCCAGGGTACGGCGCAGGATTCGAGACACGTGCATCTGGGAATGTCCGATTCGCTCGGCAATTTCAGACTGGGTCATTTCCTCGACAAAACGCAGCCGCAGGACCAGTCGCTCGCGCTCGTTGAGGTGGGGGAACGCCGCCTCAAGCGTGACCTTTCCCTCGACCAGCGCGAAGCCCTCATCCTCGCCCCCGATCCACTCCGCTGCGGTTGTTTCATCCTCAGGGTCTTCTGCGTTTGCGGGTCGATCCAAAGACAGCGGACGGCGGTTGTGATTGGCCTCAAGTGCCTCTAAGACCTCGGTCGGGTCGATCTCCAGACGGGCGGAGATCTCACCTACTGAGGGTGCACGCTGGAGCTCCTTTGTCAACTCAGAGATCGCTTTTTGGACGGCTGCCATCCGGTCATGGAGCCGGCGAGGAACGTGCACCGTCCAGACCCGGTCACGGAAATGACGCTTTAGCTCACCGATGATCGTCGGCGAGGCGAATGCTGCAAACGGGATCCCGCGATCTGGATCGAAGCGGTCGACCGCATTGAGAAGACCTAGGCTGGCCACCTGCAGGAGGTCATCAAAGGACTCACTTGCCCCCCTATAGCGCTGGGTCAAGCTTCTGGCCAGCGGCAGGTAGCGGCGGATCAGCTCCTCGCGGATCGACGGATCGCGGCTCTCGGTAAATCGAGCCCAAAGTTGTGCCTCAAATGCAAGCCGCTCGCGTGGTCCCGCAGCGGCGAGCCGGGCTTTTGCGTGGTCTTGTTGTTCGGCGGCCATCTCAAGTCTCGGTCCGGACCGTAACTGGCGGCGTGCCGTCCCCGTAAATCTGGCCGCTCAGCGCAGCTACCCGTAATCGAAGGATTCAAGCACCACGCGCTTGATCGGGATTGCCCTCGGGCACGCGACCCCCTAGAGTCTCGTCCTTCGCACTCAAAGTGGTTCGAAGGAGGGTAGATGGGTTTTGATCAATACCACGAGCCACCCGTTGAGCTGTCTGCAGAGGCGCGGACGTTTGCCCGAATTTGTGCTTCGCTGACCGAGGAGGCCGAGGCAATCGGCTGGTATCAGCAGCGCCTAGCGGTTGAGTCCAATGCGGACGCGCAGGCGATTATGCGCGACGCCCAGGGCGAGGAGTTCAAGCACTTTGCGATGGACCTAGAGTTCTTGCTGCGTCTCACCCCCGACTGGCGTGCGATTGCCGAAGGCGTCCTTTTTCAGTCCGGCGATATCGTCGAGCACGCAGAGAGTGCCGAGGCGCAGGCACTTGATGGGGGTCGCGACCAGGGTGCCGTAAGTGCCGAGCCCGGCGATGGCTCGCTCGGTATCGGCAGCCTCAAGGGGGTGGTCGGGTGAATCACCTTCTCCGTGACCTAGCTCCGATAACCGACTCCGCCTGGGATCTGCTCGACGAGGAGGCTCGCCAGCGCCTCGCCGGTGCCCTGGCGGCTAGGAGGCTTGTTGACTTCGCTGGCCCACACGGATGGACGCACAGCGCGACAAATCTCGGTCGCGTCAATCGGCTCAAATCCTCACCCGAAAAAGGGGTGCGGGGGGAGAAGCGCAGCGTGCAGCCACTGGTTGAGTCTCGCGCCGACTTCACCCTCGCTCGTGCGGAGCTCCGCGCTCATGATCGCGGAGCAAAGGACGTTGGGCTTGCCGAGCTCGACGATGCCGCTCATCGCATGGCGGTGACGGAGAACGCCGCCGTATTTCACGGCTGGACAGCGGCTGGAATCGTGGGGATCGCTGAGTCTGCGCCGGGTAAGTCGATCGCCTTGGGAAAAAGCGCCGAGGCCTATCCGCGTGCGGTTGCCAGCGCGGTCGAGCGATTGCTCGGTCGAGGTATCGGTGGCCCTTACGGTCTCGCCCTGGGCCCCGATGAGTACACCCGGGTTATCGAGACTGCCGAGCACGGCGGATACCCGCTGCTCGATCACCTCGGCAAGATTCTCAGCGGCCCGATCGTCTGGGCCCCGGGGGTGAGCGGTGCTGTTGTGCTCAGCCTCCGTGGCGGTGACTTCCTCTTTGATTCGGGTCAGGACCTTTCGATTGGCTATCGCGGCCATGATGAGGATGCGGTGCGCCTCTATCTCGAGGAGAGCTTCACCTTTGTGGTGGCAACCGCCGAGGCTGCCGTTGTCCTCAGTTCCTGAATCTTAGACAGCGGATCTTCCTGGCAGTCTTGAAGCCATGGCTCCCTGGAAGCTGCCCCTGATCGTATTTGCGATCGCGGTCCCGATTGCTATCGCATTTCTAATCGGCGGCCCCGGGATCGGAGTCGGGATCGGTGCTCTTGCGGCTGTGGGGATCATCCTCGCCGCCGTCGCCCAGCGACCGCGCGGCCCGATCGTCTCGGCCTCCCCGGAGGATGGGCGCCGCCACCTTCTCGTCGTTGTATGTACTCCCGTGGAGGATGCAGATGCGGTGGCGGCAATCGCCCATGAGGCAGGTGATGACGGATCCAGCCGTGAGGCTGACGTTCTCATCTTGGCTCCCGCCCGGATCGGCTTTTTAGATCGTTGGGCATCTGATGTGGAGGGCGCCCGCCGGAGGGCCCAGCAGAGCTTGGTGATTACTGTTGCCTCCTTGGCTAAGGCAGGCGTCAGCGCGGAGGCCAGGGTTGGGGACGAAGATTTGGTCCAGGCCGTAGAGGACCAGCTGCAAAGCTTTCCGGCAACTTCGGTGGTGCTCGCCACTGCAAGTGCTGAGGAGGATCCCGACGCCGACGACGCTGCCCGCGAGCTTGGTTCACGGCTGGAGGCAGAGTTTCACCACCTGCTTCTCTGATTGGCTTGCCAAAGCGGTGGCTTCGGTGTTTTCAGCCGCGATCGGAGGCGGGGGATTCGGATTTCGTGCTGTCGCCGCGATCATCGCTGAGCTGAACGGGCCTGCCCAAATCGGAGTTCAACCTGCGTCTCGGCGCGGCGATGAGTTGGGCTGTTGAATCAAGCTTCCTCGCGAACGCCACCCATCTCGCTGAAGACGGCGGTGGGCCCGCCATCGGCGCGCTCGGAGTCGGCGATTACATGGGAGACGGCATTGATCAGGGCAAGATGGGTGAAGGCTTGGGGGAAGTTTCCGAGATGTCGTCCGCTGTCTGCCTCCAGCTCCTCGGCGTATAGGTCGAGCCAGCCGGCTGCCCCCAGCAGCCTTTCGCAAAGGGTACGAGCTCGCTTGGACTCGCCGATCTCTGAGAGTGCGGATACCAGCCAAAAGGAGCAGATCAGGAAGGTCCCCTCCCCGTCGCTGAGACCATCGTCGGTCTCGGCAACCCTGTAGCGGAGCACAAGACCATGTTCGGTCAGATCCTTGGCGATCGCCTCGACCGTCGCTCTGACGCGCGGATCATCGGGTGGAAGAAAGCGAAGCAGGGGGATCAAAAGCAGCGAGGCGTCGAGCGCGTCGGTGTCGTAATGCTGGCGAAAGACGCCGTCGCGCAGACCCCGCTGAAGGATCTCCTCCCGGATCTCAGCGGCCGTCTCCTCCCAGCCGCCCGCTACCTTTTTGAACCCGAAGCGGCGGGCGAGGCGAACACCGCGATCGACCGCGACCCAGATCATCAGCTTTGAAGAGACGTAGTGCTGGGGCTCTCCGCGGGACTCCCAGATCCCCTGATCGGGATGCTTCCAGGCAGAGATCGCTGCCTCCACCTGATAGCGGATCAGCTCCTGGTCGGCCTTGGTTCCGGAGTCACGCCGTAGAGCTTTGGCGTGCAGGTAGACGGAATCCAAAAGCGCACCCCAGACGTCGTTTTGGCGCTGGTCGTACGCGCCGTTGCCAATCCGCACTGGCCTTGAGTCCATGTAGCCGTCGAGGTGGTCGAGGGTCTGCTCACCGAGGTCCGTCTCACCGCCGATCCCGTACATGATCTGCAGATCGGGCTGGTCCCGGCAAACGCCGACGATAAAGCGCATGTAATCGCGCGCCTCTTGGTCGAAGCCGAGGGTGTGAAGGGCCCAGAGGCTGAAGGTTGAATCGCGTATCCAGCTGAAACGATAGTCCCAGTTGCGCTCGCCGCCAGGTTTCTCCGGCAGCGACGTTGTGGGTGCCGCCAGGATCGCGCCGGTCGGCGTGTAAGTGAGGCCCTTGAGGACCAATGCCGAGCGTTGCAGGTGGATCCGCCAGGGATGGTCGGGGAAATTGCCGTCACGCAGCCAGTCGCGCCAGAACTGTTTGGTTGATTCAAGCCGCTCCGCCGCCTCGGGGGCGCTGCGCGGGCCGCCCAGATCGCCCTCGCCCCAAGAAAGTGCGCAAAAACCGCTTTCGCCCTTGCCCAGGTTCAGTTTCCCCCGGGCGGCCCCGTCCTCAAGGCTCAGCTCCATGTCGCTGGTCAGGCTGAGCACGACATCGGCGCCCTTTGCGGTGACCTCCCCGAACTCGCCGCGGTTCCAAGCAGCCCTTTCAAGGCCATAACCAAAACGAGGCAGGCACTCCATCTCCATCGCAACCTCGCCGTCGAGGCAGGTCATCGAGCGCAGCAGTGAGTGATCGGACCTGTGTTCGGTCTGGGGCCGCGATCCGGGTCCTGATTGCTTCGCCCACTCAGCGATCGTGAGGGCGTCGTGGACCAATACCCAGCCGGACTCGGTTACCCAGGTGGTCTCGATGATCAGCGTTCCTGGCTCATAGCGGCGGCTGATCGGGACAAAGACGCCGCGTGGGGTCAGGCTGAAATGACCCGCGCCGCGGTCCAGGAGCGTGGCAAAGGCGCTGGGGGAATCAAAGCGAGGCAGGCAGAGCCACTCGACCGCGCCGGCAAAGGAAACCAACGCGCTGGTGTGGCAGTTAGAGAGAAAGCCGTAGCTCCCGATCGGCGGGAAGCGGTTGTTGGTCGCTCGCACGGCGCCGCCAAGCTAGCATCACGTTCCGTCAACCGGGCGCTACGCTCGCCAATCATCGTCCCTCAATCCAGAATTTCGATGGCCAGGATGCGGGCGTTTGCCTGGATCGTCACCGGTGCATTGGGGCGGGGCGCATCCTTCGCGATTGACTTGGTGGTGGCTTTGCGCGCCGGCCTTGCCGCTCGAAAATAGGCTGATCGTTGGATCCTCTAGGGTCAGGCGCCGATGCAGACCTCCGTCACAGAGTTGCCAGGATCCCGCTCACGGGTCGAGGTCGAGGTTCCCGCCGCCGACCTCAATCGGGCGATCCAGCGCGCCGCGCGAACTCTGGCAAGGAAGATGCGAATGCCCGGGTTCCGAAAGGGCAAGGCGCCTCCCTCGCTGGTGATCCAGCGCCTTGGCTTCGGCTCGGTCTTGGAGGAGGCAATCCGCGATTCACTGCCCGAGTGGTATGAAAGGGCGCTGCTTGAATCCGGCATCAGCTCCGTCGGTGACCCGAAGATTGAGATCGACTCGAGCCCGGAGGAGGAAGGTGAGTCGCTGTCGTTCAGTTTCGAGGTCGGTGTGCTTCCGATCGCGATCCTCGGCGAGTACAGGGGCCTTGAGGTTGGCCGCGCCGAGCCCGAGGTCCCCGATGAGATCATCGATCAGGAGATAGAGAGGATTCGCGGCGGGTTTGCCCGGCTTGAGCCGATCCAACGCGCGGCGAGCGAAGGTGACGCGCTTCTGGTTGATTTTGAGGGGACGATCGAGGACAAGGCATTTGAGGGCGGTAAGGCCAGCGACTACCTCCTTGAGTTGGGCGCCGGTCAGCTTCTAGATGGCTTCGAGGAGCAGCTCGTTGGGGCACGTGCTAATGATCAACGACAGGTTGAGGTGCGCTTCCCCGATGATTATCAGGCTGAGCAGCTCGCCGGCAAAGAAGCTGTTTTCGCGGTAAGCATCAAGGAGGTGCGGGAGAAAATCCTCCCCAACCTCGACGACGAATTCGCCTCCGATGCATCTGAGTTCGATTCGCTTGAGGAGCTACGAGCCGATATCCGGGCTCGCCTCGGGGAGGCTGTCGGACAGCGGATCGAGCAGGACTTCCGAGTCGCCGCAATCGATGCTGCTCTCGCCGAGGCCACGGTGGAGGTTCCTGATGAGCTCGCCCTAGCCCGGGCCACCGAGCGCTGGGAGCGGGTTGAACGCCAGCTTGCGGGCCGTGGCCTGAACCCTGACACCTACCTTCAAATGCAGGGCAAGTCCCGTGAGGAGGTCATAGGGGAGTCCAAGGCGGAGGCCGAGATTGAGCTGAAGCGCGAGGCGGTGCTGGCCGCGATCGCCGAGGCGGAGGCGATCGAGGTAAGCGAGGGGGAGATGGTCGAGGCCCTCGGTCACACCGCCGAACACGAGCGCACGACCCCTGAGAAGCTTCTTGAGCGCTTGCGAGCAAACGGCCGCGACACGATGGTGCGCGAGGAGATCAAAACCCGCAAGGCGATTGATCTCCTCGCCGAAGCGGCGAAGCCAATTGCAATCGAGCAGGCAGAGGCGCGCGAGAAGCTCTGGACCCCGGAGAAGGAGCGCGAGACCGCAGGAAGCCTCTGGACTCCGGACTCAGACTGAGCCTGGCGCAAGCTCGCCGGATGCCTTCTATAGAGTGCCGAAGATGAGTCCTCTAGTTCCGATGGTGGTCGAGCAGACCTCGCGTGGCGAGCGCGCCTTTGACATCTATTCGCGCCTGCTCGGGGAGCGGATTGTGTTCCTCGGCACCCCGGTGACGGAGGACATCGCCAATCTGATCGTCGCCCAACTCCTGCATCTGGAGTCCGAGGACCCTGACAAGGACATCAGCCTCTACGTCAATTCTCCGGGTGGGTCGGTCTACGCTGGCCTGGCGATCTACGACACCATGCAGTTCATCAAGCCCGACGTGCAGACGATCTGCGTCGGGATCGCGATGAGCATGGGAGCACTGCTGCTTGCCGGAGGGGCGGCCGGCAAGCGGATGTCGTTGCCCAATTCCAAGATTCTGATCCACCAGGTCTCTTCCAGCTTCCAGGGCCAGGCAACTGATATCGAGATCCACGCCAAGGAGATCATCGATGTGCGCAAGCGACTCGATGAGATTCTTGCCAAACACACCGGCCAGCCCTTCGAGAAGGTTGCCAAAGACACCGAGCGCGACTACTTCATGAGCGCCGAGGAAGCTAGGGAGTACAACCTCGTCGACCGCGTTATCGAACACCACTGAAGTCGGCTTTCGCGCTCTGCGCGAACTCGCTTTATTGTTTTCCGGTCGGCCCGAACTGCGCTGCTTTGCTGAGGTCTGACTTGGCGCTGGCGTAGGTCTCTGTGTCGCGCCTACAATCGACCAACCGAGCGACTCCGGTTGGCTGCTGGCTCGGCGAGTATCGCCAAGGCCGGGCGATCGTGAGCGCTGCGCTGGGGGATCTCCTCGGTCAGGCCCCAGGGTCCGGAGGCTGAACCGGATTTAGACCAGGGCGGGGCACGAAACATTTGCAGCAGGGGGCGCTGCCGAGCGGCTCCAATTTTGGTGCCAGGGTTGGAGTCGCCCACGAAGAGGCGGGGATCGCTCTAGGTCTCAATTTCGTAGGTGATCCAGTTCGACCTCACGGCATCGGTTGAGTCATAGAGTCGCTGGGCGGCTTGATTGTCGGCGGCAGTTGACCACTCGAGGTGGTGGGCGCCTCGTCTGCGAGCGACCACCATGCTGGCCTCGATCAGAGCCCGGCCGACCCCGCGGCCGCGCGCCGTCGGATCGACAAAGAGGTCGTTCATAAGCACGGTCTCAGCCGCGACCAGTGAGCTGAAATGCCAATAAAGGCAGGCGTAGCCGATCAGCCTTCCGTCTTCCCAGGCGCCGAGCAGCATCCCGTCCTCACTGGGCTCGAGGAAGCGGCGAAAGAAGGCGCGATTGCGTTGCTCTCCGACAGCTGGGCTCTGATAGAAGCGCTGGTAGGAGGCGATCATCGGCAGAAGGCTCTCCAACTGCTCTGCTGTGATCGGCCCGATCTCCGCCTCAACTACCACGATGCTGAAGCTAGCGCGTCACGCAATGCTGCGCTCACGAGCAGGGACGCGGGTCTGCGCGAAGTAAACGACCTCACAGACCCGGCTTGTCACCCCGTCTAAGCTTTGGGGGCGGCCGGCAGGACAACGACCGCCCCAAGGAGGGGATCCCCCTGGCACGTCCCACAGACTCAAACGAGCAACTCCTCTGCAGCTTCTGCGGCAAGTCCCAACGCCAAGTCAAGAAGTTGATCGCAGGGCCCGGTGTCTACATCTGTGATGAGTGCATCGACCTATGCAACGAGATCATCGATGAGGAGCTGACGGCGCCGTCGACCTTCGAGCTCGAGAATCTGCCGAAACCGCGTGAAATCCACGAGGTGTTGCAGGAGTACGTGGTTGGCCAAGAGCCCGCAAAGAGAGCCCTTTCGGTGGCCGTTTACAACCACTACAAGCGCGTACAGATCGCCCAGTCTGAGGACGCCGAGATCGAGCTTCAGAAGTCAAACATCATGATGCTCGGGCCCACCGGTTGCGGTAAGACCCTGCTCGCCCAGACTCTCGCCCGAATCCTCAACGTCCCTTTCGCGATTGCAGATGCGACGGCGCTGACCGAGGCTGGTTACGTCGGGGAGGACGTCGAGAATATTCTCCTCAAGCTGATTCAGGCTGCCGACTTCGATGTTAAAAAGGCAGAGACCGGAATCATCTATATCGACGAGATCGACAAGATCGCGCGCAAGGCCGACAACCCCTCAATTACTCGCGATGTTTCCGGGGAGGGCGTCCAGCAGGCCCTTTTGAAGATTCTCGAGGGTACGACTGCTTCGGTGCCCCCCCAGGGCGGACGCAAGCACCCCCATCAAGAGTTCCTGACCATCGATACGACCAACATCCTCTTCATCTGTGGTGGCTCCTTCGCCGAGCTCGACAAGGTGATCGAGCGCAGGGTTGGCGATCGCGGGATCGGTTTCGGCGCCGCGATCTCCTCACGCGAGAAAAAGGACGCCGGGGAGTGGTTCGAGCAGGTGCTGCCAGAGGATCTGATGGAATACGGGCTGATCCCTGAGTTCATCGGTCGCCTTCCCGTTGTCGCCGCGATCCACCAACTGAGCCGCGAGGATCTGATCACGATCCTAACCGAGCCGCGAAATGCCCTCACTCGTCAATTCCAGCGCTTTTTTGAGTTTGACGACATTGAGTTGGTCTTTGCCGAGGACAGCCTTGAGGCGATCGCCGATAAGGCTTTGCAGCGCGAGACCGGCGCCCGCGGGTTGCGCTCGATTCTCGAGGAGACGCTGCTTGACGTTCAGTTTGAGCTGCCCTCCCGACGCGACGTAACCAAGTGCGTGGTGACCAAGGAGACGATTGTCCAAGGGCGACGTCCGACCCTGGTGACCGAGGCAGCCCACCAGGACATCGGTGGGGCCGAGCCTGACCTCAGCGAGGAATCCGCCTAGCTGCGGGCGAAACTAAACTCGGCGGCCGTGAGCGAAGCGCGCCGAGACTCATTGCAGGGGAAGACCCGCTATGACCCAGCTGAGGTCGAGCAGCGGATTTTCGCAGAGTGGATCGAGGCCGGTTACTTCCATCCGGTCGCCGAGGGCCGGGCAGCGGAGAACTTCTCGGCGGCAATTCCACCGCCCAATGTGACCGGCGCCCTGCACATGGGTCACGCACTGAATGGCGCGATCCAGGATGCGCTGGTTCGGATGAATCGGATGCGGGGTCGCAACACGCTTTGGGTACTAGGCACCGACCATGCGGGGATCGCCACCCAGTCGGTAGTCGAGAAGGAGCTAAGGGCCGAAGGGGTGACGCGCCAAGAACTTGGTCGCGAGGAGTTCCTCAAGCGGGTCTGGGCCTGGAAGCAGGAGTACGGCTCGCGCATCGTCGAGCAATACAAGCGGCTGGGGGCCTCCTGTGACTATGAGCGTGAGCGCTTCACCCTGGACGCTGGCTACGTCGGCGCGGTCTACCGCGTTTTCAAGCAGCTCTATGACGAGGGCTACATCTACCGCGACAACTACATCGTCAACTGGGATCCCGGTTCGCACTCGGCGATCTCTGAGCTCGAGGTCGAAAATCGTGAGGTCGAGGACACGCTCTACTCGATTGACTACCCAGTTGAGGGCTCAGATCGAGTGCTCACGGTAGCCACGGTGCGCCCCGAGACGATGCTCGCCGATACCGCGATCGCGGTCAACCCCGATGACGAACGCTATGCCGACCTCGTCAACTGCCACTGCATCCTGCCCCTGGTCGGGCGCCGGCTGCCGATCATCGTCGACCAACACGTCGATCCTGAGTTCGGCACCGGAGCGCTGAAGATCACCCCCGGGCACGATCCAAACGACTTTGAGATCGGCCGACGCCACGGTCTGGCTGAGATCGGCGTGATCGGTCCCGACGGGCGGCTGACCGAGGAGGCAGAGCGCTTCGCTGGGCTGACTGTGCCCGAGGCTCAGGCCGCGGTGCTCGAGGAGCTGCGCGAGCAGGGCTTGATCCGCGCCGAGCAGCCCTACCTGCACTCTGTTCCCTTCTCTCACCGCTCGGGCGAGCGGATTGAGCCGCTCATCTCTTTGCAGTGGTTCTGCCGTATGGAGCAACTTGCCAGGCCTGCGATAGAGGCCGTCAGGGACGATCGGGTGCGGATCGCTCCCGCCCAGTGGAAGCGCGTTTACATCGACTGGATGGAGGAAATCCGTCCCTGGTGTATCTCGCGGCAGCTCTGGTGGGGGCACCGCATTCCCGTCTGGTACTGCGATGCCTGTGAGGAGACGATCGTCGCCGAGCGGCCCCCGCTGCGCTGCGCCGCGTGCGGGGGGGAACTGCGCCAAGAGGAGGATGTGCTCGACACCTGGTTCAGCTCCGCGCTGTGGCCATTTGCGACCCTTGGCTGGCCCGAGGATGCGCCGGAGCTGCGTGCCTTCTATCCAACCAGCTTTCTAACCACTGCCCGCGAGATCCTCTTCCTCTGGGTGGCGCGGATGATCATGATGGGACTGCATTTCCCCGGCGAGGTCCCATTTGGCGATGTCTACGTGCACTCGGTGATCCAGGCCCGCGACGGGCGGCGGATGTCAAAGAGCCTGGGCACCGGGATCGATCCTCTTGAGGAGATCGATGTGCACGGTGCCGACGCCCTTCGCTTTGGCCTGCTGGCGATGTCATCAACTCAGGACGTGCGCTACTCCGATGCGAAGGTCCAGCAGGGACGTGATTTGGCGAACAAGGCCTGGAACGCAAGTCGTCTGATCCTCCTCAATGCAGCCGAGGTGGCGCCCGAGCCACGCCCGGTTCGGGTCGAGGATCGCTGGATCCTCTCGAGGCTGGAGCGGACGATCGGCTCGGTCACGGCGCTGCTTGAGTCCTATGACTTCGCCCATGCCGCGCAGCAGGCCTACTCGTTCTTTTGGTCAGAGTTTTGCGATTGGTACCTGGAGATCGTCAAGCCCCGCCTCTACGGCGGCGAGGTCGAGGTCTCGGCGACCCTGCTTTGGGCGCTGGAGCGGGTGCTCGCCCTGCTGCACCCGATCATGCCCTTCGTCACCGAGGAGATCTGGTCCCATCACCCCTCCCGCACGGGGCACCTCGCAGTTCATCCCTTTCCTGCCGCCCAGGAAACGCTGTTTGATCCCGCGGCCGAGGCGGACGTCGAGGGTGGGATTGAGCTGACTCGCAGGTTGCGAGCCTGGCGCGATCTGGTCGAGGTCCCGGCGCCGAGTGTCTTATCGGCGCGCATTGATGGTGTGGCGCCGCAAGAGTTCGTCAGCCGCCTGGCGCGCTTTGAGTTTGAAAACGAGGGCGGCGAGCCGGTCGCCTCGGTGGGGCCGGTCAGGGTCCTTGCCAGCGCGGAGCTCGATGCTGAGGCGGTCAGCGAGCGGCTCGCCATGCGCCGCGATGAGCTGCGCGCGGAGGTCGGCCGCTGCGAGCGCAAGCTCGCCAACGAGGGTTTTATCGCCAAGGCTCCGACCGAGATAATCGAGGAGGAGCGCGGCAAGCTCGAGCGCTACCGCGCCGAGCTCGAGGAGATCTCCGAATAGACCCAGAGGCCTACCTGGACTCGCTGGAGCCGATCGGCTGGAGGCTCGGCCTTGAGCGCATGTTCAAGCTAACCGCGGTGCTCGGCATGCCCCAGCACCGATTCGCCTCGATTCACGTTGTCGGCACCAACGGCAAGTCCTCGGTGACGCAGATGCTGGCTGCTCTTTTGCGGGCGCACGGGCTAAGCGTCGGGGCCCTCATATCGCCGCACGCAGCGCGCTGGTCAGAAAGAACGCTGATCCAGGGTGAGGAGATCGGCAGGTTCGAGTTTGAGGCTGCGGTCGCAAGGGTGGCCGAAGCAGCAAAAGTCGTCAATCGCAGTCTCGCCGAGTCCCAGCAAGGTGAGGCCCAGGGGCCTGCTTTCGGGGAAGCGAGAATCGCAGCGCTTGCCCAGCCCGGCGGTGAGGCCGTCACCCAGTTTGAGGTCGCAACCGCGGCTAGCTTCCTCGCCCTGGCCGCTGCCCGGGTCCAGGTTGGGGTGATCGAGGCGGGACTCGGGGGCAGGCTTGACGCGACCAACACGATCCCTTCGCGGGTCACCGTGCTGACCTCGATCGGCCTCGATCACACCGATTGGCTGGGCGAGACCGAGACCGAGATTGCGGCTGAGAAGCTGGCGGTGCTACGCGATCAATCAACCCTTGTGCTCGGCCACGTGAGCCCCGCTGTGGGGGAGTTGGCCGAGCGGGTCGCCGGCGAACGCGGTGCACGGTTGGTCCGAGCGCCAAGCGATCCCGGCCAAACGCTCAGCCTGCGCGCCCGCGGGGCCTTTCAGCGGCGCAACTTCTCCTTGGCGCTTGCAGCAGCCGAGGCGTTTCTGGGGAATACCGATCGCGACCGAGTCGCCGAGGTCGCCACCACCCTGAGGATCCCCGGCCGCCTCGAGCAGATCGCCGAGCAACCGCCGACCTTCATCGATGCCGCCCATAACCCTGACGGAGCCGCGGCGCTCGCCGAGGCTCTCCCCGCACTCAGCGGCGGGCGCCCGTGGATTGCCTGCCTTGCGATCCTGCGCGACAAGGATGCCGAGGCGATGGTGAGGAGCCTTGCCCCAGTCCTCACCACGGTGGTCTGCACCGAGCTGCCGGCGCCAGCGTTGATTGCACAGGGCCGCCCGGGAGCGACCTCTCATCCCGCCACGGAACTAGCCGCGATCTGCGCCGGGGCCGGTCTGCCCGCAGAGTCCTTGCCCGATTTTGCCGAAGCGCTGCGCCGCAGCCGCGAGCTCGCCGGCGAGCTCCCCGGCGCGATGCTCGTGGTGACCGGCTCTCACTACGTGTTGTCACCCGCTCGTCTGGCGCTGGTCGGAGCCCAGGGCTGATCGTGGCCGGGGGGGAGCTGGGCGCGACTGTGCGAGGATTCGGCGATGGATCGAAGCGCCGGTACCGAACTGCTTTCGATGATGGCCCTGGTCGCCGGCGTGGTCGCGATAGTCATCCTTCTCTTCTTTGGGATCGGATATCTGTTCGGCAGGCTCTTCCTCTGAGGAACATTGCCATAGGGTTTGTAGGTCTTGCGGCGAAGTAGACTGCCGCTCCCTTACCCGCGGCGCCCCAAGCAATGTCACTAGCAATCTTCGGCATCAGCAACAGCGGCCTCAACTTGGCCGTCACCCTGCTCTTGTTGGTCTTCATCGTCCTCTGGCTGGCGCTGATCGTCTATACCTACTCTGACGCCAAGCGGCGCATCGCCGATCCATTCCTCGTTGCCTGCGCGACGATCGCCTCCTTTTTCCCCTACGTCGGCACCGCGGTTTATGCGATTGTCCGCCCGCCGGAGTTTCTCGAGGACGCACATGAGCGCGAGCTGGAGATCAAAGCGGCGGACCTGAGGGTGCGCCAGCTCAGCGAGGTCTCCTGTCCCAACTGCCAGCACCCGATCGAGCGCGATTTTCTGCGCTGCCCCAGTTGCCAACACCGGCTCAAGGTTCCCTGTCCTAACTGCGCCAGGCCCGTGGCCCCTGCCTGGAGGCTCTGTCCCTATTGCGAGACCGTGTTGCAAACTGCCTCCGAGCGACGCCCGCGACGCTCGGAGGAGCGAACGGCCCCCTCCTCTCGCGCCGAGCGCTCGGAGGCCAATTCCGAACGCACCGTCCCCCGTGAGGAGCGCCCCGCAGAACGGCGGCAACCCGCAGTCCGCAAAAAACAGCCCCCGTCCGCAAAAAAAGAGCCGGCCACGCGCGCCGCCCCAACCGAGGCGCCGAGTCCCCAGCGACAGCAAAGGAGCCCCAGCCGTGAGCCGGACCCTGATCCTCGTCAAGCCTGACGCCTTCCAACGCGCCCTGAGCGGAGAGGTGATCGCTCGCTTTGAGCGCAAGGGGCTTCGCATTGCCGCGCTGAAGACGATGCGGGCTGATGCGCCGATCGCCAATCGACACTACGCCGAGCATGCCGAGAAGCCGTTTTTCGGGGAGCTCGTCTCCTTCATTACCGGTGGAACCCTGGTGGCGATGGTATTGGAGGGTCCGGGGGCTGTAGCTGCGGCTCGACAGCTGATTGGCGCGACAAATCCGGTTGAGGCGGCGCCTGGTTCGATCCGCGGAGATTTCGCCCTCGAGGTAACTTTCAACATGGTGCATGGCTCTGACTCCGATGAGTCTGCTGAGCGCGAGATCGAGATCTGGTTTCCAGAGCTCTCCTGAAGGTTGTTCTTGCATCGGGGTCTCCACAGCGGAGTGAGATCCTCCGCAAACTGGGGATCGAGTTTGAGCTGGTGGTCCCCGGAGTAACTGAGCTCACCGGTGGAGACCCGGCCGTGGAGGTGATCGAGAACGCGAGGATGAAGGCCAGGGCGGTCCCAGCGCCGAAAAAGGAGATGGCTCTCGTCCTCGCCTGTGACACCGATGTTGTGATCGATGGCAGGGCGCTCGGGAAGCCGGAGAATATGCAGGAGGCGGGCGAATATTTGGAGCGCCTTTCGGGTCGCACCCATGAAGTGTTGAGCGGGTTGGTGGTGCTTGAGGAGGGCAAGGAGCGCAGTGGCTTGGAGCGCACCCGGGTTGAGTTCAGGGCGCTCAGCACCGAGGAGAAGGAGCGCTACGTTCGGTTTGGAGAGTGGCGGGGGCGCTCCGGTGGCTATGCGATCCAGACTCTGGGATCGACCCTGGTGGAGCGAATCGAAGGCAGCGTCTCCAACGTTGTCGGGCTTCCCGTGGGCTTGTTGGTGGCATTGGTTCCGCAGTTCTTCGACCAGCGTTAGGTCCGAACGGGGCCCCCGTTGTCCCTTTTGGGATGATTGCCTCGAAGTTCTCCAATCCACGCATGGGCCTGATCAGCTATCTAACCGGACTCGGCGGCCGCGACATGGCGGTTGACCTTGGCACGGCCAATACCCTCGTCTACGTTCGGGGCCGCGGAATCGTGCTCTCGGAGCCCTCGGTGGTTGCGATTGATTCACGCAACGGACAGGTCCACGCGGTCGGGGTCGAGGCGAAGCGGATGCTGGGGCGAACGCCGGGAACGATTACCGCGATTCGCCCTCTTAAGGACGGGGTGATTGCAGACTTTGACGTCACCGAGCAGATGCTGCGCCACTTCATCAAGAAGGTGCACTCCAACCGCTTCGCCCACCCCCGCGTGGTCGTCTGCGTTCCGTCCGGGGTGACTGGGGTTGAGAAGCGCGCGGTCGAGGAGGCCTGCCTCTCGGCCGGCGCCCGCAACGCCTACCTGATTGAGGAGCCGATGGCGGCCGCGATTGGGGCCGGACTACCGGTGGCTGAGCCGACCGGTTCTATGATCGTAGACATCGGTGGCGGCACCACCGAGGTGGCGGTCATCTCACTTGGCGGGATCGTCGTCTCGGAGTCGATCCGAGTCGGCGGGGACGAGCTCGACGATGCGATAGTCAGCCACTGCAAGCACGAGTACAAGCTGGCGATCGGTACTCAGACGGCAGAGGAGGTAAAGCTCGAGGCGGGATCTGCCTCTCCATTGCCCGAGGAGGTCCGAACCGAGATCCGCGGACGTGATCTCGTATCTGGATTGCCCAAAACGGTCACCCTCGGTTCCGAGGAGGTTCGAGAAGCGCTCGATGAGACGGTCGGGCACATCGTCGATGCGGTTAAGGACACTTTGGATCGGACTCCGCCGGAGCTTGCTGGGGACATCATGGACCGTGGGATCACGCTGGCCGGGGGAGGGGCGCTGCTGCAAGGACTGGAGCAGCGCATGCGCGATGAGTGCCAGATGCCCTGCCAGCTGGCAGAGTCACCGCTGACCTGCGTTGCCGTTGGCTCGGGGATATCGCTTGAGGAGTTCGAGACGATTCACCGCGCTGGCAAGAAGAATTCGAGAGCGCGGCGTTTTGATTAGCCGTCGCTCATGCAAAGCCCCAAACTTAGGCCTTCATTGTGTACCGAAAGCAAGTACGCCGCCGTAGGGCGGTCCTCGCCATTTTGGTGATCGGCTCCTTTGCCTTGCTGACGGTCACCTACGGACAGAGCTCAGATGGCATCCAGCGTGGCGTCAGCACGATCTTCAGCCCGCTGCAAGAAGTCGCCAGCCGGGCGCTGAAGCCGGCCCGCGATCTGATCAATTGGTTTGATCAGACCTTTGATGCGCGCGGTCGCAACAGTCGCCTGGAGGTCGAATTGGCCAGAGCCCGCAAGCAGGCAGTAGCAAACCAGGCCGCGGTTGCCGAAAATGCACAACTTCGCAAGCTCCTCTCGCTCGATCGTCGGGCGATCCCCGCTGCTGACAATCCGGTCACCGCTCAGGTGATCGCCCGCTCGCCGACTATCTGGTATTCAGCCGTCACGATCGATGCCGGAAGCGGTCAAGGTGTTGCGGTAAACGACCCGGTAATTAACGGCGAAGGCCTGGTCGGGCGGGTCGCCGCGGTGACCGGTGGCTCGGCGCAGGTGACCCTAATCTCCGATCACTCCAGCGCGGTCTCGGCGAAAGTCGTGCCCCAGGGGGTGCAGGGCGTAGTCAAGGCGGAGGTTGGAGATCCCGACGAACTGATCCTCGACTTCCTCGACTCCAGCGTGCACGTACCTCGCGGAGATACGGTTGTCACCGCCGGATGGCGCGCCCAGGGACTCGCCTCGCTCTTCCCGCCCAACCTGCCGATCGGCGAAGTGACCCAGGCCTCGATTCCAGAACAAGAGGCGAGCCTGGAGGTGCACGTGCGACCCTTCGCGGACCTGCGCAACCTGGAAATGCTCCAGGTCCTCACCCGGGGTTCGCGCCGATGATCCTCACCCCGAAAATCTTCGCCCGAATCGTTGCGATCGTGATCCTTGGGGTGCTTTTGCAGCTTTCCTTCTTTTCTCAAGTCGCGCTCTTTCACACCAGTCCCGATGTGCTGCCGGCGCTGGTCGTCTCACTCGGTCTGCTCGGGGGCAGCATGACCGGGGTCGTGACAGGTTTCTCGATCGGCTTTCTGGTTGACTGCCTGCTGATCGAGCCGCTTGGCGCCAGCTCGCTTGTCCTGCTCAGCACCGGTTACCTGGCCGGTCTCTTTCGAGAGCGCTTTGAGATTCACAGCCCTCTGGTTGCTCCACTTCTGTGCATGGGCCTGACCCTGTTCGCCGAGCTCACCTTCGGCGTTTTGCAGCTGCTACTTGGACTCGACGCCACGGTCAGTGTCTTGGTGGTTAGAGACATGCTGATCAAAAGCGTCTTTGCCTTTTTCCTCGGTTGGCCGATCTATCTTGGAGTGCGCCGTGCATTGCGCTCGGCTCTGGTCGAGGATTCGAGCGCGCGAACCCGCAGGCAATCGACGGCGCTGGGAGCCTAGGAGAGGCCATGTACCTTCGCTCCGACGACCGACGGCCCCAGATGAATGACGGCCTGGGGCTTCGCATCGCCGTGGTCGGCGGCTTGACGGTGGCGCTCTTCGCGGTTCTCTTCTTCCGCCTTTGGGACCTCCAGGTCCTCTCCGGCAAAAAGTATCTCGCCGAAGCCAACAACAACCGCACCCGTGAGTTCCGCGTCGAAGCGCCACGCGGTCAAATCCTCGACCGCAATGGCAAAGTGCTGGTCGACAATCGCACCAGCCTCGCGCTGCAGGTCAATCCGCAAAAGCTGCCGCCGCTGCCGGCGAAGCGTCGGGCCGAGCTAGCGCGCCTCGGCGCGATCACGCACATGTCACTGCGCCAGGTGCGCAAGACGATGCGCGAGCAGCTCAAGGTCACCGCCGACGCCCCGGTCACGCTGCGTCGCAACGTCGGCTATGACCTCGTCTACTACCTGCAGGAAAATCAGCTTCGCTTCCCCGGAGTTCAAGTCCAACGAGTCTTCGTCCGCAAATATCCGGGCGGAACTCTTGCCGCTCACGTGCTGGGCACCGTCGGGGAGGTCAGCGAAGCCCAGCTGAAGGAACCGCGCTATCGCCACCTGCAGGCGGGCGATGAGATCGGCCAGGGCGGGGTCGAGGAGACCTACGATCGCTTTTTGCGCGGGAAGCCGGGCCTCACCCGTATCCAGGTCAACGCGCTCGGGGAGCCGACCCCCGGTGGGCAGCTGGTCTCCAAGCCGCCTACCCCCGGTGACAACTTGAGGCTATCGATCGAATCGAAGGTGCAGGAAGCGGGTGAACAGGCACTCGCCGCCCGGGGCCTGCCGGGCGCCTTCCTGACGATGAACGTCCACAACGGCCAGATCCTCGCCCTCGGCTCCTACCCGACCTATGACCCGAGCGTGTTCACCAAGCCGCTGACCCAGGCCCAGGTCAACGGCCTCTACCGCAACCCAGTGCTGTCGCCGCTCACCAACCGCGCCACCGAAGGGCTCTATCCCACCGGCTCGACCTTCAAGCTCATAACCGCGATGGCGGCGCTGAACAGCGGCGTCATCACCCCGGAAACCGTGATCGATGACAACGGCTCATTAGATGTCGGAGGGGAGACATTCCACAACTCGGGCAACGCCGCCTACGGCGCCCTCACCCTCGTCCCGGCGATCAAGGTCTCCGACGACGTGTTCTTCTATACCCTCGGGTATAAAATGTGGGAGACGGGGGCGCTTCAGCACTGGGCCCACCTGCTCGGGATCGGGCGGCCGACCGGGATCGACCTCCCCGAGCAGCAAGTCGGCCTGCTGCCTAGCAAACAGTGGCAAGAACGGGAATACAGGCGAGGGAAGGTCGAAGGCCCATGGTCGCCTGGGAGCAACATTCAGCTGGCGACCGGCCAGGGGTACCTGCAGACGAACCCCCTACAGATGGCGATCGCCTACGCGACGGTGGCCAACGGCGGCACTGTCGTCACCCCCCACGTGGGCATGCAGGTCGAAGACCCGACCGGCGGGATCCTGAAGGAATTCGAACCGCCGCCACGTCGCCACGTCCACGTCAACCCCACCTACAGGGCGGCGATCCTCGAAGGCATGCACGAGGCCGCGCAGAGTGCCGGCGGCACCTCCTACGCCGTCTTTGGCGGCTTCCCGGTCCCGGTGGCGGGCAAGACCGGGACCGCCGAACGGCCCCCTCATCCCTATCAGTCCTGGTACATCGTCATGTCCCCATACCCCAATCCGCGTATCGTCACGGCGGTGACGATCGAAGAAGGAGGCTTCGGCGCCGAATCGGCCGCGCCGGCCGCGCTGCAGATCCTCGAGGCCTACTACCACAAGCACACGTCGGGCCCAGCGGGCCCCAACGGGGGGAGCCCGGGCTGATGTATGCGACCCGTTCCCGTCAGGCTCGCCCCGAGCCCTTCGTTGCTCGCCCCAGCATCTTCGAGCGACTCGGTCTGCCCTACATGGATCCAACTCTGGCCTTCGCCGCGATCGGGCTGGTCACCTTCAGCGCCTTTGTCCTCAGTCAGGCGACCCTGCACGATGTCCCCGGCAGTCCCCACTACTACGTCGACCGCCAGATCGTCTACGGCGTTTTCGGCGTGGTCGGAATGCTTGCTCTGACACGGGTGGATTACTCTCGATTTCGGGAGCTGCGGGTCGGCCTCTACACCTTCCTTTGCGTCAGCATTGCCCTGATCTTCGTCTTTGGTATCGCAGCTCGCGGATCGCGGCGTGCCTTCGAACTGCCTTTCTTCAGCTTCCAGCCCTCCGAGCTCGGCAAGCTCCTACTGGTCCTGGCGCTGGCGGGCTTTGTCATCGATGGCGCCCGCAGCGGTTCTCCCAGGCAGCGCACGGTTCGCTACCTCTGCCTCGGCCTGGCGCCCGCCGCCCTGGTCTTTTTGCAGCCCGACCTCGGCACCTCGCTGGTGTTTGTCGTCGCTACTCTTGCCGTGATGTATTTCGGTGGTGTTCGCTGGACCCATTTCGCGGTCTTAGGCGGAGCCTTGGTTGCGGTCGTTTCGCTGGTCCTCGTGGTGGCACCGGCAGCCGGCGTTCCGGTGCTGAAGGGCTACCAGGCGCAGCGACTCACCTCCTTTTTGAATCCAAGTCAGAACCCGCGCAACGCGGGCTATCAGCAAGATCAGGCCAAAATCGCCATCGGTTCCGGGGGTAAGCTCGGACGCGGCGATCAGGCCACCCAAACGGGGCTCGATTTCGTTCCCGAGCGCAGCACCGACTTCATCTTCGCGGTGATCGGTGAGCGCTACGGGTTCCTCGGAGCCGCGTTCGTCCTGTCCCTATACGCCCTGCTTCTTTGGCGGGCGCTGCGGATCGTGACGCTCTCGAAGAATTCCTACGGAACTTTGGTGGCGGGCGGTATCGCCGTCTCTCTGGTGTTCCAGGTCTTCGTCAACGTGGGAATGAACCTTGGGATCATGCCGATCACCGGCATCCCCTTACCGCTGGTGAGCTACGGGGGATCCTCCGTGCTCGCGACATTTCTTGCGGTGGGCATTCTCCAGAGCATCCATATCCAAGCGCGGCTCAGCCAGAAGGGCAGGTTCGCCTGGTGACTCCGTAAGACGGGACGCCAGGCAATGCGTAGCAATCTGAACTGAGCTGAATCAATGAAAAAGACAATTCTGGTCTCCGCCGATGGTGGCGAGACCCGCGTGGCCGTCCTTGAGGCAAAGGCCAAAGGCATCAAAAGTGACGTCGCCGAGCTCTATATTGAGCGCCGCAGTCGCCGTTCGATCGTCGGCAACATCTACAAGGGGAAGGTCGACAACGTACTCCCAGGCATGGAGGCGGCCTTCGTCGACATCGGTCTTGAGCGCAACGGCTTCTTACACGTCGATGAGATCGTCCTGCCCGGCGGCGAGCAGGCACCGAGACGTGGGCGCGGCAGCGGGCGGCGGATAAATGAGTTGATCAAACCCGGTCAAGAGATCGTCGTGCAGGTGGTCAAGGATCCGCTAAAGACCAAGGGCGCTCGCCTCTCGATGAACGTCTCGATCGCCGGTCGCTACCTCGTCTTTGCCCCACAAGGAAGCGGGGTGGGCGTGAGCCGGCGGCTGACCGACTCCGAGCGCGACCGCCTGCGCAAGATGGTCGATCGGACCTACAAGGGGCCTGGGGGGCTGATCGTCCGCACGGCTGCCCACGGGGCAAAGAAATCCGACTTTGTGCGCGAGATTGACTACCTCCACAAGCTCGACAACGTGCTTGAGCGCCGCACTACCGAGACCAAGGCGCCGAACCTCGTGTTCCAGGAGGCCGACCTTCCGGTGCGGGTCTTGCGCGATGTCTTCCTCAGTGATTTCGAGAGCGCGATCATCGACTCCAAAAAGCAGTTCGAGCGGGTGACCAGCTTCTTCCAGCGCACCGCGCCTGAGCTGGTCGGAGGGGTTGTGCTCTATGAGGGCAAGAGGCCGCTGTTTGAGAAATGGGCGATCGACACCGAGATTGAATCGACTCTCAACCGTAGGGTCGATCTGCCCTCTGGCGGATATCTGATCATCGACTACGCCGAGGCGCTGACCGTGATCGACGTCAACAGCGGCAGTTTCACCGGGCGCGGCAAAGGTGGGCTGGAGGAGACGATCACCAGGGTGAACACCGAGGCGGCCGAGGAGGTGGTGCGCCAGCTGCGGCTGCGCGACATCGGCGGGATCATCGTCATCGACTTCATCGATATGGCGCGTGCCCGCAACCGCGACAAGGTCCTGAAAACGCTGCGCAAAGCGCTTGACGCCGACAAGTCGAAGAGCTACGTGGTCGAGGTCTCACCGCTCGGTTTGGTCGAGATGACGCGCCAGAACGTGACCGACGGAGTGCGTGAGATTCTCACCGCGCCGTGCCCGACCTGCGAGGGGGAGGGGGTGGTGCTCTCCGCTGAGACCGTCGCCCTGGAGGGTCTTCGCAAGCTGCGTGACATTGCCGCTGAGAATCCGGGACCGGAGGCCTTCCTCTTGCGGGTCAATCCCAAAGCGGTGAGGGAGCTGACGAATTCCGAGAGCGGACTCGCCGAGTTGGAGGCCCAGACCGGCAAGCAGTTTCATTTTGAGGGGGGCGATGCGCTGCCGATCGAGACCTTTGACCTGATCGAGTCGGGTACTCGCGAGCAGATCGAGGAGCGGGCGTTGCCGTTTAAGGTGGGCGAGGAGGTGTTGGTCAAGATTGATGAGCCGCATATGTACAACGCCGATGATGCCGTCGCTCGGATCGACTCCTACATCGTCAGTGTCACCGGTGGCGGGAGCTTCGTTGGAGAGCGCAGGTTGGTGCGGATTGAGAAGGTCGCGCGATCCTCAGCTACCGCCTCGCTCCCGGGGATCGAAACGGCAAATGGCGCCGGGGAGGGCGCGGAGGACGACTCCGAGCTAGACTCCGACGCCTCGCGCAGGAGCGGCCGCGACCGCAGTGGCGGTCGTGGGCGTTCGCGTGCCAACCCAGGCAGCAAGGACGAGTGAGCATGTACGCAGTTGTGGAAAGCGGCGGAAAGCAGTACAAGGTCGAGAAGGGAACCTCCCTGCTCGTCGATCGTCTGAGCGCGAAAGAAGGCGAGACGGTACCGCTGCGGGCGGTGATGTTCCGAGGCGAGGAGGTGCTCGCGGGCCCCGGCGAGCTGGAGAAGGTAAAGGTCGAGGCGACGGTCGCTGAGCATCTGCGCGGTCCGAAGGTAAAGGTCTTCAAATACAAGCCGAAGAAGGGCTACCGCCGTCGCGCAGGACACCGCTCTGAGCTGACCAAGCTCGAGGTGACCGAGGTCAAGCTGCTGAGCCGCAAGGTGGCGGAGAAAAAGGAGCCGCCATCGAAAGCCGCTGGGAAAGCAGTGGCCGGGGAAAAGCCGCCCGCTAAGAAAGCGGCTGTGAAAAAAACAGCTGCGAACAAGGAGGCCTCCGGTGGCGCATAAGAAGGGACTCGGCTCCAGCCGCAATGGACGCGATTCCAACCCGAAGATGCTCGGGGTCAAGGTTTTTGCCGGCCAGCGGGTCAGCGGCGGGGAGATCATCGTGCGCCAGCGTGGCACCCGCTTTTACCCCGGCGAGGGGACCGGTCTTGGCCGCGACCACACGATCTTTGCCACCCGAGCCGGGACCGTTGCGTTCAAACCGTCGCGTCGGGGTCGCACGATCAGCGTTATCCAGAACGCCTAGCTTACAACCGGCGGGCGCTGACCTTCGGGGCGCCCGAGCAAGGATCGCGATCAGAAAAGAGCTGGGGGTGGGCCGGGTCCCTCATTGCACGGTGATCGCCCTAATCTCTGCCTAGCCGATGTATGACCGGGCAAAGATCTGGGTTGAGGGAGGGCGGGGAGGCAACGGGTGCATCTCTTTTCGTCGGGAGGCTCACGTGCCGATGGGCGGTCCTGACGGAGGTGACGGAGGGCACGGAGGGGACGTCGTTTTAATCTGTGATCCCTCGCGCCGCGATCTCGGTGCGCTGCGGGGGAATCGGCACTTTCGGGCCGAGCGGGGCGTCCATGGCGAAGGATCCAATCGCCATGGAGCCCGTGGCGCAAATCGCGAAGTCTCGGTCCCAGCTGGTACCGAGACCGTCTGTCTGGATGGAAGCAGGGTGGATCTGATCGAGGCGGGACAGCGGGCGGTGGTCGCGGTCGGCGGCCGGGGCGGCCATGGGAACCGGCGCTTCACCACCGCAACGCGCCAGGCGCCCCGATTCGCTGAGCGCGGGGGCGTTGCGCAATCGGGTTGGATTGAGCTGCAGCTAAAGCTGCTCGCTGACGTTGGACTAATCGGGCTGCCCAACGCGGGCAAGTCCTCGCTGCTTGCCAGCCTGACCCGGGCGGCGCCGAAGGTGGCGAACTATCCGTTCACGACCCTCTCCCCGGTCTTGGGCACAATCGAGGGGCCCGATCGTCAGGCCGTGCTAGCCGATATTCCGGGTCTGATCGAGGGGGCCGCCGACGGTGCCGGACTGGGGCATGAATTCCTCGCCCACGTTGAGCGCTGCGCGATCCTCGTGCACCTGGTCGAGCTTGCGCCGTTGGGAAGCGACCCGTGGCAGAACTATCACACCGTGCGCGAGGAGTTGTCCTCCTATGGCGGCGGGTTGGACTCCTTGCCGGAGCTTGTCGTTCTCTCAAAGTGCGACCTGCTCACCTCCCACGAGGTCGACTCGGTGCTCGAGATATGGGCCCCAAGATTGGACCAGCGCGTGTTAGGCGTGCTCGCGGTTTCCGCGGCCACCGGAGAGGGTCTTGAGGAGTTGGTGCGTCGTATTCTCTTTGAGCTCCCCGAGGGCGAGGCTCAGGCAATGGGCGCTGAGGCGGCACTCGGCGCGGGGTTTGAGGCCGAGCACCGGGTCTATCGTCCCGTCGGAGAGGGTGGCTACCGGGTCCAGCGTGAAGGCGATCGGGCATATCGCATCCTCGGGCGCGGGGTCGAGCTGCTGTTTGAGCGCCACGATCTCTCCAACCAGGAGGCGCTTGCCTATCTCGAGCAACGCCTGGTCGAGATCGGCGTGATCGCGGCGCTCTCCCGGGCCGGCTTTGAACCCGGCGATGATCTTCGCGTCGGCGAGCACGAGTTCGAGCTCCATATTTAGCTAGGCCTGCCTGCTCGCGGGCTCGGCAACGGTCGCGATCTTCCTACACTCTCGGCCATGACCCTGATCGTCAAGCTCGGCTCCTCGATCGTCGCTGCCGATGATGGTGAGCTGCGCGCCGATGTGCTCGACTCTGTCTGTGGCCAGGTCGCAGCTCTTGAGCGCGGCGGAGAGCGGCTAGTGATGGTGACCTCAGGGGCGATCGCGCGTGGAATCAGACTGATGGAGCTGGGTTCGCGGCCGCGGGCGATGGACGAGCTGCAGGCCGCCTCCGCGGTCGGCCAGGGCGACCTCTTCCGCGCCTATGAGAGTCGCCTCGCCAATCAGGGCACGCGAGCTGCGCAGGTGCTGCTCACCGCCGCCGACATCGCCGCTCGCACCAACTACGTAAACGCTCGCCAGACCCTGAGGCGGCTGATCGGCTGGGGGGTGGTGCCGGTCGTCAACGAGAACGACACAACCGCCACCGATGAGATCAGCTTCGGCGATAACGATTTCCTCGCCGCACAGGTCGCCGTTTTGCTGGATGCGAGCCTCTTGGTCTTGCTCACCGACATCGATGGGCTACACCGCACCGACCCCCGGATCGATCCCGAAGCAGAGCTGGTCGCCAGGGTTGAGGATTTCTCCGAGTTGGCGGGGCTGCAGATTGGCGATCGCACCTCGGCCTTTGGCTCCGGCGGAATGCGGAGCAAGGTCGCAGCGGCGGAGATGGCAAGCGAGGCCGGGATCCCGGCAGTGATTTGCAACGGCACCCGGGACGGAACTCTGTCGGAAGCGGCCTGCGGTGGGCACGGCGGCACCCGCTTTGTGGCCCAGGCGGGCAAGTCTTCTGCTTTCAAGCTCTGGCTCAAATACGCAAAGCCGGCCCACGGCCGGGTATTGGTCGACGTCGGTGCAGCCAGCGTCCTACGCGAGCGGGGCTCCAGTTTGCTCGCGGTCGGGATCCTCGCCGTCGAGGGCGATTTCGATGTTGGCGATGCGGTTGAAGTGAGCGCCGAGGGCGAGGTTCTCGGCAAGGGAATCGTCGATTACTCCGCCGCTGAGCTGCAGCGGGTGATCGGCTTGCGGAGCGCGGAGGTGCGCGAGCTGCTCCCCGACGCCGCTGATGAGGTCATCCACCGCGATCGGTTCGTCTTGGTTTGATCGCAGGGCCGTGCTCCCCAGCTACCCTTGATCTCTGATGGCAGTGAGGACCAACACGGTCGCTGAAACCTGCGCCGCCGCGCGGCGAGCTGCGCGGCGGCTGGCAGCGGGCAAAAACCGAGGCCAAGAACGCCGTTTTGGAAAACACAGCGCGGGCGCTGGTGGAGCGAAGCGCAGAGATCCTTGAGGCCAATCAGGCTGACCTCGCCGATCAGCGGGCGGCGGGGCTGAGCGAGGCGCTGCGGGATCGGCTGAGGCTCTCGGAGTCTCGGCTGGAGGCGGTCGCTGCGGGGGTAAAGGCGATCGCTGCCGCCGCGGATCCGGTCGGCGAAGAGTTGGAACGCAGAACTCTTGTCAGTGGAATCGACCTGCGCAAGGTGCGGGTGCCGCTGGGGGTGGTTGCGGTGGTCTATGAGGCGCGGCCCAACGTGACCGTCGACTGCGCGGCGCTGACAATCAAGAGTGCCAACGCGATAGTGCTGCGCGGCTCGAGCTATGCGGAGCGCTCAAATGGCTGCCTTGCCGGGATCGTTCGCGAGTCCCTTGCTGCGGTCGGGCTGCCAGAGGACGCCGTGCAGCTGCTGTCTGGAGGCGGCCATGAGGATCTGGTTGAGCTGGCCACCCAAGACCGCTTCTTGGACCTCTTGATCCCCCGCGGTGGCGAGGGACTGAAGGCGGCACTAAGGGATGTCGCGAGCGTACCGGTGATCTACGCGGCGGCGGGAAACTGCCACGTCTACGTTCATGCCGCTGCCGATCTTCAGATGGCACGGCGAATTGCCGTCAATGCCAAGGTCCAGCGCCCCGGTGTTTGTAATGCGGCAGAGACCCTGCTGGTCGACGAGGCGATCGCCGCCAACTTCTTGCCCGCGGTGGCAGCGGAGCTGGCTGAGAATGGAGTCGAGCTGGTCGGTGACGAGCGTGCCCGCGACTTGGCTGGGGGAACCGAGCTCGGCCTTGCTAGCGAGGAGGACTGGGACACCGAGTACCTTGACCTGAAGATGTCGGTCGGGGTCTGCGAATCAATTGAGGACGCGATCGCCCATGTCAACGCCCATAGCAGCGGCCACTCAGAGGCGATAGTGACCGAATCAGAGCAGGCGGGGCAACGCTTCATCGCCGAGGTCGACGCGGCCGCTGTCTACGTCAACGCTTCGACCCGTTTCACCGATGGCTTTGAGTTTGGAATGGGAGCCGAGATCGGCAATTCGACCCAAAAGCTGCACGCCAGGGGTCCGATTGGACTGCGCGAGCTGACCACCTATAAGTACGTCGCGCTCGGCAACGGCCAGCTGCGTGAGTAGCCCTGCCGCCGCAATCGGCGTACTCGGTTCGGCATTCAATCCGCCGCACCTCGGACATCTGGCCCTTGCCCAGGAGGCACTCTGGCAGCTCGGGCTCAGTGAGGTGATTCTGGTCCCCACCGGTGAGGCCCCGCACAAGCGGATCGTCGATGACCCTGGACGTGAGCTTCGCCTCGCGATGACCAGGCTCGCCGCCGCCGATGACCCGCGGTTCTCGGTTTCCACGCTTGAGGTCGATCGTCAGGGCCCCTCCTATACCTATGAGACCCTGGAGCTGCTCGGGCGAGAGCGAGGGGATGCCGAGCTCGTGTTTGTGATGGGCGCCGACGCCGCCGTCGGTCTGGAGAGCTGGCGCGAGTCTGAGCGGGTGATCGAGCTGGCTCAACTGGCGATTGCACGGCGCGCCGGAATCGCCGATGCCGAGGTGGGAGCGGTGCTTCGCAGTCTCGATGCGGTGGGACGGGCGACGATGCTTGAGATGCCGCAGTTCGGCGTCTCCTCCTCCGCGGTCCGCGAGCGCGCGGCCGCCGGACGACCGCTTCGCTACCTGGTGCCCGAGCCGGTGGCGCGATTCGTCGAGGAGAAGGGGATCTACTCTTGATCATCTCGACCTCCGATGCCCTGGCGCGTCGTCTGGCCGAGCTGGCCGATTCCAAACAGGCCGAGAGAATCGTCATCTTGGACATGCGACCGCTGGTCTCCTACACCGATTTCCTCGCGATCTGCACAGCACGCAATGAGCGCCACGCGCGCGCCATTGTCGAGGAGGTGAGGTTGCGGATGAAGCATGAGGACGCCGTCCTTCCCGCTCGCGTTGACGGCGCCGGGGATACGGGGTGGATCGTCCTTGACTACCTCGATAGCGTCCTGCACGTCTTTACCGCCGAGGCTAGAGAGCGCTATCAGCTTGAGGACCTGTGGCGCGATGCGGTTCAGCTGGCGCCTGATTTAGATCGACCCGAATCCTCAAGCGTCGCCGGAGTCTAGCGTAGCCCGAACGTCTGTTCGTGTTTTGGAAGAGGTCGCGAAATGCCGTCCGAAGCCCCCCATACGGTGCCTCGCATGGGTAGCTTCAAGAGGGTCCTCCTCGGCTACCGCCGCCACGAAGTGGATGCGGCAATTTCGGCACGCGACGGGCGGCTGCGGGCGCTCCAAGAGGATGCTGATGATGCCGAGGGGCGGTGGCGCGGCGCGGTCGAGACAGCTGACTTGGCCGAGCAGGAATTGGGCGTGCTCTCGGCGATGGTGATCGAGCGCGAGGGCGAGATCCGAAGCCTGGGTGAGCGCCTGCGCGAGGCCAACGAGCGACACGACCGAAGCATCGCCTCGCTGGAGGCGGTCTCGGCGCGACTTGAGGAGATTCAAAGTCAGGCTCGCGGCCAGGCAACGCGGATCCGAATGAAGGCGTTGCGCGAGGCGGTCGAGGTGAGTCGGCGGGTGCAGGAGTTGACCGAGGCTCACCCCGGCGCATTTACCGCTGCCTCCAGCGAGGCCGATGCCGCGGCCTCACTCGGAACCGATGCCGCAGCCGTGGATATCTTCGAGGGTATGGTCAAGGTCGAGATCGGGCCGCTTGATGATTTCTCCCAGCTGGTTGGCTTTGAGGATGCTGCCGGCCAGATCAATGCCACGACTGAGATCTCGGTCGAGCGATTCTCCGAGGGTCGAGCGACGATCTCGATGCGACTGCAGGAACCGGTCGAGTTGCTTCGTGAGCTGGAGGAGCGTTCCCCGCTTGAGTTCCATGTTCGCCACACAGCAGGCGACAACCTGATCCTCGACGTCGAGGAGGAACCCGGTCCCGAGCAGCGTGCCGCCTAGGCGATCGGCGCTGAGCGGCTCGAATTCGTCTCGGCCAAGCTCCACCGCGAGCCGTTGATCGCGGCGCTCGGTTGGAGGCAAACAGCCGCGATAACCTTGAATCCAAGCAAGGGGCTGTAGCTCAGCTGGAAGAGCGTCGCGCTGGCAGCGCGAAGGTCAGGGGTTCGAGCCCCCTCAGCTCCACTCTCAAATCTCTCGCGCTCGCTGTCGATGAGTGAGCGGTGAGCGCGAATCAACATGTTTTCTCAGACGGGATGCAGGACACCCGGGATGCTTTTGAGAGCTGGAACGGGCGTCCCTGGGCGCTCCTGCGCGCTTGGCTGGCGCTGAGCGTCTCGATCGCCGCTGCGCTGCTCTTGGCGGTCTGGTTCGTGGCCGGCATGCTGACCCCTGACCTGACCCCAGTTCACCTTCCTGGGATCACCGAACCGTCAACCGCCGCCGACCTCTTGCCGATCCTTGAGCGCAACGGATTGGTCCTCGCCTTTCACGCCAGTGCCTGCATCGCCGGATTCATCGCCGGAGCCTCGATGCCAATCGCCGCCGCGCAGCGCAGGGGGTTCTCGCGCTGGATTCACATCAAGATGGGAGAGCTGGCGATTCTCTTCGTCTGCGCGGTCACCATCTTTTCGCTCTCGACCCAGGCTTTCTATCTCGGCTTTCAGTGCTCGACGCTGGCCTTCCAGCTTCATATCTCCCGCGCCGCGCTCTTGCTCAGTGTGCTGCCGCACGCAATCCCGGAGCTGAGCGCGCTTTTTCTTCCCCTCGCCGCCTGGTTGATCGCCAGTCGCCGGGGTGAGTGGAACAAGCTTCTCGCCGCCACCTTCGTCACCGTTTTGCTGGCGATCCCTACCCTCGTCGTTGCAGCGACAATCGAGGTCTACGTCTGGCCCCACCTGCTCGAGGCCCTCTCGCCGGTGGTCTGAGAAGATCGCCGTTTCAGTGAGCGGTTATGAACCGAAGTTGATCGAGCGCAAGTGGCAGCGGCTTTGGGCCGAGGAGAAGACCTGGGAGGTAGCCAATCCCGGTGAGCCGGAGTTTGAGGAGTCAAGACCAAAGTCCTACGTCTTGGAGATGTTGCCCTATCCCTCCGGTGAGCCCCACGTTGGCCACCTCAAGACCTATGCGGTGGGTGATGCGATCGCCCACTATCGCCGCCGCCGCGGTTTTGAGGTTATCCACCCGATGGGATATGACGCCTTCGGCCTGCCGGCCGAGAACAACGCGATCAAGACGGGTGAGCCACCGCGGAAGGTGACCGAGCGCTCGATCGCCTCCTTCCGCCGCCAGTTTCGAGAGTGGGGGATCTCGATCGATTGGTCGCGGGAGCTCGGCACCCATATGCCCGAGTACTACCGCTGGACCCAGTGGATCTTTTTGCAGCTTTTCGAGCGCGGCCTCGCCTACCGCGCCGAGGCTCCGGTCCAGTGGTGCCCCAAGGATGCAACGGTGCTCGCCAATGAGCAGGTGATAGACGGTCGCTGCGAGCGCTGCGGGACGGTTGTCGTCCAACGCAAGCTCGAGCAATGGTTTTTCCGGATCACCGATTACGCCGAGCGCCTCTTGCGCGATTTCGATCAGCTCGATTCCTGGCCCGAGCACGTGATCACGATGCAACGCAACTGGATCGGTCGCTCCGAGGGCGCCGAGGTCGTCTTTCGCTGCGAGGAGCTGGATTTCGATTTCGCGGTATTCACGACCCGCCCCGACACCCTGTTCGGGGCGACCTTCTTCGTCCTCGCGCCCGAGCACCCCGATCTCGAGCGCCTCGTTGCCGGCACCGCCACAGAGGGAGAGGTTCGCGACTATGTCAACCAGGTCGCCCGCGAGTCCGGGGAGGAGCGTGGCGCCGAGGATCGCGAGAAGACCGGCATCGCCCTCGGCCGAGCCGTGATAAATCCAGTCAACGGCGAGCGGATTCCGATGTTCGTCGCCGATTACGTCCTGATGGATTACGGGACCGGGGCGATCATGGCGGTACCCGCCCACGATCGTCGTGACTATGAGTTCGCCAAGGCCTTTGACCTGCCCCTCAGGCGTGTGATCGAGGGTAGACCTGACGGTGTGAGCGACGCCGACGATCTGCCCTACGGCGGCGACGGCGCGATGGTCAACTCGGAGCGCTTTGACGGCGCCAATAACCGTGAGGCCCATCGCGAGATCGTCGAGTGGCTAGCGGCGGAGGGCCGCGGTCGCGCCGCCATCAATTACCGCCTTCGTGACTGGTTGGTTTCGCGCCAACGCTACTGGGGCGCCCCGATCCCGATTCTCTACTGCCAGCGCTGCGGAATGGTTCCAGTCCCTGAGGAGCAGCTCCCGGTTGAGCTGCCAGAGATCGAGGAGTATGCGCCTCAGGGGCGCAGCCCACTAGCCGCGGCCGAGGAGTGGGTCCGCACCGAATGTCCCCGGTGCGGGGGTCCGGCTCGCCGCGAGACCGACACGATGGACACCTTCGTCGACTCCTCCTGGTACTTCATTCGCTACCTTGACCCGCGCAACGAAGCAGCCGCCTGGGATCGCGCCGCCGCCGAGCACTGGTTGCCGGTCGATCAATACATCGGGGGGGTCGAGCACGCGATCTTGCATCTGATGTATGCGCGCTTCCTGACCAAGGCGCTGGCGGACCTCGGATGGCTTGGGGTGCAAGAGCCCTTCGCCAACCTCTTCGCCCAGGGAATGATCACCCGCGACGGGGCGAAGATGTCGAAGTCAAGGGGCAACACGGTTAGCCCTGCCGAGTACATCGAGCGCTACGGGGCCGACACGGCGCGTACCTACGTTTGCTTCATGGGCCCCCCGGAGCGCGGTGGCGACTGGTCTGATGAGGGTGTTGAGGGGGTCAGCCGATTTCTGTCTCGGCTCTGGCGGCTCTGCCAGGAGGTCGAGGGGAAGGCCACCGGCGAGACCGCCGGGCAGGAAGCGCAGGAGCCCGCCCGCTCCCTGCTCGTCAAAGCCAACTGGGCGATCGAGAAGGTGACCCGCGACTTCCAGCGAGGCTTTCAGTTCAACACCGCGATCGCCGCGATCATGGAGCTGGTAAATGAGGCCTATCGGCTCAAGGACGCTCTCTACGGCGACCCCGCAGGGATCGCCGCGGTGCGCTTTGCAACGGCGAGCGCCGCCTCCTTGATCTTCCCCTTCGCGCCCCATCTGGGGGCGGAGGTCTGGGAGCGGATAAATGGGGGGCGGGTGTGGGAGAGTCCCTGGCCGCGCGCTGATGAGGCGCTATTGATCAGTGACACGATGACCCTGATCGTCCAGGTCAACGGCAAGCTCCGCGACCGCATCGAGGCGGCGGCCGACGCCTCGCGCGAGGAGCTCCTGCGCCTCGCGCGAGGGAGTGAGAAAGTGGGCCGCCACCTCGAGGGCAAGGAGGTAGTCAAGGAGGTTGTCGTCCCCGGCAGACTGGTCAATTTCGTCATTCGTTGAGGCCCTTTCACTACTTTTGCCTCCGCATCTGGTACAAAAGCGCGCGAATGCTCGTCAGGCGCCTCGGCGAAGCCCCGGTGGAGGAGTGGCACAGGCTCCGATCTCACGTCCTCATGGACGCGGGAGAACTGGGCTCGCGCAACATGTCGGTGACGTGGCTGGAGGTTCCTCCAGGAGCCGAGCAAAGCCTGCGCTCCCATGAGGAGGCCGAGCAGGTCTACGTGGTCGTGCGAGGAGCTGGAACGATGTCGGTGGCGGGTGATACCCAGCCCGTCAGTGAAGGAGATCTGATTCTCGTACCCCCGGCGACCGATCACTCGGTGGGCAACGGCGGAGACGGCGAGCTGGCCTGCCTATCGATTCAATCGCCGCCCGTCGCAGTCGCCGAGCTCTACGGTGCCCAGATGGCTGAAGTCTCCGCTTATGAGGACGACGAAGGTCCCTAGGCCAGCGGGTTGTTCTCCTCGAACGCCGCATCGCGAAGTCCGAGATCGTGCTGCGGGGATCGCTGATCCCCCCGGAATTTGAGCCGTCCAAGACACGATCCCCGCGGCAAGCAGTGGGGCGCCGATCGGCGCGACTAAACTGCCGGCGTAGATGGCTGAGGAGATGCGATCGCTCTACCTGATCGCCGGCACAGACCAGGCTAAGATCGATGCAACCCGGGCTCGACTGCGCTCTCGCGCCGAGCGCGAGGGTGGGGTCTCAGCTCTGGTCGTGTTCGAGCCTGGCGAGGGCAAGGGCGCACCAGACCACGAGGCGCTACTGGCGTCAATCCCGGCGATGTCTTTGACCGAGTCCCGGCGCTACCTACTCGCCGACGGGGTCGAGCGGTGGCGCGAGCGCCAACAGGAGGCGGTCGCCGAAGCCCTCGCACACCTTCCTCCGGATCTGACGGTTGTTTTGGTCGCCCGCGCCAAGGCGCCGGCGAGGCTGACCAAAGCGGTGCGGGCTGCCGGCGGTGAGGTTCACGAATTCGAGGCCCCGAAGGCGCGAGAGATGCCGCGAGCCCTGATCGGGGAGGCAAAGCGGCTCGGATTTCGACTCGAGCCCTCCGCGGCAAGCGCGCTGGTCGAGCGGATGGGGGCCAACCCGGTCCGCCTCTCCCGGGAGCTGGAGCGGCTGGCACTTTGGGCAGGCGCGGGAGGCGAGGTGAGCGCGAGTGACCTTGAGGCGATGGTCGCCGATACCTCCGAGAGCGCCGTCTGGTCGCTTTCGGATGCGATCTTGGATCGCGATCCAGCCCGAGCTCTGGAGATCGGCGAGAAGCTGATCGAGCAGGGCGAGAACGTCACCGGCGTTGTCTATGGCCTCGCCTCGCGCCTGCGAAGCGCCTGCGCGACGGTCGAACAACTAGAGGGCGGTGTGCCCGTAAAGCAGGTCGAGTCGAGCCTTCAGATGCATCCCTATGCAGCCCGCCAGCTCCTCACCCGCGTCCGCGACGCAGACTTGGGGGAACTGCGAGAGGCAACCGGTGTGCTCGCCGATCTCGAGGTCTGGTGTCGGGGGGGTACTTCCTACGGTGAGAGGCTGGCACTTACCCTCGCGCTGCGGCGCGCGGCCGGTGCCGCGTCTTGATCACTGCGAGGCTGCGGCGGCGATGCGCGCCGCTTTGGACTTCTTGCGGGCTCCGGTGTTTGCGTGCATAGCGCCCTTTTGAACTGCTTTATCGATCCGCGAGTCAAGGCTGCGGTGCTCACTTTGGATCGCCTCCGCGTCGACCTCGCCAACCGCGCTTTGCAGACGGCGGAAATGAGTCTTCACAGCGCTACTAAGCAGGCGGTTCTCCGCGTGCTCGCGCTCGCTGCGTAGGATGCGCTTCTTCTGTGAGGCAATGTTGGCCATGAGTCGTTTGCCCCAGCTGGCGCCGAGCCGGCTCCGGGCGGCCGCCGACTATAGCGATTGAGATCAGCTTGGAGACGCCCAAGGCACCCGACAGCCCCGAGCCGGAGAAGACCAGCGTGGATTCTGACGCCGCACTGCGAGCGGCCGAGGCCTTTGATCCAGGTGAGGAGCTGGCGGGCGAGCCGGCACCGGGGCGCCAGGCGGGACGGATCGCGCGCTCCACCGCCTTCTTCTCGGTCGCCACCGCCGCCTCGCGGATCACCGGTCTCGGGCGAGAAGTCGTCGCCGCCGGGATCTATGGGATCAACGGTCCGGTTTCAGCATTCACTATAGCTTTCCAAGTTCCCAATCTGGTCCGCAGTCTGTTTGCCGACGCGGCGCTGCAGCCCGCCTTCGTCCCAGTCTTCACCGAGCAGCTGCAGCAAAAGAATTACCGCGAGGCCTTCCGGTTAGCCTCGACTCTGCTGCTGATCGTGACGATGGTGCTCGGTGCGCTCACCGCGCTGTTCGTGGTAATTGCGCCAGTGATCATGCCGATCTTTGCGCCGGGCTTTAAGGGCGAGCTGCTCGATCTCACGATCACCCTTTCCCAGATCCTTTTCCCGATTCTGATCCTGCTCGGGTTAAGCGGCGTCGTGGTCGGCATCCTCAACAGCTATGACCGCTTCGGGGCCTTTGCGATTGCACCGCTGTTTTGGAACCTGACGATCATCGTCGTCTTGGTCTTGCTGGTGCCCGCCTTCCACGGTGAGGACCGCATCTACGCCTATGCGATCGCGATCCTCGTCGGCACCCTGATCCAGCTCTTGATCCCCGTATTCGATCTGCGCAACACCCCGTTCAGGTTCACCTGGAGCTTTGAGTGGCGAAATCCAGGGGTCCGCCGCGTCTTGCTGTTGATGCTGCCGGTGACGATCAGCCTCGGCTTGATCAATTTCAACATGCTGATCAACAGTTTTTTCGGCAGCCTCGTCTCCGACCAGGCGCCAGCGGCGATCGACAAAGCCTTCCGTATTTACCAACTTCCCCAGGGAATTTTCTCGGTGGCGATCGCTACCGTCTTGTTTCCCACCCTCGCCCGCTTTGCCAATCGTGGCGAGATCGACAACCTGCGCGCGACGATGGCGAATGGGATGCGACAGATCCTCTTCGTCCTGCTGCCCGCCGCCGCCGCCGTCCTCGCCCTCTCCGAACCGATGATTCGTCTGATCTACCAGCGCGGGGCCTTTGATCCGGCGCAGACGACCGTGGTCGCCACCGCCCTCTTTTGGTTCGCCTTCTCGCTGCCGACCAACGGCGTCTACCTGCTGCAGACACGCACCTTCTTCAGTCTCCAGCGCCCTTGGCTGGCGACCGGACTGGCGGGACTGGATCTGGTCGTCTCCGCGCTTGCCGCGCTGCTCCTCTACAAGCCCTTTGGGGTTGGGGGGATCGTTGCCGGCACCGGGATCGGTACGACGGCGGCGGTGATCGCTCAAGCGGTGGTCCTGCGCCGCCAGTTCAACGGGTTGGAACTGGATCGGCTGCTCTCAACCACCGCGCGTATCCTGCTCGCCTCGCTGGCGCTTGCGCTGATCAGCTATGGCGTCTGGCACGTCTTGGCCGAAGCGCTCGGACAGGGGTTCTTCGGCCAGCTTGTCTCCCTGGGGTTGGGGCTGGGTGTAGGGGCGGCCGCCTATCTCGGTCTCGCCAAGGCGCTTCGGATCGCCGAGTTGGAGCAGATACTGCGCCTCCTGCCGCGGCGCTAGATGCTGGGCGTCGGGCGCTACCTGCTGGGTGTCGTTGAGATCGGAGCACTCGCTGGCTTTGCCGGCTTGGGAGCCGCCCGTCTGCGATCTCGCACTTTGCCCTCGCTCTCGGGCCCGCCTGCTTGGCTGGCGACCGCGGTCCTGGCTTTGGCGTTGCTGATCTGGGTCGCCGTAATCCTCGGCAGCTTCGGTGCCTTCAAGGCGATTCCCTATTTCCTCGCGGTTGCCTTCGCCGGCCTTTCGCTGCGCCTGGCCGTGCACCCCCCGGTCGTCTCGCCCGCTGTCACCGCGAGCGCCGGGCGCTGCCAGGCCCGCGACCCGCGACCCTCTCCCTCCCCGCTGCTGACCCTCGTCGGTCTGCTCTTTGCCGGGCTCGCGCTGATCCACTTTGGCGCAGGGGTGCGCCTGCGTCTGAGCACCGGGATGACCGGGTTTGACTCGACCTGGTACCACGGGCCGCTCGCGGTCTCCATTTTTCAAAGCGGCGACACCTTCGCATTGCATTTCCTCGCCCCGCAGTACCTGGCCTGGTTTTATCCCGATAACGCCGAACTCTTCCACGCCATCGGGATGGCGGCCTTCGATCGCGACATCCTCTCTCCACTGCTCAACCTCGGGTGGCTCCTTGGTTGCCTGTTGGCGCTTTGGTGCATCGGGCGCCCCTACGGCGTCGCGCCGGTTTCTCTGGCCCTGGGCGCGATCGTGCTCAGCGTCCCCGCCCTCGCCGATCAGGCTGGGGAGGCCCGCAACGACATCGCCGCACTCTTTTTCTTTCTCGCCGCGGTGGCAATTGCCCTTAACCTCTGGTCCTCGCGCTCAGAACGCGGACTCTCATCGGGCGCGATCGCGGTGATCGGGCTGGCGGGAGGGCTGGCGGCGGGTACCAAGCTTCTTTACCTACCCGCGGCGCTGCTGCTCGTGGTCGGCCTTGCGCAGATCGCACCAAAGGGTAGGAGGTGGCGAGCATTGAGAAGCGCCTCTGTGGGCGCCTTGGCAGGGGGTGGCTACTGGTATCTGCGCAACTTGCTGCGGGCGGGAAATCCGCTTCCTTGGGTGCGCCACCTGGGGCCAATCTCCCTACCCGGACCGCAGCAGCCCCTGGGGGGCCGCGAAGGCCACAGCGTGCTCGACTATCTGGGCAACCGCTCGGTCTGGTCACACTGGTTCTTGCCCGGCCTGCAGCACGGCCTCTGGGTTCTATGGCCGTTGCTGGGCGGGCTGGCGTTGGGCGGGCTGGCGCTCAGTCTCGGGCGCCGGGCGAGTCCGGTGATGCGCCTATGCGCGCTGCTTGGACTTGTTGTGGCGATTACATGGGCGCTGGTACCGAGCTCGGCAGAGGGGCCCCCGGGCGCTCCGCGGGGGTTTGAATCGGCGCTTCGCTACCTGACTCCGACGCTGATCGTGGGGATCGCGCTGCTGGTGATCGCCTCGCCGTTGAGGGAGAGGATCCGGCGCTGGGGCTCGCTCGTTGCATCCCCCAGAAGGAGGGAGAGAGCAGCGCCCTGGACACGCTTGGCGCTCTGCATCCTGCTCTTGGCGGCGGTTGCGCTCGGCTATCAAGAGCAGCGCAGCTACCTCCGCCGCCGCTACTCCGATCCGACCTTCACGACCCAAAGCCTTGACGCAGTATTTCGCTGGGCGCGTTCGATCTCAGGTGCCAGAATCGCCACCACAACCACCCGCGAGTACCCCCTCTATGGGACCGATCTCTCCAACCGGGTCCAGTACGTTGGAATCGAACGCCCCAACGGGGGATTCGTTGCACCCGGCAGCTGCCAGGCCTGGCGCCGGGCGCTGGATGCTGGGCACTATGACTACGTCGTGACCGCCCTTGACCGGGTCCAACCGGGCGCTCCGCGGCTTCCACCCGCCGCAGGCTGGACCGTCGCTCCCTCGGCAACCGCGATTCTGCGTGAGCCGACCGCGATTGTCTTTCGCCTCAGCGGGCCGCTCTCGCCCTCGGGCTGCCCGAGCTGACTCGCCATACTGGCGGCCCGCCCATGAACCGGATCCGCAACTTCTCAATCATCGCCCACATCGATCATGGCAAGTCGACCCTCGCCGATCGCATTCTCGAGATCACCGGCGCCGTGGATCCAAAGAAAATGCGCGCTCAGATGCTGGACTCGATGGATCTTGAGCGCGAGCGAGGGATCACGATCAAGGCTCAGGCGGTCCGAGTCGAGTACCGCGCTCGCGATCGGGAGACCTACCACCTGCACCTAATTGATACGCCCGGCCACGTCGACTTCTCCTATGAGGTCTCCCGCAGTCTCGCCGCCTGCGAGGGTGCCCTGCTGGTTGTCGATGCCGCCCAGGGAGTGGAGGCACAGACCGTCGCCAACACCTATCTAGCGGTGGAGAACGGCCTCGAGCTAATTCCAGTCATCAACAAGGTGGATCTGCCCGGGGCCGAGCCGGAGCGGGTCGCGGCGGAAATCGCCGACCTGCTTGGTGGCGATCCAGGCCATGTGTTGAGGATTTCGGCAAAGACGGGAGAGGGAGTGCTCGAGGTGCTGGAGGCGATCGTCGAGCGCATCCCGGCTCCGGGAGGGGTGGTGGCGGACCCGGCGCGAGCGCTGATTTTTGACTCGGAATTCGATCAATACCGCGGCGTGATCGCCTACGTACGGATGGTCGATGGCAGCTTTGCAAAGGGCCAGCGAATCCTCGCCATGCAAAACGGGACCGAGGCCGATATCGATGACATCGGTTTCTTCAGGCCGGCGATGACCACGGTGGCGGGAATTGAGGCTGGGGAGGTCGGCTACCTGATCACCGGAATCAAGGACGTCGCCAAGCTGCGGGTCGGCGATACCCTGACCAGGCGCGAGAATCCGGCCGCCGGGCCCCTGGAGGGCTACCGCGAGGTGCGCCCGATGGTTTTTTGCGGTCTCTTTCCGATCGATACCGACCGCTACGTTGATCTCCGCGACGCGCTCGAGAAGCTGGCACTCAACGATGCGGCCCTCTCCTATGAGCCCGAGACCTCTGAGGCGCTTGGCTTCGGCTTTCGCTGCGGCTTCCTCGGGCTCTTGCACATGGAGATCGTGCGCGAGCGACTGGAGCGTGAGTACGGTCTCGAGCTGCTTGCGACGACCCCAAATGTGCGCTACCTGGTCCATCTGATCGGCACCGAGACGGTCGAGGTTCACAGCCCAACGGAGCTGCCCGATCCCGCATCGATCGAGAAGATTGAGGAGCCCTATATCCGGGCGACGATCATCGCACCGACCGATTACGTCGGCGCGGTGATGGAGCTCTGTCAGGCCCGTCGCGGAACCCATGTCGACATGCACTACCTCAGTCCGCAACGAGTGCAGATTCGCTACGACCTGCCGCTGGCCGAGATCGTCCTTGACTTCTTCGACCTGCTCAAGTCCACTACCCGCGGCTACGCCTCGCTGGACTATGAGCCAATCGGAAACCGCCCCGGCGATTTGGTCAAGGTTGACATTTTGCTTGCCGGAGAGCAGGTTGACGCGCTCTCGATCATCGTCCACCGCGAGTTTGCCTACGAGCAGGGCAAGCGGCTGGTCGAGCGCTTGCGCAAGACGATCCCCCGCCAGCTATTCGACATACCGGTACAGGCGGCGATCGGTTCACGGGTGCTGGCCCGGGAGACCGTCAAGGCGCTGCGCAAGGATGTCACCGCGAAGCTCTACGGTGGCGACGTGACCCGCAAGCAGAAGCTCTTGAAGAAGCAGAAAGCAGGCAAGAAGCGGATGAAGCAGGTGGGGCGGGTAGAGGTACCTCAAGAGGCCTTCCTCGCCGTTCTTGAGATTGAGGACTAGGTAGGGTTGACGCCGATGGCGATCAAGACCGAGGCAATCGGCAAGACTTGGCCTCCGAGCATCTACCAGGTGGGGCGCGAGAAGATCAAGGAGTACGCCAACGCGCTGGGGATCGAGAACCCGGTCCACTTTGAGCTAGAGGCGGCGCGGGCGGCGGGTTTTCGCGATCTTGTCGCGCCGCCGATGTTCGTTGTCGTCTACAGCGCTCCGGCAATGGCGCCGGTGATGTTTGATCCCGAGGTAGGAATGGACTTCGCGGCGATGGTCCATGGCGCCCAGGAGTTTGAGTGGGGAGAGCCGGTCTGCTCGGGTGATGAGATAACCACCACGCCAACCTGTCTGGAGATCTATGAGAAGGAGGGCAAGGGGTTCTACGTGTTTGAGTCAATCTCGGTCAACCAGGAGGGTGAGCGGGTGGTGCGGGGTGTGTGGACCAACATCGTCAGGGGGGTATGAGGGCAGATGGCCTTTAACGTTGGTGATCAGGTTCCCGAGCTGAGGGTCACTCCCGATAAATACCTGCCCCATCGCTACGCGGGAGCCTCTGGAGATTTCAACCCGATTCACATCGATCCCGAGTTTGCAACCGCGGTCGGTCTGCCGACCAACATCCTGCACGGGCTCTATTCGATGGGCCTCGTTGCGCGCGCAAACGCGGCCCTTGCCGACGGCGACCCACGGGCGCTGAAACGGCTCTCGGTGCAGTTTCGGGGGATGGGGCTCCCCGAGCAGGAGATCGTCGTCACGGGCTCCGTCAAGTCATTTGAGGGGGGGCGGCTGGTGCTTGAAACCCGTGCCGCACAGGGTGAGAATCAGATCATCCGCAACGCCGAGGCCGAGGTCCAGCTGTAGCGGATCCTAGAATGGGGAGCAGATGCTCTCAGTTCGGCAAGAGTTGATTCTGCGGCTGGTAGTCGATTCCCACCTCGGCTCGGCTAAGCCCGTGCCCTCGCGGGAGATCGCCGAGCGGGCCGAGATTGACTGCGGCCCCTCGACAGTGAGGGCGGAGCTCGCCGAGTTGGAGGCCGACGGATACCTGACGCATCCACATACCTCCTCAGGTCGGATACCGACCGAATCCGGCTATCGGCGCTACGTAGACATGTTGGTCGAGGCCGACCCGCCGACGATCGCCGATGGGGTCCAGCTCGAGCTCTCCCGACTGCGGCGCGAGGTCGATGAGGCGTTGCGAGAGACGACCGCGGCGCTTGCCCGGGTCACCGATCTGATGGCGATGGCGAGTGCCCCTCCTCAGAGCCTCGCCGCGACGATCCATCGAGTCGAGGTGCTGCGGCTGCAGCCGAGCAGGGTGTTGGTGATCGCGATCGCATCGACTGGGGCGATCGTCAAGCGAGTCTTTGAGTTCGACCGTCCGGTTGATCCGGGGCTGGTCGAGTGGGCCTCCAGCTACCTCAACGAGTCCCTGGCCGGAATGGGGGTGGGCGCGAGGATGATCGGCGACCGGCTCGCCGACCCCGATCTCAGCCCCGCCGAGGCGGGCTTTCTCGCCACCCTTGGCGCTGCCTTCACCGAGCTCGAGGGCGAGAGTGGCGACGGTCTCTACGTCGAGGGTGCGGCCCGACTTCTTTCGCAGGCTCACGCCGCCGACCTACCTCCTGCCGACAAGTTGATGAGAGCTCTGGAGGGTAGGGCGAGCGTGCTGGGGATGCTGCGTTCAGCGCTTGACCGGCGTTCGGTTTTCCTTTGGATCGGCGGTGAGAATCCCCAGCCGGAGCTGCGCTCGGTTAGCGTCGTCGGCGCCAACTACGGTCTCGGCCATCGCAATCTTGGCTCGGTCGGGGTCGTCGGACCGCTGCGCATGGACTACGCGACGGCGATCGCCTCGGTGCGTTGCGCCGCTCGCGAGCTCTCGCATTACTTCGAGACTGTCTACGGCGACTGAGCTCCCCTGATGGCGCGCGACTACTACGACGTACTTGGCGTTGGCCGAGGTGCCTCAGAGGCAGAGGTAAAGAAAGCGTTCAGGCGCCTCGCGCGCGAGCTGCATCCAGACGTCAACAATCACGACCCGGGTGCGGAGGAGAAGTTCAAGGCCGCGGCCGAGGCCTATGAGGTGCTCTCTGATCCCGAGCGCCGACGGGTCTATGACGCCTACGGTCACGAGGGTCTGCGATCCGGTGGCTTCGGGGCGGGCGGCGCAGGGGTGGGCTCGGTTGAAGACATCTTGCAGGCCTTCTTCGGAGGCGGTTTCGGCTTCGAGGTACGCCGTGGCCCGATGCGCGGTCAGGACCTGATGCATGCCGTTGAGCTGACCGCGATCGAGGCGATGCTCGGCAAGACGGTGAAGATTCCAAGCCATGAGGGTCAGCGCGAGATCGAGATCCCGGCCGGCACCCAGCACGGAACTCAGTATGCGCTGCGTGGCAATGGGTTGCCCGGCTCAAACGGCGGACCGCCGGGCGATCTGGTGATCGTCGTCAACGTGATGATTCCCGCCAACCTCTCCGAGGAGCAGCGCGAGCTTGCCGAGCGATTGGGTGAGAGCCTGGGCCCGGCCAACCTCGCCTCCAGCCAAGGTGATGGCTTCTTCACCCGCGTGCGCAGAGCCTTCGGTTGATTCGCCTGGCGGTCAGGTGTGCCCCGGAGCAGGCCGAGGTCGTGCTGGCGGAGCTAACGGTGTTGGCACCCAACGGGGTCGAGGAGGAAAGCGGGCCTGGCTACGTCGAGTACGCGATCTACGGCGGCGATGGGGAGCTGGCAGCGCTAGGGGAGTTCGACGCGATCGCCGGCGCCGGCCGGGTCGAGGTCAGCTCGAGCGAGGTCCCGGATGACTGGGCCGAGCGCTGGCAGGATTTCCACAAGCCAATTCTGGTCGCAGACCGGCTCTGGCTGCGACCCTCCTGGGAGCTGCCGCGCGATGGAACCGTGGATCTCGTCATCGACCCCGGTCGCGCCTTTGGCACCGGCGCTCACCCCAGCACCCGCCTTTGCCTGGAATTTTTAGTCCAGCTCGAGGCTGGCGGGGCGGCGCGCGGCGGCCTCACCGACCTCGGCAGCGGCTCGGGAGTGCTGGCGATCGCCGCGGCAAAGCTTGGCTGGGAGCCGGTGTCGGCCTATGATCACGAGCTCCCGGCGATCGAAGCGGCGCGGGCAAATGCTGAGCAAAACGGGGTCACGGTTGAGCCGGAGCAGATCAACCTGCGCGCCCGAATGCCACGGCTTGCAGCGACCACGGTGGCCAACCTCACCGCTCCAATGCTGACCATCATTGCCCCGGCGTTCGCCGACCGGGATTGCCCGCAGACCCTGGTCTGCTCGGGAATGTTGCCCTCAGAGCTTGATCGGGTGAGTGATGCATTTGCAGCCGCCGGGCTGCTTGAGTCCGAGCGCCGTCGCGACGGAGACTGGGCCGCGCTGCTGCTGCGTCGCGGCTGAGCGGAGTCGCGCCGGCGTTTGACATATCGTTGGCTTCAATGCTGGCGACGATCACCGCCTACAGCGTCGGCCTCTTCATTCACATCCTGGCTGTCGTTTTGGCTTTTGGCCCAACCTTTGGCTACGCTTTTTTGTTTTCGGTGGTTCCCCAGTACCCGCGTGCGACGCCGGCGCTTTTGGCGGGCGTGCAAAAGATCGATCGCTACCTCGTCAACCCCGGCATGGTGGCGCTCTTGCTTGCCGGGATCTACCTACTCGCCGAAGGTCCTTGGAAGGGCAGCGAAGCGTTCATTGGCGTCGGCTTCGCTGCGATCATTATTCTGTTCGGGCTCCAGCATGGCTTCTTTCAGCCGCAGGTCCGGCGGGCAAAAGCGTTGGCTGAGCGAGACCTGCAAAACGGCGACGCATTGGGTGAGGAGTTCCTTTCCACCTCCCAGCGGATCGGGCAGGTCGGCACTCTCGCCGGGCTGATCATCGTGGTGGCGATCTTCTTCATGGTCGTCAAGCCCTGACGCCCCTGGCCCCAGCCGCCTTCCAGCTCGATGCCTCGATGCCGATCGCGATGTTTGACTCCGGTGTCGGCGGCCTCACGGTGCTGCACGAGTGCCTCGTCTCATTGCCCGAGGAGGACTTCATCTATCTCGGCGATACAGCGATGTTTCCCTACGGTAGCCGCGACCCCGAGCGTCTCAAAGAGCGGATCGCTGCAATCGCCGAGTTGCTCCTCGATGGCGGCGCCAAGCTGCTCGTGATCGCCTGCAACACGGCGACCTCGATCGGTGAGGGAGTTGCCCGCCAGGTTGCCGCCAAGCGTGGGGTGGGGGTCGTTCCAGTGGTCGAGCCACAGGCCGAGATCGCCGCCGCGATCACCGACAGCGGCCGCGTCGGCGTGCTGGCGACTCCCAACACGGTCGAGAGCGGTGCCTATCGCCGCTCGCTGAGGGCACAGGGCCGAGCGCTGGAGGTGACCGAGGTCGAGGCCCCCGCGCTTGCCCCATTCATCCAAAACGGCTCTGCCTTTGACGAGGAAACGATGGCGATGGCACGCGCCTACTGCGAGCCGTTGAGACGGGCCGCGGTCGACACCTTGATTCTCGGCTGCACGCATTACCCCCTGGTTGCTCCGATGCTCCAGCGCATCCTTGGCCGCGACGTGCGATTGGTAAGCGGCGGCCATGCTGTCGCCGCCGCCGTGCAGCGCGCGCTGCAGCGCGATGGCCTCAACCGCCCTTCCGATCGCGAGGGTACATACCGTTTCCTTTGTACCGGAGACGTCACCTCATTCCGCGAGCTGGGCACCCGCTTTTTGCAGATGCCGCTTGGCAAGGTCGAGGCGGTTGCCCTTCCCGGAGCCGACGCGTCTACCCTTTAGCCGATGAGCGAGACGATCCTCGAGCGAGTCCAAGCGAACATTCGCACGGCGATGAAGGCGAGGGAGCGCGAGCGCGTCGCAGCGCTGCGAATGATCGTCGACTCCCTGCAAAAGGACGCAAAGCTCGGTAGCGGTGATGAGATCGCGGTTCTTCAGCGCGAGCGCAAGAAGAGAACGGAGGCGGCCGAGGCCTACGAGCAGGCGGGCCGTCCCCAGCAGGCGGCTCAGGAGCGCGCCGAGGGTGAGCTGATTGATGGCTACCTGCCGGCGCAGCTCTCCGAAGCAGAGCTAGCGGAATTGATCGATTCGGCTTTGGCTGAGACCGGGGCGAGCGAGCCGCGCCAGATCGGTGAAGTGATGTCGGCGCTGATGCCCAAGCTTGGCGGCCGAGCCGATGGCAAGCGGGTCAGCGCGGCGGTGCGAGAGAAACTTGGCGCGTAGGCAGCTGACCCTCGATAACAGCGTCGCGGCGGAGCTGGCGGGCTCTGAGGACGCGATCCTGCGCGCGCTGCGCGGCAACCTGGATTGCGATTTTCACCTGCGCGGTAACGTGCTCACCCTTGACGGTGAGGCTGGGGACGTGCGGGGAGCGGCTGAGCTGATCGATGGCCTGATCGAGCTGATCGATCAGGGGCATGAGATCGCCCCGGAAACGATCGCGGCGGTCAGCGGGGCACTCGATGCCGAGGAGAGTCCGGCGGAGATCCTCGAGGACGTGGTTTGGCGACATCGCAACACTAGGGTCGCCCCAAAGACGGTGACTCAGAAGCGATACGTCGATTCGATCCGCGCCCATACGATCACCTTCGGGATCGGTCCCGCAGGGACGGGCAAGACCTTTCTGGCGGTGGCGATGGCGGCGGCGGCGTTGGCCGAACGCGGCGTGCAGCGGATCATCCTCACCCGTCCTGCGGTGGAGGCGGGGGAGCGGCTCGGATTCCTTCCGGGTGACATTCAGGCAAAGGTTGATCCCTACCTGCGCCCGCTCTTTGACGCCCTCTTTGACATGCTGGACCCAGACCGGGTGAACGGTTATTTCGAGCGTGGAGTGATCGAGGTGGCGCCCCTGGCATTCATGCGCGGGCGCACGCTCAATGACTCCTTTGTAATTCTTGATGAGGCTCAAAACACCAGTCCGGAGCAGATGAAGATGTTCCTGACCAGACTCGGATTTAACTCGCGGATGGTGGTTACCGGCGACATTACCCAGATCGATCTTCCCAGCGATCAGCGATCCGGGTTGGTCGCGGTCCGCGAGATACTCAGCGAGGTCCCCGACATCTCCTTTGTTCACTTTGGCGGCGAGGACGTCGTCCGCCATAAGCTGGTGCAGCGCATCGTCGCCGCCTATGGAGAGCATGCCGAGCGCGACTCGCGCCGCCTCAAGTGAGCATCGATATCTCCGACGTGCCCGAGGGTCTGCGCGCCGCGATCAGCACGACCCTCGGTGTGGCGGGGGTCTCAGACGGCCACCTCGCGGTCGAGCTGGTTGACGCTGCCCGGATCCGCCAGCTAAACCGCGATCACCGCGGGACCGATGCGCCCACCGACGTGCTCGCATTTCCCCTCGACGGCGCCAGCCCCACCCCGGGTCCGCGAGAGCTCGGCGACGTCGCGATCTGTCCCGAGCTGTGCTCGAGCGTTATCGAGGCAGCGATTCACGGCACCCTGCACCTATGCGGTATGGACCACGAAACCGACAGTGGAGAGATGCTCGCCGCGCAGGGTGCGGTGCTGGCGCAGCTGGGCGTAACCCGTGCCGGCTTCATCGGCCTTGCCGGTCGCCCCAACGTCGGCAAGTCGACCCTGGTCAACGCGATCGTTGGTTCGCGGGTGGCGATCGTCTCGGTCCGCCCGCAGACCACGCGCCGCGCAATTCGCGGTGTCGCCACCGACCTGGCAAGCGCTCGCCAGCTCGTCCTTGTGGATCTGCCCGGCGTGCAACGCCCGCGCGACGCCCTGACTGAGCGGATGCAGCGGCGGGTCGAGCGCGAGCTTGCCGATTCTGACCTTGCTCTGATCGTGATCAATGCGGAGGAGGGGGTCGGCCCCGGTGATCGCTTCATCGCCCGCACGTTGCTCGCCGCGGGGGCAAGGCTGCCGGTGATTTGCGCCGTGAACAAGTCAGATCGGGTCGGTCCCAACCAGCTGGTTCCGGTGCTCGCCGCGGCTGCGGAGCTGGCGGGTGTGGATGAGGTATTCCCGATCAGTGCCCGTAGCGGAGAGGGTCTCGGGGTCCTGATCGAGCGACTCGGGGAGCTGATGCCCGAGGGGCCCTACCTCTACCCGCCTCAAGATCGGAGCGATCAGTCAAGTGAGATCTTGCTGGCCGAGCTGATCCGCGAGCAGGTGCTGAACCGCACTCGGGAGGAGATTCCGCACTCGGTTGAGGTCTCGGTGAAAGAGATCAGTGCTCCGAAGGAGGGCGGGGTGGTGATCGTCGGTGCCGAGATCTGGGCCGAGACGGAGTCTCAAAAGGGCATCCTGATCGGTAAATCTGGTGCCAAGGTGGGTGAGATCGGCGCCGCGGCCCGTCGTTCGCTGGAAGCCGAGTTGGGCACCAGGGTTCACCTCGAGCTCCAGGTCCGGGTACGCCGTCGCTGGCGCCGAGACGGGGACCTTCTCGATCGCCTCGGGATCGAATAGGCGCGCCCAACTACGATTGGTCAATGTTCGAGGAGCTGCAATTTGACCAGAGCGGGTGCTGGCATGCGTGGTCCAGGATTTTGCCAGCGGTGAGGTGCTGACCGTTGCCTACATGAGCGAGGATTCACTGCGGCTGACCCTGGAGAGCGGAGAGGTCCACTTCTTCAGCCGCTCGCGCGATCGGATTTGGCGCAAGGGAGAATCATCGGGAAACGGGTTGCGGGTTCGGCAGCTGCGCTATGACTGCGACGGGGACGCGCTCCTTGCCCTGGTCGAGCCGCAGGGGCCCGCCTGTCATAGCGGTGCGCGCAGCTGTTTTTACCGCGAGCTCGGCGGCCATGACCGCGGTGAGGGCGACCCCGCGGCGTCGATTGAGCCGCCCAGGCCGGTGACCTATGAGGCCGCGCCGACACTGGAGCGAACCCTGCGCAGCCGCGCCGCTGAGCGCCCGGCGGGAAGTTACACGGTGAAGCTGTTTGAGAACCCCACCCTGGCTGGCGAAAAGGTCGAGGAGGAGGCCGAGGAGGTGGTCCGCGCCACGCGCGAGGAATCGGCGCAGCGGGTCGCCGAAGAGGCTGCGGATCTGATCTATCATCTCAACGTCCTTCTCGCCTCCCGCGAGGTCTCCCAGGCTGCGGTGATGGATGTGCTCAACCTCCGTCGCGGTGCCTGATTAACGCGAGGCTGAGGGAGCAGGGTCGCTGATGTCCACGCCGTCGCCTACTCGAGCTCCAGAGGGCTTTGCGCTGGATTTGGAGCCCGATCTCAATGGAGCCCGGCGGTTGGCCAAAGAAGGCAACCTGGTCCCTGTCTGCGCTCGCCTCCTTGACGATTGCGAGACCCCGGTCTCCGCCTTCCTCAAGCTCCGCGCCGCCGGTCCCAAGGGGGCACCGTGTTTTCTTTTGGAGTCGGCCGAGCAGGGTCAGGTCGGGCGCTACTCCTTTGTCGGCTTTCGGCCTCGCTCGGTTCTGCGCTGGAGCGCGGGCGTGCTCTCGGAGTCCGGTGGCGCGCAGCGCAGCGCTCCCGATCCCTATGCCGCGGTGGCCGAGCACCTGGAGCAGTTTCGCCTAGCTGCGGTCGATGGTCTGCCGCCCTTCCTCGGTGGTGCAGTCGGCTTTTTCGGCTATGACCTGGTCCGCACCGTGGAGCCCCTGGGCACGCCCAATCCCGATCCGCTCGGGCTCCCGGACATGGCGTTGATGATCACCGATGTGCTCCTCGTCTTTGATCACCTGAGCCACGAACTGACGATTCTTGCCTGCGCCTTCACCGATCGAGAGGGGGGCATCGACGCCGCCTACGCTCACGCTACTGAGCAGATCGCCGATGTTCGCCGCCTCTTGCGCGGCACGGTTCCGAGCTCCGATCTGGCCAAGGTCTCCGCTCCCCCGAGGTTTGTTTCAAACATGGCGCGGGAGGAGTTTGAAGCAGCCGTGGCACGCATCGTCGAGTATGTGCACGCTGGCGATGCCTTCCAGGTTGTGCCCTCCCAGCGCTTCTCGACTACGGCCGCCGTGGAGGCGTTCTCGATCTATCGCGGCCTGCGGGCGATCAATCCCTCTCCCTACATGTATTACCTGGAGTTTGGTGATTTTCAGATCGCCGGCGCCTCTCCCGAGCCGCTGGTCAAGGTCCATGGCAACCGGGTGCAGACTCGCCCGATCGCCGGCACCTATCCGCGCGGTGCCAACGAGGAGGAGGACCGTCGCCTGGCGGAGCGACTCGTCAATGATCCAAAGGAGCGAGCCGAGCACGTGATGCTGGTCGACCTCGGCCGCAATGACTTGGGCCGGGTCTGTGAGTACGGGACGGTCAAGGTTGATGAGCTGATGGTGGTTGAGACCTACTCCCATGTTCTGCACATCGTCAGCCAGGTCTCGGGTACCTTGCGCGGCGAGGTAAACGCGATGGACGTGCTGCGCTCGGCGCTTCCCGCTGGAACGCTCTCTGGAGCGCCGAAAGTGCGAGCGATGCAGATTATCGATGAGTTGGAGACCGTCAAGCGCTGCTCCTACGGCGGCGCGATCGGCTATCTGTCTTGGAACGGCGACCTCGACACGGCGATCCACATCCGCACCGTCGTGGCCAAGGATGGCCAGATTCATGTGCAGGCCGGCGGCGGCACCGTCGCCGATGCCAAGCCGGCCTATGAGTACGCGGAGTCGGTGAATAAGGCGAAGGCGGTATTTCGTGCGGTGGAGCTCGCCTGCAAGCAACCAGACTGGGCCTGATGGACGTTTTGGTGATCGACAACTACGATTCCTTCACCTACAACCTGGTCCAATACCTGGGTGAGCTGGGGGGCCAAATTGAGGTTGTGCGCAACGACAAGGCCAGCGTCGAGGAATTGCTCGCCCGGAGGGCGGAGCGCCTCGTGGTCTCGCCCGGACCCTGTACTCCGGCGCAGGCCGGGATTTCGGTTGCAGCGGTTCGCGCCTTCGCCGAGGCGGGCATCCCGGTACTGGGGGTTTGCCTCGGCCACCAGGCGTTGGTTGAAGCTTTCGGTGGTCGTGTGATTCAGGGTGAGCCGATCCACGGAAAGGAGGCTGAGATCGCCCACGACGGCCGGGGGATCTATGCCGGCCTGCCGAGCCCAATGCTCGCCGGGCGCTACCACTCCTTGATCGCCGATCCAGATCTTCCTCCGGAGCTGGAGCTGAGCGCCAGCCTCGACGAGGTCGTGATGGGCGCTCGCCACCGAGAGCTGCCCGCCGAGGGGGTTCAGTTTCACCCCGAGTCGGTGCTCACCCCTCAGGGCAAGCACCTGCTCAAAAACTTTCTCAGGCCGAGTTGATGCCGAACGAGATCGTCACCCGGGCGATCGACGCGGTCTGTCGCGGCGAGCACCTGAGCGCCGACCATGCTTCGGTGGTGCTGGCCGAGATCATGGAGGGTCGCACCAACGCGGTCCAGACGAGCGCCTTTTTGATCGCCCTGAGGGCCAAGGGGGAGACGGTGCCCGAGCTGGTCGGCTTGGCGCGAAGGATGCGCGCGCTCGCCTCTCACGTGCAGACCGACCGGGTGGAGCTCGTCGATACCGCCGGCACCGGCGGCGGTCCCTCAACCTTCAACGTGTCGACCACGGCCGCCCTGGTTGCCGCCGGCGGAGGCTGTGCGATCGCCAAGCACGGCAACCGCTCAAGCACGAGCCGCTGCGGTTCGGCCGATCTGCTTGAGGCACTTGGGGTCAACATCGAGCTTGGCCCGAGCGCGATAGCCCGCTGCATCGAGGAGGTTGGGTTCGGCTTCATGTTTGCCCCTCGCCACCATGCGGCGATGGCCCACGTGATCGGCGTGCGAAAAGACCTCGGGGTGCGGACGATTTTCAATTTCCTCGGTCCGCTGACCAATCCGGCGGGCGCAGATCGTCAGCTGCTCGGAGTTTCAGACCGCCGCTACCAGGAGACGATCGCCGAGGCCCTGGTCGGCCTCGGAAGTCTGAGGGCAATGGTCGTCAGCGCCGAGGACGGGGTCGATGAGCTCTCGATCTCGGCCGCAACCAGGGTCATCGAGGTGGTCGATGGCGGCACCAGGGAGTGGTTCGTGGAACCGGCGGATCTGGGTCTGTCGGAGGCCGAGCTGGGGGAGGGTCGCGGGCGGCACGCCAGAGCAAAACGCCGCCACCTCGCGTTCTGTCCTTGAGGGCGAGCTTGGCCCACCCCGCGACATGGTCGTGCTCAACGCAGGCGCAGCGATCTACGTCGGCGGCCTTGCCACCGACCTCGCCGATGGAGTCGCCAAGGCGATCGAGGCGATCGACTCAGGTGCCGCCGAGCGGGTCCTCGAGCGCCTGATTGCAACCAGCGTAGAGCTCACAGACTAGGCTCCGGCGCTTAGATGGCAATGATTGAACAGCTCATTTCCGCGGCCCGCAAGGGGGTCGAAGATCGCCGTCATGCAATCCCTCAGGCGAGCCTTGAATCGGGGCTTTCGGGGCGCGGGGAGGATCGTCCCTTCAGCGAGGCCCTTCTGCGACCCGGGCTTTCGCTGATCGCTGAGTTCAAGCGGCGCTCGCCCAGCGCCGGTGTGATCGCCGCGCCGACGGTCTCGGTGACCGAGCAGGTCGGTGCCTATCAGCGCGGCGGCGCGGCGGCGCTTTCGATTCTCACTGACGAGACTCACTTCGGTGGCTCGCTTGAGGATCTCCGCGCCGCCCGCGCCGCGTCGGACCTGCCGATCATTCGCAAGGACTTCATCGTCGATCCCTACCAGCTCTATGAGGCGGCAGCAAATGGCGCCGACGCCGTTCTCTTAATCGTTTGCGCTCTCGAGGATCGGGCCCTGCACGAGATGCACCAGGAAGCGCGCGGATTGGATTTGGAGTGCCTGGTCGAGGTCCATGACGGGGCGGAGCTGGAACGAGCGCTGGCGCTTGACGTCGAGGTGATCGGGATCAACAACCGAGACCTCGATCGGGGCACGGTCGAGGTCTCTACCACCCATGAGCTGATGCCCACTGTGCCGGCTGGGGTGACGGTGGTCGCCGAGAGCGGGATCTCAGCCAGGGAGGAGTTGGCAGAGCTCGAGCGGCTGGGCGTCGACGCCGTCCTGATCGGCGGGGCGTTGATGGGGGCCGATGACCCCGAAGCCAAGACCCGCGAGTTGATCGGTGTTGAGGTGGGCAGGCGAAAGCAGCTCCTTCCATGAGCGTCGCTGCGAATTTAGGAAGTCTTTGGGGACCGTTTAGGGTCGACTCAGTGCTGGAGGGCACCATCAACGCATGACTCGTAGGGCACAGAGCTTTTTTAGCGCCCCCTTTGGCGCAGCTCTCCTGGGCGGCGTGGTGGTCGCGCTCTTTGGCTGGATCGCAATTGCCGCCGGCTGGGTCGATGTCAAGGGTGAAGCGACCACAACCGTCGCCGCTCCGCTCGCCGCCCCCGCCGCCAGTAAGAGTGGCAGCGCAGACGTGATCAACCAGATCTACCGACGCGACGGTCCCGGAGTCGCCTTCGTGCAGTCTGAAATTCCGGCCAAGCGTTCCGCCTCGCCGTTTGGGGCCTTTGGAGGAGAAGAATCCGAAAGTGAAGGGGCCAGCACCGCGACCGGCTCGGGGATCGTTATCGATACCGACGGGCACATTCTCACCAACAACCACGTGATCGCCGGCGCCAGCTCGATCCAGGTCAAATTGGGGTCTTCCAATTCCACCTACAAAGCCACGGTGGTCGGTACCGATCCGGCGACCGACCTCGCGCTGCTCAAGGTCAGCGCTCCTTCTAGCCAACTGCACCCGCTCGCCCTTGGAGACTCCTCGAAGATGGAAGTCGGTGATCCGGTGGTCGCGATCGGCAACCCCTTCGGCCTCGACCGCACCGTCACAAGCGGCATCGTCTCCGCCTTGCAGCGCCAGATCCAGGCACCAGATGGGTTCTCAATCTCCAACGTGATCCAAACCGACGCTGCGATCAATCCAGGCAACTCCGGCGGGCCGCTGATCGAAGCCAACGGCAACGTGATCGGGATCAACTCCCAAATCGAGACCGGCGGCAGCGGAGACGGAAACGTCGGCATCGGTTTTGCGATCCCGATCGACACCGCGCGTAGCGAGATCTCTCAGCTGGAGACCACCGGCAAGGTTCAGCATGCCTTCCTCGGCATCACCGGCACCAGCGTCACCCCCGACTTGGCCAAAGCGGTCAACCTGCCCGTCAACGAAGGGGTGCTGGTTCAGGAAGTGCTCAAGAACGGCCCTGCCTACAAGGCGGGGATGAAGGGTGGCACCACCGCAGCGACGATCGACGGCGCAAATTTCAGCCTCGGGGGCGACATCATCACCAAGATCAACGGCAAGAAAATCACCTCGATGGACGAAGTGGTCAATATCATCAACGCCGCCAAGCCCGGAGAATCAATGACCGTCACCGTTTTGCGGGGTGGCTCCACCAAGACCTTGACCGTGACGCTCGGCAATCGCCCTGCCTCGGTCCACGACGCTCAGTCGGGGCTGGTTGGGCCGCTGGGCAAGTAGCTTCCGTACCCTGCAGGGATGCGGGTAAAGATCTGTGGAGTCACCAATCTCGATGATGCGGTCGCGGCTGTAGACCTTGGCGCCTGGGCGATTGGCCTGATCCACTATCGCCAGAGTCCGAGACGATGCCCCGCCCAGCGGGCCGCCGAGATCGGTTCCGCCCTGCGGCGCAGGTGCGAGCTGGTCGGAGTCTTCGTCAATCCCGAGCTTGGGGAGGTCGATCGGGCGGTCGAGAACGCCGGGACTGACGATGGTCCAGTTAAACGGCGAAGAGGGGCCCTCCTTTTGCGCCGAGGTGGCGCGACGAACGGGTGTCAAGGTGCTGAAGGCGGTGCACGTGGCAAGCGCCGCCGATATCCACGCTGCCGAGGCCTACCGGACCGATTTTCACCTCTTCGACCGCCGTGCTCGAGGTATTTGGGGCGGAACCGGAGAGAGCTTTGATTGGGGGCTTTTGGCCGGTCGCCGCTCCGCGGTGCCGGCCATCCTCGCCGGTGGTCTTCGCCCAGATAACGTCGCTGAGGCGATTCGGATCGCCGATCCCTTTGCAGTCGATGTGGCAAGCGGTATTGAGGCTGAGCCCGGGCGCAAGGATCGGGCGGCGATGGCTGCCTTTTTTGAGGCCGCAACGGTAGCTAGCGTCCCGGCAGCATGAACGCGGTCCAGGAGCGCTTCGGCCCCTACGGTGGCCGCTACGTCCCCGAGACGCTGATCGCGGCCCTTGATCAGCTGAGCGCAGCCTGGACGGAGGCCCGTGAGGACGACGCCTTTGGAGAGCGCCTGGCGCTTCTTCACCGCGATTTCATCGGCCGGCCGACCCCGCTTTACCGCGCTGAGCGCCTCTCTGCAAAGCTGGGCCGCGCGGTCTATCTAAAGCGCGAGGATCTCGCCCACACCGGGGCACACAAGATCAATAACGCGCTCGGCCAGGCCCTTCTCGCCCAGCGGATGGGTAAGCAACGGGTAATCGCTGAGACGGGCGCCGGGCAGCACGGGGTGGCGATCGCCTCGGCATCTGCTCTGCTCGGCCTTGAGTGCGTCGTCTACATGGGAACCGAGGACATCCGCCGCCAGGCTGCCAATGTCGATCGCATGCGGCTGCTCGGTGCCGAGGTCACACCGGTGAAATCCGGTGCGCGGACTTTGAAGGAGGCGGTCAGCGCCGCGATTCGCGACTGGGTTGGCCATGTCGAGACGACCCATTACGTGATCGGCTCCGCCGTCGGGCCGGCGCCGTTCCCGGCCCTTGTCCGCGACCTGCAGCGGGTGATCGGCGATGAGGCCCGCGAGCAGGCGCTGGCTGCCGAGGGTGATTTGCCAGCTCGGGTGATCGCCTGCGTTGGCGGCGGCTCGAATTCGATTGGCATCTTCACCCCATTTCTCGGCGATCGGGAAGTCGAGCTGATTGGGGTCGAGGCGGCCGGGGAAGGGATCGACAGCGGCCGTCACGGGGCCTCGCTGGGGGCGGGTAGCACCGGCGTCCTGCACGGTTCGCTCTCCTCGGTGATCGCCGATCCGGAGGGGCAGATCCTCGAGGCCCATTCGATCTCAGCTGGGCTCGATTATCCGGGCGTTGGTCCTGAGCACGCCCACCTGCGCGACAGCGGTCGCGCCAGCTACTTCTCGGTTGGCGACGAGCAGGCCCTCGCCGCTTTCGGCGAACTCTCCCGCTTGGAGGGAATTATCCCTGCGCTTGAGTCCTCACACGCGATCGCCTGGCTCTTGGAAAGCCCCGGCGCGGAGGGCTATGACCTCCTCTGCCTGTCGGGTCGTGGCGATAAGGATCTCGCCGAGGTGATCGCGAGAGGCGAATGCTGAGGTGAAGACAAACGGGGTTGAGCGAATCGCGGATGCCTTTGCCGGCTCCGCTGAGGCGGGCCGAGCTGCGCTGATGCCCTACATGATGGCCGGCTTTCCCGACGCCGCGACATCGTTGGCGATCGCAACCGCCTACGCCGAGGCCGGGGTCGAGTTGATCGAGATGGGCATTCCATTCTCTGACCCGCTCGCCGATGGTCCGACGATCCACGCCGCCGCCACCACCGCGCTCGCTGCGGGTGCCACCCTGGATCGTGCGCTGGAGATCTGTGAGTCGGTTGCCGAGCGAGTGCCCGTCGTCCTGATGATCTATATGAACATGATTCTCGCCCTCGGCGGGGCGGTGGACTTCGCCCGCCACGCGGCGCGGGCGGGTGCTGTTGGTGTGATTGTTCCCGACCTTCCCCAGGGCGAGGCCGAGGAGCTCGATCAGGCGCTTCACGCGGTCGGACTGGCGCTCATCTCATTGGTCGCCCCAACCACCCCTGAGAGCCGCCGCGCCGAGATCTGCGCCGCTGCCCGCGGGTTTATCTACCTGGTCTCAACGGTCGGTACAACGGGGGAGAGAGATGCCCTGCCCGATGGGCTCGCGGGGCTGATCGCTGCGACCAAGTCCGAGGCCGATGTGCCGGTCGCGGTCGGGTTCGGGATCACGACGCCGGCCCAGGCCGCCCAGGTGGGGGCGCTCGCAGACGGAGTGATCATCGGAACCCGATTGGTTCGAGTCGCCGCTGAGGCTGAGGGCCCAGTTGCTGCCGCCGAGGCGGTCGGCGCCTTCTTGGGCGAGGCGCGCGAGGCCCTCGCAAGCTAGGATCAGCGCCGCATGGGACTGGTAGTAAGCCTCTTTTTGGCGCTCGCCGCGATGATCCTCTCCTACGGGCTTGGTCAGGGCGGGCCGGTGGCTGGCCTTGTCTTCTTCGCCGTGCTGTTGATTGGCGCTGCGATTCACACCGCGCAGCCGAGGTCATAACGCCCCTCAGCTGAATCGCCCTGCGCAGGATCAATCCGTGGACGCTCCGGTTGCCGATCGCCTGGTCCCCGTTTTCACGGCCGCAAGCGCGCGAGGACCCGGATCGTCGGGTCGAGATCAGGGCATCCCCTCCCGTCGCCAGCACTGCAATCCGGATCGAATGCGAGTCTATGATCGCGAGCCATGCCTGGCCCGATTCGCATCGCATGCGCCTGCGCCCTGAGTCTCGCGCTGGGAGGCTGCGGAACCGCCGGCGGCGTCTCCAGGGGCGCCCTCCTCACCGTCTACGTAAGCGCTCCACTGCATGGGGCCGGGGCGTCCGCGGGCAAGGCGATGTGCGCCGGAGCTCGCAGCGAGCTAGCTCGGCGCGACGCTCAGCTTGGATCCCTTCGAGTTCGAGCGATCTGCCTCGATGACACCGGGGGTGGCGCTCGCTGGAGTCTTGCCGCGGTCGGCGCAGACGCCCGTCACGCCAGCGAGGATTCGAGCACGGTTGGCTACATCGGCGAGTTGGACCCGGCCGCTTCTCGCTTCTCGCGTCCGATCCTCGCCGGGGCGGGAATCGCACAGCTCCCGGGTCCCTCCGGACGGGCCGCGATGGCGACACTTTTGGCGGCGATCCGACGCTCGGGCGGATCCGGTGAAGTCAGGGAAGCAGTTCTCGCTCGCCTCGACCGCGGTTAGAGGAGATCACGCAGCGCCGCATCAAGTTCGGGATGGGCGAACTCATAGCCGAGATCCTCGGTGCGACGGGGTAGGACCCGCTGACCCCCCCTTAGGACCGCGGCGAACTCGGAGCCGAAGATCAGATCGAGGGCGAGTGCGGGCATCGGGATCAGCGCCGGGCGGCCCAGGGATCGACCCAGTGCCTTGCTCAGCTCGCGGTTGGTGACCGGGTTGGGGGCTGTCGCGTTGAGCACTCCGCGGACCGCGTCTTGCTCCAGCGCCCAGAGCAAGACGCCGACCTCATCGGCGAGGTGGATCCAGGACATGTACTGAGCACCCCCTGCGATCGGGCCGCCGAGGCCAAGCTTGAAGGGGATCAAGAGCTGGCCTAGCAGCCCGCCAGCTGGATCGAGAACGTGGCCGGTGCGCACCAAGACAAGGCGCACGCCGCTTGGCTCGATCTCGCGCGCCGCTCGCTCCCATTCCACCACCACTTCGGCGTCAAAGCCCTGGCCGTGGGGTGTGGACTCCTCGACGATTTCCCCGCCGCGATCTCCGTAGTAGCCGATCGCCGACTGATTCACCAAGACCGCTGGTTTTTGCTCTAGGGAGGCGATCGTCGCGACCAGATTGTGAGTCCCGATTCGGCGACTCTCCATGATTCGCCGCTTGGACGCCTCGGTCCAGCGCTGGTTGATCTTCTCTCCGAGCAGGTTGAGGACTCCGTCGACTCCCTCAAAGGCGCTGGCCGCGGGCCGTTCCAAACTCGGCTCCCAGCCCCTCCAGGTGACCTGCGGGTTGGTGCGACGCGCCTTCTCGGGATCGCGGGTCAATCCAACTATCTGATCGCCGCGCTCCAGCAACGCTGCACAGACCGCCCGGCCGATGAAACCGCTGGCGCCGGTGATCAGGACCTTCACGGGCGCGGCGATACCTCCACGGTTTTGAAGGTACCCGTTTCCTCGCTGAAGCGGGCGATGCCGTCGCGCTTTGCCTCCTCGACAACCGCCTGCGCAACCTTCGGTGCGACGTCGCGGTTGAATACGCTGGGGATTATGTAGTCCTCGGAGAGGTCGTCCTCGGTGACCACCTCGGCGATCCCCTTTGCCGCCGCCAGCTTCATCTCCTCCGTGATCCGCGGGGCGCCGGCATCGAGGGCCCCACGAAAGATGCCGGGAAAGCAGAGCACGTTGTTGATCTGGTTCGGATAGTCGGAACGACCGGTGGCCATGATCCGCACATATTGGGCGGCGTCCTCGGGCATCACCTCGGGGTTGGGGTTGGCCATCGCAAAGACGATTGCGTCGTCGTTCATTTTGCCCAGCGCCTCCGCCGGGATGATTCCTGGTCCGGAGAGGCCGATGAATAGATCCATGCCCTCGATCACGTCGGCCGGCTGCCCGAGCAGCCTCTGCGGATTGGAGTTCTCCGAATACCAGCGCTTGATCGGGCTCATTTCCTCTGCCACGAAGTCCTCGCGATCGGTCGAGAGGGCGCCGCGGCGATCGCAGCCGACGATGTGGGTCACTCCTGAGGCAAGCATCATCTTGGTCACCGCAACCCCCGCCGCGCCGAGTCCAACGACGAGCACCCGCAGCTGCTCGATCGGCTTTTCGACGATCTTCAGCGCATTGAATAGCGCCGCCATCGTGACCACAGCTGTGCCATGTTGGTCGTCATGGAAGACGGGAATGTCGATCGACTCCTTCAGCTGATCCTCGATTTCAAAGCAGCGAGGGGCGGAGATGTCCTCGAGGTTGATGCCACCAAAGGTGGGGGCAATTAGCTCCACAGCCTTGATGATCTCCGCCGCATCCTGGGTGTCAAGGCAGATCGGGAAGGCGTCGACGTCGGCGAACTCCTTAAATAGCATCGCCTTTCCCTCCATCACCGGCATCGCTGCCTCCGGCCCGATGTTTCCCAGACCCAAGACCGCACTTCCGTCAGAGACCACCGCCACGGTGTTCTTCTTGATTGTGTATTGAAAGGCCTTCGCCCGATCGGCGTGGATCTCCTGGCAGACCCGGGCAACGCCAGGGGTGTAGGCCATCGAGAGATCATCACGGGTCTTCAGCGGGTACTTGTTATGCAGCTCTATCTTGCCCCCTCGATGCATCTGCATTGTGCGATCGACGTAGTCGAGGACCTTTGCGCCCCTGGTCGAGCCGATCGCTCGCAGGATCCGCTCCCAGTGCTCACGATCCTGGGCGTCGATCGTGAACTCGCGTACCCGCTTGCCCTCGCTGCCGGCCCCCGGCACCAGGTCGACTCCCTGCAGTTGCCCGCCCGCCTCCGCGATCGCAGCGGTCAACTTTCCAAGCGGCTCCTGGCGTGCATCGAGCTCGACTCGGATCGTGACGCTGTACTGAGCGCTGACGGTCATCGTGGGGCTATCGAATCAGATCTAGCCGCTCGGTCTGCCTGCGGGCCTTCCCAGGTGCGCTCCAGCGATCGGCATCGGCGGATGAAGCGGCGAGGTCTCGATCGAAAATCAACGCGGTCCTCCCCGCTGGGCCGCGGTGTCTCGCGCTTCGGTCTAGACCGCACGATGTGGAGAAGGGGAGTTGCCGGTGCTTGACAAAAGCCCGGCACAGACTGGGTGGCCGGGCTCTCGGCGAACTAGGATCGTCAACCTATGAATCTGGGATTCCTAATCCTCGCCGACGCGAGTGAGGCGATCAACGGCAAGGTCTATGCCCTTGGAGCGGGTTGGAACGAGCTGCGCCTTCCCTCCTTGCCGCAGGAATATGCGTTCAGCATCGCCCTGGCGGTCGACGTTCCCTGGGGTGAAACCAACCACCGCCACCAACTTGCGCTCCACGTTCAAGACCCCGACGGCGAGGTCCTCGGGGAAGAGTTTGCAATGGAGTTTGAGGCGGGGCGACCCCCTGGCAGCGTTGAGGGTGCCGACCAGCGCATCGTCGTCTCCCTGGCGACCAGCCTTTCGTTCTCGATGACCGGGCCGCACGCGGCGGTCGTCAGCGTTGGCGAGGAGGAGATAGGTCGAAGTCGCTTCTACGTCCGCGAGAACCCGGCAGAAATCTCACCACCGGAGCTTCTGCAGTAGTGGGGGACGGGTCCGAGCTTTTCCTGATCGACGGGAACTCCCTCGCCTACCGGGCATTCTTCGCCCTGCCGGAGTCGATCGGAACCTCCGATGGACGACCGACGAATGCGATCTATGGGTTGGCCTCGATGCTGGTCAAGATCATTGCCGAGCATCGGCCGGCTGGGGTAGTGGTCGCCTGGGATGCAGGGATGTCGGGACGCGAGGTCACCTATGACCTCTATAAGGCGCAGAGGCCGGCCCGCCCCGACTTGTTGGCTGAGCAATGGCCCCATCTGATGCCCATGGTCAGTGCCTTCGGTTATGTAAACGTCAAGGTCGATGGTTATGAGGCCGACGATGTGATCGCCTCCCTCGCCAAGCAGGCGCGTGAGGAGGGGATCGCGGTGATGGTCGTCTCCGGGGACCGCGACGTCTATCAGCTCGTCGGTGACGGCGTCAGGGTGATGAGCACTTCGCGTGGAATCACCGAGACCATGATCTATGACCGCGAGGCGGTGATCGAGCGCTATGGCGTGGCGCCGGAGCTCGTTCCCGATCTGATCGGCTTGAAAGGAGATAGCTCAGACAACATTCCCGGCGTCCCCGGGATCGGGGAGAAAACCGCATCGCAACTGTTGCAGCGGTTTGGCTCGCTGGAGAAGGTGCTGGAGAGCGTCGCCGAGATATCGGGCGCCAAACGCAAACAGAATCTGATCGACCATGCCGAGGACGCGCGCGTCTCCAAGCGGCTCGCGACGGCGATCGATGGGATCCCAACCGGTCTCGAGCTGACCTCGGTGATGGCCACCGAGCCCGACCGGGGAGCGCTGCGGGCGTTCATGCGCGAGTTTGAGTTACGGGCGGTCATGGAGCGGCTCGAAGAAGCGCTGCCGGCGGGGGAGGGAGTGCCCGGTCGCAGTCTCGAGCGCGAACTCGAGATCGAGATCGTTGAGGGAACGCCGGAGGATCTGCCCGACGGTCCGGTGGCGATCGCGATCCAGGGCAATCGCTGGGCGGCGGAGGTCGCCGGTCGAGTCCTCACCGGTGAGTGCACCCAGGGGGAGCTCGTCGTGGCGTTGGTTGGGCACCAGCTTCTGGCCCATGACGCGAAGTCACTCGGCGGCGCTCCCAACGGGCTGCTCGCTGCTGCGGAGACCAAGGGAATCGAGATCGATCTCTACCACGACACGATGCTTGCTGCCTACCTTCTGGAGCCCCAGCGGCGGACCTATGAGCTGAGCGAGCTGGCCGCCGATGCTGGAATCGGGATTGCCGAGTCGGCGCCGGACGCTGAGCCGCGATCCGATGGTCAGCTGGCGCTCGATCAGGATGCCGAGGCGGGTCTCGATCCAGCTGAGGAAGGGCGTCTGATCGCGGCCTTGGCCGAAGTGCAGGGCCCGCGCATCGAGGAGCTGGGGTTGAAGCCGCTATTTAGCGAGGTCGAGTTGCCCCTGGTTCACGTGCTGGGGGCGATGGAGCGGCGTGGCCTGAAGCTCGACGCGCGGCGGCTGGCAGAGGTCGGTGCCGGTTTCGGCGAGCGGATCGCCACCCTGGAGGGCGAGATCTTTGCCCTCGCCGGACATCAGTTCACGCTCGGCTCCCCCCAGCAGGTAGGCAGCGTCCTTTTCGAAGAGCTTGGTCTGAGCCGTAAACGGCGCGGGAAGACCGGCTTTTCCACCGATGCGCGGGTCCTCGCCCAGATCCGCGATGAGCACGAGATCATCGAGAAGATCGAGTCCTGGCGCGAGCTGAGCAAGCTAAAGAGCACCTACCTCGATTCGCTGCCTGAGTTGATTGACCCCGCCACCGGGCGCATCCACACCACCTTCAACCAGACCACTGCCGCCACCGGGCGCCTCTCGAGCACCAATCCCAACCTCCAAAACATCCCGATTCGGACCGAGATCGGACGCCCCGTGCGCGCCTGTTTTGTCGCCGAGAGGGGGGCGCGGCTGCTCTCTGCCGACTACAGCCAGGTCGAGTTGCGGGTTCTCGCAGCGGTCGCCGAGGAGGAGGTCCTGAAGGAGATCTTTCGGGCTGGGGACGACGTTCACGCCGCCACCGCGGCCGAGGTCTTCGACATCTCCCGCGATGATGTCGATCGCGCCCAGCGCTCGAAGGCAAAGATGGTCAACTTCGGCATCGTCTACGGGCTGACGGGATTCGGTCTCGCCGATCGGCTCAATATCCCCCGCAAGGAGGGCGAGGAATTCGTCGCTCGCTACCTGGAGCGCTTTCCGGCGGTGCGCGCCTTCCGCGAGCAGATCGTCGAGCAGGCGCAGGCCGACGGCTATGTGAAGACGCTGATGGGTCGGCGCCGCCCGATTCCGGAGTTGCGCTCGGCGAATCTCAATACCCGCCGTCTCGGCGAGCGTCTGGCGGTCAATACCGTGATTCAAGGCAGCGCCGCGGACATCATCAAGGTGGCGATGATCAGCTCTCACCGCTCACTGGCCGGGGCGGGAATGAAGACCCGTCTGGTCTTGCAAATCCACGACGAGCTGCTCTTTGAGGGTCCGCCCGCCGAGATGGATGCCGCGGTTGAGCTGGTTCGCCGCGAGATGTGCGGGGCGATCGAGATCGATCCCCCGCTTGAGGTTGAGATCGGCATCGGAAAGGACTGGTTGGAGGCAAAGTGAGGAGGAGGCGGCGGCGGCAATGATCGATCACCGAGGATTGGTAGTGATCCTGACCGCGGGTGCCGGTGGGCTGATTGCGATGCAGGCGCCCATCAATGCCGGCTTGGCGAGAGCGACGGGTGCTCTTCCGGCGGCGCTCGTCTCCTTCACGGTCGGTGCCCTGGCGCTGGCGGCGATTGTCCTGATCAGCGGCAAGGCGGCCGGAGTTGGCTCTACCTTCGAGGTCAGCTGGTTTTACCTGCTCGGCGGTCTGCTTGGAGCCATCTACGTCGCCAATGCGCTGATCGCGGTTTCGGTGATCGGAGCGGGGGGCGTTGCGGCGGCTACCATCACCGGCCAGCTGACCGCCTCGGTCGTAATTGACCGCCTCGGTCTATTCGGTCTGGACCAGGTCCCGCTCAGTCCCGATCGATTGCTCGGGATCGGCCTTTTGCTTGGCGGGACCGTCCTGATCGTGAGGTGAGAGGGCGAACTGCGGGGCGGCGATTCGCAGGTAGTGGCCAAAGCTCCACTCGATCAGGCGCTTGGAGCCGAGCAGGCCGATCAGGGGGCTGAGCAGGCGAGGCGGGACGCGGGGTACGAGCCGCTGGACGCGCAGCATCCAGCGGAACTTCCACTCATGGGTTTCGTTGAACTCGGCATAGCGGGCAGCGGCCATCTCGCGGCTCTGGCGTCCGTCAATAACTGCGCGGAGCTCGCGACCGAGAGCGATTCCAAAATACAGAGCTGTCCTGATCCCCTCGGCGGTCAGCGGTAGGCAGTGTCCGGCAGAGTCGCCGCAGAAGAAGACCCCACCCTCGGTCGCCGGGCGCAGTTTGTGGGGGATCCAGTTGCCCTGAAAGCGGACTCGGTCTTGTCCCAGGTCCGCGGCGAGCAACTCGGTCGTCTGGCGAACGTGAAAGCGAGGATCGAAGGAGCCGACGCCGATTCGTAACTCATCCTTCGCCGGGAAGGACCAAGCGTAGCCCGCTGGGACGTAGCGGCGATCGATCCAGATCTCAAGATCCTCACCGCCGCCATCGGGGTGAACCTCCAAGCCGCGCGAGAGAGGGGCATCGGGTGGTTGATGTCCGCCAGCCCCAGCGAGCAGACGTCGCCAGCCAAGCGCATCGACAATGAGCCGCGAGGCCAGGATCCCGCGGTCGGTCTCGACCTTGATCAAGCCGTCGGCGATCGGGGCGCGGCCGTTCACCTTCGCGGTCTCAAAGGTTGCGTCGCAATCGCGCCACAAAAGCTCGCAGAGCTGGTGATAGTCAAAGGTCGAGAAGGTCCAGGGAAGTCGATAGCGGGCTTCGCCATGGCGCGTATGCATGAGCAGCGAGTCAAAGCGCTGGCGCTCGGCCTCGATCAGGCCCAGTGCCCGCAGCCAATCGGTCGGGATTCCGCAGGCGGAGGTCTGGCGCTCGCCGATCTGATACCGATCGATGATCAGCACCCGTGCCCCCGAACCGCTCAGCTCCCGGGCCACCGCCAGCCCAGCAAAGCTGGCGCCACAGATCAACACGTCATAGACCCCATTTAGCGGGGTCCGATGCTCGCCGCGCTTTGTTGCCCGCACAGGCATTGGCCGAGGGTATCGGAGCTCGGTGGCTGCCCTGCTCACCGCGACGCCGGCGCGGGGAGGGGTCGGGCCAGCATTCCTCGCTTCTCTGCGGGCGAGGAGTTCGGAGTCACTTGCCAGCGGGGAAGAGGGTGACCGGAATTGTTTCTGCCATTATTGGCCGCCGTGTCCGCCACCGACACACTCGCTGTCCCCGCGCCCGCCGCCACGCCCGTTGAGGGCTCCAACGGCCTGTTGCTGCAGATCGATGGCCAAATCGTGCCCAACTATGCGGCGACGATGGTCTCCTTCGACGAGGGGGATGTGGTCAACGGAAAGGTGGTGCGGATCGACAAGGACGAGGTCCTGGTCGATATCGGCTACAAGTCTGAGGGGGTCATTCCCGCCAACGAGCTCTCCATCCGCAAGTCGGTTGATCCCGCCGAAGAGGTCGAGCTTGGCGAAGAGATCGATGCTCTCGTCCTGACTAAAGAGGATGCCGAGGGGCGGTTAATCCTCTCCAAGAAGCGTGCTCGCTTCGAGAAAGCCTGGCGCCGAATTGAGGCCGCCGCAGAGTCGGGCGAACCGGTGGAGGGAAGCGTGATCGAGGTCGTCAAGGGGGGGCTGATCCTCGACCTCGGGGTGCGTGGATTCCTGCCCGCCTCATTGGTTGATATCCGCCGCGTCCACAATCTCGATGAGTTCATGGGCCAGACGCTGGAGTGCAAAGTGATTGAGCTCAACCGCAGCCGCAACAACGTGGTGCTCTCGCGGCGGGCGGTACTCGAGGAGGAGCGCAAGGAGGTTCGCGAGCAGATCCTCGATCGGCTCGCTCCGGGTCAGGTGGTCGAGGGCAAGATTTCAAACATCGTCGATTTCGGGGCGTTTGTCGACCTCGATGGGATCGATGGTCTGATCCATATTTCCGAGCTCTCCTGGAGCCATGTCAACCATCCCTCCGAGGTGGTCGCGATTGGCGACTCGGTGAGGATCAAGGTGCTCGACATAGACCGCGACCGCCAGCGCATCTCTCTCGGCCTCAAGCAGACCCAGGAGGACCCATGGCAGCGGGTGGTGAGCACCCACCGTCCCGGCGACGTCTTGGAGGGCGCGGTGACCAAGGTCGTTGCCTTTGGCGCCTTCGTCGAAATCCTGCCTGGAGTCGAGGGACTCGTTCACATATCCGAGCTCGCCGATCATCACGTCGAGAACCCCAGCGAGGTGGTCGTTCCGGGCGCGACGCTCAACGTCAAGATCCTTGAGATCGATGAGGAGCGCCGCCGACTCTCACTCAGCATCAAGCGAGTCGAGGATCAGAACATGCCGATGGGCGATTTGGGAGATCAGATCCAGGCTGCCGAGGCGGCTGAGTCGATCCCGGCGGAGTTCGAGGAGAGTGAGGCCGCGACGACTGAGCCGCTGGTCAAAGACGACGAGGAGGGCCCCGCCGGGCACCCCGAGGTCGACGAGGACGGCGCTGTAGTCGATGAGGCACCCGCCACTCCGCCCGAGCAGGAGGAGGATGAGGCGGTGGTTGATCAGGCCCTTGGAGCCCAGGCAGATCCCGCTCCGGGTCTCACGGAGGCACCCGAGACCAGCGCCTCAGAAGCCGATTCCGCAGCGGAGAACTCAGACGAGGGAGTCGAGCCGGAGGCGCAGGGCTCTGACGCCGATCCTGCGACACCATCGGCTCCCGAGGACCCCACCGACTCCTAGCCACCGGTCGATGTCGCTGACCATCGGCCTCACCGGCGGTATCGCGGCCGGCAAGTCTGAGGCGCTCGCGGCATTTGCCCGGCTCGGGGCGGCCACCCTCTCAAGCGACGCGGTGGTCCATGAGCTGCTTGACTCCGACCCGTTGATCGGACGACTTCGGCGGCGCTGGGGCTCCACGGTTGAGTCAGGGGGACGGGTGAACCGCGACCGAATCGGCGAGATCGTTTTCGCAGACCCCGAGCAGCTCTCCTGGCTTGAGGGCCAGATCCATCCGCTGGTGGGTGAACGGATCGGAGCCTGGCTGGGCTCGCTGCCAGCTGAGGTGAAGATCGCGGTGGTCGAGGTACCGCTGCTGTTTGAGGCTGGAATGGAGGCGGCCTTCGATACGACGATCGCGGTCGTCGCCTCTGAGGCGCTGCGCCGCGCACGCGCAGAGGCACGTGGCCAGGCATTGGTCGGCGAGCGCGATGCTCGCCAGTTGGCGCAGGGGGAAAAGGCCAGCCGCGCCGCGCACGTGATCGAAAACGATGGCACCCTGGAGGATCTTGAGCATTCGCTGTCCGCCCTGGTCGAGACCCTGGAGAAATGAGCGCACGGGCAGCTTGCGGTCAGGATGATCCGGACGCGGGCGGGCGGGTCGAGCGCGGGCCGGCGCGGTGAGGCGGTGGTTGATCGCCGCCGTCGTGCTTGGCATTGGCGTCCTCGCCGGGCTCTCCCTCGGCGTCGTGGGCGACTTCGATCACGCGCTGCAGGAGCTCACCCTGCCCCTCGAGCATGAGGACATCATTCGCCAGCAGTCGCGTGAAAAGCGCGTCGATGCGGCGCTGATCGCTGCCGTCATCTACTCGGAGTCGCGTTTTCGAGAACAGACCTCGGGAGCTGGTGCAAGGGGCCTGATGCAGATCACACCGGCCACCGCCGAAGAGATCGAGCGGATGAGTGGGGGGACAACCTTCAAGCTTGAAGATCTCTCTGACCCCGAACTGAATATCCGCTACGGCACCTATTACCTGCGCCAGCTGCTCGACCGCTACCGCGGCAACGAGGTCGCCGCCCTCGCCGCCTACAACGCTGGTCCAGGGAACGCCGATAAGTGGGGTGGTGCCTCACTCAAGCTCGACGATATCCCGCTCACGCAGACCCGCAGCTACGTCGCCGAGGTACTCGAAAAGCGCCGCGACTACCGCAATACCTACGCCAAGGAGCTGGGATATTGAGCGGCGGAGCGCCAAGACCGCGGGTCGCCGCCTTGGCTCTCGCGGTTGGCCTCGTCCTGGCCGACTCCTCGGTAGTCGTCTTGGCCCTGCCCCAGATCTACCGCGACCTAAACACGAGCATCGTCGGAGTCACCTGGGTGCTCGTCTCCTTCAATCTCGTGATCGCCCTTGCAGCTGTTCCGGCGGCTTTGCTCGCCCGCCGGGTCGGACCGGGGCGAATGGCCTCGATCGGGTTAGCCGTCTTTGCCGGTGCCGGCCTCGCCTGCGGCTTCTCCGATCAGCTCTCGACCCTGATCGTCGCTCGCTGTGTGCAGGCCCTCGGTGGGGCCGCGGCGGTGACCGCCACATTGGAGCTGCTGCCCGCCTCGGTTGGATCGGAGCGCCGCGCGGCCGCGATTTGGGCAAGCGCCGGCGCCACCGGGGCTGCCCTTGGCCCAGCGATTGGCGGAATCCTCACGGAGTTGGTCTCCTGGCAGTCGATCTTTTTGCTGCAGGTTCCGATCGCGCTCGCCGCCGCAACTCCGATCCTCGCTGTCGCCAGGCACGAGGCGGCGACGGGGCTCATTGAACCGGAGCTGCGCCCCAGTGCCCGCCCGCACCTGCTTGCCAATCTGGCCCTGGCGATGGTCTCCGCGGCGATTGCGGCTGCCCTCTTCCTCCTTGTCTTGTTGCTGATCGAAGGATGGCGCCTGAGTCCGATCGAGGCGGCGGTTGTGGTCTCGGCGATGCCGCTCTCGGCTTTGGCCGGGACTCGATTGAGGCCGCTGGTCCCCAGTGCGAGGGCACGGGCCGCGGCGGGAGCGATCCTCGTCTCGGGCGGCCTGGGTGGCCTCGGACTGCTGCCCAGGGCTGAGGTGCTGCTCACCCTGCCACCCCAGGTCCTGGTCGGGGTTGGACTCTCATTGGTCCTCTCGGCGCTGACAGAGACCGCCTTGGGGGGAAGGGCTCCTCAGGCGATCCATGGTGGGTGGACGATCGCGGCGCGCCACGCGGGCGTCGTCATCGGCCTTCTTGCTCTGACTCCGATCTTCACCGCCGATATCGCCCAACAACGCCACGATGCGATCGAAGCGGGCACCGCCGTGGTTCTCGATTCAAAGGTCAGCCCGTTGGTCAAGATTGAACTCGCCCAGCGCATCGAGGCCCGGATGGCAGCACAGCGCGGCAAGGTGCCGACGATCGGACCAGCGTTCGAACCGCTGCCCAGCGAACCGAGCGAAAGAGCCGAGGTGATCGGGCTTCGCGGCGAACTGCAAGAACAGCTCAATCGCGGCGCCACCCATGCTTTCAGCCCGTCCTTTCTGATCGGTGCGCTGCTCGGCTTGCTCGCCCTGATCCCGATCGGGTTGGCAAGAAGGGTCGAGCTTTGAGCGCAGTGGCCAGGGGTCGGCTGCTGATCGGCGCTGCGCTGGCAGCCGCGCTGGTGCTCGTTGGCGTCTACGCGGTGGCTGGTGGTGCCTCCTACGTGCCGGAGAAGACCCAGAATCCCTGCAAGCCACGGCCCTGGCGAAACCCCCAAGGCATCGAAGCGATCGCCGAGCAGTTCTCGCTCTCGGCGCTCGATGGCGCCGCCTGCAAGCTGGGGGTTTCGCGTGAGGCGCTGGCGCGGGCGCTGGCCTCACCGCGGGGGCGGGAAGAATTCGTCCGCCGCTACCGAATCAACAACGCGAAACTGGTCGCGGCGATTCGAGCGGGGCTCCTGCGAGCTGTGAATGACGCTGAAAGGGCGGGCGCCCTGAACCCCCTGATCGCTTCGCCGTTGCGCACCGCTGTTGAGGAAATTCCAATCGGGCAGGCGATCAGGCTGATCCGTGATGCCCGCTCGCTGCTTGAACACGTGCAGTCCTTCCTTGGCCCCGCCGGAGGCCTGTTACAGCAGTTCTTGCCCTGAGTGGCGGCTCAGTCCTCGGTTGCGCGCCAGACCCATAGCATCGCCAGCGGTTGCAGGGGTAGCCGCGCCCAAAGCACCCAGCGAGGGAGGCGAGGGTCGAGCCCCGGAACCCGCTCGGGGCTGATCGCCATCTGGACGTTGGCCGGGAAGACGGCGAGCAGCAGGCCAAGCAGCCACCAGCGGGCGAAGCGGCGAGTCGGGGAGGGAAGGACCGCCGCGCCGCCGAGAATCTCGGCAGCACCGCTGATGATCACCGCCTCGCGGCGTAGCGGAAGCCAGCGTGGCACGATCGACTCATAGCTTCGCGGAGCGAGGAAATGCATCACTCCGGCGAAGGCAAAAAATCCGGCAAGGAGCGGTTTCGATCGGCTCATGTGCTGCAGTCTCCCACGCGCGGGCCTCATCTCGGATCAACGCTTCACCGACGCGGGCTCTGCTGATGCCCGCATGACAGGGGTCATCGGAATTGGAGTGCTCGCGGGGCTGGCTGTCGCGCACTGGCACGGCGCCTTGTTTGGTTAACGGTCCGACCTGGAAGCTCGCCTTTTTCTACCCGGTCGCCTTCGGCGAGACGATTCTCGGCTCGATTGCCAGTCGCCCCTTTTTTTGGCGGACCCCCCTCGGGTTGGCTGCGGGGAATTCTGATCGCCCAGGGTTAGGTCCCCTGCTGGATTCTGGGGCGATGCTGCGCTGCACGCTGCGTCAGCTGACCGAGGGGGAGCCGCTTGAGAGCCCCAGGGACTCACCCTGGGAGCACGCTATCGTCACCTCGGTGCCCGAGTTCAAGTTAAACCCCGCCTATACGCCAACCGCCGATCAGCCCGAGGCGGTCGCCGGGCTGGCGGCGGGGCTGGCGGCGGGGGAGAGGTTTCAGACCCTGCTGGGGGCGACCGGGACCGGCAAGACCTTCACGATGGCGGCGACGATCGCGGCCGTGCAGCGTCCCTCGCTGGTGATCGCCCATAACAAGACACTGGCCGCCCAGCTCTGCAACGAGTTCCGGGAGTTCTTCCCAGACAACGCGGTTGAGTATTTCGTCTCCTATTACGACTATTACCAGCCGGAGGCCTACGTTCCGGCCCAGGATCTCTACATCGAGAAGGACTCCTCGATCAACGACGAGATTGACCGCCTGCGCCATGCGGCGACGGCGGCGCTGTTTGCTCGGCGCGACGTGGTTATCGTCGCTTCGGTCTCCTGTATCTATGGGATCGGTTCGCCGCAGGTCTATAACGAAAAAATGCAGCTGTTCAAAGTTGGCGATCAGATCGATCGCGATGAGGTCCTGCGCAAGTTGGTCAAAATGCAATATCAGCGCAACGACGCTGTGCTTGGGCGCGGTGCCTTTCGGGCCCGCGGCGAGGTCTTGGAGATCATGCCCTCCTACGCGGAGTCCGCCTATCGGATTGCCCTCTTCGGCGATGAGATCGAGGGCATCCAGCACTTTGACCCACTCACCGGCGAGGTCCTAGACACCATCGATCACGTCTCGGTCTGGCCAGCATCGCATTATGTGACTCGGGATGAGACCCTGGAGCGCGCGGTCGAGGAGATCCGGGCGGAACTGAACTCGCGCACGGCCGAGCTTGAGGAACAGGGCAAGCAATTGGAGGCGCATCGCTTGCGCCAGCGCACCGCATATGACCTCGAGATGCTCAAGGAGTTGGGTTTCACCTCTGGGATCGAGAATTACTCGCGGATTCTCGACGGCCGACCGGAGGGCAGCCCTCCGCACACCCTGATCGATTACTTCCCCGACGATTTTGTCGTCTTTGTCGATGAGTCTCACCAGACGATCCCCCAGATCGGGGGGATGTATGAGGGCGATCGCTCGCGCAAGCAGACCCTGATCGATTACGGCTTCCGACTTCCCTCGGCAATCGACAACCGACCGCTCAAGTTCGCGGAGTTCTTGCAGCGGGTCGATCAGCTGGTGATGGTGTCGGCCACCCCGGGCCCATTTGAGCGAACCGAGGCCAGCCGAACGGTTGAGCAGATCGTGCGCCCGACCGGGATCATCGATCCGGCAATCGAGGTGCGCGAGACCAAGAACCAAATCGATGACCTGATGAATGAAATCAGGGTCCGGGCCGAGTCGGGAGACCGGGTATTGGTCACCACTCTGACCAAGAAGATGGCCGAGGACCTGAGCGCCTACCTGCTCGAGTACGGGATCAAGGTGCGATACCTGCACTCTGAGATCGACACTCTGGAACGGATTCAGATCATCCGCGATCTGCGTCTGGGCGATTACGACGTCTTGGTCGGGGTCAACCTTTTGCGCGAGGGCCTTGATCTACCCGAGGTTTCCTTGGTTGCGATTCTTGACGCCGACAAGGAGGGCTTCCTGCGCGGCGAGACGAGCCTGGTACAGACGATCGGTCGGGCGGCACGCAATGTCAACGGACGGGTGCTGATGTATGCCGATCGCGAGACCGACTCGATGCGAGCGGCGATCCGCGAGACCGACCGACGCCGCGCGATCCAGCTGGCCTATAACGAGGAACACGGAATCACGCCCGAGACGGTGCGCAAGGGAATCTCAGAGATGAGCGAGTTCCTCGCGATGGAGGATCGCTCGCCGCGTAGGCGGCGACGCAAACGCAGCGAGGACTTTGCCAGCCCGGCCGAGCTGGAGCGAACGATCGTCGCGTTGGAGGAGGAGATGCTTCGCGCAGCGGAGGATCTGCGCTTTGAGGAGGCCGCACGCCTTCGTGACGAGCTCAAAGAGCTGCGCCGCGACCTCGACGGAATCCGGACCGGTGCCTAAGCCGACGTCTCAGATTGCGGCAAGGGGCAAGGGAGCTCGGCTCCAACCAGGTTGCCGACATCAAGCCCGCTCACGGACATCCTGAGGGGTCCGAATTCAGACGAACGTGGCCGGAGCCGCGCTCGAGCCAGGACCGCTGTGGCGCCAATCAATCGCCTGCAGCCCGGCGAAACCGACCAGTGCTCGACTGATCTGGTTGGAGGCTACTCACTGTGCGAGCGGATCGGATCGGAGCCGCAGATTGGCGCGCTAAAGGCTCTCGCGGAATCGGCCGGGCGCCCAGCTCGCATTTGAGAAGCTGCGCCGTGCATTTGGTTGCCTTGCTCGGAGGTTTTGCCCCATCCAGAGTAGGTCCAGGGCGCCGGGCGTTTACGAGTCGGGAGGGGAACAACCGTTCGCCTGCGTAGAATCGCTTGAAGTGCCGGCTTCGGATCGAATCGTCATTTCAGGTGCCCGTGAGCACAATCTCAAAGACGTCAATGTTGAGTTGCCGCGCGACGCGCTGATCGTGATTACCGGGCTCTCGGGTTCTGGTAAGTCGAGCCTTGCCTTCGACACGATCTATGCCGAGGGCCAGCGTCGCTACGTGGAGTCGCTATCTGCCTACGCGCGCCAGTTCCTCGGCCTGATGGAGAAGCCCGACGTCGACTCGATCGAGGGTCTCTCGCCGGCGATTTCAATCGACCAGAAGACGACCTCGCGCAATCCCCGCTCCACGGTTGGCACGGTGACCGAGATCCATGACTACCTGCGGTTGCTGTGGGCGCGAATCGGCATCCCCCACTGCCCGACCTGCGGCGAGCTGATCGCAGGACAGTCCCAGGAGCAGATTGTTGACCGGCTGATGACCCTTGAGCAGGGGACGAGGTTCATGGTGATGGCGCCTGTCGTGCGCGGCAGAAAAGGAGAGTACGGAAAGCTCTTTGAGCAGATGCGCCTGGAGGGCTACTCGAGGGTCAAGGTTAACGGCGAGCTTCGTCGTCTCGACGAGGAGATCGTCCTCGATAAAAAGTTCAAACACGATGTCTCGGTAATCGTCGATCGGCTCGTGATGAAGGCGGATCTCCGGCGCCGCCTCTCGGAGTCCGTGGAGGCGGCCGCGGGGCTTGCCGCTGGGCTGGTGGAGGTCGAGATCATCAATGGGTCCGCCGCCGAGCAGCTCTTCTTCAGTGAGCAGTTTGCCTGTCTCAACTGCGGTACCTCGATCCCCGAGCTCGAGCCGCGGATTTTCTCCTTTAACTCTCCCCACGGGGCCTGCGAGGGCTGTCACGGTCTTGGCTTTCAGCGCGTGATCGATCCCGAACTGGTCGTCCCCGACCCGACCCTTTCGCTCGCCGAGGGCGCCCTTCAACCGTGGAACCGTGGAATTACCGCCTACTGGAGGCGGTTGATCGCCGCCGTCGCCAGGGAGTACGGGGTCGATGTCGACAGGCCCTGGGCGAAGTTGAAGAAGTCAGAGCGCGAGATATTCCTCGACGGAACCGGCGAGGAGCGCCACCAGGTGACCTATACCAACCGCTTTGGTCGGCGCCGCTCCTATCGGGTTCGTTTTGAAGGGATCGTGAACAACCTGCAGCGGCGCTACGAGGAGACCGATTCGGAGTCAAATCGCGAACGGATCGAGGGCTACATGGCAGAGCGGCCGTGTCCGCAGTGCAAGGGCGCGCGGCTGCGGCCGGAGAGCCTGGCGGTAAAGATCGGCGGAATCAGCATCTCCGATTACAGCGCGATGTCGGCGCGCTCTGCGGCTGAGTGGATCGCTGCACTGCATCTGAACGAGACCGAGCGCGCGATTGCTCGATTGATCGTGCGCGAGATATCCGAACGGTTGACCTTTCTCGAGAATGTTGGGATCGGCTATCTCTCTCTCGATCGCTCGGCACGCTCGCTTTCGGGCGGTGAGGCGCAGCGGATTCGCCTCGCTACCCAGATCGGCTCCAGCCTGGTAGGCGTCATGTACGTGCTCGATGAGCCATCGATCGGCCTGCACCAGCGCGACAACGAAAAGCTGATCGCGACCCTCGATCGGCTCCGCGACCTCGGCAACACGGTGATTGTGGTCGAGCACGATGAGGGAACGATGATGGCTGCCGACCATCTGCTCGATCTGGGGCCCGGCGCAGGTGAGCACGGCGGTTACGTGATCGCCGAGGGAACTCCCGCTCAGGTATCGCGTAATCCAGCCTCGCTCACCGGTCAGTACCTCTCCGGCAAGCGCAAGATCGAGGTTCCAGGTGTGCGGCGCGATCCGCGGGGCGCACTGCTCATACGGGGCGCCCGCGAGCACAATCTAAAAGACATCGACGTAGCAATTCCTCTCGGCATCTTCTGTTGCGTGACAGGAGTCTCGGGCTCGGGTAAGTCGACCCTCGTCAATGAGACCCTGCACCACGCGGTCGCCAATCGCCTGCACCAGGCAAAGCTGCGCCCTGGTGCTCACGATGGGATCGACGGGCTCAACCAGATCGACAAGATCATCAACATCGACCAGTCCCCGATCGGCCGAACCCCGCGCTCCAACCCGGCCACCTACACCAACGTTTTCGACCATATTCGCCAGCTCTTCGCGCAGACCCAGGAGGCGCGGGCGCGCGGATATAAGCCGGGGCGCTTCAGCTTCAACGTCAAGGGCGGGCGCTGCGAGGTTTGTCGTGGAGACGGGCAGATCAAGATCGAGATGCACTTCTTGCCCGACGTCTACGTTCCCTGCGAACAGTGTCACGGCAAGCGCTATAACCGCGAGACTCTCGAGGTTCATTTCAAGGGCAAGAGCATCGCCGAGGTGTTGGAGATGTCAGTCGAGGATGCCCTTGCGTTTTTCGAGAACGTGCCGAAGATCGCCCGCCGCCTGCGCACCCTGCACGACGTTGGACTGGACTACATTCGCCTTGGTCAGGCGGCGACAACGCTCTCAGGGGGGGAGGCACAGCGGGTGAAGCTGGCGAGTGAGCTTTCCAAGGTTGCAACCGGTGACACCCTCTACATCCTCGATGAGCCGACCACCGGCCTGCACTTCGCCGATGTGCAGCGACTGCTCGACGTGCTCGGTCGGCTGGTTGACGCCGGCAATACTGTCGTTGTGATCGAGCACAACCTCGACGTGATCAAGACCGCCGATCGGTTGATCGATCTCGGGCCCGAGGGCGGCGAGGAGGGGGGGGAGGTGGTTGCCACCGGTACGCCCGAGGAGGTTGCTGCAGTCCGGTCCTCCTATACCGGGCGCTTCCTCGCAGATCTTGTCGGGACCCCGAAGCGCAAGCGTGCGCCTCGCAAGCGACGCGAGCCGCTCGCCGCCTAATTGGCTACCGGGTGAACAGTAGGGATGCACCGATCGCCCCGCCCAGGTCCCCGAGCGCGGCGACCCGAACCGCAGGCGGGCGTTCGTTGACGAACAGGTGCCTTCCCATCTCCTCGGCAAGGGCATCCATATAGCGCTCGCCGAAGCGAATCCCGAGACCGCCACCGAGAATCACCGCTTCTGGGTCAAGCAGGTTGACGGCGGAGGCTATTCCGGTGCCGAGTGCCTCGATCGCGCGCCTGATGAGGCTTTCGGCGAGATCGTCGCCGTGATCGAGGGCTCGCTCCCAGATCCCGCTGGTTAGTCGGTCGCGGTCATGTTTGTGCATGAGCTTGAATAGGTCGGTCTTCGTGCCGGCCTTATGCCGGGCTCGGGCCTCGGCTTCCATCGCCGCCCTCCCGGCGTAGGCCTCAAGGCAGCCGCTCCGCCCGCAAGGGCATTTGGCCCCGCCCCGCTTGATCACCATATGGCCGATCTCCCCGGCGGCGCCGCGGCCGATCCAGGGCCTTCCATCAAGAATCAGCCCGCCGCCCACACCCGTCCCCCAGAAGACTCCGATCAGGCTCTGGAACTCCCTTCCGGCACCAAGTCGGAACTCAGCCTCGGTCGCCACCTGCACGTCATTGCCGAGGCGGACCTCCGTCCCGAGGTCCTTGGCGAGCGTCTCAGCGAGCGCAAAGCTGCCTTCCCAGCCCGGTAAGTTGCGCGCCGCCGAGACGGTCCCGGTCTTCTCATCGACATCTCCCGGGGAGCCGACTCCGATACCGGCGAGGCAAGCTGGATCGACCTTTGCCTGTGCGGCCGCCTCCTCGAGTGCGATCGCCATCTCGGCCGCTACATCCTTGGGGCCGCCGTTGGTAGGCGTCTGGCGGCGCGACTCGCCGCGCACCTTGCCTGCGGTATCAACGATCGCGGTTTGAATCTTCGTTCCACCGAGGTCGATGCCTCCCCGCAGTTCGCCTTCACTTGAATTCACGCTCGATCCCTCCTGGCCAGGTTGCGAGCCGACCCTACTGGGGGGGCGTTTGGAAAGCTAGGTGGATGTTAGAGCGAGGGGATTGGAGGCTGTGGTGGGCAAAGCGCCGCTGGTATGAGCGCAATCATCGGCCCCTGCGCAGATGGCGAATCGCCCGCCACGCCGCTCGCGGTAGGTTCTTCATTCGCGCTCCGATTGAGGGCGAGGTGCTCGAGGCGCTGGATGAGGGCCGCCTCAAGATCGGTGAGGGGACGCTGCTTGAGCCCGGTTGTTGGCTCACCCTGCCGGGGCAAGCCCGGATCGAGATTGGTGAGGGGTGCTTCCTCAACCGCAACACGATGATTGCCGCTTTGGAGCGGATTGTGATCGGTGATCATGTGATGTTCGCCAATGGATGCTTCGTTGGCGATGCCGAGCACCGATTCGATGATCCAAGCCGACCGATCACCGAGCAGGGCTTCACCAGCAAGGGTCCAGTTGAGATCGGCTCCAACTGTTGGTTTGGTGTCAACTGCGTGATCACTAGTGGGGTGAGGATTGGAGATCGGTGCGTGATCGGTGCCAACTCGGTGGTCACCCGCGACGTCCCCGCGGGCACGATCGCTGCAGGTGCCCCGGCAAAGCCGATCTCGCGAATCGAGTTCGCCACGCTTGACCCCAAGGCCGGTCACCAGGCGCTCTGATCTCGACAAGGCTCCCCCTTCCTCTGAGTTGGTGAAGGGGCGGCCAGATGGGAGAGCGCTTCGGGGGTGGGCGCCTCGACGCGATGAGCTCGAACTGATCAGCACAATCACGCGCCCGGGAGCTCTTGCCAGGAGTCGACGATCGTGGGAGCAGGCCAGCGCCGTGCGGGGCGACGCCTGAGTCTCGGTGCTCCTAACTAGTGTAGTGTCTCCTAAATAAGTGGCTTTTGTGGTAGGGTGACCTATGCGCCCTCCCACCGCCGCTCTGACGCTCAGCGAGGAGCAGCGCGAGGTACTCCAGCGCCTCTCGGGATCGAGAACTGCTGCCCACCGCGATGTCCAATGCGCGCGGGTCCTGCTGATGGCATCTGCGGGAGAGGCGAGCACCAGGATCGCCGCCCAGGTAGGTGTCAGCCCGGCGACGGTGACGTCGTGGCGGCGGCGCTTCGCGCAGGAGGGTCTGACGGCACTCTCGGGGGTTCGGGCGGGACGGGGTCGCAAGCCCTCGATCCCGCCTCAGAAGGTCGCTGACATCGTCCGTGCGACGCTGCACGATAAGCCGCAGGGCGAGACGCACTGGAGCTGTCGTTCGATGGCCAAGGCGCAGGGTGTCAGCCCGGCGACGGTGCAGCGGATCTGGTCGGCGCGGGGGCTAAAGCCCCACCGCGTGGAGACCTTCAAGCTCTCGGGCGATCGCCACTTTGAGGAGAAGCTGATCGACGTCGTCGGCCTCTACCTCAACCCGCCGGAGAAGGCGGTGGTGTTGTGCATGGATGAGAAGAGCCAGATCCAGGCACTCGATCGCACCCAGGCCTCGCTACCGATGAAGGTGGGTCGTGCCGGCACGATGACCCACGACTTCAAGCGCAACGGCACCACCACGTTGTTTGCCGCTCTTGACGTGCTGAGCGGCGCGGTGATCGGTGAGTGCCTGCCACGCCACCGCCACAGCGAGTTTCTGAAGTTCCTGCGCACGATCGAGCGCCAGGTCCCCGAGGGTCTTGAGATCCACCTGATCCTCGATAACTACTCAACTCACAAGCACGCCAACGTCCAAAAGTGGCTCCTCAAGCACCCGCGCTTTCACCTGCACTTCACTCCCACCTCGAGCTCGTGGCTGAACCTGATCGAGCGCTGGTTCGGCAAACTCACCGACAAGGCGATCCGCCGCGGTGTATTTCACTCGGTGCCCGATCTGATCACCGCGATCGAGGCCTACCTCAAAGCCAACAACCAAGACCCCAAGCCCTTCGTGTGGACCGCGACCGCCGAGCAGATCCTCGAAAAGGTCCGACGGGGACGCGTCAGCCTCGATCAAATCACCAGCTAAAACTGAGACAAAGCACTAGGGTAGTGGCTCCCAGGCCCACGCTTTTTGCGAGCTCAGGCTCTCCTGGTCCAGGTAGCGCCTGAATGCGTCAAGCTCAGCCGGCTCCACGCCGTAGACATGGTCGGCTTCGGGGAAGTGGTGGGAGCGGACCTCATCGGCGTAGTCACGAACGCCGGACACCATAACCTCGTGGACATCGGCATAGCGTTTGACGAATTTCGCCATTCGGCCGGTTGTGATCCCGAGCAGATCGTGGAAGACGAGCACCTGTCCACTGGTCGCGGGGCCGGCACCGATCCCGATTGTCGGAATCTCGAGGCGCTCGACGATCATTTCGGTCACCGCGGCTGGTACCGCCTCAAAGACGATCGCGAAACAGCCAACGGACTGCAGGGCCAGGGCATCCTCGCAGAGGTGAATCGCACCGTTTAGCGTCTTGCCCTGGGTTTTGTATCCGCCCAGAGCCGTGGCGGTTTGTGGAGTCAGCCCGACGTGGCCCATAACCGCGATCCCGGAGCGGATAATCGCTCTCGCCCGCTCCACCGAGGTGCCTCCAGCCTCAAGCTTCACGACCTGGCAGCCGGTCTCCTTAACCAGGCGTTGGGCATTTTGGACCGCCAGCTCATTGCTTGACTCATAGCTCCCCATTGGCATGTCGCCGACCATCAGTGGGGTCCGAAGTCCTCGCCGCACCGCTTTGCCGAGCATCACCATCTCATCCATTGAGACCGGCTCGGTGCTGGGATAGCCGAGGACGACCATCGCCGCGGTGTCGCCGACCAAGACAATGTCGACGCCGGCCTCCTCGGCGACCACTGCTGAGGGGTGGTCATAGGCGGTCACCATCACGATCGGTTCGCCGGCCTGTTTCATCTCCGCCAGCCGGGGAAGGGTCATCGGCGCTCGATCCTCGCCAACGCTCTGTTGCTTTGGGTCGGAGCTCATGAGAGGAGCACCTCGGGGTGGCTGTCGACGGCTACCGCCCGGTTGGCCTGATCGACGTGGACTACCAAAGGGGAGTAAGTCTCAAGGTCACTCTCGTCATAGGAGCCGAAGGAGGCGATGATGATCTTGTGGCCTGGCCGCGTGAGGTGGGCCGCAGCGCCGTTTACTTGGATCGTTCCCGAACCGGCTTCGCCATCTATTGCATAGGTGATGAAGCGAGCTCCGTTGTCGATATCCCAGACATGGACCTGCTCGTTGGTGATCAGGTCGGCACTGGCCATCAGCTCGGTGTCAATTGTGATGCTGCCGATGTAGTCAATGTCACAGGCGCTGATCGTTGCCCGGTGGATCTTGGACTTCAGCATCTGTCTTTGCATTTGGCTCCCCTCGTCGCTTGTGTCAGGGTTTGATCAAGACGTTGTCGATCAGGCGGGCACCGCCGAGGTGGGCGGCGATTGCGATAAGAATCGGGCGGCCGTTGACCTCGGTGACCGGGTAGAGGCCCTCCGCGTCGCGGGCCTCGAGGTACTCGGGCTCGATCCCGGCCGCCGCGAGCTCAGCCCGAGCTGCGCCCAGCGCCGCCTCTAGGTTTTCGGTTCGGGCCGCCTCCTCGGCTGCCCGCAACGCCCGTGAGATCGCGACCGCCCTGTCTCGATCCTCGGCGTCGAGGTATTGATTTCGGGAACTCATCGCGAGGCCATCGGGCTCGCGTACGGTGGGTAGAACCCTGACCCGCACCGGATAGTCCAGGTCACGCACCATGCGATGAATGACCACTGCCTGTTGTGCGTCCTTTTGGCCGAAGTAGGCGAGATCAGGCTGGACCGTGTTGAAAAGCTTCGCCACCACCGTGGTGACCGCCCGGAAGTGATCGGGGCCGCGCCGCGCCGGATCACCGCATAGCACCTCGGTCAGGCCGTCGACCGCGACCGTGGTTGAGAATCCCGGTGGGTAGACCTCTTCGACCGGCGGCGCATAAATGATGTCCACCCCAACGCTCGAGGCCAGCCTCGCGTCGCGCTGCTCATCGCGCGGATACCGTTCGAGGTCCTGGTTGGGTCCAAATTGGGCCGGATTGACGAAGAGGCTCATGACCACGAGGTCGCACTCAGCGCGGGCGGCGCGCAGCAGGGACAGGTGGCCAGCATGCAGCGCTCCCATAGTAGGAACCAGCGCGATCGATCCACCCTGCAGGCGTGTTTCAGACAGCGCCTCGCGCAGCTCAAGTTTGGATCGAATGATCCGAACGCTGGCGGCAGTAGCTGACCTTGAGTTGCTCAGTTGGGATTTCATTTGGTCCATGCCCATGGGTCACGGCCTGCAACGATTATAAATGCTCGGCCGCCGGCCTTTGCAATTGGCCGCTGAAATCGGAAGGGTGGAGGTCGACCAGCGCAAATTCGACTCAAACCCGGTGGCGGGCGGAACCGCTTCAGCCGCCAATCCCGGAGAATTCGATGGCGGCTGATGGTCTCGCCGGGAGAATCGCTCAAAGCAGCTGATTGGCTCTGCCAAGCCAAATATGTCGCTTCTTGGCGGCGGCGTGTGCGGCTTGGGAGGGACTTAATTCGGCCCGAGCGGTCCGGTCTGGCGCCGCGGGCCATAGATTGCGCAGGCGATGAAGACGACCTTCGCCATAGGCACTCGCTACGAGCGTCCAGCATCGGAGTCGCCATCGTGGTTCCACGATGTGCTGGGGGGGATTCGGGGCGAGCGAGGAGGAGATGTTCCGATCAGGCTTGAGGCAACCACCGGTCACCAGGTTGATGGCCTGCTCGAAGTCGACAACGAGGCGATTCCCTCCGGTCCACACGGCAACGTCAGCATCAATTCCCATGGCGAGGAGCTTGTGATTGCCTCCGAGAAGATCAAGGCGTTTACGTTGCTGCCCGGAAAGTCCGTCGACCGCTCCGCGGAGCTGGGTCAATAGCGGACCGAAGGAGATACACCGCGGTCCGCACTTAGCTCGCGCACTACCTTTCAGGGCATGGCATTTGAGATCGAGCGCAAGTTCCTGCTCTCCGAGGTTCCCCGGTGGCTGCACAGCTGCGATGCCGCGCCGATAGAGCAGGGATACCTGGCAGTGTCGGGCAAGGTGGAGATTCGTCTGCGGGTTCAAGACGGGGAGCACCTGATCACCGTCAAGCGGGGTCATGGTGAGGTTCGCGAGGAGGTTGAGGTCGGCGTCGATGCGGATCAGTTTGAGGCGCTTTGGCCGCTGAGCCGCGATCAGCGTCTCGCCAAGACTCGCTACCTGGTGCCACTTGACGATGGCCTCATCGCGGAGGTCGATGTCTTCGAGGGCCGCTTGCAAGGACTGATCACCGCGGAGGTTGAGTTTCACTCCGAAGAGCAGAGCCGCAAATTCCGGCGGCCGTCCTGGTTCAGCGCGGTCGAGCTGACCGGGGACGGTCGTTACGCAAATCAGAATCTCGCCCGTTTCGGGGCGCCAAGGAATAGCTTTTCGGAGGAAAGCAGTGCGGAGAAACCCCACTCCAGGCTTGGCTCCTACCGCCTAAGGCGAAAGGAGAGCCCTGATCAGGGCGTTCTTCGGATCGCTCAGGGGTGTGTCGAGAAGGCCCTTGGCGAGCTCCGTGAGACCCAGAACGGAGACCTTGCCTCTGCGATCCACGCCGCTCGCAAAGAGATGAAGAAGCTTCGTGCTGTTCTGCGATTGATCCGCGAGGATCTGGGCGAGGATCGCTTTCGTCGCGAAAACCGACGCTACCGCGACATCGGGCGCTTGCTGGGTCCGAGCCGGGATCTCGAGGTGAAGCTGGAGACGCTGAACGCACTCCTGGAGCATTTTGCCGACGAATTCCCCAGCGGAGCAGCACTGCCCTGGCGGCGCGTGCTGGAGCGCGAGCGCGACCAATCGTTCGGCGCCGGCAAGGGCGAGGCGCAACGCCAAATCAAGCGAGCAGAGATCGAGCTCGGAGAGGGTCGTGACGCGATCTTTGGGTGGTCGGTGGATGCGTGCTCCTGGGACCTGCTTGAGCCGGGCCTGCTGCGTAGCTATCGGGAAGGCCGCAAGGCAATGAGGAAGGCACTCAGCGCCCCCGGCTCCGGAGCGGTTCACGAGTGGCGAAAACGTGCCAAGGACCTCTGGTATCAGCTACGGATTCTGCGAGACGTCTGGCCAGAGCTGTTAGAACCGATGGCGGAGCAGACGCACGATTTGACCGATCTCCTCGGTGCTCACCATGATCTTGCGGAACTCGCCAGGGATCTAGGGGACCGCGACCGGATCGAGGACAGTGACGCAATCGCGGCAATGATCGAGCGCCGCCAAGGCGAGCTCTTGGACTGTGCAAGAGATCTTGGCAGGCGCCTTTACGCGGAGAAGCCGAAGGCCTTTCGCCGCCGCCTGCAGCTGTACTGGATGGCCTGGCGGGGTGGCTGAGAGGAGAACAGCTCCGCCTGCTGCTCTCAAATGAGGCGGCCAACAAGGAAGCGAACCAAGATCTCGATCTTTGAGTTGCATCGACACCGGGTGGGCTATTGGTGAGGTGGCTCTGGCTAGCTTTGTATTCCAGCACGGGCGCCGCGCGGGCCCGACGACCTCCTCGCCTGGCATGAGGGCCGGCAATGGCGCGATGTCCGCTCTGAAGATGTCAACTCCTATATCCAGCAGTTAATCGGCCCTGATTTCTCGGCTAAGGACTTCCGCAGATGGCAGGGGCGGGTGCTCGCAGCGGTTGAGCTCGCGGACGAGTCCAATCCCGGGTCGGAGGCGGGCCAAGCGGGCAACCTCGCCAGCGATTGCCCGGGTCGCCGTGGTGCCTGGAAATACCCCAGCGGTCTGCCGCCGCCCATAGATCGATCCAAAGGTGATCGAGCGCTTCCGCGAAGGAGAGACGATCAGAGCGGGTTTCAGGTGGCGCGAGGATCAGCAGGGCACGGGCGCCTCGAGCATGAAGTGCTGGAGCTCGTCTCCTGGTTCTCCCTAGCTTCTGCCCACAACCGCGTGCTGCAGCTCGTCCTTACTCATCTTCGAGCGCCCCTCGATACCCAACTTCTTGGCGTCGTTGTAGAGCTGCTCGCGCGTTTGCCCGCCTGGACCGTTGCCCGATTTCTTGTCACCTCGGCTCATTGCCGAGCGGCCGCGGGTCGAGCTGCGCGATGAGGTTTTCGACTCGCCCGAGCGAGCCTTTTCCTTGTTCACCGAGCGCGCCGCGATCTCCTCGGCACGTTTGTCTGAGCGACCCTGCTTCTTCTCGCTCGCTTTGATCTCTTTGTACTGGCGCTCGCGTTTGCTGCCTTTCCTCACTCCGCGCGGTGGCATGCCTTCTCCTTTCCTCTCGCCGGGCCCCTCAAGCGGGGGCGCTCTCCTGCTGGCCCCTGATGCACTCCCTCGGCAAAATCGTCGATGATCTTTGCATTGAAGGCGGGGAGACCGTCGGGCTTGCGGCTGGTGATCAGGCCGTGGTCCACATGAACCTCCTCATCGACCCACTCGGCCCGAGCATTGCGCAGGTCGGTCTGCAAGCTCGGCCACGAGGTCAGGGTGCGACCGCGAACAATATCGGCCTCGATCAGCGTCCAGGGCCCGTGGCAAATGGCACGGCTTGCCCGCCCAAAGAAGGCCCGGATGAAATCGACCGTCGCCGCTTCGGTGCGCAGCTGATCGGGGTTGGCGACACCAGCGGGAAGGACGAGGCCGTCAAATTCGCTTGCTTGAGCGTGGGCAACGGTCCGGTCGACATCGAACTTATCCCCCTTGTCGAGGTGATTGAAGGCTTGGAGCTCACCCGCCTCGGGGGCGAGGAGATCGACTTCGGCACCGGCCTCGCGTACCGCCCTAAGTGGCCCACTCAGCTCGACAACCTCGCTGGCTATGAGGAATGCGATCCGCTTCCCGTTCAGTTCACCGGACATCAAGGCCTCCTGTTCGCGGTTGGGCTAGGAATGAGCGAGCCAACCCGAACGCCGCGCAACCGATCGGCTGTTGCTTTCTCACCCACGCTAGAAACGGAGATATCCGGTGAAAGTCGCAGGGATTCGGGCTGGGACCCGTCTGCTCGATGGAACTACCCCCCGGGATGTCGGTGCAACGGAGTGGCCGCATTTCCTCGATACCGGTGAAGGAACGCCGGCATCATGAGCGTGGGACTTTCGCGGCCCCGGCAGGCGATAATTGGCCTGAGGTGGCGGAAACGAACGAAATCTGGCGCTAATGGCGAAGCCAACCAAGACCTCGGTCGCTACCTCCTATGTCTTGGTCTGGCGTGGCCGCCGCCGCCAGTACAGGTTTCACCTGTCTCCCTACCTAGCCAGGTGGGAAGACCAGCAAGGCATGCCATATATGAAAATCACCGAAAACCGCCCCGGGCAAAGGATGCCTGAGAGCGGCGTGTTAGAGCCAAACGGCTAAATATCTGCAAAGGCCAGACAACTCCGATGCCAATCTATGAGTTCGAGTGTGAAAAGTGCGCCGCCCACTTTGAGGAGCTGGTTCCCCTAAGCACCGCGAGCATCGCCTGTCCGATCTGTGGATCGGGGCGTACACGGCGACTGCTCTCGCCTCTTTCGCCCCCGGGCCGCCAACCGCGCGGCGCCAAGGTTCGCTCCGATGAGTCGATGAGGCGCGAGCGCGAAACCGCCCGCGGTGAGCGCCTCGCAGCGACCAGGAAAAAGCGCGCAGCGGGTGAGATTCCACCCCCGCGGCGAGCCAAAGGCCCGCGGTGAATCAATCCTCCGAGCAGCGCCGTGGCGCCTTGCTCGATCTCTACAACGAAGTCCAGACATGTACGAAGTGTCCCCTCCACGAGACCCGTGGCAAGGCGGTTTTTGGTGCCGGCAATGCCGACGCGGACTTGATGTTCGTCGGCGAGGCGCCCGGTGCTGAGGAGGATCGCCAGGGCCTTCCCTTCGTTGGCCGCGCGGGCAAGCTATTGGGCGAGCTTTTAGAGGGGATCGGACTGTCACGCGATCGCGTCTTTATTGCCAATGTGCTGAAGTCAAGGCCGCCGGGCAACCGCGATCCTCTTCCAACCGAGATTGAAGCCTGCCGGCCCTATCTGTTCGAGCAGATCCACCTGATCGAACCGCGGGTGGTCTGCACACTGGGCAACTTCGCAACCAAGCTGCTGAGCGGCAGCCCCGCCGGGATCACCAGGGTCCGGGGGACTCCCCAGGTCCATGAGCTGGGTGGGCTGACGGTGTTTTTGATGCCGCTTTTTCACCCTGCGGCGGCGCTCCGTGCTGCGAAGGTGAAGGAGACCTTGCGCGAGGACTTTGAGCGCTTGGCCGAGCTCCTTGAAGGGCCGGCGCCTGCGCCGGTGCGGGAGATCGCCGAGGAAATCGAATCCGATCAGGAGGCGGCCGAACCTCCTCCTGCGGTTGACCAGCTCGACTTGTTCGGGTAGCGGACCGATGGAGATCAGCGAAAGCCGCTCCGCAGCCGAGACCGAAGCTCTCGGGTCGCGTATGGCGGCGCGCTTGGTTGCTGGGGACCTCGTCTTGGTCAGCGGCGAGCTTGGCGCTGGCAAGACAACGCTTATCCGCGGTGCCTGTCGCTCACTCGGGGTGAAGGGGCCTGTCACCTCCCCTACTTTCACGATCGGCCAGCGATACCTTGATGGACGGATGATCGTTGCTCATCTGGATCTGTACCGATTGCAGAATCTTGAAACTGAGGACCCCGCGCTGCTCGAGGATTACCTCGGTCCCCAGCTGGTCACCTTTGTCGAGTGGCCAACTGGGGAGCCGCACCTGAAGCGCCCAGCACTTCAGGTGCGGCTCCGCCACGCGGGGGGCGACCGCCGCGAGATCGAGATCAGCTGAGCTCAACCCCCGGATTGCTTCAACTGTTCCTTGGCCTTTTCAATCGCTTCATTTGCAGTCCCCTTGGCTTCGTTCAGCTTCTTTTCTGCTTCCTTGCTGACTTTGTTGCTGTGGAGGCTCTTCTGGGCCTGGTTGATCGCTGCATTGCCCTTGTTCTGGACTTCCTTGAGCGTCTTTTGGCCCTGGTTGGTGGCCTTGTTCAGCTGTTTTTGGCCCTGTTCGAGCGCCTTGTTAGCCTCTTCCTTAGCGTGGCTGACTTGGTTATTGATGCTGTTGGAGGTGCTGCTTCCACAGCCGGCCAGGATCGCTGGGCCAGCCGCGATCGCAAGCACGGCCAGAACCGGGGTTGTCCGGTGGGTGAATCGCCTCAACTCGGGTCTCCTTTCGGGACGAGGGAGGGTCACCTTACTCCCGGCTGAGGCGCATCCACCGACCTGCACGCGTGTTCTGGGAGAGGTGAACCCGCCTTGTAGCATCGGCTTTGAAACTCGATCCAGAAGGGAAGGGCGTTCCATGAAGGGACTGAAGTCGCTGACCGCGACGGTGTTGGGGGTTGCGGTGCTCGCGAGTGCGGCGCCTGCCGAGGCCGGGGCTGCGGCTTACAAGCACTACGTTGGATGCGGCGTCTCCCAGCACGCCACGCCCGCCCACTCCTGTTCAAGCTCAAGCAAAAAGGGCGCCTTCTTCGAGAGTCTCGACGCCAACGTCACCTACGCGGTGTGCGTCAAATTTCCAACCGGCAAAAACCTCTGCAAGCGCGGTCAGGAAGCGACCGCGGGCACCCTCTACGTCAATCCGATCACCTCAAACATCCTCGGCAAGCACACGGTGACCTGGTTCGTCTCCAACAAGCGGGTTGGCTCCTACGCCTTCACCGTGCGGAAGTAGCATCCCGCTGGTCATCGTCGGCTTCGATACCGCGAGCGCCGACACCACGGTCTGTGCTGCGAGGGGCAACGAGGTCTTGCACAAGTCCCTTTTTGGTCCCTCCAAGGGGGGTAAGCCCCGCCACACATCGGTGCTGCTCGAGGAGATCGAGTTGGCGGCTGCGGCCAGCGGCGGTTGGCTGGCGGTCGACCAAATTGCGGTCGGTCTTGGTCCGGGATCCTTCACCGGAGTGCGGATCGGGATCGCCGTCGCCCGCGGCCTGGCGCTGAGCACGGGTCTACCGACAGCCGGAGTTTGCACTCTTGACGCGGTCGGGCGGGCACTGGGCACGGGGGCCGGTGACGGACGCGGTTCTCTCGCAGTTCTCGATGCACGACGAGGCGAGATCTTCGCGGCGCTTTATTCGGCCCGTGGCGAGCGTCTCTGGGAGCCGCTCGTTCTCTCGCCCGCGGAGCTAGCCGCACGGGTGGGAAAGCTTTCCCCCCCGCCTCGGGCCGCGGGATCGGGAGCGCTACGATTTCGCCAAGAGCTGGACCGACACGGCGTTGAGATACCCAACGATGACGATCCCGTGCACCGCGTCTCCGCGAGGCAGATCTGCGCTCTCGCGGCAGCCGGGGAGGCACGAGGGGATGGCCTGCTCGAACCGATTTATCTGAGACCCCCCGATGCGGTGCGTTGGCGTGAGCGAGACACTTTCCAAACAGCCGGATGAGATATCTCATGAAGTCAGGGTGAGGCGGCTCGCCTACAGCGATCTGCCCGCGGTGATCGCGATCGAGCGCCGCTCATTTCCGACGCCGTGGTCGCTGGCAATGTTTGTGCTCGAGCTTTCCAAGCCCTCGGGTATCTGCCTTGCGGCAAGTGCAGGAGATGAGTTGCTCGGTTACACGGTGTGCTCTCGCTACGACCAGGTCTGGCACCTGATGAACGTCGCCGTTGCCTCCGATCGCCGTCGCTTGGGGGTCGCCGGTCGACTGATTTCCAAACTGCTCAGCGAGGCGCGCGGAGAGCTTCCCTTCACCCTTGAGGTCCGAGTCTCAAACCACGCCGCGATAGCGATGTATGAGCGTTTCGGTTTCCGCTCCGCCGGAGTGCGTCCGCGCTATTACCACGACAACGGCGAGGACGCGCTGATCATGTGGCTGGATTGATTCTCGCGATCGAGACTTCCTGCGATGACACCTGCGCGGCTGTCGTCGACGGCCCCCAGGTGCTGAGCAGCGTGATCTCCTCCCAGGTTGGAGCTCACGCCCTGTTTGGCGGTGTCGTACCCGAGATTGCCTCGCGCCAACACCTGGAGCTGGCGGCGCCGGTCATCAAGGCGGCTTTGTCTGAGGCTGAGGTCTCGCTGGAGCAGATCGGAGCAGTGGCGGTAACCGCTGGCCCCGGTCTGATCGGCGCTCTCCTCGTCGGGGTCGCTACCGCGAAGGCGATTGCCGCTCCCCGCCGAGTGCCGCTGATTCCCGTCAACCATATGCAGGGGCACGTCGCCGCCAATTTCCTTGAGCCAGATCCGCTGGAGCCACCGTTTCTGTGCCTCTTGGCCAGTGGAGGGCACACTCTGCTGGCTGCGGTGGAGGACCACGGCTGCCACAGGGTCCTCGGGCAGACCCTCGACGATGCCGCGGGTGAGGCATTCGATAAGGCCGCGCGATTGCTTGGCCTCGGTTATCCGGGTGGTCCTGCCCTGGAGAAATTGGCAAGGACGGGTGACCCCGCGGGATTCGCACTGCCGGTGGCGATGACGCGTGATCCGGGCCTCGATTTCAGCTTCAGCGGCCTGAAGACTGCGCTCGTCTACCGCACCCGCGACCTCGGACCTAGCGCGGTTAATGAAAGCCGTGCCGATCTGGCCGCTTCGTTCCAGGCAGCGGTCGTCGGACAACTTCTCGCCAAGCTCGAGCGCGCCCTAAAGCGAGGCGATTGGAAAGCGGTTGCACTCGGTGGGGGAGTCGCAGCAAACGGGCCTTTGAGAGACGCCGTGGCCGCACTTTGTGAGCGTCTCGGCCTGCGGTTGAAGCTGGTCGCGCGCGAGCTTTGCACCGACAATGCGGCGATGATCGGCTCTGCGGCGCGGTATGCGGACCCCATCCCTTACCCCGACTTCCTCGCCTATGACGCATTCGCTTCCGGTGATGGCGCGGTGAATGGATGAGCGAGGTGATCGTTTATTCGCGCCCCGGCTGTCACCTTTGTGAGCTGGCCCTGGAGGCGATTGTGGCTCTGCAGGCGACGGGGTATTGCTTTCAGCTGCGGGTGGTCGATATCGAGAGCGATGAGAGCCTGCTCCGGGTCTACCTGGAGCGGATCCCAGTGGTCGAGGTTGACCGCCAGGTGGTTTCCGAACTTCTGCTCGATCAGGTCGGCCTGCGGGCGAGGCTCGATATCGTGAGCCGCGATGGAGCCGGTAATCGAGGGATCTGAGATGGCGGAGGGGCTGATCATTGACCCCGAACGACTCTCGCTCGGGGTCGCGGCGCGACTTTCGCGCTATCTGCAGGTCCTAACCCAGGCTGGCAAGATGGGCCGAGAGACGATCTCCTCCCAAGAGCTCTCCGAGTACACCCACATCAACCCTACCCAGATCCGCCGCGACCTCTCTGGCTTCGGAAAGTTTGGAAAGCGGGGAGTCGGCTACAAGGTCGACTCACTCGTTGCTGAGATTCGCAAGATCCTCCGCACCTCCGGTCAGCACAACATCGCCCTCTTTGGCGCTGGCAATCTCGGCCAAGCGATCGCCAGCTCTGACATCTTCGCCGACCACGGTTTTCAGATCGTCGCCATGTTTGACGTCGATCCCGCGGTCGTTGGAAGCGAGGTTGGCGACCTCTCGGTGCGAGATTTCAGTGACCTGGAGGCAGTCGTCTCCGAGCAGGAGATTGTGGTCGGCGTGCTCGCCGTTCCCGCCGCGGCCGCTCAAGACGTTGCCGATCGTCTGGTCGAGGCCGGTGTCAAGATAATCTTCAACTATTCCGAGCAGTTGCTCCAGGTGCCGCCGGAGGTCACGGTCCACACCTCCAGTCCTGCGGTCGATCTGCTCTACGCGCTCTACTTCTACCTCGCCTGATCATTGTCCCTAGACCTCGACCTCGTGCGCGAGAGATTCGAGTCCTCCACCGACTTCACGGTTGGACTGGAGGAGGAGTTCGCAATCCTTGATCCGGCAACGCTTGAGCTAGAGCACCGCTTCGAGGAGATTTATGCTGCCTGTCAGTCCGATCCGCTGCTCGCCGACTCAGCCGCTGGGGAGCTGATCGCATCCGAGATCGAGATCCGCTCCGGTCGCTCCCAGACCTTCGCCGCTGCGGTGGCCAGCCAGCGCGCGCGCCGCGACCGATTGTTCGAGTTGACCGACGGGATGGGCCTGGTCCTGGGCGCGATGGGGACTCACCCCTGGGCCAGTTACCTCGACCAGCGGATCATTGACACGCCGCACTACCGCCGCCTCAGCGAGGACCTTGGCTGGGTCGCTCAGCGCAACAACACCTGGAGCACCCACCTGCACATGGGGGTCCACGGTGCCGATCGCGCGATCGCAGTCTGCGATGGGATGCGGGAGCTACTGCCGCTGCTGCTCGCCGTTTCGGCGAATTCGCCCTTCCTAGATCGTCGCAACTCCGGCTTGCACACGGTCCGCACCGAGATCTTCACGAGAACCTTTCCTCGCTGCGGGGTTCCGTCCCGATTTCGCAATTGGGATCGCTACGCGGAGTTTGTCGGGATGTTGGAGCAGACCGGTTCGATCGTCGAGTCGACCCAGCTGTGGTGGAGCGTACGGCCCCATCACCACTTCGGCACTGTCGAGGTGCGGATATGTGACGCGCAGACCAGCGGGGAGGAGTCCTTTGCCCTGGCCGGCCTCATCGCAGCCTGCCTTGCCCAGACGGCCCTGGATTTCGATGAACGTGGTTACGGTGGCGGCGGAGAACCGCTTGCCGACCGCGAGATCGAGGAGAACCTTTGGCGTGCAATTCGCCACGGGATGGATGGACGGATGATCGACTTTCGACATCGGCGGGAGGTCGAGACTCGGGCGGAGCTGGATCGAGTGCTCGCCTGGACCGAGCCGGCCCGTTTGGGTCTTGGGATCGAGCTCGGGTGGCCGGCGCGAAACGGTGCGCAGCGAGCACGCGACTCGCTTCAGGCCGGAATCGCGATCGAGGATATTTATCGTGCCGCGGTGGAGGAGACCAAACGGACCTACAGGAGCGCCGAGCGGGCAACGAAAACAGGCTAGTTGCTGGGTCGCAGGGCGAGACCGCGGCGCCGCATATAGACTCCCGCGCCGCTAAACCAGCCGGAGGAACCTAACTTGACCAAGTTCTTGACCGATTACGGAGTCGTCGCCGCGCTCGTCTGCGCTGGGGCGGCGGTGGTGTATGGATTGGTAATCACCCAGCGCCTGCTCGCCAAATCGCCGGGCAACGAGCTGATGCAGGAAATCTCGGGCGCCGTGCAGGAAGGCGCCAAGGCCTATCTCACGCGTCAGTACACGATCATCGCGGCGGTCGCTGTGCCGATCGCGATCTTGCTCTGGATACTGCAGGACTATAAGACCGCAATCGGGTTCGTTTTCGGAGGCTTTCTCTCGGGTTCCGCGGGCTTCATCGGCATGAATCTCTCGGTGCGTGCCAACGCGCGCGTGGCAGAGGCGGCCCGCGGCGGCGTTCCGCCTGCACTTGATGCCGCCTTCAAGGGGGGCTCGGTCACAGGTCTGCTGGTGGTTGGCTTGGCGTTGCTTGGGGTCGCCGGTTATTACGGCATTCTGATCATCACCGGAAGCACCGATAAGGAGGCCGTCGACGCGCTGATCGGCCTTGGCTTCGGCGGCTCCCTGATCTCGGTATTTGCCCGACTCGGAGGGGGCATCTTCACCAAGGCCGCTGACGTTGGCGCCGATCTGGTCGGCAAGGTGGAGGCGGGAATTCCCGAGGACGATCCCCGCAACCCGGCGGTAATCGCCGACAATGTCGGAGACAACGTTGGCGACTGCGCCGGGATGGCGGCGGATCTGTTTGAGACCTACGCAGTCACCTCGGTCGCGGTGATGTTGCTCGGGGTCCTCACATTCACCGGCTCCGGCGGCGATTTTGCCCGCCAGGTTGCGATCTATCCGCTGGTGATCGGTGGCGTCGCGATCATCGCCTCGATCATCGGCGCGCTCTCGGTACGGACCAAGTCAGACCGGGTTGAGGGGGCGTTGTACCAGGGCCTGATTGTCTCGGGGATCCTTTCGATCGCCGCCTTTTATCCGGTCACCAAGTGGCTGATGAGCGATCCGGTGCGGTTTGGCCTGAACACCGCAGCCAAGACGGTAACGACCACAGATCTGTGGCTCTGCGCTGTGATCGGGGTCGCTGTCACCGCCTTTCTCTTTGTCATCACCGACTACTACACATCGACCCGGTTTCGCCCGGTTCGGACCATCGCCAAGGCATCTGAGACCGGCCACGCAACCAACATCATCCAGGGTCTCGCCCAGGGCTTTCAGGCGACTGCCGCCCCTGCGCTGGTTCTGGCCCTGGCCATTCTCGGTGCGAATGAGCTGGCCGGGGTCTATGGGATCGGGGTCGCTGTGATGGGCCAGCTTTCACTTTGCGGGCTGATCGTTGCCCTCGATGCCTTCGGGCCGATCACCGACAATGCTGGAGGGATCGCGGAGATGGCGAACCTGCCTGAGGATGTCCGCAACGTGACTGACCCACTCGACGCTGTGGGCAACACGACTAAGGCGGTGACCAAGGGCTATGCGATTGGCTCCGCTGCACTAGCGGCGCTGGTTTTGTTCGCGGCCTTCAAAAGCGAATTGAGCGGCCACGCCCCGCCGGGATATAGCCTCAACAGTCTCTTCCACCTGACCAGTCCCGAAGTGCTGATCGGGTTGATTCTCGGCGGAATGATGGTCTACCTCTTCGTTGCTCTCGCGATCGAGGCGGTTGGACGGGCCGGCGGCCAGGTGGTCGAGGAGGTGCGCAAACAGTTCCGCGAGCACCCCGGAATCATGGAGGGAACCGAGAAACCCGAGTACGGTAAAACCGTTGCGATCGTCACCGCCGCCGCCCAGAAGGAGATGATCCTGCCCGCCCTGATCCCGATTGCGGTGCCGGTGGTCGTCGGCCTGCTCAGCGTCAACGCCCTCGGCGGCCTTTTGATCGGCGTTATCGTCGTCGGCCTTTTCGCCGCGATCTCAATGACCGCCGGTGGCGGTGCCTGGGATAACGCGAAGAAGCTGATCGAGGATGGTGCCCACGGCGGCAAGGGCTCAGAGGCACATGCAGCGTCGGTCACCGGCGATACGGTGGGCGATCCCTACAAGGACACTGCCGGACCGGCGATCAACCCGATGATCAAGGTCGCCAACATCGTCGCGATCCTGATCATCCCGATCGTTCACTTCTGAGCTCTGCTTCGCCAATAAACGTCTCCGACTTCGAGAGGCTCGCCTCGGAGAAGCTGGAGACCGGAACGCTCGGCTATTTCGCCGGAGGGGCCTGCGATGAGATCACTCTGCGCGACAATGTCGCGGCTTGGCGTCGGTGGCGGCTGCGGCCGCGGGTGCTTGCCGATACGAGTCAGGTGCAGACCTGGACCCAGGTTCTGGGAAGCGACTCCTCGCTGCCGATCGTGATTGCACCGGTTGCCTACCAGCGGTTGGTTGACCCCGAGGGCGAGCTGGCAATGGCCCGCGCAGCGGCGGGGAGTCAAACAGTGATGTGTCTATCGACCTTGGCGACCGCGACCCCAAGTCAGGTTGCGGCCGCGGCTCCGGCGGCGCGGCTCTGGTTTCAGCTTTACTGCTTCAGGGACGGGGGCATCACCAGGGCCCTGGTTGAGGAGGCGATCGGCTCCGGCTTTGAGGCGATCGTAATCACCGTCGACGCACCTCGAGGCGGGCGCCGCGAGCGTGATCTCCGCAGCGGCTTTCGGATTCCCGCGGGCCTTGGCGTTGCCAGCGTAGCGGCGGCCCTCGGAATCGACCGTGAGGTGACGATCGAGGAGACCTTCTCGTTGATGGACCCGACCCTTAGCTGGCGCGATCTGGAGGAGCTGGCATCTGGTTGCAGCCTGCCGGTCCTGGTCAAGGGAGTCCTGACCGGGGAGGATGCGGCGCTTGCCGTTGAGCACGGTGCGGCCGGTGTGATCGTCTCCAACCATGGTGGTCGACAGCTCGACTGTGTGCTGGCCAGTGCCGATGCGCTTGAGGAGGTGGTCGAGGCAATCGACGGTCGTGCCCCGGTTCTTGTCGATGGCGGTCTGCGCCGCGGCACCGATGTCGCCATCGCCCTGGCGCTTGGGGCCGAGGCGGTGATGGTCGGGCGCCCGGCTCTTTGGGGGCTCGCAGTGGGCGGCGAGGAGGGGGTGCGGAGCGTGCTGGGGCTGCTCGGTGACGAGCTGGAGCTAGCCCTGGCGCTGTGCGGTTGCGCTTCGCCCGGGGAGCTTGGCCGTACTCACCTGCAAAGGGCAGCCTAAAATCGCGATAGATGGCATCGCCCGAGGGCATCTATCGCGGTTCGGTGAGGGCTCTGTCGCTGGTCTTTTTGGTGGTTGGGCTGGTCATTTTGGTCAGCACTCTTGCCGCCGGCGGCGGAGCGCTCTCGATCGGAGTGGTCTTAGGGGTAGCGTTTACTGCGGTGGGGGCCGGGAGACTTTGGGCCGCATCACGGCTGGGGAGATGAGTGCAAAGGGGCTTGGGGTGAACCTCGAGGGCCGTGCTCGGCTTCGGCGCGGTTTCTTGCAGACCTGATGAACGAGCCGAAACGCTCACGCTCGGACCCGCTGCTGCGACGTGGCCTCGGAGTTCCCTGGCTCTTTGCCGCCGCCTACTCTGCGGTTGGCTTCTCAATTTACTTCGCCCTCGGGGTCGTCGCTGATCGCGGCCTCGGCCTCACCCCGCTGATCTTTCTCGCCGCCGGTCTGCTCTTTGGGCTCACCACCCTCAGCTATGTCGAGGGCGGGGCGATGTTTCGCGAGCGGGGTGGCTCCTCGACCTTTGCACGCCACGCATTCAACGAGCTGATCGCCTTCATCGCGGGATGGGCAATTCTGATCGACTATCTGATTGTGATCGCGCTGGCGGCGATCTCGGTTCCGCATTACCTCGAGCCGATCTCTCCAAGCCTTGGCAAGCGCGGCTGGGAGATCGGGGTCGCGGCCTTGGTCATCGTCGCCGTCTGCGTGCTCAACGTATTCAACGTGACCGGCCGCGGCAGGCAGCGCTCGATTGCGCTTCTGGCGCTCGCCGATCTCGGCCTCCAGCTCGCGGTGATCGGCGTCGGCGTGCTCGCGGTTTGGCACCCCGACCGACTCACCGCCCACATCACCCTGTTTACGAGTCCAAGCTTCAAGGGCACGGTCTATGCGGCGGTGGTCGCGATGCTCGCCTACGCTGGAATCGAGGCCGCCTCAGACCTTGCGCCAGACATCGACGTCGCACCCCGCGACCTGAAGCGGATCGTCTCGCTGGGTGCCGTCGCCGTGCCACTTGTCTATGCGGGGATGGCGGCGATTGCGCTGATGGCGGTGCCCGTCGTTGCCGGACCACACGGGCCCCAGACCGCGCTGGGAGGTCGCTACATCGAGGCACCGGTGCTTGGTGTGGTCTCGGCGTTTCACCCCGCTGGGGTCGCCGACGTGATGCGCTGGATGGTCGCGTTGGTCGCCACCCCGGTGCTTTTTTGGGCGGCGAGTATCTCGATGCTTGGGGTTTCGCGCCATATCTACACGCTGGCGATCAACCGCCAGATCCCCAGTTGGCTGGGCAAGCTCAGCAAACGGCACGCCACTCCCTATGTGGCGATCGCGATTTCAGGGGTGATCGCGATCGGGCTCGTCGCCCCGACCAGCATCAAGCTCCTTGCCAGTATCTATGCCTTCGGCGCCACCCTGGCGATCACCATCGCCCACCTCTCGATCATCCGGCTCAGAGTCAGCGATCCGGATCGAGAGCGTCCCTTTCGAATCCCATGGAACCTGACCTGGCGCGGTGCCAGTCTTCCGGTTCCGGCGATAGTGGCGGCACTTGTCAGCGGGCTCGCTTTTCTCAGTGTGCTCGCATACCACGACGTTGCTCGTTGGGTTGGAATCTGCTGGATGGCGTTCGGACTTCTCTTCTACGTTGTCTATCGCAAGGTGTTTGAGGAAACCACTCTGACCAAACGGGTCTCGGTCACCGAGCAGGCACTGACCAAGCAGACGCCGGAGGTCGCTTTTCGAAATATCTTGGTACCGGTATTTGGGACCACGCTCGATGACGACATCGTCGCCACGGCGGGACGTCTGGTCGCGGCCGAGCAGGAGGAGGCTGAGGCCCTGGGTGGTGGCTCACGCTTGGACCTCGTCTACGTTGTCGAGGTTCCGCTTACCCTGGCGTTGGATGCTGACTTGCCGCCAGAGCGGGAGGAGCAGGCGAGGCGGGCCTTGGGGCGGGCGAAAGAGGTTGGCGAGGAGTATGAAGATGTGGCGGTCAGCGCCAAGGTCGTTCGCGCGCGCAGCGTGGGTGCCGGGATCGTCGAGGCGGCGCGGCGCAGCGAGGCTGAGGCAATAGTCGTCGGGGCCGAGTTGCCGACCAAGATAAGGGGTGGGGCAACGCTTGGTGGGATCGGTGCCACGAAATCCGCCGAGATCGGGTCTGCAACCGAGTACGTGCTCAAAAAAGCCCCCTGTAGGGTGCTTCTGACTGCCCCGCCGGAGGTCTTCCCCGAGCCGGCCGCCCAGCCCTCTGCGGCCGACTAGTATCCGGCCTATGTTCATCCTGATCGTCGGCTGCGGCCGGGTTGGCTCCTCCCTGGCTCGGGCGATGTTGCGCGAGGGTCACGAGGTTTCTTGCCTCGACGAGGATCCAGAGTCCCATGCTCGGCTCGAGGTCGGCCTCGAGAAAGGATGGGAGGACCTGGGCGGTCATTTCACGGTCGGCGCTGGTCTCGAGACCGAGGCGCTGATCGCTGCCGGAATCGAGACCGCCGATGCCTTCATCGCCTCGACCGACGGCGACAACACCAACATCATCATCGCCCAGATAGCTCAACGCCGGTACCGGGTCCCTACCGTGATCGCCCGGGTGCTAGATCCGTTGCGGGCCGAGTGGTACCAGCGTCAGGGTCTGCACACCGTCTGTCCCACCCGGGTCGCGATCGACATGCTGGAAAACGCCGTCAGCGGCGCTGCCAAGCGTGATGGCGGCGGGCCGGGCGACTCAGCGGAAGCTGCCTGAAGCGGCCAAGGGAAAGCAGGAGGCCATGTACATAATCGTCGTTGGAGCGGGCAAGGTCGGCTGGAACCTGGCTCGCGAGCTACTCGAGAAGGAACACGAGGTGACGGTGATCGAGAGCGATCGACGCCGCTACCTGACCGTCGAGCAAGAGCTTGAGCACAACGTCTCCTATGGGGACGCATCAGAGCTTTGGGTGCTCGAGCGGGCCGGTATCCAGCGGGCGGACATGATGATCGCGGTCACCGGTGATGATGAGGACAACATGTTGATCTGCCAGGTTGCTCGTGAGAAGTACTTGGTCGACCGCGTGATCGCCCGCGTCAATAATCCTCGTAACCGCCAGCACTTCGATCTGCTCAACATCAAGCCCTCGGTTTCCGCCACCGACCTAATTCTTCGCCTCCTCGAGCACGAGGTCCCCGAGTACGGACTAGTTCATCTTCTCGACCTACAAGAAGAGCAGCTCGAGATAATTGAGATGCTGCTCGGTCAGGATTCGGGAGTGACCGGGCGGCGGGTCGGTGATCTGCAGATGCCCGAAGGTAGCCTGTTGATCTCCGTCCTACGCGCTGGAAGAGGGTTTGTCCCCGGCCCTGACACCGTTCTGGAGGCCGGCGATGAGGTCCTCGCCGTGCTCGATCCAGGCAGGGAGGATGACCTCAAAGATCTCTTTGGGCCGGAGGGAAGCGGCAGCGCCAACCGTGGCTGATCGCCACTTTGACTTCATGCTTGTCGGAGGCGGCATGGCCTCTGCTCACTGTGCGGCGGAGTTGCGGCGGAGGGGGGCGAAGGGCTCGATCGTCTTGGTCGGACGCGAGGCCGAGCCACCATATGAGCGACCGCCATTGTCCAAGGAGTACCTGCGTGGCGAGGCGACCCGCCCAGATGCCTATGTCCACCCCCTCTCGTGGTATGAGGAAAATGGAGTTGAGCTGCTGCGCCAACGAAACCTGATGTCACTCGATCCGCAAAGCAGGACAGCGATGCTGCAGGGCGGGGAGGAGGTTTCGTTCGGCAAGGCGCTTCTGGCAACCGGTGCGATGGTCAACATCCTGCGGGTTGAGGGCGCCGAGAATGAGGGGATCCACTACCTGCGCGCCTTCGGAAATTCCGATGCGATCGGCGCCGAGGGTGGGCCGGGAAAGCACCTTGTCCTGATCGGGGGCAGCTACATCGCGACCGAGGTCGCCGCGTCGCTCACCGCGATGGGTGCCAGGTGCACGATGGTGATGATCGAGGATGTTGTCCTCTCGCGGACCTTTGGTGAGGAGGTCGGGCGTTGGTTCCAGACCCTGATCGAGTCCAAGGGAGTCACCGTCCTCGGCGGCGAGGAATTGGAGGCATTTGAGGGCGATGGCCGCGTCCGGGCGGTGGTGACCAAAACTGGGCGCAGCATCCAATGCGACGCCGTGGTGATCGGCGCCGGCGTGCGTGCCGATGCTTTACTCGCCCAGCGAGCCGGTCTGGCGGTCGGTGATGGCATCCTCTGCGATTCCAAGCTCCAGACCTCCAGTGCAGGCATCTTCGCGGCGGGGGATTGCTGCAGCTATGAGAGCGTGGTTCACGGAAGACGCTTGCGGGTCGAGCACTGGGATGTGGCGATGCAGCAGGGGATGCACGCCGCTCGCAACATGCTGGGCGAGGATCTCGACTACGAGGTGGTGCCCTACTTCTTCAGCGATCTCGCAGACTGGGCAAGCTTTGAGTACGTCGGCCCGGCCCAGGGTTGGGACCAAGAGCTTTGGCGTGGCGATCGCGACAGCGGTGAGTTCGCGGTCTTCTACCTCAAGGACGGCAAGGTTGCAGGCGCACTCAGTCTCGGACGGCCTGAAGACCTGTCTCAAGCTCGTCGCTTGCTCGCAGCCGGTGTCGAGGTCTCTCCCGCCCAGATTCTCGATACCGGTAGCGACCTTTCAAAGCTCGGTGCCTGATCGACCTCCACTCCGGATGGTTATTCTCCGGTCTCTCCCTGCGGCCTGGTGTAATGGCAGCACGCCTCGCTCTGGACGAGGTAGTCGGGGTTCAAATCCCTGGGCCGCAGCATCTAAACAGTATGGCCGGTAACTGCGTTCTGAGCGAGGAGAAATACTCCCCGGCGGGTGTCGCGAACGTCGCCTTGGGCACTCTTGCTCGCGAGGATCGGATTCCGCGCTGAGGATATGGTGTCGATGTCAATCGCGACCCCATCCATCTCAACCTGATCGATAGTTCACGGCAGCTGTTCGAACTCGACCCCGGAGCGGCGATCGAGGCAAACCCAGGTTGGCTCTTTGGATCCGGTACTTACGCCCACCCGGTGATCTCCAATGCGGCCTTTCGCATCGATGACGAGATCGCTGCCGAGGACTTCCTAGCTCGGGCTCAGGCGTTCTTTGACCGTCGAGGTCGGAGGTTCAGCGTCTGGGTGCGAGGCGATGAGGCTGCTGACCTCGAGCTTCTCGCGGCAGCTTGCTCGATTGGGCTGGTTCCCACCTACCAAATGCCCGAGATGATCCTGGACAGGCCTGCAGCCGAACCTGAGATCCAAAAGGGAGTCGAACTTCGGCGAGTCACGACCGTTGAGGATGCCGAAGCTTATTGGCGGGTCGCCGCCTCGGCATACTCGAGCCTCGGCTTCCCGTCTCAGGTTTTCGCCTCCTACAGGAACCATCACGGACTGGTGGCAAAGAACGTGGTCGCGTTTCTTGCTTCTCTCGATGGCAAGCCGGTCAGCATCGCGATGGCCATCGTCAGCCACGGCGTCGCCGGGATCTATTGGGTCGGAACGATCAAGGGGGCTCGTGGCGAGGGACTTGGCCGCGCCGCCACGGCTGCGGCCACAAACGCGGGGCTTCAGCTAGGGGCGGAGATCGCCTCTCTTCAGGCCTCACCGATGGGCGAGCCGCTCTACCTCGCGATGGGCTATGAAAGAATTTTCAGCTATCGATTACTGATCTCACCATCGCCCTGATGCCCCGATGTCCGACCTCTCCGATGGGCGACATCGGCAGCTTGGCCCGGTCTGAGCCAGGACCACAAGACTCAAGAAAGGTGAGGCGTCGCCACGAAGGAGAGCTCGCTGCCCCCGATCCGCCGGGCGTGGGCGGAGCCGTGGGAGGGACTCTGTCAACGGTGAGAGGCAGGTCATCAAGCCGGTTTGAGGCGCGAGCCATTGAGCTTGAACAAAGCACGCATGAATAAGCCAGTGCTCGGCGATCCATTTTTCGCGCGGATCTGCTTAGGGTGGTAGTCGATGAATGGCCCCCTCAATCTGCGCCATGCCGCCCGGGTTCTTTTGCTCGATGAGTCCGAGCGACTTTTTTTATTTCGGGCCGAACGCCCCGAGACAGGAGAGGTGTTCTGGTTTCCACCGGGAGGTGGATTGGAGCGGGGCGAGGATGCGCGCCTGGCCGCGGTTCGCGAGGTGAAAGAGGAGACGGGGCTTGCCGAGCTGCGGCTTGGACCTGAGGTCTGGCGTCGCCGCCACGTTTTCACCTGGCGCGGGGTCAGGTGGGATCAGCACGAGCGTTGGTTTTTGGCGCGAGTGGCGCATTTTGAGCCCGATCACTCAGCGATGTCAGAGGCCGAGAGGGCTGAACTGACGGCGTCTCGATGGTGGACGGTGAAAGAGCTTGAGGCCGCAGATGAGGAGCTGGCCCCTCGCGATCTTGCCCTCCGGCTCGCCACGTTGCTGGCCCATGGAGCGCCGCCGACTCCGATCGAGGTGGGCGCATAGAGCTGAGCTGGTGTGTTGGTCTCCCCCTCGCTCAGCTGCGCTCAAACGGCAGCGAGCCGGCTGATCGTAATCGTGGGTGCCCTCCGGAGGGCGCTGGGGGATCGGCGCGCCGCATCAAAGCTCATGGTGTCGAATCGCTCTGCTAGCGTCGAGAGCGGATGAGATCACGTATTTGCCTGATTGCGCTGCCATTCGCCACCCTTGCGATTGCGGGATGTGGGGGAGGGGGAGGGGGAGGGGGAACGAGCACCTCGACCGCATCGGTTGCCTCAACTCCGATCAATACTGGGCTCAGCAGGGCCGAATACATCAAACAGGGGGACGCGATCTGTGCGGAGGTGAACGCGGCGGTTGGCTCGATCGGTTCCTCTTCGAGCACTGCCTCCTCCAGCCAGGTCGGTCAGGTTGCCGAAATCTACACCGGAATGGTGAGCAGCCTGAAGGGTCTAGAAATGCCAGAAGGCGGCGGCAACTCACAGTTCATTAGCGCCGCTGAGGCGCTCTCCAAGGCCGAGAGCGAAGCCAAACTCGCCAACGAACGAAGCGATAGCAGCGCGCTCAGCGCCGCTGAGACGAGCGCCACGTCAGCACTCACCTCCTTTCAGTCTGCGGCTCAGTCCTACGGTTTCAAAAAGTGCAGCGAAGGGCCGCGGGCCCCTTCAGCCTCCTCGACCTCAACCTCTTCCTCCTCACCGTCCTCTTCCTCCTCAGCCGCGACTCCGAGTACGAGCACTCCCGAAGCACCAACCGCAGCTCCCGAATCCCAGGCTGCGCCGAACACTGGTGGAGCCGGTGGTGCGGAAGGGTCGCCCGCGGCGCCGACAACAGGTGGTGGCAGCGGTGGCGGGAGCGGTACTGGATCTGGCGGGATTGGACCGGGGTAGTTAGGCGGCAGAGGACTCCGCCCAGGCTCCGTAGAGGCGTGAATAGGGTCCGCCGGTATCGATCAACTCCTCGTGCGTACCCTGCTCGGCGATTTTGCCTCCTTCCAGCACTACTATCTTGCCTGCCCGACGAATCGTCGAGAGGCGGTGCGCAATGACAATCGCGGTGCGGCCGCTCAGGAGTTTTTCAAGGCCCCGCTCGATCGTTTTCTCAGTTCGCACATCCACATTGGAAGTTGCCTCATCGAGGATCAAGATTCGGGGCTGGGCAAGCAGTGCTCGGGCGAAGGCAACAAGCTGGCGCTGCCCCGCCGAGAGCTGGACTCCGCGCTCGCCGACCTCGGTCTCGATTCCGTCTGCCAAGGCGGCGACGAACTCGGTTGCACCAACGGTTTGAACCGCCTCTTCGATTTCCTCAAGGCTCGCCTCCGGACGTCCGAAGGAGATGTTCTCCCGCACGCTACCGGAGAACAGGAACCCCTCCTGGGGGACGATCCCCAACTGGCGGCGCAGGGCCAGCTGTTGGACGCCGCGCAGATCATGGCCGTCGACCGCGACCCGGCCCGTCTGGGGGTCATAAAAGCGCGCTACCAGCTTCGCAAAGGTTGACTTCCCGGCACCGGTGGCCCCAACCAGGGCGAGGGTTTGCCCCGGCGGTACGTGCAGGTCGACCTCGCGCAGCGCCCAGTCGACCTGCTCGCCGCGCTTCTCCCGCTCGAGGGCATCGTCGGCGTAGGCGAAGGAAACTCCCTCCATCTCAATCTCGCCGCGCAGGGTTCCGGGGTCAATCGCTCCCGATGCGTCGACCATGTCCGGTTTGGTCTCGAGCAGGTCGAAGATCTTGTCGAGCGCCGCCATTCCCTGCTGGTAGGTCGTGTAGAGCTGGGAGAGTTCTTGGATCGGTTCGAAAAAGATGACCAGATAGCCGACGAAGGAAACGATCACCCCGATCTGGATCGCCCCATCGATTGCCTGGCTGCCACCGTAGAGCAGGATCACCGCGGTGCCGACGGCGGCGAGTAATTCGACGGCCGGGAAGTAGGCGGCATTGAGATAGACCGTCTTCATATTTATCGCTCGGTTTTGCTCGTTGAGATTGGTCATCACCTCCTCGTGTCTGGGCTCTTGGCCGAAGCTACGAACCACGCGCACCCCGCTCAACGTCTCCTGCAGATATGCCGTCACCGCTGCGATCCGCTCACGGGTTGCCCGGTATGCGCCGGCTGAGACAATCCGAAACACGAGGCTGGCGATTCCCAGCAGGGGGAAGGTGAGAAAGGTGACGAGAGCCAGTCTCACGTCGAGCAGAAGCAAGATTACGACGACGCCGACCAGGGTCAGAGTGCTCGAAAACATCGTCACCACCCCATCGGTGACAAGCTGATTGAGGGCCTCGACATCGTTGGTCATCCGCGAGATCAGGACGCCTGGACTGCGCCGCGTGAAGAAGCCGATCGACATCGACTGGATATGGGAGAAGAGCCGTTCGCGCAGGTCCTGCAGTGCCCGGGTGCCAACCCACCCGACTAGATAGGTCTCCGCATAGGTTCCGAGCGCATAGATCAAAGCAGCCAGTACGAAGGCGCCCACCGTAAGGTCTAGGGCGCTGAGGTTTCCAGCCTTGATCCCGACATCGATTGCCCGACCCGCGAGGTAGGGCGGCGCCAGTCCGGCGGCCGTCTCGATCAGCAAGGCAATGAACATCAGAGTCATCCGCCCGCGGTATGGGCGCAGCAATCTGATCATCCAACGGACCTTGCGAGCGCGCTGATCTTCACCGCGAATCAGGCGCCAGAGCGATCTGAACAGGAGGTAGATATTCCGCGGCGCGTTTTCTGCCGGCGGTTGCCCGGAATCGGCCGGACCCGGGTGCGGATCGGCCGCTGAACTGGGTCTGCCCTGATCAGCGCCTGGGTCCGCGGCCGGGCGGGGTTTGGCAGAGCTCCCGGGGCGCTTGTCCTCTCCGCTCATAGCTGTGCCATCGGCTCGCGGGGCTCGAGGTCGCGTTGCAAAAAGACGGTGTCGGCGAGGCCATGCTCGGCGATCTCAACGTAGAATCCACAGCGCCTGAGCAGCTCCTCGTGGGTGCCTCGATCGACGATTCGCCCCCCATCCATGACTACCACTTCGTCGGCCAGAGAGACGGTCGAGAGACGGTGGGCGATGATCACGGTGGTGCGCCCAGCCATCGCTTCCTGGAGACCGGATTTAATCGCCGACTCGGTGCGCGCGTCAACTGATGAGGTTGCGTCATCGAGGATCAGGATGCGAGGGTCCGCGAGCAACGCGCGGGCGATCGCGATCCGCTGGCGTTGTCCACCTGAGAGCGTCAGCCCGCGCTCGCCAACCCGCGTCTCGTAGCTGGCGGGAAGCTCGCGGATGAAGCCATCGGCCTGGGCACGTCGAGCCGCCGCTTCGACCTGCTCGCGGGTTGCGTCCGGATGAGCGTAGGCGATGTTCTCAGCGACGCTGGCGGTGAACAGGAAGCTGTCATCGGCGACAAAAGCAATCTCAGATCGAAGTGAGACAACGTCGACCTCGCGCACGTTGGTGTCGTCGACCCAGACTGTGCCCTCACTTGGGTCATAGAGCCTTGCGATCAGCGCGACCAGACTTGTCTTGCCCGAGCCAGAGGGACCGACCAGGGCGACGGTCTTACCCGCTTCGATCCGCAGATCAACGTCGCTAAGCGCAGGCGCAGAACCGTCGTATCGAAGGGTCACCGCGCGCAACTCGACCTCCCCGCCACCCGCCGGCAGCGCGGGCGCACCAGGGGGGCTTTGGATTGCCGGGTCGCGATCGAGGATTTCAAACATCCGGTTACCGGACGCGACGGCCCGTTGGGCCATTCCCATCGAGACTCCGAGCATTCGCATCGGTCCCGCCAGCATTCCCAGGTAGATGTAGAAGGCGGCGAAATCGCCGAGGCTGAGATTGCCGGCTATTACCTCTCGGCCGCCGATTAGCAAGACCAAAGCGATCCCCATCTGTGGCAACAACCCAATCAGAGGGGAAAAGAAGGCCTGCAGGCGGGTCGAGTAGATGCTCTGATCAAAGACCCGGGCGACCGCGCGGCGAAATCGGTGAAGTTGGTATTCCTCGCGGGCGAATGCCTTGACGATGCGGATCCCGGAGATGTTCTCCTCGGCCTCCGCGGTCAGCTCGGCGAGGCGCTGCTGGACCTCCTGAAGCGCCGGACGCGAGACCCTGTTATAGCGCGAGGCGGTGAAGACGACGAGCGGCGCCGGCGCCAGGGCGATCAGGGCGAGCCACGGCTTGATCACGATCATCACCGCACTGGCGAGAGTGATCGTCAGCAGGGCCTGGGTGATGAAGACCAGGCCGTAGCCGAGGAAGAAACGAATCGACTGCAGATCGACAGTCGCGCGAGACATCAGCTGTCCGGTCTGCTGAGAGTCAAAGAAGCCCAGCTCGAGCCGCTGCAGGTGGGCGTAGAAGAGCTGGCGCAGGTCGAATTCGACCGCGAGCGAGACTTTGCCCGCGACCAGACGTCTCACCATCGTTAGCCCCATCCTCAATACGCTGGCACCGATGATCGCCAGCGCCAGTGGGAGCAGATCGGGCTTATCGGCGCTCTCAATCGCGTTCACGGCCCGGCCGCTCAACCACGGGATCAGGACCGACATTCCGGTAGCCAACCAGGCAAAAACCAACGAACCCCAGAGCTCGCGGCGGTACGGGCGCAAAAAGCCCATTAGGCGGCGGTAATTCCCCATCTACCTCACTATACAAAGTGAAGTAAAGGCCCCCCCGCTTGAACGTGGGCCCCTATTCCAGCGCGGCTGCCGCTTTGGTGCTGGGGATTTCACCCTTCTTGCACGGGCCCGCCGGTTTGTGGCCAGGTGGCGCCAGGATCTGAAAATTGGTGACCCCGTGGAACTGTGTCATTGTCCCGTTGTTGTTGGCTAGGCTTATCACTATGTGGTAGTAGCCGGGTGGCAGGTTGTGGTAGTAGATCACCGGCCGGGTCGCCGGCGAATAGCTGCCGGCGACACCAAGCCGTTCGGCGAGAACGCCATTTGGCCCCGAATATTGGGGGTAGTCGAAGGAGCCCCCGAGCAACCTGCCGCTGCTCAGCGGGTTGGCCAACGCCCGGCGCAACCTCCTCGGTGCAATGCAGTTGGGCGCCCGGTGCAGCTGGAAGCGGATGTGGCCTTCGTCGAGCTCGGGCTCGCGACCGAACTGTTGGGGGGAGAGGTGAAAGTTATGGATGGTGACCCGGACAACGACGGCCCCGCTGGTTTGCCTGGAGCCATCACGCGGAGCGATGATCGCGACACTCGGTGCGCCGGGTATAGGGGGGAGTTTGTGCACCGGCCTTTGGCGCTGCAATTCGCGCAGCGCATTCTTGCCTCCCCCGCCTGAGTCGAGCACGACGAAGAGCACGACGGCAGCCACGACGGCAGCCACGAAAATGGTGATCCGGGCTCGCATTAAGGCGGCACTCTATGCGGCCGGGGGCGCTCTGATAGCGGAGTCTGGGTGTTTGACCTCAGGGGCAGCGACTAACGTGTCGGCACTCAGAGGGGGTCGCGCTCTCTTCAGCAAGGGCAAGTCGAAAAACTTGAAGACAAAAATTCCATCGCTCGGCGCATTTCTTGCGCTCGTGCTTGCGATCGCAGCGACGCCGGCGTCTGCGGCCAATCTCGCTGACTACGTCAACCCGCTGGCCGGTACCGAGCCGGGGCCCGGGACCTTCGGCGGTGGTCACAACTTTCCGGGGGCCACGGTTCCCTTTGGCATGGTGCAGTGGAGCCCCGATACCGTGCCCGCCGACGAAACCGGCTCCGGGGGTTATGACTACCGCAACCACCACCTCAAAGGCTTCAGCCTCACCCACCTGAGCGGGGCCGGTTGCTCCCTCTACGGCGATTTCCCCTTCCTGCCCACGACCGAACCACTCGAGGCCTCCCCGGTTGCCTCGACCTCAGCCAGGCGCTCCACCTATGACGGACAGCTTCAGCCCGGCTTTTCGCATCGTGGCGAACGCGCCCGGCCGGGCTTTTATTCGATGCGGGTCAAGCCTGTCCACGGAGCGGCGATAAACACTGAACTGACGGCGACGACTCGAACCGGCCTCGGGCGCTTCACCTTCCCCGCCAACCCGCATTCGAGCATTCTCATCAACGCCGGCGGCAGCGCCCAGCCCGATGACTATGCGAGCGTGACGATCAACCCCGAAGGTCAAGAAATCAGCGGCAGCGCCTCCAGCGGGCTCTTCTGCGGACAACGACCTCGTTACAAGGTCTACTTCGCGGCTGTCTTCAATCGCCCCTTCGGCGCTTACGGGACCTGGCAGGGCAGCAACTTCAGCCCCGGATCGACCTCGGCGAGTGAAAGTCAGGGCCCAGAATCCGACCCAACCGTTAGCGCCAACGCTGGGGCCTATGCAACTTTTAATACAACCGAAAGCAAGGTCGTCATGGTCAGGGTCGGGGTCTCATTCGTCAGCGTCGCTGGCGCGCGTGAAAACCTGGCCGCCGAAAATCCTGGGACCGCCTTTGGCACGATTGCCAATCGCGCTCAGCGCAGCTGGAACGCCGCCTTGGGTCGGATCCAGGTCGGCGGCGGCCCCAACAACCTGCTCGGCACCTTCTACACCGCGCTCTACCACGTCTTCATCGCACCACGGACCTTCAACGACGTCAACGGTGATTACGTCGGCATGGACGGACGTATTCACAACAGCGACGGCCACACGCAGTACGCGGATTTCTCAGGCTGGGACATCTATCGAACCGAGATCCAACTGCTCTCCATACTCGAACCAAAACGCGCAGAGGACATGATTCGATCGCTGTTGATAGACGCCGACCAGAGTGGCTGTTTGCCCCGATGGCCCTATGCAAACGGGCAGAGCATGACGATGGTGGGGGATCCAGCCGATCCGATAATCGCCTCGGCGGCAGCCTTTGGAGCGGGGGGCTTTGACACCAATTCGGCCCTTGCGGCGATGCTGAAAGGGGCGACGCAGCCGTGCACGAGCACCAACGGCTCTTATGTCGAGAGGCAGGGGCTGAGTGCGTATCTGGCGCTGGGATATGTCCCCTATAATCTCGACTCCCACGTCGCTCAAGCGAACTCGATCACGGGCAGCCCCGAAGCAGTCTGGGGATCGGCGGCGACCTCGCTGGAGTACACCGTTGACGACTTCGCGATCGCCCAGTATGCCGCCCGCGTGATGCACAACCCGACGGTCTATAGCGAATTCATGGCCCGCTCTGGAAATTGGCGCAACCTCTATGACTCGAGCACCGGCCTGATTGAGCCGCGCTATGAAAACGGCCAATTCCCCAATCCCTACAACCCCAGAGAAGGAAGCGGCTTCGTTGAGGGCGACGCCTACCAGTACACCTGGATGGTGCCTCAGGACCCCTTGGGCCTTTTTATGCAGATGGGTGGGCTCGCCAAGGCCTCCTCGCGGTTGGACTACTTCCTTCGCGATCTAAACGGGAGCACCCACACCGAACACGCGCTGCTCGGCAATGAGCCGACCTTGCAGACTCCTTGGATGTTTGACTGGGCTCACCGTCCCTATCGCACCCAGGAATCGGTACGCCGAGCTTTGCTTGGCCTATACAGCACCCAGCCCGACGGTTATCCCGGAAACGACGACCTGGGAACGATGTCGGCTTGGTATGTCTTCGGGGCCCTTGGCCTCTATCCTGAGGTGCCGGGGGTCGGGCTGCTCGCAGTCAGCAGCCCGCTCTTCGCAAGGGCCTCGATCGCATTGCCCAATCACAAGCGGGCCCTGATAACCGCGAGCGCCTATACCTACGTGAGGCCAAAGCCCAGGAAGGGCAAAAAACATGGCAAGCCACAAAAGCCGCACAAAGTCTCGATCAGTCCGTCCAGGGCCCCCTATATCCGCACGATGCGGTTCAATGGTGGTAGTTATGGGCAGCCTTGGACCACCTATTGCGCGCTGGCCAAGGGCGCGCACCTAGCATTTCAGCTCGACACGCGCCCAGATCAAAGATGGGGAAGCTCGACCGCAGCAGCGCCACCTTCCTTCAGCCCCAACCGACCGATGCCCCAAAACACCTGCACCCCGTGAGCTTGAACTTGCTCTCCCTTTAACTTCGCTTTACTCGCTCTTGAAGGCAATCTAAACCAGCCTGTTGAATCTCTAGACACGTGGATACCTCCGCAGCCACCGTTCGGGCTGCCGCAATCGGCACGGACAAACAGCGCACAGCGCCTGCCCGCTCGACCGTCCTTTGGACCGTCGCCGGCCTCACCGCGCTTGGAATTGCGATTCGCTTCTCGACCCTCGGCCTGCAGAGCTATCACCACGACGAGGTGATCACCGCGGGGCGAGTTCTGCCCGGCAGCTTCTTCCACATGCTGAGCGAGGTTAAGCTGAGCGAGTCAAACCCGCCCCTTTACTACGTGATCGCCTGGGGGTGGGCCAAGGTCTTCGGCCTTGGCGAAGTGGGTCTGCGCTCTCTCTCAGCTCTCTTTGGGGCGGCCACGGTTCCGGTCGCTTACTTCATTGGCCGAGAACTATCGGGCAAGCGCACTGGATTGATCACCGCAGCGATCGTCGCGGTCAACCCAATGCTGATCTGGTATTCACAGGAGGCGCGTGCCTACGCGCTTCTGATTTTTTTTGCGGCGCTCTCGTTTCTGTTTTTCGTGCGCGTACTGCGCAGCGCTGAGAACCGCGATCTCACACTCTGGTCGCTGGCCTCGATAGGTGCTCTCACAAGCCATTACTTCGCCTTCTTCCCAGTGGCAATCGAGGCGGTCTGGCTGCTCTACGTGCTGCGGGCCGAGTGGCGCCGGGTGGCGGTGGCGGTCGGCGTGATTGTCTTGGTCGGACTGGCATTGATTCCGCTGCTGGTCGCCCAGATAAATCCAGAACACGTCGGCTGGATCGAACACAGTTCGTTGCTGGGGCGGATTGGTGAAACCTTTGCCAGCTTCACTATCGGTGAGACAGGGCATGTGATCGGCGAGCCGCCGCGAAACAAATTCGCCGTCATCCCGGTGATCCTGATCCTCGCCGCCTTCGCCCTGCTCATGCTTCGCGGCAGCGAGCGAGAGAAGCGCTCGGCTGGGGTTGGCCTGATCGTTGGGCTCGGCGTCATCGTGCTCGCTGCAATTGCCGCGGTGCTTGGAAAGGACTACGTGGTGGAGCGCAACCTGCTTCCAGCTCTGATCCCGATTGCGGCTGCGGCGGCGGTCGGGTTTGCCAGTGCTAGAGCGCGCAGCATCGGCTTGATCCTGGCTACCGTGCTTCTCGCATATTGGGTTGCCTTTGATGTCTATGTGACCCAGACACCCAGCCTGCAGCGACCCGACTTGCGCAAGATCGCCCAGGAGCTGGGACCGCCGACGATACCCAGAGCGATAGTCACATGGAAACTGGCGATCGACCCGGTTGAGTTCTACTTAAACGATGGTTCCCAGCGGGTCGAGAGCGGGACGGCACCGGTGCACGAAGTGGCGGTGATTACGAAGTCCTACGTAACGGGACGCCCGCTGGGACTTCCGGCTGCCTTTCGCCCGATCGAGCGGCAGCGATTCTCTCGCCTTACGCTTACGCGCTATACGGCAAAACATGCCGCTCCGATTCCGTTCCGGGTGCTGCGCAAGCTCCCCACGGGATTTCGTCGCAACGCCGTGATCATCGATGGCGAGCCGCTGCAGGCATCACTGCCGGGGAGGGTAGCTCTGATCGGCGGCCCGCGCGGAGTTTTCCAGCGCTCCTCGGTTAATCGCACCCAGTTCTCGACCAAGCCAGGCCATCTGGCGGAATCCGTTCAGGGGCAGCGGTGAGCCCCTCGGAGTTTGCCGATCGACTCGGCGCCGCCGCGCGTCATCCTGCGAACTGGTGGCAGTTGCTCAAGTTCGGCATCGTCGGCGTCTCTGGCTACCTGATCAATCTTGCCGTCTTTGCGGTGCTGGTTGAAGACCTCAATGTCCATCACGCAATCGCTGCTATCGGTGCCTTTTGCGTGGCGGTTACAAACAATTTTTTCTGGAACCGATATTGGACCTTCGGACCGGGGAAAAGCCACCCCGCTTTTCAGGTCGCCCGCTTTTTCGCGGTTAGTCTTGCTTCGCTGGCGATCAATCTTGTCGTTCTTGAGGTCTTGGTCTCTGCAGCCAAAATGGGTGATCTCTCCGCCCAGGCGATTGCGGTCGCCGTGGCGATGCCCTTTAACTTCCTCGGCAACAGGCTTTGGACCTTCGCCTAAGCGGCTCCTGGCGCAGGATGCATGCTTGGAGTGCTCGTCGGCCGAGGAGCAGCGCGGAATGTAGACTCAGCCGCGTTCGCGCCCGTAGCTCAGTGGTCAACGGCCTCTGCAAGGGGGCCAAAGAGCATCGGTCTTTCCAACCGAAGGTCGTGGGTTCGATTCCCACCGGGCGCATCGCTGTACCAAGGCAGAAATGCCGCCTCTCGGGGCGGCTTTTTGGTGGGCGGCTGATAGAGAACCCCGAGTGATTCGCCGCTCTCCCGACGGCTCATTCCAGCATCACGCGGTGACCTGCTTGTGATGTTGGGGCCGATGGAGAGGGGGTAGGCGGTTCCAGGATTGAGCTGAGTCGGTTCACGTTGACGAGAACGCGAGTGCCATCTATCGCAGTCAAGCGGATGAGGGGCACAACCGACATGGTCGATGCTTCATTGATCGCTGTTTCGACTTCGTCTGGAGTCTCCTGGACTTCCATGGCTTCGCTCTCGAGGTGGATGATGCTCCGGCGGCCATGAGCCTGAGACTAACCAAGCACACCTCCTCCTTGACTCGCCCAGCTATGAGCACCGGTGCCCGCGAGATACGCGCCTATCAAAGGGTCGCCGATATAACGCTTCGCACCGGAGGGGGCGGCATTTACGTGACGGCTGAAGGAAGGTGGCGCCGGCTGAGGAAAGTGCTGCTTCCCGCCTTGCACACAGGCGACCCCCTGATATCGATCCGACCCTGCCGGAGCCAGATCTCACTGGCAAGGGAAGACAAGCGCGTCCACCGCAGCCGGAGAATTGACCGCCGCGATTCAGAACGGCGATTACCGAAGCGACTGCTCGACGGCCACAGCTTGCCTCCTTGATCTCAAAGACGCCCCCTGCTTGACGCTGATCGCGTTGGTGCAGGACCCGACGCGCTACCTGTGCCTCGCCAGACGTTGGGCTGGAGATCTACGCGCGTGGAAGACCTCAGCGAATGTTCGCAAAGGAGACAACCGAGGGCCTGCTCGTCGCTACAGCCCGTCCGGCCGACACGCCCTGGCAGGGAGGAACAGAGCGTGCCGGGCCGACGAGCGATTCTCTCTGGGAGAGTTCGGACTCGTTGGGTCGGCGAGTCCGGTGTTGGTCGGTTATACCCAAAAATGGGGGGCCAAAACCGCGGAGGACATGGGCCCGTTGCCCCCGGCCGCGACTCGGGAGAGCGCGGTTTGCGGAGAGGCAGCCGGGTCCCGAGGGCGGCGTGCGCCTCCCATCGCGGCCGACCTAGGCGATCTCGCCCCAGTTTGGGACATCGGTCGATCGGATGGGCGATGTTGACACTCTGCTCAACAATGCGGGTCTTCCGTATTTGGCTCATCGCAGACGCCGATATCAACGCGATTGACACCCTTCGCCAGCGCCCCCAAGCGTCCCGCTCGTCCTCCTCGCCACGCTCGCCCTCCGATCGAGCACCTCGATGATTGGTGCCAGTGTCCGAGTCGAGAAAAGCCCTCTGGTTACCAATTTCCGGGGAGAACCCGAGGATCGCGAAGGCGCCTCTTGGATCCAATCAGACGCCTTAGGCGGGAGCGGGTTCGAACGATCGGCGGGTGAGCGGCCGAGGGCGTGCGGGCGGCCGAGGGCGCGATTGGTTTATCCCTTGGCGTTCCATTTGGGCGCCAAGTTGATCCGATCGAGATCGCACACCGAACGATAGGTATGGAGAGATCCCAAATCCACGGCCAGGACTCGACCAGCAGATCAAAGATCTGGCGCTGTCTACGTCACAGCTACCCAGGCCTCATCAAACAGAGGGGTGCCTCAAGTGAGATCGACCCGCCCATCACTTCCTGCAGGCGCACGGTCGAGCCGATACCACGGGGGGTTGCCCGTTCTATTGGATCTTCGTGACATGCATGGTGAACTTCATTGGATTCATCTGGATGGTCGCCAGATTCTGCATGTAGATGTGGCCGATCTATGAGGCGCATCTTTTTGCGCCGCAACAGCAGGCCATTAGCTCTTCCGAACCGCTGCCAGTAGTCGAGCTCGTGTGTAGCGGGACCCCTGCCCCCAAGCGGGGCGGCTGGCGCGCAGCGTGATGTCTTCCTGCAAGCTCCGCAGCGGTCCGTCGAGATGCCGGGCAGATGACCGCTCTACCTCGTGCTGGTGGCAACCGTCGCTCGCACCCGCCCAGAAGTGAGGCGGCGCAGCGCCAGTAGGCCCAAGATCGCAACGACTAGGCAGGTCACTCCTCCGACGCCGAGGCCAGCGCGTGCGCCAACCTCTGCCATGACCCACCCCACAATTGGGGCGCCGATCGGCGTGGTGCCCTGGAAGGCGACGAACCACAAAGACATCACGCGACCGCGCATGCTTGGTGCTGCGGTGAGTTGCAGGGTGGAGTTTCCGGTGGACATGAACGAGATGCTCGCACCGCCGGCAAGAGCCAGGGCGATGAGCTCAAAGGGGAGGCTGGGTGCCAGGCAGGCAAATAACAGCACCACGCCGAACGCTGTTGCGGACATAACCAGTGGTGGTAGACCGGTGCGCCCTCTGTTCGCCACAAAGAGGCCTCCGACGATTGCGCCAACCCCCATCGCAGCCGTCATAAAGCCGAAGCCGGTCGCCCCCACGTGGAGCCCCTCGCGGGCCATCACGGGAAGCGTGACCTGGAACTCATATGCCAAGGCGCCCGCGAGGGCCATCATCAGCAGGGGCATACCCAACTCGGGCGTTTGTCTTATGTAGCGCAGGCCCTCGCGGAGCTGTCCGGGTTTGCGACCGCTTGGTGGACTGGGGGAGAGGGCGTGCCGATCAAGCGTCACCAACGATGTGACCACAGCGACGAAGCTGGCAGCATTGACGAGGAAGCAGACGCCCTCGCCGACGGTGGCGATCAGCACCCCCGCGACTGCGGGGCCGATGCTTCGGGCAACGTTGACAAGAACCGAGTTGAGACTTACCGCGTTGCGCAGATTTTCAGGGCCGACCATCTCGAGCATGAATGACTGGCGGGCGGGGTTCTCGAAGGCGCTGTTTAGACCGAGCAGCATCGCCAGCACACCAATCTCCCAAAGGCGCACGGCGCCGGTCACTGTGAGGACACCGAGCACCAGCGCCTGCAGGCCCATCGCAATCTGCAAGACGACCATCAGTCGGCGCTTGTCGATGCGGTCTGCAACAACGCCGCCGTAGGGCCCAAGTAGCAGCACGGGCAGCGTCTGCAAGGCCACGATCAGCCCAAGCGTCGCCGGAGAGTGGGTCAGGGTGAGCACCAGCCACGACTGCGCGGCCATCTGCATCCAGGTGCCGATCAAAGAGATCGCTTGCCCACTGATGTAGCGCCGGTAGTTGGGTATTGCGAGTGCGGCAAAGGTGACACGCCCGACGCCTGCCAGGCGAGCAGTCATCGTCGCTTCATGGAGAGGCGCTGGGCAAGCTCCTCGAGCGCGGGCAGGGCATTCCAAAGCGCATCTCGTTGGTGTTCCTCGAGGGTTTCAACGTGGGAGGCAAGCGCCTGCGTGCGCTCGAGATGAATTCGCTCACGGATCCGCCGACCGGCTGCAGTCGCCTGGACGAGCGCAGCACGTCGATCACCGGGATCTGCCGAACGGCGGATCAGGCCAGAGTCGCACAGCTGGGCTGTGATTCGGGAGAGCATCGTTGGGTTCAAACTCTCGATCTCAGCTAACTCCGAAAGCCGCAGTGGACCCAGCCGAACTGTTGTGAAGAGGACGGAGATCTGGGATGGGGTCAGGCTTGAACCGGCCACCGTCGGTCGCAGGCGGCGAGAAAGTTTGCCGATCACCGCGCGCAGCCGTGCGCTTGACTCGGAGTCCCAATTGTCTAGATCGAGCTTCGAACCCATCTTGGCTTTGGATGCTGTCATCGAGGAGGTTCAATAGTTGCTTGCTGGCAAGCATCATACTCCTCAGGTGTCCGCGACCCTTGTTTGATTGAGGAGATGGTTGGCGGCTGGGCCGCGGCTCGATTAAAAGGCCGTTGGTCCCCGAAAAACCATCTAAGGTGTTTCTGCAGGTGATCGCGCCCCCGCGGGTCGTGCGAGGATTTTCCCTACTCGCCCGAGGACACGCCGATCGTCTTGGCATCTGGCTGCCCCTGTCCAGTCAGATGCGCGATCGAAAGGCGATGATGGCGCCCTCCTCTGAGTCCCGTTGACTTGATGACCTGCATTGGGGTCACTTAGCCCGAGCCGGTGAGCCGTGACCGGCCAATTCCTGGAAGGAAGCGACCGGTTCGTGCCGCATATACGCGGATCGCTCGCCATGGACCATCGAGAGGTAGGGCTCCTCGACCAGTCGCGTTTGCAGCTCAAGGGCCACGATCACCAAGGTGGCTCCACCAAGCGCGAGGAGGTTTGGTGCGAGCAGGGCAACGCCGGCGAAGGAGGGGATCATTGCAGTGAAGATCGGGTTTCGCACGAAGGAGAAGGGGAGTGGGTGACCAGCTCTGTCCGCTCCGATGGCGCAACGCCGATGCGCCAAGCATCGCCCATCGTAAGTTGAGCAATCACGGTGAGGACGATTCCGATGCAGGCGAGCATGGCTCCAAGAATGCTGGCGAGTTCGCCATTCAGCACCGCGATTGAGGGCAACGCCTTGATTAGCGAGAGCAGCACGCCCGCCACACAGAGCACCACGGCCGTCGCAAAAAGTACGGCGCATGCCCACTCCACCGAGGATGCGGAGCCACGCATGGCTATGAAACCCGATGGGCCGGTCCGGCGTAGCTCGATCGCCATGCGCAATCCGAAAGCGAGCAGACCGTAGATAGCCAAGAGCGTAAGTCCGAGAACGGGCATGGCGAAGCGGTCTTGCCTCAGCTTCGCTCTAGCGGCGCTCGGCAGCGGGCCCTGAGCGCCTCCATTGGGATGGGGAGTTTTCAACCACATCGCTATTGTGAGGAATTACTCGCGTTTTTCAACTCGCATTTGAAGTTCAGGAGTCTGCGCCAATGACGAGGCGGTTGAAACCACTAAAGGAGCCCAAACAGGACCGATCGCGCGAGACCTTCGCGGCAATCCTCCAGGCCGCTGCTCACGTTTTCGAGCACAGGGGTTATGCCGGTGCGACCACCAACCGGATTGCCGGGCGGGCGGGCGTCTCCGTCGGTTCGCTTTACCAATATTTCCCAACAAGGACGCAATTCTCGTTGCCTTGAGCGAGCGCCATCTGCGGCAGGGCAACGAGCATCTAGCGCCGCTTGTTGCCGCTTACTTGCTCACCCCGCCGCCGGTACAGGAGGGTTTGGAGCGATTGGTTGCCGCGATGGTCAAGCTCCACGACGACTCTCCCCGCCTGCACCGCGTCATCTTCGAGGAGTGCCCACGCCCAGCCGCGTTACAGGAGCAAATTGACGCCGCCAGGCGGATCGCGGTCGAGACTGTGGAGACATGGCTTGGCAGTCGCAATGAGGTCAGTGCTGCCAATGTCCGGCTCTCAGCAGAGCTGGTCGTATCGATAATCGAGGGGGTGACGCACGATCTGGTTATCCATCCCCGACCCGGTCACAGCCCAGCGGATTATGCGAGCGAGACGGTTGCGATGCTCACGCGCTACCTGTGCGCTTAGGTCAAGTAGCGCCTCGACGGTGTCGTCGGTTTCAGAATTGCTGGCTGAATCTGGCTCGGGTGTCTAGCCGAGCTGGCGTGCATCGGCCTTGCCGCTTTGAGCAGCCGGCGATCGATTCCCGCGTGGCGACCGGCTTCACGCGACGGGTGGGAAGCACGCGGTCTTTGCATCCCCGCGAGCTGTGCGGAATGCGCGCATGCTCTCGCTGGCTCGATCGAGCGCGAGCAGAGGTTAGGTTTAAGGTCAGTCGGGTCCGCTTCCTTCATTGCTGAGAGGGACGTTTGGATCGGGAGCGCGGAGTGGGCGCGATCTGGTCGATCACAGAGAGGTCATCGGCACCTGGTTTCCACCGCAAAGCAGCAACGTTTGCGACGACCTGTTCGGGCTTCGTAGCTCCAGCGATCACAGAACCTACGGTGGGCTGCGCTGCTAGGGCGGCGATTGCGACATCAAGAACCGAAACTCCACGACGTGCGGCGAATGCTGCGAGGGCCTCGATGATCTCAAATTGCTCTTCGCTTGCGGGCTCGCCGCTGGAGGCGAGGCGACTTCCCTCAGGAGCCGGCTCGCCGCGTCGGTACTTGCCGCTGAGCAGACCGCTTGCGAGTGGAAAATAAGGCAGGATCGAGACCCCCAGCCGTGCGCAGGTCGGGGCTACGTCAGCCTCGACGGCGCGTTCGAGGAGGCTGTATTGATTCTGAAGCGATACGAATCGCGCCAGACTCTGATCCCGGGCAACCCGCTCTGCCTCCTCGAGCTGGGCGGCAGAGAAGTTGGAGCAACCTATTGCAGTGACGAGACCCTCTTCGACCAACTCGTTTAAGGCCGAAAGGGTCACTGCGATTGGGGTGATCCCGTCTGGCTGATGATATTGGTAGAGGTCAATCCTCTCGACTCCGAGGCGTCGCAACGATCCCTCGAGAGCCCAGCGGATGTAATCACGCGAGCCGCGGGGCGAATTCGGGGCATCTTCGACACCCCGTATCTGCATGCCGAACTTGGTCCCGATCACGAACTCGTTCGTGCGGCCCTTAAGCGCCTCCCCAATCAGCTGCTCACTGGCTCCGGCTCCGCCGTAGATATCTGCGGTATCAAGCAGAGTGATGCCGGCTTCAAGTGCCGCATTTAAGACCGCCTCGGCGCCATCCAGGTCAAGGCGCCGACCGAAGTTATTGCAGCCAAGGCCGACAACCGAGACCTCCAGATCCGAATCGCCAAGGCGTCGGGTCGGAAGTGGGGTGGGTGGAGAGGTACTCGCCATTTGCGGTTCCTTTGCGATTGGGGTCTGAATCCCCAAACGATGTTGCTAGATCGGCCCTCGCGGTGCTTTAGCGCGACAAAGACGCGGCTTGGCCTCGGTGGCAAGCTGCGTCGGCGCCTAGCCTAGAATCTGAATGTCTATTCGGGGCTTTGCATCGGTCTTTTCGATTGAGGATCGTGGGTCTAGCTCCCAGCGAGGCGCATGCAGGAGATGACCACCGAGAGAAAGACCTATGACGCCGGGGCCGTGGAGAGCGCCCGACAGAAGGCATGGTCGCAGCGGGGTGCATTCGAGACTCCAGAGCTAAGCGAGGGTCAACGAGGGGTCTACGTGAAGCCGTCGAGCCCGTTTACATCGGGCAATCTCCACATGGGACACGTGCGCGACTACGCGATCGGGGACGCCTATGCACGCTTTCGTCGCGCTCGCGGTGACGCGGTGCTCTTCGGCTTCGGCTTTGATGCCTTCGGTCTACCCGCCGAGCTCGCGGCGATCGAGCGCAGCGAGCCCCCCTCCGATTGGGTCAGCCGTAGCGGAGAGCGCATGCTCGCCCAGATGAGGCGGCTCGGCTTCTCCTTTGACTATGGCCGGGTCTTCTATAGCTCCGATGAGGACCAGTACCGCTGGTCCCAGTGGCTCTTCCTCGTCCTCCTCGATGCCGGGCTGATCTACCGAGATGATGCGACGGTTGACTGGTGCGATCACTGTCAGACCACGCTCGCCGCGCTTCAGGTCGAGGAAGGACGGTGTTGGCGCTGCCATAACGAGGTCCGGCTGATTCGCCGCCCGACCTGGTTTTTGCGGGTCGCACCCTATCTTGAGGAGAACGACATAAACCTCGACCAGCTTGAAGGCTGGGACGAGCTCTCACTCGCAACCCAGCGCTTCATTCTCGGGCGCAGCGATGGGGTCGAGCTGGATCTGAGCGCTCCCGACGGCCTTTCCCTGACCGTCTTCACTCCCCATCGCGATTTCGTTGCTGAGGCGCGTTTTGTTCTGCTCTCACCGCGCCATCCCGAGATTGAGCGCTGGGTCGTTGGTGTGGAGAGCCGCTCCCGACTGGAGCAACTGCGCTCCGGGGGATGGGAGCGCAGCGCCCGCGATGCATCCAACGTGCCTTTGATTGACAGCGGCATGTCTGTGATCGGTCCTGGTGCTGACTTACCGGTTTTCATCTCCCCGATCGTCGACGCACGCTACGGCCCGTTCGCGGTGCTAGGGATTCCGGCGGTCGATGAGGCCGACGATGCGATCGGACGACGCGTCGATCGCATCGGGCCAGAGGCCGCGCATGGCAAGGTGGTGGCAGGGCTGCGGGAGGCAAGGCGCTACCGCGCCGCGGACTTCTCAATTTCTCGCCAGCGCTACTGGGGCACGCCGATACCGATGATCTACTGCAACCAATGCGGGGCTGTGCCGGTTCCCCAAAAGCAGCTGCCAGTTCGCCTGCCGCGCGACATCGAGCCGACCGGAGAAGGCAATCCGCTCGCCGAGCGCCCCGAGTTTGTCGATGTTTCGTGCCCGGTCTGTGGCGGTTCGGCAAGGCGCGAGACCGACACGCTGGATTGCCATTTTGACGCGCTGTGGCTTTGGATACCGGCCGCCGTGCCCCCGGCAGGCCGTGCCAAGAAGATGTTCTCCCATTCCGATCTGCATCGCTGGCTGCCGGCGGAGCGCCTCGTTGCCGGAGCCGACAGTGGCGGCTTCGTCTTTGATCAACGAGTTCTAACAAAGGCGCTGCGCGACATTGGTCCGCTTTCCTTCCTGGCCAACGGCGAGCCCTTCGCCGGCTGCCTCTTCCACGAGATGGTGATCGCGGAGGGACGCAAGATGAGCAAGCACCTCGGCAACGTCGTCGATCCCGATGATCTAGTCGAGCTATACGGCGCCGATACGGTGCGCCTTGCGGTCCTCTACGCGGCTGGACCGTCCAAAACGCTCAACTGGAACGATGGCGCGATTCGCTTCGCGCGTCGCTTCTTGCTGGGGCTCTGGGAGTACGCACAGCAAAAAATATGCGCCGCTGAGGAATCCCCGATCGATGCCAAGGCGGCTACCGATACCGATTTCCTGCGCCAGCGCCTCAGCAAATGGTGCGTCAATGGGATCGATCGGATTACCGCCGATCTCGAAGACCTGCAGATGCACACCGCCGTGCGCAACGTCACCCGCCTTTTCGAGCGCATCAAAGACTTCGAGAAGCGTGTGCTCAAACGCCGGGGAGAGCTTTGCCGCGAGGACTTCGTGGCTCTCCTGGCTGCACTTGTTTTGCTTGCTCAGGTGCTCGCTCCCTTTGCTCCGCATCTCGCCGAGCAGTTGCTGCTGGACTTGGGGCGCAAGGAGGGCCCTGACCTTCTCGGCCCATGGCCGGGTCGCTCAGAAACCCTTCCCGATCAAAAAAACGAGACTAATTCGCCTCCGATCGCTAGCCTAGGGTCTGGCAAATGAGAGCAACGGCATGAAACATTCAATGTCATCGCAGCTGGCGCCGGGAGACGAGGGGTCCCTGCGTACTCGCTCATGTGCGACCGAGCTGATCTGTCACGCCTGTGATTTCCACGCTCCGCTGCGCGATACTGCCTTCCGCTGCCCTTCATGCGGGAAGGGCCTTGATGTCGTCTATGACTACGAACTGGCTGCCGCCAGGATCGCCGAGCTGGAGTTTGCCGATCGACCCCGCAATCTCTGGCGCCTTGAGGAGCTGATGCCGATCGTCGGCGCGGAGGCGATGAATCGCGTCGGACAGGTTTCTGGATTCACCCCGTTAATTCGCGCCGAGCGTCTCGGCGCCGAGCTGGGCCTGCGCAACCTTTTCCTAAAGGATGATTCGACCAACCGACCCTCGCTCTCTTATAAGGATCGAGTTGTCGGGATGGCAGTCGCCCGCGCACTTGAGCTTGGCGCGGCTGAGATCGGTTGCGTTTCGACCGGCAATGTGGGGACCGCCACCGCTTCGCTTGCTGCTCGGGCCGGGCTTATGCCCTATATCTTTTATCCCGCAAACCTCGAGCGAGCCAAGGCGCGAAGCTGTCGTGCGCTCGGCGCCCAGGTCTGCGAGCTCGACGGCAACTATGACGAAGCCAACCTCGCATGCCGCGAACTCGCGATAGCGAGTGGGATCCAGTTCGCAAATATCACCCTGCGCCCCTTCTATGCGGAGGGAGCCAAGACGCTTGCCTTTGAGATCGTCGAGCAGCTCGGCTGGAATGGGCCCGATCACATCGTGATGCCGGCTGCGGGGGGAACCCTTTCATCACGGGTGCATAAGGGGCTGGGCGAGTTGGAGATTCTCGAGCTTGCGCAGACCGCCCATATCAAGCTCCATATTGGCCAACCGGTTGGATGCTCACCAATCGTTAAGGCGATCATCGATGAAAGTGAGGAGATCATCCCCCAGGAGCCGGAGACGCTCGCGCGCTCGTTGGCAATTGGGGCGCCGGGTGACGGCCCGCTTGTGCTCGACGCCGTGCGAAGCAGGGGTGGCTCGGCCGCCGCTGCCGCAGATGGGGAGATCATTGAGGCGATGGAGTTGGTCGCCTCAACGGAGGGGGTTCTGACCGAGCCCGCCGGTGGCACCACAATTGCCGCGACGATGAAGCTCGCAGAACAGGGCGTACTTGGTCCCGACGACACCGTCGTGGCGGTAATTAGCGGGAACGGGCTCAAGACGCTCAGCGAGCAGCCGGTGCGGCCTTGGCCTGAGATGGTGCCCTGCGATGCCGAGACGATGGAAGAAGTCGTAATCGAGTTCCGCCACGGCGGCGTGGTCGCGCCGAGTTAGGTCGATCGTCCAGGCCGACAGTCCTATCCTTGTAACCACCAGTTAGGAGCCCGATGAGTAAGGTCGTCTACACAGCCGAGGCCCACGTAACCGGAGGTCGGGCGGCGGGTCAGGGAAAAACCACCGACGGTGCACTAGAGGTCGCTTTGCGGACCCCCGAGGAGATGGGCGGAGAGGGCGGCGGAACCAACCCTGAGCAACTTTTCGCGATCGGCTATGCGGCTTGCTTTGAGGCTGCCCTCGCCGCCGTCGCCCGTCGTCAAAAGGTCGAGGTCGGCGATGTAGGGATCGACTCCAAGGTTAGGTTGATTGCGGCTGAGGATCGTACCTTTGGAATTGCTGTTGCACTGGACGTGACGCTTCCCTCAGTTGAACCTGAGGAGGCGGTGGAGCTGGTCCGCGCCGCCCATCAGGTCTGTCCGTATTCCAACGCGACCCGGGGCAACATTGAGGTTGCGCTGAGCGCGAACGGAGCCCCGCTGAGCAGCTAGGAGCGGATCCGCGCCTCCTCCAGATCTAGGTCCCGCTCGATCTGGCGCATCGTGGTGTTGGCCAAGCGCCCGCCGCCGCGCAGGTTGAGAAGTTCCTCGCGCTCGACGCCAATCAGCTCACGACGGAGCTTGCCATAGTCTGCAAGGCGCTCCTGCCGCGCTGCGGTATCTGGGTCCTCACCGCCGAGCACGGCTGCGCACATGCGGAAGCGCGCTCGGTAGAGGTCACGCAGCCGCTGAAGCTGAGACTCGCTCGCTCGCCCCTCCTCATCGATCTCATCGATTCGATCGAGTGCTGCCTGGGCGGCCTCCATTCTGGCCACTGCCTCCTCATCGCTCCAGCGCCGATTCTCTTCCAGCCGTAAGGCGCGGATAATGTAGGGCAGGGAGAGACCCTGGCCGACCAGGGTGAGAAGGATCAGGGCGAAGCTGAGAAAGATGATCTGAGGACGGTGACCGACGCTGAGCGGAACTGCCAGGGCGGCGGCGAGTGAAACGGCGCCTCGCATTCCACTCCAACCTACGGCTAGGCGCTCGCCGAGCGTATCTCCGGAATCGGAGCCCATCGCAAAGACGAAGGCGAGGCGAGTGCCGATCGAAACGGCGGCTATCGCCGCGACCGGGGCGAGAAGCTGGCTGACGCCCGAGGAGGTCTGATTAAGGACGTCTACGATGCGGGGCAGCTGTAGGCCAAGCAAAACGAAGAGGCTTATCTCAAGGGCGAAAACGAGAACGCTCCAGAACGCGACGGCGCTTAGCCGAGTGTCGGCGTCGAGGGATTTAGGCGACTGGTAGCCGGCATAGACTCCGGCTACGACCGCCGCCAGCACTCCTGAGGCATGGAGCTCCTGGGCGCCGATGTAAGCGCTGTAAGCGGTCAGAACGGTGAGGACGATGACCAGACCCGTATCGGTCTGGCGACGAACGACTAGATTGGAGAGGGCTCCAACGATCAGGCCTGCGGCGATGCCTCCGATTGATACGGCGACGAATTCTAAAGCAGCCCCACCGATGCTGAAGGCCCCCCCGACGGCGACGCCAACCGCGATTCGATATATGACAAGCGAGGTGCCGTCGTTGATCATTGACTCTCCTTCGACTAGGAGGCGAACTCGCTCGGGCGCTCCGAGGCGGCGAAAGATCGAAGTTGCCGAGACGGCATCGGTGGGGGCGAGAACGGCGCCGAGAACCGCAGCCTCCGCCCAGCTCATCCCTGACACCAGGACATGCGCCACGACCGCAACAGCGGCCGCGGTGAGGAACACCAAGACGATCGCAAGCAACCCCAACGGCCGCATCAACGCTCGCAACTCCTGCGGAGAGGTACGCCACCCTGCCGCATAGACCAGGGGCGGTAAGAAGATGAGGAAGATGACTTCCGGATCGAGTTCGATCTCGGGGAGGCCTGGGACGAGCGCAATCGCCAGACCACCAAGGACGAGCACAATCGGGGCAGGAATCTTGCTGAACTCGGCGATCCGAACAAGGAGCGCCGCGGCGAGCAGCAAAATCAGTACAGGCTCGACGTTGTGCACAAGCACATAACATCGTCTCGCATGGACGACCTGCTTTCACCACCTCTGGAGGAGATCGATCACATCCGCGGCTCAGCAGGGGCGCCGCTGCAGCTGGTCATGTTCGGGGACTTCCAGTGCCCCTTTTGTCTCGGAGCCCAGTCGGTTTTGCGTCGGGTTCGGGAACGGCTCGGCGATCGGCTTCTCTTTGCATTTCGTCACCTGCCGATTCCCGAGCGCCATCCTCTTGCGCCGATGGCCGCTGAAGCCAGTGAGGCGGCGGCGGCCCAGGGTCGGTTTTGGGATTACTACGACGCTCTTTTCGCCGCCCAGCCAAAGCTTTCAGAAAAGACGATGCTTGAGGTTGCCGCCGAGCTCGGACTAAACGCCGGACAGATCGCAGAGGACCTCGAGGCAGAGACATGGAGCCAGCGGGTGCAGCGTGACCTTCGTTCGGCAAAGCAGAGTGATGCCGCCGGCACACCGACCTTTTTCGTCAACGGTCGCCACCACTTCGGCGCCTATGACGCCTCAACCCTGGTCGAGGCCCTGAAAGCGTCCGCCGGCCCCTAAGGGGTGCTTGTGGGCGGATCGGACGAAGCGGAGGTGTGGAGGCCAGGCTCAGCCAGCTTGGGCATCGATCACCGGGAGCTGGTCGATTGAAGCGCTCAACGGCCGCTTCATCCCTTGTCGGCTCGCGGAGTCGCTAGCAACTCCGCGATCTCCTCGACCCTGACCTGCGAGCTGACGGGCACGTCGATTCGCCACTTAGCTTAGTTGTGCTGAGACCCGCTCCAAGCCGAGTGACGGGCGGCGCTTTAGGTTTTTTATAAGCAAGAGTTGACATCCTGGCGGGTCTGTGACGCGCACCTACTCCTTGATTGGCGCTCTTGTCCTGCTTGTCGGGGCGCTGATGCTCTGTTTCGATGGGACTCGTGACGGCGACCTTTACCTTCAACTGCTCGGCGGGCGGCTAATCGCTCAGCACGGCTTTACCACGGTCGATCCATTTCCGACCATTGCCGAGGGTAGTTCGTGGCTAAACCAGCAATGGCTGACCGAGCTGACCGTTTATCAAGTTTCCCGTCTGATTGGGATCACGGGCCTAACGATCGCGTACGCGACCCTGATTGCGGCTCCGCTTGCCCTCTTGCTCTGGCTCTGCCGCCACAAGGGTGCGACGATGATGGTCGCCCTCGCCGCCCTTTACTGTCCGGGCCTGTGGGTGATTGTCCATCCCCGGGCGGCCGGTTTTACCTTGCTTGCCTTCTCGCTGATCGTCGGCATTGTGGTGATGACCTGGTTGGTTCCAAGGTCCTTGCCCAAGGCCAACCGGCGTTTTCGCATCGGGATCCCGATGATTCTTCTGGTCTTCGCTCTCTGGGCGAACTTCCACGGCGGCTTCATCGCGGGCCTCCTGCTGCTCGCCATGGTCACCTTCGGGCTTGCACTCGATCGGCTGCGCGGCCTATCGGATGCAATTGGAGCCCATCGAATCATCGTGCTCGCGCTGACCGGGGCACTTGCTGTGATCACTATCTCGGTTGCGACGCCGCTTGGCGGCTCGATCTGGTCCTACATTCTCAGCTTCCGAAATCCCGCAATCGCCTTGGTCAGCAGCGAATGGGATCCGGCCTTCGATTCGCCGCTGGCACTACTTTACCTTGCGATCGCCGCTGCATTCGCGGTTTGGCTGTGGTCCAAAGTGTCGTCGCCACGACCGCTGGGGCCACTTATCGTAACCGCCGGTTTCGTCGTCTTTGCCCTTCTTGCGCTGCGCAATCTGATCTTCATCGGACCTGCGCTCGCTATGCAGATCGCCATTTTGGCTCCTGATCGTGGCCTGGCCATTCCCCGTCCGGTGATCGGACTTGCATTTGCTGCCTCTGCCGCCGCAGCTATCGCATGGGTCTTTTCCGTCGGCCCTGCCCGAAATGAACAGCCGCTCGGCTCGACGCTGGTTAGATACGCCACCGAACATCCTCCCAGAGAGGGACACATTGCCAGCTACGCAGGCATCGGTTCCTACATGCTGTGGCGAGCGCCGCATACGCCGGTTGAGCTTGACGGTTGGCTGGAACACTTCTCGGCTGAGGAGCTCCGTGGGACCTACGCGTTGCTTGACGGGAGGAAAGCCAACCCCTCCCGCCTCATCGCAAAATTGCACATCGGAGCGGTGATCGCCGATCGCCGGACTGCAATCAAGAGGCTCCTTGCTCACGGTTTCGTGGTGAAGTTCGCAACTCGCGAGGGCAGCTATCTGGTGCGTCGAGCTCCAAAGGCGCGACTGCTTGACCCTTAGGCAAAGGCGGCCGATCTCTCTGGCGCCCTCGCGCCGAGCAATTCGCCGTCCAGCCGTCCGGCGCCAGCGGATCTCGTCCGCAGGCAAAGCCGGTCAAAAACGCCATCTCCCTGAGTGGGATCGCTCCTCTGACCCCATACCCGGCGGGCGCATATTCTCACGGCGAGGCGAAGTGATGAAGGTGCTGCCTTTGAAACCCGAGGTCGCCGTCGCCAGCAGACAAATCATCAGCCCCTGGGCGACCCCAGCCTTTGGTGTTGAGATCCGTCCCCAAGGCAATGGGCGAGTTGCCTGAGGGAAAGCAATATCCGCCGCCCCCGCGGGGGGAACCAGCTTGGCCTGCCCTGGTCACCGTTCTTGCTGCGATCGCCCTGCAGTTGTTATTGCCAGATCGGCTTACGCCCGGCCCCAAGGGGCTGCTGAGCGCCTTGGAGGGACTTCTCTTGATCGGATTGGCGCTGGCTACACCCCGGACCCTGGAGGGCGTGCACCCGCTCAGACGGCGCATGGCACTCGGACTGACGGGCCTAGTGAGTGTGGCGAACACTGCCTCTCTGGCGCTGCTCGCTCACCAGCTGCTGCACCATGGCACGCCGAATGGCCGCCAGCTAATCGGGTCGGGGGTGCTCATCTGGTTGACCAACGTGTTGATCTTTGCCCTGTGGTTCTGGGAGACTGACCGGGGGGGACCGGGAAAGCGAGCCTCGGGGCAGGATGAGGCACCCGATTTTCTCTTTCCCCAAATGGCCGACGATCGGATTGAGCCAATTGGCTGGCGCCCACAATTCATTGACTACATGTACGTGTCGCTAACCAATGCGACGGCGTTCAGCCCAACCGATACGATGCCGCTTTCCTCTCGCGCCAAGGTAGTGATGGGCATCCAGTCGCTCGTCTCACTGGTCACGATTGGCTTAATAGTCTCAAGGGCAGTCAACATCCTCCATTGAGCCTGACAGTGAGATTGGATTCGCCTGGACTGAGATGCTAGACACACGAACAGCGCACGATGGAACGGTCGCGCTGGGAGTAACCAACAGCTGGAGGCGGAAAAGATATGCGGGTGAGGCCTTCTCGCTACGACGGAGCCAAAGCCGCTATCCAGCGATTAGCCCAGGTTGAGATTAAGTCGGCGCGCGTGAACAGATCTGGCGCCCGGGTCAAGCAATGACCATAGCCGCCGTGCGTGATACCGATCTCAATTTGTCCTTGACCGACCGCGCCGGCGGCCAGAAGCGGGCCGCCGCTGTCACCGTTGCAGGCGCCCGCTGCATAGCTGGGCGGATCCACCGTGCAAATCCCCGCCTTGAATCTGAAATCGGGAAGTCGATCGCAACGCCTTCCCTCCACCACCGTGTTAGCCCACATGAGCTGCTCGGTCGGTTCAAATTGATTGTAGTAGGTGTTACCCCAGCCCGCGATCATCGCTGGCGTACCCAAGCGCAAGCTTTGCGAGTCCGCCGCGGTGGCAAGGGTAATCGCCGGTGCCTTTGTCGGCGTCGAGAGTACGAGCAGAGCGGCATCCCCCCAGCCACTCAAAGATCCAGCAATTTTGAAATGAGGATAGACAAGTACTCGTGAAACTCTCGAAACTTGTCTTTCAGGTTGAGCCCAATTGAGGGCTCCCGTCACGACTCGGTAGCCGGCGGCCCTATTTACCACGCCGGTTTCCAAATTCACAGCACAATGACCAGCAGTGAGAACGATGTTCGGAGATATCACCGTTCCGCTACAAGAAAACCCGACCGCCTGGTTCAACACAAATGCCATCCAGGGAAAGGTTCCCGGTTCAGCTATGGCTCCACCGATAACGGAAGTGCGAGCATCGAACTCAGGGCTTCCTTGTTTGCTGGTGTTTTTCCCCCGATGAAACGACCAACGATTGTGAGAACGAGGGGGATCATGGCTCGAGCCGCCGACGCGGGCCTGCGCGGATGCGGTCCCGAGAGCCAATGAACCAATGGTTGCTGCAGATGAGAGCAAAAGAGCCAGGGTCCCCTTGGCGAAGCACCGGCCCCTGAATCGCGAACTGAGCGGGCGGCACCGTTGGAGGTCTGTCTGCATCAACCCATGGTAGTGATCGGCCGTTGGCGTCGTGAGAATAAGCTCTTGCAGGGTGGTCGGCACCGGCCCCGCGGGCGCAGGAGAAACTACGGAGTTCGCAGGGCCCGCGACATTTGTTTGGCAAGGCGTGTTTAAGTCAAAGTGCGGTAGCACCTTCATTTCGGCTGAGGCTTGCGTCCTCAACGAGAGCCCTTAGTTGATGCACCGAGTGGGAAAGGCGATGAGCAGCCATCGGACAGCCAGTCAGGAGTCGGTAATCGTCTGGGGGCGCACCGCGAGCAGGATCATGTCGTCTTCGAGCCAACCCCCACCGCGCTTGATCGCATCCAGTAATAGATGTCTGGTCATCTCGCCTAGCTCCAGGTGAGCCAATGAATTAGCCATGCTGGCAAGGATGAGCGGGTCGCGGTGGGCGGTCGGAGGCCCTGCCTCCAGCCAACCGTCTGTGCAGAGCACCAGAGTGTCATTATTTCCGAGCACGACCCTGTGGCTTTTCACTGAAGGGTCGGGGAATGCTCCCATGACCGCGCCTCCTCCCAATAGCTGGGGGCCATTTGGGGTTAGGTGGATCACAGCAGGATGCCTGGCGGCGGCTAGGGACAGGCTCTTGACGCCGTTTTCGTTTTTAATTCGCATCAAGACAGCAGTTGCGAAGTCGTTCAGTGTCCTCCCCTCGAGCAAGAGGTCATTAGCGCGCCGCAGCACCGCATCAGGCTGATCGATCTCATGAGCGAGTGCGCGCACGGAGTGCCGAAGTGCGACCGAAACGGCAGCCGCCTCGCTTCCCTTGCCGGCCACATCTCCAACCAGGATCCAACAACCATCCCTGGCGGGGAGGATGTCATAAAAGTCACCGCCAATCTCGATTCCTTCGCCAGCTGCTTCGAAAATGACGGAGAATTCCAGGCCGGGAATCGGGGGTGGCTCTGGCGGTCTAAGGCCTCGTTGTAGGTTTTTGGCGATCCGTTCCCGCTCATTGTAAAGGCGCGCATTGTCGAGGGCCATTGCGGCACGGTCCGCCATGTCGGTGAGCAACTCCAAGTCGTCTTCGTCATAGCGCATGTCCGTTTGTGCGTGAAGCAGTGAGAGGGTCCCGAGGGTACGACCGCGGGCTATGAGGCCTGCGACCGCGGCAGACCTGTAGCCCGCACTCTCCATAAGTCGGCGGTGTTGATCGCTTTGACTCACCTTTCGTACCATCTCAGCAGAGGTAAGATCCCGCCAGACCATTGGCCGCCCAGCGCGAAGTACCTGTGCGACGGGGTGGTCGCCATCGGGGTCGAGAGGCACGCTCTGGCGTATCTCCTCCAACCGTGCGGCTGCGTCAAAGTCCGCTCCAGCGACAACGCTGTCACCAAGCCAACCGTCTGCGCGCACGAAATCGATCACGCAAAACTCAGCCAGCTCGGGCACCGCGGAGTCAACGATGGTCCGCGCGGTCTCTGCAAGGTCAAGCGATGCGTCGAAAGCGCGGGTCGCTGCGATGAGTAAATCTTTGGCGCCGCGACGTCGATTTTCGATCGTGATGTCGCGTGCAACAACGGAGGCGCCGATAATGCCCAGCGCCTGACTTTGGATCGGTGAGACAGTTAGCGAAACATCAATTCGAGCTCCATCTTTGCGGATTCGCTCTGTTTCATAGGTATCCATCCGTTCTCCCTGCCGTATTCGCGCAAGGATCTCCTCCTCCTCATTTTGGTGATCTGCCGGGATAAGAATGGATACATGTCGACCGACAGCCTCCTCCTCGGTATAGCCATAGAGCTGTTCTGCGGCGGGGTTCCAAGAGGTAAGGATGCCATTAAGATTCTTACTGAGGACGGCATCATGGGTGCCCCTCACGACCGCGGCTAGGTGTTCACGTGCTCGCTCCGCCGCGTCCGGTTCGCTCAGATCTCGCAGGAGAGCAGTAAAGATAGGCGGCTCGGAACCGTGCTGACGTGTGAGGACCATCTCAACTGGGAGCAACGAGCCGTCGCTGTGCAGGGCGGAAAGCTCGATGCGTCGCCCAATCAGTGGTCCCTTGCCAGTCCGCAGGTAGTGGAGAAGGCCCCCGCGATGGAGATCGCGGAGATGCACCGGGACAATCGACTCAGCGAGCTCGCGTCCGAGCAGCTCCTCGCGCCGGTGTCCGAGCAGTTGTTCGGCCGCATCATTGAACTCGGTCACAATGCCGCGGTGGTCCATGGCGATAATGCACTGCGGAAGGGATAAGAAAGTAGGCGCCTGGGGCTTCCCGGTTGCCTTCGTCGCCTGCTGATGGACCTTTCGTCGCTGCACTGACCCAAATTATCTCGCTCGAGCTGAGGCACGTCAATTGGCGCGGTTTCGCATCAGAGACGGTCGATGTGGCGGCTTTGAGGGTCGGCTAGTCCGGGCTTTTGATCGGCTTCGCATAGCCTGTCCTGCCAATGGAGATCGGTCTTTCGACGGGTAGGAGGTGAGAAGATCCGACAGCCTCTCGACCACCGAGTAGTGGGTCTTGGGCCAGTGTTCTTTCAAGCTCGAAGGCTTTCGATCTGAGATCGAGTCCAACTGGCAGAAGATCCTCGGATCGCCCCCGGCTCCGTTGTGAGATCGCCACTGTGCTCGGCTACCGCGGCGGCGGAAACGATCTTGGACGAGCTGGCCCGGGGAGCTACTCCCAACACCTTCAGACAGGGCACCTTGTGCCCCCCGATGAACTGTCAAGCTCGACGATCCGAGACTTGCCAGGCGGCACGTCGGCCTCAATCGGAGGGGCCGGCACCGGATCGTGGCTAGTGAGTGCCCTCTTGTCCTTGCTGGGGCACCAGCTTTCAGCAAGGTTTGAACTGACTTGACTGAGGCCTTGAGCTGCTCCTCGGTCGAGCTCGGCGTCCTGCCGAGAGCCTTGCGGTCGGGGGTGTGGCGGCAATCCAAAGCGGACAGCCGAGCGAGCGTCTGCCGCCTTCTGCTCCGAATATGCGTCGCTTGGATCAACCAAACTCCCGCGATGCCGTGTCAAAGGAAGCGCCTTGGTACACCGCTTCTTGGAGGGGGTGCTCTGCGGCGCAATGCAGATTTAATCGGGGTTGGTGGAGCTGCGACCACGGAAGGGATATGGAGTAGGTGCTGGATTGGCGGCAGTTGCCTTAGCGACAGCCGGCGCTCCTACTCACTCAACTTGACTTCAGAGGTGATGGGATAGCCCCACGATTCCCAGAGTAAGAATAATCGTGCCTACAAAGAGTCCGAATGTTGCAAGCAGGGCCGGCCAGTGGGTCTGTAACTGACGATTTGCTTGACCTAGAATGCGACTTGCATTGTCGCCAAGTACCTCCAGGGCAGTCAGAATCATGATGAGCGGTAAAACAAAAATGATGTTGTAGGCAGTCAGCATTGCCAGTCGAACCGCCAGATTGAATCCCGACTCGGTTATCGCGGCGATTGCGGCGAAATAGGGGAGAGCTGTCGGCAGCTCAATCACGGCAATTCCGGCTCCGAGCGCCAAACTTGATCCTGCCCTTGATTTCTTCACATTCGGAAAGTTACTTCTGGCAAAGAAACGGCGCCTCGACCAAAGAACTCCTGCAAGGGAGAGAATGATGAGGCCGGCGATGACCTCAATGGCGTGCTTTGTCGTCGGTGAGGGTCGAGGGATGACCGCCAAAAGAAGTTGACCGGGACCGACCATGAGCAACAGTCCTGCCAGTAGGTTGACGACGAACACCCCGACGATAAACCCTCCTACATGGCGTCGCGGATGATACGTAGTTGCTAGATATAGCGCCGGAGCGATGGTCGAGGGGTTCAGCGAGTCAACGATGGCTATCGAGACCACGATGATCAGTAGTGCCAACACGGGACTAGCTTGACAGGGCTCGCGCCGATTCGCGGCTCAGAAATTGAATCCGGTCTTGGATTGCGATGTTTCCAGCTGCCTTCGGCTACTTTGTTTGGCGGAGCATGGCGGTCAAGCTCGGCGAGAGCGTGCCAGACCTGACAGCTCGGATCGGATCTTCCTGGAGAGGCGACACTCGATACCGCGCAACACTACTTTTCGCTCGGGCGGGCCCAGGGTTCGTGGGGTGGGACGGATATCAGACAGACCAGGGTCAGGGCGGTGGACCGAAGTCCGGCGGCGAAAGGGTCAAGGGCGTTTTTGGAGCACCAGGGTCGAGGCGCTGTGTCTTCTCCCCACTGCGCGCTCTTGGCTTGGAGATTCTCCATTCGGTCGATCCGGCTCGCCTGTCTTGATGGGAGGCCGCTAATCCTTGGGGGACCTCCTTCGGACAGGAACTTCCAACCCACACATAACTCCTCGGCACAGGACGCGGATTTGAAGTGGAACGAGTTGCGATTCTCGGGTCGTCCATCCCTGCGGTCGTATTTTGAGATCGCCGCACCCGGATCGCAGCATGGGCGAGTTCGGAGTGCATGGAGCCGGCCTCTAGCCTGGAATCCAGTGCCAGGCGCGGATGCAGAGACTGGGCAGGGGCGGAGAATGCAAAGTCGAAAGAGGGGATATGGATCGCAAGCTCGACGTTGGGGGCACCCTGAGAGAAGTCTTTGCGACCTATAGTGCGCGCGCGGGTGTTTTGCTTCCACTTGCATTCTGGCTCTTTTTGGTTGTCGCCATTGTGAATGGGCTGATAGGCGAAAACCTCGTCCTGGAGCCGATCGGACTTGCAGTTGCCACCATTGCTGGCACCCTCTACCAAGGCATGGTCGTTGGTTTGGTGCGTGAGGTCAAAGGTAACGGGCGTGAGCCATCGGTCGGGGCGCTCATGAGATCAGCGACGCCGGTAATTTTGCCCTTGATTGGCGCGGGTCTGCTCTCGGGGTTAGCAATCGGCATCGGGTTTGTGCTGTTCATTGTGCCCGGACTTATTCTGCTGACGATATGGGCAGTAATTGCGCCGGTAATCGTAATCGAGCGCTGCACCGTCCTATCGTCATTTAAGCGCTCTCGCGCGCTGGTCCGCGGAAATGGCCTCCCAGTCTTCGGGGTCATCCTGGTGGCGTTCTTGATCGCCTTCTTCGCGGGTCTGGTGCTCACCTCAATTGCGGCGGCGATCGCCAATGGGCCGCTGATACGGATCGTCTTCAGCGCCATCGCATCGACCTTTACCGCACCTATTGGGGCACTTGTAGCGGCTGTCCTCTACTTTCGGTTGCAGGCGATAAAAGGGGGCTCGGTTACTGCCTGAGGAACCCCTGGGACCTTCAATCGCGTGGTCGTCGATGGCCTCGGAGTCCGGAAGTCTCGCGCGACTGTCTGGTGCCTTTTTCCAAAAGGTTGGAAGAACGGCGGCCGCCTTTGACGAACAGGCCGCTGATGAGGCTTCGACTCTGGTCGTGCCAACGGTCGGAGCGACCGCGATCCGGTCGAGGAGGGGAGATCTCCCTGATCTTCGCTTACTGAGGGGCCAAGAATGACATGAGGAGGACCAGCGCGCCAGCGTCGCCCTCGGCTATCGGGACGGACACCCCTACCAGGGTGGCCTGAGAGCGGGAACTTTGACCTAGCCATGTGATTCAATTTACTCACCAGAGAAAGGAGGTGGTCCTACTTGAGTCACATGCTTCAGGGGACACTGGAGGTGCAGGGCCGCTAGGCGCCGCACTGTTTCGGCCGCCCGGCGGAATCCACCCCGGGCACCGGCGAGCAAGAGAGGCTGGGCGTGTCCCACCCTGCCGTGATTCTTGCGCTCGTTTCAATGCACCTGGCAAGGGTCGCCCACGGGCGGCCCTTGCTCGTCATGGTCTCGGCAGGTGGCTGAATCTCTGACTAACGCAGTAAGGCAGGCATGCTGTCTCGATCCAGCGCGCGCAATCGGCGCATGAACTGCAAATTCCCCGACGGGGCGACAGCGACCGGGCCACTTGCCGTATTCCTCTTTGGCGAGTTGCTTGTCGAGATCGAAGACCGTACCGCGCATTGGCGGTCCTCTCGATCTGAGTCATTCATTGCAATGTCCCGGGCCTGTCGACCGGATATGGCCGACCCGTTTATGGCGGAAGCGTTTCGCTGCGCCTGATCGAATCTCTCATTTCTCCCTCCTCATCTGGGAGTAAAACCGCAAGCTTGCTCGAATCTGGCGGGCCGTCGTAGGAGATCGAGCCTTCGGTGATCGCGACACATCTTCCGGCAAAGTCAATGACCTCCTTTCTATGGGTTGAGACCACAACGGCAGAGCCAGACCGACAAGTCTCTCGCAGAAGATCGAAGAGGACGTTCCTGCTGGCAGGATCGAGTCCATCGAAGGGCTCATCGGCTAGGAGAAGGGAAAAGGGCCGGATGAGTCCGATCGCTATCGAGGCCTTTTGGCGCATACCCCGACTGAATTCCAAGGGCAAGCCATCCCCCCAAGCCTCAAGGTTGAGGAGATGGAGAAGTCGCTGAGCTTTAGATTTCCAGTCAACGATACCGTGAAGACCCGCGATGTACTCCAGGTGCTCATTGAGGCTTAGATCGTCATAGAGGACTGGACTGTCGGGAATGTAGGAAACGGCGGCTCTAGCGGCCAGCGAGCCAGCTCTAGATCCTCCGATCTGTACGAGCCCGCTAGTGGGCTCAAGCAGCCCGGCGACGATGGTCATAAAGGTGGTCTTGCCCGCTCCATTGGGACCGACAAGGGCCACCATGTCGCCTTGCTGTATCTCGAGCTCGAGTGGCGAAAGGGCCATGAACTCTCCATACTTTCGACTTAAACCCTCAGCCCGAAGGGCGGGAGCTTGTCTGCTTTTAATGCCGGTCATCGGGCTTGCACTGTAACGCGCCGCGATACGCGCTGGCCGAGCCACCAGATTACCGCTGCGCATACGATGAGCACCGCCGTCTCCGTGGATAATGCCGCTGCAGCGACCGAGTCACCGTGTCGATGGGTTTCGCGGCAGGCCCAGGCTGGAAGCGCAACGCCGGCAATCGCTAGAACGATCGGCAGCCCGGTCTGGACATAGCCAATTTGAGGCATGAGTATGTAGGCGTATGGATCGTTGGTTGCACTCAGTGCAGCGCAGCAGACGATCAGGATCGCAGTTGGCCCCAGCATCAGAGAACCGACCACGATCGCAAGAGTCGGACTTCCCAAGGTCAGGGTGGTCAGGACTGAGATAAGAGAGACCAGTACCATCGCGCTGACCGGAGCGACCAAATGTTGCCTGGTGAGGCGAGCTGCTTTCATCGGGATCAAATCGCGTCGCGTGGGGTGGTCGAACTCCTCGGCCAAGGGCTCTATCAGGTCAAGGCCCGCGACTAGCAAGACCAGTCCGGCTACCGCGACCAATGGCGTCGTACCGCTCCAGGCGCCGCCAAGTACTAGACCGACGATCACTCCGATCAGGGCCAGCCTCGCGATTCGGGATGTTGGCCAGCGAAGGAAACTCCGCCAGCCGCGTCGCCAGATCGGTCGGCCGGGGAACACCGAACGTTTGAGGTCCCACCATGGTTTGGCACGAGGCAGCTCTGAAGCGAGCTGGCGGCGCAAGAGAATGACAGTGCGGATGTCTTGCACCGTGGCGGCAAAACGTAGCTCAGCCGCCAGCCTCGCCCTCCTTTTCATGGCCTCCAGCGAGCTTCCGCCTAAAGATCGCAACCCTACGATGGTTACCGCACCCACCACTCCGATGCCAATGATTGGCAGCACGGCATCAATTCCGCTTTGCACGGGCAGGGTGGCGAGATCACCGAGCATCGTCAACGGGGAGGTGGTTGACCCGAGGAGAAAGTGGAGGAGAGACCAGCAGACCAGTCCGAGACCAAGCAGATTAACGACCTTCGGGCGAAGTTGTTTGCCGCAGGCAAGCATCGCCGTGGCCAGTACACACGGTGGCACGAGGGCTCCGAAGAGCGCCAGACACCCAAGCCAATCGATCGCGGAGCCAGGAAGTCGCCGCAAGGCGAAATTGGCGATGGCCAGGCCGATGGCCAGGCCGATGAAGCTCGCGGTACGGAGCTGTCGGAGTCCGGGGGCTCTGAGTGACCAGCTCCGCTCAATCGGCGCCAATAAAACGTGGTGAACGTCAGCTCCTTGTACTGCCAGTGGCCCACCTCGGGCTCCCGAACGCAAGGCAGCGAGCATGGCAAGGGCAATCCCCAGGCCGATTAGCGCGGGTCCATAGTGCGTGATCGAGGCAAGGCTATGGGCATCGACGCGGCTGTCTTGGATCGCACCGGCCAAGAGCGCCAGACCCCAAGCGCCGAAGATCACCCCAACGTAGATCCGATAGAGGATCTCCATGACGTCGATCTCATTGATGTAATGGCGTCGCCGCGCAGCCCGCATATCGCGTAGTGCCCGCTGGCCCGTTTCGACCTCGTGCGCAACTGGCCGACTTGCGGAAAGTTTCAGAGGTGGCGGTATCAAAAATCGACCGGCAGTTCGAGGTCAGGAGTTTGCCTCTACTCTGGCTCCGTGCTCCATACGCTCCCTATGTTCGCAAAGCGCGACCAGACCGGCGTGGTGGCATGGTGGCTCCAACTGGGGGATCAATTCAGCTACCTCAGCATCGATTACTTGCAAACCTGCGCATATCGCGGTGACGGCTTTTCGGCGTCTTCGTGGTTGACCCCACTTCGAAGTTGCCCCGGACGCGATTGCAATCAGCAAGCAGGTCGCTAACCCGAATCTTGCAGCAAGCTGCAAGGAGTAAGTCCTCGAGCCCGCGGGTGGCGTAACAGTCACGGTGTGGGTGGCGAAATCATGTAGCGCCGTAAAACCCGCCGAGAGGACTGGTTCAGGCACCAAGCACGAGCAGGCTTTGCGGGACGCGAGCGCCGAGGCCGAATCGGGGTTGAGGACGACGAGGGAGGTGCGTGTCAGCCGGCTGGAGCGGGCAGGTCCCTCAGCTTCGCGAAGGCCCTCGCCAATTGCTCGGCCCACGGCCAGCTCGCCTGCAAACGCAAGCGGGCGCGGCGTCCTGAGAACGCAAGCCGAGCCGCGACGTGAAGGAGGCGGTGGCGAAGCCGCTTCGGGCGCGAGCGGGCGAGCTCCCCCTCCAGCAGCAGCGCCTTGGTCCAGGCGAGCAGGTCGTGGGCGATGAGGACCAGCTCGACCCAGACGGCGTTCATCGCAAAGGCGTGGAACGGCAGCTTGGCAAGGCCGGTGTCCTTGTCGTCGGCGATCTGGTCCTCGGCCCGAGCGCGGGCTCGGTGGCGGCACTCCAGCGCGGCGACGTGATCGCCGCTTTGGTCGGTGAGGATCGCCTGGAAGCGGTGGCCGTCGGCATCGGTGAAGGAGAGCTGGGCGCCGGGGTGGGGGCGCTCGCGGCGGACGATGAGCCGCGAGGCCTCGGGCCAACCGGAGAGGTCGATCAGCTCGGTGGCCTCGGCGACCTCGCCGTTCTCACGCACCGAGCCGTCCTGGTCTTGCGCCGCAACCCAGCGCTGATCGGGAATCCGGGCGATCGCCTCGCGCACCGGCTCGGTCAGGTCAAAGCCGACCGAGTAGCGGATGTCGCCCTCGCCTGCCCACTCCAGCAGCTCGTGCACGGCGCCGGCGGAGTCGACCCGCAAGAGGACCTCGATCCCCTCGGCGCGCTCGGCGGGGACCTGCTCCAGCGCGGCTTCGGCGACCGCGATCTGATCTGCGGCAGTGTTGGCGCCGGCGTTGCCCGCGCGAAGCATCCCGGCCGCCGCCTCGGAGGTCTCGTCGAAGTAGGCGAGCATCGGATGGAAGCCGAAGCCGCCCTTGAAGTTCCCGGCAGCGCCCTCCTTCTCAGAGTGAGAGCCCAGGAGGGTGGCGTCGAGGTCGATCGTCACCCGCTCGGGGCCAAGGCCAAGTCCCCAGACATGCTCGCGGGCAACCTTGCGCGCCGAGCGCAGGCCCTCGAGGAGCTCGGGCTCAGAGGCGATCCGCTCGATCGCCCGGTAGGCGGTGGAGTCGGAGGCAACCTCGCCAAACAGCGGCGCCTGCTCGCGGATCGCGCCGAGGTCGGTGAGCGCCTCGCCGCCGCCGGCGAGCATCGTCGCGAGGTCACGGACGACGCGGCCGGGGTCGTGGCCCGAGCGGCGCTCGCGCATCGACGCCAGCTCACGCGAGAGCGCCCGCGTGAGACCACTCTTGTCGGCGACCTGACTGAGAAGAGCGGTTCCCGCGTGGGAGACCAACCCCTCTCCGTCCGCGGTGACTTCTACGGTAAATGAGCGGCCTTCGCGCTGCACCTTCAAGGTGAAACCTCCTGAGTTCGATCTTCGTCCTTCGACAGCCGAAGAATCGCCGCTCAGGCGGCGGAAACAGCGCCCCGGGAGACCCGGGGCGCTTCACCTTGGTGCAGGATCGGGGCTAGAACAGCCGCTTGCAGCGAGCGAGGCCCGGACAAGCTGCGGTGCCATTCGAGGCGCGCCGATTCAGAAAGCAGGTACCAAATCGAATGGGAAGCGCCACTCATCGTTTCAGTGGAGGTGCTGAGGACGATAAAAACCAGAGTCCGGTCCACTGGACGCCTAGGGCTTAAACGGGCATAGTCGCGGACCATGCGCCTACGCGGAGGATTCAATCCCGTTCTGTCGATCGCCGCCGGCCACATGCCTATCACGAGATCCCGCCGTCGCGCCTGGACGCTCAGGCTGACTCTTGGCTTCTGCGTGTCGATGGCGGTCTGCGCGGGCGCGCCTGCCGGCGCCGGGGCGTGCGCCTCCCTCGCGGGAGTCAAGTCCTTCCACGGCTCCGTCCACATGGTATTTGCCGCGGCGGCATCGGGGGTAGACCCGGCGAAGGCGGACAGAGACAATCACGCTGAACCGCGTTGCAACTGGGCTGAAGCGCAACCTGGACGAGGTGGACCTTGGTAAGAAGGACACCCTCTTTAACGGAAGGGCAACGGGCGGCAACGTCTCGGTTGGAGACGGCTTCAACAACAGCGGCGACGGGTTCACCGCTCAAGAGCATTACAACGGTCCAGTGATAAACGACCTTCCGGATTACGGAACATAATCGATCACCGAAAGAACACATGCAGGTACGAGATCACGGTCGGCTATGGGGTAACGACCGAATTCAGCGGGGACGAAGAGGTCAAACCTCCTCCATCGGTGGGGGCGTCGGCGTCCAGTGGTCCGCTTTCCGTGCCCGACTCGTTGCATCTTTCCCAGACCCGCCCGCTCCCGGCTTACCTCAGCTGCCCCGACGAGACGGCGCCAGAGCCCTGCTTTGACTTCAGTGGCGGCTGGATGACCGAATTCGCCACGCTCGCGCTGTGCCACTCAGTGATCGCGGTGGGTTGTTCCAGCGACACCGAACCGGTGGGTACGGCAAACTTCAGCTGGAATCTCTCGCCGACGTTCGAAAAGCGTCACAGGAAGACGTAGAACCGGGAGCAATAGGGCCGACTCCAAACTGACTTGATCAATTCCCCTCCAACGGCTCCTGGCACGATCCTCATGGTCGTGACGTCAAAGCGACTCAGCGAACCCCTGCGCACCACGACCCGACGCTCGCCTCGAGCTGATCACTTGGCGCACCTCGAGGTCCAATCGCCCAACCAGCCGCACTGGCTAAAGCGTAGAAGGCATGCACTTCCGGGGGACCGAATTGGCACCTTGCCTCGGTACCAATCGTTCAAGTAGATGGCTGCGTTTCTTAAACTCCCGAGGTCGCCCCAAAGCCGAGCTAGACCACCGCTGCCGACATGTAAGTGAAGGCTCCGTCCAGGCGCCACGAATCTGCCGGATTGGAGACCGGGCGGTCACGGCGTAGCCCGACCAGTCGAGATTTGTCCTTTGCCTGGGAGTCTGCCCAAATGACCCCGCCGGTAAGGCAAATGCGGTGAGCAGGATCAAGGCAGACACTGCTAGCGCGGGCCCTCTCCGGTCCCAGGATTGACTGGGATCCATGGATAGCCTCCCGCCTGACTTTCAACCATAAGAGCAAAGGTCAGGGGGCCGATCGGAGAATGTTCGAGGAGCACGGTCTTACCGATGCCTCATCGCCTGCTTTGATTTGTGTGGTGAGGTATCTGCTCAAATTTGCCCCGACCGATGAACGACTATTGGCGTTTGCAGGCTATTCCAACATGGCCGCTAATGCGACGTTACTGGTCGGCCGCTTTGACTCCCACATATTGAAGCACGAACTCAGTGATGCCTACACGATCAAGTCATAGTCACGCGAAATGGATCTCAAGTCCTCCTTTACCGAAAGCGGCGCTCTTCATTGCGTGCTGTATCCGTGGCTTCCGCTGACACCCTGGGTCTCGCACAAAAGCTACCCAAAGACCATCACTCGAAGGCCGTTATTAGACTCTGGCTGTGTTCGCTGGTTCTCAAAACGGCTCTCGCGGAGGAAATAACCCACCGGATATGGCGGGACACGACCCTGTCTTCCGAAACATTATTGGTCGGTCCCGTGAATCGCAGCATTGAGCTTTTCGACTACCGCTTCCTTTTCGTAAACGACGAATCGTTGCCGCGAGCCGTCCTTTGTAAGAAGTTGGATGAACCGCATTGAACCAACTTTCGCGCTCTCTAGGTCGGCGAGTCGCATGCTCCACAACAGTCCGCGAATCCTCTTCTCGAACTTGGTCGGTGTGAAGATCAATCGTCGGTCCGTCAGGTAGAGACGTCCGCCAACCGCGCGTATTTTCGCTTGAAAGTGATTGGCGCGAGCCTCCCATCGAACCTCCTCTCTTTCCTCGAAGGTCGGTTCGGGAACTACTAGGCCAAAAAGACAGCCAACGACTCCAAGCGGGGTGTCGGGAGAATCGGCCACGGCGGCGTGATTTTACGTTCCGGCGGCGCTGCTTTGTGGACCCCGCGCAACGCGGACGCCTTGTCACTCTGATCAGACTCCTGTTTAGGGGCGCCGCATTGGCTCTGCATCTGATGCCGGAGATTAGTTACGCTGGCGCGACAACCGGCACCAGCACGCGAAATCATGGTTGGGCCTGCCTCTCCTCTGCCTCCGTAATATCGACGACGCGAGGCCCGCTGCCTCCGACAGCTCGCTTGAACCGTTCACGAGCAAGCTGCTCCGAAGGGTGTCCGTAAAGCTTCTGAGCCAGCACACCACCGTCGGTATGGCCCAGCTGGTGGGTAACATCTTGGGACGGGAGTTTCAGATCGTTAAAGAGCCACGAGACGCAAAAGTGTCGTAGCGCGAATTGCCCCGCGCCATTGTGCGTGAGGCCAACTGCCGCGAGCACCTTGAGTTGTTACTGGCCGAGGCGCGAAGAATGGAGCCGCAAACGAACATGGCGCCGGTTGAGTTGGCGATCGTCAACCAGATCCTCGCCGAGCGCCGCGAGCTGGCGGTCACCGCCGCCCGCCTTTCCCCACCCCCTACGTCACAAAGGAGCTGGGGGAACGCCCAGCGATCTGGAGAGGCGGAAGACTTGGGATCGGGGGGTGGAGGCGATCGAGGTTTATCGACAAGAGCACAGGGTGACCGACCCGGTTAGGGCGTTGGGAGCCGAGCCGACCGGGGGTATCGAGGACCAGCGGGCGCAGCGACTTCTTAGAGAGGCTCAGCTGAACCTTGATAGGGAGGTGAGCCTTGAGCGCTCCCAGGAGTTGGGCCGGGGGGGATGCAGATCGGGCTTGATTAGCTGGCTATAGCGCTCAGCAAATTGCTGCAGCGCCTTAGGACACTCAACAGGGCACATCGATGATCAGGCCGTCGCTCTTTGAGCCGCCGCGGCTCTGCCCGTTCGCCGAGCTGATCGCATTGCACACCTTGCGCCTCCTATCTGGCGTTGCCTTTTCAGGCGTCGCTGGCTGAAGCTGAAATCCAGCGGTCCCAGCTTCAACCGAATAGAAGAGAACGAGTCTCATTCAATCATGTAGTGTGCGCTGCATGCGGCGGGCTCTCCTCGCCGGTCCCGAAGGTCGAATCGACCAGGAGACCTCCATGTCAACACCGCACCTTCGCCTCAGCGCCTCGCTTCTCGTGCTCGCGATGCTCCTCGCCGTATGGGTCATAGGTTGTGGCGGGAGCTCGTCGTCGAGCCCGTCCTCCTCGTCGGTCTCAACCGAAAGGATCACCGCCGTAGGGGCCGAGAACCAGTACGCCAACGTGATCGAACAGATCGGTGGCAAATACGTCAATGCCAGCGCGATCGAGAGCAACCCCAATACCGATCCCCACAGCTTCGAGGCGAGCCCGAGCGTCGCTCAGGAGGTCAGCGGGGCCAACCTTGTGGTTCAAAACGGCGTCGGCTATGACGACTACATGGAAAAGATCGAGTCAGCCACGCCGAGCTCCTCGCGCAAGGTGATAGACGTCCAGAAGCTGCTCGGCCTGCCAAACTCGACCCCCAACCCCCACCTCTGGTACAAGCCCGAAACGATGCCCGCGGTGGCCAAGGCGCTGGTGGCCGACTTCTCTGCGCTACAGCCAAAGCACAAGGCCTACTTCAAGGAAAACGAACGGAAGTTCAACGAATCGCTGAACCCCTGGCTGGAGGGGCTCAAGCAGTTTAGCTCCCGCTACCCAAACACCACTGTCGCCACCACCGAGCCGGTTTCCGATTACATGCTCGAAGCGGCCGGGGTCAAGAACCTGACTCCCTTCAGCATGCAGGCCGACATCATGAACGGGACCGACCCAGCGCCCCAAGATGTCGCCCTTCAGGAAGGCCTCTTCTCCGGCCACAAAGTGGACGTCTTCGTCTACAACCAGCAGGTGACCGACTCGGTCACCGAAACCTTCCTCAAGTCAGCCGCGGAAAACAACGTGCCCGTGGTCGGAGTCTATGAGACGATGCCGCCGGGCTTCACCTACCAAAAATGGATGTTGGCCGAGCTGAAGGCAATCGAAGAAGCCGTCGCCCACGGCAAGTCCACGGAAAAGCTTTAGCTGGTGAGGTGCCGGTGAGCGAGCGGGTGCTCTCGGTCAAGAATTTGGCTGTCCGGATGTCGGGGCGTCAGATTCTCGACCACGTGAACTTCGACATCGCCATCGGTGAGTTCACCGGCCTGATCGGCTCCAATGGCGCTGGCAAGACGACACTGTTTCGGGCCATCCTCGGCCTGCAGCCTTTGAGCCATGGCCGCATCCTGCTCGGCGGACGCCCCCGCTCACGGCGCGATCGCCAGCTTGGCTACGTGCCGCAGAAGTTCCTCCTCGACCCAGACCTGCCGATGCGCGGGCGCGATTTGGTCGGGCTTGGTCTCGACGCACAGCGGCTCGGAGTGCCGCTGCCATCGCGGCGGCGCCGCGAGCTGGTCGAGCGGATGCTGGCCGCGGTCGACGCCGAGAGCTTTGCCGACACGCGAGTGGGGCGCCTCTCAGGCGGCGAGCAGCAGCGGATCCTGATCGCCCACGCGCTAATCGCAGAGCCGCGAGTCCTGCTGCTGGACGAGCCACTCGCCAACCTCGATTTGAGAAGCGCCCAAGAGGTCGTTGCGTTGCTCGCCAGAATCTGCCGCGAACAGGGGATCTCGGTGCTGATTTCCGCCCACGAAATGAACCCGCTGCTGCCGGTCATGGACAGGATCGTTTATCTCGCTGCCGGCCGGGCGGCGAGCGGCAGCACTGAGGAAGTCGTGCGGGCCGACGTCCTGAGCGAGCTCTACGGCCACCACGTCGACGTGGTGAACGTCCACGGGCGGGTGCTGATCGTCGCCGGCGCCGGCGAGGACAGCGATCTGCGCGGCCACGAAGAGGTAATCGAGGACGCGGGGGCCGCGCCGTGAACGACACCCTTAGCCCGGTCTTCGCTTCCGGATTCTTCGAAAACGAAGCGGTCCACGTCGCCCTTGCAATCGGGGCCGCGGTGGCGATCGTCGCCGCCGTGGTTGGGGTCTTTACCGTGATGCGGGGGCAGTCCTTTGCAGGCGAGGCGCTCGGGGACATCGGTACCACCGGCGGCTCGGCCGCCTACCTGGTCGGGGTCGGTCCGCTCACAGGATTCGTCGCGATCGACGTCGCTGCCGCGGGCGCGATGGAGCTGATCGGGATCCAGCGCGCCCGTGGCCGCGACCTTGCGACGGGAATCGTCCTTGGAGCGGGGATCGGCTTGGCAGCGCTCTTCCTCTACCTCGACACCACTTACCACAATGCCAGCGGTGCGACGGTGACGATCCTGTTCGGCTCGATCTTCGCGATCTCGAGCTCGACGATCCCGGCAGTGGTCATCCTCGCCACACTCGCCGTGGCCCTGATCGCGCTGCTCTACCGTCCGCTGTTGCTGAGTACGGTGAGCCCGGAGATGGCCGCGGCGCGGGGGATCCCCGTGCGTGCGGTCGGTGCCATTTACCTGCTGGCCCTGGCCCTCGCCACTGCCCTGGCGGCAATCACGATCGGGACGATTCTCAGCACTGCGCTCCTGATCGGACCAGCCGCCACCGCGCTGCGGCTGACCGAGCGGCCCGTGCGCGCGATGCTGGCCGCGGCTGGGATCGGCAGCGGAGCGACCTGGCTCGGCATCGTGCTCGCATATGACAGCTACCACTGGCCACCCTACGAACATGGTTGGCCGGTCAGCTTCTTCGTCGTCGCTCTTATCTTCACCCTCTACCTGCTCTCGGGGTTGCCCGAGGGCTGGCGGCGCCGTCGCTCCCGACAAGAAGAACGCCGTCTAGCGTCTGCGGATGCGCCCGCCAAGCCAGCAGCGGAAAGTTAGAGGCGGCTCGGTGTTCTCGGGGTTCATGGTCAACGCCTGGACGGTCGCCAGCATCGTCGCGGTGGTAGCCGGCGTGGTCGGTTTCTTCACCGTCTTGCGCGGGTCGGCTTTCGCGGCCCATGCGATCCCCAACGGCTCCTTCGCCGGCGCCGCCGGAGCGAGCCTGATCGGGATCAGCACCTTGCTCGGCCTCGGTGTCTTCTCCCTCGCCGGGGCGCTTGGGATCGGCCTGCTCGGTCGCCGTGGCCGCCACGACGCGGTGACCGCGCTGATGCTGGTGATGATGCTTGCCCTCGGTGCACTCTTCCTCAGCTTCAGCAGTGAGTACGCGCCCGAGGTCTACTCGCTGCTCTTCGGGGAGGTGCTCGGGATCAGCTCCAACGCGGTGGGTCCGACGGCGATCCTCGGTGCGCTCTGCGTGCTTGCCATTGCGCTTCTTTACCGGCCGCTTTTACTCTCTTCGGTCCTGCCCGATGTCGGCGAGGCGCGTGGAGTGGGCAGCTTCAAAATGGAGATGGAGTTTCTGCTCGTGCTGGCCTTGGCCACGGCGATGACGGTCCCGGTGGTCGGCACGCTACTGATTTTCAGCCTAATGATCGGCGCGCCCGCCGCGGCACGGTCTCTTACCGACAGACCGTCGCTGGCGATGGCGCTCTCCGTCGCGATCGCGCTTTTGATCGTCTGGTTCGCGATCGCCGCGTCCTATGAAACCAATTACCCGGTCGGCTTCTTCGTCGGCACCGCCAGCGCCGCCGCCTATGTTTTCGGGCGGTTGTGGGCGGCGGGTCGGACGCGATTTCGTCGGACACGAGCGCCGCAATCTCTAGGATCGACGGTATGACGTCAGCGACCCAGACGCCCTGGTCCGAACACGCCCTCGCAGTCCTGCAGGGCGCTGGCTACCGCCGGGGCGGAGCTCGCACCGCGGTGGTCGAGGCCCTCGCCGAGCAGGGCTGCGCCGTGACCGCCTTGGAGCTTGAGGACGGGCTGCGACGGCGCAGGGCGGGAGTGGGGCGGGCCAGTATCTACCGCGCGCTCGAGCAGCTCGAGCAGCTCGAACTCCTGCAGCGTTTGGAGGTAGCGCGCGGCACGGCGAGTTATGAGCGCGTCGAACCGGACGGAGAGCACCACCATCACGCGATCTGTCGCGACTGCGGCCAAATGATCCCCTTCGAGGACGCCTCGCTGGAGCAGGCGATCGACAAGGTGAGCGCGAAAATGAGCTTCGAGGTCGCCGAGCACGAGGTGACGATTCGCGGGCGCTGCGAGCGCTGCTCGGCCTGAGCGGCTCGGCTCAGGCTTGCCGAGAAAGCCTGTGAGCGGCCGCAGCGCTGGACACGAGCAGCGGGTGGCAATCGTTGAGTGTGTCTGAACAGTCGCGACCCGTCCTGGGTCTGACGGCGCCCAACCGCTACAGGGCCGAGGTCGACATGGGCCGAGGTGTTGCAGGCGGACCCGCGACGCTTATCCCTCGCGAAGCCGACTGCGCGGGGGCCATCGCGCAGTCCACCTCTGCGATGGACGAGGCCGAGAGGTCCCTGTGTCGCGTGGGTGCCGGTGCGTTCAAGGGCGGGGATGACGAGTCCCGAGTAGGCGCTGAGCGCCGTCGCTATCTACGGTTCCCGCATGCACGCACTCACGAAAAGTTCGGGACATATGTGGGACACATTTTGCTAATCGTGCGTTTTAGTACTTGCAAAACGCTTTGATTTGTAGGGAAAGAGTCGATGCCGGAGGAGGGACTCGAACCCCCGACACGCGGATTATGATTCCGCTGCTCTAACCAGCTGAGCTACTCCGGCGGGGATCGGATCCTAACGGCGCTGAAGCGCTGCCATGTTGTAGTTCTTTGGGTGTGCAACGAAGGCCGGGTCGGACTTCTGAAACTGGATGGTCGGCAATGCGGCCGGTGCTGGTCGGCTTTTTGCTGGCGGCCGATGGGTTCGTGGTCGTGAGCCTCGCAATCGCTCAGCCGCGAGCCTGGGAGGCGCCGTTGATCGCATTTAGCTCCATCCTGGTCGGTTTGATCATCTTCCAGGTGTGGGCGGTTCGTCATCGACACGACGACGATTGATCGGCGATCTGTAGGGCAGAGTCATGGCTGCCAGTAGCCAGTTGGTTTCCCTTTTCAGCGGGTCGGCGGTTTAAGGTTCTTTCTCGTGAGTGCGGAGCTACAGAGGGCGGTGCGGTCGGTGGTTCGTGACTGCCTAGGGGTTAGTCGAGGCGAGCAGGTGGTTGTTATCTGCAACCCAGCGACGGAAAAATTGGGAGCGATTTTGCGAATCGAGGCTCAAAGCGTCGGAGCCGATGCGGTTCTCGCCGTGATCGCCGAGCGCGAGAGTCATGCCGCCGAGCCACCAGCTCCGGTCGCGGCGGCGATGGCCGCAGCCGATGTGATTCTGGCGCCGACTATCCAATCTCTCTCCCATACCGCGGCGCGCAGGATTGCCAGCGAAGGTGGCGTGCGGGTCGCAACATTGCCGGGGGTGACCGAAGAAATGCTCGCTCGAGTGATGAGCGCTGATATGCCTGAGTTGCGACGCCGAAGCGCGGCGGTGGCCGCCTCCCTTGAGCAAGGTCAAGAGGCTCGCATAAGCTCCACTGAGGGCGGTGACCTGCGACTCGGGCTCGGCGGGCGTGTCGCAATTGCTGACGCTGGGGAGCTGCGCAGCCGCGGCGCATTCGGGAACCTCCCATGCGGTGAGGGATTCATCGCGCCACTTGAGGGAACCGGAGAGGGGACCTTGGTAGTTGATGGGTCAATAGCGGGAATCGGGCGGATCGCGCAACCGGTGACGCTCACCGTGCGCGACGGTCACCTAACCGGGGCTACAGGCAGTTCAGGCCTGGCCCTGCTCGAGTTGCTTACGGTGCATGGATCGGACGGCACAAATGTTGCTGAGCTGGGCATCGGCACCAATGAAAAAGCCGAGCTCACCGGCAACATCCTCGAGGATGAGAAGATCCTCGGCACTGCCCACGTTGCCTTTGGAGCCTCGGCGGCAATTGGCGGCACGGTCCAAGTCCCGGTTCACCTCGATTGCGTGGTGCTCGAGCCGACCGTGGAAATCGATGGTGAGACCATTCTTCACCACGGTGAGCTGCTCCTTTAAGTGGTACCGCTGCTCGGCGTCCCCAATGTCTCTGAGGGTCGCGATGCTGCGCGGATCGCCGCTGTGAGGGCGGCGTTCTCCCATGGCGTGAAGTGCCTTGACAGCCATTCCGATGGCAACCACGATCGCAGCGTCTTCACGCTCGCCGCAGAGTCAGGGTCGATGCTCGCTGCGCTTGTCCACGGAGCCGCAGAGGCGATCGAGCTCATCGATATCAGCTCGTATGAGGGAGCCCACCCGGCGATCGGGGCGCTCGACGTCTGTCCAGTCGTTTGGCTCGATCAAGCCCAACGGGAGGTGGCCCTTTCCGAGGCGATTGAGGTGGCGGATCAGATTGCCGGACTCGGCGTCCCGGTTTTCTTCTACGGCGAGCTGGCGAGGAGTCCCGAACGTGCGGAGCGCGCCTTCTTTCGAAGCGGTGGCCTCTCTGAGCTGTGGTTGCGGATGGAGGCCGGAGAGCTGCGCCCAGACCGCGGTCCGCACAGACCCCATCGAACTGCAGGCGCCACGCTCGTTACCGCGCGGCCCCCCCTGGCTGCATTCAACGTGATGCTGGACAGCGCCGACGTCGAGCTGGTTCGCCACGTCGCCGCAGAGCTACGCGAGTCAGGTGGCGGACTACCTGGAGTTCGGGCCATCGGTCTGAAGCTGGAGAGCGGCCGCAACCAGGTCTCCACCAATGTGCACGATCCGATCGCCGTGCCGCTAGCGACCGTGGTCGGGCGGATTCGCAGCCTTGCTGCGCCACTCGGCGCCCGGCCAGTCGCGGCAGAGCTGGTCGGCCTGGCCCCGGAAGCGGCGCTGCTTGATTACCCCGAGGACGTGCCGATTCAAGACTTCGATCCCGCTCGCCAACTAATCGAGCGACGCCTCGCGGCTTCAACCGATTAGATTCAGTTCATGGCCCAGACGAGGAAGAAGCGACGTCGAAAGCACCGGGGTACCCAGGGGGGCAGGATCGACAGCAACCGTCGCACCACGCGCCCGCGAAGTCGCGAGGAGGCCAAAGCGCGTGCCCGCGCGAGCCGCAAAGCCTCCCCCCGGGTCGACCGACCGCCGACTTGGCGGGGTGCGCTCACCCGTGGCGCGATCGCTGCCGTGCTTTTTACCCTCCTTCTTGTCCTCATCTTCCACCGTTCGATCGCCACCTCGCTCGGGCTTGGCGCCTTCATGCTCGTCTTCTATATACCCGCCGGCTACTACATCGATATGACTCTGTGGCGACGCAGGGAGCGGGCACGGATCCGTGCCCGGATGGATTCATGAGCCTCGACGTCCACATGATCACGGTTGGAGCGATTGCAGAGAACTGTTACGTGATGCGCCAGGAAGGTTCTGATCGAGCTCTGATCATCGACCCCGGCGAGGAGCCCGAGCGAATCCTGGCGCTCACTAGGGAGCTCGGAGTGGGGGTGGAGGCGATTCTTCTCACCCATTGTCATTTCGACCACATCGGCGCCGTCGCTCCGGTTGCTGCCGCGACCGGAGCGCCCGTTTACTGCCCCGCGCTTGAGACCGCCGTTTTGGCTGACATCATGGCCTTTGTTCCGTTTGAGGGTTTCGGCCCGTATGAGAGCTATGCAGCAGATGAGCAGGTGGCGGGCGGCGAGATCTTGGAGTTGGCTGGACTCGAGTTGGAGGTGATCTTTACCCCCGGGCACAGTCCTGGGCACCTGACCTATTCGGTTCGGGGAGAGGACGCGATCTTCTCCGGCGATGTGCTCTTTCAGGACTCGGTTGGTCGAGTCGACTTGCCCGGTGGGGATTGGGAGACCTTGCTCGGGTCAATTCGCACTCTCGCCGAGTCTCATCCTGAACGGACCGTCGTCTACCCAGGTCACATGGCGACAACGACGCTGGGCGCGGAGCGCGCCAACAACCCCTTTCTCTCCGAGCTGGCGCGATAGCCGCCCCGCGCCGGTAAGGTCGCGGCCAGGATGGCTAACAAATTCCAGGCACCCCGCGGGACCTTCGACGTCCTTCCAGGTGAGGCTGGCATCCGGGCTCGGATCGAGGGCACGGCGGCAGCGATCTTTGCCGCCGCCGGCTATCAGCGGATTGGGACTCCCGCCTTCGAGGACACCGATCTATTCGAGCGCGGCGTCGGCCGCTCGACCGACATCGTCCGCAAGGAGATGTTCACCTTTGAGGACAAAGGAGGGCGTAGCATCACGCTTCGCCCCGAGGGAACGGCACCGATCTGTCGGGCCTATCTCGAGCACGGAATGCACAAACTGGCGCAGCCGGTGAAGCTCTTCTATCTGGGCCCATTTTTCCGTCATGAGCGCCCACAGGCCGGTCGCTACCGCCAATTTCACCAGTTGGGCGCGGAGGCGATTGGCACCGACTCCCCGCTGGCAGATGCCGAGGCGATTATGATGCTCGCCGACCTGCTCGCCGAGTTGGGCGTGCCTGGGGTCACGCTGCGACTCGCTAGCCTCGGCTCCCTTGACTCCAGGCGTGTCTATCTGGAGCAGCTGAAAGGCTACCTACGGGCCCACGAAGTCGAGCTGGCCGAGGACGTGCGTGAGCGGATTGACCTCAATCCGTTGCGTGCATTTGACTCCGATGATGAGGGAACAAAGAGGGTGATGGCTGGCGCGCCAAGGATCCTCGATGGACTACAGGGAGCTGACGCCGAGCACTTCTCAGAGGTACGAGCACTGCTCGATGCGGCGGGAATCGACTACACAATCGACTCAACCCTGGTGCGCGGACTTGATTACTACACCCGCACGATCTTTTCCTTTGTCTGTGAGGGACTGGGTTCCCAATCTGAGATCGGAGGCGGAGGTCGATATGACGGATTGATCGCTCAGCTCGGCGGCGCGCCAACGCCGGCGATCGGCTGGGCCGCCGGGATCGAGCGCATCCTGCTTGCCCTGGACGAGGTGGAGGCGACGGATGCTCGGGACGCCTTTATTGCGGTGGCTGTGGATGCAGATAGGCGGCGGGCGATCGCCCTGGCAAGGGAGTTGCGCCACGCGGGTCTCTCCGCCGAGCTCGACCTGGCCGGGCGCTCCCTGAAGGGCCAGCTCAAGCATGCCGATCGAATCGGTGCTCGGCGCCTGATCATCCTTGAGGCCGACGGTGGCTTGCAGCTGCGCGATATGCAAAGCGGGGAGCAGCATCCAATCAACAGCGCAAAGCTGATCGATGAAATCGCTGGAGGGAGCCAATGAGCACTGTCCCGGCGCTGCGGCCCAACAGCTACCGCGATTGCTGGTCTGGCCAGCTGCAGCTCGATCGGGTCGGCTCTTATGCGCGTCTCGCTGGCTGGGTCCATAGTCGCCGCGACCACGGAGGGCTGATCTTCATCGATCTACGAGACCGGACCGGTCTGGTCCAGCTCGTCTTTCATCCCAGCAGCTCCGGAGCTGCTTTTGAACTGGCTCATCGACTTCGGGTTGAGGATGTGGTGAGCGCGAGCGGCACGGTTGTACGGCGCGCGGAGGAGACGGTTAATCCCGAGCTCGCAACCGGGGAAGTTGAGCTGGCGGTGACCGAGGCCACTCTGATCGCCGCTTCCAAGACGCCGCCGTTTCAGATCGAGGGTTTCTCCGGGGAGGCCGGTGAGGATGCCAAGCTGCGGTATCGCTACCTCGATCTGCGCCGAGAGCAGATGCGCGAGGCACTGATGTTGCGCCACCGAGTCACGGCGGTGATGCGCGAGTTTCTCGATGGCGAGGGCTTCATCGATGTCGAGACCCCGGTCCTCACCCGCTCGACTCCCGAGGGCGCCCGCGACTTCCTCGTTCCCAGTCGTCGTCAGCGTGGCTCCTTCTATGCTCTACCCCAATCGCCCCAGCTCTTTAAGCAGTTGTTGATGATCGCCGGATTCGAGCGCTACTACCAGGTCGCCCGTTGCTTTCGAGACGAGGATCTGCGAGCGGATCGGCAGCCTGACTTCACCCAACTCGACCTCGAGATGTCCTTTGTTGATGTTGATGATGTGATCGAGCAGAATGAGCGACTGCTCGCCTATTTATTCGCCAGGGTTGGCGGTCCAACCCTCGAGCTGCCGCTGAGGAGGCTGCCGTATGAGGAGGCGATCTCTCGCTTTGGCACCGATCGGCCCGATACCCGATTCGGATTGGAGCTAGTCGACCTGGCTGAGCCTCTGGCCGAGACCGAATTCAAGGTATTCCGCGGGGTGATCGATTCCGGTGGTGTCGTCCGCGGGCTCAATGCAGGCAAGCGCGAGCTGCCGCGAAAAGCCCTCGACGGCCTCATCGCTCGAGCCCAGGAGCTCGGAGCCAGCGGGCTGGTCTGGGCTTTTTGCGAGGACGGCGGGTGGCGCTCGCCCACCGCCAAGTTCCTCTCGGCAAAAGAGCTGGAGGCGCTCAATCTCAGATTTGGTGCCGTCGATGGCGACCTGCTCCTGATCGTTGCCGATCGACCTCAGATCGCAAACGCAGTGCTCGCTCAGATACGCCTCGATCTGGCCGCAGAGTTCGGACTCATACCCCCCGGTTCTGAGGAGCTCTTGTGGGTGATCGATTGGCCATTGATGGAGGCCAACGATCAGGGTGGCTGGGACCCGCTCCACCACCCATTCACCTCGCCGGCTGGAGACTTTGATCCCGAGAACCCGGCCGCAGCACGGGCGCTCGCCTACGACATCATCTGGAACGGCCAGGAGATGGGTGGCGGCTCGATTCGGATCAACGATCCAGCCCTGCAGGAGAAGGTCTTTGCGGCGTTGGGGATCGATCCGGGCGAAGCAGAGGCGCAGTTTGGGTTTTTGCTTGAGGCACTGCAATACGGGGCGCCGCCCCACGGTGGAATCGCCTACGGCCTGGACCGCATCGTCCAACGGCTTGCCGGAGCGGAGTCGATCCGCGATGTTATTGCCTTCCCCAAGACCGCATCTGGTGCTGACCCTTTGACCGGGGCACCGTCTCCGATCGAGGAGGCGCAGCTGCGTGAGGTCGGCCTGCAATTGCGCGCCAAGTCGAGCCTGGAGCAGGGAGGCCAATGAGCCTGCGCGACCGCCTGGCACGCCTGCGCCGTCCAGCACCGGGTCCAGGTCAGACCCCGGTCCATGTCGATGATCCAAGCTATGACAGCTGGGAGGTGGTGCGTGACTTCGCCGACGTACGTACGGCGCGGGCCTGGCATCAAGCGCTCGTCGAGGCCGACATCGAAGCGGCCCTGACCGCCGACTGGCCACTGGATCGCTTTGGTCGTGGCGACATCGCTTTGCGGGTGCCGCCACGCAGTTGGAGTGAAGCCGAGCTGCTCCTCTCAAACCTGGACTGAAATGCACTCCGCATTCTCGTCGCGCTGCTACGGTTGTTGTGGGCTCGAGCCCGTTCGCGAGCCGTCTCACCGTTTGACCCAACACAAACGGCGCGGGAGCTGATGTCTCCCTTCCCCTTGGGGTCGGGAGCAGGCACCCACCTTCACTTGAAGGGATCAAAGCCAGAGGCGGTAACGGCGGGTTGGAGCCTTTAATCAGCTGATCAGCTTGCAGCGGGGAGCGCCGGAGGCCAGTTCCCTTTGAGCCGGCGCCGGCGCCGTCTTGCCCGGCCTCCTACCCTTAGCCGATGGATCGAGATCTGTTTGCCCACTACCTTGGTGATGAAAGCCGTCGCGGCCCCCCGCCCGTCGGCTCCCTGAGCGGGGCAGCAGGCGGGGCTGCCTGCGGTGACCTCGCCCGGATCTCGCTGGTTTTTGAGCCGGGCCGGATCGTCGAGGCGAGCTTTGACACCGAGGGGTGTGGAGCTACCAGAGCCGCGACGGCGGCGGCCGTCGATTTGGCCTCCGGCAGGTCCGTAATCGGTGCCGCCGCAATCACGGTCACAGATATCGACGCTGCTGTGGGTGGCTTGAGCGCAGCCAAGCAGCATGCTGCCCAGCTTGCGGCGGATGCCTTGCACCGGGCGCTCACCGCGATTGCCGCAACGACTCTGCGGCTGGGCACACCGCACGGTGACCGGGTACTCGTCGCGATGTCGGGAGGGGTTGACAGCGCCGTCGCCGCCCTCCTTGAACGCGAGCGCGGGGCCCAGGTGCTCACCGTCACCGTAAAGCTCTGGGCTGATCCCGAAACAGATGGCGCCAAGGCCTGCTGCTCCCCCGAGGCTGTGCTCGGCGCCCGCGGGCTCGCCCACTCACTCGACCTGCCTCACCTGACGCTTGATCTTGAGGAGGAATTTCGCCGTCGCGTGGTCGGTGGGTTCATCACCGGCTACGCCGCCGGGATGACTCCTAACCCATGCATCCTGTGCAATGGCGAGGTGCGAATAGCGGCGATGCTGGACCTCGCCGATCGGCTTGGTGCCACCCATCTTGTCACCGGGCACTACGCGCGAATCGTCAATGACGGCGAGGGGCCGCTACTCGCCGCGGCCTCCGATCAGGCCAAGGATCAGAGCTACATGCTCGCGGCGCTCTCGCCCAGCCTCCTGGGGCGACTTCGCTTCCCGCTCACCGACCTGAGCAAGCCCGAGGTGCGCGAGATCGCCGCCCGCCATCGTCTGGCGGTCGCCGATCGACCCGAGAGTCAGGACCTCTGCTTTTTGGCCGGCCAGGGAAAGCGGCGCTTCTTGCGCCGAAATGGTGGCCTTGGGGAGCGGGAGGGAGCCGTGCTCGATCGCTCCGGTGAGGCGATCGGACACCACCGCGGTCATCACAACTTCACGGTTGGGCAGCGGCGGGGGATCGGCGTCTCGGCCCCCGCACCGCTCTACGTTTTGGCCACTGATGCAGCCAAGAACACGGTCACCGTCGGCAGCAGAGAGGAGTTGCAGGCGCGCAGGGTGAAGATCACTAACGCGGTCTTACTGCGCGACGGCGCCAGCGTCGATGCGGTTCGGCTTCGTTATCACTCCCAAACCGTGCCCGCCGCCATCGGCAGCGTCGGAAGGGGTTCTCATCAGACCCTTGAGGTAAGGCTCTCAAAAGCCTTCGCCGGCGCTTCACCAGGTCAGACCGCGGTGCTCTTGGCCGGGGAGGCGATCGTCGGTCACGGAACGATCGTCGCCGCCTGAGACCAATCGAGCGCCGACCGTAGTCCTTAGGCTTGCCAGATGAAGGCTCAGCAGATCCGCGAGACATATCTCTCCTTCTTTGAGGAGCGGGGACATCTAATCGTGCCCTCGGCCTCGCTAATACCCTCCGCGCACGACCCCTCCGTCTTGCTGACGACGGCAGGAATGCAGCCCTTCAAGCCCTACTTTCTGGGCCGAGAGGAACCACCAGCGCCGCGCCTCGCCGACCTGCAGAAATGCTTTCGCACCACCGACATCGGTGAGGTTGGCAACACGGCTCGCCACCTCACATTCTTTGAGATGCTTGGCAATTGGAGCTTCGGCGACTATTTCAAGGCGGAGTCAATTGCCTTTGGGTGGGAGCTGACCACGCAGGGTTTCGGCATGGACCCGGAGCGAATCTGGGTCACCGTGTTTGGTGGCGACGCCGAACTCGGACTTGGAGCAGATGAGGAGGCGATCGAGATCTGGCAGTCGGTCGGCGTGGCCGATCAGCGCATCGTGCGGCTCGGCCGAGCCGATAATTTCTGGCAGGCCGGTCCGAGCGGACCCTGCGGTCCGTGCTCAGAGCTCTACCTCGATCGCGGCGAGGAGTTTGGCTACGCGAGCGAGCGGCCGGGGGATGAGGGCGAGCGATTCCTGGAGTTCTGGAACCACGTCTTCATGACCTATGCGCTCGCCGAGGACGGCGGGCTGAGCGCGTTGCCGACTCGCAATATCGATACCGGAATGGGCCTGGACCGGATGGCCGCGATTTTGCAGGGTGTGCCCTCGGTCTTTGAGAACGATCTCTTGCGCCCGCTCATCCTCTTGGCTGAGAGCCTCGCCGGACGTCCATACGGGAGGGATCCCGCGACCACCCGGGCGATGCGAATCGTTGCCGATCACTCGCGTGGGGCGGCTTTTCTGATCGCCGACGGCGTCGTTCCCTCAAACGAGGAGCGGGGCTACATCCTGCGCAGGATCATGCGGCGGGCGATCCAACAGGGTCGTGCGCTTGGATTTGAGGCCCCCTGGCTGGGCCGCTTCACGGAGCGCACGATCGAGATCATGGGTGAGGCGTACCCCGAGCTGATTGCCGGGCGCGAGACGATCGCCCGTTGGGTTGAGGAGGAGGAGGAGAGCTTTGGCCGCACACTGGAGCGAGGAATCGAGCTGCTTGAGCGCCTGGTGGAGGAGGCGGCGGCCGCGGGGACCTCTTGGATTGATGCCGCCGACGCGTTCAAGCTCCACGACACTTTCGGCTTCCCCTACGAGCTGACCAAGGAGCTGCTCGCCGGGCGCGGACTCTCCGTTGATGACGCCGGCTTTGAGGAGCTGATGGCAGAGCAGCGCCAGAGGGCGCGCGCCGGAGTCGCCACCGCACACGGCTCCGAGGACCACCACGGGCGCGTGATCGCCTTTGTCAGAGATGCTCCACGGACGCGATTTGTCGGCTATGAGCGGCTCAGCGCCAGCACTGGGCTCGCCGCTATCGAGGTAGACGATCAACGCCTGTTGGTCAAGCTGGAGGAGAGTCCGTTCTACGCCGAGGGGGGCGGTCAGGTTGCTGACAGCGGAGTTCTGCGCTGGAGTGGGGGAGGGGCGAGGGTGCTCGATGTCTACCGGGTAGGGGAGGACCAGGCGCTGGAGCTGGAGTCTGGGGCCGGGCCGTTGGAGGCGGGGGTGGCGGTCGAGGCCGAAGTTGACCGCGAGGTCCGCCACGCGACGATGCGAAACCACACCGCGACCCATCTGCTTCATGCAGCCTTGCGGGAGCGGCTGGGAGACCACGTTCATCAGGCTGGCTCGGCGGTGCGACCGGAAAAGCTGCGATTCGATTTCACCCACGGCCGCGCACTGAGCCGGGAAGAGATATCTGATGTTGAGAATCGCGTCAATGAGTGGGTCAAGGGAAGTCGCCCTGTGCGCTGGCTCAACATGGAGCGCACCGAGGCCGAGAGGCTGGGCGCGATGGCTCTTTTCGGCGAGAAATACGGCGAGTGGGTCCGGGTGGTGGAGATCGATGGCGTTTCGCGGGAGCTCTGTGGCGGTACGCACGTCGCGAATACGGCCGAGGTTGGGATCTTTAAGATCGCAACCGAGGGATCCAGCGCGGCCAACGTTCGTCGTATCGAGGCGATCAGTGGTCCCGCCGCAATCGATTGGTTTCGCGGGCGCGAGGCGCAGCTGCTTGAGGTCGGTGAGTTGCTCGGCTCTGCGCGCGACCCGCTGGGGGCTGCCAAGCGCGCGGGGGAGCGCCTGCAAGCGGCCGGCGAAGGTGAAGCGCAGGCCGAGAAGCAGCAGCTCGCCGCCGATGCCAACCGCCTGCTCGAGGAGGCAAGCAGCGTCGGTCCGTTCAAACTGGTTGCAGCTCGGGTCGAGATTGCCGACCAAAAGCAGCTGCTGGATCTCGCCAATCGGATTCAATCAAAGCTCCGAGCTCCTTCGGCAATCATCCTGGGGGGTGCGAGGGGGGGCAGAGTCGGCCTTGTGATCTTGCTCTCCAAGGAGGCTGTCGAGGTGGGCCTTTCGGCCGCGGTGGTGATTCGCGAGGCCGCCGCCGTGATTGGCGGCGGCGGTGGTGGTCGGGCGGAGATGGCGCAGGCCGGCGGGCGAGATTCGGCCAAGCTGGAGCAGGCACTGCTCACCGCACGCCGTTTGATTGAAGAGGGAGCCGGCTAGCAGTGCGCATCCTGGCGCTTGACTACGGGATCGCTCGGATTGGCTGCGCGATCTCTGACCCCAGCGGCACCCTGGCGACGCCGCTGCCCTTGATCGAGCCGCCGGAGCCGCGCTCGGTGGTTGAACTTGTTTTAAGCCGCGAGGTCGAGTTGGTCCTGGTCGGACTTCCCCTACATCTGAGCGGCGAGGAGGGAAGCCAGGCGGCGCTGACCCGCAGTTTCTGTGCCGAACTGCAGACTCTGCTCGAGATTCCAGTTGAGACCTACGATGAGCGTTTGACCACCAAAATGGCCGAGAAGAGCCAGCGCCTTGGGGCAAAGGCGGCCCCCGACTCCCTCGCCGCCGCCCACCTCCTGAGGCCTACCTGGCTGCCGTGCGAGAGGATCGAGATGGTTGAGGAATGGCTCTCTGAGGAACCATTTCCTGACCCCGATAGCCTCGAGCGCGAACGCCGACGCCAGCAGCGCCAGGCGGGTCGGCGACCCCCCCGGGGCAGGGCAGGAAGGCGCCGCCGCCTGGTCGGGATTCTCGCGGTCGCTGTTTTTGTTCTCGTTTGTCTCGGAGCGGGACTCGCTCTTTACAGGCACTTCGATCGAACCAGCGCACCCGCTGCGACCCCGGAGCGCACCGCCACGGTGACGATCCCCGAGGGCTATGACCGCGCGCAGGCCGCGCAACTGCTCAAACAGGACGGGCTTCGCGGTAGCTACCTGGCAGCCAGCGTGTACTCGAGATATCTCAACCCCGGCCGCTACGGCGGCAAGCAAGCCAAGAACCTCGAGGGGTTTCTCTTTCCCGACACATTCGACCTCCGCCGCCACGCCCTGGCCTCCGAACTGATCCAGCTTCAGCTTGAAGATTTCAAGCGTCGGATCCGGGACGTCAACATGAGTTATGCCCGCTCCAAAAACCTGACCGTCTTTGACGTGGTCACGATCGCCTCGATGATTGAGCGCGAGGCACAGCTGCAGGGCGATCGTAAGCTGGTTTCCGCGGTCATCTATAACCGCTTGCGCGACGGGATGCCGCTTGGCATCGACGCCACGGTTCGCTTTGCCACGGGCAACTTTACCAGGCCGTTAACCGAATCGCAGCTCGCCGACCCCTCGCCCTACAACACGCGGCTGCATACCGGACTGCCTCCGGGACCGATAGATAGTCCAGGACTCGCCTCGATCGAAGCTGCGGCCCACCCCGCCAGGGTCAACTACCTCTTCTACGTGGACGAGCCGGGAACCTGCGGAAAGCTCGCTTTCTCCGCCACCGAAGCCCAATTTCAAGCCAATGTCGAACGCTACAACGCAGCTCGCACCGCCGCTGGTGGCAACGCGCCGACGACCTGCAGGGAATAGAGATGCCGCGCCTCGCCGTCCTCGGACAGCCCGTCGGGCACTCGCGCTCCCCCGCAATGCAAAGTGCGGCACTGGCCGCGGTCGGGATCGGGGAGGAATGGAGTTATGAGGCGATCGAAGTCGGTCCCGACCACTTTGAACAGCGGCTGCGCTCGATGCCCGCAGAGGGCTTTGTTGGGGCAAGTGTCACCGTTCCTCACAAGGGCGCCGCGCTGGCCGTTGCCGATCAGCTCTCGGCGGTGGCTCGCGAGATCGGAGCTGCCAACACTCTTGTTTTCAACGGCTCGGAGATCCGGGCTGAGAACACCGATGCTGAGGGCCTGCTCAGAGCTCTGCCCAGCTCCGCCGCCGCTCGTCGCACGCTCGTTCTCGGCGCCGGGGGCGCCGCTCGGGCGGTGGTCTGGGCACTGGTTCGTGAGGGTGCCGAGGTCGAGGTCTGGAATCGCACCGAGCTTCGCTCTCGCCATCTTTGCGAGGAGCTTGGTGGACGGCCGGTGAGCGATCCCGATCAGCGCGACTACGAGTTGATCGTCAACACAACCGCGGTCGGCCTCGGGGGTGAGGACCCTTTTGAGCACCTGCCGCTTCATGCCGGGGCCTTCTCCTCCGCCCAGACCGTGGTCGACATGGTCTATGGATCCCAGCCAAGTAGGCTGCTGAGCGCCGCTGGCGCCGGCGGGGCCGCGCTCGTGGATGGGATCGAGGTCCTCGTTCAACAGGGAGCGCTGTCCTTTTGCATCTGGACCGGCCATCAGGCCCCGCTTGAGGTGATGCGCGCCGCGGCTCGCGGCTGAGCCTCGCCCCGCGCGCCGATAGCCTAGGCGGCGATGAGCGATTTCAGATTTACAACTGCTGGAGAGTCCCACGGCCCTGGACTTGTTGCGATCGTCAAGGGGATGCCCGCAGGTCTGCGCCTTGTACAGGAGCAGCTTGACCGCGACATGGCCCGCCGCCAGCTTGGCCACGGCCGGGGCGGGCGGATGAAGATCGAGACCGATGCCGTTGAGATTCGCTCCGGGGTGCGGCATGGCCGCACCCTGGGCAGCCCAATCGCCGTCCTCGTTGCCAATCGCGATTACGCCAACTGGGAGGAGCGGATGAGCCCCTGGCCGGTCAAGGCCGAGATCGAGGAGGTGCACCTGCCGCGGCCCGGACATGCGGATCTTGTCGGCGCCCAAAAGTACGGCCACACCGATATCCGCAACGTTTTGGAGCGCGCGAGTGCCCGTGAGACCGCCGCCCGCGTTGCCGCCGGCACGCTTGCCCGCGGACTGCTCGCTGCTTTTGGAGTCAGCGTTTACAGTCACGTGACCCAGGTCGGCTCGGTCAAGGCGGGAGAACGCCCCCAGCTTGGCCCCGAGGACTTCATCGACGTCGATCAGGACCCGGTGCGCTGTCTCGATCTCGAGGCAAGCGCGGCGATGGTCGAGGAGATAAATCGACTGCGCAAGGCCAACGAGAGCCTCGGAGGCAGCTTTGAGGTGCGCGCCTTTGGCCTCGTCCCCGGACTCGGGTCCCACGTTGCCTGGGAGGACCGACTCGATGGGCTCCTTGCCGGCGCCGTCGCCTCAATTCAATCGGTGAAGGGGGTCGCAATCGGGGAAGCTTGGGAGGTCGCCGCTCGGCCCGGCTCAGAGGCCCACGATGAGATCTTTTGGTCGCCGGAGCGTGGCTATTACCGCGAGACAAACCACGCGGGCGGGCTTGAGGGTGGCATGAGCAATGGACAACCGCTCTCGGTGCGCGCCGCGATCAAGCCAATATCGACTCTGACCAAGCCGCTGCGCTCGGTCAATACGCTGAGCAGGGAGCCGGCACAGGCGCTGCGCGAGCGAACCGATTCAACCGTGGTTCCCGCAGCGGCGATCGTCGCAGAGGCGATGGTCTGCCTCACTCTCGCCCGCTGTTACCGGGAGAAGTTCGGCGGTGATCACATCGATGATGCGCTGGCCGCGCTGGCCGCCTATAAGAAGCGAATTGAGTGGCGCGAGGTGCGTTGAAACGGGCCGCGGTTGTCTTCATCGGTTTCATGGGCGCGGGCAAGTCACAGGCGCTGAGGGCAGCGCGCAAGGCAGGCCTGGAGACGACCGAGATCGACGAATTAATCGAAGGGCTCCTCGGAATGTCGATCACGGCGGCCTTTGAGCGCTACGGCGAAAAGGGATTCAGAAGCCGCGAGGCTGAGGCAGTTGGCTCGCTGCTCGAGGAGGCCGATGGCGGAGCGATTGCCCTTGGCGGAGGCAGCGTTCTCTCTCCGCGGGTGCGCGAGGCCCTCCCCCGCCATCATGTCGTCTGGTTGCAGATCGATCCCGGCGAGGCTTGGCGACGGATCGCCCACACCGATCGGCCGCTGGCGCGCAGCGCTGAGGACGTTTCACGCTTGCTCGCCGTCCGCGCGCCCCTCTATGAAGAGCTTGCTGATGTGATCTTGCCGATGGGCGACCGGGGGCTTGTTGCCAGGGCCCTGCCCTGGATTCAGGCGCTCAACGAGCTACCTCGCGGCTCGCGGATGCTGTGGGCAAGCAGCGCCTCGGGTGAGTACCCAGTCTTCGTCGGCCGCGGCCTCCTCGCTGCCCCCTGGTGGCCGCTTTCCAGCCGCCGTTTCTGCCTCACCGATTCCTCGGTTGGGGCGATTTACGCAGAGCGAATTGCACCGCTGGCGGCCAAGGTCGAGATCAAACCCGGCGAGCGCTCAAAGACGATGGCCGAAGCCGAGGCGGTGCTGCGGGTGCTGGCTCAAGCTGAAATGACCCGCGAGGACCACGTCGTTGCCCTCGGCGGCGGGGTCGTCGGGGACCTCGGCGGCTTTTGCGCGCACACCTATCAGCGCGGAGTGAGCGTCGTGCAGGTGCCTACTTCTCTCGTTGCCCAGGTTGATTCCGCTTACGGCGGTAAGACCGGGGTGGACCTGCCCGAGGGCAAGAACTACGCTGGCGCCTACCAGCTGCCGGCCACTGTCATTGCCGACACCGCTGCCCTGCAGACACTTCCCGAGGCGGAGCTGGCGGCGGGCTTTGTCGAGGTCTTGAAGACCGCACTCCTTGCCGGCGGCGCCCTCTGGGAGCGGGTGCGGCTGCTGGGCGCACTGGACCCCGGAGCACTCGATGATGTTGTCTTTGCCTGTGCCCGCTACAAGTGTGAGGTGATTGCCACGGACGAGCGCGATCGCGGCCGCCGGGCGGTGCTCAACCTTGGCCACACGGTCGGGCACGCGATCGAGGCGGCAAGCGGATACTCGCGCTACCGCCACGGCGAGGCGGTTGGCCTCGGTCTGCTAGCGACGCTTCGTCTCTCGGGCGCCGCGGCGCTCCGAGATCAGGTCGAAGCGCTCCTTCGTAGTTTCCAGCTGCCAACTACGCTCGCGCCCGAGCTCGACATCGAGACCGTGCTGGATGCCCTCCAGCGCGACAAGAAGCGAACCGCTGCGGGTGTTGGCTTTGTCTTATTGAGCGAGCCCGGTGCACCCAGATGGGGCCAGCTGATCGATCCGGATAGGGTCCGTGAAGCCGTGGTGGAGCTTTCAGCATCGAAGAGCGATCGATCTTGATCGCAACCCCGGCGGGAGTCAAGCAGGGTGGAGAGCGAGCCTTCTCGTGAGTCGGGCACAGAATCGAATCGCGGTCCTGCACGGCGTCAACTTCGATGTCCTTGAGCGTCGCGACCGCGCGGTCTATGGCGGCTTGTCGTTGAATCAGCTTGAGATGCAGATCGGCAGCTGGGCCGGAGAGCTGGGACTGGAGGCTCTCTTTTTCCAGACCAACTCAGAGGGTGAGTTCGTTGAGTACCTGCATCGGCTTCCGGAGCTGGCTGACGGCGCCCTGATCAACGCCGGCGCCTGGACCCACTACAGCCGTGCAATCGGCGACGCCCTCGAGATCGCGGCGCTGCCGGCGGTCGAGGTCCACCTCTCAGAGGTCGAGAACCGCGAGGACTGGCGCAGGTTGTCGGTCTTTGACGGCATCGTCACCGCCAAGATCAGCGGCAACGGAGCCGATGGGTACCGCGACGCGCTTGGCATCCTGGCGCGCGAGCTCGAACCGGGGGGGAGCTGATGGGCGGTCGGGGCGAGCGGCTCGCAGCTTCGCTCACCGAGCGCGAGTTAGACCAGTTTCTGGTCACCGACATCGTCAACGTCGGCTACCTGACCGGTTTCGGTGGCACCAATGGGGCCTGCATCTGCGGAGAGCAGACCCGCTTGTTCCTCACCGACTTTCGCTACACTGAGCGCGCCGCGGCCGAGGTAGGAGATTGGGAGGTGCTCACGGTCGAGGACGATTGGCTGAGCGAGCTCGGCAAGAGGTTGGGAGGAAGGGTCGGCTTTGAAGACGACCACTTCTCGGTCCGCAGCAAGGAGCGCCTCAGCGAGAAGTTGGGGGAGGGGGTCGAACTGATCGCCGCCGGCGGGGCGGTGGAGAGCTTGCGCCGAGTCAAGGAAGCTGCCGAGCTGACCGCGATCACCGCCGCCTCGGAGTTGGCCGATGACGTTTGGCGCTGGAGTCTCGAACGTGGGCTTAGTGGGCGCACCGAGCGCGAGGTCGCTCGCGCTGCCGAGGTGCGGATCCTAGAGCAGGGAGCCGAGCCATCCTTTCCGGCGATCGTCGCCGCGGGTCCCAATGGATCCCTTCCGCACGCCGAGCCGGGGGATCGGGAGATCGGCAAGGGTGAGCTGGTCGTCTTTGACATGGGGGCGAGGCTTGAGGGCTACTGCTCCGACGGCACCCGCACCTTCGCCACCGGTGATCCGGGCGAAAGGGGGCGGGCGGTCTATGAGGTTGTGCGAGATGCTCAGGCCGCGGCGCTCGCTGGCGTGCGTGCCGGCGCCGAGGCGGAGCAGATCGATGCCCTCGCGCGGGCGGTGATTGAGGCTTCGGGCCACGGCGAGCGCTTCGGCCACGGACTTGGCCACGGGGTCGGGCTCCAAGTCCACGAGTCCCCCCGCGTTTCCCAGCGCTCTGAGGACGTGCTTGCGGTGGATGAGGTGGTGACGATCGAGCCCGGGATCTACCTCCCCGGTGAGCTCGGAGTGCGAATCGAGGATCTGATCGTCGTCGCCGAGGCGGGTTATCACAACCTGAGCGCGCTGCCCAAAGATCTGCAGCTGATCGATTAGGCTCGCTCCTCGCTCCGCGGCAGCGTGCCGGCCGCGGACTCGAAAGGAGCCGGGGCTCCCTCCCTACCTATCTCGAGTTCAGCGACTGAGCTCGATTCCCTCTGTCAAACCGAGGGCGAAGGCGGCGATCAATTCGACCGTTGCCTCGACATCGGCTAGGTCGACCAACTCAACCGGAGAGTGCATATAGCGAATCGGGATCGAGACAAGTCCGGTCGGGATTCCGGAGCGTGAAATCTGTAGCACGTCGGCGTCGGTGCTTGTACCGCGGCCACTGGCGCTGATCGTATGCTCGATTCCAGCCTCATCTGCGGTTTGCACCAACAGCTCAAAGAGCTTTGGCGAGAGCGTCGAACCGCGCCCAATCACTGGGCCCGAGGCGAGGGGATGGCTGCCGACCTCCTTCTCATCGACACCCGGGGCGTCGGTGGCATGGGTTACATCGACAGCGATCGCCAGGTCAGGGCGTACCTCAAACGCGGCGGTGCGGGCGCCGAAGAGGCCGATCTCCTCCTGCACAGCGGCAATCGCCGCGAAGCTGGCCGTGAGTCCGCCGCGATCGCCGCAACGGCGCAGCGACTCCAATGCGACGTAGGCGCCGAGGCGATTATCCATCGAGCGCGAGGCAAGGCGCCCGGCGGCGAGAGGGAGTGGCTTTGCCGCGATCACGACTGGATCGCCGACCCGGACGAGCTCCTCCGCATCCTCGCGATCGGAGGCGCCGACGTCGATGTGCAGGCCCTTCAGTTCGACCACGGCCTTGCGCTGATCCGGATCGAGGAGGTGGATCGGCTTGCGCCCGACGACGCCTGGCACGGCTGCCTCCCTACCTGCCACCTCGACTCGCTGACCGACGAGGATCTGCGGATCCCAGCCGCCGATCGGAGCAAAGTAGAGAAAGCCCTTCTCATCGATGTGGGTGATGACTAATCCGATCTCATCGATGTGGCCAACGACGGCCAGCAATGGACGCGCCTCTCCGAGGCGGGCGATTGAGGAGCCGAGACCGTCGCCGGAGAGCTCGGCGAAGGATGCGGCTTCCCGCCAGATCGCCGCCGCCGGCTCCTCATATCCCGATGGCGCCGCCGTTTGCAGCAGCTTGTCCAAGAGTGGGGGAGTGGCGGTCACGGCCAGCAGTATGCCGAGTCAAACATTCGGTCGCATCCAAGCGTCAACTGCTGGCAGCGCTGTGGAGCGACTCGGGGTGGCGTACGCGGCGGCGTCCCTCACCATAGCTGTGAGTCTCAAAGGCGATCATTGTCCAGATCAAGACATTGACGAGCGCCAGCGCGACCAACGCCGGCACCGCGGTTGCAGCTGGAACAAGGATCAAGAGCGCCAGGGAGAGCAACAGACGTTGGCGGTTGATCGTATGGACGTGGCGGAAGCGAAAGGCAACGTGCCCGAGCAGGTAGATGGCGAGCCCGCCGAGCAGGGCAAAGGATGCAACGTCATGCAGGTGTGCGCCGAAATGGCCGATCGTGATCTTCAGACCGAGCGCCGTGAGAACGATTCCGGCAACCATCGGCAGATGCAGGAGGGAGTAGGAATCGCGCGCCATCTCATTGCGCTCGCGCCCCTCAGCAGCCGCGGCGAGCCGCCGTCCAGCAACCAGCGCGACGATGTCGAAGTAGGTCCACCACATCGCCGCCGCGAGGGCCACCCCGAGTATCGCCGCGGTGCCGATTCCAAGAGTTAGGGCGCCTGAGGCGCCGACCCCGATCGCGACGATCGACTCGCCCAGAGCGATGATCACGATCAATCCATGCCGCTCGGCGAAATGCCCGGGGACCAGCTTCCAGCCCTCTGAACCAAAGAAATAGGGACCCCCCATGTCGAGGAGCAGCGCCAGCACCCAGAGTCCGTCCTGTCCGAGGCCGCCGACGATCGGGGCGCCGACCAGCAGTGCAACCGCGATCGCGGTGCTGGCGGCAAGCCCAAGCACCGAATGTCGGAGCGCATCATCGTCGGGGCTGGCAAGCATGAAGAGGGCGATATGCGCCGTTCGCACCACCCCGTAAGCGAGGGCAAAGGCAAGCGCGAGGCTGCCGAAGGCCTTGGGCACGCAGATCGAGACGATCAGCAGGGCGGCCATCGCGCCGAAGAGGACGAGCCGCACCGCACCCTCCTCGGGATCGATGACACTGGTAAGCCAGGCATAGCCAACCCATGCCCACCAAAGCATGCCGAGCACCAGCAGGCCCTGCGCAAGCCCCGCCCAGGTCGGGTGCTGAGACATAAGCGCCGTGCATTGAGTGATTGCCAAGACGAAGACGAGGTCAAAAAACAGCTCCAGCGAGGTCACCCTGTCGTCCTCGCGCATCGCCGTGCTCAGGCGAGAGCTTCCGATGCCGCTTGAGGCCGTCATCACCGCCATCCTTCCAAGTCGCCGCTGGCGGCCGCGCCAGCGGCTATGGCGAGCGTCGATTACGGTTGTGCAAGTGTCTCAACAGTCAAAGATTGTGTTGATCACCGGTGCCTCCAGCGGGATCGGCGCGGCGACCGCGAAGCGGTTCGCGCGCGAGCCGCGCACCGAGGTGGTTCTTGTCGCCCGTCGCGAGAATCGGCTGCGCGAGCTGGCCGACTCGCTCGACTGTCCGGCGACGTATGTGGCGCTCGATCTGATCAACCAAGATGCCCCCGAGCGGATCCGAGCCCACCTCGGCGAGCGCTATCAGCGGCTCGATCTGTTGGTCAATAACGCCGGGGCCGCTTGGCGGGGCAGTTTCGCCGAGAGCGGCTACGACAACGTGCGCCGCCATATGCAGATCAACTTCGATGCCGTCGTGCGGCTCACCGCCGCACTCCTGCCGCTGCTGCGCTCCTCGGCGCCGAGTGCGGTTGTCAACATCGCGAGCACCGCCGGTCGGGTCTCGCGACCGCGCACCGGGGCCTACTCGGCGAGCAAGTTCGCGCTGATCGGCTGGACCGACGCACTGCATGTTGAGGAGCGTCCAAACGGGGTTCACGTCGGCCTCGTCCTGCCCGGTTTCATCGCCACCGAAGGCTTCCCTGCGACCGAGCTGCGCGAGAGGGCGCTGACCCGCTGGATCGTCTCCAGCCCCGAGGCCGTAGCCGAGGCAATAGTGCAGGTTGGCCCCGGCGGTAGGGCCGAGCGCTACGTGCCGCGTCCCTATGCGCTGGCTGCGGCCGCGCGCATCCTGGCTCCCGGCCTCCTGCGCCGCGTGCTCTCCGCTGGTAGCGCTTCGACCCTGACGACCACCACCGCGGTCGAACTCAAAGGCCGAGAACCCTGACTGCCACCGAGATGATCGAAAGGCGCCGGCTGCGCCGCCCTCATTCAGATCGGCTCAGCTGAACTGCGAGGCGGTGATTCGGCAGTAATGAAATTCGAAATTGAAGACGACGTTATTGGCAGCATTGCTGCTACTGCGCAACTTGATTACGTCGAGGGTGGCGCCGCCGCGGTTGCCATGGCGCAGCGCCCTTCCGGTCTTTCGTAAATAGCCTTCGACGAGCCGTAGGTGTTCGATCCATTTGTTCAGTTTCGTTTGGTCAAGTGGCGGCTGTGGCACGGCGGAGATTTCGGCGGTCGCCTGGCCGAAGGCCGCGGCGGCGCGGATGAACTGAGCGCCGGCGCTCGCCAGTTTCTGCTCTCTTATTTTTGCCTGGACTCCATCGAGCAGGCGCTGATTGCTCACCGTATCGGCTTGGCAAATTGGCTCAACCCGCGCGACGTATTCACCCTGGGTGGGTGCTTCTCCGGCCTGGGCGATTCCCGCGCTTGCGAGCGCTGCGAGAAGGATTGCGGCGATTGTTGATACTCGATTGCTCATTTTCTCGTTCAGCTTCAGGTTACGGTTCCTGACCAACCGGACCTCGACCTGATTCAGGGATTCTGCCGGGCTTGACTTTTGAACACGCTGGCGCGGTCGGGGTTCCGCATTTTGAGCGGTGAAAGCGAATCTCGGAGCGGGCTTGCGCACGACCGCGATAGCCGTTGCGGCGATCCTCGCTTGGCTGGTGAGTTCGACAGCGCACTGAAAGCGGTTGTCGAGAACCTGACGGACGGTGTTGAACTGGGCGCAATCGCGCCACGTCGGGTGCGAGGCCAATCCAGGCTGAGAGTGGGCACCTGAGAATGATCGAGCGCCGATTGGCTGCCGCGGCTGCCGCTGCGCTTTGGAGCGGTGCCCAGCCCAGCCCGAGACCCTTGCCGAGCTGGCTCAGAGACGCGGCGGCGGGCGGGTCACCCGATCTCGGCTGTCTTGCGGGGTCGCCCGCTGCTGGTTGGCGGCGAGTCTAGGGGTGCGGCGCGGCCGAGGGAAAGGCGGGTCTGCCCTGCCTGGCACTGGTCACCGCGGGTGGGTTCGGGATGCGTTAATCGCGGCTCGGTTTGCCCCAATCCTGAGCGGCCCGGTGCCAGAGTTGGGGCGGACTCTCGATCGGAAGGGGTTTCGCGCTGACCGAGAAGGGGTAGCGGACGGCACGGAACCGATCGCGCGGGTACGCTCGTCGCCTTCGTATTTACGGCAGCATATGGAGCCCCAAGAGGTGCAAGGCACAGGCGATAAAACGGGCCTACTGATCAAGCTCCCGGCGAAGTCGGAGAATGTGACCGTTGTCCGCCATGCGGTGGCCGGCTTGGCCGAGCGGATGGGGATGGGGGAGACGGGGCTCGGGGATCTGAAGACGGTGGTCACCGAGGCGTGCATGAACGTTGTCGTTCACGCCTATGACGATGAGCCCGGGCCGCTTGAGGTCGAGGCTTTCGCCGAGGATGGCGGGTTGACCGTGGTTGTGCGGGACTTTGGCGCCGGAATCCGTCCCAGTCCTGATATCGAGCGGCCGAGCCTGCGGATTGGGCTGACGCTGATCGCCGCTCTCTCAAGCAGCTTTGAGATCTCCGGGGGCCTTGAGCGGGGAACGGAGATCCGCATGCATCTACCCGTGGGAGTCGATCCTGTCGCCCGGGCTTTGAGCCCGGGACTCAGTTTCGATGGGGAGGAGGGCGCCGAGTTAAGGATCGGGGATCCTGAACTCGTCGCCCCGGTCCTCGGCCGCGTCCTCGGCGCGCTTGCGGCCCGCCACCGGATTACGGTCGATCGCCTGAGCGATGCAGTCTTGCTTACCGACGCGATCTCAGAGCTGGCGCCCGTAGCTTTCAGCGACGGGAGCGTTTCGATGAACGTCGCCGACCGCACAGAGGGGATCGACCTGCGCATCGGTCCGATGCCCCAGGCAGCGACCGCAAAGCTGCGCGCCGGCCTAACCCTGCCGGGGATCGACGCCTCCCTCGAGGATCTCGCCGACGATCTGCAGGTTGAGGAGAATGACGCCGGTTCCTACCTCTTCGTCCATTTCGCGGCCCTCGGCGAGTAGCCGGCACCGGGCCCAGCGACTGCCCTAAGTCCGATCCCCAAACTGGCTGATTGAGGGCGCCAAGAGTGAGCGGTCGTGCGGCGTCAGGGTAAATTAACCTTTGCCTTGGCTGGTGAGCAATCACCGAGCTTCGCCGATCGGCTCGACCCCCAACGCAAGCAGACATGTCTATCTCAACAAACCAGTTCAAGAACGGATCCCACGTCGAAATTGACGGGACGATCTTTCGCATCATCGAGTTCCAGCACGTCAAGCCCGGTAAGGGCGGGGCCTTTGTGCGGACGAAGCTGCGCCGGATCGCCGATGGTTCGGTCTTGGAGAAGACCTTCCGCGCCGGAGAGAAGTTCCGTCCGGTCCGGACCGAGTCGCGAAAGATGCAATACCTCTATGACTCTGGGGACACCGCAGTCTTTATGGACAGTCGTGACTATGAGCAGATCGAGGTTCCGCGTGAGATCGCTGGCGCGGCGATGCAGTGGGTGCTGCCCAACGCCGAGGTTGACGTTCTCTTCGTCGATGATCGCCCAAGCGAGGTTCAGGTTGCAAGCGCCATCGATATGAAGGTGGCGGCGACGGAGCCGGGCGTGAAGGGAGATACGGCCTCCGGTGGCGGAACCAAGCAGGCGACGCTTGAGTCCGGGGTGACGGTTCAGGTCCCGCTTTTCATCGAGGAGGGGGAAAGCATTCGGGTTGATACCCGCAACGGTGAGTATCTCTCACGCGCCTGAGCGCTACCGAGATCTGCAAAAGCGCGAGAATAGAACTCGATGCGAAGGACAGACCAACGACGCGATGCCGTTTTTGCCTGCTACCAGCGAGACGTAACTGGCAGGCCTCTTGAGGACCTTCTCGCTGGCTCTCGAGCCTTTACCCGGGAACTGGCCGTTGGAGTGGAGGAGCACCATGATCTGCTCGATCAGATCATTTCTCGTCATGCGAGGGGCTGGGACGTAGAGCGGATCGCGCCACTGGATCGCAACCTGATGCGGGTTGCGCTCTATGAGATCGAGTACGGGGAGGCGCCCACCGAGGTGGCAATCGATGAGGCAGTGGAGATCGCAAAGGAGTACTGCGGAGCAGATGCTCCGGGGTTTGTCAACGGCATCCTTGGCGCCGCGGTGCGTGGAGGGGTTCGGTGAGCCGACTGCGTCAAATCTCTGAGCGGCTTGATGCGATCGCAGAGGAGCTCGGTCGCCAGGAGGCTGGCGAGGAGAGCACTGCCGCCCTCGTGCATGAGGCTTCAGAGCTCTCTGCCGAGGCGGTCGAGGAGGCCAACCGCCGCATCCGTGAAGCCGCATCCGAGTGAGCCTTAGCCCTCGTTGCTGATGTATCCAGACGACCTGCGCTCGATGGTGGACTCTGCGCTCGATCAACTTCGATTCTCCGCCACCGCTGCAACCGCCGGACTCGAGGATGCGATGCGCTACTCACTGCTCGCGGGTGGTAAGCGGGTCAGGCCTGTCCTCGCCCTGGCGACCGCTCGCGCGCTGGGCTCGGATCCGCAAGGTTTCCTTCCAGTCGCCTGCGCGATTGAGCTGATCCACACCTACTCGCTGATTCACGATGACCTGCCGGCCATGGATGACGATGACCTTCGCCGGGGCCAGCCGACCTCCCACGTCAAGTTCGGCGAGGACGTGGCAATTCTCGCTGGCGATGGCCTCTTCGCTGAGGCGGTTAGGCTTTTTTGCCAGCAACCCGGAGATCGCGCCAGGGTGCTTTCCGGTCTGCACGAGCTGGCGGTCGCGACCGGTGTCGATGGCATGGTCGGCGGCCAATACGTCGACGTTGCTGGCCAGGGCAAGGATGCGGAGGGGCTGCGCTCGCTGCATGCACTGAAGACCGGGCGCCTGATTGCCGCCAGTGTGGGCATCGTGCTCGTAATGGAGGGCATAGAAGAACCCGAGGCCCTGCCCTACCGTCGATTCGCGAGCGAGTTGGGCATTCTATTTCAGATCGTCGATGACATTCTCGACGTGACCGAGAGCGATGAGCAGCTTGGCAAGCCGCAGGGAAGCGACGCGCGACATGGCAAACTGACTTACGTCAGTCTCTTTGGTCTCGATCGTGCACGCGAGCTCGCCGCTGAGTCCCACGCAAAGGTGAGCAGGGCGCTGGCCGGGGCTGGAGGCCAAACCGGTGATCTCAAGCAGGTCGCCGACTACATCTTCACAAGACACGAATGAAAGAGATTCCGCTCAGCCCAGATCAAAAAGGTGAGGACCTCGAGCCGCTTTTGGAGACGATCGAGGTACCGGCGGACATCCGTGGACTCAGCGAGGAGCAGCTGGTGCAGCTCGCGCAGGAGATACGCACCTACATCATCGACACGATTGGCCAGGTCGGCGGCCACTTCGGTGCCAACCTCGGCACCTGTGAGCTGGCCGTGTCTTTGCACAGCCTGCTCGCCTCTCCCCGCGACAAGATTCTTTGGGACGTTGGGCACCAGGCCTACCCGCACAAGATCCTCACCGGTCGGCGAGTCGGGCTGCCGACGATTCGCCAGTATGAGGGGCTGGCCCCGTTTTGTTCGATCTTTGAGTCCGAGCACGACATCATGGGCGCCGGGCATGCCTCTACCTCGATTGGCTATGCGGTGGGGCTCAAGGAGGCGATGCGCAAGGGAATCGGTGAGGACGGGAAGGTCGTCGCGGTAATCGGCGACGGAGCTCTGACCGGCGGCGTCGCCTATGAGGCGATGCACGCTGCCGGTGGTTTGCAGACGCCTATCGTAATCGTTCTAAATGACAATGGGATGTCGATCTCGCCCAACGTTGGGGCGCTGTCACGCTATTTCAACCGGGTCCGGCTCAACCCGCGCCTCTACCACGCCCGCGAGGGGGTTGAGGATCGGCTGACGAAACTGCCGTTGGGGTTGGGCAGGCGAATCGAGCGCTTGGGGCCCGAGATCAAGTCCGCGATCAAGGCCTACTGGGCTCCAGGTCTCTTTTTCGAGGAGCTCGATCTTGCCTACATGGGCGTCATAGATGGCCACGACGTCCATGCTCTGAGGGCGGCGATCGCTGAGGCTTTTGAGGCTGAACGGCCCGTTGTCGTCCATATCCACACCGTCAAGGGGAAGGGATTCGCACCAGCCGAACAGGGTGGGCTGGAGGGAATGGAGCGCTGGCACGCCGCCAAGCCGAATTCAATCATCGACGGAAAGCCGGCACCAAAGCCCGTCGCGGTCAAGGAGTCCGATTCGCCAGAGGCGATTGCTCCGGAGCGGCTGGAGAAGCCGCCCTCGGCGAGTGACCCGCCGCAGTACACGCAGGTCTTTGCCAAGGCGATGGTCGCCGAGGCCAGACGCGATCAGCGGGTGATCGGGATCACCGCGGCGATGTCGGGCGGAACCGGTTTGCAAATGCTCGCCGATCAGATTCCCAGTCAGTACTACGACGTGGGCATCGCCGAGCAAAACGCGGTGCTGTTGGCCGCCGGACTGGCGCTGCAGGGGGCAAAGCCCGTCTGCGCCATTTACTCGACCTTCCTGCAGCGCGCCTATGACCAGATCATCCACGACATCTGTCTGCAGCAGCTTGACGTCACCTTCGCCCTGGATCGGGCGGGCATTGTCGGCGAGGACGGCCCGACTCATCACGGCGCCTTTGATATCTCCTACCTACGCCCAATCCCCAACCTGGTGGTTATGGCCCCCCGCGATGAGGCGATGATGATCGACATGCTGCGCACGGCACTCGCCCATCGGGGACCGGTCGCCTTGCGCTACCCACGCGGCGCGGCGATTGGGGTCGAGATTCCGGCGGAGCCAACCGAGATTCCGCTCGGCAGCGGCGAGCTCTTGTCAAGCGGGGAGCGGGTCGCGCTGCTCGGTTATGGCTATGGGGTGGCAGTTGCACTTGAAGCAGGAGAGATCCTCGCTGGGCATGACCTGAGGCCGACGATCGCCGACGCCCGCTTCGCCAAGCCACTTGACGCAGGGCTGATCGAGCGACTCGCGCTCGATCACGACCTCCTCGTCACGATTGAGGAGAACGTGCTTGCGGGGGGCCTCGGTGCAGCTGTCGTGGAACATCTCGAGGACGCCATGGCTGAGCGGCCGGGCGATCGGGCCCAGGTCCTGAGGGTCGGGCTTCCAGACCGCTACATCGGCCACGGCAAGTCAAAGCTCTTGCGTGCTGAGGTCGGACTGACCGGCGAGGCGGTGGCAGACCGAGTGATCGCTGCGCTGCGCTCTTCGGAGCCGATTCTCGGCTGAGTTTGAATCAAAGCGCTCAATCCATTAGTCTGCCCGCGTCCCTTCGGTGACACCCAGAAACGACCCGATGATTTGGCGGGCTATTTCTAGGGTCTCCAATGGGAGAAGGGTCGTTTCTCTATATATGTGGGTCCGGGGGAGGCAGCGGATCCGATAGCTGAGAACTCCGCGGGACCCGTCCCGCGGAGCCTCAGTCCGCCTCGGCGAGGATCGCGTAGACCTTGCGTCGAGTTTCATCCAAGAGTTCGCGTACCCGGCGCCTTTGGTCTTCATCGCCGGCATGAAAGACTTGGCCGAAGCTGTGGTTGAGTTTTACAACCGAGTCGCGAAGATGGATCGCCTCAGGGTCGGCGCCGGCCCTTGCAGCGTCCCAGGGCGTCTCCTCTCCGGCTCGAGACTCCTGCTCGGCCTTTCCCCCGTCGGTCAGTGAGAAGCGCCGCTTACCCTCGGTTTCCTCGCCTTGGATCAACTCGGCATCCTCGAGCATCTGCAGGGTGGGGTAGATCGAACCAGGGCTTGGGGTCCAGGCGCCGCCGGTTCGCTCCTCCAGTTCCTTGATCATCTCGTAGCCGTGCATCGGCCGCTCTGCGAGTAGAGCTAGCACCGCGGCCCGCACATCACCGCGCCGCGCGCGCGGCCCACCGCGCCCGCGGCCCCTGCCGCGGCTCATCGGGTGGGAGCGAGCAAATTCGTCGCGAAGCTGGCGTGAATAAATTCTATGATGCATGATTACCCCTCTATATCGTGAGTTAACGCGATATATCGTAACAGCTCGCAAACCTATTGGCGTCGAGGCTGTCGGCGCCCGCGGCCGGGCGCGGATCGATCAGTCCTCGGCGCTTGACCAGCGGTCGGCAACGCGAACTCCGTCGCCGCCCTCGGGCTTATCCGCACCAATGGCAATCAGCTCAAGCCCATCCGGTCCCGCGTCAAATCCGCGAACGACGGCCGGGGCCACTCGGATCACGTCCCAGTGGCGCAGCTCGATGACCTCATCATCGAGTCTGATCCTTCCCGAGCCTCCGACCACCACGTAGGCCTCCTCCTGCACCTCGTGGCGATGACCGCCCTCGGCGCGAAACCCCGGCGCGTAGCGGAAGTAGCTGACTCCAAGGTGCTCGGAGTCAAGGTACTTACGGGCAAAGCGCGCTTCGACCGCGGCTCCCTCCGCTGAGTCCTCGACATCCATCAGGTTTTTGACGACGAAGTCAGGCACCGCGGGTAAGTCTAGGGAGTGCGGCCTCTCGGCCCAGGTTCTGGCTCCGTCGCCTCAGCTGAGACGGTTTCAGCCACGGTGGCCGGGGGTTCTCGGATCCTTGAAGACATGGTTCAGCGTGCTGGAGAGGAGCACCCGCGTTGGGGGCCGGTCTCCGCCACAGGGGATCAACCTAGCCACACCGTCCCCCGCCTGAGTTCTGACGAAGGTTGATATTCGCCCTACTCGGAGAGGCGATTTTCGAGCTCCTCTCGGCACCGAGATGACCTTCTCGATGCCCGGGTGGCGACGCGGCTAGTCTTGGCTCGATGGGTGAATTTCGCTACGAGAGCCATCGGATCGAGTACGACTCCTATGGAGAGGGCGATCGGGTCATCATCCTCGTCCATGGCCTGCTGATGAACCGGCACATGTTCGAGAGGCTGGGACCGGCATTGGCTGATCGCGGCAATCGAGCGATTTGCGTTGACCTGCTCGGCCACGGTCGGTCCGATCGTCCCGAGGATTTACGCCTCTACACGATGCCTTTGTTCGCCCGCCAGCTGGCTGGCCTCATAGAGCACCTCGGCCTGGGTTCCGCGGTCGTCGGCGGGACCTCACTTGGAGCCAATGTTGCCCTTGAGCTGGCGACGCGCGACCCAGACCGGGTCAAGGGTCTTTTTATCGAGATGCCGGTACTTGACCATGCGCTGCCTGCGGTCGCCGCGACCTTCGCGCCGATCTTGCTTGGCCTGCAGGTCGGTCGCCCGGTCTTTGAGGTGCTATCTCACGTCACCTCAACCCTCCCCCGTACCAACCACCTGATCGACGTTGGGCTCGACTGGGTCCGTCAGAGACCGGGCCCTTCACTTGCCGTCTTACAGGGACTCTTGCTGGGAGAGACGGCGCCCCACCAAGAACAGCGCCAGAAGATCTCCCAGCCAGCCCTGATCGTCGGGCACCCACGCGACCCCCTGCACCCCTTCAGCGATTCAGGGATGCTCAGCGAAGAGCTGGCCCACGGACGATTGCTCGAGGCAAGCTCCATTCTCGAGTGGCGACTGAATCCCGACCGTCTGAACGCCGAGCTGGCCATATTTCTCGAGGAAGTTTGGACCCCACCTAGGCCAAGAGCGACGAAAGGCCCAAGGGTGGGGAAAAAACAAAAACAGACAAGGGGCACTTCCAAACGGGCAGGAGCCGATAAAGGTCGCTGAGGGGCGGCTGGGCGGGCGCTGAGCAAAGCGGTGGGCCCGAAATTTCGATAAGGGGAGGGACTCCCGGCCCGACGGCGCGGGTTCTTATCCATTGGTTTCGGACCGGACCGGGCAGCACTCCGATCTCAGAGGTCTCGAAAGCTCGTTCAATTTCGGGACCAATCTGCAGCCCCTGTCGTATACCTCAACCGGTTCGGCGTAGCCCCGTTGGTGCTTGACCGAGCCGGCGGCGCTCGCGCTGTTTGCGCAGCACTACGGCCGCAATCGAGATCGCCGCGAGACACCCGATCAGAATTAGGATCGCGGGTAGGGGAGAGGATCCACCACCTCCCGGCACCGCTTGGTGAGAAGCCCGGGATCGCCGTGCCGTCCTGCGCCGTCTCGCTCTTCTTTGACCGGGGGAGCGGTTTCGGCTGGAGCGGGCCCCCGTTTTGGCGCCAAGGCTGAGTGACCTCGAAGAAGGTGCGCCGGTCAAGGCATGAGTGGAGCCGGGAACGTGTGATGGGGTCGATCTCCCGGTGGGCGTCGGCAGAGAATTTTCGTACTGCACACCGCTGGAGTCCGCCAAAGCAAGCGCAGGTACGCTGATCAAGGCCAAGAGAGCGAGCGACATTGCGAGCAGGAAGGGGGCCGTGGCGGAGCTCCTTGCTCTGCAGCTATCTTTTCTTCGCATACCTAATAATTTTAGTCGCAGCACGGCTCGGCCTCGCCTGGGGGTGCTTCATTTGCCCTTCGAGGTGGCTTTCGCAACTGGGCTCCCCTTTTCCTGCACTTCGCCTCCAGGCTGTCCGATCACCCCCTAACCCTCCTCGAGGTAAAAGATCTCCGCGGAGACGTCTTTGCGGGTATCGATGCCGCTGATGAAGGCCCGCACCTTGCGCTGCAAGAGCCGTTCGATCACCCCGCAAAACTGCTCCTCGGTGGCGTGCTGGAAGTAGAGGCGGGTATCGCCCAGACGCTGGTGCTCACCCATCTCTGAGAGCCGGCGCTCGGCCGGGGTGAAGGTGTCTTCCAGGGTGCAGATCACGGTGTCTGGGCCGGCGAAGTCTGACCTTGCCCGGGTCGGCCCGCGGCCGAACTGCTCTTTGTAGAGGCCGACCATCTCGCGTGAGATCTGAGCCAGGATCGAGGTTGGGGGCTCGCCCGCAGCCCCCTCGGAGGGCTTTCGTTCAGCACTCATAATTGGCTCCTTGCCCCTCCTTCGGGGATGAACCGCGCGCGGGGCAAAGGAGGATCAACCAAACGAACGGGCTGGGAGCAGCTTAGCGCCGCATTGGCGCATCCTCTCCCGCCTGGCTTCCCCGCCCGCTAGGATTGCTGGCCGATGCCCGGGACCGCGGTGCCAGGGCATCGCGATGGGAAGGAGGTACGCACTTTGAGCGGAGAGCTCAGAGTCAGCGGACTCTGACCGAGATGCAGGCAGGCTTTCTCTTCCGCCATCCCCTGCGCTCAGAGCTAATCCCCGGTGGACTCTCCCGCGAAACCAAACCCGACCCAAGGCTCCTCGGTTGAGGGGCCGGTGCCCTTTTCACTCCGCGAGAGGGAGCTGGCGCCGGGAACCTTGGTGATCGCGGTTGGCGGCGAGCTTGACCTCTCGGTTGCCGGGCGCCTTGCCGAGGCGATCGAGCGTGGCGCCGAGGCCAAGCAGATCCTGATCGACCTTGAGGCTTGTGATTTCATCGACTCGACCGGGATCGCGGTGATCGTGCGGGCCCACCTGCGCCTCGGCGAGCAGGGTCGGCGGATCGTCGTCTTCGGGGCCTCTGAGCAGGTGCGCCGGATTCTCTCAATCACCGGGCTGACCGAGAACGGGCTCGTCTTTGAGCGCCTCGAGGAAGCCCTCGGTGGTGGGGTTTAGGGCTGGACCCAGGTAGATGAACGAGACAATGCCCGCCAGCACTGCAGGCTGGGGGAGCAAATCAATGCCTGCCTCTCTGGGGAGCTGGCCGACACACTTGTGCGATTGCGTCTCAAAGAAAGCGACCGCCGGCGTTTGTTCAGCGGTCGGCGCAACATTTGAAGCCCGTCTTGCGTCGGCTGGGCGGAGCGCAACGGCGCTCCTCAGCATGTGTTCTGCATACCGCGTCGGCGATCAATCGCCGACGTCCTCGGCCTCAGCTTAACTTCGAGCAGCGGTCGTGGCCGTCGGGCGGTCCGTACCGAGTGGATGGATAATCATCTCGGCGAAAGGCTCGAAGCGAAGATCAAGGTCGGGAGCAAGGCTTGTCGCTCCGCTCAAAATAGGGGGTTCGAAAAATGCAATCGAATGTGACGTCTCATCGGATAGCGAGGCTGACAACCGTCGCCTTGGGGCTGGTTGTGTTTGGCGCGGGGGGAGCTGGCGCTGCGACGGCGTTGGGTCGATCAACGGGAGAGGCAGCGGCGTCAAGAGTTCCGTCACCGGCTCACACGATCACCGCTCACACGATCACCCCCGTTCCCAAAACCCTGCCGCCGGGCACCCCCGTTGAAGCCGGCGAGCTCGGGCACCGAACGTTCGTCGACGCGGTTCATGGGTTCGCGCTCGCCAGCATCGGCGAAGCCCAGTATCCGGCTGCCACGGCCGACAGCGGCAAAACATGGGCGCTCAGCGGTCCAGCCCTGCACCTCGATGCGGCCCAGGCGCCACTCGGAGTGTGTGAAGTAGGGGCTGCGGACCAGCGCGTCTACTACGCATACGGGTGCGGCGAAGTGGTCGATACAACCAACGACGGCGGCAAGCACTGGTGGAGGGCCGACCTCGGCGGAGGATCGCTGGGGGTGGTCAATAGCGGCGGCCGTCTGCTCGCATTCGTCGAGGCTTTGAGCGAAAGTGGCTCAACGGCGGCGACCTGGGTGTACGTCTCCAGCGACGGTGGCAGGCACTGGCACTATGAAAATCGCCTTTGATGGGCGCCCTTCGGCGTCATCCTCGGTTCAACGCTTCACGAGAGCCAACCTTCCCACGGCTCGGGGAGCGGCGTTAGCTTGAACCCTCAGGCGTCCCTTCTTTTTATTGGGGCATCAGATATCCGAGTCTCTGAGAAGAACCGGATCGCCTTCCAGAGGTTCGCGGGGTGTCTCGACGGTCAACTTTTTGTCGTTTGACTTGCCTTAATGCAGCAATTCAAGTACCTGTTGAAGTTCTTGGCCTCCGTTGGCTTGTTCGAGGGTCGAAACTTCCTTTTCCAACGTCGGCACCGCACACATTACGTAGGAGCGGAAGCGCAGCTTAGGGTCGGAACTCCCGTCGATCGTCACTGCCCAACCGCTGGCATCGGCTCCATTCCTCGGCGCCGGATAGGTAGTCGCTTCTTCTTCTTCTTCTTCTAGGGTGTTTTCTACCAGGCTTGGCCTGTCAGCTTGAAGAACGTAGCTCGTTTGCGGAGAGATGGCGCCGAGCAGTTCGAATCCCCCCCGCTGACCACTTCTCCTGCGTCGCAGGCGGCATACGAAGTGCCTATCGCCTTTGCGGGAGCGACTTCGGGCCCATAGCGGGTAACGATCTTGGCAATACCCGCTTCGCCAGCCGGACCTTGTTCGCCCGCTTCGCCCTGCGGCCCCGCTTCGCCAGCCGGACCTTGTTCGCCCGCTTCGGCCCTGCGGCCCCGCTTCGCCAGCCGGACCTTGTTCGCCCGCTTCGCCCTGCGGCCCCGCTTCGCCAGCCGGACCTTGTTCGCCCGCTTCGCCCTGCGGCCCCGCTTCGCCAGCCGGACCTTGTTCGCCCGCTTCGGCCCTGCCGGCCCCGCTTCGCCAGCCGGACCTTGTTCGCCCGCTTCGCCCTGCGGCCCCGCTTCGCCAGCCGGACCTTGTTCGCCCGCTTCGCCCTGCGGCCCCGCTTCGCCAGCCGGACCTTGTTCGCCCGCTTCGCCCTGCGGCCCCGCTTCGCCAGCCGGACCTTGTTCGCCCGCTTCGCCCTGCGGCCCCGCTTCGCTTTTTGCGTCCTGTGAGTTAGTTCCACCTGAAGCGCCCTGCGGGCCGGAGGTGCTCGGATCGCCTTGGGTTCCGGACACTTCACTGGGTCCGGTTGCTATTTCGCCGGCCCTAAAGTCCTTGGCGAGAAGCGTGCCCCGTCGTATCTTCTGTGCAGTCACCGCGCCATTCTTCAGCTGTTTGGTGCCCACGCTGTTTGCTGGCATGTTGCTCGCTGCCCAAGCTCCACTACCGAGCGCGAAGAAAAGGGCAAGCGTTGCCATCACGTTCGCATAGGTCAGCTTATGGCGAAGCCGGATCATGGTTCATACCTCCGAGGTAGGGTGGGCAGGGCCCTTGTTTCGGAGCTTCGCTCGCCGGACTGAAATTTCGACAGTAAGGTTGCGCGAGGGTGGCCCGGATACTAATTTTAGGTACCGGTAACGGCAACACGCCGAAACCTATGCTTATTCGGCATGCGTTTGCGATTGTCTTGAAAGGTGACATGTTGCTCCATATCAACCCTGGCTTCCGCTCCGTGCGTGCTAGCTCGGTATGCCTCTGACGACCGAAATCGCGAGTTGCGACGAGCAGCCGCAATTGAGGTATTCGGCGTCAGGACTGCGCCTTTGGCTGGTTATAGCCGATGCAAGAAAGACCCCATTGGGAGGCGGGCTCTACTCGGGCGACGACGAGGAAAGCGATCGCGCCGACGGAGACTGGTCGGCGGGTCAAAAGCGTCCCCGCAGAAGTCGCAAACTTGTGCTCAAGTTCAGGCGGGAGGTGTAGTTGCGCGTTTGTCGGTCGCTTTGGGAGGGGTTCGGTCGAGTCCCTTCATCTGGTATCCATGCCGCTCGTATGCGTCGTGAACTGGCCACGCCGGCCGATTTCGCAGCGATCATCGCCTCCCTTGGCGACTTTTGGGGCGATCGTGATGTACGGGCTCTACATCACCCGATGTATGTGCACGAGTTTGGAGACACCGCATTGGTCATTCGCGATGTGAACGGACTGGTGCTGGCGTATTTGTTTGGATTCGTCTCCCCATCGCGAGTCGGCTACATCCATGTGATAGGGGTGCGGATTGACCACCGGCGACTGGGGCTGGGTCGTCAGCTCTATTGCGGATTTGAAAGGCTCGCCCGCGAGCGCGGCGCCCTTGCGCTTAAGGCCATCACTATCCCATCGAACCAGGCATCGATCGCTTTCCATCACTCGCTTGGCATGTCGGATACGGAGTCCACCGACTATTCCGGCGAGGGCCAAAGTCGTCTGATCTTCTGGAGAGACCTAGATACGTCCGACGCTGGATGATCCATGTCTGGACAAAAGACAGTCAGGGGGTCCAGGTCACAAACTTGACCCGGGGACGGGCATGGTGGACAGGCCTTCTTGGCGGTCGCCACGCTGAGCCAGCCGTGACCCAGCGCGACCATCTTCATCAGAAAGAAGCTTCCTTGACAGCGACAGTATGTCGACCGGCGCTTCTGAGCGGAAACGGTATCGATCTGCCGATCTGACCGGAGGACAGAACTAGACTGTTCCTCCCGAACTGGAGGTGGAAGCCCGATGACAGAGCACAGGATCGGCACTCAAGAGGAGTGGCAGGCGGAGCGCGATGAGTTGCTGAAGGCCGAGAAGGAACTCACACGCCGCGGAGACGAGTTGGCCAGAAGGAGGCGCGGGCTACCATGGGTCCCGGTCGAGAAGAGCTACAGCTTCGAGACCAAGCAGGGCATGAATACCCTCGCAGATCTCTTCGAAGGTCGCTCCCAACTGCTCGTCTACCACTTCATGTTTGGGCCGTCGTGGGAGGCGGGATGTCCCGTCTGCTCCTCAATCGCGGACACTCTCGACCCCCAAGTCATCCATCTGAAGGCCAGGGATGCCACTCTGTTGCTCACCTCCCGCGCGCCGCTCGAGAAGCTCCTCACTTTCAGGAAACGTATGGGTTGGGGTATCGACTGGGTTTCGAGCGGCAGCAGCGACTTCAACCGTGACCTCGGCTTCCTATACACCGAGGATGAGCTGAAGCCATTCCTGGAGGGCGAGATTCCGGCCACCGTCGAGCAAAACGCGCGCATGTGCGGGACCGATGTGGTCGGCTACGTTTCCGAGGGGCCGGGCCTGAGTGTCTATGTGCGCTCGGAGGGGGTCGTTTACCGGACCTACCAAGCGACCGCCCGGGGCCTCGAGCTCGCAATGGCCTACTACGGTCTCCTGGACCGGACGCCGAAGGGTCGTGATGAGAGCGCCTCGGAGACCTTGTGGGTGCGCCGCCACGACGAGTACGACAGCCGGTGAGATCTGGACGGGCAAAAAGGGACGACCATGAGTGATCGCTCAGGCAGGACAATCATCGTTGGTCGGGCTGGTCGGGTCGTCGATCCCGCGATCGCCCGCTGGTCGCCTTTTACCGCGATGCGCTCTGAGCTCGGGATGGTCGCGGCGTTTCTCTCCGCGGCGGCTCTGGCGTGGCTTTGGATGGTCAAGCACATGGTGGGTATGGACGCTGGACCGGGGACCGACTTAGGCGCGCTCGGCTGGTTCAGCGGTGTGTGGGCCGTAATGATGGCGGCGATGATGCTGCCATCGCTCGCGCCCACGGCAGCTGTCTACTCTGCATTGGCGCGTCGTGAGCCCGGTCGGGTGCTCTTGTTTGCCACTGGCTACCTGCTCGTCTGGAGCGCTGCTGGAGTCGCGGCGTACGGATTGTTCGAGCTCGGCAACAGTCTTTTCGCCAAAGCCCTGGTCTGGAACAGCGGCGGGCGTTGGCTCGCCGCGAGTGTGCTAGTACTCGCCGCTCTGTATCAGCTGACGCCGTTTAAGGGCGCCTTCTTACTGAAGTGCCGAAGCCCACTGCGATTCCTACACGCGACCTGGCGTGAGGGCCTCTCAGGGGCATTTGTGATGGGACTGCGCAATGGGGGGTGGTGCTTGGGATGCTCGTGGGCGCTGATGGCCGCTCTTTTCGCACTCGGCGTTATGAGCCTCGCCTGGATGGCGCTGATCGCGGGGCTCGTGGCGCTTGAAAAGGTCGGACCGTGGGGACGTGCGGCGAAAGTGGCGACCGCAGGCGTCCTCGTTGTGCTGGCCGTAGCGATTCTCTCTGTGCCGCACGACGTGCCCGGGTTCATCGTCCCGGGCACGCCAGAAACGACGCATGCCATGAAGGCGATGGGGTAAAAGCAGGCTGACCGCTTCGCCCATCGGTTGTCTTGTAGAGCTTCTCGTGGGCACGGAGGACATTACTAACGAGGCTCACCCCCGAAGAGCTTAGCTCAGCGTGCCTGTGGGACGAGGCGGGTGTAGTCCCTGGTATCAGCCGAGCCATGCGCCGGGCATTGCACGGGAAGCGCACTTGCCGAGGTCCGCTCCCCCTTGATCCCGTGGGGCAGGTCTTCGTGCAGGGATCGATCTGGCGGGCTCAGCTCGCCCCGGGGGGTGCTGGCGTCGCGGTGGGGGGTAAAGTCAGGATCGAGTCAGTCGATGGGCTGACCCTGATCGTTCGGCCGGCGGGCGGACCCGAGGAAGGAGCGCACCAATAGTGGGAGCAGCGATTGCGGTAGCGGTCTTTTTGGCTCTCATCGTCCTCCTCGTCTTCGGCGCGGCAGTTCGCGTCCTGCGCGAGTACGAACGCGGCGTCATCTTCCGCCTCGGCCGCCTCATCGCCCAGAAGGGCCCGGGCCTGATCTTGCTGATCCCCTTCATCGACCGGATCGTCAAAGTCGACCTGCGCACGGTCACCCTCAACATCCCTCCCCAGGAGGTGATCACCCGCGACAACGTCCCCGCCAGCGTCAACGCGGTCGCCTACTTCCGCGTCATCGACCCCCGCAAAGCGATAGTCGAGGTTGAAAACTACCTCCTCGCCACCTCCCAGATCTCCCAGACCGCGCTGCGCTCGGTGCTCGGCAAGGCGGAGTTTGACCAGCTCCTCTCCGAGCGCGAGCGGCTCAACGAAGAGCTGCAAAAGATCATCGATGAGTCGACCGAGCCCTGGGGGGTGAAGGTGACCGCGATCGAGATCAAGGACGTCGAGATCCCCGAGCAGATGCAGCGCGCGATCGCTCGCCAGGCCGAGGCCGAGCGCGAGCGCCGGGCCAAGATCATCAACTCCGAGGGCGAGTACCAGGCGGCGCAAAAGCTCACCGACGCCGCCGACATCATCAGCACCAACCCCGCCTCACTGCAGCTGCGCTACCTGCAGACCCTGCTGGAAATCGGCAGCAACCAAAACACCACGGTTGTCTTCCCGCTGCCCCTGGACATGCTCGAGCCCTTCCTCGGCGCCGGCCAGCACAAAGCACCTAAACCACCGCCCACCCCGCCGCCGGCGCCCGCCGTTGCGGCAGACGACCCTCCGCCCAAACTTCCGGTCTAAGGACGCCTCAGCGGAGACGTTCGTCGCTCAACCCTTCAGGTCAAGGGGCTGAGCAGATACTCGATGCGCCCGACCAGGACCTCCACGGACCGAACGGACCGCCGGGGCGGGATGGCTCGCTGATCGAAAGATGTGTGTAGGCGCGCTGTCCGCGGCAGGTTCCGATCGCACTCGCGCGGAGCTTGATCGGCACCTCCTGGGGGTAGTAACCACCCTTGGGCTTGAAGATCGGATTGCGCCCCCGCCCGACCGCAACCGCCTCTCCCCAGTGCTTCCAGTGAATCTGGGTTACGAGCCCACTTGGGTCGCCGCCGTTGAATATCTTCGCCGGCTTTTCACTGCCCCAGCCTTCGCCTTTGATCGCGAAGGCTTTCGACCCGAGCACCACACCACCGCCGGCCGCCGCGGCCAGCGAAGGCGTCGCGATCATGCCCACGGCAAGCGCTACCGCTGCCGTACGTCGTGCTTGTGATCGGAGCGAAGGCACCGATGAGAAGCCTACAGCCCGCCAGGGACGAACCCCATATTCCCAAGTCTCACGGTCGCCAGCGAGCCGTTCTCTGACAACCGTCGAATCCGCCGTGGTTAGATGCCAGAAGCGAGGACGGTCCCTGTTCTCACGCGCCCCAGAGCCACGCTGACATTGCACGAGCCCTGACAAATCGCGCGCAGACTCTGTGGCGCTGATCGAGCGCACGGGACTCAATCTTGGGCTACTAAGGTAATCGTGCAATGTTGGATGGTCCTGAGAATGGCATCGAGCTGGTCGCTGAGCTGCACCGGCGCCAGGGTGAGATGTACGGCGGCGGATTGGTCGACCCGGTCGCCGAACTTCTTTCGGGGGAAATCATCTGGCATGTACCGGGCACGAGCCCGATCGCCGGGGATCATCGGGGGGTGCCCCAGGTGATCGATTATTTCCAGTGCCGACTTCGGCTGGCGGATGCGAGCATGCGCATGCGTGCGGGTCAGGTGATCTCCGACGGAGATACGGTGGCACAGTTCGTCGAGGGAAGTGCCGTGCTTAACGGCCACAACGTCACCTGGAAGACGATGGGAATCTATCGCGTTGATCTTGAGCAGCGAAGGATTCGCGAGGTCTGGCTCGTTCCGTTGGAGCTCGAGCGGTTCGATCAGATCTGGACTCCTACAGCCAGTTGAGCTCCGAACCCGGGCGAGTAAATTTGTAATTCGCCGCTCTGCCTTCGGGGATGCGCGAACGGCGTGTCGGAAGCTAGGCCCTGCCGCCCAATGATGGACAACGGGCGCGAATCGGGCCCTTCCGATCGTGGGCGGGCACGTCGAGTTGGGCTCCGCCATCGCTGCGAGTAAGTAGGCGGCCAAGGTCAGCGACGCTCAATGACCTTGAGAAAGTTCCGAATCTCCTGATTGACGAGCTTCGGACTCTCTTCGGCGACCCAATGCGAGCCGCCTTCAATGATACGAAAGGTCAGATTGGGTACGTAGTTTTTCAGCCCCTTGTGTGCTGGCGGGCGCGTGTAGATGTCGGCGCTGGGATAGATCAACAAGGTGGGATGCTGCACCGTCAAGGGCGCTATCTCGGGTGCGTAGTTGCCGCGCGCCGGGGTCCCGTCCTCCGCTGGCCCCAGCCCCTCGCGTTGATACCAGCGAAGCATGCCAGGGCGCCGGGTTGCCTCCAGGCCTCGCGATAGACTGCGAGGTCCTCCTCGTCTATGAAGGACTGTGAGAGCGTTGCCGCCAGCGCTGCGGTCGTCTCGGCTTCAGGGAGCTCCTCGATCTCGCGCCGGCGCAGGGCGAGCAGGTACTGACTGGCCTGCTTTTGTTCGGGGCTCTCGTGCAGGGCACGATCGAAGGTGGCTGGGTTCGGCGTCGCCAGGATGACCAATCCGTTCAGAAGCTCCGGGTAGTGCAGGGCAAAGGACCAGGCGGTTGCGGCGCCCCAATCGTGGCCGACCAGCACGAAGCGTCGATGACCAAGTTGTTCGACCAGAGCTCGGACGTCCCTGGCGGTGCGCCAGGGCCCGTAGTCCTCGACCGCTTGGGGCTTTGAGGAGAGGTTGTAACCACGCAGATCTGGGGCGACGACGAGATGATCGCGCCCGAACTCCGCCAACTGATGACGCCACATGTACCAGCACTGTGGAAAGCCGTGCAGGAAGATCATCAGCGCTCCGCTGCCCGAATGGGCGTAGTGGAGTGAAACGTCCTTGAGCTCAGCCCGGTGATGGTCGAACTCGTGCGGTTGCGGTCCGCTCATTAGGTCCCCTTTTGTCTGGTTATGCGGTCAAGCGGGCTGACCCTGCCACGGCAGGTGGCGAATGTCTCGCGGATTTCGGACTGGATAGATGTTCGCGAGCGGTGGTGGAGAGGTGGCGCTTAACCCGTCGGATTCCGGAGTCAGACCTTGCATCTTGCGCTCGATCTCACGGCGCGCTGGAAGCGCATTCCTCTTCAATTCGTTCAGGGCATCTGCCATCCATATGCCAGGATGTCGAGGTGACGGGGATCGAGTGGAAGGATCTTGAGCGCGCCGAGGCTTGGTCGTCATTTCGCTCGCGTCTGCCGCACGCCGCCGATGCGGAAGCACTGCTCGTCGAGCACCTTCTTCCCAGCCAGATCGGCCGGATACTAGATCTCGGTACGGGCAACGGTCATCTGATCGCCCTCTTGAAACCCCAGCTGTCCGCTTCAAGTGCGGTGGGCCTTGACCTGTCCCCCGCGATGGTTGAAGCGGCGCGAGAGCGCTTCGCCGCCGCGGAGGGAGTCGAGTTCGATGTCCACGACCTGATGGAGCCCCTCCCGGATACGCTCGGTCAATTCGATCTTGTCGTGTCGGGCCTGGCTATCCACCATCTCCCAGATCATCGAAAGAGGGGGCTGTTTGGGGAGATCTTCGAATTATTGACCGACGGAGGGGTCTTCTACGACCTTGACTGCGTGACCTCATCCACTTTGGAAATGCACTCCCTGAGCCAAAAAGCGCTCGGGCTCGAGGTGCGAGAACAAGATCCCTCCGATCAGCCCGCCCGCTTGGACCAGCAGCTGTCTTGGTTAAGAGAAGCGGGATTCGGCCAGGTCGATTGTTATTGGAAGTGGCTCGAGCTCGCTATGGTTGGAGGCAGCAAGCTCGGTTAGCTTTGCCCGGAGTGCCATGGTCGGAAGCTCAATCGCCATTCGAGCACCCAACACATCTCTCGGGATTTCTTGTTTGTACGGTTTTGGACAGACGATCAGCCCGCCGCCAAGCTGAAGTTGAGGCCATCGATCACCCCTACCTTGGTCAGTAGCGACCGTGAGATCCGAGCTAGGATCGAAGCCGAACTCGGTGTGGTGAGCGAATTGTGTCGAAGAGCGCCCGGAAATCGCAACCGGTCAGTTTGTTTGGAATCGGAACTTTCGGAGTTGAGTGATCCCGGTAGGTGAAACTTAAGATTGAGGCGTTTGGGCGTTGATGCGTTGCCTGCCTGATTGATTGCGGTCGCGGTGGCGCGAAAACGACCACCCGCGCTGAACTTTCTGCTGAGCCTGCCGCGGACGGGGATCACCACGCTGGGGGAGAACTGTTTGGATTTCGTCCTACCGATGACCCTGTGCCCGCCCCTCCCCTTGCCGGTGCGCTCGACGACGATGCCGACCTTGCAGGGTTCTGTGAACTTGACCACAAATCTGCCGCCGTGCTTGGATTTGACTAAGCGAAAGCTTTTGATCTTTGGCTTGACCGATGCTTTCTCGACCTTGATCGTCACCGTGGCCTTATTTGAAGTGCCACCTTCATTGGTGGCGGTGTAGGTGAAGCTGTCGGTTCCTTCGAAGCCGACCTTGGGCGTAAATGTCACCGAGGGGTCGGCTGGGTTGATCGCCCCTAGGGATCCGTCGCTCGGCCCGGTGCTGACCTGGGTGCTCTGGATTGCTGGGCCGATGCAGGCCAGGGGAATGACGATCGGTTGGCCCTGGGTGACGGTCGCTGTGGAGCTGGTGCAGACAGGAGGCTCCAAGAAGCGGCGCACAACCGCCCCTTCCCCGGTGTCGAAAAAGAAGGCGGCGAAGCCAAGTTCAGGAGCGCTGGCGACTACGGGTTGGGAGGAAATCGGAGAAAGTTCCGAGGTCGCGCCGATCGGTGCGCCCGACAAGCCGATTTCCCGCCCCAGCATATTCGAGGCTGGGCTGAGGTTATTGGACCAAACGACAGCGCCATTCCCTCCGTCGTCGATAGCCGATTGGGCGGTCTCTGCGTCGGCTCCGTTCTCCGAAAGCTGTTCTCGCGGGCCGGTGAATGCGCCTTCGCTGTTGACGCCCCTGGCGTAGATGACGCCCTTGGAGGCTTCGTCATAGCGAGTCCAGGTTACGAGAAAGTTACCATTGGAGTTCGCGGAGATGGCGTTTGTGGTGCTGAGGCTGCCGGGGCCATTGGGATCGATGATCAGTTCTTCCCCGAGCGGAGCCCCGCTCGGGCTGAGGCGGATACCGCGGACGGAGAAGGGTGCTTCGAGCGACTCTCGCCAGGTGACCAAGCCGTTTCCATGCGAGTTGACTGCCACCTCGGGTCCATCGGCAAGATTGTTCGAGGAAATTGTCTGCTGGGTTCCAACGGCGAGGCTGGGGGAGACCGTGTTCTCCTGGATTCCTGCTCCTCTCCATACGGCGAGAGTCGATCCGTCGGGCAGCGCGGCCATCTCGAGTTCGACAACGTCGGTCCCGGCATTGGGCACGGTTGCGCTTGTCGTGCTTTCGGGCGAGACTCGACGCAGTTCGAGCGCTGCAGACAAGGAGTCCTCGTTTTTCCAGGCGACCGTAGCGACCCCAGTCGAGTCGACCACGACAGCCACTTCGACCGCGTCGAATTTTCCCGTTTCGGGTGTCTCCAAGGTGAGCAGAGGGCCGAGTGAGCCGTCGGGGTTTACCCAGCGGCCCATTACCGCAGCACCATTCACGCCACCAAGCACCCGCCAGGCCACGAATGCCGCACCCGAAGGTCCCATCGCCGCCACTGGTTTAAAACCGAACCCGCCGGGTGAGAGTTCGATGGTGGGTCCGAGATGGCCACCGGCTGAGAGCCAGCGAGCGTGGAGTTCGTATTGCAATCCGGCGTTTAGCTGATCCCAGGCGAGCAGGGTGTTGCCCTTGGAATCGGTCGCGATGCCGGTGGCATCGGAAGCCTGCGGGGTGAGGACTACCGAGTCGTTTTGGGGAGCGAATCCAGCTTGGGCAGGTGCACAGCAAACCAGAGCCCAGGCGATTAACACCAAGGGGACGAAACGCATGCGGCTCAGTTTAAGCGTAAGCACCGCCTCCGCCTAAGCTTGAAACCCAGATCAGGCAGGACGCCGCGCTCGCGAACAAGCCGGGTTCCCGCTTTGATTGAGGTTGTCCGAAAGCTCGTAGAACTTTGAACGGCGGTCCTCCCGCCCCGTCCGCTGCGATCGGCAGCGTTCTGGGCGAGTGAAGTCCAACCGAGACAGGAGGAACCGCCATGAAGAAGGTACCCGTAGCGAAGGTCGCCTCGATGATCGAGGCATCGGAGAGTCCGCTGCCGCCGCAGATCCAGGAGGCGCTGGGCGAGCTGGTGGGCGCGGCGAGGGAGGGGCTGCTCGCGCTCTCGGTCGGCGTCGGGCTCTCGGTCGTGCACGAGCTGATGGAGTCCGAGGTCACCGAGGTCGTCGGGCCGAAGGGGAAGTGGAACCCCGGCCGGACGGCGAAGCGCCACGGTCACGAGAAGGGCTCGCTGACCCTGGGCGGCCGGCGGGTCGCGGTACGCCGGCCGCGGATGCGCTCAGCCGAGGACGAGCGCGAGCTGGCGCTTGGCACCTACGAGCATTTCGCTGACCGCGATCCGCTGACCAGAGCGGTGCTTGACCGGATGCTCGCCGGAGTCTCGACCCGCAAGTTCGCGGGCGTCGGCGAGCCGGTCGGCGAGGAGGTCGAGCAAGAGGCCTCGGCTACGTCGAAGACCTCGGTCTCGGAGGCGTTCGTCGAGCGCACGCAGACCGCGCTTTCTGAGCTGATGAGCCGCGGGCTCGATGACATGCGCCTGGCGGTGATGATGCTCGACGGCATGGAGATAGCCGAGCGCACCCACGTCGTCGCGCTGGGGATCACCACCGAGGGGGTGAAGATCCCGCTCGGGCTCTGGGAGGGCTCGACCGAGAACTCGACGCTGGCACGCACCCTGCTCGCCGACCTCCTTGACCGCGGCCTCGATCCCGAGCAGGCGATCCTCTTCGTTATCGACGGCTCAAAGGCGCTGCGCAAGGCGATCGGCAACGTCTTCGGCACCCACGCGCTCGTCCATCGCTGCCATCGCCACAAGGAGCGAAACGTCACGGACCTCCTGCCCGAGGCAGACCGCGACGCCATCCGCGGCCGGCTGCGGGCTGCGTGGGCGCTTGCCGACGCCGACCTCGCCCGCCAGCGGCTCGAGCTGCTTACCTCAGAGCTCGACCGAACCTGGCCCGACGCCGCCTCCTCGCTGCGGGAGGGCCTCGACGACACGCTGACCTTGATGCGGCTCGGGATCGATGGTCGCCTCTCAAAGACGCTCGGCTCGACCAACCCCATCGAGTCGATGATCGAGATCGTCCGCCACACCCAGCGCAACGTGAAGCGCTGGCGCGACGGTGACATGCGAAAGCGCTGGACCGCCGCAGGGATGCTCGTCGCCGAGCAGCAGTTCAGGCGGATCGTCGGTTACCGCGACCTCGGCAAGCTGGTGATCGCGATCGAGCGTGACACCAAGCCCACCGCGAAACTGAACACCGATAACCGGGAGGTCGCCGAGGCCGTTACGGTGTGATCGTCATCCGACCGCCGTCGAAGTTCCACGACGATCCGGACATCCTCCTTTGATTTCGCCGCGCTGCTACCTCGATATCGCAGACGCAGCCCGCCGACAATTATCTGCCCCGGTTTTGGCTGCATGCCGAACCTGTCTCCGCGGCGACGAACTGGTGTCGGTAAAAGCACTAACGGCCCGATTCTCAGAGCCACCGCCGAGCTCCGGTAGGGGAGCGAACTGGTGTCTGCGGATCCGAAACGCCGACCTACCTGGTACGCGGAAGTTTCAAGACTGTGCGAGTCTCACAGCTCTCTCTGAGCTGCTGGCAGTCTGCTTGCATAGCCGCTTTCGCACGGCAAGCCCAATCCCCGCGCTTTCCGCGATCGTTCGCTCGAGACCATACGTTGGTCCGCGAGTGTGCTAATAATTGTTGCCTTGGATTCCCCGCTTGCGGCGCGATCGGCCTCCTAGGCCTTGAGCCGCGAGTGAGTGCGCGTCGCTACCCGAGTCCAGGACAAAAGAGTGAGCAGCCTTGTCTGATCCGCGTAGCAGCAGAGCCCTAAGGCTCGGCATCAGGTGGCGTGCTTGGTTGCCAGCGGTCCTCGCCGCCCTCGGAATGCTCGCACTGCTGGCAGGACCCGTCTATGCCGAAGACTCCGAGACTGGCGGTTTGATCGTCTTTATCAAAGGTGGCATCACCCCCCGCAGGCTTCCCCGCAGCTATTCGGCGCCGGTGGCGGTGCGGTTGCAGGCTGGCATTCGCCCCGCCGAATCGATCCCGCTTCCTCGGGTTAAATCGATCAAGCTCGAATTGGCCTGGCGGGGCGCACTCGACGTGACGGGACTCCCGATCTGCCCCGAGTCCCGACTGCGCTTCATAGACAGCCGTCAGGCCACCTCGATCTGCGGCAGCGCTCTGGTCGGCCACGGCCACCTCTATGACCGAGTCTTCATCCCTGATCAGGCTCCCTTTGGCCTCCACGCCCACCTCCTCGTCTTCAACGGAAAGACCAAAGCTGGACACACGGCTGTCTATGTACTCGCCTATACCTCAGACCCTCCGGTCTCCTTTGTCCTCCCCTTCCACGTCCGCCGCCAGTCCGGTCCGTTCCCGACGGTCTTGGTCACCCGCGTGCCTCGCTCGATCGGTCCCTGGCCCCATTTCGCCCATTTCAGCATCGTCGTCTCCCGCCACTTCTCCTACCGTGGCCAGACCCACAGCTACCTCAGTGCCTCCTGCCCGCTTCCACCACGCTTCACCTCCGGGCCTCTCTCCCTCGCCCGTGCAACCTTTGAACTCGCAGAAGGCCCAGACCTAAAACAAGAAACCGTCCGCACCTGTCGCGCCCGCTGAGGTAACTGGCACTCCTCCGTACTTCCTCTCCAACCTGCGCCGCCTGCTCGGACAATCACCAGTGTCACGGTAACCGCGTGCTCACAACCTGACATGCGTCAGGTATGGTACCTGACGCATGTCAGGTAGGACCCGCACCCGCCTCTCCGGTGACCAGCGCCGTGCGCGCCTTGTGTCGGCGGCTACCACGGAGTTCGGAGCCCACGGATATCGCGGTGGATCGCTTCGCGAAATCGCGGCGGCTGCCGGAATCACCACGCCGGTGATCTATGACCATTTCGACTCCAAGGCGGAGCTCTACTCCGCTGTCGCCTGGGAGCTTGCCGATGACCTGTTGGCGCACTGGTCCGGGGCGGCACTGGGTTCGGCCGAGGACACGTTGCGGGCGACGATCGCCGCGATCTTCAGTTGGGCCGAGGCGAATCCGAGCGGTTGGCGCATTCTCTTCGCCGATGTTCCCAGCGACCCGGTTGTCGCCGCTGCCATGACGTCCATTCAGGGTCGCGCCGCGAAGGCCGTTGCTGCAGCGATTGCCCAATTCTCCCCCCCAGACCAATTCGAGACGCTTTCAGATGCCGCCGCCAGTGCTGCCTTTGCCGAGATGTCGATGAGCGCGGTAAACGGGCTCGTCGCATGGTGGTGGAACAACCCCGACGTCCCGCGTGCGACGGTCGCCACGCTCGCTGGCGATTTGCTTTGGCACGGCCTCGACGGGATCAGTCGAACGCAACCGCAGGAGGAGAAGCCGAAATGACCGATCTCTCCCAACCCAATGAGCCGTTGGCCGAGGGCCAGCTCAAGTCCATCCGCAAGGCCATCGCGCGCTGCTCTTATTGCACCCTTGCCACCTCTTCAGCCGAAAACAGACCGCTTGTTGTCGGAGTCCTATATGCAGTTGTCGATGACCTCCTCTACGTATCGACACTGAGCACTAGCGTTAAGGTGCGCAACCTGTCGGAGAACAACCGCGTGGCGGTGTGTATTCCGGTGCGCCGTTATCCGCTGGGGCCGCCGTTCTCGGTGCAGTTTCAAGGCCGAGCAGAGGTGTGCTCTATCACGGACCCCGAAATCTCTGCCCTGGTGCAGGCCGGACGGTTGAAGCGAATTACCTCCCACGGGGAGCTCGATGCCGCGGCCGCCTGCATGGTGAAGATCTCGCCGGGGCCACGGATCGCAACCTACGGCCTCGGCGTGCCATTGCGGGAATTGCTCAGAGACCCGCTTCACGCAAACCGCAGCTTCAGGGTTGCGTGATGGGCACAAGTACCGCTCGCTTCGACGTCGTGATCGTGGGAGCCCGCTGTGCCGGGGCGGCGCTCGCCCAGCGCCTCGGCGCAGCTGGCTTGTCGGTAGCGCTCCTTGACGCTGCGAAGTTGCCTAGTGACCAGCGGACTTCGACCCATCTTGTTCATCCACCGGGGATGGATGAGTTGGATGTCCTCGGAGTCGGCGACTCGGTCCGGCAAGCATCGCCCCCGCTGAACGCGCTGCGACTCTCCTACGACGGACACGAGTCCCGACTGCCAAACCCCGAGGGTCGCGCGGCCTACTGCCTGCGGCGCGAAGCGCTCGACAGGCTGCTTCAGGATGCCGCGGTCGCCGCCGGAGCAGATCTTCGCCCCGAGACAAAGGTGGTCGATGTCATGCGGGACGGGAGTGGGGGGGTAAGCGGCGTCGTTGCGAGGCGGCGCGGCGAGACTACGGAACGGTTGCATGCGAACCTTGTGATCGGAGCGGATGGCCGCAATTCAGCTATCGCCAAGCTGGTCGATGCCAGTGAGTACCTGGGCTACGATGCCCCACGGGCCGTCTACTGGGCGTACTGGCAGCGCCCTGCCGCCTGGGATCCCCATGAGTTTCACAACACATTTGAAGGAACTGACGCCAGGGTCATTTTCCCCTGCGACGGTGACCAGCTCCTGATCGCGACGGTACCGCCCCTCGATAGGGCTCGCCGGTGGCGAGAAGATCACGTCGCAGCCTACCTCGCAGACATTCGTGCCTATAAGGTCATTAGCCCCCACCTCGGCAAGGATATCCCGGTTGGGGAGATCCGCGGCGTACTGAAGTTGAGGTATTTCTTTCGCACCTCAGCGGGTCCGGGTTGGGCCCTGATTGGCGATGCAGGTCACCACAAGGAGTTCGTTGTCGGCCTCGGCATCTCCGATGCGCTTCGCGATGCGCGTGGACTGGCAAGCGCCATACTCGAAGGGGGTTCTGGGCCCATCGAGAACTGGTGGCGTCGGCGCGACGTCGAGCGGATTGAAATGTTTCACTGGAGCAGGGAACTTGGGAACGTAGAAGCCGTCAACGCTCTGCAGCGAATAGTGATCGCCCGAATGCAGGGTTCCCCTGATCTACAAGACCGATTCGCAAAGATCCTCGATGGTGGGCTTTGCCCATACGATCTCGTCCCCGGCTCCCGAGCGGCGCCTTGGGTAGCTGCGGCGCTGCTGCGCGGCGAAGTCTCCACGCTGCCATCTCTGCTCAAGCTGACCAAGCGTCGCATACGAGCTGGGCGCGACCGGCGACGATGCGATCGACTCTTGCGGCGATCAGAACGGTAGGTATTGTACCTTCAACACGAAGTGACCTCCTATCTCCCGAGTCGAAGGTACGCGACGTTACCTTCAAGCATCTTCCGCCGACTCCTATCAGCCTCGCAGCTCAAACTCCGTCGGACGCCTCGATCTCTCGCGCCGCCATGGCTTATGCGGGTTTCAGCACGGCTGGCAGCGACAGTGCGGCGAGGGTGATGCAGAGCGGTGAATAGAAACGGCGATCGCGCGCGCGAAAGCGCTCGGAGACTGAACCTGGCGCGATCAGATCTATTTGCCCCGCCAGCCCGAGGCCGCCGCGTGTCGCGAGTGTTGCCACAACCCCGGCGGCACCAAAGCGGCTAAGACGAGGGGCCCGCCGCGGCCGACCATTGACGAAGGCGGACGCCGCACCGAGAAGACTGGCGACAGCGAGACATGCCACGGAGGAAGGGGGAGCCGAGTCGGACCTCCCGGCGACCTCTTCGGCCAGGGCTCGATGATCGCGAAGCGGCCACGAGGATCCCAAAGCCCAGTTGACGTGGAGGCCGGCAATCCCCAGTAACGATCCAGACGCAATCCGCGTTGCAAAGAGACTGGTCCCCATCAATCTCGACCTTACTTGAACGGCAACCGAACGACGAGCGTGCCGATATCTCTGGTTGCGCGCACGACTCCGCCCCTGATGCGGACGAATCCGCCTCCGCTCCCCCGGTATCGTGATCGCGCGCGACACCGAAGCCGGGTGGGCGGATCAGGTGATGGCCAGATGGCTCGGCTTTGTATTCCGCTCGCGATTGTCGATTTTGGTTCGCTTCTTCTCTGAGCGACTTGAGACCACTCCGGTACGGGTTAGCGTCCCTGAGCGCGGAGAAACGAACTGTTGGCTCTCGCGGGGGCTAGCCAGCAACGTATTTGTCTCTTACCCTGGCCAGGTCAGTTTCAATGCCTTCGGCGAAATCGGTAACGGCAAGGTTTCCCAAGAAACTCGGCAAAGTGACTTTTCATTCGGCGACCCCGATCGCCGCTTTCTCGACATCAAGTCGCGGCAAACGGCGCTCGAGCCAATCGGGAATCCACCAGTTCCGATCGCCGAGCAGCTGCATCACCGCGGGCACGAGAACCATTCGCACCAGCGTTGCATCGAGGAAGATCGCGACGGCGAGTCCGATCCCGAACAGTTTTAGGAAGACTTCCTGTGAGGTCACGAAGGAAAGGAAGACTACGACCATGATCGCAGCCGCTGCGGTGATCACGCGCGCGGTCTTGGCCAACCCGTCGGCAACCGCCCGCCGGGTATTTCCATCCTTTATGTACTCCTCGCGGATTCGCGAGATCAAGAAGACCTCGTAGTCCATCGAGAGGCCAAACAGGATCGCGAACATCATGACCGGCATGAACGGTGCGATCGGCACTTCGTGGTCGATCCCGATCAGTTCACCGACACCACCCCCTGCGGCAACCAGCGTCATCACCCCATAGGCCGCGCTGACGGAAAGCAGATTCATGATTGCCGCCTTCAGCGAGATCAACGGCGAGTGGAAAGCGAGGAGTAAGAGCAGGAAAGAGAGGCCAACGACACCGGCGATGAACAGGGGCATGCGGCCTGTGATGAATTCGCTTTGGTCCTCCAGCGCCGCTGTTACACCGCCGATCTTGGCGTTGACCCCTGAGCCGGCCAGCACCTCGGGTACCACGGTCTCGCGCAGCCGTTCAACCAGTTCGGTGGTCTTGGCGTCCTGGGGAGAGGTGGTTGGCGTGAGGATAAGCAGCGCCGCGGATCCCGCCCTATTGACTTGTGGTTTCGAAACGAAAGCGACCCCTTCGGTTTGTTGAACGCGTGCGGCCAATGCGTCGATCTTGCTCTGCGCCGCTCGATTGGGGAGTTCGGCTGCAATCACCAGCGGCCCATTGGCACCCGGCCCGAACCCTTCGCTGATCAGGTCATAGGCCTGACGGGTCATCGTTCCGGGCGGGTCATTCCCGGCATCGGGAAAGCCGAGACGCATACCGAGAGCCGGCGCGGCTAGCACAAGCAGGATTACCGCCGCGACGATCGCCGCCGTCCAGGGTCGTCGCTGGACGGCGTGGCTCCAACGCGCAGCCGGCGATTCTCCGTCCCCGGCTGTCTTCAACCTTCGACCGAGGAGCGGGACGCGCAGCCGGTCGACCCTCGGGCCGAGGTAGGAGAGGAGTGCGGGGAGCAGCGTGATCGCGGCCAGCATTACGACGAGTACAGCCAGCGAGGCCGAGATCGCCACCCCGTACATGTACGGAAGACCGGTCAGGAAGAGGCCGAGAACGGCGATCACCACCGTACTGCCAGCGATGATTACGCTGCGCCCGGCGGTGGTAACCGCCTCGACAACCGCATCGTGGCGGTTCTTGCCTTCGAGCATCGCCGTCCGAAAGCGGGTCAGGACGAGCAGCGCGTAGTCGATTCCAACGCCGATCCCGATCAGACCGGAGACAGCCGTGGTCCAGCTGGGAACGTCGATCACGTTGGCGAGCAGGGCGATCAGGCCCCCGGAGGAGATGCCGAGTCCGACCAGGGCCACCACCAGGGGTAGCCCTACCGCGACCAGCGAGCCGAAGGCGATCAACAGCACGATCGCGGCGCCGAGGAAGCCGAACCCCTCAGGGCTGGTTGAGCCCTGCGCGGTGTAGATCGGTTCGCCTCCCAGTTTGATCTCAAGGCCACCCACGCTGTTGCGTTCGGCCGCCTTGATCAGCTGTTCACCATCCCGCTTCGGAACATTCCACCCCGCGGTCGTCAGCGGCAGCGTCGTGGTCGCGATCGTCCGATCCTTGGAGATCCGGGTAGCGGTCGCCGAACCGATGTGATCGACTCCTTCGGCTTCGGTGAGGAAGGCCTTGACACCTCTCTTGGCGCCCGAGCTACTCGCCCCTGCTGCGTCCTTCCAGACGACGTCGATCTCCTGTCCCGAGTAGCCGTGGAAATCGCGCCGTGTGATTTCGCTGGCAGCCGTGGACGCCGAGCCCGGGGTGTTGTAGTCGGCGTGGAAACTGCCGGCGAAGGTGGAGCCAAGTCCGATCAAGACGACGGTTGCGACGATCCAGGCGAGCACCATGCGGCCGCGACGGCGGTAGGCGATGTCGGCAAGGCTGGCTAGGTGTCGGGTCACCCGGAGTCTCCTTTCTCGTCTAAGACACTTCTCTTAATTAAAGATTCATGCAGTAAACGATTCATAGCAAAAATCAACCTCGGGTACGCTGCTGCCTATGTCCCCGAGGTGGCTCACCCTGCAGGCGATCCCAGGTCGGCAACTGCTTCAGGTCTTTCCAAATCGCGCAGCGCTTGCGCCGCCGCCTGACCGTTTCGGCTTCCCGTGAGTAAAGAGCGCATCCATGGCGACATGGCGCCGGTCACGCTCGCCTTCCTCCTCTCCCAGGTCGGCGTCTACTCCGCCCGGCGCTTCGCCCAGCGGATCGCGGCGGTTGATCTCCAGCCACCGCTCTTTCGAATTCTCAACGTCGTCGCTGCGACCGAGGGCAAGGCGCAGCAGTCGATAGGCGAAGCGATCGAGGTCCCGCCGAGCCGAATGGTCGCGCTCGTTGATGAACTCGAGAAGCGCGGCCTGATCGAACGCCGTCCCGATCCGATGGACCGTCGGATCCGCGCCCTGTACCTGACAGACGAGGGCCGCAGGCTGCTCGCCCGTGGCCGCAAGATCGCCTCCGAACATGAAGATGAGCTGACGCGTGGCATGAGCGCGGCCGATCGAGAGCGTCTCACAGCACTCCTGCAGGGGATCGTCGAGCAACAAGACCTCGGTCCCGGCGTCCACCCCGGCATGAGCGATCCGGGCGGGGATTAAGTTTGGCGCGCTCCCAGCCTGCCCAGACAGTCTCCAACGTCGAATTCACAGGCCAAAACGGCAAGATGATGGCTCAGCAAGTGAAGACGAAGGCGGCGTGCAAGGCGAAGAAGGCAAGGAAGAAGTTCAAATACAACCCTTGTCGCCCAAGTCCGGGCCAACTACCGAGCTCGGCATTTCCGTCGCAAGGCGGCCCTCACCCCACAGCAGATTTTGCTCTAGCCATCCACAGGAACCGTGGGCAGACGGCGCTGCTTTCCAGCGCTTTTATTATCGATCGGCTGGGGCAAGACGGTAATACGGACGCCGACGCTTGCAGCTGATGCCTTCTTTGCTGTCTAGTTGGGCACCCGATACTTGAGATGTGTCGCGCCGGGCACCTCGATGACCATGCAGGAGCTTCAGCTTTCGTTGAAATCTCTGTCGCTCTCAAACAGCCTGCGACCGGCCGCCAGCAGGACCGGGACTATTGGGATTCTGAAGCTCATCCAGGCCGTTGGTCTCGATTGCCTGTCGGATGATCGTGCCGTCATGCATCGAGGCGTTCTTGTCTCGGGCCGCTTTAAGCGCCAGCCCGAGCGCCTTTCAAAGCCGCCCGTAGGGAAGTGGAAGGTCGTGCCCCTGCGAACGTCCTCTGGCCGTGAACGGTGTGCGAGGACGAAAACGTGGCTTTTATTCGGCCCGTTTGGGAAATGCGACCGGGAATCGCTGTGGGTTTGTGAAAAAGCGGATGCTTTGCACGGCATCACCAGCCACCTCGATGGCGATAATGCTTAGAAAGCCGTCGGCGACGCTGTCCATGCGGACGCCAGGATCGCCGTTGACGAGCACTCGGGTGAAGATGGGATCGGTTGGATAGGAGGCTTTGCGCTGCACGCCGACCATGAATCGCGCAATCTTGCTCGCGCCATAGATTGGTTTGCGTGCTGCGCTCACGACTCCGCCACCGTCTGAGTACATGACGGCATCCGCTGCGAGGAGGTCGCGTATCCGATCGATGTCCCCGGAGACCGCAGCCGCCAGAAAGGCATCGGCGAGACGCTGGCGCTCCTCTGGGCTGACGCGTCCCCTGCGGCTCGGATCTCCGGCGTGGTCGCGGGCGCGTTTGGCGATCTGGCGGACGTTTGCCGGCGTCTTGTCGAGGGCGTCTGCGATCTCGGCGTACTCCAGGTCAAAGACGTCGCGAAGGACGAGTACGGCACGCTCGGCCGGGTTGAGGCGCTCCAGTGCTCCCAGCAGAGCGAGGTTGAGTCGCTCGGCCTCGATCGCCTTTGTCTCCGGGGTCTCGGCGTCGGTGACCAGCGGCTCCGGTAGCCAGGGGCCGACGTAGACCTCGCGTCGTGCACGGGCCATACGTAGGCGGTCGAGGCCGAGCCGCGTTGTGACCGTGACCAGGAAGGCCTCGGGGTTGCCGATGGCGCCCCGGTCGGCTCGCTCCCAACGCAGCCACGCGTCTTGGACGATGTCCTCGGCCTCGGTGAGCTCACCCAGCATTCCGTAGGCGATACCTAAAAGGCGCGGACGGCAGGCGGCGAAGCTGTCTCCTGTCATCTCAGCGCAAGCGCCGCCGTCATGCCGTCGCAAGCACCGAGCTCCGCTTGGCCGCTGCCGCGGCGGCGTAGCCGCTGGATATCGCGGCGTCAACAAGCCAACCCTCGGGCCCCAACCAATCGCCGGCCAGGTACAGGCCCTCGCCGCGGTCTATCTCTGGGCGCCCGGAAAGGCCGCCATCGGCCGGGCTCGGAATCGCAGAGACGGCGACCATACGAGGAAGGAACCGCTGCAGCGTTGTGCGCTGGCGCCAGCCTGGCTGCACGACGTCGGCCATCGCCTCAAGCTCCGGGCGCGGTTGCCGCGCATAGCTGGCGAGGCTAAGCAGAACGCCGCCGCGATGATCGGGCGGAGAGTGCCTGGAGAGGTAGGTGGGCGCATCGATGCCAAGCGCAAACCTGCGGCCGCCTCGCGGCAGGCTCCTCAGCCCGAGGTCGAGCACGCTCAGCTCGGCGGCCGGCCCCGGCGGGGTCGGCGATCGGTCTCCCAGGAGCTTTGCGAACGCGTCGGGGCCGCCCGCGGCGATGACCAAGACCTCGGCGTGCAGAGTCTCCTCGTCCAACGTCACGACCCACCCCTCAGCCGCGCGATCCACGGCTCGAACGCCAGCTCCCGTGCGCACCGTGGCGCCCTCGTGCTCCGCCCGAGCGGCGAGGGCGTCCACCAGCCATTGCCAGCCACCCTTCAGGTAGCGGACGCCGGGAAAGAGGCCGATCCTGAGCTGCCCGGCGGCCACATCGGCACTAATGACATCGTGGTCGGCGACGAACGTCGTCACCCGCACCAGAGCCCCGGCGCTGGCCCGGGTGCTCTCAGAGCGCAGGGTCCGCTCCAACCACTCAGCGACGGAGAGCTTGCAGAGATCCTCGGGCTGGCTGCGTGTGACGCTGAGCAGCCAACGCATCAGCGCCACAGATCCGCCCGGTAGGCGCGCCGGCTTCCCGCCGCGCACAAACACCGATCGGTGTGAGGCTGGGTTCCACCGCGGTGGGTCGATGCCCATCGTGCGCAATATGCGCATCGCCGGTCCGCCCGCATAGAGGGCGTGCGGACCCTGGTTTAAGTCGAACCCCTCGAGACGCTCGGAGGCGGCTCGGCCGCCCAGCTTGGCGCTGGCCTCGAGCAGGGTCGTTGTAACGCCGGCCTCGGCCAGCTCGCTGGCCGCGACCAGCCCTGCGGGCCCACCGCCCACGACTATTGCTGTTTTGGGAGAGATCATGTCCATTAGACGCAACAGCCTGCCGATTTGTGACACCACAGATGATCACCGATCGTCGATAAGCCGATCAGATCCAAAAGTATCCCCGTTGCAGACCCAATCAGCAATCGGCGCCGCAGGATTTGGGCTTCCTCAAGGGCCCAACGGACGTCATTCGTGATTCCCCATCTGACGATGGTCAGGTGGCTCGCTTACAGACTCTCGGCTTCCGCACTGCTAGGGCTTGGTAGGGTCAGGATCCTGGGGGGTGGATGCCCTTGAACCTTGAGGACCTCGGCGAGCGCAACCCGATCGGAATCGGGAATGTAGCCGCACGAGTGGGCCCGGCGCGTTTTTTGGTCTTCGCCCAAGGGGAGCACTCGAGCAACGCCGAGTAACGATCATAAACACGCCGAGCGACAGTGCCCGCCGACCACGGAGCGCATTATCGGTCCGGGTTGAGGCGGAACGCTGGCGGCACCCGGTCCCGACGCTTGGTAGTACGCCAGGCGGGGAAACAAACTGCGTATCCGGCCGACAATGTAGCCGGCAAGGTAATGCAAGCCCTGGTGGCGCTCAGGCCACGAGACTGGCTGCTACGGACTCAGAGGGTGTTAAAGCATCCGTAAACGATGTACAGCGGGTTGGTGACACTGTGCTCGTGGGCGGCGAGCATCGTCGGACCGCCGATGAACGCGGGCGGAGACTGGGCCTTGTAGCAGCCGTCGGATTCCACGCTCACGTCATACTCGACGGAGGTCGCGTTAAACGGCACCGCATGCGCCTGCGGCAGGTAGACGTTGAGGCTGCAGTTCCAGTCCCCCGGCCCCACCGCCTTCGTGGCCCGGCGGTTGCAGTTGGGGAGGACGTCGAGCTTTGCTTCGGCCGGAACTTGCCGCCCGATCAGCTTCTGCTGCAGAAGCGTCAGGTTGTTGAACTCTTCTCCGATGGCTGCACTCAGGCGGTGGTCCGTGTCTGCGGTGGGACCGACGTTGGCGAGCAGGGCGAGCACCGCGACGAGCGCAGCGGTGATGGCTACCGCCCGGATCGGGGTGCGCCAGTCCGGAGCGCGGTTTACCGCGCTCCCCAGGAAGTCGCGGCGTCTGAGGATCCTCCAGCTCGCGGTGATGCAAACGGCGATCCAGGCGACGCTCACCAGGCTCGAGATCACGAGGGGGCCGTAGAAGCGGTGGGTAGTGAACAGGCCGTGCCAGCCAGCGAACGCCGATCCGATCAGGAGCAGATGTACGATCACGCCCTTGCCAATCAGGTCCAGCAGCTGGGTGAGTAGCGCCAAGAACAGCGGGCTAAGCACCCCGACTATCCCGTTGCGCGTGGCGACCGAGAACAGGATCGCGACGCTTGTGTAGGCAAGCGCCGGCAGCAGACACAGGATCCAGCTGAGCAGCGTCAGGGCAAGCAGTTTTCCAGGGGGGGTGGGTACACCGCTCAGGTCAACCAGCGAGTGCGCGCCCATGAACAGGGTCCCTGCGACCAGGCTCGAGAACGCCAGCAGCAGGGTAAGTGCGATGGTGAGCGATCCGGCGGCGAGAAGCTTGGCGATGTAGAGATCGCTCCGGGTGCAGGAGCGGGTAAGGATCATCTTCCAAGTCCCGTGCCGATCCTCTGAGGCGAACAGGTCGCCGCCTAGCAGCCCGGCGATCACCGGCAACCCCCAGTTCCCGGCGAAGGCGAGGATCACGAGCGAGACCGCGAATCCAGAGGAGTGCACCCAAACTCCGAACAGCGCGTCTGAGGGAGTGCTGCTCTGCACCTTCAGCACCGCCGCGAATGCGAACGGGCCGACGATGCAGACGATCACCAGCAGTCGGCTGATCAGCTGGGCGCCCAGCTTCTGCAACTCTGTCCGAAAGGCGTTCCAGACGCGGTCCTCCCCGCCGAGTGTCAGCGAGGCAGCGTCCATGGCCGCTTCGGTTGCGATCGGGCTCATCAGCCGGCCAGCACCGCCTCGGCCAGCTCCTCCGGCCCCAGTCCGTCGAGTGGGGCGCCGTCGGAGGTGAGAGCGAAGAACATCGTCTCCAGGGGGCTGACGAGCAGGTCGAGGCGCCGGATCGCCACACGCGCATCTCCTAGCGCCAACACGAACTCGTCCAGGCGGTCCGGTTCGACGGCGAGCGCGAGATCTCCCCAGCGCGAGCGACCGGTCCGCACTCCGGTGTGGTCTTCGGCGACGCGGAGCGCCTGCTCGTCGTCGCTGGTCGCAAGCGTGTATGTCGACGTCGGAGCCTGCGCGATCAGCTGCGCGGCCGAGCCGTCCCAGACGACGCGCCCCTCGCGCATCACGGTGTAGGCGTCGCACACCCGCTCAAGCTCCCCGATCTGATGGCTGGAGAGCAGCACCGCGACGCCCTCGGCGGCCAGCTCGCGCACCAGCGATGCGACCGCCTGCGTTCCCGCCGGATCGAGCCCGCTGGTCGGCTCGTCGAGCAGCAGCAGACGCGGTGAGCGCAGCAGCGCGGCCGCGAGCCCAAGCCGCTGGCGCATCCCGGTCGAATAGCCGGCCACGCGATCATCGCCCCGTTTCTTCAGGTCGACGCGGGCGAGAGCGTCCTTGACCGCGGCCACGGTCGGGCCGCCGTCCAGCCTCGCCAGCAGGGAGAGGTTGGCGGCTCCGGACAGGTACGGGTAGAAGGCGGGCTCCTCGACGAACCCACCCACTTCCTGGGTGGCCTCGCCGCCGAGCCCGTCAAACGCGCGCCCCAGCAGCTCGACGGTGCCCGCGTCGGGGTTGATCAATCCGAACAGCATTCGAAGCAGCGTCGTCTTGCCCGCGCCGTTGGGTCCGAGTAGGCCCCGCACTTGTCCTGGCGCGACAGCAATGTCGACGCCGTCGACCGCGGTGATCGCTCCAAAACGCTTGACCAATCCGCTCGCTCGGACCGCATCCACGCGCGAAACGTACGGGGAGCCGGGGACGCGGGTGTAACGCTCCTGTGAATGCGGTGAGCAGTTTGTAAAGGGTACGTAACAGTCACACTAACGATGCGAAATTTTCACACGACTTTTCACCATCTGGTAACCGCGGCACCTTGGTCGCCGGTACGGTGATTTCGAATCAGCACCGCACCGGTTTGGCCCGCTGATCACAGTCGAGACCACGCGTCTACACGAGGAGGCGACCACCTATGGCCAGCAAGTTTCCAATTCGTACACCTCGTAAGCGACTGAGTGTTCGGCGCAGGCGCCTGGGTGCAGTCGCGGTTCTCCTCGTCGCCTTCCTGGCGGTTGTGGGTGGCGCCTCGGCTGCAATCGGCGGTTTCAACCCGTTTGGCAGCGAGGAAGTCGGCCAGACCTACAACGGTGCGCTGCTGCTGCCCACGAACCAGTGGATCTCCTCGATCGGGACCAGGATCGAGGATCCGAACGGTCGGATCGAGTCGAGTACGCTGAGCCCCAACGGCGAATACATGGCCGCGCTGACCTGGAATGAGTTCACTGGCTACCTGACGATCTTCGACCTCAAGACGGGCAAGATCGTTCAGGAAGAAGGCGTCTACCCCAACACCCTGGATCCCGCGGCTGGAGAACCGGGCGAAGAGGTCGCGGCCGACGGTCCGTTCTACTCACCGGACGGAAAGACGCTCTGGGTCCCCCAGACGGGCGACATCGCCAAGTTCACAGTCGACCCGGAAACCGGCATGGTGTCGGGAAAAACCATCATCACGATGCCGAAGGCCGCAAACGGTCCCGCTCCCGAATACAGCACCCAAGCGACCCACCCCGGCGAAGCCGAGCCCTCGGGCATGGCGCTCTCGCCTGATGGAAGCAAGCTCTACGTCGCCCTGAACGGATCGAATGCGCTCGGCGTGATCAACACCTCGACGGACGAAGTCGAAAAGGAAATCCCCGTCGGCAACGCGCCCCGTCAGGTCGTGCTGGACGGCAACACAGCCTATGTCTCAAACGAGGGCGGCCACCCCGCGCGGGCGGGCGAAACGACCAACCTCTCCGACGGGACGCCGATCGTCTCCAGTCCGGTCACCGGAGCTGCGACGACTGGCACGGTCTCCGTCGTCAATCTCACCACGGCCAAGCAGGAACAGGAAATCCCGGTCGGACTCGAGCCGACGGCGCTTTACCAGGACGGCCCGGCGTTGTTCGTCGCCAACTCCAACGACGACAGCATCTCGATGATCAACACGGCGACCAACAGCGTCGTGCAGACGGTGAGCACCAACCCATTGCCGGGCGCCAAGGTGGGCAGCTATGCGAACGCGATCACGATGCCCGATCCCGACCATGTGCTGGTTAGCATCGGCCGCGATAATGCGATCGCCGTCTACGGTTACAAAGGCCTCACGAGAGAACATGCGCACGGGCACGGGCATTGGCACTGGGGGCGCGGAGGTATCACAAGGCCGCTCGAGTTCGAGGGTCTGCTGCCGACCGACTGGTACCCCGTAGGGGTGCAGCCCGACCCGGCACTTGGGGCTGGGAAGGTGGTGGTCACCAACGCCAGGGGTATCGGGGACCGTGGCCCGCAGGCGAAGATCTGCAAGGGTCCGGAAACTTCACCGGCCACCGAATGCGCCAAGGGCTATAACACTTACGATGAGACCGGTACCGTAACCACGTTCAAGATGCCCTCCGAAGGTGAACTGGCGCAGGACACCAAAACCGTCTTCACCGACAACGATTGGAACAACGTCCCCGCGATCAACGATGGCGCGGGGGACAGCGTGCCGAACGTGATCCCGAGGAGGAGCGGCGGGCGTTCACCGATCAAACACATCTTTGTAATCGTCAAGGAGAACCGGACTTACGATCAGGTGCTTGGCGATCTTGGCGAGGGCAACGGTGATCCCGAACTCGCACAGTTCGGCGAAGAGATCACTCCCAACCAACACGCACTCGCCAAGCGGTTTGGCGACCTCGACAACTTCTACGATGAGCCCACGCTGTCAGCCGACGGGCACAACTGGATCGTGCAGGCCGAGGCCAACGACTACATCGAAAAGGAGTTTGGCGCCTTCTATCGCTCCTACCCCGCAGAAGGCGGCGACGCGCTCGCCTACCAGCGTGATGGCTTCCTCTGGAATGCGGCCGAGAGGGCGGGGCTGAGCGTTAGGGTCTTCGGAGAGTACAACCGCTACATAACTGGACCCGGCAAGGGCGGCGACTGGAAAGAATGGTACGAAGACTCACAGATCCTCGAAGGTAAGAAGAAAGGGCCGCTGCCGATCCCGATCAACGAATACCAGACCAGCTCCGACATCCCGTCGCTGAATGAAATCACCGACCACAACTACCCAAGATTTGACCTCGAAATCCCCGATCAGTACCGGTTCGACATCTGGAAGTCCGAATTCGAACACGAGGAAGGAAGCAACGCTGTTCCCGACCTGACGCTGATCTGGCTGCCCGATGACCACACCGGTGGCGCGCCGGACCCGGTCGCCCAGGTGGCCGACAACGACCTCGCGATTGGCCGGATCGTGGACACGATCTCCCACAGCAAAGTATGGAAGGAATCGGCGATCTTCGGCGCCGAGGACGACACGCAGAATGGAGTCGACCATGTAGACGGGCATCGCGGACCGGCGTTCGTGATCAGTCCATACTCCAAGGGCGGCGTCGACGACGAATACGCAACGCAGCCCAACATGGTTCGCACGGTCGAGCAGATCCTCGGGATCAAGCCGATGAACCAAGAGGACTACGCGGCCGAGCCGATGTACGGGGCTTTCACCGAAAGGCCGAACTTCTCAACCTATACGGCCGTTCCCAACAAAATCCCGCTGACGCTCGGCGTAGCGGGTTACTCCTCGACGGCGGTGGCACCGAGTGGTGGGCCTGTCGAGGGCGCGGTGCCAGCGTCGATGCAGACTACGTACAAGGCCTGGATTAGCTGGAAGCATCAGCAGGCTTTCAGTGGGCTGCGGGGTAAACCGGACTCGGCCAAGTCGGTGCTTCTAAACCGCTTCGACTGGTACTCCGCGCATGATTGGAAGACGGCGTACCCGGGCGACCCGAAGATCTACCGGCCGGACGAAGTTCCCGGCAGGAACCTACCCGCCGCGCTTCTCGGCGGCTGAGACGGCGATTTCTCTATGACTGAGACCGGGGCGCGTCGAAGTCGCGCGCGGCTGGCCCATGAAAGCCGTGAGTGTGGTCTGCGAGCGCAGAAAGCGTTCCACCGCTCTGTTGGGAAGTCATCGTCAGCCGCCGATCGTCCTATCCAGCAGCGCGAATAACTCGGAGAAATGTCGCTCGGCCGCAGCCTCATCGTAGGCGGCGGTATCGCTCATCGTGTAACCGTGGGCGGCGCCCTCGTAGAGCTCTGAACGAAATCGCACTTCGGCCTCCTCGAGGGCTTGCTCGAGTGTTGCTACATGCTCCGGGGTCATGCTCTGGTCATTGTCGGCGTGGCCGAGATAGAGCTCGGCGGAGATCGCGCCGGCTCTCAAGTGCGGACTGTCCTTCGCTCCGCTCACGAGCCCGCCGGTGTGGAAGGCGGCGAGGGCCGCGACGCGCTCGGGGTAGGCGGCGGCGATCCACCAGCCGATGCGCCCACCCATGCAGTAGCCGGTGATCGCGAACGGTGGGGTTGCGACCTCGCCAAGGTAGTCTAGGTAGGCACCCCCATCGCTGGCGATCCGCTCTGGGGTCAGCTCCGCCATGGCAGGTTTCAACCAGGCGAAGAACGGATCCCGCTGGGCGGGGTCATGGAGATCGGGGACCTCCATGGTTGACGCCCGGCTGGCGCGATAGAGGACGTTGGGGGCGAGTACCACGAACCCCCGCGCTGCGACGCGGTCGACCATCTCCTCGATCCGGGGGCGCAAGCCGAAGGCGTCGATGATGAACAGAACGCCCGGGCGGCTTCCGTCCCGCCCCGGGGGACGCGAGAGGTAGGCATCCGCCACGCCGTCCTGAGTACTAATGTTGACCGTCTCGCCGTTCATTGTGCCCGCTTCCATGTCGCTGGTCGGAGGGTGCAGCTTAGTTACCTCAATTGGACCAGCTTGGAGTCCGGACGCATCCGCGGTGGCGGCTGTGTCCACCAGGCACGGGTCGATATCTCATCGCAAATTGCGCTTTGCTGGCTGAGCAAGCGTTTCACTTACGCTCGTTTGGGTTCGCTTGAGACATCTCCGCCGCGCCCGACGCTGGCAAACGGACCGGGGTTTCCTGAGGCCCGCCTTTTCGTTTGCGATACCCACGGCCGGAAGCAGCACTCTCGCCAGCGATTTTCAGGTGAGGCGGCGGGTGAAGAAGAGAATTTCATTGCGGGCAGCGATCGTCGGTTGGCCGGCCTCGTCAATCAGGTGGGCGGTCAGGACGCTGTGAGGAGTTGGTACGTACCTCTCAAAGAACGGGGCAGAGTCGCGGTTGGCCGCACTATCGGGGAGCACACGCGGGATGAACCGGTCGCCGAGCGCCTCGGAGTAGGCCGCGAACCGCTGAGCTCGACAGACCCGGTCGCCGCTGAAGCGGTAGGCCATCACGGTTAGGTCCTCTCGCTCGAGGCGGTCTCTGACGGCGGCGAGATCATCGGGAGCGATCTCCAGTCCGGCTGGGTCGTCCAGCGGCAGCGACGGCTGGGAGAGGACCGGTGCGAGCATCGCGGGCTCGAGCATCATCGTGAGCGCAAAATTGCCGGTGAAGCACATGCCTATGGCGCCGACGCCGGGGCCTCCGCACTCCTCGTGCGCCAGTCTCGCCAGCGACCGAAGCCAGGTCGTCACCGGGCTCGACCGGTTGGCGCCGAGCGCGCGGAACTCGGCACTGGCGCAGGCGCGTTGGAAGGTGGCCGCCCCCTCCTCGGCGCCAGGAACCGCACCGTCGCGGCCGAACAGCGAGGGCATGTAGACCGTGAATCCTGCATCTCTGACCCAGCGACTGAAGCGAGCGAGATACGGGCTGATACCCGGCATCTCCGCCATCACGATCACTGCAGGGCCGCGGCCGGCGACATGGACCGTCTTGGCGACGCCCTCGAGGGCAAGCATGCGGGGATCAAAGTCCTCGAGCGGATCGTCCTCGTTCATGTTCCGTTTCGCCACCTGCACGCCGCCTCTCATTGAAAATCGATCCGATGTGTCGACGGGCGTCGTCGAGCCCGGATCTGGGGATTGTCCTGTTTGCCGCACGGAGATGACGCCACGCGGCACCGTCGACCTGAGCACGTGCTTCGGCGGGCCAGAGTTGTCTGCCCACAGCAGGGAGGAGGCAGGCCCAGGCGCCGCTTGGGTCATACAATGGCGGCCAGATCGCGGCAGTCGGTTATCGCAAGAAATGACCTGGCTCGGACAGCTCGCCACCTCAAGCTCGCAATTTGCCAACAAGCGGGGCATTTACCTCGGGCGACGCTCAACCAAGCCGCACGTGGCTCTTTACCGGCGCTCCGGCGGCAGGATCGGTGGCCATATCCCCGGCTGGCCGGAGGCACGGATAGCCCTGCTCGAGCACACGGGCGCCAAGAGCGGTGCTAAGCGGACGTCTCCGGTGATGTACCTCAAAGATGGCGACTCCATCGTCGTAATGGCTTCGAAAGCCGGCCAGCCTACAAATCCCGCCTGGTTTTACAACCTCAAGGCGAAACCGGAGACGACGATTCAGATTGGCTCCACGGTCGGCGAGGTGCGGGCCCGCGTCGCGACCGACGAGGAGCGTGAGCGTCTCTGGTCGAAGTTCGTGGCGATGTATCCCGGATCCGAGTTCTACCAGCGCAATGCGAAGGGCCGGAAGATTCCGATTGTGATTCTCGATCCTCGGTAGGGAGCGCCGACCTATCTCGCGTCTCCTCTTGCGCGAATACAGGTAAGACAACGTGTCGGTCACACTTTGGAATCGGCCGACTTGTGAGCCCCATCCATCCGACCGTTCGCGCCCGCTCCGGTAGAGCAGAAAGGATCAAGGTCCCACCTGGGTTGGTCGCTGCTGCGGGTGTCCATCTCAGATGAATCCAGCCCCCCGTCACGCTCGCACTTTCAAGACCAGCTCGCCAATCGGTCGGGGTTGGTGGCGGAAGCGTCGGCGCTTTGCGAGCAAACGGGGCAGCGTCGCCTTTTCCATCGACTAGGTTGGCATCGCCGGGGGCGTCTCATTGCGGGCGCGGGCAGCCCTGTCGGCCAGCTCCCCTCTGCGCTGTCCACGTTTGGCGTAATAGACGTTCCAGGCGATCACAACCCCAGCGACGGCCAAGGGCATCACGTTAGACGTGGCCTTTGCGGTGTCGGTCGATGCGACCTCAACGATGACGGCCTGAGCAGCAGCCTCGGTGAGAAATGCGAACCCCCAGACCACCGTGATGACTCGGAAGGCATGGCGGAAACCCGGGTAGCGCCAGTGGTCGTCGAAATCACGTCCTTTGGGGGTGTCGGGCCCCATGGTCTCCAAGGCAAATCGGAAGATCAACGGTCGCTTCGACCACAGCGAGCCCAGGCAAATGACACCGAAGACCGCTGTCGGCACGGTTCCATCCAGGAGCACGAGATGGGCGCTACCACTTGCCAGGCCGAGGACCGTCCCGACGAGGATCCCGACGAGGACCGCGATGCCGATGGCATCCAGGCGCCTGTTGCGGGCCACGCCGAGAGAAACGCCGAAAGCGGGGAGTGCACCGCTCAGCAAGAGTGCCCCGACCGTGGACAGCCCGGCGGACTGAAGCAAATAGTAGATCGCCAGCGGTCCGACGACGTCAAAGAGCAGGATGGGCGCCAGCGATTGCAGGCGACCCCGGTTGGGGGGCGGCGGTGGAGAGTCCACCTGCTCGGTGACACAGCGCGATGCTACAGCCGAAGGCTGCGTGCCCCCTCCTTCTAGTTACCAGATCGACACTTGACGAACGAGGGCGCGGTGGGAGACTGCAGCCGAAAGTAACCCCAAAACGGGAGGAGTTGAAGTGAAGTACTTCATTAGCGCAGCACCCGGTCCAATGCCTCCAACGCCTGAGCTGTTCGACGAGGCCCTCGCTTGGCTCGAGGGAAAGGTCGACGACGGCACGTTCGACTGTCTCTTCGGATTTCTGGAGGGTGGTGGCTTTAGCGTCGCTAACGCCGATTCCCATGGCGAGGTCTTGGACCTGATGGCGGATTATCCGTTGTTTGGACTGAGCACCTGGGATGTGCGTCCGTTGCTCGAGTTCAAACAGGGAAGCGACACCCTGCGAGCGAAACTGGCAGAGGCTCAGGCTGCAATGGCGGGGGCCTAACGCGCTGCCCGGCATATAGGAGTCTGCGGTCCGCGGCCGAGGAGGCGATCAGTCGCGGGCCGCGCCTCCGCCGGAATGTCAGAGACAGGTCCTGGAAGTTCACTGCCTTCCAGGAGTCAGAGCCCTCAGCTGGCAATCGCACGGAAACAACCCCAAACGCTGGCTTATGGTGGCGGCTTTGGCCGCTCTGCAATTCGTTCGAAACGACCATCAGCGGGTCGTAGCCGAGACGCCCGGATTGTGTGCATTGCAACGGTGCTACGCTCGAACGAGCCCTTGCTCGACCACGGAATCGAGGCGGATCGCGGGCTAGGCGAATTTGCCGCACGCCACAAACTGCGACGCCTAGCGCGGTTTGACGACTACGATTAGAACATGGGCGCGTCAAAGGCGAAGAAACGCGGCAACTATAAGATCTACAGCATCGGTTGCGCCATCGCCTGGGCGGTCTTGTGGCTCGTGGTGGTAACCCTGGACAGCGCCGCCACTCAACACACAGTCCTCTTGGTCTTCATTGGATGGGTGATTGGGTGGACCTCGGCAACCATCGCCCGGGCGGTTTACCCACCCCTCAGCCGCAAATCAAACTGACGACTCCTGCGCCCCACTGCGCTCAAGATGCGCGTGAAGGAGATCATCAGCGTCGCGGATCGGCTGTTCGATGAGGCCCGCGACTCGTAGTGAGGGGCAGCCGCCGCGGCGTTCGGGCAGCGATGCCCGCGACCTTGGAAACAAGTTTCGATCCTCATGATCGGCTCGGTCCCTGTCGATGATGCTCCATGCCCAAGAGCAATAGGAAGCTTCGCCGGCGCGCGATTCTGGCGGCACTCGGAACCTGCAGCACGGTCTTTGCTCTCACAGGTATCGCTCAGGCCGAAACGCTTACGCTCGGGGCGGCTTTCACGGGCACAAAAGCAAGCCCAGCGTTCTGCAGCCCGGTGGGCGAAGGTGCCTGTGGGGAGATGACGGTGACCGCAGTCGCACCGTCCGTGGGAACCAGATCTCCGGTTAGCGGCACGGTCGTGCGCTGGCGGATCAGAGGGTCCTCCGCGACGCCCGGCTACAAGCTCAACGTGCTGCGCGACAATGGCGATGACAGCTACACGGTGACGGCATCGAGCGGTTCCGTGACCCCCGCTGGAAACGAAATCGAAACCTTCGCTTCGAGCCTTCCCATTCACCTCGGTGAATACCTTGAGCTGGACATTCCCTACAGTGGCCACATCGCTCAGGTCGAAGGTGAATCGACCAATGCTTTCTTCCCTCCTACGGCTGAAGTCGGAGAAACCGCGACCGCGGGCGCAGGAGAAATCCCCCTCGTATTTGGCTACAACGCTGACATCGAATCTGAATCGTCCCCGGCACCCCCGGCGCCCCCAAGGTCCTCGGCACCGCCAGTGCCCCCGAACGCAACTTCGGCCCCGTCGCCCGCAGTCGAAGCGCATTGCGTCGTTCCAAAGCTGAAGGGCAAGAAGATAAAGGCAGCTCGGAAGACCCTGACCAAGGCCGACTGCAGGCTCGGCAAGGTCAAGGGCCACAAGGGCAAGAGTGTCAAGGTCAAGAAGCAGGGCCCCAAACCGGGCGAGGTGCTGGCGCCGGACGGCAAGGTGGGCGTGACGGTCAAGTAGGGCTGCCGGAGCCTGTCAAGTCGGATGAGACACTTGGTCGTGGTTTTTAGTGAGCGACCTCCTCTGTGGTCGGCTTGTTGATCCAGGCCGCGGTCGGTAGCTCGGGCGGGGTTGGCGGCCGGCGGACGAACCGCTCGCGGCGTTGCCGCGTAGGCGGCGTCGAGGACGCGCTGGCGCTCGGCGTGGAGCGCCTGGCGCTTGGCCGTGGTGGACGGCGGCCGGGGTCATCAGGCCGATCCCGGAGTGCCGATGCTGGTGGTTGTACCAGTCGAAGAAGCGTGCGGCAGAACGCGCGGGCGTGGTCGATCGAGTCGAACCGGTCGGGGAACTCGGGCCGGTACTTCAAGGTCTTGAACTGGGCTTCGCTGTAGGGGTTGTCGGTCGAGGTGTAGGGCCGGCTGTGCGTCTTGAGGACGCCGAGGTCGGCGAGCAGGAACGCGACCGGCTTGCTCCGCATCGAGGTGCCGCGGTCGGCGTGCACGGTCAGCTGGCCGGCGCTCGATCTGCTGCTGGTCGGCGGCCTGGGCGATCAGCGCCTTGGCGAGATCGGCGCGTTCTCGCGGTGCTGGACGGTCCAGCCGACGCGTAGCGGCTGAACACGTCGAGGATCACGTACAGGTGGAAGCACGATCCACTTCGCCGGCCCCTTCAGCTTGCTGATGTCCCACGACCAGAGCTCGTTGGGCCGCTCGGCGAGCAGCTCCGGCCTGGCGTAGGCGGGGTGGGTGAGCTGGTCGCGTCGCTCCCGCACCCCGCCGTGGCGGCGGCGAGCAGCCGGTACATCGTCCGTTCCGAGGCCAGGTAGCGGCCCTCATCCAGCAGCGTCGCCCAGACCTGCGCCGGGCGTGCGTCGACGAACCGCTCCGAGTGCAGCAGCCCGAGCACCGCCTCACGCTCGGCTCGGAGAGCGCCCGGGCCGGCGCCGGCCGCGGCCGGCGCGGCTTCGGCTCGGGCGGGCGCCGGCGCCGGTAGATCGTCGCCGGCGAGGCGCCCAGCGCCCGGCACGCCGGCCGTGTCCCGACGATCGGGGTCAGTTCCTCAACGGTCTGCTCGATCATCGCTTGGTGCTCTCTTCCGCGCTCCCTGGGCTCGAGCAGCTCGCCCAACAGCGCATGAGACGTTTCCCTGCGACCTCGATCACCTTGCGCGCCTTCGCGAGCTCGGCCTCGGCGCGCTCCGCACGCCGACGCAGCACTCGCGTTCTCGGCCTCCAACGGATGCGGCGCCTTCCGCCCCCGCGGCCGCTCGAACGCCTCGAGCGCGCCGGCGTCGCGCTGCTTGCGCCACTCGCTCAGGATCGACGAGTACAGCCCCTCGCGGCGCAACAACGCCCCGATCTCGCCCGGCTGCGAACACGCGTCAGCCTCACGCAGCACCCGCAGCTTGTACTCCGCCGTGAACCGACGCCGCTTCGCGCTCTCAGACCAGCTCCGGGCCCGGCACCCCCGCCGGCGCGCCGCGCCGCAGCCGCTCCGTTGCGCTCGCCTACGGCTCGCTCCACTCCGCGGCCACCGGCACCGCCCTGCTGCATCAACTACATCACGTGCTCCGATCTCGCCCTCATAATTGCTTGGTCATGAGCGTCTCACACGACATTGGCAGAGAGGGTGCACGCCATGGATCGCTTCAGCCCAGCTAGCGCCCCCGTCGCCCGAAGCTGTGCCCAGCGGGAGCGACCGCTCGCAGCTCGGCTACGGCGCGCTTACGGGCCTGGCGGGTCGGCTTAACTTTTTCCATCTTTACCTCGGGCCGCTCGCCCCATTCCAGAGCATCGAGGTCGGCGACCAGGATGTTGATCGCGCCGTCTCTGCGCTCCAGACGCCCTCGCGCCCGAATTAACGGCGCGGCTCGGACCACCGTTCGGCGGCGCTCATAGACCGCCGAAGGGACGATCAGGTTGGTTGTGCCGCGCTCGTCTTCGAGCAGCATGAACGTGATCCCTTTCGCCGTCTCGGGACGCTGGCGGGCGACAACCATGCCGGCGACCTCGACCGTGGCGCCGTCGTCGATCCGCTTGAGGTCTGTGCTGCGGGCAACGCTCTTGCCCAGCCCATTGCGCAGAAGGGACATCGGATGCTCGCCGAGGTTGATCCCGGTCGAGCGGTAGTCCTCGACCACTCGCTGCCAGCGCCCCAGCGGGGAAAGCACAGGTGCAGCCGGAGGATCGAGGGGAAGCGGTAACTGTGTCGCGTCCCCGGCTCTCTGGGCGGTCCCTGCGACGCCAAGGCGCCAGTAGTCCTCACGACGATGCTCGGAGGCCTGTCAGGGGTAGGCCGTCAAGAGCACCGGCCCAGACCAGCCGCTCCAGCCCGTCGCGGCTCGCTCCCGAGCGGGTGGCGAGGTCGGCAACCCCGCTGTAGGGGCCGCCGCGCTCGCGCTCGGCTACCAGCGCCGCCATCTCCTCCTCCCGGACGCCCTTCACGTAGCCGAGCCCGACCTGCACGACGAGGGCGCCGCGCTCGCGCCCAACATGGCAGAGGACCGTGCTGGCATTGACAGTCGGGGGCGCCATCCGCACCCCTCGGCGCTGGGCCTCGTGGGCAAGGGAGTCGGGCGGATAGAAGCCCATCGGCTGCTCGTTCAGCAGCGAGCAAAGGAACTCCGGCGGGTAATGCTCGCGCAGCCAGGCCGATTGGTAGGCGAGCAGCCCGAAGGCGGCCGAGTGCGCCTTGGGGAAGCCAAAGCCCGAGAAGCCCTGAATCTGCGCCCAGACGCGCTCTGCGACGGCGTCGGAGACCCCGCGCCCCCGCGCCCCCTTCACGAAGCGCTCGTGGTGGGAGAGGATCGCCTCTTCGGAGCGCTTGCGGCTCATCGCCCGACGCAGACTCTCGGCCTCTGAGGAGGAGAAGCCCGCGAGCGCCATCGCCACCTCGATTACCTGCTCTTGGAAGACGATCGTGCCGAGTGTGTCCTTGAGGACCGGCTCAAGTAACGGGTGCTCATAGGGCACCTCGAAGTCGGGGTCCTCGCGCAGCGCCTTGCGGCCGTTCGATGTAGGGGTGGATTGCGCCGCCCTGAATCGGCCCTGGCCGCACGAGGGCTACCTGCACGGTGAGGTCGTCGAGGTCTTCGGGCAGGGTGCGGGGGAGCATCTGCATCTGCGCCCGGCTCTCGATCTGAAACACGCCGAGTCGTCTTCGCCGCCTTGATCTAGTTGAAGACGTGTCGGGATCGTCGAGCGGGATGCGCGAGAGGTCGATCTGCTCGCCCCTGGCGCTGCTTCGATTTCCACGACGCAGCGCTCGACCGCCGAGAGCATCCCGAGGCCGAGCAGGTCGATCTTCAAGAAGCCGGCATCGGCGCATGAATCCTTGTCCCACTGGACGATCTGGCGCCCCTCCATCGCCGCCGGCACTACCGGGCAGACGTCGATCAGCGGGCGGTGGAGATCACCATCCCGCCGGAGTGCTGGGAGGGGTGCCGCGGCAGGCCCATCGCCTCCGTGCAGAGCGCTGCGAGCGCGCGCCAGCGTGGCGGTCTGCGCGCGCTCGCGCCCGATAGCTGCGGCGACGTGGCCCTCGATCTCGCCCGTTTCGCCGTGGAAGCCGACCGCACGCGCGACCCGCTCGATCTCCCCGACGGGCAGGCCGAGCGCCTTGCCGAGATCGCGTACCGCGCTGCGGCGGCGGTAGGTCGGGAAGGCGGCGACCAGCGCCGAATGCTCACGGCCGTAGTGCTCTGTGAACCTCGACGATCAGCTCCTTGCGGATGTCGCGGGGGAAATCGAGGTCGATGTCGGGGAGGGCCGACATTTCCTCGTTGAGGAAGCGCCCGGCAAATAGGTCAGCCTTGACCGGATCGACATGGGAGAGGCCGGTCAGGTAGCAGACGATCGAGCTGACGCTTGAGCCCCTTCCCCGACCCGGCGGCAGCATCGAACGGGCAGAGCCGCGACCCCGCACCTTCACGGCCACCTTGCGCGCCAGGTCGAGCAGGTCACGGTGCAGAAGGAAGAAACCGGAGAGCCTGAGTCCACGGATCACCGAGAGCTCGTGTTCAAGTCGCTGCTCGGCCTCGCGCCGCTGAGGCGATCCCCCATAACGCTCGGCGAGCAGCGCCCGCGATGTCTCGGCCAGGTCGCGATCGGCGGCCGCGTCATCAGGGCCGGGGTAGCGGTAGCCAAGCTGAGCCGTGAGATCGAAGCGAAGCCGATCGGCGAGCTGGGCCGACTCTGCCACGGCCTCAGGATGATCGGCGAAGCGAAGGGCCATGCCCTGCGGTGAGGCAAACGCCGCACTTGAGTTCCCACGCCTCAGCGGCTCAGACTCCTCCAGGCCGACGCCGTTGCGAACGGCGACAAGGGCGTCCTGTAGGCGCGAGCGCGAGCGTTGGTGAGAGTGGACGTTGCCGGTCGCAACGCAAGGAACGCTCAGTCGCTCGGCGAGGCCCGCGAGCCAGCGGTTGCGAGCACGATCGTGGCGCTCGTAGGGTCGCTGCAACTCGACCCGCAGGCACTCCGCGCCGAAGGCATCTAATAGCTCCCGTCCGAGTGCCGTGGCCTTGGAGCCCTCTCCGCGCTCCCAGCTACCAACCAGGACACCCTCTCGCGCGCAGCCGGTGAGGCAGACCAGGCCCCTGGCGCGCTCGGTGAGGACTGCCAGCTTCACCCACGGCTGAGTCGCGTTGCGCGTGGTGTTGTCGCGGGTATGGGCATGGGCCTCGGTGAGCAGGCGGCAAAGGTTTCGGTAGCCATCCGGCGTCTCGACAAGGAGCGTCAGGTGGGCGAACTCGGCGATGCCGGGTAGCGCCACGGTCAGCTCCGCGCCGGTGATCGCACGGACACCCAGTCCCTTGCAAGCGTGCGCGAACTCCATCGACCCCCAGAGGCCGTCGTGATCGGTCAGCGCCATCGCGGGGTAGCCAAGAGATGCCGCCGCGCCGGCAAGCTCGGTCGGGGTCGAGGCGCCGTCGAGGAACGAGAACCCAGAGTGAGCGTGAAGCTCAACATAGGCCGCGGCGCCCATTAGGCCGCTTGGCGGTGCCAGCGCCCGGTTCGCACGTCCCGAAAGACGGTTGCACCCCGACCGTCAGCGAGAACCAACTCGAAGTAGTGGCGATGCATGGGGCGCGCGGTCCACCATCCATCCTCGACGATCCACTCCTCGCGGATTGCCTCGACCTCCGTTCCGTCAAGCGCGCATGGTGCCCCTCGGCGGTCGATTGAGACCGCCGCGTCCTGCGGTGAATAGACGCGCAGTGTCCGGCTCATTGGTCTGGGTAGGGCGTGAGCAACACCCGGCGCTCGGGAACGCGCGAGCGCGAGTCGACCTCGATGATCTTCAGCAGCGCCTCGGGCCCGGCGGCCGCTCGGATCTCTTTCACCGCTGCTCTGAGTCGCCCCTGTCGTGGCTCCCGGCCTCCAAGTGCGAGTTCGAGTTGATCGGTCTCGGGTGGCCCCAAGGTGAGCGCCCGCAGCCGCAACGTCGTCGCCGGCCCTGGCAAGCCCTCTAGGCGCGGAATCAACAATGAATCGATCGCCCGCGCCGAGGCGGTCGGGTGGCCGAACCCCTGCTCGATACTCCAGCTTCCGCCACTGTCGAGCGAAGCAGAGAGGCGCAGCGCCAGCACCGTCCTTCCGAGCAGAGAGGGTGCAGCGAGGAAACGGTCGACAAGGAGCTCGATTGCGCGGTCAAGCTGGGCCCCCGCGGTTCCTTCGGGCAACTCGATCTCCTCAACAAGGTCCGTACGTGGGGGGCGCGGGCGCAGAGGCCCGTCTTCTCCACGGGCAAGGCGAAGCGCTCGCATCCCGAGCGATCCGAAACGGTCGGAGACCTGATCGGCGGAGAGCGCCGCGAGCTTGCCGAGAGTGCCGAGTCCCAGTCGCTTGAGGGCTGCGACCAGTCCGGCGGCCTCTGAGCCGGACGCGCCGAGTCGATCGGTCAGCGATGCGACCGAGATCGGGGCGAGGAACCTCTGAAGCCCGTCGTTTGGAACGACCGCCTCACTACCGGTCCCATGCGGTAGCCGCGATCCCCGATGGGCCGCGATGAAGGCGGTAAAGCGGTTAGGCGCTGCGGCGATCCATACCTTTACTTGCGCCGCCTCCCGAGCCGCCGCGAGGACACTCGCCGCGTCGCCGCCATGTAATCCGCGCAGACCGCTGACCCCAAAGAACGCCTCGCCGGGGCGCTCTGACTCCACCGCGGCGCCGATCCCCTCCAGGCGCACCAGCAGATCGTCCCAGCACTCGGCGACGCGGGCTGGGTCAGGCGGGATCAAACGCAGCGAGGGACAGCGCGCAAGCGCCTCGCCCAGGCGCATCCCTGGGTGCATGCCGGTGGCCTCGGCGGCCCGGGAGACCTCACCAACTGCCTGCTGCGTTGCCGGCAATGGAGCAAGCGCTACGGCCCCTTTGAGCAAATGGTTGGGGCAGGCAACCTTGAGCGAGAAGCGGGGAATGAGTAGGCAAGCAACCATACGAACGTCTGTTCGTATGAAAGCAGAGGAGTCAAGGCCAAGGTCGCAAGCCCGACGGGTCGGCTCCCCACGGACCTCGCTCTCGCTGGACCGAGGCACGCAACGACATCTTCGCCTGGATCATGGCCTGTGGCTGGAGCGAGCGCCGCCAGGCGTTCGTTCAGGCTGAGGGCGCTGAGGTGCTCGACGCCTCGCTATTGCTTATGCCCCTTGTTCACTTCATCGCTCCCACCGACCCGCGGTGGCTTTCCACTCTCGACGCGATCGGCAACGAGCTGGTTTCTGACAGCCTCGTTTATCGCTACGACCCCGTGGCTGCACCCGATGGGCTTGACGGCGAGGAGGGGACGTTCTCGATGTGCAGCTTTTGGTACGTCGAGTGTCTCGCGCGGGCCGGGTATCTAGACCGAAGTTACCCCGAATAACAGTCATCTGAGCGACCACGATCCCGCTTCTCATACGGGATCGGGGCGTTTACTCTCCTGTCAAGTGTAGTCAGGAAAAGTACGTCCGCCGGTGATGGTAGGTTGGCTCTCATGGGCAGACCGCCTCGGCCAGCTGGCCCTTTCCACGTGGTTACAGACCAAGAAAGCGGGTGAAGGGGCGCGAGTACGTCACCCATCTGCTGCGCCGCTCCTACCGCGAGGACGGCAAGGTGAAGAAGCAGACGCTCGCCAACCTCTCCCACCTGCCGCCGGAGGCGATAGCCGCCGTCCGCTCGGTGCTCGCCGGCAAGACGCTGATAGCGGGCGAGGAGGCACTCTCGATCACCGACTCGCTGCCCGCCGGGCACGCCGAGGCGGTGCTCGGCGCCGCAAGGCGCCTCGGCCTCCCCCGTCTGCTGGATCGCTCCCCTTCAAAGAATCGCGACCTGGCCCTGGCGATGATCTGCAAGCGGGTTCTCTCTCCCGGCTCAAAGCTCGCCACCGCCCGGGCTCTTCAGCAGTCCACGCTCGGCGCAGAGCTCGGCGTGGAGGACGCAGACCAAGACGACCTCTACGCGGCGATGGACTGGCTCTTGGAGCGCCAGGAGGGGATCGAGAGCCGCCTCGCCAAACGCCACCTAAAGGACGGAACCCTCGTCCTCTATGACGTCTCCTCCTCCTACTTTGAGGGCAGGAGCTGCCCGCTGGCCGCACTGGGCTACTCGCGCGACGGCAAACGCGGCACCCTCCAGCTCACCTACGGGCTGCTCTGTGACTCCGAGGGTCACCCGGTGGCAACCGAGGCCTTTGCGGGCAACCTGGTCGACCACCAGACCCTGCCCGTCCAGATCGAGAAGCTAAAGCAGCGCTTCGGGCTCTCCAAGGTGATCGTCATCTGTGACCGCGGCATGGCGACCAAGGCCAACCTGGAGGCGATCGGGGAGGCCGAGGGGATGGACTGGATCACGGCGCTTAAAGCACCGGCGGTGAAGAGGTTGGTCAAAGACGGCGACCTGCAGCTCTCGCTCTTTGACCAGACCAACCTTGCCGAGATCAGCTCCGCTGCCTACCCCGGCGAGCGGCTCATCCTCTGCCGCAACCCGCTGCTCGGGCAGGAGCGAACCCGCAAGCGCTCCGAGCTGCTCGCCGCGACCGAGGCAGAGCTGGAGGTGATCGCAGAGCGGGTTGCGGCCGCCAGCCTGAAGGGCGCCGCGGAGATCGGCCTCGCGGTCGGCCCGGCGCTGAAGCGCTACAAGGTGAAAAAGCACTTCGAGGTGGCGATCACCGACGCCTCACTTCACTACCAGCGCAAGGCGGCCCAGATCGAGGCCGAGGCGTCCCTTGACGGGATCTACGTCTTGCGCACATCGGTCCCCGACTCCGAGCTCACCGCCCCAGACATCGTTCACTCCTACAAGCAGCTTAAGTGGGCGGAGCGCGCCTTTCGCACCTTCAAGGGGCCGCTTGAGATCCGCCCGATCCACCACCGCCTTGAGGACCGGGTCCGGGCCCACCTGCTGATCTGCATGCTCTCCTACTACATCGAGTTCCACCTGCGCGAGGCCTGGGCGGAGCTGACCTTCAAAGACGAGTGCCCGCCCGCTCAGCCAGACCCCGTCGCCAAGGCGAAGCGCTCAAGCTCTGCCACCCGAAAGGCACAGACCAAGCGCACCTCCCGCGGCGCGACGCCCCACAGCTTCGAGAGCCTGATCAAAGAGCTCTCGCTGCGCACCCGCAACACGATCCGCCTCGGCGACTCCGAGGCCGGCTTTGAGCGGCTCAGTGAGCCCAACCCGGTGCAGGCACGGGCGCTGGAGCTGCTCGAGCGCATCCCCAAGCACGCGTAGACACGAACGAGACAGCCCCTGGGGCGGGGATCCTCAGTGCTGAAGCGGAATTCGCGATGGCGGTGGGGGGTAACTTCGGTCTAGACGAAGCGCAGCTCGCATTCGAGAAGATGCTCACCTACGCCAACCACCTTCGGCCTTTACTCAGAGCAGATCGGGACAAGCGGCGAGCTGCTGGGAAACTTTCCCCAAGCGTTCACTCACCTGCCCTGATCAGCGCCGCGATCAGGCTCGACTACGAGCTCAGAAGCCACACACCCCCAACGCCGGCGCCCCCGCAAATGAGGACCCGAAATCGGCGATCATTCGCAGGCTGCACCTCTCGCAACCTGCTCGAACCTCGCCAGCTCGGCAGTCATCATGCCCCTACAACAGAAGACGCCCCGCTGGGAAGGCGGGGCGCTTCTGGGGTTACTACAGGGAGGAGAGATCCATAAACCTTGCACGGCAGGAAGGGATTTGGCTTGTTCAAGCGGTTTTGGCACCGCCAATGACCGCTCGAAACCGCTGTTTTGGTGTCTCACTGGTGCACCACTGGTGCACAGAATTCTTTTTTCTGCCGTTGTGATCACGCCGCGAAGGGCACCGGGCATCCCTCCGCCTTGGGCGCGCAGAGCTCCCATTTCTGGCACGCGAAGCGTGCGTTTGTTCGCCCATGCACACCCAGACGGAGAGCGCTCACGGGCACCGCGCCAACCTCGCACCGACATCCCACGCTGCGATCGGCCTCGGTCTCTATCTACTGACGCTTTCCGGGGAGGCGATGCTCGGAGCCAGCATTCGCTGGCTCCTGTTCTACCTCGGCGCCGCGACCGTGGGGGCGATCGTCCCCCTCGGGCTGAGCGCCGAAGTTGTTGCCTATTTTGCCGCCTTCGCACCTATCGCCTGGTCGGTCCTGGGCCTTGCCCAGCCTGGCAGTGGTTGGGTGTGGAGGCGGCGACTGGGCGCGCGTCGCCTCAGCGCTGAAGAGGCGATGGCGCTTGGCGACGCCTTCGAGATGCTGCGAAGTGCCGCTCCCGCTCTGCAGGAGCCGAGCGCCTGCTACGTCCTCGATGACCCGCTGCCGACCGCGGCTGTTCGGGGCGCGACGGTCATCCTCAGCCGTGGCCTGATCGAATCGGACTCTCTCACCGCCGTCCTAGCCCACGAGCTTGGCCACGTCCGAAGCCTCGACGGACGCCTCACCGAGGCGCTCAACCGCCTCGCGCTCTGGGACGACCCACTCGCCCTACCGCAGGCTGGGAGCGGGGGAGAGGGTCAGGTTGAGCTTGACCCTGAGACTGGTGGTGGCCTGATCTGGGCTTTGTTGCGGCTGACTCTGCGTCTCTCGGGTGGCGTCTTCGTCCAGCGACTGCTCAGCCCGCTCTGGGCCGCCCACTGGCGTGCCGGTGAGTACGCAGCCGACGCCCACGCCGCCTCGCTCGGCCAGGCCGAGGACCTCGCCCGCCACCTCAGCGATCAGGAGCTGGCCTTCGATCCGCCCCAGCCCGGTCTGCTCTTCAACCGCGCTCAGCACCCGCCGGTGGCGCTACGGATCGAGCGCCTGCTTCAGAACTTTGAGGCCGGGGGGGTATCGAAATGACCACCGCGCCCGTCTTGGAGGCGATGCCCCATTCCCGCCAATGCGATCAGAGCGGTCTTTCGATCCCCGAGTGCTGCTGCCGGCATTGCCTCGAAGCCCAGCTTCGTCGCTACGCGCCCGAGCTTTTGCAGCGGCACTGGACGGCGACGCCTCCCGATCCTGGCACGGCTTTGCCGTGCCTTCGCTCGCCGATCGTCCGTCCACCGGGGCGGACACGAAACAAAGGAGGCCGCCATGGCCGTAAAGCGAGGGTCTCGCAGGTTGAGCGAGGAGGAGCGCGCCGCGAAGCGAACCGCCGAGCGCGAGCAGATGCAGGCCGCGATCGAGGCGCTTCGCACCAGCGAGGGCTGGAAGCGCTGGCTCAAGGTGCGCCGCCACTTCCACACCTACTCCTTCCACAATCAATTGCTGATCGCCAGCCAGTGTCCCGAAGCGACTCGCGTCGCGGGCTTTCGCAGCTGGCTCTCGATCGGCTACGCGGTCCGCAAGGGGGAGAAGGGGATACGGATTTGGGCGCCCTGCCCGCCCTCTAAGAAACAGCTGGCTGAATGGAAACGAGCGGGCGCAAACCCGCTGGAGAAGCCGAATACGTATTTCCGCCTCGTTGCGGTTTTCGATCGGTCGCAGGTGGACGCTTTGGCCGAGTTCCCGGGTGGGCCGGTCGAGCTGGAGCTGCCCAGCGAGCCGATCGACGGCGATGCTCTCGCCCCGCTCTTCCAGCCGCTCACCACCTTTGGCTCCTCGATCGGCTCGCCCATGACAGTGGCCGAGATTCCCGGCCCCGCCGAGGGCTACTACGAGCCCTCCACCAAGAAGATTCGAATCCAGCCGGTCTCAGCGCAGTTCTCGCCCAACGCCCAGGTCAGCGTCGGTATCCACGAGCTTGCCCACGCATTGGTGCGTCACAGCCACCAGGACGACGACCCCAAGCTGACCTACGCCGAGGAGGAGGTGATCGCTGAGTCCGTCGCCTACACCGTCTGCTCCACCGTTGGCCTCGACACCGCCGGCAGCTCGATCCCCTACCTCGCGACCTGGGGCGAGGGAGCCGAAGGCGAGCCGATCGAGCGCTACGCCGCGCTCATCGATCGCCTCGCCCGCCGTCTCGAGGATGTCGCGCTTGCGGCGGCCAACTGATGCTCCAGAGCCAAAAACACCCCGCCGATATAATGCTTGGCAGAGTCACCGCATTGAGGAAGTGCCGAGGAGAGCTTCACCACCGCCGCCCGCAGTTCGAAGGCCGGCGCTCCGCGGATTGTCAAGAGCCGCGACGCTCCTACCTGCAGTTCCGACCCATGGATCAATTAGGCAGGCAATCCGTCGACCAAGCATCCCCATTGCATCGATGACCTTTCCACCGGGGGTGCTCGGTGCCTTTTTCTGGTTCGCCTCCCACAAAGTGCTGGCCTCATCCCAGAGCCAACCGGTGCGGACCGGCTATGAGGAGCTGAAGGGTGCCAGCGCCGAGGTCCGTTCCCTTCTGGATCCCGAGGGTCAGGTCTTCGTGCAGGGGGCGATCTGGAGGGCTCGCCTCGCCGAGGGCGGCTCGCCGGTTCCCGTGGGGAATAGAGTCACGATCGAGTCGGTCAACGGGCTGACCCTGATCGTCCTGCCGGCGGTTGAAAACGAGGAAGGAGCGCCTGCATAGTGGGAGCAGCGGTCGCATTGACGGTCGCGATTGTAGTGGCGATCCTCGCCGTCATCTTCCTCGGCAGCGCCGTTCGCGTCCTGCGCGAGTACGAACGCGGCGTCATCTTCCGCCTCGGCCGGCTGATCGCCCAGAAGGGCCCGGGCCTGATCCTGCTGATCCCCTTCATCGACCGGATCGTCAAAGTTGACCTGCGCACCGTCACCCTCAACGTCCCGCCGCAGGAGGTGATCACACGTGACAACGTCCCTGCCAGGGTTAACGCGGTCGCCTACTTCCGCGTCATCGACCCCCGCAAAGCGATCGTCGAGGTCGAAAACTACCTCCTCGCCACCTCCCAGATTTCCCAGACCGCGCTGCGCTCGGTGCTGGGCAAGGCGGAGTTTGACCAGCTGCTATCTGAGCGCGAGCGGCTCAACGAGGAGCTGCAGAAGATAATCGACGGATCGACCGAGCCCTGGGGGGTCAAGGTTACGGCGATCGAGATCAAGGACGTCGAGATCCCCGAGCAGATGCAGCGCGCGATCGCTCGCCAGGCCGAGGCCGAGCGCGAGCGCCGGGCCAAGATCATCAACTCCGAGGGCGAGTACCAGGCGGCGCAAAAGCTCACCGACGCCGCCGACATCATCAGCACCAACCCCGCCTCACTGCAGCTGCGCTACCTACAGACCCTGCTGGAAATCGGCAGCAACCAGAACACCACGGTTGTCTTCCCGCTGCCGATGGACATGCTTAAACCCTTCCTTGGCGGCCGCCAGCCGCCGAAACCCCCCAAAGGTCCGCCAGTGCCCTCTCCGCCTGAGGTTGAGATCGACGACCGTTCCCGCTCCTCGAGCTGAGTGCGCCAGATTTTGGAGTTGGCTGTGTTTCGCCAGTCCATTGCCGATCGCTCCCATGATGAAGATCGCCGGCTGCTACGGTCCGGCGTTCGGTCGGACTTGATGTCCGGCAAAGTCGTGTCTAGCGCTCGCGTCGTTGCTTCACCGCATCCTCCGCGTTCGCAGCACATCAAGTGGAGGCAATGCATGCCTACTGGAACTGTCAAATGGTTCAGCGACGACAAAGGCTACGGGTTCATCACACCCGACGACGGCTCTAAGGACGTCTTCGCCCACCACAGCTCGATCGCCGGCGAGGGCTTCAAGTCCCTGACGGAGGGTGCCAAGGTGAGCTATGAGACCGAGGAAGGGCCCAAAGGCCCAGCCGCAGCGAACGTCCAGGAAACCTCGTAGTTGCGGCACGCCGATCGGCGTCCTCGCGTCGCTGGCGAACCGGCGCTGTCTGGTCAGTGAATCAGCGCGCAATTCCTTGCACTCACTAAGGTCGGTGCTGCTCTTGTCTAGGCAGGCAGGGCGCGCCGCAGGTCTTGCCCAGGCGTCTTCCTCCGATCGAGGAGAGCTGGCTGCAAGTTGCTTGGCCGCAGCCTACGCAGAGGACTCGACGCCTCTTGCGTCCAACTGATGAAAGGCAGCCGTCGGCGACCCCCACATATCGGAATACCTACGACTGGGCCTCGAGCGCCTCTGACCCGGCGACACACAGCTTCCAGTACTCGCCAACCTTCGTATCCTCGGCGCGCTGGACGTACTCCACTGCCTCAAGCCGCTGAAGATCGCGGTCCACTTCCTTAGTCGTTAGCTTTGACTTCTTGGCGATGCTGAGGACCGTCTTGTCCGTCCGCGGTGCGCCTGATCGCAAACTCAGCGCTTCGAGGACTCTTCTCTCATCGTCGGTGAGGTCGGTGTCTGCCATGGCTGAAGCTTAATCACTGGCTTTACCTGAGTTACGGCTGGTGGCCTGATCGAGGAGGAGTTCGAGCGGGCTTTGAGGTCTGCGTCACAAACGCCCGTAATAGGAGTACAGTCAACAGGTGCTGGCCCTGCGGCCAGAATTCTCAGCCCAAGCCCGGATGCCACCGACGGCGCAACCTGCGCCACGAGGCGGGAGGCGGGGGTTACTGGTTTTGACTGCGGGGCCACTGCCCTGCTTCTGTCGGCGCTATCCCACCAACCCCGCCAACGGGTGCGACTGCCAGCGTGCAGCGATGCCCCCTTCGAGCATGGAAATCATGCCGGCGCCACACAGACGACGCCGAGGCCGATTCGTGGCGAGGTGTCGGCGCGAACCGGTCCCAAGAACCCCGAGCCTTGGCATTCCCGGATAGATAGACGAGGCCCACTAACAGCAGCGCCAGGTCGTCTACTCCTGCCGCCAACACGGTGAAGCCTACCCGCCGTGCAAGAAGTTGAGGCCACCTACACGGGCCAAGCAACTACTCGCCCGGTTGTCGAGGCACCGCCTTCGAGCTATCCTCGTGTCTTGGCGATCAAGCTTTACACCTGCCCCAACGAGTGGTTGAAGATCGGTGTTCATCCCTGCTGGAAAGTGCAGAAGGCGCTCGACGACCAAAGCATCGACTACGAGCTGGTTAAGGGTCCGCTGCGCTCGAGTAAGCGCGAGAAAGCTGAGCGGCTTTCGGGTCAGCGCAAGTATCCGATCATCGAGTTTGAGGATGGCCGTGTGTATCGCGAGGAGTCCAAGGATATGGCCGAGCGGATCCGCGCCGGCAAGCTCTTCGCCGGCGCCGAGGGTGCGGAGCCCACTGCCTAGCTGTTTCACCAGGCGATCGTGATCGGAAGGCTCAAGCCGCAAGGGATCAGCGCAAAAAACCCAGCGGACGCGGCGCTGGTACTTGTCAAGTCCGCTGGCACCCCCTCCGCTGTTGCCGCGAAGCCTTCCTATCGGGGACAGAGCGTGATCCTGTCCCCGAAACGGGCCTAGATGAGCCGCAAAGGACCTAGGTCCGGTCGATCGGGCAGAGATAGGGCGGCCCTGAATCCCCGATCCGGCGTCGGGTGGGCGATAGCCCAATGATGCTAGTGGTGCCTCTTCTTGTGGACTCCGACACGCTTGAGGTCGAATCCCTGTGCCTGCACCTTGCAGGTGTTGGAGAGGCCGTCAGGTCCGGGAGGCCCGAGTTCGCCTTTGCTGTTGGTTTCGACAAACACTTCAAAGCCACCGGGGGTGCTTTCGAAGTGCCCAGCAATGAAATTTCCTGACAAGCCGACCGTCGCCGCGCCTGCTTGCTCGAGGGGCACACCAAACAGCACCCAGGGGTTCGAAGCGCTCGCGTTCAACGGCGACTGCGTAAATGACACGCTGAGCAGGGCGTCCGATGGGTTGAAGAGCTTCTGCTTCTTGAGGTTCACCGCTGGGAAACCTGACAGCGGGGGTGTCTTCAGCTTCAGCCCTCCACATTCCTCGGGCGTGGGACCGATCCGCATCCCCGACACCACGCTGTGGGCGACCCTGAGTGATAGCGCGGTCGAGCCGATCCCTTTCCCCAGTTCGCCATTGATTGCCACCACATCTACCGCCACGCTCCCCTTGTAGGTGCCTGCCGGAACATTGTTCCCGGCCATGGCCTGCCCCCCAGTGGCACTGAGGGCCAGCAGCGATACGGAGGCGATCGACGCGAGGAACCGCTTGCCCCGGCTCATCTCGGTATTCCGTGGTCCTTCTCGGCCTGCATCTCAACGCCTAGACTCGCCAATGCCTCCTGGTTTGTCAAGCCACGACTCTGATCGCTCATGGTCATATTTCGCCGCTTGACTTTGAGGCACACGACGAGCGCGAGCGGCCTCGCAGCGGGGCGATCGCGGCTGAGGAGTTCAAGCCCGTCTCAGAATTTGAGACGGACGAAAGCGGGCGCACGCGCCTGCTTACTTTCGGGACACAAGCCGATCGTGTCCCGCAGGGCGGGGAGGGTAGCGGCCATCAAACCGAGTGAGGCCACGCGCGTCTGCGTGGCCTCCTGCGTTCTCGGGCTAGGCGATCTCGCCTGTTCAACGCCTTTGAACAAGCGAAACGATAGAGCACGGAATAATGCTTGTTCTGCAGCTCGCTCAAGCCTTTGGCGTCAGCGGCCTTACGAGTTGTCTCCACCTGTTGTTATGTGATTGCCACGCCCTGCCCAACCACCACTACCAAGCTGCGGTGTAGTACCTCGGCCTCCTCTACCTGCAGGCCTCGGCGAGTTCCTCCAGGCCCAAGATCTCAAAACCTCCGCGCTGCACCCGATGTCGAGGACAGTACCCACACCGCCGCGGGCAGTTTGAACGCCGGAGCTCCGTGGATTGCCAAGCAACTGCGCCACTCCCACCTGCCGCAATCCCGTTTAGCTGATCCACCATCAGGATTTCCCTGGGATGCCGCAAATATCAGCGATCCGGCATCCGGCTGTCTCCCGCCGTCGAATCTAGGCAAGGTGTCCATCTCGGAGCGTTCCGCAGCCCACTGACTCTGGTGCGTTTCCGGCTCGACTCGTTCTGCGACCACCCCCCGAATGACCGCATCGAGACGTCTCGGCCTCCCTTTACGCGGAGGCGGCAGCTCTGGGTAATGTGGAGCCGTGCAACAGCCGGAAACCCGCTACACGGTACGGCCGGACGGGGTCAGCATTGCCTACCAGGTCTGGGGCTCGGGCCCGGTCGATCTGCTCTACGCGCCCGGCTTTATCTCGCATCTCGATCTGCTGTGGGCCGATCCCGGATACACGCGGTTCTTCACCCGGCTGGGCTCTATCGCGCGCGTGATCGCCTACGACAAGCCCGGCACAGGCTGCTCGGACCCGATCCCCCACGTTCCCTCGCTCGAGGAGCGGATGGAGGACATCCGTTTCGTGCTTGACGCCGCGAACAGCGAGCGAGCGGTCGTGATGGGCTTCTCTGAGGGCGGACCAGCCTGCGCGCTGCTTGCGGCGAGCGCCCCGGATCGAGTCGTGTCGCTGATCCTCTATGGCTCATTCGCGAACGGACCAAGGGATAACAGCGATCCCAGATTGGTCGAGCGCTGGCAGGTGGCACGAGACAAACTCGACGACGTCGTGGCGCACTGGGGGACCGGAAGGACGATCGACCTCTTTGCGCCCAGCGCTGCGAGTCGCTTTCAGCGGCGAATTGCCGGCGGCTTCGAGCGAGCGGCGGCGAGTCCGGGGATGGTCGCGGCGGTTATCGAGGCTGTGGAACGCATCGACGTACGCAGCGTCCTGCCGAGCATCCGCGTACCGGCGCTCGTTCTTCACCGCGAGGGCGACTCGATGCCAATCGAGGCCGGTCGGGTGCTCGGAGAGTTGATTCCGAACGCCCGCTTCGTTGAGCTGCCCGGCTGCGACCACGCATTCTGGTTCGGTGACCAAGGCACGATCGCCGAGGAGATCGAGCGTTTCATCACCGGCGGACAGCGGAGCGCACCGGTCGAGCGGACCCTCGCGACCGTGCTCTTCTCAGACATAGTCGACTCGACTCGCCGTGCTGCCGAGCTCGGCGACGCCAAGTGGCGGCCGCTGCTTGAGCGCCACAACGCCGCTGTTGGAGAAAGCGTCGATGGCTTTGGCGGCCGGCTGATCAAGCTGCTGGGAGACGGCAGCCTGGCGAGATTCGACAGCCCCGCAAGCGCGGTTCGTTGCGCTGTGGAGCTATGCGACACGCTCGCCTCACTGGACCTACCGACGAGGGCCGGCGTCCATACGGGCGAGTGCGAGGTAATGGGCGATGACCTGGGTGGTGTCGCGGTCCACATCGGTGCCCGAATTAGTGCCGCGGCTAGCCCGGGGGAGGTACTCGTCTCCTCGACCGTTGCTGAGCTCGTTATCGGCTCGGGACTTTGCTTCACCGAGCGGGGTACCCATCAGTTAAAGGGGGTTCCCGGTCAGTGGCGCCTGATGGCAGTTACCCACGAGGCGATGCCAGCAGCACTACCGCCAGCGCCGCTGCCACCTCGGCCGGGAGATCGCATGCTCGAACGTGTCGCGCGCAACTTCCCGGGCGCCATTCGCGCCGCAACCCGCCTCACCCGGCGAGTTTGAGCTCCAATGCCGTGGCTGGGGAGCCGACCCTTCCGAGGGACGGCCCGGAAGGAATCCAGAGCGCGTGGTTCGAGCACGGCACGTTTCTGCGCAGCAAAAAGGCGAGGCGGCGCCAGCCGCTGTCCTGGCGAGGTCTGCCTGCCGCACTTCGGCTCCCAGCCGCTCACGAGCCCGCAGGCTTGCGTCGGTCAGCTTCCCAACCGGTCCTATCGTAGACATTTCAGACAGGGCTCGAGCCGAAGGCCCCCGCCCACACAACCCCAGGACGCGTATGTTTCGCGGGTGGCTATGGGGCCGGTCCCATCGACGCAGGTGCCCGAGACGCGCTATGCGCGTAACGGCAACGTCCACATCGCCTACCAGGTCTTCGGCGAAGGCGAGCTGACCCTGGTCGGCCTACCGGGGATCGTCTCCAACATCGAGCTGATTTGGGAGGACCCCGAGTCGCGGCGGTGGCTCAGAGGGCTTGCCTCGTTTGGACGGGTGATCCACTACGACAAGCGCGGCCAGGGGATGTCAGATCGCGACTCGGGAGTCCCTACCCTCGATGACCGCCTCGGCGATCTCACTGCCGTGCTCGATGCGGTCGGCGTCGATCGGATCGCCCTGGGCGGGATCTCCGAGGGTGGCTCGACCGCCGCGATGTTCGCCGCCACCTACCCCGAGCGGGTCAGCCATCTCGCCCTCTACTGCACCTTCGCTCATATGGATGCGGCCATCGGTGATCTGGTCATGCCGCGCTGGGCGGAGTGCTGGGGCACCGCCGAGACCTTCACCGTTCCAGTGATGGCGCCGAGCAAAGTCGGCGACTCAGACTTCCTGCGTTGGGTCAACCGCTATGAGCGCCAGACCATGACCCCGAGAGAGCTGCTCGCCAGCTGGGGCTGGATCCGCGAGATGGATCTTCGCCCGATCTTAAGCTCGATCCAATGCCCGACGCTCGTCTTACACCGCAGCGGTGATCGGATGGTTCCTGTGGAGAGCGGCCGCTACCTCGCCGAGAACATCCCCGGCGCCCGGATGGTCGAGCTCGAGGGCGATGCCCACGCACCCCAGTGGGGTGACTCCGAGACGGTCCTGGCACTTACGGAGGAGTTCCTCACCGGCCATCACTCGCCGACCAAGCCGACCGAGAGGGTGCTCGCAACCGTTCTCTTCACCGACATCGTCGATTCGACCAGACGGGCCGCGGCAGTTGGAGACAGCGCCTGGAGACAGCTGCTCGACCGCCACGACGCGATCTCCGAGGGCACCGTCGCCGAGTGCGGGGGGCGCTTGGTGAAGGGGACCGGGGACGGCGTCCTGGCGACCTTCGACGCCCCCGCTCGCGGGCTGCAGTGCGCCACCGTGCTGCGCTCCTCGCTAGCAGAGGTCGGGATCGCGATTCGCGCCGGAGTGCACACCGGTGAAGTCGAGCTCAGGGGCGATGACGTCGCTGGGATCGGGGTCCACATCGCCGCGAGAGTCGCGGCGCTCGCCGGCTCCGGGGAGCTGCTCGCCTCCCGAACCGTGAAGGACCTGGTGGCAGGTTCGGGGTATGAGTTTGACAGTCGCGGAGTCCACAGCCTCAAGGGCGTGCCCGAGGAGTGGGAGCTGCTGGCCGTGACCTGAGGCTTGCGCAAGGACGCCGACCGGGACTGGGGAGCCACTCGATCGTTTCACCGCGCCCGCGTGCGTAGCTGGCAGGACGCTTGATCGCCGCAATCCGCACGCTGCGCGCGGGGGTTCACACCGGCCAATGCGAGGCGATCGGCGCTGACCTCGATCGCCTGGCGGTACATATCGGAGCGCGCGTTCCCGCCCTGGCCGCTCCGGGGGAGATCCTCGTCTCGGAGGCCGTCAAGGATCTCCTGGTCGGCTCGGGGCTGCGCTTCGCCGAGCGGGGAGAGCACGAGAACTAAAGGGCGTTTCGGGCCGCTGGGCGCGATTTGCTGTGTCGGAGAGCGACGCACCGCCCGGCCCACCGCTTGAGCACATGACGATGGCTGATCGCGCCACCGTGCGCGTGGCACGCCGAGCACCGGGCGTTTTGCGCGCCGTCGCTCGCCTCACGCAGAGATCGAGGTAGATGCCTGCCGGCAACGCGGCGAAAGTGACATTCCGGGGCGGCCCCTTGTGGTACCCCGTGCTTTCCACTTGCCATCCGCCTTGCGGTAGCGGAAGTCGTAGATCACCTCCCCGACCGTAGCCGATGCTCGCGCTCAGCGTGGGGGTTTCGCCCCGGTGCGAAGAGATACCTCGTCAACCGCTTGGCGCAGCGCCCTGACCAGGCGGCCCAGGGCGTGGTGGAAGAGGTGCGAGCTGGCGCTACGCTTTGGGGCGTCACAACCCGTGAGATGGCCGAGCAAGTTTTCAGGGAGCTGCCCGAGGAGCAGGTGCCAGCTGCGCTGGAGGCGCTGGGCCAGCTCGATCCCGTGGTCGCATTGCGGGACGTCTCCCTGGAGGACGAGGAGATCTCGGCCGAGGAGGCGGCGGCGGTCCAAGAGGCACGCGATGAACTGGCGGCGGGCGTTTCGACCATCTCCCATGAAGAGATCAAGCGCGAGTTCGGCTTAGATAAGTGAGCGACGCTCAGCGGCGAATCTGCTACCTGCCTCGAGCCGGCCGCTCAAACCCCGCCTGTTTGCGCATGCTGGTCGCGGCTAGGCGATGACCAGCATGCTCGCCAAGGCGGCTCGTTCGACGCTGCCGACGGACTTCGTACCATTGAGCGCCATATGACTCAGCGAGTAAGCAGTGCCACCGTTCTCCGTCGCGAGTCCCGCGAGGAGATCTCGCGCATTGCCACCGCCCACGGCGCTGGCAACGTCCGGGTTTTCGGCTCGGCTGGGCGCGAAGAGGCGGGCGCCCACGACCTCGACCTCTTGGTCGAGATGGGGGCAGACCGCAATCTGCTCGACCTGATCGCCCTCTCCCAGGAGCTCGAAGACGCGCTTGGCGTCCCGGTGGACGTGGTCAGCGAGGGCGGTCTTTCCCCCTACCTGCGCGAGCAAATCCTCGCCGAGGCGGCGCCACTTTGAAGGACGAGCAGGTCTACCTGCTCCACATCCGCGACGCCATCGATCGGATCCTCAACTACACCCAGGAAGGTCGGGACGCCTTCCTGGGCGACCCGATGACCCAGGATGCGGTTCTGCGAAATATGGAGATTCTCGGTGAGGCCTCCAAGCGCGTCTCCGAGCCTTTGCGCGAGCACGCGCCCGACCTCCCTTGGCGACAGATGGCCGGGATCCGCGACAAGCTGATTCACGACTACTTCGGCGTTATCTCCACCTTGTCTGGGAGGTCGTCGCCTCCGAGCTTCCCGATGCCCGCGAGCGAGTTGCGGCCTTGCTCGACGAGCTCGAGAACGAGTAGGAGATGAAGCGAATGACCATTCCGCCGGGCTATCTACTGCCCAAGGACATGACGATGAAAGACGTCCTTCGCATTGACGCCGACCTGCTGGCCAGCGAGGGTCTCGATCCCGAGTGGCCTGGCTTCGAGGAAAAGCCTGGCGAGGGCTCTGACTCCGACTGATCGACGCCCGGTGCATCCAACTCCGGCGGCGGGGATAGCGCACGCCCGCTCACCACATGTCATCTCACCTCTTCTCTGGGTGTTGAAAATGTCCTACCACCGCGTCTCCCAGATCGGAGTGGGGAGGGGGGCAACTTTTCGCGCCCACGCCCTTATATCGATATGCTCGCCTATCACCGGCGCTTCGAGAGACGACCAGATCTGCTGTGTCCGAATCGACCCGCCCAGAGCCTTGCGCCGCCGGGAGCTTCTGCCGATGGCCGGCTCTCGCGAGGTCGCTACTTCCCGCCCTTTGGGACCGTGATTCCAAGTTGGCCACAGATCGACCGCACAAGCCCCGGGCCGATCTCCTTGTGGCGGGGCACCGAGGACGCCTGATCTTTGGGCCCGCGCCACTTCGCGTGCAGCGAGCCCCCGCGAGTCGAACTGACCGTCACGATCTGGTTCTTCGGGAGGGAGCGAGGACGAAGCATTCATGGCGAGTAAGCATCGCTCCGATCCGCCGCGCAGCGACTGTCGCAATCTGATTCCTCAGGAGCGGAGCGGGGGAGAGGCGAAGTTGTGTCTGGTTCTGTTGCGCAGCGAGCGAAGTGGCGAAGCATTCAAGTCGATCCGCCAATCTCGCGACAGCCGTGCTCCCGTAGATGTCGCTCCAGGTCTCGACGCTTCACGCGGCGACGAAACGCAGATGCTCAAGATCGGCCTCAGCGGACGCCTCACCGGCCAGCTCCTCGTCGGGAGTCAGTACCGTGCGCAACGCGTCCAGCACGTTCTCGCGAGCCTCCTCACGAGTGCGCCCTTGGCTGAGCGCGCCGGGCACCTCGAGCACACGCGCGACGATCCAACCGCCCTCGTCGGGCTCATCGAACGCGATCGTAAAGTCGACTGATGCTTCCATGGCTCTCATGGTACCTACCCCGTTCGAGCCCTCGATCCCATCGAGCGCTCCCATCATTTCGCCCTACTTGCTTCAGTATCCGCTCCGAACACCCTCCGCGAAAGGGCCGCCGAGCCTCTTCGTCCCTCACCGTCCACCCTCGCCCGCGAGACACGGTCGCGACAGATCACCGGTTCAATCGCCAGGTGTTCAGACCGCATAGCCGGCAGCGAGGAGTAGTCTCGATACCCAGTCATTCGTCGGGCCCTCTGCATATCTCTCCTCCCAGCGCAGGCTGACATCGTCCCTGGAGAGACATGAGATCGGACCGTGTGGAGGAGCTACTGGATGGCCTGCTGACGCTACGCAGCTCATTTGCCGGATCTGCCTATTGGGTGACTTTGAGCGGTGAGCTCGATTCTGCAAGCCTCAGCGGCTTTACGACGGAGATGACTCGGGTAGAGGGTTCAAGTGCGCTCGAGGCCGTCATCGACCTGAGCCAGCTCGATTTCATCGACTCCAGCGGTATGACCGCACTCGTACTGGCCAGAAAGCAATTTCAAGCAGACGGCCGGTGTCTTCGCATCGTCGGGATTCCGAGGCGATTTAGGGCGGCATCGAAGTAGCTCTGACGCTTGTTTTTTAAACCGGTGATCCTTCCAGCCCGCGGAGTAGGAGCTCACCAGCGCGTCTCCCAGATCGGGGTGGGGAGGGGGGCAACTTTTGGCGCCCACGCCCTTATATCGATATGCCCGCCTATCACCGGCGGTCCGAGAGACGACCGAGATCCGCAGTGCCCGAGAGAGCCGCCCGGTTTCGCTAGCCGCTCGCGGCCGGAGCGCCCTGCGACCAAGGCTCACCCACAAATTGCGCCCTAACCAAATGCCCCGCCTCCGTCCAAGCTCACCCATCGCCCTCGCTGTTATTCCCCACCGGCACCAACCTGTCATGAGGGATATGGACCGGCTCGACTCTCTCGTTTCCGACCACCACCGCGTAGGCCTCCTCGGCGCCCAGGAACGGCACCAGGCTGATGTAGGCAGACATCCGAATCAGTTCCGCCAATCGCCCCGGCACCCTCGGCGTGTCGATGTCATAGAGCAGCGCGTAGATCGCCCCGCCGATTGCCTCGCCGACGACCGGCCGGCGTCTCGGGAGCCAGCTCGTAGCCGGGCTCCAGCAGCCCCTCGATCATCTTGCCAACAGCCTCGCGGTGCTCAAGCGCCCTGCTTCCGGCCGCATACATATCCGTTCCGTTGAGTCGCGCGTACTCGGGCTCCGCCACGCTGAAATGAAACATTGCCTCCTCGGCCGCCAGCACCCGGTGCTGCCAGTCAAAGGCCGAGCGCGCCGCGGCCTCCATCTTCAACGAGGCGTTGTCGAGTGCCGCGACCATCGCGTCCTCTTCGATTGCGCGAAGATCTCGTAAAAGGTCCGCTGGGAAGTCCGTGCCCGCTGCACGATCTCGGCCACCGAGGTCTCCAGGTAGCCCTGCTCGGCGATCACCGCCGCCATCGCCCGCAGCACCCGCTCCTGCGGGCTCGAGGCCGCTTGGCGCTCTTCGAACGGCCGCGGCTCAAGCGAGCGCGGCTGCGGCGCCCGCAACGGACCGGGGGGTGGGGGGTAGCCGAGCATCCAGTCCCAAAGCGCCGGCGCCAGCTCGACCAGCTCCTCCTCTTGGCCCGAATTCAGGCGCCTGCGGATCACCCTCTGCACCCCGCCGATCAGCGCCCTGATCACCTCCGTCGGCATGTCCTCTCCACCGCGGGCCGAGTCGAGCAGCCGCTCCAGCACGACCTCAAATCCGTCCAGTACTCGCTCGGCCAGCGCAACTCCCTTTGGGCCTGCCGCGTAGACATCAAAGACGACCCTCGCCGCTACCGGTTGCTCGACGATCGCGCTGATCAGCCGCTCGAAGGCCTCCCTGACCGCCTCCCGATCCTCTCGCTCCAACCCCCCGTTGAGCCTCTCCGTCACCGGTTCGACCAGCTCCTCGATCATCGCCGAGAAAACAAGCCTCCTTATCCTCGAAGTGCTGGTTCAGGTCAACATCAATAAGCCCAACTTCATGATCAACCCCACCAACTGCTCCCCCTTCACCGTCGCCTCTGAAGGCATCGGCGATCAGGGAACCGCGGTCGCTTCTCCTCTCCCTTCCAGGCGGTCAACTGCGTCACCCCTCCCTTTGCCCCGAGCATGTCGATCACCCAGCTCGGCGGCCACAAATGCAACCCAGCGCAGCAAGGATCCGAGCCTCGCGATCGAACTCAATACCCGCCCCGGTGATGCCAACATCAAATCGCATCGCCGTCACCCTGCCCAAAGCATTTGAGATCGACCAGCGCCACCTCGGCAATATCTGCGACCGCTCTGAACTGGCTTCCGATCAGTGCGCCGGGCGCCAGGCGATCGGCGAAGCGACCACTAACACGCCGCTGCTCGAACAGCCCCTCAAAGGCCCCGTGTATGCGGTATCTGGCTACGGGATCCTGCCCCATCTCGCCTTCATCCTCGGCGGCCAGGTGATGCTCATCCCGGAGGCGGAATCCTCCACTCTGGGCCATACCGGACGTCTGAAAACTGTCGTGCCGGTCGTCCCCGACGCCCCGATCGGGCAACTTCCGCTTCACCCTCTTCGGCGGCAGCCAGGGCTACCTCTCAAACACCCAGACCGCTCTGCAGCGCGCCCAACTGTCCTCCACGGTCGAATTCGCCGCCCAAAACGGCAAGAGCCTGACCCAGCAGGTCAAGACCAAGACCGCCTGTAAGGCGCAGAAGGCCAAGCGAGCGAGGCGCCACCACCGGGGCGCCCACCACTGAGTTGGACGCATTACCTACGTACCTGGTCACCTGAGAGCAAAGCGATGTCCAGTAGTGGCAACCCGAATCACCTGCGTCATCCCTCATCCCCACGACCCCGATAACCGAATCGCCGGCGTCGGCGGCCTGTTCGGCTGGACCGAGTGGGAGGTACAGATCATCGGCGAGATCGAAGACGGTGCCAACTAATACGTTGAAATCGACGATCACCGAGAGAGTCGACATCGTGGTTGCTGAGAAGGACGGGGACGGCCGCAAGTACCTCACCACCGACCCCGACCACGGCGCCGCCAATTACCTCCTCTCCCTACCCCACTGTCCGTAACACTTGAAAAGGCACCCATCCGCAATGAAGAAGTCCTTGGCCCTCTCCACCACAGCGGCCTTTCTGTTCATCGCCTCGCTCGCCTACGCCGAAGGAACAACTCGCAAGGAATACGTCGCCAAGGTGGATCCGATCTGCAAGGCCTATGAAATGAAGTCCGTTCACCCCTGGACCAACTCAGAAAGCACCAACTCAGCTTTATCGGACACTTGGCCAGGGAAAGGGCCCAGGAAGGGAGGAATCTGAAGAGGCTCTACATCGAGCTCAGGGCGGTGCCCCGGCCTCAAGCCGACGCAACCAGACTGACCAGGTGGCTAGGCTATCTCCGCTCAGGTGCTTTGCTTTTGGATGGGGAGAGCAGGGCAATCAGGAAGGGCCATCCGCAAAGGTACCGCCAGCTTGAAGCCCAGATCAAGCACGACGCCACGCTCGCCAATAAGGCGGCCCCGCGTTTTGATTTCGACTACGGCTAACTCGTTATCACATGCGCAGCCCGCGACTAGTGCTTGCACCGGTTCGGGTGGCGTGCTTAACCCATTTCCCCGCGGGTCGAATGTCTGCTGGTCAGCACTCAAAGCCGACAACGGTCTGATCCATCAGAGTTCGCGCGGGCGCAGATCGAACAGCTCAAATGTTTTTTGCCCATCGCCTTGACTACGGCAGCTTCAAGTTTCCCGCTCGGAATATATGAGTGGTGTCACTTCATCATCCACACCCCTACCGTCCGAAGACCCGCTACTACCAGTCAATCTGGCGCTCGCACCGGCTCCATCACTTCAAAAACGAGCACTTCTGGTTCGGCGTCAGCTCCGACGCTGCGGATCGAGCCTCGGCACCTCTCCAGACCATCGGACCGTCTCCAAATCGCGCACCGTTCGCAATCTGGAACATCGCAGCTCACAACCAAGAGTCAACTAGGACGATTCTGATGTCTTGGGCTCGTGGATGTCTATGCGGATCGACCCACAATCGCGCCCTTTGGTCAGATCTTCAGCGTCAGCTGGCGTGGTGCAGCTTGCCCTTGACTCGTTCATGGCCTTTGACTGCGAAATATGTCAATGAGACCGAAGAAAGAGTCGTGAATCCTTGGACGACCATTAACGAGGTTCGAGGATGACAATGGGGATCTTCCGGCCCTTCGCGTTGCGCTGGAAGAACTCATATCCGGGGTACATCGCCACGACCTTAGGTCAGAGGCGCTCGCGCTCCTCGTCGGTCGCGACGCGGGCGCGAACCTCGCGGATCACGGAGCCGATCTGAATCGTGGTGTCCGGATTCGCCTTGAGGTTGTGGAACCAGGCGGGGTGCGTTGGCTGGCCAGCTTTCGACGCCACGACGACAATCGCATCATCGTCCTCTTTATACATCAGCGGTGATGTCCGCTTTGTGCCGCTCTTAGCGCCGGTGTGGCTAACTAGGACAACCCGAGCCTCGGGCCAACCGGGAAGATGACCGTCGATCTTTCCGTCGGAGCGCCGGTAAAGAGCCACATGTATCCGCGTAGCACGTCGCCCGAGATAAATGCCGCGCTTGTTGATAACGCGCGAGCTTGACTCAGTCAAACGTCCGAAAAGTGAGGGCATAGCGTTCCTTCCAAGTAACTTGGTGCATGAGGTGTGCTTGAGTTTTGTTCGAGCTGGAACTTCACGGCTTGGACTTGACCGCGCTTGCTGCGAGCAGCCCTAACGTCTGACCGAAAAGCTCGTCGTCGATTTCGGCAGGATCGATCATCTTTTCCAGGGCTATCCCGGTGAAGAGGGCGCAAATCCCCATCACGAGGCGCTCGACCGGTACCGAGAACTCGACACCCCGGCGGCCTGCCTCGCTCTCGACAAGGCTGACCAAGGCTTTCTTGCGGTTTCGAAAACAGGACCGGAAGCGTTCACTGATCTCATCGTTTCGTGACGCGACCGAGCAGAATTCATGGAACAGCTTCACCCAAGCGCGCTCTTCGTTCAGGTACTCGCTGAATACCGCCCCGATGTCGGTCGCCTTGCGGTTGGCTGAGGTCTCTTCGCTGACAATCGACTCGATTCGGTCAATGTGAGACTGAAACCGGCGCTCCACGATCTCGAGAAGTAGCTCGCCTTTGCCCGAGAAATTTGAATAGACCGCCTTGCGAGTGTAGCCGGCTCGCTCGGCGATCTCCTCGAGTGAGCTCTCGGCGTAGCCACGCACCTCGAAGACTTCAAGCGCCGAAGCCAGCAGTCGCTCGCGTGTCTGGCGACGCTGTTCCTCGCGGCTTAGGCGGGGCGGCTTTGGATTTAAGGATACGGTCTGCACCTGGGAACAGATCGTATCGCAATAGCGGGTGCGGCGATGACGAACTGCCTTCTTCACTGCAAATCGCAGCTGGCCATCGCTGACCGGCGAGTCGCGGCTGCAACCGAACGCGAATAGATGGCTGGCCGCTGGACCGACCTTCGCGCTGCGCCGCCCGTGCAGGGGATCACCGTTGACGTGATCATGGCCGGGATCTCGGCATCGAGGGAAATCGAAGCTGTGGGAGCGCTCGGCGCGACATTTCACTCCGCAGCCTCGCTGCCGCCGAAGCCCTCGATTCAGCCTGAATGCGTCGCCCATCTGGAGGGGATCTGGAAGCCCCACGCCTTGGCCACCCAGGGCACTAAACGCTGGTCGGGACAGAACACCTCGGAGCTGCTGCAGCCAAGTTCTCGCGTGCAACGATCCTGTTCGATGTGACCGTGCGCGAAATATCCACCGTGCCGCGACCGCCAACCGATGCGGCAAGGCTCGCCAAATGGTTCGTCTACCTCGGCCGCCAACAGGCCTTGCTCAAGGTGATCACGGCCCAGCTCCGTGCCGGCCACGCGATTCCCGTACAGCGACTCACCGCGCGCTTCATCAAAAATGGAAACCTCGCCAACAACGAGGTGATCGCCCTCGGCTTCAACTACTGCAGATTCAAACTCTCCAGATATGAGTGAAAGAGCCCTGGCTCACTGCGAGCAGCCGCTGCCGTTAGTCAAGCTGCCCCGGCTCAGCCAAACGTTCGCCGGGTTGATGACCGCCGCACCACTAGATTGCGGCGATGATCCGCGACGCCGACCCTGCCCGCGATGCCGCCACTTGCGCAGCGATCTACGCGCCCAACGTCAACACCAGCGCCATCTCCTTCGAGGAGCGGCCGCCGGATGCCGCTGAGATGGAGGCACGGATCGAGCGCTACTCCCAGACCCATCCCTGGCTGGTCGCCGAGGAGGGGGGAGGGGTGATCGGCTACGCCTATGCCTGCCCCCACCGCGAGCGCGCCGCCTATCGCTGGGCCGCCGACGTCTCCGTCTATATCGCCGCCGCCGAGCATCGCCGCGGTCACGGCCGCCGCCTCTACGAGGAGCTCTTCGAGCGCCTGCGGCGCCAGCGCTTCCAAGTCGCCATCGCTGGCATCACACTGCCGAACCCGGCCAGCGTCGGCCTGCACGAGCGGCTCGGCTTCGTTCCGATCGGCGTCTACCGCCGAATCGGCTGGAAGCTGGACGCCTGGCGCGACGTCGGCTGGTACCAGCTGGAGCTGGCGCCAGCTGTTGACAATCCACCGCCCGAGCCACTGCCCCCGGACCCGCCTGCAACCTGAGCCGAACAGCCCACATCGCGCCGCCCACGATCCAGGGGCCGACGATCTCGGCGCCACCTTTCCCGGCGCGAGGTGGGATGGGCGCTCGTCGCTGTCGCTGGCCTGCGGGGAGGGAGACGACTATCCAGCAGGCGCATAGGTGGCGACGGACGTCGAACAAGCCCAGCGCGGGCCCGGCCCCGCCGCCAGTTCAGCGAAAGCTCTCGGGCCCGCTCGCGGGTCGAGCCGGTAGGCGTCGGTGTACGGTCTGCGGCTCGTCTCCGGAAATCGCTGCGCCAGAACCCGCGGCAGGTAGAGGTGCTTTGTTGTGCAGTTTCAAGGCTCGACCCGCTGCGTCAGTCGCCCTCGATGCCCGAGCTACCCGAGGGGACCCCCGAGGCCCTCAAGGAGCACCTTCCTGACGGATGGACTGTCCAAGGGCCTGAGTACGGCCGGCAGCATGCGCCTGGCTCCCATCGGTTTCGGTAGGTGCCGAAGCTTCGCAGGAAGCGGCTTCTTTGTCAGCTCCAGATCGACCGGCGCTCGCACCGCTGATAGAACGGGACCGGATGGCTGGCAATGGGCACTCCGCTCCGGGGAGGCGACTCTTCACGCTCCCTGAATTGGCGGAGATGAGCTCAATCGATTACCGCACGCTCCACAACTGGCAAAAACGCGGGATGCTCTCCGCAAGCCATCATCAGGCGCGGGGATCGGGAAAGCCGAGCCTTTTCGACGAGATCGACGCGGTGCAGGTCATGATCTTGGCCGAGCTCCGGCGGGCTGGTGTTGAGGTTCGCGCTCTCGAGCGGATCTCACGAAGTCTCAGGGAGCTGGTCGCAAACAAGGGAGGGGCAGATTTCTTGCTGATTGCGAAGGATGCAGTTCTATTGCGCGACCTCAGCGAACTCGAAGCGCAGCTCTCAGGAGAAGGCCCTAGTGTCGTGCTCAACATCTCGCACGCGCGCCACACGGTCGGTCGAGCGCGGGCCGCCTGAGTCTGAATCCATTTTCATTCAGACGTCCGAGGCGCAGTCTACTGTGGCTTGCATCCAAGCAACACGAAGACGGGAGCGGGCCATGGCGCCTAAGAAGTTCGAGATCGACATTGAAGAAGCCATCTATGAGTGGGATCAGGAGACGATCACCGTTCCCCAGATCCGCGAGCTAGGTGGCCTACCGACCGACACCCCTGTCATTGAGATCGATCTAGAGGAGAACACCGAGACCGAGCTGGCCGAGGATGCGGTCATCGAGCTGAAGCCCGGAAAGGGCTTCGCCAAGAAGGTGAGGTTCAAGCGCGGATGAGTGCGGAGCGAGTCCAGGCGGAGATCGAGTTGCTACGGGAGCGCTACCCCGACCTCGAGTGTATTGGGGACGGCTGGTGCCGCCTGGCTCGCTACGAGCTCCCTGACGGCTGGAGCGTCGACGAGGTCGAACTGGCTTTTCGGGTTCCGCCGGAGCTGCCAGGGGCGGTCCCATACGCCTTCTGGACCCGGCCCATCGTGACCAAGGAGGACGGTGGGAAACCGAGCAACGCGGACGGGGAGCTGGTGCCCACCGGTTTTGGCGAGGGTTGGCAGCAGTGGTCGTGGCAGCTCGAGGATTGGAACCCGGGCGACACGCCGCAGGACGGAAGCAACATGGTCGACCACGTTCGCTCGATCGGCTATCGCTTCAAGGAGTTGAACTAGATGGGGTGGAGAATTGAAGTAGGGAGCGGTCACTACGATGAGCTCCGCCGACATCTGAGCGGCGAGGTCGAGGAGGTCGCCTTCCTCTTCACCGAGCCATACCAGGACGATCGACGGCTGAAGGTGCTCGACGTGATGCCGATCTCCGTCGAGGGTTTCGACATCCAGAGTGACTACCACGTTGAGCTGGCTGATGAGCTTCGTCCTCAGCTGATCAAGCGAGCCTGGGATGAGAATGCCTGCCTGATCGAGGCCCACAGCCATATAGAGGGTCGGGCGGCCTTTTCGCCGAGCGATCTATCGGGCTTTGAGGAGTGGGTCCCGCATCTGCGCTGGCGCTTACGACGCAGGCCCTACGCAGCGCTGGTCTTCGCTCGGGAGGACTTCGACGCTCTCGTCTGGCATGGTGACGGGCCGCCTATCGGCTTGGACGCCATCGAGATTGTGGGCGGCGAGTCACTGAGGCCGACCGACTATACGATTCGGGAACTGATGGCTGGCGCCCGACCGACTGAAGCTGCAAGCCATTCGGTGGTTTCTGTCCCAACTCAGGTCACCAAAAAAGGGCAGACGCGCTGGTGGAGGCGGTTGCGTGGACGATGAGGGTCGTTTCTCGCGCAATGAACTTCTCTTCGGCGCTGAGGGCCAGGCGCGGATCCGGATGGCAAAGGTTGGCATTGTCGGGCTTGGCGGCCTCGGTAGTCCGACGGTCCAGCAGCTCGCCTATCTCGGAGTCCTTGACTATGTTCTGGTTGATCAGGATCTGGTCACCGATTCCAGCCTCAACCGATTGGTGGGAGCCACGCCGGGGGATGTCGACAACCCCAAGGTCGAAATCGCCAGCCGAGGCATCTGCGCCGTCCAGGCTGACGCCGAGGTAGTCGCGATCGAGGCCGCCCTTCCCGCAGAGGAGGCGATGGAGGCCCTCGCCGATCGCTCCTACATCTTCGGCTGTCTGGATCGCGAGTTGCCGCGACTAGAGCTCACCGATTTGGCATCGAAGAACCGCATCATCTACATCGATTCCGCTAGTGACGTCGACCCCGACGGCGAGTGGGGTGGGAGGATCGTCGTCGCTGATGGTCGGGCTTGTCTCTTCTGCCTTGGGGAAATCGATCAGGAGGAACTTCGCCGCGAGAGTCTGACTCCCGAGCAGCGCGAAGCGCACGACAGGATCTACGGTCTAAAGCGAGGCTCGCTTGATGAAGCCGGCCCCTCGGTTGTTACTCTGAACAGCGTGGTCGCCGCGTTGGCGGTCAACGAGTTCATGGTGAGCGTCACCGGATTGACCGAGCCGGTGTCGGCGCTGACCTATCGGGGCAGACGCCGAATAATCACGAGGCCGATCGACGAGCCGATGTCCGGATGCCCGTATTGCGGGAGATGGGCCTAAGGCTTTTGGCCAGACCCTCTGAGATCAATTCTTGTGAGAGTCATTCCCGCCCGCGACAACGGGCAAAGCAGGACGATTGCATGTTCTCAGCGCTAGCTCTTCGCTGCGACATGATCCGCAAGCGCCAGGTCGCAATAGCTCCCTGCAATAACGTCGGCTTCGTCGATCTCAAATATTTGGCGCAGAACCCGAACCTGCTCCTCCTCATGCGAGAGGTCCGAGCCCGCTGTTGCCACCGCCTCGAACTCGATGAAGCTGCCGAGCCCCTTGACTCGATCGAGGTGGATTCGGACGTTGCCTTCCCAGACGAAGAGCTGGCGCTCTTTTTCGACCACGACCTTTATCCCCAGGCTCGCCGACAGCGCCGTCTTCAGCTCCTCGGCGTTGTCGACCTCGGCGATCCGGTAGCGGCTCTCGCGTTGCCCGTCCAGATCTGGGCGATCGTAAGCGATTAGGTGCGGCGTCACACCCTCCTCCTCCCGCAGCTTCAGGCGTCCGCGCGGAGCATGGAAGTAGGTATCGCGCTGAACGAGTACGCCGGCCGCCTCGGCACCCAGAGCCTCGCACGCCGCCAGCGACCGGTCTTGATCGGGATCCTTCGCCTTTAGCTCTATGTTTCGGCACGGCTCCGAGATGGGTCAAGATTATGAGCCACCGTCGGCTGACTGCCTATAGCCCGGGCTCAAAACGCCGCCGGACGCGCTCGCTTTCGCGAAGAGGGCACCTTGCGCAAATCAGAGCGGATCGGCGACCGCTACCTCGACAATGTCGTCTTTTCCGATGCTGGCGGCGGAGTGGCAAGCGAGAAAGTTTCACGGCGTTTCGACTGCGACGAACCACCGGCCCTCGTAGAGAACCGAACCGCCGCCAAGCTCCTCAACGAGTTGGGCGGCACTGAAGTAACGCTTGAAGACGTAGAACCGCTGACCGTCGTTGAGTATCCGTAGCTGTCGTTCAGACGGCTGGCGATCAGGTCGCTGCGCGGCGTCGACGACGATCAGCTGCGGCGCGACCCTGCGTGCCTCAGCCAAGAAGTGTTGACGCTGGGGCTCCTCGAGATGGCCGTAAAAGTGTCCGGTGAAGACGCGATCGAAGGAGTCAGCGGGGAAAGGGAGGTCAAGCGCATCGCCACAGACGAAGCGCGCCGCCGGCATCCGCTCGCGGGCGATCTCCAGCATGCGCTCACGTCTGGTCCAGGCCGGTCACCTCGCCGCGCAGGTGGCGGGTCAAAAAGCCCGTGCCGCAGGCGACGTCCAGTGTTCGGGCCGGTGGAAGGGAGGCGATCGTGTGCTCCAGCTCGCAGAGCTCGTCATCCCAGTGGGGACGCTCCAGCCCGTCGAAGCGACCAAGTCCGAGATACCACTCGTCGTACTCCGACGCCCTGGTGTCGTAGTACTCCTTCACGAGACGGGAGGCTACCTCGGTCGCCCGGGGAAGCTCACGCTTCCCCAATCAATGTCAGTCGCTCCTCGCAGGTGGGTGAGTGCCTCAATGAACGGCTCGCGCACCGCTGGATCGCAGTGCTCGTCCTCCAGCGCGCGCTTTTCGGTGTCGGGGTCTGCGCCGGCTGGATAGTCGTCTCCTTCACCGCAGGCCAGCGGCAGCGACGAGCGCCCATCCCATGCCGCGCCGGGGAACGTGGCGTCGATGACGATCCGCTGACCGTCGACGGTCGCGGTGAGGTAGCGGTGGACGTCAATCAGGCCGTCCTCCGGCACGGTGTTGGCAGCTTGGTCGCCGAAAAGCTCGCGCGCAGTCTCCCGATCCAGGGGAGAGACGCGGTGGGTGATCTGCGGCTGTGAATTCGGGAAACGCATTTCCAGCGCTTCGGCCAAGAAGAGATGCTTCGTCGAGCAGGTCCCTCGGCGCTCCCGCAGCATCCCCGCGACGGTGCGATCGCCGGGGCGGCCGTATGCGAGACCGCGCACAGCTTCCACGAGATCAATTAGCGAGGAGTCGCCGGGGGTGAGGGAATCGATGGCGGACAGGGTAGGGCTCATTGCTTTTGCCCCTCAGCCGAATTCCGAAACCACCAATCGAAGACCAACGTCCAGTTCCTGCTTCTCGCGCAGATGCCCGTAGCGCTCATCCCAGACTCCGCTCTTGAGGTCGGCGGCGAGCCGCCTACGACCCTCTCGCCTTGCGGTTTCCGAGATGCTCTGCCAGACCCACATTGGCCGCACCACGTCCTCGTCGAAAAGCATCTCAGGTCTCGCCCAAAGCGCTGCGAAGAAGTGATCGGTGCAGTCCCGCGGCACGAGAACGGGGATGCTGCACGCCGTCGAAAGCATCGCCGCCAACTCGGTGCTCGTAACAGCGGAGCGGCGCTTGAGCTCCAGCATCTTCGGGAAGTAATCGCGGGTGATCCAGAGGTTGGCCAACGCTTCCGGGGTCAAAAGCGACGATCAGGATCCGCTCTCGCGTTACTCGTCGGACTTCTCTCAGGCCAGCACTGAGGTCGGCCCAGTGGTGGACGGTGAGCACTGCCATCGCCGCGTCGAAGCTGTCGTCGGCGAACGGCAGGTCTTCGGCGGCCGCCTGGATTACCGGAGCCGCACCCGCCGGTCGCTGGGCAATCATCTCTGCCGAGGGCTCGACCCCAGTCACCTTGCGGTCGACCGGCTCATGCGAGCCGGTTCCGCGCCGACGTTGAGGACCGTGTGCGCGTCACCGAGCGCAGAGTCGATGCGGGCGGCGATCCGTGGATCGGGGCGACGGACGTCGCCATAGACCAGCCCCAATCCGATCATAGGTCGTCTGTCTTCCCTCCATGTCTATGTCAACTCTCCGTGACTGGTCATTGGGGCCCTCAGGATACTGAGTGTCTCCTGGCGTTTTCCGACTCCAAAGCGGCACTGGCCCGACCCTAAAATGCACGGTGAAGGGCATTAAGCCTCTGGTCAGGGCAGAACACTTCGGACCTGCCGCAGCCAAGTTCTCCCGTGCAACGAGCCTTTTCGATGCGACCGTCGCGCGAAATGTCCACCGTGCCTCGACCGTCGACCGATGCAGCGAGGCTTGCCAAATGGTTTGTCTACCTCGGCCGCCAGCAGTCCTTGCTCAAGACGATCACGGCCCAGCTCCGCGCCGGCCACGCCATCGCCGTGCAGCGACTCACCGCACGCTTCATCAAAAATGGAAACCTAGCCAATAACGAGGTGATCGCCCTCGGCTTTAACTACTGCAGATTCAAACTCTCTAGATACGAGTGAAAGATCCCAGGGGGTGACGGCGATCAGCCGCGCTGCGCCGAAAGCGGATGCGGGAGTTCGGCTTCAGGTCTATCAAGTCTTATCGCTCGGCGACGCCACGGCGAGAGCTTTCAGAGTCGTCCATAAGCCGTTCACCCCATCCGTCACCGTCATTCCTGCGCTAGTAGGGTCCGCTTGGACTCGTTAGATCAATTTCATTGAGCCGGCAGGGTTTAGAAGAGGAGAGCCGCGTTGCTGCCTAAGGTTGCGAAAACATCGGCTTCTACGTTCCGCGCTCATCGCCGAGTGATCGGTGCCCTCAGCTTAGCCGCGCTGGCCCTCTCGTCGTTCGCAATCGCCCAGAGCGCTATTGCTAATCCCCCCGAGGCCAGCCCATCCCCTCGTCAGGTCGCTCGCTTCTATATCCGAAGCACTCACGGCTACAAGGTCACACTCGTCGCCGCGCTCGAAGGCACCAACTCACCGGTCCGCATCGTCGCTGAAAATCACAAAGGCGGCGCTGAATACCAGACGCCAGGCACCGTCACTCCGACCGCGATCCACGCCTCTTTCGGCCCCCTCGGCAGCGTCTCCCTTCGCTTCCGTCCATCGGGACGCGTCCTTCGCTCACTGAGCGAAGGCGGCGGATGCCCATTCGGCGCCAAGGCGCGTCTCGGAACCTTCATCGGCACGTTCCACTTCCGTGGAGAGGGCGGCTACACGGCCCTGACCGCCCACCGTGTGCAGGGCGGCTTCGGTGCGCCAACCGCGCCGATCAATGAACACGAGCAGTTGAAACTGGGGTGCCAAAACGCCGATCACACCAACATTATGTCGCCGAGTCAGGTTGAGCAGCAGTTCGCCGAACCAGAAGGTCGAGGGAGAGAAAGCACCCCTGGCCGTGGCGTCGTCGCAGCCGCGACGGCTGAAAACGAAGCTACGGTTTTCGTCGCGTGGGGCTTTTCCGTCCGCCACCCTGAAGAAGAGGGGGCGACGCCAGAAGCCTGTCTCTTCGTGGCCTTGAAGGAGGAAACGCGGGGCCGGGTCTCCATCGCCCGCGAGGTCTTTCAGGGGGGCCCGGTGAGCCAATGCCAGTTTGACGATTCCAGCGGCATGTTCAGTGTCGCTCCAGATGTGCCTTTCATCGGCACCGCTGCCTTCCAGCGCAACTCCAGTGGCTCGACCAGCTGGCTCGGCACATTGGCCGTGCCAATGCTCGGACGCGGCGTCGTCCAACTGGCAGGGCCCGAGTTCAAGAGCGAGTTTGTGAAGAAGTAGCTTCGCATCAATCAGTTCACCAACGTCGCCCACCTGGAGGCAATCTGCAAGCCCCATGCGCTGATCACCCAGCGCACCATGAAGGGAATTAAGCCCCTGGTCAGAGCAGAACGCTTCGCACCTGCCGCAGCCAAGTTGTTCCGTGCCACGGAGCTCTTCGATGCGACCCTGCGCGAAATCTCCGCCGTGACTCGACCGCCGACCGACGCAGCAAGGCTCGCCAATGGTTCGTCTACCTCGGCCGCCAACAGTCCTTGCTGAAGACGATCACAACCCAGCTGCGCGCCGGCCACGCCATTCCCGTGCAGCGACTCACCGCGCGCTTCATCAAAAATGGAAACGCCGCAAACAACGAGGTGATCGCCCTAGGCTTCAACTACGGCAGATTCAAACTCTCGAGATATGAGTGAATAACGGCGAAGATGGGGGCCATGGCCGAGGCCGCAATAATTGCGCACGAGGCGTGGGTGACAGACGGACTGTTTCTCATCCACAGTTGGCCGACCGTTGTGGCCCCTTCGGCCACATCAGGCTTGGACGCCACGGCGAGTGGAGCCTGACCGGTGGCAGTCCTGCTGGCGAAGCTGCTACTGGCTCCATTCTGCGTGGTTGCGGTGTCGCTCGCCGGGCGCAGGTGGGGAGTCGCCGTTGCAGGCATCCTCGGCGGGCTGCCCGTCGTCGCAGGCCCCATTCTCGTCGTGCTCACCCTCCTCCACGGTCGCTCGTTTGGAGCGGAAGCCGCCGCCGGCACGTTGTTCGGCCTGGCGGCACTGACCCTGTTCGTCATTGTGTACGGGAGGTTCTCCGAGCGAGCTGGACCGATGCCGAGCCTGTTCGCCGGCTGGGCTGCGTTCCTGGTGGGCGTCGCGTTCCTTCAACAGTTCGATCCCCCAGCCGGTCTCTCGTTGATCCTCGTCGGTGCTGGCTTTGCAGTCGGCTTGGGCTTGCTTCCTGTGCCCGCAGAGACGCCGGCCGATATTGTAGTTCCGCCCGGGTGGGATCTGCCAGTGCGGGCGATGACCTCGCTGGCAATGGTGGTCGCACTTACCGCCGCCTCGGGCGCCCTCGGGCCGAGCGTCAGCGGACTTCTCGTGCCGTTCCCAGTCATCACGAGTGTGCTAGCCGTGTTCACCCAAGCTCACGGTGGTTCCGGCAATGTCAGGGTGCTCTTGCGGAACTTCCTTGTCGGCTTCTACGGGTTCGCCACCTTTTGCTTTGTTCTGGCAATCGGCCTGGACTCGCTCGGGCCCCCTGTGGCGTTCTCGATTGCGGTGGTAGCAACAATTGCCGCGCAGGCAACGATCTTCACATTTGGCGCACGCGGTTTGCGCTCTCAATCGGCTGAGAGATGACAAGGTCGTCATGTCGGATTGCGCCGATAACGCTGTAGAAGGCGCAGTCGGGTGCACCGACATCTGGCATCATCATCGCTTGAGCAGGACGCCCCCATCTTGGCCGGAGAACGGCCCAGCCCAACTGGCCAGCACCCCTGAAATCAGTCCGACCTCTGTGAGAGTCCTTCCCGCCCACGACAATGGGCAAAGGAGGACCGAAGCAGGTGAAGAGGCAAAGCACACCCCCGAGCAGATCATCCGCAAGCTGCGCACCGCGGAGCAGATGCTCTCGAAGGGAAAAACGGTGGGCGAAGCGGCGAAGGAGCTGGAGGTCTCCGAGCAAACCCTGCACCGCTGGCGAAACCAGTACGGAGGGATGAAGGCCGCCGACGTCAAGCGGCTGAAGGAGCTCGAGAAGGAGAACGGCCAGCTGAAGCGCCTGGTCGCCGACAAGGAGTTGGAAAACCTCGCTTTGAAGGAGATCGCAAAGGGAAACTTCTGAGCCCGTCCCGGAGGCGCAAGGCGATCTGCATGCTGGTGGACCGCCTCGGCCTCTCCGAGCGTCGGGCGTGCCGGTTTGCCGGCCAGAACCGCTCCACACAGCGCCACCATCCGCAGGTGGCGCCCGATGAGCAGACACTGCGCAGGCGTCTGCGCAAGATCTCCGAACAACGGCCTCGCTGGGGCTATCGCCGCGCCCACGGCCACCTGCTCAGCGAGGGCTGGTCTTTGAACCGCAAGCGGGTGGCGCGGATCTGGCGTGAGGAGGGCCTTCGCGTTCCTGCCAGGGCCAAGAAGCGCCGGCGCTTGGGCGAGTCCACCACTGCAACAGACAGACTCAAGGCCGAACACCCCAATCATGTCTGGGCGCTTGACTACCAACACGACGCGACCGACGACGGTCGCGAGCTGAAGTTCCTAAACGTGGTCGATGAGTTCACCCGCGAGGCGCTGGCGATCGAGGTCGATCGCTCGATCAACGCCGAGGAGACAGTGGCCGTGCTGGGGCGCCTCGCCGCCAAGCGCGGTGCCCCCGCCAACATCCGTGCCGACAACGGCCCCGAGCTGACCGCGACCGTGCTGCGCGAATGGTGCCGGCAGGGCTCCACCGCCACCGCCTACATCGAGCCGGGCTCGCCCTGGCAGAACCCCTACGTGGAGTCATTCAACTCACGCCTTCGTGACGAGTTTCTGAACGTCGAGGTGTTCACCTGTCTGGACGAGGCCAGGGTGCTGGCAGCCGACTGGCGCACCGACTACAACGCAAACCATCCTCACTCGGCGCTTGGCATGATGTCTCCCGCCCGATTCGCTGCCAGCTGGCAGCGAATCGACAGCACGAACGTCCCAGTAAACCCCGGACTCTCACTCGGGGTGGACCAATGAGTAGGTTCCGGTCACTCCAGCTATGAGTGAATGAGCCTTGGAGGTGACGGCGATCGAAGGTCCGTCCCAAAATCTGGGACGCCGACACGGCCGTTAGTCGCCCTCGGGGTCCTCTCCCTCGGAATCTGCGTCGGGGACCGGACCCCCTTCATCGGTCCACCGATTTCAGGGTTGCGGGCCATGTCAACTCCAACTTGTAGTAGCACGCATCGAACAGAAGCAGTCGTCCGCGTCCGAGTAGCTATGTCGCCTCAGCCGGAGTCAATCAAGTACCCATCTGGGCTGCGTTCACGGGTCTATCCGCAAACCTTTTCTCCGCCACCCTGCGAATTAGTGAGTGTTCGTCGGCTGCAGCAATCTGCTCGACAAGGCTCCAATCGCCAACTTCTGCAGCCATTAGCACCAGGTTGTGGCGCACCCCTGTTGAGCTATCAGCGCGAAGCGCCGCTAAAAGAGGTTGGGGAGGCAAGCCGTCATTTCGCGCCTCCCAACAACGCAGCGCCGCTACGCGCACCGCGGCGTCGCTGTCAGCCAGCAGCACCTCAATCGGCACCGGCACCTCGATTTCAGTGACCTGAGCAAGTGCTTCAGTTGCCGCCGTGACGGCGATGTCAGGTCCTCTCTGGTATGTGGTAATTACCGCATCGACGAGGGGCTTCCGGGAGAGCTCCGGATTCTCGTGGAGAATCCTGCCGATCGCGCCCAGAGCAGCACTCCATAGTGCAGCCTGGGTATGCGTAGAGATACGCATCCGAGATAGCGGGTCGTCGATGTTGTGGTCCCATCGGGAAAGCCGGTAGTCGCCTACAGCCAGTGGCGCCAAACATGCGACCGCATCTGCCGCCTGCCCCTCGGGGATTGCTACGGCCAAGTTGAAGAGCCCGTTGGCGGCATGGAAGCGATTCAGCTCCGAATCCTTCGAGTCGTTGGCGATCTCTAAAAGTCGGTTCACCGCAGCCGCGCGTCCCGCCTCGCTTGCTCCATGGGCCGCGATCGCCTCATCCTCGAAGTTGGATCCCAAACCGACGGAGATCCCGCCTTCGACAAATTTCACGTTCACCGCCTCGCTCAGTGACTTCGCCGCGCTCTCCGCCGCTCGTTCTAACTCATGGTTACCCTCAACCATGCCGGCCAGTGACATCACTGACAACGCGGGGCCGCCACCAGTTGCCGCCGCTTCGATTGCCTCCCTCGCCCGTACTTCCTCCTTGACCCGTTCCGCCAAGAACTCAACCGAGATCCGGCAGTTATAGGGATCAGCGAGGAATGCCTTGACCAACGGCTCGGTGGCGTCCGTGAGCCCAACGGAAGTCGCGTGCTGCAGACATCTCGCGGCGGCTTGCTTCACGTCAATTGCTCCCTGCTCCAGATCGGCCGTTACCTGAGCCACACCTGCCTCGCGTTGGTCGTCAGGAAGCCCGAGCAGGATCGCTGGGAGTGCCAGCCGCGCTTGGAGGCTGGGCTGCGGTGCCATCCACCCGTCGGGCTCGCCCTCTGCTTCCTTCAGGACCCAAGGCCCCAGATCAACCAAATACTCGAGTGGCAGTCGCTCGCCCGCCTCCGACAAAACAGCCAGCACCGCAGCACGCTCCCACCGCGAGACGTTAGTACGCAGCACGCCAGCGATCCCCTCTGCCGGAGCGAGTCTCGCCGCCGCGGCGGCCTCTTTAGCGTTGCCGGCTGCGATATAGCTCGACATCGCTATCGCCGGCCGGCCTGCCTCGAGGAACAACTCGCCAAGCTTCTCCCTGACTTCAAGCTCACCTTGCAAGCTGCCCGCCCGCCTATTCATCTCAAGTGCCAGGGTGTACTCCTGAAGCGCATCGGGCAACCGCCCCGCGATCCGATGATCCATCCCCTGCCTCGCCAACATGCGCGCCCGGGCAACTGGAGCGTCCAATGAGCCGCGCTGCTCGTATGCAAGAGCTCGCAGCTCCGTCTCCGGCGGGGGCACTGAGTTCATGATCGACGCGGTTTGCAGCGAGTAGAAGCTGTCGGCGGCCTGCTCCTGATAGCCCGGTACGGCGGAGAAGGCGCCCATCGCCCGCCGATAGGCGTCGTGACATCGATCAACCTCGCCGTCGCGTGCGAGGCTTGCGCCGCGCCTTTGCCAGGCGATCCCGGCCCATACCGGCTCCTGGCCTCGGTCAAGATTGCGAAGCAGCTCCGCCCATTGGCTCTCCAGCTCGCTGGATCCCAAAGCGTTGAGTGCGTCGAGTCGGTTCAGCTGTATTCTCAGCGACACTTCATCGGCTGGCTCGCAACTTGCCACGGCCTCCGTTGCTTGATGTACCGCCTTCGACTCTCCGGCAAAAGCGAGCAGATCCGTGTAGTTCGCGAGGTGCTCGTCAGCATCCTCGCGACCCTCGCTCTTTTCACATGCCACTCGAAGCGCATCAATCGCCTCCGTCATGTCATGACCGAAATCGACTCGGGCCTCAAACGCGTTGGCCTCCCAACCCCACTCTGGCGCCAGGAATTTTCGTAACTCTCCGACCGTTAACCTCACGCTGCTCGCTCCCCCGCGAAGCACCTGGCCCTCTGCGACCTCCTTGAGTACTCGCGCCGCGGCCTCGCCATCTCCAGCCTCGCCATACAGCTCACCCGCAAGGCGCAGGTAGGTCTCAGCCACAATGCCGAGGGCGGCATCCTTCAGCGCCTCGGCAATGCCCTCAAACATCTTTGCTGCTGCAGCCGACTCTCCGTCCTCGGCCAGTTGACGGGCCTCCTTCGCCTGCGTCTCTTGGCCAATCTGTACGAGCGGGCCTCGCAGCATTGCCTCTGCGGCACTGGCGACAACGTCCTTCTCGTTCTCGCCTTTCCTGCCTCCGACGACATCCAGCAACAACCTCGAATGCTGATCCATCTTGTGGGAAAGATGAGCGATCCCCTCTTCCAAATCCCGATGCAGCCATGGCGCCAGCAGGAACATGCTCTTGGCGATCTCGCTGGCCAATTGGTCCCTTTGCTCAGTCGGGGTGTTCATAAGCTGCGGAACGATCAGCTCCCGAACCAGGTTTGCCTCCTCAGTAACTAAATTGCCCCACACGACGCCGAAAATTGCATCGCCCAAATCCTCCACCAGTAACCAAGCCAGAAACTCCCTACGCGAGAGCCCAGTCTCCTCGCCGTACTGCTCATAGATGATCCAGAGCATTCGCTGCGGTGGATCCTGAGCGAGAAGCTTGTCAGCTGCAGCCTTACCCCCCTTCAGAACCAGCTCCAAAGCATTTCCCGCCAGGATCTCGACAATCAAGGTCATTTTCTAAAGGTAGCCTTTCTCTGCTTCGCTGCGGGACACGCCGCTGAACGATCCGAACCAGCATCCTGAGACCGTCGAATCCGCGAACCTGCGGCCCACCGCCGTTGACTCGAAAGCGGCGACTGCGCCGAGGCGTTCCACGAACCCTCCACTATGTGGGCCACCGGGTTGCCGTCGGCCCCGACGCACGGTGCAGTGACGACGGATCCGGAATTCCCTGGGAGCCTTCGCCCCCTGTCACTTCCCTCGCCGATCGTCCTCCTAGGCTCACCCGTTGGAGCTATCGCGCCCCGGCGGACGAAATTAGTGCCCTTACACCGCTGAAGCTGTTTCGCCAGAGCGATCTGTAAGAAGTTCTCGCGCGGGCGGGAATTCGGAGAGTCGGGCCCCTATAGACAGCTGAGGGCCACATCAACCAGGAGGAAGCCGTGTCCAAGCCCGAAAAGAAGATCAACTTGACCGTCGTCGTCTCCGGACAACCGATCCCGATCGAGATTAATCACAACCGACTCGTCCGACATCTCGTCGAGAAAGCTTTAAAGGAGAGTGGCAATCACGGCCAAGCACCCGACCAGTGGGAGTTGCGCACCGAGTCCGGCGATCTCATCGACCAGTCGCTGCAGGTGGACGAAGCCGGCATCCATGATGGCATCACCCTGTTTCTCAACCCGAAGACCGGGGCCGGCGGCTGAGCCGCCCCGCGGCAAGGAGAGAGACGATGGAGCTCGTAGACCCCGAGGTAACTCGCCGCAAGGTCGATCGTGAGATCGAGCTTTGGACCGAGAACGCTGGCTCATATCGGCGGCGCGGCTGGCTACTGCTCGGCCGCGAGGGCAACCTGATCGACGTCTCCTTTATCGGTGACCTACCGCTGGCGGGGCGGACGATTCCGATCCTCGCCGCTTCGGTGAGGATCGACTACACAAACTACGACATCTGGCCGCCGTCGGTGCAGTTCATCGATCCCGCCAGCGGTAACTACGCGCCGCCGGTCAAGGATGCAACGGTTCCTACCGCCGAGGGGCCCCGCAACCTCATCGTTAACGCACATCCCGACAACGGCCGGCCCTTCTTCTGCGTCGTCGGCACTCGCGAGTACCACTTTCACGACCAACACAGCGGTGATGACTGGTTCCTCCATCGCGCCCGTGGCGCGGGAGGGCTGGCGATTATCTGCGACAGGATCTGGCGCTCGATGGTCCGCAACCTGCTGGGCATTCAGGTGTCGCTCGCGACACTCCCGCTCGATACCGGCGAGGGTGGTCGTGTTCAGATCCAGCTCATCTCCGCCGATGTCGACACCCTTCGTGCCGGCCAGTCGGTCGAGGTCCCGATCGGCATCCCGTGATGAGCGTCCTCGCCGATGTAGATGAGTTCTTCGTCCCACTCGACCTCGTCGAGGGCACCTTGAAGCGCTTGCGCGCTGCCGGACGTCGAGGCTATGAGGCCTTCGTCCTCTGGGGCGGCGTGCTCGATGCCGATGATCCGACGCGCTTCAGCTTGACCGACTCGTATCTGCCCGAACAAAGCACGATGACGACCGATAGCGGGCTGCTAGTCCTAATCGACGGCGAGGCGCTCTTCCGCGTCAACCGCGCCTTTCACGAGCGCGGCCTGATCCTCGCTGCCCAGGTCCACTCACACCCGACATCGGCCTACCACAGCGACACCGACGATGCCTTCGCGATGGTTACCCTGATCGGCGGCCTTTCAGGCGTCGTGCCGGACTTCGGAGGGGCGGCCTCGACCGGCTCGAGGACTGGGCTTGGTACCGCCTGACTGGGCCCGGCCAGTGGAGTGGGCTTGATTTCTCGACCACGATCCAATTCGAGTCGTGACGGCGCCGCGGTTCATCGAGCGGGTTCTCGATTCGACCGTCTCGGTCCTCGGTGAGGTCGATCGCTCGGCCGTGGTCGAGCACATCTCCTCGGCCTTGATCGCCCTGCGCTGCGCCGAGGATCTGGTCCCCGCCAGCCGCGAGGGCTTCCTTCTGGGGGCCAACCTCGCCGCGCGCCTCTATCCGATGATCTACCTCGACGCTGCTGACGAGCTGGCTCAAGCTGCCGCGGAGGAGATCGCATTGATCAATCCCCGCTGCAAGATTGAGAAGGCGGCTGGGCCGGCCACGACGACGCTGAACTATGAGTGCCCGGTGCGCGGTAAAGGGGAGATCGCCGTCTTTGCCCGCGGCTGGAACGTCTACGTCGACTGCGAGCCCGAGGAGCCTGAAACCGTCCACGCCCCCGCCGCCCTGCTTGCCGCGACACTGGGCCTGGGCGAGGCCTTTCGCGCCGTCTTCGCGCCTCAGCTCGGGGAGCGCGGACGCCACGGCACAAATCCCTTTTCCTTCAACATGATCACCCTCACCGATCCAATCCCAGGCCCGCCGTGGTCGGAGGGCCCCAAGCTCGGGCGCTTCAATTTGGTTGGTGCCGGCGCGATTGGCCAAGCCGCCGCCCACACGCTCGCGGTTTGCCGAGCCGAGGGCACGATGGTCGCGATCGACTACGAGGCGATCACCCTCTCGAATCTCCAGCGCTACCTGCTTACCCACGATGCTGACATCGGAGCGGTCAAGGTGAAGCTGTTAAAGAAGCGCCTGGCCTCGGCGCAACTCCAGGTCGTCCCGCAGCGCAGCATGTGGGAGGTCGGGCGAGCGAGCAAGGGCGTTCCCAGTCTCGTTGCTCTCGACAGCGGCCAGGCCCGCATCGAGCTCCAGGCAGCCCTGCCGGGGGCTATCTATAACGCCTGGACCCAGCCCGGCGACGTCGGCTTCTCCCGCCACGAGGAATTCGGCGAGGAGCCGTGCCTGGCCTGTCTTTACTGGCCTACCCAGGCACGACCCTCCCGCTATGAGCAAGTCGCTGTGGCGTTCAATCAGCACCCTGCCCGTTGTCTCGCATACTTGGTACATTGCGCGATCCCCGTAGGCGCTCCGCTGCCAGCTATCGCCCTGCAGGCACTTCCAGATTCCCCCAATCCACCCGAGGCGATCGAATGGACCCAGCGCCCGATCCTTCGACGACATCGCCGCTTCAGCCGGCATCGATCCAAGCCAGCTCGTCGCTTGGCGGGAGCGCTCGCTGGCCGATCTCTACCAGGATGGCATCTGCGGCGGCGCGGTGCTCGATCTCGGCGTTGGCGAGGCACCACGCGAGGCGCTGGTTCCATTGGCCCACCAGTCGGCCTTCGCCGGAATCATGCTGGGCGACCCAGTTGCTTGCCGGGACCGATCCGGCTCTCAGCGAGGTCCGGCCCTCTGAGATCGAAGGCCGCTATGACCTCCTCTCCGCCGGCCCCCAGATGCTTGCCCGTCCGCGGGCGCGAACGCCCGGTTGCATCTGCTCCGACGGCATCTTCCGGGCTGTCTATGCTGACAAATTTGTGCAATCCGAGGAGAGCGAGTCGAAGTGAGCAATGAGGAGCGTGACGATCTCGGGGCCGCCCTCTTGACCGAGCTCGCGCGCAATCCCGACAGCAGCCTGACCAGCGAGTTCCACGCGCTCTTCTACGAGTTCATCTGGAAGCGCCTCTGGCGCGACCGCGACCGTCTCTCCGACCGAGTTCGCCGCCACCTGAATGCCACTGGGCCGACCGCGCCGCGGCTTCGTGCGGAGGAGGTCGGCGAAGTCGCCCACGACGCGACAACTCGGGCGCTTCGTCGCGTCTGCGAGGGGGCGGCTAAGTTTGATCCCGAGCGCGGCACTGCGACCCACTGGGTAATCGGCGCCAGTGAGCTTGCCTTCGTCGAGGTTGCAAAGGAGGTCGCTGCATCCCGGCGACCACGGGGTATTCAATTCGATCCCCCCGAGTTGCTTGAGGAGGTGGTCGACCCAGCACCGGGAACCGAGGAGATGGTGATCACCCGGATCTCCACCGAACAGATCCTTTCCGAAGCGGCTGACCTGCTCAGCGAGCGTGAGTGGGACGCGCTGCGTCTTGTCGTCACCGAGCGTTATTCCTACGCCGAGGCTGCCGAAGTGATCTTCGGATCGGCCGCCTTCACCAAGCAGATCGACGGCCTCTTGACGAGGGCGAAGCGGAAGTTGAACGAGGCTTGGCCTCACCTGCGACCGGGTAGTGGAGCGAGGGAAAACACTAAGGTGACTGATGACTTGGCCGATAAGGAGGGAAGCGATGGATAACGACCTAACCAGGGATCTGCCGGGCGAGCTCGCGACGGCACTCCAGGACCACAGCGTTTTCGTCCCCCAGGATGCCTCCGTGTTCCGGTTGATCTCTCAGTGGACCGAGGCGCCGAGTTCCACCATCAGCGCCGAACCGTTGATGACGACCGAGGCCGTTCTGAGCGCGGTTCCTTCGTCCTCGGCGGAGCCGTCGACGACCCCCGCCCACTGCGCTTAGACCCGCTGCTGCAGGGTTGGGCGGAGTGACCGCCGCTAGTGCCCCTTATCCAAACGTTGCACCCGAAACACCATGACTCAGGCTGCGACCAGCAGCTTGGCCTCAGCCGCGGCGATTCGTCTGTCGCGAGGCGGGCTCCAAGGCCCTCAAGCTTGCCAGGTCGCGGTCGGAGGTGTAGCCGACCAAGTCGAGGATCATCTCGGCGACCCAGCGACGGGTAAACACTTCCCCGTGCTGGTCTTCCCGCTCTCGTTCCGGGGTCGCTAGAAGTCGGCTGGTCTCAACCACGACATTCGCAGCGTAAGACAGACAGCGGCGGGCCAAGTTGCGAGGCGCCCTCTGCCGCACCTCGACTTCTCGATCGCCGAGAGAGCTTCGGGCCACACTGTGCGCATTACCGGCAAACCGCCATGCAAGCGCTCGCAGGGGGTGAGCTGTGGCGAGCTGCCGATGGGGGCGAATTCCCTCCACATAGCTCTCACACCTCCATGCCAACCAACTCTCGCGCATTCGCGGGTCGCCGCCACCCCGATCTTCGCACGCTGAGCGTGCCAATCGGGAGCACCGGCTTCCGCGCTGGGCGGAGCCACCAAGGGGGAGGAAGAAATGAAACTGCGATGCCCTGAGTGCTCAAGCGCCGAGGGCGACAGTCTGATCGAGCTCGGGAGTCTCATCGAGTGCAACAACTGCGGCACCGAGTTTGCCCGAGTGGAAGCCCTGATTACGGTCGCCGAAGGCGAGCGGGATCAGGGCCCCGAGGCGACTGGCCGGGAGTTGTTCGATCTTGACCACCGCCGCGCGGCCTTTGACTTGCGCAATCTGGAGGGCGCAATCTCACCGGTCAGCCCTCACAGCGATCCCGACGAGCTGAATGCTCTGGTTGACGACGCGCTCTTCGCTCGCGTCATCCGGCGTGTTCGCCCAGATGTCTGCCTCGCGATCTATCCGCTTTCGTTGAACGATCCCGAGCCGATCCTCGCCGTTAATCCAAGTAGCGGCCCGACCCTGCTCGGCTGGTCGCTGAAGCTCCGACAGCACAACGGCGAGAACCCCGTCGACTTCACCGTTCGCATCCTCGACCAAATAGTCGAACAGGCCAACGCGCTTGCCGGCAGCTACCACGCCGACAGCGCCCGACTCGATCGCATCGCCTCCTACATGAACCGCTGGACTGTGGATTGGCAGCGATGCATGTCCGGGTACCTATCCGCCTCCGAGCTCTAGGCAAGGCAGGACGGTGTGTGTACGCGATCATGTACACTCTGCCTGTGGCCAAGATCGTCCCTGTGCGCGAGCTGCGCAGCAACCTCAGCAGACTGCTTGACGACGTCAGCGATCGCCGCGATCACGTGTTGGTGACCCGCAACGGGAAACCCGCGGCGGCCCTTGTCCCTGAGATGGACGCCCGTGTCAAGGGGCGGTTGAATTCTTTGATGTGTGTGGGAGTTCAGGGTGGTGGTCTGCTGGGGTCGGGCGGCCGGCGCGACGGCAACGACAACTGGTCACTCTGAGATGCGCGGGTCGGGACCGCAGGACAGTGTCCGGTCGTGAGCTGCCTCGCACTAGGGTCGCGAGTCGGGATCGCATAGGGGAAATCGAGGGTCCTCCGGTGGGTCGGCGCCGGCCGCCCCACCCCAGCGCTGTCGGATTGGGTTCAGGCGGCGGCCACCTCCTGTTCGCGGAGGGGCTGGTCGGTCATCGCGGCCCAGATGAACCCGGTGAGCTCGCGAGCGACCGCGACGTTGGCGACGGTCGAGCGTTTGCCGTTGGCGGTCAGGGCGCGGTGGCGGTGGTGCAGGCGGATCTGGGCCTGCCAGGCGCGGGCGGCGACCTCGGGTGGGACGTCGCGGCGGTGGCTGGCGTCCGGGCGGAGAGGCGGGCGGTGCTGGTAGTGCCAGGCGGCCTCGATCAGCAGCCGCCGGGCGTGGCGGTTGCCGGTCTTGGTGATGTGTCCGCGGTGTTGTTGGTCGCCGGAGGAGTACTCGCTCGGGGTCAGCCCGAGGTAGCTCATCAGCTCGCGCGGGGTGCGCGAACCGGCGGAAGTCGCCGATCTCGGCGAGCAGCCCGAGCGCGGTGTGGGTGGCGATGCCGCGGAAAGAGCACAGCCAGGCTGACCGGGTCGGCCCACGGCTCGCGCTCAGCGACCTGCTCCAGCTGCTGGTCCAGCGCGGCGATCTGCGCGTCGAGCGCCGTCGAGGTGGGCGCGCATGTGCTCGAGGGCGGCCTGGGCGAGCGGGTCGTCCAGGCGCTGGGCGGCGACCCATGTCGCGGTGGCGGAGCGTCCAGGCTCTTGCCCTCGCGGTAGATGTGCCCGTGGCGCAGCAGCGCCTTGGCCACCCGGTGGCGCGCCGCGGTGCGCGCGCAGCGCAGATCGTCACGCGCAGCGCACCAGATCGCGCAGCCCCTCCTGCGCGGGGGACGGCGGCGCTGCACGAAGACGAGCTCCCCGGCGCGGTAGAGGCGCACGAGCTTCTTGGCGTCACGCCGGTCGGTCTTCACCCGATCGCCGGCGCGGACCGGGACCAGCGACGGCGCGATCACGTCACACGCCACGCCCATCGTGCACAGCAGCCGGTAGAAGTCATAGCCGCCAGGGCCCGCCTCATAAGCCACCGCCAGGCCCTCGGGGCTCGCCCGAGCGATGCCGATGAACCGGCGGATCGCGCGCTCGGTGTTCTCCAAGCGCGTCACCTCGGGCTGCCGCCCGAGCGCCGGCAGCGTCGCCGGCGACGAGCGAGAGCTTGTGCACATCGATCGCGACCCACGTGTTGCACCTGGGCGGGGGCGGTCGAGCTAACGTCAGGCATGGCTGGTCCTCCTTCGTATGCGGCACTGGCCGCAGCGGTCGATTACAACCGCGAGGCTAACCCGCGACACCTGCGAACGCCGAGGGCCAGCCCGCCTCGGCGTCCATACTGACTATCGATGAGTACGAGGCACTGGAGGAAACCGCGGCGATCCTCTCCGATCCGGACGCTCTCCTGGCGCTGGAGGAGGGGCTCGCCGAGATCGAGCGTGGCGAGACGCTCACCCTGGCCGAGCTTCGCAGCGAGCTGGCCGAGCGCCGGCCGAGCGCCGACTGAGCGTTGGCGCGGCTTGTCCTCGCTCAGCGCGCCCGCCGCGAGCTGCTTGAGTTGAGCTGGCCGTTGATCGACGCCGTCAAGGACGCCTTGGGCCTTTTGGAGCGAGAATCGCGAGTGGGTCACGCGCTTCGAGGCAGGCTGCGAGGTCTACGCTCACTCAGGGTCGGTGCCTACCGGATCCTCTTTCAGCTGACCGATGGCGACAAGGCAGTTCGCGTCCTCGCCATTCGCCACCGCTCGGCTGCCTACGGCAGAGACCCCCGTTGAGACGCCGGGCAAGGGGGCAAGGCCTGTGTATTGGAGTTCCCCTGGGCCAACAAATGGCAACACACCCCACAGAATCTCAAATCGAATATCTTCCCGCCGCAGCCATTCCGGTTCAGCGACTCACCGCGCGCTCATCAAAAATGAAAACGCGGCAAACAACGAGGCCATTGCCCTCGGCTTTAACTACTGCAGATTCAAACTCTCCAGATATGAGTGAAAGAACCCAGGGGGCACAAGGTTCACAGCGAGGCGAGTATTCGAGAATGTCACCCGTCCCTAGCCAGGTGATCGATTCGTCTGGAGCGCAATGGACGGTTTGATTTTGCCAACCGTCCACTGCGGTCGTCTACCGCTAGCAGTCCACGCTCGGACATTTGCGCAGAGGGGGCAGGAAGCCGGCCCGTTCAGTGCGGCCCACCATCGCTACCTGTAACGAAAACGAGGCTCTAGGACTGATCATTAACGACGTCGCAGCCCGCAACGGGCCCCACTCATCGAAGCAGCCGGCTAGAGCTCAAACCGAAGCGTCTTTCCCACCAACGCGAGCGCCTTGAAGACGCCGGTGAGTGGACCTGTCACGCGAATCACATCCGGGTAGCGGTCGAACAGCATCGCTGCGTAGATGGCGGAGCGCGGCTCTTTCGGTGGCAGTCGATTGATCTTGCCCTCGTGGATCAGCCCGTTCAACTGTCGAAAGAATGCCTCGAGCGCCCCGCCGGCCGAATTCGGGTGACAGTCTGGCCGGCTCGTCGCTCGCGTTTCGAAGCGTGTGCGGCACCCCCGCCGGCACTGTCGCCGTGGCGCCCGCCGCCAACGTCGTCCACTCCCCCTCCTTGCAGACGTCCAGGGACCCTTCGATTACCTCGAAGCTCTCCTCGCTGTCGGGATGCAGGTGAGACGGAGGCCCCGGCATTCCCGGATCGAGCCAGTTCGTGGACTCGAAGACCTCGCCGGAGCTGTCCTCCGTGCTTCGCGTGATCTCCCACCGCATCCCCATGCCCGGATGGAAATCGAGTTGACTGTCCGCGTCCGCGGCGGCTTCACTCTCCATGTGAGGACCAAGGGTATCCTCTGACGCGACACCGTGTTCCCAGCGCCGACGGCCCCGCGCCAGTCGAGTGGTTTGGCGGGATTTAGCAGACGGGTGGGGCGATGGCCAAAGCGGAGGTCGGATTGGGCGGGCGCCGAGTGAACAGGTCGGGCACAGGGACGCGACGGCAACGAGCAGGAGTTCAAACCGGCCACCCGTACAAGGCACCAAACACCGATAATGCTCGACGCAATCAAACATAGAGCCGAGAACGGAGTGGGTTATGACGCCTGACAGCGGGTACATCAATGCCGATACCGAGACGGAGACGGAGTCCGATCGGCTGGGGCTGCTTGAGGCCTCCCGCGATCCCGGTACCATGCGCCAGCTCGAAGAGCTCGGTGTTGGGCCTGGCTGGCGTTGCCTCGAGGTCGGCGCTGGACGAGGTTCAATTGCCCGCTGGCTCGCGGATAAGGTCGCCCCGACGGGCTCGGTGACGGCTGTGGACATCGATCTACGCTTTCTGACCGATATGCCCGAGAACGTTGAGGTCCGGGCGCTGGACATCCGCGAAGATGAGGTCGAGGCTGAAGCCTTTGACCTGGTGCATTGCCGAGCCCTGTTGATGCACCTGCCAGACCCGGCTGAAACGCTGACCAAATTGGCCGCAGCCCTACGGCCGGGGGGCCTGCTCCTTGCCGAGGAGCCCGACTTTGGCCTCTTTCACTATGGCGGACATCCAGACTCCGTAGAGATGAGCGAGATCGCACACCGGACGTTCGACACGATGAAGGAAGCGGGGATCTTCAATGCCCAGTTCGGACGCAGCCTGCCGGGGCTGTTGTCTGAGTGTGGACTTCGCTGCTCGGTACCAGAATTGAGACCCCGGTCAGTGGACCAGGCGAACCTGACTACGAGCTTGCGCGAGCGACAGCACTTGAGGCTGCGCCCAAATTGGCCGCTGCGGGCCTCCTGACGGATGCGAACGTCACCGCCTGGAAGACTATTTTAGCCAGCCGGATGCCATTCTCACCTGCAGCAGCTTGGTAGCAGCCTGGGGCCGAAAGCCGCAGTAAGACTGGCCTGCAGACCCATCCCACCAATCCCACCGAAGGGGCATGGTGTGTACATGTTGGTGACCTAGGCTTAGAGGCTGTCGAGCTCGCCGAACTCGCTGAGGGCATCACGGAGAGTTGGAGCTAGAGGAATGAATGCTGCACCCTGCAGCCGGATCGGAGGACATAGCGAATCCAGATTCGAGCTTCTTGTCGCCTCGCCATGAAGCGCGCATGGCGCAGGTCAGAGATGATGGGGACGTTTTGGAGGACCAACTTGTGAATCTGCTGGAAAAGCTCCACGCTCACGGGGTCAAGCACGACGCAGGCGAGCCCGACCGGCTGGATCGCTTCCGAAATCTCGAGCCGGACACCGCCCGACTGCTGGCGCTGCTCGTGCGCGCAACCGGTGCCCGGAGGTTGCTGGAGCTGGGCACCTCCAATGGCTATTCGACCCTTTGGCTCGCCGACGCGGTGCGCAGCGTGGGAGGGCGTCTGATAAGCGTCGACAACGATGCGGGCCGGCAGCTCTCAGGCCCAACAGAATCTCGTGCGCGCCGGACTCCAGGAGCGGGTCGATCTGCGCGTGGAGGACGCCAAGGTCACCTTGCGCGAGTCTGCTGACCATTATTGGGACATGATCTTTCTCGATGCGGAACGCTCGGCATACGCTGGGTACTGCCCCGACCTCATCCGCGTGCTGAGGCCCGGCGGACTGCTAGGCGTCGACAACGTCCTCTCCCACCCGGAGGAGGTAAGAGACTTCCGTACGTTGATTCGCGACGATGATCGCGTCACCGAGGCGGTGGTACCGACTGGCGCCGGCGCGCTGCTCGTCGTTCTCGACCCGAACCCATCCTAGACCGACTTAAAAAGTATCTCAAAGGCTGCACAGTGCCCCGAGCCGATATGGACCGGCTCCCCTCAGTGCTTGTGCTTCTTCTTGACCTTCACGCACTTGGTTTTGCCGTGAACTGTCTTCTTCTTGAAGCCCTTCTTACACTTCGCACCCGGCAAAGTTGTGGGCGGCGTTGTCGGCGGAGTCGAGCCGCCACTTCCACCAGAGCCGCCACTACCTGAACCGCCACTACCGGCTCCGCCTGCACCGCCACTGGAGGCCGGAGTGAAGCCCGGCACCGGACAAGACGCGATAGCCGGCGCGCTCGTTACTTTGACCTGTTCGATCAAATTAAATCCTGCCTCTGTTACGGCGGGACCCGAATAGCAGAATTGCTTCGAGGTCATTGGGGGCACAGTGGCAAAACCACATATAACGCCGTCGGTTGGGGCGCACAAATCCCCGCAGGGGCGACGTTGGTTATGTTTTCGCCCTGCAGACCCAAGGATTCGGATTTTTTGGCCGCGCCGGCGGTGATGGTAGCCCAACAGGTAGGACCCGGTGCCGGTTCGGCGGCCTAGCGTCTCGGTCGGTTCGCTAGCGGCCGCGCGCCCATGCCGGGAGCTCGCAGACAGGCCGCGCGACGGATACTGCAGCTCTTACCGCGCAGAGCAATCAGGGCCAGGTCTCCGGCCTACAGAAGCGTGTAGGACTCGGGTGCTCATCTTGCGCCCGCCTCCTCCGACTGCGTCGGCGATCGCAGTCGTACGCCGGTATAGGAATGGCTCAAAAGGTCGAGTGGCCCAGATTCAACACCGTTCGTATCGCGCTCGCTGATTTCGGGATCGAGAAATCGCGGCGTCGAGGTCTTCGGACCGCCCTCGGCGTCGAGATTGGCGATTACCTTGTCATCGAGCGCAGCCCGGCAGGTGATCCAGAATTGCGACGTACCCGGAGCCTAGTCGTCTTTGATGCACCCTCCGATCCCCGCACCGAAGCTATCTTCAATCAGCGTCCAAGTGCTCTCTGCACGGTCTGGGACTCAGGCATAGGCTGATCCGGCTCGTCAACCACTACGACTCGGAGATGCGACGCGAACGATCCGCAGCAAACTGACCTATGCCAACGTGATGGCGACCGTCGCGGTCTTCATCGCGCTGGGGGGGAGTGCCTACGCCGCCACGCAACTCAAGAAGAACAGCGTCGGCACCAAGCAGATCAAGAACAACGCCGCTGACCGCGGCAAAGGATCAAGAACGGCGCGATCACGGGTTCAAAGGTCCAAAGTGGCTCGCTGACCGGCACGCAGATCAACGCCTCAACGCTCGGAACGGTGCCCGCCGCCACCCAGGCAAGCAGCGCGACAACGGCTACCCCGCGAATGCCCTGTCGGCCCCTAAAGCGATCCATGTGGTCAACCAGCCCGGCCAACCAGCATTTGAAGGCGGTAGCGAAAATGGCGACGCACCCGGTATCAACCTTGGACCGGCCGCCAGCTTCTACAAGGACAAGGAAGGAGTCGTCCATCTCGAAGGAATTGTGAAAGTCGGCAAAGAAAAAACCGGAAGCGACGTCAGGCTCTTCACGTACCGCCCAGGCTTTCGACCCGCGAACGGAGTCATACAGATTTTCATCCCGGGCGAACCAGGATCAGCCTTTCTCATCGGAGGAACGGGCGCCAACGCCGAAGGCCACGGCTTGACGGCGTCATAGCCGGTAACGAAGGAGCAACCATCGTGCTCAATGGGATCACGTTTCCGAGCGCAGAGCTAGCTAAGGGCGTACCTAACCGACTAAATCTCGAAGGCACGGATGGCACCACGGCGGTCCGGGCCATATTGTAGGCCGTCTCAGCGAGCTGATCGGCCGAAGCTTCCCCGTTGTACCGGACACTGGGTTAGTCTCCCGCGCCATGAAGAAACTTAGCTCATCGTCCAGAGCTCCCGTCCCTGTCCGAGCCCTCGCATTCCTGGTGCCGCAACGGCCGTGGGCGCTCTGATGCTTTTCCCGGCTGGAAGTGCCAGGCGGCCCCCGTAACGATAGGTCAGTTGGCGCCTAGCAATCCGACCGCATGTCCGTCGCAGGCCCCTATGACGGGGCGCCAACCGGCTCCGCTGCAACGGCTTCGACGGTAGCTGCCCCAGGTGTGATCACGTCCTGGAGCACGAATGCGGCGGAAGGAGTGGTCAGACCGAGACTTTCAAGGTATATCGGCCGTTGGGAAGTGAAAAATACCTCGTTGTGGGCCACGACGGGCCGCGAGCATTGATCCCAAGCACTCTCAATACCTTCAAGACAAGTATCCCGGTTCAGACTGGCGACATTATCGGGAGCGATGACGACAACGCCAAGAACGACGCCCAACGCCTGCGAGTTCGAAACTGGCAACAAAGCGGATACCGGGTTCTTTGTCAGTTTTCCTGGGCGCCCCGCGCCGGCCTGCGGCGGGTGAAAATGGGTGATGATCGGGGGTGTGTCGTCTGCCGAACGCCGCTCACTCTTGGTGCTGGTGAGCCCGAGATTAGTTTGGCGTGTGGGTCTCCCCGGATCTCCGGACTGTTGCCATGAGCACGCTTGTCAGACTCGTCAGTTCTCGAGGCCCCTGGGCGACGTTCGTCCGTCGAGTCCCGAGGAGGTGGGTTGTGGAGACGATCGTTGAGCGCCCGGCGGCGCTTGATGTCCACAAGGCGCAGGTGACCGCGTGTGTGCGGGTGCCCGACGGAGGGCAGGGGCCGCGAGCAGCATGTTGCGGAGTTCGCGACGACGGTGCGCGGCCTGCTGGGCTTGCGCGACTGGCTGGCTGCTCATCGTGTGCAGCAGGTGACGATGGAGGCGACAGGGGTGTTTTGGAAGCCGGTGTGGGCGATCCTCGAGGACGAGTTCGCGTGCTGCTCGTCAACGCGCGCCATGTCAAGCAGGTGCCTGGCCGCAAGACCGATGTCTCTGACGCGGCCTGGTTGTGCCAGCTTGCCGAGGCGGGGCTGCTGCGGGCGAGCTTTGTGCCGCCCAAGCCGATCCGGGCGCTGCGGAACCTCACCCGGTACCGCAAGACGCAGATCCAGGAGCGCGCCCGGGAGGCCAACCGGCTCCACAAAGCGCTCGAGGACACCGGGATCAAGCTCGACTGTGTCGCGACCGACATCCTCGGCGTCTCGGGCCGGGCGATGCTCGCGGCGCTGATCGAAGGCACGACCGACCCCGAGGTGCTTGCCGAGCTGGCCCGTGGCCGGCTGCGCGCGAAGCTGCCCGCGCTCAGGGAAGCGCTCGAGGGCCGCTTCGACCGCATCCACGCGGTCTGGATCGGAGCGATCCTCGCCCACGTCGACTTCCTCGACGAGCAGATCGACGGGCTCTCCGACGCGATCGAGGAGCAGATCGCCCCTTTCGCCCCGGCCGTTGAGCTCCTCTGCTCGATCCCCGGGGTTCAGCGGCGCAGCGCCGAGGTGATCGTCGCCGAGATCGGCACCGACATGACCGCCTTCCCCACCGACAAGCACCTCGCCTGCTGGGCCGGCCAGTGCCCCGGCAACGACCAGTCCGCCGGGCGGCGCCGCTCGGGTCAGACCCGCAACGGATCGAAGTGGCTCGACTGGACACTCGAAGAAGCCGCGCTCGCGGCCGTGCGCAGCAAAGACACCTACCTCGCCGCGCAATACAACCGTCTCCGCCCCCGCCGCGGCCACAAAAAAGCGCTCGGCGCCGTCAAACACTCGATCCTCTGCGCCTGCTGGCACATGCTCACAACCGGCGAGCTCTACCGCGACCTCGGCGGCGACTACTTCCAACGCCGCGACCCCGAACGCACCACCAAACGCCTCATCGCCCAACTCGAAGCGCTCGGACACCGCGTCACCCTCGAGGTTGCCGGCCGCAGCCTGAGTTGGGGTCCGTACAACAAGCGCGGGAGTACCTGGGCGGTTATTTCCCCCCTAGTGGCGAAGCAGCCGACAGGGAAACGATCACTGCCGAAGGCCACGGAAGAAGAAGACGTGGCCAATCTAACCGCCACCGTCGTCTCGGCCCCCACGGTCAGCTCAATCGCCCCTTCGACGGGTCTGACCACTGCAGCTACATCTGTGACGATCACCGGCACGAACTTCACAGAAGCCAGCTCGGTCAAGTTCGGAGCTGTTCCTGCCACGAGCTTCACTGTCAAGTCCGACACCCAGATCACTGCTATCGCACCTGCTGATGCAACCCCAGGGGCGGTTGACACCACCGTCACCAACGTAGCCGGCACCAGCGCGACCAACACAGCCGATCGGTTCACTTACACCGCACCTCCCCCTCCGCCGGTGATGTTGCTACCGTCCCCAAGCTGAAGGGCAAGAAGCTCAAGGCCGCCAAGCAGGCGCTTACTAAAGGCCGAATGCAAGCTCGGCAAGGTCAAGGGCAAAAAGAGCAGCTCGGCGAAGGTCAAGACTCCAGAAGCCCAAGCCGGGGACTGTTCTAGCCGCGGGCTCCAAGGTGAACGTCACGATTAAGTAGGGTCAGCGTTGCGGGGCCTCAGGCGATTCGCTCATTCGATATTGCCTACGAACCTAGAGAGCACGGGCGGCTACGCGAGGTAGCGAAGGCCATAATGTGGTTGACGCGGAAGTGGTGATGGCGATCCCTTGCTGGCCGATGAACCGGACGGCACGGCTGCCCACGGTCTGCGATCCTTACCTGCTTCATCATCTGCCTGATTCTCATCGTTGGAAACCTCCGACATGAAGTCAGCGGAAACGTGTCGACGGGCTCAATAGTCTTGGCGTACTGCGCGCTCTATCTGCTCGTTCGGTGGCGAGAGCGCGACGGCCATCCTCAGCAGTAGCGCGGTACGCTGGCGACTGGGGACGTCCCGGACGGAAGCCCCGAAGCGCTCACACGACCAAACAAAACGCCCCCGAAGGAGGGCGCTTTCCAGCCGGCTCACGATCCACTCTTTGATCGAGAGGAGCACGAGGCTCTTTGGTGAGAAGGCGGGACCTCGTCGCCTCGATTGCTTCTCCGCGGCTGGATTGCCTGCGCGAATTGTCCGCGCCTTCGGCCGGGGGGTCAATCCGACGCAGCCTGAGCTTCATACGCCATGGAGCAACAAGACGATTGGGCCGGACTCGGCGCGGCTCCTCCTCGCATGCAATCCAGCGCTCGAACCTCAGGAGCCTCGATGGCGACCGTTGACCGCCTGCGCGGCGGGCCCGCGACATCGAGCGGCCCCGAAAGTGCGCTGTGGACAGCGCATGAGGTTGCCGACCTCCTCGGCGTCTCGCACGAGTACATCTGGCAACTCTCCCGGGAAGGTCGCATCCCGACGGTTTCGCTCGGGCGAGTCTCGTCGGTACCGGCGGGAGTCGATCCTCGGCTGGCTCGAACAGATCGAGTCGCCGGGAGGGCGCGTCTAGGCAGGGATGGACCCGATGAGCAAATCGAGCCAGCGGCGCGCATAGGCTCGGGTTCGCTGTATCCGCATCGCGGCTCCTGGTACGCGAAGTGGTACGTCGGCAACCGCCAGGTCAAGCGCAAGATCGGCCGACAGCGCAAGCGCGGCAGCCGCGAGGGCCTTACTAAGGCCCAGGCCGAGAAGGAGATGCGCCGGCTCATGCGCGAGGTGAAGGCAGACGCCACAAGAGCGCCTGACCCTGCGCGAGGTCGGCGACGCCTACATTGCCCACGTCCGCGACTTCCTCGAACGCAAGCCGTCGACGGTTCAGGACTGCGGAGGCATCCTGAACAGAAGCCCAGCGCGGGGCTGCCGAAGAAGACGATCAATCGCTACGGCGGCGCCGACATCGAAGGCTATGTCTCGTCGATGAAGAAGGCGGGCCGCTCGCCGAAGACGATCAGCAACCACCTGAACTTCCTCCACGGCCTTTTTGCCTTCGCGGAGAAGCGCGGTTGGGCATCGGGCAACGCGGTCGCCGCGGCCGAACGGCCGCGAGCTGCCGGTCACAACCCTGACATTCGCTATATCGACCAGGACGAACTCGAGGGCCTCCTACTCGAGATCCCCGACGACGTTCTGGGCGCGGTCGAGCGGCCGCTGTACCTGACCGCCGCGATGACCGGCTTGCGTCAGGGCGAGCTGATTGCCCTGCGCTGGAAAGACGTCGACTGGAAGGCCGGCCTGATCCGCGTCCGCCGCAATTACACCCGCGGGCGCTTCGGGACCCCGAAGACGAAGCGATCGAGCCGAGCCGTCCCGATGCCCGGGCGCGTCGCCACCGAACTCAAACTGCACCTCAAGCGCTCCAACTACACCGGCGCCGACGATCTCGTCTTCTGCCATCCCGAGACTGGCTCCCCGTTCGATTCCTCCAAGATGAGGAAGCGCTTCAAGGTCGCGATCGAGGCGGCCGGCGTCCGCTCGATCCGCTTCCACGACCTCCGCCACACCTTCGGCACGAAGATGGCCGCCGCTGGAGCGCCGCTGCGGACCATTCAGGAGTGGATGGGCCACCGCGACTACAAGACGACCGAAATCTACGCCGACTACGCGCCCGATCCGGTCCAGGGCGCCCGCTGGGCTGAGGCAGCCTTCGCCGAGGAGGACGAGGAAGAGGACGGCGATGCAATCGACGATGAAAACGACGCCAGCTAGGCCAGCAGGCCCGCAAGCTCGCGTAAGCTAGAGAGGAGCGGTTATGCCAGATGCACCGAGAAATCGAGCTGGTCTTCGAGCCTCAGGACGAGGGCGGCTACCACGTCTACGCGCCCGACCTTCCCGGTCTTCACACCCAGGGCGACGACCTCGACGACGCGATGGCGAACGCCAACGAGGCGGTCGCTCTCTACGTCGAGGGATTGCGCGAAGACGGCGAACCGCTCGACAGCGGCGTGATTCGCCGCTCGATTTCCCTGCCGGCGTGAGCCCGCGTCAGCCGGTCGTCTCCGGCGAGCGCCTGATCAAGGCGCTTCGCAAGGATGGCTGGGAAGTCGTCCGCCAACGCGGCAGCCACGTCCGCTTGAAGAAGGTCGGGCGCAGGCACGCGCTCGTCGTCCCTCTGCATCGGGAAATCCGCCGCGGCACCCTCGTCGGCATCCTGCGCGACGCCGACCTCGAGCATCGAGGATCTCGTTCGGCATCTCGGGTAGCGCTTAAGAGCCGCCAATTACTCATGCACTCTGCGCACGGGATAGATTCGGCCCCTGTGACCGAGCCATCCTCGAAGTTCAGCGCCGCTGGTCCTGCTCTCGGCTATCTCGCTCAGGTTGATTATGCGCTCCTCGCGGCGTTGGAGCGGATGGACGATGAAGACGACTTCGCGCTGAGCCTTGAGACGCTCGACGACATCGTTTTCCACGACACCGCAACGGACGACCCGACGGCAAAGCTGCAAAGCAAGCACACGGTCGATCCCAAAAGGACCTTGTCCGATGCGAGCCCCGACCTCTGGAAGACGCTTTACAACTGGCTTGTCGAGCCGAGCGAAAACCATGTCCGGCTCATCTTGCTTGCTGTCGCGGAGGCAGGAACGGCCGCCGCAAGGCTGCGTGTCGGTGAGGGGCGTGACGTGGCAGCAGCTCTGCGGGACCTGGAACGGACCGCTCGCGAGTCGACCAGCACGGCAAACGTCGACTACTACCGTGCTTTCCTCGACCTTGATTTAACGGCGCGGCGGGAGTTTCTCGAGCGAGTCGATGTCATCGACCGAGCTGCGACCGCGGTGGATATTCAGCCCGCTCTTGAACGGACTGTACGCAAGAGCGTCAAACAGCACAGACGGCCGGCGTTGGTCAAACGACTCCAAGGTTGGTGGCATAAGCGCGCAGTCGCTCATCTCGACGCGGTCGCACGTCACGAGCGGGACCGGATTACGGCGGGCGAACTCGAAGAGCAGCTCTTGGAGATCGCAGACTCTCTACGCGACGAGAACCTCCCAATTGATGTCCTCGATATGCCCGAGCCAAGTGACGAGGAAGTGTCCAAAGACGATCGCATCTTCATTGCCCAGCTACGGCTAGTTGAGATGGGAAGTCAGCGACTGCGCAAGTGCATTTACGACCACAACCGTGCCTTTGCCCAGCGCTCAATCTGGCAGCGGGACCGTCTGCTTGAGGTTGGCGAGCTTGGGCGCTATGAAGCGCCGAAGGCGGCTTCCGGCTCAGCGGCTGAGAGCATCAAGGGAGCGAGCGGCAAGGGTTCGCTCAAGAGCACCAGCGTTGCGAGCTGGTAGAAGGAAGACGACGGCTTCTGGGACGCGCGGCTTGAGGGGCGGACAGTCGCGTGGAAGCCGACTTTCAACTGGATCTGGTGCCGCTACACGGGAGAGCTGAGCGAGGCAGTAGCGCCTGCAGCACCTCCGTCAAGGCCAGCTGGGCGGTTCTCTCAAGTTGAAGATGACTTTGTGCCGATAGCTTTGGGATGCACCTCTCGACGCCCGAGGCGGGGAGCGTCCCACGCCTTCGCCCTCCTGAGTCTCTTCCTCGCATCAAGCGCGGCCCTGCTTGTGCTCCCTGCCGTCAGTCAGGCAGCGGAAGCGAGCGCCAGCATCAATCCTCCCGCGGAAACCTTTCCCAGCGTCATCGTTGGACAACGGGGCCCTCAGCAGCAGTTCCTATTCACAAACAATGGCCCCGAAGAAATCAACGTCGAAGCGGTCTCGGTGACAGGCCCCAATGCCAATGACTTCTCCGTCGAAAATGACAGCTGCCTTTTTCCGACCCTTTCATCCGGACAAAGCTGCTCGCTCTACATCAGCTTCCGCCCAAGCGAAAGCGGCCTTCGCGAAGCCCAGCTTGAAATTCTCAGCACGGCCGAAAACAGCCCGGCAACGGCGGCGCTCAGCGGTCGCGGCTTGACCCAAGAGCTGACCGTCTCACCGTCGCCGCTGAACTTCCCGGCGACGACGGTTGATTCCAACTCCGAACGCCAGGTGACCGTCGCCAACGAAAGCGAAGCGGCGGTCACAATCTACGGCGCAAACATCGAAGGTGCGGGTCGAGCTCCTTCAATACCAACGGCAGCAACTGCGGCAGCTCCCTCACTCCAGGGCAGAGCTGCAAGATCTCGATTCGCTTCTCCCCCGGCAGCGAAGGAGAACAGCGGGCCTTCCTTCACGTCCGCTCCGAAGGAAACCCCGGTGAACAGATCGTCGAACTGCTTGGAATCTCATCGGCCCCTCACTTCAGCTTCGAACCCGAAAGCTATGAATTTGGGCTGCAGCCGGTCAAGGAAGGCAGCACCCAGACGACGATGCAGCTGCGAAACACCGGCGAAGGCTCGGCGCAGGTCTCCCTTGAAATAGCCGGCAGCGGATCGAATGACTTCTACATTGGAACAAGCGATTGCTACGGCGCGACGCTGGCGCCCAATGAAACCTGCTCGATCGAAGTCCACTTCGATCCCCACCAAACTGGCTTCTATGAAGCCCAGGTTCGCGCCCGCGCCAACAACGGCGCCACCTTCAGCGCCGAAGTGAGCGGAACCGGCGGCCAGGCAGAACTCAGTGGGGCTCCCAATCCAGCTGACTTCGGCGAAGCAACCGTCGGCAGCAGCGCTCTGACCCGCACAATCACGATGACCAATAACGGCGATATCCCTGGTGGTTTTTTCCTCACTCTTATCTCCGGAGGAGATGCCGGCAGCTTTCAGCTGCTCGAAGAGGACTGCACGGCCGCTCGGCTGGAACCGGGCGCCAGCTGCACCGCGGTAGTGCGCTTTCAGCCGAGCGGCCCCGGCGTCAAGAACGCCGAGCTGACCTTCATCGGAGGCGAAGAAGGGATAGTGCAGATCGAACTCAATGGTCTCGGGGTGGCTCCCGACATTGCGCTCAGTCCAAGTCAGCACGATTTCGGCTCCCAAATTGAAAACAGCGCTGGCCCTTCCCAGGCCTTCATGGTTACCAACCAGGGCAAGACCTCGGTCACCCTCGGCACCGCCGCCATCGGCGGGGTCAACCCCGACCAGTTCAGACTCTCCACCGACACCTGCACCGCGGCGACGCTGGGACCCGGAGAAGGGTGCCAGCTCGGTGCCCGCTTTGCCCCCGATAGCGCTGGCGCGAAGACCGCCACTTTGCGTCTCGGCCTTGGTTCGGAGGCGCTCACCGCATCCCTGAGCGGCACCGGTGCCCCCAGCCCTGCGCCGCCACCCTCAAACGCCTTCAGCTTTGGAAAGTTCAAGACGAACACCAAGCAGGGGACCGCGACACAGTCCGTAAACGTTCCGGGTCCGGGCACACTAGTGCTCAGCGGGAAGGACGTAAAGAAGGTCCAGAAGGCGCCTTCCCAACAAGGCGAGGTCAAGCTCTCGATTGTCTCGAGCGGCAAGGCCAAGTCCCAGTTAGACAAGAAGGGCAGCGTCAAGGTTAAGGTCGCCGTCAGCTTCACTCCCACCGGCGGCGTCTCCAAGACTCAGAATAAGACGGTCAAGCTGGTCAAGAAGTAATAGCTCAGTGCTTGGCTCAATGGGGGCGCACGAGGTGGCCAGCCCGGACCGCCGACACGCGACTGACCTTGACGCTGATGGCGCTGAAGCAGGACCCGACGCGTACGAGCGGCTCGCCCGGCGCTGGATCGAGAAGTTCATGGACGAAAACGAGCCCGACCTTGGCGAAGTCACCTATGCCGCCGAGCTGCTCCGCGACCTTGAGGCACGACCGCGATCCGTAAGCGCATAAATGCGTCGACTGGCCATGTCCTCGTCGTCTCGCTCGATCAGGCCTCGCCACTCCGCCGACGCCAGCCAGCGTGATGCCAAGGAGCGCAACCTCGGTTCATCGATTGAGAGCGCGAACTCATTTGCGCTCGCCTTGTTCAATAGTGCGAGTCGGGGCAGGAGCTGCTTGTCATAGGCCTCATAAGCCCGCAGGTACCCAGGATATTCGCGCCCATCGAGTGTCTCCGGCGTGTCCGAATCGAGTGTCGCCGGATTAAGAGGCATAACCACGTGATGCCCTATCGGGTGGACGGGGGTCAACCCCCCGGTCGAACTAGATCCCCACCGGATTCGACGGGGCGAGGGTCGCGACGTTATGCATTGGGCCGAGCCAACGCCCCAAACCTCTCATGAGCCCCGCCCGGAGCACCGACTTGCTCGCCCCGCTGCTCAGGCTGGCGCGGGGGAGGCCTCCGGACCGTTTCCGCTTTCCGCGAAGTCGGCAGGGACCATCCAGATATTGGTACGTCAGTATTCCGATAATCTAGCCTAGATACTGGTTAATAGAGGCCCCTACCCCTTGATTTATGGTCCTGTGTATTCTTATTTACGCAGTGCTGCGAGTAGGGTCCCCTAGCCCCAGCTCGCAGTTCCAAGGTCGTCCCGCCTTCCCTGTGCGGCACGGCCAGTTGTAGCGCAAACGCTTGGGCCGGGGACGTCCCAGCCCTGTTATGGCCGCCCGGGGGCTCTCTTCCCTCCGGGTCGTTTGCGTGCCCGCTTTCGGCAAATGAATGCCAACTTTCTTGTCTTGTTCAAGGTTGTCAGCATCAATGGTCGAAAAAGTGGGTAATAGCAATCTGTAGATGAACGAGCCGAAGACACAATCACGACGATTGTGGGGACCAGCACAGGTGTGGCGCATTGCACTGCTCCAAACCGGCCAGAGAGTTGTCAGGGCCAGACACCTTGCGCGAGCCCTGGTCTGGCTCGCGCCAGCGCTTGCATTGCTGGCCTGTGCCTGCTTCCCGGTCCTTGCCCAGGCGGACTCAAGCGGCGTCCAGTATGAAAATGAACTTCCCACCGCCACCGGAACCAGCAAAATCCCATCCCACCCCGGGGCAACCGCAAACTCCTCCACCGCGAACGGCGGAGCTTCAACACCCGGCCAGAGCGGCTCGACAGAATCGCGTCTTCACAGAGCATCGTCCTCGGCGTCCGGCAGCTCTGCAAAAAGGCAGCGCAACGGTGCAACCTCGCCGGCAGCCAGTGGAGGCTCCGGTCATCAGCAAAGCGGCGTGAACCGATCTTCCGCCAACAATGTTGATCAGGCGGGAGGGTCAGCCGGATCCACGCAGACTTCGAACAGCGGCGGCTCCTCGCCAGTTGTTCCGATCCTGATCGCCGCCGCCGCTCTCGCCGCGCTCTCAATCGGTGCGGTGATGGTGAGGCAGCGACGTCGACAGGCGACTGCGACCTCCTCAGCTTCGATGACCTGATGGTGAGTTGTAGTTTGGATTGATTGTGGAGAAACCTTCGCAACTCCTTTCGCCAGCGAAGAATTCGAGCTCGTGAAGAACACTTCGGACCTGTCGCAGCCAAGCTCTCCCGTACAAACAGGCTTTTAGATATGACCGTGCGCGAAATCTCCATCGTGCCTCGACCTTCGATCGATGCAGCAGGGCTCGCCGGGCTCGCCAAATAGCTCGTCTACCTCAGCCGCCAATAGTCCCTGGTCAAGACGATCACGGCCCAGCTGCGGCCGGCCAAGCCATTTCCGTGCACCTATCCGCCTCCGAGCTCTAGGCAAGGCAGGACGGTGTGTGTACGCGATCATGTACACTCTGCCTGTGGCCAAGACCGTCCCTGTGCGCGAGCTGCGCAGCAACCTCAGCAGACTGCTTGACGACGTCAGCGATCGCCGCGATCACGTCTTGGTGACCCGCAACGGGAAACCCGCGGCGGCCCTTGTCCCTATCGATGAGTACGAGGCGCTGGAGGAAACCGCGGAGATCCTCTCCGATCCGGACGCTCTCCTGGCGCTGGAGGAGGGGCTCGCCGAGATCGAGCGTGGCGAGACGCTCACCCTGGCCGAGCTTCGCAGCGAGCTGGCCGAGCGCCGGGTGACCGCCGACTGAGCGTTGGCGCGGCTTGTCCTCGCTCAGCGCGCCCGCCGCGAGCTGCTCGAGTTGAGCTGGCCGTTGATCGACGCCGTCGAGGACGCCTTGGGCCTTTTGGAGCGAGAACCGCGAGGGGGACACGCGCTGCGAGGCAGGCTGCGAGGTCTACGCTCACTCAGGGTCGGTGCCTACCGGATCCTCTATCAGCTGACCGATGGCGACAAGACGGTTCGCGTCCTCGCCATTCGCCACCGCTCGGCTGCCTACGGCAGCGACCCCCGTTGAGACGCAGGGCAAGGTAAAGCTTCTGTGTTGGAGTTTCCCTGGGGCAAGATGAGCAAGGACCAGCTGCAGCGCGCGCTTGCCGGCGCAAAGGGTGAGTGGAGCCGGTCCTCGGCGGCACAAGGAGCTGCGAAATCGCAGGCTGTTCCCGGAAGGCTAATAAGCTGCCGCGGTGGGCCGACTGCGGCAGTTCGCGATGTCCATCGGCCGCAGGTCAGATGACCCCACGAATGCCGATCGGCAAGTCGAGGCCGCAGAGCGGGGATCCCATGATTTTGCCGAGGTCGTGCAAGGGACCCAGGACGCGGTTATAAGCAAGGACCTGAACTGCATAGTTACATCGTGGAACCTGGCAGCCGAGCGGCTCTATGGCTATAGCGATGAGGAAGCGGTAGGTCGCCACATCTCCTTCTTGATTCCTCTCGACCACAAGAACGAGGAGCAAGAGATCCTCGATCGCGTCTTCCGCGGCGAGCGCCTGGAAACCTACGAGACAGAGCGAATCCGCAAAGACGGGACGCGAATCGACGTCTCGTTGACCGTCTCGCCGATCGAAAACAAGATGCAAGGAATGGTCGGGGCATCGGTCATAGCCCGCGACATCACGGCTGAAAAGCGACGGCGTCGGGCGCAGGAGTTCCTCCTCGCGGCAAGCCGGCACCTCGACTCCTCCCTGGATCCGTTCGAGACGGCTCGGACAATCGTCGGCACGGCGGTGCCGGAGCTCGCCGAGCTGTGCGTGATCGATTTCATGCGCCAAGACGGTTGGCTCGGCGACAGCGTGGTTGCCGGGATCGATCCCGGCGCCGCGGAGCGGCTGGAAGCAATCCGCAGGCGCTCGCCGCTTGACCCTGATGGCGAGCACCCGGTCGCCCAGGTGCTGCGCGAGGGTCACCCCATGATCTGGCGCGACCTCAAGGCGCCCGAGGTGATCGGGCAGGTTGCCCAGAGTGAGGAGCACCGGCGCCTGATGGACGACGCTGGCTACAACTCGGCGGCCGTCGTAGCCTTGGTGGCGCGAGGGCGGACGCTTGGGGCGCTCTCGTTCCTCCACGCCCGAAAGGACCTGCGATATGACCCCGCCGACCTCGAGTTTCTGAGCGAGCTGGCCGATCGCGCGGCAATGGCCCTGGACAACGCCCGCCTCTACCGCGAGCGCGATCTGATCGCCAAAAACCTGCAGCGCGGACTGCGCCCGCCCCGGCCGCCGGCGGTTCCGGGGCTTGAGATCTCGGTCGTGTTCGAGGCTGCAGGAGAGGGGATCGAGATCGGGGGGACCTCTACGACGTGCTCCCCACCGAGGACGGTTGCTGGGTTCTGATCGGGGACGTGGCGGGCAAGGGAAGCGGCGCCGCCGCCGCCGCGGTCGCGGTGCGCCATTCGGTGCGAGGCCTAACCCGAGAGGTCGACGAGCCGGTGGAGGTGCTGGAGAAGGTGAACGAGCTGCTCTTGGAGGGGACCAGCCTGAACGATTTCGCGACTGCACTGCTGGTTCGGATGCGCTCCTGCGAGGACGGTTGGAGCCTGAATCTGGCTGCCGCCGGCCATCCCCCAGCCATCCACGTCGCCCGAGGGGAGCCTGCCAGGTTTGGTGGTGGGTCGGTGCTCGGGGCGTGGCCAGGCGCTTCGATCCAGCGCCACGAGGCGCTCGTCGCTCCCGGCGACACCCTGATCCTCTACACCGACGGCTGGCTCGAGGCCGGCCCGGTTGAGAGCCATTGCAGGCCGGAGGCCCTGGCTGAGATGGCGCATTCCCTCTCAGGTCTCGAGCTGGGAGAGCTGACCGAGCGTCTGCGGATGGATCCGCTTGCCCGGGGCGGGGGAAGCCTCCGCGATGACCTGGTGATCCTCGCGATCAGGCCGGAAGCCTCGCATCCCTGACCGGTAGGGCGATTCTTCACCGGACAGGTTCAGCCCCGGCCAAGACCGGGTAGGCGAAGCGAAGACGGCGCCACCCGAATCCCAGCGGCTTTTGACCGGAATCGATCCGGTTCCCGCTTGGGTGAGAAGACCAACCGTCTAGGGCGGAGAGGTGTTCGGGCGGTTGCCGTCAGAAATTTGAAAAGCAATCCGAGAAAGGAGTTCAGATGGCTAACGAGCTGCAGGGAAAGCGAATCGCCTTCCTCGTCTCAAATGAAGGCGTAGAGCAGGTGGAGCTGACCGAGCCGCTGTTGGCGGTGGGCAAGGCCGGCGCGGATGCGGATTTGATCGCTCCCAAGGACGAGAAGATCCAAGCCTTTAACCACCTCGACAAGGGCGACTGCTTCTCGCCGACCAAGACGCTGGGCGAGGCCGACGTCGGCGACTACGACGGCTTGGTCCTCCCGGGGGGAGTCGCCAATTCTGACCAGTTGCGAACCGAGCAGGAGGCGGTTGAGTTCGTTCGTGCCTTCTTCGATGCGGGCAAGCCGGTTGGGGTGATCTGCCATGGCCCCTGGACGCTGATCGAGGCCGACGTGTTAGGTGGTCGCACCCTCACCTCCTGGCCGAGCCTGCAGACCGACCTGCGGAACGCCGGCGCCGAGTGGGTCGATGAGGAGGTCCATGTCGACCAAGGATTGGTCTCAAGCCGTAAACCCGACGACCTCGCGGCCTTCAAGGCAAAGATCGTCGAGGAGTTCGCCGAGGGCGTGCACGAGGGCCAGCGAGCCGGAGCCGCCTCAGGCGCTGGTTGAGCCGCGGGTGCCAGCTTTGGCGCCTCCCGATTGCCGTCCGGCAATCGGTGCAGGGACCGTGGGCTCAGCCCGATTCCAATAGGTGGAAGATGCACGGGTACGTGTATGACGCGAGGCAGGTGAGGGTCCTACAGCGTGAAGGTCAGGTGGTCGGCGGCCGAGGAGGTCGATGGACGAGAGCATCCGCATATTGCGAAGGTCGGCTAAAGGGTTCGCGATCGTGCCTCAAGCCAAGGTCGCGATCAGCAAGAATCCCACCGATCCGAGCACGACGCCGAGGATCGCGGCGAAGCGCAAGCAGGACGAGACATTGAGGTTTCGATCCATGTTGCCCAGGGAATAGAAATAAGCACCATGGCGATTAATAGTGGGCTGCACTCCTCATCGGATTGGGGACAAGGGTGCAGGATTGCCGAAGGGCTTGGTGGCCATCTGGCGGTGGTTGAACCCCCCGCCAAGGAATACGAGGAGCGAGAGAGAGAGAGATGGTTCACTGCGAGCGATGCGGGAGTAGCTTCAGCCCCATCCGTGCCGCGACCATTGGGTATTGCCCACGTTGCCTGCTGCGAGACGATGTCTCGGTCCCCCTTATCGTCGGCATCGTCAAAGCGCCGAGCGAGGACGGAGAGGACGATGGCTCCGGGTCGGATCGAAAAGGGGACGATGCAACTGGCGCAGCGCCCGCCGAGCTAGGCTAGGCGGCGCAACGACTTGCGCTCTGCCCTGCGAGTCGGCCTCCCCGGCAACACCGCTCGCGCGACCGTGTGACCCTCACCCCGGGTCTGCCGGCCCGGCCAGCGGACGCTCGGTAGTTCACGCGGCCACGCTGGAGTGTTCTGTGCGCTTACGGAGCCTTTCGAGCCGTTCCTGACCGCGCAGCCCGTCACTCAGGCCACGCGGTCAGACACAGCCTCGGACTACGGCAGGATGTAGTTGAAGGTCAGGGTTTCGGGGGAATGTTCGCCGCTATCCGTCTTCTTCGAACTGAAGTTGCCAAGCGCCCCGTTGTATTTGCCGGTGCCTCCGACGATCGCACCCGAGTGACCTCCGTTGCCGATTTCTTTGCCGCCGAGGTTGACCGCGAAGGTGCCACCGGGGACGGTCGCAGTCCCAGAACAAGTTCCGTTTAGAGTTTCGCCTGGAGACGGCTGGGTGACGATGCAAGCGGCGTTGATTTCACCCACGGTCTTTTTTTCGGAGTTCTGTAGCGGCGAGGAGAACGCAAGCCCATTACCAGGGGCAAAGCCTTTTTCAGACGCTTTTCCAATCACGCCAAAGCTTCCCGCGTTGCCGCCAAGTTCAGTGAAGTGCAAGGTTCCTTCGGCACCGTGTGTCTTAGAGGAGCCGCAACCGGCCAGAGCAACCAGCGCAACTACCGCTCCCAATGCAAGTACCACGATCCGAAAGTGCTTCATGCTTCTCCTGTCTGTAGCCAACCCCTGACCGCGACAACCTATCGCCCAGTCGGGCGGCTTGTCGGCGTCGGGTCGTTGCCAAATGGCCCCGCTGTCATCTCAACGGCCGTCCGAGGGCCTCTTTGCACGACCTCTGTGCCCGGCATAGGCTGATCGAGCTCGTTCAACCACGACGACTCGGAGATCCCGCATGAGAACCATTCGCAGCAAGCTGACCTATGCCAACGTGATGTCAACGATCGCCGTATTCCTTTTGCTAGGCGGAGGAGCAGCCTTCGCAGCCACCAAGCTCGGCAAGAACTCGGTGGGCACCAAGCAGATCAAGAACCAGGCGGTCACTGCGGCGAAAATCAAAAACGGAGCGATCACAGGCACGCAGGTCAAGAGCGGCTCGTTGACCGGTACCCAGATCAACTCCTCGACGATGGGTACGGTGCCCTCGGCTACTAACGCCACCACCGCGAGCAGCGCCACAACCGCCGCCACGGCAAGCGGCCTCACGCCGCCTGAAGCCATCAACCTCGTTAACGCGTCGAACGAGCCCCCGTTTGAAGGGGGAAGCAGAAACCTCGTATCACCAGTGGTGAGCGGCCTGCCGCCCGCCGGTTTCTACAAAGACCACGACGGCATCGTTCATCTCGAAGGGGCGATTCAGGTAGGTACAGAAGAACTCTCCTCCAATTTTGTCCCAATTTTCACCCTTCCTCCCGGCTTTCGGCCGGCGAACGGCGTCATCCAGATATTCGCGGCAGGCGGAGAAGGAAACGGAATCATCATCGCAGGAGCGGGCTCGAGCTTTCAAGGCCACTCCCTCAAGGCCGGAACTGTCTACGGAGGCAAAGAAAAAGAAGCGCTCTTGAGTGGAGTCACGTACCGCCCTCAGGGTTAGGCAACGAGCGACCAAGGAAATCAAAGGCCCGGATGGCACCACGGCTGTCCGGGCCTTGCTCGCCTCTAAGCGCCTGTTCGAGCTGGCTTGCCGGTGATCCGGAGGCTCGGTTAGTCTCCCGCGCCATGAAACTCTCGTCCGAGCTCTCCCGCGCCTCTGTCCGCCTCTCCTACCTTGCCGCAACGGCCGTCGGCGCCCTGATGCTCTTCTCGGCTGCAAGCGCCCAGGCAGCACCAGTAACGATCGGCAGCCCGCTGACAGCCTCGTTCAAACCAGAATCGTGTGAAAAAGTGAACTGCACCGTGGCGATGGCTGTGCTCCCTGAGAGCGGAGCGCTGATCACTTCGCCCGTCAGCGGCACGATTGTTCGCTGGCGGATTCTCGATGGTGCCAGTCCCTTCAAATACAAGCTTCGGGTGCTCACACCTGGAGCGGAAGTCGCTGCTAAAGAAGTCGACTACACCGCATCGGGTACGAGCGCACCCGAGACCCCAACCGGCTCGGGGGTGGAAACCTTCCCAGCGAACCTGCAGGTCAAGGCCGGCCAGACGATCGGACTTGACCTAGAAGCTGCTGCGCCGGTCGGCTATTTCGAAACGAAAACGGCGACCTATGCCTATTGGACTCCTCCACTTCCTGAAGGAACGCCCGTGGCCGGAGAACTGATTGCCGAAGGCGAGATCGCCTTTAACGCCGAAGTCCAACCACCACCTGGTGTCTCCTCGATCAGCCCATCCTCGGGCCCAACCGCAGGCGGCACCTCAGTAGTCATCACGGGTCATGACTTCGCTGGTGTCAGCGCGGTCAAGTTTGGATCAAAGCCTGCCGCCAGCTATACGGTCAACTCCGAAACCAAGATCACGGCAACGGCGCCCGCCACGACAACCGCTGGTGCAGTGGACACCAGCGTCACGACTCCAGCTGGAACGACTGCGACAAGCAGCCCAGATCGGTTCACCTACGTTGCGCCTCCACCTCCGCCAGTGATCACCTGCACCGTCCCCAAGCTGAAGGGCAAGAAGCTCAAGGCTGCCAAGAAGGCGCTTCTAAAGGCCGAATGCAAGCTCGGCAAGGTCAAGGGCAAAAAGAGCAGCTCGGCGAAGGTGAAGACTCAGAAGCCCAAGCCGGGGACTGTTCTGACCGCTGGCTCGAAGGTGAGCGTCACGGTCAAGTAGTGCACCCGCTCTCATAGATTTTGGCGAGCAAATGCGCGACTCTGGCTGCTTATTTGAGATACCCCATGTCACGGAGCATCTTCTCCCACTCTTCGAAATAGCCGGCGTCAGTTTTCCGCCAGCGCTCTATCAGCCACGAACCGGACGCCCAGAGGTCTTGACCTAGCTCGCCGAAGTAGACCTTGGCCACATTCCGATCCAGGAGCCCGTGGTTATACATTCCAGCCACCTCCTCGAAGAAGTTTGGGACAACAAGCACTGCGAGTTTGTCCTTTTGGTCCCACTTCAGGAAGTCGGCATATCGTTCGCCCTCGTCCGCAGGGGTTCTGGACCTAAATAGGTCTGCTGTTTTTTGGTGGAACGGCAGCAGCTCGGGGCTGTTGAAACGCTCCATGTAGTTGTAGGTCAGCGTCTGCTTCGTGGCGCTGCGCGCGGACAGGACCTGAGCGGTCGCGACCATGACGGCCACAAGGGCAGACGCGGCCAAGACGATCTGGGCTACCTGCGCCGCGCCATCCAGGCGCATGAGAAAATAGGCCGCGGTCACGGAGCCGAGAATATGATCGCGCGGCCTTTCGTGCTGCGAGGCACCTCTCTCTCTGAAAAAGCGTTGCTAAGATGTCCATGATGAGCGCTCCGATATTCATTCCCCCCGCGAAGTAAGTTCCTCCGCGCGGTCCCGCGCTCAGTCAGCCGTCGGCAATGCCCAAGCGTGGCTCTGGGCGTTGGAGAAGTCTCCTAGCGCTGCAACACGGCGCCTTCGCCTGATTCCCCACCTGAAAGCCTCAAGCCCTCAAAACGGCTCCTATGCGAACATGCGTTCGTGGGAGATGCTGGATCAGATCACGGCCATTTTGCCCGAGCTCTGAAGGTTGGAAACTTCGCAAACGCCTTCGCCGCTGCTCATAACGTGCCGGTTGTCAGCCTTGACGACGCGCTGATTCTGACCCTGCTGGCACGCGAGCAGTCCGCGCAGCGCTTTGATGCGATGGCGCAACGCTGGATTGTGCGGCTGATCCAAGAGCGCCAGATCACCCTGCACGACGTGACCTGGGCGACCCAGCGCCTTCGGGATGAGAAAGAGGGACATGACGGCCGGACCGGGCTCCTCAATCTCCTGAAGCAGAGGCCTCGGCGATAGCGAGCCAGCATCGACAAGCCATACAGAAGTGCCCCCAGGTCATCAATGAATTCAACACACTGCCCGTAGGAGATATCCGAGCTGCATTCGGGACCGCAGATCGTCTCTGGACAACAGAACTCCTAGATCGGCTCAAGGAAGCTGATGAGTCCCCCTGGGGAGGCTGGGGGAAGCCGCGCGCTTCATAAAAAATGGAACCCTCGCCAACAACGAGGTGATCGCCCTGGCTTTAACTACTGCAGATTCAAGCTCTCCAGATATGGGTGAAACCCCAGGAAGGTCCGCAATCACCGCTGCCGCTAGCTAAGTGACCCGCCCACACACCTTGTGAACGCCTGAAAGGCCATCCGGGCCCTCCCAGAGGCTTGGGGTGTCTAACGCCCTAAGCAAGGAGGACCCGGATGAATGTTCACGGTAACGCCGCTCTCGGACCAGCGGGAAGGCTGGCGCTGGTGGAAGCGATCGAGTCGGGGATGACTTGAGAGCGGCAGCTGCCGCTCTCAACGTTGCGCCCGCCACCGCCCATCGCTGGTGGCATCGGCGCCTCGATGCCAGCGAGGCCGAGCGCGCCTCTGGTCGCTGGCTGTTCGATCACCCATGCCGCCCTCATCGCAGCCCGCGCTTGCTCGACGCTGCCGCGCAGGAGCGAATCTGTGAGTGCCGGCGGAGCACCGGCTGGGGACCGCGCCTGGTGGCCGGTAAGACAGGCCATCCTCATTCGACCGTCTGGAAGGTCCTTCGTCGCCACGGCATCTCGCGGGCACCGAAGGCGCCTCGGGAGCCCGCTCGGCGCTATGAGTGGCCCTGCCCCGGCGACCTTCTTCACATGGATACATCCCGCTACGCGCGCTTTGAGCGCCCCGGTCACGCGGTCACCGGCGATCGCTCACAGCGCTCGCGCAAGTGGATGGATCCCGCGAGACGCGTTGGGCAATGACTTCTGCCACGCGATTGTTGATGACCATTCGCGCCTGGCCTACGTCGAGCTTCACCCCGACGAGCGGGCCGCCACCGTGACCGGTTTTGTCGAGCGCGCGCTGGAGTTCTTCGCCTCTCATCAGATCACCACCAAGCGGCTGATGACCGACAACGCATTCTCCTACGCCAAGAACCGCTCCCTGCGCGAGTTGCTCGGCTCCCGGGAGATAAAGCATCTGTTCACAGCGCCCTACCGGCCCCAGACCAACGGGAAGGTTGAGCGCTTCCACCAGACGATGGGGAGGGAGTGGGCCTACGGGATGGCCTATCGCTCCCACCGCCACCGAAGTCAAGCCCTGCCACACTGGATTGCCTACTACAACAAGGCGAGGCCCCACAGCTCACTCGGAGGTCGGGCGCCGATCAGCCGCGTTCACAATGTCCATGGGCAGGACAGCTAAGCGGCCGCAGAACCGATCCGACCGACCGCCATACTCACGCCGGCCGGGGCCCGGCTGTGTCAAGCGCTCCCTACCTCATTCGAGCTGGTCCCGATCTCCTCGCTCCAGGGTGATCCACGCCGGCACCTTTCAATCCCCGGGGGGCTCCCCGGTGCCCTGCGGGCTTCGGTTCCGCTCGTTCGGTCAGCGGGCCCTATCTGGGCTCGTCTACCAAACCCCCTCGCAACAAAGGGACAACCGCTGACTGCTCGACCTTAACGGTAGAGTTTCCATGGTGGGTCAGGACGTACCCGAGGTCAACTCCTGCGGCGGTACTCCGCCGTCGCGTGGATTTTCCCAGTGAACATCATGTCTGGCCGCGGTGATCTGGGCGAGACGACTCCCAGGTAGCGTCGTCCATTGCGCCTCTGACGCGGCGAGTTTGTAGACGTCTTCGGGTTCTGCCCAGGCAATCAGGCGGGCCCACCCCACAGCAGGAGGAGGGTAGCTGTCCGACTCTTCCCTGGTTCGCCGGTTTGGCTTTCGCGACGTCTCAAACCCCGTCGGAGGCCTCGACCTCCCCCGCCGCGATCGCATCTAGGAGCCGCCGGTAGTCGAGCTCGTTCTGATCGGCGTATAGAGAGGAGAAGCGGGCGATCGCGCGCTCAAAGCCTTTCCCCTTGCCGAGGTAGGCAGCGATCGCGAGCCGGTCGCCCGAGCGGGCGTGTGAGCGGGCCAAGGACCAAGCGCAGGCCCGAGTGTAGGTAAGGAGACCACGCTCGTTCATCCGGGAGAGGTCGGCTGAGGCCTTCCAGTCCCAGAGCTGGCGGACGTAGAAATCGTGCTCCTTGCGGTCGATGCCGGTGCTGCGCTGCCAGCTGAGAAAGATGTCGGTCGCCGCCTGCATCATGCGCTGACCGCGCACGACCCTCTCCCCATGGTTCTCATACTCACTGGCCCCCAGGTGGGGCTCAAGGACCGAGGCCTGAGCCTCCTTGGCCTGCAGCATCAGCGCGTCCTTGCCTTCGCGCCCTACCAGGAGGAAGACCCAGGCTCTGGTGCCGACGCTGCCCACTCCGACCACCTTGCGGGCCATATCGACAAACTGGTAGGAGCGGAACAGGTGTCGCCGATCGGCGTGCAGGCTCGCCGCATACTGGTCGAGCAGCTCTCGCACATAGGCCTCGCGCTCGTCGGGGGCGGCACCGTCGTGCAGCTCGTGAAGCGGAGTCAACAGCGGCGGCGCACTGGCAAAGCGCAGCTGACCATCGACTTCTTCGGTCAGCTTGCGCATCGCGCGCTGGCTGGTCTTTCGCCGTCCCTTGGCGAAGGTCCGCTCAAACAGTTCTTGGCCCGAGGCATCGAGCTCTGTTCCGAAGCGAGCCGTCAACTCGTCGGCGTCGAGGCGCTCATACCAGGCGTCGAGCATGCTCTCCTCGGCGAATTCCCGAATCCCCTCGCGGTACTCGCGGACGGCTCGCTCCACGATCCACCGACGCCGCTTCTCGGGTAGGTCGATGTCGCGACCCGCGATCTCGATGCTCGCCGCCATTCGCTTCACGTCCCACTCCCACGGCCCGGGAAGCGTCTCGTCGAAGTCATTCGGTCCGAAAACCAGGCGCCGGTCCGGAGCGGCGAAGCCGCCGAAGTTGGAGATATGGGCATCCCCGCAGCTCTGCACGATGAGTCCAGAGTCAAGAGTGCTCGCGAGGTCGGCGGCCATCACTGCGGCGGCGCCCCGATAGAAGGTGAAGGGGCTCACAGACATTCGCCCGTAGCGAATCGGAAGCAGCTCCTGCACCCGCGACTCGGCCTGCAGACGGAGAATCGCCAACGGGTCATCCCGATCTGTGGTGGGAGCCCACTCGCCGTGGCCGGAGCGGGGGCAATTGGTGCGCGCCTGGCGGCCCTTTTCGGCGTTCTCTCCGTTTTCGAGCCGGGCGATCGGAGTCGCAGAAGTGAGCATCGGTTGAGCCTATGCCCTCGCCACCCGGTGGTGGAGGTGCTTTCGGCGATTGGCACATCTCTGACGCTCCCGGGCAGCCCGCTCGATCGAGCGGGCTGATCCAGGGGGCCGAAATCAGTCCAAGTTGGGCGCTGGTGTCTCACGGATGCATTGAGTGCCGACCAAACGCTTCGGAATAAGAAGATGAAGAAGGAGAAGAAGGGCGCCGTGCTTTGAGGACCCATTCCTCGACCAAGCCCGTTCAATCATCCTGCTGGACACCTACGGTTGGCCCGCTACCTGGCAAAAGTACCAGGAGTGAATTATGTCGCTTCAAACCTCGATACCTAGGTGTGCTTTCACCGAGGTGCCGCTCAGAGTGAGTGGCTTTTGGTCGACCACGAATGCCATCTGGCCTGCGACGGAATGCTCGGCGTGAGCGGGCGAATCTGGGACACTGCCGGTAGCCTGCTTTCCACCGGCAGCGCCCAGCTGTGCTGTATTCCCGCCGATAGGTCATAGGCGGAGTCCGCTCAGGACGATCACGGCCGAGCTGCCCGCCGGCAATGCCTTCACGGCGCAGCGACTCACCGCGCGCTTCATCAAAAATGGAAATGCCGCCAACAACGAAGTGATCGCCCTCGGCTTTAACCCTGCAGATTCAAACTCTCTAGATATGAGTGAAAAAACCCAGGGTGGGTAACGGCGATCAGGCGCTGCTCGTGATGCAGCCGTAGAACCATCGGACGGACGGTTGCCCCCAGCGGCTGTCCGTCCTCACACAGCTGCCTCTTAAAGCAGGTTGCGGCGTGTAACCGCCGTGCTCGAGCTCCAACTCGAGCTCACCGCTGCGGCTTGGTCGAAATCAGCCCGATCTTGAAGTGCTGGCTGAACTCGCTGCCGCCCCCAGCGCTTACATGGGCCTTGCTGCTTTCTGTCCTGCGCAGCAAGAGGCCGTCCGAGCGCCGCAACCAGGAGTCCTGGGTATCGGTCCCATCCGGGTTTCCACTGAGCGCCACCGCGGAGTGCAGGTGGACGGCTTCGATCTCCTTGGGGCCGACCTTGACCTTCCCCACACCGATCACCGAGACGTGACTGACCACCGTGCCTTCCTCAGATTTGCAGTCGGTAACCCAGGCCATCCCCGGGCGCAGCTTGGCGCTATAGGGAGCGCTGCCGCCGCGGCAGCCGTAGCGGACCAGCTTTGATTCCCCGAAGAATTCGTGGAAGTTTCTGACCGCGACCACCCGAGAGGTCCTCGGCTTCAAGCACAGTTCGCCTTCGGTCCAACTCTGCACCAGCGGCTGCCAGCGTTCCTTCACCCCGCAGCGGGTGGGCGTGACCGTGATCGCCGTCAACTGACCATAGTCATGACCGGTGCTGGCCGCGCTGCTTTCGATTTCCTCCGCGCCCTCCGTCGAGTACCGATAAACGCCGAAAGGTGGGATTTCGGCTCCGCTGCGCCTTGGATAGCCGGCCGCCTGCTTCATCTCCTTGCGGAAAGTGACGAGGGCCTGGTCGACGCCCGACTTGCTGACCGAGTCCTTGGGATAGAGGTCATAGATCACCCCGGCGATCACCGCCACCAAGATTACGACGAGCACGGCGATTCCCTTCATCTCGTGTTCATCCGGGCGGCCGCCGCTCCGTCCACTCCCCGTCGACCGTTGTTTCGAGCTGGGAGCCGAGTGACAGCAGTGTCGCCTCGTCGTTTTCTCTGCCCAGAAGCTGCACGCCGATCGGTAGGCCTGCGGCGCTGAAGCCGCCCGGCAGGTTGAGCGCGGGCCAGCCGATTACGTTCCAGGCCCAGGCGAAGGGACAGGCCGCGCTTGCCGCAGTGCTCGTCGCCCAATAGCCGCGGCCATCAAGGGCGCCGATCCGCGGCGCCGGCTTCGCCGTGGTCGGCGTCAAAACCGCGTCGACCCGATCGAAGATACGGCCGATCCGCCGCGCCAGCGCAGGCTCAGCCGCTCGTGCTGCCCGCAGCGGCGGGCCGCTGAGCAGGCCGCCGAGGCGAGCATGGACCCGTGTGCGCGGTTCCAGGGGAGCATCCGTAGGCATCCGATCGCGGAGCCAGTCGTGCACTCCGCCCATTCCGCGGGGGATGATCCCGAGGCCGACCAGTCCATAGCTTGGATCGGCCGCCACCACCTCGTGTCCCAACTCAGCGAGGCTGGCGGCACTGCGCTCGGTCGCCGCCCGAATCTCGGGATCGATCCTTTCAGGCGTGCCCAACGGGGTCGCGAAGGAGAGGGCGATCCGCAGGCGTCTCGGTTCCGCGGAGGCGGCTGCGGCGAAGCTCTCGGAGTGGGGAGGGGGACGGTGTAGATCGCCATCGCGGTTTCCCGCCACCGCGTCCAAGAGCAGCGCAGCATCAGCGACGCTCCGCGTCAGCGGCCCCAAACAGGTCAGGCCGTTGAATGCCTCAGCCTCGGGCCAAGTGGAGATACGTCCTCGTTGTGGCTTCAGTCCGACCAGGCCTGTCCAAGCCGCCGGGATCCGCACCGAGCCGGCCCCGTCGGAACCAATCGCCGCAGCCACCAGCCCCGCCGCGACGGCGGCCGCCGCTCCGCCGCTGGAGCCTCCCGGAGTGCGTTCGGGGCACCAGGGGTTTCGGGTTGCCCCGAAGGTTGCGGACTCCGTGAATGGCCATTGACCGATCTCCGGCGCCTGCGTCTTGCCGATCACGATCGCCCCGGCGGCGCGCAGGCGCCGCACCAGCTCGGAGTCCTCCCTGACTGGCTGGTGCTCCCCTCCGCAGCCAAACTGAGTCGTCTGGCCGGCCAGGTCGACGTCGTCCTTGATCGCGATCGGCACACCAAGCAAAGAACCGCCGTCCCCCGCACGCAAACGGATATCGGCCGCGTCTGCCTCCCTCAGTGCCTGCTCGCCACCTACGACCCGAAAGGCATTGAGCGTCCGCTGGGAATCCTCGATCCGTCGCAGTGAGAGTTCGACCAGCTCGCGTGAGGAAATGTTCCCGCTCGCCAGCATTCGCGCCTGAGCCGCGAGCCCGGCGAAGGCCAGGTCGAGTCCGGCGTCTGGCTCGGGGGGCCCGCTGGGGGGCGCATGGGTGGGAGTTTGGTTCTCTCGCAACGCTCTTCCGTTTTGGTCGGTCGTACGTACGTACGATAGTTGAATGACGCTACTGTAGCCAGATGCCCACCGCGACCGAGCCCCCCCTCGATAAGCCTCATGCCCTCGACACCCGAGGCCGCATCCTCCGCGTCACCTTCGAGCTGATCGGACGCGAGGGGATCGGCGCTCTCAGCACCCGCCGTATCGCGGCAGCCGCCGAGGTCTCCCTCGGATCCCTCACCTACCACTTTCCCAGCCGAGCTTCGCTCCTGCGCGAGAGCTTGCTTCTTTACGTCAGCGAGGAGGTCGATCGCCTTGAGGCGATCGCAGCCGAACTCCGCTCCCGCCGTCCGCCGCCCAGCCCCGCTCAGATTGCCACTGAGGTGCAGCGGATCGCCACGGAGACCGCCGATCGCCCGGCACAGGTCGCCGAGCTGGAGCTGCACCTGCAAGCGTCGCGCGACCCTGACCTGCAGGAGGCTTCTGGGCGCTGCTTCGCCGCCTATGAGCGCGTCGCCGCGGCGGCGCTGGAGGCTCTCCATGTCCCCGAACCAGCCCGGCACGCGCCGGTCATCGTCGCCTTGCTGACCGGACTCAGCGTCATGCGCCTCGGCAGCGGTCACCCAGACGCCGCTGGCCTTGCCGATGCCTTGCGCACCTTGGTTCGCGGTGCCGTGGCCGAGGCAAGTGCAGGGCACGGGTCCGGCGGCCCCAGCGATGTTCCACCAGCTGGGTTGAGTACATCATGAGGCGGCTCGCGCTTCCTCGAAACGCCTTCCTCGCCTTCGCTCTGGCTTGCGCTCTGATCGCGATTCTTGCCAGCACGGCCTCCGCACTCTTGATCCGCGCCGGTGACCTCCTGATTACCGCAGAAGGCGGCTTCTCACCCACGGCGCTTCCCAAGCACCAGAATGCCCCGATCACGTTGCACGGCGGTGGCAGCCTCTCGACCGTGTCCGGAGATCTTCCCCCGATCCTAAAAACGCTGACGCTCTACTTCGACCGCCACGGCGCCGTAGTAACCACCGGCCTCTCGGTTTGCCAGGAGGGCAGGATCGAGAGCACCACGGTCGCGGTTGCTCGTCGCAACTGCGCCGGCGCTATCGTCGGCGAGGGCGAGGGCAGGGCGCTTGTTGCCTTCCCCGAACAGGCGCCGTTCCCAGTCTCCTCGCCGATCACCCTCTTCAACGGCCCGCGCGAGCATGGCGATCCGACCGTCTTCGCCCACGCCTACACCACCGTGCCGGTGCCCACCACCTTCGTCATCCCGATTGTGATCGAACGCATCCATGACGGCGTCTACGGCTATCGGACCAAAGCCACGATCCCGACCATCGCCGGCGGCTCGGGCATCCCCGTTTCGGGGTCACTTCGGATCGGCCGCAAATGGACCTACAGGGGTCACCATTACAGCTACGTCAACGCTCGCTGTGAAACCGGGCGCCTGCAGGCCCGGGGCGAATTCAGCTTCTCCAACGGCACCTTCCTCAGCGGCACCTTCGCCAAGCCGTGCACAGTGCGGGGGTGAGCTTTGAGTTTGAGAGGAAAAGGGCTGAAGGAGCCTCGTCCTCGCTATAAGGCTCCAGGACCTCTCGCATGTCGACTGTTTTAGGTGATGCCCGCCGCAGGTAACGACGACGCGCAGGCACTGCGTGAGTTGGAGACGGTGCCGCTCGAGTTGCCCTCGGGACTTGAGATCTCCTGGCTCGGTGTGTCCGGTTATCGCCTGACCTATCAGGGCACCTCGATCTTTATTGACCCCTACGTGTCGCGGGTGCCGTTGCGCTCGCTGCTGCTGGGCCGCTCGGCGATGCCCGATGAGACGACGATTGAACGCTTCGCGAGAGCACCGGGAGCGGTGGCGGGGGTGCTCATCGGTCACACCCACTTCGACCATGCCGTTGACGCCCCGGCGATTGCTCGCCGCCATCGGGCCAAGGCCTATGGGTCGGCCTCGTTGTCGCAGCTGATGCGCCTTCACGGCCTCGGCGAGCTCGCCGTCGATGTTGTTGCCCACCAGATCTATGAGTTGGGGCCCTTCGCTGTCCGTTTCGTTCCCAGTCGCCACTCCAAGCTGCTCTTCGGCCGCAGGGTGCCGATGGATGGCGAGTTGACCTGCGATCACCTCGACGGTCTCTCACCGAGCGCCTATAAGTGTGGCGTCGTCTGGGGCATCCGGATCGAGGTTGCCGGGATCAGCCTCTATCACCAGGGCAGCGCCAACCTCGACGATCGCGAGCTTCCCGACGATCCCGTCGATGTCTTCCTCGCTGGAATCGCCGGGCGCAGTGTCACTCCGCACTACTGGGAGCGTGTCCTGGCGCGGCTTGATCCGCGCATCGTCGTCCCGACCCATTACGACAACTTCTTCTCACCCCTCGGAAGACCCCAGGACTTGATCCGACGCGTCAACCTCGCCGAAGTCGCCAAGGAGGTGGCCGGCGTCTCCCGCGACGCCCGGATCTCGGCGCTAAGGCGGGTCGATGACCCGCTTTCGAGCCGAACAGCGCATTTTGAACCCTAAAAGCCGATTAAGCCCGAATGCGTCTGCTGACTCCACCCCACATGGACGCCCACGGTCACAGCAAGTGCGTGCCAGAGATCGCCGGCACCTCGATTACCGAAGCAAACAGTCCTGGGCTTCTCGACTGCCTGCCTTCTGCGTCCCCTATGACCAGCTGCTCGAGCAGGGCAGCAAGGAACATTCGCCCCTTCGGGACGAATCATGCTTTTCACTTCAGGGCGGTGTGGTTCGGAGGTCCGTTGGCTCCCATCTTCGGCGTGACCGTTCCCCCCCGCCGTCGCTCGGTGCGGCTCACCACGTCGAAGAAGGTGTTATTGCGGCCACGACGCACCCGATGAGGGAAGAGATGGCGGGCGCGGCGATGGGCGGCGCTGAGCGAGCGAAAGCTTGCCTCGTGTGCGCCACTCCAGCGGATCCCGAAGATCTCGCGCACTTGTGGCGGCAGCGTTCCCTTGATGATGTGGTTTATGGCGAGGAGGTTGGCGCGACCCGCCGCCGGCACCGGCTCCGCGCCGCCGCGGGTCCTTCTTCAGCCGCGGCTCCGCCACCCATTTCGCAAGCTGCGTCCGTCTCCCGTTCCCTGTTGGCGGCGCATCGGGGGCCCTTGTTCCTGGGGCCTTCCCATCGGAGGTCATTTTCCCTGAAGGCCTCCCGACGAGTAGCGCGAGCGGCCCCGGAGGCGCCCGGGACCTTTCTGCTTCCGGCTCCGCGGCAGGGGTTGCCCGCGTTGCTTGTCCTCTTCGCTTTTGCGTAACCGCCACCCTCGCCCGAACCACCGCCCCCGCAGGAGCCGCGGCATGACCCGCGCCGCTACCTCACCCGCAGCTGGTAGCGAGCGCAAGAGCCCGGCAGACCTCATCCATCTTGGCGACGCCGAGCTCAGTCATCCGCGCGAGCAGGAACACCTTTTCCGCCGAGAGAGTGTTCTCGGCGACCAGGAAGGATGTCGTCGGCATTCCGTCCTCGGCTCCGACCTCGACCTCGGTCAGCCAGTGGTGCGCCGTCCTGCTCGCCGGCATGGCGATGACGTCGGCGACGCCATTGATCATCTCGTCGCGAGTCAGGATGACGACCGGGCGGCCCTTTTCTTCGGGCGGCTCGTGCCACCAAACCTCGCCACGTCTCACTGCGGCCGGAACTCCTCCCAGGACAGGCCGGCCTTCTCTTCGTCTTCGGTCATGTGGCGGAGCACGCCGAGCGATGCCCGCGCGCTGAACCTGTCCAAGTCGCCCCACTCGTCGGCGTGCCCTTCGACCTCGACGGTTTCTCGGAGCCGCTTGTACTCGGCCTCGAGTTCTGCCTCCGAGAGCCGATCGAGCAGCTGCTCCACTTTCTCGCGAGTGGTCACGTCGGAAATGCTACCGCTCGCGTCTCAGGACCAAGGCTCTTCGCGAATCAGCTCGCGGGCGTTGGCCTCGGCGCGACGGTCTTCCTGCGCCTTCAGTTCCGCCGGCGTCAACTTCGACTCCGCCTCGAACCAGGCCTCTAGTCAACATGGACGCCGAAGCGGGAGCAACCGGCACGGTTACATCCACCGCACGCTATCTCGACCCAGGAGGGCATCACTGAGGTTGGCTCCTCGGTCGGCGCACAAGTGACTTCGGGCTCCCTCATTGGAGCCGCCCGTTGTTGAAATGATCACAAGTGCGACATCGGCGTCGCTCCCCGTCAGGCATGCTCGAAGCAGTCGGGTTTGGCCACCCCCGGACTGGGAACAAGAGCATTGGGACATGCCGGGCGAGGTAGGTCGCAGGTCTCATTTTCAATCCAAACGATCATGAGGTGACCAGAATGCTGACGCTAATCGTAATTATTCTTTTGTTGATTCTGCTGTTTGGGGGCGGCTTCGGGTATAGCCGCCGAGGCCGCGTCTAGGCGACAGGAGCTGGAAGGAGGAGTTCGACGATATGGCTCAACGAACCAAGGCGGAGCGAAGTGCGGCGGCAAAGAAAGGCGCTGCGACGCGGAAGCAAAACGAAGCCAAAGCCAGCGGGGGCGAGCTCATGGACTCAGCCCAAGGCAGTGTCCAGGCGCTCGCCGACGCGGCCAAGTCCGTGACTTCTACGGCCAAGAAGGCCGTCGAGGCGGCCTCGAAGCGAGTCGAGGCTGAGAAGTCGAAGCGATCTCGTCCCTAGCTCCTCATACCGGGTAGTTGGTTCAACAGTCGGTGTAGGGGGTAGAAGACTTTCGACCAGATAGGTCGCCTCTAGGGATGGTCGCGCAAATCAGCTAGCCGTCACGGGTATCAACTGACAAAGGAGAAATACGTGGCTGAGCTGACGACTCTCGAAGAGAAGCTGGCGGAGGTGACCGGCTTGGCTGGCGCAGCGCAAAAGACGACGGCGAAAGTCGAGTCGATGCTCAATGACAAGTCCCTGATTGAGACCCTGAAGCGGATGCGCGAGGAGGCCGAGGAGACCGAGCGCCGCTGCACGGTCTTGGCCGATCAGCGCGAGGGTAAGAAGACGCCAATCCTAGAGAAGGCGCGCGAGACCAAGAGAGAGGCCACCGAGATGATGCAGACCTACCTCAGTGAGGAGTCCGACGGGCTAGACGGTTTTGAGTTCTTGATCATGGCCGAGGCCGGCGAGTTTGGGCACTGGGCGATCCTTGGCAAGCTCAATGAGTCGGCTGGCGAGAAGGGCGTGCGGGAGCTCCTCGACTGGGCTCTGCCAATCCAAGAAAACCACCTAAAGGATGTGCGTGAGGGCTCCTTGGCGCTGGCTGAAGCCGAGGATCCGAACTCTTAAGTCGACGGTGAACGAGGCTGGGCGAGTCAATCGCCATTCGATCTCGGGCACGGTGGCTCTTACCTTTGACGATGGACCAGATCGGATTTGGACGACTCGTGTCCTTGCTGAGCTCGAGCGCCACGCTGCAGTTGCGACTTTTTTCGTCGACGCCAGCCGAGCTGTCGCTCACAGGGACTTGATCGAGATCATGCGGGAGGCGGGTCATGAGGTGGGGTTGCACTGCTTTGACCATGTGCGTCACTCAAAGATGAGCGAGTCAGCGGTGGCGACCGACACCGCACGGGCACTGTCGGCACTTGAATCGATCGGCGTTCGTCCGACGGCGTGGAGAGCACCTTGGGGAGACGTGACTGCGGCAACATGCACGGTGGCCGCTGCCCACGAGCTCACTCTCTGGGGGTGGAATTTCGATACCCATGACTGGCGGGGCGACAGCTCCACCGAAATGCTCGCCGCGTTGGCCGCTTCGGGCGGCCTTCGCGACGGCGCCGTTGTCCTGATGCATGATGGGATCGGACCCGGGGCACGCCGCACAGATTGTGTCCAAACGGTTCGGCTGGCATCGGTCCTTCTAGAGGTGGCTCGCGCGCAGGGACTGCGGCCGACGACGGTGTCAAGTCCTCAGGTCGCGTCGCGATGAGCGCGACCGGCAAGTCAGGCCACGGCGCTCTGCTTCCGAAACCGCAAGCCTCGCTCGCTCTTGACCAAGCCTTGGCGTCAATCGCCGCCGGGGCCAGGGGACTTGACCGAGAGCCTCATTTCCCTCACAAGGCATTTGGCTTCCTCAGCGACGCCGGGGCGTTGGCCTCGACGATCGGATCGGCTCGAGGCGCCGCTCCGATCGTCGCCGAATGGGAGCTCCTGCGGCGAGTCTCGGCCGCGGACGCTTCGGTTGGTCGCATTCTCGATGGGCATCTGAACGCGGTCGAGCGACTTGAAGTAGCTGCCGAGGAGGAAGTTCGAGATCGTGAGCTGGCGATGGTCAGGGATCACAACCGTCTCCTCGGTGTCTGGGGTGCTGACCCCGGACAAGGGGAGGGCGCTCCCGCGCGGATGATCGAGATTGACGGAAAGTTGGTGTTGCGAGGCGTCAAGACTTACTGCTCCGGCGCCGGTGGAATCGACGCTGCCCTGGTGCTCGTCGGCGAGGAAGGCGGCGGCTCTCCGCGTCTTGTCCTAGTCGAGTGTGGCGAGAAGATGGAGGTGGATCGCAGCTGGTACCGGGCGGCTGGTATGCGAGCCTCGGAGAGCCATCGCGTCGTATTCAACGACGTCCCGATCAAGGCGATCCTGGGGGAGCCTGGCGAGCTAGGGCGCGAGCCCTGGTTCTCGCGCGATGCGATCCGCACAGCGGTGAGCTGGGCAGGGATGATCGATTCCGCCGCTGAGGCCGCGATCGTGGATCTTGCCGCCCGCCGTTCGCACGAGCCCCTCGCTCAGCTCGCTGCCGGGAGGATCGGAGTGGCGGTCGCGACGGTTGATGCCTGGTTGGCGAAGGCCGCGGCGGCGCTCGAGGCGAGTGAGGAGATGCACGCCCTTAGCCTGCAGATGCGGGTGGAGATCGACCGCGCCGCGAAGACGGTACTGGAGCAGGCCGCGGCCGCCTGTGGATCGGCACCCTTCGTGACCGGCGGCCGCCTTGAGCGATCCCGGCGTGACCTTGAGACCTTTCTCCTGCAACACCGGTTGGACCCCTTGCTGGCGCGACTCGGTGCACGGAGCCTCGGAGCGTGATCAGCGCTCCTAAAGAGAGCGGCGACCGAGCTCCGGTCGGGCACTTCGAGCGCCTCTATCGAGGTTCGATGGATCCATGGTCATATGAGACGAGTGCCTATGAGCGAGAAAAGTACGCCCGGACCATGGCCATGCTTCCCGAGCACGGCGGTCGCACCCTGGAGCTCGGCTGCTCAATCGGCGTCTTCACTCAGATGTTGGCACCACGCTGCGCGAGCCTGCTCGCGGTTGACTTCAGCCCGACAGCGGTGAGCCTTGCCCGACGCCGGCTCTCCCGAGTCTGCACCGTTGAGATCGCCCGCCTCGACCTGCCTGAGCAGACCCCGAAGGGTCCCTTCGAGACGATCGTCTGCTCGGAGCTCCTCTACTACTGGAGCCCCTCCCTGGTTCGGGAGGGATTGCAGCGCATGGAAGAGTCCCTGGCGCCCGAAGGCGTGTTACTCGCAGTTCACTGGCGCGGCTCCGATCCCCGCCGAGAGCTCGCAGGCCAGGAGGTTCACGCCATCCTGCGCAAGCGGAGTCGACTGTGCTGGGATACCGGCGAGCAGACACCCGACTACGTCCTCGACCGCTGGTGCAAGCGGTGAGCGAGGAGCGCAGGATTGTCGTGGTCGGCGGTGGTCCGGCGGCAAAGGCCGCTGCGGGTGCCTATCGCGAGGCCGGGGGTCGAGGAGAGGTGACGATCATCGCTGCCGAGGGACGCCTTCCTTACGAAAGACCCCCGCTGAGCAAGGAGTACCTGCGGGGTGAGATGGAGATCGATGAGCTGGCGCTTGAGTCAAGCAAGTGGTACCGATCACGAGAGATCAATGTGGTGCTGGGGACCCGCGTCAGCAAGCTTGACCTCGAGCGAGGATCGATGTCGAGCGAGGACGGGCGTCGCTGGGAGTTCGATCTCTGCCTGCTGGCAACCGGCGCGCATCCCCTGTTGCCCGATCTGGCGGGGGTCCAGCGGCCCCAGGTCCACCAGATTCGGACGGTTGGCGACTCTGATCGGCTGGCCGACCTAGACGTGGCGTCGGTCCTGGTCCTCGGATCAGGATTCATCGGTTGTGAGGTCGCCGCCTCCCTGGCGATGCGGGGTGGGGATGTGACCATTGCCAGCCTTGAGGCGAGTCCTCAAGTCGAGCGGCTTGGCGAGAAGGTCTCCGAGCGAATTGCACAGTGGCTGGAGGGACACGGCGTAACCATGCTGGCCGAAACTGAGCTTGCTGAGATTGCAAGCGGCGCCGAAGGCCGGCTGAGCGTGCGCTTTGCCGATGGTCGGAGCCAGGACACCGAGGCCGTGCTTGCGGCGCTCGGGATCTCTCGCAATACCGGACTGGCTGAGGAGGCCGGGGTTGAGGTCGATGGTGGTGTCCTCGTTGACGAGGCGATGCGCTCCTCCCATCCGCGCCTACTGGCCGCCGGGGATGTCGCTTTTGCCCACAACTTCGCTGCTGGTCGCCGCCTCAGGGTCGAGCACTGGGGCGAGGCGCTAAATCAGGGCGAGGTCGCCGGTCGCACGATGGCCGGGGTGGAGACAGGGTGGGGAGTAGCTCCAGGCTTTTGGTCGACGATCGGCGAGCGCACGATGAAGTACGCGGGTTGGGGCGATGGCTGGGACGAGATGATCTTTGAGGATGGAAAGGGCGAGAGCTTCACCGCCTGGTACGGGCGTGATCGAGAGATCGTCGGTGTCCTCGCCCACGATCGCGACGAGGACTTCGAGCTCGGCCGGCGGCTGGTTAGGGAACGAGCGCCATGGAGCTGAGCCAGGATCGAGCCGCGGACGTTATGCGCCCACCCTCCTCGCAGTTGAGGGCGGTTGTGGTTGTACCAGCCCGCGATGAGGAGGAGCTGATCGGCGCCTGCCTCGACGCTCTTGATGCGCAGGTAGAAATTGGCCAGGAGGAGTACGAGGTGATCGTCGTCCTTGATGCTTGCTCAGACGGGACTGAGACCGCCGTCAGGGAGGCACGGGGGCGGGCGCCCGGGCTGGGACTTCGGACTGTGGCCGGGCCGGGCCGGGGGGCGGGGCCAGCCAGGGCAATCGGCATGGACCTCGCATGCTCGCGATTGGAGGCAGTCGGTCGGGTCGACGGATTGATTGCCACCACCGATGCCGACTCGGTAGTCGCCTACGACTGGCTCGCCCGACAGCTCGAGGCGATCGAGGCGGGAGCGAAGGCGATCGGAGGCGAGGTAGTGCTGGATCCCGACGGCGCCGAGCGCCTGCCCCGAGAGGTCGTGGCGCGCCGCGCGTCCGAGCTGCTGGCGCGGAAGCGAGCCGCGGAGTGCCGGGGCCCAGCTGAACACGCGCATTTCTCCGGGGCCTCGTTGGGGTTGACAGGGCGCACCTACCGCCAGGTTGGCGGGATGGGCTGGATCTCGGCGCTTGAGGATCAGGATCTGGAGGACCGCTTGGCTGAAGCCGGTGTTCCGATCCACCGTCTGCGACCAGTTCGAGTCGTGACCTCGGCTCGGACCAACGGGAGGGCGGAGCGAGGTCTCGCTCGCGACCTGGCCCTCGGCCAATGGATTGCCGAGCGTAGCTACAACGGCGATGAGCACACGCTTGAGCGACTGCTGCAAGCCAAGACCTCGACGATCGCAGTCGTCTTGCCTGCACGAGAAGTCGCTGCGACGATTGGGCCGATCCTTGGCCGCCTCAAGCCTCTGCGGGAGGTGGGTCTGATCGACGAGATGCTCGTGGTCGACGCCGACTCCGTCGATGGGACCGCCAGGGTGGTCCGTGAGCTGGGGTTTGAGGTGCAGAGCGAGTCCGCACTTGCCCCCGAGCTCGGCCCATGTCTGGGCAAGGGAGATGCGATGTGGCGAGCGGCCGCGGTTGTCAATAGCGACGTTCTGGTCTTCCTCGACACCGATACCTCAGATTTCTCTGAGCATTTCCTGACCGGACTGCTTGGCCCGATTCTGCTTGAGCCCGCCGTGAGTTTGGTCAAGGGCTCCTTCCGTCGCCCCCTCGCCGTGAATGGATCCCGCCTCGATGGAGAGGGCGGCCGCGTCACCGAGCTGGTTGCCCGTCCTTTATTGAATCTTCATTTTCCAGCCCTGGCTGGCTTCGTCCAGCCACTTGCCGGGGAGACTGCGATCAGGCGGGCGTTGTTCGAGCAGCTATCGGTTCCAGTCGGCTACGGGGTGGAGATCGCGATGCTTATTGACTGCCTAGGGCTGGTCGGGCTGGATGCGCTAGCCCAGGTCGACCTCGGGGCCCGCCAGAATCGCCACCAGGGTTTGCGCGATCTCAGTGCTATGGCTGTGCAGGTGATGGCTGCCGTGGAGCGACGTAGCGGCGGGGCACCCAGGCCAAAGGTTGCTCGCTTCACACCCCGGCCCGACAAGAACGGCGAAATCGAAACCTGGCGAGTACGCTGCGATGAGCGACCGCCCCGCGCAGGTCGAAGTTAGGGTCCGATTCGCCGCGGTAGCAGGCCTATAGATCGCCCCACCCGCTACGGAAAAGGGGCCTGTGCACCCTTTGCTTACTTTTGGGCGCCCTTCTTTGGGGTGAGCTTATCGGCAACCTTGTCAATTGCATTCTTAGCCGAGCCCTTCGCTTGGTCGCCACGTCCGCGGTCCTTCAGGTTTTTATCTCCCTTGAGCGCGCCAGCGGCCTCCTTAACGCGGCCCTTTGCCTTGTCAACGTTCTTATCGCCCACTGTGTGGAGCCTCCTATTTCGTTAGATTTTAAGAGTGGAAGCGGTTCGCCACTAGCCGGTTGCCTCACTGCTCTAAGCGTCAGACCTGCTCCTCATTGGTCTTGACTTCCCTGTCAGCGCGATCGCAAACTCCTTGGCAGCAAATCCTCGTGACTTGGGCAACTTGAGGCCTATTTCCACACTGCCCAAGAGAGGGAGAGTCAGCAGAGCTGGCCGGCCCCTTTATCGGTCCACTGCAATGACCGCTAGGACTTCGAAATTATCGCCAATTGCAAACAGGCCCACAACTCCTCATTGACATCACCAGCAAACGGCTCGAGGGCGGGGGCCCTTGGATCGCGTCACGGCCGCGCTCGACTGCTTCATCGATGTTCGTCGCCTCGATCTTCAAATGGTGGCGTCGGAGCTTTGATCCTGCCTGGTTGGTCAAGCCGGCATACCAATAGACGCCCTCGGCGTCGAGATTGGCGATTACCTTCTCATCGAGCGCAGCCCGGCAGGTGATCCTGAATTGCGGCATACCCGGAGCCTAGTCCTTGATGCACCCTCCGATCCCCACACCGAGAGCTTCTTTCAATCAGCGCCCAAGAGCTCCCAGCACGGTCTGGGGCTCCGGCATAGGCTGATCCAGCTCGTCAATCACTAGGAAGGGGAGATCCCGCGTGAAAACGATTCGCAGCAAACTCACCTATGCCAACGTGATGTCTACGATCGCCGTCTTCCTCCTACTGGGTGGATGAGCGGCTTTCGCAGCCACGAAGCTCGGCAAGAACTCGGTCGGCACAAAGCAGATCAAGAATCAGGCAGTCACCGCAGCAAAAATCAAGAATGGCGCGATCACCGGCACCCAGGTAGCGAACGGCTCGCTGACCGGAACGCAGATCAACCTCTCCACGTTGGGTGCGGTGCCGAGTGCAACCAAAGCGACTACAGCGACAACTGCATCGACCGCAGAAAACGCCCAGACACTCGATGGTCAGTCGGCGGATCAGCTCACCAGCGTTTCCAAGCTTCAGTGCTCGGCGGGGATGGAACTCGCAGGAGGTGTTTGCTTTCAAGGGTCCGCTCGGGAACCGGAAGAATGGTTCGGTGCCTTTTCTACTTGCGCGGAGAGCAAACTCCGGCTGCCGACAGCGGGAGAGCTGGTCATGTTCGAGCACCGACTGCAATCAGAGCCGGAACAGGAGTGGACGGAACCTCAGTACCCCAGCAGCGTGGCCCAAATAGCGGCGGCGGATCAAGGTGGGCTCGCCTTAAGCCCAGATCCTGCAATAAACTCACTCGAGTGAGCTCAATCGGCTCACCGAGGGTAACGGTGGGTGTCAGCTTCCAAGTGTGGTCCGCCGGCGGCCCCGTAGTGCCGATCGGGCCCTCCGCCCCGGCCGGCTTGCAAGTGGGGAGGTGGTCCGCGCAGGGACCACCGGCGCGGCGACGCCGCGCTGTGAGCTCCGGAGCCGGCGGGCTCACCCCGCCGGTGAGGGCAGGGCGTCAAGGCAAGCGCAGGCGGCGGCGAGGTCCTCCGCCCAGGGCCAGCGCCGCGCCAGGCGAAGGCGGGTGCGCCGCCCCGAGCGGGCCAGCCGCCCGGCCTGGTGCAGCAGCCGGTAGCGAAGCGTCTGCGGCTTCGCCCTGGCGAGATCGCCCGTGAGTGTCAGCTCCTTGGTATAGCCGAACAGGTCCTGGGCGGCGAGCACCAGCTGCATCCAGGCCTCGTTCATCGCGAAGCTGCGAAAGGGAAGCTTTGAGAGCCCCAGCGCTTTTGAAATCCTCGATCCGCTGCTCGACGTGGGCGTGGGCGCGGTGGAGGCGGTCGAGCTCTGCGAGATCCTCTCCACCCTGGTCGGTGAGGAAGCACTGGTGGCGCCAGCCGTCGGTGTCGATCAGGGAGAGCTGGGCGCCGGGGTGGGCGCGCTCGCGGCGACAGATCAGGCGCGAGCCAGAGGGCCAGGCGGAGAGGTCGACCAGGTCGGTGAGCTCGGCGACGTAGGCCTCGCGGGGGCGGCTCGGGTGATCGGCCGTCGCCTCCCCGTCCTGGCAGACCGCCCCCACCCAGGCGCGATCGGGCACCTCCCCGATCGCCTCTCGCACCTCGGCGCTGAGATCGTGCCCGACCGAGAAGCGGATGTCGCCCTCACGGCAGAACTCGATCAACTCGTGCACGCAGGCGGCTGCGTCGCCGCGCAGTGAGACCTCTGTGTCCATCGCCGCACCCGGCAGCTGCTCGAGCGCGAGCTCAACCGCCTCGACCTGGTCGGCCCCGGTGTTGGCTCCGGCGTTGCCGGGCCGCAGGACCCCGTCCAGCGCCCCCTCGGAGCCGTCGAGGTAGCAGAGCATCGGGTGAAAGCCGAAGCCTCCCTTGTAATTGCCTGCCGCCTGCTCCTTGTCGGAGTGAGAGCCGAGCAGGGTCGCGTCGACGTCGAGGACGAACCGAGCGGGCCGGGCGCCGAGGGCAAAGGCACGCTGCCGGGCCGCCTTGCGGGCGGCACGGATGCCCTCCAGCTCGGCGGGCCCGATCCGCTCCAGCACCCTAAAGGCGGTGGAGTCTGAGGCGACATCGCCGAAGAGGTCGGGCTGGTCGCGCAGCGCAGCGAGGTCTGAGAGGTGCTCGCCACCCTGGATCAGGGTGACGATCAGATCGCGCAACACCTCGCCATCGGTGTGGGCGGAGCGGCGCTGGCGGGTCGGGGCGAGGGCCTCGGTGAGCGCCACCGTTAGTCCCAGCCGGTCGGCCAGGTTGGTGAGTAAGAGAGCGCCGGCCTGCGAGCAGAATCCCTCGCCGTCCGCTGTCACCTCTACGGTTTCAATCACTCCGTTTCGATTCACCTTCAAGGTGAAGCCTCCTGAGTTGGGAAATGGGTCTCGACAACCACATTTTCCCCGCTCGGGAGGCGGAATCTTGCTGCTCAGGCTGGTTCAGGCGAGGCGCTTGGTGCAAGATGTGGGTAAGCTTTCAATCTACGGGCGCGAAAGAGCCCTTCCGCTGCGTCACGTTGGCCTCAAACCGACGCTCGTTTTAGGCGCTAGTAGCCCGGATGGCACCACGCTGTCTGGGTCTTCTCGCCATCTAAGCGGCTGTTTTAGCCGGTTTGCCGGCGATCCGGATGCTCGGCTAGGCTCCTGCACCATGCAACCCTCACGCAAGCTTCCCCCCGTCCCTGTTCGCGTTGGCTACCTGGCCGCTACTGCCGTGTGCGCCCTGATGCTCTTCCCGGCTGGCGCGCAGGCAGCAGGTGTGGTCGTTGGGAGTCCGCTGACTGCGACATTTGCCTCTGTGAACATGTGCAGCCCCGTATGCACTGCATTTGATGCCACGCTGCCGGAGGCTGGTACGCATACAAGCTCCCCAATAAGCGGAAAGGTCGTTCGCTGGCATGTCCTTGACGCCTCCGGTGGAGCTCTGAGAGTGCGTGTCCTGCACGCAATTGGGGGTGGTAAATACGAAGGCACTGCACAAAGCAGCTTCGAAACCCCGACGAGCACCGGGCTACAGACGTTCACGACCGACTTGGCGATCGAGGCTGGTGAACTTGTGACCCTCGAAAACTCGAGCACCAGCGTCGAGATTGGATATTTTGGTGTCGTTGGCGCCGAGATTGAAGGAGCTCAGCCCGCGCTACCGGAAACCGGAAGCGGTCCCCTCAACCTGCAAGCACCCGGTGAGTTTGCCTTCAACGCAGAAGTTCAACCGGCACCTGCGATCACCGCGGTCAATCCTCCATCCGGCTCGACCAATGGCGGCACATCAGTCACGATCACCGGCACAGGCTTGGAGGGAGCCAGTAGGGTGACCTTTGGCGGGGTTGCGGCCACGACCTACACCGTCAACTCCGAAACCCAGATAACCGCGATGGCCCCGGCCAACTCGACGCCAGGGCCAGTCGATACCAGCGTCACGACTGCGGCTGGAACGACTGCGACCAGCTCAGCCGATCGGTTCACCTATACAGCGCCACCGGTACCCCAGCCATTGCCCGCCAAAGTCTCCTGCACCGTCCCCAAGCTCACGGGCAAGAAGCTGAAGGCTGCCAAGAAGGCACTTCTAAAGGCCCAATGCAAGCTCGGCAAGGTGAAGGGCAAAAAGAGCGCCTCAGCGAAGGTGAAGACTCAGAAGCCCAAGCCGGGGACTGTTCTAACCCCGGGCTCGAAGGTGAACGTCACACTACGCTAGAACCTACATTAGGCTCTCGTCATTACAGAATCTGCGCCAGAAGCGAATTGCTCTAGGGAGTCCAGCGGATCTAGGCTACGGGCGCCAATATGGGTAGGGGCCATTCTCACGGTTTGCGACAAAGCTCTGATGACGAACACCACCGCTCAGAAGTGCAACTTCGACGATTCTTTGCTGTTCCACGCTTCCGAGTTCCTCGATCACGTAGGGGATTGCTGCGATGATCGAGGCCATTATCCGAGCAAGTCCCTTGGTGCCCTTCACCGTGCGTCCCTGCTTGACCCCGATGTGATGGAGCTTCGATTTTCGGAGAGCTTTCCACTCCGTGCGATCCGAAAGCTGATCGAGGTCGAGTGCGATGATCGCGTCGAAACCTTATTTGGCCGCATCGGCGAACAGGAAGTGATCTAGCTTCCCCTTCCATCCCAACTCCTCGACGTGGGCAAATGTGTGCTCATGGTTTCTCCTGAGCGGCTCCAGTAGTTGCACGGGAAGCCCCTCGTCTAAGAGAAGCTTCACGAGCGTGCCTGCTTTATGCCGCGGCCACCTGATCCGCGAACCACTGCGAATCTGGGATGCCACGGGCATCGACCGAAGGATAAGCCTCCAAAATCTCACTCGCTGCCGCACCCTCGTCGGCTAGTGCTGCCACAAGGTGGAACGGCACCCGGCTGCCGGCAATCACCGGGTAGCCGTCCAAGATCGCGGGATTGACGATAAGGAACGGGCGCGGCCTCTCCAGCGCCGGGACGTTTCGCCCCTGGGACTCAAAGGGGCCGAGCACGTCGGCCATCAAGGTCTCATCCAAGATCGTCGCTGGAGATCGTTCCAAGTCGAGGATTTCCCCCTTTGGGGTTCGGACGATGATTGTCTCTGCGGTCCGTACAAGGCGATATCGGCCCAAGTGACCCCACTCGCGTGCCTCAAGCTCGCGTAGGGTTTTCACAGCACGCCGAATCTTCGGGAGTGACTTCTGCTCTCTCAGATACACAATCGTCCGAAGCGCCACGATATCTGCCCAGCTGTAGAGATAGCGCCCGCTGCGCTTGGCAGTAGGGACGAGCAACGGCTCGTCTGTTGCCGTAGCCCTGCGCCAGTAGCCGAGTTGCCTCGGGCTTGCACCGGTTAGGACGCTTGCAATTGGGACCGGGAAGGCCATTGGGTTGGAGAGTAGAGGTCGCGTCGCCCATCGGCGAGAGCCGTGAGCCCTGATAGTCCTCTTGGCGCCTATTCGCCCCGAATACGGCCAATCCCTCCTCCTCAGGCCTCGCGCCCTCAGAACGGCTCCTATGCGAACATGCGTTCGGGTGGGCAACGCAGGCACCGCATCGGGAGAACTGACCGCCGCCATTCGCCCGAATGCGTCTGCTGACTCCACCCCACATGGACGCCCACGGTCACAGCAAGTGCGTGCCAGAGATCGCCGGCACCTCGATTACCGAAGCAAACAGTCCTGGGCTTCTCGACTGCCTGCCTTCTGCGTCCCCTATGACCAGCTGCTCGAGCAGGGCAGCAAGGAACATTCGCCCCTTCGGGACGAATCATGCTTTTCACTTCAGGGCGGTGTGGTTCGGAGGTCCGTTGGCTCCCATCTTCGGCGTGACCGTTCCCCCCCGCCGTCGCTCGGTGCGGCTCACCACGTCGAAGAAGGTGTCATTGCGGCCACGACGCACCCGATGAGGGAAGAGATGGCGGGCGCGGCGATGGGCGGCGCTGAGCGAGCGAAAGCTTGCCTCGTGTGCGCCACTCCAGCGGATCCCGAAGATCTCGCGCACTTGTGGCGGCAGCGTTCCCTTGATGATGTGGTTTATGGCGAGGAGGTTGGCGCGACCCGCCGCCGGCACCGGCTGGTGGAAGGCGACCAGGGGTGCCATCTCCAAGGCGTGGGGCGTCGCATGTAACTCGGGCGAAGCCAGCTTTCCCTTCCACCACGCCTCGAACTCGCGGTGGCTCCCCGGCACCTCGGTACTCGCTAATCCGAACAACTCGCCAAAGCGCACGTAGTCCTGCCAGAGATCCTCGCGCTCGCTTTCGCTCAAGGCTCCGACGAGAGTTTCATATATCGCTCGCCCCGAGTCGGCGATCACCGCCAACGTCCATAGCATCAACTCCGGATCAACGGCCGAGTAGGGGGTGCCCGCGACATGGGAGCCCGCTGCCTCTGGCAGCTTGCCCTTGACTCGTTCATGGACGCGATGGACTGCGGCCAGCGCCGCGTCTGCTTCCTCGCAACTTCCGAGCAGCACCGTCTCCTGAATCTTCGCCGTGCGGGCGAGCCGCTCGAAGGGGCGCTCGGCAGAGCGGGTGCTCAGCATGGTGGCGGTGTAGGTGAGCGGTTCCAGCGCTCCGATCAAAAGCGCTCGCTGCCCGTAAAGCAGCCCGACCGAGCGCTCACCGTGGACCCGGCGCGCCATCGAGCGGCGGGGAGGAAAGTAGTGGGCGTTCTGCGCCGATCTGGTAGTGACCTGAGTCATATGTCTTGTCTCAAGCGTGGGCCATTGCGTGGTCTCGGACCAAAGCAGCGGAGTGCTCGGATTGCTCCCACCAGAACATGTGGCCGATGCCCTCCAACAGCTCCAGCCGGGCCGCGATCAGCGATGCCACCAATCGCCCGTTAACGACGTTCAGCACGCGATCCTCGCTGCCGTGGATGACCAGGGTCGCAGGCTTGAGGTCGGCCAAGCGCGCGCTGGTGTCATGGCGGGTGACGGCCTGCACCTGGAAGGCGGTCGTCTTCCGCGGAGATGAGAGGGCTTTCGCCATCTCAGCGAAGGCGCCGAAGCGGCTCTCATCCTCGCGAAAGGTGGGGGAGAGGTTCAGCTCCCACATCGCCGCGATCACCCGGCCTCGATCCCCGGAGGCCATCGCCTCGACGAGCCCTCTGAAGTCGGCAGGGTCCATCAGCCGGGACCCGGGCCCACCGCAGTAGGTCGCGCCGAGTGTGAGGGAGCTGACCCGGTCAGGGTCTCCGAGCGCCAGCTCCTGGGCGATCATCCCTCCCATCGAGACCCCGAGCACATGCGCCCGCTCGACTTCGAGCGCATCGAGGAGGCCGAGTGCATCGCCGGCGAGGTCGGCGATCGTGAATTGCTCTGCGGCCGGTCCCGAGTGCCCGATTCCCCGATTGTCGAAGGCAATACAGTCGAAGCTCTCCTCCAGCAGGGAGGAGAAGGGCTGGCCCCAGGCGAGGTGGGTGGCGCTCATCCCCTGGATCATCAGTAACGGCTCTCCCCTGCCCCTGCGCACGTAGCTGAGGTTGCGGTCGGAATCGTTGGACGTTGAGGCGCAAATAGCAGTCGGCATGATCGGCTAGGATACTTGTTCGTTCGAACGAACAAGAACTCAAGGTTCTTTGCTATGCCCATTGCCGCAGCCACTACACCCGCCACCAATGACAAGCGCGAAGCGCCAGAGACCAAACAGCGCATCCTGCGCACGACCTTCGAACTCGTCGGTCGAGACGGCGTCGGGGCACTCAGCAACCGCCGCATCGCCGCCGCCGCCGGGGTATCGCTGGGCTCGCTGACCTACCACTTCCCCGCTCAGGCGGTGTTGCTGCGCGAGAGCCTCAATCTCTACGTGACCGAGGAGGTGGCTCGTCTGGAGGCGATCACCGCAGAGCTGCATTCTCGTCGCCCGGCTCCCAGTCCGAGGCGCCTGGCAGCGGAAATCCAGCGGATCGCAGCCGAGTCAATCCTTCGGCCCCAGCCCCTTGCCGAGTTGGAGCTCTACTTGCAGGCGGCGCGCGATCCGGCCCTTCAACAAGCTTCGCAACGGTGCTTCGCCGCCTATGAAGGCCTCGCAGAGGCGGCCTTCGAAGCGATGGGCATTCCTGAGCCGGGTCGCTATGCCCATACCGTGGTCGCGATGGTCACCGGCATCGGCGTGCAGTGGCTTGCCACCGGGCGTCGCGACACCAGCGATCTCACCGACGCGATGGGGACGATCATCCGTGGTGCCTTGGCCGATTCCCACGCCGGCGAGCCCAGCAAACCGGCTACCCAGATCGGATGAGGAAAATCTCGATGCCCAAGAAGGTGCTGGTAGCAATCATCCTGGGCCTGACCCTGTTCGGCCTCGCTGCCACCGCCTACGCTGCCGTGGAACTCCATGCCGGCGACATCCTGATCATCGCCGAAGGCGGCTTCGCTCCCAAGGCGCTGCCCAAGCACGAAAACGCCCCGATCACCCTGCACGGCGGCGGCAGTATCTCGACCGTCTCCGGCGCCCTACCTCCGATCCTAAAGACGCTGACGATCGAGTTCGACAAGCACGGCTCGGTCCAAACCACCGGCCTGGAAAGGTGCACGATGGGCAAGATCTCCGCGACCACCACCGGCAGGCCCGACGCGCCTGCCCCGAAGCGATCGTCGGAGAGGGGGAGGGCAAGGCGATCGTCCAGTTCCCCGAATCAAGGCCGATCCCGGTCTCCTCACCGCTCACCCTCTTCAACGGCCCCCCGAAGAACGGCGATCCCACCGTTCTCGCCCACGCCTACCTCACGGTCCCCGTGCCGAGCACCTACATCGTCTCCATAGTGATCGAAAAAATCCACAAGGGGGTCTATGGCTACCGCACCAAAGGCACGATCCCCCCGATCGCCGGCGGTGCCGGGGTGCCGATCTCGGGCAACCTGAAGATCGGACGCAAATGGACCTACAAGGGCCGCAGCTACTCCTACATCAACGCTCGCTGCGAAACCGGCCGCCTCCAGGCCCGGGGCGAATTCACCTTTTCTAACGGGACCTTCCTCTCCGGCACCTTCGCCAAGCCCTGCTCGGTGCGAAAGTAACCGCCCAGGGCGGGATCAGGCGATGAGTTCGTCAATGGCTCCAGTTCTTAGAAACCCCTCTCTGACGGCCACCCCCGAGCGAGTCACCCTCGCCTTCGCCGCCGCGCTCAATGCGGGCGACACCGATCGCGCGGCGTCCTTCTTTACCAGGGACGCCTGCTTTCTCACCCCCGACGCGACGGCGATCCGCGGCCGCGAGGAGATTCGCGACGTCCTCGTTCAGCTCGTCGGCAGTGAATCCCAGATTGACGTCGAGGGCCAGAGCATGATCATCGCCGGGGAGATCGCCTTGAGCGCACAGCATTGGACGATGCGCTCGGGCGACGGCGAGGCCCCCTTCGCGCAGACCTCGAGATCCACCGTCTTGCTCCGTCACCTGGAGCGCACCTGGAAGCTCCTCATCGTCGCCCCCTGGGGCCTGGATGCCGACGCACGAGATCGTTTTGTTCGGGCTCCTCTAACCGTCTGATGAAGTCGATGCCTCGCCGAGCACTTCCACTTGGGTCGGCCTTGCTTTCCCCAGCACCCGGGTGACCCCGGGGACCGCCGAGTGATCGGCATCATCGAATTACCGCCTCCGATCGATTTCGACCGTATGCCCCGCGCCGGGACGACCTGCTTACAGACAGTTTCCCATCGATGAGACTGCTGACGCTCCCAGAACCGCCGATCCAGCGCGATGCCTTCGATGCTGAATTGGTCCGCAGTGCCCCGCTTTCAGCGGCAGGGCCGATCGAACCCGCTGATCTCACTCAGTTGCCTCAACCACCCTCAATCGGCTTGCCGGCCGCGCTCCAGGTGCTCTGGTTCAACCTGCGCCAAGCAGACTACGTCTTCCATTTCCGCAAGAAGCTTGGCGATGTCTGGAGCGCTCACGGCTACGTCAGGGGCACCCCGGTTCTCACCTGTCACCCCGATCACATCCGCTCGCTCTTCACCGCCTCGCCCGAGCTGGTTCCAACGCTCGCAGCCGAGTCGCCGCTGCGCCCGGTGCTGGGCCCGAACTCTGTCCTGATCGCCAATGGCGAGCGCCACCTGCGCCAGCGCAAACTGCTGCTGCCGCCCTTTCATGGAGAGGCGATCGCTCGCTATGAGGAGTTGATCGCAGCTGCTGTTGAGCGCGAGATCGCCGCCTGGCCGAGCGGACGTGCGTTCTCCCTGGCCCCGCGGATGCAGGCGATCACGCTCGACGTGATCATGGGTGGGATCTTCGGCATCGAGAAGCGTCCACGCCCGGGAACCCTTGAGCACTCCCTGCGCTTTTCGATCCGCAGACTGCTTTGGTCATCGACTCTGCCGGCCGCCCGGCTCGCCGAGCTGATCAACCTTGGTCGTGATCAACCCATCGGGCTGACGAGGCTCGGGCTGGCGGTACCCGATCGCTGCGTGTACTCGATCATCGCCAAACGGCGCCAAGCCGACGACCTCGGCGAGCGGCGCGACATTCTCTCGCTCCTGCTCAGCGCCCGAACCGAGGATGGCGAGGCCCTTACTGACCGGGAGCTGCGCGACGATCTGCTCACCCTGGTCCTCGCCGGTCACGAGACGACCGCCAACCAGCTCGCCTGGGCGTGGGAGCGTCTCCTCCGCACCCCGGCGGCGCATGAGCGGCTGCTTGCGGCGGTGCGCTCTGAGGAGGATGCCGATCAGCAGGTGGAGGCGACGATCATCGAGACGATGCGCTCGCGTCCGGTGGTGCCGATGACGGGACGGCGAATCACGGTTCCCTGGCAGCTGGGTCCCTACGGCATCCCCGCCGATACCGCGGTGGCGATCAGCATCCTCCTCGTCCATCACCGCGAGGACGTCTACCCCGATCCATTCGCCTTCCGACCCGAGCGCTGGCTCGAGCACAAGCCTGGGACCTATGAGTGGCTGCCCTTCGGTGGGGGCACCCGTCGCTGCCTCGGCGCCGCGCTGGCGATGGCTGAGCAGCGGGTCGTGTTGCGCACGATGGCCGCCCATCTCGATCTCAAGGCCGATGATCCCGAGCCCGAGCGCCCCAAGCATCGCAACGTGACGATGATCCCAAGCCGCGGGGGCCGTGTGGTCCTTCGTGGGCGTCTGCGATGAACCCCTACGCATGGAGTTGAGAAATGTCGCTTGAGCATCTTGACGTTGTCATCGTTGGAGCAGGCATCTCCGGCGTCGGCGCCGCCTACCACCTGCAGGAGCGCTGCCCGGGCAAGACCTACGCAATCCTCGAGGCACGCGATCGGCTCGGTGGGACCTGGGACCTGTTCCGCTACCCGGGTATTCGCTCTGACTCCGACATGCACACCCTCGGCTACAGGTTCCGGCCCTGGACCGAGGCCAAGTCGATCGCCGATGGGTCATCCGTCCTTGGCTACGTCCGCCAGACCGCTCGCGATCACGGGATCGAGGAGAAGATCCGCTTCCAGCGACGGGTTGTTCGCGCAGCGTGGTCCACGGCGGAGTCTAGGTGGACCCTGGAGGTGGAGTGCTCCGACAGCGGGGAAACCGAGCGCCTCAGCTGTGGCTTCCTGATGGTCTGCAGTGGCTATTACAGCTATGACCAGGGCTACGTTCCCGATTTCGAGGGAGTCGAGCGCTTCCACGGCCAAATCGTGCACCCTCAGCACTGGGGCGAGGATGTCGAGTACGCCGACAAAGAGGTGGTGGTGATCGGCAGCGGCGCTACCGCCGTGACTCTGGTGCCGGCACTGGCAAAGCGCGCCGCAGGGGTGACCATGCTGCAGCGCTCGCCTACATACGTCGTCTCGCTACCAGCCGAGGATCCGATTGCAGCTGCCCTTCGACGCCGGCTTCCCGATCGGGCCGCCTACCCAATCGTGCGCTGGAAGAACGTCTTGCTGCAGATGCTCAGCTATCAGCTGAGCAGAAGACGCCCGCACTTGATGAAGGCATTGATTCGCCGGGGCCTCGAGCGAGCACTGCCCGAAGGCTATGACCTCGACACCCATTTCAAGCCTCGCTATGACCCCTGGGATCAGCGCCTTTGCGTCGTGCCAGACGGCGATCTGTTCAAGGAGATCTCAAGCGGGCGAGCCGCAGTCGTCACCGATCAGGTCGACACCTTCACCGAGGAGGGGATCAAGCTCGCCTCCGGCACCGAGCTGAAAGCCGATCTGATCGTCACCGCCACCGGGCTCAACCTGCTCTTCTTGGGTGGGATGGAGGTGGCGGTTGACGGCAGCGTTGTGGATCTCTCTGAGACCCTGGCCTACAAAGGGATGATGCTGAGCGGCGTCCCCAATCTCGCCTTCACGGTCGGCTATACAAACGCCTCCTGGACGCTGAAAGCCGACCTCAGCGCCGAATACGCCTGCCGAGTCCTAAACCACATGGACGCTCGCGGTTTTGACAAGTGCGTGCCGGAGATCAGCGGCGCCTCGATCACCGAGCAGCCCCTCTTGGACTTCTCGGCTGGCTACGTTCTCCGCTCCCTGGACCAGCTTCCCAAACAGGGCAACCGGGATCCTTGGCGCCTCGGAATGAACTACGCAATCGACATCAGGACGATGCGGTTCGGTGCCGTCGACGACGGCACGATGCGGTTTTCTCGCTCACCTGCCCGCACTCCGAGCTCCACGAACCGGCCCGAGGCGGCCGGCGTGCCTTAACACGAGGGTGCGATCCCACGCTTCTCCCGCTGCGGGCGCGACCCGCTGAGCAGATTGTCAATACAGAGCTCCTCGAAACATCAGATCGAGTACGTTCGGAGGGGCGCCAAGAATGGAGCGATGAGCAGACCGAGGGCTCTCTCGTGGAACCGGGCCAACCGTTGACAGTGCGGCCAGGCCATCGACCCGGTCCTAAGCCAGCGGTGCGGACCCGTTAGCTCCAAATGATCGGAACCGACATCGCGCGGTCTGTTGCCCGGTGGCGGCGTCACAGCCGCACCCGCGGCTTCTATAGGCGTTCTTGGCGAGAGATCCCGCCCGATCGCCAGCACAAGGCGGCATCCCGTGCGTTGGAGTCAACCCGTACGCACCAAGCCAGTAGGACAGTTTCTTACTTGACAAATCCTTTCCTACTCATATAAACTCACTCCTGATCCCCGAAATTGGAGGGGTCTGCAGGGATCCGGGCTTTCTGAGCCAACGATATGAGGGCTGAGTCAGGGAGTTATGGGACTAGAGGGATTAGCGCTTGAACGGGTGAGAAGCCGCTCAACCGCAAACATCATTGCTGGTTTCTTCGGCCGTTCGGGCGGCGTCTGTGATGCAGCTTTCCCTCCAAGAGTGGAACCAGATTCCATCGCAGTGACCCGAGTTTCGGGGCTCCCACCTACGGGCGGTGCGCCCAAGTGGGGCAGAGGGTGAGAGACCTAGGATCGAGATCTCGGACGCCTTGACAGCTGCAAAAGGTCAATCGAGACCGAGTTGGGCGCGCGATCACCTGTCCAATTGCCCCGGTCCAACGCAGAGGCCCGTGCATTGCTCTTGCTGCCCTCATTGTTTCACTCGGCGCATTGGCTCTCACTGCCGCCCCGGCTTTCGCCGGGCGCACCTATGAATCTCAACTGACCACCGAACTCGCAACCCCGTTGGCCGCTGCCACCGACTCAGCTAACAACGCCTGGATCGGAGACGCTGGAGGCGGCATATACAAATTCAACTCCGCCAACGAACGACTAGCTGAGCACATCACCGGTTCAAGCTTTAGCTGTAACGGGGAAAGGGTTTACAGCTTGGCGGTTGATGAATCAGATGACGATCTCTATGCCGCGACTTCCTGCGGAGACACAGTCGACCGCTTCTCATCGACGGGGACCCTCCTCAATACCCTCGGTCCCTTCGGTAACGGAAATGTCTTCGTTGCTGTTGATAACACGAGTGGACCCAATAAAGGACGCGTCTACGCGGCTGAAACCGAAGGGGCCACCGTGAACTCGGTGGATTCAAGCGGAAACCCTGTCGAATTCACTGCCTCTGCTAGCTATATCTCTGGCAATCAGCTGACCGGGACGCCTAGCGCCCATTTTGGCGCACCAGTGGGAGTCGCGGTCGCCACAAGCGGAGATATTCTTGTTGTAGACGCCAAGCAGGGGCAGTTCGGAGAGCAGGGACGCAATGTGATCGATGAGTTCGAACCCTCTGGCGTATTCATTCGTGAAATCACCGGCCCCCCGGGTGAACCGTTCGGAGATGTGACCGCCGTTACGACGGATCCGACGACGGGCGACATCCTTGCGGTTGACCGAGGAGAACACGCCGGCGAAGATGAAGAACCGGCTGTCGTCGATGAATTCAATTCATCGGGCACTTACCAGACAAAGATCACAGGCGCTGAAACCCCCGCGGGCTCCCTTGGCTACGATAGCTTTGACCCGGGGGGAGTCGGCGTGAGTAGCAGCGGATATCTCTATGTTCCGGATGTCACTCACCACCTTGTCGACATCTTCAGTCCCACCTTCAGTTTGCCCAAGGTGACATATGAAGGTGTGACAAATGGAACCGCGGCCGAGACCAGCGCGACCCTGAATGCGACGGTCGATCCCAATGGTGGCGGCCCGATCACGACCTGCATGTTCGAATACGTGGACGAAGCCAGCTATCAACCGGCCGCCCACAATCCATTCAACCTTGGCCATGGCGTCCCGTGTAATCCGACGCCTTCCGGGACTGGACCGTCCGCCGTCAGCGCCGACATATCGGGATTGCCTCCTGAAACGACATACAGGTACCGGCTCGCCGTCTCAAATGCAGCAGGAACCCCCAACGTGGCGGCTCCAAGTTTCAAGTTCCAGCCGCCCTCCGTTGAAGGTGTCTCCTCGTCAGGACTTGCCGCAGAAAGCGCTCACTTGAACGCAAAGGTCGACCCCGAGGGCCTCGACACGCATTATCACTTCGAATACGGAACTACCGCAACCTACGGATTCAGCGCCCCAATCCCCGATGTCGAAATCGGATCGGCAGACGTGGCCCATCCCGTCGGCGTCGAGATCGCCGGGCTGACCAAGGGCGCCACCTACCACTTCCGAATCGTGGCCACCAACGCCTTGGGGACGACTGCGAGCGAAGATCAGACTTTCGGCTTCTTTCCGCCGCCATGTCCAAATGAATACATTCGACAGCAGACCGGCGCCCAGTACCTACCCGACTGTCGAGCCTATGAGCTTGTCTCTCCAGAATACGCCGGAGGGACCGCCCTCTTTCCGGAAGGACCAAATTCATCCGTTGCGACCAATCCGTCCCGCCTCTCCTTTGGCGGGCTGTTGGGGACGGTTCCCGGCGCTGGGGATGCGATCAACAACCTCGGCGACCTCTATGTCGCGACCCGCACCAACACAGGATGGGTCACGCACTATGTCGGGATTCACGGAAATCAAACAAACGAGGCGGGTCGGCCTCCCGCGCAGAGCGGCTTTATTCTCTCTGCCCCTGGCGGTGAGCTGACCGACCTCAACATGGACCAATTCATCGATTGGAATGACGGAGACGGAGGTGGATTCTCAGGACCTGAAGGGCCAGAAGATGTTGGCTCCTATGCCCCATATCTCTGGGACGCCAATGGGGACGAACTCGGTCGCCTACCGACCAATGTGAGCACGGTTGAAGAAGGAGAAAACCTCTATGGCGCCACCCAGGCCTCTCCGGATTTCACTCATTACTTCTTTTCGTCCGCGGCGCTCACGCACTTCGATCAGTTTTCAGGCGGTAGCACACCGGGCCCAGCCTTTGCACCTGAAAGCTTGACGAGCGCTCCAGGTTCCGCCTACGACAATAACCTTCAGACCGGAACGGTCACTCTGATCTCCAAAACGGAAAGTGGCGCGAACATTCCGCAGGAGTCAGGCGACTTGGGCGACCAATACGACTTCATCTCGTTTCCGGCTGTGTCGACAGATGGCTCACGCATCCTTATGTCGACGAAGAACTCGGCAACGTGCGTCCTCTCGGGATGCTCAGACCCGAATCGGGAACCGGTGGAACGCAAGCTCTATATGCGGGTCAACGACGCGGTTACCTATGACGTATCCCAGGGCCATGATGTCAAGTTCGTAGGCATGACCAACGATGGTTCAAAGGTGTACTTTACCTCTGAAGAACAGCTTACTTCCTCCGATACGGACTCAAGCACCGATCTCTACATGTGGAGCGAAGCGACCAACAAGATTTCCCTGGTTTCTTTGGGAGAAAATCAGGCTGGCAACTCCGATGCGTGCGACGCGTCCTGGACCACTAAGTGCGGCGTGGTTCCGTATGAAACGGGCCGCGATGCAAATTATGAGGATTTCCAAGATGGCCTTGGCGGAAACGGGATCTCGGACAACTCGGTCGCAGAAGAAAGTGGCGATGTCTATTTTTACTCACCGCAGAAGCTCGATGGCAATCGGGGGTCTGAAGGGGCTCAAAATCTCTATGCCTATCGCGATGGCGTGGATCAGTATGTGACTACCTTCACCCCGGGGACCTATTGCCTTAATGGCTCGTCGTCATGCAGTGCGGGTCCGATCGTGAGGATGCAGGTCTCTCCTGATGAAGCCCTATGGCGTTTCTTACGGCCGATAAGGTCACCTCCTACGAAAACGCGGGATATCTTGAGATGTATACATATGATCCTTCTACCCAAGCCCTGGTGTGCGTCTCATGCCTTCCCGATGGCGCTTCTCCCACCACCGATGTTGAGGCGAGTCTCAACGGTCGATTCATGACAAGCGATGGTCGTGCGTTCTTTTCGACCGGTGATGCTCTCGTACCTCAGGACACCGATGAAGTACGCGATGTTTATGAGTACGTCGACGGCCGACCCCAGCTCATTTCCGCCGGAACCGGCGAAAACGACAGCGGACTCAGCATATTGGGAGACGAAGTACTGTCAACTGCGGGTTTGGTCGGAGTAAGCGCGAATGGAACCGACGCTTACTTCTCAACCTATGATTCGCTGGTCGGGCAGGACCACAACGGCAACTCCTTGAAGTTCTACGACGCCCGAGTTGACGGTGGCTTTCCCTTCGTCCCCCCTGCGGCTCCGTGTGCGGCGGCAGACGAGTGTCACGGCTCTGGCAGTTCGGCTCCGACACCGAGCTCCAATGGAACCGGAGCCTTTGTCGGCTCCGGCGGTAACGTGCTGAAAAACGGATCTTCGAAACGTGTTCGGCGCAGACCCCATCGCGTCAAGCACCGCAGGGGACATTCACGAAAGCGGTCCCCGCGGGGGAGAGTGCGGACCCATAGGCACGGAAGCGCGTCGGTCTTTGGAGGCTATCGATGAGCCAATCGACCGCGGAGCGCAAGAACGGTGGATTCGCGGGCTCGGGCCGGTGGGCGCGTATTGCCATCAGGTATGTCGGACTCATCTTGGGGCCGGTCCTTGGGCTCGCTTGCTTTGCGGCTTCGGCTCAGGCGGAAATTCTCGATAATCAGCTTTTCCGCGACCCCCTCTACTACTCAGGCCGGCGGTCATCCAGATCTACGTCACGGAATTCAAGTTCAAGAATCGAGATCTGCAAAACTTTCCAACCAGCTGCTTCTGCCAGGACGCTGAGAACATAACGACCCATCTGCCCACAGGCGTAATTGGCAATCCGCACGCGACTCCACGATGCCCGCAGGCCGTTGAGTTCGAGGTGAGCATACTTGCCCTCCCGATTCACAGGTCGGAGTTGTACATAGCATTCTGTTTAATTCCTATTTTCCAGCTGCCCTCTACAATCTCGTGCCCATATCGAACAGGCGGGGCTTGTGGGGTTCTACATCCCCTTTACGAGCACCCCGGCGTTTATTGTTCTCAGCGCGCGAACCAATAGTGACTATGGTCTTGATGCGACCATAGCGCCGGGACTTGAGCACGCGCAATTCCGCCAGAAGGTGTTCGTATTGCGCTGTGGGGCGTGCCCGATAGTTCGAGTCATGACGCAGAACGGGCACCGTTTAATTCCCAAGGAAAGGACCAGACCTGCGGTAATTATTATCCGCCCTCTCCGGACACTTGGCCTTGTTTCTCGCCGACGCCGTTCGAGTAGTCCCGCAATTCCATTTCTCGACGGTCCCACTACCTGCACGGGTCCGCTTCCTGTTTCACTGGAAATCCTTGGCTATGACTTAAGCGTTACCCAAGACGAACAGACCTATCCTGCGACTACTGGCTGTGACCAGCTCAGCTTTAATCCGAGCCTTTACGCCCAGCCAACGACTACGCAGGCAGATTCGGCTTCGGGCCTTGCCGTGGACCTCAGTGTTCCCCAGGAGCAGAGCGCCTCGTCGCCGTCTCCGTCGGAGATTGATCTCTTACCGTTGACGCTTCCGCGTGGGTTTTCGATCAACCCTAATGCCGCCGACGGAAAGACCTCCTGCACAAACGCAGAAGCCAGGCTGGGGACCATGGAAGCAGCTTTGTGCCCAGAATTCTCGAAGGTAGGATCGGTAACACTGACCAGCAGTGCGCTTCCAGGGCCGATTCCCGGCTATATCTATCTCGGTACGCCTGAACCCAACGATCGCTATCGGCTTATTTGTTGACGGCTGATCGATCGCTACTCACGTGAAGCTTATTGGATCGGTGTATCCGACCCCCAAACCGGGCAGCTAACCGTTTCCTTTGAAAATCTTCCTCAGAGTCCAGTTTCAGAATTTAATTCTCATTTTTTCGGATCTGAACGTGGGCTGCTGGCTACACCGACTCAGTGCGGAACCTTTCCGGTCACTAGTAGTTCATGCCTTTGGATGCCCAGCTGTCCGATCAGACCTCGGTTCAGTACTTTACCTTGGAATCGGCCCTGACGAAACGCCCTGTCCTGGACCGCGTCGACCATTTGACCCGAGCTTTACGGCGTCAGCGCTAAATAGTACCGGTGGTGCTCACTCCCCGTTCACTGTCGAAATCGCCCGCAAGGACGGTGACCAGAATTTGAGTGTTGTTAAGGTCACGACTCCGCCTGGATTCGCTGCGAAGTTGGCCGGAACTGAATACTGTTCGGATTCCGCTTTGGCAAAAGCGGCCAGTACCGGCTACACGGGGAGGGAAGAGGAATCAGCCCCCGTCTGTCCGGGATCTTCGCTGATTGGAACCGCAGCTACCGGCGCTGGGGCCGGCGCCCATCCCGTCTATCTTGAGGGGCGCGTCTATCTGGCGGGACCATACAATGGGGCTCCGCTCTCCCTCGCGGTGATCACGCCGGCGATCTCGGGTCCATATGATCTCGGAAATGTCGTCGTTCGAGCCGCTCTGGACGTCAACCCCGAGACCGCACAGATCACCGCGATGTTCGGCCCGTTGCCCAGGATCCTTGACGGAGTTCCCTGCGGCTGCGATCGCTCCAAATAGATCTGAATCGTCCTGGCTTCACCCTCAACCGACCAACTGCAGCCCACTTTCAGTCGACGCCGAATTGGTCGGCGAAGAAGGAGGCTTGGCGACCCCGAGCGAGCATTTCCAGGCCACCAACTGTTTCACCCTCCCCTTCGCCCCCAAGCTTGCGCTGAAGCTCTCCGGATCGACCAAGCACAGCGGTAATCCCGCCTCGACGCCAACCTGAGCGCCAAGCCCGGCGAAGCGAATATAGCCTCAACCGCGGTCACCCTGCCTCAATCGGAGTTGATCGACAACGCACACATCAAAGACCCCTGCACCGGGGTCCAATTCGCCGCCAACAAATGCCCAGCGGGCTCGATCATCGGTACCGCCATGGCGGAAACCCCGTTGCTTGAAAAGCCGCTTGAGGGCCCGGTGTATCTGCGCTCTGCTCCAGAAAACAAGAGCGGACTGCCCGACGTCGTTGCCGCCCTGGACGGTCAGATCGACATCGACCTGGACGGCAAGATCGAAACGATCGATGGTCACCTGCGTACCTCCTTCAAAACGGTACCCGATGCGCCCATCTCTAGGTTCAATCTTCGCCTCGACGGCGGCAAGAAGGGCCTCCTTGTCAACAGTGCCAACATCTGCAAGGCGCCGCTGGGGGCGCTGGCGCAAATCGTTGGCCAAAATCGGGGCAAGCGACAACCAGAATCAGAAGCTGGCGACACCCTGCCGTGCGAACACGGCTAAGCGCCACCTGAAGCGGGCGCGGGTCGTGGGGCAATGATCAGGCGCGGCAGCACAAGGCGGGGGGCGCTGCAGGGCCTGCTTCCAACCCTAAGCTCATTGAATGCCCGCAGCAGAGACTGGTCGTCCACGCCATCAGAGTGCCGGAGGATTCCCTTGGGTATTAGCGCGCTCCTCGCCGCTTTCGCGTCTCTGGTCATCGTTGCAATCACCGCTTCTCCCGCTTTCGCCGATCGGACGTTTGACTCCCAGATCACGGGTTTTGGAAACCCCCAGGGCCTCGCCATCGATGGAGGTGGCGACGTCTGGATTGATGATTACGGAAGTGGGGGTTTGATCTCTGAGTACAATGCGTACCCATCACAAACACTGCTCGGAACCCAGAATGGTGGTGGCCACCATGGCGGATACATACTGAGCATCGCCCTAAATAATGCAAATGGCCACCTCTACGTTGCCGACTCTGGTCCAGTGGTGGTTGACGTGTACGAAAGCGGCCTGGGTAGTTTCACGGAAGAATGGAAAACGAAAAATAGCTGCGGGACAGATCGAGTTGCGGTCGACAATTCATCCGGCCCTTCGAATGGCCGCGTCTACATCGCCCGCAGCTGTGACGGCGTTACGGCATTCGTCGGAAACCACACGGAAGCCCCGTTTAGTGCATCCGGGCAGCCGGGAAAGACCTATATAAGTGGAAACGAACTTACCGGGACGCCAAGCGGGAACTTCGGGGGCATTCAGAATGTTGCGACCGATACCCAAGGGAATCTTTATGTAGTCGATCAGGCGAAAAGCGTAGTTGATGAGTTCGACGAAAGCGGGACGTTCGTCCAAGAATTCACCGGCGCTGGGGCACCCACCGCCTTCAGCAGCGACCTGACTGGCGTCGCGGTGGATCCAACAAACGGAAACGTACTCATCATCGACAGCGGAAACCAAGTCGTTGATGAGTTCTCCTCCTCTGGGGAATACCTGGATCAACTCACCGGACCCTCTGAAGGGGAAAACTTTACCGGACTCACCGGTGGCATCGCAGTCAATTCGGAAGGCTACGTTTATGTGGCGGACGCTGGGAAAGGGGCGGTCGACATCTTCACCCCAAACGTCGTCATCCCGAAGATCAGTAACGAGACCGTGACCGGCATAACCCCAACCACCGCCACATTGTCGGCGACGGTAGATCCCAATGAAGGCGGAGACGTGGAGTCCTGCAGTTTCGAATACGGACCGACGACCTCATATGGATCGAAAGTCCCTTGCGGACCCGCGACGCCCTACGACGCTACGACGGAAGCCAGCGCAACGATCAGCGGCCTTTCGACCGAGACTCGATATCACTATCGCATCGTGGTCAGCAACGCGAACGGTGTCAAGAAGGGCCGGGATCAAACGTTCATTCCACACTACGTCTCGCAGATTACGACCGAAGGGGCGACTGGGCTTGCGAAAACGGCGGCAACGCTGAATGCATCCTTTGTGGGAGATGGCGAAGACACCCACTACTACTTTGAATGGGGCGAAACAGAAGGCTACGGTCACAAAACTGCGATCCCGCCGGGAGAAGACGCCGGTTCTCCCGCCGGTCCGAGCCCAACCCAAGTACATTTTGATCTCCTCGGTCTTAGCGCAGAAATCACCTATCACTATCGAGTGGTCGCCACCAATGGGCTGGGTACGAGCGTCGGTGAAGACGTTAGGTTTACGACCCTCGGGCCAGCCGTCGAAGGGTTAAGCACAGAAGCCGCGACGATGATCAAAGCAGGCGGCGCCCAGCTGCACGGCTCATTCGTCGGTAACAACGAAGACACCGATTACTATTTCGAATGGGGCGAATCAGAAAGCTACGGACAGACGACAGCCACTCCCCCAGGCGAAGATGCTGGGTCGCCGAGTGGTCCAACCCCGACGGCGGAGGCAGCGACGCTCACCGGCCTGCACACAGAAACGGCCTACCACTACCGATTCGTCGCCACCAACGGGATCGGAACCACTTATGGCAGCGATCAGACTTTTACGACCACGGGTGCGGTCGGCGAACTGGAAACCGAAGAACCGACTGAACTCGACGGGACTACGGCAACGTTCCACGGTTCGTTCAATGCCGAACCACTCGATACTCACTACTACTTCTCATATAGCTATTACTCGTGTCAGTGGTCTGAATCAACGCCCCCCGAACTCGAGACATGTGGAAGCGGGCCCACTCTCGAAGCCCCCGTCGGAGGGGCGGACGCGGGTGTTCCGAGCGGTCCGACAAAAGTCAGCCTACCGGTGACGGGTCTTGAACCCGATGCGGAATACAGTGTCTCGATCGTTGCTTCCAACAGTCTCGGCACGAGCGTCGGGCCGGCAAAATCTTTCAAGACACCCCCCGCGCCGCCAGAATTCCGCAAGATCGCTACAGCAGAAGTTCATACTGATGTGGCTACTGTCGCCGCCGAAATTTATCCGGGTGAAAGCAACGCGACCAACTTCAATGAACCTGGTGCAAAGTACACGGAATATTATTTTGAATACGGTTCCAATAACTGTGCGATCAGCCAATGTCTGTCAACTCCGAAGACGACGATGGGACGTGGCACGACGTTTGAGAGCGTAACCGGTGATTTGGAAAACCTCACCCCCGGGACGACCTACCATTGGCGCGTTGCGGCAGTTAATACGAACAAACTGACTCCGACGTTTGGTCCAGACGAGACCTTCACCACCTTCCCGTTTGTCGAACTGGGCCATGATCCCTGCCCCAACGCCCACCAGCGCCAGCAGACCGGGGCCGCGGGACTGCTCGACTGTCGGGCCTATGAGCGCGTCTCCTCGCCCAATGCCGGCGGCTACGATGTTGAGTCTGATCTCGTGCCTGGTGAAGCCCCATTTGGTGGATTCTCCCAAGCCGAAAGCCCGCCGCGCATTCTCTACGGAGTCCACGACGGTGGCATCTCGGGTACCGGTCATCCGACCAACGATGGCGTCGACCCCTACGTCGCCACCCGTACGGCCGAAGGCTGGTCGACCGAATACGTCGGCATCCCCTCAAACATCGATCCCGCCTCTGACCCCTTCTCCTCAACCGTGGCCGAAGCCACCCCCAACCTGGAAACCTTCGCCTTCTCTGGAGAAGCGCTCTGCGCCCCCTGCTTTGGCGAAGGAATAGAAACCGGCATCCCCCTGCACCTGCCAAGCGGCTCCCTGGTGCAGGGAATGGCCGGCTCGATCCAACCGCCCATCAGCGCGAAGCCAGACGGCCACATCGCCAAGTACTTCTCTGCCGACGGCTCCCACTTCATCTTTGGCTCGGTCTCCCAGTTTGAGCCAGACGCCAATAACAATGGCGACGTTTCGATCTATGACCGAGATCTCTCCACGGGGCAGACCCACGTCGTCTCAAAGACCCCTCAAGGAGAAAACCTCCCCTGCCTGCAGGGATCGGGCAGCTGCCACTCCCCAGGTGATCCCAACGGGATCGCAGAGCTGGACATCTCCAAGGACGGCTCGCGCATCATCGTCGCCCAGAAGGTCTCTGAAGACGCCGATCACAACGTCTACTGGCATCCCTACATGGACATCGGTGATTCCTCCAAAACGATCGACCTCGCTCCCGGATCCACCTCTGGCGTCCTTTATGACGGGATGAGCGAAGACGGCTCCAAGGTCTTCTTCACGACCAAGGACAAACTGCTGGCCCAAGACACCGATGAAAGCGCCGACCTCTATCAGGCAGAAGTCAGCCCCGAAGGCAACCTCAAGCTGCAGCTGCTCTCAACCGGCACCGAAGGTGCCGGCAACTCCAATGCCTGCGATCCGGTTGCAAATGAAGCAGGCGCTCATTGGAATAGCCTCGAAGCGAGCCCCAACTGCGGCGTGGTTGCGATCGGCGGGGGTGGGGGAGTGGCCTCTGAAGACGGCACGGTTTACTTCCTCTCCCCAGAGCTCCTCGACGGTACCTCAAACGGCACCGCCAATCAGCCCAACCTCTACGTGGTTCGCCCCGGCTCTGCTCCTCAGTTCGTCGCCACCCTGGCGCCCAACGATCCGACCGTGGTCGACGGCGTCAAGGAAGCGGGAACCCGGCACACCGCCGACTTCCAGGTGACGCCGAGCGGGGAATACGCCGCCTTTGACACCACCCAGAAGCTAGACGAATACGAAAATACCGGTCATTCGGAGGTCTATCGGTATGGAGCGCTGAGCGGGAAGCTGGATTGCGTCTCGTGCAAATCGACCGGTGTGGCCCCCAGCGGTCCCGCCACTTTGGCTTCAAATGGCCTCAGCCTGACCAACGATGGCCGCGTCTTTTTCAACTCAGGTGACGCTCTTGTGCTTCGCGACACCGACAACAAACAGGATGTATATGAGTGGGAGAATGGCACCGTCCAGCTGATCTCCTCCGGCGCTAGCGCCTTCGATTCGAGCCTACTCTCCGCGAGTGCGACTGGGACCGACGTTTATTTCTTCACCCGCGACTCCCTTGCCCCTCAGGACCAGAGCGGGCCGGTCGTCAAGGTCTATGACGCCCGCGAATTTGGCGGCTTTGCATACACGCCGCCACCGGTGCCGTGCCAGGCATCTGATGAGTGTCATGGACCCGGCACCCCGGCGCCTCCGCAGCCCAATGTCCACGTCAATCCGGGCAACAGCGGTAACGCTCCATCACAGGCTCAGTCCAAATGCAAGCACGATTTCCTCAGAAGGCACGGTAAGTGTCTGAAAAAGCATCGCAAGACGAACCGCCACCATGGCAGTCCGAGGCACCACCGTCGAAGCCGATGATCAGCCTGAGATGAGCACACCAAGCCATACTACGAGCAACGCGCCGATTACCTCGATGCGCGGCTCTGATCGTGACTGTCTCCGCTTTCAGAGCACGGCCGCCGCCTGTTTCGGTGCAATTCTCCTACTAATCGGGGTGATCGGCGCATCGTCGGCACGAGCGAGCGAGAACATTGAATCGTTCTCAACAAACACCTCGACCACCCAGGCCGGCGGCCATCCTGACCTCGAAACTGCTTTCACACTCAGTGAACCTGGAGCGCCGGAAGCCGCCCGAAACGTGGTTTTCGACGCTCCGCGTGGCGTATTTGGCAACCCGAACGCTATCTCCCGCTGTACTGCATCTCTGTTCGCGTTGGACGAATGCCCCGTCAGCTCCCAGGCGGGGCTGATCACGATTCGGGCCAATTACGACCACGAGCCAGATTTGCTTCTCGGCACCGCGCCGATCTATGACATGGAAACGGGAGCCGAAGAAACCGCCCGCTTCTCGTTCATCATACCGACCCTCGGCATACCGATCTCGATCCCCGTTGGCGTGCGGACCTCCTCAGACTATGGCCTTCGCTTCACCGTCGCCGAGATTACACAGGCCGTTCCCCCTCGCTGGAGTGGCGATGACGCTGTGGGGTTTTCCGGCTGAGGCGAGCCACGATTCCCAGCGCTTCCCCAAGGGAACTCCTGGGAATCCTCCGGGTTGCGCAGGCCTGGCGGGGACGGGCTGCATCAGTGAAGCCATTTCGGCGGATCTCCCGGTCCACCCTCTCACCGATAACCCGACGACCTGCACCGATGAACCTTTGCCCACGACGCTCGAAGTCGAAACCTACGAGGACCCTGAACACCACTCCAGCAAAGAAGCCAGCTACCCCGCAACGACTGGGTGTGAAAAGGAGGTATTCAAACCGGTGCTTTACTCCGGCCCGACGACGACGGAAACCGATTCGCCTTCAGGGCTGAACGTCGACTTGAGTGATCCCCAATTTGAGGGTTTTGCGGTATCTCCATCTGAGATCAAATCCGCACTTGTCAACTTGCCGCCTGGTTTGACGATTAATCCGGACGCCGCGGACGGACAGTCGAAGTGCACCGAGGCCGAGGCGAGGTTCAGCTCGGAGGGGCCTGCGGAATGTCCAAATAATTCAAAGATTGGAACGTTTGCACTACATACTGTTGCCCTAGATGGCACTCTCGAAGGTGCAGTCTACATTGGCGAACCGCTACCGAGCGACCAGTACCGGCTGTTCATGGTTGCATCAGGGTTTGGAATTAACGCCAAGTTTGTCGGATCAGTTCACCCCAACCCGCAGACTGGACAGCTGACCGTGAGTTTCGAAGAACTTCCGCAGGTTCCGGTCGATGAATTTGACATTCATCTATTTGCCGGAGAACGAAGCCTGATGGCGACCCCGACTGTATGCACGATTTACACGGTCAATGCCGACTTCTTTCCCTGGAATGAAGCAATTGCCGACCAGCAGTCAAATCAGGTCTTTGGTTTGGAATCGGGTCCTAACGGCAGTCAGTGCCCCGGTCAGATTCGCCCATTCAATCCGAGCTTGGAAGCGGGCACCTCGACCCCGACGGCCGGTGCTTACAGCTCCTTCACCCTGAAACTCAACCGCGAAGACGGCGATCAGTTTCTCGGCAAGCTGAACTTCACGATGCCGCCCGGCCTGACCGCAAACCTCCACGGCGTCAGCTACTGCCCCGAGGCATCGATCGCAGAGGCGGCGCAGACTCTGGGGCGTATCGAGCAAGAAAGCCCAAGCTGCCCGGCTTCTTCAGAAATTGGCACCTCCAACGTCGCTGCCGGTCCCGGATCCCACCCCTTTCATGCAGTCGGAAGGATCTACATGGCCGGACCTTTCCAGGGTGCCCCGCTGTCACTGGTGGCGGTCACGCCTGCCCTCGCCGGTCCCTATGACTACGGCACGGTCGTCGTCCGAGTCGCCCTGCACATCGACCCGCTAGACGCCCACGTGATCGCTGACTCTGAAACCGTCCCCGAGATCATCGGCGGCATCCCGCTGCGGTTGCGCTCGATCCAGGTCAATATCGATAAACCCAACTTCATGATCAATCCGACCAACTGTTCGCCTCTCTCGGTTGCCTCGCAGGGAGTCGGTGATCAGGGTACGGTGGCGAACTTCAGTTCCTACTTTCATGCGGTCAATTGTGGAACTCTTGGATTCAAGCCGAAGATGACGATCACCCAGCTCGGCGGCCGCAAAGCGACCGCTCGGAGCAAGGACCCGAGCCTCGCGATCGAACTCAACACCAGAGCCGGCGACGCCAACATCAAAACGCTTTCCGTCACGCTTTCCGAAAGCATTTGAGATCGACCAGCGCCACCTTGGCAATCTCTGCGACAGGACCGAACTGGCCGCTGATCAGTGCGCCGGCCGTCAACCGATTGGCGAAGCAACCACCACCACGCCCCTGCTCGAAACACCTCTCAAAGGCCCCGTCTACGCTGTCTCTGGCTACGGCGTCCTGCCCCACCTCGCCTTCATCCTTGGCGGGCAGGTGATGCTCACCCCCGAGGCAGAATCCTCCTCGGTGCAAAACGGCCGCCTGAAGACCGTTGTTCCTGTCGTCCCCGACGCTCCCATCGGAAACTTCCGCTTTACGCTCTTTGGCGGGAAGCAGGGCTATCTCTCAAACACCCAGAGTCTCTGCAGCGCTCCAACTGTCTCGACCGTCGAATTCAGCGGGCAAAATGGCGCAACTCTCACCCAGCAGGTGAAGACCAAGACCGCCTGCAAGGCAAAGGGGTCAAAGAGGGCGACACGCCATAGCCGGCGCCGACGTGGGAAGCGCTGAGCTGAGCGAGATAGACAACGAGCGAATCACGGTCCTAGATCTGGACATCACAAAGACGAACGTCGCCGTCGAGCGACTGATCCTTGGAGGACACGGGTCCCGCGCAGGCCGACCTCGCCGACATGGCCACCGGAAGGATGAGAAACTTGGATATCGCGGACGATAGGCCGATAGCCACACTCTAGGAGGAGTTCGGTGTATCACCCGATGATGTTTCGCGACCGCACGCGTCTCGCGCAAGTCGTGGTCGCTGGAGTCGTTCCCGCGCTGGCTGGTGCGATAACCGGTGTGCTGGTCGGAGTATCCAGCGGCGCCTACTGGGCATTTGGTGCGCTTGCCGCGATTGGTGCCATCGTGGCCGGCTTCGAGCACCGAAACGGGTGGGGCGGCCGGCCGCGGCTTCGTGGCCGGCTTGACCTATGGCATTGCACTTCTTCTGGTCCACGCGATCACCGGGACCCACGCGAAGGTCTCACTCGTGCTTGATTGTTCGCAGCCGCTGAGCCTGGTAACGTCGCCCCAATGACTGCACGCAAGCGGCGTTCACCTTGCGTAGCCGGATGTGGGCTACTGACCATCGTCGCGGTTGTTTCGACAGTGGGGTACGGACCAGTAGCCGACTCACTGGCGGCGCCTAGGGCGGGAGCGGCCGTGCTCGGATCCAAGAGCTCGATGTCGAGCGCACAGCTGTGGACGGCTCTGGGCAGGAACGTCACCTGTGGCGTTGCGATCCACCCGGCCAACTCGCCGCCGATGCAGCTGCTCTGTAGCGCCAAGCCGGTGCCGGCTCCGAAGACCAAGGGCATCGGTGACCCCGGCTTCGTCTTTCTGGGGTCGACTGGACATCCGTCGCTTGCGCGGCTCAGCCAAGACACCTTTGTCGGCACAAAGCCGGTGGCGCTCAGCGAAGGGGGCAATTGGAGCATCGGTCCGATCGGCGTGACCTGCACGATCAGCTCACGAGCGGTTCGCTGCGAAAACCGCTCCCATCACGGCTTCACGATCACGAAGAGTTCCTACCGCGCGTTCTGAGGCTTCGCGGTAGAGCGCGCTAGGAGCTGATCGAAGCCGCAGGGTGCCTGCCCAAGCCTCTTGGAGACGGCTTCTCGGGGGCGCGAACGTCAACCAAGTCCTCGATGAACTTGAAATCCTTGGCGTTGTGGGTGAGCAGGGCGACACCGTGGACGGTTGCCGTAGCCGCGATCGCGAGGTCGGCCATGCGCCTGCGGGGCCGACCGCCCCGCTTGGCGACGGCCGCAAGTAAGCGACCCCACTGCGGGCAACCCGGTCATCGAGCGCCAGCGGGTCGGGGGAAGCGGGCCTCGAGAAGGCCGAGGCGCGAGGTGCGAAGCGCTCGCTCCTCCTCACCGGCTGCGACGAGCAGCCCGAAGTGCAACTCCGCAATCGAGACTGTGCTGATCGCCGTTTCGGGCTCTGCCGGGACATCGCCCGCTATTAGGACCGATGTATCAAGCAGGAGCCGCAACCAGGGCCCTGACTCTGCGGCCCAGGGATCGCGCAACTCTGCACCGAAGTCCTCGATGTCGCTGGCGAGTGTCGGGTCGGGCGGCAGGGCCTGCAGACCGGCAAGCTCAGAGCCTCTCACCCATTGACGAGTCCGCACCGGCCCCAGAGACGCCACCGGGCGCCCCGAGACTGTGATCGTGATCTCCTCACCGGCCTCAGCCCGGCGTAATACCTCGCCGATGTTGTTGCGCAGCTCTTTTTGGGGGATCATCGCCACAGACGTCACGGTAGTCGCTACCTCCAATGTCCGCCGCCGTCAGGTCCCAACCCCGATCTGACGGTCCTCCTCTATCCGTGGGAGGAGAGGTCCGCCGCTGATCTCATGAGAAGTAAGCGATATGGCATACTTATGCCATGAGAACTACGCTCGATCTTGACGAGCACCTTATGAGTTCGCTCATGGCTCGTCACCCCGGCGAGTCCAAAACCAAGGCTGTGGAGGCTGCAATCGCCGACCATGTCCGCCGTGGCGCGGTGGACTGGCTGCTCGAGAACGCTGGTTCGATCGAGATCGACGATGTCTCCACGGAGATGCGCGCGATCGACCGGCGGATCTGAGTGGTCTTACCCGATACCTCGGTTTGGGTCGACTTCTCTCGCCGCGGGGTCCGCGGCCGTGCTGCGGGCATGCGCACGCTCCTCGACGCTGGCGAGGTGGCCACCTGCGGCCCCGTCGTTGCGGAGCTACTCGCCGGCGCCGACGGCGAGGTTGCAGAGAGGTTGTGGGAGACGCTGTCGTCGCTACCCTGGGCGCAGCTGGACCCTGCGGCCTGGCGCGAGGTCGGCGCGACCGCCCGTCGCCTGCACCGGGCGGGGGAGACTCTTCCACTCACCGACCTCGCGATCGCCGTTGCTGCAGCTCGCGCCGGTCACGCCTTGTGGGGTCTTGATTCCGACTTCAAGCGCGTCAGCGCCGTGCTCGGCTCTCTGGAGCTATACGAGCACGGCGATGCCGGTGGTTGAGTCGAGTTCTCACGGCGGGAGCCCCGACCACAGTCGCCCGTCTTAGCGCATCAGCGTCTTGAAGATCTCGCTCTCATGCGCCTCAGTTCAGCTTTCACAGAACGGTGATCGATGCGCTCATCCAACCGAAATAAGCCAATGCAGCAGCGCACTGACCGGAGGCCGCGTGCACCGCGACATTATCGCTGCTCACGGTGTTCGTGGGGTGGTTTTAATTTGTACCGTAGCTGCCGCCGAAGCAACTCCGACCCAGCCTCAATACGTCGCCCATCTGGAGGGGATATGCAAGCCCCATGCATTGGCCACCCAGCGCACCATGAATGGCATTAAGCCTCTGGTCAGAGCAGAACGCTTCGGGCCTGCCGCGGCCAAATTCTCCCGTGCAACGACGCTTTTCGATGCGACCGTGCGCGAAATATCCACCATCCCTCGACCGCCGACCGATACAACAAGGCTCGCCAAATGGTTCGTCTACCTCGGCCGCCAACAGTCCCTGCTCAAGACGATCACGGCCCAGCTGCGCGCCCGCTACGCCATTGCAGTGCAGCGACTCACCGCGCGCTTCATCAAAAATGGACACCTCGCAAACGACGAGGTGATCGCCCTCGACTTTAACCACTGCAGATTCAAACTCTCGAGATATGAGTGAACGAGCGCAGGGGAGGCAAGGTCTACATCTGACTCAGCATCTCCTGCCGGCTCCCACCGAGCTCCACCTCGGGCCCCTCTTCCTTGCCTCCGCCAATTTTGAACCCGCCGAAAGCCCAGAGCCGAAAGCAGAAACCGTCCGCACCTGCCGTGCCCGCTAACTTAACTGGGGATCCCAAACGAAGGTCAAGACCTATTCGCAGGGATCTTCGCCTACGCGCTCAACCGTATTCTGGTCCTCGTTGCCTGCCTGGTCTCGCGCTCGCACTACGAAGTAAGAGGGTTCATTCAGGGGCGGAGTTTCGAAGCTGGTGACGCCTGGTGCGGTCGTCCAGGTTGGGTGGGAGAAGTCCTCGCCGCCGCTAGTGTGAGAAAGGTAGATGTCGTAGACGATCTGCGAACTCGGCGTGACCTTGTCCGTGGCAGCCTTCCAGGTGAGTCCGTACGGCAACGCCCGCGGGATTGGGGAGCAGGCGAACGCGCTCTGCAGCCCTTCGAAGCTGGGTGGCGTCCCGCCGCCGGACGGTGGCTGAGCAGCAGACAAGACCACGAAGGAGAACGAAACGGCGTAGGCGGGTTCCGTGACTATGTTGCCTTCCTTAATCGCGGTGGCAAAGGTTCTTATCTCGATCTGGCTCGACGAACAGTCAGGGGCATGCGGAACCCACTCCGCGCTTACGTCGGAGGACCGCTCGTCTTCCGTGTGTACGGCGCTGGTTACAACCGTGGCGCTGCCCGGTTCTACCCCGCCTTCCAGAATGAAGCACCACGTGCCGGGGGCAGTGCCCTGGACGTCGGTCCCGTAGGCATTGCTATGCCCCGCAAGGGCGACATTCTTGCTTTGGGCTGCCTGCAGCGCCGTGAAGTTGGCGGGAAGTTCTCCACATCCGTTGCAAGGAGGTTCCACGTAAGCGTATGCGCGAGCGTCACCTGGAACCCCTTGCGGACCCTGGCCTCCAGTTGGTCCGGCTGCTCCGGGAACGCCCAGTGACCCCCGAACACCCTGCGGCCCGGAGGGACCGCGCGGCCCTGGAGCTCCCGGCAAGCCGCGTGGTCCCCGGTGTCCGAGCTTCAGCATCAGGGGAGAGTGCTTGGCTGCGGGTGAGTTTCCGGCAGAAGCCGCATAGCCGGTGCCGCCCAAGGCGACGAGCAACGCAACCATCGCGAGAGCCATAGCGGGGGAAGGCCAACGTCTAGGGACCACTCCCCTGGGAAGCCGGGAACCCATGTGCTCGTTATACCACCGATCTGTTCGCCGGGTTTCCCGTCGAACCTTCACTCAACGACCTCTGACCGGCTAGACGTTAGTTCGGCTCGGTCCTGATCGCCACCGCTGACTGATAGCAGTCGAACAACCGGCCTGAGATAAGGCCCTCTACGCCGGTCGTGGAGGGTCTTTCTCTTTCTCTACCGAGGGAGGTTGTTCGATGGACCTGGTGAACGCAGAGCTTCCTGCAAAGACGCTCGTGGTAGCGATCATCAAATGGTGGTGCATGCGCTTTGAGCGGGCTTCGATCGGGATCCCCGCCTGCCAGTAGATGCCCTCGGCTTCGAGCGCGGCACCCATCTCATCGTCGAACACGCCCAGCCACGTAACCATGAACCGCGGCATCCGGGCGAACTCTACCCATGATGTGACACAGAATGCTCACGGATCCACAGCTTAAAACGGCCCAAACCCTTTCCCATCTTAGAAACTGAATCAGGCCGGTTTTCACCGAAACTCTGTGGAACCTAGTCCGGCTCAACCCGATGATTGGGAAGCCCAACACTCAGGCGACAGCGCGAGCTTCGGCCTCACGGCCGAGCACCCGGATCCACCGATCTGTGTGATCGAACGAAGGCAAATCAGGCAAGTTGCTCATCAGAGTCCTGCGCACAAGTCGTCCAACCTCCCGCGCACTGCGAAGCTCCTCGTGAATTAGGCCAAGCTTCATCGATCGTGTTTCGAGGTCACGGATTGCTCGGACCTCCTCATTACGCGTCCAGAGGAAGTGCTGCCGAACGCGCTGTGGCAACTCGTCCAGCCTCTGAAACCGGCGACAACCGAGGGTTGCAGGCGAATCGTCTCGCCAGGCCGGTGTGACCGAGGATCAATTCAGCCTGCCGAGCGGCCAGCGTGGTTCTGAGCGGATTCAGATATATGCGACGGCTGCCCTTTGGGCCTTTCTTAGATTGCTCGCTCTGGCGTTTCTTCCGATTCAAGCTTGCCAAATTGGAAGCCTCGGCAAGGCCGAGTCCAGAATCGAACGCAGAAATGCCAAGCGCCGCAAGGACAACTCCAAACGCGCCAACCCTCGATGCGATCACCGACAGCCCCGCCTCCTCAAAGGCCTCCAACAGTCGCACGTAGCGAAGGAGCTTCTCGACGCTGTCATTGACAGGATCGAGGGCCAGCGGTTGAACATATACGCCGTCAACCGGCAAATCCATCAGTCCCTCAACGAGTGAGTCGGGGGCTTCGATTGCCGCTCTTCCTGGCGCCACCTGAGCAAGCAGCGGTCGAGCCTCGATATCGCCGCTTCCGTTTGCGTCACAGGTTGCCTGCCACAACCGCCGACTCGCCCTAATCCACGAGTCGAGCTTCTGGTTATGCAGAGGCCAAGTCGGGGAAATAAATGCCGCGCAGCCCTTCGCTTGCTCGAATTCGAGAACCGCCCGGGCAAACGCATCGGCATCGACGCAAGCGACGCTCTCCGACGTGATCAGCTCGCGGGGGGTATAGGGCAATGTGGAGAAACTCCCCCGTTTCAAGAAAACTTTCGTCAGTAAATCGAAGGGTTTGAGGGTCGACCAGAATCGGCACTGAGTCATCCCCGAGTCGTCGCAGGATTGGCGGCTCCTCAGCGGCATAAGTGGCCTCAACGATGCAGCCGCGGAGATGAATGCCTTCATCAAACAGAGTGCTTGGGGCAAGCGCCTCCTCAAACACTCTTCCCCCGTGGCGGGTCACCCGCGGCAAATAACTTGCGTCTTGCAAGAACTCGGGCACCGTCGTTAGGGCGTTCAGAGCACCATCCATTGCATCTGACAAACTAGAGGACAGATCGGACGACACGAAAGGGGATATGTTGCAGGATCTTGTCGAGAGGCTTGAGGTTGCTAGCGAGGGAGTCGGCTTTGACTACTCAGACTTTGCGCGTGTTCTTGAAACCACGCCGAGAACGGTCTCTCGGTGGCTGCACCGAGAGACGGCTCCGCGTGCCGAGGCTCGTGAACGCCTGCTTGAGATCATCTACGTGTTCGACCGCTTATCGAATGTTCTACAGCCGCAGGCCGCTCACGATTGGCTCCTAGCTCCGAATCAGATGCTCGATCACAACAAGCCCATCGATCTTCTAACAAGGGGGGAGTACCGCCGGGTTCTCGGCGCGGTTGAGGCGCTGGCCGAGGGCGTCTTCGTCTAAACCGCGAATTTCGTTGTCTCGTGGCGCCAGCTCACATAACCACGGTTATTGATGGGCTGCCCCCGATCGCGATTTCGGGCCGTGGATTCCGCCATCAGGCAGTCGAGTGGAGCTATTCGCAGCCCGGCGCTGGGGCGCGTACGAACGGCGGACGCTGGAATCCACCGAACAGCTTCGCAACCCTCTACCTTGGCCTTTCCGTTGATGTCGCGGTGGCCGAGTTCCATCGTCTCGCTCGCCAGGCCGGCCGAGAACCGATCGACTTCATGCCGCGTCACTTACTTGAGTACAAGCTGAAGCTGGGTGCCTAGATCTGACCGATCCTTTGGCACTTGACGCGTTAGAGCTGACCGTTGGTCAGCTTTACTCGACCAAAGCCAGTGCCTGTCAGCAGATCGGAGAGGCAGCCCACCACCTCGGCCGTGAGGGGGTGCGAGCTCCGTCGGCAACCGGCGCCGGTGAAGTCGTGGCGGTATTTCTCGAGCGCTTGCTACCCACCTCGCGTCTCGATCTGGTTTCGACGACCCTTTGGGAGACACCTCCGGAGGATTAGCGCTCGCTCTGCCAGTAAGAGCGCGATTACTTCTGCCACCGAGAGGCCTTGCCGTGCGCTCGTTTCTGGCAGAGCTCCAGATAATCGGAGCGACGGGGCACCAACCGGCCCAACCCTGATTGGACCCCTTCATGCTCTGATCTCAGGGGGTCGATGCAATCGACAGTCGGCCCCGGGGCGAATTCCCGCCCCCCAACGCTCACACCTCCACGCAGACCAACTCCCGCCCTTACGGGTCGCCGCCGCCCCGATCCTCGCACGCAGAGCGTGCCAATCGGCAGCGACGGCTCCCGCACTGGGCGGAGCCACAAAGGGGAGGAAGAAATGAAATTGCGATGTCCTGAGTGCTCCAGCACTGAGGTCGACAGTCTGACCGAGCTTGGGAGTCGCATCGAGTGCGACAACTGCGGCGCCGAGTTCGCCCGAGAGGAGGCCCTGATCACGGTCGCCGAAAGCGAGCGAGACCTTCGCCGCGTTGCCTCTCCGCAGGATTGTTCACGCTCGAGCGCCTCCGCGCCGCCTTTGACTTGCGCAATCTGGAGGGCGCGGTCTCACCGGTCAACCCCCACGGCGACGCCGATGAGCTCAATGCTCTGGTCGATGACGCACTCTTCGCTCGTGTCATCCGGCGTGCTCGCCCCGATGTCTGCCTCGCCATCTATCCGCTCTCGCTGAGCGATCCCGAGCCGATCCTTGCCGTCAATCCAAGTAGCGGCCCGACCCTGCTCGGCTGCTCGCTGAAGCTCCGACAGCACAACGGCGAGAACCCTGTCGACTTCACCGTTCGCGTCCTCGACCAGATAGTCGAGCAGGCCAACGCGCTTGCCGGCAGCTACCACGCCGACAGCGCCCGCCTCGACCGCATCGCCTCCTACATGAATCGGCCGCAGCCAGCGATTGACTGACAAGCAATGCTTGGGTCCGTGAGCGAAGCGGCGGAGTGCCCCGGCTGTCACCGAACGATCGAGGCGATTGATACTGGCGAGGTCGAGGTCGAGACCGTCGCCTACTACGGGCCCGAACCGGGGGCGAATGTGCCCAACTGCCGGGAGCTTCGCCTTCCGTGTGGAAGGATCGCCCTACATCACATCTGCACCCACCCCCAGCTGCACGATGAGAGCGACAATCCCAAGCTCGTCTGGTGGGCTTGTAAGGAGCCTCAACGCAAGGTCGACGAGCAGATGCGATACGAGCTGAACTGCAGCATCTGCGCCGAGCGCTACCTCAGCGAACGGCGCAACTAGAAAGACGCGTGCGGGCGAAACTGCGAACCGCGCAGTTTCTGCATATGCTCGATCCGCTTACGAATAAGCGGTTCAGTGCCTATGTCAGCGCGGTAGCGGATCGAGCGGCCGCGTCCTAGCTCTTGGGCTGCCTGCTCGGCGGCGGCCTCGGCCTTTTGCAGAGAGTTCCCGCTGCCGACGAAGGCACCGGTCCGTGAGGAGGTCATGAAGATGTCCTCGCCGTGCTGCTCGCAGGCCGCCCAATACCAGGTGGCACCAAACTGATCGAGCTCAGTCGGGGTGATTCCGAGCTTGGTCGGCTCGGACTTCTCTGGGTAGGCCTCGGGGACCACGTACTTACAAACGGTGGCTCGCGGCTGGAAGGACCAGTCAACTTTGCCAAGCTCGCCTGCGGCGACAGCGAAGCAGATCTCGGCAAAGTCGGCGTCGAGAATCGGGAGGACATTCATCGCCTCGGGATCACCGAAACGAGCGTTGTACTCGATCAGGCGAACGCCGTCAGAAGTTGCGATGAAGCCGCCGTAGAGAACACCCTTGTAGGGCCTGCCGGTCTCAGAAGCCAGGGCCGCGACCACCTTTTCGGAGATCGTGTGCGCCTGGAGCACATCGGCGTCGCTGAGGAACGGCAAGGAGAAGTCCGCGCATGAGTAGGACCCCATGCCGCCGGTGTTCGGCCCCTGATCGCCCTCGAAGGCACGCTTGTGATCCTGCACGAGCGGGCAGTGGATTACTGCGGCGCCGTCGGTGATCGTCTGCAGGCTGAACTCCTCGCCCTCGAGTCGCTCCTCGATCAGTACCCGCGGGTGGGTCTGGAGCACATCGAGCGCATAGGCGAGAGCCTCGTCGATCGAGTGCAGGTGCTCGCCGAAGACCTTGACTCCCTTGCCTGCAGTAAGGCCATCGGGCTTGACGACGAAATCACCGAGTTCCTCCATGTACTCTCGCAGCGACTCAGCACTTGCGAAGGCGCGGTGGTCCGGGTTCCCAGCAATGTCGTATTTCTCCAAGAGTTCACGCGCCCAGGTCTTGCTCGACTCGATTTCGGCGAGTTCGCTAGAAGGTCCGAAGGCGGCAATGCCCATCTCATCAAGGCGGTCGACGTAGCCAGCGGCGAGCGGCTCCTCAGGGCCGACGACGACAAGGTCGGGAGCGATCTCGCGGGTCGCGGACTCCAACCAGTCCAGATCAGTGAGCGACCCAAGCCGTAATTCCTTGCAGGCCCGCAGAAGCCCAGGCGGGTTTTGGAGTTCTGACAGTGCGTAGAGTTCGGCTGTGAGAGGGCTAGCTGCCAAAGCGGCGGCGATGGCGTCGGTGCGGGCATCCTTGCCCGCGACAAGGATTCGACTGCTGCGATGGCCTCTCATCTAGACACGAAGGTAAAAGCTGGATCAGACGGGATTTCCGCCTGCCCGATATGTACTGAGATAGGAGAATAGGGATCGAGAAGCTCCGATGCCGGTATCGGAGCGAATCAAGCGGGCCGCGCTCGCTGGCCATATCCACATCCTAGGCACGCCAGCATGGCACAGACCTAGCTTGTCCTCTTCAGATCGCTTGTTGTGCGACTTGCGAAGGGGGTGCCTGCGGGGTTTTAAATTCCCCTCGCACCTGAGGGGCCGCTCAACAAAGCGAGCTAATGCATCGAGGGGCGAATTCCCGCCCCCAGCTCTCACACCTCCATGCCGATCAACTCTCGCTCATTCGCGGGTCACCGCCACCCCGATCCTCGCACGCTGAGCGCGCCAATCGGGTGCGACGGCTCCCGCACTGGGCGGAGCCAAGAAGGGGGAGGAAGAAATGAAATTGCGATGCCCTGAGTGCTCCAGCGCCGAGGCCGACACTCTGACCGAGCCCGGGAGTCGCATCGAGTGCGACAACTGCGGCACGGAGTTCGCCCGAGAGGGGGCCCTGATCACGGTCGCCGAAGGCGAGCGGGATCTTCGCGGGGTTGCTCCTCCGCAGGAATTGTTCACTCTCGATCGCCGCCGCGCCGCCTTTGACTTGCGCAATCTGGAGGGCGCGGTTTCACCGGTCAGCCCCCACAGCGACGCCGATAGGCTCAATGCTCTGGTCGACGACGCACTCTTTGCTCGTGTCATCCGGCGTGCTCGCCCCGATGTCTGCCTCGCCATCTATCCGCTCTCGCTGAGCGATCCCGAGCCGATCCTCGCTGTCAATCCAAGTAGCGGCCCGACCCTTCTCGGCAGGTCGCTGAAGCTCCAGCAGCACAACGGCGAGAACCCTGTCGACTTCACCGTTCGCGTCCTCGACCAGATAGTCGAGCAGGCCAACGCGCTTGCCAGCAGCTACCAGGCCGACAGCGCTCGACTCGACCGCATCGCCTCCTACATGAACCGGCCGGGACCGTGGAATGGCGCCGACATCTGTGAAGTTGTTGCCTCAGAGCTCCAGGAGAGCGGCCGCGAGCTGGTCGACAACGCGGACGAGCTGGAAACGGCCGAGGGACTCGCTGCCCTGGCACGGTGACCAGATGCCACGTAGAGATGCTCGACTTGCCGCTGCCTGTCGTGCCTGAGACACTGGAGGGAATGAAGATGCTCGTTGTTGACATCACCGCGGCCGACGCTTCGCAATCACGCCTCGGTCGCTACAAGGTCTTGGAGCACCGCCGCGACGGTTCGCTCGTGCTTGCTCCGGAGTCCGCCGATGAGGTGATCGCGGAAGAGGTCGAGCGGCCGCTCAGCGGTGAGGAGTTTCTCGACGCGCTTGATCGTCTCGACGCGGCCGCCTCGCAACAGCCTCAGCGGTGAGCCCAACTTACGAGCTGTCGGCGGGCTTCGCCCGCGAGTTCACACGCCTTCCTTGCGAGCAACGGCGGGCATTCCGCAAGGCCGTCGCGAAACTGGTGGATGCCCTCAGGGCTGGAAATGAGCCGCCACGCTCTCTGCGCATCAAGCGCGTGCAGGGCACCAAGGACCTCTGGGAGATGTCCTACTCAGGCGATGGCCGCGCCACGTTTCGCTACGCCAGCGAGCGCAGGCCCGGCGAGACCCATGTTGTCTGGCTTCGCGTCGGAGGCCACGAGATTCTTTCGCGCCCAGGGTAACCCCGCCCCTCTCTGATGAGGGGGCGAATTTCCGCCCCCCCCGCTCTCAACTCGCCGATCAACCCGTCCGATTTGCGAATCGCCGGCGTCCGACTTTCGCACGCCGAGCGTGCGGATCGGTCGCACCGGCTCCCGCATCGGGCGGGGGGACCAGCAGAGAGGAGGACCAGATGCAATCGCGATCCGCAGACCGCCGTAGCGCGCAGGCGAAACCGCGAAGGCGGTTCAAGCTCAATCGGGTCAAGGCCGCGGTTGAGCTGGCCAGCGACTCAGGCCCAATCTCGACAATCGGTCCCCAAAGCGATGCCGACGAGTTGAGGTCCCTGCTCGACAATGCTCGTTCTGCCGGCATTGTCGAACCCGGCCATCTAGACGCCGCTCTCGTCGTCTGCTCGCTGTCGAGAACCGACCCCCGGCCGCTTCTCGCCGTCGATCCGGGCACCGGCCCCAACTTGCACCGCTTGTCTTTGACCTTGCTGCAGCGTGAGGGTGAGAGCCCAATCCAGTTCACCCTCTCCGCCCTGGCCCAGGTCGGCAAGGCCAATGCGCTTACGAGCAGATACCGAGCCGATAAAAGCCGCTCGATCTCATCGCCATGAACCGTCCCAGAGCTTCAAACGGTGGCGAGGTCGACGATGCAATGGTGAGCGACCATCCGAGGACGAATAAAACAGCTGAGCGTCCGCTCAGCGAGGAGACTTCGGTCGGCGAGGACTTCCTCAGTCCCGTCGATCGCCGCGATGCTTTCTTGGCGCGCCTTGCTCGAATGAGTAACGAGGAGCGGGTGCGGGCCGCCCGCTACGGCGGCTTCACCCGCTGGGAGCGCAGCGTCTGGGCCGCGCGTTTCCCGATGGAGGTCCCGCTCGTCAACGGCGAGATCGAATGGATTGCTCTTGATGCCGAATGATTGGTTATGCCGACCTCGATTGAGCTCGGGCGAGGCACTCCCCGCCTCCGAGAACGCTACGGTAGGTCGGTGGCACGGACTCCGCTATCGCTTCGGTTTTTGGTCGACGGCCGCCCGGTCGGCGGCGAGACGCTTCAATGCGACGCCGGCGCTGCGGTCTTGGTCCTGACCAGCTGCTCGGCCGAGCTGGGGCTCGAGCTGCGCAGTGCCTACCTGGCTGGCGAGGGGCGCGAGGAGGTGCTCGTCGCCGAGAGCGCCGTGATCGGCGCGCAGGAGGCCGAGCTTGACTCGCGCCGCGTCGCTCAACCCGCCGAAGCTCTGGTCTACCTCCGCCGCCACCTCCTCTATGACCACCTGCAGCGCCTCCAGGATCTGGCCCAGACGGCCGGCTGGGAGCTGGCCGTCGAGGGTATCGATGAGGCGGCGGCTCAGCTCGACCCGCTCGCCCCACCTGCGGCTCTCCCTTAATAGAGCGACAGGCTCGGTCCATCGCCTCCGGGTGGGGCGTTTCGGGGGGCGAACTTTCTCCCCGCCGCTCTATAGGCAGCGAACGAGAAAATGCCCTGCGCGGCGCGCACACGCACCCGGGGCCGATGCAGGAGGTCAAGCTCCTATGCAGGGGCACCGTAACCCGCGCCGCGATCCACCGCCGCCGAGTGGGGAGGAAGCCAGGCTCCAACGCAATGCGCTCACATTCGTCCTATCTATTGACCCGACCCGACTCTCCCAGGGCGAGCTCACCCGCGTGCTCTCCGCCAACCCCGAGGATGCCGTCCAGCGAGAGGCGATTGTCAACGCGGTCACCGAACTGGTCGACGCCGGCCTCCTGTGCCACGACGGCCACTACGTCCAACCGACTCGCGCAGCTCTCCGCTTCGATCTCCTCACCCGTGTCTGACTGCGGTCTGTTCCTTCCTGAGGATGCCCTCCTACCTGAAGAAGAGGGCATACGAAGGGCGGTCTGACTCCCGCCTGAGTCCCTTGCTGCGGCCGAGTCGCCAGCGGCCGCAGGATCGCACGCTACGCGTGCGGCGACGGCCGCATGACGTCCCGGCCGATACGAAACCGAGACGCAGCCGATTCCCGAGCGCGAATCCTTCGAGCGGTTGCTGGCCGCCAAGCAAGGTCTTCTCCGGGCCCAGGCCCTACGGAACGCTCCAAGTCGCGACGCCGCCGAGGATGCCCTCCAGGAGGGTTGCGTCCAGTTTCTCCGCTACTACAACGGACATTCCGATGACCATGCCATCGCCTGGTTGATGCTCGCCGTCAAGCACCGAGGTTGGGCGATCGGCAAGCGCGGTCACCGTCGCCAGGCATGTGGCGAGCCCAGCCTTGCCGAGCGGCATGATTAATGCTTACGGCGAAGACACGCGCGCGTCGGCGCTGCCGATGCGCCAACGCATTCCTGGCCCGAACTCCAAGACCAGGCCGTCTGGTGCGATCAGCTCCCAATTCGGCGGATCGTCGTCGGCCTCTTGTTGGGCCGGCACAACATCAAATCGAGAACCGTCTGAGAGCCTGCAGTGAAGCGTTCCACTCTCCTCATCGATTTGGGCATTCTCGACCGAGCGGCCGATTAGCTGCGCTGGATCGGAGGGAGTCCACTCGGCATCCTGGGTGATGAGGCGCCAAAGCTCGCCCGCCGAGTCGCGCACGTCCACATGGAGCACCCCCGGATAGGCGAGGCGGGCGTCGACGATCGACCCGCGCATCGAGCGCAGAACCTTGACGGGCGAAGCGTCTAAGGCTGCGGCTGTGGTCATCAGCGTTGTCTCCATTGTCGCAGCCAAGCCAGCAGATCTCCATAGCTCAGGTGCTCGGCCTTGCCAGAGGCTTCCTTGTCCGCGTGCAGGGCCTCGCTGGCCGCGTGGCGTTCCGCGACGGTCAGTCCGATCTCCCAAGCCTGGCGGAACTGCTTGACATCTCGCTTGCGAGTCAAGGCTAAACGAGTCTATGGCTGGCCATGGCCCCGCGACGACGCATGGTTACCTCGTGCCGGCCGGGGCTCAAGGCCGTGTTCGAATAGCAGACCCATATGCCGGTTCTCGAGTTCCTCCCGCGCACTTCGATGATGCCCCGGGCCTCTGTGCAGCAGACCATACGAAGACCGTCTGGCTCCCGCCTGGGTCCCGAGCTGCGGCCGATTTCGCCAGCGCCCGCAGGATCGCACGCTCCGCGTGCAACGACGGCCGCGTGGCGACCCGGCCGACACGAAACCGAGACGCAGCCAATTCCCGAGCGCGAATCCTCGAGCGGTTGCTGGCCGCCAAGCAAGGTCTTCTCCGGGCCCAGGCCCTACGGAACGCTCCAAGTCGCGACGCCGCCGAGGATGCCCTCCAGGAGGGTTGCGTCCAGTTTCTTCGCTACTACAACGGACATTCCGATGAGCATGCCATCGCCTGGCTCATGCTCGCCGATTAAGCACCGAGCCTGGGCGATCGGCAAGCGGGATCACCGGTACCAGGCCCGCGGTGAGCTCAGCCTTGGCACGGCTTTATGACTCCGATGCGGCGCTGTCGGACAAGATCTCCGAGCGACCCGATCCCGTCGAAGTCGCCGAGCGTGGGGAGGAGGTGAGAGTTTTCTTCGCCGGCCTTGCCAGCCTCAAGCCCGACGAGCGCACGGCTTACTGCTTCTTCGGCCTCGGCTACTCCTACGCCGAGGTCATGGATCGCCAGGCCTGGAGTCATCGAAAGGTCAGCCGCTGCATTAGCGAGGGCCGTGCCGCCCTCCGCATCCTCATACAAGACGTCGATGGGTAGCTGTGGTGCGGCGTGGGGGTGAGAGGTGTCCCCAAAGTCGCCACTTCAACGTCTCATCGGTGTTCAAACCTAGACTCAATCCTTCCGATCCCCGGAAGCGCCAAGGAGGCAGAGATGAGCAGACCAAAGCTGAAGCGACCCGCACCGGGCACTGGCACCCCGCCCTGATCGTCGCCCTCGCTGGCAACATCGGAGCATTTGCCGGCACCGGAACCAAGATCACCAAGGCCGACATCGCCAAGGGCGCGGTCACGGCCAACGCGATCGCTCCGGGGGCGGTGCGCGCCAAGGCTCTGGGCAAGAACGCCGTCCACTCCAAGGCATTGGCAACGGCCGCCGTCAATGCGAGAACTCTCGCCAACGGTGCCGTCAGTTCCGCATCGCTGGCAGCGCCGCCGTATCTCCAAGGCAGTAGCCAAGGGAGCAGTTGGCCCCGAAGCCCTCTCCCCCGACGCCGTCACCGCCTCGGCTCTCGCTCCCAACTCCGTCTACGGGGGCGCCTTGGGCCCGGTGACCACCCACAGCACCCCGATCGCCGACCTTGAGGAAGTTCCTTCGAATCCGACATGGACTGCCTCGAGCAGCGAGAACGCTTCCTGTGAACCCGGCGAACGCTTGCTCACCGGCGGTGTTGTCTTCACAAACCCCGGCAACCGTGAAGTCGGGGTGATTGAGTCCCTTCCAGTCAGCAATGCGAATGTCGGTGGCATTATCGGCCGCATCACCAGCAACTCCGGTGGCACCGCCGCCGCCGAAGTCGAGGCGATTTGCCTCAAATAGAGCAGTTCGCCCGATGCCCCGTATAAGCAGCTTCTACGGGATCGTGATCGAGATGTACTTCGGCGATCATCCACCGCCACACTTCCACGCACGCTATGGCGGCGAACACGCCAAGATCGAGATCGCAACCGCAGAGGTACTTGCAGGGTCTCTTTCGAATCGTGCTCTCCGACTCGTGCGAGAATGGGTCGAGCGCCACCGCGATGAGCTCGAAGCCAATTGGCAGCGAGCCGTCAACAACGACCGACCGGAGAAAATCGAGCCACTGCAATGACCGAGATGATCCACGTGACTGAGGTTCAGCCCCTGGAGGGTCTGTGGATTCGCGCGACCTTTTCCGACGGTGCAGTAAAGGAAATTGATTTCAGCGAGCTGTTTTCGAAGGGCCCGGTGTTTGCCCCAATCCGCGAACGCCGCGAGGTCTTTGAGCAGGTCCGCGTCAATCCGGAGACAGGGACGGTTGAGTGGCCAGGCGAAGTGGACTTTGACCCTGAGGTTCTCTACGGTCGATTCGAGCCCGCTTCCGGAGCTCGGATCAATCGACGAACGATCCGGGAACCCGCGTCCACGAGTGCCGCGTAGCCCCGGTGTAGTCAGCCCTTGACTCGAACCTTCGCCGCCGGACTTGCGCCTTCGACCCAGGGGTATCCCGCTTGGGTTGGCACCAGCGCTCGGAATCGATAGGTCGTCGTCCTCGTGGTCGCGAAGAACCTGTAGCCGCTGCTGAACGATCCCTGGGCGCCGGTAGTTGTCTGGCGGAAGGTGATCCATCGTTTCGACCCCGGCACATTCGCCTGCAGGACGACGACGCGCCCGACCGGATTGGGTCCCGGCACCTGCCCCCAGAGGTGGACGCGGTGATGGTCGGTCAGTTTCTGCGGCGCCAGCTTCAGCGTCGGTTCGGCGCGGGAGTAGTAGCGCACCTGCCGGGCAACCTGCGAAGCGTTGTGACGGTAGCCGATGATCACGTTGCGATCCGGTCCCGCCGGCACCTTGTAGGCGTAGTTTCCGTTGGCATCGGTCTTGACGGTGCCAACCGGCAGGGCGCTGGGTTCAAGCCCCTGGGTTTGCATCTTCACGCAGAGGGTTGCGCCGGCCACCGGATCGCCGGCGTTGTCGGCGAGCTGGCCGGTCACTTCAGCTCCCTTGCCGTAGGGGACGGTGACGGTTTCTGCGTTTGATTCCGCGAACTGCGCGCTCAGCACTTCCCCGCCGCCGACAGCGGATTCGTTGCAGGAGTCATCGACGTCGACTGTTTTTACCGCAGAGCAGGTCGTGTTTGGTTCCCCGAGTGTCGCGAAGTCAGAAGCGCAGATCTGGACGGAGTTTGAGCCGTTGTGAAACGGATATGTTTCGGTGCTCAGCGTCCAGCTCGCGCTCACTTTGGTAGGGCAAGGGGTGATCGCGGCCGCAACAGTCCCCTGCACGCTGGCGTTATTGACCTGGGCGACGTCGCAGTTGGAGACCTGCGGTTGGGCTGCCGGCAGACCATTGACATTGACGGAGACGTTGCTGACGCCGCCGCCTTCGTCGTGAGCTTCTGTCCCAAGGGTTGCGTGACCACGGATCACTCCGCCAGCCAGGAGCGAGCCTTCTGGACTTTTGAGCGTAGGCGGCACCGGGTCAACCTCGATCGTGGCGAAGTAATGAGCAAAGATCCACGCACCCGGTTGGCAGCCTTCATCGCAGGCGAGCACGACGTCAAACGCCCGAAAGTTCTGCGCTAGGCGAAATGGACGATCTTCCTCTAAGCAGTATTGGGAGGGTGGCCAACCCGGGTTGAGGATGTAGCCATAGGTGCCGGGCGTTAGGCAAACCGCGCCCGAAATGGATGTCGATTCCATCGTCCCCCCCGGCGGCGGTTCGATCGGCAGCGCCCAGGTCGCGTATCCACCAGGCCCAATCGAACCAAGAAGATGGATTGCGAGCGATCCACCGGGCTCTTCGCAGTTGTCGACCCCCTCCCAGGGCTGGCCCGGATTTTGCCCGTACCTGACGCCGGTGACGCCACCGCCCGGAAGCGAGGAGTCGCACATCTCAAACACGTAGCGCGCCGGCCCGGCGTTTGCGGTCGCCGGGATCAGAGCCGACCCCACGACCGCAATCGCCACGGCGGCGAGCCACCACCACCGGCCCTTCAGAGACCGTCGTCGAGTAGCCGTTCGCCGGCCGCGACCGGCCCCGCTGTCATCATTTCGTTGCCAATTCTTTGAGCGCATTTTGCTGCCTCCCACGATGTATGGCCATGCACTCTGAGCGCATAGCTTGGCTGCTTTTCAAGTAAGACGCAAGCCGGCGCCAAAAGGGGACACCCCCGGGACTGCTGCGATTGACCCTGCGAACGGGGGTTTGAACCAGCCGTTCGCACCCACCCCGCTCTCCAGAGCCGTTTCCCCCCAAGCAGTGCCCCTGACCCCGCCCCCACACTATTGTGAGATGACGGGGTCAGGGGCACTGCTTGGGCAGTTGGTGGTGATGTAGTGGGTGGCTGCTGAGTTGGAAAGGGTTTGCAGGTACCGGGAGGTCAGTGGGTTGGGATGAATGGGGATATGGAGAGGAATTTTTTGGGTATGAGGGTTGGTGATGGGGTAGGAGAGGACGGGCGCAACAAGGGGTCGGTTGATCTGGGCGGCTTGTGTTTCGTGGCTGTGGCGGAGGGCGACGGTGCGAGCGGGCAAGCGGGTCAGGCTGTCTGCTGGAGGTTGTCCGAAGAACTGTGTCTGAGACCGGGACGCTTGCTTCAGATCTGATCGTCGTGCTCACCCGGGGATCCGATCCCCGAAGTGGATCTTCAGCGGCCGGCAGCAGTGGTCCAGTTGTGGACCGTCTGCCGCTTGGCCTGGGCCCGGCAGATCGCCAGGTAGATCAGCTTGGTCGCGGCCGGCTCCTCGGTCGGCCCAATAGCGCCGCTATGCGACCTCCCTGCCTCCTGGCCGTGGTTTGTTTTTCGCCGCGAACACGTGCTTCGCCTTCGTTCGCGGCGCAGAAGGAATCAGATCTCGACTGCTTGCTCGCCATGAATGCTTCGGCCTCGCTCCCTCCCGAATCGTGACGGTCGGTCGCTCGACCTCGCGGCGGTGACAGCGCCGCGGCTTGAGGTGAGGAAGGTCGTCGAGGCGGGCGCTACCCTTTGCTGCATGACTGCGAAGGAGAAGCTGCGAGAGCGGGTCGAGACGCTCTCCGACCAGCAGGTTGAGCAGCTGTTGGAGGCGCTGGAGGACGTGCAGCCCGGTGACGTGATCGACGCGTGGGGGAACCTCTCGGCCTTCGCGCGGGCATCCTCGGCGTCGGTGTTCAGGCACCTCGATGAAGAGGAGGACGCGATCGGCTTCTCCTGGGAGAAGTACCGCTGAGACGGGGTGAGATCTGGTGGCACGAGCCGTCGGATGCGAAGCGCCGCCCGGTCCTGGTTCTGACCCGCGATGAGGCGATCGAGGTCCTCTATGACCTGATTGTCTGCCCGGCGACCGTCACGATCCGCGGCCTGGATACCGAGGTCGAGCTGGGGGCCGGCGACGACCTACCGGAGACCCTCGTCTTCCCCTATGCGATTCCGACTCGCGACCTTAGTGCGAGGCAGCTCACGACCGGACACTGTCCTGCGGTTCCGACCCGCGCATCTCAGAGTGACGAGTTGTCGTTGCTATCGCGCCGGCCGCCCGACCCCAGTGCAAGGACCACCACCCGAACTCCCACTCACATCAAAGAATTCAACCGCCCCTTGACACGGGCGTCCATCTCAGGGGAGTAGATGAACGCGACCGGAAGACATTCAGCCGCTGGCTCTACGCTTGAGAGCGTGACTGCGAAGGAGCAAGTCCTTAAAGAGGCGCCCGAATGGACCGAGGCGACCGCAACCGCCGTCTTGCGCGTCGTTGAGGCGCAAAGCAAACTCGAGGCGTGGTTCGAGCGCGAATCGAAGCTCCCGCCTGAGCAGGTTCGGGAACGCGAAGCACGCTGGGCCAGGGCCAATGCGCGGAACCTGATCCGCAAAGAACCATGGTGAACCCCGTCCGCCGGGGCATCTCTGGCTCGCGATGGAGCGGGAGGGCGAGCACCTCGGTGTGCATCCTCACGCGCAACGAGGCTATTCCCGTCCTCGACAACGTCGTTATCGCGACGGTTTGCAAACACATCTGGGGCCTGCGCAGCGAGGTGCAGCTCAACCTCGGCGGGGTGCCGCGGGAGTGCGCTATCAGCCTCGACAACCTGCGGACGGTGCCGAAGGCGCTGCAGGTCGAACCGATCACGATGCTCGGGCCGAAGCGAATCGACGAGCTGTGTCGGGCGCTCGCCGCGGCCAGCGTCTGCTGAATTCGAAAGACAGCGGGCGTCGCAGGTCTTGACGGCGGTCATCGGCCAACCCTCCGGTTGTGGGCCCGTGTCTTGATCCTCTTGCGGATCCGGCGGTTTAGGTGCTCGACCGAGTTGGTCGTCGAGACGAGCCGGCGCAGGGCGGCGGGGTCGGCTGTTCCAGGTGCATTCGGCTTGGGGTCTTAAGCCGGACTGCTTTCTCTGCGGCTCTTCCTCCTCGGTGGATCGAGGCTCACCCATCCTGGCACCGGCGCTGAGTACTTCAAGGCCCTAAAAGGGCCTCCTTCGGCCCCTCGCCTGCGGCTCGGGGTTCCGCCCTCAGCTGTCCGGTGCGATGCGCTCGCCCGTTCGATCAACCGAGACGGGAGGTTCAACATGACCGAAGTACAGCTCGACATCGACAGCCTCAAGCGCGAGGGCACAGAAATCGCCCGCTACCGAATCTCCGCCGGCGAGCGCGTTGTGATTGGTCGCCGCGCGAGCGGTGGCACCGAGCTCCTCGACACACCGGCGAGCGGCGAGGGCCCCGCCTATTACGTAGACCGCGGTTGGCAGGACTCGGTGATATTGGAGGCTTTCATCAGGGACTACCTCCAGCAGGCCGAATGCCTGGATCAGTGCCCAATGAGCCCTGCGGCGATCGGGACTGTGCTCGACAGCACCGAGAGCGAGGAAGTGGCCGGGCTGCTTGATGCGATGTGGAGTCGGTGATTGAAACTGCGGACAATCGGGATGACGGCGGAGCCCTTGAGGGGCTCCGCCGTCGCCCGGATGCATGCAGACCTGCTTCCAAATGTTGAATTCCGCGGGCCTGCTTCTTCGCTGCTCGCTCGATTTGGCCCCTGGCGGGGCGCGGTTGCTCGCAAGCGAACAGCAGGCCCGACGGGCCTGGAAAGGAGATTGCGATGAACAACGTCAGTTTCTTCGGTCACCTCGATAGCGAACCATCCCTGATGGGAGTACCTGGCCGCGATGTCTGTGAGTTCTGGCTCGTGGTCCATGGTCGACGCGACAAGTACAAGGTCTACGTCAAGGTGACCGCGTTCAACGTCCTCGCCGTACGACTCGCGGAGGAGCTCTCCGAGGGCGACTCGGTGGCGATCAGCGGCCACCTTCGCTCTGAACGTTGGCCCGGATCGCGGCGGCTCTACATCCACTCGGTGATCGCCCGCGATGTGCAGTTGGCCGGCTCGCAAGTCGCTGAGGACTCGCAGTGAGCGCAGCTGCAGCTGGCAATCGATCAAAGCTCAAAAGCGCTCCAGGCACTCGATGATCGCCAGCGAGATCAAGCTTGCCGCCTGACAAGCAGCACTTTCAACCTCAAGAGCCCGGCGCCAGCGGCGCCGGGCTCTTGCTCGGGTGTCCCTTTCTGCGAGGGCGGACGTCTAGGACACAGATGGGTGGTAAGCGAACAGACCTGATCAGCGAGCGCGACGTCGAGGTGCTCGGATTCATCGCTCGTTTTGGCGTCGTCCCCCGAAGCGCCGTGGCTCGCTGGGCCGCGACTGCGCGTAGCACCACCTACGCCCGCGAGAGGCGCCTGCACAAGGACGGCCTGATCACCGTCCAGCAGTTCTTTGTCAGGGGTGAGCCGCTGCTGATCGCCACCAAGTCTGGCCTTCACGCCAGCCGTCATGGCCAACTCCGTCCGGCCCGGATCTCCTTGGCCTCGATCCACCCCGAATCCACAGTCGCACACGTGGCCGCCGGGCTCGAGCGAGGCGGCCACCGGGTCCTCTCCAAGCGTCAGATTCTCGCCCGCGAGCGCGCCGAGGGAAAGGGGATGCTCTCTGCCAGTCTTTCCAGCGGTCGCTTCCACCGCGCCGATCTGCTTCGCGTCGATCGCGACGAAGAGCTCGGTTAGGCGATCGAGGTCGTGCTGACGGCCAAGGGTGCCGCCCGACTCGATGAGTTGCTCGACGCCTGGTGTCGTGCGGTCGCCGAACAGCGAATCATCCGGGTCACCTATCGCTGCACCCCGCGCAGCCGGTGCTATGTCGAAAAAGCAATTGAGCGCACCGGGACTGGCGAAATGGTTTGGGTGCAGGAGCTGTGGTGGCTCGCCATGCGACTCGCAGAGGAGCTCTCCGAGGGCGACCCCCTAGCGATCAGCGGCCAGCTCCGCTCCGAACCCTGGCCCGGTTCGCGCCGGCTCTACTCCACTCGGTGATCGCCCGTGACGTTGCAATTGGCTGGGCCGCAAGTCGCTGAGGACTCGCAGTCAGCGCGGTCGCAGCTGGCAGCCGATCCAGCGGGTTCACCCCGCCTTCCCCTTCGGCTCCGGTGGGGGCGTTTGCAGCTGCACTCCATTTTGCCCCGTCGGCTCACCGCGCAAGGTCGCTTCGCTCCCTTCCCCTTCGGTGCGCGCCTCGCCTTTCCGGGGCTTGGTCGCTTCGCAAGCAAACACCAGCCCCATCGGGGCCAACAGGAAGGAAGAGATGAACAAAGTAGAGCTGGAGGGTCGGCTGACCAAGGACCCCGAGCTGAACGAGCGAGGAGATCGCAAGGTCTGTGATCTGCGGCTCGCCGTCAACGGCCCGGGCAACACACCGCCTCTCTTCATCGACGTCGTCGCCTTCGACCAGCTGGCCGAGACCAGCGCCGAGGGTTTCAGCAAGGGCTCTCGCGTCGAGGTCCGCGGGGCGCTTCGCTACTCAGAGTGGGAGTCCAGGGCTTCGTCCAAGGCCAAAGCTCAGAAGCGCTCCAAGCATTCCGTGATCGCCCGCGAGTTGGTTGCAGTTGCCTGAGCTTCCTTCTCAAGCAGCTCTGAGTCCGGCGCCAACATTTGGCGCCGGACTCTTCTTGGTGTCCCCATTTCAAAGCTGAAACGTCTAGGAGGAGAGATGCCTGATGGCAAGAGAACAGATCGAATCAGCGAGCGCGACCTCGAGGTACTTGAGTTCATCGCCCGCTACGGAGTCGTTCCGCGCAGCGCTGTCGCGACGTGGGCAGGAACCGCCCGCACGGTGACGATCGTGCGCGAGAGCCGGCTTCGAAAGGCCGGCCTGATTCGAGTGTTTCGTGGACTCGGAAATTCGGGTCCCTTCTCGGCCTGCACCGCGAGCGGATTGGCCGCAGCTGGCCGGCGAGAACTGCGACCCGCGCGGGTCTCCGCTTCAGCACTCAGCCACGATACGGTCGTTGCTGAAGTCGGAGCAGGGATCGAGCGCTGCGGGGAGACGCTGCTCTCTGAGCGGGAGATCATGGCAATCGAACGCGCAGAGGGCGACCGGATCCTCTCGGCGGCCCTCACGGGCGGCGGCTTTCACCGACCCGATCTGGTTCGTATCGATGATCAGGGTCAGCCGCGGGAGGCGATCGAGGTTGAGCTGAGTACCAAGGGTGCGGCCGTCCTCGATGAGCTGTTGCGGTCCTGGCGCCGCGCGGTCGTTGAGCGCCGTTTCACCGGCGTCATCTACCACTGCGCCCCGCGCACCCGGCGCTTTGTCGAGGCAGCGGTAGAGCGGACTCGAACTGCCGGGGCGATCAAGGTCCAGGAGCTATCGGAGGCTGCGCTCATGGTCTCGGCCTTCGCCACCTCGCTCGATTTTGCCCGACCGGCCCCCGCCGCAAGGGAGCTCTCGCTCCCCTCCCCTGCGGTGCGGCGTTGACCTTTGCCGGGCCTTCTCGCTTCGTCGGCGAAAGCCAGAACCGAGAGCGAGAGGAGTCACCGATGAGTGCCAGCCCAGATTCGACCCAGCCAGGCCCCGCGTCACGGCGACCGCCCACCGACAAGCAACTGCGCTATCTACGCAACCTGGCGATGGTCCACGGGGAGTCCTTCGCCTACCCCAGCAGCGGGGTTGAGGCCTCGGCTGAGATCGAGCGCCTCAAACAACGTCGCCCCAGCAGCTACACCGAGCGCCGGATCGAGCGACTCGAGGTGAGCCGGGACATGGCAGTACGTGGTGACGCCGCATCGGTGTTGGATTCGGAGATCGTCGGCTACGGCTCCAGCTGTCGGTGGTCGCATCAGAGACGAACTAGTTGATGCCGGCTGTTTGCCGCCGTTCTCGAAGCTGTCAGCGGCCACGACCCGAGAGCTGATGCGCGGACGCTGTTCGCTGAGCGGTGGTTATCAAGCCGAATTCTACGCCAGTGCAAACCCGCTGGACCGACGGTCAGATCGCGGCTCCGCCCACCCCGACTTCAGGGCAGTCGATACCAGCGTCACGACTCCGACTGGAACGACTGCGACAAGCTCAGCCGATCGGTTCACGTAAACGGCGGCCCCGGTGTCACAGCCATTGCCCGCCAAAGTCTCCCGCACCGTCCCCAAGCTGAAGGGCAGGAAGCTCAAGGCTCCGAAGAAGGCATTTCTAAAGGCCGAATGCAAGCTCGGGGAAGGTCAAGGGCAAAAAGAACAGCCGGCGAAGGTGAGGACTCAGAAGCCCAGCCGGGGACTGTGATTACAGCTGGACCAAAGGTGAATGTCGCGGTCAAGTAATGCATTGCCACGACCCAGACTTTTTTGAATCAAAAGGCCCGACCTAGTAGCTCACCTGGATTCAGATTTTGTTCTCCTTGCTCACTCAGCGTTTGTTCGAAGCCGGCATACGTGGTCCGGGTCTCGCGAAATAGGCTGCTCCGCTCGTCATCTAAACGAAAGGGAGTTCCAGTGAGAACGATCCGCCGCAAGCTGACCTATGCCAATGTGATGTCGACGATCGCCGTCTTCCTCCTCCTCGGCGGCGCCACCGCCTTGGCCGCGACAAAGCTCGCCAAGAACAGCGTCGGTTCCAACCAGATCAAGAAGAACGCGATCACAACGGCAAAGATCAAGAACAACGCTGTCACCGAAGCGAAGATCAACAGCAACGCGATCAGCGGCGCCAAGATCGCCAATGCCGCCGTGACGGGAGTGAAGGTAGCCAATGGTTCCTTGACCGGCGCCAACATCAACCTCAGCACGCTCGGGACAGTTCCCAGCGCAACCACGGCCAACAGCGCCAGCAGCGCGAACTCGGTCAACGGCCAGACGCCGAGCAAGATTTTCAAGATCCTCACTCCAGGGCAGAGCAATGTCCAGGTGACGGCGGTTTCGGGTTTCACGATCACCGCAACCTGTGAAGCAGAAAACGTCAACGTTACGTTGACCTCTCCTTCCTCGGCTGGCTCAGTCCTGAGCTCTGAGGGTCGAAGGTGAAGAAGCACACGGCGCCGTCAACAGCATTTTTAGCTATCAGTCGGCCAAAGCCGGAAAAGCAGCTTCGATCCGCCTCGATGAAGAAGGCGGCAAAGAAAACTCCTACGGCGAGTCGACATTCTCAGGTGCGCTCAGCACCGGGACGGTAATCAGCGGCCAGCTCGGGTATGACTACCAGACATTCAACATGGAAGCGCCCGAAAGGTGCGTGGTCTTCGGAGAGGTGACCACCGGCTGAAGCCGAAGCGATTGCGGGCTGGCTCCAAGTAACGAGCCAGCCCCAGTCGCAGCCTCTCCTCAGCTGGCTGACTAGCGACCCAGGGATCGCGCTTGCGCGAAGTCAAATCGAGGGTCCAAATGAAATAGATCTTGGCAGGGGGTCACCTTTTTCGCTGGTGCACGTCTTGCCTTTGTGAAGAACTCAGCGATTCGTCCCAGTCTTGCCCCTCATCTCCCCGCCCTTCACAACCTAAACGTCTTTGCCCACCTGGTCGCGATCGGCGGCGGTTGCCTTGCGGTGGCAGCTTGCCTCGGCGCTCTCTGCGCGCTCTACCTTCGCCATCGCCAACTGGCCTGGACCTGGGGGCTTCTGAGCGTGGCGCCGCCCATACTGCTGATCGAGCTGATCGGCGCCGGCGATCTCGACCTCGCTGGCGCGACGATTTCACTCGGGCTCACACTCGGCGCTGCAGCGGGCATTCTCAGCCTCGGCGCCCGTGCTCACCTCGAGGATCGTCGCGCCGGCGCCGATCGCGCCGTCAGTGCCTCGCAGCGCCGCGGGCCCCTGGACGCGGTGCGCACCCGCCGTGCGGAGCGCGGCAAACTCCGTGAGCGCATTCTTGCCGCGGGCGTCCCAATCGGGCGCACCGCTCGCGGTGAGCTGGCGATGATTCCGCGCGGCACGGCGCGCTCGGGGTGCCACGTGCTGATCCCAGGCGCAACCGGTGCCGGCAAGACCACCACCTTGGCCTCGATGCTGGTCGACTATGTGGTTCGCTCCGGGTTTGGCGCTGTGGTCATGGAGGCCAAGACCGATGCCGCCCTCTGTGAGGCATCGCGGGCATCCGCGGCGGCCCGCGGCGTCCCTTTTCACCTCTTCTCCCCAGACGGACCGAGCACCTATGACCCTCTCGCCCATGGCTCAGTCGATGAGCGCTCCGAGCGTCTGATCGCGGTCGAGAGCTGGGGCTCGACCGATGCCGGTTTCTACCGCCAGGCAGCCTCGCCCTTCCTGCGCCTCGTCCTGCGAACTCTCGACGCCAGCGGGCGGGCGGTGACACTCTCAACGGTTGCTCGCTACTGCGCTCCAGATGAGCTGACGAACCTGGCGCAGGAGTGTGAGGACCCCAGGACCGCTGATGAGGTCAGCCTGACCTGTAAGGGGCTTCGCTCCGATCAACATCGCGCGATCGCCGGCCTCGCGGCTCGCCTGCAAAACCTCGCCTCCTCAGGGTTTGCCCGCGACTGGCTCGATCCTGAGCGTCCGAGCGTTAACGCCTTCGACCTGCGCGCGGCGATCGAGCGGCGCGAGGTCGTCTACCTGCGCTTTGACACCGATCGGACCGGAAACGTTGGACGTGCGATCGCCCAGATGGTGCTGCTCGATCTCGGCGCTGCGGCGAGCGCATTGATGGGCAAGGGGGTTGGTACCTTCGTCGGCATCGATGAGTTCGGCGCCCTGGAGGCACCGGCGATCGACCGTCTCTATACCCGTGGCAGGGCGGCCGGTTTCAGCGTCGCGGTCGGCACCCAGACTCTTGCCGACCTGCACGCTGCGGGGCCCGCGGTCCGCGAGCGGATCGGCGCAACGATTTCAGCGATCGTCTGTCATCGCCTCGGCGAGCAGGCCGATGCGGAGTGGGTGGGGCAGCTGATCGGAGTGATTCCGACCTGGCAGAGCACAATTCGTACCGACGGCCTCGGCCGTCCCACCTCGGAGGGAACCCGCACCCGCGGCTACCGCTTCGAGGTCAACCCGTCCGAGCTGCAGCGCCTTGCCTCCGGTGAGGCCTTCGTCGCCCGCCTCGATGAGACCGGCACAACCAGAGCACGCCGCGCCAAGGTCGTGCCCCCCTGGCAACGGCTACGCGAGATGCCGGAGTCCTCTTGACCACCCACGGATGCGGTCCCAAGCATCGAAGCGAGCCGCTTCGAGAAGCCAAAGCAGCCCCACGGGGCTTGGAAGGAGAAGTGTGAGATGAACTCAGTAACCCTGGTTGGTGCCTTGACCAAGGATCCCGACCTGCGAGAGGGCGAGAAGACCAAGGTCTGCCGCATTCGAATGGCGGAGAACGGTCGCACCGGGTCGCCCCTCTACATCAACGTTTCGGTCTTTGGTCGCCAGGCCGAGACCTGCACCCAGTACCTCACAAAGGGTCGCCAGGTGGCCGTCGCAGGCCAGCTGCGTTTCCGCGAGTGGGAGGCCGATGATGGAGCAAAGCGCTCCGAATACTCGATCGCAGCAGATCGGGTCGACTTCCTCTCCGACGGCAAAGGCCGCCGCTCTGCAAACGGCGATCCCGAGTCGCTTTTGGAGACCGAGGCGTCCTAGCCTCGGGCGCTTTGGGAGGGGTGAGCGCGGTTGTCGCTCGCCCCTCCCCGAGCTATTCTCAGATCCGAACAAGGGACCGGGAGGTTCGCCTTGGATTTAAAAGAGTTTTGGTCATGGGGTATCGAAACCGCTTCTACCAACGTCTTGGAGCTGATGAACCGAAGCGGTCTGTATCAAGGGGCGATATCCACCCGCCGACTCGATAAAGGGGGCAAGCTCTAATGGAGGCCGCCTCGGCCATCCTTCGTAGCCTGCCCAGCCGCCGTGCGGCAGCCAGATTTGAACGCGAATGCGAAGAGTTACGGGGACTCGGCGAGCGCTACCTTGCCAAGCACTTCGACGGCACTCTGTCTCGCGCCGACGTCGAGGATGCGGTTTCGGATGTATTGATCCGCCTTCATTGCCAGATCGAGGCCGGACGGGGGCCGCGAAACCTGCGCGCCGCCTTCTTCACCAGTGTGCGAAATGCGGCGATTGATGAGCTGCGATCTCGGGCACTGAGACCGACCGTACCGCTTGCAGGCGGTGGCGGAGGCTCCAACCTTCAATCCGACACCCGCTGAGCTCGCCGAGATCCATGAGGATTCGGTTCGCCTCACCGAGGCGCTTGGTCGAATGCGTGGCAACTACCGCGAGGTCATCGTCCTGCGTTTCGGTCGCGGGTTTAAGGCTCGCGAGATCGCCGATCACTTTGGGGTCAGCCTTCCGGCGGCCAAACAACTGCTGCAGCGCGCCACGCGGCAGGTCAGAATTCGCCTCGAATCGATCGATGCCGCCGAGTTCTGTCCCGAGATGCAACAGCTTGCCAGTCGGTCGCTCTTTGACAGGGAGGCCAGCGGTCTGGCCAGCGAGGCCGAGGAACGGATCCTCCATACCCACTTCCAACACTGCGGCTCCTGCCGCGCGTTTCTGACCCGGTTTCACGAAAACCTGCACGAGCTGGGCGGCGCTTTGGCGCTCGCGGGTTTTGCAACCGATCAGGTCGCCGCCAGGGTTGGAGTCATCGATCATCTCCAGCGCTGGTTAGGCGAGGTGGCACACGCTGCGCAGGGGGTTGCCGCAAAGCTTCGCCTTGCGGCCTTCAAATCAACCGGCGCACTTCAACCCAGCGACGGCGGAAGTGCCGGTGCGCTGGCCGGCAGCGCCCAGAAGATCGCTGCGGTCTGCACCGCTGGTGTCGCCACCACCGCAACCTGTCTCGCGACCGGGATCGTCGGGCCTGGAATCGGAATCAGCGCGCCGCCGCCCTCACCGACTCACCATTCGCCGGCGCCGAAGGTGAAGACGGTTTCTGAGCCGATCTCCCAACCCCCGGTGTCGACGCCGAGTCCCACGCCTGCCCCCGAAAGCAAGGCCTCTCCCGCTCCCGAACCGAACCCCGATCATGCCAACGAATCGAGCCACCCACAATCAACGCCGGCCGCTCCCCCTGCCGAATCCCCGCCGAGCGAAACTCCGACTCAACAGGGTGAGACCCAGTTTGGGATCGAGAGCAGCTCGCCGCCGAGTACCGAAACTGCCGCCTCTGCTCCCGCCTCCACAGGGAGTTCTCCGTCATCGTCTTCCGCGGGCTCCAGCTCAGGCTCCGCTGCGGGCAAGAGCGGTACCGAGTCCTTCGGTTTTCACGGCTAGCTAAAAAAGTTCAAAGGGGGGGTATCGATTTCCCCTCTCCCACGTCTTGTCGTCGAAGTGAAACGGACGATAGGACGAAACCAAAACGATGTCTTCGTGCTCGGTGAGGAGTCACTCGCCGCCGAGGAGCCGATCGCTGCCGGGGACCAAGAGTCCACGGCAGCACCCAACGCGCGGGAGCCAGATGATGAGTCCCCACCAGCGGTCTCCGCGCGTCCGATCGGATCCCCGGTGGGTGCCCGTAGGTTCGCGGTTCTCGGCCTTGGCGCCGTTACCGCCGCCACGCTGGGCGCGCTGGAGCTCTCCAGCTCACCCTCGGTACGCCCCCAGCCCGATCAGACATTCCCGCTCTCCTCGCTGGTCAAGAGACCAGCGAGGAAGGCACCGGCGCCGACCGCCCAACCGGCGCCACCCCGTCCCCGCGTCCTCAAGCCAGAGCCCCGGCCCCGCCCCACAAAGGCAAGCCGGCGGCCGCGGGAGATCCACCAAAGCGAGTCCGAGCGCGAACCCACAGCAACGCAGGCGCCGGTTGGCTCGCCAGTGGCAACCCCAGAGCCGCCCCCCCAAGCCAGCCCGGCTCAGGCTGCCCTCCCCCCGAGCCCGCCCCCGCCGTCCCCCCGCGGCGCGGGCGGCTCGGCCGGGCGGGAGGACTTCGGCTTCGAGCGCTAGCGATGCCTGGGACTGCCGACAAGCGGATTCCCCTGCCCGCCGCTTTAGGCAGTCGCGACGGTCAGAGCCTCCGCCTTGCCCGGCTGCGAGCGCTGGGGCCGCGCTACCTCACTATGGCTGCGCTTGGCCTATTGGTCACACTCGGCCTGCGCTCGCTGTTCTCCTCGCCTCCGTCTTTGAGCCCACGAGCCCCAGCCAGCGCCGATCTCCCCAGCCAGGACTTCGCTCTTCAGTTCGCTCGTGCCTACCTGACATATGACGCCGATCGACCCGGTGCCCGCGCCAGGGCGCTTGCTCCCTTCGTTTCGAGCGGGTTGGAATCGGGAGCCGGCTTCATCGCCGCCTCAGGCATCCAGCGGGTGCTCTGGACCGAGGTCGCCTCCGATCAGCCGGCGCTGATCGGAGGCCGGGTGATCACGATCGCCGCAGAGGTCTCCACCCAGCGGACGCCGCTGTACCTGGCGGTGACGGTGCGCCACCCCACTGGGCAGCCGCTCTCACTGCTCAGCTACCCGAGCTTTGTCGGTGCCCCTTCGGTGGATACAGCCTCTGCGGCAACGACCGGCGAGGAGGTCTCCGATCCCGCCGTGACCGAAGTTGTCAAGCGGGTGATCCGCAACTACCTGGCGGGCTCGGCTGAGAACCTGAAGGCGGACCTGACTCGCGGAGCTGTCGTCACCCTGCCCACCATCACCCTGGCGCTTCGCAGCGTCGATCAGATCGCCTGGGTCGGGGCTCCGGGCTCGGGTGCCGTGCTGATCACCGTCAGCGCCGCCGATCGCCGCGGCGCCACCTACACGCTCACCTACGAACTGGGCATTGCCTATCGCGAGCGGCCCTACGTCGACTTCATCGAGGTCATCCCGACCTCGAGCTGACCATGCAAAAACGAAATGGAGGCAAGAGATGAAGGGAAGACTCATTACCACGGGAGCATCGGCGCTCCTCGCGGTGGCGCTGCTCGGCGCAGCCCCAACCGCGCCGCCTGGTTCAGCGCCGCTCGGCGCCTTGGCGAGTGCCGAGGCAGCGGTGACCAAGTCGCTCAGCGCCAGCGAAGGTGCGGGCAATGTGAGTGGCGCTGGAAATCGCCTCGGGACACTTCTCACCAACTGGGCGGTGCCGGTGCTGATCGTGCTCGGGGGCTGTTTATTGATCGGGGCACTCGCCTCGCGCAATGTGGGTGCCTCCTTCGGGATCATTCTGATCACCCTGATCGGGCTGATCTTCCTGCTGGCGCCGACCTCGATCGAGTCGCTCGCCAAGCAGATCGCCAACACGGTTCTGTGAGTTGGTGATGTCCGAGCAGACATCGCGCAAGATCGTGCGCTCCTACCGGGTCGTCTTTCGCCGCCGTTGGCGGATTTACCGGATCCAGAACTGGCGGCTGCCCCTGCCCGGAGGGCTGGAGCTGCGCAGCATCGGCTACTGGCTGGCCTGCCTGGCGATGCTCGCTGTGCTTGGTCGCCTACCGCTGATCGGCCTCGCCGTGGGTGCACTGCCTGCCTCGCTGCGGCTGCTGGCGCTGCCGGTCGCCGGCGCCTGGGCGCTCTCGCGCTGGGAGCTCGATGGGCGCTCGCCCCACCGGGCGCTGGCAGCACTCGCCGTTTGGCGCCTGCGCCCTCGGATCATTGCCGGTCTGCGCCGCTGCCCACCACAGGGCAGCTCGTTGGTGCCGCTCGGTCCGCTCACGGTCGCAGCGGACCTCTACGGCCCCAACTACCCGCGCGGTCGCCTCCACGGTCCGGCCCGGGTACTGCTTCGCTACCCGGTTGAGGTGAGCTTGGAGGGGATTCCGCCGCTCGCCGGCGCAAACAGTCAGCAACGGGCGGCAAGCGCCCGCCGCTGGCGGGTTCGCCCGCTGGGCGGTCCGCCGCTCAATCGAGGCAAGACGCTGGAGATCCCTGCCGGGAGGACCGTGATCTTCGAGGCCGAGCCGGGGTCTTCGTGAGAGCGCCGCACTACTTCTTCTGGGGAAACCTGGTGCTCCGTACCCCGAGTGAGGCCTGGGCGGTCTATGAGCTCGAGGGCCAAAGCTACCCCGGGCTCTCGGTTGCACGAAAGATCGAGATAGGCGAACGCCTGGAGGCCTTTGCCTACTCGATCGGCGCCGACTTTCAGATTCTCCGCGTGGCGCGTGCCTTTGACGCGGAGGCCTATCAGCGCCGTGCGCTCAGCACGCTCGACCCCCGCCACGGACAGCGGGAGCGCTTCTTGGATCACATCGTCGAGCATCGCTCCCAATTCGAAAAACGCGAAGCGCTGCGCCCTGAGATCTACCTCGCCCTGCGTCTGGCGCCGCCTGGTGGAGGCGGAGCGCTGGCGGCCGCGATCGAGGGAGTAAGCGCCATGTGGACCGCGGTCGCCGAGCGGTTCGGATTCGAGGAGGCAGGCGGATTGGGATTTCGCCAGATCGCGGCGCTTCGTCGCGAGGAGGCGGCGGCATTTGAGCGGGTGCTCGGCTATCTGGAATGTACCCGGGTGGGATCCCAGCGATTGGCGGGTCTGATTCGCCGCGCCTACACCCGCGGCCTCGGCGAGCCCGACGCCGATCAGAGCTTCGCGCCGCAGGCGCTCAGCTTCCTCGACTCCGGTGGGGAGGAGCGCTTTCAGCCCTATGGCTATGACCTTCTGCGCCTGCACGAGAGTCGCGTTACGGTCGAGCGTCGATCTCTGGCGATTGACTCCGAGCGCGGCCGTGCGCATCAGGCGCTTCTGGTCTTGGGCGCGATGCCTGAGGAAGCCCTGGTGCCTGGCCCGGCAGCGGAGCTGATGTTCACGCCACTTGAGCTTGGTTTCGCGGTCGACGCAACCCTCTCGGTTGAGTTCCTCGCCAACCCCGAGGCTCGAAAACAGGTCGCAAAGCGAAAAATTGATGCCGATCAGATCGCCCGCGAGGAGTCAGCCGGCGATCATGGCCCCTCTATCGAAGCTGCCGAGCGACCCGCGGCGGCACGCGAATTGGAGGCGGTGCTCGGCGGGGGCGATCGTCCGCCACTGCTTCGCAGCGCCCTTTCACTTGCCGTCGCGGGCCGTAGCGAGGAGGAGCTCGAGGAAAGGGTCGAGCGGCTGCGTGAGAGCTACGGACGTGTCCAGCTGCATCGCCCAGGAGGGGAGCAGCACCGTCTCTTCCTAGCCTCGCTTCCCGCCACCAGATTCCCATTACCCGAGTACAAGGAGCACCTGCTGCCCGACCAGCTCGGCGCAATGGTTCCGCACGCGATCAGTCATGCCGGCTCAGAGATTGGCCCCTACATCGGTCACACCCTTGGTGGCGCGCGCTCCCCGATCCAGTTCGATTTAGCTGAGGCCTGTCAGCGAAATCGCCCACCCACCTGCCTACTCACTGGGAGCCTCGGCTCGGGCAAGACGATCTTTTTGGAGCTGGCCGTCTATCAGGCATTCCTGCAGGGTTCGGGACCGATTGTCGACATCGACCCGAAGGGAGACCATGCGCTTGAACGCCTGCCGGGCGTCTCGGAGCGAATCGAGACGATCGAGCTCTCTCCCGATGAGCGCTACCGCGGTCTGCTCGATCCGATGCGAATCGGTACCGAGCAGACCCGCGAGGACCTGACCTACAACTTCTTGGTCTCGATCCTGCCGGCGCCGGTGAAGCCGGAGTGGCAGACCCAGCTTCGGCTGGCGATCTCGGAGGGGGTGGGCGAGGGCGCGCGCAGCACAGGAGAGGTACTGGCCCGTATGGCCGCCTCACCCAGCGCTGAGGCGGCAGAGGCCGCCCGCGCCGTGGAGGCGCACGCCTCCAGCGGCCTCGCCAAGCTTGGGCTCGGCTCCGGCGAGAGCAGCATGGCTGAGGTCGGCGACGCGCAGGTGGTCTCGCTGCGGATCCGAAACCTGACGCTGCCGCTTGCCGGAACGGCGCGCTCTGAGCTCCTGGAGGAGGAGCGGATCAGCCTCGCGGTGCTGCGGCTGCTCGCCTCCTACGCGCTCCGTCTCTGTGGAACAGACCCAGGACGTCACGCCGTGCTGGCGATGGATGAGGCCTGGGCTCTTACCTCCGATAGCCAGGGGCGGGCGCTCCTGGAGCGGATCGCCCGCATGGGGCGTAGCCAAAACATCACCCCGATCCTCGCCACCCAGATGCTGGGCGACGCCGAGCAGTTGGAGCCCTTGGTCGGAGCGCTTTTTGCCTTCGGTGTAGAGACGGAGAGCGAGGCGCAAAAGGCGCTCGCTCTCCTGCGCCTCGATCCCGACGATGAAGCGGCGACTCAGAGACTGCTGGGCTACCGTGAGGGGCGCTGCTATTTTCGCGACTTCTCAGGCCAGGTCGCGCCGATCCAGATCGACCCGCCGCGCTGGTTGCTTAGCGAGCTGGATACGACGCCGCGACGCGCGGGCCCCCCTTCCCCGCGCAGGTCGAGTGGCGAAGGGGCCGACGTGGGGCACGGCGATGAGCCGGCGGCGTGAGCGCCTCCAGGCTCGTTGCCTCTGCATGGCCCTGGGGGGCCTCTGTATAGGGCTGATCGTCAACGCACCGGGTGCCTCGGCCGCGCTTCACGCCTCGGGCGGCACAACAGTGGAGCACGGCAAGCATGGCCGGGCCCAACCGTCGCCGAGCGCTCCTCCTCCCCAGGGCGGTCAGCTGCTCAGCCCCGACAGCGTGGGCGTCGATACCGAGGCGCGGGAACTCGGTGCCACCGGACAGGTCGATCCGCTCAGCGGTCTGGGAATCCGCGATCCGGTCTGTGATCAGCTCGCTCAGATTCGCAGCCGCGAAACCCGGCTTGCCTGCGAAACGGACGGCACCCCGGAGAGTAACTACCCAGCGTCAAATTACGGCTTTGACATCTTCATCTCCACCGGGATCACACATCCGGTCGACGACATCCTCTATGGCTTCGCCACCGTCCTTAACGGGATCTGGCTGGGGCTGATCTTTGTCTTAAAGCTCGTTCTGGAGCTGCTCGGGCTTGCCTTCGGCCTAAACCCCTTCTCGAGCGGGCAGACGATGAGCCACATCTCTGCCGCGCTGGGGAGACTCTATGAAGGGATCACCGATCCCTGGCTCTCCGCGACGGTCGTAGCCGGCGGGATCTGGTTCGCCTACAGGGGTCTCCTGCGCCGCGAGCTTGCCGCAGGGGTGGCCGGGACACTGGCTGGCATCGCGATGCTGATCGTCGGTCTCTGGGTGATTCATCAGCCGCGCGAATCGGTCGGCCAGCTCGCTGGCCTATCCGACGAAGTGGCCCTCGCCGCGATCAGCGCTCCCCAGTCCGGCTCGGTTTCGCGGCCCAGCGGCACCTATGCCGAAACGATGTCGTCCACCTGGTCGCGTCTGGTCGAAGTGCCGTTCGCCGGCCTCGACTTCTCCGATGTGAAGTGGGCGCTTGGGCCGCCGCCTGAAGAAGCAGTCCAGAAGTCAAACGAAAAGTTCTGCGCAGACTTTGGCGCCCTGGCGCTGCTGGCGGTGCTCTCCAACCTTGGCAATACCCAGGCCAAGGAAGCCTGCGCGGGCTTTGCCCGCAAGCGCTACGGACGGCCCAAGAGCGTGATCGACCTTTACCTACGCTCCTCGCCGGGCAGTCCGGCCCGCGAAGCTCTTTGGAACTACTTCAACGGCGATCAGCTCTACAAGGCGAAAGTTGCCGCCCAGGGCGGCAATGGTGTGCTGACGCGGCTCTCGATGCTGGCGCTATTCGCGATTGCGCTGGCTGGGGCGATATTGCTCCTGGCTTGGCTCGCGATTCGTCTCTTCAGCCAGGCGGCGATCGCTTTTGTCCTCCTTCTCGCGGCGCCGTTCGCCCTTTTCTTCCCGCTGCTCGGTGACTCTGGACGGCGAGCCTTTAAGACCTGGGGTCTGACGCTCCTCGGCGCCACGGTCGCCAAGGTGATCTACGCGGCCTTCCTCTCGGTCGTTTTGCTAGGGATCTCGATCCTCGGCCAGGTTGATGGGACCGCGGGAAGTGCCACCGGCTTTCTGCTCTCAGCGGCCTTCAGCTGGGCGGTTTTCCTAAAGCGGGCACAGCTGATCGACTGGATGAGCATCGGCGAAGCCGACCGCCACGCCGGCCACGGCCTCAGCGTCGCGGGCCTCGCTGGCTTCTCGATCGCGAGGCGGATCTCGCAGAGCGGCAGCAATACCTTGAAGGGTGTCGGTCGCCGCGGCTGGCATTTGGCCCGCACGCGGCTCGCCGATGGCGGTGCGGCGACCCGGGAGACGGCGAATGACTCGCTGCAAAGCAGCGCTCGCGCTCTCGCCGATCAGCGCTACCAGGAAGCCAAGCAGACGCTGGCCGAAGCGGGGCCCCAGGAGGCGGAGCGAGGAAGCAAGCGGTCCTCCAAAACTCTGCGGCCTTCGACAAAGGCGAAGCCCGCGGAAATGGGAACCGCGCCGGCAAGGGAGTCTGGCAGCGAGCAGGGGGCGGATAGAAAGCAGGGCGCGCCAGGGGAGCGCTTCGAACGGGCCGAGGCTCTGGTAGCGCACGTCGCCCACAACCAGCGCCGTCTTGGCGAGCGCTGGAGCGGGCGCGACCTGCAGCGCTTTGCGGCCGAGGACCGCGAGCTGCTGCTGCGTTCGAAGGATCCGGCCGACCATGCCCACCGAGCCGGATATGACCGGGCTCAGTTCGAAGCCCTGCGTGGTCCGGATCGCGAGGCGGCCGAGGTGGCGATCGAGAAAGCGACCAAGCGCGATCGACAGCGCCTCGATGTTGCGGGCAGCATTCCGGGTCGGGTCATCGGGCGACCCCGTCAGGCAGCTGAGGGATTGCGCCAGCGTCGGGAGGGCGCCAACCCGGAGCGCCTCGAGCAGCTGCGCCGGCTTCGCCGCGACCGCCATCTTGCCTCGCACCCGGAGCAGCGGCGCAATCTCTCGCGTGGGGGTTGAGCGGTGGATGGGCCACGGCGCTCGAGGGTTGTGCTGTTCGCTTTGGTCTGCGCAGCACTTCTCGGCTCCGCGCTTGCTTTTGGCTTGAGCGGCAACGACTTGGGTGATCCCGCCTCGGCCTCGCACCGTCGAGATGGAGAGGGGACGGCGGCGGCCGCAACCGCCGCGTTCGCCGAGCGTAGCCAGCATTTGCACAGGGAAGTCAGGGCGGCCGCGCGCAGCTTCGTCGCAGCCTTCCTGCGCTACGAGGTCGGCGAGCTGGATGCAGGGGTCACGAGCACTCTTCGCGCCTTTGCGACCGCGAGCTTCAGTCGCGAACTGCTTGCCAACCGGCCTCAGCCGACGGCCGGCGAATTCCCTCGTTCGGCGGCGCTGGGCCAGATCGCCGTTGCTTTTGTCTCGGCGATCCCGCCGCGCGCCGTGATCAGCGGCTCGGCTAGGCGAGGCCGCTCCTCTGAGCAGTTCTCCTTCGTCTTCGAACGTCGCGGCCGGGACTGGCTTGCGAGCGGTCCGGGGCAGTGAGTGACGATCCGAATCGAAGCTCCGCCGACGAACTCGATGCTCGCACGGTGCTGATCGCCGTTCGCGGGACGGTTCGCGATGTAGCGGGCTGGAAGATCGCTCTGGGTGCAGCTGCGGCGCTCCTGCCCCTACTCCTCGTCACCGGTCTCTTCGTCGCCGCCAACTCCTCCGCCGGTGGCGGGCAGAGCTGCGTGGTCAAAGGCTCGGGCGGCGACGAAATCCCGGCCGACTACGTGCCATGGTTGGAGAAAGCTGCCAGTCGCTACCACCTCGGACCGCGTGGCTTCTCAATCGTCGCCGCGATCCACAAAGTCGAGTCGGACTTCGGCCGCTCGTCGTTGCCGGGAGTGCACTCGGGGACGAACTCAGCCGGGGCCGCCGGTCCTGGACAGTTTCTCTTCTCCACCTGGGCGACCTACGGGGTCGATGCAACCGGTAGCGGTCGCGCCGACATCTACAGCATTCCCGACTCGATCTTTGCCACCGCGAATTACCTTCACGCCTCGGGTGCTCCTGGTAACTGGCGCGGCGCAATTTTCGCCTACAACCACGCCGATTGGTATGTGGAAGAGGTCCTTCAGATTGCCTCGAGCTTCGGAGCGGGAGAGGTGTGTACCGCTGTTGCCTCGACTCAGCTCGGCGAAGTCCCGACCGAACCGCTGGCCCGAATCCAATACGTGGCCCGTTGGATCGAAGATCAGCGAATCCACTATTGCTGGGGTGGAGGGCACGCGGCCAAGCCGGGGCCATCGACGGGTAGCTACTGCTGGAGCGCAGCCGGCCGCCAGGTCTTCGGCGCCCCCGAAAAGGGCCTGGACTGCTCCGGGGCGGTGCGCTGGCTGCTGGTTCTCTCCGGCTATAAGGATCCTGGGCCGTTGGTCTCGGGGGATTTCGCCAGTACCTATCCCTCGGGCCGCGGAAAGCACGTGACGATCTGGTCCAACGTCGATCACGTGTTCGTCGAAATCGACGGTCGTGACTGGGGTACCTCGGATTCGAATTTCGCCCACGGCCCCGGCTTCGGTCTTCAATCGACGGCTGGGTTTGTGGCTAGCCATCCGCCAGGACTGTGAGTGATTTTCACCTGACAGTTTAGGCTCGTCCGGGTGAGCGATTTTCCCTCAGTGAAGGCCAAGCGCCTGCTGGCTGCTCTCGAACGTCGGTCGCTGAGCTACCGGGTCGTGCGCCAGGTCGGTTCGCATCGAAGGATGGAGTCGCCGCACTTCCCGCCGCTGTGTTTTGCCTTCCATGACAGCGCAACTGTCCCAAGCGGGCTGGTTCGGAAGATCCTCACCAGGGACGTTGGACTTGCCGAGCAGGAGGCCCGGAAGCTACTCTGACGTAGAAGACCAAATGAATCCCGTTCGTGTCATCTACCACCACGAGCCTGATGGCTGGTGGGCCGAGTCGCCCGATATCGACGGATGGTCCGCCGCTGGCGACAGCTACGCCGAGGTCGCCAAGCTCGCCCGGGAGGGTATCCCGTTCGCGCTTGGCCACGATGCCGATCTGGAGCACTATGTTCCGGCTGGCGAGCGCGTCCCGGCATAGGAGGGCCGGCGTTCCTCGCCGGTCGTCGTTCCGTGTGTGCTGCTGGAGCATCGCTGGCCGCTCGCTGCTCGGGTGACTCTGTTGCTACTTCGCAAAACAGGGGCGGACTTTGAATCTCAATTAACGGTGGGTTCGTGTTAAGTCATCCGCCGGGTAAAGGCAGCGACGCTAGTCGCGGCTCCCTATCTCCTTCTAGCGGTGCAGATCCCGCAGCGTCGCCCGGCCCTCCGTCACACACCGGGTCACCTTTCTGTGGGACCAGCCGGTGAGGTCGCGAATCTCGTTGTAGCTGTAGCCGAAGGCAAGCAGCGAAATGGCTCGCCGCTCGTCTCGCTTGATCCCGCCTAGCTGACTGCGGGTCGTTGCGATCTCCTCCGCGAGGTCGAGCAGCTTGTCTGGCTGGCCGATCGGAGTCGTTTGCAGCTGTTGTTGGGTGCAACGGTCGATATCTTGGTCGGGCTGTTTGGTCCGATCTCTTCGCTGATTGCGGTCGATCGCCCAACACCGCCGCTTTAGGGTTAGGCTCAGCCAGGCAAGGGGTGGGGCCTGGCTGGTTGGATCAAAGTGCTCCATGAACAGGACCAAGGCGTCCTGGACGGCGTCCTCGGCAAGTTCAGGGCTGCCGCAGTTACGCTTGGCGATCGCGAGCAGGCGCGAGCGATGCGCGATGTAGATCTGCTCGGCGAGCCTCTCAACGCTGCGATGTTTCGGCCCGTGGCTGGGCAGGTTCTGCTGTGGGCACCTGGTGTCTCCCTTCGTCGCTGGCTTGACGAAGGCCGCGATGCGTCGGTTAGGCGATCCCGGAACCCGAAGGGCCGTCAGGAGCTCCCTGCGCGCAGGGAGCTTGTAGGGATCGCCGCCGACGCGATAATTCGCGGGTCTGAGGAGGCAGCGACGCGGAGGGGCTTGGCAGGTCCCGATTGAAGCTAGGCGATCGGCGGCTCGAGTTGGCCCGCCCGGGCGCACAGGTCTCCCATCCTGGCACGCAAGCGTGCTTTGGCTCGCCCATGCACACCCGGGCTAAACCGACCAACACGAAACGCCAAAAGGCCGACCGACCATCCTGCCTGGGTGACCGCGCGGTCGAGCTGGGCTCAGAGCACACCAAGGTGCTGCGGCTGCTCTCCGAACAGGTGGCGATACCGCTCGACCAGATCGCGCGCTTCCTGGATCGACCGCTGGAGCGCGCGGTGGCGCTGCTGCAGGTCCTTGAGGACGCCGGCTGCGTTCGCCATCGCCGGTTCCTGGTCAGGGACATGCCCTGGTTCTGGCTGAACGCTCGCGGCGCCCGGCTTGCCAGCACCGGGTTTGTCGCTTCCGCGCCCGACGTGGCGATGCTTGCGCATAGGCGCGCCATCAACGAGGTTCGTCTCCACCTCCTCGAGCGGGCGCCCGAAGGGCGCTGGGTCTGTGAACGAACCGTCTTCCGCCAGCGCGACTCCGAAGACCACCTCCCCGACGCGGTCTTTGAGATCGGCGGCGAGCGCCATGCGATCGAGGCCGAGCTCTCGAGCAAACACAATCACGAGATCCGCCGCATCGTCGCCGAACACAGCAATCACTACGACGCGGTGCTCTACTTCTGCGGGGCCTATCCCTATCGGCTGCTGAAGCGGGTCCAGGCTGAGGGTCGCTGGCCGAAGCTCCTCGTCCGTCGCCTGCCGGAGGGAATGCCGTGTTGAGGCGGCGCCGGAGCTGCGCGTTCCCGAGCGCCGCGTCTGCGGCTGCCGATGGTGCCTTGCTCGGCCGCCGCCTCTGCGGCGAGCGGGCGCTGCCGATCAGCGCTGGCGGCAGCCTGATCTGGCCCTTTGCCGACATGCGCCGCCACGCGGTGATCCTCGGCGCCAGCGGTACCGGCAAGACGGAGACCTCGCTGCGTATTGCCTATGAGGTGGGCTGCAAAAGCGAGGCTCCGGTCTTCTATCTGGACGCCAAGGGCGATCGCCAGGGAGCCGCGCGCTTCTGCGCTTTGATGAGCGCCGCCGGCCGTCGCGCGCGGGTCTTTCCCAATGAACCGTTCGACGCCTGGCGCGGCGATTGGCGCGGCATTGCCAACCGTCTGCTCGAGGTGATCCAGTTCGCCGTGGATGGCCCCGCGGCCTTCTACCGCGACATCGCCAAGATGGCTCTGCAGTTGGCGTGCAACCACCCCGAGGGTCCGCCGCGCTCAAGCGCCGAGCTGCTGGAGCGCCTCGACTACGGGAGGTTGCTGGACGCCCACGGACCGACCTCGGCGGTGCTCTCCTTGCCCCGCGACAAGGTGGGCCAGGTGCGGTTGCGGTATCAGGCCTTCTTCGGCCAGCTCGGCGCGGCCCTGGATGGCAACTGGTCATTTGAGGACGCTGACGCCGCCTACTTCCTGCTGGACTCGGTTGCCCTGGGGGAGGACAGCGCCGGCGCGGCCTGCCTGCTCTTCGCCGACTTCGCCCACTACTTCACCATGCGCAAGGAGCACCAGCGTCCTTGCCTCTTCTTCGCCGATGAGTTCTCGGCGATCGCATCCTCTTCGGACGTGGCGATGAAGGTCGAGCAGGCCCGCGGCTTCAACGCCGCGATGGTGCTGGTTCCCCAGACTCCCTCGGGGATGGGGCCGCGCACCCAGCGCGACCGCATCCTCGGCTCTGTCGAGACGGTGATCGTTCACGCTCTCAACGAGCCAGGCGCGCTCGCCGAGCTGGGCGGGATGAAACGGGTCATCGAACTCACCCATCGCTATGAGGACGGGGTCTACATCCGCCAGGGGCACGCTCGCCAGGAGCGACAGCTGAAGGTCGATCCCGACGACATTCGCAGCCTCTCCAATGGCAACGCCTGGGTGATTCGCCGCGGCCGCGCCGCGAAGGTGGCGATCGAGCGCCCGCCGCACGGGCGGAGCGCCACGCTGCCAGTTGCCGAGCCGCTCGATCGACCATTGCAGCGCACTGAGGTGGCCGGGCCGAAGGAGCTCTCCTACCTCGATGAGGAGGACTGAGCGATGGATACCTATCTCAGCGCCGCGACGACGATCGAACCGAAGCTGGCTGGCAGGTTGGGCGGCGGCCGCCCTGCTCGGAATCGCCCCGTGCTGCGAGGGCCCGAGCCGTGGGAGTTCGAGCTGCTGCGCCTAATCGCCGAACAGGGGGCGATCCCTTTCGATCAGTTGGCGCGTTTCCTGGGTGCCGACGCGGGCCAGGCGGAGAGCGTGGTCAAGCACCTGACCGAGGTCGGCTACGCCGATTACGGCCGCTTCCTGCATGACGAGCCGCACTGGGCTTGGCTGAGCTGCCGCGGTGCGCGCCTGTCAGGCACGGGCTTCAGGCCGAACCGCCCCAGGGTCGGCGCGATGGCGCGGATGCGGGCCGTCAACGAGGTTCGCCTCTACATTGCAAGACGCGCCCCCGAGGCGCGCTGGATCGGCCATAGAAGCCTCGTTCGCGAACAGGGACCGAGCGGTCATTGGCCGAACGCCGTGATCGAAATCAGGTCAGAGCGACATGCGATCGTCGTCAAGCTCAGTGCTAGAGATCTGGACATCGTGCGGGATAGCCTCGAGACCGACATGGCCCGCTATGACGCCGTGATCGTCTTCGCTATGCCTTCGATTCGCAGCCGGCTGGAGCACTTTGCCGCTGAGCATCACTGGCCCAAGCTGGTCATCCGTGATATCCCGAACTCCTGAGCGGCCGTTTCATAATTTCCTTTGCCTAGGGGTGACACCTTTTCGCCCTCAAAACGTCTTGCATCCATGAACGAACCTCTGCTCACAGCTGATGAGGCGCCATCCGGGCACCGTCAACTCCTTGCTGACGTCCCAGGAACTGACTCGCCAAGCGATCGTCGCTCCAGGCCGCCTCGGCGCAAAGCCGCCGCGGCGCCGGATCGAGTTCGTGAGGTGCCGCGGCTCCTCCTCACCCGCGAGGAGTCGGCGCGCGCCCTTGGCATGAGCCTCGACAGCTTCGAGCGCTACGTCCAGAACGAGGTTCGATTAATCCGTCGTGGGCGGATGCGGTTGGTGCCGCTGCGCGAGCTGGAGCGCTGGCTGGCGGAGAACGTCCAGCGGCCGACGGCCGATGAATTCGCGAGGAGGTAGCGATGACAGAGGGAATCATTCGGCGCCACTCGCGGGGCTGCCCCAGCCGCGGCGGCGGTCGCTGCAGCTGCAAGGCCGGCTACCAGGCGTGGGTCTACTTGGAGCGCGAGCGCAAGAAGATCTACAAGACGTTTGCCCGTGAGTCCGAGGCGAAGTCCTGGCGCACCGATGCGCTCAGCGCTGTCAGCAATGGTGCGCTGCGAACGACTAAGCGTGATGGCCGAGCGCTCGCTGCGGCCCTACGCGAGTTCGTTGACGGGATGCGGGCTGGAGCGGTGCGGCCCAAGAACAAGGAGCGCTACAAGCCGAACACGGTTCGAAGCTACGACCAACACCTACGGCTCCGTATCGCTTCCTCACCGCTGGGGCGCTTGAAGGTCACCGAGGTGCAACGTCGCGACGTGCAGGCGTTCGTCGATCGGCTGCTCGCCGAGGGCCTCTCGCCGGCCACGGTGAACAACGCGCTCAACCCCGTGCAGGCTTTCTACGGCCGCGCCGAGGACCGTGGTGAGGTACCCCACAACCCGACGGAGCGCATCGACGTCCCTGCCGGGCCCTCTCAACGGCCGACCCGAATCGCCTCCGGCAAGGAAGCGGTCCAGCTGCTGGAGGTGCTGCGCGCCGCAGACCAACCGCTGTGGGCAACCGCCTTTTACGCCGGGTTGCGGCGGGGCGAGCTGCAGGCGCTGCGCTGCTGCGACGTCGACCTCGCCGCGAGCTTGGTTCGCATCGAGCGCGCTTGGGATCAGTACGAGGGACCGATCGCTCCGAAGTCAGAGGCGGGCCGGCGGGCCGTGCCGCTCCTGGCGGTTTTGCGCGATTACCTTGACGAGCACCTGCTGCGCACCGGGCGTGGGGGAGAGGAGCTGCTCTTCGGGCGAAATGCAATGCAGCCCTTCGTCGCCTCTGGCGTCGATAACCGGGCGCAGGAGTGCTGGGAAGCGATGGGGCTGCGAGCGATCACCCTGCACGAGTGCCGGCACACATTCGCCTCGCTTTTGATCGACGCCGGCGCCAACCCCAAGGCAATCCAGACCTTCATGGGTCACTCGAAAATCCAGACGACCTTCGACACCTACGGTCACCTGTTGCCTGGCAGTCACGATGAGGTGCGGGTGCGGATGGATGCCTATCTCCTCTCTATCTGAGAAGCCGCCAGCCACGCTCGCATGATCAGCGCCAAAGAGACGCTCAAGTGGTGCTTCGCTCAGGCGTCGGCCGGGAGGATCTCGAAAGCCCCGCCCTGCAGTGGCCGCACGGCGCGGAAGTGGCGCTCGTCGAAGCTGAACAGGCGCTCCGTTTTATACCGCGCCGCCAACACCACAATCGAGCAATCGGCCAGCCCAAGGTCAAGGTCCGCGTAGCGAAGCTCTAAGTCCTGCACCACAAGGTAGTCCTCGGGCTCGAGGGACTCTGCGTCATAGCGACGCGCCGCGAGGTCGCTGAGGAAGGCCCTTCTTGCGGCGCTCCCGAAACGCTGTCCGAGCAGGTAGTCGACCTCCGCTGTAACCGCTGCGGGGACGATCAGAGAGCCGGGCTCGGCACGCAGGACCTCAAGCAGCGCGTCTCGTTGTGGCTCCTTGGGGTCGGCAAGCGCGACAAGCGCTGCCGCGTCGAGGATCAGCGTCAATCGCCGAAGCCGCGCATCAGCTCATCCTCAGGGATCTTCGAGAGCGGACGTGGATCGCTGTCGATCCGCTCGAAATTCCCGGCAAGGGCAAAATTGCGATCGCCGTGGGACTCGGGGCGGTAGGCGGCGATCGCATCGCGGACGATCTCGGCTTGAGGGCGCTTCTCTTCGCGGGCCAACCGTGCCAGCCGTTCGGCCCCGTTCTGATCGAGATAGATGCTCGTCTTGCGCATAGCCAGAGTGTAGGGCACACGTAGGGCACCGTGGTCCATCGGCGCATGACTCATGTCTCACTGGTGCACAGAGTGGTGCACGGGAGTCATTTGCGGCGCACAGCGGCCGAACGCGCAGTTCCTTAAAGCGGCGCATTTGGCTCTAGAAAGCCCCTACAACAGAAGACGCCCCGCTGGGAAGGCGGGGCGCTTCTGGGGTTACTACAGGGAGGAGAGATATGTATCTCTATATATGTGGATCCGTGGGAGGTAGGTGGGCTCTCATGTGCCGCGGGCGCCCATCGTGGGAAGCGATGGGGGCCATATAGCGGCGACGAACCCAGCCAGGAAGTCTTTGGTTTGGATGGTCTTCATCGTCAGCCTTCCGCGAATCCTTTAGCAGCATACGAACGTATGTGCGATTTGTGTGTGAGTGCGATCACAGACCCTGAACTTTGGCGGAGAGTCCCGGTTCCAGTCCTCTCATAGGAATGTCGCAGCCGGCCCTAAGATCCGGATAAATGCTGACAATCTCGTCCGTCGCTGTAGCGTTGTTGCGGTGAAGAAGGCCAGGATCGACGCAGTTTTGGCCGAGCGTGGCATCTTCCCGTCGCGCTCCGCGGCAGCCGCAGCGGTTCGGGCAGGGCAGGTTCGCCTCGGCCAGGACGGGCCTCTTGCGTTGCGTCCCAGTCAAATGGTTGAACCGGCCGCAGGGTTGATCATCAGACCGGGGCGACGCTACGTATCGCGCGGTGGGATCAAGCTCGAAAATGCGCTCAAGGTTCTTCCCATCGAGGTCTCCAAAAGGGACTGCGTTGACGTTGGTGCCTCGACCGGCGGCTTCGTAGACTGCCTATTGCAGCGCGGGGCGGCACGAGTGGCTGCGGTAGATGTCGCCTTCGGGCAGCTCGATCTGAAGCTCCGCGAAAACGTCTGCGTGAGCCCGATCGAGCGTCTCAACGCCCGGAAACTTGAGCCCGCCGACCTTCCCTTTGTTCCCTCATTTGCGACCGTCGATGTTTCTTTCATTTCTCTCGCCAAGGTCCTGCCGGCGATTGCCCGCTGTCTGGCGCCCGATGGCGAGATTCTGGCTTTGGTCAAGCCTCAGTTCGAGCTTGGTCGCGAGCGAGTTGGAAAGGGCGTGGTTCATCACCCCCAGGATCGGCGCGAGGCGATCCTGGGGGTGGTAGATGTGATCCGCGCAATCGGCCTTCCGGTTAAGGGGTTCGCCTCCTCCGGCCTTCCCGGGCCAAAGGGAAACCGTGAGACCTTCGTCTGGTCCGGTGGCTCTGGCTCTCAGCCCGATGATCTGGAGGCGGCGATTCTGAGGGTTGAGCCCGACCGATGAAGACGGCCGCGCTGATCACCCACGCCCATCCCCCGACAGCGACCGATGCTGTTGCGGTGGCGGTGGCGGTTGCTCGAGATTCCGGATGGCGTCTTGTAGCGACCGAGGAGGAGATCCAAAAGCATGGAGTCGCAGTTGAGGGCGTTGAGCGGGTTGCACAACTGCCGGAGCGGGTTGATCTTTGTCTCGTACTCGGTGGCGACGGCTCGATTCTTTACGCGCTTCGACTATTTGCCCGTCGTGGAGTTGCTGTCTTCGGCGTCAACTTCGGCAAGGTCGGCTTTCTCGCCGCGGTCGAGCGTGAGCAGGTTGAAGAAGGGATCCGCCTTGCCCTCGCCGGCGAGATCGAAACGATTCAGCTGCCTGGGCTTGAAGTCGTTGTTGGCCAGCGGGCCCACTTCGCGCTTAACGACGTGACCTTTTCTCGCCGCCCCCAGGATCGGGTCGCGGAGTTGAGCTACAAGATCGCCGGTGAGGAGGTCGGCAACGTGCGCTGTGACGGCTTGGTCGCCGCAACTCCGGCGGGTTCAACCGGCTACAACCTAGCCAACCAGGGCCCGATTCTCGCCTGGGGAGTCGAGGGTTATGTCGTCAGCTACATCGCTCCACACTCATTGACAGCGCGTGCCTTGGTAGTAGCACCTAGCGATGTCCTCCACGTCGGTAATGCGGCCGGGCGAGATTCGGTCGACGTCGCGATTGACGGTGAACTGATCGGCGAGTTGGGGCCGGATAAAGCATTGGAGGTCCGCTTCGTCGATCACGTTGGATGCCTCGCCCAGCTGCCGGGGAGCAGTTTTTACCAGCGTATCCGCGAGAAGTTCGGTCACCTCGCGGTCTAAATTGGGGCTGCAGGGAAGCCGAGGTGCGCGGGTGGATACCCTGCAGTCGGTCAAATCCCAGCGGCCCGGAGGTCTAGTTGGAGCGCAAGTGGTGGACCCTCGTCCTGATCTCGATCGCGACGTTCATGTTGTTGTTGGACATCACCGTCGTAAACGTTGCTCTGCCTGACATCCAACGGGCGCTGGGGGCGAGCTTGTCCAGCCTGCAATGGGTCGTCGATGCCTACTCGCTCACCCTTGCGGCATTTCTGCTCACCGCCGGATCGCTTGGTGATCGACTTGGGCGCCGTCGGGTTTTCTCGATTGGTTTTGGGATCTTCACTGGCGCGTCATTTCTTTGCGGCATTGCCGGAGATCCGACCCTGCTGAACCTTGCCCGGGGCCTGCAGGGAGTCGGGGGAGCGGCGATGTTTGCTACCTCCTTGGCGCTGATCGGCCAGGAGTTCCACGGTGCCGACCGTGCAACCGCCTTTGGCGTCTGGGGGGCAACGGTCGGCGGTGCGGTGGCGATCGGACCCCTGGTTGGGGGGGTGATTACCGAGCATTTCGGATGGCAGTGGATCTTTTTTGTCAACGTTCCGATCGGGATTTTGGCGATCATCTTGACCGAGCGCAAGCTGGTCAATGTCGCTGCCCAGGACCCGGCCAGGATCGATTTACCCGGGGTAGCGACATTTTCCTTTGCTCTTTTTCTCCTCATCTTTGGCCTCATCCGCGGCAACCCAGACGGGTGGGGTAGTGCCACCATCGTGGCCTCGTTGCTCGGGGCGGCGATTCTCCTGCTCACCTTCTTGGCAATTGAGTTGCGCAGTGCCAATCCGATGCTTGACCTGACCCTTTTCCGAAAGCCCGCCTTCAACGGTGTCTCCGCCGTTGCCTTTGCACTTTCGGGGGGGATGTTTGCGATGTTTTTGTATTTGACCCTCTACATCCAGCAGGTGCTTGGCTACTCGCCACTGCAGGCGGGTCTCCGATTTCTCCCGCTCACGTTTTTATCTTTCGTCGTTGCGCCAATCGCCGGCAAGCTCTCTGACCGCATCCCGGTACGCGTCCTTTTGGGGGTCGGCCTGAGCACCGTTGGGGTGGGATTGCTCTTGATGTATGGGCTCACCGCGAGCTCCGGCTGGACCGCTTTGCTCGCTGGTTTTATTTTCGCCGGGACTGGGGTTGGCATTGCCAACCCCGGAATCGGATCGGCCGCGATAGCGGTCGTTCCACCAGCCAAAGCAGGGATGGGATCGGGAATCAACACGACCTTTCGTCAGGTCGGAATCGCAACTGGGGTGGCGGGTCTCGGGGCGATCTTTCAATCCCAGATCCACTCAAAGCTGAGCGAAGTCCTTCCCCATGCGCCGAAGGGATTGGCGGAACTGATTTCGGTAGGCGGTTCCCGCGCTGCTGCCCTCGTCTCACCGCCGGGTTCTCGTGCGGCCGTCAGCCACGCCGCCACGGTGGCGTTCGTCAGCGGGATGAATGAGATCCTGCTGATCGCTGCGGTGCTCTCTTTCTGTGGTGCTGCCTGCGGCTTCATCCTTGTTCGCTCGCGTGACTTCTTCCAACACGATGCCTCCCCGGAGGAGCAAGCGGTGCCCGAGCCGGCGGCTGTCTAAGCGGGCCTTCGCCGAGGCCGTGTAAACGGCGCCGAGGAATTGACGCAGCTGCGCTGGTTGCTGCCCGATAGGTTCGGTCCGCGCCCGTTGCTAGACAGAGTGCTGTGCTTCGTGAACTGCGGATAGAGAACTTGCTTTTGATCGAGCGGGCGGAGCTGCGGCTGGGAGCGGGCCTCAACGCGATCACCGGTGAGACCGGCGCAGGAAAGACGGTGTTGGCGCATGCCCTGGATTTGCTCATGGGCGGCAAGGCGCGGCCACAGATAGTGCGTCCCGGTGCACGGGAGGCCTGGGTGGAGGGTGTCTTTGACCTGCCGCAGGAATTGCTCGGGGAGCCCGAGCTCGCAGAGGTCCTCCGGCGCCTGCCCGACGGGGACGATGAGGTGGTACTGGGCCGGCGGGTCTCAGCGGGCGGGCGGACCAGTGCATTCGTGGCCGGACGGGCCGCTACGGCGTCGGATCTGAGGGCCTTAGGGGGGCGCCTGCTGACTTTCTACGGGCAGCACGAGCATCGCAAGCTGACGATCTCCGCGACTCAGATGGAGGTCCTTGATGGATTCGCCGGCGCCGCGCATCTGGAGCTGCGCCGCCGCTACCGAGAGACTCATCGAGAGTGTGGGGAACTCGCATCTGAGCTCTCCTCATTGCGCGAGCGCGACGGCTCCCGCGAGCGCGATCTCGACCTTTATCGATATGAGCTCTCTGAGATCGAGGATGCCGCTCCCGAACCCGCCGAAGCCGAGGAGCTGGCCCTTGCTCGCGATCGCTTGCGCCACGCCGAGGGGCTGCGCGAGGCGGCCCAGGGTGCCTATTCACTGCTCGCCGGAACCGATGATGAGGGCTCTGGGGCGGCCAACGCGCTGGCCCTCGCTCATGATTTGCTCCATGGAGCGGCGGGTCTGGATCTCGAGCTGGACTCAAGCGCGAATCGCCTCGATGCACTCGCTCTCGAGCTCGGGGACGCCTCCGCGGCCCTGCGCGACTACGCCGAGCGGCTCGAGTCTGACCCTGGCCGCTTGGCGGAGGTCGAAGAGCGGCTCGAATTACTCGACCGGCTTATGCGAAAGCACGGCGGCAGCATCGCCTCGGTGCTTGACCACGCCGCCCGTTGTCGAACGGAGATTGAGCGTCTGCAGGGCGGGGAGGAGCGTACGGCGGAGGTCGAGGCCGCCCTCCGTACGTCCGAAACTCGTCGCGCGGATCTGGGCCGGGAACTGAGTGAGGCTCGCGCCAAGGCAGCCGGGCCGCTGGCTAAGAAGGTGGCGAGCGAGCTCGAGGGCCTGGCAATGCCCGGGGCGACCCTTGATGTTTTGCTTGAGCCCCACCCGGATGGCTTTGGTGGCGCCGGGCGGGAGACGGTTGAGTTCCGCCTGGCGCCGAATCCGGGGATTGCTCCAGCCGCCCTGCGCGAGGCTGTCTCTGGCGGGGAGCTCTCCCGGGTGATGCTTGCCCTCAGTGGTCTGGGCAGGGGTGGGGGAGCGACAACGCTTGTTTTTGACGAGATCGACGCAGGAATTGGCGGCAATACGGCGCGTATTGTGGGCGAGAGGCTGCGAGACCTGGGCACGGGTCGCCAGGTCCTTTGCATCACCCACCTGCCCCAGGTCGCCTCTCTCGCCACGACCCACTTCCGAATAACAAAGGATCTCAGCGGCAAGCCGGCGACGGCGACGGTGAAGCACCTTGACGGTGAGGGTGTGGTCGAGGAGATCCGCAGGATGCTGGGTGGCGAGCGCTCCGATGAGGCCGCCACGCGACACGCCCGCGAGTTGCTTGCCGCTGCCTGACCGTGGGACGTCCCCCCGGCAAGGGGCTAATCTGCTGCAGTGGCTACCGCCAGTCGCCGTCGCTTCCCCGCGCTGCTATCGCGGCGCAACGGAGCCTCGGCCGCGGAGTCGATCCACGGGACAGCTCGCCTCGGCCACCGGACCAAGCTCTTGGTCAAGCGTCTCGGTCCCGCTGATGTTGCGGTCATCAATCACCTCAACATCGACAGGATTGCCGCTGAGGAGTTGATCGCGACTGGGGTGCGGGCGGTGCTCAATGCGACAGAATCCTCTGACGGTCGCTATCCCAACACTGGCCCATTGATGCTTGCTCGGGCCGGCATTTGTCTGATCGACGCGCCCGACGGCGAGCTTTTTGAGCGACTTCGCGACGGGGACTCGGTGAGGATCGAGGGTGGCTCCGTCTGGGTCCGAGGCGAACGGGTGCTGAGCGGCCGCTTGCTAGGGGCGGTTGAGCTCGAGTGCATGCTCGATGAACAGCGCGAGCGTGTCAATGAGGCGCTTGTTGATTTCGTCGAGAACACCGTGGCCCATGTCCGACAGGAGACCGACCTTCTCACCGGCAGCATCGAGTTTCCGCCGACAAGAGCGTCCTTTCGAGATCGCCACGTACTTATCGTCGTGCGCGGAGATCGCCACCGTCGCGACCTCAAAGCGCTGCGGGCATATATCCGTGATGTGCGCCCGATCATCGTCGCCGTCGACGGCGGGGCAGACGGGGTGCTTGAGGCTGGCATGAAGCCCGACGTGATCCTTGGCGATATGGATTCAGCGAGTGATGAGGCCCTCGCCTGTGGCGCCGAGCTGATCGTCCACGCCTACCCCGACGGGAGGGCGCCCGGACGCGAGCGCCTCAAGGAATCGGGCCTCGAGCACACTCTGGTGCCGGCCGCCGGCACAAGTGAGGACGTCGCGATGCTGATGGCCTATGAGAAGGGAGCGACTTTGATCGTCAGCGTCGGCGCTCACTTCAACCTGATCGAGTTCCTCGACCGCAAGCGGGGCGGTATGTCCTCGACCTTCCTCACCCGTTTGCGGATCGGGGAGAGGTTGGTCGACGCAAAGGGCGTCAGCCGCCTCTACACGCCGAGCTCGCCTTTTGGCCCGGCTGTTTTGTTCCTCGCTGCCTTCGCGATCCTGGTTGCGATCGTGGTGATCACGGCGCCGGCTCTCAATGATCTTGTCCAGCTTGTCTGGCTAAAGATCAAGATCAGCTTTGGGCTTTAGCCCAGCCCGCCGCCGACCATCTAGCCTTGGCTCGTTATGGGCTACAGCGCGCGCTATCACGCCATCTCGTTGATCGCAATCTTTCTCGCCTTGGCGATTGGAATCTTGATCGGCGCCGAGTTCGGCGGCGCCGCGCTCAACAGCACCCGCAAGGACCTCGAGCACAGCCTCACCGGCAACCTCCAAGATGCCCGCTCACGTGCGGACCAGCTGAGCGGGGAACTGGGCCGATCAAACGAATTCGCGCAGCGCATCTATCCCGTCTTGGTCCATCACCGGTTGGCGGGCAAACGGATTGGGATCCTCGCCCTGGGCGGCCTTCCTGGCAGCGTCTCATCTGCAATCGAGACCGCTCTAGGGCCGACCGGAGCGCGGTTGGTTGGCGTCGGGGTGGTGCGCGAGCCGGTTGATCTGCCCTCGCTCGCCGGCGACCTTTCAAAGACCCGCTTTGCCAACATCGATCACAACTCCGAAACGGTCTCCTCCTTTGGAACTGGCCTAGGGCGCCAGTTGGTGCTGGGGGGAAACCTCCTCAATCTCGTTCGCAGCCATTTCTTCTCCAACGCCAGCGGCAACTTCGGCGGGCTGAAGGGGGTGATCGTCGTCCGCGATCAGCCCGAAGGCATGGGGCCCTTGCAGCGAGCCACGGCCGCCCGCGTGGAATCAGCCCTGATGCGCGGGATCACCGCGACTCGCAAGCAGGTGGTGGGAGTCGAGACGACAGCCGAGGAACCGTCATCAGTCCCCTTTTTCCAAAGCAACGCACTCTCAAGCGTTGATGATGTCGATCTGGTCGCCGGTCGGGTAGCAATGGTCTATGCGATGCTTGGCGCCGAGGGCAGCTTTGGCATCAAGGGAAGCGCCGATCGCCTCCTCCCGGACCTCTTGGCGCCGGGTCACTGAGCGTGTACTGGATCGGGTTCCCGCTTTCATTCGTGCTCGCCCTGGCGATCGTCCCAGCCGGGACGCGGGGGTTGACCGAGGCCGGTCTAAAGCGTGCGAACTACCGAGGTGTGCACCTTGCATTTCCCCTCGGAGCGGTGCTGGCGACCGCCGCGCTGGTGGCCTTGGCTCCGCTTGCCTTCCTCAATGGTCGCGCCAACCTTGAACTCCTCGATCCCGAATTGCGCCGCTGGATTCCATATCTGATCGGGATCGCGTTCCTCGGCTTCCTCGATGACTCTCTTGGCGGTGAGGAGTTCCCCAGCGCGCCACGGGGATGGCGTGGACACGCAAAGGCTCTGCGGGAGGGACGCCTCTCAACGGGCGCGATCAAGGCGATCGGGGCGCTCGCCTTGGCTGCCTATGTGGTTTCTGGACGGGGGCTGCAGTCGTGGCGCTATCTCGCCGACGTGGCGCTCTTGATCCTCGCCACGAACCTCTTCAATCTGCTCGATTTGCGGCCTGGGCGTGCGGAGAAGGCAATGGTCCTGCTCGGCCTTGGACTCTGTATCGGCGCCTGGACGCTGACCCCGGTCAAGTTGCTGGGAATTTTTGCTGGGCCGGTCCTCGTTGGCGCCTGGTTCACTCTGCGTGAGCGGGCGATGCTCGGCGACACCGGGTCCAATCTAATCGGGGCGATTGCCGGTGTATGGATGTTGATCACCCTTGACGGAACGGGGCGACTTATCGCCCTTGCGCTCATTGCCTTGCTCACCGTTTACGGCGAGATGCGATCAATTTCGGCAACGATCGACTCGGTTCCGCCACTTCGCTGGTTAGACTCGCTTGGAAGAAAATGACCAGCCCTAAGCAAGGAGACACGAGATTCATCTTCGTCACCGGCGGAGTGGTCTCGGCTCTAGGCAAGGGAATCGCGGCCGCTTCGATCGGGCGCCTGTTGGTCTCCCGCGGGTTCCGGGTCCAGCTGCAGAAGTTCGATCCCTACATCAACGTCGATCCCGGGACGATGAGCCCGTTTCAGCACGGGGAGGTGTTCGTCACCGAGGACGGGGCGGAGACCGACCTCGACCTCGGCCACTACGAGCGCTTCACCGATGAGAATACCTCCCGCGCCTCCAACGTCACCGCCGGTGCCGTCTACAACTCGGTCATCAAGCGCGAGCGCCGGGGCGATTACCTCGGCGCCACTGTGCAGGTGATCCCCCACATCACCAATGAGATCAAGCAGCGGATCTTGATCGTCGCGGAGTCCCAGGCCGTCGATTTTGTGATCACCGAGATTGGCGGAACCGTTGGCGACATCGAGTCGTTGCCGTTTCTGGAGTCAATCCGCCAGCTCTACACCGACCTCGGACCCAAGCGCAGCATGTTCATCCACCTAACCCTGGTGCCCTACGTGGGCCACGCGGGCGAACTGAAGACCAAGCCGACGCAACACTCCGTCAACGAGCTACGCAGGATTGGCATCCAGCCCCACGCCCTTGTTTGCCGCTCCGAGGGCCGCTTGGATCGCGAGATTCGCAGCAAGATCGCCCTCTTCGCCAGCCTTCCGGTTGAGTCCGTGATCTCTGCCCACGATGTCGACAACATCTACAAGGTGCCGCTCGTATTTCGTGCGGAGGGGGTCGATGACACCGTTCTTGATCATTTTGGTCTCGAGGCGCCTTCCTCTGAGCTCACCGAGTGGGAGGCGATGGTGCGGCGGGCTGACGCCGCAAAGGGAAAAGTGCGTATCGCGCTCGTCGGCAAGTACGTGCAGCTTGCCGATGCCTATAAGTCGGTGATCGAGGCGCTTCAGCACGGTGGATTTCACCACCAGGTTGAAGTTGAGGTCGAGCTGGTCGACTCTGAGAACATCGATCCCGAGCTACTCGAGGGCGCGGATGGAATCCTCATTCCGGGTGGGTTTGGAGAGCGCGGGATCGAGGGCAAGGTGCAGGCAGCACGAATCGCCCGCGAACGCTCGATTCCGTATCTCGGGATCTGTCTCGGGATGCAGATCGCCGTGGTCGAGTTCGCTCGCTCCGTGGTTGGGATGGCGGGTGCCAACTCGGCCGAGTTCGATCCCGAGACTCCGTTCCCGGTCGTCGACCTGTTGCCCGAGCAAAAGGAGGTCTCCGAGATGGGCGGCACGATGCGCCTTGGCGCCGACCCGGTGAAGCTGCACGAGGGAACCCGGGCGCGAGAGATCTTCGGCGAGGCCGTCATCTATAAGCGTCACCGCCACCGCTATGAGGTCAACAATCAACTGCGACGCAGGCTCGAGGAGGAGGGTTTGGTCTGCGGGGGCACATCGCCCGACGAGCGTCTGGTCGAGATGATCGAGCTGCCAGATCACCCATTCTTCGTCGCCTCTCAATTTCACCCCGAGTTCAACTCTCGTCCCAATCGCCCCGAGCCGCTCTTCCGCGAATTTGTCGGGGCCTCGGCACAACACGCTGGGCGCACCACTGATGTCGCCGAGTTCGGTGACGCCGACATCGTCGAGGGCAGCGAGGCGGGCATCCGCCAATCGGGCTGAGGTCGAAGCTGAGCGTCGCCGTTTAGCCTGTTCCCCCGTGGAGCAGAGGTTGCATGAGCGTTTCGTTCGGCTTTGCGAGGTTCGCAGCCCGACTGGGGAGGAGCGCGAGATCGCGGATTCGGTCTCAGCCGAATTGCGGGCGATGGGGTTGGAGGTCAGCGAGGATGAGGCAGCGGGCCCGGCGCAGGCGGGTGCCGGAAACATCCTCGCCAGGCTTCCGGGTAGGGGAGAGGGCTGGGTCCTCTTCTGTGCCCACCTCGACACCGTGCCACATCAGGGCCAGATCGAGGTGGTGTTGAGCGATGGCGTATTCAGCAGTCGTGGAGAGACGATTCTGGGCGCCGATAACAAGGCCGCCGTGGCGGTCTTCATGGAGCTGATTGCCCGTCACTCTCCCAAACCCCCGCCGATCGGAATTGAGCTGCTGCTCACCGTGGCCGAGGAGCAGGGTTTGCGCGGGGCAAAGGCATTTGACGCATCTTGGCTTCGCTCCGAGTGCGGGTTCGTCCTTGACCACGCGAGCGCGATCGGCGAGGTGATCCTCAGCTCACCGACTCAGCAAAAGATCCTCGCCGATTTCTCCGGTGTCGAGGCCCACGCGGGGATTCGCCCAGAGGATGGAAGCAGCGCGATCGCAGCCGCCGCTGCGGCCGTCGCACGGATGGAGCTTGGACGCCTTGACGAGGAGACCACCGCAAACGTGGGTCTGATCGGGGGCGGCACCTCCGGCAACGTGGTGCCGGGACATTGTCGGATTCAGGCCGAGTGCCGCAGCCTTGACCCCGCCCGGGTCGCCGAGGTCGCGGCTGAGATCGCCGACGCTTGCGCCTGGGGGGCGAGTGAGCATGGCTGCGATGTCGATGTGCGTCTTGAAGAGCTGTTTAGGGGTTACCGGGTACCACCTTCCTCCTCGGCGCTGGCACTGGCGGAGGCGGGGCTGCGGGGAGCCGGTTTTGAGCCAAAGAGGACTTCCACCGGCGGCGGTAGTGACGCCAATGTACTGCGGCTCGATGGTTTTGACTGCGTTTTGCTCGCCAACGGCACCCTGGCAAACCACACCGCAAGGGAGAGCGTCTCCGCGAGCAACCTCGAGGCGATGCTCGAGGTCTGTGAAGGGATCTTGGGCGCGGCGGCTGCGGGCGGCGCGTGAGCGGGCGCCTAGCCCTGCGGCAAGGAACGGTGGTCCTCGAGCAGCCGCTCTCGATCGAGGTGGATGGGGAGAGACGACGCGCCTGGGCCGATACCGGGTTGCTAGGGGAGATGCGCGAGGGGGACGCAGTAATCGTCAACGTCGCCGCGCTCGATCTCGGCCTCGGTTCGGGCGGCTTCGATGTTGTCCACGTCAACCTGACCCGCGGGCTGGAGGGGCGGGCCGCGGGAAAAGATCACGTAATGAAGCTCAATTACAGCTCGCTGCAACACCCCATCGATCCGATCGAGCGCTCGTTGGGAGCCGAGGCAGGCGGCCCCTCGGTTCCGGTCCTCGTCTTGCCCCTGCATGGACATCTGGCCCCGGCAAGCTGGGCCGCTATGCAACGGGCGCCGGGAATGAGGCTCGGATACGTGCAGACCGGCGGTGGAGCCCTGCCGGGATCACTCTCGCGCGATGTGGTTGCGCTGCGCGAAGCTTCTCTGTTGAGTGGCCACATCACCGCCGCGCCCGCCTACGGGGGAGAGCATGAGGCCCTGGGCACTGTCGGAGCCCTGGACGCCGCGGCAAGGCGCCTTGGCTGGGATGCCGTTCTCGCCGGTCCCGGCCCGGGCATCATCGGTTCGGGGACGCACCTCGGCCACGGTGGGCTCACCGCCCTTGACACCTCCCACGCCGCTTTGTCGCTGGGGTTACCGACTTTGCTATCACCGCGCGCGTCATCTGGCGATCGTCGCGACCGCCACCGCGGCCTCAGCCACCACACCCTGAGCGTCTTGGAGCTCTTGTTGGCCCCGGTCAGCGTGGCTGCCCCAGAGGGCGAGGAGGAAATCATCGCCGCGCTGAGGCTCGCCTGCGCAGGTAGGCACCGATTGCAGAGCGGCGGCTTCGATCTCGGCGGATACGCGGCCAGCGGGCTCCCGTCTCACACGATGGGCAGGGGAATCGACCAGGATCCGACCTTCTTCGCCGCTGCTTTGGCCGCGGGTCGGCTGCTGGCCGGCTAGCCGAGATTGACTCTGCTGCGCTCGATGCGGCCAATTTCGGGCGGGAGCGTCTACCGACCCTGCCCTGGACCTCAGTAAGGGAGGCTATCTGGGTCCTGTGCTGATCCCGCGCAGGTCGCACGGGCGCTTTTGGTGGGCAGCGCCTTGCGGCGAAAGGGGTGGATCGCGGTAGGGAGAAGCAGTACGCATGGCAGTTGCAGTCAAGCCGGCCCCCGGGTCCCAGATCTTGCAAAGACCGGGTGTGGGGAGCCGCTTTGAGGGCCTGGTTCTTGACTTCCTCTCCTATCTTGAGCTGGAGCGGGGACTCTCCCGCAACACCCTGGACGCCTATCGCACCGACCTCCTCCAATACGGCGAACATCTCGGCGCGCACAACCTCGACGCGCTCACGGCCCGGCCGGGCGATGTCACCGAGTTTCTCGCTGACCTTGCTACCGGCAACGGCCGGCCGGCCTGCTCGGCCGCAACCATCCATCGCAAGGCCGCCTGCCTACGCTCCTTCTATAAGCACCTGCGGCGCGACGAGCTGATCACCGAGGATCCAACCGCCGCGCTGAGCGCCCCGCGGCGGGCTAAGAAGTTACCCCAGGTCCTCAATTACTCCGAGGTGGCCTTGCTCCTCGCTGCACCGCGAGGAGATCAGCCGACGACCCTGCGCGACCGGGCTCTGCTGGAGACGATGTATGCGTGCGGCCTGCGCGCCTCCGAGACGATCGGCCTTGAGATCGGCGACCTCGACCTCCGCCAAGGCTTTCTCCATGCTCGAGGGAAGGGCTCAAAGGAGCGCCTCGTCCCGCTCGGTCGCCAGGCGATCGCCGCAATCAGCATCTACTTGCGCGGTGGGCGCCCAAAGTTGGTCGGCGAGCGCCATGAGCCGAAGTTGTTCGTCAACTTTCGCGGCGGCCCGCTCACCCGTCAGGGCCTCTACAAAATCGTCCAGCGCCATGCGCGTGCGGCCGGACTCTCGGGCCGGATGAGTCCTCATACGCTGCGCCACAGCTTTGCCACCCACCTGCTTGGCGGAGGCTGTGACTTGCGCGCAGTGCAGGAGATGCTAGGCCACGCTGATATCTCAACGACCCAGCTCTACACGCATCTCTCGGGCGAGCAGTTGAAGGAGGTCTACTTCCGCAGTCACCCCCGAGCGGTTCTGGGCGAGGGCTGAGCTTTTGAGTTGATTGCAGCAGTCGGGTGGATTGATCGGCTAAAAACAGGGGATGCCCGAGTTGCCCGAGGTCGAGACCATCTGCCGACAGCTCGAGCCCGCCTTGGCCGGTTGCCGGATCGTGCGCTTGGAGGTGCTCGATCAGCGCTGGTCCCGACCCCGCGCGCCCGGCGAGCTTAGCTCCGCAATCAGTGGGCGCCGAATCCGGAGTCTCAAACGCCGCGGCAAGTACCTGCTGCTTGGGTTCGATGACAGCCAAACGCTGGTTATGCACCTCAGGATGACCGGCAACCTGATCCTGGTGGGGCGTGGTGAGAAACTCGATCCCTCGCTGGGGAGGCGGCTTTATGAGGGTGAGCGCTCCAGTTCGGAGCGCCACCTGCGGGCCCGCTTTCAGCTCGAAGGTGGCGAACAGCTTTGGTTTACCGATCCGCGGCGCTTCGGCGAGGCCTTCTTGCTTGACGACGTCGACCTATCGCGACGTTTTCAACGACTCGGCGTCGAGCCGCTCTCCGATGCCTTCACCCCAGAGCTGCTCGGCGAGCTTGCGGCGGGTCGCACGGCGCCCCTGAAGTCATTCTTACTCGACCAGTCCAGGATCGCTGGTGTGGGAAATATCTATGCTGATGAGGCGCTCTTCCGGGCCCACCTTCACCCTCTCTCTCCAGCTGGCTCGATGCGCCCGCCCCACCAAGCGGCGCTGCGTGATGCGGTCATCGCCGCGCTGGAGGCCGGAATCGACCGCGGCGGTGCTTCGATTGATGATTATCGCGACGGACGCGGAGAGAAAGGCGCGATGCAGGATGAGTTTCTCGTTCACACCCGGGCGGGCCAGGCCTGCCCCGCATGTGGTGCTGAGATCGCTCGGATCGTTGTTTCCGGGCGCTCGACCTATTTCTGCCCGAAATGTCAGCGGCGACTTCGGCGCCGGCGTCGTCCGGCTCGACGTTCAACTTAGGTCGATGGCCGGTACGACATTAAAGACCGAGGCTGTGGTGCTGCGCAGCATCCGCTACGGGGAGGCAGACCGCATCCTGCACCTCTACACCACGACGCGGGGGCGGGTAGGTGCGATCGCCAAGGGAGCGCGGCGCCCGAAGTCGCGTTTCGGTGGTCGCTTGGAGCCGTTCTTTCGGTGCGATCTGGTCTTGCACGAGGGTCGCGGCGAGCTGCTCACCGTCACTAACGTCGCCACCGTTGCTGGCTACCCGAGACTGCGCTCCTCGGGTCCTCGTCTGGAAGCAGGTGCCCGTGCCTGTGATGCGGTGCTGAGACTGCTTGACTCTGCCGAGCCCAATCTTCCCGCCTACAACCTGCTCTGTCGCTATCTGGGGTTGCTCGACGATCCAGCTCAACCCCGGGCCGTCGAGCTGCAGACAGCATTGGCCTTTCGCCTCAAGCTTGCTCTTGTCGCGGGCTTTACCCCGGAGCTGGCATCCTGCGCACGTTGCGGTGAGACCGAGCACCTCAGTGGCTTCTCCGGCGCAGCCGGTGGAGTGGTTTGCACGAGCTGTGAGGCCGGCTCCTTCGGACTCAGTCAGGAAGCCCACAACTTCATGGTCGAGGCGCTTGCCAAGCCACTGGCAGAAACACCGTCGGCCGGGGAGCGAGCGCTGCGCGAGGTCGAGCGGTCGATCGGGGAGACGCTCGAGCACCATGCGCACGTGCACCTGCGCGCGGCGGCATAGGATCGGTCGCTTGGCGACCGCAATTCCTCTCCAACAGCGGATCTGCGCCTGGGAGGCCGAGTACCTCAGCCCTCTCGCCACCCCCTCCTATCCCCCCAAGCGGCGCCAGCTCGAGCCCGACGGCCCGCTGCGCACGCCATTTCAGCGCGACCGCGACCGCATCGTGCACTCCAAGGCCTTCCGTCGCTTAACCCACAAGACGCAGGTCTTCGTTGCACCCGAGGGCGATCACTACCGCACCCGGCTGACCCATACCCTTGAGGCCTGCGGCATCGCTCGCACCGTGGCCCGGGCGCTTGGCCTCAACGAGGACCTGACCGAGGCGATCGGACTCGGCCATGATCTCGGCCACCCGCCCTTCGGGCACACCGGGGAGCAGGCACTCGACGCCGCTCTGGGCGAGCGTTGCGGGGGCCAGTTCAGACACAACGCTCACTCGCTGAGAGTTGTCGATGTCTTGGAGCGCGACGGTCGCGGTCTAAACCTGACAGAACAGGTGCGCGACGGCATCCTCAATCACACTGGCTCGCGTAGACCCGCGACCCTTGAGGGAAGGATCGTCAAGCTGGTCGATCGCGTCGCCTACATCAACCACGACATCGACGATGCCCTGCGGGCAGGGATCCTCGTGGCCGATGATCTTCCCTCGGCGGAGATTGAGCTCCTTGGGCCAACCGGTTCGCTACGGATCGACACCCTGGTCCGAGACATCGTCGAGCGCTCGGCGCAGGTGGGCGACATTGAGCAGAGTGAGGAGATCGGCGCCGCGATGCTGCGCCTGCGCGAGTTTATGTTTGACCGCGTCTACCTTGGTCCGGCGGCTCGCAGCGAGCACCAGCGGGTCCACCGCACCCTGCGAGGTCTCTTTGACCACTATATGGACCATCCCGACGAGGTTCCGGTGTGGGAGCCCGGTGCGAGCGAGTGCCAACGCGTTGCTGATTACCTTGCCGGGATGACAGATCGTTTCTGCATCGCCAAGTTCACCGAGCTGACGATCCCAGAGGAGGCTCGGTTCTGACCGTGCTCGTGGCGCTACGGTGAGTCGATGGCATTGATCTCGACCGAGAGCCTTGAGCGGGTCAAGCAGAGCGTGGATATCGTCGAGGTGATTTCCACTCACACCGATCTGCGGCGCCAGGGTGCCCGCTGGGTGGGTCTGTGTCCGTTTCACGAGGAGCGCACGCCGTCTTTTTCCGTCGATGCGCAGGAGAAGCTCTACCACTGCTTTGGCTGTGGGGTTGGCGGCGACGTGATCAAGTTCGTCGAAGAGAAGGAGGGACTCGGCTTTGCCGAGGCGGTGGAGCTACTCGCCGATCGCTATGGAGTCGAGCTTGAGCGCGAGCAGGAGGACCCGCGTGCTGAGGCGCGCCGCCAACAGCGCCAGCGGCTGCAAGAGCTGCTCGCCCGCGCCGCCGCTTTTTACACCAGTTATCTCTGGGAGTCAAAGGAGGGGGCCAAGGCACGGGAGTATCTAGACAGTCGGGGTCTGGGCGAGGAGGTGTTGCGGAGCTTCGGCGTTGGCTTCGCACCGAGTGCTTGGGATCAGATCCTTCTGCGCGGACAACGTGCCGGTTTCAAAGTCGAGGAGCTGCGCGGTGTTGGGCTGATCCAGCGAGGCCGGGGGGGAGGGGAGTACGACCGCTTTCGATCCCGGATCATGTTTCCAATTCGGGATCGACGCGGTCGGGTATCCGGCTTCGGTGGCCGGGCGCTGCGCTCTGATCAGGGCGCCAAGTACGTCAACACCGCGGAGACCGACTTCTTTCACAAGAGCCAAATGCTCTATGGCATTGACCTTGCCAAGGCGGCGATCGCGAAGGCGGAGCGGGCGGTGGTGGTCGAGGGCTACACCGACGTTTTGGCGTTGCACCAGGCTGGTATCGAGGAGGCAATCGGGGTAATGGGCACCGCCGTTACCGACGAGCAAGTGGCGGCGCTCTCGGGAATGGTCGAGGAGGTTGTGCTTGCCCTTGACGCTGACGCGGCCGGCCAGGAGGCAATGCTTCGCGTCCAGAGGGTGGCGGCGGGGCGGAAAATGCGGATCCGCGTGGCGGGCATGGGAGCAGGCGAGGACCCGGCCGAGATGATCGCCGCCGAGGGTGGCGCAGATCGCTTCGCGGCTCTGCTCGGCGCCGCGATTGATCTTCCCGCCTTTCAGGTGGGTCTGGTCTTGGATCGTGCTGATGTCTCCTCCCCGGCCGAGCGCGACGCGGCGATGGTGGAGGTGGCGCCGATCATGGCTGGGATGGGGGAGACGGCGAGCCGTGATGATCTGATTCGCCGTGTCGCGGAGCGCCTTGATCTGGAGCCGGCGATGGTGATGGGACGGGTGGTCACCGCCCGACCTCTGATCGCCGCTAAGACCGGGCCAGCCGATCAAGGAAGGAATGGAGCGCCCGGAGCGGCGAGGCAGCCGAGTCGAGAGCTCACCTCCAGGGAGCGCCGCGAGCGAGCGCTCCTCGCAATGTGCATCGCGCTGCCAACGGAGGGAAGCGAGTACCTGAGTCGATTGAGCGAGGAGCATCTCTCAAGCAGCGGTGCTCGCGCGGCCGGGTGGTTGCGCGAGCACCCCAGCAATCCGGCTGCCAGCCTTCCCCGCGACGATGATGAGCTGGCCGGTCTGATTGCGGAGCTCGCGATTCTCGCCCATGATGAACCGGCCTCTGCGGAAGCGATGGAGCTCAACTTCCTCCTTCTTGAGCAGCGCCGTCTCGAGCGCCTGATCGGCGAGGCGGGGGAGAGGGGTGACTATGAGCGGCGCGCGGCGCTCAGTCGCGAACGCGCCACATTGGTCGAGCGTATCGCCCACGCGGAGCGTCGCTAAAGTGAGGCTTCCCGGCGCTGCTGGGGCCTGCCTTCCGGGGTAGCTCAATTGGTAGAAGCGCTCGGCTGTTAACCGAGAGGTTGTGGGTTCGAGCCCCACCCCCGGAGCTTTTGCGTCGCGCTCGGTTTTCGCTGGGCGAGGCGTTCGATTAGGTCGCTTGCGCGCTCCGCGCCGTCGTGTTGTTTGCTCCAGAGCCCCAGCTCCGCGCTGCGTCGGGCAAATTTGGGATCGCCCAGAATTCGGCGCACAGACCAAAGTAGGGGGGACGCTCGGCAGAGGCGCCAGGGGAGCGAGAGGCCGACTTCGGCCCAGCTCAACCGCATCGCGGTCTCGCGCATATCGCCTACGATCGGACAGACGAGCACCGGTGTTGCCGCATCAAGGGCACGGGTGATCGTGCCATGGCCGCCGTGGGAGATCACGAGGGAGGCGATTGGCATCAGCTGGCTGTAGCTGAGCCAGTCAACCAGGACCGCATTTTTCGGAACCTCGATGGGTCTCTGCGGGATCACACCGTTGGTTGTCGCGACCACTCGCAGGGGCTCCCGGGCCAGTGCTCGAAGCGCGGTCCGGACAAGGTGATTGGCCGAATCGTGCGCCGTACTTGGGGCGATCAGTACAAGTGGTCCCGCTCCGGGCGGTAATTTGATCTCAGGGTGGGGTAGCTCAAAGATCATCGGACCCGTGATCTTCACGCCGATCGGCCATCTGCGTGGGTACTCAAGCTGGGGAAAGGTACCGACGAGCGCAAGGTCAGTGCTGATCCCGCCATGGAATCGGTGTAGCGGGGCCAGTCCCAGCCGGGCTCGTTGAGCATTTAGGTCGCGGCGTCCATGCTCTAGGCCGACGTTCAGCACCCCTGTTCCGGCCCGCCACAGTCCTCGCCCAATCGCGGTGCGCGGTTGGGCGAGGCCCGCCGCAAAGAACGGCATCCCCGCCTCTGGCACCGGGTAGATGTGGGGAATCAAAGTCGCCAGGGGTATGCCTGCTTTCTCGGCGGCCAGGGCTGGTGCAAGCGTCAGGATGTCGCTGACCGCGACATGAGGGCGCATTTTCTCGAGCAGCGGCCCTAGCGCTCGCGCCGCCTCGGCCGTGTTGTAGCCATCGCCTGAGTTTGGGTCAGGGGGCGGAAACATACGGTATTCCTCGGCTGCTGTGAAGCCGAGTCCGGCACCCTCGACCGCGCTACGCCGCTCCTCCCATGTCTCGACCACGACCTCATGTCCGCGGGCGGCGAGAGCCCGTCCCAGCGAGATCGCTGGGAAGATGTGTCCTGCATCTCCGAAGGCGGCTACAAGGATGCGCAGGCGCTCGCCCGCGAAACCGAACCGCTCGCCATCTCGGTCAGGGCGTATCGAGCCCCTCACCAGGCCGGGTAAAGACGATCTCCGGCACATGACAATTGGGCGAGGTATGCAGCAAGAATCGAACGGCCTCGCCCAGGTCGGTGGTCTGGATCATCTGCTCAGCTGGAACCTCGCCCTTCGCGAACTCCGTCATCGCGGTATCGACAAGGCCCGGCGCAAGTGCCGTACATTGGACTCCGGAGCCGCCTGCCTCGCGATGCGTGGACTGGGTGAAGTTGATTACCGCGGCCTTGGTTGCTGCATAGATCGAGAGCCAAGCCTGCCCGCCTTTGCCCGCAATCGAGGCGGTGTTGAGGATCAGGGCCTTACCGTGCTCTTCGCCCGCCTCACGCAGCATCGGCAGGCCCTCGCGAGTACCAAGGATCAGCGCCCGGAGGTTGACGGCGAGCTGCATATCGAGGTGCTTAGTCTGGATCTCTTCCATCGGTGCACCAATTCCGACTCCAGCATTGTTGACCAGAACATCGAGTCGCCCATAGGTCTCGCGATGTTTGGCGAAGGCCGAAACCACGTCCTCCTCCTCGGTCATGTTGGCGACCACGCTTTGCACCTCAAGGCCGTCGGCGAGCAGCTCCTCGGCGGCGGTCGACAGCTTTTGTGCTCGGCGGGCGGAGACGGTGAGCGCAAAGCCTTCTTCCCCCAGGGTTCGAGCGATCGCCAAGCCGATTCCGCTCGAGGCTCCTGTGATCAGCGCCGCCCGCTTTGTCATTCGTCCTCCGATTGCTTCCCAGGTTCGCTCGCACCCTATATGGCGTACGGTCGAGGCGCCCGACGGCACCCTTATTACTCCAGTTCCCTCAATAACATGGCATCGATGTCCCTCGGTCGATCCGTCGTTGCTTCTGTCTGCCTGTTCGCGGCGGCGACGCTGAGCGCCGGTTGCGGGGGCAGCTCGGCCTCCTCGGCTCCAACCTATCCGGCCCCGACTGCGACCAAAAGCCGCCCCGCAGCGCCGCTCAGCGAGTTCCCAGCTGCGAACGGTAAGACCATGGCCCAGGTTCTCAGATTGAGCGGTGGTCCCTCCGATCTGGTCGTCTCGCCAACCGCGCAGGTCTTCTACAAAGGCCAGAATCGGTTCCCGTTCGAAGTATTCGAACGTGATCGGACCCAGGTCTCTAGCGCCAATATCGCCATCTACATAGCCAAGGCGCCCCCAAAAGAAATCCCGCACAACGGACTCGGTTCAAGCATCCAAAAACGGGGCAAGGCGACGAAGAAAGTCAATCCGCTGCACGGAAAGGCACTGGGACCATTTCCAGCATCGGTTGAAAGTCTGGCCACAAAGCCCGCCTTTCGCTCGTTGACCACAGCCCGCGATCCTGCAGCCGCGACCTCAGTCTATGCCTCCAATATCGACTTCCCAAGCAATGGAGAATGGCGGATCCTGGCTCTCCTTAAGCAGGGCAAGAAGACCACCGCGACCCTCCTGCCGAGCGCGATGGTCGGGGAATTCCACAAGATTCCTCGGGTCGGTCAAAAAGCGCCGGTGATTCAGACGCCGACCGCCGCCAGCGTGGACGGCGACCTCTCAAAAATCACCACCCGGGTTCCGCCCGATACCCAGAACGTGGTGAACTACGCGAAAGTTCTTGGAAAAGAACCGATCATTCTCTTGTTTGCGACCCCCAAGTTCTGCCAGAGTCGGGCCTGCAGCCCGGTTGTCGATGTTGCCCAGCAGGTCAAACAGCGCTACGGCGGCAGCGCCGCCTTCATCCATATGGAGATTTACAACGAAAACAATCCGAGCAAGGGGGTCCGGCCGCAGGTGAGGGCTTTCAATCTACCGAGCGTGCCTTGGCTGTTTGTGATCGACCGCCGCGGTGTGATTCGCTCGACCATTGAGGGCGCCTTCGGCGTCGAAAAACTGACCCAGGAGGTAAGGGGGGTGACCGGCGAATGAGCGAGAAAGCCAGTTCCGATGCCGAGCTGCTGGACTCCTTTTCCGAGGAGGCCCGACGCCGATGCGATGTAATTACTGCCGGATTGGCCACTGAGACGAGCGATTTCGAGACGATGCGTGCCGAGGCTCATGCGCTCAAGGGCACGGCGGCTGTGGTCGGCTTGCGAAGGCTCGCGGAGCTGGCCGGCCTGATGGAGTCCGATCTGGCTGAAGCGAAAAAGACCGGCATCATTCGCGGTGGGCGTGCTCACCAAATCGCCGATGCGGCCAAGGCCCTCTCTGAAGGAGCGACCGCAGCCGCAGAAGGCAAGGAGGAGCCGCCCGATGTGGGGCGCTCGCTTGCCCAGCTCTTCAGTGCTTGACTGCCAGAGCTTCTAATCGACGATGGTGTCTGGAAGTGAGCGGCACAACCTCCAGCACAATTGATCCACTCACGCATCGGGCTCCTCCCGCCCGACGCTCCGCGGCTGAGAAGGTGACGGCGCTGGGCCCCACTCAGTGGCCATTAAAAGCGCACAAATGGCGATTTAGTTGATATGGGGGCGGATTGTCGGCCTGTCGATTGGCAACAACCCGGAAATGGCCGCGATAATCAGAGTCACCCGGGGCGGTAGCTCAGTTGGTTAGAGCAGCGGACTCATAATCCGTCGGTCGAAGGTTCGAATCCTTCCCGCCCCACTGCCGATTCGCAAGGACAATCTCATTCCATGGTAACGAGACGTCCGTTCAGGCATCAACGCGGCGGTAGCCTGGATGTAGCTATGGGACGAGGGGCTCTGATCCTCGCAGTAGGCGCGACGGCCTCTCTCCTGATGGCGATTTCGGCGCCGGCAGCTGGCAAGTCCCGTTCTGCCTGCGGACCCTCAAGAGCGGCCACGTTGATCGCAGCTCAAGGCGCGCGCGTTTACTCATTGGCAGGTAGTGATCCCCCATGGACCGAACGGATTTTTGGCTGTTTGCGCTCGTCCCAACATCCGTGGCAGTTGAGCCCCCAAGATGTTCGACAGAGTCCACGGCTCGTTGCGAAAACGGCGGCGCTCAGCCGGCCTTGGGCCGGCGGTTTGATGGTCCTCTCGGGCGTCGATACTCATCGGTATACGGTCCGGGCGAGAAATTTGAGGACCGGCGCGCTGACTGAATGTGAAGCCGGTGGAGGTAACGCAATCTTCAAATCAAGTACCGACGTGAAAAAGCTGGTTCTGACAGCGAGTGGGGCCATTGCCTGGAGCACCGAGAGAGTTCAGCGAGGACTCAACCCAAGCGGGAAGGAGATCCTCGCATGTGGAGCGAATGGTAAGCAGGTTCTCGACGCGGCCGAAGACATCGATCTTTCTTCCCTCGAAGTGCACGGCTCGACCTTGACGTGGCTCGACTCAGGAACGCGACGAAGGGCAGAGTTGCCTTGAGTGTGGTGGCCCGCACCCTCTCCGGTACTGCACTGACCCCCTTTTTGCGATTTGTAGGAGGCAGCTCCCGAGGGGGTTGGTTTTTGTTTCAGAAGCAGGCCGAGCCATGATTCGCATGTTCAAGGATGAGCCGGTACTCGTCGACTAAGTCGGAGTCTTGAGAGCGGTTTGAGCCCTGACGCGCTGGGGGGACGGTTCGAAGACAAGCAAGTCGTCGACCCCCTTGCCTCACCCCATCCCCTCAACCTGACAACGGATCGCGGTCATGGGCGATAAACTCCGCATTTGGGGATGAGTCGACCGTTGGAGTCGAGGCGGGAAGATGCCGGGGATCAGCGCGGGGGCGCGTTCTATGACGACGCAGAGTCGTTCAAGCGGTACCAGGAACACCGTACCTGGTCGCTGAATCCGAACAATGTCATGGAGGGTCCGGCGCTCTTCGATGAGCTTGGCCCGGTGTCGGGTCTGCGCGTGCTTGACCTCGGGTGCGGCGATGCTGAAATCGGAGGCAAGCTGTTGAACCAGGGTGTAGCGCGTTACCAGGGCATAGATGGTTCTTGGCGGATGGTCGAGGCTGCGCGGCGCGTGCTCAAGGGCACGACGGGACATGTCGTCCTTTGCGACATCGAGGACCTGGCGGAGCCGCCCGACTCCTTTGACCTGGTGCTGTCTCGAATGGCCCTGCATTACGTTGCCGATCTCGGACGAGTTCTTCGCTCATGTCGGTCATGCCTCGCACCGAGGGGGCGCGTCGTGTTCACGGTTGTACACCCGGTCATCACTTCTTATGACGCACGGGAGAGCTCGAAAGAGCAACGTCAGAACTGGGTTGTGGATGACTACTTCGTTGCGGGCCCCCGTGATCAACAATGGCTCGGCACCAAAACTGTTTGGCATCACCGCACGGTCGAGGATTACGTGACCGAGTTGCGAAGCGCCGGCTTCGCGCTGGTAAACCTGCGCGAGTGCGCACCCCGCCGCGATTGTTTTGACGACGACAATGAGTATGAGCGTCGCCGACGCATCCCATTAATGCTGCTCATCGCTGGCGCTCGCTTATAGGGCCCGGGAGAGAGCTGAGCCTGCCAGCGACCGTCATCTGCGCTGCGCAGTCTCATTCATACGACGGGCGCCGAACGCCGTCAGGTCTCCTGACACCGGCAAAGGCGCTCCACCCGCGGGGCTCGCGCGCCATCTTTGAGCCCTTGGTCCATGGTTTAAGTACAGCGCCCCGATGGCTCGGCCTCACTGCATCCACTTCCGTCTCGCCTTGCGATTGAGAGTCCGCAGTTGTTGAGGGTCTCCACGTCAATCCCGCGCCAATCCCCCTGCGCCGCGAAGACGCCGAACCGTCCAAACCACGATTCGGCGAACCAGCCCTCGTCCCGCTCAGCTTTGACCGTCTCCTGATGGATGCCGGGTGCATATGCGAAGCGAGTGGCGTCGGAAACGTCTCGCCACAGCGAAAGCGTCCCGGCTTCCAGAGATGAAAGCCCGTCAATGTATCCCCCAGACCAGAGGCGTCCATCCTGTTTCTTTAACGCGCGAACTACATGTCTATCGGCGAGAACGAACGCGCCCAAGCTCCTGGCGCGGGTGCGCGAATGAGTTATCAGGAGAACCGGTCCTGGGCGCGGGTCTGATTTATGAGCGTGAAGCGGATCATCACCCATCCATGCTCCGAAGCTCTGCACCGGTTCCAAATCCAAAGCGAGATGCCGCTTTCCATTCTGCCATGAGCGAACTGAAGTGGACCGGAAACGCTGAAGCGCGGCAAGGTCTGGCCAGATCGCGAAATATCCGAGGCTGGTCAGCTGCGGGACCGGGATTGGCATCGACTGCAGCCAAGTTGTTAGAAGCAACCGTGAGAAGATCGCATCCTTTGCGAATCCGCGTCGGGTTGCCCTCCTTAACTCTCGCTGGGCGATGCCAAGCGGAAATCGAACGAGATCAAGTGATCCGACCACAGGGGCCGCGATCCTAGCTAGTTCGGGTGCGGTTGCGGCGTCGTAAGAACAGCGATCCATCTGCCGCTGAAGAATGTCTCTGAATCATCGGGTCGCGTTCGCAGGCGCCGAGCGATTGCCCAAAGAGAGCACGGCGACCTTTCCCAAATCGCCAAAGACCCTGCCCGCGCTTGCTACAGGGGCGATCACGTCGCACCGCCCTCACGGCTGAGCGCGTGTGCGAGGTGGCGGTGGTCAGCGGATCAGCCAATCTCAATAGTCTTGATGACGATTCCACCGCGTAGGCAGACCAATTAGCGCTTTTGGGCGAGGGCCGAGGAGGCGCGAAATATTGAGTTCGAGACCGTAGACCTTCATTCTCGCCTCCACCGAATTAAAGCCAAACCGGCCTGGCTGCTGGTTAGGTTCGCAGCACGGGGCCCCAGCTTCGATTGCCTGCCAACCCTCCGTACTGGAGGCTCCGCGACCTTGCAGGTAGATCGGGATGCCGATTTGAAAGCGAGCCTGTGGGATGATTCCTCACCTTGAGTATGCCAACGCGCCCTGGCGTCACGCATTTGCTATCCATGCAAGCGGCATTGAGCCTCGCTGCTTCCCTCGTTGTGGTGGTAACCATCAGTTTGATGGGAGCTGGCGTCTCGAGCGCGCTGGCGATGGGTGGTACGCGGCCGCAGGCGGCGGGTGCCCAGCGAGCGCTCGTGGATGTCTCTGTGGCCACTCTTTGGATGGAACCGGCGCGCACGCGCCCGCTCGATAAGCCCTCACTCGAAAACCCCGTGCGGCTAGGAGCCTGGCTCGGAGCGATGGGTACCACGCAGCGGCTCTGGCTGGTGGGTCGCCTTGTGACCCAAGCCCTCTACGGACAGCAGGTTGTGGTCTTGGACCGCCGCGGATCCTGGGCCGAGGTCTCCCTGACCGGTCAGCCAACACCTGACCATCTGAGCTATCCGGGCTGGCTCCCCGCGCGTCAGCTCGTGATGCAGCCAAGCGCCCCTACGCTCCCGACGCCCCGTGGGGTCTCCGAACCGCCTACCTCGACCGAGGCCTCCTCCGGCTTGGCCCCGGCGCCGTTGGCAGTCGTCATCAAGCCAAGGGTCTGGCTCTTTGAACGTACCCCCCAGGGCCGGGTAGGCCTTCGCCTAATGCGCCTGAGCTTCAACACCAGGCTACCGATGCTCGGTCAGATGGGGTCCTTCATCGAGGTGCAGACGCCGACCGGAGCCTCGGCGCTGATTCCAGGCTTGGCCGTTTCCATACGGACACAAACAAAAGCGCCGCCAGTGAGCGGACGCGAACTCGTCAGCGCGGCCGAGCAGTTCCTCGGGGTGCGCTACCTGTGGGCCGGCACCTCAGCCTTTGGCTTTGATTGCTCGGGCCTGACCTTCACCGTTTATGACGCATTCGGGATGCTGCTGCCACGTACCGCGGCCTTACAAGCCCAGGTGGGGCAACCGGTGGCCCGAGAGGCCCTACGGCCCGGTGATTTGGTCTTCTTTGCAACCGAGCCGCCCTCACGGACGATTACGCATGTCGGCATGTACGTCGGCGGCGGGCGCATCATCCAGTCCCCGGACTCAGCCGGGGCAGTGGACATCATCCCGCTGGCGGCGTTCGGCGATGAGTACGTCAGCGCACGCCGCTATCTGCCCGGGGAATAGGGCCATCTTGGTCTCATGGTTCGACGCTGAGGCGATTGCCCAGTGAACTGCGGATCGAGGTTCTCCCGAAGTCTCGCCTTAGGGTTCGACGGGGACCCGTTTTCCGGGTGACCTGCAGGACCAAACAACCCGGAAGAGGAGAAGCGATCGCCAATCGCTGCGGGATCTCTGAGTGCTCGGGCGGCCTGAAGACGGCTGCGAAGATCGATCGAACTAGCTAGCATCATTCTGATGAACCCTCCCACCAGCACTACCGACAAACTTGCTTTTGCCACCGTCGTGGTCATTGCGGTCATTGTGGGAGCCGTAGCGGGATCAGTGGTGGTCGGCGTGGCAGTTTTGGCCGTGGCCAATCTGTTCCTCGGTGCGTTGTTGTTGTTGCGGGCTCGCAGGGCTGACAGGCTCAACGGCTGATCGAGACCCGTCCGTTTGTCTTTGTGCTGAATCCTTGAGAGCCAGCCGATAGCAGTCAGAGGTCCCGGCTTGGAGGCACCGTTCATCACTGGAGCTGCAACCCATCCTAACCACGACCCCTTGCGTCCAACTACAGCGGGACGATGAGCCAGGTATTCGTGCAAGGCAGTATGTCGAGGGGACGCCCTCTTGACTCCAGCGTCGGCCGCCGCGGACCATGTCGCGGGGCTTCACGACGTGGGCTAACGACAGCGGACGGACGGATCGTGCTCTGCGATGCTGGGGTGGGTGACGTTCTAAGCACAAGCGTAACCGAGTCAGAGAGCCGCGACTGGCTGCGATCAGTCAATATCCCAAATCGTCTCCGAAGTGGACCTCCGGCTTACGTGTTCCTGTACTCTTTGCGCTGCACAATTTCAGACTCAACAGCTAGCACCTCATCCGCGTTGCCCTGCCAGAGTGGTCCGACTCGACTCACAGTCCGAACGTGTATAGGGTGCCAATTGGCGAAGTAAGGAGAGCCCCTTCGCCCTGCCCAGTCAATGCTGGCTCTCACGAAAGGAACGACCATGCGTGATGCATTGCAAGAAGCCCAGGCAAAGATCAAGGAGGCGATCGCTGAGATCGACGAGGAGAAGTCGCAGCTGCAGAGTGCTTTAACCAGCCTTGGAGGTGTTTCAAGTCCAAGGGCTGACCAACCTAGCGCTGCGCCCCGTAAACGCTCAGGCCGCCGCAGGAAAGCTCGCAAAGGCAAGCGTGCCGCAAGGGGCCAGCGCGCGGAGCAATTTCTAGCTGCCGTGGCCGAGAAGCCAGGTGCAACTGTGACTGAGATCGCGAAGAAGCTCGGGGTCGAGCGCACCTCGCTCTACCCGGTAGCAAAAAAGCTCAGTTCCGAGAAACGAATCTCAAAGAAAGGCAGCGGCTTCGCGGTTAGGGCCTAAGGGCCGCCGGTTTCGTTAATCGGGTACGGATCCGGCCTCGGCCGGCTTATTTCGTTCCGAGGAGCCGGCGCTTGAGCGGCTTGCCCCTGGCGGTGATATTGGCGCCAGGGGCACATCGCACTGTTTGAGGATTTTTCTGATGCTTTTTGCGGCCTCAATAATTTTGCCATTGCACCACGATCCTGAAAGGACCTAAAAAGGGAGGAATCATTTTGGGTCCCAAGCCGCCTCTGACTCTTGGGAAAGCCGCGAAGCTGGTCGCCTAAAACCCCCCGTGGCGGCGCCGAAGTTTGTTCAGCAGGGGCACGCAGGGTTGAACAACAAGTGAGCAAGGCTCTTGATCACGCTACCCAGACCGAAGCCCGAGCGGGACTCGGCGCAGGATCACTCAGCCGCGGGATCCTCCCCAAGGCCGACGTTGCTTTGACCTGATTTGAAGCAAGGCGAGGTGGCGGTCAGTTTGACTTTGAAACCTGGCGGGCACTCATGAGGGCGTGCGACGAAGCGACGGCAAGTTGAGACTTCGATCGCGCCGCCTATTCGTTGATTGGGAAGTCTTGACCAGCAAGGAGCAGATCGGATGCCTCTTCACTGGTGTCTAAAACCGCCAAGCTGGCGCTCGGCTGGTCGGGATTCCTCGAGTCAAGATTGTTTTCATTGCGCCGGAAGAGGTCCCAGTTACGAGTCCGGCCATCACGGGGCCGGGACATGTACTCAGTCGCAGAACTGCGACCTGCCAGAGCCTCCAAAGAGGCGAACGCACTGTCGCGGTTGAGTCCCTTGCGGTGTCCGAATGCTTTCCATTTTCCCTCAGCATTCCGATACCTGAAGTCAAAGATCACTGCTCGACAGTAGCCGATCGCTGTTAGTCAAGCTCGCCTCCTAGCATCAACCCGATCCCGGCGCGCTCGGTGACGGGGACCTTGTCCCTCTGGATCACTGGAGCCCAGGAAGGGAGTCCAGGAGTCTGCGAGCACTGTATGGGTCTGTTTAGCATCGATGTGGGAAGCGCCGATCGGCGAGGAGATGGATATTGGGTCGCTGTCCAAAATGTCTCATTAGCGCGGTCTGCTTGGTCTCGCCGCTCAATCCTCCTCTCTCCTCGCTTCTGAAGCGCAGCCACCCGCCAGGTGCCTCAGTGCCGTTGCGATGGTCTCATCGATCACGATCAGAAACGCAGGGAACCCAGCGAGACCTCCGCGGCCTTCGCGCTGATCGCGTGCTCGATCAAAACGGCGGTCGCAAACAACGCACCACTGAGAACCCTTCGGCGGACACCGCCTCTGTAGCCCTGGTGCTCAAAACCAGCCAGCACCGCTCCGATTAAGGCAAGCCCTGAGATGGCCTGCGGGCGGGGGAAAGAGCACCGGCCCAGATCTGACCCGCCGGAGCCCTCATATCGATCTCCGATCAGTTCGCGCGCCTGGCTCTGGCCGACCCCAACCACTCCTCGCCCCAGCGCGGCTGCTCGCCGACGCCCGATGCTTCATGGCCGAGTTCTCACCCGCCGAGCAGTTCCTGCTGGGGATCGTGGCGTCGTTTGTTTCGGAGCCATGGTTGGGTCGCGCTGGGGATTTCCGCAACCGCCTACCGGAGCGGCGACATCACGAGCGAAGACCGGCGCTTGAATCGCCTCACGCTCCAAACCGCCGCTTGGGTTAGGCTTGCGAGAACCACCGCCCGACCCTGCGGAACGTTTTACGCAGGTTCTCAGGGGCTCCCTCGGGCGGCATCAATACCAAGCTCGAGGTCGGGCTTGCACGTGACCGCACTCAGATAAGCGCCCTGGCTGGCTCGCATCAGCTCGATCGGATTTCCTTCGATAGGTCCTTCTGAGACCTGGGCAAGCGCCGGCTCATCTCGCGCTTGACCAGTGCATCAAGCAGGCCGACCAGATCACCGGAGTGCTCATGGACGATTGGCCGCGAGATTCCCGCCGCTTTTGCCACCGACATCGAGACTGCCGCAATCCCCCTCGGCGACCATCCCAGCGCTCACGTCAAAAGCAGCTGTTCGCGCCGCGGGGGTGCGGAGAGCCGGCCGGGAATGGGGGTGAGGGGCGTGGGATGGGGTTTGCTCCAGCGTTGAAGATTGCGGTCTAGCTACATCCCCGCACCATGGGAATGCTTAGAGGAATCGATCGAGCCCGAAACAAAACCCGAACATCTTGTCGTCTGCGCCGACTGCGGCGGGATCTGGATGGCACTCAGCCACGGGTAGGAAGTAATCGCGGATTTCGCGGTCCGCGAGCGAGGATTCAGTGGCTTAAAAAGGTGTTGACGGTTCGCACGAACGGGCGACGCTCCTGAAAGAGGAACGCATGGGCTCCTGCAAAGAACACCAGCTTAGATCCTGGGATCTGGACAGAGATGCGTCTAAGGTTGATCGGCGGAACCACCGGATCACGAACGCCTCCGGCCGCAAGGCTTGGCACGCTGATCGCGGTGAGCTGTTGGTAATTTAAATTGCTGCGAAGCCAGGGATCTTCGGCTGCCACCTGGGTGCGTGTGGTCGCCGCCGGCGCGTGAAAGTCATTGGGTATTTCGCCGCTTTGACTGGCGCGTTCAAGACGGCGCAAGAAGCGGTGACCCTCTACCTGCTGATCGGGAGGGTACAGCTCCCGCAAAATGGCCCTAATGGTGGGATGGGGCTCGCTGTCGATCGCCTGTGCCTTCGGTGAACCGAGAACGGCTTGACCGCCTCCGGGGTTTGTTCCGGCCAGGATTAGATCAGTGACCATGCGCGGATGTCCGATCGCTAGTCGCTGCGCGACGAATCCGCCCATTGACCAACCCAGGACATCCGCCTTGGGCACGCCGATCGATTCCATCAAGCCCGCGGTTGCATCAGCCAGTGAGTTGAAGCTGTCTCCCCGCCAGCGACCCGAGAGCCCGATACCGGGGTAATCAAAGAGGATCAGCCGATGGTTTCTCGCCAGCAGTTGAAGTAGCGCCGGATCCCATTCTGACATTGTCGAGCCGGTGCCCATAAGCATCATCAGGGGCGGTCCCTGTCCGCGCTCATACCATGCGATCCTCGTCCCGGCGACCCGAGCGAAATGAACCGCAGCCTTAAATTGCTGCGGGTTGCTTTGGCCACACCCGGCGATTAGTGCTACCAGGCCCAGGAAAATTCCCACTCGAGCTTTCACCGGCGCAAGCTTAATGGTGCGCCGGCACGCGCGAGGCAAGCCAACACCAGTCAAGCTGCAATCGGCGAGTGAGTTAGGGGATCTCGAGGAGACGGTTGAATCCGGCTCTCGTCCGCGCTTGGCAGACGTTTACTGGTTCGGCGGCAGCTCTCGATTGCAGCGGTTCGGATGCATGCAGGAATTTGCAACTCCCAAATCGGAACAGGCAAACGAAATGCATGCTGCTGTGCATCGAGGCTCCCGCTTCTGCGTTTCAGACCCGGGTGGATCTTAGCCCAGAGGGGAGCGATGTTTTGGCGAAATAGGGCATCGACGATACGCGCGGTGGCACCCAGGCGCACAGATTCTTGACTTGACGCGAAAGGATCGGGCGGGGACAATTTGGAACCATCCGTTGCAGTGCTCCAAAATTCGTCGGAAGCGTAGCGCTCCTGGCTTCGCTTGCACTGCTTTTCGCAGTGCTGATTGCCGGTTGTGGAGGTTCTTCCGGGAGTGGGGCAACTGGCGCTGGGCTTGCTTCTCCTGCTCAACGTGCTCTGGCACGGAAGGAAGACGAGGCTCGACACCTTAAGGAAAAGAAAGAAGATGCCGAATCCGAAGTCTCGAACGTCGAAGAAGAAGGTGAATGACATCAAAGGCTGGCAACGGGCGGTACCAACGCCAATGCACGATGTTTGGTTCTAAGCATTGCCTTGCTGGTCTGTATCGCGAAGGGCTCGGGTCGATGGACCTTCCGTAACCCAACGTAGCGGCGCTTCGATGAACCCTTGGGTAGAGGAGGACAGGATGAGGTTGGGAGGTGGTCAGATGTGCCCGAGACAGGGCCAGGGCGCGTGGCCATATCCGCCCATTCCCGCGCATTTGTGCCGGTCGAGCGGATTGCCCAGGCCTTCAGGTTACAGTCAGATTCAACATGCAACAAGGTCGGCGATCTCGTGTCCAGGAGTCCGTGTAGCTATCGACGGGGGATGCGCATGCTATCGACGGTTGGTCGGCGTGGCGGCAAGTACAATGACGTCATCCTGCGGTGACCTGACCAAAGACAAGGCACCGTTCAGGACTTTCATTGTTGAACGTGTCGAAGTCATATCCGATTTGACCGCTGATGACCGCGCCCGCGGCGGTGGCACCCGAAAATGCCGCCTCGCCGAAGTCGGTTTCGCTTGCAGCAAGGAATTCCTTGTTCAGCGCGATCGAAGATGTTTCGCCAGCTTTCCCCGCGGCATAGTTGATCGTGTGCTGGTTGCCGGCGAGGTTTTTGCCGCCTCCCTCGGCGATCAGGACCGAGCCCGCCGAGGACGGTGAAGTCAAATTAACAGCCGCTTTTTCCGACGTGCAACTGGCGTTCAGCGAGAAGCCCGAAACCGTTGCCACCGCAACGTTGGTTTCCCCAGGGAGAAGGATCTTGAAGATCTTGGTTTGGGCTTGGCCGTTGACCATGTTGGCATTGTTTGCGCTCGGGACCATGGGCAGGGTGCCCAGGTTGATGTTTGCGCCCGTGAGTGAACTGCTGGCAACCTTAGAACCGGTCACGGCTGCGTTTGCGATCTTTTCACCGGTGATCGCAGCGTTTTTAATTTTTCTTTCGGTAACCGCTTTGTTCTTGATTTTGGCTGTTGTGACGGCGTTTTTCTTGATCTGATTGGAGCCAACGCTGCTCTTCTTTAACTGGGTTGCCGCGAAGGCGCTGGCGCCCCCTACGGCAATGAACAGCGCTAAGGTCGCAGTCACATTTGCGTAGCTGAGTTTGCGCCGGAAGTTTCTCATTGTGGATCTCCGTGGTCGTGGTTGAGCTCCGCTAGCCTACGGTCTGATACCGAGCAGAGCAGGAGATATCGAACATCCGGCTGAAGTCAGCGCTCGGGGCCGTGGATCTCGGGGCAGCGGGTCGAGTCCGGGGAAATCATGAGGGCGACGGCGGGATCGGCCGCGTCTCGGCGCGGTGGCTTCAAGCGCGGGCTCAGCTCCACCCGCGCCTAAAGCGTCCTTGGATGCCCTGATCGATTGGCGACAAATTCCCGAGCGGCAAGCCAGAGCCTACCCTGCCGATCTGGCGTCGGTTCCAGGGCTGCCGAGATTGCTTGCGGCTCTTCGGGTGTCTCCTTGGCGAGGAAGGTCGTCTCCCCAGATCGACATCGGGCGTCGATCAAGACCGAATGGATCGATCGGGAATCGTGTTACACAAGGCACAATGACTCGTTATCGCATCGATGACTTCATCGAGTACAGCCGGACAAAGCGAGGTCGGGAAAACGTGGCTTTGGCGCTCATCGCAGCGGGCTCCTTGGTCGGCATCATCGCCATCGGACGCTTTTAGGCGGTGCCCAGAGTCCTCGAAAAGGTCCAGCGGCGGCGCTGGGTGTCCAACCCACGCCTACTGGATCCCTTGCCGAGAGGGTGCGGACTCAGCTCGGGCGGGCTATCTCATTCGTCCACGTGTTTCAGGATTTCGGGGGCAGGTCGGCCTTTGCGTGCAGTGCCTGATTGACTGCGACAAGCGACACGAGGCGTCCCTCCGTGTGTTTACGTAGCTGGCCTTGCTGCGGTCGGCCATAGGGATCGGCCATGGCACCGCGACTAGGCAGAGGCAGATCTTGAGCAAAAAATCTCCATCCCCACCGAACCCAAGAGGGCCCGATCGAATTGGAACTTTTCGGTGACTGGCTCCTGGCCTCTCTCGATGAGTCGCATTTTGGCCATTTGGATCTGTGCAGCGGCGCTCTGCGCGATCGATTGTGCTCCTGCGCTGGCTGAATCAGGCTGGACCGTCACCAATCTCGGGCTGAGCGGTGAAGAAACCATTTTTGGCATGTCGTGTGAGTCAAGTTCCTTCTGTGTCGGGGTTGGACTTGAAGGCACGATCGTGACCTCGACCGATCCGACCGGAGGCAACGCCGCCTGGACGATTTCCCACGTCCCGCTGAGTGAAAATCTCAAGGGCAATCTTCGCGGAGTCTCCTGTCCCACAACTTCGCTCTGTGTCGCCGTCGACTACAGCGGTGGCGTGATCACAACGACCGAACCGCTTGCGGGCGGTGGGAGCTGGAAGCCAATCCGCATTCCCCAAGCGAGGTCGCTTTTTGCAATCTCCTGCACGGCGGACTCCTTCTGCACGGTGGTTGGCCTGGAAGGAGAGATCCTCACCACAACAGATCCCAGTGGTGGCGCCGCGGCCTGGAAGGTCACGCACCTATCGGAACCATGGGGCCTTCGATCCGTCTCTTGCACGAGCAGATCGCTTTGCGTCGCCGGCGATACGGCGGGTGATTTGATTAGCTCGACCGAACCAACAGGTGGATCAGAATCGTGGAGCGCGGCGCCCCAAGTTGGCGGGGTCAGTTCGATCCTCGGACTATCGTGTAACAATGCCGTGCTCTGTGCCGCGGGCAGCGCTGGTTACGTTTTGACCTCTACTGCTCCGAATGGCGGCACATCGGCGTGGGTGACGACGCCGCTGGCATCGAGGTTTCAGATCCTCGCCATGTCTTGTCCCACAGCCTCCCTTTGTGCGGCGACGACGAACAATGGGGAAGTGACCGCCTCACACGATCCGAGCGGTGGCTCCTCTGCATGGTTCACCGTCCGGATCATTCCCCCCAGCACGAACGCGCTATTCGGTATCTCCTGTCCTTCGGAATCCCTTTGCGTCGGAGGTGGCAAGTTCGGCCAACTTGTTACCTCGACCAATCCGGGGACCGAAGTCGCGCCGATAGTCCCGGTTCAGCCCTCCCCGCCCGGCACTCGGTTGGTTCACAAGCCACCTCACACAATTCGAACTGGTCGCCACAGACGCACCGTTGAAGCTGCGTTTCGCTTCCGCTCCAACGGGCTCGCTACCGCTTTTCGTTGCAAGCTTGACGGCAAGCCGTTTAATTGGTGCAAGTCGCCGAGGCGCTACCGAGTGCGGCCCGGAAGGCACACATTCAGGGTCAAGGCAATCGGCCCCGGTGGGCCCGATCCCACCCCTGCGACGTTTCATTTCAAGGTCCTCGGACCCCCAGCAAACGGTTAGGTCGCTCAGCCCCGGCTGGACTTCGCGATCGCGGACGGCGGAGCTTGATCGGCACGATCTGCGCGGTCCTCCCTGCCGCGGGAGGGCCGCGCATATCGCCCCGGTGGCCGAGGCGACCGAAATGCGGTTAAGAACGACACTCTCAGTTCCGGCGATCGCAAGGGGCCGGCGAGTTGGGGCGTAGACAGCGCTTCGTCAAAACCCTCAAAATCAGCGAGCTGCTCCCCGAGATTCACCTCCAAGTTCCGGCTAAAATCCGGCGCCCACGCGAAATTGGATCTGATTCGGTGAGAAACCAAGGACCTCGGCACCGGGCCCGACTCACCCCGCTTCGGGCACTTGCATCGGCAAAGATCAGCTAGATCGAACCCGATATCGGGTCGGAACCAGGCGCTCGGATCTCTTCGGTGGGCGAGAATAGCTCCGACGCTGTCGAGCTGGGAGTTTCACCGCTTGGCGGCTTTCGCGATGCTCATACGGTATGCAGGAGAGCATGTGGCTGATCAGATTGAGGCGCGCAGATCTCTTGTCATCGGCCTCCACCACGTACCAGGGGCTGAAATCGGTGTCCGTTCGGTCAAACATTTGGTCCTTGGCTTCTGCGTAATCAACCCAGCGGGCGCGGGCCTGCAAATCGATCGAGCTGAACTTCCAACGCTTGCGTGGGTCTGAAAGTCGCTTCTTGAAGCGGCGCTCTTGCTCAGTGTCGCTGACCGAGAGCCAGTACTTGAGGAGGATGATTCCGTCGTTTCTGAGGGCCTGCTCGAATGAGGGGCAAAAGCGCAAGAACTCCTCGTACTCTGACTCGCTGCAAAAGCCCATCACGCGCTCCACGCCAGCCCGGTTGTACCAACTGCGGTCAAATAAAACGATCTCGCCCGCGGCGGGGAGATGAGACACGTAGCGCTGGAAATACCACTGCGTTCGCTCCCGCTCGGTGGGCGAGGGAACCGCGACGACCCGGCAGCCCCGGGGGTTGAGGTAAGTGATAATTCGCTTGATCACCCCGTCCTTGCCTGCCGTATCGCGCCCCTCGAAAAGGACGACCAGGCGCTGGCCGGTCTCCACGACCCACTCTTGCATGAAAACGAGCTCGGTCTGCAGGCGTCGCAACTCCTTTTCATACTGCTTGGCGCTGAGATCGTCGGGCGATGACATCGCGTCAATGATCCCAGCTCCCCCCAGCTCGGGTCGGGAGACAAGACACAGTCACGGGGGCGCCGGTCCCTTTGGCGATAGCAGCCCTACGCAGCGCCCTCAGGGCTCGCTCCGGTGTATGGCTACCCCCGATCGATGTTGGCAGCCGGCTTGGGGGGGGGGGGGGGGGTCGGCGGCTCCTTCGGAAGTGGGTGGCGCGGATTACTACCGGCGACTCACCTCGCAACTCCCCTCGAGGTTGCGCGTAATCTGGCGGCCATCCGCTAGGTAATAGGTTCCCTTGGCGGCTGCAAAAAGTGCGCTGCCAAATCCTCTCGGTGCGGGACAGCTGGCGCTGATGAAGCTGCGCTGCTGCCCACGGTAGACATAGCGGCGCTGGAGGGTGAGTTGAAATCCGGTCGCATACCCCCAGTCTTCTGTCAGGGTCGGCATCGTCACTGAGAGCGTTGTGCCGAAGGTTCCGGTGCCCCGGGGGAGAAAGTTGAGAACAAGCACTCGGGCGGTCGGGACCGGCCGGGTGCCGTAGATGTGCGCGAGGATCACGCGTCGGCCGTGTATCACCGAATTGAAGGCGAGCATCCGCCCCCTGGCCGGGAACGGCGCCTGTGTTGGGATCCCGATATGGGCGGTGAAGATACCGCCGCCGACAAGAGCCCCGCGACAAAGGGCAAGTGCCTGCTTGGTTGTGGTGGCCTCGATTGCGTGCTGGCGACAGATCGGAAGGCCGCTGGTGAAGAGTCTTCCGTTGCGGTTAATCGCGATCGTCACCCGTTGCAGCTGGGGTGGTTCGTTGCCTTCGGTCGCAGACAGCGCTCCGGACATGTGCAGCGCCACCGGGGCCAGGTTGGAGCGGGGGAGGGCATGGGGAGTGAGCCAGCCATCGAATGAGGCGCGGACGTTTGCCCCGCCGAAGACCTCCGCACCCGCGAGGCTTCCGCCAAGCTGTAAGGAGGCAGAGAGTGCGACGAGGATCACGAACGTTCTAATCAGCGTGCGCACAGTTAAAGCCTAGCTAAGTTGCGTCGGTTACTTTCCTCGACGTCGCTCGCGAACCCTGCTCGGAGCCGGCGAGCGGGGTTGCCTCCCCAGGCGTGAGGGAGACCGATCTGGCCCGGGCGTGGGGGTCGCGCTTCGCTGCGGAAGCCGCGACTGTCCTGCCGCAGGCCTCGATGAACTGCTCGATCGCGTTGGCGAAACTTTAGGGAGTCAATAGGGCAGCTAAAGAATCGGTGGATACCTTGGCGTCTATGAGTAGAGCGAAAACCTATGAGAGGGTGCTCGGTGCACTCGTTGCGGAGGCTCGTGTCGGCCGGCTAGCCCGGGTGGTCAGCGATCAGCGCAGCGACCAGAATTCCGATAAATCATGCGGTGGGAGGGCATGGATAAACGGCAAGGAAGTCGGCGACTCGAATCCACGCTATGCCCACCTCGGGCATGGCCACGACTGAGCTTCGCGCTTTCTCGAATTAGCGGAACCGATCGTTCCTAGTGAGTGACCCGGCAATCCCGGGTGAGGATGGTGCTGAGGTGCTGGCCGTTTGCAAAGTAAAAGCTTCCCTTGGCGAAGTTGAAGATCGCCCCCGGAAAGCCTGGTGGAGCGGCGCAGCTGGCGCTCAAAAGGCTTTGCGCGTGCCCGTGATATCGATACGTGCGGCCGATTTCAAGCTCGATGTCAGTCACGTAGCCAAGTTCCCCCGCGATTTTCGGAATCGTTGCCGAAAGCACGGTGCCGAAGGTGCCGACACTGCGCTTGACCACCTTGAACGGTAAGACGAGCGTGACCTGAACAGGGTCCGATACATAGAGGTGAAAGAGCATCTCTGGTCGACCGGCGCTCCTGCTGTTGAAGACGAGCAATTCGCCGCGTGCCGGGAACGGCGCCCGCCCTGGGAAGTCGACGTATCCGCCGAAGCTGCCCCGACCGATCAGCGCGGATCTGCAGCGAGCGAGCGCGGCCTGGCTTGTGGTCGACTGCAGTAGGCCGATCGGGCAGACCGGAAGTCCGCGGAAGAGGACCTTTCCGTGGCGGTTGATAGCGAAGGAGACCTGGCGCAGTTGCGGTGGGCGGCTGCCGTTTTCAGTTCCGATCGAGCCGTTGATTCGAACCGTGACCGGAGCCGCTCGATCGCGAGGCAGAGCCCGGGGCGTGAAGCCCCCGCCAAAGGACACGAGTAGACCTTCGCTTTGGGTTAATTCGCCATGGGCAACTGTGGCGCTGAGCAGCACAATGAGCAGGATTGAGAGCGAGATGGCAAGACGGCGTTTCATGGTCTCTCATTCAGTGTAGGCGCCAGAGTGGGTTCCCAATCACACCGAGCAAGATCGCGGCCAAGGGGGTGCGAGGAATCGGTCTCTCAGAGACCCTCATCAACCGAGCCGGCGCGACGGGAGGCTGTAAATGTCCGCGGTTCGTCTTGGCGGGGCTTTGGATCGTTATCCCTCCAGCTCCTGCAAGGCGCCGCTTGGATCAAGGCCCGGCGCTGGGTCGTGGCACTGCTGGGATCGCCTCCGCGATCGAGATGGCAGCAATTGAGCCGGTGGTCAGCTGGGATCGCGGGGAGGCGGTTTGCCCGGCCTCAATCAGAACAATAAGCGAGACTGAAAGGCGGCGTGTGCGTCGGCGATAAAAGGGGATCATTTTGAAATCGGCAACCAGGTACCTGACCTTTGCAACCAGCGCGCGCCGGGAGCTGATCAAAATAACCGAGGAGGTTCAGGCGGTCGTCGAGGAGGCTGGGATCTCAGAGGGCATGGCACTAGTCTCCGCGATGCACATCACTGCCGGTGTCTGGGTCAACGATGACGAGCCAGGTCTCCACCAAGACGTGCTCGAATGGCTAGACAAGGTGGCGCCCCCAAGCTGGGCGCCCCCCTCTGATCGGATCGCTGAGGAACTGCTCCCCGCCGTCGGTGACTATCGCCACCATCGCGGTGGAGAGGACAACGGCGATGCTCACTTGAAGAATCTGCTCATGCACCACCAGGCAATCGTCCCGGTCACCGCCGGTGATCTCGACCTGGGTCCCTGGCAGCAAGTTTTTTACTGTGAGTTCGATGGTCGCCGGTCAAAGCGCCTGCTGATCAAGGTGATCGGTGATTAGCGAACCTGCTTGAAAGCACCACCGTCAATGCGGCACACCTTGGGCTGTGGCGCCTCTCGTCCGACCAGCCAGGCCGTGGCGAGGGGGGTCTCTCGTGCTGCAGTCGACAGCGATATCCCGGCTTCAAAGAGCGAGGTGGACCTGATCGTGCTTGCCCGACCCGGTGATCGGCGAGGCCACCCTGGTCTAATCGGAATCCTCGGAGCGATCGGAGGGATGTCCAATCCGTTCGGCGCGGTGGCGCATCTCCTGGGCTGCACCCCGGGTGGCCTCAACTGCGACTTCGGTCGCGGCGCTCACTCCCTCGCTGGGTTTGCCACCGACGACGTCACGGAATGCATTCTTGAACCGCTCGGTGCGGCGATCGTGATGAAACCGGCTCTCGGCCTTGGTCTGCTTCTTGGCTCGGCGCGTCCCATATCGCCGGCGCGCCCACGGGGATCTGGGCTTGCCGATCCGCGCGGCTCCGTAGATCGCGATGGGAAAAATGAAAAACCCGATTGTTCCGTGCAGCCAGCGATTCTTCATGAAGCAGATCGCCACGACACCAAGAAGAATCAAACCCGAAAGCACTGTGGCGAGAACGCCTCCGGATTCAGATCCGGTGTGGAATGGATTGACGCCGAGCACGATCAGCCCCATCACAGCCGCGGCGATCACTGTCGCGTCTATCGACTTACGACCCTCCTCGGCCCAGTAGACGTCGTCAAGGTAGACCCAGAGTGCGAACTCATCGATCGTCAAGCCGGCGCCGACGCCGAAGAGAAAGGCACAGATCTCAGCGAAGGGGGTGTTGCCAAGGGCAGCGAAGCCGAGAGTGCCGGCGAGCATCATCGTGACGATGCCGAAAACAAGGTGATGCAGATGCACGCCGCTATCGCTGACCACGCTGCCCGGCCACCATGGCACTCTGGGGCTGCGCATCAAGCGCGTGCTCATCCGGATAAAGGCGAATGAGAGCAGGAACCCGACCAAGACCAAGAAGACCCCCTGACGGTGGTGGTCGACCAGGTGCTGGTACCAGAATTCCGAAAGGACCGAGGCCTCATTCATGCGTTAGCGGGAGCCGGGTGCGGTCTTTTCAAGACCCCGTCGTTGGCTGCAATAAGGTCGATTGTCAGCAACACCGCCGCAATTGCATAGACCGGAGACAGGGCGATGTTGGATGCTGACTCAGCGCACCACTCGACCAGAAGTGAGCCGCCCAACAGATGGTGGACCGCTGTGGTCATGAGGTCAGAGATTGAGTCGCCGAGGATCTCGATTGGTGCCAGAACAGCCAGCACCGTCCAGAAACGACCCCTGACGAGTTCCAGGCTGCGAGAAAATGCAGCTCCCACTCCGCGCTCCTCGATCTCGACAACTGGGCCCGAAAGCCCGAAGAGGGTGAAGACAACCACCCCGGGGGCCACCAACAGCACCAGCCCAACGGTGACAAGGAATCCATAGATCAAATCAACAGCGATCAGCCGCCCATACCTGAGGCGCCTCGCGATCTCCCACGGCGAAGGGGTGCGGCCCTGTTCGCCATCGGTAAGGGAGATCGCAACCGCCCCGCTGTAGAAGACCTCGCCCATTAAGACCGTCATTGTCAGCGCCAGCACGGCACCGATCGCGGCGGCGATCCCGACTCCCGCGCCGACTCCAAACGAACCGAAGTCGGCTCGAATTGTGAGCGCGTCGAGCAGGCTTATTGGGACGAAGACGATTGTGGCCAAGAGCAGCAATGACGGCGCTCGCCCCGCGTAGGTCCGAGCGATTCGAGCGTAGATCGAGGCAATCTCAAGTAGTTGTGGCACCTAGTTGCGACGCCGCCCGGACTTGACCCGGCCGCGCGCCTCGAGCTTGGGGCGCGAGGACTCTGAGGCGGGCACCCGGCGCAGGTCGCTCAGCCCAGGGATCAGCAGCTCTTCGCTGCAGCGCCTATGCCAGTGATGATGATCGGTTCCCCCAAGGCGGCGAACGAATTGCACGACCGTGTGCTCGCTACCGATCTCGATCTCTCCATGGCATCCCGGACAGCGGTAGAGCTTTTGGGAGATACCGCGGATCAGCCAGGCCTCATCACCGTCATCCGTGCGCCCACGCAGGCTCCATCGCGTAGAGGGGAGCCCGTCGTGCTCGCTGCTTGGCGCCATTGTTGGGCTCATCCAACCAGATCAGAAGGGAAAGCAGAAGCTCCGGCGAAATGGACCGCCGTGACTAAGACTGCGACTAAATCCCCCCAGCTCAAGAGTCTCTCCGAGTACATCCAGGAGCGCTTCGATGAGTTTTCCCGCTCTCAAAAGGACGTTGCCCGCTACATCGTTGATCACCTCGATGAGGCGGCATTTCTGACCGCGGAGGAGCTGGCCCGCCGGGCCAGCACCTCCTCATCAACGGTGGTGCGGTTCTCCCAGGCCCTGGGCTTTGAGGGCTATCCGGAGCTACAGCAGGCGGCGATCGAGGAGTACCGAAATTCGATAGCCGGCTCCCCAGGTGGCGGTTCTGGCGGCGCGGCCCTGTTCTCCTTCGACCATTCCGAGCTAGAGGGATCCCTTGGTGCTGATTACGCCAATCTGGAGGAAACCGCTCGCCAGCTCACCCCCGAGCAGGTCGAGGCCTCGGTCGCGGCCCTGGCCAGCGCCCACCGGGTGGTAATCGTCGGCGTCGATCAGATGGCTTTCTTTGCCAGCTACCTGCGCCATACCCTCAGCCTGCTCGACATTCGCGCCGAGATTGTCGCCAGTACCGGCGGGGAGTCCTTGCAACGCCTTGGCCGTATCGATGAAGACACCTTGGTAATTGTCCTCTCGGCCGGCCGCGCCCACCCGCTTTTGCTGCGAGCGATGAAGTTGGCCCTGCATCGGCGCGCCCGCACCCTGGCGATTTCCGACGCCTCCATGTCAGAGGTCGGGGAGCACGCCGAGCTGACCCTTTACTTCTCCTCCAACAGCCCCTCCTTCGCACGATCCAATACGGCCCTAATGGCGCTCGTGCAGGCGTTGGCTCATGGTTTGTATGCGCGCGACGAGGCTGCCCACAGGGATCGCATCCGCGCTTACAAGCTGAAGTAAGGCGCTCCCGTATATTGGGGCGGTGACCGAGCACGCCACATTCAGGCTGAAGCGGGGTCTTGCCGAGATGCTCAAAGGCGGCGTGATCATGGACGTCGTAACACCCGAGCAGGCGAGGCTCGCCGAGCGCGCAGGCGCCTGCGCCGTGATGGCTCTTGAGCGAGTTCCCGCCGACATCCGCCGCGACGGTGGAGTCGCGCGAATGTCGGATCCGGCGATGATCAAGGGGGTCAAGGACGCGGTCACGATTCCGGTGATGGCAAAGGCGCGGATTGGGCATTTTGCAGAGGCCCAGGTGCTGCAATTTCTGGAGGTCGATTATGTGGATGAGTCCGAGGTCCTGACTCCCGCGGATGAGCGCAACCACATCGACAAGTTTGCCTTCGAGGTTCCCTTTGTCTGCGGCGCCACCAACCTTGGCGAGGCCCTGCGCCGAATCGGCGAGGGGGCGGCGATGATTCGCTCCAAGGGTGAGGCCGGTACGGGCAACATCGTCGAGGCGGTCCGCCATATGCGCGAGATCACTGCTGGAATCAAGCGCCTCTCCCAGCTTGGCGCCGAGGAGCGCCCGGCGGCGGCGAAGGACCTTCAGGCGCCGCTTGAGGTCGTTCGCGAGGTCGCCGAGGCCGGACGTCTACCCGTGCCCCTGTTTTGCGCTGGTGGAATCGCCACCCCCGCCGACGCCGCACTGATGATGCAACTTGGCGCTGAGGGGAACTTCGTCGGCTCCGGGATCTTCAAGAGTTCAGATCCCGAGCGCCGAGCACGGGCGATTGTCGAGGCGACCACCCATTTCAACGATCCCGAACGGGTCGTTGAAGCCTCGATCGGACTGGGCGAGGCGATGCCGGGACTGGAGATCTCCGAGCTCGCCGCTGCGGATGCGCTCCTCCAAGACCGCGGTGCCTGAAAGGCCCGAGCTTGGAGCCGCTGGACGGTCCTCGGCGGGTTCCCCCACGCGGTCGAGGATTAGCCCTCCGGTCCCGGCCACGTCCCCTGGTCAGCTCAGCGCAAAGGAGTCGTGATGCTGATCGGCGTCCTCGCGATTCAGGGCGGCTTTGAGGCGCACCTTCGTATGTTCGAAGGGCTTGGCGCCGAGGTTCGGGAGGTGAGGCTGCCATCGGATCTGGACCGACTCGACGCTTTCGTCATTCCCGGCGGGGAGAGCACAGCAATCTCGATGGGACTCGATTTGGCGGGCTTGGGGCCAGCGATTCGGGCCCATCGCGATGGTGGAAAGCCGATTTTTGGAACCTGTGCGGGAATGATCGTCTGCGACGATGCCCACCTTGGCCTGATCGACGCAAGAGCTGCACGGAACGCGTTTGGGCGCCAGTTGCAGAGCTTTGAGGCCGACCTCGCGGTGAGCGGGATCGGCGATCGGCCGTTTCGAGCGGTGTTCATTCGTGCACCGTGGGTGCAGCGCCACGGGCCGGGGGTGCAAGTGCTGGCCTCCCACGGCGGACACCCGGTTGCGATTCGCGAAGGCGGGGTGCTCGCCTGCGCGTTTCACCCGGAGCTGACCGACGATCCACGCCTGCACGCGCTTTTCATGACGATGACAACCGGCGCGCGAGGGCGCGCCAGGGAGGAGGCGAAGGGATGAGAGATCCGAGGGCCGAAGGCCTGGCAAAGATTCTGGTCGGATACTCGACCGAGGTCAAGGAGGGTGACGTCGTGGCGATCGACGGCGAGAATGCCGCCGCGCCGCTCTTGTTGGCGGTCTATGAGGAGGTCCTGCGGGCCGGCGCCAATCCGATCCTCAACGTCTCTCTCGAGGGTCAATCGGTCGCCTACTTCAAATACGCAAGCGATGCTCAGCTTGGTTGGATCTCGCCCCTCGCCGAGTGGACGGTGGAGCAGGCCGACGTGCGAATTGCGATCGGAGCGAGCACCAACACCCGAGAGCTCTCAGCCGTACCCCCGGAGCGCCAGACCCGTCGACAGACCGCCACCGGTGAGCTGATGGCGAGGGCGATGCAGCGCAGCGCGAATGGGGACTTTCGCTGGTGCTACACCCTCTACCCAACCAGCGCCTATGCCTCAGAGGCGGAGATGAGCCTGGTTGACTACGAGAACTTCTACTACGGCGCCTGCTTGGTCGAGAGCAAGGCTGATCCTCTAACCGCGTGGCAGCGGGCCTCCGCCGAGACGATGCGGCTTGCGGAGTGGATCGAGGGGCATGAGGAGGTCAGGGTCACCGCCCCTGGGACCGACATCACGCTTGGTATCGGAGGCCGGAAGTTCATTCCCTGCGACGGTCGTCACAACATGCCCGATGGAGAGTTTTTCACCGGCCCGCTTGAGGATTCGGCTGAGGGCGAGGTGAGCTTTCACCTACCGGCGGTGATCGGCGGCCGCGAGGTCTCCGGGGTGCGGCTTCGCTTTGAATCTGGGCTCGTCGTAGATGCTGGCGCAGAGCGCGGAGAGGAGTTCTTGATTCAGCTTCTCGACACCGACCCAGGCGCCCGACGTCTGGGTGAGCTTGGAATTGGGACCAATTACGGGATCGACCGCGGCACCCGCGAGGTCTTGCTCGATGAGAAGATCGGCGGAACAGTCCATATGGCGGTCGGTCGCAGCTACCCGGAGTCCGGCGGAAAAAACGAGTCTGCCGTGCATACCGACCTGGTCTGTGACCTGCGGCTCGGTGGCAGCATCGAGGTCGATGGCGAGAAGTTTCAGGTCGATGGAAGGTTCGTCCTATAGGCCGCTGCCAGCTCCGCCGGTGGGTGTCTCCGGTGCGGCATTTGAGCTCTGCGATGGGCGATCCGGATCGTTGGGCTGCTCTATTGGCTGGGCAGTGGCGAGCCAGCCAGCAAAAAGAACCAGATCGTCAGGGCCAGCGCGGCGAGCAAGACCGAGCCCATCAGCACCGCCTCGACCACCGTCGTGGTAGCGGCACTGGGCGCGGTGTCACGCATGCTCTTTAACCAGGTGGGCCGCATCGGACCGAGGCGGTTGGTCCCGGTGATCCTCATGTAGAGGCGGTTGAGCCTGCCGATCAACCAGGCGACGAAGACCACCGAGGTGATGATTCCGACCGCGACAACGAGGTAGGGGCCACCGCTTGGAAACTGGGTGTGGGAGACCTTGGATCCGATGTAGATCCAACTCAGTGGAATCGCCGTCCACAGCGAGAGGGCGGCCACCAGCATGGCGACAAAGACGAGGGCTGCCGCCAGCCCTCTGAGAGGGTTGTGGCTTTGGAGCTGTGGTGACATCCCGTGCTTCATAGAATGGCACGCATATGTCCGGTCATTCCAAGTGGGCTTCGATCAAACACAAAAAGGCCGCCGTCGATGCAAAGCGCGGCCAGCACTTCACAAAGTTGGCGCGGGCGATCACCGTCGCGGCGCGTGAGGGCGGGGGGGATGCCGATGCCAATCCCTCCCTGGCAACGGCGATTCAAAAGGCCCGCGACGCCTCGATGCCCAAGGACAACATCCAGCGAGCAATCGACCGAGGCAGCGGCGCCGGTAGCGGCGCCGAGGCGATCGAACGGATCGTCTTTGAGGGCTACGGTCCCGGCGGAACCGCTGTCTTGGTCGAGGCGCTGACAGACAACCGCAACCGGACAAGCGCCGACGTGCGCCACGCTTTCAACATCCACGGGGGAAGCCTCGGTGAGCCTGGCTCGGTCGCCTGGATATTCGATAAGCGCGGGGCGATTACCGTCGATGCCACTCGCTACGGGGAGGAGGATTTGATTACCGCGATCGATGCCGGGGCCGAGGATGTGCAGGAGGATGGCGACACCCTGCGGATCCTCTCTGACCCCAGCAATCTGAGCGCGATGCGCGAGGCTCTTGAGGCAGCCGGGGTACAGATCCGCTCCGCCGAGGTCTCCTTGGAACCGAAAAGCACGGTCGAGGTGGGGGAGCGGGACGCGATCGAGCTTCTTGGCCTGCTCGAGGAGCTCTCCGAGCACGATGATGTCAGCGAGGTTCACGCCAACTTCGACATCCCCGAGGAGGTTATGCAGCGCGTCGCCGCCTGAAGGCATCCGGAGCTCGGCCCAGAATCAATTTCCATGCAAGTGGTGATGGGAATCGATCCAGGTGCGGCCAATCTCGGGTTTGGGATTGTGCGGGTCGAGGGCAATCGCATGGTCGCCCTCGATGGCGGTGTTGTCGAGACCGCGACCGGGCTGGCGATCGAGCACCGGCTCGAGCGCATCCACCGCGCGTTGGGCGATCTGATTGGTTGGCACCTGCCAGAGGCGATGGCGATCGAGAAGGTCTACTTCGGTAAAAACGTTCGCTCGGCGATGGCGGTCGGTCAGGCAAGCGGGGTCGCGATGCTCGCCGCCGCCAAGGCCGGCGTTACCTGCTTCTCCTACACCCCACAGGCGATCAAGATGGCCGTATGTGGCTCTGGAGCCGCCGATAAGGGCCAGGTCCAGCGAATGGTCGGGACGCTGCTCGCGCTTCCGGAGCCGCCGGAGTCTGACCATGCAGCCGACGCCTTGGCGGTGGCGATTTGTCACGCAGGCGGGACCGCGAAGCGCGAGGCGATCGATTCGCTTGTAGAGGACGCTCCGCGCTCACTCAGAGGTCAGCTGGCCGGATGATTGCTGCGGTCAGAGGTGAGGTTTTGGTGCGCCGTCCCGACCACGTGGTGATCGATGCCGGCGGGGTCGGCTACCGGCTTGCGGTCTCCGCCGAAACGTTAAAAGCCGTTCCGGCGATGGGCCGTGAGACTTTCCTGCACGCCGAGCTGATCTCGCGCGAAGACTCCCTATCCCTCTACGGCTTTGCCTCCGAGGAGGAGCGCGACCTCTTCCGCGAGTTGATCTCGGTCAGTGGTATCGGTCCCAAAGTGGCAATTGCGGCGCTCTCTGGCGGCGCCGCCAGAGAGCTCCTGCGGGCGATCGCAGGTGGCGACGCCAAACGCTTTCAGGCGGTTCCTGGGATCGGCAAACGAACCTCGGAGCGGATCATCGTCGAGCTCCGCGAGAAGGTCTCCGGTGCCCTGGAGGAGGAGGTCGCGGGTGCCACGACGGCGGTCGTCGACGCTCGCTCGCTGGCTCGCGATGGGCTGATCAACCTCGGCTACGCGCCGCTTGAGGCCGAGCAGCTGCTCGATGGGGTCGAGGGCGAGGACCCACAACAGCTGGTCGGTGCCGCTCTGCGCAAGGCCGGATCATCGAAGAGCAAAAGCGGATGAGCGAGTCCTCTGATATTGGCGCCAAGCGGATCCGCACCCCTGGCCTCGGCGATCAGCCGCAGACTCGAATTCAAGATGCGCGGGCGGATTCTCCCGACGAGGACCTCGATCGCTCCCTTCGCCCCCCGACGCTCGCTGACTTCGTAAATCAGACCCAGGTCACCGAGCAGCTGAAGATCTTCATCGAGGCGGCCAGGGGCCGGGGCGAGCCCCTCGACCACGTCCTCCTTGCCGGTCCGCCCGGTCTGGGTAAGACCTCACTTGCCCACATCGTCGCCGCCGAGTTGGGCGTCCCAATGGTCCAAACCGCGGGGCCGGCGCTCGAGCGAAAGGCCGACGTCGCCTCATTTCTCACCGCGCTTGAGCCCGGCAGCGTTTTTTTCATCGACGAGATCCATCGCCTTGGACGCGCGGTTGAGGAGACCCTCTATCCAGCAATGGAGGACGCTCAGCTACCGGTTGTGCTTGGCCAGGGCGCGGGCGCGCGCACAGTAACCTTGCCGCTGCCGCCATTCACCCTGATCGGCGCGACGACTCGAGCTGGCCTTTTGACCACACCGCTGCGAGATCGCTTTGGTGTTTGCCATCGCCTTGAGCACTACAATCCAGAGCACCTGGCGCTGATCATCGAACGCTCAGCCGCGATCCTCGGAGTCGAGATCGATGCCGAGGGGGCGAGCCTGATCGCCGCCCGCTCGCGCGGTACGCCACGGGTCGCCAACCGGCTACTGAAACGGGTCCGCGACTTTGCCCAGGTGAAGGGCACCGGGGAGATCGGCTCTGCGATCGCGATCGCGGCGCTGGAAATGCTTGAGGTCGACGCCGGGGGTCTCGATCGCAGTGACCGAGCGCTGCTTGACACGGTCGCGACGAAGTTCGCCGGGGGCCCAGTCGGACTCTCGACCCTTGCGATCGCGATCGGCGAGGAGCAGGACACGATCGAGGATGTGCTCGAGCCCTACCTTCTCCAACAGGGGCTGCTCAAACGCACTCCGCGGGGTCGAGTCCTGACCGAGCGGGCCTACCAGCATCTCGGCCTTCAAGCCCCTCAGGGAGCGACCAGCCTCTTTTAGCTGGCGCACACTTGTAGCCTGTTGTGTGATGCCGTTCTTCATCTGCCCCAACTGTGGCCATAGGGACCTCAGCAGCGGCCGAACCGCGGGCTTCAGCAGCCGCCCCAAGGGCTGTCCAAAGTGCGGCTTCGGTTTCGTCTTTGAGCTGCTCGATGACTACTACCCCGCGCCCAATGCGGCCTTCTTCGTCTGCGACCAACAGGAGCGCGTGATCGACGCTGGCAAAGGGAGCTTTGAGCTGACCGGGTTGACCGATGAGGATGTGATCGGGCGGCCCGTGCGCGACGTTCTCGGCCTGCGCTGGATCGATCAGGGTGAGGGCGGTGAGGGTGCTGACACCAACGGAGACGGCATTACCGATCCGATCGAGACCTCGTTGGAGTGGGGGGTGCGCTCGCTGGGCAAGCGGGTCTCCGTCAATGCCGAAGGTGACCTTCCGGCCGCCGCGGTCGCAGACGTCTTCCCGGCATATGACGATGACGGTGGCCTGCTCATCGTCCTAACCCCAGAGGGCTAGGCGGGCGATGCTGGGAAAGCGCAGATATCTCTTCATCTTGCTGTTTGTCTTTGCTTTGATCGTCGCCTCGGCTCTCGTGATCCTCAACAAGCCGACCGTCCTTGGACTCGACCTTAAGGGCGGCGTCCAACTCGTCTATCAGGGTGAACCAACCGGCCAGGTGAAGACGGTCAGCGGTGAAGACATCGATCGCTCGATTGAAATCATCCGCGAGCGGATCGACAAGCTCGGCGTCTCCCAGCCAGAAGTGTCTCGCCTCGGGACCAGCGAGATCTCCGTCAGCCTCCCCGACGTCACCAACGCGCAGCGGGCGATCAGCACGGTTGGAACCACCGCACAGCTTTACTTCTATGACTGGGAGCCGAATCTGATCGGTCCCGAGAAGGCGATTGGTGGACACCCCGGCCAGACGCCCCCAGCCGGGCCGCTGAAAATCGCCAGGGCGGAATGGAAAGCCGCCGGGCGCAATACCTTCAACGGTTCTGAGAACCGCCAGCTGATCGACTCCGGTGCCTTTCCGACTGCCTATGACGCGGCCCTGCTCGCCGCCAAGCAACCGACGGTCAAAAACTGCACCACCTGCTCCACCGACAGGCCCCGCTACTACCTGTTTGAGCGCAAGGCGCCGCACAAGCTGATCGCTGGTCCCGAATTCACCAAAAAGGGCCTCTACGTCAGCTCAACCGGTCGCCACCGCCCCCACAACGGGATCGTTGTCAAGGTGCCGGTGGGGACCGTGCTCGTCTCTGAATTGCCGACCGAACGCTCCGGCAAGACCGACGAGACGGCCGAGCCAGGCTGGTATGCGCTGGTTGACAAACCAGCGCTCTCGGGGACCGACATCACCGAACCGAAGCAAAATTATGGCCAGTCCAACCAGCCAAACGTCACCTTTGGCTTCACCGAAAAGGGCCGGGAAGCATTCCAGGAAGTAACCCGCCAGATCGCCCAGCGCGGCCAGGCGCAGGCGATTGGCCCGGTCAGCACGGAACAGGCTTCGGCGCTTTCGGGGCACTTCGCCGTAGTCCTTGACAACGAAGTCAAGACCCGGCCGATCATCAACTTTGCCCAGAATCCCGACGGCATCGACGGTCAGACAGGGGCTGAAATCTCGGGCGGATTTAACAGCGTCCAGGATGCCCAGGAACTGGCGACCGTTCTGCAGATCGGGGCCCTGCCGATCAACCTGAAGCTGATCAGCCAGACCCAGGTCTCGGCAACGCTCGGAAGCCAGGCGCTGCACGAAGGAATCAAGGCGGGGATCATCGGCCTCAGCCTCGTCGTCCTCTTTCTGCTCTTTTACTACCGCTTCCTCGGCCTGATCGCGGTGATCGCACTGGCTGCCTATGGGGTGATCTTCTTTGCCCTGATCAAACTGATCCCGGTCACCCTGACCCTGCCCGGGATCGCGGGGCTGATTCTGACGATCGGGGTCGCGGCGGACTCCAACATCGTCATCTTTGAGCGAATAAAGGAGGAGGTCCGGGCTGGTCGCTCGATGGCGAGCGCGATCACCGCTGGCTATCGCCGTGGGATCGCGACGATCGTCGACGCCAACGTCGTCACCCTGCTGACCGCGTTCATTCTCTTCGTGTTGGCGACCGCCGAAGTGAAAGGATTCGCATTCGCCCTTGGCGTTGGCACGATCGTCTCACTGCTGACGGCGGTTGTCTTCACGCGGGCGCTGCTGGGCAGCATGACTCGCTCCAAACTGCTGCGCTCGCCCAGCCTGCTCGGCGCCGCCGGCAAGGGCCGGCGCTGGCACTTCGACTTCATGGGCGCGAGCCGCTGGTTCTTCACCCTCTCGGGAACGATTCTCTTGATCGGTGCAGTCGCGCTAGCGACCAAGCAGCTGAACCTCGGCATCGACTTCAAGTCCGGCACCAGAGTCACCGCGGCCCTGGTCAAGCCGACCACCGAGGAAGGAGTCCGCGAAGCCCTCGGAACAATCGGGGTAAATGACGAGCAGGTCCAGCAGGTCACCAACCCGGTCTTTGGCGACAACGTCTTCCAAATCGAGACCCGCCAGCTGGGACCGTCGCAGGTAAAAGACGCCGAGGCCGTGCTCTCTTCCAAGTTTGGAATCGCCAAGAGCGGATTTGAAAGCACCAGCGTCGGCCCGACCTTCGGTGAACAGGTGGCGAGCAGCGCTCTCAAGGCGTTGATCTTCTCGCTGCTGGTGATCTGCGGCTACGTCGCGCTGCGCTTTGATCCGAAGTTCGCGGTGCCGGTCTTGATCGCTCTTTTTCACGACATCCTGATCACGGCGGGGATCTATGCATTGACTGGCAAAGAAGTGAGCAGTGGAACCGTCGCCGCCTTCCTCACCATCCTCGGGTATTCGCTCTATGACACGATCATCGTCTTCGATCGAATACGCGAGAACATGCCGCGGATGCCACGTGCGGCCTTCTCTCAAATCGTAAATCGCTCGATGAGTGAGGTCCTCACCAGATCGCTGGCGACCAGCTTCTCGACTCTTTTGGCGGTTGGCTCGCTGCTCGTCTTCGGCGGCGCGACCCTGCAGGATTTCGCCTTCGCAATGCTGGTCGGGATCGCCTCCGGCACCTATTCATCGATCTTCATCGCCTCACCGGTGCTGACCGCCTGGAAGGAACGTGAGCCCGGTTTCGCCCGTCGCCGTGCGCGGATTGCAGAGCTCGAGGGAAGGGTCCCCGCCTTTGCCGATGAGATCGATCTCGCCAGACTTGGTGATGAGGAGAGTGATGAACAGATCGCGGCCGGGGCCAGGGCACAGGAGGAGCTCCGACCGCGTGCGGTAGCAACGGTCGAGCGTCCAGTTGAGGGTGATGGACCCACCGGGGCTCCCTCAACCAACGGCGAGCCGCCGGCGGCCGCGCTCGATCCGGCCGCGGCTGAGCGCCGCGAGAGAGACGAGCGTCGTCGGGCTCGTCGCCAACAACGCCGCAAGCACGGGAGGAATCGCTAGCCGATGGCACTGCTCGTCTGGTTTACGATGGGAATCGCCCTTTGGCATTTCACGGTTTTTTTGCCCGATCACTTTTGGCAGGGAATCGTCGGCGCCTTTTTAGGCGCGGTGATCGGTGCCATAGCCTTCGGCTCGATCATCGAGATCGCCACTGGTCGCGGTCTGGGCAGCACCGATCTGGTTACGGCCCTGACCGCGATTCCCGGCGTCGCGATCGGCCTCGGGGTCGTCTATGCCCTGGGTCTGCGCTCTGAGCAGCGGGCCGACTAGGCTCCTTTTCCAGCACTTTGCGCGAGCCCCCCGTCGGGAATCCGTCCCGACCCGCTCCTAGCCTTGAGGAGTGGCGCAAGCGTCGAAGAACTACCTCGCCGAGCCCTTTTCCTATCCCGAGGCACGGGCGGTTGCCGAGCAGCTGGGGCTGAGCGAGCCGCTGGCGATCACCTTAGTTCGTCGCGGCTACCGCACACCCGCCGCCGCCAGGGCGTTCCTCGCCGCCGATGAGTCCCACCAGCCCGCGGCGTTTAGCTCGATGACCGCGATTGTCGCCCAGGCGCTCGGCAGCCTGCGAGAGGGCAAGCGGATCACCGTTTACGGTGACTTCGACGTCGATGGCGTTTGCGCGACCTCGGTCCTGGTCGCGACGCTGCGCGAGCTGGGGGCCGAGTGCGATTGGTTGATCCCCGATCGCCTCATCGATGGCTACGGCCTCAGCATCGCCAACCTGAAGCGCCTGGCCGAGCGTGGAACCGAGCTGTTGGTGACCGTCGACTGCGGAATCACCGCGCTCGAGGAGGTCGAGATCGCGAAAGGTCTGGGGATCCAGACGATCGTCACCGACCACCACCAGCCGGCCGAGGAGCTGCCTGATTGCATGATCCTGCACCCTGCTCTCAGCGATTATCCGTTTGCCGAGCTCTGCGGGACGGCGGTCGCATGGAAGCTCTGCTGCGCTTTGCGTGAGGCCGCCGGCAGCCGCGGGTCGGAGGAGGACGACCTCGACCTCGTGGCGCTGGCAACCGTCGCCGACGTAGTTCCCCTGGTTGGTGAGAATCGCTCCCTGGTCCGCCGCGGTCTCAAGGAGATGCGCCGAGCGCGCCGCCCCGGCCTGCGGGCGCTGCTGGCGGCGGCGGGATGTGAGCCAAGCAGGCTCGATGAGGGCGATATCGCCTTTCGATTGGGACCGCGGATCAACGCAGCCGGGCGCCTTTACCGCGCGGATGCCGGAGTCGAGCTGATGCTGACCAAAGACGACGCCCGCGCCACCCATATCGCCGCCGAGCTCGACCGCGCCAACAACGAACGTCGCGATGCCGAGCGCGAGGTCGACGCCGCGGCCGAGGCGGCGCGGCGGGCGTTGTCGGCAGAGCTGCGCGAAGCGCCAGGCCTGGTCCTCGCGGGTCCCGGTTGGCATCCCGGCGTGATCGGGATCGTCGCCTCCCGCCTGGCCGAGCGCCATCGTCGACCGGTGGTCATCGTTTCCCTTGATGATGAGGGCGGCGGTCGCGGTTCGGCTCGCAGTATCCCCGGCTTTGACCTGCTCGCTGGCCTGCAGGCTTGCTCGGAGTTCCTGCAGCGCTTTGGAGGGCATCGCGCCGCCGCCGGCCTGGAGTTACGAGCCGAGGAGCTTGCTCCCTTTCGCGAGGCGTTTGCCGCTCATGCCACCGAGGTCCTCGGCTCCGAGGACCTAGGCCGAACCGAGCGGATCGATGCGATGGTCGGTGGCGCCAGCCTCGGGATCGATCTAGCCGAGGAGCTCGGCAGGCTCGCTCCCTTTGGAATGGGCAACCCCGCAGTCAGGCTTCTGGTGCCCTCAGCCACGGTCAGTGACGTGCGAGCCATGGGCAAGGGGGCAAAGCACTCTCGCTTCAGCCTGCACAGTGGATCCCACCTCGCCCTCGGCGTCGCCTTCGGTCGGTCCAGCCTGGGGGTGGGCGAGGACGAGCAAGTTGACGCCGCGGTGAGGCTGGAAGTCAACCACTGGAACGGCTCGGTCGAGCCCCGGGTCATCCTGCGCGAACTCTACCCACGTGAAGTTTCTCAGCCCGAGTCCGTCGATGGCGAGGTGGACAGGTGGTGGCGGCGCTTTGAGGATGAGCTGGCGGCCGATCTGATCCAGCCACCCACCCTCGCATTGCCAGACTCGGAGTCCCCGCGGCCGACGGTGCGTGGCCTCAACTCAGCGGCAGCGACGATCTCTGAGTTGCTTTGCAGCGGCGGCGCGGTTCTTGCGCTGGTATCGGAGGAATCGCTGCGTACTGACCTCGCGCGTGAGGGACTGAGGTTGGCCGACTACGGGGCGCTTGAGCGAAACCCTGAACTGGCCCTCGGTTTTGCCCACGTCGTTCTCCTTGACCCCCCTCAGTCTGAGCGCCTGGAGCGCCTCGCTTCTCGCCCCAGCACTAGCGGGGGTGGTGGATACCTGCACCAGGTCTGGGGTGCGGCTGAGCTTGGCTCTTCGCTTTTGATCCTTGAGTCTCGATTTGCCCAGCGAAGTGAGTTGGCAGAGATGTTTAGGGAGCTGCGCGGCGCGGGTGAGGTCGGGGGGGAGGCATTGCGCAGTGCACTGCAGGGCAGCGGCCGCCCGCTTCGCTCTCCAGAGGTGGCCGCCCGCTGTTTTCGGGTCCTGGCGGAGCTCCAACTCCTAGTGGGCTCACCGAACGGCGGCGACGGTAGCGTCAGGGTCGTATCCTCAAAGGAGACAGAACTTGAGCGCTCGGGCGCATTTCGCGCTTATCGAGCTCGCTATCAGGAAGGCAAGCAATACCTCGAAGGACTCAAACAGACCTAGAGCACAGCGAGCTCCTCGCTGATCTCTTCGCCGTGGTCGAGGAGTTCGACTCCTTCCCGAGCGAGAACGGTGCCGCGGCCTCGGCCGGGGATGCTGCGCTTGCGGTCCTCTCAGTCGATCGCGATGCGATAGCGCGTGCGTTTGAGTTTGCATGCGAGCGCCATGCAGATCAGATGCGCTACTCAGGGGATGAGTTCATCACCCATCCGGTCGGGGTCGCTCAGGTCTGCGCTGGGATGCGGCTCGATACCGAGACCCTCTGCGCGGCCCTGCTGCACGACACGGTCGAGGACACCAGTGCCAGCCTCACGGAAATTCGCGAGGAATTCGGCGATCAGATCGCTGCCCTGGTCGATGGTGTCACCAAGCTCACCGGGATTACCTTCGAGAGCCGTGACGAGCGCCAGGCCGAGAATTACCGCAAGATGATGGTCGCTATGGCGACCGACGTCAGGGTGATCCTGATCAAGTTGGCCGATCGCCTTCACAACATGCGCACCCTGGACGCGTTGCCCAAGCAAAAGCAGCTGGCAAAGGCGCGTGAGACGCTTGAGATCTACGCGCCACTAGCTCACCGCCTCGGAATCCATGCGATCAAGTGGGAGTTGGAGGATCTCTCCTTTGCCACTCTTCACCCGCGCAAGTACGCCGAGATCAAACAGCTCGTATCCCAGCAGCGCAACGAGCGCGAGATCTATGTGGAGCGCGCCGGTCGGTTCCTCGCCGATGAGCTGGCGGAGGTTGGAATCGAGGCCGAGATCTCTGGCCGGGCAAAGCACTTCTACTCGATTTACACAAAGATGACCAAGAAGGGTCGCGAGTTCAACGAGATCTTTGACCTAACCGCGATGCGCGTGCTGGTCGGTTCGGTGAAGGACTGCTACGGAGCGATTGGGGTGATTCACTCTCTCTGGAAGCCGCTGCCTGGGCGATTCAAGGATTTCGTCGCGATGCCCAAGGCGAACATGTATCAGGCCCTGCACACGACCGTGATCGGCCCCGAAGGCAAACCACTCGAGATCCAGATCCGCACCGAGGAGATGCACAAGCTGGCCGAGTACGGGATCGCCGCTCACGTCGCCTACAAGGAGGGCGGGGGTGGCGACCCACGGCGCGAGAAGATGACCTGGCTGCGCCAGCTGGTCGAAGCCGAGGGTGATCAGGACCCGACCGAGTTCCTGGAGTCGCTTAAGGTCGATCTGTTCGAGGATGAGGTCTTCGTCTTCACTCCGAAGGGCGAGGTCAAGAACCTTTCGGCGGGGTCAACGCCGCTTGATTTCGCCTACGCGGTCCACACCGACGTCGGACATCGCTGTGTCGGGTCCAAGGTCAACGGAAGCATCGTGCCGCTGCACTACCAGCTGCGCTCCGGCGACATCGTCGAGGTCCTCACAGCGAAGCAAAACCGTGGTCCCTCCCGCGACTGGCTGAAGCTGGTGCGGACCAGTCGCGCTCGCAACAAGATCCGCGCTTGGTTTAAAGAGGAAGGGCGGGAGGACGCGGAGCGCCACGGACGCGAGGGGCTCGAGGAGGCGTTGCGCAAGCGCGGTCTTCCGATGCAAAAGGTGGCGATGTCGCCGCTGCTCGCCGACGTCATCCGCGAGATGGGCTATCGCAAGGCGACCGAGTTCTATATCGCGCTGGGCCAGGGCAAGGTCTCCACCAAGACGGTTGCCAACAAGTTGATGCAGCGGTTGAAGGCCGGTGAGGCGGTCGAGGAGGAGCCCGCCGGGCTGGCAGATGGGCGCGAAGACCGGGCCCGTCGCACCAAGGACGCCGCCACCTACGGGATCACGGTGAAGGGAGCCGAGAACGTCGCGGTCCGCCTCGCCAAGTGCTGTCGCGCTGTGCCTGGGGATGAGATCGCCGGCTACGTCTCGCTCGGCCGGGGGATCACCATCCACCGCACCGACTGCAAGAACGTGAAGGCACTGAAAAGGGCGCCTGAACGCTTTGTCGAGGTCGGCTGGGATGGCGACAACGAATCCTCCTACCGGGTCGAGTTGCAAATCGATGCCTACGATCGCACTCGTCTGCTCGAGGATCTTTCCCGCACCTTTGCAGAGGCGGGGATCAACATCCTTGGGGCGAGCTGTACGACCAAGCATCCGATGGTTAAGAACAAGTTCGTGGTCGAGGTTGGCGATACAGAGCAGCTCAAACAATGCCTCTCGCGCCTTCGAAACGTGGAGTCTGTTTTCGACGCCTACCGCATCACTCCGGCCGCCTGAGGCTTTACTTCAGGCGATGACGGTCAGAGCAGCGGGAGCGGCCCGCAGCTCGACCTGGGTTCGCTCGCCGATGTAGTCGCCGTCTACCTGCATCGGAAAGGGTCGCGGGGCCTCGTTCTTGTCCTCGCTGATCGAGGTGATGGTAGCGGCGCTGACGTCCTGCACGCTAGCGATCTGGCGGTGTGCTGCGGCTGGGCGGCGCTGACTGAAGAGGCGGAAGATCAGGGTTGGGGCGTCGCGCTGCGCCGCCCTCCGCAGGACCGCCATCGAGAGGGTCCCATCGTCGATCTCGATCCCCTCACAGACTCTGATTGGCCGATTGGCGAAATAGGTGAAGGGATCAGAGTTCTGGGCCAGCGCCGTCACCCCCTCAAGTGGCTCTTGGGCGCCAACCTCGATTCTCATCCGCACCGGGTCGCGAAGATAGCCGCGATAGAAGGTTGAGACTCCGGCCCAGCTGTAGTAGTAGGGCCCGGCTCGAGCCTTGAGTTTTGGATGGGCGTCGACTCGTTTCACCACGGTGGCATCGATCCCAACCCCGCAGGAGAAAACGAAGTGGCGATCGTCTACGGTCCCGAGGTCGATGCTGCGGGGGCGCCAATCATCGGCAAGGGAGAGCAGGTGCTCGGTGGCATCGACGACGTCGTTGGGGATGCCCAAGGTGCGGCAGACGACGTTGGTCGAGCCGCCCGGCAGGATCGAGACCGGGAGATCGGTGCCGGCGAGCCCGTTGACCACCTCGTTAAGGGTTCCGTCACCACCAAAGGCCACCACTACGTCATACCCGCCGTCGCGCGCCTCACGGCCGATCTCGGTCGCGTGGTTTTGAGCCTCGGTTGAGACCGCCTCGACCTCATAGCGGCCCTGCAGCGCATAGACCACCAGATTTCGCAACCGCTCTGAGACGGTGGTCGCGTAGGGGTTGACGATAATCAGCATCCTTCGCTTCTTTGCCCTGCGCGGCTGGTTAGAGCCGAATCTGCTCATCGAGCTACCCGCGAGCCAGCGCATGCGCTGGCTCGCACCTGGCTAGCCGCATGATCGATGTCTTCCTCGATCGGATAGGCCTCAGCGACCGTCTCTGGGCCCGATCTCATCTGCCCATGGTGGCTCAGAGCGATCGAGATGATGGCATGGCCGAAGCGGGCCGAATCGAATCTGAAAGGACGCTCGCCGCGATCTTCAGGGAGGCAAAGGTTTGGAAACACCCGTGCAGCGTATTGCGAGGGAGCCGGACCGAGGCCACGCATCATCGGCGCGCTCTCAATCCCAATCCGGCCAAAACCACGCGCGGCGAGGCTTGATCGCCTCCGATTTTCGGTGAGCGCAGAAGGCCTCGCAGAGCTCGGCTGAGTAGGTCCCCCCGAAACGACCCCCGGGCGGCTGTCTAGCTGGAAGGCTCTCCGTGGTTCATGCCGCACTTGGAGCAGATCCACTCGATAATCATTGGTCCCTGGGTTTCATCTCCAAGGCTGTTATCGACATCTACGCTTTTGTGGGGCGTCTTCTCTTCGCATCCAGGGCAGTCCTTCAGTGTGGTGTCCATCTGGGGAGTGTAGCCGCAAAGCGCAGCCCCTCAGTCGCAAGCGTGAGGCAGACATTGCCGCCATCGATGGACTTTTAAGTGACCCGCGACTCGTTCGGGGTGCCTCACTCAGCCACAAAAGGGCCGGCCTTTGCTCTCTGTCCAGTCTCGCGGAGTCAGCCAGCTGCCGGTTGATTGCGTTGCATGATCGAGCGCAGGGTTGGCGCTTGAGAATAGAGCCCGCGGGTGAGGTGACGTCTGGCCGGGCTGCGGTGCTAGCCTCAAATTCATGCGGGTGAGCGCGGCCAGCCGTGAGCCGATTGCCCGAGGCGGAGCGGGCTGCATCAGCGGCCTGTTTTTGGTCGAGGGTGAGGTCAGGGGCGCCGGATCCGGACAGATCGCTCCGAGGGATTTGCAGGGGCGATGAGCAGGCCGGCGGCGCTCACACTGTCGCTTGGCGTCCTGGGCTTGGTCGGCGCCGCGGTGATCGTCTTCGCAATTCTCTCGCAGTCATCGAGCTCCGCGTCAGGATCGGCAAGCCCTGAATCATTTGGGACCGTGATCGACCAGCAGGTGCCCAGCGCTCTGCGTCAGCTAGCGCTGACCAATCAGCATGGTCAGAGAGTCGACCTCGCGTCCTGGCCCGGCAAGACGGTGGTGATGGTTCCGTTCCTGACCCTGTGTAACGACATATGTCCGCTGACAACCGGGAACCTGGTGCAGGTTGAACGCTCGCTGCGCGCCGATCACGCGGCCTCAAAGGTGCAGATCGTCGAGCTCACGGTAGACCCCAAGCGCGACACCCCGGCTCGGCTCGCCGCTTACGCGAGACTGACCGGGGTGCGGTACCAGCTCGTGACCGAGACTCCAAGCGAGCTCGCCGCACTTTCAAAATTTTTCGGCTTCACCTACGAAAAAGTGCCAGAGGAGAAACCCCCCTCGATTGACTGGTGGACCGGTAAACCGCTCACCTATGACATCGATCACTCCGATAACTATTTCATCATCGATCCAACCGGCGCCGAGCGGATAGTCCAGGATGCCGCACCGAACTTCCACGGGCACCTCAATCCCCGCATCTACCATTTCCTAAGCGGTTCGGGTCTATACCACCTGAAGCGCCCCGCCCGTCCGAACTGGACGCCGAAAGACCTGCTTGGGGCGCTGGGACTCGTCCTCCGCCAAAGCCTGCCCGTCAACATCGTCGGCTAGGGCTAGTCGAGTGAGCCGACCTCAGCTATCGGGAGTAGGATGCCGCCCGATGCTCGCGCGCCTCGGGTGCAAGGTCGCCTTCGAATCTCTCTCCGAAGCCCAATGATCCCTCTGGCCCTGTTTTGGAAGTTGACCCCCGATCTCAGCCTCGAATGGGCCACCGTGACCTCGATCACGCTGCCGATGCTGATCGGCGTCGCCTATTTCGTCCGGGTCGGAAAACTGCGAGAGCAGGGCCGCCAGCCAAGTATCGCGCGCCAGGCGAGCTTTGCCTTCGGGATGGCGATGATCGTGTTCGCGACCGTCGGGCCGATCGATTCGCTGGCCGACGACTTTGTCTTCGGGCACATGATCCAGCACACGATCCTCTTCGACGAGGCCGCGATGCTGCTGGCGATCGGTCTCACCGGCCCGGTCTTGGTACCGCTTCTTACCAAGCCAGGAATTCGACGTCTTCAGGGCCTAATGCACCCGGTTGTGGCGGTGGTGCTGTGGCTGGTTGTGATGTATGGCTGGCACCTGCCGCCCTGCTACCAGCTCGCCGCCGAACACGAGGGAGTGCACCTTTGCGAGCACGCTTCATTCATCACCGCGGGGGTAGTGATGTGGCTCGCCCTACTCGGCCCCTTCCCCAAGCCCGAGTGGTTTGGCAACGGCGCGAAAGCAATTTACGTCGCCGTCATCCATTTCTCCACCATGGGTCTAGCCAACATCCTGATGTGGTCGGGAACTGTGCTCTACCCGTTCTATAGCGCCAGCGACCATGCACACGGAATCTCACCGATCACCGATCAGAGTCTTGCGGGCGTAGTGCTGATGCTCCAGAGCGGGGTCGTGATGCTGGGAGTCTTCTTTTGGCTGGTGCTGCGCTGGGCGCGAGAGGACACCGAGCGCCAGGAGCTGCTCGACCTCGCCCACCGGCGGGGCATCGACTTGGATGCGCGCCGTGCAAGTCGCGCCGTTGCCTCCGGGCGGGGAGCCGAACTGCGCAGTCGCCTGCTTTCGCCCGGGGATGGGATCGAGCCAAGCAAAGCGAGGTGAGCGCGGGCGGGCGCATACCCGTCCGCTGTTGGGGATGCAGGGTCGGCAAGGCATGCGCCAGTAGGAGCGTGGTGGATCAACAGGTGGTTGCAAGACGCCGTCTCGCGCCGGCCGCCGCGCTCCCCTGCGATGGCCCTCTCGTTTTGGAAACGCCTCAGGTCACCGGCGCTGGTGGCCGCTTGCCCTTGCGCAAGGGTTGCCGTTTTTCTGTCTTCATCGATTGAGCCTCGCCGGCGGATCGGGGAACCAAAACCGAGCGCGGCCATAGCGCCAGCGCGAGCAAAACGAACAACGGCCCTATGTTGGGATCTGTCGCGGTTCCGGTGCTTAGTCCACCGAGGCTCTGACCAATGGACCAGTAGATGATCGAAAGCAGCGCTCCAGCGATCAGGGTCTCCCTGCGCCAGCGGGTCCACACCCCGGCGGCGATTGCAACCGAGGTTCCCGCCAAAACGAGCGCGATAACCCTGCCCTGACCGTGGCTGACCTGCGCCAGCGAGGTCTGCAGGGTGGCAAGCCAGCGCATCGACTGTCCGGCTCCTTCAATCAGCGCTCCGCTGATTGAATCCGGAGGTCGGCTGATTGCCAGACACCAAAGCAGCGCTCCGCTCAGCCAAAGTGCGGACCAGATGAGCAAAGCCCCGCGGTACCCGACGGGACCCCCGTCTGCGGCTGAGCGCTGATCCCGGCGCTTCGTTGGCCAGACGATCAGCCCGATCAGCCCATACAGCAAGACGGCCCCGGGAGCGCCGGTTAGCGGTGAGCCCATGTTCGCCAAAACCATGCCGAACCCCTCACCAAACCACCAGACCACCAAGGTCCATGCAAAGGACACGAGCAGGGCAGGTTTCACCGTGGGTCGGTTGAGGAGACCGAGGCCGATCAGGCACTGCACAAGTGCAAACAGCGTGTTCCAAAGGGTCAGATGTTGTCCCGCGATATGGGCTGCCGAGAGGATCGAGTGACCGACCAGCGCCGGCTGCATTTGAGCCGATGGTTCGATCACGTCCTTGAGAAAGAGGTGGGTGTACATGAACGACTGAAACTGCAGCGCCCCGTCGAGCAGCCAGAAACCCCCGAGTGCCAGCTGCACACCGCGTCGACTGACCGAGAATCTCATCTCGCCTGCTTCTCCCAGCTGTTGCCTGGATCAGATCGCGCTGTAGTAAGGGTGTTCATCGTCTCTTACCGGATCTCTCAAAGCGCTCGTCGTAGAGGGCTTGAGCGCAGCCGCCGAGCACTTTCTAGCCAGCATCGGAAAGGTGTATCAGGCTCGGCTCCCGGATCGGGCCTAGCGGAGTCAAACGGGCGATCATCGCCGGAGCCCGAAGAAAGCTCCTATCGGAACATTTGGGGGTTGCGCGGGCGGTCCGATTGGAATCCATGAAGATCGCTTCGAGACCCGGGTCAGGCGGTCGCTTCAAAGCAAGTTACGCCGGCCTCATCGACTTCACGCACGCGCCCTTCGTTGATCAGCAAGTCGGCATGCCCAATCACCTCTGAGAGAGTGAGAAAGGCCTGGGTGACGGCAACATCTCCCCAGATCGCCTGCGCCAGCAGGTAGCCGCTGCGCGGCTCCTCGGCGATCAGTTGGTAGATCTTCTCCTTGCGCCGCTCGTGTTTGGCGAGGCGCCGGTCGATCAGCGCGACGTGGTCGGTGATCGGCTCGCCGTGACCCGAGAGAATGATCTCCGCCGGCAGTTCGCGCGTCATTTGCATCGACTCGATGTAGGCGACCAAAGCCTGGGTTCGCTTCTCGGAGCCATCCAGCGGCCGTGTAATCAGAGGATTGGAGGAGATATGGGCGATCAGATGGTCGGCGGCGATCAGAATGCGGCGCTCTTCATCCCAAAAAACGGTGTCAGAGGGGCTGTGTCCTGGACGGTGCAGAACGCGCATGGTGCGGTCGCGAAACTTCATCTCTTCGCCGTCTTTTAGTGGCCTGGTCACCTCGGCCCGTGATCCCCACCCGCGAAAGCTCCGCGAAACGCTTTGCAGGGCGGTCGCCACATTCGCGGGAATGCCATTTCGCAGCATCAACTCGACAGCAAACTGATCCTCTCGCTCAGCATCCTCGCCGAAATTTGCCAGTCGCTCGGCGACGACGTCGATCGCTGCCACCTGCGCGCCGGAGTGCTGGGCAATGATTTCAACTAAACCGAGATGATCGATGTGTTGGTGGGTGAGGATCACCAGTTCAAGGTCATCGATCGAGTGGCCGCGCTCGCCGAGCTGAGACTGGAGCTCATCGAGCGCCTTGCCGGAGTTGGGTCCGGTGTCGATCAGGGTCAGCGGCTCATCCTCGAGCAGGTAGCAATTGACCCGACCAACCGCAAATGGAGTGGGGATGCGCAGGCAGTGGATACCGGCAAGCGCCGCCTGCTCGAGTGCCTGCTGAGGGTCGATGCTCACGCCCTGATCAACTCGATCACCTCGTCGCGTCGGCGCTCCATGTCCTGGTGGGAAAGGAGCGACTCGAGGTTGAGCCGCACCAGTGGCTCGGTATTTGAGGAGCGGACGTTGAAGTGCCACTCCGGGTAATCGACGGAGATTCCATCGAGGCGGCCGATCTCGGCATCGGCGTAGCGCTCGCGGATGCGATCTAGTGCCGCCTGTGGGTCGGCAACCTCGGAATTGATCTCGCCCGAGATGAAATAGCGGGAGCGAAACTCAGCCATCAGTTGGGCAAGCGGGCGACCATCAGTGCAAAGCAACTCCAACATCAGCAGGGCCGGGATCGTGCCGGAGTCCGCACACCAAAAATCGCGGAAGTAGTAATGGCCCGACACCTCGCCGCCGAAGGCAGCCTCCTCCTCGCGCATGCGCGTCTTAAAGAAAGCGTGACCCACCCGAGACAGCGCCGAGCGCCCCCCTTCGGCGGCAACAAGATCGGGTACCGCCCGACTCGAGCGCGGATCAAAGAGGATCGTCGCGCCGGGGTTCTTGTGTAACGTCGCGCGCGCGAGCAGCGCGCAGACGAAGTCTCCGTCGCAAAAGCTCCCCGCTCCGTCGATGAAGAAGCAGCGGTCGGCGTCGCCGTCCCACGCGATTCCCAGATCGGCGCCACTAGAGCGGACCCGCTCAATAATCATTCGGCGGTTTTCCTCCAGCAGCGGATTTGGTTCGTGGTCGGGAAACTTTCCGTCGGGGACGAAGTACATTTCCTCCAGCTCGAGGCCGAGACCGCGCAGAATCGGACCCACCATCGGTCCCGACATCCCGTTACCGCCATCCACCACCACCTTCAGCGGTCGTAGTTTCTGCGGGTCGATGAAGGAGAGTGCGTGAGCTCTGAACTGGGCCCAAATATCGACTTGCTCAAGTGAGCCACCCCCCGGCGCCTCTCCCAGACCGGATTCGATCGTCCGCTTCACATCACCAATACCCGCCTCCCCAGAAAGCGCCAGCGCCCCCTCGCGGATCAACTTAACGCCGGTGTAGGCCTTGGGGTTGTGGGAGGCGGTCACCATCGCTCCGCCATCCAATTCGCGCACTCCCACCAGGTCATAGAGCATCTCGGTGGGAACCATCCCGGCGTCTAAAACGGTGGCCCCCTCAAGAATCAACCCGTCGCGAAGCTCTGCTGCCATCGACGGTGCGCTCAATCGCATGTCGCGTCCAAGTCCAATCCGCAGCTCGCCAGTCGGCTTATTGCGCAGTTTGGCCAGGACTCGGGCGAAGGCGCGCCCGATCGCATGAGCGGTGCTCTCATCCATCTCTGAGCCATAGAGGCCACGGATGTCATAGGCCTTAAAGATTCCGGCGGGAGCGAGCGGGGTCTGCTCGCTCAAAACTGACCCCTGAGGGCTTGATAGCTCTGCTCCAGGGTCTGGGGCATCACTTTGGTGTCGGCGATGACCGGCATGAAGTTGGTATCGCCGCCCCAGCGGGGGACGACGTGGAGGTGGATGTGGTGCTCGACGCCGGCGCCGGCCACCCTCCCCTGGTTGAAGCCGACGTTATAGCCGTGCGGGTCATAAACCTCCTCCAGGCGTGCCATCGCCGATTGAGCCAGCTGCATCATCTCAGTCACCGTCTCGGTGCTGAGCTCTTGGAGTCTGCCGATGTGCTTATACGGAGCAACCATCAGGTGGCCATTTGTGTACGGGTAGAGGTTGAGGATCACAAAACAGCGCCCGCCTCGGTGGACGATCAGATTGGACTGGTCCTCCTCTTCTGACGCCTTCGCGCAGAAGATGCACTCCTCCTCGATGTCCTTAGACGCGTCCTTCACGTAGGCGAGGCGCCAGGGCGCCCAAATACGATGGTTTGCCACGGGTAGCGCATCCTAGACTTCCCTCGCCGTGCTTGGCTTCGGGGCAAGCTCGACTCAATCGTTGAGTCAGGCGCCGTCTGATTCGAGGATGACCGGGGCCGGCCCCAAAAGCCAACCGCGCCCGCGGAATTGGGCGATCAGCGCATTCAGCGCTGCGGCCATCCCGACGAGCACGATCCAGGAGCGCCCGCCCGCTGACTCTCCCGGAGAGGCCAAAGAGGAGGGGTCGCTGGGGCTGGATCAACTTGTCGAAATTAAACGATCTCTCGCTTCACGGTTGGAGGTATCGCCTTTCAGCCCTGCGATCTGGTTGTCTAAACGCGGTCAACGCTTTGGACTAAACAAAGCCTGCCTGGTAGGCTTCGCGACAACATATGCGCCACATCTAGAGGGGTGGAGGGACTGGCCCGATGAAGCCCCGGCAACCACCTCGAGCCAAAGGTTCGAGGGGAGGTGCCAAGTCCAGCAGGTCGGCGACCTGGAAGATGTGGGGAAAGTCCGATCGGACCTCTGCCCCACACAGGCGGAGGTTTTTTTGTTGGCGATAACAGCAAAAAGGAAAATCGGATGTCACTAAGAGGCTTGAGGTGCAAGGAGTGCAAGGCCATCTATGCCTTGGATGCGAGCTATGTCTGCGAAAACTGCTTTGGGCCGCTCGAGGTTGCCTATGAGCACGACTCGCTTGACCCGGCGGAGGCCAAACGCCGAATTCAGGCTGGTTCCCAGGGGATCTGGCGCTATGCCGATTTCCTCCCGTTTGAGGGGCGGCCGGGGGATCCGCTGGAGCCGGGCCTAACCCCGCTCCTGCGTGCCGATCGGTTGGCCGAGCGGCTTGGCCTTGACGCCGAGCTGTGGATCAAGAACGACGCCGCCAATCCGACCCATTCCTTCAAGGACCGGGTGGTGGCTGTTGCCGTGGCGAAGGCTCAGGAGCTCGGCTTTGAGACCGTCGCCTGTGCCTCGACCGGCAACCTCGCCAATGCGGTCGCTGCCCATGCCGCTGCAGCTGGGCTCATCTCCTACGTCTTCGTTCCCGCCAACCTTGAGGAACAGAAGCTGCTCGCGACGGGCATCTATGGGACCAATCTGGTCGGCGTGCGTGGCGACTACGACGCAGTCAATCGGCTTTGCACCCAACTTGCCGAAAGTCGTCCATGGGCATTCGTCAACGTCAATCTGCGCCCCTATTACGCAGAGGGGTCAAAGACCCTCGCCTACGAGACGATTGAGCAGCTCGGCTGGAAGCTGCCAGACCGAATTGTCTGTCCGATCGCCTCGGGTTCCTTGTTCACCAAGGTTGGGCGGGGCTTTCAGGAGTGGCTCGACCTGGGGATGGTCTGTGGTACCCAACCGATCTTCAACGGCGCCCAGGCGCAGGGATGCAACCCCGTCGCCACCGCCTTCGCCGAAGGCTGGGAGGTCTGTAAGCCGCAGCGTCCCAAGACAATCGCCAAGAGCCTCGCGATTGGGGATCCCGCTGACGGGCCCTACGCGATCGAACACGCCCGCAAGACCGGGGGTGCGATCGACTCTGTCTCTGACGATGAGATCCGCGAGGGAATCCGCCTGCTTGCCGAGACGACGGGTATCTTCACAGAGACCGCTGGCGGGGTAACGGTGGGCGTGCTGCGCAAGCTTGCCGAGCGCGGCGCGATCGGCGATGGCGAGCGGGTCGTCGTTTACATAACCGGCGAGGGGCTGAAGACGCTCGATGCCACTCGCGATAGGTTCCAGATGCATGAAATCGATCCCGACCTCGCCAGCTTTGAGTCAGAGTTTCGCCAGGAGATAGCAGTCTGATGGCGGTCAAGGTGAAGATCCCGACCCAGCTGCGGGCGGCCACCGGCGGGCAGTCCGAAGTGGCGGTATCCGGCTCCACCGTCGGTGAGGCACTCGATGCCGTCTTTGATGCCCACCCGAACCTGCGCGAACGGATCACCCAGGACGGCGATCTACGTCGCTTCGTCAACGTCTACGTATCCGGCGAGGACATCCGCTTTCAGCAGGGCTTGGAGACGAAGGTCAATGAGGGCGATGAGGTCACCATCCTGCCGGCCGTTGCGGGCGGTAGCTGATTGATCCCAGCGCCGGCTGGGCTGGGGACCGCGGGGTCTGGTGAGGATCCTGTGCAGCCCTTGTCCGGACTGAACCGCGGCAGCGCGGCTGGGTCGGATCGGCCGCCGGTGGTGATTCTTTGCGGCGGTCGGGGGACGCGGTTGCGCGAGCGGACCGAATCGCTGCCAAAGGCGCTGGTTGAGATCGGCGGTCGCCCGATCCTCGAGCACGTGATCGAGATCTACGCCAGCCAGGGTTTTGAGCAGTTCCTTCTCGCCACCGGCTACCTCGGTGAGATGGTCGAGGAGTTCGTCGCCGGCGCCCGTTGGGGCGACGGCGTTTCGGTGCAGTGCATCGACACCGGGCTCGATACTCCCACCGGGGGGCGGATTGCCCTACTCGCCGATCGCATCGGGGAGGCATCCTTTTGTGCCACCTACTCCGATGGTGTTGCCGATGTCAACCTTGCCGAGCTGCTCAGATCTCATCGCCATCACGGCGCTCTGGCGACGATGACCGTGGTGCGCCCGCGACTGCAATGGGGGGTTGCTGAGATCAAGCGCGACGATTGGGTGTCTGAGTTTGTCGAGAAGCCTCGCTCTGAGCACTGGATAAACGGAGGGTTCTTCTGCTTTGAGCGGGGCGCGCTCGACTATCTGGATGCGGGAAGCGTGCTAGAGCGCGAGCCGCTTCAGCGCCTCGCTGCGGCGGGGCAGCTCCGCGCCCACCGCCATCAAGGTTTCTGGGACTGCATGGACACCTATAAGGACGCGATCGTGCTCAACGATCTCTGGAACAGCGGCGAGGCCCCCTGGAGGCTGAGGGCGGGGAACGGAGCCAGACCGACGTGAAGCGGGTGCTGGTCACCGGCGGGCATGGTTTCGTCGCCTCCCACCTCGCCCGCGCGCTTTTGGAACGCGGTGATGAGGTGAGTACGCTCGACCTGGCTCGCCCGGGAAGTTCTGGTCTGCTCCTGCAGGGGATCGAGGCTGAGGTTGAGATGATCGAATGCGACCTTCGCGACGCCAACTTGATCGTGGCCTCGGTGGTGGCCGGGGAGTTCGATGTTGTCTTTCATCTTGGTGCGCAGACCTTGGTCGGGATCGCGATGGCAGATCCGAGCGAGACCTTTGAGGTAAACGTCGCTGGAACCTGGATTCTGCTTGAGGCTTGCCGTCAAGCCAAGGTGCCGGCGGTTGTTGTCGCTTCCTCAGATAAGGCCTACGGCCCCCAGCAGCGGTTGCCCTACCGAGAGGAGATGCAGCTACGGCCTGCCTCACCGTATGAGGCGAGCAAGGCGGCGGCGGATGCGATCGCGCGAAGCTATTACCCCGCTTACGGTCTGGCCGTGGCGGTGGCCCGGTTTGCCAACGTCTACGGTGGCGGCGACCTCAATTTTTCGCGACTGATCCCCGAGGGAATCGTCGCCGCCCTCGACGGTCGGCGCCCCGCGATCCGCTCCGATGGCAGCCCACAACGAGACTTCCTGCATGTTGATGACGCGGTCGCCGCGTATTTGGCGATTGAGCATGCACTCGGCGCAGATGGTCCTGCTGCGGGGGAGGCATTCAACGCCGGTGGAGAGTCCCCCCACTCGGTGGCCGAGGTTCTCGGCGAGATCGCCGCCCTGAGTGGTGGTGGTCTTGAACCCGAGTACCACGGTGAAGGCAACCCACGGGGAGAGATCGATCGTCAGTACGTCGATTCCTCCAAGTTGCGTGATCTAACCGGTTGGCGCCCACAGGTTCAACTCAGCGACGGCCTGCGCCGGACCATCGAGTGGTACCGGGCCAACCCCGAGGTGCGCCCCTGATGTGCGGTCGGTTCACCGTGACGGCCAAGGACACGAAGAAAATCGCCGATCGCTTCCAGGTTGAGCTGGAGCGAGCGTTGGAGCGCAGTGGAGGCGGTGAGGCGCAGCCCCCCACGAGCGAGCGAGCCGAGCGAGCCGCTTCGGCCTTGGGCAGATTCAACGTCGCTCCGACCCAGGAGGTGCTGACGGTTCGTTCCTCACCGGACCCTGCGGAGGCGGAGCTTGGCGAGCGCGAGGCTCGGTTGATGCGATGGGGGCTGGTGCCACGCTGGGCCAAGGACCTCAAGGTGGGCTACCGGATGATCAACGCCAAGGCTGAGAACTTGAGCTCAAGTCGTGCCTACGGCCCGTTGATCGGGAAGTTTCGCCATCGTTGCTTGATCGTTGCCGATGGGTTCTATGAGTGGATGAAGGCCGAGGATCCGAAGCAGCCCCGCCTACCGTGGCGCTTCACTGTCGACGGTGGAGAGCCATTTGCGTTCGCCGGGATCTGCACTCGCAAGGAATGGGGGGCCGAGGACAACGGCGTTGAGGACGGTTGGCTCTATAGCTGCACCATCATCACCACGGTGCCCAACGAGCTCGTCTCTCGCGTCCATGATCGGATGCCGGTGATCCTGCCGGGGCCAGAAGCCGAGGCGGCCTGGCTTGATCCAGATCTCGAACTGGACGCCGCTGTTGGGATGTGCACGCCGTTGCCGGCGGCGCGCATGTCAAGCGCCCCCGCCAACCCCAAGTTGAACAAAGTCGGCAAGGGAATCGAGGGACCGGAGCTGCTGGTTGTCCCTACCCAGGAAACACGGTAGCGGTCGAGACGTTCGCTTTCCCCGCATCGGTGGCGAGGGTGCAGCTGATCTGCGCGCCCGGTCGGGTGTCGGTTCGCCAGATCGAGGCAAAGTCGAGGTTGAGTGGAGCGGCACGGTTGGCAGGCAACGTCCAGCGCCACTGCTCGGTTGTCGGGCCCCGTGGTCCCCAGGAGACCCCGACTCCGCGTCGATTGGTGAAGCGGTGAAAAGCGTCGTCAAGGGAGACCGTTGCGGTTGATGCGCCGCCGACGTTGAACTGGATCTCTGATCTTGGTGGAACGGGCTGAGCGAGGAGTTCTTCGCTTGGCAATGGGTAGATGGCCACTTTGTCACCGGTGTGTGCGATCAGCGCGCCCGGGGGGACATGCACCCGGCAACTTGCCCGCCCAGCTACCGGCGCCTGGTGGCGCCCAAGCTCAAGGGTGCCGGAGAACCGGTAGAGCTTGTAGCCACCCCCATTTGATGAGGTCGCGCGAATTGTCTGATTGATGATTCGGACCTCTCCGCCACCGGGAATCGCCGTTGGCTTGGATCCCGGTTGGCGGAGCTTGGATTCCCAGTTCAATTCGGTCGCCCCGAGCGGTTCTTCGGTACTCAACAGGGCTGCCGCGATGCAGGCCAGCACTCCGACCGCGATGACGACCATGGCCCCGAGCGGTGGGGGGTTATCTCGCGACGTCACGTTCATAGGCGCGACAGTATTGGAACCAGGAGGATTGCTTTTGACCAGTTCCTTGCCGATTGCGCCACCAAGCTACGGTTTGCCCGAATGCTGACGGTTGCAGTCACCGGTTTGACGGGAGAGATCGGCAAACCATTCATCGCGGCGCTTGAGCGCAACGAGGAGGTGGGGCGAATTTTGGGAATCGGGCGACGCAGCTTTGATCCCACCGAGTGCGGCTGGGCAAAGGTCGAGTACCGTCGCGGTGACGTCCTTGACCGAGCCGCGGTCGATGCGCTAGTCACCGACGCAGATGTTGTCGTCCACCTTGCATTCGTGATTGTCGCCGGAGCGGGCAAAAGTGAAGAGATCAACCTGACGGGGTCACGCAACGTCTTTGAAGCAACCGCTGCGGCCGGCGCCCGGCGCTTGATCTATACCTCCTCGGTAGCCGCATATGGATTCGGCGCCAACCTTCCCCCGCTACTGACCGAGGAGGTCCAAGCATCGGGTTCGGATCGCCATCCGTACTCGGCGCAAAAGGCGGCGGTCGAGGCGCTCCTGGGCGAGATCCTGGACGGCACCCGAACCGAGAGCTACGTGTTTCGTCCCTGTATCGTCGCCGGGCCCCAGGCTCGGCTTTTGGTCGACTCGGTAGCGCTCGGCGAGGTCGACCGAAAGCTCCCCCGATCGGCGGTGTCGATATTGAACCGGCTGCCGCTACCGCGTCCGGTGCTTCCCGATCCGGGTGTGCGGTTCCAACTCGTCCACCACGATGACGTCGCGGCTGCGCTTTGTAGCGCTGTTTTGGGCGAGGGCGCGCCGGGCGTCTATAACCTTGCAGCGGAGGGAGAGGTGACGGTGTCTGACCTCGCGTGTGAGCTCGGCTGGCACGCATTCCCGACTCCGAGCTCAACGGTGGCGCTAGCAGCCGAGATCATCGGGCGGCTTCCCTTCTTGCCCGACCGCGCTTCCTGGGTCGAGGCGCTGCGTCGCCCGGTACTAATGGATGCGAGTCGGGCGCGAAGGCAATTGGAATGGAACCCGCGCTATGACGCAGCTCAGACGCTGCGGGCGATGGTCGCGGCCCACCGAGGCGCAGCAGCGATAGGGCGCCCGCCTCACTCCCAACCCCACGATTGATCCGGATTTGCCCGAGGGTCGGGGGCAACGATCCTCGTCAATGCAGCTTGACCTTGGCTAGGCAGCGCGATCGCTGGCCCAGGTCCCCCCATTGGCTGCCTGGGCATATCTGACCAAGTAGGTCCCCCGACGCTCGGGGGCGCCGCTTCGATTGGTGGACCCAACTCAGATTCCTCGGGCGATCGAGGCGCTCGACGCCCACGGTTGGTGGCGGAAATCGGCCCCGCGCATCGCCCCACTTGGCTAGCGTCTTGACTCAACAAATGACTGACTCCCGGCACTCTTGCTAACGCTCCTTCGGCTCTCGCCGACGTTCGTAGAGATGCCATCCGCGCGTGGACAGCTATCGCGACTGATCACAAGGCCGAGCGTTGCTGGTGATGGAATGCTGGAAAGGCTGCGCTCTGTCTCCTTCGCGATGCTTGGATTGACGGCGGCGGTCGCGCTGGCGCTGACTGCAATCATCGCCAACCAAGGGTGGCCCAGCCTCCTTGGCCTCCCAATCCCCGAGCTCCCATTTGAGCACGGGGCGCTAGGCCAGGCACGGCTCGTGGCGGGCCCGAGGAATCCGGTGAGCGCGGGACTTTGGGGCCGAACCGGAGTGGGGGCCTCCACTGGTGCCGAAGCGGGCCCCAGTAAATCAGCGCTCGGCGGTCCAGCTCGCGCTGACTCACCCTTGCGCGAATCTCGCCAGGGGATCGCAGCGTTGAGGCCACCGCCGGGCGACGGAGAACACTCCCCGGGGTCAGATCCGCGCGTCCCCGCCACCGCGCCGAGCGGCACGCCGCCGACAAGCACGACCGCCGATCCCGTAGTTGCCTCATCCCCTTCGGCCACGGTTTCGCCGGTCGAATCTCCCCGTACCCATGCGAGCAGCCCCGGGATCCCAGGGCATTCCGGGGAAGGGGGGCACTGGCAAGGCGGTTCCTCAACCTCAGCGACCGATGGTGCTTCCCCCGAATCGCCACCTTCCCCAACACCAGGATCGGCGGCACCGGGGCACTCCGGTGAATCCGGTCACCCTGCTGGACCGGTTCAGGCTGAATCCGCAGCCCCAGCCCCAGAACAGCATGCCTCCGCCGGTGGACACGACCAAGCGGGCGGGCACTGAGCTAGTCAGAATCTTGGGGCGCCGCCTGGAACCGGGGAGGGGTCCTGCGGCTGCGCGAACGGGGCTCGTGGTTCACAAGGCCTGCCCTGGTGAGGCGGGCGGATGATGGCGTTTTGAGACCGAGCACACCGGGGCGGAAGGGGCGTTCAGAGCGTCCTAAAGGAAAGCCTGGGGCCAAGTCTCGGTGCAGGGTGAGACTCCGCAGCGATCAAGCCGGCGAAATCTCCTCGATACAGCAGACCGGCGAGCATCGAGCCCGTCGCCCATGCCCCTGTCTGGCTCGGGAGGAGTCTTTCGGCCCGATGAGCCATAGGATCTCAGCATGAAAGCAGCCGTAATCTATGAAAACGGCAAGCCGGAAGTGCTCCGCTTTGAGGATGTACCCGATCCGGCATGCCCCGCCGGCTGCGTGGTGCTCGACGTCGAGGCGATCAGCATTGAGGGTGGAGATCTCCTCGCTCGGGCCGCCTCGCCACCGGTGAGCACTCCGCATATCGTCGGCTACTTGTGCGCCGGCACCGTGAGCGAGGTGGGCGCCGGGGTTGAGACCACCGCGATCGGCTCCACGGTGGTGGCCCTCAGTGCGAATGGCTCTCACGCCGAGAAGCGAGTCGTTCCGGCCGTCATGACCTGGCCCATCCCCAAGGGGCTTGACCCCGCGGCAGCAGCGTGCGTTCCGGTCGCTTTTGGCACCGCGCAGGAGTGTCTTTTCACGGCGGGAAACCTTCAGCCCGGACAGACGGTGCTTATTCATGCCGGGGCGGGAGGCGTGGGGATGGCCGCCATTCAGCTGGCAAAGGCGGCGGGCGCGACGGTGATCTCGACCGCCTCCAGCGATCAGAAACTCGAGCGGCTGGAGTCGCTTGGGCTCGACCACGGCATCAACTATGCAAGCGAGGGCTTTCTCGACCGGGTGCGTGAGCTGACCGACGGGCACGGCGTCGATCTCATCTTGGACTCGATCGGCGGGAAGAATCTGGTGGAGGGGGTAGACGCGCTCGCCTACCGCGGGACGCTCGTCAGCGTCGGAGTCGCCGCCCGCGCCGGCTCGGAGATCGAGGCTAGGGCTCTGTGGATGAAGAACAACACCCTGCATGGCGTCTATCTGGGTGGAGCGCTGCTCGCCGAGTACTCGCGAGTTCACCCGATGATCGCTGAGTTGATCGGGCGGGTCAGCGCCGGCGATCTGAAGGTCGAGATCGACAGCTCCTTCGCGCTCGCCGAAGCGGCCGCGGCCCACGCCCATGCAGAAGGCCGGACCGCTTTTGGCCGGGTGGTGATGGCGCCGTGACGAACGCCCATTAGCTGGTGGACCCGACGCTCGATGAGCTGTTGGTGGCGGACACACCAGATGCATGGCGTGCATGCGGATTTCAGCTCGCCGGAGACAGCTGCGTCATCGGCGACGCCAGGATCCGGCTGGTCGGGGGTGAGGGGGGCAAGGGGCTCACCGGCTGGTCGCTTCGAGACATTGGGAGCACCGAGTTGGATGGGTTGCCGACCGTGCGGTCCGATCGCCCGCCGCCGGGCAAGCACCCCGCTCATTTCAACGGCGTCACCGGTCTCGACCACGTGGTTGCTGTCACGCCTGCTCTTGATCGCACGGTAGCCGCGCTTAAGGGCGCTGGTCTTGACCTGCGCCACATCCGCGAGGAGCCGACCCCTGCCGGCGCGCCACGGCAGGCGTTCTTCAGACTCGGCGCGGTAGTCCTCGAGGTCGTGCAGGAGCCTCCCGAGGCGATCGAGCGCGGGGGGAGCGATAGGGCCGCCTTCTTCTGGGGCCTCGCCTTTGTCGCGCCAGATCTGGAGGCGACCGTGGCCTCGCTTGGGAGTCTGGTGAGTGAGCCGCGCCAGGCCGTTCAGCCCGGACGACGGATCGCCACCATGCGCCGCTCCGCCGGTCTCGGCTTGCCGGTTGCTCTGATCACGCCTTGATCAAGCTCAGATCGCCGCGGTGGCAGCGTTCGTTTGGGTATGGGCAATAGCTGGGCGCGACCTCGTTGCTGGCGCTCACCGCCACCACTGAATCAAAGCGAAGGCGACCGTTACGCGGCGATCTGAGCCCACTCAGCCGGGCACATCTAGGTCTACCCGCGAGATCGAGAGCAGGGCCTCTGCGGCAGAAGAATTGGGTCGATGAATCAGAAAATGGTATCGCCGTCATGGCAGGTGCTCCTGCGCGCGATTACCTCTGATCAGAGGGCAGTGCTCTGCACAGCGGCGAGACGCTCATGGACGAAGCGAACGACCGTAGCGCCCTCGCCAACTGCGGTCGCGCAGCGCTTGATTGAGCCCGAGCGCACATCACCAGCCGCATAAATGCCCGGCACGCTCGTCTCGAGCAGGCCGTCGGCTCCCGCGTCGGTGCCGGTCAGGATGAATCCGTTCGGATCGCGTGCAACTGCCCCAGGAAGCCAGTCGGTGCATGGCGAAGCTCCCAGAAAAAGGAAAAGGAAAGAGAGCGCCAGCCGCGCTCCATCGGTGAGGGTGACGGCGTCGAGGCGACCACTCTCGCCATCAAGAGCAGAGATTTCGCTCTCGTCGCGAACCTCCACGCCGTAGCGCTCGAGCTCCTCGATCAGGTAGGCGGACATCGTCTCGCGCAGATCCGCACGGCGGTGAAGGAGGGTGACCAGCGCGCCTCCGCGCGCGAGCCAGACGGCCGCTTGTGCCGCCGAGTTGCCTCCACCGACGACCCCCACTCGTTGGGCTCCGCATAGTTGAGCCTCCGGTGGTCCAGCCGCGTAGAAAACGCTGAGACCCTCATAGAGCTCGAGATCGGGCACCGGCAGGCGCCTATATTCGGCTCCGGTGGCAAGCAAAACTGCCCGCGCCGCCACTTCGTTTCCCCCCTCGAGCGTCACCAGGTGGCGCTCGACGCCTGGCTCCAGCGTCCGTGCGCTGTAGGGCGTTGCGGTCCGTACTCCGAACTTGCGTGCCTGTGCAACTGCACGGCTGGTCAGCTCCGAGCCGCTGATCCCGGCTGGAAAACCGAGGTAATTCTCGATCCGTCGAGAGGTCCCTGCCTGGCCGCCGAGGACGGTGCTCTCGATTACCAGGGTGTCGAGTCCCTCCGATGCCCCGTAAACAGCGGCACCGAGGCCAGCCGGACCGCCGCCGAGAATCACCAGGTCCACCTCTTCGCGTTGGCCCAACTCAAGCCCGATTCCCAACGCGCGCGAGAGCTCGCCGTTACTTGGACGTTTCAGCTCCACACCACCGGGCAGACGGACAAGCGGGACCTCGGATGGATCAAGGCCGGCGATTATGGTCGCTGCCGTGGCGTCCTCGGTGGGGTCAATCCAGGAGTAGGGAAGTCGCAGCCGCCTGGCGAAATCAAGCAGCCGCCTGGTTTCACCAGAGTTATGCTCGCCGAGGATCTCGACGCCGACTCCCTGCTGTTGCTGGAGTAGTTCGCGACGCTGGACGAAGGTCGATAGCAGCATCTCAGAGAGCGATCCGTCCTTGAAGAGCAGTTTGCGAAGCACCCCACGATCAACGGCGATGTAGCGCATCGGCTCGGTCACCACCGCTGTCAGAAAGACGGTCTGTCCGGTGAGCAGATTCATCTCACCGAGGAAGCCCGAGGCTCCGTGGCGGATGATCTCGCGTCCGGCAGCGTCAAGCACCGCAGCCTCTCCAACAATGATCGCGATGAAGGGATAGGACTCATCCCCAATCTGAAAGAGGGCCTCGCCCACCTCGGCGGTCAGCTCTTCGCCATGTTGGGCAAGCATCGCGAGTTGCGAGCTCGACAGGACGCGACTGACTGGGCTAGCCACGGGCCTAGGCTACTCGGTGATGGAGCCTTCCACCTGGAGTTGTTGGGAGAGACGTTCCCTCGATCCCTCTCTAGCGAATCGGAGCATCTGTCGTGACTGGGAGGAAAATGGGATCAACGAGGAAGGCGGCAGCGCTTCTCTGACCTGGTAGGCCAATGAGGGAAAAGAAGACGTGGCTTGAAGTTGAGTCTGCTTAGGTCTGTCTTTTGACCGCGACGCATACGAAATACAGCCCGAGGAGGAAGCGCGAGACTTCGACCGATCCAAACGTTGCCAGGTCCTCCCAGGGGTGTGAGTAAGGGTCACCCGGAGCGAGCCTGACGAGCAGGTCGGCGATAGGGCCCAACACCCGACCAAGCGAATTGTCTGGAAGGGCGGCGTCCATCACCACGATTCGAGCTCCGGGACGCATCTGTTTCCAGGCGCGCGCAAGGGCGGGGCGACGCTGGGGCAACACCGAGTAGCTGAGGCTGAACAGCACCGCGTCGAGTTCGCTCCCTACCTCGAGCTGCGCCGCGTCTTGGTGGAGGAACCGCACATTTGACCATCCACGGCGCTTGACGAGCCTGCGCGCCTGGGCGAGCATTCCTGGGGAAGCATCGAGGGCAAGCACGAGGCCACCCGGGCCAACCGCAGCGGTCAAGTAGGGCAGGTTCCGCCCGGTGCCGGCGCTGACCTCAAGGACGGTGTCGCCAGGTTTCAGGGCGAGCGCGGCGACCGCCTTGCGCCGGGCCAACGGGGTGATCAGATACAGGGGCTGGAGCAGCCAGTAAAAGCGCGCGAGGCGGTCGTAGCGACGGGAGACAGCTTCGAGGGTGAGGGCTCTGCGGGCTTTGGACCGGTCGGGGCTCATAGGGGCAAGGCTCTTGCGCGCGGCTTACCTTTGACCGCTTGTCCAGATACCACGACGGGGGCCAAGGGCGATGCCCAGGAGGGTAATCGGTCGATCTTGAAAGCGGGTGGCGGCGGGTGAGTCCAAGAGCTACGGTGGCTGACGGGATCTGATGCTCACCGCCATCGGCAATGGCCGCTGGGTCAATGGCGGCTACCAGGTTCCTAACGCGGCGGCCGCTTTGCCAACGGCGCTCTGCGGTCACCCCGGAGAGGGCATAACGAGACGCCGGCGATGACCCGCCAGGCGCAGGGTGGGACGGCAGGATGGGCGGTGGAGAGTCTTGATTTCGGCCTTCCAGCCGCGCTCGGGCTTCGCGCTGATCGCGACCTCCAGAGGTTGGCTCTGACTCTTGCCCGCCCTATTTTGATCCGAACAAGTAAATGGCTGGGATCGAGAAGGCGCTTCGCCCGTTGGCAGGGATGGCGCGCTTTCCGCGGATTCGCGCAAAAAAGCAGGCGCGCCAACCCAAGCGGCTGCAATAAAGCCCGATCGCTCGCATTTGGGCAAAAGCGAGGCCTGTCGGTGAGGTATGTCGAGTGGGGTGGAGCTGGCATCGCTCGGTGTCTGCCGATCCGCCTCATCAACTCGCGGGAGCCACAGTTCTCAAAGTGTTCACAGCTGGATCACAAGACGGTTACCAGTACTTGCCGAGCGTCGCAGATGCTCGTCTCCTTGACCGCCAAGTGCTCGAAGGAGATGAAGACCGGTGAAGAAAGCCAATCGTCCTAGCCGTACAGTACGCGCCATCCGTTGTCGAATCTCGGCGCTAACCTCGCGCAAGTTTCAGCGGCGCCGCGGGTCGATGCTCGTCCTCGCCATTGTCGTCGCAGCGGCTGTTGCAGCGATGCCGCTGGTTTCGGCGAGCGCCTCCTCACCGTGGAGCTCACCGAGCCAAGATGGGCTCGGAATCCAGTCCGGAAAGGTCAAACATGTATGGCTGATCATCTTGGAGAACAAGTCCTATGACGCTACCTTCACAGGGCTAAATAAGAACACCTACCTTTGGCAGACGTTCCCGCTCAGGGAGCATTGTTGAAGAACTACTATGGCACCGGACACTTCAGCCTCGACAACTACATCTCCATGGTTAGCGGGCAGGCCACACAGCCAGACACCCAAGCCGACTGTCCCTACTACGATAAATTCTCCGGCAGCGTCGACACCTCGGGATCGCTGTTTTCGAACCGAAACTACGGCCAAATGGCCTCAGCGCAGGGCCCGAACGCGGCGGCAGGCTCAAACGGCTGCGTTTATCCCTCAAGCGTGCCGACTTTGTTCAACCAACTCAATGCAGCTCATGTGAGCTGGAAGGGCTACGCCCAAGATCTTGGCAATTCGGACGCGAGCGGACCGAGCCACGACGCCGGCACACAGTATTGCGGCGCCCCCTACGCTACGCCCGGGCCGACGGGTAGCACGGCGCAGCCCAACCCAGGTAGCGCAAACGCAACCGACCAGTACGTGCCCAAGCACTTCCCCTTCCCTTGGTTTGAATCGATCCTGCAGTCGGGGGACTGCAACCCCGAACACATCGCCGACCTTTTTGACCCGAATAATGGCCTCTACCATGACCTGCAAAGCGCAGCGACGACCCCGGCGTTCAGCTGGATCTCGCCCAATAACTGCAGCGACGGCCACGATGCCGTCTGCCACGGGAACAACCTGTCGGGTGGATTCTCAGACCCGAACACTCCCAGGGAACCGGTGAACTACACCGGCGGTCTGTATTCGGCCGATCTCTTTCTCGAACACGTCATCCCGGAGATCGAGGGATCACCTGCCTTCAAGGAAGGCCTGATCGCCCATGGCCGCGCGGCGTCACCAGTACAATCCGCGATTGCAACTGGTGATGGCCGAAAATCCCCGAAGGGCACCATCTACGACCGCAACGGCCTGCCGCTGGCCACCAGCGACTGGGCGCTCGAACAGCACCGCGCCGACTACCAGGCACTGGGCATCGATATCGACAAGGCGTGCCCGCGCAACGAGAGCCGCCATTATCCGTTCGGCGCCGACGCTCGACCTCCTCGGCGACCTGCGCACGCGCATCCGCTGGGGCGCCACCAACACCTCCTACGTGGAGCGCGATTCCGCGCGCCGCCTGCGCGGATATGACGACCGGCCGAAGCCTGGTGGACGTCCCCAATCCCGAGACCCGGCAAGACGGAGCGCGTGATCCGCTACGATTACCGCGAGCTGGTGCCGCTGCTGCGCTATCGCGACGACCTGTTGAATGCCGCCGTGCGCCCGCGTACTCGACCGCCCGCGCGATGTGCACATGTCGATCGATGCGCGGCTACAGGTGAAGGTGGTGGAGATTCTGCGCAATCAATTGCAGCAGGCGAAGCAGGATAAAGGCGCGGCGGTGGTGATGGATCCGGCCACCGGCGATCTGTTGGCCGCGGTGAAGCTTTCCG
>CAWBCO010000001.1:0-375628 GCA_963787415.1 uncultured Solirubrobacterales bacterium | reverse complement strand
AAAAAGAAAAGGCCCGATTACCGGGACCGTTTCCTATAGCAGCGGCGGAGTTCGAACCCAACCCTTCGCGGTTGTGAGCCCGACGAACCAGTCCAAATTTAGCTCGAATCGCCGGAAGAATGCTAAGGGAGCAGCTGCCAAGATGGTCCGAAAGTTTGTCCCAGCCCGGCAGGTTGAGTTCGTGGCTTTCACGCCGCTTGCCCGCCACCGAGACCTCGGCCAGAAACGAGTTGTAGGTATTTTCCTGCTCATACAGGATCCGTTTGCCATCGGGCGAGAAGACCGGGCCCCCCCGGGCCATCAGAGGTTCCCACATCCATCGCCGCCCTTCTGCCTCGGCGACACGAGTCGGGCGTCTTTTCCGTTTGCTTTAGCGATAAAAAGCGCGCCCTTCCCTGGGAGTCTCTTTGACGAAGACGATCAGCTTGCCGTTGGGTGAGAAGTCGGCTTCATAAGCTTTGACCCTGCCTTGATCTGCCACCAACAGGTGGCGAGCGCCTGCCACTTGGGCTGATCTCTTCGATTCCCTTGTTGGAGTCAAAGACGATCTCTTTGCCATCGGGTGAGTAGCGTGGAGACTCGTCGTCGTCGCCGTTTGGGTCTTTGGTGAGCTGCAGCAGGCCGGTGCCGTCGGCGTCGACCCTGTAAATCTGGGTCGCGCCGCTCACCGCTTCGGTGCGATCAAAGACGATTTGTTCCCCGGAGGGAGAGAAGCCCGGGTCGCTGTCGGTGACGCCGGGTTCGGTCGTTAACTGGTGCACGTCGGCACCGCTCGCGCTCATGGTGAAGATCCGTCCTTTGGTTGAAACCCTCCGGCCGGAGTCCAACGTGCGGCGAAGGCGATCTGCTGGCCGTCGGCCGAGTAGGAGAGGGCTAAGACCTGGGCTTCGGTCGCGCCCGGCGGTTGGAGGCCTTTCCCCTCGACTAGGACAGTTGGGTGCTGGGGGTCGTTGGGAGTGACCGGCCTTGATCGGACCGAAACCGAGGACGCCTATTTCATATACGCTTTCGACCGTGCCGTAGGCGATCTGGCCGTCTCGCCCCGGGAAGGCGGCTTGGGCGAACGGCGCCAGCAACACCAAGGCGCCCAGCAGGGTCAAACCCGCAATCGCCATCTGACCCACGGTGCGCCTAGCTCTCATCGCATACCTCAGCTAGATCTTAACCCAGCGAGATGAGCCCTTCGCAAGCTTCATTGATAAAGCGGATATCGGCGTTAAATGAAGAGCCCACCCGGTTTCCAAGCCGGCTCCATTGGGCTCATAGACCCGACCATGACCTCGGGGGGATGTGGGAATGAAATCTGTCCATGGGGGGCTATTCCTGGCCTGCGCTGAGCCGCGGCAGCATCCAGAAATCCGCCGCTGAAATCTCCGCATTCCCTCCCGAAGCGAGATTGCGCGTCACAAAAGCGGGAGCGTGGTGTCCGGGTTCACCACAAAGACGATACCTGTGTCGGGACAAAGAAACACCGAACGAAAGTAGTCTCCTGTGGACAAGGCGCGGTAGCTGGTCGAAGCTCACGTATTGGACGGTAGCCAAACAGCGAGCTGGCGGCCGGCCCCATGAGACCCGAGTTCGTTGATTTGCGACCTACGCCTGAGGGCATGTATTTTAACCGATGCCCGTGGGCTCGCCTGGAGTCTGAGTCCTCGCCATGGTTGCCGAATGGACGGTATCCTGGCTGAACTATGAGCGGAGATTAGCCAATAGCCATGCGGAATCGAGGTAATGACCGAAAGTCAAGCCGAAGGCTGCCGCTCGTTCTGATACTGACGCTGATCCTCGCCACGCCGGCGGCGAGCGCCCTCGCCCACGTCGCCTACTCGCAAACGAAGCCACAGGAAGAGTCTTACTGATCGACACCCAAACCAATCGCGTGGTGGGCTCGATCAGCGTCGGCAAAGGCCCGCGTGCGCTCGCGATCAGCCCGACGGCAAGATCGCCTACGTGATCAACGAATTTATCCGAGACGGATCCACCTCAAGCAGAGTCGGGCTGTTCGACACCCAAACCAGGAGGCTCGTGGACTCGATCCGAGTCAGCACCGAACCGGATGCGATCGCGGTCATACCGGATGGCTGGACCACCTACGTCGCCAATTACCGCTCAGACAACGTATCGGTGATCGACACCCAAACCAATCGCGTGGTGGGCTCGATCAGCGTCGGCAAAGGCCCGAGCTCTATCGGAATTACCTCCGACGACAAGACTGCCTACGTCGTGAACCTCGTGTCAAACACTATTTCGGTGATCGACACCCAGACCAACCAGGTGGTGGGTCGGCCGATTCGCGTCGGCAAATGGCCGTTTGCGATCGCTGTTCACTAGTCGCCCGCGCCAATGTGACCTCCGAGGGAATTTGGCAGCGGCACCAGTGGTCCCGTCGGTCGAGATGGCTCCCACGGCTTCCACCTTGTGCCACCCCGGCTCTTCACTTACCTATCTCAACCCCACCCCCTGCCCAGGTGTGTGATGCGGCCTCAAAGGGGAGACGCACTTCACCTCCCCAGCGCTTCTTCCTCCTAGTAGTCGAGCCCTACTGTGTCGAGCACGTTTTGACTCGCCGCGCGACATATGGCGCCCGCGTGGTCAGGGTAGTCCCAGAAGCACCGAGTTCCTTTTTCTTTTCTTCCTGGTCAACTTCGCCGGCGAACCCGTTCGAGGTGAGGCTCTTCACCACAAAGGCCCCGTCCGTGGACTGGTGCGTGGGTCGAAGTGCAGCATGAACATCCCGAAGATCGTGACCGAGCTTGTGACCGTCACTTCGCCGCCGAACCCGATGCGCGTGGGCTTGCGGCCGTTTCCCCAGAACATGGCGGTGGCGAGTTCACCCGAGCCGCTGAGCTGCACGGTGGCTGCGCCGGTCGCTGGTTCGCTGCCTTCCCCCGCCGTCGAGCCCCCCACTGCCGTGGTCGGCGATTGACGCCAGTAACCGCTCGTCAGGGCCCCGCCGGGTCCCGTCTCTTCGACGTCGAGGCAGAAAGTGAAGCGGCCGCCCTTGACTATGGAGCCGTCGATCCGTTTGCCGAAGATCCCACCGCTGCTGGTCCCCCGCCCTTCGTAGACCCCGGAGCGCAGCTTCACGCCGGTGACCCGTGCGGCGGCGGCCGGCGCATTCGCCAGCGACACAGAGGCCGCCGCCAGTAGGCAGAGCACAGCCACGCATCGCCACCGACCCAACCTCATCGCCACCTCCACTGCGATCGTTCGAGGCCTACCCGCGACCTCCCCTCACCCACAGGTCATCACCGCGGCCTTCAGCGTCCTGGTGGCGAGTCCGTGGCGGTGGCCCTTGCGCAAGATGACGCTGATCCTGGCGATGACCGATAGTTTCTCGGACGCCGGTGAGCCGGGATAGGTCGGCTTCGAAGGGTTTGGTCCGATCGATCGAGATCGTCTTCCCGCCAAGTAAGAACTTCACTTTCTTCACCGAGTAGCTGGCTTTGTGGCGGCGCGACCCCTTCTGCTTGACGCCCACTTTTACCGTGAATGTCTGTCCGCCCGCGACGCACTGCTTTGGCGTCTGCAGGTTCCCTTCGAGACCTGGCCCGAGCAGGCCCTTAGTGATCTTCGTCGGGCCTGTGTAGATCGGGAGTCGCGGCGGGCTGGGGGGCGGGGGCGGCGGACTCGGGGGTGAGAAGCCCGAGTCAAGCGCCAGGCCGGTCGGCTCGTCGAGACCGCTGATGAGAGTGCGTTGAGGGGTTTCGGCTCCGCTCGGGCTGACGCGGCCGATCGCGCCGCTGGCGCCGCTCGCCCAGTAGACGTATTCGCTGTCGGCAGCGAGGGCGCTGACCTGCACCCCTTCGACGATCTCTCGGTGCTCGTACCTTTGCCGGCGCTGAGGGTGGCGCCTTCGATCGCACTGTCTAAGAAGTTGTACCAGTAGATATGACCGCCGCCGACGGCGATCGCGGTCGGTTTGGTGGCGTTGACCGAGTCGTGGTCGATCGTCTGGCTTTGGAAGTCGAAGCTGTCGATGTTGTCTTCGACGAAGCCTTCGGACCAATAGATCCGTTCGGAATCGACCGCGATGCCCGTCGGGTGGACGCTGGGGTCGGGGATGAAATCAGGTTCGGGGTTGCTCCCGTCGGGTAGTTCGGCGCGACCGATCGAGGTATTGCTCCCACCGCCGTCGATCCAGTAGATATGACCGCCACCGACCACGAGGTCATGTGGCTCTTCACCCGCATCGGCGATGAGGACCCGAGGGGAGCCAGGGTCGGTGAGCGCGGCGGCGCTGATCGTCCCAGGGCTCCCGTAGTCGCCAAAGCTCCAGTAGATCTGGCTCGCGTCGACCGCGACGGAGGAAGAGGGGGTAGTGACTAGCCCCGCAACCACGTCGGAACCGTCGAGGTTGGCACGACCGATCTCGCCGCCTTCTGACCAGTAACGTAGTCGCTGGCTTGCCCGGTCAGGCCCCAGAAGGCGGCAATGACCGTCGTTGCCATCAGCACAGTCCGCAGCCATCTCATCGCCTTCTCCTGGTTCTGGACTCGTCTTTGGGCGCCCGGTTTGCTCTCCTCCGACGGCACGGGCGCCGCACCGCCGAAGCGCGGTGTGACCTGAACGCCGTGGATCCGCCGGGATCGCGCTCTCCTCGTTCAGCTCCGTCATGACGGCGTCTGGAGAGATTCGATGTGGGTGGCGATGGTCAGTGGCTTGGTAAAGCTGCAACGTTGCGGTGCCGTTGAACTCTCGGCAGTCAAACATGATCCTATCGCCCGCGACTACGACCAAGCCCCGCTTTGGGGTGGTGTCTTCGGGGGTGGACTCTGCTGACGCGCTGCCCGGCCGCGCAGCTCCTCAAACCGCCACGACGCTAGACCGATCGAGGCCAGCGCCGTCGACGCAATACGGGACGAAGGGCGCGAGATATTCATTGGGCAGCGGATCGCTGTCGCTGCCGAAACCGAGCCGAATCGTGCCTGAACCACACGGATTTCCGAAGGACCTAGAACGGTGTTTTTCGGCTCTGCAGAGCCGAAAATTCCACCTCCAATCCGATGATTACAAATCAGGTGCTCTGCCGGGTGAACTAGCCGGGGTGACCAGACCCCCCCGTATACTCGGCGGCAATGGATGCGGCGGATCAAAATCTCCTGACGGCACTACTGCACGACGCGAACTTTCTGCTGGGCAGCGACGGTGTGGGGATCGACAACCGTGAGCGCGAGCTGGACCGCGTCAAGGTAATGATCCGTCTTGCCGAGGGGATTGCGCAACGGGCCGATCGATGAGGATCGCGCGGCAGCTGCAGCTCGCTGCCGGATAGCTCACCGCCCCGCCGGATCCGACCTGGCGGAGATCGGAAGGCCAGAGCAACAACGACGGCACTTGCGATCACGGCCAAGCCGCCTCGAGGACTCCCGTGGCCACAGCCTTGGATAGCCGCCATAGGGAACGAAGCCCTCATATAACAGACTTTCGCTGACTTCTACGGACCTCGACTGACCCTATGCCAAGACTCACAGGGACTGAGCGGGGCGTGCTCGACCGGACTCGATCAAGCGAATCTTGGTTTCGTAGATCGCGCTCTACGAAATCGCCCCCTTGTCCCCTCTCTCCAGCTTGTCGCATCCACCTCAAACATGCGGAAACCCCCCACAGAGCCATTTCCTTGAGGGGTGGACGACGGGACTTGAACCCGCGACCGCCTGGACCACAACCATGAGCCTGAGGGGCTTCAGCCTGTATCGGTTCGCGACAAACTTAGTACCCATTTAGTACCCGCTCCCAGGTTCCGGACATGACCTGGGACGCGAAAAAGGCCCCGTTTCCAGGGCCGTTTCCTATAGCGGGGCCCGATTCGTCTCTCGCGACCACCCGCGGATAGTCGAGCGATTCGCGACCTGACCGGTTGACCAGGACCATTGTCACCTTCATACGCAAAGTTGGGAGCGCACAATGAAGGTCGCGGCACTTTCGCTCTTCGTCCGAAACAGAAAGGCGGCAGCCCGCAGCAAGCTGCGGTCAACGCACCCACTCCGGCTGGCCAGGCCGCTCAGTGCTTAACGGTAAGCGAGAGCGTGCGCGTCGCGGACTTGGTAGTCCCAGCCTGGGTGTACACGACGAGCTCGTAGTTGCCGGGCGCCAGGAGATGGCCATGCACGCGCTTGATTTTAAAGCTGTTAGCGCCGGCTTTTCCGGTCAGCGTTACCGAGCCGACGGGCTTGAGCACCTTGTGCTGGTGGTGGTGGCCAATGAGCTTGAACTCGACCACAACGGTGCCTGCGGCAGACAGCGTGGCTCGCAGGGTGAGACCGCTCTTGGCGTGGACGGTACGGGCCTCGAGCGCGAGTGATTGGACGGCCGGCAGGGTCCACCCGGGGAGGGCATAGGCGTCGGGTTGGAGGTTTCCGACCTTCCCGACGTCGGCGCGTCCCCTTCATTGACCAGAGCTTCTCGCTTCCAGGCGAGCCGCTCGCCGACGTGGTGTAGAGAGAGTCGCCGCGGGCGAATACCAGCTGCGTCCCGTCGGGCGACCAGGCGGGGTCCTCGTCAGTGGTGCCGTTGGTGAGCCGGCGCAGGAGCTGCCGCTGCTCATGCTAAATAGCGCGATGTATCCGCTCGCAGTTTCGTCGTTGGGGGCCACGACTGCCGCGAGCGTTTGTCCATTAGGCGAGACCGCCGACTCGATCACACTGGCGTTGGGTTCGCTTACGAGCGTGGGCGGGGCTTCCCCTCCAAAGGTGGCCCCCACCGCGTACTTGGAAAGGACAAACTGTTTCGTCGTGTGATCCAGAAACGATGCGACAATTTCACCACTCGGAGTGAAGCTGGGGAACTGCGCCTGAAAGCCGCACTCGGATATGTTGCCGCCGCTGGTGGCGAAGGTGCACACGAGCAGACCCTCGCCGAGGTCGCTGTAGTCCTCGTCGTCGACCCCCGTCGATCCGTCTGAGCTGATCTTCGCCAGCGAAGAAGCATTGCTGATTGGGCCGACAGGGTCCTGCGCGCTGCCATTCGCCGCGTAGAGAGACGAGCCGTGGTCGAGGACCATACGCGTGCCTGCGGGATCCAGCGAGACGTCTTCGTATGACCCTTCGCTGGTCAGCTGCGTCCGTCCGCTGCCGTTGGAGTTGACCTGGCAGAGGTTGACCGCGGTGGTGCCGCAGCGATAGACGATCACCGCCTGCGCGGGAGCCGCGCCTGCGGCTAGCACGCCCACAACCGCCGCGAGAGCGACCGTCGCCCGGATGCCCGACCAAGGCATACCACTCCATGCCGCTTGCCGCATCAGTGCGAGTCTATTCGACTCCAGACGGCCGCGCGGCGCCGCTCAGGCCTTCAATATTGACGGCCAGCACGTCTTTGGTGCCAGGCTCGTTCAGTGTGTCCCTGGGTCAGCGTCTTGCGATGCGCCACCCGGCAAGCCTTATCTCTATCTCTCCCTCGCCAAACCTCGAACTCCGGCGCACGATAACCCCGCATTGGATACCTCTCGGAGGCTACGGGGTGCGCTCTCCGCCGAGTCCTCTGATTGAGCGGCGCCCGTGCGCGATTTACCTGATGTCGAGCGCAGACTGCCATCCACCGCAAGCGGGCGGCAGAGATTGCTTCCCAGCTGTCGGATGGGAACCAATTTCCCAGGTCCCGGTCGGGGATTCAATTCATAGCGGGGGCGGGATTCGAACCCGCGACCTTCGGGTTATGAGCCCGACGAGCTACCTGACTGCTCCACCCCGCGGTGTGGCTTCATGCTAGCAACGGAGCGCGGAGCGGCAGCTGACCCGCCCTCTTGCGGGGGCCGCTTGCGAAACGTCTACCCCTAGAGTGCGCGGGTCCATGAATGGAGAAGCCACAAAGGTCGCCGTGATCGACATCGGCACCAACTCGGCCAGACTGCTGATCGCGGAAGTCTCTGCAGGTCGCGTGACAGAGCTCGCGCGCCGAAGCACCGTTACGCGGCTGGGGCGTGGGGTCGATCTCACCGGCAGACTGTCGGTGGAGGCAATCGAGGCGGCGTGTGAGGCAATTGCCAACTATGTCGAGGTCTATACCGACGCCGACGTCGGCGTGGTTGAGGCAATCGCCACCAGCGCTGTCCGCGATGCGGCCAATGGGGATGCGTTCGTCGCCGAGCTGCGGGAGCGGTTCGCCCTCGCGGCCAGGGTGCTTGACGGGGAAGAGGAGGCGCAGCTCACCTATCTTGGCGCGACTTCTGAGCGCCACCTGACGGTGCAAACCCTTGTCATCGACATCGGCGGCGGGTCGACAGAGCTAATCATCGGCAAGGGAGCGGAGACGTCATTCCACGTCTCGTTGCAGGCGGGCGTCGTCCGCCATACCGAGCGCTATCTCACCTCCGACCCTCCCAGTGCAGTGGAGCTCGAGGCCCTGGCCGCTGATGTTCGAGGACTAATCAAGGACGCTGTCGGAGAGGTCGACACCGAGGGGAAGGGCAAGCCGCAGGCGGGGATCGCGGTCGCCGGCACTCCGACCTCACTTGCGGCGATCGAGATCGGTCTTGATCCATATGACCCGGAGCGAGTTCACGGACACAGGCTCAGCTTTCACTCAATCCAATGGATGCTCTCGCGGCTCGCCTCGACACCATTGGCGGAGCGAGGCCAAATCGTCGGCCTGCATCCCGACCGGGCCCCAACGATCGTTGCCGGAGTTGTGATCTTGATTGAGGCGATGCGGGCCTTCGGCCTCGATGAGATCGAGGTCTCCGAGCACGACATCCTCTACGGAGCCGCAATCTCACGGGTCCGGGCCGCCGATAACTAGGCCGGGCAATCCGCTCCGCAGAAACCGCGGTGACTCGCTGGACAGGGCGCTTCACCAGGATAGGACGGGTTGGCCAAGGGAGCTCATGAACCTAAAAAATTGGTAGATCTCAACTACCAACTAATTAGAGGCCCCGCGCGTTCCCACTAGCCGATTTGAATAACGATGCCGATAATCGATGCAGCGGGAAGGTGGATGAAATTCCGCCCGACCGTAACAGGGTTTGGGCGATTGTCGTATCACGGCGCCTCCCGTCGCCTGAGCCCATCAAATACACACGGTCCCAGAAGACGTACCCCTGCCCGTCCTGGGGCCAGCCTGAATCGGCCGCTCTAACGTGGGCGGCCGATTCTCGTTTGCAAAGTGGAGATCTCGATAGACGCCCCGAGCGCCACCTCTACGCCAAATTCGACTTGCGCGGGTAGACCACCTCGGGGTCGGTCAAGACGTTCACCAGTGTCGGCCGCCCCGACCCAAAGGCCCGCTCAAGCGCCGGTCGAAGCTCCTCGGGCTCACGTACCAAGATCCCCTCACAGCCCAGGGATTCGACCATCTGGTCATAGCGGGTTTCCGGACGCAGCTCAGCCGCGACCGAGTAGCCATAGAGGAATTTCATCGGATGATGCTCGAGGGCCCAGATCCCGTTATTACCCATCACGCCAACGACGCCGAGCCCGTGACGTGCCATCGTGTCGAACTCGATTCCGCCGAAGCCGAAAGCGCCGTCGCCGAGCAGCAGGCAGACCTGGCGGTCGGGGTGGGCGACCTTGGCGCCGATTGCCTGACCCGGACCAGCGCCAAGACACCCAAACGGCCCCGGATCCATCCAGCAACCGGGCTCATAGGTGTCGATGAAGCGCCCGGCGTAGGAAACGAAATCCCCCCCGTCTCCAATCACGATTGCATCGCGATCCAAAACCTCTCCAAGCTCCTTGTATATGCGAACCGGATGAAGCGGGGAGCGCGGGTCATTCAATTCCTCTCCCTCCGCCGCGCGGCGCTGCTCCTCGATTGCGCCCAGCTCGGCGAGCCAGGAACTGCTGTGGGCACCCCCGCGTTCGGCTGAGCTCTGGATTGCCGCCAGGCTGGCGGCAACGTCCCCGAGAAGATCGAGATCTGGCAAACGGTTAGCGGTCAGCTGATTGGCGCCGACGTCGAGCCGGATGATCTTCGTCTGCTCGCCGAAGCTGGTCCCGAATCCGAGGCGGAAATCCAGCGGCACGCCGATCACGAGCGCCACATCTGCACCCTGCAGCGCGGCGCTTCGGGCACGGCTGAAGGCGAGCCGGTGATCGGCGGCGAGACAGCCGCGTCCGAGCCCATTCAAAAACACCGGGATCTCTAGCGCCTCGGCCAGGTCTTTCAGTGCGCCCTCTCCATGAGACCAGTAAAGGCCGCTGCCGGCCATGATCACTGGACGCTCGGCCGCACCCAGCAAGGCGGCCGCCTCCTCAACTCCGGCGGCCGCAGAACCAACGACAGCGGGGGACCGAGGCGGGACGACCGCCTCTGCCTCACTGAAGACGACGTCAAGTGGGTAGTCGATGAACGTCGGGCCGCTGGGAGGCTCGATCGCCAGGTCAAGCGCGGCTGCGGTCATCGCGGCGATCTGACCCGTCTCCTTCGCCGTCACTGCCGACTTGACGAGGGGAGAGACGAAGGGCAGATGGTCGATCTCCTGCAAGGAGCCCGAGCCCCACCGCATCTCGGGCGCGCGCCCGCCCATCACGCAGATTGGTGTGCCGTTGGCTTGAGCAGCCGCGAGCGCACTCATCGCGTTGGTCACCCCCGGACCGGCGGTCAGCGCCGCCACTGCAAGCTCTCGGGTCGCCTTCGCAAATCCCTCGGCCGCGAAGGCGGCCGACTGCTCGTGGCGGACGTCAACCAGCTCGATCCCCTCGCTGCGACAGCCGTCATAGATCGAGAACAGGTGGCCTCCGGAAAGGGTGAACAGCTGGCCCACCCCCCTTGAGGCCATTGTCTTTGCGATCAGCCGCCCCCCGTGCTCCATCGCCGGCGAGCCTAGCGAAGGGCGGTCTCATATGCCCGGGGCGGGACTCGAACCCGCAAGCCCCCGTGGGGGCAGCGCCTTTTAAGGGCGCCGCTTTTGCCAGTTTCGCCACCCGGGCCAAGGCGATGGTAGCCGCGCCGGGAGGAGTTAAAGAAGCAATTTTCTCCTGGAAGCGAAACTAACCCGCTGGTACGGTGTCTATAGCTACAAGAATCAACGCCTTCCCTGGAGGAGAGCTTGGAGGCTTCCGCACTAACGCACGCCAGTCAACGCGGACTACTAGCCCGGCGCTCGCCGCTGCTCAAGCTACAGGGGGACGAGCGACTGATCGCGATGGCGCGGGGCGGCAACCCCGGAGCCTTCGAGACGATCGTCGATCGCTACCAGGGTCGCCTGCTTGGCTTTTGTCGGCAGATGCTGGGCTCCACCGAGGACGCCGAGGACGTCTTGCAGGAGGTCTTTGTCAACGCCTACCGGGCGATGCTCGCCGATGAGCGCGAGATCAACCTGCGGCCATGGCTTTATCGCATTGCCCGCAACCGCTGTCTAAACCTGCTTCGCAAGCCAACCGCAGATGCGCAGGAATCGATGGACATGGTGCCCGCGGTCGAGGCCTCCTCTACCGCAGAGAAGGTCCACAACCGCGAGGAGTTCCGCCAGCTCCTCACCGATGTCGGCAAGCTTCCTGAGACGCAGCGCTCCGCCCTGCTGCTGCGTGAGATGGATGCCCTCTCCTATGAGGAGATTGCCCAGGCGATGGACACCAGCGTGCCCTCGGTCAAGTCGCTGCTCGTGAGGGCACGGATCTCACTCGCAGAGGCAAGCCAGGCGCGTCTGCTGACCTGCGGCGAGGTTCACCTCGAGCTGGCAGAGGCCGCCGAGGGCTTGCGCAAGGTCTCCGGACCGGTTCGACGCCACGTACGCGAGTGTGAGGCGTGCGCGGATTTCCGCTCCCAGATCCGCTCCAACGAGAAGGTCTTGGCGGCGCTTTCCCCGATCGGACCACTGCTCGCGCTGAAGGGCTTCATTGCTTCAAAGCTCGGGCTGGGCGGCGGCGGCGCGGCTGGTGCCGGTGCGAGCGCGGCAGGTGCGGCCGGGGCTGGAGCCGGGGCCACCGGAGCCGGAGCCGTGGGTTCGGTCGGCGCCGCTGTTGGCGGCAGCAGCGCGGCCAGCGGAATCGGCGCAGTTGGGGGAGCGATTGGAGTCAAGGCAGTCGCCGGTGTGGTGACGGCAGCCGTGATCACCGCCGGCGCGGTCGAGATGAAGCCGCAGGAAAATCCACTCCCCATCCATCGCGCGACCCCGATCGCCCGCATCAGCCGCAAATTCGCGGCCCCCTCGATCGCGTCAGCACATGCCCTAAAACCAGCCATCGAGGCAAATCAGCCGGTCGCGCTGCCGACCAAGGCCGCGCCCCCAGCGCCCCCAGCGCCAGCGCCAAGTACCCCGCCCACCACCACACCGAGCCAACCATCTTCAGCGCCCACGCCCGCCGCTGCTGCCGGACAGTCAAATGACCCGGCCCCGGCCACACAGGGCATTACCACCGCCACGCCCACCACCCCAGGTGCACCGACCGGGGGCGGCACCGTGGTGGTCACGGTTGGGGGATCGACCCCCCCAGTCGCCGAACCGGCACCCGCCGCCGAACCGGCACCCGCCGCCGAACCGACCGCGGAAAGCACCCCCGCAGCGGAAACCACTCCCGGCGCCGAACCCTCACCACCCCCGGCCTCCTAGCTCAGCCGCGGATTCTCAGTCCTCCTCCCCCTCGGTTGGGCCAACCAGGCGCAAGCAAGCGGGAGTCGCCGCTTACTGCAGCCCGATTACCTTGAGGCGACGCATCAGACAGGTGCCGGCAAACTTGCGGGTGTCCTCCAGCGAGTAGCCAAAGAGATCCCAGCTCTCATCGGTGGCCCAGGGCGGAGACAGCACCCCGTCGGCCACCGGCAGGGACTCCTCCAGGGTGCGCTGGATCGCCCGCTTGTAGCGCTCGTCCTCGTGGGCCTTCTCGCGAAGGAAGACGGAGCCGAAGGCGACGTGGCGATGCTCATCGCGGGCGACGTTTTGAAAGCCGGCGACGAAGGCCGGAAGCGTTCCTTCGCGCTCGTTGAAGTCCATGATGAAGTGCTGGCCGGTGAGCGCGAGCATGCCCTCGATCACCATGTGGTAAATCGTGATCGCCTTGACCAGGGCCTCGCCATCTTCGGGCTCGACGGAGAGGCGGTCGGTGCGCTTTTTCAGCATCTCGTCAAAAAGCCGGCCAAAGTTCTCATTCAGATGCTCGGAGGTCTCGGCCAGCATCTCGGTAAGTCCATCTGACTCAAGGACGCCGACCTCGCGGTAAAAGCGCTCGAAAAAGCGCACGTGACGAGCCTCATCCGCAATCTGTGTGCAGAGGAAGATTTTCTGATCCTCGGTTGGACAGGCACGCATGATCGGCCCCAACTCCTCGGCGACCTTCTGCTCACCGATAAAAAAGGAGGAGAGCCCGTACATGCGCTGGAAGCGCTCCTCCTCGCTGATCCGCTCGTGCCAGTCCTCGCGGTCGCGGCCAAAGTCGAGCTCCTGCGTCTGCCACTGCTGGCGCTCCCAGAGCATGTAGAGCTGCGCGTAGGTGAGGAGCTTGACGTCGGCGGTCCGATCGGCGGCCTCGATCAGGGCCGGATCAGTCGTCTCCTGAAAGTCGGCTCGCGCCGTCCTTGACTGCGTCCCGGATGCCTCTTTGATCTCCATCTGCTCTTTTCTCCTCGCTCGGGCGGTGGCGGTCGAGGCGAGATTACCAGCAAAACTGGCCAGGCAGCCAGTTTCTCTCAGACGCTGTGCACCTCGCCCGGCTGCAGCACAACCGCCGCGGCCGACGTCTCTGACCCCAGGTCAGAGCCAAAGGCCGCGGCGTCGGTCTCGATCGGGGGAAAGGTGTCGTAGTGCATCGGGATTACGAGCGGGGCGCCGAGCAGCTGCGCCGCGACCACGGCATCGTGGCGATCCATCGTGTAGTGGCCGCCGATCGGGAGCAGGGCGATGTCGATCGGATTGCGCTCGCCGATCAGCTTCATGTCGCCGAACAGGCAGGTGTCACCCGCGTGGTAGACGGTTGTGCCGCCAATCGAGATCACCAGGCCGGCACAGGTGCCTATCGCTATCCCCTGCTCGGCGCTAAACGGTTCCTCCGCAGAGCCCGGAATCGTGTTGGTGTGCCAGGCCGGCACGAGCTTGATCCAGCCCCACTCAAACTCGACGGTTCCGCCAAGGTTTGGATCGCTGACCGCCTCGACGCCCTGGCTTTGCAGCCAACTCGCCAGCTCGACGATCGCCAGGCAGTGAGCGCCGGTGCGCCTCGCCAGCGGGACGGCGTCGGCGATGTGGTCGGCGTGTCCATGACTGAGCGCGATGTGAGTCGGCTCGACCTCCTCAGCGCTCGCCACCGCCTTCGGGTTATTGGGCTTCAGGAAAGGGTCGATGAGAAGACTCGTCTCCCCATCGCTTAGCTCAAAGCACGCGTGGCCGTGGAACTTGATCTCCATGGCTCACCCTCCTTTTCGTTCTCGGGGTTCGGTCAACTCCTCCTTCAGTGCCCAGCCGACGGCAACTCCAACCATCATCCCCATCCTCGCCTCCTCGGCTAGCAGGGCGCGTACCGCGCTGATTCTCTGCTCGGGATCAGGAATCGTCGCGACCCTCAGCGTCTCTGCCTCATGCGGCTCGGCGAACCAGCCGCCCTCGGCGAGGGCGGCTGCAAGTACCCGTTGCAGCTGGGGCGCCGCCTGGGCCACGATCCGCTCCGCCTCAGCGAAGCGCTCGGCCTCGAGCAGGCGCTCGATCGCGCGGTCGAGATTGCTGTCCTCATCGGCCACGTCGATCAGCCTATTCGGAAGGACGCAGGACCGAGGCAGCGAGGCCGGCGAGGCCGCCGACGGCGCCTCCCACCAGCCCAGCGAAAACGTTTGCGGTCGAATCAAAAAGCGGCAGCGCGAGCAAGACCGCGGCGGCGACCACGACTCCGATCAGGTCATACTCCTCCTCGATCGCATGATGGGACTCCGCGCGGCGGATCGCAAACCATGCCGCCAGAGCACCGAGTGCCATCCCGTTACCCCCCGCGATCACGGTCACTTCGCCCTGGGCATTGGCAATTCCGTTGGCCGCCAGAGCACCGAGCGAGCCGCAGGCGAGGAGCAGAAGTCCGGTTGGAAGGCTTCCCAATCGATACTCCAAAGCTGTCGCAAAGATCGCCAGACCGATGGCGACGACAAAGAGGTAGCCGACGTCGACGTAGGCAAAAGGCGCCGCCAGGAAGCGCCACCAGGCGCTCTCATAGGGAACGATCAGCCCACCGAAGGAAGAGAGCGCGCCACCGGTCGCCTTTTGGACCAGCAGCAACAGGGCCGAGCCGAGGATTACGGCGAGGGTTGCATACGGTCGGCCCGCACCGGGTGCGGAGAGACGGCGATGGCTGAGCAGGGCCAACCGCCGAGCCCGCCGCGGGGAGAGCTTTGCCTCCAGGCCGTCCCCGCGGCGCTCAAGTTTTGGCGCCCGCTTGCGCAACCGGGCACCGCAGTAGGGGCACTCGGTCACGTAGGGACTGACCTCGGAGCCGCAGTTCTTGCAGACAACGCTGAGCTCAGTCTCGCTCATGATCATCGAGAATAACCGCCCTGGCGCCGGCCGCTCTTTCGGTCGGCGCTGCCATACTTGCTGGACACCCATGTTCGAGGAGGATTCCGAGTGCAAGTCAAGACGCTGACCGAGCAAAAATCCCTGCTTGCGACCCTGGCGCCGGGTAAGCGCACCCGCCTGCACCGCCTGCTGTTTGAGTTCGGTCCCGGCAACGGGACGTTGATGATGCTCCCGATCGACCAGGGCATCGAGCACGGCCCCCGCGACTTTTTCCCCAACCCGGCCTCCAAGGACCCCGATTACCAGTTCCGGTTGGCCGCGGAGGCTGGTTACTCGGCACTGGCCTGCCAAATCGGACTGGCTGAGAAGTACTACCCCGACTACGCCGGGCGGGTGCCGTTGATCCTCAAGGTCAACGGCAAGACCGACATCCCACCCTCGCCGCGAGCATTCTCTGCCTGCAACGCAAGCGTCGAGGACGCCGTGCGGCTGGGCGCCGACGCCGTCGGCTACACCCTCTACGTCGGCTCCCCGCGCCAAGACGATGATCTCGCCCAGCTGCGGCTCGTGCGCCAGGACTGCGAGCGCTTCGGCATGCCACTGGTGATCTGGTCCTACCCGCGCGGTGAGGCTATCGATGCCAAAGGTGGCGCCGGCTCCCTCTACGCAATCGACTACGCCGCGCGGATGGCAATGGAGATGGGCGCTGACATCGTCAAGCTCAACATGCCCAAGCGATCTGAGCACGACGGCGACTCCCCCGCCCCCTACGATCAGCTCGGGGCGAGCCCGAGTGAGGCGATTCGCCACTGCGTGGAGTCAGCTGGGCGTTCCCTCGTCGTCCTCTCCGGCGGCTCCAAGGTCGATGATGAGACGGTGCTCGACCACACTCGGATGGTGATGGAGGCTGGCGGTTCGGGAGTGATCTTCGGCCGCAATGTCTGGCAGCGCGAGTGGAACGAGGCCCTTGAGATCATCGGCCAGATCAAGGAAACCCTCCTCTCCAGCGCCCATCGCACCCCCTAGGATCGGGCGGTGAAGCCGCCTGCACCACTGCGCAAAAGGGAGCGACCCGCCTTGAGACCCGCTTGCTGCCGCGGTGATCGGTCAGGCAGCGACGGCGGCCTCCCCCCGGCGCTCGATGAGGTCGAGGTTCTCCCCTAGCTTTGCTACGGTGCCCGCGGCCCCTGGGGCCAGCAACCTATGCGAATGCGACAGAGCATCTCCCAGTTCGAGACGGCCTTCGAGCAGGAGACCACATTGGAGCGCCGCCGCCGTGAGCAGCTGCGACGGCGGGCCGCAAACCGCGCCCGCGCTCGGCGCATCGATCGGACCGAGCAGCAGGGCAAGGTTCGCTTCAGCGTGCTCGCCGTCTGCCTCACGGTTACCGTGATCGTCGTCGTCGTCGTCATGTTCGAGGCGCTCGCCTTCCTGATGGCCTAGCGTCCGGCGAAGGAGCCTTCCGGTTGAATAGACTCGGCTGCCGATGCCGCGACGCTCGCTGAAGCCACAGCTCAACCAGATTCGCTCCTGGGTCCGCCAGGGTCGAACTGACGCATGGATCGCCCACCAGCTGGAAATCAGCACCACCGAGCTTCGCGAGTTCCGAGATCAGCATGACCTTTCCGCCGACGCCGAGGACTCGGGCACCGAAGTCGACCTTCGCGACGAGATCGAAGCCGAGATCGAAGCCGCCACCGCCGAAGTTGGCGGCGAGGAGTCCGAGGAGGACCCCGATGCCGAGGAGGATGCCGAGGATGAGAGCTCTGCCGATGCCAGCGGCGGCAACGGCGGTGGGGGGGCGGTGCCGAGGCGGCGGCGGCGACGCGGTCGGCGCGGCGGAAGAGGCCGCCAGAAAAGCCTCGAGGCCACCTTTGATCACGGGGAGACCGACGGCTACGGCCTCTGGCTAGATCCGGCGGTGAAGGAAAACCCCGTCTACTCCGAGCACTGGGCCGGCAAGCGCGAGGTGACGGTGAGGATCGACGCAGACCAGATCATCATCCGCCGCGTAGAGAGCGGCGAGCCCACCGCTTCAGACGACTAGACGGCGCCCCGCGGCAAAGTCGCTGGCGCCGCGCAGGTATAGCCAAAAGGCGGCGTCGGCAAGCGACCTGGCAATCCAACTCCAGCTCGGGCGCCACCTCAAGCGCCGCCTGCAGGCACCAGTCGGTTCCGCTGCCGTAGAGATCGGCTAGCTGCTCGGCGGTGAAGGTCGGCCCGATCCGCCGGCGCAGCTCTTCGCGAACAGCGTCGATCACCCGTTCCGCCCGCCGCCGGTTCCGGTCGCCGTCTATGCCCTGCAGGACCCGCCAACCCTCCTCCCACTGAAAGTATGCGTTTTGGAACGGGTAGCTCACCCGCTCAGGGTACCCAGCAGCGCCAGCGGCCCCAAACTTCAGCTCGGAGCATTGGGAATATGGCGCAGCGGCGCGTTGACGGGTCCACATCGGCTCGGGTCAAGTGCTCCCCTGACCCTCCATACCGTAACCGGACCGCTGCGCAGGATCGGGGTAACCGCGGGCTCAGCCCGTAGCCAGCCCGCCTCCGGTGAGGAAATCGGGCGTCCGGTATGGATGAAGTTGAGGAATGGGGCGGTGACTAAAAACCCGAGGTTGGCGGAGTTGACGGCGGCGCGGAAGGCACGGCAGGTGGAAATCGCGTTGAAGGCTCCGTGTGGGCCCTTGGCGCCAAGGTAGATGACGCGATTTGAGAGCTCGGTGCCAAAGAAGCCGTACTGGAGAAAGCCCGCGGTTGTACCGGCCAGGCCGATCCGGGCACCATCAATGTTGCGGGCCCACCGGTAGGCAGCGTCAAGGTGCATGCCGGGGAGGCCGGCGTGAAAGCGCTGGCGCAGGTAATCGCGCTGCAGCGGGTAGCCGATCGCGATCGCGGTGATCGCGATCGCGGCAAAGCCGGCGAGAATTGGCGCCCGCCGCGCGCCTCGGTGTCTAGCCAAAAGCAGCGCTGCCGGAGCCAGCACGACCAGTGCCACGAGCAGCCAGGCAAAGACCCGCGAGGGATCGCGCAGGACGGCGTCTAGGCGGTCGGTGATCGCGAGGACGAGGAGAAGAGCGCCCATCAGAACCCACTGGCCTCGCTTGCTTTTGGCGCCAACGATCAGCGGCAAAAGCACTATCCCCGCCAGCAGGGCAGCTTCGACGTAGCGGACGTTGATCGCGAAGGCGACGGGCGCGCCCTCTGCTCCGGCGGCGCTGAGCGGGGTGAACAGGTAGGCGAGCATCCCAAACAGCGCCACCGCGCCGATCCAGCGCAGAACCCGATCGCGTCCCCTAAACAGCGCCAACGCCGCGCCAAGCGCGGCTCCCCCAAGACCAGGGGCCAGAGCAGACCGAAGGCCTGGTGCAGGCCGGGTGCAAAGTACTGCCGCCAGACGCTGGGATCGGTTGCGTAGTGGGAGATCGCAAAGCTGGGGCGGGCGCTTTGCAGCCGCTCGGGATGGGGCAGGACGATCGGACCCAGGTGGACGATCTCCGGTAGCGGAGAGCCGGCGAAAACGAGGTTGCGCAGGTACCAGAAGCCGCCGCCCAAAAGGGCCGGAACAAACCACCACCGAAGCGCCGCCCGGCGCCGAGCGCTCGGGGCGAGGGCGATCACCGCCACCGTCATCGCCGCCGCCATCGCGAGCACCGTGACCTTGGTCCCGGCCGCCAGCCCGACCGCCAACCCGGCGGCCGCCAGCGGCCAGCCGAGGGGAAGCGACCCTCCCCTCCCCTCCCCTCCCTCGGGCTCGCTGATGACGCGCTGCGCCCAGAGGTTGATCAGGATCGCGATCGCGCCCAAAAGCAGGGCCGCGGCCGCGAGGTCGTTCTTTGCAGCCCCCGGCTCGCGCACGATCAGCGTGTGGGAGTCAAGGATGACCGCGGCCGCGACCAGGGTCAGGTGACCCCGTCCGTAAGGGCGCCCGATGCACCATGCTGCCAGGAAGGCGAGCGCCAGCCAACCGAAGTTGATGAAAAGCGAGAGCGTGTCGCGGTGGGTGATTGCGATCCCGACCGCGTGCAAGAGCTCGGAGTTCTGCGGATAAAACCAGTTGGTGAAAACGGTGTCGGTGTAGTGCATGGCGGTGGTTGAGTGGCTTTGCACCATGTCCACCGCAAAGGGCATGTGGTACCAGAGCGAGTCGAAGTTGAAGATCCCGCCATCGAGCGCATGCTTAGTCGTCAGACCCCATTGCGCGACAACAACCGCGATCACCCCAACCGCGATCAAAATCCCCAAGCGAGGCACCGGCGGAGCCGGCAGGCCATCCCCAGAGGCGAGATCCTGCGGAGCCCTGGCGGAGGGAGGATCTCCTGCGGCCGTTCGCCGCGAGGTCCGCAGGCGAATCGCCGCCGGAGGGGCAAACCAAGCAAGGAGCAGTGCGAGCGCCACCGCCACCGCGAGCACCAACCCCGCGTAGAAAAGACTGAAGGTGCCAAGGATCTCAGCGATCCAGATCAGCAGCGCGATCGCGAGGATCGCCTCAACCAGGCGAGCAGGGGCACCGCGCCAGGAGCCAAGCAGGCGATCTCGAAGGCAAAAGGCGCTGAAGCTGAGCGAGATCGCGAGCACGACCCCGGCCGCGGCGCTCAGCAGGTAGGAACCGGCGCTAACCACCGGGAACTCCCCCGCGCGTCAGTTGAGCCCGCGAACGACGAGCGGAGTCTCCCCCACAGCGACCATCCCCTGCGAGCGGGCCCTGCTGTCGATCACGATCGGATCCTCGGCCGTTTGGACCAAGTGGTGAAGGCGCGTGTTCTCGTGCTGGAGCACGTGCAGTTGCTCTTTGGCCGCGGTCGTCGCGGTATAGGTCTTGATGAAGTCGATCGCCGGGTTGAGGTAGGAGTAAAGGACCGCGGCGAGGACCAGGGTTAGCGCCACCCTCCCGACTCGATCCCAATGGATGCGACTCGAGCCGCGCCGAGCCGCGGGTCGACGCCGTGGTGCCGGGCGGCGGTTGGGGCGTTTGCGTGCTGGCACGCATAACCCTTTGCGGCGCGAAGCCGCTTTCCTGCATCTAGTTGGACTGCTGGAGGAATGCCTGCATGCCGGGGAATCGTGCCGAGGACCCGAGCTCCTCCTCGATCCGCAGAAGTCGGTTGTACTTGGCGACGCGATCTGAGCGCGAGGGCGCGCCGGTCTTGATCTGAGCGGCGCCGGTCGCCACCGCGAGATCGGCGATCGTGGTGTCTTCGGTCTCCCCCGAGCGATGTGAGATCACGGTGCTGTAGCCGGCGGCGGCGGCGATCCGGATCGCGTCCAGGGTCTCGGTCAGGGTGCCGATTTGGTTGACCTTGACGAGGATCGAGTTGCCGACCCCGAGCTCGATCCCGCGCTGCAGGCGCTGAGGGTTGGTGACAAAGAGGTCATCACCGACCAGTTGGATCCGCTTCCCCAGGCGCTCGGTCAACAACTTCCAGCCATCCCAGTCCTCCTCATCCATGCCGTCCTCAAGCGAGACGATCGGATAGCGCGAGCAGGCATCCTCCCAGTAGCTGACCATCTCCGCGGGCGAGAGGGTGCGACCCTCGTGCAAAAGCGTGTAGGCGCCATCCTCAAAGAGCTCACTGCTTGCCGGATCAAGCGCGATCGATACGTCCACGCCGGGCTCATAGCCGGCTGCCTCGACTCCGGCCAATACGGCCCTGAGGGCGGCCTCGTTGGAATCAAGGTTGGGGGCGAAGCCTCCCTCATCGCCACCCGCGGTGGAGAGCCCCTGCGAGGCGAGGCTGAGCTTCAGCGCGTGGAATACCTCAACCCCGATCTGCAAGCACTCCGAGAAGCTCGCGGCACCGCCCGGGACGACCATGAACTCCTGGAAGTCGACCGAGTTATCGGCATGGGCACCGCCGTTTAGGACATTCATCATCGGCACCGGCAGCAGGGTCGGCTCACCGCCTCCATAAAGCTCGGCGAGGTAGCGGTAAAGTGGCTGCCCGGAATCCGCCGCGGCAGCCTTGGCGGCGGCCAGTGATACACCGAGAATCGCGTTGGCTCCAAGCCGCCCCTTGCTCGGCGTTCCGTCGAGCTCGATCATCGTCTGATCGAGCCCTCCCTGTTCAACGGCTCGGGCACCGGTGAGCGCCGCCGCGATCTCACCGTTGACGTTGGCAACCGCGCGCCCCACCCCCTTGCCACCCCAGCGATCGCCTCCGTCGCGCAGCTCGACCGCCTCAAACTCACCGGTCGAGGCACCGGATGGGACCGCGGCCAATCCGCGCGCGCCTGACTCAAGCACGACCTCGACCTCGACCGTCGGGTTGCCGCGCGAGTCAAGGATCTGGCGCGCGTGGATTGAGGCTATGGCGCTCATCGGGAGGCGCCTCAGTCTATTTGGGGAGAGGGCCGAACGGGGCTAGGGCGCCGTCGTCGCGGCGCCACTTGCCCCCGCAGCGGCACCGGTCGCGCCGGGAACGGTTCCGGTCAGACCGGTCGGGGTCGCGGGGGTCGGTTTCAGGCCCGCGGGCTGGGGTCGTTGCGGCAAGCGCTGGCCCTGCGGGACCAAGGCGGTGGCGCTTCCTGGAATCTGGGGAGCGAGCTGCTGGACAGGCGCCGGACAGGCGGCGGGAAGACCGCCTTTGGGGTGGGCTTCATAGCAGGCCGGGGGAGCGCTCGAGGGGCGGCCGGTGCCGATGTAGTTGGAACAGCGTTCGATCACGTAGCCCGAGGCGCAGAAGGTTCGCGCCTGCCACTTGCTGGTGTAGTTGCTGACGAACTGGGTGAAGACTTCCTGCTGTGCCTGCTGGGTCAGCTGGGCGCTGATCTGGGATTTCACCGAAGAAAGTGGCTGGACTTTTTTCGGCGTCGTTTTCTCGACGACGAAGACGTAGTAGCCGAGCGAGGTTTTGATCGGGCCCTCCAACTGGCCCGTGGTGGCGCTGAAGATGGCGCTGTTCAGCGGTTCCTGGAAGCGTCCTTCGGTGACACCCGCCTGCAGCCCGCCGCTGTTTTTTGAGGTGGTTTCGGTCGAGTACTGCTTGGCGACCTTCTGCCAGCTCGTCGCCGAGTGGTCCTTTTCAAGCAGAGCCTTGGCCGCTTCGGCCTTGGCCTTGTCTTTGTTGAGGATGAGGCGAATTTCACGCGAGGCCGGCGTCGTGAACTGGGTTCCCGCGGCCGCTTCGTAATATTGCTGGGTCTGTGAGCTCGACGGTGTCGGCGCTTCTTTGCCAATCTGCTGCTGGATCTGGGTGCTCAGCAGTTTCAGCTTCACCCGGTTGTTGACGTCGCTTTGGGTGAAATGCGAGGTCTTGAGAAATTTTTGATAGGCGGCTGCCGTTTTGAAGTTCTGTTTCTTGATCTGGGCGAGTTCGGTGGCGATCTGTTTGGGAGTTGCCGTGATCCCCATTTCTTCGGCCTGACCCTGAATCCAGATCGTGTCAAAGAGGCTGCCGAGCGCCGTTTTCTTCAATTCTTCGTACTGTTTTTCGCCCGGTTTGGGGGTCGATTTGAGACCCGCCTGTGCGGCCGCCTGCAGGAGGGATCGTTTGTATTCGGCTTCGGAGACGTGGCCGACGCTCGCTGGAACCCCTTCGACCAGCGCCACGTCGCCGCTGGGGATGCTGGGGCTGCCGATCCCCTGGGCGATCGCAAAGCCGGCGAAGAGCAGGATGAAGGCGAGGCCGAAGATCAGCAGGCCGAGCCGCTGCAGCGGCCCCGGAGCGCCCGAGGCGGGCGCGGCACCCTGGCTGCTCCCCTTGCCCGCCGCGGGTCTTTTGCGTTTGCTTGGACTCACGAAGCGGGCAGCATATCTGAACTGCGCCTTGCATCTCTAAGTCCGGCAGCCATTGCAAGCACGGCGGCGAGCCGGGCCTCGGGCTGATCGGGGACGCGAAGCGCGGCGGTTTGCTCCCGCCATTCATAGATCGCCCCCTCAACCCGCTCTGCGAGCAGCGTCGCACCGTGTGAGTCAAGTTCGACTCCGGTGATGCTCAGTCGTCCACCGCGGAACTCGACGCTGCGTGCGCCGGCCAAACCGAGCTCGATCCGCCCTGCCTGCAGCTTGAGAAGGTTCTCCGCCTCGATCGGCAGCGGACCGAAACGATCGCTCAGCTCATCGCGAATCGCGCGCAACTCGCCCGGCTCGCGAGCGGCGACGATGCGCCGGTGAATGTCGATCTTTGCCGCCTCGAAGGGAACGAAGGTAACCGGCAGATAGGCATCCACGGGAACGTCGAGTCGAACCGGCTCAGCCACCTCGGCCCCGCCCTCGGCCGCGCCCTCGGCCGCGGCCACAGCCTCATCGATCATCTGGCAGTAGAGCTCGAAGCCGACCGCCGCCACGTGCCCTGATTGCTCATCTCCGAGCAGGTTTCCGGCGCCTCGAATGTCGAGGTCTCGCATCGCGATTCGAAATCCAGAACCGAGCTCGGTGTGATCGGCGAGGGTTGAGAGCCGCGCCGCGGCCTCCTCGGTGAGTACCTCCGGTGAGGGGTAGAGCAGGTAGGCGAAGGCTCGCTCGCGAGAGCGCCCTACTCGGCCGCGGATCTGGTAGGCCTGTGAAAGTCCGAGTTGGTCGGCGCGCTCGACGATCAGGGTGTTGGCCGTGGGGATGTCTAGGCCGGACTCAATGATCGTTGTCGTCACCAGGCAGTCGGCCTCACCGCGCAGGAATCCCAGCATCGTTTGCTCCAGCCGCTCCTCCTCCATCTGGCCGTGGGCTTCGGCAAAGCGTGCCTTCGGCACCAGGCCACGCAGCTGCTCGGCAACCTCGGGCAGCGAGTCGATCCGGTTGTGCAGGAAGAAGGCCTGGCCGCCACGCTCGACCTCACGCTCTATCGCGCGGCGGACCAGGTCCTCGTCGTAGGGGCCAACGTAGGTGCGGACCGGACGGCGCCCCTCCGGCGGCGTCTCGATCACCGAGATGTCGCGCAAGCCGGCCAGACTCATCTGCAGGGTCCGCGGGATCGGAGTTGCCGAGAGAGCCAAGACATCGACCTTCAGCTTCAGCTGGCGAAGCAGCTCCTTCTGTTTGACGCCGAAGCGCTGCTCCTCATCGACGATCACGAGGCCGAGCTCCTTGGCGCGAACATCGCGCGAGAGCAGGCGATGGGTGCCGATCAGGATGTCGACGCTGCCCGCCTTGAAGTCGGCGAGGACCTGCTTGACCTCGGCCGGGCGGCGCAGCCGCGAGACGCCCTCGACGCGGAAGGGAAGATCGGCAAGGCGCTCGCTGAAGGTGCCGAAATGCTGCTGGGCGAGAATCGTCGTCGGAACGAGCATCATCACCTGCCTTCCGTCGGCGGCGGCCTTGACCGCGGCGCGCAGCGCCACCTCGGTCTTGCCGAAGCCGACGTCGCCGCAGACCAACCGGTCCATCGGGCGCTCCTCCTCCATGTCGCCCTTGACCGCCTCGATCGCATCCAGCTGATCGGCGGTCTCGCGGTAGGGGAAGGCAGTCTCCATCGCGATCTGCCACTCCCCATCGGCGGCGAAGGCGTGGCCCTTGCGGGCACGGCGCTCGGCGTAGAGGTTGAGCAGCTCTCCGGCGAGAGCCCCCGCGGCGCGCCGCGCTCGCGCCTTCATGTTCTCCCAGCGCCGCCCGCCCAAAGCTGAGAGCGTCGGCTCACCACCGGAGCCGACGTAGCGGCTCAGCTTGGCGAGTTGCTCGGTGGGGACGTAGACCCGATCCTCGCCCTTGTACTCGAGATAGAGATAGTCACGGGTGACGCCGCCGACCTGGCGGGTCTCAAAGCCGGCAAAGCGGGCCACCCCGTGATCCTCATGGACCACGTGGTCCCCGACCCGCAGCTCGCCAAAGGCGAGACGGCCACGAGCGGCATTGGGGACTCGCTCGGCGCCGCGAAGCCGGCGGTGGACGAGGCGGCGGAAGGGAAAGACGGCGAGGCGCAGCTCGGGGCTGATGAAACCCTCGCGCAGGCGCGCCTCGGCAAAGACGAGGCCCGGTTTGGGCGAGAGCCGGCCGCCGTCGAGAATCGAGACGTCAAGGCGGTCCAGGCCGTAGCGGGTGCGCTCGGCCTCACCGCGGTTTTCGAAGGCGACGACGGTTCGGTAGCCCGAGCGCAGCAATTTCTCCAGCTCACCCTCGGCCTCTTTGATGCTGCGGGCGGGCGACTCGGCTCGGGCGGCGCGCAGCGCGTCCTCATCCTCCTCCCCGGCGCTGGTCAGGGAGACGGCAGCGCGCTGGGCGAGCGGCGCCGCCACGTCGACGTAGAGCTGGCGGGCATCCTCGGCGTGCATCGCCGTTGTCACGTCCTCCCAGTGATCGCGCAGCGCGGGCTCGATCTCCTCGGCGGCGGCGAGCAGGACCACCGCCTCCGACGGGACCAGGTCAAGCGGAGCTCTGAAGTGCTCAAGCGGCAGCAGGTAGGCCAGATCAGAGAGCGGCTCGCCCTTCTCAGCCGCCTCAAGAGTCGCCAGCTCGGCCAGTTCGCGGTGCTCTGCGTCGAGCTCCGCCGCGGGCGCAAGCTCGACCCGATCGGCCTCCCCAAGCGAGCGCTGGGTGAAGGTCGAAAACCAGCGCATCGACTCGACCTGATCACCGAACAGCTCGATCCTTATCGCCCGCTCCTCGGTCGCCGGAAAGACGTCGAGGATGCCGCCCCGGACGGCGAATTGTCCGCGCTCGATGACCTGCTCGACCCGCTCATATCCGGCCCCAACCAGATCCTCGGCGACCGCCCCCAGATCGAGTTCCTCACCGGCGCAGATCGAGAAGCCCGCCGGGCGCAGGGAAGCATCGGGGACCGTCTCAGCGAGCGCGGTGGCACTCGCCACCACCACCGCGTCCTGCTCTCGGCCAAGCGCATCAAGGGCATCGATCCGCAGCCCCACGAGGTGGGGCGGAGGGGTGATGTGGGAGGCGTAGCCGGTTCCCCGCGAGGGGTAGAAGCGAACCCGGCGCGGCGCCAGGTAGGCACGCAGATCGGCGGCCAGATCACGGGCGGAGCGATCATCGGCGCTGACCACCAGGGCAGGGCGATCGGCGAGCCCGCGATCGTCATCGAGCAGGGTCGCAACCAGCAATGGTCGAAGCATTGCCGAGACCGCCAGGGTGACCCGCGGAGCGCCCCCCGCAGCCTCGCGAGCACGGCCGCTGAGCGCGTGGACGCGCTCGTTCTCAGCGGCGATCTCGATCAGCGGGCGCAGGCTCATGGGGGAACGAAAATGCCGGATCGGCTAAGCCGGCATGAGGATGGATTCTAGGCGGCGGCTAACCCTCGAAGGGCAGGCCGGGACCGAGGCGCTGCCAGCGCACCTGTCCCTCACCCTCGGACTTTGAGCGAGCTTCGACCGCGTCCCATTGGTGCAGCATCCGCTTCAGGCGGGCGACGGCCTCGGGCGGGTGGGCCGCCACCTGCAGGGCGAGTTCGAGTGCGGCGCCCTCGGTACGCGCCGCGGGAGCAATCCGGTTTACCAGCCCCAGCCGCAGCGCCTCCTCGGCGCCGACGGTGTGGGAGGAGAGCAGCAGGTACTTGGCCGCCGCCAGCCCACAGAGGGTGACCAGGCGGGCCGGACCGACCGGCACCCCGAGCGCCGCTCCGGGAAACCGCATCCGCAGGTTGGAGCCGCCGATCCGCATGTCGCAGGCGACGGCAATCTCGGCGCCTCCCCCGACGACATCGCCATGGCAGACGGCGATCGTCGGCTTCGGAAAGCCGACGATCGCGTCATAGAGATCGGCGAAGCGCTGCATGCGCCGCACCTTTCCCTCCTGATCAAGCTCCTCCTTGATGTCGGCGCCTGCCGAGAAACCCATGTGGTCTGCGGAGGTGAAGAGCAAGACGCGAACGGCCTGATCGGCTTTTGCAGCGGCGAGATGAGCGAGCATCGCGACCAGCATCTCGGTGTTGATCGCGTTGCGCGCCCGCGGCCGGCAAAGGCGCAGTACTGCAACTCCGTGCGCATCAACTTCATAACCGATCAGATCGAGGGAATCGTTCACGTTGTTGGCGAACCTAGCTCCTCGACCAGCACCTCGGCCTCCCCGGCAGCGCTTTTAATCAGCTCGGCGACCTCATCGGCGGCCTCGGTGAAGCGCGAGAGCACGTACTCAGAGACCACCTCAGGATCGCTTGAAGCGGGGCGACCGACCCCGATCCGCACCCGCCAGAAACGGGCATCGCCAAACCCGCGCCTGAGGCTCCTGAGGCCGTTGTGCCCGGCAAGGCCGCCGCCCAGCCGCGCCCTGACCTCGCCGAAGCTGAGATCGATCTCATCGTGGACGACGATGACGCGATCCAGCGGCGTCTTCAGGGCACCGCGCGCCGGACCGGCTGCCTCGCCGGAGTCGTTCATGTAGGTCTGGGGCAAGAAGACCGCGACCCGCGGGCCGCCCACCCCAGCCCGCCCCTCGGCGATCAGGCCACCGAATTTGCGCTTCGCATGAGACAACTCCCAGCGCCGCGCGAGGTCCTCAGCAACCTCAAATCCGACGTTGTGGCGCGTCCCCGCGTACTCGCGGCCGGGATTACCGAGTCCGATGATGAGGATGCGCTCACCCACCCGGCTACCGTCCTCGCTGCCAGGCCGGGGGCCGAAGCGCGACAGCCCTTACTCCCCGCCGCCCTCGCCCGAGTCGCCCCCGCCAGCCTCCTCTGCGCCCGCCTCCCCAGCGCCGCCCTCGCCCTCCTCACCGATCAGCTCGGTCTCCTGCTCAAGCGCCGGCTCGGGCTCTTCCTCGACCCGCGGTGGGGAGAGGGTGGCGATCGTGATCTCCTCAAGATCATCGGCGACGAACTTCACCCCCTGCGGTGGCTTCACCGTGGAGAGCTGCACGGTGTCGTTTATCTGCATCGCTGAGACGTCGACGAGGATCCGATCGGGAATCTCGGTGGGCAGCGCTTCAACCGTGATCTCGCGGGTGACGTGCTCGAGCACTCCACCGGCTTTGACCCCGGGGGCGGTCTCGGTTCCCTCGAGCTCAAGCGCCACCTCGGCCTGGATCGCCTCGTTTAGCTTCACCTCTTGCAAGTCGATGTGCTGCAGGCTTTCCCGCACCGGGTGAAGCTGCTGGGCCTTGACCACGACGGGCACCGTTTTGGCACCCTCGATCTCGAGGTCAAAGAGAGCGTGACCGTCGGCAAGCACGGTGTGGACCTCGCGCTCTGGCACCTGAAAGGCCCGGGCGGGCTGACCGCCGCTGTAGACGACCCCCGGGACCAGGCCTTTGCGCCGCAGGCGACGAGAGATTCGGGAGCCAAACTCCCCCCGGGGAGCGACCTTCAAGGTTGCGCGTTCGGTGGCCATCGGACCGGAGAGGATAGAGAACGAGGGCGTGTGGCAACCTTTGACCGTGGCAGAGGACGCGAAGATCCCGAAGGGCAGGATCCGTCGTTCGGCAAAGCTGGGCTCGATAGTCGGGGTGCAGGGCGCCCGTTACGCCGGGACCAAAGCGACCAACGTCGCCCGCTCAGAGGAGGGCAGCAAGGAGCGCCTTGAGCAGCGCCACCTCGAGACCGCGATGAAGATGGTCGGGGCGCTTGGCCAGATGAAGGGCGCGGCGATGAAGCTCGGCCAGTTCGCCTCCTTCATCGACACCGAGTTCATCCCCGAGGAGTACCGCGAGATCTACCAGGAGCAGCTCGCCAAGCTGCGCACCGAGGCGCCGCCGATGCCGTGGGAGAAGGTGGAGAAGGTGCTGCTTGAGGAGTATGAAGGCGAGTCGGTCAGCGAGCTATTTGCCGACTTTGAGACCGAGGCTTTCGCCGCCGCCTCAATCGGCCAGGTGCATCGGGCCCGGCTGCTTGACGGGCGCGACGTGGCGGTCAAGATCCAGTACCCCGGTATCGCGGAGGCACTGGAGGCGGACCTGCGAAACGCCGGCACCCTGGTCCACCTCGCCCGTGCCCTAGCTCCCGGCCTCGATGCCAAGGCGATCGCCAATGAGATCCGTGAGCGGGTGATGGAGGAGCTCGACTATGAGTATGAGGCGCATAATCAGCGCACCTTTTCCCGCGCCTACCGCGAGCACCCCTTCATCTACGTACCCGAAGTGGTGACTCGTCTCTCGCGCCGTCGCGTGTTGGTCACCGAGCTGGTCGAGGGACTTGGTTTCGAGCAAATCAAGGAACTTCCGCACGAGCAGCGCAGTCGCTTCGGCGAGATCGTCTACAGGGGAAGCTTTGGCTCGATCTATCACCTCCAGCACTTCAACGCCGATCCCCATCCCGGCAACTACCTGCTGATGAACGACGGCCGAGTTGCCTTCCTTGATTTCGGCATGACCAAGAAGCTCGATCGCGAGCAGATCATCCTCGAGCAGCGAGCCTTTGATGCCGCCTCACGCGATGACCCGGAGGCCTTTCGCGAGGCCCTGCACGTGCTCGGTTTCGTCAAGAATCCGTCCAAGCTCGATGCCGAAAGGTTGATGGAACACATGCGCGCAATCGGTGGTTGGTATATCGAGGACCGCGAAGTCGAGATCAGCCCGCGCCGGGTGATGAAGATCATCGAGTCCACCCACGACCCGCGCTCGGAGTATTTCGATCTGATGCGGCGCGAGTCGCTTCCAGCGGAGGAGCTGATGGGCAGGCGGATGGAGATCGGCGTCGTCGCCGTTCTCGGCCAGCTGCGCGCCAGGCGCAACTGGTATCGGATCGCGCGCGAGTGGGTCTACGCCGACCCCCCCGCCACCGAACTCGGCGAACAGGAGTGGGTCTACTTCGAGGAAAGGGGCGTGATGCGAACCCCCGGATTGGCGAGCAGCGCCTGAGAGGAGACCAAAATCAGCCGGATCAGATCGGGTTGGGTTCTGCCCGGTTGCGCGCGGAGGACCTGAGCTCGGCCGTGCGCGGCAAGGTCGGGCGCGGGATTGGGTTAGCTCCAAGCAGCGTCTAGAGCTGGCCGAAAAGACGCGGATCGTTGGAGCAGAGCCCGGTGACTCCAATCTTTAGGAGGCGCCGCATGCGCTCAAGATCATCGACGGTCCAGGCGATCAACTCGACCCCCGCTGAGCGAGTGACCGCAGCGAGTCGGGGTGAGATCAGCGGGTGATAGACCCACATCGCCTCCACCCCGAGCGCCGTAAGCTGGCGCGTCGCCAAGCGCGGAAGGCGGCGCCGCATCCCGATCACGGCGGCCATCATCGGCCCCTTCGCCCAGCGCTTTGAAGCCCAGTCCCTGTTCACCTTGGGATAGGTCCAACCTCGCCGCAGGCCCGGCTCCAGCTCGCGGACTCGAGCCAGGCTGGAGAGCTCCATGGTTGAGATCATCGCCCGCTTCAGAAGGTCACGCTCAAGCAGCGCCTCGACGATCTCATCCTCACGGCCAGCAAGCTTTAGGTCGAGGTCGATCTCGACCTGATCCAGCGGCGGGGCTGTAAAAGCGTCGAGGGCCTGGGCCAGGGTAAGCGGCGAGCGCCCGGCAGCGTCGTGCCAATCGTGGGCAACGAGGAGCGGCGAGCGCTTGGCCGCCGGCAGTTGCGGATGGCCGTCGCGGGTCCAGAGCACGTCCAGCTCGATCGTGTCCGCACCGGCGCTCGCCCCCGCGCCAAAGCTCGCAACCGTGTTTCCGGAAACGATCAGGTCGGCCCCCTTATGGCCGACCAGGCGCAGCTTCTCAGAAGCCACTAGAAGAGCTGATTCTCACCGGCGAAGATCTCAGAAACCGAGTCGTCGGTGAAGATACGGCGAATCGAGTCGGCAAAGGTGCTTGCGGTTGAGAGCACGGTGATGTTCTCCGGAGCCCCGGGGCGCAACGGCAGCGTGTCGGTAACCACGATTCGCTCGATGCCGGAGTTCTGATAGGCGAGACGTTCGAAGGCGGGGCCGGAGAAGACGCCGTGTGTGGCGCAAGCGATCACCCGCGCCGCACCCTCCTCCAAGACCGTCTGGGCGGCCGCGCACAGCGTCCCCGCGGTGTCGATCATGTCGTCGACCAATACCGCCGTACGGCCCTTGACGTCGCCGACCACGTAGCCGATCTCAGCCACCTGCTGGGCGGGGCGCTCCTTCTCCATCACGGCCCAGTGGGTGCCGATTCGACGGGCAAAGTTGCGCGCCGTCTTCACCCGGCCGGCGTCGGGAGAGACGATCACCAGCTCCTCGGCGAGGTTCTGATCGGCGAACCACTGGGTGAGCATCGGCATCGCGGTCATGTGGTCGACGGGGACGTGAAAGAAGCCCTGGACCTGGCCGGCATGCAGGTCCATGGTCAGGACCCGGTCGACACCCACCCCCTCCAGGCACTTGGCGACGATCCGGGCGGAGATCGGCTCGCGCGGCGCTGACTTCTTGTCCTGGCGCGCATATCCATACCAGGGCATCACGGCGATGATTCGGTGCGCGGATGCGCCCTGGGCGGCGTCGATCATCGTCAGCAGCTCGATCAGCGCATCGTTGGCGGTCATCCTGGTCTGCTCATTGCCGCAGGTCGACTGCACGAGGAAAACGTCAGCCCCCCGAATCGACTCCTCATAGCGGCAGTAGACCTCACCGTTGGCGAAGGTTTTGAGCGTCGCCTGGCCGACGTCGAGGTCGAGCTTGCCGGCGACCTTGGCGGTCAACTCCATCGAACTGCGGCCGCCGAAGACCATCAGCCGCTTGGAGTAGTCATGGGGGATCGCCGTCGCCGCCCGGGGACGCTCCTCGATCGTGCTCACTTGCTCTCGTCTTCCCGCATCTCGACCGCCTTGCGCTTTGCGTATCCCTCGATGTTTCTCTGCTCGTTCTCGCTCACGCCAAGCGCCCCCTCGGGCACATCGTCTTTGATCACCGCGCCAGCGCCAGTGTAGGCCCCGTCGCCGACTTCTACCGGGGCAACCAGCATTGTGTCAACGCCGATCCGCACGTTTTCGCCGATCACGGTCGAGTTCTTGCGAAATCCGTCGTAATTCGCGGTGATCGTTCCGGCCCCGAGATTGCTCCCTCGCCCCACTTCGGCGTCGCCGACGTAGGCGAGGTGGGGGACCTTTGCACCCTCACCCAGGCGCGAGTTCTTGATCTCGACGAAGGACCCCGCCTTGGCCTGCGGCTCAAGCACCGCGCCGGGGCGCAGGTAGGCAAAGGGGCCCACCGTGCAGCCCGCGGCGACCTCACATTCCAGCAGGCAGGAGTGCGAAACCGAGACTCCATCTCCCAATCGGACATCGGTGAGGGTGCTGAGCGGGCCGACCACGCAGCCGCGGCCCACCTCGGTGCCCCCCCGCAGGCTGGTGGCAGGCTCGATCCTGGCGTCGGCGGCGATCTGGACTCCGGCCTCGATCCAGGTGGAACCAGGGTCAACCACCGTCACCCCTGCGAGCATGTGGGACTCGAGAATGCGGCGGCGAGCCTCGACCTCAACCGCGGCCAGGTCGCGGCGATCATTGACCCCCATGGTCACCGCGAGGTCGGTGGCGAGGTGGGCGGCGACGGAGTACCCCGCATCGCGCAGAGCGGGCAAGACGTCGGGGAGGTAATACTCACCCTGAGCGTTGTCGGCGCCAAGGCTGAGGAGTGCTGTCGCCAGCGGCGCTGCGTCAAATACGTAGGTGCCAGCGTTTACCTCACAGATCGCCAACTCCTGCGGGCTCGCATCACCGGCCGCCTTGGTCTCGATCACCCGCAGCACCTCACCGGATTCAGCGCGCGACACCCTGCCGTAGGCGCCGGGTTGCTCGAGCTCGATCGTCAGCATCGTCGCCGCCGCGCCCGAGTCGGCATGGGCGCCGAGCAGGGCGGTAATCGTCTCGCCAGAGATCAAGGGCACGTCGCCGGAGAGGACGAGGACGGTCTGGCTGGACTCGACCAGAGAGAGTGCCGCCCGCACCGCGCCACCGGTACCGTCGGGCTCGGGCTGGACGATGGTCTCGACCTCCTCGGGCAAGCCAGCCGAGATGTCTTGGCCCGGGGAAACAATCGCCGCCACCCTCTCTACCCCCGCCTCTCGAGCGGCACGGATCGGCCAGGCGACCATCGCCACGCCAGCTACTGGGTGCAGCATCTTCGGCTGCGAGGAGCGCATGCGGGTGCCCCTTCCCGCCGCCATCACCAAGGCCAGGGACGAATTCACCCCAGAATCCTAGACCGGGTGGGATGCGCCCGTCAGCTGGCGCGGGAGAGGTCGCGACCAAGCAGCGCCACGCTGGTCAGGGTCCAGCCAGCGAAAAGCAGGTCGATTCCGACCAAAAGTCCAATTGCCCAATCCGCAGAGCTGGGGAACTTGGCGAGAATGAGGACGCCGATCAGCAGGCCGGCGACGCCGCTGAGAGCGAGCAGGCCAGCGTTTTGGCGCCCGTGGGCGGCGAGCGCGACGACGATCCGGGTGAGACCCATGAAGAGGAAGTAGATCCCGAGGACGAGGGTCAGGGTGAGGGTGGCGCCGTGCGGTTCGGCGATCAGGTATACGCCGACGATCACGGTCAGCCCGGCCCAGATGAGTCGCAGCACCACGGTTCCGATCGAGTGGGCGGCGAAGGCGCCGGCAACCAGGAAGGCTCCGGCGATTAGAAGAATCCAGCCGATGAAGATCGCGGTCCCCACCGAGGCGACCGCGGGGACCACGATCGCCACGCATCCGATCACGATCGCCACCACACCAACGGCCATCAGGCCCTTCCAGCTCCGCGCCAGCCGCGCCCGAACCTGAGGGTCCAACTCGACCTTTTCGACCTTTGCGATCGCCACCGAGCTGACCCTAGGCGCCGACCCGGACGCACTCAGGCTGCTCCGTCCAGCGCCTCCCGGGCCGATATTTCTGTCTCTTTGGATTGGTCGATCCGCCGCCGGCAGCGACGGCGGCCAACACCCCGCGGCTTCTTGGTCTGGACCCCGAAGCCGCCGCTATGGACCGGGGCTTTGCGTGCGGCTGATCCTCGCTCAGTCCGACCCTTGCGATTTAAATTCCCGAGATCGGTTGAAGGCCACAACCGGGTAGATCTCAGCTGGGGAGCCCGGACTCGAACCGGGATAGCGGGCTCCAAAGGCCCGGGGCTTGCCATTAGCCGACTCCCCAGTGCACTGCAAGCGTAGTGCTAATCGGCGGCTTCGGAGAGACTCCCCAGGGGACAGGCGGCCGAGCAGCAGCCGCTGCCTGACTCGGCTCGACTCTGACCCGTTTTCACGTCTCGGCTCACCACGGTCCATAGGAGGTTCGGCGCGGGATCGATCTCGGGCTGCTAATCCTCAGAGGATCGCGGCACCTTCCCCGCCTCGGCACCCGGCTCCATCGCGGGCCCGCGAGGCGAGGCGATGCCGAGGACGCGCATCGCCTTGAGGCCGAGGCCGAGCTTCTCCCGGCCCTCGGTGGCAGAGACGTCGTGCCCGCACAGCTCCTTGACCCGCTCAAGTCGGTAGCGGATCGTGTGGCGGTGGGTAAAGAGCTGTTTGGCGGTCGCCGCCACATTGCCGTCATTGTCAAGGTAGGCCTCAACCGTCGCCACCAGCTCGGTCTCATACTGCTCGTCATAGACCGAGATCGGCTCGATCGTCTCGGCATAAAAGCGCTCCAGCTCGCTCGGATCCTCGCTCATCGCGGGCAGCAGCAGACGGTAGGCGCCGGTGTCCTCGAAGGCGAGCAGCGCCCGACCTTCGGCCTCCCCGACGTTGACCGCAAGGCGCGCCTCACTGCCGGAGCGATAGAGATCCACCGGGTCTCCGGCGCGGCGGCTGCGACCGATGCTGAGGTGAAAGCCCGAGAGGCTGTCGCCCAGCTCGCGGGCGACCCCGCTGGCGGCGCGGGCAAGCTGCTCATCGCTGAGGGCGGGAACGATCACCGCCACTTCGGCGGCGACCTCACCTCCCTCTGCAACCGCCAGCGCTCCGGGCGCCAGCGAGCGCAGCGCCCGCAGCACCAGGGTCATCACCCGCGCCCGCCATTCGCCCGTTTGGGCAGCGCGCGGCGCCGCACGGACGACCAGCACTCCGGCCCCCTGCTCAAGCTCAGAGCCGAGCTCAGCGGCGCGGGCGAGAATGTCAGCGCGATCGGTCACAGTGCGATCGAGAACGGCGTTGACAAAAGCCCCGGCAACCTCCTCGCTCTCCCACTCCGGCGCGCGCGAGCGCTCCAGCTCCAGCGCCAGCAGGGTCCGCACCATGCGAGCGATCGCCGGCTCAGGCGCCGTCTTGGCGCGGTAGCGCAGCTCGCCGACCACGGTGTCGGCGACTCGCAGCTCCACGGTGCTCACCTCCTCTCCCCCCGCCAGCAGCTTTTGCTCCTGATCGGTCGAAGCGCCGGCCACTGCGAGGACCGCGCTTGAGCGATCGATCAGGACAACGCTGGCGTCCAGGACCTTGGCCGCAGCGCGAGCAACCGCGGGCAGGCCGGCGCCTGATTCGACCGCTTCAGAGAGTCGGTCCAGGTCATCGCCTGCCTCTGAATTTGCAGCCGCTTTTTGACCCTTTGCGGTCGCAGACATACGCCCATTATCCCCAGCCCGGCGCTCGAGGGAGCTACTTGCCGTGAAGCAGATTGACGATGTCGTTGTAGTAATAGACGAAAACCAGGCCAACGACGACGCCGATTACCAGCAGGGCGCAGAGAACGAAGACGGAGAGGAAGCCGGCGGCGGTCTTCTCCCAGATCCGCCCGTAGGAGCTGACGGCCGGGACCAGGATCAGGGTGACGAAGGCAATCAGGCTGATCAAGCCGGCTGCGCCAAAGAGGAGGTACTGATTTGCGATTTCGATCAGGGCGGAGGGGGTCAACGCTCTGGATTCTGGCGCAACTGGGAGATGACTAGCGCCGTCGCTGCGCTGACGGTGAAGGCGGCGACGCCCAGCGCCCAACCGGCGCTGACGTCGCTCAGGTAGTGCACACCCAGGTAGACCCGAGATAGACCGATCAAGACGGTCAACCCGAGGCCAACTATGAGGACCGCGGCGCCGCGCGTCATCGCCGGGCGCAGGCGCAAGACCATCGTCACAGCCAGCCAGACGTAGAGCACCGAGTAGGCGGCATGGCCGCTGGGGAAGGAGGAGCCCGAGGCTTCGATCAGCGGTTCGGGTGGCCGCGGTCGGCTCGCCGCCACCTGGATCGCGTGGAAGCCGACGTAGATCAGGGTCATCCCGGCGAGCAAGACCGCGAACTCCGCCCAGCGCCGACGGATCGCCAAAAGCACCGCACAGAGCACGGTCAAGCTCCAGGTCAGGGCCCCCGAGCCGAGCGCGTTGAAGACCTTGGCCAGCTCGGTTAGCCAGGTTGAGCGGATATTTTCGACCACTTCGATCGCGGTGATATCGCCAGGTGTGGGGCCCGGTTCGTGACCGACGTGCACGGCGTAGGCGATCAGAACGAAGAGGGCGACGGCGAGGGCTGCCATCAGCGAGGTGAATTCCAGCCCGAAGGTTCCCCCCGGCGTGACCCGGTCCCAGAGGAAGCGCAGCTGAGGCTGGAAGCGACGCGCCAAGACCACCAGCCAACGAGTCCCCGCATGGTCGAGCATCCAACCCACCGCCTTGCGGCGATTGTCCTCCCAGCGCAGGTAGCGGAAGCCGACCACCACGAGGACGAGGAGGACGATCAGGCTGGCGAAGACGAGGGCACCCGTGCCGGCGTACTTGGCGGCGGTGTCGATGCTGCGCGAGAAGAAGTAGCCGATCAGGATATGGGCGCTGGCCCACAGCCCACAACCAAGGATGCTGTAGGGGAGAAAGTCGCGATAGCGCATCCCAGAACTGCCGGCGATGAAGGGTGCGAAGGCGCGGACCAAGCTGATGAAGCGTCCGATGAAGATCGTCTTTCCGCCGTAGCGGGAGAAGTAGTCCTCGACCCGCTCAAAGCGCTCGTGGCCGATGCCGAAGTGGGGACCGTGGCTGAGGACGAAGTCGCGCCCGAGGCGACGGCCGATGAAGAAGCTGGTGCTATCCCCGAGCCAGGCGGCGAACCAGGCGATCGCGATCAGCAGGTAGATGTTGATCGCACCCTGCCCGGCGACCGCGCCCCCCAGCAGCATCACGGTCTCGCCGGGGATGATGAGACCGACAAAGGCGCCCGCCTCGGCGAAGGCAAAAACGCCAACCAGCAGGTAGGTCCAGGCGCCCAGCGTCGTGGAGATTTCCTCCAACAGGTGGTGTAGATCAATGCTGCCGAGCTGGCGGCTGAGCAGGTAGTAGCCGACCAGCAGCGCGGCGGCGATCATCGCCAGTCCCAACCACCTGCGGCTGCTCGTCTCCGCCCTCCGCAACCTCATGGCGAGATCCCCGCCGCACAGACGATCGCGTCATCGCGATCTATCCGCGCGCTCGCATCGATGGCGGCCGCGAGCCCGCCGAAGAGACCAAAGGCGGTGGGACCTGAGCCGCTGATCAGGGCAAGCGGTGCGCCGGCCTCTCGCAGCAGCTCCAGCGCCGCGCCGATCTCGGGGCGAAGCGAGCGGGCCGCAGGCTCAAGGTCATTTGTGAGGAGCTCGGCATAGGCCAGCGGCGAAGCGCCCGAACCAGCTGCTTTTGTGAGCGAGAGGGCGAGGCGGTCCAACTCGGCGCGTTCGCGCCCAAGCCCGAGCCGGTCCGCCTCGTCGAAGACCTCTGCGGTGCTCAAGCCGCCGCCTCCGGGGAGCAGCAAGACGGCGTGGGTGGCGGGCCGGGGAAGTCTGCTCACCCTCTCACCCCCGCCCTGCACAAGGGCCAGGGCGGGAATCAGTTGGGACGGCACGTCGGCGCCGATCTCGGCGGCGACGGCCGCCAGATCCTCAACCTCTCCGGCGGCGAGGGCCAAGACCGCCGCGGCATCTGCGCTGCCGCCGCCGAGCCCGGCCGCGACCGGGATTCGCTTCTTGATCTGCACCCGCAGGGGTGGCTCGCTCCAACCCGCCGAGCGCAGAGCCGCCAAGGCCCGAGAGGCGAGATTCTCGCCCCCCACGCCCGGGCAGAGAACCTCGTCGCGCTCGCCCCTGCTGACCTCAATTTGGTCGGCGAGCGCAAGCGGCTCAAACAGCGAGCAGAGGCGGTGCAGCCCGTCGCCGCGGCGATGCCCCAGGTAGAGGCAGAGGTTGAGCTTTGCGGGAGCTTGGACGAGCATCGGGCGGAGCCGCCGGTTAGGCCTTGGGATGAAGCTTCGCTGAGAGCGCCACGAAGTCCTCAGCCGAGAGCGACTCAGCCCGGGCGTTCTCGGGAAGACCGAGCTCCGCCAGAGCGGCGCGAGCCGCAGCCATCGCGCCGGGGCGACCGTGCTCGAGAGAGCGGGCAAGTGACTTACGCCGATGGGCGAAGGCAGCCCGGACCAGGTCACGGGTCTCACGGTCGGCGGCGGGACCCCTGCGGCGCAGGCGCAAGACGGCGGAGTCGACCCGCGGACGCGGGCGAAAGACCGCTGGGTCAACCTTTCGCAGGAGCTCAACCTGACAGGCGATCTGGGCCAGCGTACTGGCGGCGCCATAGGTGCGACTGCCCGGAGCGGCGCGCAAGCGCTCGGCGATCTCGCGCTGGACCATCACGGTCCAGCTCGCGACCCCCGGCAGCTCTGCGATCGTGCGCAAGATCACCGGAGTCGCGACCGAGTAGGGAAGGTTGGAGACAACGGCGCTGGGCGCCGGGCGCAGCGTGGCGAAGTCAAGCTTCATCGCGTCGGCCCAGCGCAGCTCGACGTTGGCGAGCGCGGCGATCGCAGCGAGAGAGCCCTGCAGGCCGCGGTCGATCTCGATCGCGTGGACGTATCCTGCGACCTTGGCCAGGCGCGAGGTGAGCACCCCCTCCCCAACTCCGACCTCGAGCACCACGTCCTCGCCAACCAGGCAGGCGTCGCGGACGATTGCATCGAGCAGATTGGGATCGGCGATGAAGTTCTGCCCCAGCCTCACCACCCGAAAACGGCCCTCGCGTTCTCTTCGACCATCCGCTCCAGTTCCTCGTAGTTGACCCCACGGGCCTCCGCCACCACCTGTGCTGTGTGCACGACGTGGGCGGGTTCGTTGGCCTTTCCCCGCAGCGGCTGGGGAGCGAGATAGGGGGCATCGGTCTCTACCAAGACGAGCTCATCGGGCAGCGTCGACGCCGCCTCGCGCAGGGCAACGGAGGCGGGAAAGGTGACGATTCCTGAGAACGAACACGACCAGCCTCGCTCGATAGCGTCCCCCACCCGCCAGGGAGCAAGGAAGCAGTGCAAGATGACCGAGAGCCCGCTACCGCGGTTGTCGAGAATCTCAAAGACCTGATCGCTCGCCGTCCTCTGATCGACAGGATCGCGGGCATGGATGACGATCGGCAGCCCGTACTCCTCGGCGATCTCGATCTGGGCTTCGAAGGCGCGGCGCTGGGCCGCGGCGTCCCCGTTGCCGCGGTAGTAGTCGATCCCGGTCTCCCCGATCGCCCGCACCTTCTCGTGGCTGGCGAGCTCGGCGATCCCGACGGCCGCGGCATCGTTGAAACCGGCCGCCTCGCTGGGATGGCAGCCGACCGCCGCGAACACCCCATCGTTGCGCTCGGCTCCAGCGACCGCCTCGCGATTGCTCTCAGCTCCAAGGCCAACGTTCAAGATCCGCACAACACCGGCCCTGCGGGCCGCCAAGATCAGCTCCTCCTCGGGCCGATCGCAGAGAAAAAGATGGGTGTGGGAGTCGATCATCAGGCGACCTCGATCTTGGGGAACAGGGGTGCGATCTGGGCGATCTCCTGGCCCCCGGGACGCGAGCCGAGCTCGGCCAGAGATCTCGAGCTCTCACCGAGCACCCCGAGCACCGCCTCGGCAGCCTGCGGCAGGTAGGGGGCAAGCAGCAGGGTCGTCACGCGCAGGCCCTCGACCAGGTTGTAGAGGACCTCATCAAGGCGCTCGGGGTCGGCCTCCTCGCGAGCCAGCTCCCACGGCTTTGTCTCCTCGACGAAGCGGTTCAGGCGCCGCACCAGCTTCCAAGCCTCCTCCAGCGCCTGGCTCAACTCTGCTCGATCCAAGAGCTCACAGATGCGGCCGGGGGCCCCCTCGAAGTCCTCGGCCAAGACGGCGTCAAGCGCCGCCACCGGGACCCGGGCGGCGCGGTAGCGGACCACCATCGCGGTGACCCGACTGGCGAGGTTGCCGTAGTCATTCGCCAACTCCGTCTCATAGCGCGCCTCAAACCCGGCGGTGGAGATCGCGCCGTCCCCACCGAAGCTGACCTCGCGAAAGCAGTAAAAGCGCAGCGCGTCGGCGCCGAAGCGCTCGATCGCCTCAAACGGATCGAGCACGTTGCCGAGCGACTTCGACATCTTTTTTTCGCCCATCAGCAGATAGCCGTGAATCGCCATTCGGCGCGGCGGCTCGAGGTCGGCGGCCCAAAGCAGCGCCGGCCAGATCACCGCGTGAAACTTGAGGATGTCCTTGGCCATCACCTGCATGTCGGCCGGCCAGAAGCGCTCGGTCAGGTCCTCCCCCTCGCGGGCAAAGGTCAGCGCGGTGACGTAGTTGAGCAGGGCGTCGAACCAGACGTACATGCGCTGGCTGGGGTCCCAGGGCAGGCGCATCCCCCATTTCAGTTTGGGCCGCGAGAGCGAGACGTCCTCGAGCCCCTGTTTGACGAAGGAGACGGCCTCGTTGCGGCGGAACTCCGGGACGACGAAGTCGGGGCGCTCCTCATAGAGAGCTTCAAGTCGCGGCCCAAAGGCGGAGAGTCGAAAGAACCAGTTCTCCTCGCGCTCGCGCTCCAGCGCGATCTCGTGAATCGGACAGCTCTGCTGGGGGCCGAGCTCGCGCTCGGTTTTAAAGTCCGCACAGCGGGGGCAGTACCAGCCTTCATAGACCCCCTTGCGCACCCAGCCGTTGTCATAGACGCGCTGCATGATCTCGGCCACCTTCTTCGCGTGGCGGGGGTCTGAGGTGCGGATGAAGAAATCGTTGGTGGCATCGATGATCGGCATCAGCGCCTGGAATTTCGCAGCATTTCTGTCGGCCAGCGCCTGCGGCTCGATCCCCTCACGCTGGGCCGCCATCTCAATCGGCTCGCCGTGCTCATCGGTCCCGGTCAAGAAGAAAACGTCCTCTCCCCGCTGGCGCATGTGGCGGGCAAGCACGTCGGCGGCCAGGGTTGAATAGGCGTGGCCCAGGTGCGGCTCGGCGTTGACGTAGTAGATCGGGGTGGTGACGTAATAGCTCACCGGCGGGCCTCGCGGCCGGTGAGGGCCTTGTAGAGGTCGTTGGCCCGGGTCCCGGTGAGCGCCGCAACGACGCTGGCGGCGGCGCGCGGCCGCGCACCCGATTGGACCAGGTGGCGCAGGGCATCGACGGCGAAGCCGACATCTTTGTCGTGCTCGGTGGAGGAGGCAGGACCAATTACCAGCACAATCTCGCCCTTGACCTCGCCGCGAAAGCGTCGCGCCAACTCACCCAGTGAGCCGCGTGCGACCTCCTCATGCATCTTGGTCAGCTCGCGGCAAACTGCGGCCGGGCGGTCGGCGGAGATCGCCGCCAAGGCGGCGAGTGACTCACCGACCCGACGCGGAGACTCAAACGCGACCACGGTCTCGGTCGAGCGCAGAACCCGCTCCATCTCACCGGCGCGCTTGGGCAAGAAGCCCTCGAAGCGCCAGCGATCGGTCGGCAGTCCCGAGGCGACCAGGGCAACCGGCACGACGGAGGGTCCCGGCAAGACGGTGACTTCGAGGTCGCGTTCGATGCAGCGATGGATTAGGCGAAATCCGGGGTCAGAAATGGCCGGCATTCCGGCGTCAGAGACGAGCGCGACGATGTCACCGCGCTCGATCCGCTGGGCCAGCTCGGTCGCCCGCGAGGCTTCGTTTCCATCGTGATTTGAAATCAGGCGGGGTGTGGGGTGGATGCCGAGCTTGTCGAGCAGGCCGCCGGTGCGGCGAGTGTCCTCACAGGCGATGAAGTCGGCGGCAACCAGCGCCTCCCTGACCCGCGCCGTGAGGTCGCCGAGATTGCCGATCGGCGTCGGGCAAACGATCAGGCCGCCGGGCATCAGCTCCTCCCGCGCTCGAGCTCGATCCGCGCCAGGGCCGCGGCGCCGATCATCCCCGCGTCCTGGCCCAGCTCGGCGGCGAGTACCGGAGTGCGATTCATCGGCGCCAGCGCCCGAGCACCGAGCTCGCGCCTGGCCGGCTCAAGCAAAAGATCTCCGGCGGCGATCACCCCGCCGCCGATCACGATCACCTCGGGCTCAAGGATGTTGGCGAAGCTGGCGAGCGCCACCCCGAGCCTCGACCCGATCAGCTCAAAGACCGCGACCGCGGTTGGATCACCTGCGAGAGCGGCCTCGGTCACCGCCTTGCCGTCGATCTCGCGCCCCTCGGCCCTCATCTTGGCAAGCGCGGAGTCGGGCTCGCGTTGGGCAGCCTCGCGCCCCTCGCGCCCGAGGGCCGTACCCGAGGCCAGCGTCTCCACGCAGCCATGGCCTGGGCAGTTTCCCTGGCAGGGCGGCCCATCGATCTCGATCGTGGTGTGGCCAAGCTCAGCGGCAGCGCCGCTGGCGCCGCGGTAGACCTCACCGCCAAGGATCAGACCGCCTCCGATCCCGGTCCCGATTGTCAGCACCACCGCACTCTCGACACCCCGCGCCGCCCCATAAAGGTGCTCGGCCAATGCCGCCGCATTGGCGTCGTTATCAACAAATACCGGCAGACCGGTTCTGGCGGCGGCGAGCTCGCGGATCGGCAGCTCGCGGATCGGCAGGTTGACGGCGGAGACCGCCACCCCCCTGCGGCGGTCAATCGTCGCCGGTATGCCGAGACCGACGGCTTCCAAACCCGGCCGCGCCGCGCGCGCCGCGTCGACCTCGCCCACCAGCAGCTCGATCAGCTGCTCCTGGCTGCGGCCCGTCGAGGCCTCTCTGCTCTCCCAAAGAACGCTGCGTGTGGGATCGAGAACACCCATCAGCATCTTCGTCCCGCCCAGATCGACGCCGATGGTTTCCCCTGCGCTCACGAGGGACCCAAGCAGGGCTGAGGGGATGCGACCGAGAGCATAGGCATGATTGGCGGAGTCTTTCATGCCCACCAATGGCGAGCAGCAGCCTCCGGGGCCGCCCAACTACAAGGTCTATCGATCTCGCAGGAGCCTTCTGTCGCGGTTGCGGATACCCGGTCTCTCGGGCGCGGGTGAGCGGCTCAAACGATCCCCGAAAAGACCCGATCGCGGCCAGGGTCCGAGCCCCAAGCGCCGCAAGTCGGCTCGCCGCTGGACTCCCCGGCGGGTCCTCAAATGGATCGGGCTGGCAGCCGTGGGATGGATCCTGCTCAGCTTCCTCGCCTTCGCGGTCTCGGCTCAGCTGCAGGCATTCAAGCTCTCCGGCGAAGCCGATTCGGCACTGCACGGCAACCCCTTCCTGCTGCCCAGCGCCCAGACGATCCTGGTGATCGGAACCGATGCCCGCCCGACTTCCAGCAAGGAACCCGGCGCCGCCCCCTCGGCGAAGTGCTTCGAAAACCAGTCCCACGGCGATGCCCCGCACGGTCGCTGCGAAGCTGGCGAATTTCGTTCCGACACGCTGATGCTGATCCGGGCCGGTGGGGGCAGCTTCAGCAAACTCTCGATCCCCCGCGATAGCTACGCCGAAATCCCCGGTCAGGCGCCGCAGAAAATCAACGCCGCCTACTCATTCGGCGGCGCCGCGCTGACCGTCAAAACCGTTGAAAAGTTCCTCGGCATCAAGATCGATCACCTCGCGATCGTCGACTTCACCGGTTTCGAAAATCTGATCAACGCGGTTGGCGGGATCGAAGTCAACGTCCCGCACAGACTCTGCGCCGAAATCGCCGGCGGCGCCGGCCATGGTCAGGGTGGAATAACCCTGCGCCTGAAAAAGGGTGAGAACAGCCTTGACGGGCAGCAGGCACTCGCCTATTCGCGGGTGCGCGAGCCGAGCCCCTGTCCAGGATCGGGTAAGAGCGCCTACTCGCTCGGCTACAGCGACCTCAACCGCGAGCAGGCCCAGCAGGGAGTGATCAGTGGGATCAAGGAACGGCTCACCGACCCGCTGCGCCTCCCCTACAACTTCATCATGGGCCCGGTAATCGGCTGGGACGCCGCCAAAGCCTTCGTCAGCGACATGGGCTTCTTCACCATGCCCCAGCTGGTTTTGTCGGCCGCGATCGGCGGCAACCCGCCGGCCCAGGTGCTCTGCGCTGGAGACAATTCGGGCTGTAATTTGAACGGCCCGGGGGGCAGCATCGAAGTCCCCCAGTCGGTGCGCAAGAAGGCCGTGAAGCGCTTCCTGGGCGGCTGAGTCAGGGCTCAGTCGCTGGTGCTTGGAGCCTTTGCCTTCTCCCCGGAGGGCGATTTTGAGTCCGATGATTTGGAATCGGCGCCCTTTGAATCAGAGCCCCCTGACTCCGAACCCTTTGACTCATTTGATCCCTCCGAGGGGGCGCCGTTGCCGGCTCCCTTCTTCTTACCGTAGTCGGTGTTATAGAAGCCAGAACCCTTGAAGTGCACGGCGATCGGGTGCAGAACGCGCTCGGCGGGCGCTCCGCACTCCTGGCACTCGCTGAGCGCCTCATCGGCCATCTTTTGGATCACGTCAAAGACGTGGCCGTTGGCGCATTTGTACTCATAGATCGGCACGGGCTAGGGATTATCGCAAGCCGACCTATACGGTTTGCCGATGGCAGAGGAAATCGCCCAGCAGGCCTCGATGGAGGAGATCGTCGCGCTTTGCAAACGGCGTGGCTTTGTCTTTCCATCCTCAGAGATATACGGGGGTCTTGGCTCGACCTATGACTACGGCCATTACGGCGTCTTGCTGAAGAACAACGTCAAGGAGCAGTGGTGGCGAGCGATGCTGCAAGAGCGCGAGGACATCGTCGCCCTGGACTCAGCGATCCTCCAGCATCCACGCGTTTGGGAGGCATCCGGGCATCTGGCGGGCTTCACCGATCCGCTGGTTGACTGCCGCACCTGCAAGCTGCGTTTTCGAGCCGACAGGCTTGAGGACGGTCGCTGCCCACAAAAGCCCTCCAAGCTGCCGGGCGAGGGCCCAGACTGCGACCTGACCGAGCCGCGCCAGTTCAATCTGATGTTTGAGACCCACGTCGGGCCGGTTGCGGGGGAGGGCTCAGAGGTCTACCTGCGCCCTGAGACCGCTCAGGGCATTTTCATCAATTTCAAGAACGTGCTTCAGTTTGCGCGAATGAAGCCGCCGTTTGGAATTGCCCAAATCGGCAAGTCCTTCCGCAACGAGATCACCCCCGGCAACTTCATCTTTCGCACCCGCGAGTTTGAGCAGATGGAGATGGAGTTCTTCGTTCCTCCGGATCAGGTCGAGCGCTGGTATGAGAGCTGGATCGAGGAGCGCGAGCGTTGGTATATCGAGCTCGGCATCCGCCCCGACTTCCTCCGGGTCCGCGCGCACCCGCCCGAGGAGCTCTCCCACTACTCCTCAGGGACCAGTGACATTGAGTATCTGTTCCCGATCGGCTGGTCAGAGCTTGAGGGGATCGCCAAACGGGGCGACTTTGACCTCAGCCAGCACACCCGCTACAGCGGCGAGAAGCTCGAGTATTTCGATCAGGGCACCAAGGAGCGCTACGTCCCACATGTGATCGAGCCCGCCGCCGGCGCCGATCGCGCCACCCTCGCCTTCCTCGTTGACTCCTATGAGGTCGAGGAGGTGGAGGGTCGCCAACGCACGGTGCTTCGCCTTCATCCGCGCCTGGCACCGATCAAGGTCGCGGTATTGCCGTTGCTCTCCAAGCAGGGGATGCCTGAGAAGGCACGGGAAATCTTTGCCGAGCTGCGGCGCGAGATTCGGGCCGAGTTCGACGAGGGCGGCTCAATCGGCAAGCGCTACCGGCGCCAGGATGAGATCGGCACTCCCTGGAGCGTCACGATCGATCACCAAACGATGGAGGACGACACCGTGACCTTGAGAGATCGCGACACCCTCGAGCAGAGCCGGGTTGGGATCGAGAGCCTGGCTGACGACCTCGCCGCGCGCCTGCGCAAGCCCTGGCGCAGCCCGAAGCTGAGCTGAGCCGCAGTTGGGCACGCGCTGCCCGGGCAGCACCGAGCCGAAGGACCCGCTCGCTGCAGCCCTGTCTTTCACCGATCGCGATCCTCGCCCCCAAAAGTGTTGGCGATAGCGGGGACCACGTCCGGCTGGACCCCGCTCATCCGGGCGCTGCCAGAAACCGCGTCACCGCCAGGGCATCGGCCTCAAGCGCCGCGCTGGCCGCCTTGGTGAGCGGCTCGAGCGGTTTGATCGCTACCTCGCCGCCGGCGATCTTCCAGGACGCCACCGCGCGCCCTTTGACCATTGCAAAGGGGCGAAAGAGACCGTTGCTTGTGACCAGCTTGGTGTGGGCTCCGAGGATCTCCTCACGCGATCGCCAGCCGAGCAGGACCGGGTCAAAGGCGCCAAGCAGGCGCGGGGCGGGAATCGCCTGCGCCGGAGGCCGAGCGCTGAGCTCGAGGAGGCCATTCTCGCCCTGCAGGAGCCGAGAGGAGATTGCCTCAAGGCCACGGCGAGCGTCTCGCAGCGAGAGCCCCGCCCACCTGGCGAGGTCGCGGTCAGTGGCGGGAGCGTGCCCGAGCAGGTAGCGGCGGGCGAGCTCGGCCAGGGCGCTATCTCGCAGCGGTGGCCTGGGCAGCTCGAGCCAGTCTCTGACCAGGACAAAGGCATGCTGTCTCCCGAGCACGGGGCCACGCACGATCAGGCCGCGCAGGCTGGCCAGGATCAGCAGGTGCACGAGTGCCTGTCCCGCGGTCGGTACCCCGGCTGAGTCCAGCCGCTGATGAAGCTGGGGCCGAGTCAGAGGGCCATCGCGCCCAAGTGAGCGCTCGATCACCCCGACTCCGCGCTCGGCGACCTCGGCGCTCACCCCCTCCTGGGCAAGGCGCCGGGCGTTGGCGCCAAGCAACGGTGGCGTGGTCAGAAGCTGTAGCAAGGGGTAATCCTCACTTCGCACCAGATGAAGCGTTCCCCGATTGAGCCAGCTGATCAGCAGAGAACGATCGAGGCTGAGCGCCCGATCGACGTCGGCCGCCGAGAGACCGCTGCTGCGGGCCCGAATCGCGAGTCGGGCGCCGCGTGGATCCTGAGCTTGGATCGCGAGCAAGGCCTCCGCCACCGCGACTGGATCGCGCTTGGGTTTACCCGCGAGCCCCTGGGAGCTCAGCCGCCGGGCGAGAATCGTTGCCGGATTCACGGCCAGATCATCGCGGCTGCGGTCGGGCTCGACGCGACGGCTGGGGTGGCGGCCCCTCCGCCCGGGTGAGGAGCAGGGCCGGGGGAAATCGCGCCGGCGCTAGCCCTTGCCGGAGATCAGATCCCAGGCGCGTCGCAGCTTGTCATGGCCACCCTTGGTCATGTCGTCGGGGCCGATGTCGATCTCGCCCGGATTGGCGCTTGGCTCGGGGAGCTTCTCCGCCGCAGCTCGATCGATCTTGAGCAAGACACCGCGCTCGAAGACCTCCTCGACTTCAGGAGCATCGACAAATCGGTGGCCGCCGGGGAGGATGCTCTTGTCGAGGACGATGCCGTCAAAGACGTCGAGGCTCGGGACTGCCAAAACGTGCTCCACCTTGCCAACTTCGCTGCCATCGCTGCTAATCACGGGTACCCCCGCGCCCAGCGAGAGATAGGAACTCGGCTGACCCAGGTCCTCCATTCGCTCCGAGCCTAACGGACGCGTTGCGCGCCGGCCTCCACGACCTTAAACTCCCCTCCGAAGAGATGGGCCTAAACCTCGCATCGATACTGACGAAAAGCACCGAGCGGGCACCGCAGGCGGCGGCGGTCCGACTCGCGGCGAGAGAGTTGACCTACGCCGACCTCGAGGATCAAAGCGCCCGGCTCGCGCAGCTGCTGGAGGAGCGAGGCGTGAAACCCGGAGACCGGGTTGGGGTCATGCTGCCCAACGTCCCGGAGTTTGCGATCTGCTACTACGGCGCGCTGCGGGCCGGCGCCATCGTGGTCCCGATGAACGTCCTGCTGAAGCGACGAGAGATTGCGTTTTATCTGCAGGACTCCGGCGCCAGCATCCTCTTGGCCTGGCACGGATTCGCGCAGGAGGCAGGGGCGGGTGCTGCCGCGGCCGGGGCCGAGACAATCGAGGTCGAGCCGGCGGCGATGGCCGCCACCCTCGAGCGTCTTCAGCCCAAGCCGGGGCTCGCCGAGACAGCGGAGGAGGACACCGCGGTGATCCTCTACACCTCGGGGACCACCGGCAAACCGAAGGGCGCGGAGCTGACCCATCTCAACCTCACCCGCAACGCCGAGATCTCGAGCGAGACGACGGTCGAAGTTGGCGAGGGCGACGTCGTGCTCGGGGCGCTGCCGCTCTTTCACTCCTTCGGGCAGACGGTGAGCATGAACGGCTCGCTGCGAATGGGGGCCTGCTTGACGATGCTCCCCCGCTTTGACCCCGGTGAGGCGCTGGCGACGATCGAGCGCGACCGCGTCACCCATTTCCAGGGCGTGCCGACGATGTATGGGGCGCTGCTGCACCACCCCGAGCGCGAGCGCTTTGATACCTCCACCCTGCGCAGCTGCGTGACCGGCGGCGCCTCGATGCCGGTAGAGGTCCTGCGCGGCTTTGAGCAAGCCTTCGCTGCGATTGTCCTCGAGGGCTATGGACTCTCGGAGACCTCGCCGGTCTCCTGCTCCAATCACCCTAACCTGGAGCGCAAGCCGGGCTCGATCGGGACCCCGATTGAAGGGGTCCAGATGCGGGTCGTGGACGAGGAGGACAACCCACTTCCCCAGGGTGAGGTGGGTGAGATCGTGATTCGCGGCCACAACATAATGAAGGGCTACTGGGGCCATCCCGAGGCCACGACGGAGGCAATGCGGGGGGGCTGGTTTCACTCCGGAGACATGGCCCGCACCGACGCCGACGGCTATTTCTACATCGTCGACCGCAAGAAGGACCTGATCATCCGCGGTGGCTACAACGTTTATCCCCGCGAGGTCGAGGAGGTCCTATTCGAGCATCCCCAGATCCGCGAAGCGGCGGTGGTCGGAGTTCCCGACGATCTGTGGGGTGAAGAGATTGGCGCGGCCGTCGTTCTCCACGAGGACGAGGAGCTGAGCGCGGAGGAGGTCGCTGCCTTTGTCAGGGATCGAATCGCCGCTTACAAGTACCCGCGGATCGTCTGGTTTGTGGTGGAGCTGCCCAAAGGTCCCACCGGCAAGATCCTCAAGCGTGAGATCGAGCTTCCAGCCCGAGACGCGGTGTAGAGATCCCGCGCCCCGATCCCAACCCGCAGCAATCCTCGATCTGTGATCGAGCTCACACGGTCTATCCTGGCTGCCCAGCCAGTCGAGCGCTAACCTCCGTGCCACAGCACCGAGGCACCACCAAAGGAGAGAGATGAGCGTCGCAGCACAGAGCCTCATTCAGGACGTCACCTACGAGGATCTCTACCACCGCTGGGAGCACGGAAACTGGAGCGCGTATGACATCGACTTCTCCCAGGATCGCACCGGGTGGGATTCGCTGAGTGAGATCCAACGGCGTTCTGCGATGTGGATTTATTCGATGTTTTTCTACGGCGAGGACCGGGTCGCTGACACGCTCGCCCCCTACATCACCGCGGCGCCGAGCGAGGAGCAGGCCTACTTTCTCGCCACCCAGCAAGTCGATGAGGTTCGCCACTCGGTCTTCTTTCACCGCTTCTTCAAAGAGGTGATCGGGGTCGGCGGGGATTCGCTGCAAGAGACACTCTCCTCCACCCTCCCCCAGCTCAGCTGGGGCTACCGCGGCGTATTTGACCGGCTTGACCGTATGGCGGCGGAACTGCGCAAGGACCGCTCGCTGCCAAAGTACGCCCAGGCGATCACCCTCTACCACATGATCGTCGAGGGCTCACTCGCCCAGCCTGGGCAGCACTTCATCGAGGACTTCTTCGCCTCTGAGGACACGATGCCCGGCTTCAGCTCGGGGATGGCCAACGTTTCACGCGACGAGCAGCGCCACATCGGCTTCGGCGTCAAGGTACTCGCCGAATTGCTGGCCGAATCAGATGAGTGCAAAGCGGCAGTTGTCGAGCTCTTGCGCGAAGTGCTGCCCTACGGGGTCGCCGTCTTCACCCCGCCAAACTGGGACCGCGAATACACCGAGTGCTACGGCTTCTCGATGGAGGACATCTTCGCCTTTGGCCTGAAGCTGATCCGCCAGCGCTGGCGCACGATCGGTTATCCGACCGACCAGATGCCACCTGGTGTGTTCCCCTTCGACCCCGCGATGGATGAGGAGGAGATCGCCAAACGGCAGGTGAAGATGCTGATGGCGGGGATCGTCGGCCAACCTAACGTTCGCCCGCCGGAGTCCTCCCCAGAGCTACAGCGTTTGCACTTCGACGTGATCGCCCGCTCGGCGGATCCCAAGGTTGCAAACGGCACCCCGCTGGTCTACCAGTGGCGGTTCAGCGACGCTGCTCCCTGGCACCTTGTGATCGACAACGGCTCGACCAGAGCCGAGGCCGGTGAGGCTCCCAATCCGGATCTGACCCTGGAGGCGAGCTGGAGTGATTGGGTCGCCTTCACCGGACCCGATGCAAATCCGGTGCGGATGATGCTGCAGCGACGGGTCCGCCCCCGCGGCAGCATCCGCGAGCTGGCCCGACTGCGCAAGGTGTTCGCCGGCTAGACCGGCGCCCCGCTCGGCTCAACCCGGCCGGTTCAGACCAGGCTCGGACGCCGCTCAGCCCAGGGTCTCTCCGCCTCGATCTGGGCGGCAAGTGAGAGCAGGGTAGCCTCATCCCCCGGGCGGCCGATGATCTGGATCGAGAGTGGCATTCCCTCGGCCGAGAACCCGGCGGGGACCGCCATCGAGGGGTTGCCGAGATGGTTCCAGGGGACGCAGAATGGATAGCAGCGGCTCATCCCAAGCAGGGTCCATAGCGCCCCCCTGCCCTCCCAGCGCCGCACCGGGATCGCGGTATCGCCCATCACCGGTGTGATCAGCACCTCGCAGCTTTCAAACAGTGAGTTGATGCGGGCGGCGTCGGCCTCGCGCCCGCGCAGCGCTCGCTCAAATAACGGCTCGGGGATCAACCTGCCGAGTCTCGCCATCGCCCGGGTCCGCCGTTCAAGGCGCTCGGGACGCGGTACCAGATCAAGGTCTTCGGCGATCCCACGCAGGTAGCGCGGCACCGCGTTGTCACCGATCCCACCCCAGTCGGGATCACGCTCGATCGTCTCGTGCCCGAGTGAGCGCAGCAGCTCAGCGGTTTGAACGACGGCGGCCTTGACCTGCTCGGAAACGATCGGCGGTGCAACGGCCCGTGGTGGCAGGGATGAATACGCGACTCGCAGCTTTGCTGGCGGAGTCCTCGCGGCCTCAAGGAATGAACCCGCGGGGGGCGGTGGCGCCCCGGGCTCACGCGAGTCCCCGCTGACGATGTCCAGCCAAAGCGCGGTATCGGCGACGGTGCGGCTGAGACAGCCATTGGCAGTGAGTCCGTTCCAATGTTCGAGGTCGGGCGCAAGCGAGACCCTGCCGCGCTGCGGCTTGAGCCCAAACAGTCCACAGCTGGCAGCCGGAATGCGGATCGATCCGGCCCCATCTGAGGCCGAGGCGATTGCCACCAGGCCGGCGGCGACCGCCGCCGCGCTACCTCCGCTGGAGCCTCCGGGGCTGCGCTGAAGGTCCCAGGGGTTGCGGCTGATACCCCAGGTGGCCGACTCGGTAAAGCCACAGATCGCAAGCTCGGGAAGGTGGGTCTTGCCGATCACGATCGCCCCAGCCGCGCGCAGACGCCGGACCATCTCAGAGTCCGCCCGCGCCGGCTCGGGGAAGCCATCGGTGCCGAAGGTGGTGAGCTCGCCGGCGAGGTCGATGGAGTCCTTGAGCGCGATCGGCACCCCGAGCAGCGGCCGCTCCTCACCGCCCTTTAGCCGCGCCTCGGCCTGCTCGGCCTCCAGCATCGCGCGCTCGCCGAGGACCACCCGGAAGCTGTTGAGCTGGGGGTCGATGCGAGCGATGCGAGCGAGATAAAGCCCAACCAGCTCGACCGGGGAAACCTCTCCAGCGCGGACCAGCTCGGCTTGGCGCACCGCCCCGGCGAAGGCCAGGTCCTCCTCTGGCAGTTTGCTCTCGGTGCTCATCAGTCGATCCTAACCCCGCGCCCGCAATCAGGCCCAGCGAGAGCTGAATACCGGGCCTGCGGTCAACGCTCTCATCTGGGAGCGGCCGCTACTCGGCGATCAGCAGGTACCTTGCCGAAGCCGCGCCGGCTGCCAGCGCCGCGCTGTTGTCGTGCTCGGTATCAGAGAGAGCCTGCAGGGCGAACCCATCGCCGACTGCAAACAGATAGGAGACGACCGCCTCGGCGTCATAGCGCAGATTGAGAACGCCCTCTCGCTCCTTGGCCTTCAGCACCTCGCCGACGTGGGAGCGGGTGCGCTGGAATAGCTGGCCGACCTCGCGACGAATATCGGGGTTGCGGCGCCCGGCGCTGAACAGCTCATAGAGCAAAAGAAAGAAGGCGGGCTCGTTTTCGATCATGTCGGTGAGGCTGGCGAGGAGAACGTCGATCACATCGTCGACCGATTTTGCCTTCGACAGCATCTCATCGAGGCGGGCGACGCGGATCTCGGCGTCGCGGCGCACTACCTCGACCAAGAGCCGCTCCTTGGTCCCGAAGTAGTAGTGAAGGAGGCCACGGCTAACCCCAGCCTCCGCCGCAACCTGCTCAAAGGTCGAGGCGGCAGCGCCACGTTTTGCGACGCTCTCGCGCATCGCATCGATGATTCGCTGGGCCTTCTCGCCGCTCAGCTCGCGCTCTTTGGTTGCTGCCTCCATGGTTCTGTCTGGCGCCTTGCTAGTTCGAGAAACGATCACAGAACACGGGTCCCAGGGATCGCGATGACCGCCAGTCTAGGGAGCGAGGCGGCCGCTGCGAGCACTGGGTGTGCCGAACTAGGAACCGTTGATGCTCGAGCTGCTGGTGTACTCGAACTCCTCCTCGGCGCCAAATAGGGTGTCGAGCACCTTCTTGCGCGCATCCTCGCTGAGCACCAGCGCGGCGGCGGCGGCGACGAGGGCGAAGAGGATGAGGCGACCGAGCTTGCTCTTCTTGCGCTTCTTCGGCGCCCGCAGCTGTTCGGAGACCTCGCGCAGCGACTCCGCCGCAGAGCGCATGTCCTTTTGAACCTTCTTGTCGCTGGTCATCGCCTTGACCGGGCCCTTGCCGTTGCCGGTCGCCCGCCCGTAGGCCTGCCGCGCCGCGTCAAAGGCGTTGCGAAGGCTGTCGCGCAACTCGTCGTCCTCGATCAGACGCTGCACGTAGGGATTCTCGCGTGCGGTCGAATAGATATCGGCGGCCTGGGTCGCGCGTGTCTTGGTCATGCCCTCTCCTCGCTGGATTCTCCGTGGGCGTTCAGGATAACCCCGAATCCAGTTCACCGGGGGCCGACGCCGTCAATCAGCACCCCGTTGGTGGGAAAATCAAGCGCCGCCTTTCGCACCGAGCGCAACCGCAGCGCTCGCAGCTGCAGTCCCGGGGCTGCGTAGCGCCTCAGCGCCAACCGTCCCACCTGCTCGGTCCCGGCCGCTCTGAAACCGGGGCCGAGCATGCTGCGCGGGATGGCAGCGGTTGGGGCATTGGAGACGAAGTCGAGTTCGTGCACGAGCCACCGAAAGCCGCCACCGGGGGAGACCTCAAAGCCACCGTGGGATAGGTAGTAGCGAAGCGGCGCCACCCCCAAGATCCAGGTGACGATCGCCCGCGGGGCGCGCGGAGCGCCGAGTTGAGCAGCTACGGAGTCCCAATCGGGGCGCTGGAGCGCAGGGGTCAGATCGACCCAAACGCAGAAGCCCAGAGAGTAGGCGACCAGAGCCGCCACGATGACGGTTCCGACGCGGCGCGCTCGCTCGCTCGCGGCGGCGATCGCGGCGGCGACCAAGAGCGGAACCAGAGCCGGCAAGACGTTGCGCGCGAGAAGGTAATCGTTGCTTGGCGAGACCAAGGCGATCAGGATGGGGAGTGCCACGGTGGTGGCGGCGAGCGTCAGGGGGATCGCCGCCGCCCGCCGCTCGACCCGTTCGCCGCGGGCAAAGACGAGGACCAGCGCAGCGAGCAAGAGAAGGGCCGGTACAAGGGCCTGGAGGGGGTGCTCGGGCTGAGCGATGATCTCGCCGGTCTCCCCCACCATGAAGGTCATCGCGGTCTCCCAGAGGCGATGCAGGAGGGGATAGTTGCCGATCCACTGGGCATGTCCGACCGAGACCTGATGGATCGCCAGTGGCGCCAGGGCGAGACCGGTTGCGGTGAGGATGAAAAGCCCGGCAAGGCTTTCGCGACGACGGCGGCGGGCCAGCCAAAGCGCCTCGGTGAGAACCGGAAAGAGGGCGAAGTAGTGGGTACCGAGTGCGAGCGCTGAGAAAACGGCCCAGGCGAGGAGATCGCGACGGCGCGCACCGCTCAGAGCCCGCACAAAGAAAAGCAGCGAAAGCGCGGTGAGCAGGACAAACAGAGCGTAGGCTCGGGCCTCCTGGGAGTACCAAAGGAGCATTGGATTGACGGCGACCAGCGCTGCAGCGGCGACCCCCGCGCGGCGCCCGCGCAGCTGCGCGGCGATCAGGTAGGCGACCGGGACGACCGCGACGCCGGCCAGCGCCGAGACCGCCCGCAAGCCGAATGCACCGGTCCCCGTCAGTTGCGTCCAAAGCCAGGCGAGCGCGTAGTAAAGCGGCGGCGTGGACTCGCTCACATCGACCGCCTTCATCGCATGCCAGAAACCGCCGCCCAGGATGCGGCTGGCGGTGATGATCTCGTCGTGGTGATAGCTCTGGGAGCCGAGCGTCCAGAAGCGCAGGCCAGCGGCCAGGGCGGTCAGCCCAGCCACCGCCCAAAAAACGCGAGAACGCGTGATCACCGCCTGACGTGCGGCCTGCGCGATCGTCGACAGGTTGCCCCTGCCAAGCGCCGCCGCCTCCATCGATCAGGCCAGCGCCGCCTCGATCGCCTCAGAAACCTCCTCGACGTAGACGAAATCCAGCTCGCTGCGCTCGTTAACGGGGATCTCCTCGACGTCGCCTTCGTTGCGCTCGGGAACGAGGACCCGCTTGATCCCCGCGCGCTGGGCGGCAAGTGACTTCTCCTTGAGGCCTCCGATCGGCAGCACCTGTCCGGTGAGCGTGATCTCCCCGGTCATCGCGACGTCATTGCGGACCGCACGGGCGCTGATCAGGGAAGCCAGCGCGACGGTCATCGCGACCCCGGCGGATGGACCGTCCTTGGGCACGGCACCTGCGGGGACGTGGATGTGCAGGTCTTGTTTGGCGAACCAGTCGGGCTCCAGTTGGGGAGCGATCTGGGCGCGGTGACCGCGAACGTAGGAGAGAGCAGCCTGGGCTGACTCCTTCATCACCTCGCCGAGCTGCCCGGTAATCGTCAGATTCCCCGAGCCGGGCATCGCGGTCGCCTCGATGAACAAGACGTCTCCGCCGGTGGGAGTCCAGGCGAGACCGGTGGCGACCCCGGGGTCCTTGGTGCGGCGGCGCTGCTCGGCAAAAAAGCGCCGCCGCCCGAGCAGCTCGCGAGCCCGCTTGGCCGAAATCCTTGCCTTCGCCTTGAGCTTGCCCTCGGCGGCCTCGCGGGCGACTTTGCGACAGATCGCGCCGATCTGGCGCTCCAGGTTGCGAACCCCGGCCTCGCGCGTATACTCCTCGACGATCGCGGCCAGGGCCGCGGCGGAGAACTCGATCTGAGCGGGCTTTAAGCCGTTGGCCTCGATCTGGCGCGGGACCAGGTAGCGACGGGCGATGTGCTTCTTCTCCTCAAGCGTGTAGCCCGCCAGTTCGATCGTCTCCATCCGGTCCAGCAGCGGGCTGGGAACCGTGTCGAGCTGATTCGCAGTGGCGATGAACATCACGTCGGAGAGGTCGAACTCGAGATCGAGATAGTGGTCGCGAAAGCTGTCGTTTTGAGAGGGATCGAGGACCTCCAGCATCGCCGAGGCGGGGTCGCCGCGAAAGTCGGCGCCCATCTTGTCGATCTCATCGATCATGAAAACCGGGTTGCGAGACTCGGCATCGCGCAGGGCGCGGACAATCGTGCCGGGCATCGCCCCGATATAGGTGCGTCGGTGGCCGCGAATCTCCGCCTCATCGCGCACCCCGCCGACCGAAATTCGCTCGAACTTGCGCCCCAGTGCCTTTGCGATCGAGCGCCCAAGGCTGGTCTTACCGACTCCAGGAGGCCCGACAAAGCAGAGGATCGGCCCCGGAGAGTCCGGGTTCAGCTTGCGCACCGCGAGGTACTCGAGAATGCGGTCCTTGACCTTCTCGAGGTCGTAGTGATCGGCGTCCAGAACATCACGGGCATGGGCGATGTCGAGGTTGTCCTCGGACTGCTTTGACCAGGGCAGCTCGACCAGCCACTCTAGATAGGTTCGGATGACGCCATGCTCAGCCGCGGCGGCCGGCAATTTCTCCAGGCGCGAGAGCTCGCGATCGGCAGCTTTTTGAGCGTGTTCGGGCAACTGCGCCTCGCCGATCCTCTCGCGCAACTCGTTGACCTCCGCCTGCTGCTCATCACCTTCCCCGAGCTCGTCTTGGATCGCTTTCAGCTGCTGGCGCAGGAAGAACTCGCGCTGACCCTTATCGATCTCAGATTGGACCTGGGTTTGGATCTGGGTCCCGAGCTGCACCACCTCCAACTCGCGGGCGAGGATCTGGGAGAGGTGGCGCAACCGCTTTGCGACATCGACCTCCTCGAGCAGCTTCTGCTTCTCCTCGGTGGAGATCCGCAGAGCGCCGCCGATCAGGTGGCCCAGCGCCGCCGGATCCTCGATGTTGGCGACCGCCATCTGCAACTCCTCGGGCAGGTATGGAATCTGCTCGATGATCTCTGAGAAGGTGCGCTGAACGTTTCGGGTCAGGGCCTCGAGCTCGGCACTGGGCCGCAGGACATCGGCCATCTCGCTGACCCGCGCGACCAAGTAGGGCTCCTCGGCGACGTAGGGTCCGACCCGGATCCGCTGAGCACCCTGGACCAGGATGCGAAGCGTTCCGTCGGGCACTTTCAGCATGCGGGCAACGATCCCGACCACACCGACTCCATAGAGATCCGCGGGACCGGGCTCCTCGTTCTCAGGATCGCGTGAGGCGACCATAGCCAGCATCCGGTTGGCGCCGAGCACATCGTCGACCAGCTTGATCGAGCGAGCCTGGCCGACCGCCAGGGGGGTCAGGGTCTCGGGGAAGGTGACCGTCTCGCGCAGCGGCAGAACCGGCAGCGCATCGGGCAGTGGCTCATTGGCGCGGATCGCCTCCTCCGGATCGAGCGGGGACTCGACCACTTCCAAAACCGGGCTTCCCTCCATCAATCGCGTCCGATCGGTACCTGGCGGGTGCTCTCGGCCGGATCGCGCAGCGGCAGCTCGATGCGCAGGACGCCGTCCTCATAGGTCGCCTTGGCATGATCGGCGTCAACGTCCGCCTGCAGCTCGACGATGCGTCGAAATGGGCCGGAGGGGATCTCGACCTGCTGATAAACCCGCCCCTCGGTCTCTTGCACCGGGCGCCCGCCGAGGATCGCCAGCCTGCGGCCGCTGACCTCAATACTGACGTCAGCGAGGTCAACACCTGCCAGATCAACCTTGACCACCGCGCGCTGAGGCTCACCGCAGTAATAGACGTCGACGTTGGGGGAAAACCCAGTCGTGCGCCGGCTCACGTATCCCCCCCGCCCCCAGGCATCACCGAGCATCTGGTCCATCTCACGCCGCATGCGGGCAAAGTTGGCAAACAGATCGTGCTCGGGCATCGCTCAAAACATAGCCCGGGAGGCTAGGCGGCGCGCGACTGGGAGGCCCAGCGGGGAGCGCGCATCAGCAACACCGGCTGGCGCGGGGGGATCAGACCCTCCGGGCGGTCGGCTCTGAAGGTGGCGCAGGGCTCACCCAGATCGAGGGCGCAGAGAAGGTTCTTATGGAAGTAGCACTGCTCACAGGTGGGGGGCTTGGGCTTGCGCACCATCGTCGCCATGTTGGCAGCGGGGCAGCGCCCTCGCGGGCGCGGTTTCCGCAAATCGCAACCTCTTTGACACAGTCCCTTCACATCTTCCCCGCGTCTTGCGAGAGCCGCAACCGCCGCCGCTACCATTGCCTGGATGGCGACCCACAACCGGACCGAGAAACTGGCGGCCTCTCCCCCGCTTTTTGAGAACGACTTCCTCAACTTCTTCTCCCGCGTCCATCCAGCGATTCCCGCGCTTGTCTTCGTGCCGGTGGTAGCCCTCGCCGAGTTGCTCGGCGCCGACCGTGGCTACGGCGCCCTGCGCCTGGCGCTGCTCAGCCTCGCCGGGATCGGGATCTGGACCCTGACCGAGTACTGGCTGCACCGGCTCGTCTTTCATTGGGAGCCCGACAACGCCTTCGGACGCAGGATGCACTTCATCATCCACGGCATCCACCACGACCATCCAAACGACAAGCTGCGCTTGGTGATGCCACCCGCGGTTTCGATTCCGCTCGCCGCTCTCTTCTTCCTAGCCTTTGTCGGTTTGTTCGGAACGCCGGCGGCCTACCCGCTGTTTGGCGGCTTCATCGCCGGTTACCTGGCCTATGACTACACCCACTACTACGTCCACCACTTCGTACCGAAATCCGAACTTGGCAAGCAGTTGCGCGAGCAACACATGCGCCACCACTTCCAAGACCACCGCTACGGCTTCGGCGTCTCCTCGCCCGTCTGGGACGCCGTCTTTAGGACGATGCCGCGCCGGCGGCGCGGCTGAAGCTCAGCCCGGCCCCGGCGCCCGCAGGGCAGCCTCGAGTTCAAAGCGTGCATCGGGATCCTCGAGCTGCTCGCCGAGCAGCTCGCGCAGGCGCGCCACCCGGTAGCGAGCGGTCTGGGGGTGAATGTGAAGCGCGCCGGCAATCGCCACCGAGTTACCTCCGTGGCGCACAAAGGCAAGCGCCGTCTCTCGCATCCGCTCGCGCGCCTTCGGGGTCAGCGATGACAGGGGCGCCAACCGCCGACTGGAGATCCTGGCGACCAGCGCACTGCTCTCAAAGAGGAGCAACTCGCCGAGGTGTTGGTCGACCCAGATCAGGCCCTTCCCCGCCACGGCGCCGGCCTCAGATGCTCGCAGTGCCGCGCGAGCAAGCGACCACGAGCCGAACAGCTGAGCCGGGGTCCCGGGCGGTCCGAGCACGAGCGGCGCCGTCGAGGAGACACGCTCGAGGCCGGCGAGGCGGCCGGGGCCGAGCGGGTCAGAAATCATGATCGCGCCGACACCTTCGAGGCTGCTGACGAGCGAATCGGCGGGAGCGCGCCGCGCCGCAGCCGAGAGGTCGACCTCCGCACACACCAGCGCCGCAACCGTGCGGGGCAGCGACCAGCCGGCCAGCTGCGCCGCGCTGCGTAGATCGGCCTCCTCGGCGGCCGGCTCCCGGGTCAGCAATTCCACCAGCTCGCGTCGGCGTCGGCGGCGCAGGTCCTCGACCTCTGCCTGGGCCTCGGTAAATCCCTCAACCGAATCGGCGGAGAGCTCATCGATGTAGGCGAAGATCGCCTCCGCCAAGAGGCTCAGCACCTCTCCGTCAAGCTCAGCCCGGCGCCCGGTGGCGGCGATCCGTCGCCAGGCTACCCGCGCGCCAACCCGGTAGGCCGCCTGCAGGGAGTCCAGGGTGCGTCCCTGGCGCAGCTCACCGCGCCCGAGGCCGACGTAGACCTCGCGCCCGGTCTCGCGCCCTTTATCGGGGTCCCGAATCAAGGAGACGAACTGGCGCAGCGCTTCCTCGACCCCGGTTTGTATGCCACGACCGAAACTGCCCTCCAGCGGGCGCGCGTACTCGGGGACCTCGCGGGCAATCGTGGCGAGGATCTCCTCGGTCACGGCGGCCAGCTCGGGCTCGATCAGATCGGCGACCCCAGAGGAGAGACCGCGCCATGGCTGCGCGTCAATACTTGTCATTTACTTAATAAGAAATTGCACCAAAACTTGGGAAACAGCCTAATTCATCGTGGACCTAACCGCCTAAATTGTTCTAATCGGCGAAATGACCAAAACGGAGAAGGTCGCCAATCTGGGTGCTGTAGTGGTTCCCTTTCTGGCCACGATCGCGGCGATTGCTTTGCTTTGGAACAGCCTCGTCAGTCCTGCCGATCTCGCGATCGCGGTGATTATGTATCTGTTGACCGCAATCGGAATCACGGTCGGCTTTCATCGCCTCCTCACCCACCGGTCCTTTCAGACCTCAAGAGCACTCGAGTACACCTTCGCGGTGCTCGGCTCGATGGCGGTCCAGGGTCCGGTCATCTCCTGGGTGGCTGACCATCGCAAGCACCACGCTCACACCGATGAAGAGGGCGACCCACACAGTCCACACGTCGGCCACGGCGATGGATTGCGCGGCATCGCGGCGGGGCTGTGGCATGCACATTCCGGATGGCTGCTCTCAACCCAGGGAAGGGCGGATTGGAAACGATACGCGGCGGATCTGTATGAGGACCGCGGGATGCGGCTGATCGGCCGGCGCTTTGCTTCACTCGTCCTGCTCAGTCTCGCGATCCCGGCGCTGCTCGGATACCTGATCAGCGGAAGCCTGGTAGGTGCAGCGACCGCTCTACTGTGGGGCGGTTTGGTGCGAATATTTTTCGTCCACCACATCACCTGGAGCGTCAACTCCGTATGTCATTTCCTCGGCACTCGCCGCTTTCAGACCGATGATCACTCGACCAACGTTTTCTGGCTCTCCCTTCCTTCGCTCGGTGAGTCCTGGCATCACAACCACCACGCGTTCCCACGCTCAGCCGTACACGGATTGGGACGCTGGGAGCTGGACCCCTCGGCACTCTTGATCGCCGCGATGGAGAAACTCGGCCTCGCCTGGAACGTGGTTCGGATCCCGCCCGAGCGCCAGGCGGAGCGAACCGCCTGAGACCCGATCTGGCCCCCGCCTTAGGCTCAGGGTGCGCTGGGCCAGACACACCTTTATCGGATTTTCACCCGAGGGCTAAACGATCAGACTTGCAGCAAATCATTCAAACCGCTCACCCGCACGGTGAATTTGGCTAGATTGCGAGTCACAGTCAGTGTGACTCTGCGACACTAGGATCGATTCAGCAAAGTACTTACTTACTTGAAAGGAAACAGATGCCCTCCACTTCCACCGTCCTCGACGAGGCCCGTTCGCTGGTTCAAAAGCGACTCGCCGAGCTCGACAGTGAGCGCAAACGCCTCGAGCGGGCGCTCGCCGACCTAGGCGGCGGCAAAGCAGTCGCTCCCCGCCGCGGTCCCGGCCGCCCGCGCGGTACCCGCGGTACCCGCGGTACCAAAGCATCGACACCCAAACCACGTCGGCGTCGGCGTCGGCGTGGTGGTACCCGGGCAGACCAGGCGGTCAGCTTGGTCGAGAGCAAACCCGGCATCAATGCATCAGAGATCGCCAAGACGATGAAAATTAAGCCCAACTACCTCTATCGCGTCCTCGGGGACCTTGAGAAAGAGGGTAGGGTGAAAAAGCAGGGTCGCGAGTACCACCCCGCTGGCTAGAGGTTCAAGCATCGCTGAATTGCAAGAGGCCGGCCCCGAGGGGCCGGCCTCTTTTCTTACCTACAGAAGGTCGAGCTTGCTGACCGCGTCGCGCTCCTCGCGCAGCTCTGCTGCGCTGGCGTCGATCCGGGTACGGGAGAACTCCGGGACCTCAAGTCCCTCGACGATCTTCCACTCACCACCGCGACACGTGCATGGATAGCCGCTGACTATTCCCTCCTCGACACCATAGGAGCCATCGGCTGGAACCGACATCGAGACCCAGTCCCCATCGACGGTCCCGAGGACCCAGTCGTGGATGTGGTCAACGGCCGCGTTGGCCGCAGACGCGGCGCTTGAGGCTCCCCGGGCGGAGATCACCTCGGCGCCCCGCTTTGCGACTCGGGGGATGAACTCCTCCGCAATCCAGACCTCATCGTCAACTGCCTCCCAGGCGCTCTCACCGTTAATTCGGGCGTTGACCAGGTCCGGATACTGAGTGGTGGAGTGATTGCCCCATACCGTCATCCTAGAGACAGTGCTCAGCGGCTGGCCAAGCTTGTTTGCAACTTGGGAGATCGCCCGGTTGTGATCGAGTCGGGTCATTGCGGTAAAGCGCTCCCGCGGTACGTCGGGCGCGTTTGACATAGCGATCAGACAGTTGGTGTTGGCCGGATTACCAACCACCAGCACCTTTACATCATCGGCGGCGACGGCATTTATCGCCTCGCCCTGGGGCTTGAAGATGCCGCCGTTTGCCTCCAGCAGATCCGAGCGCTCCATTCCCGGCCCGCGCGGGCGAGCGCCGACCAGCAAAGCCACGTTGACGCCGTCAAAAGCCTTGCTGGGATCGGCGGAGATCTCGACCCGGTGCAGCAAGGGAAACGCGCAGTCCTCCAACTCCATAGCCGTGCCCTCGGCTGCCTTGAGCGCATCGGGTATCTCCAACAGGCTGAGCTCGACGGGGGTCTGAGGCCCGAGCATCTGGCCGCTAGCAATGCGAAACAAAAGCGCGTAGCCGATCTGGCCGGCGGCGCCGGTAACGGTGACCTTGACGGGTTTGCTCACGGAATCGTTCTCCTCGAGTCGTGGTTTGGGAGCACTACGCCATCGCCTCTTGCAGGCTCATATCAATCGAAGCTAGAAACTCCTGCGTGGTTTGGAACTCCTGCTCGGGACCGACCAGCAGCGCCAGGTCCTTGGTCATCTTGCCGCTTTCAACGGTCTCGATACAAACCCGCTCGAGGGTCTCGGCAAAGCCGGTCACCGCAGGAGTCTGATCGAGGCGCCCGCGCGCCGCTATCCCGCGGGTCCAGGCAAAGATCGAGGCGATCGGGTTGGTCGAAGTTGGATTGCCCTGTTGGTGGAGGCGATAGTGGCGGGTAACCGTACCGTGGGCGGCCTCGGCCTCAACCGTCTTACCGTCAGGACTCATCAGCACGCTCGTCATCAACCCCAACGAGCCGAAACCTTGAGCGACGGTGTCAGATTGCACGTCGCCGTCGTAGTTCTTACAGGCCCACAGGTAGCCGCCCTCCCACTTCAGCGCCGCGGCAACCATATCGTCGATCAAGCGGTGTTCGTAGGTCAGGCCGGCTGCCTCAAACTCGCGCCTGAACTCCTCCTCATAGACCTCGGCAAAGATGTCTTTGAAGCGCCCGTCATAGCGCTTCAGAATCGTATTCTTGGTCGACAGGTAGACCGGGTAGTTGCGCTGTAGCCCGTAGCGCATCGAAGCGCGGGCGAAGTCACGGATCGAGTCATCGAGGTTGTACATCGCCATCGCGACCCCACCGCCGGGGAAGTCATAGACATCGAGCTCGATCGGTTCAGAGCCGTCCTTGGGGGTGTAGGTAAGGGTCAGCGATCCCTCACCGGGGACCACCATGTCGGTGGCGCGGTATTGATCGCCAAAGGCATGGCGACCGATCACGATCGGCTTCTGCCAGCCGGGGACCAATCGCGGGATATTGGCGATCACGATCGGCTCGCGGAAGATGACGCCGCCGAGGATGTTGCGGATCGTCCCATTCGGGGAGCGATACATCTCGCCCAGGCCGAACTCTTTGACCCGCGCCTCATCGGGAGTGATCGTCGCGCACTTGACGCCGACTCCGTGCTCTTTGATCGCCTCCGCGGCCTCAACAGTTACCCGGTCTTCACTCTGATCGCGGCTCTTTATTCCGAGATCGAAATAGAGCAGCTCGAGATCGAGATAGGGCAGGATCAGCTGGTCTTTGATGAAGGCCCAGATGATTCTGGTCATCTCGTCGCCGTCGAGCTCGACAACCGGTTTTTTGACCTCGATCCTTGCCACCGCGGCGATGCTACCTACCCGCCGGGGTGCCCGCCGCTGCCACACGCCCAGGGCCAGCTGACACAATCGGATCGATGGCCAGCCTAAAGAGCCGATCCGCGAGCACCCACGAGGTGAGCAATCAACCGCCGCCGCTTGCTGACTACAACGTCTTTGAGTCTGATCGGCCCCTGGTCGAGGCGGTGCGAAGGGAGGGGGCTGAGTGGGCAGAGGCAGAGATCGCCGCGGTCGGAGCGCTGGCCGGCGCGGCGCCTACCCAGGCGCTCGGTGAGGCGGCCAACCAATACCCACCGAAGCTGCGCACCCACGATCGCTACGGGAACCGCCTTGATGAAGTCGAGTTTCACCCCGCCTGGCACCAGTTATTGGGAGAGGCGGTCAAGCACGAACTTCACTGCGCGCCCTGGAAGGACCCGCGACCCGGAGCTCACGTAGCCCGCGGAGCCGCCTTCATGTGTATGTCGCAGGCCGAGGCGGGGATCGGCTGCCCTATATCGATGACCTATTCGGTGATCCCGGCGCTTCGCACCCAGCCAGAGATCGCCGCCGAGTGGGAGCCGCGCTTCCTCTCGGCGAGCTATGACCCGGCCAACGCGCCCGCCGCTGGCAAGCACGGTGCCCTGGCAGGCATGGGGATGACCGAGAAGCAGGGCGGCACCGACGTTCGCGCAAACACGACCGAGGCGCGCGCCGTTAACGGCGGCGGCCCCGGCGCAGAGTACGAGCTGCGCGGCCACAAGTGGTTCATGTCGGCACCGATGTGTGACGCCTTCCTCGTCCTTGCTCAGGCCGACGGTGGAATTTCCTGCTTCCTCTTCCCCCGCTTCACACCCGATGAGGAGCTCAACCGCTTCCGTCTGCAAAGGCTCAAGGACAAGCTTGGCAATCGCTCCAACGCCTCCAGTGAGATCGAGTTCGATTCCGCCTCGGCCTGGTTGATTGGAGAAGAGGGCGCCGGAGTGCGAACGATCATCGAGATGGTCAACCACACTCGACTTGACTGTGTAATCGGCGGCGCCAGTGGGATGCGGGTCGGGGTCAGCGAGGCAATCCATCACGACCGCCATCGCTCGGTATTCGGCCGGGTGCTGAGCGAGCAGCCGCTGATGCAAAACGTGCTCGCCGACCTCTGCATAGAGTCGGAAGCGGCGACGATCTCTGCGATGCGCCTTGCCCGCGCCTACGATGAAGCGATTGCTGGTGAAGAGGCCGCGCAGAGCTTCAAGCGGATCGCCAACGCGGTGCTTAAGTACTGGATCTGCAAGCGGGCGCCGATGCACGCCGCCGAGGCACTTGAGTGCCTGGGCGGCAACGGCTACGTCGAGGACTCAGGCATGCCCCGGCTCTTTCGCGAGAGCCCCCTGAACTCGATCTGGGAGGGCTCGGGCAACGTCCAATGCCTCGACGTCTTGCGGGCGATGATCAAGAGTCCAGCGTCGGTGCAGGCATTTTTCGACGAGGTCGAAGCCGGGGCCGGGGCCGACCGACGCCTCGGGGCTTACGCGGAGTCGCTGCGGGAGGAGTTGGGCGGCGATCCCGAGACAATCGAGTCCCGCGCCCGACGCGTGGTCGAGCACATGGCGCTGGCCCTGCAGGGATCGCTGCTCCTGCGCTACGGCGATCAGGAGGTAGCCGATGCGTTCTGCGCCTCCCGCCTTGGCGGTGACTGGGGTCAGGCCTTTGGCACCCTTCCCGCGGCAACCAACTTCAGCCGCATAATCGAGCGCCACCAAGTCGCCGGCTAGAGCCGGCCGGGGGTCGCCGCATCGCGAAGCGCCCGGCCGACCTGCTCGACCGTAATCACCCCTGAGAGGCGACCGTCGTGATCGACCGCCATCAAGGCGCCGAAGCGACGTAGGTTGTGGTTGGCCAGGAGCGAGTCCAGCGGAGCATCTTCGCTGACGTGCAGCGATCCCCTGTCGCGCTCGAGCAGCTCTGAGACGAGCGAGGAAGCCCGCGAGATCTCCGGGACCTGATCGGCCCGATCGCGCTCGAGCAAGCCGAGAAAGCGGTGTGCCGCGTCAACGACGGGAAACCACGGCCAGCGGTAGCGCAGGAAATATTGATCGAGTGCCTGCTCGACGCTGAGCTCGCCCGGGATCGCCACCGGCTCCCGGTCCATCACATCGGCAACCCGCATTCCCCCGATCCGGCTGGAGATCTGGGTCTGCATCGCGGCGCCGCGAGCCGAGCCATTGATCATCATTCCGATCAGCGCCAGCCAGATCCCTTCAAAGACATTGCCATTGGCGAGCAGCAAAAGCCCCCCGGCGATGAAGAGGTAGCCGAAGACACGGCCGAGGGTGGCGGCGAAGCGGGTTGCCGCATTGCGGTCGCCGGTCCGCCGCCAAGCGATCGCGCGGGCGATCCGGCCCCCGTCCATCGGAAATGCTGGCAAGAGATTGAAGATCAGGACCAAGATGTTGATCGCGGCAAGCCAGGCGATCATCGCCAGCACCCCCGAGACGCCGACGCGCCCTTCAAAGGGCAGCGCTTCGATCAGCTTGTGCTCGCCGCCGAGGGCGAGGCCGGCGGCGATCAGGCAAACGACGATTGCAAGCGTTACCAGCGGACCGGCGATCGCCACCTCAAACTCAGCCGCCGCATTTTCAGGCTCGCGGTCCATCCTCGCCATCCCCCCGAAGATCCAAAGCTGGATGCTGGAGATCCCGATCCCCCGACGCCGCGCGGCCATCGCATGTCCGAGCTCGTGCAGAACGATCGAGGCGAAGAATCCAAGCGCGCTCGCCACCGCCAGCGCAAATGGAGCAACTGCCGAACTGGGCTGACCGAGGACTTCTCCATAGACGGGCGAGAGCCAAAAAATCACCAAAAAGAGGACCAGAAACCACGACCAGTCCACCGCGATCCGAATCCCGCGGACGTGAAAGAGGGTGATTGAGCCACCGCCGAACATCTCTCAATGGTAAGCGGCGGATAGGGTCGCACGAAGATGGAGGCGATTCCCGAGCAGGCTTGGCTGCGCGGGCGGCTCGAGGAATTGGAGCGAATCGAGCGACCCTCGGCATCTGAAGGCGAGCGCAGGGCCGCCGAGTGGCTGAGCGGAAGCTTCACCGAACTGGGGGCGAGGGCACGGATCGAGGCCGCCCCCGCCCACGGGACCTACTGGTGGCCGCTCGGTCTCGGGGCAAGCATCGGAGCCCTCGGTGGACTTGCCGCCCTGCGCGGGCGAAGGAGGTGGGGGGCGCTAATCGGAGGGATCGCGGCGGCCGCAATCTTTGATGACTTCCCCCCCGCCAGGCGCAGACTGCGCCGTCTGCTCGCCAAGCGCAGCACCTATAACGTCCTTGCCGAGATCGGCGAGGACCCTCTCGCGCCGACCGTCGTCATCATCGCCCACCACGACGCCGCGCATTCGGGCCTCGTCTTTCACCCGGCGCTGCCACGGCTCGCCAACCGGCTGGGGATGATCGAGCGCTCCGATACCTCCCCGGCGCTGATGGCCCCGGTGATCGGCGGCCCGCTGCTCTGTGCGCTGGGGGCGCTCGGCGGCAGCCGCCTGCTGGCCGGATTGGGCGTCGCCTTCGGGCTCGGCTCGGGCCTGGCGATGGCGGAGATCGGCCTGCGCAACGCCGTCCCCGGCGCCAACGACAACGGGAGCTCGGTGGTGGCGCTTTTGGCCCTTGCCAGGCGCCTGCTCAAGTCTCCGCCCGAGGGGGTGCGGGTGGTTCTTCTCTCGACCGGCGCGGAGGAGTCCTTCAGCGAGGGGATGAAGGCCTTCGGTGAGCGCCATTTCCCAGACCTGCCCCGCGAGAGCACATTCTTCCTCTGCCTTGAGGCAATCGGCTCACCCCACCTGCTGGTCCTGCGGGGCGAGGGGTTTTTGAGGATGCATGAGTATCCGGAGCGCTCCCTGGCGCTGCTTGACCGCCTCGCCGAGGAGCTGGGGATCTGGCTCTTTCCCAACCTGAGGCTGCGCAACGGGACCGACGGCCTTGAGCCGCTCGCCGCCGGCTATCAGGTGGCGGCGCTTTGCGGCTGTAACGAGCTCAAGCAGCCGGCCAACTATCACTGGCACAACGACCTCGCCGCCAACGTGAATTTCAAGACTTTGGCCGATGCCGTGGCGCTCAGCGAGGCGGCGATCAGGCGCCTTGGCAAGCGCTGGCTCTAGGCCGCCCCTAAATCCGAGAACGGCGTCGGATATTGGCTCTATAGGATCCGCGCCCGTGCCCACTCATGACGTACTGGTAGTCGGCGCCGGCCTCGCCGGGCAGCGGGCGGCGCTGGCAGCTGCCGAGCAGGGTGTATCGGTGGGAATCATCAGCAAGGTCCATCCGGTCCGCTCTCACTCCAACGCGGCCCAGGGCGGGATAAATGCCGCGCTCAACCCGGGTGACTCCTGGGAGTCTCACGCCTTCGACACGATCAAGGGCTCTGACTACCTCGGTGACCAGGACGCGATCGAGATCATGTGCCGCGAGGCGCCGGAGGAGATCCTCCACCTCGAGCACCTCGGGGTCACCTTCCACCGAAACGAGGAGGGAAAACTCGGCACCCGCGCGTTTGGCGGAGCCTCGGCGGCCCGCACCTATTACGTGGCCGACATCACCGGACAGGCGATCATGCACGTCCTCTATGAGCAGCTGATGAAGCACTCCGAGCAGGTAGCCCGCTATGAGGAGTGGTTTTGCAGCGCTCTGGCAATCGATGAGGAGGGGGAGTGCTGCGGGGTCCTCACCCGCAATATCGCCGACGGCTCGATGCAGCTCTTTCAAGCCAAGGCCGTGATCCTCGCCTGCGGCGGTAATGGTCAGGTCTGGAAGCCGACCACAAACGCGCTGATCTGCACCGGTGATGGAATTGCGATGGCCTACCGGGTGGGAGCGAAGCTGATGGACATGGAGATGATCCAATACCACCCGACGACGCTGGCCGGTAAGGGCTTCCTGATCACCGAGGGTGCTCGCGGAGAGGGGGCCCATCTGCTCAACGCGAAGGGCGAGCGCTTCATGGAGCGCTACGCGCCGAACAAGATGGAGCTCGCCTCGCGCGATGTCGTCTCCCGCGCCGAGCAGACCGAGATCAATGAGGGTCGGGGCTTTCCCGACGGCACCGTCGCCCTCGACGTTACGGTGGTTCCGCGCAAGCGGGTCCACGAGGCCCTGCGCGAGATTGTTCTGGTCGGGCGCGACTTCGCCGGAGTCGACATCACCCGAGAACCGATTCACATCAAGCCGGGCAACCACTACACGATGGGGGGCGTGAAGACCGACGTCGAGGGGCGCACCGACGTACCCGGCCTCTACGCCGCCGGTGAGACGGCCTGCGTTTCGGTCCACGGCGGTAACCGGCTGGGCGCCAACTCCTTGCTCGACACGCTGATCTTCGGACGCCGCAGCGGAGTCGACGCCGCCACCCGAGCTAAGCAGATATCGGTCTCACGTCCATCGAAGGGAGCGCTTGAGGTCGAGGAAGCAGAGATCGCCTCGATCTCTGGGCGAGAAAAGGGCAGCGGCCGTCGCATCTCTGAGATCAAGCTCGAGCTGGGCCAGACAATGGACAAAAAGGTCGCCGTTTTCCGCGAGGAGAGCGGCATTCAGGAGGCCCTGGAGACGGTGCTCCGGCTCAAGGAAGAGGCAGGGTCGGCCTATATCGACGATCACGGAAGGGTCTTCAACCAGGACCTGCTGGGGGCGATCGAGCTCGGCTACATGCTCGACAACGCCGAGTGCACCTGCGTCGGGGCGCTCGAGCGCAGGGAGAGCCGCGGCGCCCAGTTCCGGACCGACTTCCCCGAGCGAAATGATGAGGAGTGGCTCAAACACATCGACCTGCAGCGCGGCGAGGACGGGCCCGAGATCTCATACTCAGAGGTGACGATCACCAAGTGGGAACCAGAAGAAAGAACGTATTGAGCCGATGAACATGAGGCGTTCGTATCCAACTGATCGATTCTGCTGGAGTCTTGGCAGGAGAGGGTGTGAGAGTGGCCGAGTACACGCTTAAGGTCCGCCGGTACCAGCCCGAGAGCGGCGATGGTCCCTACTGGGAGGAGTTCAAGGTCGAACTGGACCCCTCGCTCTCGGTCCTTGACGGCTTGTTGCAGGTAAGAGACCGCGACGACGGTTCGCTCTCGGTGCGCTGCTCGTGTCGGGCTGCGATCTGCGGCTCCTGTGGGATGAAGATCAACGGGCAATCCGGACTCGGCTGCAAAACCCAGATCGGCGAGGCTGACGCTCAGGCGACCAAGATGGGCGGGCTCGGTCTGAGCGATGCTGAGGCCGGGGATCTGCAGAGTCCGATCGTGGTGGAGCCGATGGGCAACATGCCCGTGATCAAGGACCTGATCACCGATATGGAGTCCACCCACTGGTCAAAGATCCGCCGCGTCACGCCCTGGCTCCTGCCGCACGGCGAGCCACCCGAGCGCGAGTACATCGTCGAGCCTGAATCGATGATCGACATCACCCAGTCGATGGCGTGCATCCAGTGCGGCGCCTGCGTTTCCTCCTGTCTCTCGATGGAAGCCGATCCCGACTTCATCGGCCCGGCGGCGCTGGCCAAGGCATACCGCTTCGTCGGAGACCCCCGCGATGCCGAGACCAAGGAGCGCCTGCACGACCTTGGCGAGGATCCGCATGGGATCTATGACTGCACCCACTGCTTCAGCTGCATCGATGCCTGCCCCAAGGGGGTGGCGCCGATGGATCAGATCATGCGCTTGCGGCGCCTCGCGGGTGAGGAGGGAATCGTCGATCCAAACAGCGGTCACAACCACGAGATCGCCTTCGTCAAGATCATCGAGAAGAAGGGAACGCTCGATGAGTCATTGCTTTTGCAGGAGTCTTTCGCGCCCGGCGTCAAGGGCAAGCTGAAACCGACAAAACGGGCGATCAGGGAAATGATCGGCTCGATCCCGACCGCGATTCGCGGGATCAGGAGCGGCAAGATGCGCTCGCTGCCGAAGTTGATCCCGGGGGTACACCCGAAGCTGCCGGGCGGTGCCCAGGACGAGGTGAAGGCGATCTATAAGCACGCAGAGCAACACCATGAGGAGTTCAACATCTACATCAAAGGCGAGGATGGCGACCAGGAGGCGGTGGCCGAGGAGGGCGTGAAGGCGAGTGCCGCCCAAACCGACGGGGAGGCGAGACCGTGAGCGAGACGATCAAGGTCGCCTACTGGCCCGGCTGCGTCTCGCGGGGTTTCACCACCGAGCTGCACGGCTCGATGGCCCTGGTCGCCGAGCGACTTGGGATCGAGCTGGTCACCTTGGACCGGGCCAATTGCTGTGGCGCCGGGGTCATCGCCGAGCACAACCAAGAGCTTGCCGATGCCCTCAATGCGCGCACCTTCGCGCTCGCGCAGCAGACCGGGCTCTCGATGATGAACATTTGCTCGACCTGTCAGGGCGCCCAGTCTGAGTGCCAGCAACGACTCGACGCCGATTCGACCTACCGTGCCCATATCAATGAGGTGCTCTCCGGCCAGGGCCTGAGCTATGAGAAGGGCAAGGACGGCTTCACCAACAAGAATTTTCTCTGGCTTCTGGTCGAGGACTACGGTCTGGATCGACTCGCCGAGAAGGTGAGCAGGCCGCTCTCAGGGCTACGAGTCGGACCCTTTTACGGCTGCTACGTGGTGCGCCCGAAGGAGCGGCTCGGCTACGCCGAGCATCCCGACCGCGACATTTACCTCGAGCAGGTGATCAGCGCCCTTGGCGGCGAGGTTGTCGAGTATGACGGCGCGCGGAAATGCTGCGGATTCCCGGTGATCACGATGAATCGCGAGACCTCGCTGCGCCAGGCTGGAACCCACGTCGCAGACGCGCTGGACGCCGGCGCCGACTGCCTCGTCACTCCCTGTCCGCTCTGCCACCTGAACCTCGACATGCAACAGCCCGAGGCCGCCAAGGTAGTCAACCGCGATCTCGGCCTCGCCGTCTTGCACCTACCCCAGCTCGTCGGCCTGGCGCTCGGCGCCGAGCCCAAGCAGCTCGGAATGAGTCGCCACATCGCCCCAACCGGGTGGGTCGAGGAGCGCCTCGGCGCCGCTGCGAGCAGCGCCTAGCCGAGCCTCAATCCATACCGGCCGGGCCCAGATGGCCGCCGCTTGCGCCCCGATCGCCTTCCTCCCTACTGCGGCGTCCAATCCAGCGCGCGCCGAGGGTGTCGGTGAGGCCATGAGCGGCGATCGATGCGATCACCGCGATCGCCGCGATGTCGAAGATCAACTTACCGTTGGCGACCTTTGACTTCAGCACGAATAAAGCAAAGAGCATCGAGGCCACCCCTTTGGGCCCAAACCAGGCCATGAAGAGCTGCTGGGAGGGGGGCAGCCTGGTGCGGATAAAGGAAAGGATCACCGCCACCGGACGGGCGATGATCAGGGCGAAGGCGACAAAGATGACAAGCGGCGGGATCGAGTGGTCAAAGCCGGTGGCGACGATCAGCGCCCCGAAGACGAAGAAGGTGATCACCTGCAGGATCGCGCTGGCATTCTCGGCGAACTCGACGAAGCCCTGGGGCACATCGTGCTCGGTCGCGCCCATCGCGATCCCGCAGACGAAGGAGGCGATCAGCCCGTTTCCGATCGTTACTTCGGAGAGTCCAAAGGCCACCAGGGCAAAACCGACCGCGTAGATCCCCTCATAGCGCTGGGTCAGGCCGCCGCCGGGGAGTCGCTGGTGCAGGCGCCCGCCTAGGTAGCCAAGGGCGAGGCCGATTCCGGCTCCGATCACCGCCTCTCCGGCGAGCTTCGCGGCTTCGGTGGCGGCGTCGCCGCTGGGCGATGCAAAGATCAGGAAGGAGAGGACAAACGGCAAGGCCAGGCCGTCATTGAGGCCGGACTCGAGATTGAGGGTGTGTCTGACCGCGGAGGGAACCAGCCGCGAGGCGACGACGGCAGAGGTGACCACGGGGTCGGTGGGAGCAAGGACCGCGCCGAGCAGAAATGCCTCGGCCCAACTGAGCGCCGGGAAGAGCGCCTTGGCGGCGAGGCCAAGTAGGCCCATCGTGATCGGCATCGCGATCACCAGCGAGCGTGCGACGGGGCTCCAGTGTCGGCGCAGCAGCTCGCGCTCAACGAACATCCCGTCAGAGAACAGGGTCAGGATCAGCGCCAGCTCGATCAGCTCGACTATCGATTGGTCCCTGACATCGACGTGGACAACGCCGGCGGCGGCGAGACCGATGCCCAGCGCCACCGAGAGCACCGATGCAGAGAGCACCGTTCCCCGCATCAGGCCCGAGAGCGCCGCGACGACGGCAAGCAGCCCCCCAAAGAGGAGCACGGCTTCGCCGAAGCCGATGTCCAATCCCTATCCTCGGTCGCCGAGCAGGTCGCGTTCGATCAGCAGCTCGGCGAGCTGAACCGCGTTGGTCGCCGCGCCCTTGCGCAGGTTGTCACCAACCACCCAGAGGTTGAGGCAGCGTCGATGACTGGGGTCACGACGGATACGACCGACCAAAACCTCGTCGCGACCCGCGGCCTCGATCGCCATCGGGTAACGCCCGGCGCTTGGATCATCGACGACCACGACGCCAGGTGTCTGGGCCAGCAACTCGCGACATTGCTCGACGGAGAGCTCCTCCACGGTTTGCACATTCAGCGACTCCGAGTGACCGGTGAAGACCGGCACCCGAGCGCAGGTCGCCGAGATTCCGACCTCTTCACCGAGATCGAGGATCTTGCGCGTCTCGGCCATCACCTTGCGCTCCTCGGTTGTGTAGTCATCGCCATCTTTGAAGACCTCGACCTGGGGGAGCACGTTGAAGGCGATCTGGTGCGGATAGACCTCGGCGCTCAAGCTCTGCTCGCCGGCAAGCAGAGCTTGAGACTGATCGCGAAGCTCCTCGATGGCCCGCTGCCCGGTACCCGAAACGGCCTGGTAGGTGGAGAGGATCAGCCGTTTCAGACCGGCGGCTCGCTGGATCGGGGCGAGCGCCATGATCATCACCATCGAGGTGCAATTGGGGTTGGCGATGATTCCCCGGTGAACCTTCGCGGCATCAGAATTCACCCCGGCGATGACCAGCGGCACCTCCTCGTGCATGCGCCAGTGGCTGGTGTTGTCGATGACCACAGCGCCGGCCTCGACCAAGCGCGGCGCCCACTCCGCGCTCACCGCCGAACCCGCCGAGGAGAGGACGATGTCGAGGCCCTCGATCGTCTCCTCGCTCAAGCGCCGGCACTCAAGCACCGAGCCGTTCCACTCCAGCTCCCGCCCCGCCGAGCGCTCGGAGGCAAAGGGAATCACCTCCGCGGCGGGAAAGCGGCGCTCGGCGAGAACGGCGAGAATCGTCGCTCCGACGGCTCCGGTCGCGCCAAGCACGCCGATCCTGTATCGCTCACCGCTCATCGCTCAGCGAGTATGACCGGGCTCAAGCGGCCACGGCCCCCGAGGCCGATCACGTCCCGCTTGGGTCCTCGGGACGGATCGCATCAGAGCCGAGACCGAAGTCCTCGTGCAGCGCCCTCACCGCGTCCGGCACCCGATCGGCCGAGATTACGCAGGAGATCTTGATCGGTGAGGTGGAGATCATCTCGATGTTGATCAGCTCCCCACCAAGCACCTCAAAAACCCGCGCGGCGACACCGGGATGTGAGCGCATCCCGGCGCCGACGATCGAGACCTTGCCGATTCGCTCATCGGTGCGAAGGCCGTTGCTGACCCCGCCGAGTCCACGCAAGGTCTCGGTGGCGGTGCCCAGGTCGGAGCGGTCGAGGGTGAAGGAGAGATCGGCCAGCTCGTCATCACCGACCGGCTCGTTTTGGATGATCACATCGACGTTGACGTTTGCCTCAGCCAGGGCCGAGAAGATGCGCCCCGCAACCCCGGGCTCATCACGCACACCGGTCAGCGTCACACGGGCCTCCCCGTCGGAATGGGTCACGGCTGTCACAAAGGGCTGCTCCACGGTCTCCTCCTCGGCTAGGACGAGGGTACCGGGCGACTCCTCAAAGCTGCTTCGACAATGGATTCGGACGCCGTGGTTGCGCGCGTACTCGACCGAGCGCAGCTGCAGCACCCGGGCCCCCGAGGCTGACATCTCAAGCATCTCCTCATAGGAGAGCAGGGGCAGCTTGCGGGCATCGGGGACAATCCGCGGATCGGCGCTGAAGACGCCAGAGACGTCGGTATAGATTTCACAGACGCTGGCGCCAAGCGCGGCGGCAAGCGCAACTGCGGTCGTGTCGGAGCCGCCCCGGCCCAGCGTGGTGACGTCTCGACTGAGCGTCGAGACGCCCTGAAAGCCCGCCACCAAGACGATCCGATCGTCGTCTAGGGCCTCGCGGATGCGCTCCGCGCGGACGTCGATGATGCGCGCCTTGGTATGAGAGGAATCGGTCACAATCCCCGCCTGAGATCCGGTCAGAGAGATCGCCTCATGGCCCATGTCGTGGATCGCCATCGCGCAGAGTGCACAGGAGATCCGCTCCCCGGTCGAAAGCAGCATGTCCATCTCTCGCGCAACCGGTCGGTCGGAGATCTCAAGCGCCTGGGCGACCAGCTCATCGGTCGTCTTACCCCGCGCCGATAAGACGGCGACCACCCTGGCGCCGGCTTCGCGCGCCGCAACCAAACGCCCGGCGGCGCGCTTGATTTGCTCGGCGCCTGCAACCGAGGTCCCACCGAACTTCATTACCACGATCTCTGAGCTTGCCCCAGCCATAACGGCGACTGAGGATAGTCAGGCGCGACGCCGCGGGCCCGAGGCCGGGCCCGCTCGTGGCGAGCTGAGCCCGACTAGGAACCGGTGTTGTTGTACACGGCGCTTTCAAATCCGCTCAGCGCCGGGTTCGCCGCATATCCGAGCGGGGCCAGGCTGAACAGTTCCTCGATGCTGCGCAGCAGGGAGAAGTGGTTGAAATAGCTGCTTTCATCGACGCTCGCGGCTTTCACGTAAGGTGAGATCAGGAGCAGTCCAACCCGCCCGCCGCCGCCGCTGGCTTTGACCGGGCCACTGGCTGGCGCGGGCGTGGTGGCAGGTAGATTCGGATATGCGGGCGTTCCGCAGCATGAACTGGAGTCCGCGCTCGGCCCCGTCTGCGGAGCCTGATCTGAGGTGATCGCGATCAATCCTCCCTCCTTGTAGGCAGCAGAGGCCTCGATCTCGGGGACGATCGTCTGTAAAAACGGTTCGGCGTCAGCAGGCCCGCCAGGCTTTCCCGCTTCGCAGGGTTCGGCGCTGCCGTCGTGACAGGCGCTGGGAACGATGTAGGAGAGCGAGGGGGTGCCGGCTGCCGTCGCCAGGTCCGGTGCGAGCTGTTCGAGGCCGACGTCATTTTGGCCGCATTCGGGACTGGCGGTGATCGAGTCGAAATAAACAAATGGGTTTCGCCAGGTCTCATAGGCATCGCCGGGTAACGGAGCCTGGTCTCCGTCGGAGGCTCCGAGGGCCGGGTGGCGACAGCTGACGGCCTGATTTGCCCCGCCGTTACCGATCGCCTCGATGTAGGCCTTCCAACTCTTGCCCGCGGTGGCGAGCTGGCCGGGAAGGGTCATCGTCGTTGCTGGATAGACGCAGCCGGCGCCGGTGACCTGGGATTCGCTGCTCACCGATGCCGGAGCGATTTCGCTATAGACGGGACAATCGGCCGCGGTTTGGGGAGTTGGCCCCTGACCGCTGATCAGGGCCACCTCGTTGGCAAGCTCTCCGCCCGCGACGGCGTAGTAGTTGCTCAAAAGCTCACCCTGCGCCCGCAGGGTGTTTGCGAGGTAAGGCACCGGCGACGCCGGACCGAAGGTTTCGGCGTAGCCCTGATTGGCGAGCACGATCAGAAAAACGTGAGTGACGGGTGGCAGTGATGGTTCGGTCGGAATTTCCACCGGCACCGAGGGTTTCTTGGCGGGAGTGGTCGAGACCGCATCTTCGCCTTCTTCGCCGATCGCTGAGACCGCTTCAGGGCTGGAGCTAATCGCGGTTGAGGCGGGGGCAGAGGGCCGGCTCGGGGAGGCAGTGGCTGCTGGCGCCGTGGCGGGCGCTGCGGCTTCGGGCGCGGCGCTCGGCGCCGCCGAGCGCCCCATATCCAAGAGGATCGGCGCGATTGCGGCGCCCTCGGCGACCGGGTTGGTGACCGAGCCGAGCAAGACGCCAAAGGTGAGCAGTCCCATCACAGCGACCGCGGCGACGCGGGGGCTGGGCATGAAACGGTCCTCCAGGGTGGGCTGATCCGTCAGCTCGCCCTCTTTCGCCGCTGCCGCGACAGCCGCAGCGGCGGCTCCAGCACTTCCCGCCTCGCGCTGGCCGCGCTCTTGGAAAGCGGCGATTCGATCGGCGATCAGCGCCGGCAGGGGAGCGCAGCGCCCCCCGCACTCTAGGCAGTAGCGTTGATTGGCATCGAGTCCCGCGCCGCAGCTGGTGCAGCTGGTGATCCGACCAGCACCGTGGCCCTCCTCGTTGTCGGCAATCTTCACTTCGGCACCTCAGTTTTGCGCGGTTTAGCTACCGCGATGTAAAGATTTGGAGTCCAGGCCCGAGGGGGGATCTTCACAACTCTTAAACACCTGCCGCGCACGCTGGGGGTGACCATGCAGCTGCGCGTCATTCCGCGACCGTTCGCTGGCGAAGCAGGCCTCGGATTTGCGCCTCACCATGGACTCAACAGACGTCTCGACCCCCCAAGCACTCGATCGCCAGGGCGGTCCTCCGACGCCAACGCAATCGGCAGCTAGCGCTCAGCACCTATCCCCGCAAGGTTGGTCGGCATCCTCGGCCGCGGAGCCAACGACCGAGCTGATCACCCCGATCGCCCCGCTCGGAGCCCCGGCCCAAGCCACGCCCGCCGCCCGGGCCGGAGACAGCTGCCCGGCCTGTGGGGCCCTGATGGCTGCCGATCAGCGCTACTGCCTGGAGTGTGGCCAGCGCCGGGGCGATCCCCGCCTGCCCTTCATGGACGCTGTAGTACTGATGGATACTGTGATCAAGGGCCCGCAGCGGGCGTCAGCAGCCCCGGCCACCCGCCGCCGGCGCTGGTCCCCCAACGCAACCCTGATCGCCGGAATCGCAACGCTGCTGCTGGCCCTCGGGGTCGGCGTTTTGATCGGCCATTCCGGCAGCCATGGGAGCACACCAGCCAGCACCGCTCCCGTCGTCGTCAAAGTGCCGGGCGGCACCGAAGCGAGCGCCAGCAGCGCGAAGACCGGTAGCGGCTCGAAATCGAGTGGTAGCGGTGGCGCTAGCAAGGCGGCCAAGTCCTCGGCCGGCGCCCGCGCCGCCACCGGCTCCAGCGGGCAAAGCCATGCAACCGAAGAAGTCCTGAAACCGGCGAAGGGTGTGAAATTGCCGCCCCCGGCCGCCAAACTTGGCGAAAAGTGCAGCAAGGGCGTTTCTGGCTGCAAGGGAGGTAAGTTCACCGGTGAATTCTTTGGACCCTGAGCGAGGCTGACGGCATGGCAAATCCAGTGGCACTGCTGATCGATGGACTCCGCCCTCGGCGTGACCGGCGTCGGGCAAGCGAGGCGCGGCCCGCTGCCGCAAACGCCAACTCTGGCCCGGCCCAAGCGCAGAAGGCCTCGACCGCGCCTTCGCCGGTTGCCGCCGCATACGGTTCAGAGCTGCTGGTCGACCTCCAACGCCGCCGCGAGCAGCTCACCGGACGGGTTGCCGAACTTCAGTGGGACCTGGGGGGGCTTGTCTATGAAATGGCGATTCGGAACCGGATTCGGGTCGAGGTGTTGGTCCAGCGCGCGGTTGTCCTCCAAGACGCCGACGCCGAGCTCAGTGAGGTTGAGCGGATCGTTCGCATGGAGCAGACCGGCACGGCCGGCTCCTGCGCTTCCTGCGGAGCCCCGCATAGCAGCGGTGCGACCTACTGCTGGCAGTGTGGGCAATCGCTCCTTCAGCAGGTCTCCGGCGAGGAGATTCTTCGATCCTAGCTCAGCCGAAGCGGCCCGCGACGTAATCGCGGGTGCGCGGATCGGCCGGATCGTTAAAGAGGGCAGCGGTGTCGCCAGACTCGATCAGCGTCCCGACCCGCTCAGCGCCGCTCATTTCGAGCCCAAAGAATGCCGTTCGATCGGCGACCCTGGCCGCCTGCTGCATGTTGTGGGTGACGATCACAATCGTATAGCTGGCTTTCAGCGAGTGCATCAGCTCCTCGATCTTGGCCGTTGCAACCGGGTCAAGGGCCGAGGCCGGCTCGTCCAAGAGCAGCACGTCGGGTTCAATCGCGATCGCGCGGGCGATGCACAGTCGCTGCTGCTGGCCGCCGGAGAGTCCGAGGGCGCTGTCCTTCAAGCGATCCTTGACCTCCTCCCACAACGCCGCTCCGCGTAAGGCGCGCTCGACCCGCTCGTCGAGACCGTCCTTCATGCCGAGGTTGCGCAGGGCCCATGCGATGTTGTTATAGATCGACTTGGGGAAAGGGTTCGGTTTCTGAAAGACCATTCCGATCCGGCGGCGCACCTCGATCCGATCGACCCGCTCGCCGTACATGTCGTGTCCGTGGTAGGTGATCTGGCCCTCGATCCGAAAGCCGGGAACCGGATCATTCATCCGGTTGAGGCTGCGCAGGAAGGTCGTCTTACCGCAGCCCGAGGGACCGATCAGGGCGGTGATTCGATTGCGATGGATGCACAGGTTGACCCCGGCAAGTGCCCTCTTTGAACCGTAGAGGACCGATACGTCGCGGGCGTCAAAGACAACCTCTAGGCCGGAGTCCTGGCTCGCAATTCCGTTGGCTCCGAAGCCGGGTTGGGGAAGCGCACCGGTCTGGATCCGAACCCGGGGCGCAACTCCGGTGGCGCCAACCGGGCGGAAATCTGGGTCCGGGGCGCTCATCCGCTCAGCTTCCTGCGGCTGCGGGCGAGCAGGACCCTGGCGCCGAGGCTCGCCAACATGATGAAGCAGAGCATCACGAAACCCGCCCCCCAGGCGCGCGCGAAGCCTTCGGGGTTGGCTTCTTCAGAGAGGGTGAAGATAGTCACCGGGATGTTGGGGATCGCTTCCCTGATCTTGAAGCTAAAGACGCTGGGGTTAAAGACGGAATCGACCAATAGCAGCGGCGCGGTCTCACCCGCGGCGCGCGCCACCGCGAGCACGGTCGAGGTCACGATTCCCCCCAAGGCGCTGGGGAAAACCACCCCCAGCACGGTTCGCCAGCGGCTCACCCCCAGCGCGTCGGCTGCTTCGCGCAGGCTGTCGGGTACGAGCAGGAGGATCTCCTGGCTACCGCGGGCGATCAGGGGCAACATGATGATCGCCAGCGCGATCGAGGCGGCATAGGCGGACTGTTGTTGGTGATCAACCAGCGCGCCGAAGATGAAGAGGCCGATGATGATCGAAGGAAGACCGTTCATCAGATCCATCGCGAGCCGGATCGAGCGCGCCGCCCGGTCCCCCGCAAACTCGGTCACATACAGGGCGACCAGGATCCCCAGCGGCATCGCGATCACGGTCGCGAGCGAGACGATCAGCGCGGTGCCGACGATCGCCGGCCCGATCCCGGTGGGCGCACCCTTGATCAGAAAATCGAGGCTAAGCGCGCTCGCCCCGTGCTTAAAGACCGAGTAGACGACGATCGCCAGCACCGCGACCGCCAGCACCGCCGCCGCCGTCGCCCCGGATTCCGCCAACCGCGAGACGATCTTCCTCCTTCGCAGGTTGCCCAACGCGGTGAGCGGGGCGCTCGGATCGGGAACCCTATCCCCGTCCATCAGGCGACCTTCTTTTTGTAGTCAAAGCGGCGACCGATCAGGCGGGCGAAGAGGTTTGAGAGCAGCCCGATCACCAAGATGATCGTCCCCAGATAAAAGAGCGAGGCCTGGTCGAGACCCGGGCTTGAGGAGGGGAACTGGCTGGCGATCCTCGAGGCCAGGGTGTCGGCGGTTTTAAACAGCGATGCGTTGATCGTAGAACCGGCGCCGATCACCTGGGTGACTGCGATCGCCTCACCCAGCGCTCGCCCCAGGCCAAGCAGGCAGGCGGCGATCACTCCGGAAGCCGTTGAGGGCAATACCACCCCCCGCACGACCTCCCAGCGAGTCGCACCGAGGGCGCTCGCACCGTCTTGAATGTCACGCGGAACGGTGAGAAAGAGGTCGCGTGAGATCGAGGCAATGATCGGGATAACCATGATCGTCAAGATCAGGCCCGCGGTGAAGAGGCTGGCGCCGGTGGTCTGCGGAGCGCCGAAAAGCGGGATGAACCCGAGCGTTTCGTGCAGCCAGGGCTCGAGGTGTTCGTGGACAAAGGGAGCGAGCACCAAGAGGCCCCAGAAGCCGAGGATCACCGAGGGAATCGCGGCCAGCATCTCGACCAGCGGCGAGACGATGCCGCGCACCCCCCCCGGCGCCAGCAGGCTCAGGTAGAGACCGATCGAGATCGCGATCGGCGCCCCCAACAGCAGGGCCATAAAGGAAGTGACGGCGGTGCCGAACAGAAACGACCCGGCACCGAACACTTCGAAGTTCGGTGCCCAGGTCGTATGGACGAGGAATCCAAGCCCGAACTTCGAGATCGCTGGAGCTGAGTTGTGGACTACCTGAAAAACGATCACGAATAACAGAACGACACCGATCAGGGCCGCAAATGCGCACAGCCCGTAGAGCAGCCCGTCGCCGAAGCGATCGACCTGCTTACGGCGTCGGCGTCGGCGGGCTCGGCGGTCCCCCGCGATCGCCGAGCTGGCGCTGGTCGATTCGATCGTGGTGCTCATCTCGCGCAATCTAGATCAGATCGATCCGATTTCAGCGACCTTTCCCCCGTTTTCACAAAATTGACACAAGTATGTGTGTGTTCACAACTTGGCAACAACTCACCTTTTCACGAGATTGAAACAATTGCGCGTCCTTGCACCGCGATTCTGAGGCGCGAACCAGTCGCATGACCACGATGCCCGCACTCTGGCGGGACCACACAAAGCCGAAAGGATCTTCACTTGATTCGCACCAGGTTGTTTCGTTTCATCATTGCGACGGTTGGGACAATTGCGTGCATGGGCGCCGTCTCGACCGCGAGTGCCTTCGCCGAACTCAAGGGCGCGGGGTCTACGCTGGTAGCGCCGCTGATGGCAAATTGGATTAACGGCTTCGAAGCCCACACCAATGGCGCGATCAAGGTCACCTATGGCTCGGTTGGTTCGGGAACCGGCATCGCCCAGATCACCGCCCGCACGGTTGACTTCGGCGCCTCCGATGCACCGCTAACCCCAACTCAGGCCGCCGCCTGCAACGGCTGCGTTCAGATCCCCTGGGCGCTTACCGCGACCGGCATTGGTTACAACATTCCCGGAGTCAAGAAAGACAAACTGCAGCTCTCGGGGCCGGTGCTTGCCGAAATCTACATGGGCAAAATCACCAACTGGAGCAACCCGAAAATCAAAAAACTGAACCCCGGTATCCACCTGCCGAAACTTACGATCACCCCGGTGTTCCGCAGCGATGGCTCCGGTGACTCCTACGCGTTCACGAACTACCTCTCCAAAGTCAATTCGACCTGGAAAAACACGTATGGATTTGCGACATCGGTCAACTTCCCGGCCGGGGTCGGAGCCAAAGGTAACTCCGGTGTAACCTCGGTTGTCACCACCACCAAGGGTGCGATCGGCTACATCTCCGCTTCCTACATCATCGCCGCAGGGCTCAGTGCCGCCTCGGTTGAAAATGCGGCTGGAAACTTCGAGTTTCCGAGCATCCCAAATATCGAGGCGGCGGCGGAAACGGTGAAGCACGTACCGTCGAGCAACGAATTGCACATCGTCGATCCGCCGAAGAAGGCAACGATCGCCTACCCGATCTCAACCTTCACCTACTGCATCGTGCCCCACGGTGCGCCAAAGAAGAGCGAACTCGAACAGTTCATCAAATACAACCTCACGATCGGGCAGAAATACGGAGCTGCGCTCGACTTTGCTGAAATTCCCAAAGTGGTGCTGCAGGCTTCCGAGAAGGCTGTGGCTTCACTGTAGCGTTTGGCAGGTTCCTTCCAGCGGCGGAAGGCGCCGCTTTCTCCCTCGACCGGTGCAGAGCCCTCAAGGTTCTGCACCGGTCGATTTATTTTCAGCCAGTCCTCGGCGCAGGACTAGGTCGACGGGCTCGCTCCGCATGGCGCCAGCGCTCCGGAGGTCCAGGTAAGCGCCGCGCTAGGCAAAGGCGTGGGCGGCGCGGCGGCGCAGATCCGCATTCAACATCGCGGTGACCGCACTGGGGCTATCGCCGGCGGAGGGAACGGCGTCGCCGATCAGCCCGCTCGCCCGGAAGCCGAAGAGGGGAGCATCGAAGCCGACGCCTCGAATCTTGCGCACGAGCCTGATCGCGGCGGCGGTCTCAGCGCCGGGTCCGCAGAGGACGATCGCGGTTGGATCAAGGGCTCGGAGTGCACGCTCCAGCCGCTCATCACCAAGCACCGTGGAGAGCATCAAGACCCGAAAGCCCGCCCGGCGCAGGGCTAGGTCCAGAGCCTGGGCGTGAACCGCCTCGGCATCCTGGCCGCGGCTTGAGTCAAGCAAGAGGATTCCCGCCGGGCGCGAGGCAAATGAGGCCAGGCGCCGGGCGCCGTGCAGCCAGCCCATCGCCCAGCGGGCGGCGAACTCGAGCTCGGCCTCGCGGTCGGAGTCAGCGGCCAGCTCATCGATCGAAGGAAGCAGCAACTCCTCGACCGAGCGCTCCAAGGGCCGCAACGCCATGCTCTCCTCGATCGCTCGGTTGGCGGCGTCCTCGTCAAAGCTCTCCAGGGCGGCGATCAAAGCGCCGCCCGATGCGGGGGCGGATTGACGCTGGCGCGCCAGCTCGATCGCGGAGGAGATATTGCCGGTCTGGGCGAGCGCGTCGCGCAACGTCTGCAGCTCGATCAGCTCGTAGTTGCGGTGGTTGCCGGGCGTGCGCCGGGGAGTCGGATACCCATAGCGCCGCTCCCAACTGCGGAGCGTGTTGGGGCTGACGCCGAGTACCTCGGCTGCTGCGTTTGTGCGGATGCCTGGCATGGGGGGTGGACGCGTGATTCGCCGCGCGAGCGCCATTCTCCCACCCGAAGTCCGGGTTTACATCAGTTATGGACAGATTTCGCAGATCTGTCAGCGATCTTGCAGGGAACCCACTCCGACTGGCTGGCCAACCGCGCGCGCTCGCCACATCGCCTCATCGGCGCCCTGCAGGAGGCGCTCGGCCTCCGCACCGTGCTCGGGGCAGGCGACGACTCCGGCGGCGACGCTGATGCTCAGTCCTCCCGCGCCCTCCAACTCATCGAGCATGCGCAGCAGTCGCTCTGCCATCTGCACCCCCTCAACCGTGGTCTGGTTGGGAGCCAGCACGCAGAGCGCATCCTCCTCGAGGCGAAAGACCTCATCGACAAGGCGAATGCTCTCTCGCAGCGCGGCGCCGAGGACGGCGAGCACGGTCTCCCCTCCACCGCCGCTTGCCCCCTCCCGGGTTCCCGGTCCCTCAACCGCGAAAACGACGAGCCCGAAGGGTTGGCCATAGCGACGGTTCATCTCGAGCATCTGATCGAGCCGACGGCGCATCTGCCCCGGTTGATGAAGGCTGATCAGCGAGTTGCGTTGATGATGAACCTCAGCCCGCTCACATACAGCTCCCACGGCGGTCGCGGTGACCGAGCCGAACTGCTCGGCAAGACGCCGCGCGGTCTCGGCGAAGAGCCCGGCCTCTCCTCCCTCGAGCTCCTCATTCAACCTCGCCAGCAGCGAGGCCTGCAGTACGGAGACCTCGCGAGCGAGCTGGCCCGCGGGGGAGCCCCGGGTCTCAGATTCTGATCGCACGCCACTTGCCACGACGAGACCCTGTCGAATGCGAAGGACGGGGGCAAGAGCAGAACTCGCAATTTGCGCTCAGATGCTTGTCCACCTCGATGCCTAATCGAGGCTGCGGCGACCGGCGAGGGCCTTGCCGATCGTGACCTCATCGGCATGCTCTAGGTCGGCACCAACCGGGAGCCCGCTGGCGAGGCGGGTGACCCTGACCGCGCCCCGCAGTCGCTCGGCGATGTGGAGGGCGGTTGCCTCCCCGGTGGTAGTCGGGTTGGTGGCCAGAACCACCTCGCCCACCTCGCCCCGACTCACTCGCTCGATGAGCTCGGCGATCTTCAGGTCTTCGGGGTCGATCCCGTCAATTGGTGAGAGTGCACCACCGAGAACGTGGTAGAGGCCCCGGTACTCGTGGGTGCGCTCGATCGGGATCACATCCGAGGGCTCCTCGACCACGCAGATGATCGTCCGATCGCGACTCGAATCCTCACAGATCCGACAGAGTGGACCCTCGGCGAGGTTGAAGCACTGCTCGCAAAGACCCACCTTCTCCTTTACCTCACCGATCGCGGCGGCAAGTGCCGCCGCCTCCTGATCGGGCGCGCGCAGCAGGTGGAAGGCGAGGCGTTGGGCGGTGCGCTGTCCGATCCCGGGCAGCCGCGAGAGCTCAGAGACCAGGCGCGCCAGCGGCGCCGGACCCTCAGCGCTCAAAGCGAGGGGCCCTTGGCGAGGCCAAAGAGCGGCCAGCGTCGAGTTCTTGGCTCACGAGATTCAGAGTCCCGGCAGGCCACCAAGGCCGCCCGTGATTGGGCCCATTTTCGCCGCCGCCAGCTCCTGGGCGGCGCGCAGCACATCATTTACCGCGGCCTGCACCATCTCGGCGAGCAGCTCTGCCTCCTCGGGGTCGATAGCTTCGGGGTCGATCGTGATCTCGCGGAGGTTGAGATCTCCGCTCATTTTCACCTTGACCATCCCACCCCCGGAGCTCGCCTCGACGAGCTCATCCTTGAGCGCCTCCTGCGCCTGCAGCATCTGACTCTGCATCTGCTGTGCCTGTTTCATCAGGGCGTTTACGTCAAGGCCTCCGGGCCCTCCGCCGCGTGCCACCTAACCGACCTCCTCCGCATCGAACTCGCTCTTTAACCGCTCCAACAGTTCGGCCTCATCGATCTGCTCTTCAACGCCAGCGGCCTGCTCGGCCTCCGCGTTTAGGACCACATACAGTGGCCGCAATCGCTCCGCGGTGACGGCCATCAGCGCTTCGGCGACCTGCTGGCGCTTCTCGGGTGCCTCCGCCTTTCGTTTATTGAAAGTGGCGCTTGTCGGAAAGCCGACGGTTAGGGTCGCGCCCTCGCGGTCCACCTCCACCGGGCTCGCTCCCTCAAAAAGCGCTGCCAGCGCAGGCGCCCCAGCCTGGCGCAGCTGATCAAGAACCGCCGGCCAGAGGCGAGCGATCCGCTCCAAGTCGACTGGCTTTAACTCGGCCTCAATCGGCCCCTCGCCTCCGGCCTCAGGGAGATCTGGTTCCTCGCCGCGGGGTTCCTCTGGTTGCTGCGGCGGTGTCGGCGCGGCGGGGGTTGTCGCGCCGAGTCTTTGCTCGAGGCGCTCAATTCGGCGCAGCAGACCCTCGCTGGAGGGATCGAGGTCGGGGCGGGAGGCTTTGAGCAGGGCGATCTCAACAGCAAGGCGGGCATCGTCGCCCTCGCGGACGGCGCTCAGAGCCTCCGCCAGCTCATCGATCGTCCGAATCAGCATCGCCGGCCCGATCGCCGCCGCCTGGGCGGCGAGGCGGTCGGGGTCAGAGGCCGTTACAACGAAGGTGCTGGGAATTTTGCCGATTGTCTGGGTGATCAGCAGGTGGCGAAGGTGGTCAAGCAAATCGCGGGCGAACTGGGATGGATCGCGACCGGAGCTCGACATCCGCTCAATGCTTACCAGCACTCCCTTTGGGTCCTCGGCCGCCACCGCGTCGACCGCCTCAAACAAAAGCTCCGCGTCGGCGGCGCCGAGCAGCTCGATCACCTCGGCGAGGCTTACCTTCTCACCGCCAAAGGCGACCATCTGGTCAAGCGTTCCCAGCGCGTCGCGAAAGCTTCCCGAGGCCGAGCGGGCGATCAGCGCCACCGCACCCTCCTCCGCATCGATTCCCTCGGCTCTCGCGACTCGCCGCAGCACCTCAGAGATCTGCTCCAAGGAGGGGCGTTGGAAGTCAAAGCGCTGGCAGCGATCGGCGATCGTAGCCATCACTTTGTGGGCCTCTGTGGTTGCCAGGATGAAGACGGTCTGCGGCGGAGGCTCCTCCAACGTCTTCAGGAAGGCGTTCCAGGCCTCCTTGGTGAGCATGTGGGCCTCATCGAGTATGTAGACCTTCCAGCGCCCGGCGGCGGGGGCATAGGCGACGCGCTCACGCAGGTCACGGACATCATCGACTGAGCGGTTGGAGGCGGCGTCCATCTCGATCACATCGATTGAGGTGCCGGCGGCGATCGTCAGGCAGGAATTGCATTCTCCGCAGGGGGTGACGGTGGGACCGCCGCGCTCGCAGTTGAGCGAGCGCGCGAGGATCTTCGCCATCGAGGTCTTGCCGGTGCCGCGCGAACCAACGAACAGATAGGCATGGTGGACCTTGTCGCGCTCGACCGCGTTTCGCAGGGTGCGGACCACGTGCTGCTGGCCCACCACTTCATCGAAGGAGCCCGGGCGGTGGCGGCGGTAGAGGGAGCGTGACTCGGTCATCGGGGGACACGGCCAGTCTATCTGCGGCTGAACTGAGCCCCGAAGGCATCGTGGGAGGACTGTCACCTGTACCTTGCGCCGGTGCCATCGAGGGTCTCCAGCTGGCTGACGCCGGCCGCCTGGGTCGCTGCCGTGACGGCGATCCTGTTGGCGGTTTTCCCGGTCGGCTTCCCCAACTACGACACGATCTATGCGCTGCTTTGGGGTAGGGAACTTGCCCACGGGATGCATCCCGATTACGGAGCGGCGCTGCCCCCCACTCCCCATCCGCTCGCCGATCTACTTGGCGTGGTGAGCACGCCGATCGGCAACGCGGGAACGATCGTGGTGACGATGGCGATCGCCTACGCCTCGGTGGGGTTGGTCACCTATCTGGTCTACCGACTTGGGACGCTTTGGTTTGACCGCTGGATCGGCGTCGTCGCGGCCGCGATCGTGATCACGAGGGCGCCGTACCTCTCCAATGGCCTGGTCGCCTACATCGACCTCCCCTACATCGCGCTCTGCCTCGGCGCGCTCGTGATCGAGACGAAACGACCACGGTGTGGATGGCCCGTGTTGGCACTGCTCCTACCGGCGGGGCTGCTGCGACCGGAGGCCTGGCTCTTCTCCTTTGCCTACCTCGCCTACCTGGCGCTAGACATCGAGCAAAGGCCGGAAGCGCGGTCGAGGGGGCTGCGCTCCCGCCGGCTGCGCTGGCGCCAGGAGCGCAGCCGGCGGGAGCTGGCCGCCCTGGCGATGCTGGCCCTCCTCGCGCCGCTCGCCTGGGTGCTGTTTGACTCGGCCACCACAGGCAACCCGCTCTACTCCCTGACCGGCACCCAGAAGACGGTGGAAACCCTGCGGCGCCAGACCGGCCCGGTCGATCTCCTCCTCTACGGACCGCGCCGCCTCGGCGAAGTTCTCCAGTGGCCGGGGATGATCGGTGCGGCCGGGGGCCTCGTGCTCGGCTTCGCCTTCCTGCGCCGCCGCTCGGCGCTTGGCATCGCCGCCGCGTTCCTCGCCGGGGCGGCCTTCGCCATCCTCGCCTGCGCCGGCCTGGCGATCATCGCCCGCTACACGATGCTGGCGGCCGCGGTGCTCTCTGTCTTCGTCGCGCTGGCTCTGCTCGGCTGGCGCCTGTTGGAGCCCGGCCACCCCTGGCGTCGTCGCTGGCAGCTCTTCGCCGCGATCGTCGTCGCGATGTTCGTGATCTGGCTTCCCAATCAGTGGAGCCTCGACTCGACGGTCAACACCGACGTGACCAACCAGGGCAACATCGAGCGCGACCTCACCCATCTGGTCGAAGCGGGCGCCTTCAAGCCGCTCTGCGGGCCGATCGCGGTACCCAACCACCGCGCCGTGCCGCGGCTGGCCTTCGGCCTCAATGTGAAGCCGACCGACATCGTCAGCGCCAGCGAGGCGGTCTCGCCGGAGGAAAAGAAAAAGCTGGCGGAAGCTGGCTACTTCGTCGACCCGGCCAGCCCCTTCGTGATCCACAACTACATCCTCGACCCCAACGACCCGACCCGATTCAAGCTGAGCGTCCCTCATGGTTTTCATTTCGTCACCGGCAACCAGTCCTGGAAGGTCTATCGCCGCTGCCCGTGAGCGACCGCGACTTCCGTTCGGGTTGGCTAGGCGCTCAAGCCTCGGTTAGCCCCGGTGCTCGACCCGCTCCAAGGCGCGATGGGTTTGCAGGGCGAGCGCGGGGTTGTCGAGCTCGACACCGGGTGGCAGCTCGATATGAAGCTCACTGGACGGATCGATGCGAGCTCGCAGCGAGCCAGCTTGCAAGTCAAGCACGTGACCGCCACGCTTTTGGTCGGCGCTGATGAAGTGCAGGTGATAGCCGCCCACCTGGATCCCCTCGGCGTAGCTGGGGAACCGGAATCCGATCATCGTGCCCTCAACCGCGCTCAGGTCAAAGACATGCTGATCGGCGATCACCTCCACCAGCGGCCGATAGGGCGGTGATTGGCGCGGCACCGAACGAGCGTGGACCAAGTCGAAGTCCCCGTCGATCCGCACCGCAAAGGACGTTGCCCCAGGCGGGGCGAGGGCGTCGAGCGCCGTCAGCAGATCAGCGTTTGTGAGCGGCCCCTCGATTGTCTCATCGACCTCGGGGACAAAGCGAGTGAGGACCGCAAAGGGAGTCTTGGCCTCGTCTTTGACCGGATCGATTACTCCTGCAGCGTCGGCGCGAAAGAAGCACCCGTCGATGCAGATCATCTCGCCGTCGAGGCCGTTCAGGGTGCCAAGGCCGAGGTTGCCGTGACGGCGCAGCTCGGCGCAGCTCAGGTCACCATCGTAGGAGCCCTGCAGCAGCGCGCCGATGGTGGAGGCCTGAAAGAGGACGTGGGGCTCTCTCTCTGCGTGCAGATCAGTCCGCCGCATCGCCTCGACGTGAAGTGATCTGATCCAACGCTCATCGAGCACCGGGAGAGTCTCCCAGCCGCGGGCTGGCGGTGGGCGCCGCGATCAAGAAAGGGCGGGGCCACTGGGACCTGAGCCGCGACCGGTCTCTGCGAGCACGCGGTGACCCGGCGGCGGCGCATATCTGGAACTGATCGAGAGATGAAAGTGGACCGTGCACCCGACTTCGAAACAGGGTCCCCGGGCGTGCCCGCCGCGTTTGGCTCGGGCCGGGCTCACCTGCGGCACCCGCGGCATCCGCTTAAGGCTGCTTCCTTCCGGACCTGACCTGGTTCGCGTGCCCACGTCGCGCAGGACCCGGCCGTCAGCACCGCTCGCGGCGTACTGACCCCGAAGGCCGGCCCCTCAGAACGGGATTCGGCCCCGCTAGAGCGGATTGCGGATTACAGGGCACCGCTAATTCCCCACCTAGCACGGTCCAGCTTTGATCATACCCTCTCCGGCGTAGGATCGACCTCCGACTCGCGACGCCAGGTGAGGCAGCCAACGGCCGGACACTTCCTGCGGTTTGGACCCGCGAATCTCAGAGCGACCAATTGTTGTTGCCAAACGCGCCAGCCGCCCGACCGCAGTTCAAGGACCATCAGCCTGAACACCCACTCTTTATCGAAGTAATCAACTGCCCCCTGACACGGGTGTCCATCTCAGAACGCCGCCAACTCCTCCACGGGGGCCTCGGTTGAACCGGAGGGTCTTAGTCTTTGAGCGAGGATTCCCTCTGGGGAAGGGAACCTCGCGACAAGCGACAGCCCCAGAAGTGAGATGGCGGCCATCGCGAGGAACGCTGGCAGCGGGTCGTGCACCAGTCCCTGGACGATTAGCGCAACGATCAACCCGCCCAGGTTGCCGGCCATCCACACGATCGCTCCGGCGGTCCCGGCGGCAAAGCCGGCCAGCTGCTCGGCCACGGTGAGGATGATCGGCAGGGCCGGCAAAAGGACGAAGCCCATTGCGACGATCGCGATAGCCCGCACCCCAAGCCAGGGCATCGACCCAAGTGCGATGCAACCAAAGCAGCCGACCAGCACGGCGCTGCGCATGAAGGCTCGCTCAGCACCACGGCTGGCGACGATCGGAGGCAACAGGGCGCAGCCGATGATTCCGGCGACGATCATCCCGACAAGGAGCGCTCCGGCGGTCTGTTCAGAAACGCCAGATGGGTGCAGAAGCGTCTGCAGCCAGGTGGCGAGAGCGACGAAAATGCCAAAGCCGACAAAGACGAGCCCGCAGAGGGTGCGCATCGCCGGCAGCGCCCACAGTGCCCGCGCGGCACTGCCTTGGATCGCGGCGCTCTCTTCAGTTTCAACGCCCGGTCGACGCAGCGCCACACCCAGACCGATGGCAGCGCCGACGCCGAGCACCGCCTCGACGACAAGCAACCGCTCGATGTGTCCATGGCCGCCTAGAGTCGGGCCCAGGATCAAGGCGAGGAGCATGCCGACAAAGCTGCCGGCTGAACCAACCGCGATTCCCGCGGGGCGCTCGGCAACGGGCAGGTAGTCCCCGGCGAGCTTGCTGACGGCACTGAGGATCACCGGTTGAGCGACGGCCACGATCACCTGGCCGGCCATCGCCCAGGCGAAGGTGTCACCACCCAGGCGCAGCAATCCCCCGCCAGCCATCAGTACCCCGCCGCCTGCCAGGGCCGGGCGAAACCAGCGATCGAGCATTCGCCCAGCCGGGATCGCAAGGACAACGTAAAGGAGTGGAAAGATCTCCGAGAGCCAACCGACTGCCGACACCGAGACTCCATAGTGACTCGCCGTCTCGGTGTCGATCGCGGCGTAGGTGAGCCAGAGCACCTGCGTCCCCGCGCAAACCAGTGCGTAGGCAACGATCACGGACCAGCCTCCGCGGCGCGCTCCTTCGCTGCCCATAATGCCGTCTTCCTCCTCTCGCCTCGAAACGAATTCACTCGGGATACCTGCGGCGGAAGCCTCTCTTGCGGGCGCCAGGTTATCCAATTTGTGAGGATCGATCGCCCCCTCCAAAGCGACCGAATTAGGGGACCCGATCAGACTCTGCAGAGATCTGCACCGGACCGGAAGGAGATCGCGGTCGGCTACGGTGCAAACCATGGCAAAGGACATCGACGGGTCCGCTGGGAGGTCTCAAAGGGGTCCGATCGCGGTCTATGGTGCGACCGGTTTCACCGGAAAGCTGATCTGTCGGGAGCTGCATCGGCGCGGGGCCGAATTCATCATCGCTGGGCGCAACCAGGCCAAGCTTGCCGATCTCTCAAGAGAGTTGGGCGGGGTCCCGAGTATGACCGCTTCGCTCAGCGATCCCGGGGCGCTGCGCTCGCTGCTCAAACCGTGCGCGGTTGTCGTGGCATGCGCCGGTCCCTTCGGCCTCCACGGTGAGGCGGTCCTCTCTGCCGCGGTGGAGGCGGGCACTCACTACCTCGATACGACCGGTGAGCAGCCATTCATCAAGATGGCCTTTGAGCGCTACGGCAATAGCGCGGCGCAAAACAACTCCGCGCTGGTTTCGGGGATGGGGTTTGATTTCGCTCCAGGCGATTTGCTCGCGGCGCTAACGGCGGAGCAGATGGGGCCCTTGGAGGAGATCGTCATCGCCTACTGGGTGAGCGGGTTCACACCGACCCAGGGGACCGCCCTCTCGGCGCTTGAGATCATGCGCGGTGCTGACTTTGTTTGGCAGGGCGGAGCGCTGCGGCCAGCGCCCCGCAGCGCAAGCGGAGGACGATGGCACTTTTCTGAGCCAATCGGCGAGCAGCAGATGCTCCGCTATCCCGCCGGAGAGCAGGTCACGGTTCCCCGCCACGTGCAGACCGAAAGCGTCCGCACGCTGCTCAGCGGCATGGTCATCCCACCCCCACTGATGCCGCTGGCCCTCGCCAGCACTCCAGCTCTTAACCTGGCGATGCGCACTCCACTGCGAAGCGCGGCGGGGGCGTTGATCCGCAGATTGCCGGCGGAGCCCAGCGAGCGACGTCGCAAAGCGTCGCGCTTTGTGATCAGCTGTGAGGCGAGGACCGCGGCGAGTACCCGCCGCGGTACGGTGAGCGGTTCAGACGTCTACGGCCTCACAGCTTCAGCTCTCGCACACGCCGCCCTCCTCTGCGCGGATCCCGGCTTTGATCGCCGCGGGGCGCTCGCACCGGCGCAGGCCTTTGATCCGGCCTCCTTCCTTGCCGCCCTCGGGCGGGTTGGAGTCTCCACCGAAATTGAGCCTGGGCGATGAACTCGGCCCCCACTGGTTGGCCCCACCGGGCGAGAGGACGCATCAACGGAAGATCAATCCGGCAGGCAAGGAAGCCAGATATGAGCAGCGTAGGTCAGGGCTCGATGGCAGCGCTGCTACTCGTCGCAGCGCTGGGGCTGCTCGCTGCTTCTGCCGCCTCGGCAAGTATTGCCCCGGGGATCAATCCCAATGGGATGAGGGGGTTGGAGTCGGTCGATCGGGTGATTGAGATCGCGACCACGAGGATGCGCACCACAATCGCGACAGCCAGAACATATGAGCGCAGCGCTGCTCGGCGCTGGCGAATCGTGCGCGAAGCGATGGGGGCACGAATTGGTTACAACGGCCTCTCACGTCCCGCACGCCGACATGAGGGAGATGGCACAACTCCGATTGGGGACTATGGCTTCGTCTATGACTTCGGTTCGCGCCCAAATCCCGGCGTCACTGGCTTTCGCTGGCGACGCCTGGTGCCGGGTTCCTGCTGGGCGGGAACGCGCGCCGACTACAACCGCTGGGTCACTCGCACACCCTGTGCCCCAGCCGATGAGGACCTCTGGTCAAGTCATGCTCTTGCCTACCGCTACGCGGCCGTGATCGACTTCAACTATCGCCATCCGATCTATGGGCGAGGGTCGGGAATCTTCCTGCACGAGCAGACCGGCGGCCCGACGGCAGGCTGCGTTTCACTGGGGCAAGCCAACCTGCTTTCTGTGCTGCGCTGGATGCGACCTCGAACTCGAATTCTGATCGGCCCGAGCAGCTGGCTGCGCTCTTTGAAGGGGGGCCGCCAGGAGGTCTTAGGGATGGCTTAATCGGCCTCGATCTGCTTCGATGCTCTGACAATGAAGGCGACTACACGCTTCGGTTTGGTCGCAATGCTCCTCCCCACTTCTGCCCTCGCCCTCCTCGGTTGCGGAACAAGTGGCGCAGGCGATAAGCCCCGCTCGCCAAAGGCCCAGCTCCAACGCCACAGAGAGGCTCCTCGAGCGACACAAAGACAGCCCGTCGCGCCCGACCTGGCTCCTCGCGCATCCTCAAGGCGCCCTGCCTCCGCTGCCGTATCGCCCGAAGATCGCTACGTCAACAGGTTGGCTCTGATCACAAACCAATTGCAGCAGAGTCATGCGAATGCCGAGGTTCTCGCCGCGATCAAAACGCCTGGAGTGAGCGCCTATCAGGCAACGGCGCACACCCTCACCAGCTACGTTCCGAGGGTCGATGCCGAGATCAAGCAGAGCGAGCGGATCGGTGCACCGTCAAGGTGCCGAGCGCTGCGCAGCACGCTGATTCAAACCGAGCTGGAGAGTCGGCGCATGTTTGTGCGGGCGATTCCATTACTGCGGCACCAGCGGCGCACCCAGCTGACGAGTGTGGTGTTGCAGGACGAGGTGGTCGTAACCGGCTCACTCCAGCACCTGCACGCAGATCTAACCGCCAATCGGAGCCCGCGCCATCCTTGCTGAGCGCGATCACCGCCCCTGCTCGGCGACAAACTCCATCAGCAGGCCGTCGTGCCAACCCTCTCCATCGACGTCTCGCTCATAGCGGTGCATGATGCCCACCCGTTTGAACCCAGCCTTCTCATATGCGCGGATCGCTGCGGCGTTGGCCGCAGCCGGATCGATCGTGATCCGGTGATGCCCCCGGTCTGCGACCAACCGGTCTATGACGCGCCTCACTACCTCCGTGCCGAGACCGCGTCCCTGAAAGGCCGAGTCGAGAAACAGATCGATTCTCGCATGGCGGTATTTTGGCTCAAGTTGCTCGTGGAATTGCACCATCCCGGCGACCGCGCCCTCAACTTCGATCGTCAGACGGGTCGACTCGGGCTCATCAGACATTGGAAACCCCTCCTCAGGGGGTCCCCACCAGCGCATCACCTCAGCGCTGGAGTGGATCCGCCGAAGATCGGCCACGTCGGCCTCATCTACTGAGCGAAGGACTGGGATTATTGGAGAAACTCTTTGAGCAGCTGGTTGACGCGCTCGGGTGCATCGTGCTGCACCCAGTGGGTGGCCTCGGGAAGGCGCTCAACCCGTACGTTGGGAACCCATTGCGGCTTCGGTCGAGCGAGCTCGCTGCCCAGGTGTTGGTCGCGCTCGCCCCAGATGACAAGCACCGGAGCCTCGATCGGGCTCATGCGCTGCAACGCCCGGCGCGGTGATTGGCGCAGCGCGGCCCGGTAGTAGTTGAGCATTCCGGTCAGAGCTCCCGGCTGTGACCAGGCCTCGACGTAGCGCTCCAAATCGACCTCGTTGAACGCTGTTGGAGAATCCTCTAGCAACGAGCGCCTTGCGCGGGCATACCCGTCTCGCGCCAGCAGCATCTCAGGTAGTCGCGGAATCTGGAAAAAGAACATGTACCAACTCTTGCGAAGTTGTTTGACGGTACGAAAGCCGTCCAGCATTCGTGCCGGATGGGGCACGTTTAGGATCGCGAGTCGATCGACTACGTCTGGGTGCTGCATCGCGGTTAGATAAGCGACCGCCGCGCCCCAGTCATGACCGATGAGATGGGCGCGATCGACGCCAAAGCTATGAATCAGAGCGGCGGTGTCTGCGCCGAGATGCTCGGCGTCATATTGGCGCCAGCCGAGGGGCTTCTGGGACAGGTTGTAGCCGCGCATATCGGGTGCGACCACGTGGTAGCCAGCCTCAGCGAGGGCGGGAATTTGATGGCGCCAGGAGTACCAGAACTCAGGAAAACCGTGAAGCAAGACGACCAGCGGCCCCTCGCCCGCCTCGACATAGTGCAGTCGAATGCCATTGACCTCCGCGTAGGCATGGTTGTTCTCAACCGGCGCCGACCCGGCGAGGTTTGGCGAGTTTGCTGCTTCAGCGGGATCCGATGAGGCGCTCATTGCCGATCCCTCAATAGCCGGTCCCAGTCTTAACTCGCTTGCGCTCCGTGGGGTGAGCGCCGCCCTTTTTCTCAAGCGTCGAGCATGCATCGGCGATGTCCTCAGAGAGGCGGTCGACCTGCTCGCGGCTCAGAGTCTGCTTGACGAGCGCCCGCAGAATCTTCACCTTTTCGGCGTTTGGGGGAAGGGTGTAAGCAGGAACCATCCAACCGCGCTCCGCCGAGAGCTGCCAGGAAACATCGAACTCGTCGTAGTTCTTTTCTTCGGCAAGCCTGAAGGCCACCAGCGGCAGCTGCTCCTCACCGTCTCCGATCAGTTCAAAGTTGCCACTTGATTTCAGGTTTGCGGCCAGCGCCCTGGCGTTCTCCTGCATCGCTGCCATGATGTAGCCATAGCCCTCGCGTCCGTAGCGGACGAAGTTGTAGTACTGGGCGAGCACCATCGCGGCGCCGGTTGAGAAGTTTAGGGTGAAGGTTGCATCCCTCTTGCCCAGATAGTTCTCATAGAACACGAGATCCTCAGCAAGATCCGCGCTCTCGCGGAAGATCAGCCATCCGATTCCGGGGTAGACGAGGCCGAACTTATGGCCTGAGACATTGATCGAGCGAACCTGCTCAAGGCGAAAATCCCATTCGGAGTCCGGATAGAGAAACGGCCAGACGAAACCGCCACTGGCACCGTCGATGTGGAGGGGAACGTCGAGCCCCTTGTCGGCCTTCAGATCGACCAAGAGCTTGTTGATACCAACGATGTCATCGGCGTGACCGGTGAAGGTCGTACCAAGCACCGCTGCAACCCCAATCGTGTTCTCATCGATTTGAGCCTCGACATCGGCGGCTCCGATCACGTATTTGTTCTCCTGCAGAGGGACGATCCGTGGTTCGACGTCGAAGTAGCGACAAAACTTCTCCCATACGACGTGGACGTCACCGCCGAAGACAAGATTTGGTTTCTCGGTCGACTTTCCATCGGCCTGGCGGCGCACGCGCCACTTCCACTTCAAAGACAGCGCACCGAGCATGATTGCCTCCGAGGATCCCTGGGTCCGTGCCCCGGTGGTCTCCCCGGGCGCGTGAAAGAGGTCGGCCAGCATTCGGACGCAGCGCTGCTCAATCTCAGCCGAAATCGGATACTCGGCGTGGTCGATGAAGTTGCGGTAGAGGTTTTCGGCGATAATCCGATCGGCCTCGGGCTCCATCCAGGTCGTCACGAAGGTGGCCAGGTTGCGCTGCGGATCACCCTCGAGCGCTAAGTCCTCCCCGAGCAGGCGCATCGCATCCAGTGCCGACATCCCAGCGGGCGGGAAGTCACCGTCGGGTGCGTCTTCGGTGAGGAAGCGATTTCCGTAGAGCATCGCGGCTTCATGTGCACTGATTGGTTTGGGCATCTATCCACTCGATCTGGTCGTTGGTCTGCAAACCTCCGTAAGGCGCGGGTTGAGACTACGCCGATACGAGCGAGGGTGAGCGAGAGCCCAATTCGACCGCGAACCTAGGTCGCCCGATCAGAAGATCGAGCGCGGCGAGAAGACGACTGCACGGCTCGATCCCTCCCACAATTCAGGAACTCCACTGGGCAGGTGCAAGATCACCGCCGCCGAGCGAGACACCTCGCACAGATCCCTCGATGCTGCGACAGCCCACGGAACCCGCTTGATCATCCAGGCAGTCTCAGCGGAGCACCCCGCGTCGGAGCCACCGAGCGTTGGGGTCTTTGCAGCGGGCTTGGGGCGGTGGGTCGAGATGGCGATACCCCGGTGGGGGCAGTTCTTGGACGCCTCTGTCCCCAACTCGGCTGAGAGCCTTCGCTCAGCCGTCCTCGTTGGAGGGATTGCGACGAGTTCGCTTGCGAATTCCGGTGCGGCGCTTTTGCTCAAGCCGGCGTTTGCGGGAGGCCCTCGTCGGCCTCGTCGGGCGGCGCATGGGCGAAACCTTAAGTCCGACGGAGAGCTTCGCTGCAAGACGCTCCAGCGCTAGCTCTTTGTTGCGGGCCTGACTGCGCGCGTCCTGGGCGACGGCGGTGATCAGGCGGCCACTCCGTTGCAGTAGTTGACTTCGCTCGGGCGCAGCGAGGGTCGCCGACGCCTCAACGTCGAATACCGCTTCGACCCGCGAGGCGGTCACGTTTGCATGCTGGCCCCCGGGGCCCGAGGAGCGACTGGCGCGCAGTTCGATCTCAGCCAACGGGATCGAAAGGCGGTCGTTGATTTTCAGCTCCTCAGCCACGCGCTGATCTGATCGAGGAGGCCGCGGCCGATCACGGCTAGCTTGAGAGCTCGGGAATATGGCGCTCAATGTGGGTGGCGATCGTCTGGCGAACCCACTGCTGGGTCTCGTGGTCGGCCATGCGATAGCGCCCGAGCAACATCGCCTGGTCGGTGATCGGAAGGCCCGCGAGATCCCAACGAACGGCGAGCCGCTCAAACAACAACTCCGAGCGCCGACGCCAGGCATCCTCGAGTGAGGTCGCGTCGCGGGTTGGAGGCTGGGCGATCTTGGCGACGGTGGCCGGACTGAGCCCCTGCCTCAAGGTCAGCACGTTGCCCTCTGCGTCGCTGTAGTCCACGGTCGGGGCTTTCTGTCTGGATCGGCGCTGTCTTCGCTTGGCCAACCGCTCAGAAGGTTCGGTAGCTCTGGATGCTGATGAAGAATCCGTGCCCGGTCGCTGGGTCTGTGCAGGTCATCCCGGTAGAGCGACTGAGGCAGGTGAAAGCGCCAAAATGCGATGCCGTGCCGTAGGCAAGCGACGTGGCAGTCGGGTCCAGGGCGGTGTCGCCCGCGCAGACGAACTTGCCGGGTCCCGCGCGCTGCATCTCAAGACCCTGTCCGAAATCGACCTCGCGTGGGCAGCTGGCCGGCCGGGGAGGCGGCGTCCAGTCGCGCTTATTGATGTCGCAACGGGCGATTCCATCGAGCAACACGCACCCGATGTTGCCGGTCGGGCTGCGGAAGTTGGAGAGATGGACGGTTCGCGTCGGTTGCTGTTCTTCTGTGCTGGCTTCGGTCTGGGTGCTGGTAACGGTGGACTTTGTGGTCGCCGTAGCGGTGGAATTTGTGGTCGCCTGCGCCACGGTGGTCGTCCGTGTAAGTACGGTAGTCATCGAACCCGCCCCGCCGCAACCGGCCAGGAACAGCGCAGGGAGACAGAGGGCGCTTAGCCCGAGCAAGGTGGCGAGGGGAGGCCGCATCGAGGTCACCCTACAAACGGGCGTCGATCTTCGCCGCGAGCTCGAAATCGGCGCCCGTAAGGCCGCCCTCTGAATGGGTCGAGATCGTCACCTTGACCTCGCTCCAGGAGATCTCAAGGTCGGGATGGTGGCCCATCTCCTCGGCCGGCTCGACCAGGCTCTCAACGAATTTGATCGAGCCGACGAAATCGCCACGATCAAAATATTTGACAATCGAATCGCGCTCACGCTTCCAGCCGTGCAGTTGGTTGAGACCGGCCTCGATCTCGGAGTCACTGAGTAGCGCCATCTTGGGTTTATGCTGCCACGACGGTGACAAGAACGCAATGAGCGAACCTCTCCCGACCCTTTGGCAGATCGATATCTCGCATTTCAGCGAGAAGGCGCGCTGGGCTCTCAGCCACAAGGGTGTGGCGCATAAGCGCAGAGCGCCGGTTCCCGGCGTCCACATCCCGATCGCCCTTTGGCTGACCCGCGGCGCCCATGCAACCTTCCCGGTGATCGAGCTGGACGGGCGGGGCATCGGGGATTCGACCGCGATCATCGCTGCCCTGGAGGAGCGCTTTCCCGAGTCTCCGCTCTACCCCGAGAACCCCGATCACCGCCGCCGCGCTCTGGAGCTTGAGGACTTCTTCGATGAGGAGTTGGGCCCACATATTCGGCTCCTTGTATTTCATGAGCTAGGCAAAGACCCCGAGCGGTTCAACGAGCTGATGAAGCAAACGGCTCCCGGACCCCTCGCCCGCATGAGTCGTGCAGCAGCCGCATATGCTCGAACTTATTCGGGGCTGCGTTTCAGGGTCCGCAGCCCCGGGGCGGCTGAGCGCTCTGCTGAGAAGGTCCTGGCCGCTCTAGACCGACTCGAAGCCGAGCTCGGCAGTGAGGACTATCTGGTCGGCGACAGCTTCAGCGTCGCCGACCTGACGGCAGCTTCGCTCTTTTATCCGCTGGTTCTTCCCGAGGAGGGGCCGCTTCCCTCCACGGAAGAGCCACCGGCTGGGATTGAACGCTTTCGTCAACCGCTGAAGGAGCGCCGCGCATACAGGTGGGTCGAAGAGATGTTCCGCCACCACCGCAGCCCGATGACTCCCACCGCGACCCAGGCAGCGCCCTAGCGCTGCCACTCCTCCTTACTCCCGGTTCGCTCCGCCTGAATTCCTGATCTCAGCAGCCCTGCAGCGGCCTGGCGGTCGGTTCGAATCCCATCTCTAGGAGCTCCCGACCGAGGGATGGCAGTGTTGAACCCGCTCGAGCCTCAGGGGCTCAAGACAATCTTCAGCGCTTCCCTTTTGTCATAGAGCTCATAGGCCTCGGGTGCCTGCTCAAGACTCATGTGATCAGTTACCAGGGGAGAGGGGTCGAGAACTCCGGCCTCGATCAACGCAAGTACGCGATCCACGTGGGCGATCACGTTGGCAAGCCCGAGTCGCAGGGTGAGACCCTTCAGCCAGGCAAGCCCCAATGGAACCTCACCCCGTCCCGCGTAGGCGCCGATGCCCGAAACGGTGCCGGCGTCGCGGGCAAGGCTGATCGCCATCTCCAGCGGAGCGGGATCTCCGACAGCGTCGACGACGACATCGGCGCCACCGTTGGTCTGCGAACGAACTGCTCGTTTTGGATCCTGCTCGGTTAGGTGAAGAGCGATCGCGCCGAACTGCGACGCCATTTCGAGCCGCTGCTCGACCGTGTCGATCGCGAAGACCTTGAGCGCGCCGCTGGCCCGGGCGGCCTGCACGGCGCAGAGCCCCACCGGTCCAAGCCCCAGCACCGCGACGGTGTCACCGACCCGGACACCGGCATGAGCGATCGCGTGATAGCCGGTCCCCATCACATCCCCCGCAAAGAGGGCCAAATCGGCTGACATCCCATCGGGAACCCGCCGCAGGGTCATATTCGCGCGCGGGACCAAAAGCTCCTCGGCCTGGGCACCCTGCAGATCGCCCAGCTTGGAGCCATGCCCAAAGGTGCGCCCGCGGCGGCAGCGATGGTAGTCCCCCCGCAGACAGGACGTGCAGGTCGCGCAGGCAGTGTGAAAACAACCAAGCACCCGGTCGCCGATCCCAACGCGGTCAACATCGTCTCCAACCCCCAGCACAGTGCCGACGAACTCATGGCCAATCGTGAAGCCGGGCTCGACCGGCACCCGCCCGTGGTAGATATGCAAATCAGAACCGCAGATGCCGCTAGCCTCGATCTTGACCAGCGCCTCATCCGAGGCCCCGATCGTGGGGCTCGGCTTCTCATCGACTCGGACCTCTCCCGGAGCTTGAAAGGTGACGGCGCGCATCACCCAACGCTATCCGTCCGCGGGCCCCTCTGCGCGTAGCGGTCTTTGCGGCTAGCTAACGCCGACGCTGGGCGCCTGGAAGCGATTGCCACCCCCAACCGGACTGGCCGTCTCCGCGATCCTTGCTTCCAGCGCAAGCTCCTTCTCGAAGTCGGCAGCCTCGCCGTGCTGGAAGGAAACGTCCTCGCCCTCCAGCAGCTCGATAAAGATCTCGACGAACCCCGCGTCAAGCTGCTTGCCGGCGACACGACGAAGCTCCTGCATCGCCTCATAGGCGGAGGTCGGCGAGCGGTAGGAATCGCGGGCCGTCATCACGTCATATGTGTCAGCGACTGAGATGATCCTGGCCAGCTCCGGGATCTGATCGCCCGAGAGACCGCGCGGGTAGCCTTTGCCGTCGATTCGCTCGTGATGGGCAAGGATGATCTCGGCGACGGGCCCGTAGCCGTCAAGGCTGGAGACCACTCGGGCACCCTGTTGGGGATGGCGGCGGATCAACATCCAATCCTCATCAGTGAGCGGCACATTGGCCTTCAGAATTCGGTCAGGGAGAATGAACTTGCCAATATCGTGCAGCAGTGCGGCGATGTGGACCAGCTCCTCTTCTTTGCGTGGATAGCCAGCCCGTTGGGCAATCGCCCGCGAATACCGAGCCACTGCGGCGCTGTGGCGGGCGGTCATCTGGTCGCGCAGATCGAGCGTGCGCAGCATTGCGCTCAACATCCCAACCTGGAAGCTCGCAAGCTGCTTGCTGCGCTGCTCAAGCTCCTCGGCCCGATGCTGGGAGAGCAGCAGCTGGCCGAGCAAATACTGGAAGGTGATCACAACGATGCCGAGAAAGGCGATCGCCGTGATGCCAACCTGGTAGTAGATGAAGGTGATTCCCACCGCGAGCATCGCGCTTGCGAACTCCGACGGCAGGACCGGCGGCAAAAGCCGCACTTTGTCGGAGAAGGGGGTTCGCTCGACGTAGCAGCCATAGCTGGCAACCATGAGAAAGTTGAGCGCCAGGGCGAACTGAAAGAGGGCGAAAATCAACAGGTAGAAGGCCGGATTACTATGGGTCAGGCCAGCCTGGTCCACAACCGCATGGAACGCGACGCCTCCGAGAAGCGGGAAGAGCGCGTAGGCGAGGACGTTGCTGAGCAGATACCCCCAACTTTCGCGCCAGCGAAGCCAACCGGCAAGCATCGTCCCAACACCCAGTAGCGCAGCGGGTGTACCGCCGAGCAGAACCATCGCGACGACGAGGGCGAGGAAGCTACCGGAAATGAGGACGTGGGACTTGGTGTCTACCGCGGTCAGGTCGCTAAATACGCAGAACGCAAGCAGCAGCGCCCCCAGGGCCAGATTCCAATTCGCCTCCGGCGCCCACCAGACACCAGCGGCGGCCGTCGCAACGAGGCCGACGACCATGCCGGTGATGACACGACGAGAAGGACGATTTTCTGGCATCGGCTTTCGCCCCGCGCCAAGCTTTCGCGCGCGGGCGTGAATACAGATTCCTGCATGCATCGGCATTCCCTGCGTCGGAGTTGAACCTGCATCGGCGCGGTCGGCGTCGGCGGCCGTCGCAGGCTTGACCTTTCGGGCCGCATTGGGCCTGAGAAGCGGGAAACCGGTACTTGGCTCCGAAAAACAGAAGGGCGCCCGATTGGGGCGCCCTCCGAAACTGGCACAGACGTTGCAAATACACGACCGTGACTTAAAGTCTTCTTACTGTTGGATCAATGACCGCGAAAGCCCATTCGAAGCCTCCCGTCTGTTGGTCAGATTGCTAGTGCAAGCCAAAAGTGATTCAGAGCTTGGGTCTTTTGTAGCACAAGCTGGCCAAAAGTTGTGCAAATGCAAGAAAACCTGTGCAGAAACTGCAAGGTCCGGATACCAATAAGTGAGTAATCCACGCCTGCGCGACCCTCTGCGCCGCCCGGCCTTCCGCCGCCTCGCGCTTTCCTATGCGGTAAACGAGATGGGCGACTGGATGGGCATCATCGCCCTCTCGGTTCTCGTCTTTGACGAGACCGGCAGCGCGGTCGCCACGGCAGCCCTATTCCTCGCTGCCCAGTTCCTGCCCGCGCTCGTCGTACCGCTCTTTGTAGCCAAGGCCGAGCAACCCTCGCCCCGCGTCGCGCTTCCCCTGATCTATTGCGCGGAGGCGGCCGCCTTCGGCGGCCTTGCCCTACTCGCGACGAATTTCTCGCTGGTGGGCGTGCTTATCCTCGCCAGTCTCGACGGAATCCTGGCCGTCGGCAGCCGCGCTTTGACCCGAGCAATTGTCGTCTCCCTCCTCGAGCCCGAAGGAGAGCTTCGCTCCGGCAATGCCGTCCTCAACCTCGCCTTCACATGGGGGGCGGCGGTCGGGCCCGCTCTCGCCGGACTCATCGTCGCTGAGTTCAGCATCCAGTCGGCACTGCTGCTCGACGCCATCTCCTTCTGCGCTATGGGCTGGATCCTCGTGTCGTGCAAGGGCCTTCCCCACAGCGAGCCAGAATCGAGGACGTTGAGGGAGCGCGTAGGTGCCGGACTTGCCCACATTCGTGGCAGAGTCACGCTGCGACGACTTCTGATGATCCAGGCGGCCGCATTTGTCTTCTTCTCAGCCGTGATTCCAGTCGAGGTCATCTTCGCCAAGGAGACCCTCGGCGCGGGAGATACCGGATACGGAATCCTGCTTGCGAGCTGGGGAGTAGGAATGGTCATCGGCGGCTTCGTATTCGCGGCGATGCGCCAAACCGCGCTGCCCATTCTGCTCTTCCTCAGCACGGTGACGGTTGGGATCAGCTACCTCGGGCTCGCCGCCGCCCCAAGCCTGCTGATCGCCTGCGCGGCGTCCGTTCTCGGGGGATCCGGCAACGGCGTGCAGTGGGTTGGCGTGATCAGCGCCGTACAGGACCTGACCGGGCCCGGCATGCAGGCCCGCGTCCTCAGCGTGCTGGAGGCGATCGGAGCGGCAATGCCGGGAGTCGGCTACCTGCTCGGCGGGCTGATCGCCGCAGGGTCGGGGCCGCGGACGACGTTCCTGGTCGCGGGAATCGGCGTCTTGGCGACCGCGGCAATAGCCGCACCTCTACTCGGGGCAAGGTGGCCCGAGCTCGCCACAAGAACCGACCCAAACGGCATCGACCCGGGGAACGAAATAGCACTTGAGCTGATTCCGGCCATCGCTCGCGGAGGGGCAGGGGAATCCAGGTCGAATACAGAGCCGGTTCCCAAAACCACCACCGAAGCGGAGATCTTGAGTTGAAGAAGTTTGGGGCAATTTTGATCGTGCTGGGGCTCCTTGCTGCCCTGTCGGTAAACCTGGCGGGATGCGGCTCCTCTGGCGGCAAGGAGGGCGGCACCCTGACCGGCAGCTACGCCTCTTTTCCTGATTATCTTGATCCACAGCTCTCATACACCGTCGAAGGTTGGACTGCAATGTATGACACCTACATCCCGTTACTGACATATGCCCATGCCAGTGGTGTCGCAGGGAGCAAGGTGATTCCGGGTCTCGCCGAGAGCTTGCCGACAATCAGTAATCGGGGCAAGACCTACACGCTGACCCTGCGCAAGGGCCTCAAATACTCTAATGGCAGCGCGGTCAAGGCGTCCGACTTCGGCTACGCGATGGAACGCCTCTTCAGGCTCAATTCTCCCGGCACTCCCTTCTACACCGACATCGTGGGAGCCGAAGAATTCGCCAAAACCAAACGTGGCGGCATCCGCGGCATCAAGACCGATAACAAGACGGGCAGAATCGTCATCGATCTGATCAAGCCACGGGGAACCTTCATTAATGAGCTGGGGCTTCTATTCGCTGCCCCGGTGCCGCCGAACACCCCCGCCAAAAATCAGACCCCCAACCCACCGCCCGCCACCGGGCCCTACACAATTGTCAAATCCGAGCCGGGCCGGAGCTGGTCATACGAACGCAACCCCCAGTGGGCGAAGAACAACTCGAAACTGATGCCAGAAATCCCAAGTGGACACGTTGACAGGATCGACATCAAAGTCGTCCGCAACCATTCGACCCAGGTGAACGAAGTCGAACGCGGCAAGACCGACTGGATGCAGACCCCACCTCCCGCCGACCTATATTCGAAAGTAAAGAACAAGTACGAAGGTACGCAGTTCCGCGTCGAGGGTACGGTAAGCACCTACTACTTCTGGATGAACTCAAAGCGCGCGCCGTTCGACAATCTGAAGGTTCGTCAAGCGATCAATTACGCCGTCGACACCGAAGCCCTGGAACGAATCTATGCCGGTTCGATCGCAGCGACACATCAGATCCTTCCGCCAGGCATGCCCGGCTACAGCAAATACGACCTCTACCCTCACGATATGGCCAAGGCCAAGCAGTTGATTGCCGAAGCAAACCCGTCTGATCACAACATTACAGTCTGGACTGACAGTGAAAGTCCCAACAACGAAGCAGGGGCCTATTACCAGGGCGTGCTTCAACAGCTAGGCTTCAACGCAAAGCTGAAAGAAATAAACACCGACAATTACCCCACCGTGATCGGCAATCGATCAACCCCTGAACTCGACACCGGCTTCTATGACTGGTATCAGGACTACCCGCACCCCAACGACTTCTTCCAGCCTCTTCTGGCAGGCGAAAGCATCATGCCCACCAACAACAATAACTTCTCTCAGACCAACGACCCGACACTGAACGCGAAAATTGCAAAGCTTGACGAAGAACCCCTCGGGTCAAGGCAGAAAAAAGAATACGCGGCTCTCGACAAAGCCTACATGCAACAGGCGCCGTGGGTACCCTACGGCACCGGCACCGTCTCGACCTTCGTCTCAAGCGCGATAAGCCTCGAAAAGGTGGTCTTCAATCCAACCTTCGAGGATGACCTGACCAGCTTCCAGTTCAAGTAGCCGCTCCGCGCCTCACAATAGTCCTGTGGCTTCCGAGCCCAACGCGAAACCTGGCACCGCGGGAAGCAGCCCTTGGCGATTGGCCCTGCGACGCCTGAAGCGCAACCGAGCTGCACTTCTTTCTCTCGACCTTTTCATCTTGATCGTCATTTTCGTCCTCGCCGCGCCGCTCTGGGCCGATGACGTCGCCCGCACGGGGCCAAATTCAACCCACACGCTGGAGAAGATCACTGTCAACGGCGAAAAGCGCGACGTCGTCAGCCCGGAAGGGCAGCCGATCGGCCCGGTCTTCCTCGGCGCAAGCGGCAAGTTCTTTCTCGGAGCCGACAGCCGCCTGGGTCGCGATGAGATGGTGCGGCTGATGTACGGGGGACGCACTTCGCTCTTCATCGGGCTCCTCTCAGCTCTAATCACGACGATCCTGGCGACCTTCTTCGGCTTGATCGCCGGCTACTACCGTGGTTGGACCGACACGGTGATCTCCCGAGCGATGGACGTAGTCTGGGCCTTTCCGGTGCTGTTGCTTGCGATCGCCCTTGGCCTCGTGCTGGCCGTCGGCGGCCTTCAGATCGGACCGATCAGCCTTTCCGCAGGTTCGATCTGGATCCCAATCTTGATCATCGGCGTCGTTTTCGTCCCTTACATGGCGCGTCCGATCCGCGGCGAGGTCCTTTCCCTGCGCGAGAAAGAGTTCGTCGAGGCCGCGATCGCCCAGGGTGCCGGCTCACTGCGGGTGATGTTCGGCGAGCTGCTTCCCAATCTCTGGTCAATGATCATCGTCTTTTTCACCCTCAACATCGCCAACAACATGCTGGTCGAGTCGGCGCTCTCCTTCCTCGGCGTCGGTGTACAGCCGCCCAACGCCTCCTGGGGCACAATGATCGCAACCGGCAACAACCTGATCACCAGCGCACCCCTGCTGACGATCATCCCGGGGACGATGATCCTACTCACAGTGCTTTCGCTCAACGTGTTTGGCGACGGGCTTCGCGACGCTCTCGATCCGAAATCCAAGCTGCGACTAGAGGCGCACGCGGGCCTGGCCGAGCAAAAGGGAACAGCGGTCTGATGGCCCGCTTTGCGATCAGGCGGCTGGGCGGGACAGTGGCTGTGTTATTCGCCGTCTCGGTGTTGACGTTTCTGATCTTCAACGTAATCCCCAATTCCAATCCAGCGCAGCGACTGGCAGGCAAGAACGCGACCCCGGAGCTGGTTGCCAGCATCACCAAGGAATGGGGTTTTGACGATTCCCTCCCGCAGCAGTACCTGACCATGATGAAGAAGATTTTCACTGGAGAAGTCATCTCCTACCAGGGGCGGGAAAACGTTGATGAACGGATCGTCGAAGGGATCCCCGCAACCTTCTCACTATGCATCGGCGCCGCCGCGATCTGGATGTTCTTCGGGATCCTGTTCGGCTACCTCTCGGCCGTCCGGGCCGGCGGCCTCCTCGATAAGGCGCTAACCATCGTCGCCGTGGCCGGCATCTCGATGCCCGTCTTTTGGCTGGCGGCCATCTTCCTCAACTACCTCACCTACAAGGTGGAACTCTTCCCCTCCGGCGGCTATGTGGGACTCACCGCAAACCCGGTCGAATGGGCCAGCCACCTTGTCCTACCATGGGTCACACTGGCGATCCTCTACGTCGGTTTCTACAGTCGCGTGCTGCGCTCGAACATGCTCGACGCCATGGGTGAAGACTATGTCCGCACCGCGCGTGCCAAGGGGCTCGGTGAGCGACGAGTAATGACCCGACACGTCTTGCGCAACTCGCTGATTCCGATCGTCACCCTCTTTGGCCTTGACTTCGGTGCCCTTCTCGGGGGAGCGATTCTGATCGAAGCGATCTTTAGCCTCGAAGGCGTCGGTCAGTACGCCTACGAATCGCTGATCAACACCGACCTGCCACCGATCATGGCGATCGTCCTCTTCGGCGCCTTTTTTGTCGTCCTCTTCAATGCCCTGGTTGATGTCGCCTACGCCTATCTCGATCCGAGGATCAGGCTGGGAACTCCCGCATCGTGAACTCCTCGGTGCTGCTCTCGGTGCGTGGCTTGCGGGTCGGCTTCGTCACCGAGGGCGGACAGATCCAAGCGGTGGACGACGTCTCCTTCGACCTGGCGCCGGGAGAGGTCTTGGCAATTGTGGGCGAGTCGGGCTCGGGAAAGAGCGTTACCGCACAGACGATCGTCGGCCTCACGCGCTCCCCCAACTCGCGGATCGAGGGCTCGGTGAAGCTGCGGGGAGCAGAGCTTGCGGTCGCAAGCGAGCCCGAGCTCAACAAGGTGCGCGGCGAGCAGATCGGGATGGTCTTCCAGGATCCGATGAGCTCCTTCAACCCCGTTTATCGAATCGGCGCTCAGATCGTCGAGGCGATCCGCGCCCACCGAGAGGGGATTGGCAAGAGAGAGGGACGTGGACGGGCGATCGAGCTACTCGACTCGGTCGGCATCGCTGACGCGGCGCGGCGTGTAGACGACTACCCGCACGAATTCTCAGGCGGGATGCGCCAGCGAGCAATGATCGCGATGGCGCTGGCCCTCGAACCGGAGGTGCTAATTGCCGACGAGCCGACAACCGCGCTCGACGTGACGATCCAGGCACAGATCCTGCGCCTGCTCGAGGATCTAAATCAAGAAAGAGGACTGGCCACGATCCTGATCACCCACGATCTCGGTGTGGTCGCGGAGGTCGCCGACCGGGTACTGGTGATGTATGCGGGCCGGGTGGTCGAGGAGGGGACCCTCGATGAGATCTTCTATGACCCTCAACACCCCTACACCTGGGGTCTGCTCGGCTCGCTCACCCGCCTCGATCGACCCCGCCCGCGGCGCTTACCGCAGATCCGCGGCGCGCCCCCCTCGCTGCTGGTACCTCCGAAGGGCTGCGCCTTTCGCCCTCGCTGCCCCCACGAGTTCACAAAATGCACCGAGTTGCCCAACCTGGAGGCGCGACTCAAGGACCGTCCGGGCCATGGCGACCGCTGCTGGCTCGATCCCTCCCAAAGGCGTGAGCTGCGCCAGGTCGAGGGTAGAATCGGCCTAGAGGATCCACCGTGAGCGACGAGTCCCTGCTCGAGGTCACCGACTTGGTCAAGCACTTTCCGATCAAGCGGGGCCTGCTGGTCGACCGCACCGTGGACCAGGTGCGCGCGGTCGATGGGGTAAGCCTGACGATCGGTAAAGGAGAAACCCTCGGCCTGGTCGGTGAGTCGGGCTGCGGTAAGTCAACCCTTTGCCGCACCATCCTCCACCTCCTCAAACCAACATCGGGCTCAATCCGATTCGAGGGGCATGAGATCGGCGAGCTGTCGCGCAAGCAGATGCGACCCCTGCGCCGTGAGATGCAGATGATCTTCCAGGATCCCTATGCATCGCTGAACCCCCGCAAACGGATCGGGCAGATCGTCGGTGACCCGCTGAAGCGCCAGGGAGTTGCCTCCGGCGCCAACCTGCGCCATCAGGTCTACGGACTATTGGAGCGGGTCGGCCTCGCGACCGAGCACTACAACCGCTTTCCACACGAGTTCTCCGGCGGACAGCGACAGCGGGTCGGCATCGCGCGGGCCTTGGCGCTAGCCCCGAAGCTGGTGATTGCCGATGAGCCCGTGTCTGCCCTCGACGTCTCGATCCAGGCCCAGATCGTCAACCTGCTCGCCGATCTCCAGGATGAGTTTGGCCTCACCTACCTCTTCGTTGCCCACGACATCGGCGTGGTCCGCCATGTCTCTGACCGGATCGCGGTGATGAATGCCGGCAAGATCGTCGAGCAGGGCGCAGCCGACCAGGTATGTGAGCAGCCGCAAGATGCCTACACGAAAAAACTGATCGCGGCAGTTCCGATCCCCGACCCGAGGGAGAGTCGATCCCGTCGCCAGAAAGCCAGACTTTTGAGATGACCCTTCCCCTCGCTCCGCCACTAAAACCCCAGCTGGCTCTGACACGAAAAGAACTACCGCTGGGAGAGGAGTGGGTCTATGAGCCAAAGCTCGACGGCTTTCGCGCGATTGTCTTCGTCGACGAAGCGGAGGTCTACATCCAATCGCGCGGCGGCAAAGCCCTGGCCCGCTACTTCCCGGAGCTGAACTTCGCGCGGGGACGATACGTGCTCGACGGCGAGCTGGTGATCCGCGGTGCGGACGGAGACCTGGAGTTCGACGCCCTGCAGAGCCGCATCCATCCAGCGCAGTCCCGGATTGAGCTCTTGGCCAAGGAGATACCCGCTGACTACATAGTCTTCGACTTGCTGGCCGAGGACGATGAGGCGCTCCTGGAATCTCCGCTGGCGGAGCGGCGGGCAGCGCTTGAGACCGTGGCGACAAGGGTCGGGCTTGAGCCCACGCCGCTGAGCGCAGACCCGCGGGCAGCCGAGAAGTGGCTGCAAAGAACCGAGGGCGCGATGGCCAAGCGACTCGACGCGCCATACGTCCCGGGAAAGCGCAAAGGAATGGCGAAGGTGAAGCGGGAGCGGACGATCGACTGTGTAGTGATGGGCTGGCGACCGGGTAAGGAGGAGGGAACCGTCGGCTCGCTGATCCTCGGCCTCTATGACAAAGACGAGCTGCGCTCAGTGGGGCACATCTCGGGCTTCAGCGCCGCCTCCAAACGGAGCATGCGAGCGCTTCTCTCCCCGCTTGAGACTGGTGAGAGCGGCAGCGCGGAAGCCAGCCGTTGGACAGGGGGTCGCGATCTGCAGTGGGTGGCGCTGCGACCCGAGCTCGTAATCGAGGTCGGCTATGACCATGCGACGGCGGGTCGGATCCGACACGGAACGCGGTTTCACCGCTTTCGCGATGACAAGGAGGCGCGCGAATGCAGGTTCGAGGACCTCGATGAGATCTAAAAGAGGGTCTCCTGGCTTCGCGGTCGGGCTCGACCAGTGCGCTCCGAGCGCCGCTCGGTCGCGCCCGGCGCCCGCTCGGAGGCTTCCTTCACGGGCCTTGCCCTACCCCTACCCCAGCCCTCAACGACGCTGCTGACCCGCTTTTGCTGTCCAGCCCGAAGGTAGGCTCGTCCTTCCGAGTAAAGCTGTTCGTAGCGAGGGATCAGGTCGGGGCGTTTGGCCTGCAGCCAGGAGAAGAAGACGTCGCGAACCTCATCGCGTAGGTGGAGGGCAGCTCCGCCCAAAAAGGTGGCGCCGGCCTCCCGCGCGCGCTCAACGATCGGCTCGACCTGGTCAGGGCTGTCGTTTATGCCCGGCATCAGCGGGGCGATTAGAACGCCGGAGTCGATACCGCGGCGGCGTAGCTCGGCGACGGCGTCGAGGCGAGCGCTGGGGCTGGGCGTGTGGGGCTCCGTGGCCCGCCATGCCTTCTCATCGAGCGTCGGAACGGAGAGGTTGACCGAAACCGGCACCTGTTTCGCCATCCGCTCAAGGAGGTCGACATCGCGCATCACCAGCGGGGACTTTGTCAGGATCGAGACAGGCGTCCTGGCCGCCTCAAGCGCCGTCAAGATTTCGGGCATCATCCGGTAGCGACTCTCGACCCATTGGTAGGGGTCGGTGTTGGTTCCCAGTGCAACCAGATCGCGCCTCCAGCTGGCCCGCGCCAACTCCGCCCGAAGTACCTCCGGCAGGTTGACCTTGACCACGATCTCGCGCTCAAAGTCCCGGCCTGCGTCGAAGTCCAAGAAGGTGTGAGTCCTTCGCGCAAAGCAGAAAACGCAGGCGTGCGTACATCCACGGTAGGGATTGATCGTGTAGCTGAACCCGTAGCGGCCGCCGAGAACGTGATTCAGCGCCGAGCGAGCCCGGACCTCATGAAAGTTGATCCCCATCGCCTCCGGCGCATCGAAGGTCCTCACGACCGTGCCATCACCGACCCCGGGTAGGCGGAGATCCCGCTCGGTCTTTTGATCATCCCAGCGCACGAACATATGTTCGCACGAACGACGGACAGTCCGCGTCAAGATGGATCTTCGGGCGGTCCACGTCGAATCTCCTTCTGGAGCGCCCGCCTATCCTGGTAGCTGGCCGCAGATCACGTAGCGAAGGACATCGAGTACCTGCTCGGCGCTGCGGGCCGTCGCCTGAGCGGCTCGGTCGACCTCCTTCAGGGCATGGTCGAGCTCGGCGGCGTGGAGGGTGATGATTGGCTTGCCAAGAGCAGCGGCGTAACCGGCGTCAAAGGCTGCGTTCCACTGGCGGAATTTGTCGGCGAAGCGAACGACGATGACGTCAGCCTCGCGGATCAGCGTCTGCGTGCGAATCGCGTTGACTCCGGCGCCCGTGTGGTCACGCCAGAATGGCTCTGCCTCCTCTCCCAATGTCTCTGTCCCCGCCCCGTCGGAGGCAGCGTGGTCGGTTACCGGCGCGCTGAAGCTGACCGGCAAGCCCGCCTCAGCTGCGCCGCTCTCGATCTGCCCGCGCCAATCTGAGTGGATCTCTCCGGCCAGATAGACGCTCCAGGTTCTCGCCATCCCGGCATCGTAATTGGGCGGAGCGCCGCCTTCGTTGCCCCGGCACTCCCGGCATCGAGCTGAATTCGGATCCGCTATCGTATTTTACGTGAACGTAAAAAAGAGGTTTCCGAACTCCGCGGGAGTTTCAGCGGATCACGCGAACTACAAGTGGTGGGCTCTCTCTTGCACCAGCCTCGGGATGCTGCTGGTTGCGACCAACTCGGGAACCCTGATCATCGCCCTGCCCGACCTCGAGCGTGCGCTTGGCACCAGCCTCCTGGAACTGGTCTGGGTGATTCTCGCCTACATGATCTCCTCAACCGTGCTGGTCCTCACCGCGGGTCGCCTCTCTGACCTGTTCGGTCGCAAGACGGCCTACGTGAGTGGCTTCCTTGTCTTCGCGGCCGCCTCACTGGGCGCCGGGTTCGCCACCAATGGGACCGAGCTGATCGCCTGGCGGATTCTGCAAGGCGTCGGTGGCGCCTTCCTCTTCGCCAACGCGGCGGCGCTAGTCACCGACGCATTCCCCAAAGAGCAGCTGGGCATGGCGATGGGTACCAACACCATGGTCGCGGCGGTTGGCCTCGTACTCGGCCCGGTACTCGGCGGCGGGCTGGTTGCGATCTCCTGGCACTGGGTTTTTTGGTTCAACGTTCCACTCGGCCTGGCGGGCGCGGCCTGGGGCGGGCTTGTCCTGCGTGAACTCTCAAGGCGCGACGTCGAGCGCGGTCTCGATGTGCTCGGGACGCTGACCTTCGTCATCGGCCTGACCGGACTCGTCTACGGGCTCTCCCGAGGCGGTATCTCGGGCTGGAACGAACCACTCGTGATCGGCAGCCTCACGGTCTCCGCGGTCTTGCTGCCGCTCTTCGTCTGGGTCGAGAGTCGCGCCCGGGCTCCGATGCTCGACCTCACAATCTTCCGCAATCGGATGTTTGCTGCGTCCGCCGGCGCCGCCTTTATCAACGGGCTTTCGCGCTTTGCTTTGCTCTTCGTCTTTGTCTTCTACTACCAGGGAGCCCAGGGCGATGACCCGATCACAGCCGGAATCAAGCTCGCTCCGATGGCAATCGGAATGCTGATCGCCTCTCCGCTTGCAGGCATCTGGGCCGATCGCCACGGGTCGCGGATGCTGGCGGCGGTGGGGATGGTGATCAGCGCCGCGGCCTTGGCGCTGATGACCACGCTGCAGGCACATAGCCCCTACTGGCAGAGCATGTTGTGGCTCTTGCTGGTTGGGATCGGCTCCGGAATGTTCAACTCACCCAACACGGCGGCCATGATGGGCACCGTACCCACCAATCGACGTGGAATCGCTGCCGGCGCTCGGATGATGCTGCAGAACACCGGCGCGGTCATCTCGATCGCCTTTGTCCTTGCCATCATCACCGCCGCGGTGCCCAAGGCGATCCTCTTTAAGATCTTCTCCGGGCTCGCCTCAGGCCTCTCCGAAGCCCAGCTAGCGCCTTTCATCAACAACATGCACACGGCCCTGTGGGTGCTTGCCGCGACCTCGCTGCTAGGCGCCGGAGTCTCGCTGCTGCGCCCAAGGCACCTCAGCCCGACCGGCGAGGACGCAGCGGCGCGTCCGTCAATCGGGTCTGCCCAAGAGGCGATCCGTGAGGAGATCGAGGCGGTTCCATGAGCGGCGCTGGAGTAAGCACCGAGCTGCGCATCGGCGACGTCGCCAAGCTGGCAGGGACAACGCCGCGCACGATCCGCTACTACGAGGAGATCGGCCTTTTGCCGGCGGCGAGTGGGCGCGAGCCCGGCGCCCACCGCACCTATGCCGAGGCCGATGTCGAGCGGCTGACCGAGATGCTGCGGTTGAAAGACCTGTTCGGCGTCTCTTTAGAGGGGCTAAAGGAGCTAGTCGAGGCCGAGGATGCCCGCGGGGCGCTCCGGCGCGAGTGGAGCAGTGGAGTCGAGGATCCGGTTCGGCGCCGCCAGATCCTCGAGGAGTCACTTGGCCACATCGCCCGCCAGCTCGAGCTTGCTCGCCGCCGCCGCGATCAGATCGCCGGGCTCGAACGAGAGCTGCTGGTGAGACGAAAGCGGGTGCAGGGACGTCTGCGCGAGCTCGAAATAGGAGATGCGACGAGCGGACCGCCCCGCTAGGCGGGCCCAACCCTCCCGAGCCCAGACGCCGGCGCTCGCGATCTCGACCAGCTCGTTCAGGCGCCCGCCGTCTGCTCCTCGAAGTGCTTGCTCAGCATCGTGACCTGGCCCTGATAGTTGGAGCCGAGTCCCTGACCGTAGAGGCGCTCGGCCGGGGCCGCCATCGCTTCCAGCCCGAGTTTGCAGACGGGCTGGCGATGCTCGACCATAAAGGAGACGTCCCGCGCCCGCACCTCCAGGGCCGCGCGGCTGCCGTGGCGATCGCCCCCGGGGTCATAGCCAAAGCCGGGGTCAAAGAAGCCCGCGTAATGGGTGCGGAGCTCTCCCGCGGTCGGGTCATAGGCCATCATCTCGGCGGCGATCTGGGGTGGGATGCAGACCCCCTCGGCGGAGAGCAGCAGATAAAAGATCTCGGGCTCCAAGACGATTCGCCCGCCCGACTCGGGGAAAACCGGGTCCCAGTAGTCGGTCCAGCGATAGGCGCGGATGCGGGAGAGATCAACCGGAAGGCTGTTCTTCTTTGCCCGGTAGCCGACGACCCGATCTGGCGGTCCGGAGAGATCGACGCTCAGAAAAAGCCCATCGGCGAGCGCCAGCTCGGACTCACGCAGGGCGTGGGAGTCCAGGTAGAGCAGCGGAAACTCGGCCTGGAGTCGGCGGATGTCTGCGTCCCGGAGCCGCGTATCGCCGCGGGCCAAGCGCAGCTGGTTCAGCGAGAGTCCGGTCTTTACCTGGATCGCAAAGGAACGAGGGACGATCTCCAGGTAAAGCTTGCCTCGGTACCCGGGTTGGATCTCATCGAAGCGATGGTGGCGGTCTGTGATCACCCTGGTAAAGACATCCAGACGCCCGGTCGAGCTCTTTGGATTCGCCTTGGCGCGGACTCCCTGCGGCAAGCAAAGCTCCTCTATCAGCGGCACCAGGTAGGGACGATCGCGCTCCAGCACCGCCCCATCTCGGAGATCAACTTTTTGGAAGGCGAGCCCCTCGATCTTCTCTTCCACGGTCGAATCGACATCGGGCAAGAAGCTGCATCGCAGGGCCCATGCGAAGTCGCCCAGGCGCATGTCGATGCTCGCCGGCTGGATTGCCTCGGGGCGGATTCGATATTCACCCGAGGTCACCCAGTCGGCCTCAATCGCTCGGCTCAGCTGCTGGGAGGGAAGCACGCCATCCGCCCCAGCGCCCCCTTGGGTATCGGCCACGCTGGCCCCCTCGCTGCTTGCCTGAACCATCGCCAGAGACTACGCGGCGCGGCCAGGGACTCGCCCGACGCTGCCGAACGCAAAGTCCGGCATTTCTGGCCTCACCCACTCGCTCCCGAAGACGCGGAGGGCTCCCCCCTCAGCGTCGGCGGCGCTTCTTGCGCTTCGGTGACCTTCCGGCCGCGACCTGAAGGGTGCGTTCGCTGGCCTTATCGGTCGCCTCGCTCATCGTGATCTGAAAGATCGCGAGCAGGGCACTCGAGGCAAGCGGGCGCATTCGATCCAAAGCCTCGCGGACTTTCGGCCAGTCATGCTCGGGGCGCCCGGCCTTCTCAAACGGCTCCCAGATCTCAGTCACGAAGAGATCGACGAAGGCCCGAGCCGCTCCCTCGGCTTGGCGGCGCAGCTTTTCAGCGGTGACCAGCGCCGCGTTGGGGCTGACTCCGAGCTCAATCAATGCCGCGGCCGAGCGCTGCAATCGGGGGCTGATCACCTCGATTCGCCCGTCGGGAAGCGCCCGCAGGACACCCAGCTTCTCGGCTCGCCGCAGGAATGCTGGGTCGGGCTCTGCTTCCCCCGGCCTTGCCAACTCCTTGGCCGCAACGATCTCGGGCGCCTCGAGTTCATAGGGCACGCGCAGGGCGCGGGTGAAGTCGAGGATCTCGGTGCCGCTTTCATCGGCTCCTTCGAGCAAGCGCCGGATCGCCTCCAGGTTGAGACCGTCGGCTTGCATCTCGCGAGTGAGGGCGATGCGGGCAACGTGATCCTCACCGTAATAGCCGGTGCGACCTTGTACCTGGGGGGGCGGCAGCAGACCACGGGTCTGATGGGCGCGGATATTGCGAACCGTCATCCCGGTGCGACGGGCGAGCTCCCCGATCGTCATTTTGCCGGCAAGCTCAGCCTGTTTGCTCATCAACCCACCGTTAGTGCGAGCCGCTGCCCATTCATCTTTTCCGCTGCATCAGAGCAAAGAAAAATTATCCCCTCGGCGATCTGCTCGGCGCTGGTGAAGGTGGGGAACTCCTTGCCGGGATTCTCCTCCCGCATACGGTCCGTGAGGATCGCCTCAACGACGACGATATTGGCGGTCGCGGCGCTCGCCGTGAAGCCGTCAGCAAGCGCCAGCGTCCAGGCCTCGGCTGCCGCCTTGGCGGCCGCATAGGCAGCGTTGGTATTGGAGGGCGACTGCGCCTGCTTGGCGGAGACAAGGACGAAGCGTCCGTGGGGGCTTGCCGCAAGCTGGTCGTGAAAGGCGCGGGTCGTGTGCTGAACCGTGCGGATCAGCAGGTCATGCAGGAGATCCCAGTCAGAGAGCGGCTCCTCCTGCAGGGGCTGCCCGCCGCGCCAGCCGCCGACGAGGTGGATCAGCGCGTCGACTCGCCCGAAGCGCTCGACCAGCGCCTCACACCACTCGCGGGTGGCGGCCTCGTCGAGCAGGTCGACTGCGCGACCATCCCAACGCTGGGCTGCAATTCCCTGGCCCAGTCGATCGAGCTCTTCCTGGTTGCGATCTGTTCCGCCAACCACCGCGCCGGCGGCGATCAGGCGCTCGGTGAGAACCGGTCCTAGTCCACCTCCAACTCCGGCGATCGCGACCACGCGTTGATCGAGAGCGCTCATATGGGGGAGGCAGGATTCGAACCTGCGTAGGCATAGCCAACTGGTTTACAGCCAGTCTCCTTTAACCACTCGGACACTCCCCCAAGGCTACTGCGAGGCGATTGTAGAGGGCAAAGAGGCGAAGTTCAGGTAACGCCCAGGCGCGCGGACATTTTCTCGTTGAAGCGGGTGAGTGCCGACATCGGCCGCATGAACACGGTCAGCTCCGCAACGCGGCCCTCCTCGTCAAGCTCAAGGAAGTCGATTCCCTCAAGCTCGCGATCCTCGACCCGAGCCTTGAAGCGCAGGGCAACGCTGCGCTCGCTCGCCAATTCCCCGACGTAGGTCAGCTCCTCGAGCGTCGCCGCTACGTGGGTGAGGACCTCGGCAACGAGCTCGCGGCCCTCAAAGCCGCGGAAAAGGATCGGGCTATGAAGCACGACGTCCTCCCTCAGGGTCTCGCTCAGCAACTCGAGGTCCTTGCGCTCGGCGGCGCGGCGAAACGGATGCGGCCCACTCATCGAGCACACACTACCCCGCGACGGTGCTTTCCCGGAGGGCCAATCAGAGAAGCTCGAGGAAACCCGGTGGGGTGCGATACTCGCTGCCATGATCAGCGATCGCGGCTGGGCACGCTTCTCAATGTCGCTCGGCGCCACCGGGTTGCGATGGATCGGGAAGCTGAATGTGCCGCTTTACCGCGCCAGCGGCGGGCGCCTGGGTGCACATGTCGGCAAGGCGCCGGTCTTGCTGCTGAGCACCACCGGACGTCGATCGGGAAAGAAGCGGACCGTGCCGGTCCTCTATCTGGCCGATTCCGAGCGGCTGATCGTGATCGGCTCCAACGCGGGCAATCCCCGCACGCCAGCCTGGTCGCTGAACCTGCAGGCAAACCCGGCGGCCGAGATCGAGATCGGCCGCGAGCGCCGCCCCGTGAAAGCGCGGGTCGCCGAGGGCGAAGAGCGGGCCAAGCTGTGGCGCAGTGCGAATCAACAGTACGCCGGTTTTGACAATTATGAGGAGAAGACGGCGCGCAACATCGCGCTCTTCATCCTTGAGCCGTGCTAGCTCGCCTCACGCAGCATCTGCGCCTCCGGTAGGCGCTTCAGTTTTTTCAGCGTGTTGTTCTCGATCTGGCGGATCCGCTCGCGGGTGACGCCAAAGGTGCGGCCCACCTCCTCAAGCGTGAGCGGCTCCAGACCGGAGAGGCCGTAGCGCAACTCGATCACCTGTCGCTCGCGCTCGGGAAGCGCATTGAGCGCCTTGCGCACACCCTCCTTTTGCAGGTGTTCGCTCGCTTCCTCAAAGGGCTCCGAGACGGCGTCATCGGCAACAAAATCGCCGAGCTCTGATTCATCCTCATCGCCAACTGGTTTCTCAAGGGAGACCGGGAGCTGGGCCACCCTGAGGATATCGCGCACCTCTCGCACCGACCAGCGCAGCTCCTCGCCGATCTCCGCCGGCTCCGGCTCTCGTCCGAGCCTTTGGACAAGCTGGCGTTCGACGTGGGCGACCCGGTTGAGCTTCTCGACCATGTGAACGGGGATTCGGATCGTCCGCGCCTTGTCTGCAATCGCCCTGGTCACCGCCTGGCGGATCCACCAGGTCGCATAGGTTGAGAACTTGTAGCCACGACGGTAATCAAACTTCTCCACGGCTCGGATCAGGCCAAGCGAACCCTCCTGGATCAGATCGAGGAAGCTCAATCCGCGACCCAGATAGCCTTTGGCGATCGAGACCACAAGGCGCAGGTTTGCCTCCACCATCTGCCGCTTGGCAAGCATGTCGCCGCGCTCGATTCGCTTCGCCAGTTCGATCTCCTGGGCGGCGCTCAGCAGCTCGACCTGACCGATTGAGCGCAGGTACAGGCGCAGCGAATCGAGGCTCGGCTCGACCGTTAGATCGAGCTCGGGTTTTTTCGGCTGACCTTGGCTCGGCTCTCCGCCACGCTGCTCGTTATAGGCACTGACTCCATCCGTAGCGATCACGTCGACCCCGTGATCGACGAGCTGGGCGTGGAGTTTGGTGACCTGCTCCTTGGTCACCTCGACCTCCTCGAGGGTGGCGGCGATCTGCTCGAAGGTCAGGTAGCCGCGTTCCCGGCCCAACGCAATCAACCCGCGGAGCTCCTCTGAGTCCGCGAACGACTGCTCACCCGAATCCTGATCCAGCCCCTCGGGGACCGTCCCCATCGGTTCGATCTTCACTGCCTCCGCTGAAACCCTCTCCCCATTCCCGGGGAACCGGCCCCGACGCTCCGGCCGTGGCGAAGTATAGGCGGAGGAACTTTGTAGTTGATCGCCCAGACCCCGGCCGCCCCCGTTGCTTACCCTTCATAACTCGATGACCCAGTTGAGGACCACCTCACCCACCGGAACCGATCTGCAAGCCTCGGTCCCCGCTACCCAGGTCAGCCTCTCTCGGGTCGGCGTAACGGGGGTCGAGAAGGTGATCCGAGTGAAGGCCGACGGCGCCGAGAATCTCTTCTATGCGGGCTTTGAGTGTCTGGTCGATCTCAACCCGCGCCAGGCCGGCGTCCACATGTCGCGCTTTGAGGAGATCGTTGGAGAGGCGATCGATGAGGTGGTGCTGAGCGAGGCATTCCGGGCCGAGATCCTCGCCACACATATCGCCGAGCGCATTCGGGAGCTGCAGGGGGGGCTACGGGCAGAGGTCTCAGTCACAGCCCGCTATCCCGAGACCGTCTCAACCCCCGCAACCCAGCGCCGGACCCAGGAGATCTACGTCCTCTTTGGCACCGCGGTCGCCTCTGAGCGGGGAACCCGCACTCTGATCGGCGTGCAGGCCCAGGGGATGACCGCCTGCCCATGTGCTCAAGAGATGATCGCCGAGCTCGCTCGGGAGCGCCTCGCTGAGCACGGTTTTGACGCCGAGGAGGTGGAGCGCGCGATCGCCGCCGTACCGATCGCCACCCACAACCAGCGCGGTATCGGCACCCTCTACGTCGGCTGCCCCGAGGGCGGCGATGCCGGGATCGATGCTCCTGAACTGCTGCGAATCGTCGAGAGCTCGATGAGCTCAGAGATCTATGAGCTGATGAAGCGGCCCGACGAGCTGGCCGTCGTCGACAAGGCCCATGCCCAGCCGCGATTCGTTGAGGACTGCGTGCGGGAGATGGTGCGTTTGGTGATCGAGCGCTTTGCAGAGATGCCTCCTGAGGCATTTGTGATGGCCCGTCAGGAGAATCTGGAGACGATCCATCGCCACAACGTGATCGCCGAGCGCTACGGCCTGTTTGGGGAGCTGCGGGAGGAGCTGGCAGGCGGCGAGCACCAGCGCCATCACCTGACGATGCGCGAGTGGCTCGAGGCGCCGGTCAGCTGAGTCGGACACTGCCGGCTCGCGCCTTGCGCTGGGCCTCGATTCGCCGCCGTATGCCGAAGAAGTAATCGGCGCCGCTGATCAGGGTAATTAGCACGGCGCAATAGACCAAGGCGTCGACCCATGCGGGTGCTGGGTTATCTGCGATCAGGGCGATCACGGCGGCAATCTGCAGCACGGTCTTGACCTTGCCGAGCCAGCTCGCGGCGATCACAATGCCGCGCTCGGCGGCGATCGCGCGCAGGCCGGTGACCGCGATCTCTCGGGCGATGATCACCATCGCCACCCAGGCTTCAAGCCGATGCAAGGAGACCAGTGAGACCAGCGCCGCGGTGATCAGCAGCTTGTCGGCCAGTGGATCCATCAACTTGCCGAAGGTTGTCACCGCATCGCGCGAGCGGGCAAAGTAACCATCGAGGCCATCGGTCAGCGCCGCCAGCGCAAAGACGGCGGCGGCCAACGCATCTCCGTTGGGCGTCTCGCCAAGCAGCGCGACGACGACGACCGGGACGGCGAAGATCCGCGCCAGGGTGAGGAAGTTTGGGAGATTGAGCGGGAACATTCCCGCTCAGGCGCTTCCCAGTGGCTCTTTTGGCGCCGCTGCGGCGGCAAGCCTGGCGTCGCGGGCGGCGAAGTATTCCTCACCCTCGATGCTGATGTGTGGGACCACACGCTCCATCCAGCGCGGCAGCCACCAGGCCCGATCACCGAGGAGCACCATCACCGCCGGAACCAGCAGGCAGCGGACCAGGGTCGAGTCGATCGCGATCGCCACGGCCAACCCCACGCCGAACTCCTTGACGAGCGGGTTGCCATTGAGCACGAAGCTGGTGAAGACGCAGACCATGATCGCCGCCGCGGAGGTGATCACCCGCCCGGTGTTCGCCAACCCTTCGATTACGGCACGCTTCTCATCTCCATGCTGTTTGTAGTGCTCTCGCATCTGGGTCAAGAGGAACACCTCGTAGTCCATCGAGAGCCCGAAGAGAATCGCAAACATCAGCAGGGGCACGAAGCTGACGATCGGAATCGGGTGATCGAGGCCGATCAACGACGAGCCCCAGCCGAGTTGGAAAACCGCGGTCACCACCCCGTAGGCGGCGCCCACCGAGAGTAGGTTCATCGCCGCCGCCTTGAGCGGCACCAGCAAAGAGCGGAAGGCAAGCAGCAAGACAATGCAGCTGAGGCCAACGACGATCGCGATCATCAGCGGTAGCTGATCACCGATCTGTGTCGCCAGATCGATGTAGCCGGCCGTCTGTCCGCCCACGTAGGCCTTCGCACTACTCCCTTTCAAGGCCTTGGGAATCGCCGTGTTACGCAGGTCGCTGACGAGAGTGACCGTCGAGTCGTCCCAAGGTGCAGATTTCGAGATTGCCGTAAAGACCGCGACGGTCCCCTGCTTGTCGACTGTGGGAGATGAGACCGCCGCTACATCAGGTGCAGCCGCTACCTGCTTTTGCAAAAGCGGTAATCCGCCCTTTGCTTCGGGCGCTGTCTTGAATTGGGAGGCGATCAGCAACGGGCCACTGACGCCGGGACCAAAACCCTTGTTCAGCGCGTCATAGGACTGGCGGGCGGTGGTTGACTTGGGCAGAGCGCTGACATCGTTTTGGCCGAGTTCCAGCTGCAAGACCGGTATCGCTAAGACGATCAGAATCGTCAGAGATCCGATAGCAAAGCGCCAGGGACGATCGGCGACGCGCCGTGCCCAGCGGGTCCAACCATGGGGCTGGTGGTCATCTGGGTGGGTTTTACCGAACTGAACCCGCAGTGAGTTGATGTGTGGACCGAGCGCCCCGAGCATCGCCGGCAGCAGCGTCGCGGCGGCAAGTACCGCGACCACCACCGAGATCGCGGCCGTGAACCCGAGGGTGGTTACCAGCGGGATGCCGGCGAAGGCGAGCGAGCAGAGTGCGATCACCACCGTAAACCCCGCAAAGACCACCGCACCCCCAGCGGTCGCGGTGGCACGAGCGATCGACTCCCGCAACTCCATGCCATCACGAAGCTGAAGTTTGTGGCGGGTGACGATGAACAGGGCGTAGTCGATGCCGACCCCGAGACCGATCATCGTCGCCAGGGTCGAGGCAACACTCGGTACCTGGATCGAGTTCTCCAGGAGCCGGATGATGGAAAGGGCGCAGGCAAGGCCGATCACGGCCGAGGCGATTGGAAGCATCATCGCGGTCGCGGTCCCGAAGGCAAAAAGAAGAATCACCACCGCCGCGGCGAGACCGATCGCATCGCTCAGCCCGGTCGAGGGCTTTGATAGCTGCTGACCGACGTAGCCACCAACGGAGGTCTTCAGCCCGGCGGTCTTGGCCGGGGCGGCAGCGTCCAACACCGCCTCCGCCTGTTCTTCGTTGAGTTCGCCAGGTCCGACTCCAAGCACGACCGGGATGTAGGCGATGGTGCGATCCTTGCTGAGGAAGGATGCTCCCGCCGGGCTGAGCGGGCTGATTGCGGAGTTGACTTCCGGCATCGCTTCCAGGCGCTTTACGGTTTCGCCGATTGCAGCCGCGTACTTCGTTTCGGTCAGCTTGGCACCGCTGGATTCAATCGTCAGCGGATTGCTGCCGAAGGCCTGCTTGGGAAGGTGCTGTTCGAGAAGTTCGGTCGCCTTGGTCGAGTCGGTTCCAGGCAAGGTGAGGTTGTCGTTGGTCTTATCGCCAGAGGCCTGGCCAGCGAGTACAAGTGCGACCGCAAGAACCAGCCACACCGCAATCGTGGGGTAGTGGTGGCGAGAACAGAAGCGCCCGATCGCATAAAGCGGAGCCGTCACGCGCAAATCATCCCCGACCGGTCCACGGAATGCCTCTCAGCCCCCAGCGGCCGCCCTCCTGGGCGCTGGCGTAGCGCCCGTTTCAAAGGCCTCAGGAACCGAGGAGACGGTGGCGACCCCGAGCTCTTGGCGCAACAGCGCAAGATGCTCTGCCTGGTTGGTCGCGATCGAAATCAAAAGCGATCGAGTCCCCCCGGTGGAGAGCTTGGCGACCTCATTGAGGATGCCCCCAATGCCCTTACTTTCACGCTCGTAGGCCAAAGCGAGGACAGCGACGCGGTGCTTGAGGCTGGGAAGATCGAGGGACTGCCTTTCCCCCCTGACCTTTGTGCTGTCGACGGTTGCGCCGAAGCCCCGAATCATCTTCATCAACTGATCGGCGTGTTCCTGATCCTGGGCGCGGAACTTGCCCATCAAAGAGCTCCCCATCCCGCCGGGCAGAGCAAGGCCATGTCCGTAGACCTCGACGCTTGCCAGTTCGCGCGCCAATGCGGTGTTGATCAATGCTGCATCGGCTTCTCGTTCGCTGCCGGCCCGCCCGTTCTTGGCTCCGCCGCCGCAGCCGGCAGCGAGCAAGGCTGTGGTCGCAAACGCCACCACGATGGCGGATCGGCGCCCGTGAAGCTCACCGCCGCGCCGCATGATTCGGTCCTTCGCCATAAGGATGCCAACCCTATGAGCTCAGAGCGCGCCACCGCACTCGCCCAGCTGGCAGGCGAGGTCCACGCCTGCCGCCGCTGCCCGCGGCTGGTCAAGTGGCGAGAGGCGTGCGCGGCGGATCCGCCGCGTCGCTTCCGCGGTGAGGATTACTGGGCCCGGCCGCTGGCTGGATTTGGAGACCCGGCGGCGCGGCTGGCAATCGTCGGACTCGCCCCCGCCGCCCACGGCGCCAACCGCACCGGGCGGATGTTCACCGGAGATCGATCGGGCGAATGGCTCTACGCGGCACTATTTCGAGCGGGCTACGCCAATCGCCCTGCCTCTGTGCATCGCGACGATCCACTTCGACTGAACGACGCCTACGTCAGCGCTGTGGTGCGCTGCGCTCCACCTGAAAACAAGCCGACCCCCATCGAGCGTGACCGCTGCCTCCCCTTCCTTGAGCGCGAGCTGGAGGCGCTCGATCGCTGCCGCGTCATCGTCGCGCTTGGGGCCTTTGCCTGGAATGGTGCGCTGCTGGCGCTGCGGGCTCTCGGATCACCACCCCCGCGTCCGAAACCGCGCTTTGGGCACGGTGCAGAGACCTCAGCCGGCCGCTGGGTACTTCTTGGTTGCTATCACCCAAGCCAGCAGAACACATTCACCGGCAAGCTGACCGAACCGATGCTGGACCAGATCTTTAGCCGAACAGCGGAGCTTCTTGGTTAACACCACCTGCCTTAAGGCGCCCAGATTCCAAGGGTCAAGGTGCAGCCACACACTTCGGCGGCAGTTGGCCTCATCGCTCAGTTCTCAGCCCGGACACAATCGGGGCTTCGGATCAGGGCTCACCTCGCTCCAACTCGGTCGCACCGCGGCCAGCCCAGCGCTTCGCGGGTGACTAGGTTAAAGCGATGATTCCCAGCACCAATTCGATCCGAGCACTCGCTCTCACCGTTACCCTGAGCGCCACGGTCGCGCTCGCTGGCTGCAGCACGGCATCGAACCCGAGGGTCCAAATCCACAAAAAGGCGACGCCACCGGGGCCGGCGCGCATTTCAAACGCCCCTCCCGGGGCCTCGACCCAGAGCTGCCCGAGCCGGGTCCCAAGCGCCAGAGAACTCCGCCTTGCAGGTACCGGATGCAGTGCCGGCCGGCTGATCGTCCTCGGGTGGACCATGCAGCCGCGTTGTGGTCTCCGGATTGGCGCCTCGCGCTCTTCCTGCACGGTGGCCGGCTACCGCTGTCAGGCGACGAGCACCGATGCTGGAATTGCGGTCAGCTGCTCCCGGCAAGGCGCTGCGCTGTCCTTCCTTTCTGAGCGGCGCAAATCTTAGGAGCGCCGCCCGAAAATCCGGGTCGTTGGAACCAGGAAAATGGCTAACCAGATATAGGCAGCGCTGCCAGCGTCAATGAATGCCACCGGAATCGAACCGAGAAAGATGGCGGCGATCAAGATCGACCGGCGGCGCAAGGCGTCGACCGCGGCGGGCTCAGAGTTCAGCAATCCGGCGCGACGAGCGTCCACCGCCATCAACAAACCGACCAGGGTGACGCTGGCGAGATTCGTCGCGTATAGCACTATTGCCGCGGTCTGTTCGCCGTGGTCCCCCAGCACCTGACTGCTAAACGGGATCAGCACGATCCCGGCCAGGTAGAAGAGGTTGATCGCTATCAGCCGGCCGTCGAAGCCAACAACATCGGCGAAAAACCGATGATGGATGATCCAGAAGCGACCGATCACGGCGAAGCTGAGCGCGTAGGCGAAGAGGCTCTGCCGCTGTCCCCAGAGAGCGTGCGCGAGGCTTTCGCCGTGCAGATGCTTTGGGATGCTGAGACCAAGGACCAGCAGCGTGATCGCGATCGCAAAAACTCCGTCGCTGAAGGCCACGATCCGAGCGAACTCAACCTCGCTCTGATCCCGTCGCTGAGCGTTCGCGAACCTGGACACTGCCCCATCTTCGACTCCAGACGCGACGGAACGCGGGCGCCCGCATCCTAGAATGCACCGATCCGCCGGCGTAGCTCAGTTGGTAGAGCACTTCACTCGTAATGAAGGGGTCCCCGGTTCGAATCCGGGCGCCGGCTTAAGACTCTTTGCGCAGAAGCCTTCCTGTCCAGTTCGCGCTCTTTCGGTCAGGTCGGGAAATTATCTGGCTTTTGGCAAGCGATCCGGCGCGAACGGGGCTCCACTGACCCACGCTGGGCAGGGTTGCTGGATTCAGACCGCGCGGTTTGGGATCGCCGCAGAGACCAACTTCGCGTCGTTTGGCCCGATGCTGGGTGGCCGCTGCTGAGCGGCGGGCGCTGAAGCCCACGTAAGAGGGTCCTCGGCCATGCCGGGGCCGCCCTGCTTACCATGTAAGTCCCGCCATGCCCGAACCCGTCAAGCGCGGTCAGCGCTACATGCCCGGACTGGACGGTCTACGAGCAATTGCCGTGCTCGCTGTGATCGCCTTTCATCTTGAATTTGGCTGGGCCCCAGGCGGCTTGCTCGGTGTCGGGGTCTTTTTCACTCTTAGCGGTTACTTGATTACCGACCTGCTGCTGGCACAACTGGCGCGCACCAGCCGCATTCACATCCTCAGCTTTTGGCTTGCCCGCGCGCGGCGGCTACTGCCAGCGCTCTTCGTGATGCTGGCGGTTGTCGTTGCCTGGGTCACCCTGTTTGGACCGGCCCAACCACCCGACTTCAGAGAAGCCGTCGGCGCCGCGGCCCTCTACGTGAGCAATTGGTGGCTGATCTTCCAGCACATCTCCTACTTTGCTCGCTTCGCCTCACCCTCGCCGCTCAACCACCTTTGGTCGCTAGCGGTCGAGGAGCAGTTCTACCTAATCTGGCCCTTTCTCTTGCTGCTAGGGGTGCGGATCGTCGGGGAAGTGCGAAACCGCACCGAAGTGCGCCCTCGACTGGCGCTGGTGACCCTGCTTCTGGCGGGGGCATCGGCAATCGAGATGGCGCTTCTATATCACCCGAGTCTCGACCCCTCGCGCGTTTACTACGGCACCGACACGCGCGCTTTTGAGCTCCTCGCCGGGGCCGCACTGGCCATGGTATGGCCCAGTCGCCGGCTGAGTTCAAGGGTGAAGGCCAGCGCTCAGCGGACGGTCGATGGTCTTGGCATCGCAGGCTTGATCGTGATCGCCGTGATGTTTTGGCGCACAGACCAATACTCCCCGTTCATTTATGAGGGCGGCTTTGTGCTGCTCTCCGCGGCGACGGTGCTCGTCATTGCCGCGCTCGTTCACCCTGCCGCCAAGCTGGGCGCAATCCTCGGCTGGGCACCGCTGCGCTGGATCGGTGTGCGCTCCTACGGCATCTACCTCTGGCACTACCCGATCATCGTCTTAACCACACCGTCTGGAGCCCACGGAACCGACCTCCTCCGCGACGCGCTTCAGGTTGGTGCGACCTTCGCGATCGCGGCGCTGTCGTGGCGATTCGTCGAGGAGCCGGTACGCCACGGCGCTCTCGCGCGTTTATGGAAGCAGATTCGATCGGGCTCCTGGCGGGCGGAGCGAGTCTCGCGAGCAGCCTGGGCGGTCCTCTCAGCTGGTCTTGCTGTTTTTGTGATCGCCTGCGCCGGCCTCGCCGGAGTCGGATCTGGCCTGACCGGAACTCCCCCCCCCGCCCTCGGACACGACATTTCCAAAACCATTTCAGTACCGGTTCCCAAAACGGCGACAGCGGCCTACGCGGCCTCCTCCAAGCGCACATCTTGTCGGGCTGTCATTGATATTGGAGACTCCACCTCCGAGGGACTGGTCTCCCCCGAATATCTGCCTCGCGCGAGTCAGCGAATCAGCGCCCAATACGCCCGCGTCGGCGCGGGCATCCAGCATTTCGAGATTTCAGGCGCGCGCTCGATAGTCGAGAGATTCGAAGGCCAACCCAACGGCCAGGAAGTTGCACAGGCCTGGAGACATCAGGGCTATCACGGCTGCTGGGTATTGGCGCTGGGCACAAATGACGCAGCGAACATCTACGTTGGTTCAACCGTTGGGCAGATGGCACGAATCCGGCAGATGATGTCGGTGATCGGGAACCAACCCGTACTCTGGGTCAATGTGAAGTCCTTGCTTTCGAGCGGGCCGTACTCGGAGCAGAACATGCGGGCATGGGACCAAGCGCTGGTAAAAGCGTGCCGCATCTATCCCAACCTGAGAATTTTTGACTGGGCATCCGTGGTGCGCAATTCGTGGTTCATCGAAGATGGGATTCACTTCAACTCACCTGGCTATGCGGCCCGCAGCCGACTGATTGCCCAGGCCCTGGCCCACGCATTTCCGCAAGGTAGCCGCGGCAGTCCAACCTGCATCGTGCACTGATCCGAGCTGATTGTCGGCGCCAAAGACCCGCAGGGGCATAAGAGCCCCGCTGAAGGAGAAACGCTCTTTTTAGGATTCTCGCGCCCCTCCTCAACCAGATGGCAGGCGCTTCAGCGTTCCTCGTAGAGCCAAAACGCGCCTGGCTGATGAGGCCAGCATTGAGCGGGACATCGCTCCCTCGCGTGCATCCCGTAAGAGCACCCTGTTCGCCCTTAATGCCAGCGACAGGGAGTGACCGATGAGCACCAGGTCGTCTCCGGCACGCACCCCCTCGACTGCCAGTCGTGGCACGGCGCCGTATCGGGCGAGTGCGCGAACCCCCAAATCGTCGCTAATGGAGACGCCGCGAAAGTGAAGCTGGTGACGAAGCAGGCCGTTCGCGACCTGGAACGAAAGGGAGGCGGGCCGCGAGCTGAATGCAGGGTAGACCGCGTTAGAGACCATCACCATCGGCACGCCCAAATCAATCAGGTGCCGAAATGGCATGACATCGGTGTGCAGGAGCGTCGCTCTGCTAAGCCGGATAATGGTCGGGGCTTCATCGCTGTTCGCATAGGCCCCGCCTTGGCCAGGGAAGTGCTTTGCCACCGCGGCGATGCCACTTCCCGCCAGTCCCTGCGCGAACGCGCCGCCAAGGGCAGAGACAACGGCGGGGCTACGGCCAAAGGAGCGATGCTCGAGCGCCATCTCACTTCCTGGTCTGGCAACGTCGACAACAGGCGCGAGATCGACATTGAAGCCGAGCGCCCGCAGGTAAGAGCCTGCTCGCTTGCCGATCGCTTCGGCTAACGAGCGATTGTGGGTCGAACCGATTTCTTCCGCGGAGCGCACTGGCGGGCCGGGAACTCGCCTTACCTCGCCGCCCTCCTGATCGACGGCGACCAGCGGCGGCAATCCGATCGGCGAGCTTTCCCCGGCGCGGCGCAGCTCTTTATCGAGCGCGATGATCTGAGCAGTGCTTCCAAGATTTTGGCTATAGAGGACCACTCCTGCCACATCGCCGTTCCTCAGGCTGGAGAGAAGTGCAGGCGGGGGGTGCGTACCATCAAACCCGACGAGCAGCCGCTCGCCAACTAACTGGCGCAGGCTGAGCTCTCCTCCAAACCCCGGACTCGACCCTGCAAGCGAGGGCTGCGCGTCGGTGCCCGGAACGAGGCGATTGGGCCTCGCCCAGGGAGCGGAGCCCGCATCGTTTGACTTACAAGCGAGAATGAGAGCGAGAGCAACCGCCAAAGCAATCGCGTGCCTAGAAGTCAAAGTCCAATGTGGACCACGACGATGAGGCTGCCCGTTGGGCCTGAGATTGGACTCCTTTTTCTTGATCTGAGTTTCGGACAAAATCTTTGGACTTGCAAAAATGTCTGAGGAGTTTGTCAAGGCCGATCGCAAGGTGGACCACCTCCTCGGGAGTATTGCTCCCGCCATAGGGCCACATAGGATGAAACTGACCTACCGATCTGCGCATCTGAGCGTCGGCGCCCAGGCCCCTCGATGGACAGGGGCCCGCGGTTCTCTGCCCAGCGACCTTGCTGCTCCGCTGCCACGGGAGGAGGTCTCAGCCACTCGGGCAAGGTGCTGACCGCGACAGCGGCGTCGAGGTCGTTGGGCGCTAGACGGGTTGGTAGGTCGCGAGGATCACGCCGGTTGTAGTGGGGGTGCTGCTGAGGAGCCGCAACTTGACGGGGTGGCTTTGGTGATCGAACAGGCGCTCGCCGGAGCCGAGCAGGAGGGGGTGGATGATCAGCAGGTATTCGTCGATCAGCCCGTGGGGCAGCAGTGAGCGGATCAGCTGGCCGCTGCCCATGATCAGGAGGTCACCGGCCGAGTTCTGCCTAAGCTCGGCCACGGCGGCGGAAATGTCCCCGTCCAGGAGGGTCGAGTTGGGCCAATCGAGTCTCGTCTCGGAGCTCGTCGAGGCCACGTACTTGGGTGCGGAGTTGAGCGCGTCCTTATACATGCCGCCCTCGGCGTTCCAGAAGGAAAGCATCTCCTCATAGCTGAGACGGCCGAGCAGCAGGCCGCCGCTCGGCTTGCCCATCCGCTCGGAGAGCGCCTGGCCCATCACCTCATCGTTTCCGGGAATCGCCCAACCACCGTGAGCGAAACCACCACGGGTGTCCTCATCGGCTCGACCAGGGGACTGCATGACACCATCGAGGGTGAGGTGATTGATGACGACGATTCGCATGAGTGACCTCTGTTCTCCGGGGAGCTGACTAAGGCGGCCAGCTCCAGATCACAAAGAGGTAGGTGGAAAGGGCGAGCAGCGGCGCCGAGATCGCGATCACCGTACGAACCCGACGATGCTCGGTCGCCCACAGGGCCAAGGCAATCCAAAGGGGGAACATCACAAGGGTGAAGCGGGGCAGGGACTTCAGCGGTTCGTTATTCGCCGGCACCGAGACGGCCATCGCGAGGCTGATCGCGGCGAACACGGTATAGGCGGCAGGCAATCGCTTCCAGCAGATGCGCAACAAGACCGCTGCGAGGACGAGGAAGGCGAAGGAGTAAAAGTGGCGGAAGACACCGCTCACCGATATTTTCGCCGCCCGGCGCGGATCGAGGCCCGGGACCGCGGCGGCGAGATCCTTGAGCAGGGTCCAGATCTCAAGTGGAATGCCACCAAGCGGAAAGAAGTAGCGACCCCAGTGGTGTTGGTGGGTGAATGGGTCAAGGGGGTGCCCGATGGTCACGCCGAGGTAGACCATGAAGGCAACCAGACCAACGGGTACGAGTGCTAGCCAGGCGACGTCGGGCCGCAAGAGATAGCGCGGATTTAGGCCTTTTGCCCCCGGCATGTCGGGCGCTCGGTCGGTGCGCGGACCGTACATGTATAGGACGAGCAGGGGTAAGAGCAACAAGATCCCACCATTGCGACTTGCGGAGGAAAGGCCCGCTAAGACTCCGGCCAAAGCCCAGCGCCCTCGTCGTCCCGCATAGAAGGAGCCGATTGCAAGGACCAAGAAGATCGACTCCGAGTAGACCGCTGAAAGGGCGACTGAAACCGGCAGCCAAGCAACGATCCAGACGGTATTTCGTGCCAGCTGCGGATTGAACTCAAGCGTCACCAACCGGTGTAAGAGATAGAGAGCACCAACCGAGCAGGCAAATGAGATGACGATTCCGACGAGAAGGTCGAGACCACCCCCGACGACATCTCCTCCAAGCCGGATCAGTCCCGGGTAGAGGGGAAAGAAGACCGTCTGATAAGAGAGCGAGTAGCCGGTCTTGGCGATGCTCAGGTACCAGGCCGAGTCCCATCGGGCCGCGGGGGAAATCAGGATGTTGAGAAAGTGCTGGTGAAACGGTGCCGTCAGGTGATGGGGGTCAAGCAGCGACGACGTTCCCGGGTACAAGCCGACCGCAAGGGCGGCGCCGACCCCAACGATCCAGACCAGCAGCCGAGAGGAGAAGAATGCCCCCAAGACGTCGCGAAGCGCGGTGCGGCGTTCCTCGCTGAGGAGCACCGACCCATCCGCGGGCAAGCGCTCGAGGTCATCGACTGGATGTGACGTCAGGGTGTCCACCGATCTGGCGGGCGGAAAGTAGGTCGGTTAGGTAAAGGGGTCGTGAAGACGGTGCCCGGGTCTGGGTCCGCGCTTGAAGGTTAGACGCCAGAGCCAAGACAACGAGGAGATCACGGCCATCGCAACTCCCAGCCCGACCGCGCCGATGATAAGCAATACGAGCAAGAAGGCGAGGATCCCAATTGGGATCAGCAGCAGTTTGAGAGAGGCGAGCAGCAACATCACGAACGCCCGAGTAGCCTCCACCAAGCGCCTAAAGACAGCGTGAATGAGGGAAGCTCTCCGGTCTCAAGATGCAACTGCAAAGGGATCCACAAGGCACCAGTATGGATGAATTGGTAGCGGCGGAGTCACTGGGAGGCGAGAATGCCTCTACCGCGCCGTTAGCGGGCTCCGGGCTCGCGAGGAGCAAACGCCCTCGATCACGACCAGCCCCGACGCCCTGGTGCAAGCGACGCCCCAACCTGCGACCGGACCAAGAGATCACTGACCGCACCCTGTTGGAACCCGAGCCGCCCCTCTCACTTGCCACGAGCTCATCCGCAGGCGCGTTGATTGGCGCCAAAACGGGTCATCTGGAACCAGCAGGTTGCGGGCCGATTCGAAGATATGGCCCGGCTGCTGGATCGATGGCCGTGATCGGGCAGTCCCGGAGTCAATCCTGACTCGTGAGAGCCGCGGGGCCTCCGAATCGTTCACCGTCGAGGCCCTCAGCAATCCTCGAGCACGACCGGAGTCACCCGCGCTCGCCGAGTTCCTGGCTGCCCTGACCGCCGACTGCATCGGCTGGAATCCATTACGCCGCAGCTTCGCCGGCTTGCGGCCGCCCTGGACGGCGTGCGAGGTAATCCGCAAGTGCGATCGCTGCCAGAGGAGGATCGTCTTCCCAACCTCAAAGCTGCGGCAGGCGGCGATTGCACCAGCCAAGGGCGCCCACGCGAAAGGCGCTAAGGATGCCGAGCTGACCCCCAAACCAAACCGGACATGGGTCTTGCGATCCTCACTTGGCAAAGGCCCGAGTGGCCCTGATCAAGAACCGTCCGCTCGCCCTCGCTGAAGGTGTGCCAACTCTTCCTTGATTGCCTCCAGTTGAGCAGCCATCTCTTCCAGTCGCGTTGTCGTTGGGTCGTCTCCTGCGGCGCGTCGCTCCGCCTCTGCGCGAGTGACGAAAGAGCTGGTGATGGCGCCAGTTACCACCGCAAGCAAAGAGAGGCCGCCCAACATCAGGAACACCGCGATCACCTTTCCGACCGTTTGTTGGGGAACAATGTCGCCGTATCCAACCGTGGTCACCGTCTGAGTCGCCCACCACATTCCGAGCCAGATCGAATGAAACGTCCTCGGGTCGACGATGCGCTCGACGACGCCGAAGACGACGATCGCAACTGCCCAAAACGCCACGATCACGTAGGCGGCGAACCGCGGACGCAGTCCCTTGCGATCAATGCGTCGATGCAACCAGGAGGCTGAGCGGCGCGACTGCGGTTGGCTCGCCACCAGGTTGTGTTCGCCGCACCCCCTGCCCCTCCTCTTCCAATTCGCCAATATACGCAACATAACTTGCGTATGATCGAAGAGTGCCCGGCAACCCCCGTCGCCTAATTGGCTACATTCGCGCCTTCAGCCGCGACGATCAAGGATCGTTGAGCCGGCAGCGCCAGCTGATCGAGGCCGCCTGCGAGCGTTCGAAATGGCAGCTCGTGGATCTGGTGAGCGACGCATCGGCGGACCCGCCTGGACTGAACCGGCCACGACTGGGTGACATCATCGCTCGCCTGGGGACCGGGGATGGCGACGGAATGATCGTCGCCGTGGCGCAGGTAATTGCATCCCGCGTTCCCGAGCTGGTGGACCTGATCGCTTGGCTCGATCAGTCCGCTGCCGCACTTGTCATCCTCGAACCCGTTCTCGACACGGCGACGAAGTCAGGACGCAGTGCGGCCGATGTGATCACAGCTCTGGTCGGCGCTGAGCGCGACCGAGACCGCCTCCTGCACGCAAGAAGGCAGGCAGTGGGCAAAGGTCGTGGACGCCTTGCCGTGGCCGGTGACCCTGAGCTGCGGCGACGGATAGTCTCGATGCGCGAGAGCGGTATGAGCCTTCAGGCCATCGCCGACACGCTCAACGCCGAGGAGGTCGCGACCGTTAGGGACGGCGCGCTGTGGCGACCGTCAAGCGTGCAGGCGGCGACGGGTTACCGGCGCCCGAGGGCGAAACCGCCCCCTCCGCCCCCCGCAACCCCTCCCCGATCCCAGAAACCTCATCGCCCGCCGCGCTCGGATCGGCCCAAACCGTGAGAATTTGATGAGTATGCTGGTGATTGAACTCGGGCCGTTGGGCGTCTTCTTGTTGATGGTTCCCGAGAGCGCGTGCATTCCGCTGCCCAGCGAGGTGACGCTGATGTGTGCTGGATTCGCGGTCCGATCTGGCTGGATGTCGCTTTGGGTGGCAGTCCTAGCCGCCACCGCCGGCAACCTTGTCGGCTCCTTGATCGCTTATGGAATTGGACGTCGGAGTTCGGCCCGTAACAGAGGGCGACGCGCCGACCGAGCACTGGCCAGATGTGATCGACTCTTTAGCCGCTACGGGACCGGCGCGGTCTTCTTCGCTCGGCTCACACCTCTCGCCCGCTCCTTTATCTCGCTGCCCGCAGGCCATGCCCGGATCCCTTGGGCGCCGTTCATTCTGATGACGACGGTTGGATGTGCGATCTGGGCGGCGGCCTTCACCGTCCTCGGATTGGCGGTTGGGAGCAGTTGGAGCAATCTCAGTAGCGCGATCGGGAGCATCCTGGCTGCACTTTGCGCGGTGGCGGCGACAGCTTGGTTGGTGCGGCAGCGACTGGAGCGCTCGAGGCGGCCCCAATAGTGGTGGTTCAGTGTGGGAGAACCGAACCATGCCCCTGTCGCGGTTTCGGTCTTGCCTTCGCTGCGATATTGCTGGCCCAGCGAGTTCCTGCCTACGCGCTGCTGGCCAAGTGGTCGCGGCGCCGTTGAGGCTACGCCTGTCGGGAATCTAGGCGGGTCGCCACCGACCCGATCGGCGATCCGGAGTGTGGAATGGCGCCACTGAGCAGGTAGGACTTCGCCACCGACCATTAAGGCATCAACAGATCCATCAACCTCAACACTGGGTCCCGAAACGGCGGGAACAACAACAAACCAAACATCGCCGCAGCTCCCACTAGGGCACCGATGAGCTGCGCGGCGACGAAGCCTGCACCGAAGGAGGCGACCAGCAAGGTGAAGACCGCGAGCCGCCGTTCTCGTAACTCAGGTGTTGCCAGTTTTTGATTTTTCATCTGCCCTAGCCTAGCCTCGTCGAAGGAGCGCAAGGGCAACGGCGCGGTCCCCCTGCACATTGGACACCCCATCAGATGGTGTCTTGGCCGCAGCCAATGGGGGGGTGGCCAGGGCCCTCACGCCGGCGCGCGCTGGCGGTCGCTACCGTTGAACTAGAAACCGTCTGCCATCGAACTAGAAACCGTCTGCCATCACCGCGGGCAGCTCAATCAGCGGAGGAAAAACATGCGCGTCGAGTGGTTTGGGCAATCGGCCTTTTGTCTCACAGGTCCGACTGCGACGGTCTTTATTGACCCGTTTGAGGATATGTCGGCACTTGCCGGAAGGGGAATCCAATTCGACTACCCGGCAATCGAGATTGACGATGTCGATCTCCTGCTGGTCACCCACGAGCACGGAGATCACAATGGGATCGGGGCAATCAGCGGCGAACCCGTGACCCTGCGGTCGACCGCCGGTAAGCTCGAATCTCCGATCGGTGAGGTGCTTGCGATTGCCTCCGAGCACGACGAGGAGGCTGGAACTCAGCGCGGACCGAACACGATCTTCGCTTTCGAGCTAGACGGCGTCCGCGTTGCTCACTTCGGCGACTTTGGCCAGGATGAACTTCGCCCTGAGCAAGCGGCCGCAATCGGCGAGGTCGACCTGCTCTTTTTGCCGGTTGGAGACGGTCCGACTATCGGGGCGACCGGGGCGATGGCGATCAGCGAGCGTCTGCACCCAAAATGGATCGTGCCGATGCACTACAGAACCCCAAGGATCGGCTTTCTGGAGACTGAGGAGGCCTTCGTCAAGATGGCTTCTGAGGTGCACCGTCCCGGCGAGGCCGCCTTTGAGACCGCCGAGTTGCCCAGCGGAACCGAGACCGTCGTCGTCGTTCCCACCGCCCCCTAATAGTGCTTTATCGGGTTGCGATTCCGGGTCTGGCATCTGGCTCTACCAAGCCGATGCAGGAATCTTGCCCTCAACATCGTGCCACCCCGAAACGGGGCATTTCTGGACAACCCGACAAAGCACTACTAAGCACCGGGGGCCGCAACGTCCCGACCAAGCAGGCCAAGGAGCAGCCATCTTCTGCCGTGAATTGGAGAGGTCTGCTGAGATTTCGAGTCATGGGTCCGATCCCGGAGAGGCTTGACGTTCAACAGGTTGACAGGAATCGATTCGGTACCTAAACTTTTCCTACCGGATGTCTGAAGCATCTGTCGCAGATCGCATCGAGCCATACGTCTGGCGGATCGCCGGTGTCGTGATCCTCGGGATGATCATGTCGATCCTCGACACGACCATCGTCAACGTCGCGCTCGACACCTTGGGGCGCGATCTTCACAGCCCGCTGTCTCAGATCCAGTGGGTGATTACTGGCTACCTGTTGGCGCTCGCCGCGGTTATCCCGGTCACGGGTTGGGCTGCGCGGCGTTATGGAGCCAAGCGCGTATACATATGCTCGGTCATCCTTTTCACCCTTGGCTCGACTCTTTGCGGCCTGGCGACCTCGAGCACCTCGCTGGTGATCTTTCGCGTATTGCAGGGTGTGGGTGGGGGAATGATCATGCCGGTCGCCCAGATGATCATGGCCGAGGTGGCTGGACCGAAGCGAATGGGACGGGTTATGGGCATCGTGGTGATGCCAGCGATGCTTGCTCCGATCCTCGGTCCGGTGGTCGGGGGCCTGATCTTGCAGGGCTTCCATTGGTCTTGGATCTTCTTCGTCAACGTCCCGATCGGGATCGTCGCGATCATCCTCGGGGTGCGGATGCTGCCGGTCTCAAAGCTTGGTGAGCCCGGCCGACTTGACACCGTTGGATTCGCGTTACTGGCGACGAGCATGCCTCTGATCGTCTACGGCCTGGCGGAGATCGGCACCCGCGGAAGCTTTACTGCTCCTACGGTCATCTGGCCGATCCTGATCGGGATTGCTCTCTCGATCGGCTTTGTCTGGCACGCTCTGCACGTAGAGCGTCCGTTGCTCGACGTGCGCCTTTATGCAAACCGAGTATTCGGTGCCGCGTCGCTGACAACCTTCGGCCTTGGGGCAGCACTGTTTGGAGCGATGATTCTCGTTCCCCTCTACTACCAGCAGGTGCGCGGGGAGAGCGTCGTTGTCACCGGTCTACTGGTTGGACCTCAGGGGTTGGGAATGCTGGCGGTCGGCCCCTTCAATGGCCGACTGACGCAACATTTCGGCGCGGGCCGCGTCGCGATTGTTGGAGTCTCCGTGCTTTGCCTGAGCACGGTTCCACTGACCTTCGTTGGCGCCAATACCTCGATTCTTTTGATTTCGGTCGTACTCGCGATTCGTGGTCTAGGCATTGGTTTGTCGTTCATGCCCACGATGACCGCCGCCTTCGCTTCCCTTCGCACTGATCAGCTATCAGACGCGACACCACAGATGAACGTGTTGCAGCGCTTGGGGGGAGCGATCGGCACGGCCGTGCTCGCTGTTGTCTTGCAGCGGGCCGCTGCAGGTGCGCACACCTCGGCAGCGCTTGCGGGCGCATTTGATACCGCCTACTGGTGGTCGTTGGGAATTGCTGCGCTCTCGCTAATCCCATGCATTGTGCTGTTGCGCGCGGAAGGCCAGACGCCAAGCGTCGCTCCGGCCGAGAGGCTCGCTGAGACAACAGTCGAGCCGCTCGGCACCTAGGCAGCCGTAGATCCATGGGCGATTCAGGAGTCGGTGTGAGAGGAGGGCAGGGGCCCTCCGCGCGCATCGATTCCGATGCACCCTCAGCCACCCCGGCCGCCTCCAATGCGCGCAAGGAGGAAATACCAGGCGCGGCTTCGAGCGAGGAGCGCACCGTGCGACTCGATGATCTCGGCAGAACGTTCCGCCATCTGTTACGCGCCGTACAGCGCCTGCGGGGACGCGATACACATTTGCTTGACTCCGAGGTCAGCCACGCCCAATTTGAACTGCTGATCGAGCTATATGAACGCGGACCAATGTCGGCCAGAGATCTTGCCAACGCTGCTGAGCTAACCCCCGCAACGGTGACGCAGATGCTTGATCATCTTGCCGATCGGGGACACGTTGATCGTACCCGCCTGGAGGCGGACCGGAGGGTGGTTGTATCCAGGCTCACCTTCGGGGGACGGCGCAAGATCGAGGACAAGCGCGCGATCTGGAAGGAATGCTGGGAGCGGGTTCTGGCCGAGGCCAACGCCGAGGAACTGCGGATCACAACCCGTCTGCTTGAGCGGATAAGCCTGATGTTTGACGATCCTCCCGATCCTGGCGATCGCGAGGAGACATGAGTTAGCCGATCCCGTTTCACGCCTCGCCCGAGCCGATGCCCCCACTCTTGGCGACGAGACGTCGGTCTGGTGTCCAGCGGCCGAGCGTTCTTGGAGATCTATCCTCGCCTCAACTTCACAAACTCGCCTAACGCTGGTTGTGAAATCCAGGCAGACCCCACCATCTGAAAGGGCGCGTTCCCACGGATAGATCAAGAGGACGCCGCGTCATGTCCGGCCAATTCAACAGCCTTCTCCCATTGCTGATAGAGATCGGCGACCGTGCGGGTCGCCGCCTCGTGGCGCTGACTGGCCCGCTTTTCTCGACCGGGACTGGACCAGGCGGCGGGGTCGGCCAACTCCTGCTGCAGCGCCTGTAGGTCAGCCTCGGCTACCGTGATCTCCTCCTCTAGCTTGGCCGCCTTTTGAGCTGCACGCTTGGACGTGGCGGTGCCACGTCCTCCGGGCGCTGGCGAGCGCGGCGACTTGGCGGCCCGGGAGCGAGCCTCCTGCTCGTCGATGTCGCGTTGGTACTCGGCCCAGCCGCCCGCAAAACTTTGCAGCTCACCCGCCGCGCAGATCAGGGTTCGGCTGCCGACCGCCTCGAGCAGGGCCCGATCGTGGGAAACCAATACCACCGCTCCCTCATATGCGGTGAGCGCGTCCTCTAGTGCCTCCCGACTCTCGATGTCGAGGTGATTGGTCGGCTCGTCGAGGATCAAAACATTGGCGCCCGAAGCGACCAAGATTGCCAATGAGAGCCGCCGTTGCTCGCCGCCGGAGATGTTGTTGAGGGCCTTCTCTGCGTCGGCACCGGAGAAGAGGAAGCTGCCGAGCAATGCGCGAGCCTTTTGGCCGCTCAAGCCCGTCTCTCGCTGGACCGCTTGGAGGACCGTACCCTCCCCGGCGGCGCTATCGGCATGCTGAGAAAGGTAACCGAGCTTGACGTTGTGACCGGAGCGGACGATCCCAGTTGCCGGCTCACGACGACCGGCCAGGCACTCGATAAGAGTCGTCTTGCCGGCGCCGTTCGGACCAACCAGGACAACGTGCTCTTCACGCTCAACCTCAAGATTGACCCCCGAGAGCAGGGTGCGCCCGGGGACTTCGATTGTCGCGTCGAGCACCTTCAATACGGTCTGACCGGGTCGCTCGGGCTGAGCGAAGGAAAAGCGCAGGGTGCGGGTATCGCGCCGATCCGCACTGGGGCCATCACGCTTTACCTTCTCGATCCGCTTGACGCGAGACTGGGCCTGCCTGGCCTTTGTTGCCTTATAGCGGAATCGCTCGACGAAGCGCTCCATCCTCTCGATCTCTGCCTGCTGGCGCTCGATCGCCTTCCCGAGTGCGATTTGGCGTGCTGCCTGCTCTTTGCGCCAAGCGTGCCAAGGCCCGGCGAAGAAGCGACCATGCTGGGCCTCAAGCTCCAAAACTGAGGTGCCTACCGCCTCTAGGAACCAGCGGTCGTGGGCGACGAGGACGACGGCGGCGTCGAGCTCGCAGAGATAGCGCTCAAGCCACTCCAGCGACGGAATATCAAGGTGGTTTGTCGGCTCGTCGAGCAACAGCAGGTGAGGACCGCTGGCAAGGGCGCGGGCGAGAGAGGCTCGGGTCAGCTCGCCACCTGAGAAGGTCGAGAGAGGACGCCGCGCCTGCTCGGAATCAAAACCAAGTCCAGTCAGAACAGCGAGCACCCCGTCGCGCCAGCGGTAGCCTCCGCCGGCTTCCAGCCGCTGCTGCGCGTCGGCGTAGGCACGCATCGTCTCCTCAGCCGGACTGCCCTCGGACATCGTCTCCTCCAAGCGTTCCAGTTCAGCCTCAATGGCCTGCATATCGGAGCGACCGGAGAAGACGTAGTCGCCGAGGGAGATTTTGGCTCCCATTGGTGGACGCTGGTCGTGCAGCGCAACCCGGGTACCTTTTTGGAGAGCCACCGAGCCGGCGTCTGGTGAAAGCTCACCGGAGAGGACTCGAAGCAAAGTCGACTTACCGGCTCCGTTGCGACCCGAGAGCGTCATCCGCTCGCCCGGCTCGAGCTTGAAGGAAACATCGGCAAACAAAAGTTTGCCGCCGATATGAATGTCGAGGCCCGTTGCAGTCGCTACCGCCATCGGCCAAGATTAGGCACTCTCGCTCTTCAAGCACCACCGGCGCGGATAGCAGGTGTCAACGGGGCGGGTCGCCAGGGACGCGACGTCGCTGGCCCAATCCGCCGATTGCAACTGCACCTCGATCGACCATCGCTGAGCCCCTGCCTTCGGGGGCATCGTCTGCCGGTTCGGAATTTCAATGGTTTCCTCAAGGCTCGGGCTCGACGAGGTATGAAACCGTCTCCTCGGCGAGCGCGATGCACCGCCTCCAGTCGATGTCCGAGCAGCGCTCAGATGTCGGGCCGGCACTCAAGAGTGAGCCGACTAACCGGGACCCGGACCTACACCGTACCGATTGTGTCTGTTCCGGGCACTTGGCGCCAGACGCCGCGGATCCCGCCATCTATGGCGTACAGAGGTTTTTTGGGATCGCGCTCTTTGGACCGTATGAGGGTGGCAGAGAGCGGGTCGAAGCCCCCCAGTGTCGATTTGGATTCGGGCCAAGCTGATAGCTCAGCCGAGCGCCTCGAGAGAGTGCACAGTAGGTAGTCCAAGGGCGCGAATAGGAGCGCCCGTTGAATTGCATCCCCCGAATGTAGGGAGCGTCCGGCGTTGCCAACCGAACTTTTCGTGACCCCAGCCTCCGAGCTCGGCCCTTCGAAGAGAGCCTGGGCCTTGAATCAGCGTAGGCTGTCGCCGAGATTGTGGTCTTCTCGTGATTGGGCAGCGAAATCACCGCGTGCGGAAACAGCGGACTTCCAATCGCAAGCAGTCCGACTCCTGGCACCTCGGGGTACAAACCAAGGGCACCAAAGACATACCAGGCAGACATCGTGCCCAGATCGTCATTGCCCGGATAGCCCGCCGGAGAGGTGTTATAAAGACTCAACAGAGCTCGGCGAACAGTCTCCTGAGTTCCATATGGGCGCAGCGTCCAGTCATATAGCCACGGCACATTGAGGTTGGGCTCATCACCGAGCAATGCATGGTTGGTGTGGGTACCAGCCTTAGCGCTGAGCTGTCGAAGAAAAAAGTTCAGCCGATCGGTCGCCTTGGTCCGACCGCCCATCTCCTGAAAGAGCCCGGTCGGATCCTGAGGCACCATCCAGGTGTATTGAAAGGCATCGCCCTCCACGAATCCCGAGCCTCCGTAAGGATTGTAGGGATGCGGAAAGGCCCCACTTGCGTAGCGAGGCTCAATCAGACCCGTGCTCGGATCATACAAGCGTCGCCAGGTGCCGGAGCGCTGTATAAAGGTCTGATATGCCTGCGAATCGTGAGCGGCGCGGGCGGCAAACTGCGCGATCGCGAAATCATCAGCCGTGTACTCGAGGGTCGTAGATGCCGAAGCCCAGACAGTTTCTGGGCTGTGATAGTAAGAATTGCCATTTTCGATTCTGGCGTCAAGATTATATGGGACGTATCCCAATGACTCGTAAAAGCTCAATCCCTGCCGCTCGAGATAGCTCCCATTTTCACTTTGGCATGGTTCTGTCGCGCCCTTTGTCATCGCCGCCAGCGCCGCCCCGACATGGAAGCCGCTCGCACCGAAGGCCGCAGCCGATGCAATGATCGGATCGGCCGAATCGCCGACCTGCGTCATGCTTTGACCATTGGCGTAGGGCCAGCGCGGCAGACAGCCACTCTGTTCGGAGTCGGCGAGCAACGATTCAATCATGTCGTTGACACGATTAGGCATCAAGATCGCGAGAAGCTGGATCTCGGTCCGGTAGACGTCCCAGCCTGAGAAGTCAGCGTACTGGGTGCGTCCACCGGTATTGTGGATCTTGTCGTCCATTCCGATGTAATCGCCATCAACATCGTTAAATGTTCGAGGCGCGGTGAATACGTGGTAGAGCGCTGTGTAGAATGTGTCGACATTCGACGCGCCGCCACCGTTTACTCTTATTAGCCCAAGCGCGTTATTCCAGCTACGCCGCGCGCGACTCGCTATGGTGCCGAAGGAGCTACCGGAATTTTCCGCGGCGAGGTTGCTGCGCGCGCCTTCCACACTGACGAAGGAGACGCCGACCCTGACCATAACAACGTGGCTCTTGGTCGTATCAAAGGTGGCATATGCGCCCGTCTCCGCGGTGATCCGCGGATTAGTCGATGGAAATTGCTGATCACTGGCGGTCGTCGAGTTGGGTTCCAGGCGCTGACGGGTCCAGGTACCGTAAGCGCCAAAGGGACGGCTGAACACTGCTGCGAAATACACTTTGTATCGAGGACGCTGCTTGCAGAAGTATCCACTTGAGGCCGAGCCATCGATTTCATTGTTCTGAGGATTTATCTGGACCGCGGCGGAGTTATCGGGATTGGCGCTACCTCCGGCGTTGATCAGAACACTCGAGTGTGGGTTGGAGGGGAACTCGAACCGAGCAAGCCCGGTGCGAGTTGTCGCCGTCAATTCCGTGTTTATTCCAGCCCCGTGGGAAGGATTGAGTCGCATCGAGTAATAACCTGGGCGGGCTCGCTCGTTAGCGTGTGAGAAGCCCGGCTGAAAGACGCCCGCGAGCGCAGAGGAGCCCTGTACGGCGGGTGAGGAGTTGAGTGGCTGATCGCTGGGCAGAAATGGGAAATCCCCGTAGAGAGAGCATCCGGCGCCATCTAGGTGGGTGAGGCTGAAGCCCTTGATGTGGGAGTCACGGTAGTCGTACCCGGCGGCCTGATTTTGGTCTGGGGTGGTATCGGGGCCCCATTGCACCATCCCAAAGGGGACAGTAGCCCCGGGGAAATTGTTTCCTTCTCCATATGTCCCCGGTCCCGGCTCCGTGCCTGCAAAGAGATTGGCGTGGTTGGCCCCTCCGGCCGATGCCGGCGACACCTCGATGCCCAAGATGAGCAGCGTGATCAAGGCGATTTGGATTAGTTTGGGTTTCGAGATCGTCCGCATCCCCGAAAGTACCGCGCCTCCCTACTCGTTTAGCCATCAGAGACCGGGCCGCTTCTCTAACCCTGGGGCGGGCCAGTTGTTGCGAGGACCGCCGGTAGCAGCGATCCGCTGGATCCCTTGATCGTAGTGGATGGGCGGAAGATCAGAGCCCCATACCTCGGCGACGTGGACCGGAGTCGCGGACGGGCCTACGTTGCCAAGTCCGGATCGCATGGGACGATTAGGATGCAGACCAAGACCAAGTCCAGTGAGCGCGGTATTGAGCCACTCTCTCACTCCGATGGGCATTGATCACCTACTGGATCCAGGCTCGAGGTCAATAGCGCCGACCGATTGGGTCGTAGCGGGCCGGTCGCAGCCCTCCTCGCGGTGCTGGCAGAACGCTGGCTGCGATTGTGGCGACCCAGGGGGTTCCCGCTCCTGCATTGCTTTATGTGTGACCTCTAGTGGGAGCCGGCAGGTCTGATCTGACTACGCGCATGAGGCGACGGTGGGAAGCCGCTGGCCAAGATGCTGACGAAGCCATTTCGCTATTTCAGTGAGATCCTGGGCGCCGGCTTCGAATGAGCCAGAGTTAGGTTTGGCGATCATTGCCACCGCCACGGCGGTGTCTCCGTGCTGTACAACTCCCGATTGGCGCACCAGATAGCGATTGGTGCCATTCTCAGGTCCCCAGCCTCCCTTCATCTCGACCTCCCAATCCGCAGGAAACCCGGCCTCACCTAGGCCCCACCGCTGTTCGGGTATGACCCCTTCCATGAGCCCGCGCACGTATCCGGTATCCGCACGACTGAGAAGGCAGCCGCGAGCCACTTCGCGGTAGAACTCGGCCGATGCGGTAAGCGACCACTCCGTCTGGCCGTAAGTGGAGACCGCGCCAGGTGGAGGCGGTGCGGTCGCCACGGTGGTGGTTGTGTCGCCGGCTCCTTCGAGAACCTTCTGCACGGCCCGACTGGCATCGGAAAGTCCGCCGTGGGATCGCTCGATCTGGTCAAAGAGGTCGGCGGCGGCCGTATTGTCAGAAGCCGTAAGAGCCGCCGTCGCCCACTGTTCCTCCTCGGCGCTAAGCTTTTCTTCGCGCATAAGGGTAACCAGGATCGGTACCTTGATGGTGCTCCACGCGTGTCCGAGTTGGAGTCGGCCGAGTGTCTGAATCGGGCCAGAACCTAGAGGCGCAACGGCTAGGCCGACCTGCGCTGACAACGACCTGGCTAGCGATGAGAACGATGCGGCCGCGCCTGGCCTCAGGAGCCGGCCGGGGCCGATTGGTCGCCGCCGATCCACGGCTGGGAGCGGAAGCCGTTTAGGACCCGGCCGGTGGTAATAGATAATGGGAGCCGAGATAGGGGGGCGCCTCGATTCCTGAGGGACGATGTGCCGCGTATTGCTGCCCCGATTGTTGAGCAGGAACGTCGCGGTTATCGCAGCTGCGACCAAGAAGATGACTGTAAAGGCAGCCACCCAGGGTCGCCCCTGGGCCGATGCAGGTGGCTTCAGACCGTCCGACGGCACCATTCCGGCTCCGACACTAGGGCATACTCAGCAAAGGGGAGGTGATGGCGATTTGACTGGTATCAATTCCTCGCCCAGCTGGAACCTAATGCCTAGGCGGACGGATCGGCGACCAGTGCAACGATGGTTCTTTTGAGTCGGCGTCCTTGAAGAGGATTTGAACGTGCCAGATCACCGAGACTGCGTCGCTCCGATCCGCCGCAGAGCCGACCTCAAGCGCCAGCGAATGCTCGAGCAGGCTATGGCCCGTGCCGTGGATTCCATCACACGTTCCTCAACTCCTTTTTGAATTTAAAAATACAGTCGAAACTTCCCAAACCGCCAGACCCATAACGAGGGTCGAGTCGCTCCTCTCGCGCGGGATCGAGAGGAGAATGAGCAGCATTTGCGCGGTAAGCAGCCACTGTCGGGCGGAGACAAACACTTCGGGATGGCAACTTCCGGCCGGAGCGTATTTACCCGATCTCCATGTCAGGGCTACACTCCGGCGGTGAAGTTGATCGAGCGAACTCCGACCACTGTCATCGTAATCGCGACGATGCTTTGCTTTGGGTTGCCAGGCTGTGGCGGCAGTAGCAACCAGTCGTCCGGTTCGGAAGCATCGATAGGGGCGGAGAATGCGGTTTTGCTCCGCGAAGCCAGGAGAGAGGGGCGAGCAGCTAGAGCCGCGCTCGACCAGGCGAAGCTGTGTCGTACCTCTCATCGCCCCGGCTGCGTGCACACAGCTAAGGCTCAGGCGCGTGAGGCCCTAAAAAAGGTCAAATCGGATCTAACTTCCTACCGGGAATTAAAGAACGACGCAAACAAATCAGCAACCGGAACATCGCCATGACCTTGCGGTAGCTCAATCCAACCGAATAAGAGTGTTGAGACTTAGCGACCTATTCACATTCTTCTGCCGCAGAGCTCTCCCTTTCGGCTGCATTCACTTCGCGAGTAGCACCCTCAGCAGGGGTCTGTTTACCGGTTGTAATCCGTTTATGGATTCGACTAATTTCGCTGTGTAGGTGGGCCTCTGCGTGAGCTTCACAGCTCTCTCGACTGGATCCAGATCCACCGCAGCCGACTAAGGAGACGAGCAAAAGAAAGGCAAGCGCCAACGGGAGGCCAGCCGACCCAATGGCTTTACGAAGCCTTGTCCTCGATCGATAGTGCGGCGTCAGTACAGAAACGTAGCAAGCTCCGAGGAGGGGAGGAGGGAGCGATCGACCGAGGTGGCACAGCAAGGCGAGTCGCGGCTGATGGATGAGCTGATGGATAGATTGCCCGTCGCCTAGTCGGCCCGTGTCCGCAATGATCCGACTAGGCCGCAGCAGTCAAAAGGTCAGCGACCGCGGGCGATTACGATCAGATCACCAAACCGGTAGAGGTCTAAGGCGGAAAGCGAGGATCACCCAACCGCTATGTCGTGCTCGCCCTCAGGTCCGTCCAATCCGGCCCGGGTCGATCTGGCATCGGTTAGGCCGGATCGGGCTGAAGCTACTTACATTTTCTTATCGCAGCGGCCTCACGTTCGGCGGCGCCGGCCTCTAGCACCTTGGTATCGCTCAGTTCCTTTGAAGCGCCACCTTCCTCTATGCGGGCTATTTCGGAGCGCTCTATAGCCTTGGCAGCAAGATCGCATTGACGCTGTTGGGATTCACCGATCGGCTGGGACGTTATCGTCTGTCCGCGACCGCTAACGGTGGAATTGTGGCTGGCCCCACCACAACCGATCAGCGTCAGCACTCCAATGATAATTAGGCCCACAGCCAATCTCTTCATCGGCCAAATCTACGTTGCACCGGCTGCTTTCTCAAGTCCCCCGGCGTGAGATTGGGAAAATACCCATGCAGCCCGCGAGCAAACGCGGTAGAAGTCAATCCGCTTTTATCGCGTTGGATTCGCGGTTGGCGACCCGATCGAGCGGTTTAGATGCTTAGATATTCTCGCCGAAGCGCCTCGGTCCCCTCCGCAGATAGGCAACACAGAGCGGCGCCCCAGCTGGGGACGTCCCCAGCCTGCTCAGTGACTTCGTTACGGAGACCGCGCAGCTGCGTCATGGTCGAGGAGTATTTTGTGACGATACGGGGAGTATTTTGTGACGATACGGGGAGCTGAAGGCCTTGGCGGAGCTGACGGAGACCCGAGAGATCTCGGGCGAGGCGCGCTTCAGCCTCCCTGTGGCCGTTACCGCAGCGCTGAATTCCTTAGAGCCATATAGTAGGTTGGATGAATGAAGGATGAGCCTCCGAAAAAGCGTAGCGGAAGGGTGTTTGATGAGATCGCGCTGGAGTATGACCGCAGCCGTCCGAGCTATCCCAACGATCTGGTCGACTATGCATGTCAGTTCGCGGGCATCGGGAACGGTGATCAAGTCCTAGAGGTTGGGTGCGGTAGCGGGCAATTAACACGCAGTCTCCTCGCTCGAGGACTTCATGTCACAGCACTCGAGCCGGGCGAGCACCTAATCTCGCTCGCTGGGCAGAAACTCAGAGGTGCAGGACATGTGGAGTTTGAAAATGTGCGGTTTGAGGACGCGGCGATCCCGCGCAGCCGCTTCCGAGCCGTATTCTCGGCTTCCGCGTTTCATTGGGTCAACCCCGAGATCAGCTGGCGGAAGGCGGCCCGTGTGCTTGTCCCGGGCGGAACACTCGCGCTCATCCAGTATTGCGGACTCCGAGAGAAGCGCAGCATCCGCGACCACGACGCCATCCTCTCGGTTCTAAACAGGTTCGCGCCGGAAATCGCCGCAGAGTGGCCCTCCTCCAAAGACCTCGCCACGACGCGCGCGGGAGTCGAGCAGCGCCGCGGAAATGTCTCGGAGGTGTGGGCGTGGATCGGAAACACTGACGTGGCTCGCCCCGTTGCCAGCACTCTGTTCAGCGACGTGCAGATGGCGAATGCTTCACCGACACTCCTCGAGCAAACTGCTGATGAACTTAATGCCCTGCTTCGAACCACGTCGCTGTACCAGCGGATGTCACCAAGCCAGCGTCGGGCGCTTGAAAGCCAACTGGTTGCGATCCATGACCAACTTGGGCGGCCGATTCGCTCAAGCACGGTCGCGGTTCTCATCACAGCACGACGCAGTAGCGAGGTCTGAGTCGACTAAACGGATGGATTAGCAGGTGCGAGGGCGTTCCCGGGCCTTCGGTTCGGGCTCCTCAGGCGCTCTCCCAGCTCGGGAAGATCTTTCTGCCGCCGACATCTGGGCCTGGCCGTCGCAGTAGCGATATGGACTCCGGCCCCAAAGGTGCTTGAGAATTAGCGAGGGCATCTTGCCCTCGCACCCGACCACGGAGGTTCGGCAGTCGCTTACGTGCTTACCGAAGCTCCTCTTGCAGCCACCGTCGACTGCCCGCCTCAAAGGACAAGTGCGAACCCGAGTCCTCCGGCCCGGCGCCGCCCGGCTTCGCGCGCGTTCCCGCCCTCATGCGTCGGAACGCTCCAGCCTTGGGTTCCACAGGACCTCCCACAGGTGGCCGTCGAGATCGCGAAAGTAGCCGGAGTAGATGCCCCACGGACGATCGTGTGGACGGTCAGGGAGCGTCGCCCCGGCAGCCTCGGCGCGAGCCAGCACGGCATCGACCTCTGCCCTTTCTGGGACCGCATGGCCGATACTGAATTCGCCGCTATGCGCTGTAGCAAGCTGAATGTTGGCGTCCTTCGCGAGCTCCGTACGCGGGTACAGCAGAAGGAGTAGCCCGCCCCGCAATTTGAACATCGCCGCCGCTCCGGCCGGCGTGACGGCGTCGCCTTGGTACTCGGTGCCGATCACCCCGACGGAATCGAGGCCGAGGCCGTCGCGGTAGAACTCAAGCGAGCGTTCGAGATCGCCTACGGCGAGCGTGATTACGTCGATGTTCGGCTCCATATGCTGCCTCCCGGTCGGCGCCCAGTTAGCCTCCCCGGGCGGGTGTCTAACCTCTTGGACCAGCGAACACAGGAGGATGACATGCCAACGGTTGACCGAGTACGGATCGCGCGCGAGACCTACGGTGCCTACGTGTCCGGCAACCGCGAGATGGTGGAGAAGCACCTCTCACCAGAGTTCAGGTTCTACAGCCCCGCCGATCCCGGGATCGATCTATCGACCTACTGGACTCGCTGCTGGCCCAATGCGGAGACGATCGCCGCGTTTGATTTCAAGCGGATCATCGTCCGCGACGACGAGGTCGTGGTGACCTATGAGGCGACCAAGACGGACGGCAAGCGCTTTCGCAACACCGAGGTCCTCACCTTCGACGGAGACAAGATCTTGGTGGCGGAGGTCTACTTCGGTTGGAACCTGGACTGAGCCTGTGGCCAAGCTGATCTACACGGCAATCACGTCCCTCGACGGATATGTCGAGGACGCGGGTGGCAACTTCGACTGGGCCAGGCCGGACGATGAGTTGTTCGCCGTCATCAACGACCTTGAGCGGCCGATCGGCACCCACCTTTACGGGCGGCGGATGTATGAGACGATGCTCTTTTGGGAGACGGCGGCATCCGACTCCCAGCAGACGACCGTGGCGCGGGACTTCGCCGCGATCTGGCTTGCCGCGGAGAAGGTCGTCTACTCGAGGAGGTTGGAGCGGGCATCGAGCGCCAACACCCGGATTGAGCGGGCCTTCGAGTCTTCGGCGGTCCGTCATATAAAGGAGGCGGCGAGCCGCGACATCACGATCGGGGGCGCGGAGCTCGCCGGCGAGGCGATGCGCGCCGACCTCGTCGACGAGTGCCACCTGTTTCTGGTGCCGATCCTCGTCGGGGCTGGCAAACGGGCCCTGTGCGGGGGCGTCCATACGCGGCTCCAGCTGCTGGAGCAGCGGCGTTTCGGCAGCGGCGTCGTTCACCTTCGCTACGCAATTTGAGCGAAAGCCAAACTGCCCCAGGGCCCGGGGTGACCTAGACTCGCGACGATGTCCTTACATCTCTTCGCGGGTCTGCGCGTACGAGACTTCCAGGCTGCCCGGCCGTGGTATGAGCAGTTGTTGGGCAAGCCGACTTTCTTCCCCCACGCCACCGAGGCGGTGTGGACGGTTGCCGAAAACCGGTCGGTCTACGTCGTCGAGCACGCCGATGGCGCTGGCAACTCCGTGGTGACGATCTTCGTCGACGATCTCGACTCGGCCCTAGCCGCGATCTCTGCACGCGGGCTCGAGCCCGAGCAGCGCCTGACTCTCCCCAACGGCGTGCGCAAGGCGCTTTACCGCGACCCAGACGGCAACGAGCTGGGATTCGGCGGCGCTGCGCTCAGTACCGGCTTATAGAGCCCGGTCGTTTCGCGGGGGATGCGAGAGTGAGCGTGGAGACGGGGAGCCGTAGCAGTTCGACGAAGAGCAAAAGCGGCGGGAGTCCGCTGGCTTCGACGGGTAAATTCGGAATGCCTCCTTGGCTGTACAGGTGATGGGGCCTCATGGAACGCAAATGATGATTCTCAGGTCCTCGGCCGTGCGAGAATGTCTGTGTGATTGGTCTCTGGCCTCCTGCAGAGCACCCGATGAGGGCGTTGGGAATCCCGTGAGCAGCGTCCAGTTGGGTAGAAAAGAGGACGTTGTCACAGACGCGCCGCGACCGGGAGGCCTGGCGGCAGGGGGTGTCGGCCTCGGCATCCTCACAGGCACGCTCGCGCAGTCGCTATCGGACAGCTACGGTGGGGATGAGACCAGCCCCCTGCGGGTCACAGCGCATGCCACCATCCCGTTTTTGGTCCTCGCCAGCACGCTGACCGATCAGCGCGGCGCTAACGCCGCGCTGATCTTTCGTGGCGGGTTTCTTGGTGCCCATTTTGTCCATATGCGCCAAATCGCGCGGCTAGTTTGCGCTCACGGGACCAATGAGAGACTGATCCGAGTAGAGTTGGCGGGCGGCACCCTGCTCTACACGATCGTCCTCGTGCAAACGGTGCTCCTCACACGCCAAGCACAAGAAAGGGTCGGCATCGACAAGGCGAGGCACCTGAGCAGACAAATCGACACCCGCCTGCTTGGCGTCTACTGCCTCGCAACCACCTCGGGCCTCGTCCGTTACCGTCGTCCGCTGCCCGTCTACGCAACCCTCGCTGCCCTCCTGGCCAGCGCGCTGGCTTCCCGCAAACGACGCCACTGACACCTTCGTTGAGGTGGCCCGGCAAGCCCGCCGCGACTTGGCGTTGAACGCAATGACATGCCCTGCGCACTCAGAGAACTGGCGAAGCCACGGTAGCCCTGAGATCGCCACTCCACATGGGATGCGGTAGGCACAGGAGCTATTGGAGAGGAACGGGTCGGATTCGGATTTGAATCCACGAGCGCCTTGGACGCCGGCAGTTTCGCAATGACGCCTGTTCGGCCGATCAAAAGCGCTGTTTGGGGGAGCTTCACGTCTTAAGCCGGGCCCAGTCCGTTTGGATTGCGATTGCGTCGTGTTTTGAGAGTCCTAGGAGCCAGCCACTCCTTTTTTGGACAAGGCCGACTAAATCATCTGCCGCGTGATGGAAAGGACGACAGCAGACGACTGTCAGGTCGGAAAACCGAGCCTAGTGCAGTGAGACGATCGTTGCCGCAATGCAGAGGCCCCGGGCGCCAGGGCTGGGACGGCCCGATATGGCGCCCGGGGACGACTGCGCCTTCACACTCGGCCACGGAGACGAAGAGAAGTGCCTCCGCGGTCAGAGCGCTTCGGCTACTAGCTTGGCGCCTCCCGACCAGGGAAGTCGGGAGGCCCCTTTTGCCGCCGCCCGCCAGGGAAGAGGACGACGACAATCTGCACAAGCACGGTTGGTGCGCGTGCTTGAGGGAAGCTTGAAACTGTGCACTCCGGGTGGGAGCGAAGCGGGATCGAGCCGATCTCGCGCGGAAGACCGCAGCATCCTGGTTGATTGTGGTTCTTTTGAGGGTCAAACCGGTCCCCGATTCCCTCCGTGCGCCGCATGGCTTCGCTAGCCCAAGACCCCTAGCCGAGTCACTACTGAACCCACAGATAAACAGGTCTGCTTTCTCTTGTCAAGCATATCTTGCCGCTAAAGCATCCGCCGCTCAGCATATTTCAGGCACATTGCTTGCTGTCCAAAGAACCTTGCTTGGGAGTAATCCGCCTAGCGATACTTGTCGTCATTTCGACATCCCAGTCCAAGAGTCATCCAACTACCAAAAGTCAGTCAGAGGCTTAAGTGGGACCGACGGGCCAAACTGCGCTGGCGACCAGGCGGTCCCTACCCCCTCACCGTGCAGGGCTTGGCGAAGGTGCCGGAGAGGAAGGTGCCGTTGGAGAAGCTGAATTCGCCCCGGGCCTGGAGGCGGCCCGTTTCGCAGCGGGCATTGATGTAGGAGTAGTTGTGGCCCTTGTAGGTCCATTTGCGCCCGATCGTCAAGTTGCCCGAGATCGGCACCCCGGCGCCGCCGGCGATCGGGGGGATCGTGCCTTTGGTGCGGTAGCCATAGACCCCCTTGTGGATTTTTTCGATCACGATCGAGACCACGTAGGTGCTCGGTACGGGGACCGTGATGTAGGCGTGGGCAAGAACGGTTGGGTCACCGTTCTTGGGAGGGCCGTTGAAGAGGGTGAGCGGTGAGGAGACCGGGATCGGGCTTGATTCGGGGAACTGGATGATCGCCTTGCCCTCCCCCTCTCCGACGATCGCCCCAGGACAGAGGCGCCTTGCCTCCACGGTGGTGGTCGCGTTTAGCTTTCCCATCGTGCAGGTGGGCAGGCCGGTGGTCTGGACCGAGCCGTGCTTGTCGAACTCGATCGTCAGCGTCTTTAGGATCGGGGGCAGGGCGCCTGAGACGGTGGAGATCGTGCCCCCTCCGTGCAGGGTGATCGGGGCGTTTTCGTGCTTGGGCAGGGCGGTTGGGGAAAAGCCGCCTTCGGCGGTGATCAGGATGTCACCGGCGCGGATCTTGATCGTTGAGTTTAAGGCGTAGGCGGTGGCGGCGAGGGCGGCGATCAGGGCGAGAGTGAGGGTCGCGGTGAGCAGGGCCTTGCGTCCGCGGCGCCCATTAGGAGACCGGGGTGATGATGCTCGACGGAAACGGTGGGATTTCATCGGCTCGCCCTTCGGGGACGGCGCGGCCTATGTTTTTCCGCAATAGGCGAAATAAATCGACCACAACAAAAACCAGTCCCAATCCTTACGCTTCGGCTTGGCCAAATGAAGAGTTATCTATGACGAGTGCCATGGCGCTTGGTCTTCTTTGACTTGCAAGCCGCCTTCGTCTTCACCTGCTGGGTAAAGGTCTTGCCGTTTTGGCCGGCGAATTCCACCGTTGAGACGGTCGGAGCACTGCAGAGGCTTTCGGTATTTGAGAGATAGCCTTGCTTGCCGCCAAAGAGAATGAAACGGAAGTTGCCGATCGGTGCGTCGGGCACGACCGGGACCATGGTCTTCAGGTGACCACCCTCGACCGAGGAGGATTCGGCCTCGGGAGTGAGCATCACCTGACCACCGAGAATGAAGGCCAAGTGGGGCAAGAGGCCAAAGCCAGAGACTGCATAGACCGGACCCTTGAGCGGTGCTTCAAGCAGCGGGGTATTGGTGATCGCTTCTCCGATCGGCTGGCGACCGGCGCAGTGATCGGAAGCGAGTTCGGCTCGGTCGCAGAGGTTGCCAAGGTGGCGCTGGTCGATCTCAAAGGCTCTCGGCAGGGTGACCGAGAGCGATTTGATATTGGCGTCTCCCGCTTTGGTGTTAAGTTCGATCGCAAGGCTTGGATCCTGGCTGCGCCTCGTCGCTTTGTGACCGCCTAACTGGGTGATCGACATTCTGGGAGTGAATGGGAGCGCAGCGCAATTGGCAGCCTGGAAATAGGAGGAGAAGTTTGCAACCGTCCCTTGATCACCTATTCCTTCCGAAGCAACCGAAAAGGGGCTGCAGTTGGTTGGATTGATCATGAAGTTGGGTTTGTCGATGTTGACCTGGATTTCGCGCATCCGGATCGGAATCCCGCCGATGATCTCGGGTACGGTTTCAGAGTCGGCGATGACATGGGCATCGAGAGGGTCGACGTGAAGCGCGACCCTAATCACGACCGTGCCATAGTCATAGGGACCCGCGAGCGCCGGAGTCACCGTCACCAAGCTTAGAGGAGCGCCCTTGAAAGGGCCCAGCGAAGTAGATCCTACCCGCGGCGTGGAAGGGATGAGAACCTGGACCAGCTCCGACATTGGTGGTACCGATTTCAGTGGACTGCGGGCAGCTCGGATGTTCTTTCTCGGCCGTTCCGCTCGTCGCAGCCGCTGCAGCAATATCAGCTTCAGGACAATAGGTGACCCCGTGCAGGTTCGCGGTCAGTCCTGGTGGCATGGTGAAGTTGAGCTTGCCGAGGTATTGATCGCCGTCTTCGCGGCTTAGCTTCAAGTTGAAGGAACTGAAGCTACCTGCAGCTGGATTTGATGTCCCGGCTTCCAAGCTTGGATCGAAGGGGCGAACTTGGCCTGGACACGCAGTTCCATGAGGGCCAGATTCTAGCCCGAAGACTCTGATCTGACTGCACATATGGCAGAGACGCATCCCAAGGGACAAAACGCGCACTGTTAGTGTAAATCGTGCAAGTGATCGGCGTCGCCATCAGGCTCCGTTCGCCAGAGAAGAGATGCAGATCGAATTCATCAAATGGCACCTCTGGCAAATTTTCAAAAAATACCGTAACTTGTCCTGTTTCCGGATTTGGCCGAACGGACCCTTCGAGCTTGGCATTGATGCCAAGGCCAGATGCAGTCATGAAGAGTCGATACTGATTGCCGGGCTCAGGTTGGCCAATATAAACAGATCCTTCGAGAGTCGTGTCGAGCGCGATCGTGTGAAGCGAAAACGTGCCAATCTTCGAGCTGTCGGGGCATTCAGCTGGTTCTTCTGAGGCGAAATTGGCATCGGCGCTGGGGCATGAGGTCTGCCCGTCGGCTGCATCTGGATTGACGGTAAGCCCAGGAGGCAATGTCACGGCTGCAGACCTCAGCTCAGATGACGAAGACGCAAAGCCCTCAAATTGCGGATTGATGAGGTCGACGTTGAGGCCGGAAGGTGAATCTGTTTCAGAGATGGTCGGGCCGGCATAGAGAACCGGGTTGAAGGTCTCACTTTCACATCCCGCAATTGCCGGATAGCTGCTTGCTTGCGTATGAGGGTCTGCTGGGATCCTGGTAAGTTTGCACTTCTAAACTAGTCGGTAGGGGCTTGCCCGTACAAGTGGTCGGGTTGTCAGTTAGCGGATGAACTGTTATGTCAGGTTCCGTGGGACTCGATATACAACCGGCATTCGCGAGACCGGCACATTCGGCAGGATGCCCGGGAGAGCCTTTCGCGAATCGTTCAATATTGTGCCGTTCTTCCGCGGGAAAGCCCCAAAATGTCATTGAGGCGCTCGCCAGAGGTGTCAACTCAGTGATATTGGAAACGGTAAAAGTCAGACCGTAGTCAGTACCTGTTCGAACCGCTATCGGGATGTTGATCGGAATATCGAGTGTCGGAACAATAAATGCGAAAAGGGCCGTTTGGTTGGGACCGGGGACACGATCGTAGATTGGAGCAGTCCCGAGAAGATCATCCGCATTGCCGTCGTAGTTCGCATAAACTGTTATTAGGCCCGCCTGAGCGCTGGAGGGGCATTGATCTAATGCGAAGTCCGAGGAGCTGCATAGAGCTATTGCGTTCGGGTTGCCGAAAAGCCCTTGGGGAGCATTGAATTTTACATTTTTGGCCGCCTCTGGCGAACCGGGGCTTTCCAATTCGAAGGACGTTGTGATGTCAGGATGACCTCCAGCCTGATTGGATGAAGAGGTAGTACTCGAGCGAAGCAATCCGCTCCGAGGCGAAGACGGGCGCTGCCACAAGGAGCGCAAGGATGCCAGCGACCATTCCTGCTGCAAATGCGATCACTTAATGCCCCTAGGATCGATCTTGATCCCTTTTTTCGGCCTGCCACATGCTGCGCGGTCGCGTCTTGATCAGTCACGTCTATGTGCCCTTTGCCGGTGGTGATGGTGGTGATGGTGCTTTGATTTGTGTCGCTTCCCAACGTTATTCGGGAGGCCAGAATTACCCTGCCCCGCGATTGCGGTGCTTCCTATGTCGGGAGGTGGGGGCGCTGGAGAGCCTAGACCGTGACACTCGTCAGAAGCTTTGCACGGTGGCGGGGCCGGGACCACGAAATAACCGCCGCCCGCTCGCGCATCATAGATCTTTACGAGATCGCCGTTGCGATCTTGCGGTACGAGGTTGTCGCGTGTGAAGAAATAGACATCAGTACCATCGGCACTCACACTAAGGAGACTCGACCCGAACGAACTTGTTCCAGTGGAGATTCAGTTCGACTATCGCCGTTCTCCCACTCATAGACGTCTTCCTTATTGTCAAGGTCCCGAAAGACAAGCGGTTCGGGAGTGTTGAAGAAGACGCGTCCGTCGAGGGTGACTCCCAAGCCGTTGCTTGGGAGGGTGGCGTTCCCGGTCGGAGTGGCATTATTAGCACTACATGACACACACTCAAGACTTTGACCGGTCGCTGTATATCGGAATATCTCGGAATGATCGGCGTTTTCGAATCCGGTCAGCGATTGTGTCGAGGGAAACACCGCGTATTCCCCGCTCGGCGTCACTTGGAAGTCGGCGGTGTGCCGGGTTCCCGCTTCCTTGACGCCGTCGACCACGACCGGATCGTTGGGCGCCAGGGTGGCGACGAACTGAGGAGCCTGTCCGGGCCGAACTATGTAGAGGTTGGGCTGATTGGCGGTGCCGTTTGAGGCACCGTCGAGGAGCTCTGGGGAGAGGAAGTAGACCGTGCCGTCTTCAGATGCCACTCCCCCACCCCCGCCGATCGCGACCACGCCGCAGTTGGGGGTGGCTTCGAGGCTGTTCCAATGAGCGCCTGCAACGTTTGCGACCGGATCACAGGCATCGGAGTTGCCGGAGCCTTCGGTGCCGGTTGAGAGCAACTGCAGGTTGAGGTTGCCTTCGGGGCTGACTTCTGCCTCATAGAGGTCGGCGCTTTCATCGGTGTCGGCGGCGAGCAGTTTGTCCTTGGTCGTGAAGAAGACCTTGGAGCCGTCTTCGCTCATCCCGTCATAAAGGACGCCAGAGGTGGATCCGGGAGCGAGGTCGATCGTTTTGGAGGAATCACCGATGTTCATGTAGGGATGCCAGTAGACGTTGTGATCGGCGTCTTCAGAGACCTTCTGGGCGACGATGATGCGGGAGCCGTCCTTGGAGATGTCCAGCTCTGCGATCCCGTTGGGATCACCTGGGGAGTGGCAGCTGCCCGATCCCTGCAGGCAGGGGAGGTTTTCTCCAAAGGGGGTCTTTGAAACGACGTGGGTCTCCCCCGTGCTCAGATCTCGGTCATAGATCGAAACGTCGCCATTTTTATTGGCGTCTGGCTCAAACTGGGAGACAGAGCCAAAGATGAAGTGGGAGCCATCGGCTGAGAAATACTTGGCGATGTGGCCGTCGGGCTTTGCTTCGGAACCCGGGTTGATCGAGCCGGCCATCCCCTGCACCAGGGAGCCGTTTGGGAGGTGCAAGGGGATGCCGGTTTCTATCCCCTGAGCCAAAGCAGGGGGCGCAGAGCGCTTCTCCGGAGAAGGCGAAGGTTTCCAGGTTGGGGGTGGCTTCTGCGACGGTCGAGGAGAACGGGTCAGAGGAGGGGTCAATGTTTGCGGGGATGCCGACGTATTCGGTCGACCAGCCTTCGGGCGTACGGGTGGCGACGTAGGGGTCGGGGCCGCGGTTGGTGGGATCGCCGGTGCCGGGTATTCCGCCGTCGTGCACGGCGTAGAGGACTCGGGGCGGGCTTTCGGCCTGCGGGTAGCCGCCGTAGGGGGTCTGCCTTAGGAACTAGACCTGATTCGACGTTATAGCCGCCGGTGCTGGCCGCTGAGACAAGCTCATAGGCGCGGCAATCCAGCAACGAAGCCGCCCCGGTCTGCTGCCTGGCAAGCGAATTACGGCAGGTCACAAAAGTGTGATCACCGCCGACAGACCTACCTGCTGCGTTTTCCGCAACGAAGCGATAGTGATAGGTCGTACTCGGGACTAAGTCGGTCAAATGCAGCACTACATTTTCAGCAGAGCTCGATCCACCGATCTGACCTTTCGGATTAGGCAACCTCGTCCCATATTCTGAGGTTGGGCCAAATTCAAAATAATAGCTCGTCGGAAGCCCATTAGGATCAACAGACGCAACCAGGTCGGCCGCATTTTCGCTTGCATTCACGGCGGTCACTCGCCCGATCAAAGGAGCCGGCGACGTGTTGAACCGACCACTATCGCCGAAGCTAATCCCATTTTCATTTCGAGCGCTAACTCGAAAAACATAGGAAGTTCCAGGTAGCAGTTCAGATAGATCCGCCCCAACTTCTGTCGGACCAGTCAGCCGCCCCACGGGCGTACACGGCACACTAAACCCATATACTGAGCCGGTACCATATTCAAATCGACAACCAAACACTTCGCCGTGACCGGCCGGATCAACCCGGCCGTTGACCGAAGCCGATGATTGTCCAACATTGGTGGCGGCTCCAGTGATCACTTCCGGCGTCGTACGTTCATAGACAAGCACCGATTCATTTTCGGGATCCGTCACATAAACAAAGCCATTTACGCTATTCACCGCGACGCCATCGGATGATCCCGATAACACCCCAGCACCAAACTGCGATAGTTCGACGCCAGAAGAGTCAAACGTCGAGACTTGACTACCAGAATCCGCATACAATTCATTGGCATTACTCACAGCGACGGCCTGCAAGGAACGGGGTCCACCGATTGGCGTGCAGATATTGACACATTCGAGGGCCGAATCCAACTCGATCAATCCGTGAAAATAATTAGCTGCGTAGATGTTGCCAAATGAATCTACGGCGTCCCCCAATACGTACCCTACGCCATTCGTACCAACAGTGTGATCTTGTTGAATAAACGTGCCGCTTGGCGAGAACTCGTCGATCTGTCCACCTTCGCTATCGGCAACATAAATATTGCCCTGAGAATCGACGGCCACTCCATTAGGCCCGAATCCTCCCTCGGAACGATCCCCCGGAGGAATATTTTCCTGAGTAATTACAGTTTCGACGAATTCACCCTCCGGGTTGAACTTAGCGACTGCGCCAAATCGATAGCGCTCTGTCACATAAATATCTCCGGCGGTCGGTTGATCCGAATTGTCAACTGCTATGCCAGACGGGTCTATGAGAGTGGCGCCCGTCAGGGAGGGGGAGGCAGAGTTGGGCACGCCAGCCGAAGTGAAGTCATAGACATCTTCCCCGCTTGCAACGTAAACAGCTCCCGTCGATTGGTTTACGGCAACCCCCTTCGCTTCCGGAAGATGAAAGCTGTGCGACATCACAAATGCTTCGCCAGCCAAAGCCGACGCAGGACTTACGATTAGCCCAATGCTAGTACCTAAAAGACTAACGAACACGAACACGACGCATAGGTTCGCTTCCTTCATAGAACCGCGTCTGCTAAACCTAGCGGACATTGTAGTCGCGTGTGTCGCCCTGCGCTGAAGCCGCTCGATGATCATCGTCCTCCCTACCGCCCACTTGGTGCGTTCTCTCGAATCGAGCTCGTGCGACGGTTTGAAGGCTGCCGGCAGGGCGCGGTCAGCTTTTGCTTTTCTACGACGGCGGCTCCGTTTTGACCTGTTAACCGGGTCAAGAATGAGGACGATGCATGGCAGAGGTTAGTACTATTCACTAATAGGCCCTTCCTTCCGCCGTCTAGCTTTAGAGTGAACTTAGTCACCGGAGCGTCGGGAACGCCCCTAAACGAGGTACGAAGCCGACCCTTGATCGATTCGATCTTTCCGTCCAAGTTGATGTCAATTTGCCCTCGGAGAGCTGCCACCACATCAGGCAACCCGCTCTTGTTTTCAGGGGCAGATCGTAGGTACACGACCCCTTCAAGTGGATTATCGAGCAGCGGCGTTTCAACCTTCGCGATTCCAATCGCCGAGCCGATGGGGCAGGTACTGGAGGCAAATTGCACCTTGGTGCAGGGATCCTTAATGTGAGCGTTATCGATTAGCTCCGATGCGGGCAAAACCACTGAGACCGAAGCGATATTGGCTTGACTTGCTTGGGCTGCAAGTGTCGCAGTCAGGGCAGGATTACCATCCCGCTTTGTCGCGCCTGATAGGTTCAGCGCGAGCTTAGGGGTAAATTTAAGACCTTGACAATTCGCTACCTGATAGTGCTGGCTCTCATCTACCTTTGCGCCTTGGTCACCGGTAGCAGAACCTTCGACCGAGAGTGGCGAACAATTCGTCGGATTAAGGGCGAATCCCGGACGATCGAGGTTAACCCGAATTGAGCGCAACCTTAGGGGAATTCCATCAACAATTTGAGGTAAAGGATCAGAATCCGCAGAAATCTGTGCGGATTCTGGATTGACCTCCACGGCGGCTCGCACAACCACGTTGCCAAGATCGTAAGGACCCGACACAGCTGGGGTGATCACAACCAGAGAAAGTGGAGCACCCTTATAAGGGCCGGCAAGATAAACTTTTCCGGCGAGATATACCGGATGACCACCGGCCCCTGCCCCAGTTTCCGAGGTGCCGATTTGACTGGTTGCCGGGCAGCTCGGGTGGACCTCCTCTTCCAGGCCAGAATAGCCAGATTGACCAGCCGCGGCAATTTCTGCATCCGTGCAATAGCTCAAGCCCCTGAGCGTCCCTGATAGTCCGGGAGGAGCTACTACTGATAGAGAACTCAGATTCTGGTTACCATCCGGCCGTGAGAATTCCACAGAAAACGGCGAATGCGATCCGGGAGCGCTATTCGAGGATGCTGCCCTAAATCCTGGACCGAACGGCCTCGAAGATCCGGGACACGAGATACCGTTAGGCCCACTACTGAGGCTGAACAACTGGGAGGCTGTTTGGTCCGCCAAATCCGAATCCCAAGGATCGAACGTACTGTCTACGGGGTAGGTCCCACACGTGGTTGGCGTTGCCAGCAGCCCTCGATCGGATCCAAAAAAATGCATATTGAAGTCTGTAAACGGACTCTGAGGCAAGTTTTCAAAAACCACCGTTAGCTGGCCAGATTGGGGATTTGGCTCGACTGACCCAACGATCTTGATGTGCGTGTTAAATCCGTTGGCTGTCAGAATAATTCGATACCGATCCCCGGGAAGAGGTTCCCCTATATATATATATCCGGGAATTGGACCGGGGAGAGCTGAACTTTCAAGAGAGAGCGTGCCGATCCTCGAGAATTCAGGACATTGCGCTTCTTCCTGCGTACCGATGCGCGCCTGAGTATTTGAGCATGAGGTCTTGCCATCAGCGGCACTTGAATTAATCGAAAGTCCAGCCGGCAATGTAACAGACGACGACTGAAGCTCCGAAGGAGACGGGACTGTGGGACTCTGCTCCTGTGGAACGCTTAGATTAACTTCGAGACCAGAAGGCGAATCGGTATCAGTCGTCGTTGGCTGAGCGCTAAGGCTGGGATTAAAGGTCAACAGTTCGCACCCCGTCGTGCTGGGATACGGTGCCACGGCTTCGGAGGTCCCTTCGTCGTAAGCGAGCACATCCAAAGTACTGGACAATAGAATTCCACACCTCGTCGGATTCGATAAAAATGGAACTTCCGGAGCATTCGACGCGGTCGGCGGAAGATAACCATTAGCGCTTTCGCCTACCTGTGCCGACCACTCATATGGAAAACGATCACCGTTATTGCTACTGGCCGAAGGCACGCCCCAAAGCGTAAGTTCGAATTCTTCCAGCGGCAGAAGATGTGTAATGTTGATCGTCGTAAGATCTAGGCCAAAGTCACTCTGGGTACGAGGATTTACCTCTACAAATATCGGAGAGTTAATGGCCGGCACGTAGAAACCCAATAGCCCAGCCTCATGGGGGTGGGGTTCGAGATTGAACACCGGAATTTCCGGAAGGTGAGCAGCCCCAAGTATCCCGTCGATAGCGACCACACCTACTTGACTATCCACTGGACAGTTTGTCGCCCCAAAAAATACCACTTCCCCAAAATCCGCTTCGCTGCAATATGGAACAGCGTGAGGATCGGCTATTACGCCGGCGGGGGCGTGAACTACCGTTTCTCTCGCATCATTGCAATTGCAGCTATCAGGCTTAGGTTCTGAGACTCTACCTCCCAACACAAAATGAGTCAAACTGTTGGGGTGACCTCCAGCCTGCGTTGTGGACGGGGTGATCGAGAATGAGTGAATAGGAGCATTTGCTAAGGCTGACTGGGCGACGATCGTCCATCCCGCACAGGAGATAATCAACAGGCATATGCCGACGAGACCATATATTGGTGCCCCAGGCCGCAGAAGCCTTGCGCCTCGCCTATCGGGGTTCATCTCGCCACCCGTCGTATGATCTTGTCCCTATCTCCGCTTCGCGCCTCTCCTCTTTCGGCCGTACCCTCGTGTGACTGCGTCGCTTTGAGGAATGGCGCATAGTCGAATTCCTTCGGCGATGTCGCCTTACGCGTCGAGCTCCTCCTCGATTACCGCCGCTCCCCAATTCGGCGGCGGTTCCGGAAGGAAACGTAGCCGCCGGAGAACTCCCAGCGCCCACGCACTCGTCGCCCGAGACACACGGCGCCGGCGGCGGGGAAAACGAAAAGCCTCCATCAGTCCGCGCGTCATAGAACTTCAAAAAATTCCCATTCTTATCTTGGCCAACCAGGGTGCTCGCAGTATCGAAATATACATTCTCCCCGTCTGCGCTTACGCCAACAAGCCCAGTTTTATTTATCAGCGCCTTGCTTACGGGATCTATGCCCCTTGTAATAAGCTGCGGACGCCCTTCGACGTACTCGTAGACATCCACAGTTTCATTAGTGTCCTGCGGGACAAGCGATTCGGTGGTTGAAAAAAAGGTGCGTCCATCATTGCTCATAAAAATCCCATTAAGGCTGGGCTTGACGTTTGCCTGCGGCGGGTCACCGTTTGGAACGCACGACACACAACGCAGTGAGCCCGTCGCCGGCGTGAATGCATACATCTCCCGAAAGGCCGCGTTATTGTAGGTCGTCATTGGACTCGCCGTCACAAATGCCGCGTGCGCGCCGGTTGGAGAGACTTGGATTCGCGTCAGTGCGTGCGCAGGTTCCAGGGTGCTCACAAACTGCACCTGACCATCCCGGTAGACATAAAGGTTTCGGCCGTTTTGAATGCCTTCACCACTATCTAACTGCTCCGGTGAATAAAAGTATACGTCGCCGCTTTCAGCGGCAACCGCATTGTCAGTGTTGTCTTCGCCGTTCACCACTTCTATATCGCATTTTTCAATCCACGAGGCCGAACAGTCGTCGGTGTCACCCGTACCATCGGCTCCTTTCGAGACAAGCGTCAGCTGATCAGTACTCTCGTTCCACATATAAAGGTCGACGCTCGTATCGTGATCTTCCGAGGTTAACTGTTCGTCAGAAGTAAAATAGACCTCCGAAGCATTGCCCGTCATGCCAACATAAGTTACGGCCTGGTTGTTTGACACAGCGTATGTGAGAGCGTCATCAACTCTCATATAGAGCTTACCCCCCACGGACATTAATATCTGGCTCCCATCTTCTGAGATGCCAGGGGCGCTTTGTGCAGGATCGCCAGAATGTTCAGCCGGAAAACTGATTGGTCCTGGCCCTCCGCTTAAATTGGATCCATCAGGCGCTTTTGAGATGACCGTCGTACTGCCTTCGGCCACATTGTAGTCATAGGCGGAGCCGGGTTCTTCAGTCAGGCCCCCAGGCGCAAATACCACATTCGTCGACGAAAACGCCAGGTGAGAAAAAGTTGGGGATGGCTGGAACAGTCCCGACACTTCGTTGGCGTTGGGAATCGCCGACGCATTAGCGGGCCATCGTCCAAGCGAGTCGCCTTCTGAATCCCATATGTATGGAATATTGTTCAGTGGCTGTTCAGGTCCAAACCTAAACGCCCCGGTTTCAATCACAAAGTCCAGCAGCGTGCTGAGCGATTTGCTTGTCACGGCGGTACTTTCAAAAAGTGCTTCGTTACCGTGAATGCCGGTGTACTTCGTTACCCAGCCATCATTGGTGCGCGTCGCGACGTAGGTGTCCCCAAATAACGCATTGGTGGGATCCGTTCCTTCAATCGCGCCTGCTTGGCCATAGAATGCAAATCGATTATCTGCATATGGAGCCGGTGGTCCGTTGTATGGATCGAGCTTGACGTTTCCCATTTCCGCTGGCGATACGAGCTCATATGCGCGGCAGTCGGGAAGAAAGGATGAATCGCTCTGTTGGCGAACCGTTTCATTCGGGCAGGTTGGGGGAAAGTAATTGAAGGTTTGATCTTCTGTAAATGATGAGCCCCACTTATTTTCGGCTGTGGCTCGGAAATGATATACGGTATGCGGAATAAGCCCTGTTAGGTCAATGGTTACGCTCTGAGGGCTTTCCCCCGATCCGATATCTACGTTAGTGACGGGCGCTCTGCTTCCATACGTGCCGGTCGGGCCAAATTCGAAGTGATAGGTAGTGTCGAAGCCATTTGGATTAATCTCCGCGTGAAAAATTGCCGTCGTTTCCGTAAGTTCTGAAGAATAAAGGCTTGAGATTTGCGGGGGCTGTGGCGTCGACAGCTGCTGGTCCTCTCCGTCGGATGTTCCTTTGGAGTTCGACGCGACTAAACGGTAATGATAGGTCTTGCCTGGTATAAGGCCGGTTAATTCGGCCGAAACGCTCGTCGAGACATTGAAATCTGGTTCGGGATCGCATTTCAGTTTGTGACCGTATGTATCGTCTGTTCCGTATTCGAAATAGCATTCTGAGACCGGACCTTCAGTGGGTTCAATTTGTCCAGAGAGCCTAAAGGAAGTTGACTGAATATTTTCAGGCGCGCTGGTAACTACATTCGGACCAGCCGGTTCAAAGATCGCCACCGCGCGGCTCGGAATGTCCGGCACATAGACTGCGTGGGTCGACGAATTGGCCGCTATTCCGTACGATTCTGTTATATCCCCCTCACCAAACTGGGTCACCCGGTCAGCCAGGGAGTCGTACTGCTGAATGTAGTAACCAGTCGGACCGTTAACGCCTATGTAGACGTCCCCGGTTGAATTATCGAGCCCGACGCTGGTTGGGTTACGGGAGTCGAGGGGTTGACCTTTGCTGTATTCGTCAGACGGAGAGAGCTCGGTGACGGCACCTTCGCCGACGGCGGCGTCGTATTCCTCATCGACGTATACATCTCCGGCGGCGTTTACGGCAATGGATTCTTGGCCCGCTAAGCTGATTCGACGCGAGTTTTGCGACGTGTTTGCCGTCGGATTCGTACTCTTCCAGCGATCCGGTCCCCGAATTCGCCGCAAAGAGATCGTCTGTTGTTGGGTCAACCGCCAGGCCGGTCGGTCCGAATTCATATTCTTCTTCACCAATTGAGCTATGGACTCGGCCAGCAGAGCCGAAGGACGTGATCAGGTTTCCGGATGGGTCAAACTTTGCGATCGAGTGGTCGGATTCGCTGACATAGAGATCACCGTTGGTGGGATCGACGGCAACGTACTGCGGGCCGGTCAGGCCGGAGATTTCGGAGATGAAAGTGCCAGCGGGGCTGAACTTGAGGATCCGCCCGTTGCCATTGTCTGCGACGTAGACGTCACCCGCGGACGGACCGGGCGAGTTGTCGACGGCGACACCGAGCGGATTGGAGAATTCTCCGGCTGCCCCCGCGCCAAAGGAGGGTCCGCTGAAGACGTGCCCTGTAAACGCCGCGGCGGGGCTGCTGCTCAATGCTAGCCCAACAGCAGCGCCGACCAGCCAGCCAAGCCTGCGGACATATCGGCTCCTCGCGGGGGTCATGATCGACGAGCGGGCTCCTCAAGCCAGGGGAACTCCACCACTTTGCGCATCGAGGTGGTGCTAGAGGGAAAACTGTCAAACGAGCCGCTGGTTTGCAGGGCTGGCGCGCCGAGCTGACTGCGGCGATACAAGCCGACCTTCGAAGTCGATGCCCTCACTAGCTATCTCTCCTTGTGCTGTGAGCCCCTCTGCCTGCCACTCCCTTGTGGCTCCTGCGAGACCCGCTTTTTCCTGGTGCCGTCCCTCTTTGAACCCATCGCCGTCATCTCGCTCCGATCCCGGAAACAAGCCGGGGCCGACTTCGATGCGGCTTCCAAAGATAAACAGATTTGCATTTCCTTGTCAAGCGCTACCCTGGTAGCTCAAGTTGAATATGCCGCGAAAGGGGCTCAAAATTGGCTTTAGAAACGGATGACCAGTCTGTCGGGCTTCGGTGAACAAACGGGTTTACGTTTCTTTGGGTTCCGTCGAGTCCTGGCGAGATCGTCGTGACTAGGGTGTCCACCCCGATGGTCGCTACGCCGTGGGGGCAGTCAGATTTGCTTAGGGACCGGAAGCTTCGTCCGGGGCCTGGGACTCCCCGCGAGGAGGTGATCCGCAACCAACGTGAGCGGCTGTTCGCGGCGATGGTGGCGAGCGTCGCCGAACGGGGGTATGAGGCGACACGGGTCGATGATCTGGTTGAGCTTTCTGGCGTTTCGAGTCGTACCTTCTACGACCAGTTTGCCGATAAGCGGAGCTGCTTTAAAGCGGCGGTGGAAGCGATGATCCAAGCAGCAGCGGCCTTTACCGTCAAAGGCTCAGAGGAGCGAGGTCCTTGGGAGGAGCGAGCGAGGCGCGGATTCGAGGATTTCGCGACGATGATCGTCGCCCAACCGGCTGCGGCGCGGATGCTCCTGGTCGACGCTTACGCGGCGGGGCCTGAGGTGATGGCGATCCTAGAACGTGCGGCGGGTGCATTTGAGCAAATGACCGCCGCGATGCTCGCACAGTCCCCGGAGCGGGCGGCGATGCCCCGCGAGATGATTCAGGCCCACATCGCGGCACAGCAGGAAATCGCTCGCACTCGCCTGCGGCGCCGGACGGAGACGGAACTGCCAGCTTTGATGAAGGAACTTTGGGGGATGGTTCTTGCTTACCGCCCACCGCCGTTGCCGCTGCGCACGGTGACACGCAGGGCGGAGGCGAGAACGGAGTTGCTCGATGTGCACGACCACGCCGAGCGAGCGCTGCGTGGCTTTGCCTCGGTGGTGGCGGAGCGCGGCTATGCGGAAACGACCGTGGTCCAGGTCGCGAAACGGGCCTCGATGTCAACGGCGACGTTCTACGCGCACTTCGACGGTAAGGAGGACGTGCTGATGGCCGCACTGGAGAGCGGCGGGGCACAGATTGTCGCCGCCTGCCTGCCGGCAGCTCGGCGCGCCCCGGACTGGCCGCAGAGCATCAAGGCTGGGGCCGGGGCACTGCTTAGCTACCTGGCATCGCGCCCAGCGCTGGCTCGGCTGATGTTCGTTGAGGTATATGCGGCCGGTCCAGAGGCTCTGGAGCGACGATCCGACGCACTGGCGCCGCTGGAAGATCTGCGAAGCGAGGGCTATCGGCTCTCCCCCGCCACTCCATCGATCGCAGCCGAGATGATCGGAGGTGGCCTACGGGGCTTGATTTACCGCAGGATTCATGACAGCGGACCCGAGACGTTGCCGGGGCTGGGCCCGATCTGCACCTACATCACACTGGCGCCCTTCATCGGGGCAGAAGAGGCCTGCGCTGTGGCCAACTGGGACGGGCGGAGCGCGCGGCGGGAGTAGAGTGAGCCGCCCGGCGGGGCAGTTGGCCTGTCGCATAGTCCAACCCGATCGGTGGAGAGTTTCCAAGGTTGTCGCTCTTCTAGATCCGCTCAGGTTCCTCGCGTCTATGCGTCTAGCGCTTCCCGACCGTCAGGGCAACTCAACACCCTTGATCCACAGAGATCAGCCAACGGCTCTTCTCAGCGCGAGGTCCAGCGCTTCAGCGATTAGCTCGGGTTGCTCAATCTGTGGGTAGTGCCCGGCGTCGGCAAGCTCGATCGTCTCCACACCAGGGCGCAGGACGCGAAGCCCGTCCAAGACCTCGACGCGCGCAACCGGGTCCCGCATTCCCCAGGCCAGGCTCAGTGGGCCAGGCCAGTCACGAATTGCGCGGTGCCAACGCTCGGTGAAACGTTCGCGCTCGGCCATGTAGTTGATCGTGAGATGGGTGATTCGCTCCCCATCGTTATAAGCGAGCAGGGACCACTGGTCGGCGGCCTCTTCCGCGCTCAGCGGGTGATCCGGAGAGAAGATGCGGCTGAACTGTGCACGGAAGGTTCGCTCCCTGCTCAACCGCGAAAAGAGCGGCCCGAGCGAGCTGCGCAGCAGGTGTTGGCCGATGGTCGGCTTTGCCAGATGTAGCAGCATGCTGCCGTTGAACAAAAGCGCGCCACTTATCTTCATCTTCAACGTTCCCTCTAGGTCCCGCGCCATCAGCTCTGTGGCGACCGAGGTGCCCATGTCGTGGCCAACGACGAACGCCGGCGGCGAGCCGGCACGACGGACCAGCTCCTCGGCGGCATCGGCCTGCCAGGCAAGCGTATAGAGGTGATCGCTCGGCTTCTCGGAGAGGCCGAAGCCGAGGCAGTCGAAAGCGAGCGTTGCCTCCCTGCCCTTTCGCAGCTCCAACAGTTCACGCCAGTCATAAGAGCTGGAGGGGAATCCGTGCAGGAAGAGGAGCAGCGGGTTTTCGCTTCCAGCCCCACGGTGGACGAAGAGCTGGCGGCCGAAGACATCCTCGATCGTTCCTTCGCGACTCCATCGCTCCACCCGCTCGGTCAGCACAGCGGCCAGCCTCACAGATCTGGCTTCTTGCTGTGGGACAACCCCTCCCTCGAGCTATTACGGCGGCACTCTAGGAGCGCCCACACGCACGATTCGCGCCGCAGGTGCGTCGAGGTGTGAGCCGAGGACAGACGGCGGGCCCTTTCTCGTGTAAGCGGAGGGGGTGGGATTCGAACCCACGAGCCCCCTTGCGAGGGCCAACAGTTTTCGAGACTGCCCCGTTCAACCACTCCGGCACCCCTCCATGACTGAGAGGGAAGATTCTAGGTCGCCGGGAGCACTGGGCGAGCTTCCACCCTTTCAGGACTCAAGAGGTACTCCACTCGCGTCGATCCATATGCCGTGCAAAACGGCGAGCAAACCCGGATGGGGCGCTTCTTCGACGCCCACCCAATTGCGCTGCGCACCAGCGCGCTCCTCGCGCTGATCTGGGGATTGGGTTATCTGACCTGGCGAATCGGCTGGAGCGGGCAGGGGGCCAGCCCGGTCGCCTTTGCCATGTTGCTGGTGACCGAGGTATATGGCTTCTTCGCCTTGGCCACGATGACCTGGTTTGGCTGGTCCAAACGGCGCCCCAACCGCCCCTCGGCGACCTCTGGCCGCGCGGTTGATGTCTACGTCTGCACCTATAACGAGGACGTCGAGGTAGTTCTGGCGACGCTCGCCGGCTGTCGCGCGCTCTCCTATCCACACACCACATGGCTGCTCGATGACGGACGGCGGCCGCAGATGCGAGAACTGGCGGAGTTGGCCGGAGCTCACTACCTGACCCGCGCTGATAATTCCCACGCAAAGGCCGGCAATATCAACGCCGCCCTGCCCCGGACTAGCGGGGATTTGATTTTGATGCTCGACGCCGATCACGTTCCGATGCCAGACGCGCTAGATGCAATGGTCGGCTACTTCGACGATGAGCAGATGGGACTAGTTCAGAGCCCGCATGACTTTTTCAATCACGATTCCGTCCAACATTACGTGGCGGGCCGCCATGAGCAGTCGCTCTTTTACCGGGTTATCTGCCCGGGGAAGGATCGACACGGCGCCGCCTACTGGTGTGGTTCGGCAGCTCTGATCAGCCGCCAAGCTCTGCTCGAGATTGGTGGCGTCGCCACCGAGACGATCGCTGAGGACTTCCACACAACGATTCGCCTCCAACGCCACGGCTGGCGGACCCGCTACCACGATGAGGTGCTGGTCCAAGGGCTTGCGCCGCACGATCTTGATGGCTACCTGCTGCAGCGCGACAGATGGGCGCGCGGCAACCTTGCCGTATTTTCGCTGCCGGAGTCACCCATGCGTGCCTCTGAGCTGCGCCCAATCCAGCGTCTCTCCTACTTTGCGAGTCTCGCTGCCTACCTGGCGCCTCCAATGCGACTGCTGCTATTGCTGACCCTGGGATTGGTGCTCTGGACCGGGGATCTACCAATGAAGATCAGCATCGTGGCGCTGGCAGCCCTGTGGCTGCCCTCGGTGTCGCTCAGCCTCTTCGCCGGCTCGGCGCTGGCGCGAGGCTACATGCGGATCGGCGAGACAACCCATTACGAGCTGTTGACGATGGAGATCTACACCCGCGCCCTGCGCTGTGCAATCCGGGCTGGGCGCAGCACCTTCAAGGTGACTCCAAAGCAGGGCAGTGACGGCGGCGGCCTGCAGGCGATCCGCAAGCTGCACCTGGTCATCATCTGCACGGCGTTGGTCGGGGTGGGAACGGTGCTGCGACTCTGCGATCTGGGCGGCGCGGATCTTCTTCCCAGGCTGCCGGGAGTGGCGAGGATCATCGTCCCACTGCTGGGATTGATCGAGCTACGCCGGATGCTGCGGACGTTGCTCGCCGTCGGGCGCCGACGACAGCGTCGCCTCGTCTACCGCATGGAGGGAGACGCACCAGTTCATTGCTCCTTGGATCAATGCCAGATCAGCGGTCGTCTGGTCGACGCCAGCGCCGCGGGCGTGGGGCTGATCATGGAGAGTCAGCTTGAGATCGGCTCCCAGCCGGCCGTCCTCATGGAACTCAAGGACGCAGCTGGAGAGACCCACGACGTCGAGGCTCAAGTCGATGTGCGCAGCTGCCGCGAGGCCGAGGGCCGCTGGCTGATCGGCGCCACGATCGCCGAAATTGATCCGGCCTCCCGGATGCGCCTGATGGAGTGGTGCTACGTGGTCTGCAGCCACGAGCGCCTTCGCGGCCAGCATCCGGCCAAGGCCCCCACCCCGCTAGGCGAGCCGATCGTGATCACCTTTGGCGCCGGCTTGGAGCAGGCAACGGCGGCCTGAGCGGAGAGGGTGGGATTCGAACCCACGAGGCGGGTTACCCCGCCCACGCGATTTCCAGTCGCGCTCCTTAAGCCACTCGGACACCTCTCCTGATTCGACAAGGGTATTGGCTCTCAGCCGCGACGAGCTTGGAAGAATTCGCGCAGCAGCGTTTCGCATTCCACCTTCCTCACCCCAGCGATCACCCGCGGGCGGTGATTGAGCGCCGGCTCGGCCAGAACATCAAGGACGCTGCCGGCCGCACCGGCCTTTGGGTCAGGCGCGCCAAAGACGACGACCGGAATGCGGGCCAAGACGATCGCCCCCGCGCACATCGCGCAGGGCTCAAGCGTCACGTAGAGCGTCGTTGAGGCCAACCGCCAGCCACCCAGCGCCTCGGCGGCGGCACGAATCGCCAGGACCTCGGCGTGAGCGGTGGGATCGCGCCGTAGCTCGCGCCCATTGCCAGCGGCGGCGATCGGCTCGCCAGCGTGGACGAGAACAGCACCGACCGGGACCTCTCCGCGACGCCCGGCCTGACGGGCCTGCGTCAGCGCAAGCCCCATCAGGTCAGCGTGATCAGATGTGGAACCCTCGGCGATCATCCATCGGGGAGTATGTGGGACCTACAACTTCGCCCGCGAGCCGGTGTTATGGGAGTGCTCGTTTGAATGCAGGGATTCCGGCGAGCCCAGACCCCAGATGAAAATACGCCTCCCGACTCTCATCGCAGCGACCCTGGTCGCAGCGCTCCCCACGCTGGCGGCTGCCTGCGCGCCAACTGCCGCGGCCAGCGAACCGAGCCAGACCGCACGGTTTGCTCCCCACCAGTTGGTGGTCAAATTCTCCGGCGAGCGCCAGGGGCGCGTGGTCTCCTTACCGCCCAAAATCGGAGTACCCGAAGCGGCAGGTGCGCTTCGCCAAAGCCCCAGGGTCGCCTACGCCGTGCCCAACTTCACCGCCAGCGCTTCGCTTTTCGTGCCCAATGACACCGGCACGATGCCAGGCACTCCTGGCCTGGAAGGGGGCTGGGTTGGGCGCCAATGGAATTTCCTTCCCTCTTCCCCCGGCACCTCCGGTGTCCCGATTTCGCCCGGCGGGATCAACGCGGTAGGTGCCTGGCGCAACCTGATCTCAGATGGGAGGCCAGGGGCAAAGGGGGTGACCGTCGCCGTCCTTGACACCGGAATCGCCTATCGCAACCTGAATATACGAAGTAGGGGCGGTCTCACTCAGTTCCAGCGTAGCCCGGATTTCTCGGCCGGGCAATTTGTGCCCGGCTACAACTTCGTCGATCACAACCGGTTCCCGGTCGACACCAACGGTCATGGCACCGACGTCGCCAGCACGATCGCGGAGGAGACCAACAACGGCCTCGGCCTCACCGGCCTCGCCTACAAGGCGAAGCTGATGCCCGTCCAGGTCCTCAATTCCGACGGTGAGGGACAGGCAAGCAACATCGCGAAAGGCATCCGCTTTGCCGCCGAGCACGGCGCCCAGGTAATCAACATGAGCTTTAACTTTGGCTGCCATAAGAGGGTGCCTGGGGTCGATGAAGCGCTGCAGTTTGCCGCCAAACAGGGCGCCGTCTTGGTCGCATCGGTAGGCAACGTCGGCTCAGAGACGTGCGTGTCAGCACCCGCCACCGCGGCCGGAGTGATCGGGGTCGGGGGCACCACCCAGGGGGGCTGTCTGGGGGACTACTCGCTGACCGGCGCCGGAGTCGACGTTGTCGCCCCCGGCGGCGGTCAGCCGATAGCCGGCTGTCCTTCGGTTCTCTCAGCTCCGATCTTTCAGGTCACCTTGAAGAGCCAAGGAAACCCGACCTTCGGCCTACCCAGCGACTACGTAGGTACCTCAATGGCAGCTGCGCACGTCTCCGGCGTGGCGGCAATGGTGATCGCCAGCGGAGTGCTGGGGGACGTAGCGCCACGGTCGTTGGACAGGCGAGTGGCGCTGCGGCTAAAAGACACCGCCCGCAGCATCGGGCTCAAACCCAGCGCGCAGGGGGCGGGTCTGATTGACGCTGCAAACGCTACCCAGCCCAGCGGCTAAGGATCTAGGTGGTGCGGACGATGATCACGCTGCAGGGGGCGTGGTGGGAGACGTTGTTGGGGACGCTGCCGAGGAGGAAGCGCCGGGCTCCGGTCATCCCCTTGTTGCCGACCACTATGAGGTCGGCCCGGCTTTCCTCAGCGACACTGAGGATCGCCTCCGCCGGATCGCCCTCGACCGGGTGCGTCTGCACCTCCAGGCCCTCTTTTTTGGCGGCCGCGGCAGCCGAGTCAAGCACCAAGTTGACGTCCTCGCGGGGTCCGATTTCATACTGAACATCGACTGGAGCGTCGATCTTCTCCCCGGCCACCCGCCGCTTCGGCACAGCCGCGTAGGCGCTGACGATGCTGAGCTGCGCCCCCGAGAGCTTGGCAAGGTCGACGGCCTGACCGACCGCCGCAGCGGCGGTCTCAGAGCCATCGGTGCCAACCACGATGCGCGTGAACACAGCCCTGCCTCCTCTGCTCGATCGCTAAACGCCGCTGATACTAACGCGGCAGGTGGTACCCATGCCAGTCGTGAAAGCCGGCACCGAGGATTTCCGTCGGCGTTGTTGAGAGTCGCACGATCGCAATCGCCATCGAGGCGATGAGGCAGATGACCAGCACGACCATCCCGATTTTCCAGCTCGTCGGCACCGTCCAAGACTAGACTCAGCGCGCGATCAGGGAGCAGCAGCTCACCGAAGTCTCCAGCGGCTGCGTGAGGTCAGCGGCACTCGATCATCATCTGCTTCCCCGCGGAAGAAGATCGGGTGGTCGGCTTCGATGCCGCCGCGAGCTCGGTGACCAAGACCGCCTTGCAAACGACTGTGCGGCTGGGCACTTGAAGCCGCGACGAAGAACTATCGGCGCGCGCGGGCCCTGATCGATTTTGTTGCCATTGCTCAGGGCGCTGATGATGCGAGCATTCAAAAACGGGGCCGAGGATCACCTATCCCGTGCTTTTCGAGCAACCAGAGCGGCGCCGGCCGCCGGGGCCAGTCTCGCTCGGGCGCGTCATCGGTCTGGGACTGCGGGGTCTGGGATGAAGATCGCGTAAAGGCAGGCGGAGGGGCCGCAGGCACATCGCGCGCGCCGCTGCCATAGGTTGCCGCCTTGATGATCGCGACGTATGCCTCCGCGGCGCTGATCTGTGCCGCCTCGCTGCTTGTCGGCTGGGCGCTGCTCTCCTTCGCCGGACGCGATTCCTGGTCCTGGCTTGAGCCGGCGGTTGGCCTCGGCGCGGTTCTCACCGTGACGGGAGCGCTGGCGCGAGCGCCGGGGCACGGGACGAGCGCGACGATCGGGTTGGTCGCGCTGATCTGTGCCGCCGTCGTCGTCCTCTTGCGGTTGCGCTACCCGGCCAACGGCGCTCTGCGCCGCGGATTGCCGGTGGCGCTTTTCATGGTTTTGGCGCTCTCGATCCCGTTTGCGGTAACCGGGCGCTGGGGGCTACTCGGGGAGGGCTTCAACAACGACCTCGGCTTGCACCTGGCCTGGGCGGAGTGGTTGCGAAGCGGCTTCGGACCGACGCCAGATGCCGGCTATCCGCTCGGGCCCCATGGACTTGCGGTCGCGGCATCCGCGCTACCTGGGATCGGGCTGGCGCCCGCCTTCATCGGCGAGATCATCGCAATCGGCGTGCTCACCGCGCTGACCGCACTTGCCGCGCTTGGCGAACTGGGGTCGGTGCGAAGGGTGATCGGCGCCACCCTCGTCGCGCTTCCCTACCTCGCCGCCTCCTATTTCGCACAGGCTGCATTCAAGGAGACCGCCGAGGCGCTCTTTGTCCTCGCCTTTGCGCTTTATCTCCGTGCCCTCCCAGCGCTGCCGCCCGACCACCGCGGACGCCTGCGCTTCGCCCTTCCCCCGCTCGCCCTCGCTGGCGGGATCTTTTTCTCCTACAGCTTCGCCGGGCTCGCCTGGCCGATCGCGATAGTGGTTCTTTGGAGCCCCACAGTGCCGGCGGTGAGGCGGGCACTGAGACCGCGATCGCTGCTCGGCTTCCTCCGAGGTCCCCGCACCCTGGCTGTGATCGCCTCGCTCCTGGTGCTCGCCGCGGTGCTCACCGTGGTTGGACCGTTTGGCTTCGCCCACGGCTTTAACCAGGTTGCCGGAAGCAACACCTACGGGCCGGTCTCACCGGTTGAGGCGCTGGGAATCTGGCCAACATCCAATTACCGCCTCGATGCTCCGGGAGGGGCCCACCTGACCGGTCTCGCCGCTGCAATCGCGGGATTGGCGCTCCTCCTCGGCGTGATCTGGTGGGTACGGCGTCGTGATCTTGCGGTGCCGGTCGCGCTCGGCGCCGGCGCCATTCTTTACCTGATCTCGTTGCCCTTCAGCGGTGATTACTCGCGGGCCAAGGCGCTGATGATCGTGGCACCGCTTCTGATACTCATCCCGGTGCGGGCGCTGCTTGCCGAGTTCGGCCGCGGACCGCGCCCGGCGAACCCTGATTCGGGGAAACTACCCCGACCGATGCCCGCGGCGCTTGGGCGCCTTGCCTGGAGCGCGTTGGCCGTTGTTTTCATTGCCGCCGCCGCCTACTCGAGCTTCCTCGCCCTGCGCGAGGCTCCGGTTGGTCCACCCGGTCACGGCGCGGAGCTGGCGGCATTCGCTCCAATCCTGCGCGGCAAGTCGGTCCTCTATGCCGGCCAGGACCGCTACGCCGCATATGAGCTGCTCGGCGCCGACACCCACGTGCCGCTGGTCGAGTTCCCCGACCCCGAGGTGATCCAGAACCCCGAGAAGCCCTTTGACACCGGCCTCGCCTACAGCCCAATCGACTTTGACTCCTTCTCCCGCGGCACCCTCGAACGCTTCCGCTACGTGATCACCGGTCGCGCCGCCTGGAACAGCCAGGCGCCGTCTAACTTCCACCGCATCGCCGCTACCCCCTCCTACATCTTGTGGAAACGCGTCGGCCCGACACCGCGCCATCGCCACGTGCTGTTGGAGGGCACCGCCGCCGGCGCGCTTGCCAATTGCAGCGAGCCGGAGGTCCGCATCCTCACCTCCAACCCCGGTCGCGCCTCGCTCTTTCCCGCCTCGCCTGTAATCGGGCCAAAAGAGCACTGGCAGTCCTCAAGCGTGCTGGAAACCGGCGCGCAAGCCTCCCAGACGCTCAACCTTGCCGCGGGTGAATGGGACCTCTCACTTCAGTACTTCGCACCGTTTGGGCTAACCCTCTCCGCACCCGGCTTCAGCGAAACGCTGAAGCCCGCCTTGGACGGCCAGCGTCCGAGCGGGATCAGCCTCGCCAACAACGGCCAGTATTGGCCGGCGGGCCGCTACCGCAGTAGCGGCGGAGCGACCAGGTTCACGATCGCCGCGGCAAAGCCCACCTTCCTGCAGGAACTGAGCGGCTATGAAGGCGACGCCTTCCTGGGTGAGCTGGTCGCGGTTCCCGCCAAACCTCACCGCATAGTTGCCCTCCACGACGCCTGCGGGAGCTGGATCGATTGGTATGAATCAAAGGAAGTGCCCTAACCGGCGGCCTTCGCCGCCATGCGCTCGGGCGAAACCCTGACCACGTCCCAGATCAGCCCGAGGCGCTCGAGGCTGTCGATCACGATCGCGGAGAGGTCAAACTGCCAGCGCCTGAGGCCGTGCACGGCCGAGGTCGGGAAGGCATGGTGATTGTTATGCCAGGCCTCGCCGAAAGTCGGGATCGCAATCAGAGCGAGATTTCGGGACTGATCGGCGGTATCGAAGTCGCGGTTGCCGAAGACGTGGCAAAGCGAATTGATGCTGTAGGTGAAGTGATGCAAGACGAAGACCCGTACCAGCCCACCCCAGAGCAGTCCTGTGAGGGCCGCAAATAGGGTGCCGCCGATGACGTAGCCGAGCGCAAACGGAATCAGCAGACCAAGGATCGCCCAGTAGATGAAGGTGCGATCGACCCAGCTGATCACCGGGTCCTTGATCAGATCCGGGGCGAAGCGCTCCTTGTTGCCACGCTGGGTGTGGATGAAGAGCCAACCGACATGGGCGTGAAAGAGACCGCGCAGCTCGCCGCGCAGGCCGCCACCATGATCGACGTGCGGACTGTGGGGGTCACCCTGCTCATCAGAGAAGGCGTGGTGCTTGCGGTGATCGGCGACCCAAGAGATCACCGGTCCCTCGATCGCCGCCGAGCCGAGGATCGCCAAGAGAGCGTGTAGCCAGCGGCTGGTCTTGAAGCTGCGGTGGGTGAGGTGGCGGTGAAAGCCAACCGTGATGCCTAGCCCGGTGAGCAGGTAAAAGACGAGGAAGAGGATCACGTCGCCCCAGCTCAGTGCCTGACCCCAGACCTGCCAGGCCGCCAGCCCGATCGCCAGAAACGGGATCAGCGTGACCGCCCCGGTGATGATCCGATCGCGCGTCTCATTGGCTACCGGCTGGATGTCTGAGGGAAGTGGCCCGACCGTGGAGGACATCGCTGGCGATCATACGGGTGATAGCCAGCGGAGGACCTCGAATCGCCGCGTCGCCGCCACCCTCGCACCTATAGGGTCCGCCCCCGATGCCGTTTGCCAGCACCGAGCCCCTGCGGCGCGAGATCGAGCGCCGCATTCCGAAACGCCCCTTCGTGGTCGAGTTCTGGGACGGAAAGCGACTGGCAGCAACCGACGGAGGCGGGCCCACCTTCTTTGTGCGCTCGGCTCGCGCCGCTGCCCACGTCCTGCGCGCGCCGGGACAACTCGGCCTGGGCCGCGCCTACGTCAGCGGAGATATAGAGGTCGATGACATCGACGCCGTGATCGAGCTGCTCGGGAGCTGGAAGCCGCCGCACCTCGACCGCGCCGATAAGCGGGCACTGCTGCTCGGCACAGCGCGGGCGGCCGGCATCAGCCGACTCCCACGGCGTCCGCGCTCTGAGCTGCGACCCAGCGGTCGCCGACACACCCGGGAGCGCGACGCTCGCGCCGTGCGCCATCACTATGACGTCTCCAATGAGTACTTCTCGCTGTTCCTCGATGATTCGATGACCTATAGCTGCGCCCTGTTCTCGCGCGGGGCCCAGACCCTGGAGGAAGCCCAGGAGCAAAAGCTCGAGATGGTCTGCACCAAGCTTGGCCTGCAGGAGGGCGACCGGGTGCTCGATGTCGGCTGTGGCTGGGGCAGCTTCCCGCTGTGGGCGGCGACCCGTCACGGCGCCAGGGTGCTCGGCATCACCCTTTCTCCTCCCCAGGCAGAGAGGGCCCGGCAGAGAGCGCAGGAGGCCGGCGTCGGGGACCGGGTCGAGATTCGCGTCATGGATTACCGCGACCTCGCCGGCGAGCGCTTCGACGCGATCGCCTCGATCGGAATGGTCGAGCACGTTGGCGCCGAGCAGATCGACGTCTACGCCCGCACCCTGGCCGGGCTTTTGGACAGCGGTGGACGACTCTTGAACCACGGTATCGCCCGCCTTCGCCACAGCGATCCCGATGCTGGCCCATTCTCTGAGCGCTACGTCTTTCCCGATGCCGACCCGCTGCATCTTTCGCGGGTGCTGCTGGCGCTGGAGCGGGCCGGGTTCATCACCCGCCACGTCGAGGAGTTCGGTGCCGACTACGCCGAGACGCTCCGCCACTGGGCGCGGCGCCTTGATCAAAACCTCGACCGGGCAGTGCAACTCGGCGGAGCCGAGCGAGTCCGCGTCTGGCGCCTTTATCTGCGCGCCGCCCGCAGCGGTTTTGAATCGGGCTTCACCTCGATCTATCAGGCCCGCTGCACGAAGGGCTGAGCGCCACCAGCCTTGGCCTCTTTCCTTGCTGGCCAGCAAGGAAAGTGAGCGTGGCGCTGATCGCTCAGACGGGAAAGCCGTTCTCGACCGTCTCCAGGGCGTAATCTGCGCCCGCCTCCCGCAGCTCGGCGACGCTGAAGTTACCGGTCGCCACGCCAACCACTTCGATCTGTGCGCCGTGGCCGGCGACGACGTCGCGCGGAGTGTCACCGACGGAGATGCTGGCACCGGCTGAGAGGGTGCCGCCGGAGACGAGCTGAGCGCGGCGCAGGGCGCAGCGGGTCAGCTCGATGCGCTCCTTGGAATCTGAGCCGTAGCCGCCGAAGGAGAAGAAGCGGTTGAGCTGGGCGCGGGCGAGCTTGATGTGGGCGGCGGCCTCGACGTTACCGGTGGTCAGGCCAAGCAGGTGGCCGCCGTCGACGAGGCGCTCGAGCAGCTCCTCTATCCCGGCCATCACCCGGTAGCCCTCTGCCTCCTCGACCGCGCCGGAGAGGTGGCGAAGGTAATGGCCCATCGCCGCCGCCAACTCGCGTGGACTGGGATCGCGGCCCAAGATGCTGCGCAGCGCCACCTGGCCGACCTCTGGATCGGTCATCCCCGACTCGGTCACCTCACGAATGTCCAACGGGGTCCCGTGGAGGTCCTGGAAGGCGCGGCGCCAGGCGATCGCTCCGGCCCCGCCGGTGCTGATCAGAGTGCCGTCGATGTCAAAGAGAACCGCCTCGATCAATGCTCGCCCTCCAGCATGTCGCGTTGGCTCAGCGTATAGAGAAGCCCAAGTGAGGGTAGGACGACGAGGGCGGCGATGACGAAGACAATGAAGACGACGTCAAGGGTCGAGCTCGGCGCGGCGGCTGCGCCGATCTTCAGGCTGGTCGGCAGCAGGTAGGGAAACTGAGCCACTCCCCAGCCCCAGATCACGGCGATCACAGCACCAGCTGCGAGCGGTCTCAGCGGCTTCCTGGCGCCCCCCACCAAGGCGATGAAGAGGCCGATCCCGCAGAGGGCCGAGAGGATCACCAGCGGCAGACCCTGATCGATCAGGCGGTTGAAGACGTAGCGCGATTCGGCGTGCAGCTCGAATCAGACCAAGCGCCGCCGCGGCGCCTGCGAGGAGCGCCGCTCCGAGTCCCCGCCGCACGAAGTAGCGCTCGAGATCTGCTTCGCCAGCGCGGCGAGCATCGCCAATCAAAAAAACGGCGGAGAGGTAGGCGCCGGTGGCGACGAAGATCGCTCCGCACAGAAGCGGCAGCGGTGCACCCCAGCTGGAGAACGGGTTGCCGTCCCCGCCTCCCGGAACCCGCCCGGCGGCGATCGCGCCGACGACGGTCCCCATAAAGAAAGGGGTGAGCACCGAGGACATAGCGAAGGTGGCTCCCGCTGCCCGCTGCGCCCCCACCGTCTCGATCAGTTTGCGAAAGGCGAACCCTGATCCGCGCAAGACGATCCCCACCGCGGCCAGCGCGAGGGGCACGTAGAGGGTTGTCATCACCGCGCTGAAGGCGGCCGGGAAGGCGGTCCAAAGGACGACGAGGATGAAGATCAGCCAGACGTGATTGGCCTCCCAGACCGGGGTCAGCGAGCGCTCGATCAGGGCCCGCGGGCGCTCGCCCCGCTCGGCGCCTCCGGCGATCAGATCCCAGAAGCCGGCGCCGAAGTCAGCTCCGCCAAAGAGCGCGTAGAAGGTCGCCCCGACCCAGAGGATCGCGGCCGCAAGGTCTGCTCTGCTCACCGGCTCACCTTCCCCAGGGCTGGCGGCGGCGCGTAGGGGCCGCCCTGTTCGGCCTCTGCTCCACCCTCGCGCCAGCGTCGCGACATCGATCGCAGGATCGAGATCGCGATCGTGCCGATCGCTGCGTAGAGCAGGAGCACTGCGCCGAAGCTGAACCAGAGCCCATGGGCCGGGGTGACCGCTTCGGCGGTGCGCATATACCCCTGCACGATCCAGGGCTGGCGGCCGACCTCGGTGACGATCCAGCCGCACCACAAGGCGATCACCGCGGCGGCCCCTGAAACCGCAACGGCGCGCAGAAACCAGATCGTCTTGGGGATGTCGCGCCGCCGCCACCAGACAAACGCCAACCAGGCACCGAGCGCGACGAAGGCGGTGCAGATCCCGATCATCGCATCAAAGGCGAGGTGCAGCAGGGTGTTTGCGGGGGGTCGATTCTGGGGGGGGATCGAGTTCAATCCGGTGACCTTGGTGTTGGCGCTGAAGCCGACCAGGAAGGAGTCGAGGTCGGGGATCGGGATCGATGCCTTGACCCCGCTGGAGGTGCAGATCCCGCCGATGTACTCGGTCTGGTGGGTCCCCGTCTTTTGGATGCACTCCATCCCCGCGAACTTGGCCGGTTGGTTGTTGGCAACTTCGCGGGCGGCGGTATCGCCGACCAGAAACTGAAGCGGTGCTGCGATCAGGCCGATGCTGAGCGGGATAAGAAGCCCGAGTCGGTGCAGCCGGTCGCGCCGTCCTTTGAGCATTCCGGTCGCATAGATCGAGGCGACCAGGAAACCGACGACGATGTAGGCGGCGAGGATCATGTGCGGTACCTCATAGCCGGTCGCTGGATTGAGCAGGACCTTCAGCGGTTCGGTACTGACCACCTTGCCGGCCTTCAGGCTGAAGCCCTGCGGCTGGTTCATCCAGGCGTTGGCGGCGACCACCGAGAAGGCGCCTCCGAGCCCGGTGATCACCATCGGCACTCCAGACCAAAAGTGCGCCCAACCGCCGAGGCGCTTCCAGCCATATATGTAGATCGCGAGGAAGATCGCCTCGGTGAAGAAGAAGAGCCCCTCAATAGCAAAGGCGATGCCGAAGGCGGCCCCGAAGCGGTCCATGAAGCGGGGCCAGAGCAGTCCGAACTCGAAGGTGAGAACGGTGCCGGTGACCGCCCCGACGGCGAAGGTCAGTGCCATCGCCTTTGACCAGCGTCGGGCCAGCTCCATCGCATCGCCGTCAGCGCGCCGCAGTCCCAGGTAGTTGGCGATCAGGATCGTCGCCGGCAGCGCCACGCCAAGGCAGGAGAGGACGATGTGAAAGCCCAGCGTGAATGCCATCTGCTCGCGAGCCGCAAGCAGATTAGACGCCGACGCCGCCAACGGAAGCGGGTCGAGCGCCACCATCCCTACTCCTCGCGCCTCGCCTGTCGGTAGCGACGGATGAGCGCGTTGGTGGAGCTGTCGTGGCGCAGCTTGGGCTCGCCGCTCACCTGCAGCTCGGGAACTATCCGCGAGGCCAGGGCCTTGCCCAACTCGACCCCCCACTGGTCAAAGGAGTCGATCCCCCAAATCGTCCCCTGGGTAAAGACGCTGTGCTCATAAAGGGCGATCAGCGAGCCCAAGGTCGCCGGATCCAATCGCTCGGCAAGAATCGTGTTGGTGGGCCGATTTCCGAGGAAGGTGCGGTGGGGGATCAACTCCTCAGATATCCCCTCCTCGCGCAGCTGCGCCGGAGTCTTGCCGAAGGCGAGCGCCTCGGCCTGGGCAAAGACGTTGGCGATCAGCAGGTCATGGTGCTCACCGAGCGGGTTGAGCGTATGCATGAAGCCGAGCAGATCACAGGGGATCAGCTCGCGTCCTTGGTGAATCAGCTGGTAGAAGGAATGCTGGCCGTTGGTGCCCGCCTCACCCCAATGGATGGCGCCGGTTTGGTAATCGACCTCGGCTCCGTCAAGGGTTACGCGCTTGCCGTTTGACTCCATTGTCAGTTGCTGGAGGTAGGCGGGAAAACGGTGCAGGTATTGCTCATAAGGCAAAACCGCGACGGTCTGGGAGGCGAAGAAATCGCCGTACCAAACTGCGAGCAGGCCGAGCAAGACCGGCAGGTTCAGCGCCAGCGGAGCTTCACAGAAGTGCTCATCGATCGCGTGAAAGCCGTTCAGCATCTCCGCGAAGTGACCGGGACCGATCGCCAGCATGGTCGAGAGCCCGATCGCTGAGTCGATCGAGTAGCGCCCCCCGACCCACTCCCAGAATTCGAACATGTTGGCGGTGTCGATGCCGAAGTCCGCGACCTCCGTTGCGTTGGTCGAGACGGCGACGAAGTGCTTGGCGATCGCTGCCTCCTCCCCACCCAGTCCGGCGAGGACCCACTCGCGGGCGGAGCGGGCGTTGGTCATTGTCTCCAAGGTGCCGAAGGTCTTTGAGGAGACGATGAAGAGCGTCTCGGCCGGATCGAGGTCGCGGGCGGCCTCGATGAAGTCGGTGCCATCGACGTTTGAGACGAAGCGAAAGCTGATCTCACGGCGACTGTAGTGGCGCAGCGCCTCATAGGCCATCACCGGCCCCAGGTCAGAGCCGCCGATGCCGATATTGACCACCGATCGGATCGGCCGCCCGCTGTGGCCAACCCACTCCCCCGAGCGCACCCGCTCGGCGAAGGCGCTCATCTTGTGCAGGACCTCGTGGACCTGCTTGACGACATCGACGCCGTCCAGGATCAGCGAGCGGTTGGCAGGCATCCGCAGCGCGACGTGCAAGACGGAGCGATTCTCAGAGACGTTAATTCGCTCGCCGGCAAACATTGCATCGCGGCGCTCGACTACCCCACACTCGCGGGCCAGCTCGCCCAACAAGATCATCGTTTCGTCGGTGACCCGGTTCTTGGAGAAGTCAAGGTAAAGACCGCCGGCCTCGGCGATCAGACGCTCGCCGCGCCCCGGATCAGCAGCAAAGAGCTCGCGCAGATGGATTTCACCGACCCCTGCCGAGAAGTGGCGTGCCAGCTCCTTCCACGCAGCCCGCTCGCGCAGCACGCTCACTGGCGCTGGGGCTCCGGGAGCTGGGTCTCAATCGTCTCCAACAGCTCCTTCCATGAGTCAACGAAACTCTTCTTGCCCTCTTCCTGCAGACGGGTGGCAAGCGCATCGACCCCGATCCCGGCCGACTCAAACTCGCCCAGAAGCCGCTCAGCCTCCTTCCCATCGGTGGGAATCAGCTCACCCACGTTGCCGTGATCGGCAAAGGCGGTGAGGGTATCCTCGGGCATCGTGTTGACCGTAAAGGAGGAGGCCAGCGCCTCGACGTAGAGGACGTCTGAGGCGCTGGGGTCCTTGGTCCCGGTGCTGGCCCACAGCAAACGCTGGGGACGGCCTCCCTCATTGAGCAAGCGCTGCAGACGCTCGGAGTGAAGCAACTCGTGGTAGGCACGGTAGGCGCGCCAGGCGACGGCAATCCCCAGCCGGTTGTGCAGGTCCTCGGGCACCTGCTCGGCGACGGCCACGTCCCAGCGGCTGATGAAGATTGAGGCGACCGAGGCAACGTTGGGATCAAGATCAGCCTCTATGCGGCGCTCAACCCCGCGCATGTAGGCCTCGGCGGCGGCGAGGTAATGCTCGGCGGAGAAGAGCAACGTGACGTTGATCGGGATGCCGGCGAAGATCGAGTCCTCGATCGCCCCCAGCCCCGCCTCGGTACCGGGAATCTTGATGTAGATGTTCTCGCGCCCTGCCCTTGCGTGCAGCTGGGCGGCTTGCTCGATTGTCGCCGCGGCGTCATCGGCAAGCAGGGGGGAAACCTCCAACGAGACGAACCCGTCGACCCCGTCGGTGCGATCGTGGATCGGGGTGAAGAGATCGGCGGCCTGGCGCAGATCGGCGATCGCCAGCCCAAAGAAGAGGTCCTCGGTCGACTTCGCCCGCGCCGCATCGAGGGCGATCTGCTCGTCGTATGCGTGCCCGGAAGAGATCGCCTTATCGAAGATCGTCGGGTTCGAGGTGAGGCCGGTGACCGAGAGCTCCTCGATGTAGCGACCCAGGGTGCCCTCGGCGAGCATCGGGCGGGTGATGTTGTCGATCCAAAGACTCTGGCCGAGCTCATGCAGCTGGGTGGTGGCCTTCATGCGGCACTCCCTTCGATGTTGATCACGGGGTTGCCTCAGACGCTCGGGCGAGCGCGTCTCGGGCGGCGGCGGCGACCTTGTCCGGCGTGAAGCCGAACTTCGTCTGCAGATCCTTGAGCGGAGCCGAACTGCCGAAGGTATGCATCCCGATCGTCTCACCCCCGAGCCCAACGTAGCGATCCCAACCCAGGGTAGAGGCCTCCTCGATCGAGATCCGGGCCACCACCGCTGGGGGCAAGACCTGCTCACGATAATCCTCATCCTGGCGATCAAACAGCTCCCAGCAGGGGAGACTGACGACGCGCGAGCCGATGCCCTCGGCGCTCAGTTCCTCATGCGCAGCGAGCGCGATCGAGACCTCGCTGCCGGTGGCGATCAGAATCACCTCCGGCGCCGCGCCCTCGCAGTCGGCGAGCACGTAGCCGCCGCGCCGCAGGCCCTCAGCCGGGGCATAGCGGGAGCGATCGAGGACCGGAACGTCTTGGCGGGTGAGGATCAGCGCGACCGGTTGATGGCGACGATCGATGGCCACTCGCCAAGCCTCGGCGACCTCGTTGGCGTCGGCAGGACGGATCACGTCGAGTCCTGGCACGGCACGCAGCGAGGCCAGCTGCTCAACCGGCTGGTGGGTCGGGCCGTCCTCTCCGAGTCCGATCGAATCGTGGGTGAAGAGGTGGATAACGGGCAGCTCCATCAGCGAGGAGAGCCGGATCGCAGGACGCGCATAATCGGAGAAGGTGAGGTAGGTGGACCAAAGGGGGCGCAGCTTGGAGAGTGAGAGTCCGTTGGAGATCGCCGCCGCCTCATGCTCGCGAATTCCGTAATGCAGCTGGCGGCCCCGCTGGCTTGCGGGCTCAAAGTCGGTGACCCCGTCGAGGTCAAGCCGGACCGAGGTTGAGTCGGTGAGATCGGCGGAGCCTGCGATCAACCAGGGAACGCGTGCGGCGATCGCGTTCTCGACCTTGTTGGACGCCTTGCGGGTGGCGATCCCCTTGGGCTCAGCCGCGAAGCTGGGGATCTCCGCGTCCCAATCCTCGGGTAGCTCGCGTCGCTGCATCGCCTCGATCTCGGCGGCCAGCTCGGGGTTTTCAGCGCCGAACCGGCTGAACGTCTGCTCCCACTGGGCGTGAAGATCTGCGCCGCGTGAACCGACGCCCTCGGCAAAGCGTTCCCTGACGCCGTCGGGAACGAGGAATTGGGCATCCTCGGGCCAACCGTAGACGCGCTTTGTCTCCCTAACCTCCTCCACCCCGAGCGGCTCACCATGGGCAGCGGCGGTGTCTTGCTTGTGAGGAGATCCCCAGCCGATGTGGCTATCGACGATCACAAGCGTGGGGCGATCCCGCTGGGCTTTGAAATCCTCGAAGGCCCTGTTCAACAGTTCGGCGTCGTTGGCATCGCCAACCCTTGTCACGTTCCAGCCGTAACCCATGAACCGGGCCGCGACGTCATCGTCGTAGGCGAGATCGGTCCTGCCGTCGATCGTGATGTGGTTGTTGTCATAGATCCAGCAGAGGTTGTCGAGCCCCAGATGGCCGCCAATCGAGGCGGCTTCGCCAGAGACTCCCTCCATCAGACAGCCGTCGCCGGCGATCGCGTAAACGTCAAAGTCAAAGAGATCAGCACCGGGACGGTTGAACCGCGCGGCTTGCCACTTGGATGCGATTGCCATCCCAACCGATGTCGCGACCCCCTGACCGAGCGGACCGGTGGTCGCCTCGACCCCCGAGGTCCAGCGATACTCGGGGTGGCCGGGAGCGTGCGATTGGAGCTGGCGAAAGTTCTTGATGTCTTGGAGGCTGACCGCCGGCTCCCCCTCCACCTCGTAGTCGGAATCAACCGCTCGCACATCGGCGAGGAAGAGGAGGGAATAAAGCAGCATCGAGGCGTGCCCGGCCGAGAGCACAAAGCGGTCGCGATTGGGCCAAATCGGGTCTGCTGGATCAAAGCGCAGGAATCGCTGCCAGAGGGTGTAGGCGACCGGCGCCATCGCCATCGGGGTCCCCGGGTGTCCCGAGTTGGCCTTTTGAATCGCATCGATCGAAAGGGTGCGAATCGTGTTGATGCTGAGCTGGTCGATGTCCTCCGCCATGGCTGAGCATCGATCCTAGCCTTTCGAGGTGAAGTCGCCCCCCGGCCCCTGGCGCTCGCCTGGCGAGGCGCTGGGTAAAGTGGCGAGCTGTGAGCGCGAGCTCAGTAGACGCCGAGAAGCGAGTCGCAGCAGAGGCGGCGGCCGAGCTGGTCCGGGACGGAATGGCGGTCGGGCTGGGCACTGGATCGACGGTCAGGCACCTGCTCCCGGCGCTTGCCCGGCGCCAGCTTGAGCGGATCCGCTGCGTCGCCACCTCACCGGCAACCGAGCGTGAGGCCCGGGCGCTTGGGATCGCGGTGGAGGACTTTGGCTCGCTGATGCGCCTTGACATCGCGATCGACGGAGCCGACCAGATCGCCCCCGACGCCTGGCTGATCAAGGGCGGGGGTGGCGCTCATTTGCGCGAGAAGATCGTCGCCGCAGCGGCGGAGCGCTTCGTCGTGATCGCTGACTCGAGTAAGCCGGTGAAGGCTCTGAGCGCCCCGGTCCCGCTCGAGCTGTTTGGCTTTGGAGTCAGCTCGACCCTCGCCCGGCTCGGCGCAGAGGTCCGGCTGCGCGTGGGGGTTCCACCCAGCCCAGACGATGGTGTGATCGCCGATTACGACGGTGGTGCCATCGAGCAACCAGCGCTCCTTGCTGCACGCCTTGAGGCCGACCCTGGCGTCGCCGCCCACGGTCTCTTTGACCCAGAGATGGTGAGCGATGTCCTGATCGGCCACGGCGATCGGGTCGAGTCCCTGAATTCAGAGCGAAGCCGCTAGGGACCCGAAGCGCCGCCGCGATCCCGAGTTGGATCCTCGCCGCGAATTGCCAGGATCAGCGGCGCGGCGGCGCGGCGGCCTGATCGGCAACGATGATCATTTTCTCGTTCTCTACCCGGCCGGCCGGGATCGAGGGATCGGCGGCAAGCAGCTTGTCCAGGGCCTCACGCTTCTCGGCGCCGGTGATTAGCCAGAGGACGCTGCGAGCCCGGCTCAGCTCCGGATAGGTGAGTGTCATCCGGCGCAGACCCTGGTAGGCGGTCTCGGTGATAGCGACGCGACGATCGCGGACCTCAAGCACCGGGTCGCCGGGAACCAGCGAGGCGGTGTGGCCGTCGGGGCCGATACCGAGATGGACCAGGTCGATGCGCTCGGGCAGCGCGCTTTCGTATTCACGAGCGGCGTCGTCTAGGTCGTGCCGGGTAACCGGCATCGGACGCAGTGCGACCTGGTGATCGATCGAGAGCCCCAGCACCAGGTGAGTGAGATTGCGCTCCTCGCTGCCTGGCGAGGCAATCCGCTCATCAACCTGAAAGAGCTCGGTCTTTGCCCACGGCATCTCGGCGATCTCGCCAAGTCGAGCCACCATCGCCCAGGGGGAGCGCCCGCCGCTCAGCGCCAGCGAGAAGGAACCCCGCTCTCGCGCGGCTGAACTGCCCGCGGTGGCGATCAGCGCCGCGGCGCGCTCCGCCGCGGCGCGCTGATCGCCGAGGACCTCGAGCTCTATGCCCACGGGCACAACCCGGCCCGCGCCGCCATCACTGCACCTTCTCGTCGTGGCCACCGAACTGCTTGCGCATCGCCGAGAGCACCTTGTCGGCGAAGTCATCGAGCCCGCGCGAGGAGAAGCGCTCATACAACGCAGTGGTTAGGACCGGGGCGGGCACCCCCTCATCGATCGCGGCGATCGAAGTCCAACGACCCTCGCCCGAATCTGAGACGCGCCCGCTGAACTGGGCGAGATCGGGTGATTCCTGCATCGCCGCCGCGGTCAGGTCAAGCAGCCAGGAGCCGACCACGCTGCCGCGCCGCCAGACCTCAGCGACTTCGGGCAGATCGATGTCATAGCGGTAGTACTCGGGGTGCTCCATCGGCGCCGTCTCGGCGTCTGCCTCGCGCTTGATCTCGCCGGCATTGGCGTTTTGAAGGATGTTGAGCCCCTCGGCATAGGCCGCCATCATTCCGTACTCGATTCCGTTATGAACCATCTTCACGAAGTGCCCCGCACCGTTGGGTCCGCAGTGCAGATAACCGTTCTCTGATTGCGATGGCTCACCGTCGCGCCCCGGGGTACGCTCGGCCGCCGCCACCCCGGGCGCAAGGGAGGAAAAGATTGGATCGAGCCTTGCAACCGCCGTGTCGGGGCCGCCGATCATCAGGCAATAGCCGCGCTCGAGACCAAAGACTCCGCCACTTGTCCCGCAATCGAGGAAGTCGATCCCGCGCTCGGCCAACGCCTTGGCGCGGCGGATGTCATCACGGTAGTAGGAGTTGCCTCCATCGATGATCGCATCGCCTCCCTCGAGCACCTTGGCGACCGCCGCGATGGTTTCCTCGGTGATCGCCCCTGAGGGGACCATCACCCAGACTGACCGCGGTGGGCTGAGCTCCCCCGCGAGCTCGGCGAGGGAGGCTGCGCCGACCGCGCCCTCGCCCGCCAGCTCCGCCACGGCGGCCGAATTCAGGTCATAAACGACGCAGCGGTGATCATCTCCGATCAGCCGGCGAGCCATATTCGCACCCATGCGGCCCAGGCCGACGATTCCCAGCTCCATGCCGTTACCCTACGCCACTGGGGTAGCCTCCGCGCCGATGGTCAGGCACAGCCCCTCCCCCAGCGAACAGCCGGCAGCCGACGTGCTGATCGTCTTCGGTATTACGGGTGACCTGGCCAAAAGAATGACCTTCCGGGCTCTCTACCGGCTCGAGGCCCGAGGCAAGCTCGAGTGCCGAATCATCGGGGTTGCGATCGAGGATTGGAGCACGGAGCGGTTGCTCGAGCATGCCCGCGAGGCGATTGCCGAGACCGTCGCAGACCCCGATGAGGACGTCTTCGCCCGGCTCGCGGCCCGCATCTCCTACCTCGCCGGGGATTACACCGAACCCGAGACCTTCCACCGCCTCGGCGAGGCGATCGGAGAGGCCAGCCAACCGGTCTTTTACCTCGAGGTGCCGCCCTCGCTGTTTGCGATCGTGGTGCGCGGCCTCGGCGCCGCGGATCTGATCGCCAAGGCCCGGGTTGTGATCGAGAAGCCCTTCGGGCACGATCTGGCTTCGGCCAGGACTCTAAATGTCGAACTCCACGAGGTCCTCGCCGAGGACCAGATCATGCGAATCGATCACTTCCTCGGCAAGGAGCCGGTGATGGACATCGCCTACCTGCGTTTTGCCAACTCGCTGTTGGAGCCTGTCTGGAACCGAGAGCACGTCTCCCACGTGCAGATGACGATGGCTGAGAGTTTTGGGGTCTCTGACCGCGGCCGCTTCTATGACCCAGTCGGCACCCTACGCGACGTGGTTCAAAACCACCTCTTACAGGTGCTCGCCCTGGTCGCGATGGAGCCCCCTACCGGAAACCATCACGACTCGCTGCGCGATAAGAAGCTCGAGCTGTTCAAAGCCGTCCGCAGCGCTGATCCCGAGCACTACGTGCGCGGCCAATACGACGGCTACCTGGAGGTGGAGGGCGTGGCCGAGAACTCCAGCACCGAGACCTTCTTGGCGCTGGAGCTAGAGATTGATAACTGGCGCTGGAGCGGGGTGCCCTTCTTCATCAGAGCCGGCAAGGAGATGCCGGTAACCGCTACCGAGGTGAGCGTCGCCTTTAAGCGCCCGCCGCCGCTCGGGGTCGGCTCGGGCAAGCGTCCCGGTCAAAATCAGATGACGATTCGGATCGATCCCAAGGCTGGCGCGCGGCTGCGATTCCTCGCCAAGAAAGCTGGAGCCGAGGCCTTTGAGCCAGCCGACCTCGAGGTCCTGTTTGAGAAAGTTCCCGGTGGGGACCCCGAGCCGTATGAGCGATTGCTCGACGATGCCCTGCACGGGCGCAGTCAGCTATTCACCCGCGAGGACGCGATCGAGGAGACCTGGCGAATCGTCGAGCCGCTGCTCGATCATCCCGGGCCGGTGCGCCGCTATCAGCGGCGCAGTTGGGGACCGCAGGAGTCAAAGCTCCTGACCCGCGGAATCTGTCAGTGGAATGAGCCCTGGCTGCCCTAGCTCGTGCGGTTTTGGTCCCCGCCAGCTTCCTCGATATCTCCCTGCAGCATCCACCCCGGCCCCTAGGCTCGGCCGATGGCCCACAGCCCAGAGCACACCGATCAGCTGCTCGGCCAGCTTGGCTTCGTCCAGTTTCGAGCTGGCCAGCGCGAGGCCATTGAGGCTGCGCTCGGCGATCGCGATTCGCTGGTTGTGATGCCCACCGGGGGAGGTAAGAGCCTCTGCTACCAGCTGCCCGGTTTGGCGAGCGGGGATCTGACGATCGTGATCAGCCCGTTGATCGCGCTGATCAACGACCAGTACACCCGGCTCAAGGCGGATCGCCACCCGGTGGCGATGATCTCCTCGGCGATGAGCGAGGATCAGATCCGCGGCTCCCTGGCACAGATCCGCGGGGGAGCGGCGCGGATCCTCTTCTGCTCTCCAGAGCGCTTCGGTTCGGCACTCTTTTTGCGGGCAATCGCAGAGCGCCGAATCGACCTGCTGGCAATCGATGAGGCCCACTGCGTTTCGGAGTGGGGACACGATTTCCGCCCCGACTATCTGCGCCTGCCCGAGGTTGCTGAGAGGCTCGGCCGCCCGACCGTGATGGCCCTCACGGCGACCGCCACGGAGGCGGTCGCGGCCGAGATTGCTGAGCGTTTCAGGATGCGCGACCCACTTCAGGTTCGCTCGGGTTTTGATCGCCCAAACCTCTCCTTTGACGTCATTCGCCTGCGCGGAAAGGGGGCAGCTGGGCGGCGGGTGGCGCTGCTTAAGCGAGGGCTCGCTGACCCCGACATGCGGCCGGCGATCGTCTACTGCGGCACCCGACGCGACACCGAGGATGTCGCCGCCGAGCTGCAGCGCTGCGGCCTCGGTGCGAGCACCTATCACGCCGGCCTCACGGCGCACCAGCGTAGCTGCGCGCAGCAGCGCTTCATGAGCGGCGAGGCCGAGATCGTTGTTGCCACCAACGCCTTTGGCATGGGAGTCGATAAGGCCAACGTGCGCTCGGTATGGCATATGGCGATCCCCACCAGCGTCGAGGCCTACTACCAAGAGGCCGGCCGGGCGGGCCGCGACGGCCTGCCGGCGAGGGCGGTCCTGCTGGCGATGCGCTCTGATCTCGGTCGCCTGGTTCGCTTCAATCAGCGCCGCGGTGAAGACCCCGATCTGGCGATAGCCCACGAGCGTGGTTGGCGCGCCTACCGGGCGATCGAGTCCTTCATCTACTCCCAAAGCTGTCGGCGCCGGCGCCTGCTTGAGCATTTTGGCGACCGCCAGGTGCCGCACCCATCGGGACGTTGCTGTGATGTCTGTAACCCCGAGCGCTGGCTCTCAGACCTCGAGAAGACCGCGGCGCGAGCGCCTAGATCGAGAACGCCGGCGCCCAAAAAGGGCACTGCACAGCTGACCGCGGCCGACCAGCGCCTGCTGGAAGCGCTGCGGGCCTGGCGAAGCACCACCTGCGACGGCAAACCCGCCTACACCGTGGCCCGCAACCGCACCCTGGAGGAGATCGCGATCTCGCGCCCAGCTGATCCAGAGATGCTCGCAGCAATCCACGGCGTAGGTCCCCGCTTCATGGCGAAATTCGCCACCGAAGTGGTGGCCATAGTCGCAAAACACAAGCCTGGACCGGTGCTCAAATCGGCGGCCTGAAGGGCAACCGACCCCGGGTCCCGCGGTGAGCGAGCCGCCTGAATCGTGAGCGGATCCTCAATTGACTCGTCAAGACCGGCGACACCGTGCGCCTCATCTTCCCAGCGCCGGCGCGACGCCCAGTGCGCCGGGCCCGGGTTGGTGCAGCTCAGAAGCGACCTGCCGTTAGCGCTTTGGGGGAGGTGAGAACGACCATCCGGTCGAAGGAGAAGCAATGAGGAGCGTCAGAGCGAGGGCCAAGTTAGGAATCGCGCTGGCCGCGAGCTGCGCGCTGTTGGCTGCTGTCGCGGCGCCGGCCAGCGCCGGGCTGCTGCTGCCTGCTCGCGGAGATGTTTTCTTCGGCGTCTCCGATACCGGGGTCAACGGCCAGTTCAAGGAATTCGCCGAACTGGTGGGCAAGCACCCGGCGGTGATCGAGACCTTCCGCGCCTGGGGCGCCAGCCTGAGTGACTCAATCAAGCGTTGGCAGAGTGCCGAAGCGCGGCCGATTTTGCATATCTCAACCGCCAATCCCAACACCGGCCAGGAGTTGATCAGCCCGCGCCAGATCGCCCAGGGTTATGGCGATGACTATCTGATCGGACTCAACCACATCTTCTACGCGGATGGGCTTCGGGCCTACATCCGACCGCTTGGCGAGCCGAACCGCTGCCTCAACGTCTACGCCGCATACAACTGCGAAGGAAGGCCGCTGGGACCAGAAAATCGGCCGTTTTGGTACCGCCAGGCCTTCCGTCGCATGTACATCATCTTGCACGGGGGTGGCAGGATTGCCAAGATCGATTCCCGTCTTGCCAAGGCGGGCCTGCCGGCGCTGCGCAGTGAAACCGGGATTCTGCCCGCAAGTCTGGCGCCGGCGCCGATCTCGGTTCTGTGGAGCCCGCTGGTCAGCGGCTCGCCTGCAACCAAGCAAAACCGTCCAGAAAACTTCTTCCCCGGCGCCGCCTACACCGACTGGGCTGGGACCGACTTCTACTCCGATTACCCGGAATGGAAGGCGCTCACCCATCTCTATAACCGCTATCCCAACAAGCCCTTCGTGCTCACCGAGTGGGGCGTCGAGAACAGCGATAACCCGACCTTCGTCAGCCGGCTGTTCGTCTGGCTGCAGCGCCACCCACGCTGCAGGATGCTCGTCTATTACCAGGACTTCGGCACCTCCAACCCCTACCGGATCCAAAACTTTCCGGCCAGCCTCGGAGTTTTGCGGCGCCGCCTTGCGGTGCCCACCTTCCCCGAATATGCACCCGCCCCGCCGAAACCGCCGCCACCACCCTCGGGAGGGTTGGCCCCGTAGCCGCGCGCCTGCACCGGGGCCGCCGATGGGCCGAACGATCGCCCCACCTGGTCGCGCTTGGCGCAATAGTCGTGCTCGGCACTGGGCTGCGCTTCTCCACCCTGGGCCTGCAGAGCTACCGCTACGACGAGGCGGTCACGGTCGGGCGGGTGTTGCAGCCCAGCCTCTTCAAGACGCTTGCCACGGTGCCAAACAGCGAGTCAACGCCCCCCCTTTATTACCTTCTCGCCTGGCTTTGGTCGCGTCTCTTTGGAACCGCTGAAGTGGGACTGCGATCGCTCTCGGCGCTGGCGGGAACAGCTTCGATCATCGTCATCTACTTGGCCGCGGTCGCACTGCCCCTGCGCCGCCGGGTGGGACTGATCGCCGCCGCGATGGTCGCCGTCAGCCCGGTCTTGATCTGGTTCTCCCAGGACGCTCGCGCCTACGCGCTGGTCTTCTTTTTGACCTCGCTTTCCTTCCTTTTCTTCGCCCGCGCGCGTTGCAGCGGTTCGCGGCGCGATCTCATCTGCTGGGCGCTCTTCTCCGCGCTGGCACTGTGTACCCATTACTTCGCCGGATTCGTGGTCGCGCCTGAGGCGGCGCTGCTTGTGATCATGGTCAAAGACCGCCGCCGCGTCGGCCTCGCGGTAGCCGCGGTCGCCCTCGTCGCCGCGGCGCTGGTGCCACTGGCGCTGCGCCAGGCCGACAACGCCCACGCTGCCTGGATCGCCAAGCAACCGCTCAGCCAACGCCTCGAACGCGCTGGCGCAAAGCTGGTGGGTGATGACAACGGCGATGAGCACGGAGCGCGCCAGCCCGGTCCGATTCCCCTAGGGGTCCCGGTCGCGCTCGCGACCCTCGCCCTCGCCCTCTTGGTTTGGCGCGGTGATACCCGCGAGCGCCGCGGGGGCGGGCTTGCCGCCGCGATCGGTCTCGGCGGTCTCGTCCTGCCGATTCTGATCGGCGCCTTCGGCGCTGAATACTTCGATGGGCGCAACCTGATCCCGGTCTTTGTACCGTTAGTCATCGTCATTGCGGCGGGCTTTGGCGTGCGCCGCTGCGGTTGGCTGGGACTGACCCTGGCGAGCGCCTTTTGCCTCTGCTCGCTGGTCTTTACGATCGAGATCGATCGCCTGCCGCGACTTCAGCGCGAGGACCTGCGAAACGCGGCAATGCAAATCGGGCCGCTTCACCCGGGCCTCGCGGTGATCACGGTCAAGTTCTCAGCCAACGAACCGCTGCGCTACTACCTCGGCGCCCGCTACCCCCGGGGATCGCGGCTGCGCCTGCGCGAAATCGACCTGGTCGGCTCCAAAGCTGCGCTGCCCGGTGCAAGGCGCATCCTTGGACCCACCTTTCACCCCCTGCTCTCGGAGCCCGTCTCCTACAATTTCACCCTTACCCGGTTGCGTTCCTCACGCCCCACGCAGGTGCCGCTGGCAAGGCTCGAACGGGGCGCCCTTGTCGGCGGAGGCAGGTACTCCTCGGTGCTGGTCGGTGCCTCGCGCTAGGTCCGCGCCCGCTTTCGGCGCTGCTGATTTTCGCGAGAGGTTTTCCTCGCCCGCTTTGGCCTCGGCGTAAACGGTTGTAGGGCGTTGATGCTCGAGTAGCCGACCAGGTAGATGCGCCGCCCGTCGGAGATGACCGGCGTATAGGTGCCGGTTTTGTAGTGGAAGACCTGGCGACCGGTCTTCATGTCATAGCCGTTGGTTGTCCCGTCGGTGAACTCGGCCACGTAAACGATCTCGCCGACCGCCGAGAGTGAGCCAATCACCTGGCCCCCGGCAGAGTGCGCCCAGCGAGTTTCCCCGTTCCTTGCATTGAGGGCGTAGATGTTCCCGTCGAAGGAGCCGATGTAGACGGTCGGCGGAGTGTCTTGGGTGGTAGCCACAGCGGGACCCGAGTAGACGTAGCCGCCGGTGGAGTGGGTCCAGGCGAGCGCACCGTCTTTGATGTCATAGCTATAGATGCGACCGTCGTTGTTGCCCGCATAGACCCGCCCAAAGGCCACCGCCGGAGTCGAATAGAACTCACCGCCGCTGCCAAACCCGTTACCGAGCGATCCGCTCTGCCAGATCAGCCGACCCGTGGTTGCGTTAATCGCGTTCATGTCGCCGCCGTAGTCACCTACATAGAGGGTCCCACGGTAATAGGCAGGAGCCGCCTTGACCGGCCCGGCCAAGGTCGTAACCCAGCGCTGGTGACCATTGCGAGTGCTGAGCGCGAAGAGTTGGTTGTTTTCGCAGCCGAAATAAAGGGTGTTGCCGATCACCAGCGGGGAGGACTCAGCCCGCCCCGGCAGCTGCCGCCTCCAGATCACCTTGCCGGTCTTTGCGTCCAGCTTGACCACGTGACCTGGAACGAGGTTGACTATGTAAAGGCGGTCCTTGTAGAAGGTTGGAGAGGAGGCGTTTAGCCGGCCGATACTGCGCCTCCAGAGGAGCTTGCCGGTATTGGCGTCAAGCGCAAACGCGGTGCCGCTGTTATTGACTGCGTAAAGTCGCCCGTCCGCAAAGACCGGCGGAAACTCGAGCAAGGGGCGCTCGGTGTAGTGCCAAAGCAGGCGGAACGGGGGCTTGACCCCCTTGGCTGGCAGGTAGCGGGTACGAGCCGGGTTGAGACCGAACATCGGCCAATTGACCGTCTTTGCCTGCGGTTTCGGCGGTTTTTGGGGCTTGAAAGCGACGCTGGTGTTGTGGACGTCGGGTGGCCGCTTGAGCAGCTCATAGGCAACCACGACCCCGACGAGCAAGACGACCGCCGCAGCTACAAGAAGAAGTGTCGGCCCGCGGTGCTCGCGCCACATCCGCTTCGGTTCACCCAAGAGCCTCGCCCGCCGCCGCCAGCGCCGGGCGCCTTGGCCCTTCTTTGCCGGCGAGGATGGATCGTTTGCACTCATCTGGGAGCCGATCATGGTAGGGGACCGATCTTTGGCGCCGCCGCTCTGTCGGGGTTATCGCGCCAGGGAGGCAAGACGCGCATCGGGCTCGATCGAGCGGGCCGCGCTGCGCGCCCCGCGATCAGGGCATGGCTTCACCCCGAAGGTCTCCCCCTCGGGGTCAATCAGATTGCCGATGAGTTCAGATCTGCTCAGCCACCGAGGGACCTGCCAAAGCGCTCGATCACCGCCGCGGGAACCCAGTCAGGGAGCGGGGAGAAGTATTGGGAGGGCCGCTGAGAGCGCCCCAACCGAGAGGTAGCCGGGAGGTCAATTTGGCGATGCGATCGAGAAAAACGCGAACCTAGCTGCTCGCCGCGGCGCGGCGCTCGGACTCAGCGAGAATCCCGTCGAGGAGCTGGCCAACCCCGAACCTTGCCACCGCCAGCACCAGGGCGCCTCCGATTGGAACGGTCGGCGTGGTGCGCACCGCGTAGGTGATCTTGGAGCCGCGATCAACCGCCTCCAAGGCAACCGTCCCAACATGATCTCGCAGCGGTGCTCCCGAGAGCATCCTGTAGGAGAAGCGGCTCGGGGGTTGATAGGCGATCACCTCCTCGCGCAGTGGCGGGCCGAGGCTGTGCAGGACGCGGATCGCGCCGAGTCCGTTCGGCGCCGGCTCCCCCTCGCGCTCCAGATCGACCCTGCGAATCGGGCTGATCTCCGCATAGCCGCGATGATCGGTCAATACATCGAAGACAACCTCCGGCGAAGCGGCTACCTCGCGCACAAAAGTGAAGCTGGCCATGTCGGCAAGGCTATAGGGCCTGCCACTGCTTGGGATCGACTCCCTCGATCGGTGCAGCCTCACCGAGAAGCGCCAGATGGTCGAGACAGGAGAGCACTATCTGCAACACCCAGGAGCTGACCGGCGAATCAAGATTCTCCGGGCCGATGATCTCAGCGACGATCTCAAAGGCGGTCCTTTGACCGCTCCCGAGAGCGTCGCGAACCTTTTCCAGGAGCTCCTCGACTTGGCCCCGTGAGGCGGCGATCTTTGCCTCGGGATCGCGAAACGGGCGCCCGTGCCCGGGCAGGCAGAGATCGACCTCAAGCGGCTCCACCTGGTCAAGACTGCGCAGGAATTCACCGATCGGATCGGCGCTATGGCCATGATCGAAGAAGAGCACCGTGCGTCCCAGCAGGTGATCGCCAGAGATCATCAGCCGACGCTCGGGTTGGTGCAAGACAACGTGAGATGGGGCATGGCCGGGTGTCTCGTGCACCTCCCAGGAACCGAGATCGGTCTCGACCACGACCCCCGGGAGGAGCTCGCGATCGGGTGCTCTGATCGCATCGATTCCGGTCTCCGCATCGCCGCCGCGAGACTCGCGGTAGCGCTCCAAGGCCGCTGCGGGAACGCCGCTTTGTCGAGCCACCTCCAGACGCTGTTCCAAGGCCGCTGCCGGGTCATCGCAGAGCAGTCGGACGTGCTCCCAGTTCGGGTGCATCCACAGCTCACAGCCGGCCGCATCGGTGATCGGGGCAGCGAGCCCGTAGTGATCGGTGTGGGAGTGGGTGCAGATCAGAAGACCAATGTCTTTGAGACCGAATCCCGCCTGGGCGAGCGCGAGGTCAAATTGGCGCAGCCTGTCGGCGCCGCCGATTCCGGTGTCAAAGAGGACGATGCCGCGATCAGAAGCGATCGCCCAGGCATTACCGTGGGGAACGCCGGGCCAGGGCAATGGCAGCCGCAGCCGCCAGATCCCCGGCAGCACACGCTCGGCGCGGGGAGCCTCGCGCTTGTTCTGAGGTCTCATCGGCAGATCCTCGCAGGGCAACAACCGGCCGGAGTGTGAGTTTGGTCCCGCCCCAATCGCTGTCGGGATCCAAACGCGAGCGGATCCGCGCGGAGCACTACCTCTACATCGACCTCCTCCACCGCAGGCGCGAGGTCGGCAAACGGACCCGCCCGAGCCCTGCCTACGGCGAGACGAAGGTGGCTGGGTCGGGTCCGATCCGCTTGCCGACATCAAGCCGACTGATCTCGACCATCTCCTCCTGCTCAAGCTCGAAATCAAAGACTTCGAAGTTCTCGGCGATCCTCTCGGCGGTCACCGACTTGGGGAAGACCACGTTGCCGATTTGCAGGTGCCAGCGCAAGATCACCTGCGCTGCGGTCTTTATGTGTCGGTTGGCGATCTCTCCCAGGGTCTGGTCTCTGAGCAGCTCGCCCTGGGCGAGCGGACTCCAGGCCTCGGTGGCGATGCCGTGCTCGGCGTGCCAGGAGCGCAGCTCGGCCTGCTGCAGCAGGGGGTGAAGCTCGATCTGGTTCACCGTCGGTCGGATCTCGGTCTCTCGCTCAAGCTGCTGAAGATCCTCGATTCGAAAGTTCGAAACGCCGATCGTGCGAGCCCGTCCCTGCGCATGGATTTGTTCGAAGGCTCGCCAGGTGTCGACGAAGCGCCCAGCCGAGGGCGCCGGCCAGTGGATCAGGTAGAGATCAACGTAATCAAATCCAAGTCGATCGAGGCTGGCCTCAAAGGCTTTCAAGGTCGAGACGAAACCCTGCTCAGAATTCCACAGCTTTGTCGTTACAAATACGTCCTCGCGCTCGATGCCCGCAGCCGCCACCGCCGCCCCGACTCCCTCCTCGTTGCGATAGGCCGCCGCCGTATCGAGGTGGCGATAACCGACCGCCAGAGCCTGCTCGACCACCGGTTGAGTCTCCTTCGGTGGCACCTGAAAGACACCGAACCCGAGCTGGGGAATCTGGACACCGTCATCGAGGGTGATGGCGGGGATCGAGATCGCATCGGCCATGGCTTCCTTCCTGTCGGTCTCGGGGGCCTCTACCCAGATCGGCGGCGATCATGCACAGAAGCGCCGCCTAGCTGGTTGCAAGGCCAATCGCCAGCAAAGGAAAGGCGATCATCACACCGAGGTAGGCACCCATCGCCGCGCCACTTTTGAGCGTCGCAGTTCGCGACCTGGCGCCGGAGACGGCGCCGACCAAAAAGACAAATCCGGCGATACCTAGGCCGATCCAAAAAATGGGAGGCATCAGGGAGCCGAGATTATCGAAATGGCCCCCCTCCCGAGCCTCATGGCGTCGAGGCCGAGGTGATTTGCAGCTGGCCAAGCGGATAGGTTGAGGTGGTGAAGCTGCTCGCCTTCAGTGATCTGCACCGCGACCTCGAGCTAGCCGACAGCCTGGTCCAGATGTCAGCGGATGCCGATCTGGTGATCGGGGCGGGCGATTTCGCCTCGGTGCACGAGGGGCTGGAGGAAACGATCGCTGCGCTTGAGGGAATTGAGAAGCCGACCCTGCTCGTGCCCGGAAATAACGAGACCGCAGACGCGCTGCGAGTGGCGGCTTCAGGCTGGGCTTCGGCCCACGTCCTGCACGGAGACGGGCGCAGAATTGACGGCATAGAGTTCTTCGGCCTTGGCGCCGGAGTGCCGGTGACTCCGTGGGATTGGAGCTTTGACCTCGACGAGGCGACTGCCGCTGAAATGCTGATCGATTGCCCGCCCGCTGCCGTACTCATCCTCCACTCCCCGCCAAAGGGATGCTGTGACACAAACGCTGGGGGCACGCATCTGGGCAGCGAGGCGCTTCGAAGCGCGATCGAGGAAACGCGCCCCAGGCTTACCGTCTGCGGGCACATCCACGAGTCGTGGGGCTGTGAGGGACAGATCGGCGCCACCGCCGTACGCAACCTTGGCCCCTCCGGTCTCCTGATCGAGATCTAGCGCGGCGCGATCGTGTCGCGGTCCCAACCGACGAGGCGGCCACCGCTGCGCTGATTTGATTGCGCGCTAGCCTGATTTGCCCTCGATAACCAAGGAGGCTGGGCAAATGCGAATCGGAGTCTTGGGCACGGGCATGGCGGGGCGAACGATTGCCACCAAGTTGGTCGAGCTCGGCCACGAGGTGACGATGGGATCACGCTCGGCAACCGGCGAAGCCCTGGCAGAATGGATGGGGGAGGTTGCCGAAGGGCGGGGCGGCAATTTCGCCGAGGCGGCGAGCAACGCCGAGCTGGTCTTCAACTGCACCGCCGGTGCAGCATCCTTGCAAGCGCTGAGCGCTGCTGGCGCTGAGCGCCTGGCTGGCAAAGTGCTGATAGACGTCGCCAATCCGCTTGACTTCTCGGTCGGAATGCCCCCCCTGCTTTCGATCTCTAACACCGACAGCCTTGGCGAGCAGATTCAGGCCGCCTTCCCCGACGCTCGGGTGGTCAAGGCCCTCAACACGATCAATCATCTGGTGATGACCGAACCCGGCCGCGTCGCGGGCAATCACAACGTCTTTGTTTGCGGCAATGACGACGGCGCCAAAACCGAAACGATGAGCCTGCTGGAGACCTTCGGCTGGTCCCGGGCTCGATCATCGATCTCGGCGACATCAGGGGGGCCCGCGGCACTGAGATGTATCTCGCGCTCTGGCTGCGACTATCGGCTGCTCTGGGCAGCGCCGACTTCAATATCTCCGTGGTGCACTGAACCGGAACCCAATCGACCCGATTCCGGAGAGTCCGAGCCGCGAGAAGCTGGCTATCCCTTGACCTGGCACTCGCGGACCAAATCGCTGCTCGCTGAGGCACCATTGGCGAATTCAAAGCTGGCCTTTGCAAAGGGAAAGACTGCCCCGCCCACCGCGCCCGGGGCGGGGCAGTCGGCGCGGACAATTTTGTGAAGGGTTGCGTTGAAGGAAATCAGCGAACCCTGGCCGCCAACGATGGTCGGAATCCTCACCCGAATGCTCGGTCCGTACTTGCCGGAGGCTTTCTTGACCACCGCCGTCGTCACGAAGGTTGTCGGCGCCGGCACGTGCGCGTAGACGTGGATGATCAAAACCGGTTGCCCGCCCTGGGGCTTGCCGTTGAAGATCAACATCGGACCGCTGGCGTCAAACGGCGGCTGTTCGGGCAATGAAATTTCACCGGCGGCGGTTCCGGTGCCGACCAGGGCGCTGCCACAGATCCGCTCGGCCTGCGCGGTCAAGGTATTTTGCAGTTTCGACACGCTGCAGGTCGCAATGCCGTTCGTATCGATGGCACCGTGTCGGTTGAATTCAAGCGAGATCGTATTCAGGACCGGCACCCGAGAGCCGTTGGAAGTTTTGATCGTGCTTCCGATTTCCAAAGCGATCGGGGCGAGCGTGTCTTTGGGCAGCCTGACTGGATGGATGCTTCCCTGGACGCCGATGATCAGGTCTCCGCTTTGCACCACCTCGCCAAACGCGCTTGTACCGGCAAGGGCCAAGAGGGTCAAGCAGCCGGCGCATAGCGCCGCGACCCGCCCGAGATGCCTTGCAGACAGGTGGTGCATCTTGGCCCATGAAATCACTTTTCCTCAGCTCTCCTGTCGCAATTCTGGCCTCGCCGCCACTCAAAGAACTCGGGTCTCGAGGCCGCAGCGAATCACCCGAATCGAAACCTAGAGTAGCCCCGAAGCCGCAATCGCGTCAAGTTTGGTGGTGCCGACGTGATCACCGATGAGCTTCCCGCTGGAGGCATTCTGGGTCGATCAAGGTGACTGAATCCTCTCGCCGGCGATCAAGCTCCGGGCCGGGAAGCATGGAGATCACCACTTACGCGAATCCGACCTGAGGCGGTTTGAGACCGCAGAGAATTTGCTCCGCGGAAAGCGGAATCCCGATTCGCTCGGCTGCCCCAAAGAAACTGGGCACCTGGACTTTGGCGATCGGTGCGTGGCGCCGACAATCGCGGCTACGATCTTCGCTTGGCCGCTGATCTCGACACGATCGAGTTCCGCCCGTCGAGGATGCCGGGTATGGGTAGCTGGAGGTTTGAACTCACAGACTCCCAGCTGGCGCTTCGCGACATGCTCGCCCGCTTGCCCGTTCCTCCCTTCATCATGCGCTATTCCCCCGACATTGTGGTGCCCCTCAGCCAGATCGTCGGGGCCAATGTTGATCATGATCCAATTCAATCGATCCGCCGCTACAGTGCGGTGAAGGGGCGCAAGATAATCCCCGGGTTAAACTTGCTCTGCGTCTGCTATCTAGATGGTGGGCGCCAGTTCTTCGCCGTCAAGGGAGGCCGTGAGGCCCTGGCGCTCGACCTCCAGGGCGCCAAGCTGCAGCGCCTGACGGTGATCCTGCCCGATCCCGCCAGCCTCGTCGATCGCATCAACCTGGCAAGCCGAACCTCGCCGCCAGGGTCGACCCCGCCCTAATCACATCCTCAGCGCACTCGAGTTCGCCCTCGCTACACCCCACGCGGTCAAGATTCATCGGACCGCCCCGGTATCTTGCTCAAAGCTCCCCAGGCGAATGCGCCAGACATCGCTTGCTGAGAATCACGATCAGCCAAAAACCGGATCGCGGTCGGAATTCGCCGCTGATCGCTCCGACCAGATCAACAAGGCCTTCTCCCGATCATCAAGCCCTTAGCCGAACTTTCTAGTTTTCTATCGTTCAGAAGTCCCGATAATGCGCACACGAAGGTATTTCCGATGGCTGAGGTTGATCCAATCCCCGAGCACCTGCACACCGTCACCCCAAGGCTCGTGGTCGCGGCCGGGGCAGATGCAATTCGGTTTTATTGCAGGGCTTTCGGTGCCGAGGAGGTTGGGGAGCGCTTCAATGGCCCCGACGGCGAACTGATCCACGCAGAGCTCCGTATTGGCGACTCGATTGTGATGATCACCGAGGACCCTGAAATCTCCGGCCGCAACGAGCCTCCGGCCGCGATCATGGCCACCTACTGGAAGGATGTCGAGGCCTGCTGGGAGCGCGCGATCAAGGCGGGCGCCGAGGTGATCCATCCGCTTGGCGATCACTTCTACGGCGAGCGCGGTGGTCGCCTCCGCGATCCCTTCGGCCAGCAATGGATGCTTAGCCAGCGCCTCGAGATTCTCTCCGCAGATGAAATCGACGCTCGAGCCAAGCGTGCGTTTGAGGCAGGTGAGGAAAGCCGATCTCACGATTGAGCGGCTTCAGACCACAAGCAAGGCTCTCAACCCCAAGCTAGCCGCAACAGTCCCAGGTTTGGGTCGAGGACTTCAGGCTCTGAATCTCGCCTCACCGTCTCACCGATCGTTGCTGAGCAGGGCCAACGTAGAGGGTGGTGATTGGGATGGGCGCCGCCGCCCGAAATTCGATCGAATGTCTGGTCAGGAGCGCGGTCTTTTACGAGCCTCGAACACCGCCGCGAGGAAGTGAAGGGCAAGGCTTGCACCCCGCAAGGTGCGCCGCCAGCATGTTGGCGGACCCGCTCGTGTTCCAACCCCATTTCCAACACAACTTGAACGCCGCTTCGATATGTGGACCGTCGCGGTGATGCAAACCTCCGCGCTTCCCCCTGGCAGCTGGAGTGAGTTACAGATTCTGCAGCCGCTGACCGGGGGGCCCCAGATCGGCTGAAGATTTAATTTCCCAACAGTTCGCACCGATAAGGTTGAAACAGATGGATCTAGCTCCCTTCATGGACTTCTTGCCCGGATGGGGCGGCCTACAACCGGACCGCAATCAGTTTGAGATCCGCGCTGCGCGGGGCTCAGATATCACCGGGACCCCACGGTCTCGGTGAACCCGAGTCGCGGAACCGAGCGCTTTTGGATCGACGCAGGCCACCAAGTCGCGACGAGCAGATTACGGCTGAGTACCTGATCGTGGCTTCTCGGGCGATTTTTTTGAGGCTGTGCTTGTTCGTTGTCGCTGGGTTGTTGGTGCTCGCGAGCGGGATGTTCGACGCCAGCGCCTCCTTCGCGGGCAGGCTCGACAGCGCGAAGCGATCTGTGCCACTCCCCCAACTTCCGGAAAGCGGCTCAAAGGCCGAAGCGCCACGATCGCCCAACGATCCCTCTGCCAAATCCTCGGTAGTTGGCGGGGACGTTGCCAGACCGGGAACCTTTCCGTGGATGGCGTTTGTAATTGATTTCAGCGGCGAAGAAATCCTCGCTTGCAGCGGGACGGTCGTCGCCCCGAATCTCATTCTCACGGCAGCTCACTGTGCGGTAAATCTGCAAACGGGGGCAACAAACGAAGCTGGTGGCTACCGGGTGGTTACGGGTGCTGTGAATTGGACATCATCTGAACGCCAGATTTCGAGCGTCTCTCAAATCCTTCCATTCCCGCGCTACAGCGTAGCCGCGGATTCCAATGGCTTTGGCGACGCCGCCCTGCTTGTTCTCTCAACGCCGACCAGCGCCCCGGCAATCGGGCTTGCCACCGCGGCGGACTCCAACATCCTGCGGACGGGTGCTCACGCCGAGATCGCCGGTTGGGGAGAGACCTACTACGGTCAGACCGAACTGACTGAATCGCTGATGTGGGCAAAAACCGTCCTCGAGGGCCAACGATGCGAAGGCCTTCTGGGCCGAATCTGTGCAATTGACTTTCCAAAGTTTTCATCTGGGGTATGCCATGGAGATAGCGGTGGTCCCCTTCTGGCAGCAGGACCAAGTGGTCAGGGACTGATCGAGATCGGAATTGCCCAGGCCGTATTTGGCCATTGCCTGACAACTCGCCCTGACCTCTTCACCCGCGCCGCCCTGGTCTCCCCCTGGGTGGACCGCTGGATTTCAGCGCTCAGCTCACCCCCATGATCCCAGCGTGGCACCTGCCGCAATAGACGCTGAGCGCCTCGACTCTCGCGATGCCCGAGCCAGAACCCCGATGGTGGGATTGCCAGGCAAAGCCTCGAGCAATCGATCGGGATTTGACGATGACTGTCAACCCGCCAGGGCTTGAGCCAGAGCCCAGGTGGATGCGTGATCAGCATGGTTAATCGATTGGATTCAGGTCACGATCGAGCGCAGACGGTGCAATTTCTCGAGCTCAAGCTCGGTTTCTGGCTTCATGCCAGCTCAGCATCCGGCCACTTGTGGGGTCAATCAACTTGAGCCGGATCGATCGAAGCCCGTCACGAACTCCCAGAACCGGGACATCGTGAAAGATCGGGTTCTCGTCATGGGCGCTTTGGAGGTTGTAGTTGGGTACCTTCGCACTGAGGTGATGGACGTGATGAAGGCCGATATTTCCGCTGAAAAACTGAAATAGCTTGGGCAGCTTCAGATAGGAGCTCCCGCGCAGCGCCGCATCGGCGTAGCTCCAGTGCTCGGAGTTCTCCCAGTAGACATCCTCGAACTGGTGCTGTACGTAGAACATCCACACCCCGAGGGTGCCGGCGAGGACTGCCGTCGGCACCTGGACCAAGACCCACGCCTGCCAGCCGAGAAGCCAAACGATCGCCGCGATGATCACCCCGAGCACGAGGTTGGTCGCGATTACGCTCTGGCGGTGACGTCGGCGCATCTTGCGCGACCAGAAGCGAGGACCGATCATCAACGACCAGATCGGGCCGAGACCAAACATGACGAGGGGATTGCGAAAGAGACGGTAACCGAGGCGCCTGCCCCAGGAGCGTGAGTTGTACTCCTCGACGGTGAGCGTCATCACGTCGCCAGTTCCACGCCGGTCAAGGTCTCCGGCCGTACCGTGATGGACGGCGTGCTTGTGACGCCAATTGCCAAACGGCTGAAAGACGAGCAAACCGGTAAACCGCCCCAGCCACAGATTGCCGCGCTTGGTCGGCAAGAAAGAGCCGTGAGCACAGTCATGGAAGACGATGAATGTCCGCAAGAGAAAGCCGCCTGCAGGAATGGCAAGGGCAAGGGTCAACCATGCTGAGACGTTCACAGAGAGATACATCATGACGGTCAAAAATAGGTAAGGCGCCACCGAGGTTGCCAGGTCAAAGAGGCTTCGACGCAGCGATGGTCGCTCGTGGGGAGCGATCGAGGTTCGCCAGAACTGATGACTGTTGTCTGCACCGTTGCTCGACGCCGGGGTCTGGGAGAGACCGTTGTCGCCGCCGGGGAAAGGTACGTCGGCGAACTGCTCATCGGCCCCTGATTGCTGCGTTGAGGGCATTGCCGCATCTGACATCTTCATCTCATCGTCCGATCTTTACTGGCTCTTTGTATTGACAGCTTTTGGCTCGGTCCGACGGTCTGAAGACCGCGGCCCGATCAACAGCTTGAGCAGGTCGCCCACCGCCGTTTCCTGGATCAGCGGATGGCGAAGGGGGAGCTCGGGCACGACCTCATAGCGGTTGCGACGCCCATCTCGCTGGCGCAGGACATAGCCCTCCTCAACCAGCTCGGAGAGGATTTTGTGGGCGCTTCGCTCGGTAATACCGACCGCAGCAGCTATGTCGCGCAATCGAATACCGGGATCATCAGCAACACAGAGCAGGACGTGAGCGTGGTTGGTGAGGAAATCCCAACGGGGAGGGATCTCGCTTGCGTGTTCTGCTACTTGCTTCAGTATTCGTGAATTAACATTCATGAATTAATGATATACTGTATTCACTAACCCCGCCTCTGGAGCCCAAGGATTCTGATTCCGCAGCGACAGGGGCCTCCACTGATAGGGACTCTGCGGTGGAGGCTCGGTGATTCGAGTCAGCACAGGGCCAGCCAGGAGACACCGATGGCCGAGATCCCAAGCCGATCGGGCGATGAGACAGCGGATCTGACCCCGAAGCTTGTGGCTGCGCTGAGCGGCGCGATCGGAGGTCAACCCGACAGCGAGAACCACCGCTCCGAGGGGCCCGCAGGAGGCGCCCAGGGCAAGCGAGAAGGACAACCGTCCTCGCGATTCGCAATCCCGGGTGCGTCACCGATGCCATCGGCCTCAGCAGTCCCAGCAGCCTCCCCGATTCCAGCAGCTTCGAGGGTACCTGAGATTTCCCAGCGCTCGGAGAAGCCACGCTAACTTGTTCAGGAGCGAGCTGAGACGCGACCTGAGGCTGCATTTAGTTAGGTGAGGGACAATTAAAAGCATGTCGGAGAGCCTCAGCGAGCGCCTCTCGGTCGGTCTCCCGGTCTCGGTTGAGAAACCGGACTCAGGCGAGCCAATCCATCCGGGCTCCGGGCGCCAATCCCTGCGCAAGCGACTCGCACGAGTCCTTGCCCCTTTCGGTGTGCTCGCAGCGAAGGCAAAAGCACTCCTGGTCTTACTACCACAACTCAAGCTTCTCGCCACCTTTGGATCGATGGCGGTCTCGATCGCCGCATACGGGCTCCTCTTTGGCTTCCCCTTTGCGATCGGACTTGTCGCCCTGCTCTTTCTGCACGAGATCGGACATGTAATCCAGCTTCGGCGCGAGGGAATCAAGGCATCGGCACCACTTTTCATCCCCTTCCTCGGGGCGGTCATCGCGTCAAAGTCGATGGGCAAGGATGCCGCCGCAGAGGCACGGGTCGGTCTCGCAGGCCCAGTCTTGGGCAGCATCGCTACCCTCATTCCGCTGGCGATTTGGCTGGCCACCGGCAATGAGTTTTGGCGAGCACTCGCCTATATCGGGTTCTTTCTCAATCTCTTCAACCTGCTGCCGATCGTTCCCCTCGATGGCGGCCGGGCAATGGCGGCGCTCAGCCCCGCGGTGTGGCTGGTCGGCTTGGTGGGATTGCTCGCGCTGACGATCTTTTATCCCAGCCCAGTTCTCTTTGTGATCCTGGTGCTTGGGGGAGTTGAGAGCTGGCGGCGATGGAAGGCACGAGCGACGCCGGAGAGCCATGCCTACTACTCAATTCCGACCCGCACACGCGCGCTGGTCGGCATTGTCTACATCGGACTTGCCGCAGCGCTATCGGTTGGAGTAGCCGAGACGTTCATGTCACGGGGCCTCTGAGAAAATCCCAAGTGCTTCCCCGGCTCTGCCCGATTGCCCTTTGCTGACCGCAGGGCAACCGTGTTCAAGGGTTCTTGCATTCCGCCCCAATCACGCCAGTCGGCAGGGACCGCACGGGGCAGCGGCGCAATCTCGCAGCGCTGTTCGAGCGCCGGCTTCAGCCATATGCCGCACCTTGGCCCCCCAGGTTGTCGAGCAGCTCGACCATCTTCTCGTGGTATGCAATGCCGGCGATCAGCGTGCGCTCCGAACCCTCCCAGCCCTCCGCCCGCTGCACTTCTTGGAGATAGACCCGCAGCTCCTCGAGCTTGGCGCGATGCCAGTCGGTGCGCACCTCGACCAGCATTCCCGGATCGGCGCCAGCGAACACCTTGAGCATTACTTCATCGCGCAACTGGGGCGGTGCGGCGCTCGGTTCCGCAGCCCAACTGGCCAGCGCCTCCCTTCCCTTCTCGGTCAGGGTGTAGCTCTTGCGGCGGCGACCGCCGAGCTCTTGCTTCACCGACAAGAAGCCCCCCTCGGCAAGGCGCGCCGGCTCCTCATAGGCGGTCGTATGGGGAACTGGCCAGAAATTCTCAATTGATTTGTCGAGCGCCAGCTTGATGTCATATGAGCTTGCCTCCCCGAGCTGGTCAAGCAGAGCCAGCAGCGCGTAGGAGGTTGTGGTCAGGCGGATCGACTTGCGTTTCATAATTCGAGTCGTATAGTACGGGACGAAGCATCAGTGCCCCGAACCAGGCGAACAGGAGGGCCGAGATGAGCGAGAGTGCAAAGGTCAGCAGCGGGTCTCACGACTATGACGCGGTGGTTGTCGGCGCGAGCCTAGCCGGCTGTGCGTCGGCAATCCTGCTCGGGCGCGCTGGAGCCAGAGTCGCCCTGGTCGAGAAACAGCCGGACCCGCGTGCCTTCAAGCGTATTTGCAGCCACTTCATCCAGGCCTCCGGGGTGCCGACAATCGAGCGGCTCGACCTGCTGGAGCCGATCATGGAAGCTGGGGGTGTGCGGTCACGGATGCACGCCTGGACCAGATGGGGCTGGATCGAAGCACCGCCCGATCGTGCCGGCCTAGCAGTCAACCTTCGGCGCGAGGTTCTGGATCCAATGGTTCGCGAGGCAGCGGCCGCAAGTCCGGGCGTCGAGCTGCTGCTCGGTCAGGCCGCGCAGACCCTGCTGCGTGACGGCGAGACCGTCAGCGGAGTCAGCGTTCGTGCGCGAAGCGGCGTGGAATCAAAGCTGCGAGCGAGATTGGTCATCGGCGCCGATGGCCGCGACTCCAAGGTTGCCGAACTCGCCGGCGTCAGCGAAAAGACCCTTCCTCACGGGCGCTTTGCCTATGGCGGCTATTTCGAAGGAGCGCAGCCCAAGTACGCCCCCGACGCGATGATCTGGATGATGGATCCGAATTGGGGTGCCGCCTTTCCGACCGACGGCGGCCTAGTTTTCTATGCGGCGATGCCGACAATGGAGCTGCTGCCTGAGTTCAAGCGCGACCCGACCGCGGCGCTGATCTCCTACGTTGAAGGCTTCCCCGAAGCGCCCCCGATCCGCTCCGCGCATCTGGTCGAATCGGTTCTCGGCAAGATCGAGATGCCCAACCGGGTGCGCGTCTCGACCGCTCCGGGCTTGGCCCTGATCGGCGACGCAGCGATCGCCGCCGACCCGCTGTTTGGAGTCGGCTGCGGTTGGGCCCTGCAATCGGGGGAGTGGCTTGCCGACTGCGTCACACCGGCACTTCGCGGCGAAGAGTCACTGGAGCATGGTTTGGCACGCTATCGAAGGCTTCACAACCGCCGCCTAGGCGGTCACGCCTTCATGATCCACAGCTACGCCACCGGCCGTCGGCTCAGCCGCCCCGAACGCGCGTTGTTCGCCGCCGCCGCGCGCGACTCCAAAATCGCGACCCGCTTCGATAAGTTCGCGACCCGTCAGGTCGGACCGGTGCGCACCCTCGCGACCACGATTCCGCGCTCGATGGTGGTCAATACACGCCACCTGCTCAATCCCGCCGCGATCGGGTGAGCGCCGCGGGGCACGGTGGTCGGGTGGGGAGGGCGACCCACTGAGCACCGCACTCCGCGGAGGGGAATGGCCGCGAGCAGGACGGGGGTCGGTATGTCCGCAGGCGTTTTCGGCAGGTGGGCCTCAAACAACGATCCTAGGTTTCGCTCTTGATCGAAGGGCTATCTTGATGAAGTTGATACTCAAACTATGGTAGTTTCAATCCCCGAACGGATGCCGGATTCCCGCTAGCCTGAGTCGTTCATCGCCGTACCGCGATCATGCTCTTTCGCCAGATAATCCACGAGGATCTCGGCTGCGCCTCCTATCTGGTCGCCGATCGCGACGCGGGAGTCGCCGCGGTGATCGACCCCCGCTGGGAGATCGATGTCTACCTACAGCTCGCTCGCCTTCACGGAGTCCGGATCGGACATGTGCTGGAGACCCATAACCACGCTGACCACGTCTCCGGTCACGGTCGACTGGCCGGCGCGACCGGCGCCACCATCCATGTCCACGAGCTGGCCGATGCCGAGTACCCGCATCAGCCGTTCACCGACGGCTGGATCTTGGAGCTTGACGAGGTGACTATCGAGGCCATCCACACGCCTGGCCACCGGCCCGAGCACACGTCCTTTCTTCTGCGCGATGCCTCTCGAGGCAACAGCCCATGGGCGCTATTGGCAGGCGACTCGTTGTTCATCGGCGACGTGGCCCGACCCGACCTCGCGATCGAGCCACGCGAGGGCGCGGCTGAGATCTTCCGCTCCCTTCACGATCGCTTGCTCTCCCTCGAGGACCAGGTCGAGGTCTGGCCCGCTCACCTCGGCGGCTCGCTTTGCGGTGGCTCCGGACTCGATCTCAAGACCTCTTCGACGATCGGCTTTGAGCGCCGCCATAACGGGGCATTGAGGATCTCTGACGAGGCGGAATTCGTCGAGCAGGCGGTTGCTACCCTCGGCGACCGTCCGCCAAGTGTCGAGCACATCGTTGCCCTCAACCGCGGACCATTGGTGGAGGACTTCGGGACCCCGGCGCGGCTCACCCCACACGAGGTGGAGACCGCCGTCACCGCCGGCGCGGTTGTGATCGACGGCCGCACCAACGAGGAGTTCGACGAGTCTCACATCGCCGGTGCCCTCAGCACTTCGGCCTATGACACAGGCTTCGCCACCAAGGTCTCCCGGGTCGCTCCTCGCGGCGCCGAGTTGATAATTCTGGCGGCCTCCGAAGGCGATCAGCGCCATGCCGCTGAACTGCTGGCAGCCGTGGGGTTACGGGTCCGGGGCTTCCTGGAGGGAGGGATGACGGCATGGCGCTCAGAGGACCGAGCCGTGCGCAGGATTGAGCTGATCAACCCGGCCGAGCTGGCGCTGCGGGTCGAGGGGGCGAACCCCCCGCTCGTGCTCGACGTCCGCAACAGCGCCGAGTATGCAGCCGAGCATATCCCCGGCTCACTCCACATCCCCTACGGAGATCTTGGCGGGCGACTCCAGGAGCTGCCCCGTGAGCGCGTGATCGCGACGATTTGTCGTGGTGGCAAACGCAGCGGCCTCGCCGCCTCGATTCTGCAGCGGGAGGGCTTCGCGGAGGTAGTCCATGTCGGGCAGGGTGTCGGCGCCTGGCGTAACCTCGGCCACCCGGTCCAAAGCACTCCGGCCGCGACCCCCACCCGCTAGGGCGACCCAGTTCCAGCCCGTGTGCTGGCGATCGGGAACCGAGCTACTTTCGCATCCCCTATCGAGAGCCGCGCGGGGCGCGTTCAGTTCAGCCGTCTAGCCCACGACACTCTCCATCGACGGGAGATCGGAAGCAAAGGCGCCAGCTCGCCGGCTCCCCGGGTCGGATTCAGCGGCGCGCAGCATCGTCGCCGCCAGGCCGCCGCCGTTTCCGCCGTCGGCCATTCCAAGAGGGATCAATCGCCGCTGCGTAGCGTCCCTGATCGCGAGCCTCACGGCGACAGCAGCGTCAAATGAGCCGAGCCGACTGGCACTGGCGCTCAACCTGGTCTTGGTAAATCGATGACTTCCTTCTATGCATCCGTTTGACCAGCCGGCTCAGCATATCTGGCAACGGTGAAAGCGATCAGCATCGGCACGTGCAGGGCGTAGACGATCAGCGAAAGGGTCACTACGACCAGGGGGCCACCGGAAAGCTGGTTCCGAACGAAGGCGTACTCGATCAGACCGGCGGTGATCGCGTAGGCAAGCAGCGCCCACTTACCAACCTGCGCGAAGCAATCCCAGGCGAAGCCATCGACGCGACTCAGGGCGAAGAGGTTGCCGACCAAGAGCGCAGCCGAGAGAGCGAGCAAAACGATCGCGGGAGCGAGGGGCACCCGTTCGGGGAGATGGGCGGCGAGGTAGATGCCGCCGGCGACGATTAGAGCGAGCGAGGCCATGCCGACCTGGGTAACGGGCGGGAGCTTTTGCTCGGTCATATTCCGCTGGCGATCTTGGTCATTATCACCAGGGTCGCGATCTGCAGTGCGCCAAGAATTCCGGCAGTGAAGATAAAGCGTTTCATCAGCCGCTCGATCACCTTCGGGTTCGGCTCGGGCTTCTTCAGCTCGAAGAGGACCGCGACGTTCGCCGGCTCGAGCAGACCGAGGGCGATCACGGCCATGCATCCGACGATGATGTAGCTGGCGACCAGCCAGCCGTGCATGTAGTAGGAGCTATCGACGGTGCCGAGAAGATGGCCGAGCTGCCAACCGCCGGCGAGCGTGGCCGTAACCACGGTGGGCATGATCAACACCATCTTAGGCATCAGCCGCGTGGTCAGCTCGATCCTGGCAGGGACCGAGAGGCGTCCAAGGATCGGACCGAGGACGAAGCCAAGGAAGAGATCAAGCACCGTCCAGGCAGCGCCGAAGGCAACGTGGAAGAACTCCAGGGGCCAGCGTTCGTTGGCGGCGATCGCAATGATCAGGCCCGCGAAGACGACGCCGACGCCGATCAGGCCCTTGCGGGGGATGATCTCGAAGGCCGGAATGACGGGGGCGCCGGGCGCTGGCCCGGCTTTCAGATCTGGCGTTTGGACGGCTGCCTCCATTGTCGCCGGCGACCCTACGCGGCGAGCGCCAAAAGAGCAAGCAAAATGGGTGCGATCAATGGGGATCTCGGGCTTCAACGACTGTTCGACACCGCGCCAACGAACGGGGACCGATCCCCTGCGAGCAAGGGCCCGCTCAAGCGTCTCGCGCCCAGTCGGCTTCGGCAGCGGCGATCGAGGTCTTCTGCGGCCCATAGCATTGTGATCGCGATGATCGACGGACACCCACTCGCGGCTCCCGCTTCCCCGCTGCACACCCTCCTTGGGGAAGGCCTGGCCTGCGGCGCGCAGGAAGCTGCGCTTGTATCTGCCGATCAGCGGATGTCGTGGGCCGAGCTCGAGGCGGCGAGCTCGGTACTCGCCGGCCAATACCGCGGTCTGGGGCTCGAGCCAGGCGACCGGATCGCTTCGCTGATGCCCAATCGGATCGACCTCGCAATCCACTATCTGGCTTGTTTTAAGGCGACCCTGGTCACCACCCCGCTCAACTACCGATACACCTACCGCGAGATCGATCACGCGCTTGAAGTGAGCGGGGCCGCGGCACTGCTCGCCCATGCCGAGCGAAGCGAGGACCTGGCTGCTAGCCGGCTCGTCGCTGAGCTCACGCACGGGACGATCTCCTACGGTGGGGAGGGAGGCGAGGGGCGCCGCAGCTTTGATTCACTCCTTGCCGGCGCCCCCCCAAAGATCGAGCTGGGAGCGCCCGACCCTTCAAGCCCCGCCGCGATCTTCTTCACCTCCGGCAGTACCGGTCCGGCGAAGGGCGTCACCCATTCCCACGAGACGTTGGGCTGGATGATTGCCAGTGCTGTCGCGGCCTTTGAGCTGAGTCCGAGCGACGCCTTCTTGCCCGGGTCATCGATGTCGCACCTGGGCTCCTTTCTTTGGACCCTGAGCGCGCTCTCAGTCGGCGCCCGAGTGATCGTCGCACGCAGCTATGACAGCCACGAGCTGCTGCCGCTTCTGCGCGAACACGAACCGACCGTGATGGCGATGATTCCCGCCGCGCTCGCCGCCTTGGTTCGCGACCATGAGCTGCTGCCGCAGGATTTTGCGTCGCTGAGAATTTGCCGCGCGGGATCTGACAAGGTCTCGTCTGAGTTGCTGGCCGAGTTCGCCGCCGTCGCCGGCTTCCCGATCGATGAGGGCTACGGGATGACAGAGGTCGGTGTGGCGACGCTCAACCCGCCGTCGGGCGTGATCAAGCAGGGCTCCATCGGACCGCCAATCGCCGGCTTCAGCATCGCGATCCGAGATGAAGAGGGCGCCCCGCTTGATTCCGGCAAGGTCGGGCGAATTTGGATTAGGTCGCGCAGCCAGATGACCGGCTATTGGGAGGCGCCCGCCGCGACCGACGCGGTACTGCGTGACGGTTGGCTCGACTCCGGCGACCTCGCACGCGCCGACGATGACGGCTACCTGTGGTTCTTCGGCCGTAAGAAGCAGGTGATCGTTCACGACGGCTCCAATATCAGCCCGCTTGAGGTTGAGGGGGCGCTGATGGAACACCCGAGCGTCGCGCTGGCGGGCGTCGTCGGGGTCCACGACATCCTTCACGGCGAGAACGTGCGCGCCTACGTGACCCTGCGCCCCGGGGTGCCTCGACCCAAAAGCGCCGACCTGATCGTCTTCTGCCGCAAGCGGATCGGCTACAAGGAGCCGGAGGAGATTGTTGTACTCGAGGAGATGCCGCTCAACCCGACGGGCAAGATCGACCGCGTTGGGCTCAAGCGACTGGCCGAGGATCACCTCCACCCGCACGGACTCGACAGCGCCGGGCACTCTGCTCAAGATGGCGCGAAGTCAAGCGAGTAATAGACAGGCAGAAAGCTGGCAGATCGATCGGCAGCGGCTGACGGGCGATCACCCAGCCGCTGCCGCCATGTGAAAATCCCACGTTCTCGCAAGAACCAGCGACCTGCGGCAGTTGGCTCCTCCACTCAGCCTTGTCTCAGCACGCGAAGATTCCACGCCTGGATGGCTATAGCCCACGGGCGAAGTGATGGGCGTAGATCGAAAGCCCCTTGCGATGGTAAAGACGGTGCGCATCGAATCGCTCAGAGCTGGTCCCTGACTCTAGGTGCAGCTGTGAGCATCCGCGCCTTTTTCCCTCCTCCACTAACCAGTCCAAGAGCGCCCCTGCGTGGCCATGGCGCCGCGCCTCGGGTGCGGTGGAGAGATCATCGACGTAGAGGTAGTGACCCCAGGCGAGGCTGTCGGTGATTCGAAAGCCTGCGATCGCGACAGCGGGCGCATCGTTGGCTAGGAAGGCTCCGACCAGGGTGTAACCGGCGGGGCGCAACACGCCATCGACATGCTCAACAAACTCCTGTTCGCTCTCAAACGCGGTTCGCAAGGGGCGCATCGCATGGTGAGCAAGATGGGTCATGCCCTCCGGCAGCTCACGGATTTCGCGTGGAATTGCCTGGACGCCGGTCATCGAGCCCCGCAGCATCGCATGTACAGGGCGGGCGGGCGCGTGAAGACGCCGGCCGATACGCGCTGGGTCCAACGCAATCGCTCCCGAGCACGCCCTTGAGGCGCCAAGTCGAGCGATCCGCCGCCGCCAGCGCCTTTGGTGGGGGGCCACAACATGGGCGCAGCTCAAATCATTGTCCCGAAGCCCGACTCAGCCGCAAGAGGATCCCGCCGAGCGCCAGGCCCATTCTTTCTTCCACCTCCGCGCCAGGCGCTCGCTGTCGACCCAGCGCTCGGCTCACCCGATCGGTCATCTAGACCCGCTCTGAGCGCAGATCATCCGTTGCAGAGATTTCCTTCAGCCAACTCAGCGAGATCTCGACGCCGTGTGCCGGGGGGGAAAGGGCAGCAGAATCGCGTCAACCGTCCAATTCTGCTGCGGTTGCTCGCATCTGGCTTGCAGGTGGCTCCCATGTCCCCGCTGCCCCCCGGATACTCTCACCCGAGATGGAGCACGGCCACGTCCACGTACCTGAGGAGCTAACCGAGACTCCGATCTCAAAACACGGCGAGCGCGTTCTCGAGCTAAGCGCCGTGATCTTGTTGTCGTTGACCGTGCTCGCCACCGCATGGAGCGGATATCAGGCCGCACTTTGGTCAGGGGAACAATCGCAACGCTATTCGCAGGCCTCGGCAACCCGAATCAAATCCCAACAGGCATCTACACACGCCGGTCAGGTACGGATCGATGACCTTTTGTATTTCAACGGATGGTTAGATGCACACCAAGCTGGCAATAGGCAGCTTGCAAACATTTACCGTCGCCGCTTCCGCCCCGAGTTCGTGCCGGCCTTCAACGCCTGGATCGCCCAGCGACCGTTCACAAACCCCCACGCGATCGCCGGACCTCTCTACATGCCCCAATACCATCTGCGAGCACTCGCTCGCTCCGAAACGCTCGACAACAAAGCGGACGGCCTGTATCAACAGGGCACCCAAGGCAAGGACAATGATGACGATTACATCCTCTCCACGGTGTTCTTCGCGGCTGTTTTGTTCTTTGCTGGCATATCGCTTCGGGTGGAGTGGCGGCGGCTGCGAATCATCGTGCTCGGATTTGCAACCACCATGCTGCTGGGGGGTCTGATTTTCGTTATCACCTTGCCGATCGCCTCCTAACCTCAAGCGCCGGGCGCCAGGCATCGGGGCAGGGCGGTGCGATTGGGCGGATGCATCCAATCGAACACTGGCAACTGCGCTCGCAGACCCGCTCTCGGCCCGTGCTCTTGCGGACGCAGCGGACCGCAGGGTGGCAGCATCAACCTGGCGATGTTGCGATCTCCGTACGATAAGAGTAGTAGCGTTCGCGCGCGGTCACGCAGGCCGGCCTTTGTGAGCGGGTGGTCGATGTGAGAATTGCTCGTCGTTGGGGCTGACCACCACCAGCGCCATCTCAGTCAGTGACCTACTCGCGCTCGCCGCTTGGGGTCTCGCCGCCGCTGCCTTTGCCGCCTGGCGCTTGAACCTTGTATCCACACGCGTTTGTGCGATTGTCAGCAGCGTGGGCTCCACGGGAGGAAAGTGGGCCGGCCCCTCCGATGGTCGTGATGATGAAACGATCGTCGCGGCGCTGGAATCTGTGCCTCCTCGGTAAGAGCAGGCGAGGCACCAGTCGACGCCCATTTTTCTGCGGCGTTGCCCCGAGCTCCGCTGCAGAGAAGTCACCCTCTTGGCGGTCCCGAGAAGGAGGCGGAAGGCAGCGCGACTCTCGGGACAAGGGGGCGGGCTCGCTTTGTCATCGCCAAAAAGCCGCACGAACGAAGCGGAACGGAAGCGCGCCCGACAGGATTCGAACCTGTGACCTTCGGTTTCGTAGACCGACGCTCTATCCAACTGAGCTACGGGCGCTTGTCCTGCAAATAAGGGGTTTTTGAGCTTCAACCTCTTGCGCAGATTTCCCCGATCCTAGTGATCCGCGCGCGGGGAGGAACGGAAACGGCGCGAAATCTGAGCAGCGGCCGCCTCGAAACCTCGTGCAAGAGGAGATGGCTCAAGTGGACAACGCGCCGGGACCGCTCCCTTTGTCAGTCAGTCGGGCGCTCTTAGAACTGGAATCCAGCCCGATTAAGGAGCCGCTCGAGCTTGGTCGGCCCCGCGGGCATTCTCCGCCTGGCCGGTCACCACCGAACTCGCCAGCAGGACCAACCCTGCGCTGAGCTTCACTTCGGTCGAGAGTTCGCCGACCAGATCGGCAAGACCGCAGAGTAGGGATTGCGGTCGGCATCGGTCCGCAGTGCCCCAACGGTGTCGGGGGTGACCTGGAGCCATTTGATGAAGAACTCCGGGGCGCAAGCGTGCGGGAAGACGAAACAGGCGACGTTGATCGGCTGAGAGGCGTCCTCGAAAAGGGTCGAGTAAAGACCCTCGCCAAGCGGGTTGGCGGCGAGCTGTCGCGCCGACGATTGCGTCCTAGGGCGGGGGTGCCGATCGCCTCGGTGATCCGCTGCACGCCGGGTCGGACTCGCTGCCGAATGGAAGGCCGATGGCGGCTGGTCGCCGGCCCGGCGACCTGGGCAAGATCGAAGAGGAGGGTGCACTCTGCATGATCGAGGCGCAATGCTTGCGCCAACGATACGGCGACGCCGAACAGCCGCGAGAGCGGTTCACCCCTTCCTGACCACCTTTCACAGAGAGACTGGAGGAATCATGAGAGCCACCGTCATGCATAGCGCCGGCGATGTCCGCATCGAGAACGTTCCCGACGCAAGGTTGGTCGACCCCACCGATGCCCTGATCCGCGTCACTCGCGCCTGCATCTGCGGCAGCGACCTCTGGCCCTACAAGAACATGGAGCCCACTGACGGTGGGCGCCCGATGGGCCACGAGGCGATCGGGGTGGTCGAGGAAATCGGCGCCGAAGTGAGCACGGTTAAGGTCGGCGACCTCGTCGTGATGCCGTTTGCCTTCTCCGATGGTACCTGCCTCTTCTGCGAGGACGGCCTGCAGACCGAGTGCATCCACGGTGGCTACTTTGGCAACAGCGATGTCGGCGGCGCCCAGGCCGAGGCGCTCCGCATCCCACATGCCGACGGGACGCTCTACGCGCTCCGGGCCGATCCCGACGAGATGCTGATGCCTTCCCTCCTGACGCTCTCAGACGTGCTCGGCACCGGCCACCACGCCGCGGTCGTCGCCAGGGTCGGGCCCGGCAAGAAGGTCGCGGTGGTCGGCGACGGTGCGGTCGGCCTCTGTGGCGTCATCGCTGCCAAACGCCTCGGTGCCGAGCAGATCGTCATCCTCGGCCGCCATGTCGAGCGCACCGACCTGGCGCGCGAGTTCGGAGCCACCGATGTCGTGGCCGAGCGCGGTAAGGAGGCGGTCGAGCGAGTCCGCGAGCTGACCGATGGCTTTGGCGCCCGCTCGGTGCTGGAGTGCGTCGGCCTTGATCAGTCGACCCAGACGGCGATCGAAATCGCCCGTCCGGGCGGAGCGGTCGGGCGCGTCGGGGTTCCACAGGATCAGAAGATGCCGGGCGGCCAAGCGTCCTTCCATGACAACCTCACGATCGGCGGCGGCCCGGCCCCGGTTCGTGCCTACATCGAGGGTCTGCTTCCCGACATCCTCGACGGCACGATCGAACCCGGCCGGGTCTTCGACCGAACCGTTGACCTCGACGGGGTTCCCGACGGCTACCGGGCAATGGATCAGCGCGAGGCGCTGAAGGTGATGGTCGAACCATGACGCCATCCGTTCGCCACGATCGAAGCGCAGAACGAGAATCCCGATCACCAAGGAGCGCGAAATGAAGATCACAAGTAATTCGCTGGACACCAACGTCGGCCCGAGCGATTGGTTCACCGGCACCGTCTATATCGACACTGTGGCGACTCCGGCAGCGCCCTCGCGACTGGCGGCGGCCAGCGTTCACTTCACCCCGGGGGCCCGCGCAGCGTGGCACACGCATCCCCTCGGGCAGACGATCTTCGTCACCGAGGGCTTGGGGCTGTGCCAGCGGGAGGGCGGGCCGATCGAGGTCATCCGACCCGGCGACCGCGTCTACTTCGAGCCGGACGAGAATCACTGGCACGGCGCCGCGCCGAATCGCTTCATGACCCACGTTGCGATGCAGGAGGTCGACGACTTGGGCAGCCCGGTCGCATGGGGCGAGCACGTGAGCGATGAGGAGTACGGCGCAGACCAAGTTTCGTGAAGAAGCTGCAAACATCCGCAATTCGATGCCGCCCGAGGTGCGCTCCGCAACTTCCGCCGACGTAACCGAGCTCGCCGGGCTGGATCGCGAGACGTTTGGCGTGCACGCCTATTCACCGAGCACAATCCGACAGCTGATCGAGGTCTTCGACGGCCTCGTCCTGCTGGCCGAGGATCGAGAAAACGTCTCCCGCGCATATGCGTTCGGTGCACTCGCCGCCGCCACTGAGACCGGCTGGATACTCGCACTTGGCGTCCAGCCAAAGCATCGGCGGCTCGGGTTCGGACGAGCCACGGTTGAGGAGCTGACCCGGCGACTCGCCGCCCTGGGGGCGCTTCGCGTCCGTCTCACCTGCGCCCCCAGCGCTCGTGGCGCACTTGGCTTCTATGCCGATCTCGGCTTCATCGTGATCGAGCGCATCGACGACTATCTCGGACCCGGGCGCGACCGTCTAGTGCTTGAACGCGGGCTCACGCCTGGAGCATGAGGTCGGGCATCATCGAGAGCAGCTCCTCGCGAGCCACACTTCGATCATCGAAGGCGCTACCACCGCCAGAGCTGTTGGAGAGAAGCCTCGGCATTGCGCCGCGGCCCATCAGGATGACCACGTCGCCGGGAAGAGCATCCGCGAGCGCTCGACGGATCGCTGCGCGGCGCTCCGCAATGATCTCGGGACCAGGCCGTTCCGCCCGCCAGCCGGCGAGCAGCCCGGCAATCACGGCCTCAGGTGGCTCTCCTCGCCCGTTGCCCTCTGTGATGATCACATGGTCGGCTAGTTCGCTTGCGACCATGCCGAGCGGTCCTCGCTTGGCGGGATTGTTTGCACCACCCGCACAGAGGACCAAACGGACTGCGGAGTTGCGAGCGCCGGCGATGTGGCGCGCAGTCAGCAGCGTCTGGCGTAGCCCGGCAGCCGTGTGGGCAAAATCGACGACCACGTCAAAGGGCTGATCGCAGTCCACCGCCTCCCAACGCCCGGGAACGCCCTGCATCGTTGCCAGCGCTTGCAATGAGTCGCGCCGCGCCAGGCCGAGCAGGTCACAGGCCGCCAGCGCTGCGGCGATGTTCTCGGCGTTGTGCCACCCGGGAAGCTGGGTCGCGAGCTCCAGACACTCAGACGGGGTACCTATGGACAACCGCGCGCCGGCCCCGTCCCACGTAGCTTTGAGCACACGATATTCAGCCCTCTCGGTCGACCCGAAGGTCGCCACCGTTGTTCCGGCGAGGCGCAGATCTCGTGCAAGCCCGAACCCAAAGGGGCTATCGACGTTGACTGCAGCGAGGGGAACGGACCGACCGTCCCCGATGAACAATCGTCGCTTTGAGGCACCGTAATTCCTCATCGTGCGATGGCGGTGCAAATGCTCGACCGTCAGGTTGGTGAGCACCGCCAACTGAGCGAATGGCATCGCAGAGAACTCAAGCTGATAGCTGGAGACCTCGACTACCGCCGGACCGCCAACCGCCTCGAGCGCGCTGAGTGGCGGTCCAAATTCTGTATTCCCGGCCAGCGGTAGCGGACTGTCTTCTCCCCCGAGCGCTCGAGCTAAGAGCGCACAGACCGTGGACTTGCCGTCGGTGCCGGTGACGGCGATCAGCTGCCGCCGGCTCAGCCGATACCCGAGCTCAAGCTCATCGAGAACAGTGATGCCGCGCGATTGCGCATCTTGAACCGGCTCGCAATCAGCTGGCACGCCGGGACTCTTCACGACCGTGCCGGGGGTGACTCCGGGGAGCAACTCCTGGCGCCACGGACCAAGCTCGACCCCCACTCCATAGTCTGCGAGGTGCGCACCTCGACGCCTGGTTTCCGAGCCGTCGTAGGCATCCCAAACCCGGATTTCTGACGGCGACACGAGTCCGGCGAGAGCCTTTGCCGCACTGACCCCGGCACGTCCGCAGCCAAGCACCAGATAAGGACCCGGGGGCAGGGAGTTTTTCATGCCGCAATCTTCTCCAGTTCGGCTCTTCTTGAGCCCTTGACGAGCACCCGGTCCCCACGGCGAGCGATCGTCCCCAGGAGGGCCCCCGCCTCCTCTGGCGTATCAACCGAGTAGGACTCACCGGCGAAGCCGTGCAGGAACTGACGCGCTGCATCCTCGACGGCGATGATTGCGTCGATACCCAATCTCGTGGCTTCTGCCCCCGCCGCGTAGTGGTATTGCCTCGCCCGCGAGCCAAGCTCCTCAAAAGCACCGAGTACGAGGAGTCGACGAGAAGCCGGCTCAGAGGTGAAAGCCCGAAGCGCGGCGCGGAGCGCATGCGGACTGCTGTTGAAACAGTCGAGCACCAGCTCGGCGTCGCCCAGGCGCATGAGCTGCCAGCGAAGCGGCGGAAGCCTGATTTCAAGCTCTCGCGGGGGTCGCATCCCGAGCCCGCTCAGCAAGGCGACTGCAGCGACCAGATTGCAAAGATTGTGCGCCTGGGAAAAACCCGACCGAATCGTGATCGTCTCACCAGCACAATCGATTGAGGCGACCCCCTCGACGAAGCTGAGCAGGCGGACATCTCCCCTGGGCCCGTGGCTGATCGTTGTCAGATCATCGCGCAGATAACGCTCGAGCAGTGGCTCTTCTGCGGGCACCACGCAGGGTGCCCCGCGCGGCAGCGCGGCGAGCAGCTCTGCCTTGTTGTGGGCGACCTCGGCAAGCGACCCCGCGCTGCGGAGGTGAACAGGAGCGATGTTGGTGATCACCCCCGCCGTTGGCTTGAGAAGCGCGGCCTTCTCGGCGATATGACCGCGCTCCTGCATTGATAGCTCGACCACCAACGCGCGACTCCGATCGGGAAGGCCGGCAATCGTGGCGGCAACGCCAAGATGCGTGTTGAATCCATCCCGGGTGGCGTGCGTCGCCATCAATGGGTTCAGGAGTGAAGCAACCATCTCCGTAGTGCTGGTCTTGCCGCAAGATCCGGTGATTGCAACCACGTGCCCATCGAACTCCTGGCGCTTAACCTGGGCGATCGAGCGAAGCGCATCTCGGGGGTCTTCAACCGCGACTGCGATCGCGGCCCCTTCGGTCCCCTCGAGTTGGGATCCCTTCGCGATGATGGCGTCGGCGCCGAACTCAATCGCATCGGCGATGAACTCGCGCCCGTGAGTCCGGGAGCCGGGAAGCGCGACGAACACGTCCCCCCTGCGCAGCAGGCGCGTGTCCACGCATACCTCGCCCCGCGCCACGGCCTTCGGGTCCCGGCTCATCAATCGGCCGTTCGCCGCCACGGCCAGCCATGTTGCATCCTGTTTCACCCGGGCCCAAGCCTTCTCAGAATTCGCTCAGATAGTCGTTTGGCGCATCTCGCGGTGCGACGCCAAAACCGAGGAGGCCGCAACCTGGCCTCGAGCGCTGCAACCTGGCCTCTGCAGGCGTTGAGTTCGGCAACGCGTTGGGCATTGTCGTGGGCAAGCGATTGGTGTTGCGCGTGTAACTCGTGGTATTTCACGTGTAGATCTCGGAGCTCGTGTGCGACCGATGCAACTCGCGATTGAGCGTCGTGATGGACGCGTACGAGTCGCGCCATCTCCCGCAACGGTGCCCGCGGTTGGGGCGGCACGGAATCCCCCTCCAGCAGACCGACTATCGCAACCGCATGATCATAGGGCGAGTGATGGAGGACCGCCAGTTCGCGATTAGCCTCGCCCATCCGCGGTCGGTACTCCTCAATCGCACGACCGAACTCCTCAACATCGCCTAGCGCTCGGCTGGAGCGGCCACGAAATCCATCCGCCTCGATCGCCGGGTAGGTGTCCTCGGTTACCCATCCGTCGCCGCCCGATGGACCAAAAACCCAGACCGCGCGTCCACAGGCCATCCCCTCGATCGCCGCCCGCCCCTGCGCGACCACGATGTCTGCCTCGAGAATTGCAGGCCACGGATCCATTGCAATCTCCGCAGCGGCCCCGACCTGGCGCCAGGCGATCCCCGCTCGCTCGCAAACACTGGCAAGAGCATCCCGACGCGGGCCGCTCAGATAGTTGCCGAGCAAAAGCACCCGCTCCGCCTCCTCGCGTACCGGTCCGGCTGGATAGAAATGCGCGATCTCAATCGGCTGTCGTAGCCTGATTACGGGCGGCGCGCCGGCGGTCGCCTCAACCCGCCGCTGGACCACTTCGTTCATCGCGACCGCAAACGAAACCACCGCCTCATGGCGCGGCGGTAGGTGGAGGTCGAAGTCGCCGCCGTGCACGGCAATCCCCCGCACAGCCTCGGGGAAACGATCCGCCATGACCAGCGCCGAAACAGCGTCACCGGAGAGAACAGCGTCGCACGAGGGCGGCAGCTCGGTTTCGAGCCGGCACACCCGCAGACCGCGCGATCTCGCCAATTCCGCCACCGAACCCGCCTCCGGTGAGTAGAGCGTCACATCATGGCCAAGGCGCTCAAGGTGCGGGGCCAGCGTCAGAATGTAGGTTTGCATCCCCCCCGGCTGGTCGAGGGCCAACGCCGCCAGCACAATCTCCACCAGCTTCCTCCCGTCAGGGCATTCGCCGCCCCGGTTCTAGTTCCGCCGCCATTGCACCGCGCAAGCCTCAAACATATCCGTCGCTGAGCGCCGATCAGCGCCACCGGAGCCCCCGCTTGGGAAGGGCTGTGAATCCCAGCCCCCCAATCGACCATCTATTCATACCCTCGCACCGAAGATTCCCTCTGTCATGCAATACCCCGCTGCGGCCATCAACCGGACAATTTAGACAATCGGAATCCCGACCGGGCAAGGAGCTTGGCTAGGACCGATCAGAATGGTCGCAAGCTTGACTTGAATCGCGGCCCGGTGAGCTTCACCTTCCTGCGCCCCGGAAGCGAGACGTTGAGGGAACCGGTCCAGGTGCTCGACCCGTCCGCGGTGCGCCCGAAGGTGCCGACGCCGCTGAATGGAGCAGGCGGGGTGACGGTGGCGGAGCTGAGGGTGCTGTTGAAGATGAAGTCTGCGGCCGCGCCGGTCGCCGAGGTGGAGCGGGAGATCAGCATCCCACTGCGGTCTTCGAGCGTCGAGCCATCGAACCTGTAGCTTCCGAGCCTCTGGGCGAGCATCCCCGGGGATGGAGCTGTGACTGGAGCGCTTAACGGGGGTTCGGCGGTTGCGCCGAAGCTCGTTGCCTCGTCTGGGCTGGAGGCAGATAGCAATGCCCCGGGAGCTTCATTCGTTCCTGAGCCCAGGCTCAAACACTGGTCTTCGCCGCCGCCCCGGAGAACCGCCCAGGGTTCGCCGACGCGACCCCGGATGCGATGGTCAGAGATCGTCGTATATCCCCCCTCGCCGCGAAACCTAATCGTGCCAACGAAGGCCCCCAGTCGAGCTTCGGCGACCGCCGGGAAGCCCTTGACTCGGCACCTCGGCGGCACGATCACGTGCCGAACCCGCTCCGAGGGCTGAAAACGGAGCGAAAGGGCCCCAAGGCGACCGAACGAAGCCTCCATCCTGGTCGAGCTGACTGTACCCTCGGTCGTGTAGGTGGCGTTGGAAGCGTCGCGAGAAGCGGAGAGGCTGACCGTGCTCCTTTCCGCCCCGCCAGCCGCACCGAAGACCGTGATCAGGTACCCGTTGGAACCGCGCACGGTGAACAGTGAGAGAGGAACCGAAAGGCTGCTCGGAGCGTTCATCGTCGCGCTGGGATCTACCGCTAATGCGCCGGCAGGGGCGAGCAAGGCGACTACGAAAAGTACGAGAAGACTGTCTCCCACCCTGCTCCGTGAGATCGCTGTCTTCGATCGCTGACCGATTCGGTTCTGCGAACGCACGACCAACGAATCTATCGGCCCATCTCCGAATACGGCCAGAGACCAACGGACGCGCGGAGGAGATCCCGACCCGGATCCAAGTTGCTCCCGAGTGGGCTCGTCATCCATGTTCATCTCGGCACAGTCACAGACGAGGCGACCGACACCTGTCTGGCGCGCTCGGAGCGGGTGAGTGGGTTACAAACACTGGCGACGCGGCCGAGCTTGTTCGAAGGGATCGCGATCGCAGAGGATCAGGGCCAGGAGCTTTGCACGGATTTGCGGTTCTAAGCGCCCCAGGGCGCCGCGTCGGGAGACTCGACCAAAGATCCCGGGATTCGCCCGATCTGGATCACGCCAGCTCGACCGAGATGCGCCGGGAACCGGGGCCCCTTAGCAGGTTTGGCCACCGTGGCTTGGCGAATCGCTCAGATTCGCCAAGCCAAAAACGTTTCGCCGTCAGGCGGGATTGAGTCGCGCCAACGAGTAGTGCATCTCCGGCACAGTGCGAACGGCTATAAGGCCCGCCCCTTTGCTGGCCTCCTCCTCAACGAGTCAGGGGCGGAGGCTGCGATCATCGTGGGAATGAGTCGGCCTGCTCGACCCCTGATCGCAGTTATCGCCGCCACGACCGTCGCGGGATCGCCACGGAGCGCTCGCCCCGCCACGGCTCCTCGATTCGAGCGTCTTTCTCAGCGACTCGCCGACTTCGAGGGTCTCCAGCGAAATTGAGTCGCGGCCGTCAATCCGCCGTCAAGTCACCTGAACCGAGACCCTTGGTGCCTGTCGGATGGCTGGCCAGGGAGGGCGGCGGCGGAAGCCGCTGGTTGAGAAGAGCCCGTGGCGCGCTCGCCCTCGCCCTGGTCGCGGGTGGGGTCACAGGATCCTGCGCCTCTGGCGCCTCCGCTGCAATTACTCCTGGCGTGAGCCCCAGTGGAATGCGCGGACTGAGGGCGGCGGATCGGGTTATCGAGATCGCGACCACGAACATGCACACCACCTACGCCACCGCCCGCACCTTTGAGGTTGAGGGTGGCCACTGGCGGACGGTTCGAGGAGCGATGCCGGCCCGGGTTGGATACAACGGTCTCTCCAGTCCCGCGCAAAGGCACGACGGGGACGGCACGACCCCAATCGGCGACTACGGGTTCGTCTATGACTTCGGCTCGCGCCCCAACCCTGGCGTCACCGGCTTTGGCTGGCGCCGCCTGGTCCCGGGATCCTGCTGGGCGGAGACGCGCGCCAACTACAACCGCTGGGTCAATCGCACGCCATGCACGCCGCCCGATGATGCTCTGTGGTCCTACCACGCGCTCGCCTACCGCTATGCCGCCGTGATCGACTTCAACTATCGCCATCCGATCTATGGTCGAGGGTCGGGAATCTTCCTGCACGAGCAAACCGGTGGGCCAACTGCCGGTTGTGTGTCCCTGCGCCAGCACGACCTGCTCTCAGTGCTTCGCTGGATGCGACCCGGCACGCGCATTGTGATCGGCCCGAGCAGTTGGCTGCGAAGGCTGAAGACTGCAGGCACTGGCATCTCAGAATCCAAATAGCGAGGCACAGGACTTGACCCCGCGGACGAAGAAAAGGCCTCGAAGGTCGGAATATCTACGCAACGCCGACACAGAGCCGGACAAGTGCTCGCCGATCTCGACATCCTCTTTTGACCACAAGTTATTTGCTGACCGATGAAAGGCTGCTCAAGCAAGTGGGATCGCTATCCGGCGCCAAGTCCCGGATTGCCAATGCTGTGGCCCGTCTGTTTGGCAGTGGCCCAGGTCCTCGATTGCCGCTTCTGAGGCATCGCCAAGTGCAAGCCCAGCCTCACCTTTCCCCCTTACCACGATCAGTCCGGCTACTAAAGTTCGGGTGTATGGGCGAAGCGAGCCCGCGAACCCTTTCTGGGCTAGCTCGCGAAGCCCGCTGCGGTGATGGGCTGCGGCTGGTGAACGCCATCCCGGTGACTGCTGAGGGAAATTTCGCCAAGGTGATGCCTCAAGGCTCACCGACAGCGCACCATCGATGCTGGGCTGCTCACTAGCGACGCGCCTGGAGCTTCTGGCCCCACTCGCTGGTCGCGCCCAACTCCAGCCGCCGATCTCAGGGGCGGTTTTATTAGGCGAGAAACCCACGCGCCGGCGTAGCCAAGTTCAAAGAAACTCTAGCCAGGATTACGGCGACTGGTTCTATATGTCTAACGGAGCCGCGGGCGAGGAGCGAATCGAGGACCAATACTGGTAGGGTCGCACGATTCGTGGCCCTACGTCTGGTCGGAGGCTCTTGGTGCAGCTCTCGGTACTTTTTGCAGTCTTCGATCACCGCCGGCTAGCCGGAGTCCTCGCCACTCTAATCTCCACAGCGGCACTTCTCATTGGACCCGCGACGGCATCTGCGCTCACCAACTACACCTGGAGCGGCGAGGCGGCTGCGGGTACGGAATGGTCCAGCGGGGATAATTGGGAAGGTAGCGCCGCTCCCAGCGGCGCGGTCGGGGAACTCACCTTTCCCGCCCTGACGAGCCACGCTTGCGAATTTGGATCTTCCACCGGGACTTGTTACCACAGTAAAAACGACGTCAGCGGCCTAAGTGCCGACAAACTTTCGATAGACAATGGCGTTGGCTACAGCGTCAGCGGTAACCCGATAACGCTCGGCAGTGGAGGAATGAACGTCTATGCATCGCCCAACTCTGGCGAATTCCCCAGCACCCAACTTGGACTTCAGATCACACTGGGGGCACCCCAAACATGGTCCCTTGTTGGTAATTCCGAAATTCCCCAATTGGATGTCGAAGCGATAACGGGCAGCTCAAACAGCCTCGGCATCGATTTCAACGAATACATCACGGTGCTAGGTATCAAGGAAGCAGAGGTTGGGGCGATCACCGCGAGCGGTCATGGAACCGTGGAAATCGACTCCGGCGGCTCCCTGAACGGAGATGACAAAAATGAGGTAGGCCTCAGTGGTGGTATTCACCTGGTAGCTAACCCGAGCTCTACGCTAGGCCCCCTCTCTGTGACGGGAAGTGAGATCCAGGTTGGCAACGGATTCCTTCCAGGCGGGACGCTTGCCGTGGAAGGCGGCGTGACGCTCGACCCAACCAGCGAATTGCTGCTCTTCCTCCTCCAATCAGGGACTGGCGCCGGAACCGACTACTCCCAGCTGAGCTCGAGCGGCGCGGTAAATCTTGCCAATGCCACGCTCACCCTCAGTGGGGGAAATCTTGGCGGGTGTCCAAGCCTCAATCCGGGGGATGTGGACACCCTCGTCGAAACAACCGGATCTGGGTCGATCACAGGTACATTCAACGAAATCCCCGATGGGACCACGGTTCCAATTAAATGCTTTAGCGAAAGTGAAACTCCGCCGACTGTGCGCATCAACTACTCGACACGCAGGGTTACCGCGACGGTCGTTACCGCCGGCCCCGGCGGAGCGGCAAAGGTGGCAACATCGACCGTACTGAACGTGACGAACCAAACGCCAGCAACCGGCGAAGCGGTTACCTATTCCGCCACCGTAGCGTCGAAGACACCAGGCCAGGGCGAGCCACCCGGCAATGTGAGCTTCCTCGATGGCGGACAGCCGATCGGGACGTGCTCGGCACAGCCACTCACCCAAGGTCCCTCTTCCTCGATAGCAACATGCACGCTGAGCTACGCGTCTGTGGGAAGCCACACCATCACCTCAAGCTATGGGGGCAATGCGAGCTTTGAAGGGTCGTCTTCATCCGCTCAAACCGTCACGGTTCATGCAAACTCCCCTCCTCTGGGCATTCCGAGCGGCAAAGCGCCGACCGGCAAGCGAGCGAAAGCACTTAAGAAGTGTAAGAAAAAGCACGGCAGATACCATGCCAAGTGTGTTAAGAAGGCCCGTAAGCTGCCGGTATAGTGGGGCTGGACGCGTTGCCGGATAGATCCGCTTAGACCCGATATTCGAAACCGTTCGGGTGCGGAGGGACGACCTCGATGAAATCACCAACTAAAACCGAGAGCGCTGCTCGGACAGATTCCGCCAAAAAGCGAAGCGGAATGTGTCCGCGATAGCCGCGACGGGCTGATCATCCGCGAGACCAGCTTGAAGATCACCATCGCGCGCGCGGCGATAATGTTGGTGCTGATCGGTGCGGCGGTTGCCGTGCCAATAGCCGAGGCTGGCGAACCCCCGCCAGCACCGACCCCCGCCAGCTCCCCGCCTCTGGTCACTCAGCTGGCTTCCCCGAACAGCGCCCAGCGCGCAAACGTCGCAGTGGCCGCGAGGGCACAATCGGGAGCGAGCTTCGACGGCTACGTCGATCCGTTCAGACTCAGCTCAAACCTGGTCACCGGTCGCGTCGATCAAGGCGTTGACTTCACCGGCAGCGGTCCGATCACGGCAATCGGGGAAGCAACGATCATCGCCATCGATGCGCCCGGCTGGCCGGAAGGTGGCGGCGTCCTGTACCGGCTTTTGAAGGGTCCGCTCGAGGGTCAGCAGATTTACGTTTATGAGGGAGTTGAAGCAGAGGTGCAGGCGGGCCAAACGGTGAAGGCCGGAGAGCAGATAGCGATCTTTCGGCCTGGCGGCTCGATCGAGACCGGCTTCGCCAACGCCGCTGGCGTCCCGCTCGGCCACGGCGAATACGACGAGGGCAAGATCACCAGGTACGGGCTACAGATGCTCTCCCTGCTTCAGGGGATTGGGATTGGCCGAGATCAACCAAGGAGTCGAGCAGACTCGCACTAGAGTCGCCCTCCACGTCGACTTCGTGGCGATGATGAGGTCAAGATGAAGCTTCAGGGTTGCCCGGCGGAGCTGCATAGAAGCCCGCTCAGGGAACCCTGTGGACCTCGAAGAGGTTGGTGCCCAACTCCTGCTCTGGAAGGCCAGCGGTAATCGCAATCAGCTCGCCGGATTTGGCGATTTGATGGCGAGCTGCAATCGCAGCACAGCCATCGAGTAACCCCCGCAGCTCTGTCTCATGCTCGCTGAGCACGGCGGTGACACCAAACAGCAGGTTGAGGCGACGAACCGTCTCGATTCGGGGTGAGATCGCAAGCACCGGTACGTTGGGTCGGTGAGCGGATACCAAGCGGGCGGTGCGTCCACTCGTTGTCGGCACAACCAGCGCCTTCAGGGCGAGCCGATAGACCGCTCCCACGGCGCTTTGTGCAACCGAATCGGCGACGTCCTGGGTCGCCTGATCAGTACGGCTGAACAACCACTCTCCGTAGCGCAGATCTGGCTCGGTGGCCCGCGCAATCTGATCCATCACCCGCACCGCCTCGACCGGATTCCCACCCACCGCCGTCTCCTCGGAGAGCATCACAGCGTCGGTCCCGTCATAAATCGCGTTCGCCACGTCGGTCACCTCGGCTCGCGTTGGTCGACGTGCGCTGACCATCGAAGCGAGCATCTGGGTTGCGGTGATCGCTGGTTTGGACTGCTTGCCCGCCAATCGGATCAACCGCTTCTGAACAACGGGAACCTGGGCCAGCGGCAGCTCGATCCCGAGATCGCCACGGGCCACCATGATTCCCCCGGTTGCCGCCGCCACTATCTCAGCAGCATTCTCTGCCGCCTCTCGCTTCTCGATCTTGGCAATGAGGGGAATATCGGAACCCATCGAGCGCACGCGCTCTGCCACTGGGGCGAGGTCCGCGGCGGAAGAGACAAAGGAAACCGCGAGCAAATCTAGCTCGTGTCGGACCGCAAACTCGACCCAGCCGAGGTCGCCTTCGGTCGCTGCCGGGCCCGCCTCCACCCCCGGAACATTTATGCCCTTGTGGGAGGAAAGTGTCCCCCCCACCTCAACCTCGCACTCAACCTCTTCATCATGCTCGCGATCGCTAACCCTTAGGCGAATCGCCCCATCGGCGAGGTAAACGAGCTCGTCCTCGCGTAGCGAAGTTACCCCGGGCCAAGAAACGGGGATCGTCTCGCGGTCACCCTCGACGCTACGCGGAGTCAGCCTCACGTGCATCCCGGTCTCAAGCTCCGCGACATCACCGCGCAGCTCGCCGATCCGCAGCTTGGGTCCCGGTAGATCTCCTAAGATTGCGACCTCGCGCCCCACTCGCGTGGCGGCCGCTCGGATTGAGTCGACGGTGTGGGCGTGGCGCTCAGGATCTGCGTGGGAGAAGTTGAGCCTGAGGACGTCCGCGCCAGCCTCGATCAGCTTCTCGAGAACCGCGCTGTCCCAACTGGCCGGGCCGATCGTGGCAATGATCTTCGTTCTCCGCCTCGCCGTTGCGTCTCCCTCTTGTCCTGGTTCGACTTGCACGACACGACTTTAATCAGTGGGCTGCCAGGTTCGCCTGCTACTCCCGCACGAACACCGGCGTCCCCAGCGGCACCAGCCGAAACAGGAGCCGCATCGTGCGATCGGTGGCACGAATGCAGCCACTTGATTCGGCGCGGCCAACCGCTCCCAAAGTGCCGTGAATTGCAATTCTGTTGCCGCCGATCCACCCGGGCGGTAGCTTCGGTTGGCGGCCGCTGAGCGCCAGCGCGCAGCAGCCGTAGTAGGGACTCTGGCCGAAGCGCAGCGCATCGGTGATGCCAAAGCGCCCAAGCGGAGTTTCAGATCCCGCGCCACCGACAGTCACCGAGAAGCGCGCCACCCTGCGCCCGCCGTAGCGCAAAGAGAGACTGCGGGCGTCAAGGCTCACGTCGAGGGAGTACTCAGTCCAATATAGCTGCACCTTGCGGGGATTGCGGCGAATCCAGCCGGTGCGCCCATCGCCAAGTTCCGCGGTGGAGACCCCGAGCCAGCTGCCTTTAACTCTGCTCACCGAGAGCACGACGGGCGAGCCAAATTCGGTGCGCGGTCCAATGGTTTTGACGAACCCCCGGTGGGGATCACGCCACAGCAATACCCGGGCTCCGGGACGGAGGCGGGCAATTGCAAAGGCCCGGGCAGTGGCCGGCTTTGCGAAGAGAGTGGGGACCCGGGGCAAGCGTGCCGCCACGGTGCCGCCACGGCGCGGCACTCGCGAGGACCTCAGCGAGGTGCGCGCGACTGAGTCGGCTGGGCGGGTCACCCGAGTCCTCGCTGGAGAGCTGGAGCTGGCGCCGCAAGCCGCCAAGCCGACAGCGACACCGACAACGGCCACCGCTCCACAAATCCTAGGCAGTCGGCTTCCCATCACGGCCATGATTGCGCTTTAGCCATAAGGTCGGAAGCCTTCACAAAATTCACGCTGTTACTCCTAGACTGATTGAGATGCCCACTGTCGATGTGACGTGAATACCGTGATCGCGATCGAGGACGTCGATGGCTCGGGTGATGAACTGATTGGCTCGGTTCTTCCCTCTCCCGCTGGACCGATCGATCCGGAGTCAGCAGTCCGTCTCGCTGCCCCGCCGACGGTCCCATTACCGCGGCTCATACAGCTACTGCGATTCAATCAACGTCAGATCGAGTTCGTCTTCCGCGCCCGCCGCGAACTCGGCGAGGTGTTTCGGATGCGCAGCACCCTGCCCGGCGGCCCGACGATCACCAGCCATCCCGACCACGTCCGCTCGCTGTTTACGGCAAGTCCTGACCTCGCCCCGTCACTGACCGGCGAATCTCCACTGCGGCCGATCCTGGGACCCAACTCGGTCCTAACGGCGATCGGGCCGCGCCACATGCGTCAGCGCAAACTGCTCTTGCCCTCCTTTCACGGAGCGGCAATTGAGAACTATGCGAGTTTGATCGCCGATGCCACCGAAGCCGAGATTGACCGTTGGCCGCTTGACCGGGCGTTCGCCCTCGCTCCCCGGATGCAGGCTATTACCCTCGATGTGATCATGGCTGGGATCTTCGGCGTGGAGGGGAAACCTGGTGCCGGTACACCGGAGTATCTCCTTCGCCAAACAGTGAAGCGCCTGGTGGCCGCGTCAACGCTTCCAACCGCCCAGCTGACCGAACTGCTTCACGTTGGTCGTGAGGAGGCTATTGGACCACTGCGATCTGGTCTGGCGCTTCTTGATCGTCCGATCTATGCATTATTGGCCCAGCGCAGGCGGGCGGAGGATCTCAGCGATCGCCGCGACATCCTCTCGCTGCTGCTGCTCGCCCGAACCGAGAGCGGCGAGTCCCTTTCCGATAAAGAACTGCGCGACGAGCTGCTCACGCTGGTGTTGGCAGGACACGAGACAACGGCCAACTCGATGGCATGGACCTGGGAGCGATTGCTACGCGCTCCGCAGGCCTATGAACGCCTGCTCAGCGCGGTGCGCGCAAATCAAAGTGCGGAGAAGCAGATTGAGGCGACCATCATCGAGGCGATGCGAACGCGCCCAGTGATTCCCCTGATCGGGCGCCGGGTCAGCGTCCCGTGGCGGCTTGGCGAGTTTGCCGTGCCAGCCGGCGCTCCGATCGCGATCAGTATCTTGTTGGTCCATCATCGCGAGGACCTCTATCCCGAGCCCTTTGAATTCAAACCAGAGCGCTGGCTGCAGAAGAAGCCTGGGACGTATGCGTGGATTCCCTTCGGAGGCGGGATTCGGCGCTGCCTGGGTGCGGCGCTGGCAATGGCCGAGCAGCGTGTTGTGATGGAGGCAATGGCGCGCCGCCTGGATCTCGCCGCGGAGAATCTCAAACCCGAGCGGGCGGTGCACCGCAACGTAACCATGATTCCCGCTCACGGTGCCCAGGTGCGCTTACGCGCACGGCTGAGCTGAAGCTAATGAGAAAACGGAGAGACAGGGACGAAGTCGAACTCGACCGCACCGGGCGGCGCATCGAACAGCCGCACCGCCCGCGCTTTGGGGAGTAACTGTGGGTACCGCGGCTCAAAATAAACGATGAAGGCGCCAGCCCAATGAATCGCGAGGTCAACTAGCTCCTGATGCACAGGCGCCCCCCCGGTGCTTCCCATGCAAATTGCGGAAGGCACTTGAGCGCTTCAGCAGTGAATCATGCCCCACGGGAACTCCGCGAAGCTCGGCGGGCACTTATAGACCCGTCCGTAAGTTCTGGCTTAATCCTTTGGGGACTCCGAACTCCACTGCTAGAGATAAGCTGAGCAGATGCGCGAGCTCCGCCCGGCCGACTCAGTGGGAAATCGCACGGCGATGGCGCTTGGTGTTCTCGCCTGGGTGGCCTTGGCCTTCGCCACCGGTGCGAGTGCCCACGCCCGGCCCAGGACCCTGTCGCCGCAGCAGTCGATCTCGGGCATGATTCTCGTCCACAACACGATCGGCCAAGAGCTCAACGGCGAATTTAACGACATGTTCGCGACCTCCGTCTATGGCGCAGATCTCGAACGCTGCGAAGGTGTCGAACGCGAATCCGGCGAAGCACGCGAACTGGGCGAGAACGGGCTGCGCGAAGCCGTCGCTCAGATCCTGCGCACGGTCGATGAAGTGTACGGCGAGTTCAACACCCACACGGTTCCCGGCTGGATCACGTTTACCAAGGGCCTGAAGGGGAAAGTCAGCAAAGGAAAACGCGCCGCAGTCGCCCATGTCGCCAAGCTCTTGGAAGAAGCACACATCGAACACTCCGATGAGTTCTTCCACATGAAAGCCATCTGGGTCGCGATGGAAGGCGTTCATTGCGCTACCGCCGCCGCCGAAGAGAAGGCGACGGCGACGGCCGGCTCCAGTGCCTGGACGTTTGAGGCCGCTGCCCTGCGTCAGCTTGCCGGGCTATTCGGCGTCAAACAGAAAATCGAATACCCAGTCGGACCATACGTCTAGATACCGTTACGACCTGAATTTACGGACGCGTCTATTAGCGAGGGTTCTTGAGTCCGGGGCCAGAGGTCCGAAATTGGTTCCCTTGAACCCGCCGCCTTCAAGACTGCCTCCTCGACCAAGGCATTGGCTGTCGCCAAGGCGTCATCATTCTCCTCTGGTCAGCCCCCGACCTGGGCGCTTGGCCGCGAGCAGCGCAGGCCCTACTACGACCTGATCGAGCGCCGGCGTTCCGATCTTCCCAATGTCGCCACCGTCGAGGCGATAATCGAACCGGTGACGATCGAGGAGTTCATTGATTTCTGCTTCAGCCGCAAGCAACGGCTTGTGGGATTGGTCTCCCTCGAGGCCCGCGCGGATGCCAATAAGTGGCGGGAGGCCGCTTCTCGGAGAATCTCGATGAAGAAGAAGAAGTTGTCGAGTTGAAGGCCATCACCAAGCTCTTCAACCTCCATTTCCTACCAATCCAAAGTGCTTAGCGCAAGCGTCTTCCGCGGCTCTCTTGAACGGGGCGCCAGCGTTACTGCTTCCAGCCTCGTCAATCAGGTGGCGGCGCGCCGCTTTCAGCGCGGGCTCGACTCCTCCTGAAGCGGCCCGAGACTCCTCGTCTCATGCAATTGCCTTTCGCTCGAAGTTTTAGCGGCCAAGTTTGAGCTGGCGGACAAGCTGGAAGACGAAACAGAGCCGAATGCTTGCGGCTCCATCTGGAGGAGGACGGGAGCACATCGCCAATGCCTTCCGTAAAGAGCGCGAGCGGCTGGACCGCGAGGACGCCGCCGACAAGAAGTCCTTGGCAGCAACCGAGCGCCAGCTCAACTCTGATGGCACCTTGCTCCGCTTGGCCCTGGAGCTGGCCGACGACGTTGCCGCTGTCCATTGGATGGCCGATTCCCAACCCAAGCGCGCGCTCAACCAGGCGTTCTATAAGCGAATCAAGGTTGTGGGCCGCAGGGATAGGATTCCGGCCGGCGGGTGGCCCACTCGTCGGTGCCGAGCTGAGCAGGTCCGATGCGGCCCTGATGGCCAAGAGCTTCACGCCGACGGTGCGGGGCGCGGTTGCGTGGCTGGGGGCCAGACCAGGAAACAGAAGGCGGCCCCGATGGGGCCGCCTTCCTTCGGTCGGTGTTGACCTAACGTCTTATGGCGGAGAGGGAGGGATTCGAACCCTCGAGAGAGCTTTCGCCCCCTACTCGCTTAGCAGGCGAGTGCCTTCAGCCACTCGGCCACCTCTCCGAGGCACCAAAAACATACCGCCGTGATCTCCTAGCGCGTCCGCAGTGCGCGGTTACGCTCATCTGCTGATGAGGAATCACGCAGAGTATGAGGCCATATTCGAGGGGCTCGAGGCGCCATTTGCCTTTGTAGACCTCGATGCGATGTGGTCAAACGCAACTGCGATGCTGAAACGAGCCGGTTCCAAGCCGATTCGGATCGCCAGCAAGTCGGTGCGCTGCCGAGAGCTGCTGCAAAGGATTCTGACGCGCGATCAGCGCTTCGCAGGATTGCTCACCTTCACCTTGCCGGAGACCCTGTGGCTATTTGAGCGCGGATTTGAAGACCTGCTGCTTGCCTACCCCACGACCGATGCCGAAGCCCTCGGGGAGCTGGCGCTGCGCTCGGTCGGCAACCCCGCACATTCCCCAATCGTGATGGTCGACTGTGCCGAGCACCTCGATCTGATCGATTCGGTGCTCGGCGCTGGGGCCGCGCCGGTCCGCGTCTGCATCGAGCTCGACGCCGGCTGGTGGCCCTTCGGCGGGCGGGCCAAGTTCGGTCCCAAGCGTTCTCCTGTCCACACGGTCGCGCAGGCCCTTGGGCTGGTAGAGGAGATTGACCGACGCCCTCAGATTGAATTGGTCGCTCTGATGGCTTATGAGGGTCAGATTGCCGGGGTCGGCGATCGACCTGCGGGCAGGCGCTTGCGGGGAACCGCGATCCGCTTCATGCAGCGGCGCTCTGCCGCAGAGCTGGCCGAACGGCGTGCCGCCGCGGTGACCGCGATCGGTGAACTGGCGGATCTCAAAATCGTCAACGGTGGGGGCACCGGAAGTCTCGAACTGACCGCGGCCGAGGACGCGGTAACCGAGCTCAGCGCCGGATCTGGTTTTTTCGCACCGGCGCTTTTTGACCACTACACACGCTTCAGCCTCACGCCGGCGGCCGGTTTTGCCCTACCGGTTGTACGTAAGCCCAGCCCCGGTGTGGCGACCGCGCTGGGCGGTGGCTATCTGGCATCCGGGAGCGGTGACTCCGCCCGCTTGCCGGTGCCCTGGCTTCCCCCGGGCCTGCGGCTCGATTCCGAGGAGGGCGCCGGAGAGGTGCAGACGCCACTTCTGGGCGCGGCGGCGGCAGAGCTGAAGATCGGCGAGCGAGCCTACTTCCGCCACGCCAAGGCGGGAGAGCTGTGTGAGCGCTTTGCCTCGCTTTACCTGCTCGAAGACGGCGCGATCGTCGATCAAGTGGCCACCTACCGCGGCGAGGGACAGACCTTTCTCTAGGCAGTTCGCGGTACGGGGTCCTCACAGGTACCGGAGAATCAGGGACCCAGAACGCGGGCAGCATAGGCGTTGGTGAATACTCGCCGTGGGTCGAGCTGATCACGAGCGGCTTGAAACTCCTCCCAGGCGGGATATCGAGTCACCAGCGTCCTTGCCGTTTGGAAATGACGCTTTCCCCAATGGGGGCGACCTCCATATGAATCCATTATTTCCTCAACCGCCTGGAAGTAAGGTCGCCACTCCATTCCCCGGAACTGGTGGACGGCAATGTAGGCAGTATCGCGACCGTAGGCGGTGCTGAGCAGCGCATCGTCGGCGCCAACCACTCGCATCTCGATCGGAAAGAAGACTGGGTAGCGGTTGCAGCGAACCCACTCGATCACCCGGCGTGCCGCCTCCGGCCCGTGCTCGCGCGGAATTCCGTACTCCATCTCCGTGAAGCGAACGCGGCGCTCATTGACAAAAATTCGGTCGCTGCGATCGGTCGCCTGCGAGCCAGAGGCAAGGCGCGCCGCGACGCGGGCCAGAAACGGGATCGAAGCCGGAAGATACTTTCCGTTCAGCGATAGTGCCTCAAGCGCCCAATTCTCGAGCACGATGTCATTCAGGTATGCCGCGACCCGGCCACGTGGGCGCGGCGAGAGCGCGGTGCGGTTGCGCTCCAAGACCAGAGCGCGATCCGCGTAGGGAAAGGCGAAGAACTCATAGTGTTCGTTTGCATCGGCGCGCTCCTGGAAGGTTTCGAGCACATTTTCGAGAGGGAGAGGCTTGTCGACGCGGTGCAAGGTGAACGCAGGCACACAGCGCAGGGTTACTGCCGAGATCGCGCCGAGTGCGCCGACGCCGACACGCGCGGCCCGAAGCAGCTTATCCGCTGAGCCCAACTCTCGGATGCTGCCATCAGCAAGTACCATCTCGATCGCCTCGACCTGGGACGAAATGTTGGAGAGTTTTGCCCCGGTTCCGTGGGTTGCGGTGGAGATCGCCCCGGCGATCGTCTGGTGATCGATGTCACCAAGGTTTTCCATCGCCAGGCCGAATCGATCAAGCTCTCGGTTGAGGTCGGCCAAAATCGTGCCGGCACCCACCTTGACTAATCCAGAGCCGGGGTCGGCGTCGATCACGCCACTCAGGGCTCCCAAGCCGATCAGCGTGCCATCGGTGAGCGTCGCCTCGCTGAAGGAATGTCCGGAGCCGGCGATGCTCACCTTGCGCCCTGCCGTCGCCGCCCGCTGGACTGACTCGGCGAGCTCGTTGAGAGAGCCGGGATTGATCATCTCTTTTGGCTCGCAGACCTGATCGCCCGCCCAATTGCACCAGCTCTTGGCTAAGGACACGGGTTCTTTGCTCGCCACCACGGTGCCTCAGAGTAGCTTCGCGCCCAATCTTCGCTTTTCTCCATGCCGAACTCCTCGGTCAACTACGTCCCTACCGGCCGAGAGAATGAGACCTCCCCCTTTATGTCCGTCGCCAAAGTTGGTTATAAGCGACATCGCTCAATTAACGGACCGGAATGTCACAGCAGCCGCCAGCGTCCTGCGCGCATAAACGACCGTTGCAAGCAGGAGAACCGCAATCCCGAGACTTGGGACGGCGGTGTCGGTAACGCTTGCAAGCGCGCCGCCTACGATGCCGCCCACCACCTGGCCGGCCGCCCAAGCCATATTCGAAAGCCCTGCCGCAAAGCCCTGATGCAGACTGCTCGCGGCAGCCGAATCAGAAAGCAAGGTTAGGGCGGGAGCAAAGCAGATGCCCGCCCCAAGAGAAGTAAGCACGAGGCCGAAAATGACCACCCCGAGCGCCTGTGCAATCGCAATCACGACCATGGCCGCCGCGCAAATTGTCAACCCGATCAGATATGGCAGGCGACGCCCGACGCGGTCTGAATAGCGACCCGCGACTGGCGCCAAACCAGCCTCCAGTCCGGCTCCGACGATAAAGCCCCCGGCGATTGCGATATCACTACCCCCGAGAGCCGCGATCCTAAGTGGCACCAGCACCTCGATCGCCCCAAACATCAGTGATGGAACCGCGACGAAAGCGGTTGCCGTGAGGATCGGGCGGCTGCGGATCGTTGCCCAAACCTCCCCCAGACCCAGCTCCTCTGAATCCCGTGCCTCCGGTAAGCGAGAGGCGAATGTGGCCAGAACAGCGGAGAGACAAAGAACCGAGCCAAAGACCGGCTTCGTGCCTATTTCAGCGGCAAGCGCGCCCACAACGGGACCGAGTAGGGCGCCTGCAACGGCGGTTCCCAAAACTGTCCCGATCACGGAACCGCGTTTCTCATCCGGTGCGGCGGTGATCAGCCATGTCAGCGCGCCCGACCAGATGAGCGCACCCGCAACACCTTGAGTGAACCTCGCCAGATCGAGTAAGGCAATGTTGTTGGCAAAACCGAAGCCAAGACTGGAAAAGCCGAGCAGCAGCAGACCTCCAATTACACTTCGGCGAGGTCCAAAGCGGGTTGCCACAAATCCCGCCGGCAGCGAGAAAGCCAGTGTCCCCGCCGCATAGGAAGCCGAAAGGATGCCGGCTTCTGCCTTGCTTAGACCGAGTTCGGCAGCGTAATCTGGAAGTAGCGGTGCGATCGCCGAATAGAAGGTCACATCGAAGAGGACCACGGCCGAAGTGAGCAGGACCAAGCGCCGCATCACACCAATCCAATCAGCAGCCAGGACTCCGAGACGAGGTCTCTGTGTCTAGCATCGGTTCTAGGTCCACGCTTCGGAGGGGTGGCAGAGCGGTTGAATGCGGCGGCCTTGAAAGCCGTTAGATGCCTTCGGGTGTCTCGTGGGTTCGAATCCCACCCCCTCCGCTTGCAAACCAGGTTCGGCCAGCCGCAGCGCTTTAGCGCCGATCGTGGCATCCACCCACAGCAAACTCCCGCGAACTTCCAAACTGCCGCCCTCCACAACGTCCAGCAGGAAGCCCCCCGTCCCTGGTGATTTTCATCCGAAGCGACAGCGCCGGGGCGGTTCCCTTCCACGATCGCTTGGTGCGGAAAGCAGCGGTGCGGGATCTGCACCGACGGCGTCGTGCGCTCCGGATCTCAGTCCGGATACTCGTCCTTGCGGAAGGTGCGAGGCTCGTTGGGCTGGGGCTTAGGCGTGCGGTCGAGCAGGAAACTGAAGTATGGCGCGACGAACGGATCGGGCGCCTTCACGGTGTAGGTGTGATAGACGGTCCCGTTCTCGCGCGCGAAGGAGATCCATGCGGGGCCCTCGCGCAGCCCGTCTTTCAGCTCGGCCCCGATCTGGTGCGACCACTCGAGCAGCCAGTCGGGCGGATTGTCAACCATCTCCGTGATCTCGGGGGTCTGCTGCGCCTGCTCCTCGGTAAGCGCGAGCTCGAAGTCAAAGGGGAACTCGGTCTTGTAGGTAGACACGTAGGGGAACTCCCAGCCCATTCGCTCCTTGTAGGCCTTAAGCCGCTCAATCGGAGCCCGCGAGAAGCAGAGCAGGGTCACGTCGCGGTGGTTGAGGTGGACGAGCGACCCGTCGAGGCCGTCGCCGAGGCTGGTGCACCCGGGACAAGCACCCTCCGTGTAATCGGGGCCGAACATGATGTTGTAGGCGAGGAGCTGGGAGCGGCCGTCGAATAGCTCGACCAGCGTCTTCTTTCCATTCTCGGTGTCGAACTCGTACTCCTTCTCCACCCGGACCCAGGGCAGCGCCAGCCGCATCTCCTTGATCTTCCCGTTTCGGTCTGCCTGCTCGGCCTCAAGCTTCGCGAGCTCATTCCGGGCCGCTTGCCATTCCTCGCGCGTTCCGATCTTGTGCTCAGGCATCTCATCGCTCTCTTTCTTGGGGGACTCGGTCTTTAAGACTCCGGGCGGCGATCAGACTCATCGCCATATTCCTCTAATCGTCGCTCTTTGGACAGCTCACCCCGAGGCGGCGGCCAGGACGGCGGTGCGTGGACTTCGCGACGTACCGCACTGACGCACGGCATTCGGCCTCCATTGACCAGCTTCTCCTATTTGGGGACGAACGATTGCCGCAACCGAAAGGCGAGCAGGCCCGCGTCAGCGCCGTGGACCCGAGATCGAAGGCAACGGTGTCCATCTTCCCTATGCGCCGCAAGTGAAGACCGCCCACCGGCGCCCAGTTGGGATCCGAGTCGTGTTCTGGCAGCACTACTCGGACCATAAAATCGTGCAACTCCTCGACGACCGAATCCTTCCTCTGCGCGGTACACGGTTCACCGTCGCTTCGCGAAAGACGTCTCTGGGCGCGCTGACGAGGTGGAAAGGCGACTGTAACGCTCCTATCCACTTCCAATTTATACCGCACACGAGGCCTTCATGAAGCTTCCGGTCGTGCTGTATAACCGCCGGCTTAGACCAGAACCTACGGAGTTTGGGAGTCAGGAAATGCGCGTGTTATCGACGTATCCGACGGGGGTGTGCCTATGACCGAGCATGCCGTAGTGATCGCCGGAGGAGGTCCGGCAGGGATGATGCTGGCGGCTGAGCTGGCATTGGCGAGGGTCGACGTCGCGGTGGTTGAGCGGCGTTCCAATCATGTGCTCGTCGGCTCACGGGCCGGCGGTTTTCACTCGCGCACAATCGAGGTGCTGGATCAGCGTGGGGTCGCTGATCGCTTCCTCGCGGAGGGTCAGGTGGCTCAGGCCGCAATGCTGGCCACGACCGTGCTGGACATGAGTGACTTCCCAACGCGCCATCCATATTCGCTCGGGATCTGGCAGAACCAGATCGAGCGAATTATGGCCGCCTGGATCGCCGAACTGCCGGTGCGGATCTATTACGGACGTGAGGTGACGGGCTTCGCGCAAGACGACGCCGGCGTCGACGTCGAGTTCACCGAGGACCACTCGCTGCGGGCGCAGTATCTGATCGGCTGCGATGGAGGACGCAGCGTCATCCGTAAAGCAGCCGGAATCGAGTTTCCCGGATGGGATCCGACCAGGAGCAATCTGATCGCCGAGGTCGAGACAACCGAGGAACCACCGCGAGGCATTCGCCACGACGCTACCGGCGTCCACGCCCTCCACACAATGGAGAACGGGAGGACGGTGCGGGTCGTCGTGACGGAGCAGCAGCTCGGGCCTACTAGCAGCGAGCCCACCCTGCGCGATCTAAGCGAGGCGCTGATGACCGTGTACGGCACCGACTTCGGGATCCACAATCCCACCTGGATCTCCAGGTTCACCGACATGACACGTCAGGCAGCGACCTACCGCGCGGGACGCGTGCTACTCGCCGGCGACTCTGCCCATGTGCATTACCCGGCGGGTGGACAGGGCCTCAGCCTCGGTGTACAGGATGCGGTCAATCTGGGATGGAAGCTGGCTCAGGTGGTCAACGGGACCTCCCCGGAGAGGCTCCTGGATACCTATCAAGACGAGCGCCACCCGGTCGCTGCCCGCGCACTCCAGCACACCATGGCTCAGGGCGCGCTCCAACGCCGGGACGAGCGCATCGAGGCCCTGGTCGACGTCGTCTCGGAGCTGGCGAGCATGGATGAGCCTCGCAAATGGCTTGCCGGGATCATCTCCGGGCTAGACATTCATTACGACCTCGGTGAGGGACATCCGCTGCTCGGACGCCGCATACCCGATCTGGATCTCGTCGCCGCCGACGGCCCGCTGCAGGTCTTCACCCTGCTGCATAACGCCAAACCGGTGCTGCTTAACCTCGGTGAGCCCGGCAGCTTTGACATCACACCATGGGCTGATCGGGTCGAGCTGATCGATGCTGAATATGTCGGCCCCTGGGAGCTTCCGGTACTCGGGCCAGTCACCGCTCCCACGGCTGTATTGATTCGGCCCGATGGATACGTTGCCTGGGTCGGAGACCGAGCCCAACTCGGACTCTCCGACGCGCTGATCGCCTGGTTCGGATCGCCTGGTTCGGATCGCCTGGCGCGGCGTAGCGCACCGGCCCGCAAGATCGATTTGAAAGGCACATTGAGGAACGGGCGCTCAAACCCGCCCGAGTGAGCCGCGCGAGATCGCCGACCCACGGTATTAGAGCTTGGCAAGACCAGCCAAAGGGTGTCCGTACGTAATCTTCAGGCAGTAGAGCGGTCGAGGGTCGACGGGATCGATCAACGCATGTCCGGATGGGTGACCCTTGGTGCCGCACTGGATCGAGGTATCGCGTTCGCCGTCACGAGCGTCGATCACGTCGGGCCCACCATCGCCGAAGATTTGATCGGCGCCGGGCCAGCCGATGATGTGGTTGCCGCTGTGTGTGCCGATCAGGATGTCGGGTCCGAAGGAGCCCTCGAGGTCCTGTGCCTGGGAAATATGGAGCGGATGGCAGTTGGGTACCCCTTTGACGTAGGCGATTCCGCGGGCCAGGGATGCGTAGAGGACGCCCGCCTGGATCGGGATCTCGGTGAAGGAAACGTCGTTGCGACCGGAGCCGCCAATGACCTTGCCTCCCTCACACGGCGGGCCGGGGGCAAGTAGGTCAGCCCCGGCACCACCTTCAAGGATATTGGGGCCGCCAGGACCGCCGACCAAAGAGTCCGCCCCGGCTTCACCGTAGAGGCGATCAGCTCCCGGACCACCCTCGAGCAAGTCTTCCTCGGGGCCGCCGTGCACAACGTCGTTGCCGGGTCCACCATCGACTCGAACTTCCCCCACGCCGACAAGAGAGCCAACAACCTGAAAGTGATCATTGCCCGTACCGAGGTCGACCGTCAGCCACCTTGGTAGGTCGCCCAAGGCGCACGTCGCTTCATTAAGCGCGGCGCCGGGATGAATGCAGCCCGGATGAACGGTGAGGTCTTTTTTGGCAGTGATCAGGAGCTGGTCGCTGCTTGGTTCAAAGCTAGCCGAGAGGTTGTCGTTGCCCGAGCTGCCTGCCACCACCACACCGTTTGACGATGGGTCGATGCCAGCTTCAAAATAGACCTGAGCACCGCCCGGCGCCTTTCGTTCACGCCCACAGGACGTGCGCCGCGAAGCTGGCGCGTCCCGGCAGTGGTCCCTGCCCGAACCGCCGTTCAGTTCATCGCGTCCCCCGCCGCCGATCAGAGTGTCGTTTCCCGGGCCGCCGTAGAGCCTATTGTTGCCGTGATCTCCGATCAGCACGTCGTTAAATGCGGAGCCTTCCAGATTCGCGATATTACGCATCCGGTCGTGGCCATCGCCGGTGGCGAGGCCGGTCTTTAGCGAGGCATGGACGCCGTTATGCGTTTCTTCACTGCGCGGCATCGCCGCGAAAGAGGCAGTGTCCTCACGGCCAGAGCCGCCGTTTAGGAAATCCCAGCCGTAACCGCCTTCAAGGATGTTGCCATTGCCGGAGCCGCCGATCAGATGATCGATACCTAGGCCACCGAAGAGAATGTTTTCGTTTCCGGAGCCGCCGTAGAGCCGGTCATCGCCAGAGCCTCCGTAGAGGATGTTTTCGTTTCCGGAGCCGCCGTTTAGGGCGTCGTCGCCACGGCTGCCATAGATGATGTTGCTCCCCGACCCTCCGTTTAGAACGTCATTGCCCGCTTCACCGTAGATGACGTCATTGCCGGGGCCTCCATATATGCGGTCATTGCCCGCTCCGCCGTGGATGACGTCATTGCCGGGGCCACCGCAAATGACGTCATTGCCGCCCAACCCGTAGATCACGTCGTTTCCGCCGCCGCCCCAGATCACATCGTTGCCTGGCGTGCCATGAAGCACGTCGGGACCATCGGTGCCGACAATCGTCGCTTGGCGCCCGTCGCAGGTCGGCACCGCCGATTCGGTCGGCGGAGCCGCGATCGCATGGGCGCCGAAGAGCGCGCCGGAAAATGCCAAGACGACCGCGATGCCACGGAGGCGCGACGTCACGCCTGCATTGTAGATGTCGGTCAAGCTTGGCCCCCTGCACACTCAGGCTCATCCCTTAATTTAAAGTTTAGATCCAACTCCTAGTTTGCTGGCAGCCCTCATCACAGGAGAGGCCAGATCGATTGGTTGAAACGATGGGCAAGACTTTTACCGCGATAGCTTTGTTCGGCGCCATTGCGGCACTGGGGGTATCTGGCTGCGGTTCGAGCTCCAGTAGCGGAGCGTCCTCCTCGGTCTCCGGCAGTGGGGCTGGAAGTACGGAATCAAAGGCCCCACCCGAGCCCAACGTGACAGTGATCTCGACTGGCACGCGCAGTCCGAGTCTGGGGACGAAGGTCTTGGTCGACTCGCAAGGCCAAACGCTCTACGCGTTCAGCAAGGATCCCAAAAATACCTTTCATCCCCGCTGCGTCGGAGCCTGCGAAGCGACCTGGCCGCCGCTGATATTGACCGGAAGTGCTCCGGTCGCCGGCAAAGAAGCGCTTGGCACCCAACTCGGCGCGATCAAACGCAGCGACGGCAAGCTGCAGGTCGACTACGCAGGCTCTCCGCTCTACACCTACAGCGGCGATAAGAAACCCGGCGAGGCGCTTGGAAACGGGGTGTCCTCCTTTGGGGGAACCTGGCATGCGCTGACCGCGCAAGGCAAGCCGGCCGCTCCATAGAGGCTTGCTCCCGGCGAAGACTCAGTAACCCGCCGGGTGACGCGCGACAAAGCCCGTCGTCGTGTCGCCGGCCATCGAGGGATGCCAGCGGGGACCGGTGACCCCGCTGGGGTCTCCGACCGTGTCCCAGCGCAGCCCGTCAATCACCGCAAAGGCATGGACGGAATTGGCGTAGACGGTGATCCAGCGACCCTTTCCGGGGCTGCCCCAGTGGGTCATTTCTCCAGAAACAAGGGGGGACTTGAGGAAACCCCCGCCGTGCAGGGCAAAGCTGACCGCGCCCGAGCAATCGTAGCCCCGTGAGAGCCAGTTGGCGTGGCCACCGCCCCAGATGTAGGGGGTGGTGCGGATCGAATCGGCGGCGGCGATCACCCCCTTCACGGCCAGCGGGGCATCGGGGGCAGCGACGGCGGCCCCATCGATCAGGCGGGCCTTTTCAAAGGCGCCGCAGCCAATCGTGGAGTTGGCCATGCCTCCGCTTTCAGGTGCGCAGGAACCCACTGCTGATTGGGTCGGGGCTTCGGTGACTTCTGGGGCAGGGCTCAGACCACCCCCCGGGGCAGCGCTCGCAAACGCCGGAACCACCAGCGCCGCCAAGGCGGCGCCTGTCGCTAGACCTGCTCTGAGCCCGTGCCTATATGGATGCAAACCGATCTCCTTCGTCGGCCTACGGGGTTAGCTGTCGGGCTGGCGCGAAAGGAGCCTGCGCCCCCACCTAGCTCAGGTGGGTTAGCCCCGAAAACGTGGTTCCCCCGCTCCCGTGGCGCCTTGGGGCGCTCGGGATTAGGCGTTTCGGTTGTCTGGAACGGCGCCAGTGTAGAGGTTGGAACTAAAGACGCAATCGAGGTCTCAACCCAGGCGAAAAATCAGACCGGGGGCGATCAAGCTGGCGCCAGGATCTCGGCTCAACAAGGGGTAGGGCCGAACTGACCGGCTCCATCTGCCATGCTGGGGGCAACCCCCGAGTCGATGGGGGATACGGAGGACATCATGTTCAGCGGCCTTGAGAGCCCTTTCCATCTGCTCATTGTCTTGGTGATCGCGGTACTCGTGCTCGGGCCGAAGCGAATCCCCGAGGTCGCGCGCTCGCTTGGGTCTGGGATCCGCCACTTCAAAACCTCCCTCTCCGGAGAGGATTCGGTCCCTGCTGAAAACGACGTCTCGACTGACGCCGAGCACACACTCGAGCCCAATCCCGCGGACGATCTCAGACCGAAATAGTCAGCTCCGAACCGGGACCTGGCTTCACTGTGGAGCGCTCATATTGCTCTGTTCAAGGCGCCCAACGAGACCTCGGAGGCCGCTCAGATGCGACTCGACCATGGGACTCGAGGGTCCCTATGCTTGTCTCAAACCCTGCCGAGGGCGGACGTTGGGAAACAACAGCGCGAAAATTGGCGCCCTCTCGACCACCCACCATGCACGCCGCAGCTAGCCCACACCCCTTCGACCCCAGCGCGATTGCCCCGGCGATCCAAACCCACGCTCTGACCAAGCGCTTCGGAGACCGCACGGCCCTTGATTCGGTCGATCTATTGGTGCCGGCTGGTGTGGCCTTCGGCTTCCTGGGGCCCAACGGAGCGGGCAAGACGACGCTAATTCGTACGCTGCTCGGGCTCACACGCGCCAACGCCGGAAGCATCAGGCTGCTCGGTCATCAGGTGCCGGCTGAGCGCAATGTGGCGCTCCAATCTGTCGGTGCGATTGTCGAGGAGCCAAGATTTCATCGACAGCTCAGCGGCCGCGAGAACCTGCTGATCATCGCTGCCGCGCGAGGGTCAGAGGCTCATGGCCGTATCGATCCGGCGCTTGCTCGGGTGGGGCTTGCCGAGCGCGGCGGCGAGAAGGTAAAGAAGTACTCACTGGGAATGCGGCAGCGCCTCGGCGTAGCGCGCTGCCTGCTCGCCGACCCCAAGCTTCTGATTCTCGATGAGCCGACAAACGGACTGGACCCTGCCGGTATCCAGGAGTTCCGCCTGATGATCCGCACAATGGTCGAGCAGGAGGGCAGAACTGTGTTTCTGTCCTCCCACTTGCTCGATGAGGTGGAAAAGACCTGCGATGCTGCGGCGATTGTCGATCGCGGCAAGATCGTCACCCAGGGCTCGATTTCTGATCTGGCCTCAGGAGGAGGTCGCCGTGAGCTGATCCTCGAGGTTGACGACTCAGAGCTTGCCCTTCAAACGCTGAGCGCCAGCGAGCTGGTGCGTGAAGCTCACACCTCAGACGAGGAACTTCGCGTCGTGCTTGCCGGTGACCCAAGCACGGCGGCGGCACTGAATGCCCAGCTGGTCGCTGCGGGCGTTGGGGTCATGCGTCTTGAGCCGGCCCGTCAGAGTCTCGAGCAGCGCTTCCTGGAGGTCACCTCGCGCCTTGATGAGGACTCGGTCAATCCAAACGCCACACCGGCCGAGGTCAAGACATGACCGCGATCGGGCTGCAAATGACGGGGGCCGACCTGCTCAAGTTGCGCAAGAGGCGCGGGACGATGATCTGGGCACTCGTCCTTACCCTTGGACCGCTTTTGATCTTTTACCTGGTGCGAGCGATCCAGCACTCCTCCGATCCGACTAAATACGCGCCGGCGGGCGGGCTCGGCGCCTACCCCGATGCGCTGCGCCTGCTGGTCGTCTTCTTCGGTCCGCTCGCGGCGATCCTGATCGGCGTCGAGGCGGGCGCCGGAGACGTGGCCTCCGGCGTCTTCCGCGACCTGGTTGTCACCGGCCGCTCTCGAGCTGCGCTCTTTGCCTCCCGCGTGCCCGCTGCGCTTGGGTTGACCTGGCTGGTGTGCGGTGCTGGCTACGCGCTGATTGTGATCGGAACCCTGGTCTTCGCCGCCGGTTCGACCACGCCTGATCTGAGCCTCTTGATCAAGGGCCTTGGCTTCTCCCTGCTCTCGACCGGGGTGGTGTGCACGGTGGCGGTCGGCTTCGCCTCGCTGACCGCCTCCCGCACGGTCTCACTCACCGTGTTGATCGGCTGGCAGCTTGTGGCCAGCCCGATTCTTGCCAACATAACCTCGTTGGGCGGTTCGCGACGGGGGATCCTGAGCCAAGCGCTGGTCCACTTCAGTCCGGTTAGCCTCGGTGACATGCACGGTTCGACCGTGATGATGTCTGCGGGGCTGGCGCTTGGGGTCCTCCTGGCCTGGCTCGCCCTTTTTCTCTCACTCGGGGCATGGCGTACTTGCAAGATGGACACCTGAGCTCCTCCAATCCCGCTTGAGGAAAAATGCCGGCGAGCGCAGGCGGCGTGCCGGGACGCGGACACAAGATCCGGTCACTCAAACCCCGGCGTTCCCGCCTCACAGCGATCGCAGCAGCGATCAACCGAAGCGATTCCGGGCACCAAGAAGGTGAGATGAAAGGAGCAGCATCTCGGCATGAAGTACCACCGGTACGTCGGCGCCTCAGGGAGCAACCGCGCCCGACCGTCCTCCCAAGAGCCTGGCGGAATGTCGCGGGCGCGGCAGTCTGATCAGGCCTGAGCGCCTTCGGCGCTAACCGGCTCCTCGCTGCGATCGTCGTCTGTCGTCGCCCCGGCAAGCACCCTGGGCACCATCAAGCCGGCACCAAAGCAGAGCACCAGGAATCCAGTTGCCATCAGGAAAGTCTCGGTAAAGCCGGTAACCGTCGGCAGGCCATGGGCCGTGTTCTCGGCGATGAAGGTCGCGGAGAGCTGCCCGCCGAGGGCGCCGCCTAGGGTTCGCATGACGGTATTCATGCCGCTGGCGACACCGGTCTGGTGGCTTGGCACGGCCTGAACTATGAGGTTGCCAAGTGCCGCAAAGGCGAGTCCGATACCCACCCCGAGTAACGCGGCGGCGACCAGCAACTGATAGGGATGAGCATGGGCAAGTGCCAGCAAAGCGAAGGACGCCATCGCGAACAAGGTTCCCACGAGTAGCGCGGCACGGGATCCAAATCGAGCTGAAATCGCACCGGCTTTGAGGCCGAGAATTGTCATTCCGATCGTCGCAGGGAGCAGATACAACCCCGAGACCACGACCGAGGCGCCGAAGCCAAAACCGGTGCTGGTAGGGAGCTGTGCGAACTGAGGAAAAACGATGAAGGAGGCATAAAGCCCCGCTCCGAGGAGGAAGGCGGCGGCGTTTGTCGTCCAAACGCCCCGCACGCGCATCATCGCCATATCGATCAACGGTTCACTGGCACGCACCTCCACCATGATCCAGGCGAGCGTGAAGGCAGTCCCGACGGCAATCAGCATCAATGTCTTCGTCGACCCCCAACCCCAGGTCGTAGTCTCGCTAATCGCCAGCAGCAGCGCTGAGAGGCCGACCGTCATCAGCGCTGCGGCAAGCCAGTTAACGCGACCGGGAACGCGAACCGGGGATTCGGGTACCAAGCGCCAGGTCGCAAATGCGGCGATCAGGATCAGGGCGAGTGGGATCCAGAATAGCCAGTGGTAGTTGAGGTGCTCGAGGATCACCCCCGAGAGAACAATCCCCACCCCACCGCCGACGCCAAGGATCGCCGAGAGCAGGCCGATTCCGCCCGCGACCTTCTCGCGCGGAAACTCATCGCGAACTATTCCAAACGCCAGCGGGAAGATCCCCCCAGCGGCGCCCTGAATGAAGCGGGCGACGATGATCGGTATCAACGCACTCGACAGTGCGCCCAAAAGGGTGCCGAAGGCGAGAATCACAAGCGTCCACAGCAAGAGGCGCTCCTTGCCATACATATCGCCCAGCCGTCCCAGGATCGAAGTCCCGACCGAGGCGGCCAGCAGGTAGCCGGTGAGCAGCCAGGTGATCCCGGTCTCGGTCGTGTGCAGCTCGTGCTGCATCGTCGGCAGCGCCGGGACAACCAGAGAGCTGAGCATCGCGTAGGCCAAACCGCCAAGAGCGAGCACGCCGAGCGTGACGTTTGGATGGGTACGGTCTGTGGCAGTCAAGTTCAATCCTTGCGACAGCCAGGTCCGGTGCAAAAGCGCTGCTTGCCAAAATCGCCACCCTGAACCCGGTTTTTCTCTGGGGTTGATCTTGACGATCCAACGCCCCGGGCGCACTCGGGGTGCACGCCAGCTCCCGTTGGCACAATCACCCGCACCGATCAGGCTCACGCCCGTTTTGACTGTCTTGCCAAGCGTCGCTGGCAAAGCCCGAGATTCGAGCCAGCACCGGACCCGAGATCCGATCACAAAACGCTCGATTCCTTACTCGATCTGAAGGCCGGATTTTGGCCTGTCCATCCCCGGGCTAGTAGACGCGTCCGTAAGTTCGAGCGGTAACTGAACGGTGGTTCCGACCGGAGCCTTCGAGACGATTTACCCGTGGCGAAGGTCGGGCGCAACGAGCCCTGTCCTTGCGGCTCCGGTCGCAAGGCGAAGCGCTGCTGTGACATCGAGCGGGGTCCGTCCGCGGAGAGCCTTGCGCGGGCCTTCCTGAGCGGCGCTGCCCGCCAGGGCGCAGAGTGGACCTCCCAGCTTTCCGATGTGGAGTTCGAGGCGCTCTTTGATGATTTGTGGGACCTCCCCGCCGCCGACCTCTCGTTGCAGGTCGAGCTGCCGAAGCTCTTCTCACCAGAGCTCGGCAGTCTCTGCGAGGCGGTCGAGGAAGACGATCCCGATCCGCTGCTGCTTGACGCCGTTGCCGGGCAGATCGACACGCCACTGGAGCGCGGGCGGCTCGCCCGCGCCCTGCTTGCCAAGGCAGAGCAGCGAGTTATCGATCGCGAGCTCGCCGCTGCCGCGCTGATCGACCTCGCGAGCCGCTCACGTATCTTCTTGCGTGCCAGCTTGCTGGAGGCAGTCGCCGTTTGGATTGGCGCCACCTCCACCCCGGCTGGGATCCGACTCGCCGCGTAGGCCTCAGGCGGCGAGGGCGCGGCGCTCTCGGCCCCCTCCGTCGACCCGCTCGATCACCCGCTCCAAGTCGGCGCGCGTGAACGTCCACTCGAAGGGGCGGGCGAGCTGCGCGTAGCGCTCTTGGAAGGCAAGCAATCGCTCGGTGAGCCCTCCAAAGAGCCGAAGTCGTTGGGGGTCAGCGCCTTGCGCTGCACGATCGAGAAGTAGAGCTCGATCTGGTTGAGCCAGGAGGCGTGGATCGGCAGATGAATCAGCCGCAGGTTCTTCCACTTTCCCTCGAGGCGCTCGATCGAGGCCTGCCCGGCGTGGGAGGAGCCGTTGTCGACGATCCAAAAGACCCGCTTGGCCGAGGCGTAGGGCTCACTCGCCATCACTTCATCTACGAGGCGACCGAAGGGCTCGATCCCGGTCTTCTCCTCGATGCGGCCGAAGAGGTTGGCGTGGTGGACGTCCCAGGCAGCCAGGTAGGCGAGGGTGCCCCCGCGGCGGTACTCGAACTCATAGCGCAGCGCTCGAGCGGACCCCGGCGGCGTCGTCGGGTGGCGACGTCCCAGCGCCTGGAGCTGGGACTTCTCATCAGCCGAGATCAGGTACTCGTTAGGGCGCAGTCGCCGCCCTCCGAAGCGGCGCCCATAGAGCTCGAGCGCCCTCGATGCTTTGGCGAGGAAGTCGGGGTCGCGGCGAAAGATCCAGCAGCGCACCTGCCAGGGGCGGATCGCGTCCTGTGAAAGCCAGCGCCAGATCGTCGAGGCAGAGGCATCTGTGACGCCGCGCTCGATCACCAGCCGGTGCAACTCAGTACGGCTGAAGCGCGAGAGCGGCAGCCCCTGGGTGGCGGGCAGCTCGCAGGCGATCGCCTTTACCTCGGCGACCTTCTCCGGGGGGAAAACGGCGCGGGCGCCCCGCGCGGGGTCGGTCATTCAAACCCTCCAGGCGTTCGGCGCAAAAGCGTCTTCGCCAGCGGCCGACGATCCCCGCCGAGGTGTCAAGGCGGAGGGCTATATCCACGTCGCTTTAGCCCTCGGCCGCGTAGAGGACGATCTTGGCCCGCTGCACCTCGCGCCAGGGAAGCTTCTCGGCGCGGGCGATTCGCTCAAGCCCGGTGCGCTCCTCCTCGCTCAGCTCGACCTTGTCGCGGGCAGGGCGTGCCATGGCCGAAGAGATTCCACGTCTTGCCTCATGCTCCTTCAAGTAATTCAGGTCAGTATTTATGGATGGGTGTACTAGCCAGCGAGTTCTGCGCACCTGACGGCCAACATGCGATCACCCGTACTGGCACCATTTGCAACTGCCGCCACCGCCGTTGGGATCTTGGTTGGAATCACAACGTAATGCCCTGTCGCCGTGATCGTTTGACCGACCTCGCGCGCCACGGCTGCGCTGCGGGTCGCGGCTACCTCGACCCCCCCACCCCCCGGCCCGGTGGTATTGAAAATCTCATATGCCCCGGGCATCGTGCTTCCCACGATGCCCGCGTGGCCGGCCTTAAAGCAGGCGGCTACTTTCTTGGTCACATCTAGTTTCGGGCCCTTGATTAACGGCAACGCCGGCGCCAGGCTTCGCCCGCGATGCTTGCTCAAGACCGTCTTTGTCTTTATGCGCCTTGAGGCGGAACCCGCATGCCGTGCGCCGGCCCGATCTGCTTGGTGCTGGGCTTGCGCGAGAGATCGATGTGGTCGGGCCGCCGTCGCGGGGTTGGTGGCTGAGGTTGAAGTCGGAGCGGAATTGGTGCCGCTGCCGCTGCCGCATCCTGCCAGGAGTGCGGTGACAGCGATGAGAACCGAGGCGATGACGAGGCGTAGACGCATGACGTTTGGAGTCCGAGTGCTGCGCTCCAGCTCTTTAATGCTCGGGCCCAAGGCTAAGCGGTGGCTAAAAACCGCGGCCGGTGGTTGGTGATCGGGCCTAGCGGCAGGTCGACTGGGCTCTCGGGCGGAGCTGGCGGGCGCGGAAAGGCCGCCCTGATCAGGGGTTTGCCCGGTCAAGCTACGTGGCATTTCAACCGATACAGACAGTTCCACAGCATCTTGGCTCTCGAGGGCCACCTGGCGTTCGGACAGTCGGATTCATCTCTTGCGACCCTTTCGACAAACATTTTCAAAAATCCGCGTCCCGCTCACCTTGCTTGCTGCCACCTCGCTGCTGCTCTCCTTGCCAATCATCAGTGAGGCCGGACCCTTCAACGACTACAGAACCATGCTTGTCAGCAGGTCGGATGGACCAAGTGGAGCGCCAGCCATCCACAACAGCTCCGCTCCCTCGATTTCCCTGGACGGAGACTATGTGGCATACGTCTCAAATCACACAGATCTCTCCGGGCCCCGCGCCGGCGGCCAAGTCTATCTGCGTGATGTCCCTCAGGATCGCACCGAGCTAATCTCGCGCTCCTCCAGCGGAGCGTTGGCGAACGGGGAAAGCTCAGAACCAGCGGCTTCGGGCGGAGGCTGGAACGTCGCCTTCACTTCCAAGGCGAGCAACCTGGGAGGCCGCGGAGGAGAGTCAAACGTCTACCTCCGCCTCTCCCGCAAGGACGAGACGATCCTCTTATCTCGGGCAAGCGGAAAGTTTGGGGCGAAGGGCAACGGGACCAGCTTTTCGCCTTCGATCTCCTCAGACGGGGAAAAAATTGTCTTCGCATCTACCGCGACCAACCTAGCGCCAGGCGCCAAACGAGGCGAGATCAACATCTACCTGCGGGATTTGAGAACCAATACGACGACGCTGATCTCAAGGGGCGCGGGCTCCGGTCCGGTCGCAAATGGCGACTCCACTGTGCCGCAGATTTCATCCAGCGGCAATGCCGCCGTCTTTGAGTCAACCGCCACCAATCTCAGCCCGCTGGCAACAAACGGAGAGTCCCAGATCTATGAGCGCAAGCTAGACAATGGAAATACCTCGATCGTCTCGGTTTCAGAAAGCGCCAAGGTGGCAAACCAGGCGGCGATCAATCCATCCGTCGATGGCGACGGGGGTCGGGTGGCTTTTGAGAGCACTGCCACCAACCTCAGCGATATCGCAAACCGAGTTGACAACATCTTCGTGCGTGAAATCGGAAGCGGACAGGTGCTACTGGCGTCGCGGAGCGGGGGCGGGAGCAAAGCGATTGCAAACGGGGATTCCTCGAGGCCAGATATTCCGAAAGACGGCCGATTTGTCTGCTTCCAAAGCGTCGCCACCAACCTCGGCAACCCCTACGACGGCTTTGGGGTCAACCCAAAGGTCAGCAACGTCTACGTCCACGATCTCCTCCACCACGGCACGTTTCTGATCTCACGGCAGACCGGTCGCTATTCAGCGGGAGGAAATGGCGATTCGGGCAATGTTTCATGCTCGGCAGGAGCTTCACTGGCGGCTTATGAATCGACGTCAACCAACCTAAGCCAGGCCGCTCGCCCCGGAGTGAGCAGCGTCTACCGGCGCACGATCTTCGGCGGCCGTTGAGCGTGAGCTCGTCGAAGCGATCTTCGCCACTCTGCCGCTAGGTCTGCCCTCGCACTACTCGCCAAACGGAGAGGGCGAGCAAGAGGGGGACGGCCAGGGGCATCACAAGCCAGGCGGGGCCGCTGCCGGCTATTGCCGCGGTAAGGCTCAAGCCCAGCACAACACCGAGCGCCGTAAGCCAATCGTCGCCGACCACAAACTCCAACCCGAGCCCGAGCAGGGAACTGAGGCGTCTCACGTGCTTGCCATCGCGTCATCCGATGGTTTTGGTCTGCGATCGTTGCGCTTGGGCACGGTGCCGAGCAGCCAGACCATCCCCAGCGAGACCGCGAGCATCAGGGGAATAATCACCAACAGCGCCGCGTCAGATCCCGGCCAATGGGCTCCAGCACCCTCACTTCCCCAGAAGATGCCATATGAGCTGAGCATGATTCCGACGCCGAACTTCAAGGCATTCTCCGGGACGCGAGCCAAAGGAGCGCGCACCGCAATTGCCGCGGCCACTACCGCAAGGACAGCGACGAGCGCAGCAAGCGCAGCAAGCTCTATCCGGTGCTGGCTGGCACCGAATGTGAGAACGATGAAGACGACCTCCAATCCCTCGAGGAATACCCCTTTGGCAGAGATCGTGAAGGCATAGGCGTCAAGGCCCGCTGCCGACGGGCCCGCATCCCTGGCAGCAACGACCTCTTCCCTGAAGATTTTTTGCTCGTCGTGCTGTGCTCTCAAACCCCCCGCCCGCAAGATCGCCTTTCGCAGCCACTGCATTCCGTAGAGGAGGAGGAGACCGCCAATCACTAGCCGCAGTGCGTCAATCGGTAAAGAGGTCAGCGCGGGACCGACGGCAGCGGTCAGAGCAGCAAGTAGAAGGAGGGCTGCCCCCGCACCGGCGAGGGCCGAGGACCAGCTGCGCGTTGCACCGACCGCGAGGACGATTGTGAGCGCCTCAACGGCCTCAACCGCGCAGGCGAGAAAAACCGAGATTGCTAGGGCGAGCTCCTGTCCGCTCATAATCGTGAGCCGTGCCTTGCTCGAGACCACGGTACTCGGATCGGCTTCTCCAAACTTAGGATATGGCGCCGGGGCGGCGATCGGGCGATCAAGATTCCGGAGGTGATCGGGTGCCCAAAGTCGTTAAGGTCCGGTTCCTTGTTCCCTCAGAAGGCCGCTAGGAACTCAGGCCGTTTTAGTCCGACACCGGCCAGCGTCCAACGTCCGTCGGTAGCTGCATGCAGCTCTAGGAGCCGAGAGCCTGCGTGATCTCGGCGATCGCCCCCTTCTCGGCCTCGCTCACCGGTTGCCCACCAGCCTCAGTCTTGGCTCCGGCGACCCGCTCGGCGAGTGAGACGACAAATCGGCGGTACTCGCCCAGCTCATCCGGGCTGGCCTTTGGCTCGAGCAGCGCGATCGCTTCGCGGATGCGCTGCAAGCCATGCTCCTTTAGCTCAGCGGCTGAGTGGGTCCGAGTGTGGTCCATCTCGGGCTTGTGAGAGACGACCTCATCGAGCAGCGAGGAGTCCCCATGCTCCTTGCGGGCCTCTGTATAGGCCTTGGCGATCGCGAAGGCCTCACGGAAGGTGCCACCCCGCTCTGCGGTGGAGACGATCATTCCGGCGCTCGTCGGTGCCTCCAGAACAACCTCCCACTCCTCGGCGCTGAAGTCGGCCTTTCCTGTCATCAACTCTCTCCTCTCAACTTGAAAACTCGGCTTGCGGGCGCAATCAACCTAGCGCTGCTGCTCCTCCTCGCGCCTGATCGCCATTGGATCGACCTTGCCGGTCTCGATTTCGTGAGCCAGGCGTTGGCGCGCGAGCAGACTCCCCGGATCGAGCACGCCCGAGCCCGCGGCGCGCGAAATCGAGCTGCCGCCTCGACCGCGCAGTATCACGGCGCAGCCGACGGCGATCAACGCTCCGGCGAGGGGACCGGCGAGGTATACCCAGTAGCTGGTGAAATCTCCGCTCACCAGTGCCGGACCGAACGAGCGGGCCGGATTCATCGAGACTCCGCTTACCGGCGCTGCCCAAAGCCCCGCCAAAGCGATATAGCCGCCGACTCCAAGTGCGGCAATCGCGCCCACGTTTTGGGCTGCGGAGGCCGTACCCAAGATAACGCTTAGCAGACCGGCGCTGAGCACTATCTCCATCAAAAGCGCCTGCCAGGCGTGGTATCCAGCCCCCGGCAGGGTGGCCCCCAGGTGCTCGACGTTGCCAAACACTGCGAGTAAAAAGAGGCAGGCAAGCGTTGCGCCGATCAGCTGGATGATGATGTAGCCGGGTAACCGTTTCCAGGGAAAATCCCCACGCAAGGCGAATGCAAGTGAGACAGCGGGGTTCAGGTGAGCACCGGAGACGGCGCCCATGAAAAGGATGATCGCCATCACCATCAGGCCGGGAGCGACGACGGCCGCCGGGAGGCTGATCTGACCCTTGGCATGGAGCAGAGCGCCGCCAGCTGCAACCAGGACCAAAAAGAACGTTCCCAATAGCTCGGAAAAAAGACGGCGCCACTCCAGGCGGGGATCGTCAAAGTCCTTGCGATCCCCGAACTCGAGCATCAGGAGGTGCCGCGAACGTGGTGCAAGGGGAAAGGCGGCCAGATCGAACTCTTTTGGATCGGCTGGACGCGCGGGTTTCTCCGTCATCTGGGCTTCCGGTTTGGCCACGAACTCGGGCCTCGGCCCGAGTCGCAGCGTGGGTAACGATCTCAGCGCTCACCGTACGGGGTTGGCGACTCTCCCGCAAGCGGGAGGTCGGCCCAGCACGAATCCTCGCCTGCCCGATCAGCTTCGATTATCCTGAGCCGAAGGTACTGCGGCAGGTGAGTGCCCCGCTGGAGATCATGATCAGAAGCCGACACCGGATCGCCGCCGCTCCTGCCTGTCGTCGGTCTCAGCCCTCTTTGCGCGAGCGCCTCTGCGCCTCCATCACCGAGCCCGGCCAGGCGAGTCCAGCCCAGGTCAGCGAGACGGGCACCAATCTGCTGCTCACAGAGGCCGCGATCGGCCTCGCCATTTTTTCCGACGATCTGGACCACCTGCCGCAGAATGCTTCTGGGTTCCATCAGGGGAGCCACGTTTGACGCTGGTGAGGACCTCGAGACGGTTCCAATCGGGGACTGCGAGTGGGAGCTTGGTTGCGGCCTACCCAAATCCGAGCGAGCGGGGCACCGGACACGCGTCAAGTAGCACCGGTGCCGCAACCCGATTGCTCGCCCTCATTCTCGCGATCCTCTGCGCGGTCGCTGCGCTGAGCGCCGCAGGCGCGACGGCGGCGATCGAGAGCCCTCTGCCCGAAGGGCCCGGGCTGTGTCGACCGGGGGTGTTTGGGATGGAATTGAACAGCGAAACCTGCGCGGCAACGCTTCTCAACGGCAGAGCCCTAGCTCCTCCCAATGCCCCGCCTAGGGTAAAGGCGGTGATCGCAGCTGCCAACCGGATCGACCACCGACCCTATGTTTGGGGAGGTGGACACCTCAACTGGATATCGCGAGGCTATGACTGCTCTGGCTCGGTCAGCTTCGCCCTGCACGGAGCGGGCCTTCTCAACACCCCCCTTGTCTCGGGTCAGCTTGCACAGTGGGGAGTCCCGGGGGTCGGCCGCTGGATCACGATCTACGCCAACTCCGAACACGTCTACATGGTGATCGCCGGTCTTCGCTACGACACCCGTGAAGACCCAGCCGGGGTGAGCGGACCCCGCTGGCACCAGCAGATGGTTCCGTCGAGCGGTTTCGTCACACGTCATCCCGTCGGTCTGTAGCAAGCTGGGAGGAAACGAGCGCTCCCGCCCGAACTGCCGGTCATGGACTCGGCATCCCGTCGGGCTCGCACCCGCGAGCGCTGGCTACAGCGCGCAGAGCAGATAAGCGATGCCTTTGGGCTGGTCCTCCTGCTGGTCCTGCTCACCTACGTACTCGCCTCACTTCTCTCAAATCGCGGCTGGCCAGCCGTAGTGCTGATCATCGCCACCAGCGCAACCTCCGTGGTCTCGCTGACCAGCTCCGGTGCTCGCGCCCGAGTGGTTCGTACGGCGGTCCGATTCTCCGTCCTCACGGTCGCACTTGGGGCAATTTCGGCGGCGACCGGGGAGCGTGCCTGGCTCAACCTCGCCTCGCTGATCCAGATCGCGTTGCTGGCGGTCGCTATGGCAGCCGTCTTGCGTCGGGTTGTCACCGCGACAGAGGTTGGGTTTCGGACAATCCTCGGAGCGATAAGCGTCTACACCGTGCTGGGGCTCCTGTTTAGCTTTGCCTATGGAACGATTGCCCGAATCCAGGGAGGCGCCTTCTTTCACGGCGTCGCCCACCCACAGGGCTCCGACTTTCTCTTCTTCAGCTATACAACCCTGACCACCACCGGCTACGGCGATCTTGTCCCGGCCGGACAGCCGGGCCAGATGATCTCAGGGTTGGAGATGATGGCTGGGCAGATCTTCCTCGTCACCTTGGTCGCCGGTCTGGTCAGCCTCTGGCGCCCGGGGGAGGCCCTTCGCCGCCACCGCGATAGGCGCCAGGGAGAAGGACGAGCCGTCGAGGACCCGGCGACTGACTGAGACGAGCCCTACTCGGAGAGGTCGATGCTATCGATGAGCTGGGGCTCAAGCGGGCGATCGGAACCATCGGTTTCGCTTGACTCAATCGCATCGATTACATCCATTCCATCGGTCACCTCTCCGAAAACGGTGTGCTTACCGTCGAGCCAAGGGGCAGCTGCCGCGGTCACGATGAAAAACTGAGAGCCGTTTGTGTCGGGACCTGAATTGGCCATCGCCAAAGCCCCTCGCACGATCTTGTGGTCGTTGATCTCGTCCTTGAAGCTGTAGCCGGGACCACCGCGCCCGGTCCCCTCCGGACAACCACCCTGGATCATGAAGTCGGGAATTACCCGGTGAAATACCAGTGTGTCGTAGAACCCATCGGCGGCCAGCTTGCGGAAGTTCTCAACGGTCTCTGGGGCATCGTCATCGTGCAGCTCAAAGATGATCGCCCCGGCGCTGGTATGGAGGGTTGCCTTCGACATCAGATCCTGCACCCTACCGATCCGGCTGTGGATCCTGGATCCTCACCTGATTCGCTCATTTCCCAGCCCAGCGGGGTCGGCAACGTAGCGGCCACCAGAGAGTGGCAGCTGAGGCGACCGGCTGCCGTGATGTCTGTGATCGGAAATATCCCCATCAAGGAGGTCTGCCGCGGCCCGCAAGCCATTGCGGATTCCAGAAAGTGAACCGCCGCCGGATGCGGAGCCGCAGTATCCAAGCGCCTCAGCGAAGGCCACGAGCTTGCGCAATGATCGCGACTGCCTGGCAAGCCCGGGGGACTAGATCGGGCGACCAGGGCTCCTTCGCTGGGGCCAACGGGCTCCGCTGTCGGCGCTTTGCGAGAATGGATACGGATGCCACTGCCAAGCAAGGATCAGATCACCGAGAAACTGCGCGCCGTCATCGACCCGGAGCTGCGCCGTTCGATAGTTGAGCTGGGCATGGTTCGTTCGATCGCAGTCCATGACAATGGCAGGGTTGAGATCGTCGTATCGCTAACAACAGCCGGCTGTCCGATTCGATCCCACTTCGAACAGGCGGTGGCACAACAGGTCTCCGAGCTCGACGGCGTGACCGCGGTTTCTGTCGGCTTCGACGTCCTCTCTGACCAGGAGAAGGGAGATCTCCAGGAGACGCTTGGCCGTGGCAAATTGCCCCAGGGAGCCCTGGCAAAGGTCAAAAACGTGATCTGCGTTGCATCGGGCAAGGGGGGGGTAGGCAAGTCGACGATGACCGCCAACCTTGCCGCAGCGTTAAGCGCGGAAGGCCATCCGGCAGGGGCCCTGGACTGCGACGTCTACGGCTACTCGATTCCACGCATGCTCGGTGTAAACAGCAAACCGGAGGTCAACGCCGAGCGAAAAATCTTGCCGCTGGAAGCGGCTGGAGGTGTCAAGGTGATGTCGATCGGCTTCTTTGTCGAGGAGAACGCCGCAGTTGTGTGGCGGGGGCCGATGCTCCACAAGGCGATCCAGCAGTTTCTTGAGGATGTCGCCTGGGAAGAGCTCGAGTACCTGCTGCTCGACCTTCCACCAGGTACCGGTGACGTCTCGATGACGCTCGCGCAGCTCTTGCCCCAAGCGAAGTTCGTGATCGTCACCACCCCGCAGCCCGCGGCTCAGTCCGTCGCCCGTCGAGGAGCGGAGATGGCGTCGAAGTTCGACCTCGAGCTGCTTGGAGTGATCGAGAACATGTCGGGCTTCACCACCCCCGACGGAGAGCGACTGGCGATCTTTGGCGAGGGCGGAGGCCAGCAACTGGCCGATGAGCTTGACGTTCCCTTGCTCGGCAAGGTTCCGCTTTCGGAGGCCCTGCGCGAGCACGCCGACCGGGGCACGCCCTTGGTCACCGCCGATCCCGACTCCCCAGCGTCGCAGTCAATTCGCCAGGCAGCACGCGGGATCCTCGCCGCCACTCCTCAGGAGCTCCCAGTTCTGCAAGCGGTACCCGGAGCAGGTGAGATCGCCCCGATGAGCGGCACCCCACTCCCGGTTGTCCAGTAGGAGACTCCCTGACTCCCTGATCAGCTTGCCAGGAATCTCGAATTCAAGTTGAGGGAACGGTCGGCTCTTGACGACACCATTCCTCCGGTGCCATCTGGACAGGGGAGAAAAATCAGATCCTCGCACCACCATGATTGACACTCTCAGTTCGTCTCCTGCAGATGACCTTGAATGCGGAAAGTCGATCGGATCGCGCCGGCCTGTGGTCTCGCAGCCGCTCGATCAGGTCATCGGCAACTAGGCAGAAGCCCTGTTGTTCTTGTAGTAGTCGGCGTTGATCGGGGCATATTTGGCCCACTCTGCCGGCAGCTGGTCCTCTGCAAAGCAGGCATCAACCGGACAGGCCTCGACGCAGGCATCACAATCGATGCACTCGTCCGGATCGATGTAGAGCATCTCGACCGAATCGTAGTCAGGCTCATCGGGGGTCGGGTGGATGCAGTCGACCGGACAGACCTCGACACATGAGTTGTCCTTCTGGCCTATGCACGGCTCGGCTATGACGTATGTCATTCGAGTCTTTCTCCTAAGTCGTCTTTCGGTGCCGGGCGTGGGCTCATGCCCCGACCAAGCGCGAGTGGACATTTTAGGGATGTGGGACGCCGAACGGCGGCGGAGGGGGTCACTAGGGTTGGGGGCGACGCGATGGGAGACCCCAACTCCAGCCGAGGGCAGCGATGTTGCTTCTGACCGGAGCGACGGGAAGCATCGGATCGCGACTGCTTCCCCAACTCCTGGAGCGCGGCGAGGACGTTCGCTGCCTGGTGCGTGAGCCAAGGCGACTGGGGGCGTTCCGGGTCGACGTCCAGATCGCACTGGGTGATCTCGGGGAGATGTCTGACCCCTACTTGGTGCGCCAGGCGCTGCGCGGAGTCGAGACGGTGATTCATCTTGCAGCGACGATCCGCGACCAACCCCCGCATAGAATCGAGGAGCTAAACGGGCTGGCGACGGTCCGCCTTTTGGAGGCGGCGGAGCGAGGCGGTGTGCGGCGCTTCATTTTCTTCAGCGCCCTCAATGCCCACTCTGCCCAGCGCACCCGTTTTTTCCGAGCCAAGTGGCTCGCCGAGTGCGCGGTCAGCTCCTCCCCCTTGCAGACGACGATCTTCGCTCCTTCGATCGTCTATGACCACGGCGACCCCTGGGTAACCCTGCTTCGCCGCTTTTCCTTCCTCCCTGTCATCCCTGTTTCGGGCAGTGGCCAGGCTCGATTCCAGCCGATCTGGGCCCAGGACGCAGCCAGTTGCGTAATCAACGCAGTCGGCACCGGACAGCCGCGCTATGAGCTTGCCGGCCCCGAGACGATGAGCTATGACCAGATGTCTGATCTCGTCAGCCGCATTGCGGGCCGCCCGCGCCCCCTACTGCACCTTCCCCTCCCACTGATTCGCAGCGGACTGATCAGCTTGCGCTCGCTGATCGGCGAGCAGGCTTTTGCCACCTGGGAGGAGGCCGAGCTGATGGAGGTCCCGATGCTGAGCGCTAGGGGAAGCGCTGACGCAGAGGAGCTTGGAGTCAGTCCGAAGCGTATGGAGGATGTCCTCGCCAACGGCACCCCAGCTGCATAGCGGCACCGCCTGGTTCAAAGGATGGTGGCTGCCAAATCCTTTGGAAAGAACTCAGCTGAAATGCAAAAAAAAAGAGAGGCTCGGGAATCCCCGAGCCTCTCAATAAAACGCTCGCCCGAAACGGGCGAGCACACGCCTTGGCGGCGTTGCTACATCATCCCGCCCATGTCAGGCATGCCACCCGGCATGCCACCACCGGCGCCGCCCTCCTCGGGCGGCTCGGCGATGATCGCCTCGGTGACGAGAATGTTCTTGGCAATCGAGGCTGCGTTTTGCAGCGCCGAGCGGGTCACCATCGTCGGATCGATGACGCCGGCTTTGATCAGATCGCCGTAGTCACCGGTGGCCGCATCCAGTCCTTCACCCGCCTTCAGGTCACGGACCTTATTGACCACAACTGAGCCCTCCAGGCCGGAGTTCTCGAGCAATCTGGCGAACCGGCTCCTCCAGTGCACGGCGAATTATCCGCGCACCGGTTTGCTCGTCTGGGTCATCGAGCTTGTCCGGATCGAGTCCGGCCTGAGCGTTGAGAAGGGCGACCCCTCCGCCAGGCACAACACCCTCCTCAAGCGCCGCTCGGGTCGCTTGCAGGGCATCCTCGACGCGATGCTTTTTCTCCTTCATCTCGGTCTCGGTTGCCGCTCCGACCTTGACCACAGCGACGCCGCCGGCAAGCTTGGCGAGACGCTCCTGGAGCTTCTCACGATCGAAATCGGAGTCGGTGTTCTCGATCTCCTGTTTGATCTGCTTGATCCGGCCCTTGATGCCATCGCCATCGCCGGAGCCGTCGATGATCGTCGTCGTGTCCTTGGAGACGACGACGCGGCGAGCCTTGCCGAGCTGGGTGAGCTGGGTGTTCTCGAGTTTGAGACCCATCTCCTCGGTGATCACCTCGCCTCCGCTGAGAATCGCGATGTCCTCAAGCATCCGCTTACGGCGATCGCCGAATCCCGGTGCCTTGACGGCGACACCGGTGAAGGTGCCCCGCAACTTGTTGACGACGAGCGTTGCGAGGCACTCCCCCTCAACGTCCTCGGCGACGATCAGAAGCGGCTTCCCACCCTGCATAACCTGCTCCAAGACAGGAAGGATGTCGCGGACCGAACCGATTTTCTGGTTGGCAATGAGGATGTAGGGATCCTCCAAAACCGCCTCCATGCGGTCTTGGTCGGTGACCATGTAGGGCGAGATATAGCCCTTGTCGAACTGCATGCCCTCGGTGAACTCCAACTCCATTCCGAAGGTCTGACCCTCCTCGACGTTGACCACGCCGTCTTTGCCAACTTTCTCGATCGCATCGGCGATCACGTTGCCGATCTCATCGTCGGCGGCGGAGATCGCGGCGACCCGTGCAATCTGGTCCTTGCCCGCAACCTCTTTTGACTGCTTCTCGCGAAGGTTCTCGACAACCTCGTCTACTGCCTTCTCGATACCGCGGCGCAGAGCCAGCGGGTTTGCCCCGGCGGCCACATTTTTTAGCCCCTGCCGAACAATGATCTGGGCAAGCAGGGTCGCCGTGGTGGTGCCATCGCCGGCCACATCGTTGGTCGCCGTGGCGACCTCTCGGACCAGCTGAGCGCCCTGATTCTCAAAAACGTCCTCGACCTCGATCTCGCGGGCGATCGTGACGCCGTCATTGGTGATCGTGGGCGCGCCGAACTTTTTATCGAGCACGACGTAGCGCCCCTTAGGGCCGAGGGTGACCTTGACGGCATTGGCGACTGCGTCGACGCCAGCCTGCAGGGCCCCCCTTGCCTCCTCGCTGTACTTCAGCTCCTTGTGAGCCATCTGATTCAGTCCTCCTTGGTTCTTCTAAGTCCTATTTATGCGGCTAGCCGAGCTTGGCGAGCACATCGGACTCGCGCAAAACGAGCAAGTCCTCATCCTCGACGGTGACCTCGGTCCCTCCATATTTGGAGTAAAGGACCTCGTCCCCCTCCGAGACATCGAGAGGGCGGCGGCTACCGTCCTCGTTTATCGCGCCGTCGCCAACTGCGACGACCTTGCCCTTCTGTGGCTTCTCTTTGGCCGTATCGGGGAGGACGATGCCGCTTGCGGTCGTCTCCTCCTCATCGATCGGCTTGACGACTAGCCGGTCCCCGAGGGGCTTCAGCTTCATCCTTAAACCTCCGTTATCGGTCGGTAACTGGTGGAAAAAAGTCGGAACTCGCGCTTGAGGGCCGCTGCGCGGCACTCGAAGGCGCACTTGGCACTCTACAGGTGCGAGTGCCAAGTGCGCACAAGATAGCGCAGTAGCTCAGTTGGTCAAGTAAAAGTGCGGTGAAGCGTGGCCCAGCTGCGACCAACGAGCACCCCCGAGGACAGCAGAGCCACTCGGGCGTTTAGCCCACCTCGGTGTAGCGACCCGGCTCCCAGCCCAGATCTGTCCGCGCCTGAGACGCAGCCGGGACGACGAGGGAGATTAATTGTGGCGAGGAGTCTCGCCGTTGCCGAAATGGGCACCGGGTGGCTCGACAATCTGGGAAAAGCGAATCACCGTGACCATGTCCTCGTCAGAGATCGAACGCCCATAGATCTGCTCGAGGAAATTTGCCGTCTCCTCCAGCCGGCGAAACTCCGGGTTGTCATGCTCGATATCACGCGGTGAGAGGTCGCCGACCCGCTTCAGCTCGACGTCATCGATCACCGCCGTGAAGATCTTCTCCCGCGGGCTGTGACGAAACCCGACCGTGACCCAAACCACCTGGCCGCGCTCGTACTTATTGGTCTTGTCTCCGAGCCGGATCGTCGCGGTCTTGCGACCCCGCTTGAGCTGATCGACGAAGATCGCCGAATAGAAGTTGAGTACGTAGATACCGCCCCGCATGGCGAGCGAGAGTACCCGAACGGAGTTCGGGGCAGTAGGGATGACTCGAGTAGATGTAGTTGCGGAGCTTGACCGAATCGAGGACGGTCACCCGTCCGCGACCGGAGCGCACCACCCCAGAGCGCTCGAGGTCGGCGAGGAAGCGGCTCACGCTCTCCCGTGAAGTTCCCGCAAGCTGCGCTAGATCGGCTTGGTTCATGCGGATCGTAACCTCGCCGCGATCGCGCTCGCGAGGGGCCTCCTCAGCAACAAGCTGGGAGAGAACCCCGGCGACGCGGCTGGGAACGGTCTGAAAGGACTGGCGCGAGATCCGTTCGTTTGCGGCACGCAGGCGCCGGACCAGGGCCGCGATCAGCTTTACCGTGATCTCGGGATGTCGGGCAAGCAGCGCCCTCACGTCGCCTGCTGGTAGGGCCAGCAGCTCGCCGTCGGTGAGTGCCTCAACGCTGGCTGAGCGCACCTCACCGTCGAGCATCGCCAACTCGCCGAAGATGTCGCCTGAGGCGAGGGTGGCGAGGGTTATGGCACGCCCATCGGAATGCTCGCGGGTTACCCGGAAGCTTCCATCGCGAACGATGTAGCAGGCATCAGAATGGTCGCCCTCGTGAAATACGCGAGTGCCCGCCGGAAACGATCGTGGCACGGCGACCTGGGAGAAGCTCTCAAGCTCGCCCTGCTCAAGGCCAGCGAAGAGCGGCACGCTGCGCAGCAACTCGACAGCGCTCTGCTCAACCTCCCCCATGCTGGCGATTATCTCAGCGCCGCGGTTGCGCTGCGCTAGGCCGAGGCGGTGAGCTTGCGGGGGCCTCGGCTGAAGCCGGCGCCAAGCAGTGCCTCCTCATGGCCCGAACCGATGACGGGCTCCCCGTCGAACCGCTCAATTGCGAGCATCGGCAGCTTCGCGGCGGAGACCGCATCGGCGAGGGCACGCATCGCCGATGCCAATTCATTTTGATCAAGCTTGGCCAGGCGGAGAATGCCTCGGCCACCGCGCTCGATGAAGACGATTGGCTCCCCGTCGCGCAGCAGCAGGTGGGCGCCGGGCGCGCGCGCAGGCCGGCGACCACCTGCAAGCTTTGGCCAGGGCAGCGAGGCACCATATGGATTGGCCGGATCGGTTGCTGCGAGTAACAGGTATCCACCCTCAGCGGCGGGAAGCGAGCGCAGCCGCTCCACGGCCCCTGGAAGGGCGAACTGAGCGCCGCCGAGACCCTCGACAAAGTAGCCGCGGCGTGCTGTGCCGAGCAGCTCCAGGTTTGCCAGCTCCGCGTAGAGAGTGGAGAAGCCACCCGGCACTCCCTCGGCGAGAACTGTCTCACGGGTGACGATCCCGTAGCGCTCCAGCATGAGCTCCGCCTGGGCGCGGAGGCGAGGACCGCTGGCGGGCGCGCTGGCAAAGAGCGGCGCGGTCAGCGACCAACGTCCCTGGACCGCTGCCCCAGTGCTCGAATGTCGACGGGCGAAGCGACGTCCGTGGCGTTCAGACCCGGCGACGGAACCGAGCCGCGGCGCGCGCAACGGGGAGAAGGCATCATTTGTCACACCACCGACCAGGCCAGATCCCAGAGGGCGTTGTGTAGCTCCTCGGCTGGAAAGTCGAGATCGGCGAGCAGGTCGAGCCAGAAATCGGGCCCGGCGGACAGGCGCTCCCTGATTGCCTCGTGCAGTTCACCCTCGGGCCGCTCCAGCTTGGAATTGGCAGGTGGGGGGCCAGCAAGGCGGACGTCCTCGCGAAAATAAAGCGCAACCCGCCCGTCGCTGCGCCCGAGTGCTCCGGCTCCGATCCAAACCACCTCACCGCTGGTGCAGAGCTGATCGAGCCAGGTGGGCGAGTAAGCACCTAGACGACGGGGGAGCACCTCGGTCTCCCAAACCTTGGGAGTGAGAGCAACTCCCTGCAGGGAGACAAGGGCCTCGCGGAGGCGGTCGATCCCGGCGCCCGCCGCGCGGTGGGCATCGACGTTCTGCCAACTCGGGAGAAAACGGGCAAACTGGCGGGGATCGGCCGCCTCCACCTCGCGGCGTAGGCGCGCCAGACTGGCGCGCCGCACGCGGCGCAAGACTTCGGCGTCACACCACTCACGCTCGGTCCCGCCAGGCAAGAGCTCGCCGCGAACTAGTGCCCCTTCGCGCTCGAGCTCGCGCAGCGCCGGGGTCGGATCGATCTTGTAGCGCGCAGCTAGGCGAGCGGTGGGAAAGGGCCCATGGGAGCGGACAAAGCGACGCACCAAAGCGCGCATTGCGTCGGGGTGCTCGGCGAGAAATGCCTCGGGCAGGCCGGCCGGTGGCGGGACGCCGAGCGCATCTCGATAGAGCCCGGCGTCCTCCGCGGCGATGTAGCGCTCCTCGCCACCGATTCGCACCAGGGCAGCGCGACGCTCGACGATCAACTTCTCCAGCATCGAAGAGGCCGAGTAGCCATCGCTGACCCGCATCTCGCACTCCCTGGCGCCAAGGTCGCCGAGGTTGCGAAGCAGCTGCTGCAGGGCATCGCGATCGCCCGCCTGCCCGACCTCGCTGCGATGCTGCAGCTGAGCCTCAACTTCCTCCAACGCCTCGGGGTCGATCAGCTCCCGTAGCTCCTCTTGGCCAAGCAGCTCGCGCAGCAGGTCGCGATCAAGTGCCAGCGCCGCCGCCCGCCGCTCGGCGTTGGGCGCGTCCCCTTCGTAAATGTAGCTGGCGACATAGTCAAAGAGCAACGAGGAGGCGAAGGGAGAGGCGGTGGGAGTCTCCACCTCAGCCAGACTGAGCTGGCGGGAGTGAAGCTTGCGCAACAGCTCGCTGAGCGAGGGCAGATCGAGAACGTCGCGCAGGCACTCGCGGTAGGTCTCAAGGACGACCGGAAAGCGAGGAAAGTCGCGAGCCACCTCGAGTAGGCTCTGTGCCTTCAACCGCTGTTGCCAAAGCGGCGTGCGCTTTCCCGGATAGGCCCGCGGAATCAGCAACGAGCGGGAGGCGTTCTCGCGGAAACGCGCGCCGAACAGGGCGGAGCCGGAGAGCTCTCCGACCACCAGATCCTCGAGCTCGTCGGGCTCGATCAGGACCAGGTCGGCCGGCGGTGGCTGATCGGCATCGGGCAGGTGGATCACGATCCCGTCGTCAGACCAGATCGCGTCGGCCTCAAGACCGTGCTGAGCACGAATCTTCCCGGCGAGAGCGAGGCCCCAGGCTGCATGGACGCGGCCGCCGTAGGGGGAAAGGATGCAGAGCCGCCAATCGCCGATCTCGTCGCGAAAGCGCTCGACCACGATCGTCTCATCAGATGGGAGGACCCGTGTCGCCGCTTGTTGCTCTTGCAGATAGGCAACCAGATTCTCGGCGGCACGCCGATCGAGGTCGTACTCACTTGCCAGCTCGGCCGGATCCCGGGAAACGGCTTCGCGGGCGAAGGCGCCAATCGCTTTGCCCAGCTCCGCGGGGCGCCCGATCCCGTCGCCCTTCCAAAACGGAACCGCACCCGGAGCACCGGGAGCAGGCGTGACGATTACCCGGTCACGGGTGATCTCCTCAATCCGCCAGGTAGTTGCACCGAGCAGGAAGGCCTGCCCGGGACGGGCCTCATAGACCATCTCCTCATCGAGCTCCCCGACACGGCGACCATCGGGAAGATGAACCCCGTAGAGGCCACGGTCGGGGATCGTGCCGGCATTGGTGACGACCAGTTGGCGGGCGCCCTTGCGTCCGTGCATCTTGTTGGTGGTGCGATCCCAGACGATCCGGGGGCGCAGCTCTGCAAAGCGATCGGAGGGGTAGCGCCCATCGAGCATGTCGAGGACGTTCTCGAGCTGCTCGCGGGAGAGATCGTGGAAGGGCTCAGAGGCGATGACCAAACGCTCGACCTCATCGATACCCCACTCATCAAGCGCCGCCATCGAGACGAGGTGCTGGGCGAGCACATCGAGCGGGTTCTGGGGAATGATGGTCTCCTCGATCAGCCCCTCTCGCATACCTCGGGCAACGACCGCGCACTCGAGCAGGTCGCCGCGAAACTTGGGAAAGATCCGCCCTTTGGAGACCTCGCCGAGGCCATGGCCGGCGCGGCCGATCCGCTGCAGGCCCCTGGTCACCGACTTCGGCGACTCGACTTGAATGACGAGGTCAACGGCGCCCATATCAATTCCCAGCTCCAGTGAGGAGGTCGCAACCAGGCAGGGCAGTTGGCCGGACTTCAGCATCTCCTCGACCACAGTGCGCTCCTCATGGGAGAGCGAGCCGTGATGGGCGCGAGCTATCTCGGTTATGGCGACCGTCTGCTTGGGGCTGCCCGCCTGCTCGGTGGCCGCGAGCTCGTCTGACTCCTGGCCGGCCGCGAGCTCGTTGAGGCGCTTTGCCAGACGCTCAGCTCCCCTGCGGTTGTTGACGAAGATGATCGTCGAGGTGTGTGCCTGAACGAGCCTCAGCAGCTCGGGGTAGATGGCGGGCCAGATCGAGCGCTGATGGACGAAGGGCTCACCCTCCGCCGGCCCCCCCTCGGCGCTGGGAAAGGCGGGGGCTCCGGGTTCACTCATGTCGTCGACCGGGACGACGATCTGGATGTCGAGCTGCTTGGTGCGGCCAGCGTCGACGATTTTGCAATCGCGCTTGGCGCCGACCAAAAAGCGAGCGATTCGCTCCAGCGGGCGCTGCGTGGCGGAGAGACCGATACGTTGAAGGTGATCGAGGTCGGCTAGGTGCTCCAGGCGCTCCAGGCTCAGAGCCAGGTGGGAACCTCGCTTGGACTGAGCTACCGCATGGATCTCATCGACTATCACCGCTTCGGTGGTTGCGAGAATCGCTCGAACGTCTGAGGAAAGCATCAGGTAGAGCGACTCGGGAGTGGTGATCAGAATGTCCGGTGGAGTGCGACGCATGGCGCGACGCTCAGACTGCGGCGTGTCCCCAGTGCGCAGACCTACGGTGATCTCGGCTCCGATCCCGCGTAGGGGCGCGCGCAGATTGCGCTCGATGTCGTAGGAGAGGGCCTTTAGCGGCGATACGTAGACGAGCCGGACCCCGGGAGCGGGATCCACGCGCCGAGAGAGCCGATCGATGCCCCAGAGAAAACTGGCGAGGGTCTTTCCAGATCCCGTGGGAGCACGAGATCAGCGCGTTAGCGCCTCCCGAGATCGCCTCCCAACCCCCCACCTGCGCCGGAGTAGGCCGCTCAAAGGATGCTTCGAACCAGCGTCGCACAGGCGCACTAAAGGGCGCCAATGGGTCGGGTTTCGGCGTCTCGTTCGCCTCGGTGCTCAACCCACCGATCTTACGCGGCGATACCGGTCAGCCCGCGATGCCCCCAGCGAACTTGACGTAAGCCCGCCAGGCGGGCTTCGCCATGAAGCCGGCGCCGAAGAGACCCGATCCGCCACAGAAATTGCATGAGCCTGCCTGGTCGTCGACTGAGAACCAGTAGACCTGCTCAATCCGCCACTTGCGCTGCTCGCTTCGGAGCAGACTGAACGCCCCCTTTAACTCGGCAGCCTGGCCGTTAACGCCTACGGCAAACTTGTCACCGGGGGAAGGTTCTTCGGAGCTCCAGCCGATCTCTGTGATCCAAAGACCCTTGTTGGCGTCATGGTTGGCCTTGAGAACGCTGCGCAACGCTTCGATTTCTCGCCCTAGTTCCTGATAGCGGTAGGTGTAGGGATGGAGGGCGACGCCATTGAAATCAGCATTTATGCCCGGTGTCGTTCTATACATCTGGTTAAGAAATTCAGTGGCAAAGTAGGATGGCGGTGGCTTGATCTTGGAATCTCCTTCCTTCGGCCGGGCGTACATGCCACCGAGGAGGACCTTCGCACCGCGGTCAATTCCCTTGATTGCCGTATAGGAGATTTTCACCAACTTGCCATATTCGGCCGGGTTGGGCCGGGCAACGAAATATTTGAAATTCTCCTCGTTCCAAATCTGCCAGGTGCGAATTGGGCGCTTCGGCACCGTCGGGTTTTCCGCCCAATATGTGCCGTCAGGTCCATAGCGGGCGACCGCTTCCCTGAGAAAGCTCGACCAAGCAGTGGCTGCGGCGCCGCTCGCCGGAAGGTTCATCGGCGCCCTGACCGTGCGATCCGACCCAGGCACCCAGGTCGAGGACACAGCCCACGAGGGCGCTCCGTAAACGAAAGGCAGAACTTCGAGGCCGGCACTCGCTGCCGTCCCAATCTGTGCGTCCACACCGGACCAGTTAAGAGTCCCCCCTTTGGTGGGTGCCACCGCTCCCCAGGAGATCCCGATCCTGACGCTGCGCGCGCCGCCCCGCTCCAAGTCGCTGCAGCTGTTCAGCTGTGGGCATCGCCTGGGGGACAACCCCCAAGAAATTATCCGGGAGCGCATCGGCAACCGCCGCAGTAGGATCCGAGAATGGCGGCCGACCGCCAAGCTGACTGTCCCAGGCGCGCGCGTCTCGTCTTACCTACGCGGCTTCTGGACACCGTCTAGCTCGCCTTCGGCGAGATTGATGAGTCTGGACGCCCGACCTGACGCCGTTGCTTGATCATCACTCCGGCAATCGAAATCGCGGCGAGGACAGCGACGGCAATTAGGATCGGAACTGCTGGTGAGGAACCACCCCCGCTGGAACTCGGCGTGGACCCACTAGGATGGCCCGCCTGCTGCAAATCATTGGTTGCGTCCTTGCCAGTGCCGTTGTGTGGGTTACCCTGGCCGGTATTGTCGCTGCCGCCACCCGAGGACGCACCGCCCACGCCTGATCCCCCTCTGGAAGAGCTGGATGTCTTGTGGCCCGTCGCAGAGCCGCCGCCCCCGACGCCGGAGGAGTGGGCTGAGGCTCCCGGGAATCGTTCTCGTTCCCGTGGGCGTGGGAATACCATTTTCATACTGCACGCCACTCGAGTCCGCCTGAGCAATTACAGGAAAGCAAGTGAATGCCAGCAGAATCGATCCTGACAGAAGCCAGACGAAAGATCGGCCCGAGCTCCGGGCCCTTGAGAGGCGCGCCCAATGCATCCGGTCGGAGGTTAGACCAAACAGCGGCGCTTCTCGCTCCTGTCGCATTGGTCGTGGGGCTTGCGATCGCGGGAGGCGGTTTCGATGTGAGCGGGCGCCACATCGCCGGCCTCGCCGTCTGGCTGGTCGTAGTCGGCCTTCTCGTTTTTGGCGCGGCGTCAAGGGCGACCCTAGCCCGACCGTTCTACTGGGGCGCTGGGCTGATCGGCGGTTTGGCGCTTTTGTCTGCAATTTCATCCCTCTGGTCAGGGTCGGTGGAGCTGAGCGTGATCGAGGCGGATCGGATCCTCGTCTACCTGGGATTCTTCCTTGCCGCCTTCCTGATAGCCCAAACCGCCGAGAGGCGGCAACGATTCGCTGAAGGACTGGCAATTGCAGTCACTCTCGTGGCTTTGCTAGGTCTGGGGAGCCGTCTCCTTCCTCACGTGCTCGAGGTCAGCGACTCGCTCGGTACCGGTCCGCGGCTGCGCTACCCGCTCGGATACTGGAACGCGAACGGCGCGCTCTGCGGAATCGCGGTGGGCCTGCTGCTCTGGATGAGCCGCCGGGCCGCCTCGACGAGCCTGCGCTGGCTCTCGGTGGCGGCAATTCCGGCGGTCCTCCTCACCCTTTACTTCACCTACTCGCGCGGTGGCTTGCTTTCCCTTGTTGTCGCCGCAGGCTGCACGATCGCACTCTCCAGGGACCGCCTCTGGCTATTGGCAACATTGGGGATCGGGGCACTGGGAACACTTCCCGCCGTGCTCGCGGTGCAATCGCGGACCAGTCTTGCCGACAACCTCGCCACCCAAGCATCCGTCGAACAGGGGACAACCGTACTGCTCATCCTGATTGGCGGTATTGCGCTCTCACTGCTCTTCTTCGCCGGACTGCGGCGCATTGAGTCACGGGAAGGACGGCTGACCGAACGGGCGGTGTCAGTCTCCCGCAGCTCATCCTTTCTGAAGCGGCTCGCGCTGATCGGCGCGATCCTTGCGATTGGTGCTGTAATCGCTGTCGGTGGACGGGCCTTGGCACCAGTTCAGTTCCTCTGACATCCAGTTCCCAAGCCAGCCCGCACAGCATTTCGACCAGCTATCCGGAGCAGGTCGCCACGACTTCTGGCGGGTTGCGATCGACGCCTTCGACGAAAAGCCGATCCTCGGCATCGGAGCCGGGACCTACCAGTTCGCCTGGGATCAGCACCGATCGATCGACATGCCGGTGCTCAACGCACACTCGCTTTATCTGGAAGCATTCGCCGAGCTGGGGGTAATAGGGGGTCTGCTCGTACTGGCCTTGGTCGGATCCCTGCTTTGGTGTGGCTTCTCGGCCTGGCGAGCCGCACCCCCCCCAGAGCGCGACGCCTCCGCGGCCTTGTTCGCGGCGATGTTGGCCTTTGCCGTGGGTGCCGCCTTTGACTGGTTCTGGGAGATCGCTGGGCTGGGTGCGGTCTTCTTTCTGGCGGCTGGTGTCTTGGTAAGCGTGAGGTGCGCTCAACTAGCAGGCACATCTGATTCGGCATCCAGGGCCTCGAGCGGGAGAAACTTCGGTCTGGCGGTGGGCGGACTTGTAGTTGCGTGGATCGCAGCGATCGCCTTAATCGGGCCGCTGTTGGTTGATCGGGAGCTCAAGGCCAGCCAGAGCGCTGCGGCCGCCGGAGATGTGTCCAGCGCCATCGGCCATGCGAATACCGCCCGCTCGATCGAGCCGTGGGCGGCGTCTCCCTACCTGCAACTCGGCCTCTTGGCAGAACTCCAAGGCGAATACACGATCGCCACCGAGCGCCTCTCAGAAGCGATCGAACGTGAGAACCGCAACTGGCAGCTCTACTACCTGCGCTCAAAAGCCGAGCGCAAGGCAGGCACAACAAACGCCGCGAACGCGGATCTGGCACGGGCTCGCCGATTGGATCCGCTCGAGCCATGCTTGCGAGGAATCGGGAACTGCGGGTGAACAGCTGATGCCACGAAACGCCGCGGAGACTGCGGCCCGAAAGACGCCGAGGTCCCTGCCTCGCCCACCCACGGATCCACCGCCACAGATGCGAAGAACTGACCTCGCCGCCCGGCTCGGCCTGACAGGCGTGGAGGGCGCCCGAAAACGCGGAGCCCTGCTTCGCAGGCTGCTCGCGGCGGGGGATTGGACAGCGTTAGTCGCGGCGTTGTGCCTGGCCACCGCGGCGACCTCGACCACCGACATCGGCACCCTGTTTTGGGCAGTTATGCTCAGCCCGCTTTGGATTCTCGTAGTGAAGCTGCACGGGCTCTACGACAATGATCACCGGCGGATACGCCACAGCACCTTTGATGAGCTACCCACGCTCATCTCCGCCAGTGCCCTGGGCACCTTGGCGCTCGATGGACTACTGGCGCTGAGTCCAGCAGGTCCTCTTTCCACGGAGAGCGCGATTCTTGTGGGTGTCGGAGCACTGGTCGGCAGCTTCGCCGCGCGGGCTGTATTGCGTTTTCTCTGGCAACGCCTGGTTGGGCTTTGCACCGGGCTTGTGATCGGCCCCATAAGCTCCGTTAGCCTGGTCGCCCGTCGGGTCGCCACCCATCCGGAGACGTGCTTGCACCTGGTTGGTTACCTCTCCTCCGCTGGCACAGGAAGCCCAAAAGAGGGTCTGCCGAGGCTGGGCTCCGCAGACGAACTTTCCCGGGTGGCCCGCGAGCACGAGGTCGAGTGGGTGATCGTCACCGAGCAGGAGATGAGCGAAACGGCCGCCGAGCGTCTGATCGAGGAGTGCAAGCTGGCCGGCCTAGGCCTAACCTTTTTACCGCAGCACTACCGACTCCTTGGACCCGGAATCGAGCTCAACCGCCTGGCCGAGCTCCCGGTCCTCGACTTCCGCTTTTCTGACCCGTCGCGCTCTACTGTGGCGCTCAAGAGGGCGCTCGATCTGATCGTCTCGGGGACGGTTTTGGTCATGCTCTCTCCAGTGCTAGTCACGATCGCTCTGGTCGTCGTGCTCGACTCCGGTAGGCCCGTCATCTTCCGCCAGCGACGAATCGGAAAAGACGGCGAGCCATTCACAATGGTCAAGTTCCGAACGATGGTCGCCGATGCCGAAGAGCGGCTGGAGAGCCTCGTCGACTTCCAGGCCCTCGAGCAGCCTGTTTTCAAGATCCGCGATGACCCGCGGGTTACCCGTGCCGGCCGGCTGTTGCGCCGCAGCAGCCTCGACGAGCTCCCCCAGCTCGTCAACGTGCTGCGGGGTCAGATGTCTTTGGTCGGACCGCGTCCCGAGGAGGAGGCGATTGTCGCCCTCTATGACGAGCGCCAACGGCTCCGGCTCGCGGTGAAGCCCGGAGTCACCGGGCCGATGCAGGTCTACGGTCGCAGCGACCTGACCTTCGAGGAGCGGCTGGCGTTGGAGCGCGATTACCTCGACAACCTTTCCGTAACCGGCGACCTGGCGATCCTCTTACGCACCCCGGGGGCGATTGTCCGCGGTGAGGGTGCCCAATAGCTAAGGGGCTCGCGCGGCATGCCTATCTCCCCCGACCTCGAGGTCGCGATCGTCAGCCACGGAGCGCAGAAGCTCCTGCGCAACTGCCTAGGCTCACTCGCGGAGCATCCACCCCGAGGCGAGATGCGGGTGACAGTAATCGACAGTGGCAGTCTCGACTCGACTCCCGACATGGTCGAGCGAGAGTTCCCCGGGGTGAGATTGATCCGCCAGAAAAATATCGGCTTCTCCGCCGCCAACAACCTCGTATTGCGAGACAGCAATGCGAAGGCGATCCTGCTCCTCAATCCAGATACGGAGGTCTACGCGGGAACCCTGGACGCCGTCCTTGGGCGGCTTTGGTCCAAGCCCCGAATAGGAATGGTCGGATGCAAGCTGGTGACAGAGTCAGGCATGCTCGACCATGCCTGCAAACGTTCCTTCCCCACACCCGCTAAGTGCACTGGCTCACTTCACCGGGATCGGCCGCGCCAGCGATGTGTCCAGTGCGCTCACGGGTTATCGGGCCACCCACCTCGGACGAGAATGAGCCGGGGGAGGTCGATGCTGTTAACGGCGCCTTCATGCTCTGCCGCGCCGAGGCGATCCACGAGGTTGGTCTGCTCGATGAGGGTTACTGGCTCTACATGGAGGACCTCGACTGGTGTGCTCGGTTCTGGAGGGCGGGCTGGAGAGTCTTCTATGAGCCCGCTGGGGTGTCGCTGCATATCAAGGGAGGCTCGAGCAGCCGACGCCGGGCTCCCAGACAGGAGATTTCCTTCCACCGCGGCATGGGTCGCTTTTATCGCCGCTTCGAGACCCCCGAGCACTCAGCACTGTTTAATGCGACGGTCTACGCGGGCATCGGCGCAAAGCTCGCTATCAGCCTTGGCATCACTGCCGTTGATGTTGCTAGGACTGCGGCATTGTCATCCCTGCCTTGGCGTAGGTGAAAATGCTCGTAGGGGGCATCTGCTCGCCTCACGCTACGAAAGCTCCACTCCTTCAGCCTCACCGACTATATGATGATCGGTGACCTCCCCCAAGATGAAGCGAGGCGTCATCCCCGCTCTTAGCCTCAGGCATGGCACCCGACGATCTCAAGATCCAGTCTCTCATGGTCCCAACTGCCGGCCCATCGAGCGTCACAAGGCCAAGTCAGGGGATCCACCGCGCCTCCTCCTGCGATCCAAGGCTCTACGAATTTCGACGCGCCGATCGCCGGGGCTGAGACGGATTGCGGTGCCAAAACTTGATGCCTGAGGACTTATCAAAATTGGCCTCGTAACTAATGCAACGCTCGATCGACATCGCGATTGTCAACTGGAATACGGCCGAAGCTGCAACTTTGGCGGCAGAGTCCTTTGTCGCATCCAGGGGGGTTGAGGTCAGGGTAAAGATCGTCGACAACTTCTCGCGCTCCAGCCAACGTCAGATGCTTCAATCGAAGATGGCGGATACCAATATTGAGGTGCAGCTGTCCGACCGTAACCTCGGATACGGAGGCGCTGCAAATTTTGCGCTTCGCGACGGCCAGTCTCCATTCGTCTGTATTAGCAACGCGGACGTTGCCCCCCACCCCGACGCGATGGCCGCCCTGATGGCCGGCGCGCTCGAGCACCGAAACGTCGGCATGGTTGGGCCCGTGTTCGACGGCGGGACCCAGCACTACCACTCGTGCCTGCCCGGTCGCTTCTCGCTGCTCGGTCGAGCCTTTATTGGGTCGATCGGTCGGCGGAGTCCGCGACCGCCAGCGCCGGGTGAGATCCTCTGGATCGAACAGGTCTCGGGCGCCTGCTTTTTGATGAGCCGGGAGACGTGGGAGGAGGTCGGTGGCTTTGATGACGGCTATTTCCTTTGGTATGACGACGTCGACCTTGCCAAGCGATTAGTCGACCAAGGGCGCCGCAACCTCGTGCTCGGCTCGGCCCGGGTGAGGCACACCGGGGCCGCCTCTTTCACTCAAATCGGCAGAGACACCGCACAGGCGATCAGGCTCGCCTCCCTGGGCCGCTACATCGACAAGCACAATCCGGAGCTGCTACCGCTGGCCCGACCATTAGTGCATGCTGCGCAGACGATTAGGGCCCGGGGTGCGACCGGACATTCGGCCTCGGAATGGTCAAGGGAGACACTCAGATCCACCTCGGAAACCGCTGGCCATTTCTTGTGACCTGACACGGTAGAAATGGACTGAGGAGGCCACTGCAAAGGGTGGCGATGGCATCTAGCTCTCATCGCATCGCGCTGCAGCCGAATTGCTTCCCAGGATTCGCAACCCCGCCGTGAACATGAACCCTTGCCAAAGAGATGTCCGGCGCATGGTCTTGGCTGTTCTCGGGCATCAACTCGCCGTCCTCCCGCTAAGCTTCACGGCGTGTTGAGACGAATCGGGACAATCACATCGCTCGCCGTAGGCGTCGTTCTTGGGTTGGTGGCGCCATGCCTAGCTTCCGCGAATCCCGACGATCAGCTCGCCTGCGGACTAATCCAGCCGTCGACGGCCAAGAAAGATCTAGACGTCAAGCACATCTTGTCGAAATCCTCCGCGACGAACCCAACGGTAACGGGTTCCGCCCATGCGGTCGAAGGTGCTGATCAGTCCAGCTGCGAAATCTTGGGCTTTGACCACACGCCGACGGCCGCCCAGCGAAGCGTGATCTCCAATCCCAAGCAGCCGACGCCAGTTGGATTTGGACTCTTGAAGATCGCCACCTTTGTCCGAGATGCAACTCCCAATGGGAACGGCGCCGCATGGGATCCTACCTTGACGTTTCTCCACCAGGAAGCCCTGCTGAGGAGCATGCAGAGAGCCCATGGCGGCGCTGACTTCACTTCTCCAACGCTTGGCTCCGTTCTTCATAAGACGGCCTGGATCGGTGGCAAGGACCATGCGTCTGGCATCTATGCGGTCGGTGAATCCTCCGACGGTTCAGTCGTCACCGTGTCTGTTGACGTTCCTAAAGGAAAAGGACGGGCAAAGCTAGTCGCCCTAGCCGAAAAGATCGTCCCCGACCTGACAGCCCGAGCTCCTATCTCTCCTATCTCTCCCGCTCCGGTGAAGCCTCCCATCGCAATCAGCGACACGGCAACCGTCAGTGAAGACGCAGCAGCCCAACCAATCAATGTTCGGGCTAACGACTCCAATCCGGGCGGAGGGCCGGAGGCAATCATTTCGGTCACGCAACCCGCTCACGGTGCGGTTTCGATCGTGGGTCAGGGTCTCGAACTCACCTACAAACCAGAAACCGGATACTGTAATGACGAAGAACCATTGGACAGCTTTACTTACACTTTGACGGGAGGGTCCTCGGCAAGCGTCACTGTGGCGGTGAGCTGCATAACGAAAGTATCGACGAGTGCTGAATTGTTTCCCGCTTTCGATCCAGATGTGAGCGATTACACGGTCCGCTGTAATAACGATTCGCTGGAGGTATCAGGACGAACCGCACGAGGGGAATCCATCGTCGTGGACGGAGAACCTCCGCAGACCGGTCGCTTTCAGACCACGGTCGCGCTGCAAGAAAACCAAGAGTTCGACTTCACAGTCGAAGGCCAACAGCAACACGAATATCATGTCCGGTGCCTGCCGTCTAACTTTCCCACCTGGGAATACAAACGCTACCTTGACCCACAGCACGAATTCTATGTCGTGACACCAACTCTCGCGATAGGTGCAACTGCACCATCCTACGCGGTCATCTTCGACAACAACGGTGTTCCGGTCTGGTGGTATACCGATTCTCCGGCACCCCCGAGTGATGCCAAGGTCCTCCCGGAAGGGACCATAGCTTGGTGGGGCTCGCCCCCAGGCGGAGACGCATACGAGATTCGCAATCTTGATGGAGAATTGCTAAACGCTGTCCGCCCGGTAAATGGAATTATTGATCCGCACGACTTCCAGATAGCACCAAATGGTGATTACCTGATTATTACATCTGAACTGCAAGAACACGTCAATCTAACTGAATATGGGGGCGGCCCTGACGACACGGTTAAAAACGCGGTTGTCGAGGAGGTAACACCGGCTGGAAAATTGGTTTGGGAATGGAGTACCAAAGGACATATCGGTCTGGCTGAGACCGGCCGATGGTGGCCTGAAGCCCTACGGAGTGAAGATCGCGACATCGTCCACATGAATGCAGTGGAGCCCGATGGGGAAAACGCGGTATTGATCTCGCTCCGACATACCGACGCCATCTACAAGATCAATATGACGACAGGGGAAGTGGTATGGAAGCTCGGCGGCACTTGGACGCCAAAGAGTCTGACCGTACTGAATGACCCCCAGGGCGCATATCCGCTTGGAGGCCAGCACGATGTCCGCCTCCAGCCCGATGGTACGATTACTATTCACGACAACAATACGAACCTTCCCGACCCTCCCCGTGCCGTCCGCTACGAAATCAACGAAACGGCGAAAACCGCAACGCTGCTCGAACAGGTTACCGACCCCGAGGTTTCAAGTAGTCTCTGTTGCGGCTCTGCGCGCCGATCGCCCGACGGCTCATGGTTGATTGATTGGGGCGCAAATTCCCTCGTAACCGAATTCAACGCAGCGGGGCAACGAACGTTTCAGCTCGGTTTCGGTGGCACCGTGTTTTCATACCGCGCGGTCTTCGCCCCTGAAGGTGTACTGAGTGCTGCAGCCTTGCGTGCCGGAATGGACTTTATGCACCCTCGTCCTTGATACCACCTGTCGGGGCCGACTATTTGATACCTACTATTCTTAGGACGAGACGCGTTCAGCTCGTAAACGCAGTTTCGTTCCTTGCCTCCCGTGTGGTCAACGCCTTGCTGGTCTTACTGCAGCTAGCGCTGATCGGAAGGCTCTACGGTACGCTGGAGGCGTCGAGGTTCTTCGTTTTCTGGACGGTGATTTGGGCAGCCTCGGTTGGTGTGCGTTTCGGCTACGATCAGCTTCTGCCGAAGCGGGCTGCAGCGGCGACGCTCTCCGATTCCCTTGGGAGGCTGGCCGGGTACCGGCGAGTCGCTAAATACTCCCTGCCGATCGTCGCCGTCATAACGGCACCATTGCTAGTCGCCGTGCTCCCGGACACCAGCCCGTTAGACGCGCTGGTTGCGATCCCAGTGGTAATGCTGGGCGCGGTGGGCTGGGCTGTGGTCTACCTCTGCAGCGCCCTGGCGCGAGGCTACGGCCATTCGGGACTATCCGGCTGGATTGGAGGACCGATCGCGATCGTCCTCGCCACGTGTGCCGTGCCGGTGATCCACACCGTAGGCGATTCGTGGCTCGCCTTGGGCCTAGCCTCCTCGATCGCGCTCGCCCTCTCAGCGGGCTGCGCCGTCGGGTTAGTCAGCAACTCAATCGGCTGGCAACCGACGCGGGCGGCCCTTATCGGCCGCTCCGTCGAGCCACTCGATCGGGATACTTGGTCAATCGGCGCCCTGACGGGAATTGCGGAAGTCAACATTGTTTTGCCGATCTGGATCGCTGGCGTGCTCGGTGTAAGCGCCACCGAGATCGGCGCCTTGTACGGTGCGTTGAGGGTCGCCGCGATGTTCTCATGGATCTTCACCTCTGTGGTCGCACTGATCACGCCGATGCTTGCCGAGGCATTGGCTCGGAGGGATTACGCGCGACTGCGAGAGTTGATCTGGCGCTCGGCAAAAGTCGGGGCGGGAGCTACAGTTCCTGCCGCTGTGGTCGGGGTCCTTATCTCTGGGCAGCTCCTCGGCTTGCTTAATCCCGCCTATCGTGGTTATGGTGACCTGTTGGTAGTTCTGATCGGAGCTCGCCTTCTCGACGCCGCCACGGGGGCCGTCGCTGAGGCTCTGATCCTCGGTGACCACGGCAGATGGGAGCTCCTCAATCAGCTTCTGAGCAGCGCCGCGCTAATCGCGGCCGCGATACTTCTCGAGCCGGGAATCGGCGTGCTCGCATTGGCAATCGCGGCCGCTCTCTCGGTGATCGTCGCAAATCTCGCACGAGTCGCGGAGGTGCGCTGGCTGATGGACCATAGGTGGAGAACCTCGACAGCGATGAGAGCCACGTGAGACGGGCTCCCTACCCGATCCTGCTGCTTTCCGCAGTAGCCTTCTGGCTCCGGGCCGAAGATGTAGTCGGAGGATCCAGCGCAGCGCTTCTCGCAGCGATGCTTTGCCTGATCGCCCTGGTGATCACGACAGCGCTCGCAGGGGCGCACCGGATGATGCCAGGATGGAAATGGTTGATCACCTTGCCCCTCGCAGTTGCCGCGCTGACCTGGTTCGCGCTCTTCCTGTTGCGCCCAATTGAGCTCTTCTTTTACCCCAGCGAAACGATCACGCCCCTGATACAGCTCGGGTACAACTCCGGCGATCTAAGCAGAACCGTCGCCATCGCGGGTATCGGCTGCGCAACCTGGTCGATCGGATTTCTCCTGGTTCTCTCGCTGATGCAAACCAAGGGTAGGTATTTCCCGCCGCTTGAGGTCGTCCGGCTCCGGAAACGAGCACCATGGATAGTTATGGCGATTGGCGCCGGGTTGTCTGGTGCTTTATTCATGCGCCAGGGTGGAATCTCCGCCCTCCTTCATTCTCCCGGCTCGCTGCACGTCAACCAGGGATCGGGCTTCTACGGTCAGCTTGGAATCTGGATGCTCGAGGGTGTAGCGCTTTGTGCTTTCGCCGCCATCGTCCAGGGGCGTGGCGGCGTCACCGGCGCAAAGCGGGTGCTGCTTGTAAGTGCCCCCCTCTCTGCGCTTTCCACGCTTGCCCTCGGCTCGCGGGGATTTATCGTGTTTGGGCTGCTTGCGGCCGTCGTCATCTATTTGCGCCTCCGTACCCCGAGCCTTCGCATGGCCGTCGCGACTTTGGCTGTGGCTTTAGTGCTCGGAGGTTTACTCGAGTTTGGCGCTGTCGTTCGTACCAACGCATCGTCGACAAATTTTGGAACAGCCGTGCAGCGCAGTCTCCAAACTCCGATTACTTTCTACCAGACCGCCGATTTAAGTGCCTTTGACGATTTCGTCGCAATGCAGCAACTAGTTCCGTCGTCGATCTCAAATTTGGACGGGAGCAGTCTGATCCAAATTCCAGCTGCCCTGGCGCCGCGCGTTCTGTGGCCCGGTAAGCCACAACCGCTCGACAACCTAGTCACCGCCTACCTCTATCCTGGCGCGACCGCAGGGACACCGATCACGATGCAGGGTGAGTTGTTCTGGAACTTCGGCTTGCCCGGCGTGGCAATCGGGGCCCTGATTCTAGGTGCGTTACTGGGGTGGTCAGTGGCGCTGCTGTTTCGCAGGGACCTCCTCAGCCTAGTTCTCTATGCAGTTCTTTACGCCAGTGCGTTTGCCTTGTTAACGCGAGCGTTAGGGACGATGACCGCCAATACAATGATTGCCCTCGTCGGAGTGGGAGTCGCTACAATCGCGAGCCGGCCGGCCGCTATCAGACCCATCAGCAGCCCTCGGAGACTGATCAAAGCGGTATTCTCGCCGATCGACGCGAACCCGCCTAGACCGCAACCTATGCCGGATCAGCCCATCCGCTGATAAAGGGACCGCGCCTCGCTATCATGCGGCCGTGCTGCGGAAAGCCCTCGGGGTCACATCGCTAGTGGTTCTCGTATGCATCGCGGGCTGTGGAGGGGGGAGTCCGCCTCCCCCTGGTACCCCAAGTGCCGCCGAGTATCTTGTCAATACCCAGGACCTTCGCCAGCAGCCACCGGGGTCCTCCCAAGAAGCGCTCCTGCGATGGTGGAGGACTATCCAATACAACGATATTCCTGGTTACCTGTCTGAGTTGGCGACCCCGCTGCGCCATCAAAGCGAAAGCGACGGGTTGGCAAAACGTGACCTTCCGCTCGCTTCAGGCGAACTGGTCAGATCGCAGCCCAAGATCGTCGACGTGCAGCATGAAAACAAGACGACGACGATCTTCACGCAAATCGAGACGCGGCAGCCAGTCGGGGCGACTCGTTTTACTACGAGCAGCTACCCACAGGCATTCACCCTCATACGCGAAGGTAACCAGTGGAAGATCGCCGATGACTCCTTCGTGGAAACCCGGGCGGAAGACGTCAGGAAGGCGCTGAACACCTCTAAGTAGGAGCTGGTCGGCGCTTGGCGATAACCCGCAGGTTGTCGAAACCGCTTGGATGAGTGGAATACAAGGTTCGAAGGGACGCGGCTCGGTACAGGTAGCCCATCAGTGAGCGGAGGCGCAATCGCTGCCTGGGTGGAGTGTAGTGCCAGGGAGCAACCGTGTCGAGTCCGACTATCTGCAGACCCGCCCTGTCCACAACCCGCCGGAGGGTTTCTGGAACAAAATGGGAGATGTGCAACTCAACAGGTTGAACAGCCGCCCAGCGATCGCCGCGGCGCTTGGCCATTGCACTGGCGATGTTCGGTACCTCGATCAAGAGCAAGCCGGCATCCTTCACCAATTCACCAAGGAAGGTGAGAGTGTCGATTGGATTCTCGACGTGCTCGAAGACGTGGAACATGCAGATTGCATCGAAATAGCGACGGGGAAGATTGACCTCGTCCAAGAACCCGCATTCAACCCGGACGCCGAATTCTGACACAGCTCGTGCAGCCAAAACCGGCGAAGGCTCGACCCCGACAGGATCGAAGCCGGCATGCCGAGCCGCGTCGAGGAAAAATCCCCGGCCTGGACCTATCTCCAGCAGCGTCCCCGGCGCGATTCGCCGGGCCAACCATCTCGTTCGCTGCTTCGCAATGTGCTTGAAAGCCCGATCTTCGTTGAAGTGATCGACGTGCGCGTCAACATACTCGTCGCTGAGATAGCGGCCGCGGATATCCTCGGCTACTGGCCGGCCAAGAAAGATGAGGCCGCATCGCTCACAGCGGTCGAGACCAACACTGCTATAGCGTGGAAGCACTCGACCTGCTCCCCCGCATACGGGACATTTTCGCCGATCCGAAGCTACGGCCATCGGCCGACCTGCTGCCGTAGCAGCGACTTACTGGACGGGCGCATGGGCACTAAGCCTATCGTCAGCTCTCATCGGCGCTCACCCGGTGACTGGATGTTTCAATTTGGCCATCTTTTTCGGATATCCGTAAGCTGCCCCTAGACATGCAGGCCATCAAACGCGTTGCGAAGCAGTGGATGCTCTCGATGCCGACGAGCTTTCGCGACTCGGCAGCGCTTCGCGGACTTTTCCGCATGCGAGAGGCGATCAACTCGGCCGTGGGCGGCTGGAAATATCGAAAAATCGAGGCGCCAGATGGACTTTCGATTCCGCCCGCGAGTCTTCGGATCGCCGTGAGCGGAATCGCCGATCCGATGGACCATCTCGATGCGGGTCGCCGGTCCGCCCTTGCGATCGAGGACATCCTCGCCAAGAACCGAGTCGAGATCGGGCAAATGCGCTCAATCCTGGACTTCGGCTGCGGCTCGGGGCGGGTAACCCGGCGATGGAAAAATCTAACCGAAGCGGACATCCGTGGGTGCGACTACAACGCAGACGCCATTGCTTGGTGTCGGCGGAACTTGAACTTCGCAAGCTGGGCTGTCAATCGGCTCGCACCGCCTCTTCCATACGCTGACGGCCAGTTCGAGCTGGTCTATGGACTGTCGGTTTTCACCCATTTCCGCAGTGACCTCCAGCAACCATGGATGCTCGAGATGCGGCGAGTGAGCTCCCCGGGTGGGCATGTGATCGTCACGACGATGGGCGAGAGCTTTCACTCGCATCTTTCCGGCGACGAGTCAACTGATTTTGATGCCGGGGAGCTAGTGGTCCACTTTCCACAGAGTGCCGGATCCAACATGTGCGCTGCATATCACCCCGAGGCCTACATGGAAAAGCTACTGGAGAGAGCTGGACTCTCTCTCATCGAGTTCCTACCCGCGGGAGAAGATAGCCTCTACCCTCAGGATATGTGGTTGGCGCAAAACACATTGTTTGACGCGCAATAACGCTTGAGTGTCCAACTCTATGCGCCTAGTGCGGATAGAGACCAAGTCAAATGAAATGCTTCTCGGGTCCGCCCGCAACCAGTTAGAAAGGGAGCGAGTCAGCGACCTCAAAGAGGCGAGGGGCATTCTTGTCGCGCTTGGAGAGTAACGCCTCAGTACCAGAAGCAATCGGCCACTCGACCCCGACATCGGGATCATCCCACATGATCCCTGCCTCGGTCAAAGGATCGTAGGTGCTAGACAGAAGGTAGGTGACATCGGCGATCTCACTGAGAACCAAGAAGCCGTGGCCGAAGCCGACTGGGACGAAGAGCTGGCGATGCGCCTCATCATCGAGGATATGGCCCTCCCACCGCCCGAAGCTGGACGAATCGCGTCGCAGATCTACCGCGACGTCGAAGATCTTCCCACGGGGCAGCGGACAAGCTTTGCCTGCCCAGGCTCAGTCTGAAAATGTAAGCCGCGGAGCGTGTTGTATACCGAGCGTGATTGGTTGTGCTGGACGAACTCAACCCACACGCCCTTCTCCGCCCAGGTCTCGCGGCGGAAGGTCTCGACTAAGAAGCCGCGCTCATCGCCATGGACCTGCGGCTCAAGCAGGATCACCCCACTCGATCGTCGTCTCCAGCCGCTGCGGCATCAGCCCAGAGCCTTGCCGTACTGGCGCTTGTAATAGGCTCGCGGTACTCGCCCGAGCGAATCGGCTCCCACCAATCGGCATTATCGCGGATACCAATCGACCGTTCGCTCCAGTCCCTCGGCAAAGCGAACCTGTGCCTCCCAACCGAGCTCGGCGCGAATCTTCTCGCTTCCCAGGAGTAGCGGCGATCATGTCCGGGCGGTCGGGCACGTATTCGATCAATGACTCGGCGGCTCCGGTCAGCTCGATCACCCGCTTCACCACCTCGATGTTTTCGGACTCATCCGGTCCCCCAACGTTGTAGGCCTCGCCCGGGCGCCCGTTGATCAAAACCGCGTGGATGCCGCGACAGAAGTCCTCGACGTGGAGCCAGTTTCGAACTTGACGTCCATCCCCATATATCGGAAGCGGGTCCCCGTGAAGGGCATTGAGGATCATCAATGGGATCAGCTTCTCGGGGTACTGGCGCGGCCCGTAATTGTTTGAGCCACGGCAGATCAGCGCCTCGATTCCGTAGGTCAGGACGTGGGCGGAGACGAGCAGGTCTCCCGCCGCCTTGGTTGCCGAATAGGGCGAAGAGGGATCAAGCGGTGAAGCCTCCGTAAACGAGCCCGACTCGATCGAGCCATAGACCTCATCGGTGGATACCTGAAGGTAGCGAGCGACCCCGAGCTCACGGGCGGCATCAAGCAGCACTCCGGTACCGATCACGTGGGTACGAGCAAATGCATCCTGATCGTCAATCGAGCGGTCAACGTGGGTCTCAGCGGCAAAGTTGACCACCGCGTTCGGCCCCCTTCATCGCCTCCTGGACGATCGCCGCGTTCTCAATCCTCCCTCGACCAGCTCGACCCCGGCAGGGAGATTCTCCCGCCGTCCGGCATAGGTAAGTTTGTCGAGAACCTTCACCTCGTGCTCGTCTTTGACGAGGCGAACATAGGTTGAGCCGATGAACCCGCGGCGCCTGTAACGAGGAACCTCATCCTGCCTCCATTCCCGTTTGGCGTTGGGCGAAATACCCCGCCAGGCCGTCCTGCCAGGGCGGAAGCCGGATCGGGTGCTCACGTTGGCTGGTGAGAGCTGAAAATGCGGGACGAGGTGCTGGACGACCAAGCATCTCCGTTGTCCCCGAGAGTACCTTGCACTCCACTTTGGCTTGCTCAAAAATCTCGCGCGCGAACTCATACCACGAGCATTTCCCGCCGGCGGCCATGTGGTGGATGCCGAACTCAATCCCCTCGATCAGTCGAACGATCCCGTAGGCCAGATGCCAGGTATAGGTAGGCGATCCGACCTGGTCTCGGACGACGAGCACCTCGCCGTGGTCGCAGGCGAGGCGCAACATGGTCTCAACGAAGTTGCCCCCTCCCACCCCGAATAGCCAAGATGAGCGAACGATGAAGTGGCGCTTGTTCGCCGCTGAAGAGGCCTCCTCGCCGGCCAACTTGGTTCGACCGTAGGCAGAGAGCGGCGCCGGCTGATCGGTTTCAACGTAGGGAGCACCCTTGGCGCCATCGAATACGTAATCACTGGAGACGTAGACGAGACTGGCGCCGATCGCCGCGGCAGAGGCAGCCAGGTTGCCAGCACCGGTCCCGTTTACGGCAAACGCGGCCTCCTCGGCCTCCTCGGCCCCGTCAACGTCGGTCCAGGCCGCACAATTGATGACGACGTCGGGATGCTCCAGGCTCGAGCTTTCTCTCAACCGACGTCGCATCGGTCACGTCCAGCTCTGCACGGCCGAACCCGACCACGTCGTGACCGGCGTTCCCAGCGGCAAGCATCACGTCGCCGCCCAGCATCCCGCCGCCCCTGTGACCAACACCTTCATCGCCTCCCCCCGGTTCCTGCCCGACAAAGAGTCGGATTTCGGAGCTGGAGATTCCTCGGCTCATTAGACGATTTCTATCTCGGAGTTATCGCCCACCAAGAGGCGTAAGCTCTTTGGCATCCCATCGCTGCGGGTCAGCTTTACGTTGCGGCCGAGCAGGCTTGCCTCCATTCGAGTTCCCAGGTCCGCGACCACAGATCCAGCAAGCACTATGGAGTGCTCGACTTCGGAGCGACAGATGTGAACGTCAGCGGCAATCGAGGTATAGGGACCGATATAGGCATCCTCGATGCGGGCATCCGCGCCGATCACTGCGGGCCCGCGAACGACAGAGCCTGAGACGACGCTCCCTGCTCAACAATCAACACGACCCTCGATCCGGGAGCTATCGGTATCACCATCGATCCTGGTTTCGATCTCCTCAAGTACGAGTCGATTAGCCTCCAGCATGTCGGCCAGCTGACCGGTGTCCTTCCACCAGCCGGTAACCACCTCTGATTGGACGCGGTGGCCATCGTCGATCAATCCCTGAATCGCCTCGGTGATCTCGAGCTCGCCACGCCAGGATGGCTTCAAGCCGCGGGCGGCCTCAAAGATCGAGGGGCTGAACAGGTAAACGCCGACGAAGGCAAGGTTGGAGGGTGGGTCCTTCGGCTTCTCAACCAAGTGCACAATCCGCTCACCATCGAGCTCGGCAACCCCATAGGAGCTTGGGTCCTCGACCGGGGTAAGAAGGATAAGCGCGTCGGGTTCGGACTGGCGAAAGGAGGAGACGAGGCCACGAAGCCGTCGCGGAGCAGATTGTCACCCAGATACATGACGAAGGAGAGCCGCCGATAAACTCTTCGGCGGTAAGCACGGCATGGGCTAGACCGGCCGGCTTGTCTTGGACGATGTAGGTGATCCTCGCGCCGAACTCAGAGCCATCGCCAACCGCGGTGCGAATCTCGTCCCCAGTCTCGGGCGCAATGATTATTCCTATCTCGGTTACCCCCGCATCGACCAGTGCCTCGATCCCGTAGAAGAGCACGGGCTTATTGGCAACGGGCACGAGCTGCTTGGCTGAGGTATGGGTGATTGGGCGAAGCCGAGTACCGGCCCCGCCCGAGAGGATCAGGCCTTTGAGGTCTTGCACATCGCAAAGGCTACCCTCCACCCCGGTGTTTCCGATATCCGGGGAGACGGCGGACGCCAGAGCGCAGGCTTCTCCGTCAGGCTGTCGGACTGTGAGGGCACCTCGACCGGTCGCAATCGTCGTTCCCAACTGGAACTCGATCGAACACCTGACTCGCTGTCTCAGCTCCCTTGGTAATCAGGACGTCGAGATCGAGCTCTTGGTCGTGGACAACGGTTCTGATGATGGCTCCATCACCCTGCTTGAGCGCGAAGGCGTCGCTCACATCGCGTTGCCGCGGAACACCGGCTTCGCTAACGCGGTTAATCTCGGTGCTCAGCGAACCGTCGCGCCGACGCTCATGATTCTCAATGCCGACGCCAGGCTGGAGCCTGGATGCCTAGGCAAATTGCTGGAGGCCCTGGAAGCGAAACCAACGCTCGGCGGAGTCCAGCCCCGCATTCTCCAACTCGAGAAAGACAATCATGGCGAAGAGCTAGAGCCAGCCCAGCATCTACAGCGTCGGACAGTCCCTGACCCGGGATGGCAGGGGATTCGAGGAGGGCTCAGGAGAGGTGCAGGAGTTAAGGCACCTGGCACCTACAGAGACGTTCGGCGTCTGCGGCGCAGCCTGCCTGCTGCGCCGTGAGATGTTCGTTGAGCTGGGCGGCTATGACGAGCGCTATTTCGCTTTTTGCGAGGACGTTGACCTCAACGTCCGGGCCCACATCCTTGGCTGGACGTTTGAGTACGTTCCGGACGCTGTCGTCTGGCACATCGGCAACGCCGTCTGGTTGCGGGGCTTTCGCGACCCCAGCGGCGAGAACGCGCGCCTCGTTGCGCGCAACCGTCTCGCGACTCAACTGAAGTTCATGCCCGCCAACTCGGTTCTGCGTATCGGAGTAATCGAGATTGGTTCGCTGGCCCAGGCGGCGGCCGATCGCCGCTTCGGTGCTACCTTGCGGGGCAAGCTTGAAGCGCTGCGCTGGCTACCTTCCCTGATCCGAGAACGGCGATCTCTGAGCAAGAAAGGTGCTCTTTACGCCGCTCGCGCCTGGCTCGGTCGACATCCTCGACCTAAAGTCCCCGCCGCTCTGGCGAATCGACCTCCCGCAACATAACCACGACTCAGGCGCGCCGGCGGCGACGGATCACAAGAGCGTCAAGCGGGCTGAGGTCGGCGAGAACCTCTTTGGGGCTTTCACGGCGCGCCATTCCGTGGGCGTCGCGCCAGCCATTTAACCGACCGCCGAGCCCACCCAGCGTATGATCGGTGAGGAGTTGGCCGGCACAAATCGCTCCCTCAACCGCAAGCACTCGGACCGCGTCAAGTGGGCGTCTCATCACCCTGTAGCGGCGCAACATGTAGCCGCGACTCCAGCCGGTTCGAGCGTACTTCTCGCTGCTGGCCGCCCCTAGGGTCTGCGAGTAGCCATGGACCGCCCAAGCGCGTGGCGCCAGGGCGCATCTCGCACCGTTGCTCCGAAGCCGCAGAGCAAGATCAAGGTCCTCGTAGTAGAGGAATATGCGCTCGTCAAAACCGCCCACCTCCAGGAAGGCGCTGCGGCGGTATAGCGCCGCGCCCCCGGTCGGACCAAGCGGGGCTGGGGCGCTCTCGGCAACCTCTCGCTTCTCACCGTTGAGGTAGTCAAATCCCATTAACGTGCGGTCGGCAATCACCCCTGCCGAATCGATGACGCGCGGGTCTCCCTCGGCGAGCAATATCCCCGCGCACATCTCGATACCGCCGGTTGCTGAGTCAAGAAGGGCCCCAACGAAATCGGGTTCGCAAATGAGATCGTTGTTGAGGACGATGATCGGATCACCAGGATGCGCGGCGATTGCCCGATTGAGGGCGGGGCCGAAGCCGAGATTGACCCCCATCTCGAGCAGGGTGACCTCGGGGAAATCCTTCCGCACAAGCTCCTGGGAGTCGTCCGTGGACCCGTTATCGGCAACCACGACCTTGACCGTCCTCGTCTGCTCGCGAAGGCTGCGCAGCAAAAGAGTGAGGCGACCACGATTGTTGAAATTGGGAATATAGATCGCTGGTTGCACTGGCTGTCTGCGGCGACAGGGTAGCCTCATTCATGAGCGTGCTTCACAGGCAGCCCACTCCGGCCAAATCAATCCAGCCAAGATCCCTCCCGTCTTATCTGACGCTCGTACCGAGGTCGCGGCGGCGCGTTCTAGCCGGCAGTCTTGAGTCGGGCACTTCACCTCCCGTTCGCGACACCGCCCCAAACCGCGGTGCTCTACGCCGATCGGATGGCGGTTGAGAGACTTCGTCAGGGGTATCCCGAGCTGGCTGATTGAAACCTCACGCCCGAATATGCGATCGACAATGGGCTTCTGAGCAAGATTTGAGGGCCAGCCTTGCACCTCGCACTCTCGTCTTCATGCCGGATCGGGCCGGTAGCCTGCAGCCAATGAGCTCCGCCGACACCCCCGGGGTGAGTTCCGGCATGCTGCCACCCCTGCCGACCTACCTCGACGCCCGCACGACATTCGCCAACAGCTTCCTGATTGGCGAGGGGATCGAGATCGGCCCGCTCCACCAGCCGCTCGCCGTCCCCGCTCACGCCCACGTGCGCTACGTCGACCGCATGGCAGCGCCGGACCTGCGCCGCGAGTACCCTGAGCTCGCCGACTGGAATCTGACCGAAGTTGACATCGTCGATGACGGCGAGAAGCTGGCGACGATCCCAGCCGAGAGCCAGGACTTCATCATCGCCAACCACTTCCTCGAGCACACCGAGGATCCGATCGGGACGATCGAGACCCACCTCAGCAAACTCAAACCGGGCGGCGTCCTCTTCTACGCCGTCCCCGACAAGCGCTTTACCTTCGACTTCCGCCGCCCGGTCACCCCGATCGAGCACATGGTCGCCGACTTCGAGGTAGGCCCGGAACGCTCTCGCTCCGAGCACTACCGCGAGTGGTGCCGTTTGGTGATCGATGAGGAGTCGCCCTCGGTGGGCAGCGCCGCGCAGGCCGCCTCGGAGGAGTGGATAGAGCAACGGGCCAAGCAGCTTGAAGCACAGGCCTACTCGATCCACATGCACGTCTGGACCCAGGCCGAGTTCCTCGAGCTGATCCTCAAATTGCGCCAGCGCTTCGACCACGTCTTCGATCTCGAGGCGGCGGCACGGGTGGGGATCGAGTTCATCGTCGTGCTGCGCAAGGAGGGACAGCTGCCCGACCCACCCATACCGTCACCTGAATCGATCTCCGACAAAGCAATCGCGATCAGCAGACGGGCGCTGAGCCGGGGGCGCACTGAGCTGAGCAGGCGAAGGGCGAAGCCATAATCACGCGCCCGCCGGGGAATTCCGCACCCCTCGCGATCGAAGCGCGGGACGTGGAGAAGACCTTCATCATCCCCACCCACCGGGTGGACTCACTGAAGGAGCGCATGGTGCGCCCCTTCGCGGCCCGCGACGTCCGCATGCTGCGGGCCCTCGACGGCGTCTCCTTCGACATCCGTCAGGGCGAGTTCTTCGGCATCGTCGGCCGCAACGGCTCCGGCAAGAGCACCCTGCTGAAGCTGCTCGCCAGCATCTACCGAGCCGACGCCGGGACGATCCGCATGGCCGGCCGACTCGCTCCCTTCATCGAGCTCGGGGTCGGCTTCAACCCGGAGCTGACGGCGCGCGAAAACGTCGTCCTCAACGGGGTGATGATGGGGCTCACGCCGAAGGAAACGCGGCAGCAAACTCGACTCGGTGATCGAGTTCGCCGAACTCGAGGAATTCGTCGACCTGAAACTGAAGAACTACTCCTCGGGGATGCAGGTCCGACTCGCGTTCTCGGTGATGTTGGAGGCTGACGCCGACGTGCTGCTGATCGACGAGGTTCTGGCGGTCGGCGACGCCGCCTTCCAGCAGAAGTGCGCCGACGCCTTCCACGCGATGAAAGCCGCGGGCAAGACGATCGTCCTGGTCACTCACGAGATGACCAGCGTCGAGGAGTACTGCCACCGAGCGATGCTGATCGACGACGGCAAGATCCTCCATATCGGCGAGCCGGGCGAGGTCGGCCGCCACTACCTGCAGCTGAACTTCGAACGGGGCAGCCCCGAGGACTACGCGACAGTCACCTCCCAGCCCGGCGACGAAGTGAACCTGATCGATATCTGGCTCGAGAACATGGCCGGCGAGCCGATCACCAACGTCGAGCACGGCGCCAGCTTCCGCCTCTGCGCCGAGCTCGAGGCGCTGCAGGAGATGGCCGGGCTCGGGTCGGCTTCAGCATCGCCAACGCCGACGGGATCACCGTCTCAGTCCTCGGCGTCGTACCGCAAGCGGACGGCGGCCGATCCCGCTCGAGCCGGGCGAGCGAGTGACGGTTCGAGCCGAGATCGAGAACCTGCTGGCGGCCGGCCGCTACTTCGTCCATCTCGGGGTCAATCGGCCGGCCGCTGCCGGCGTCGCCCTCTACATCAACAGCGCTCTGGACTTCGCGGTGTTCGGCGGCGCGGGCGGCGGCATCGTCTCGCTTCCCCACGAGATCGAGGCAAGCATCGACGTCGGCGGGCGCGATGGGAGTCCGCGGTGAGCGCCCAGCCGCGGCAGCGCCCCAGATCTGGCCCTGCGCGAGGTCGGCGGTCCTTCGGCGCTCGGGGGCGGACTCCGCCGCTTCTTTGACCTGCTCTGGCTGATCTCGGTGACCGAATTCCGCCGCACCTACTTCGGCACCGTGCTCGGCTACCTCTGGTCGCTGATCCGGCCGCTCGCCCTGTTCGGCATCCTGCTCTTCGTCTTCACCAACGTCTTCCACGCCGGGTCTGAAAAGGTCGAACATTACCCAGTGATGCTGCTGCTCGGCATCGTCCTCTTCACCTTCTTCCAGGAATCGACGACAGCCGGTGTGCAGTCGGTGGTAGCTCAGGAGGGGGTGGTACGCAAAACCCAATTTCCCCGCCTGGTTATCCCGTTGGCCTCAGTTCTGACCGGCTTCTTCAACCTCTGCGTCAACCTGATCATCGTCCTCGTCTTCCTCCTCGCCTTCGGCATCAGCCCGCAGTGGACGTGGTTTCTCTTCCCGGTCGCGGTGGCCGCACTGTTGATCCTCACCGCGGGGGTCAGCATGGCGCTCTCGGTCCTCTTCGTCCGCTTCCGCGATGTCGCGATCATCTGGATCGTCGCCGCCCAGGTGCTCTTCTACGGAACGCCGATCCTCTATCCGGTCAACGCCTTCACCAAGAGCCCGACGCACGACACCAAGGAACACCTTCTGATGCTGAACCCACTCTCGGTGATCTTCGAGCAGGTGCGCGTCTGGGTCCTCGCCGAACCGAAGTCGAAGGCGCCAACTGCAGCGGAAGCGGCGGGTGGTGCTCTCCACCTGATCCCGGCGGGGATGATTTTCGTCGGCGTCTGCGCCTTTGCGATCTGGATCTTCCGCCGCGAAGCTCCGAGCGTCGCCGAGAACCTCTAGCGCCGCCCCGCGGCCGGACCGCAGACCCGAACCGGCCGGCCCGAATCGACATGGACATACCATGGCCGCGACGATTCGTCGCGGGGGATGCGCAGGAGCATCGCCGAACTCGCGGGGATGGCGCTCAGCGACACCGGGTATTCGCCTTCGGCGAAGCGGCGCAGGCTCGGCGTCGCTTCCGTCCCCGGCGGCACCTCGATCCGGTTCAGGCCGACGGACAGCGGCGCCTCAACTGTACCGCCCACACCCCCGACCATTGTGCACATATGCCCCGCCGCCGCGGAGAAGCTGAAACCGCCGACGTGGATGATGCCGGCGATCGGAAGTGCGTGGGCGAGGAGGACGTCGGCTTGCCGGCGCCCCTGCGGGGCGGCGGTTTCGAGTTCGCCCTGAGAGTAGGCCGGGGAGCCGAATTCCTTCACCGCTTGGAAGTACTTGGCGGCGTCGATATTGACCATCGAGGCGGTACCGGCTACTTCCGGAGTCAACTCGAATTCCGGCGAGACGGTCGGCCGGGCAATTTCCAAGGCGGCGGTGTCGGCGCGGGTGAAGATCGTCTGTTCGGCGAAGTTGTCGCGCCCTTTGCGGAGGACGGCGAGGTTGGGGGCGATCGCCAGGGCGGTGGCGAGACCGCCAACGATCAGCGTCCGCCTGCCCAGTCGGGAGCCGCGCAGCAGGCCGGCGAGGATCATCAGGATGAAGATCGCGCTGACGTACTGGTAGCGACTGGCCGTCGGTTCGCGGCCGGGGATATAGCTGAAGGCGGTGAGGAACCAGTTGGCGATCGCGGCTGCAGCGACGGGCCAGACGATCGGGTCGACCCGCTTACGGCGGTAGATCAACAACCCGACGGCGGCGATCAGGGCGACAAGCAGGATCCGCCCCCAGACCGGTTCGGCGGAGAGCGTCAACGGTTCGGTGCCGAGGCCGGAGAGGGCGCCGACGCCAACCGCGACCACTTCGGCCACATAGCGCGGCGAACCGAGCAAATTCTGGAGGGTAAAGTGGGTTTCGGCGTTGTGCCCCCAGCCGATCCACCAGAGCGCGTAGAGGACCACGGGGACCGCGACGGCAAAGGCGCGTCGGCGCCAGGTCTGGCGCGGACCGACCAGGATCGCGACGACGCCGGCTACAGCGAAGGCGATGCCAAGGCTGGAGAAGCCGAAGCAGAGCAGCAGCGATACGCAGGCGATCACGTCGCCACGGCGGTCGCGCTGCTCGAGGGCGAGCAGCATCGCCAACCCGAGCAGCATCGAACCAACGTAGCCGATCTCAAAGGTCCAAAGGAGCACCTCGTAGGCGGGGCCGAGGAAGAGGACGAGGGCCGCCGCGAAGAGCGCCGGCCAGCTGCCAATCCGCCGCTCGACATAGACGTAGAGCAGCACGGCGGTGGCCAGCAGGCCAACCGTCAGGAGCACGAATTCGGGCATCGCCGACGTCATCCCGAAGATCCGCAGGAAGAGCTGCGTGATCAGCACCGGGATCACCACGATGTGCTCGTTGTGGGGTTCGAGGACGGCGCTGGTCGTCAGGTGCCGCCGGTTCATCAAGAAATCCCACGAGTCCGCGAAGAAGGTGAGGTGGCGGACCAACACCAAGATCACCACCGCGGCGACGAGGAGCGCTGCGCCGAGCAATAGCTGCGGCGCGTTTCGGGTCGCTCGCTCCATCAGCGCGCGGAAGTCTATCCTCGTACGCGGTCACCAAGGAAGCCCGTTGGGCGACCCGGGAGAAGCCGACCGGGGGGTTGCGAGCGGCTGATTGGGGAGCGAGCGGAGAACCGAACCGAACAGGCGCGGCGCGAGCGTGTGGTCGACCCCCGCGACCACGTCCTTCGAAGCAAACCGAGACGATCGCCACGGCTGCCCCGAAGGCGACCAGGTAGGCGACTATCTTGCCGATCAGCCGCTCGGCATATAGGCCCAAAAGGCAAGTACGGGCACCGACCCCGATGTGGTCAAAGCAACGACGATCAACAACTCCTGCGAGCGTATCCCGGGCCGCGGGGAGCATCACGGCGGCAACTGTAGGCAGGGCGTTCAGGGCCAGCTCCTCGATAGGATCAAGCTGATTTCGAGTTTCGAAATCCACCCAGCCCCGAATCGTTTTAAGGCGGTCGGGTTGCCATGAGGCGCCCCTTCACTGCTTGGGAATCTTCCAGGTAAACTGACCCGCTATGCCCGAGCAGGCCACCTCGGCGGCCCCGGCAGGGGAGTCGGACCAATACGCGCAGTTCTACGGCGCCGACTACTACGCGAACTATTGGGGCGGCGGCGGTCCCTACGAACGCAATGATCGCTGGCTGCGCTTCTTCGGTGACGTCGCCGACGGGCTGATCCGCGACTTCCACCCGACCGCCGTCCTCGACGCCGGCTGCGCGATGGGCTTCCTTGTCGAGCAGCTGCGCAAGAAGGGGGTCGACGCGAAAGGCTTCGATGTCTCCGAATACGCGATCTCCCGGGTCGACGAATCGGCCGCCCCCTACTGCAAGCTCGGTTCGCTGACCGACCCGGTCGAGGGCCGTTATGACCTGATCACCTGCATCGAGGTGCTTGAGCATCTGCCGCCCGAGCAGGCCGACACAGCGATAGCCAACCTTTGTTCGGCCACCGACCTGGTCGTGATGTCGAGCACGCCGGGGGACTACGGTGAGCCAACCCACCTCAACGTGATGCAGCCAGAGGACTGGGCCACCAAGTTCGCCCAGAATGGATTCCTGCGCGACCTAGATCGCGACCTCAGCTATCTCTCGCACTGGGCCTCCGTCTACGTCCGCCGCGAGGAGATCCAGGTAGAGACGGTGCGGCGCTACGACCGCGGCTGGTGGCGGCTGCGGCGCGAGGTCGACGAGGTGCGCGAATCGCTGCTCGCTGCCCAGAAGGCGCTCGAGGCGGAGCGCGACCGACCGCAGCCCCCCGACCAGGTATCCGAGACGAAGGAAACAATCGCCGACCAGGAGAGGGAAATCCTCCGCCTTCGCGACCTGCTGATCGGCAAGGACCGCGAACTTGGGGCCGCCAACGGGCAGCTTGCGGTGGTCGAGGACCGGGCGCTGCGGGTCTCCGCCCTAAAGGAACGGGTCGCCTCAACGGTCCCGGGGTCGGGGCCGCTGTTGGATGTCGTCTTGCGGCTTCTCCGCGGCCGCGCCTAGTAGTCGCCGTGCCGCGCTTCTCGATCCTAACCCCAGTCTATGAGACGCCGCCGCAGGTGCTGCGCAAGATGTTGCGTTCGGTGGCGAACCAGAGTTACGGCGCCTGGGAGCACTGCCTGGTCGATGACGGCTCGGCCGCCCCCCACGTCCGCCAGATCCTCGATGCCGCGGCGGCCGCCGACCCCCGCTTCCGGATCTCCTATCGCGCACAGAACGCCGGCATAGTCGCCGCCTCCAACGACGCCCTGGCGATGGCCGAGGGCGATTTCGTCGTCCTCCTCGACCACGACGATCTGCTCCATCCCGACGCACTCGCCGAGGTCGGCGAGGCGATCGACGCCGCCCCTGACGCCGACTACGTCTACACCGACGAGGACAAGGTCGACGAACGCGGCTTCCACTCCGGCCCCTTCTTCAAGCCTGACTGGTCGCCGGAGCGGATGCGGACGCAGATGTACACCTGTCACCTGAGCGTTTTGCGACGCTCGTTGATCAACGAGGTCGGTGGCTTCGATTCCCGCTTCGAGGGCTCCCAGGACTGGGACCTGGTGCTGAAGGTGACCGAGCGCTCGCGCCGCATCCTCCACGTCCCGAAGGTCCTCTATCACTGGCGGACGATTGCCACTTCAGCCGCCTCCGGCGGCGAGGAGGTAAAGCCGTGGGCATTTGAGGCAGGGCCGCGCGCGGTGCAGGCACACTGCGACCGAATCGGCCTCCCCGCCAAGGTCGCGATGGACCCCAGCGACTCCGGCGTCCTGCACCTTCGCCCACGCTTGCCCGAGCAACCACTGGTCAGCATCGTTATCCCGACCGCCGGGCAGGTCCGCGATGTTCGTTTCAAGCCGGTGGTCCTGGTAGCGAATTGCGTGCGCGGGATCGTCGAGAACTCGACCTATGAGAACTACGAGATTATCGTCGTCGCCGACCACACGCTGGAGCCGCGGCTGGTCGGGGAGCTGGGGGAGATCGCGGGCGAGCGCCTTCGCGTCGTCCCCGCCCTCCCCGAAAAGTTCAACTTCTCGGCGATGATCAACATGGGCGCTGTCGAGGCGCACGGTGAGTACCTGCTGCTCTTAAACGACGACATCGACATCGCCACGCCAGAGTGGATCGAGCGGATGGTGATGTACTGCGCCCAGGACGACGTCGGCGTCGTCGGCGGTCGGCTGGTCTGGGGCGACGGTCGCCTCCAGCATGTCGGGGTCGAGTTCGACGGAGGTCTTCCGGGCCACATCTATCGCGGCTTCCCAAGTGACTACAAAGGCTATGCCAATGCCGTGGTCATCGCCCGCAACTGCCTCGCCGTGACCGGCGCCTGCCTGATGACCCCCCGGGCGCTGTTCGAAGAGCTCGGCGGGCTCTCTCTCAGCCTGCCGGTCAACTTCAACGACGTCGACTACTGCCTCAAGTCCCATGCCGCCGGTCGGCGGATCGTCTATGACCCGGACCTGCTCCTCTACCACTATGAGTCTTCGAGCCGCTCTCCGGTTGTAAACGACTGGGAGCAATACCAGCTCGTCGATCGCTGGGCGCCGTTGGTCGCCGTCGACCCCTACAACAATCCGAACCTGCGGCGCGGTGCGCCGCGCTTCGCCGGCGTCTTCGTCTGGGCCAAGCGCCGACGCCCGCCGATCCCCGGTCGACCGCGGCTGCGAGGAAGCCGCCTGCCATCCTGAACAGGCTACGGCCCGATGGCGAGCGACTCGCGGATACGATCGCCTTGCAGTGCGACAACGCCGAACCCGGCCAGGGTTGCGGCGGCGATGACGGCGGCGGGGAGGGAGTAGGCGCTGCCGGGAGGGGGATTCAGCGACGGAGCGTAAAGCGCCAGGGTGAGGAGCGCGTTGAAACCGACGAAATAGAGCGCAAAGCGTGGGAACGTGGCACGCAGCCCAACCACCGCACCGGTCATCCCCAGCATCGGCAGCAGATAGCTTCCGATGTGAACTACCGTTATGTCGGCACTGTTGCCGAAGACCAGCAACCCCCAGACGATCGCCCCGAGCACGAGAACGGCAAAAGACGTGAGGGCAAAGGCCCATTCGAAGTGGTTGCGGCGCCCGCGACGCCGCCCAACGGCCATCGCGAAGGGCACCAGCAAGAGAAGGCCCATGGAGGGAAGAAGGTAAAAGAAGAAGTCGACACGCAGCGCGCGCACGACGTCGGTGAGGTCACCGGTTTCGATCGCGGTCTCAAGCGTTTCGGGTGCCATGGTCCAACCCGTCATCGTCTCGAAGTTCTCGGCCTTATTGTGCAGTGCTCCGCCGAGTCCGGCTTCGCGGTATGAGTCCAGCACCGCTTCGGTGGTGCTGCGCTTATCGATTTCGACGACGCCCGCGAGGGTCCACTTGGAGAGGCGGTTCCCGGGGGGGTCGCCGTACTTCTGATACGCCGACCACGGCGCCATCACCACTATCCCGACCAAGAGGGCGACCCCTACCCAGCGCCAACTGGGTACCCCGCGATAGGCGACCACGATGGCCAGCGCGATGATCCCAAACACGCTCGAGCCGTGTCCCATCATCGCCAGGCCGCACAGGGCCGCAATCAAGCCCGCTGCCCAGAGGTTACGACGCATGCGCGGCCACAGTGGGGTCAGAACCAGCGCCGCCACGACTAAGAGCATCGCGGTGGGGAGAAGCTTCGGCCAGACGAAGAACCCGTTGACGATCGCGAGGCCGCTCGCCAATACCGTCAGCATGACCAGGGCACGGGTGACGCGACTAACCCTCGCCGCGACGAGAAGCGCCCAAAGCCCGACGATCCACAATTGCTGAAGCACGACCCCAAGTACCTCGTAGTTGAGCCCGTTTGCATCCCAGCCAAACGGCCGCTGCGAAAGCACGTAACCAACTTGAAGAGGAGGACGGTCGCTAAACAGCCATTCTCCTGGAAAGACTGGAGGCACACCGTGATGACCATTGAGGAAGAACCATTCCGAGAAGAACTTCGGGATTTCGCTGTCGCTGGGCAGCGGGTGTGAGAAGCGCATGGTCGCCGTCGTCAACGGCTGCTGGGTGCCACCATGCACGAAACCGAGGAAGAGGAGGAAGGCCGAGCCGAACGCCCAAAGCACCAGCGGCGTCCCCAGGCGCCAGAGCAGAGCACGATCAAGCTTGCCGCCATACAGAGACCAGCCGACCACCAGGATCGAGGCGAAGACGACAAAATAGGAGAAGGCTTCTCCTGTCAGGCGATCGCCGTAGTAACTCCAGAAGCCGAGGATCCCGACTACCCCGCTGGTCGCCAGCCCGATCGCCAATAGAACCGGAACCTGCCGCACCCCTCTCCGAGCCGCGAAAAGAGCCGACGCAGCGATAGGCAGGCCGGTCAGGACAAGGTGCAAAGGCAAAAGCGGGACCAATCTGCTCGCCCCCATCTGCTAGAAGACACCGCTCTGCAGCGAGAAGCCGGGCACCAGGCCCCACAGATGATCCCCCGCCGCGTGCATCGTCGGTAGGTTCGCATATCCAGGCAGACCAATCCAAGGCTGCAATCTCACCGATGCGAGGAGCAAACTCCGCTAGATGAACTACGAGCGCCTCTACAACTTTCGCTTCCGCGATATCGACCAGGAGCGAAGGGTCGCAGTCTGGCGGGAGATCAGCGCTCATGTCTACGGCCTGATGGGAAATCCGCAGAAGGTCCTCGACCCTGCGGCCGGCCGTGGCGAGTTCATCGGCGCCGTCCCGGCCAGGGAGACCTGGGCGGTCGACAATGTCAGCTACCCCGAGGCGGCTCACTGGCCCGAGACCACCGTCGTCACCTCTTCGATCATGGATACCGAGCTTCCCAGCGACCATTTCGACGGTGTCTTCGTCTCCAACTTTCTCGAGCATCTGCACGACCAGGAGGCAATCGCTTCCTTCCTCGAAAAGATGCATACTGCGATGGAGAGGGGTGGGCGGATCGCGATCATGGGACCGAACTACCGTTATTGCTCGAACGAGTACTGGGACTGCGCAGACCACTATGTAGCGCTTACCCACACAGCGATCGAAGAGCACCTCTACGCAGCCGGATTTGCGCCCGTCAGGGCGATCCCGCGCTATCTACCGTATTCGTTCCGAGGCATCCTGCCACACTCCCCTTCACTGACCCGTTTGTACCTCAAAGCGCCGCTTGCCTGGCGGGCGTTGGGCAAGCAGTTCCTCGTGATCGGTCGCAGGAACGACTAGGAGGACATCGACCCCCCGCTCGGCGAGCGACGGGTGGGCTTGCGCACCTGATAGTCGCCTCGGCTGAGCGCCTTCTCCAGCCAGACGTAGAGGACGATGAAGAGATAGCGGCTGCCCATCTCACGCATCGCCAGCTTCGGCACTCCGCTCGTCCTATTCGTCCAAGAGATCGGGATCACCTGGTAGGTGTGGCCCCTGACGATCGCCTTCAGCGGCATCTCGACAGTGAGGTTGAAGTGCTTGGACAAAAGCGGCTGGACGGTCTCTATCACCTCGCGCCTGTAACCCTTGAAGGCGTTGGTGGTGTCGTTGTACCGGTGGCGGAAAAGGATCCGGATGAACCAATTGGCTAGCCGGTTAATCGTCAGCTTAAGGTGCGGGTAGTCGTATACCTTGGCTCCCGGCATGAAGCGCGATCCGAAGGCGCAGTCCCATCCATCTTCGAGCAGCCGGTGGTAGCGGGCAATGTCCTCGGGATCGTCTGAGGCGTCGGCCATGGTGATCACGACCGCGTCGCCCTCGAAGAGGTCAAGACCCGCCCTGATCGCCATCCCGAAGCCTTTTTCATAGTGCGACGGACGGCAGCGCACCCTGGGGTTTCCCGCGGCGATCGCGGCGACGACCTTGGGCGTCGTGTCTTCGCTGCCGTCGTCGATAACCAGCACTTCGTAATCGATCTCTTCGCGATCGAGCACGGTAACAACGCCCTCCACGGTCGCACCGACCGAGCCCTCCTCGTTCTGGGCGGGAATCACCACCGAGAGCTTCACGCGGCACTCACGCTCCAGCGCTCGAAGTTCTGCTCGTGAATCTCGCGCAGAATGTCCTCCACCCCATAGCGCAGCCTCCAGTCTGGGTAGTCGATCTGAAATGGGGCCAGGTCAGAGATCCACCAGCGATGATCACCGATCCGCGGCTCCTCGCCCATCTCCCAGTTCAGCTGATGACCGGAGATCCGCTCGCAGATCTCGATCGCCTCCAGCATCGAGCAGTTACTGGAGCGCCCCCCACCGATGTTGTAGACAGCCGCGGCTCGCGGCGAGCGGTGGAAGGCGGCGAAGGCGGCGATCAGATCAGCGCTGTGGATATTGTCGCGCACCTGTTTGCCGGCGTAACCGAACACGGTGTATGGAATCTCTGCGACGGTGCACTTCATCAGGTAGGCGAGAAAACCGTGCAGCTTGGCGCCAGCATGCTGGGGTCCCGTCAGGCAGCCGCCGCGGAAGCAGACGGTGGGCATTTCGAAGTAGTTTCCGTACTCTTGGACCAAGAGGTCGGCGGCAGCCTTGGAGACACCGAACAGGGAGTGAGTTGAGGCATCGATCGACATCGAGGTATCGATCCCTTGGTAGTAGTAATGGGACTCGGGCAGCTCCAGCCGCAGCTCCAGCTCTTCCAACGGCAGTCGGTTTGGAGTGTCGCCATAAACCTTGTTCGTCGAGCAGAAAATGAAGGTGGCATGCGGCGCGTGGGCGCGCGCTGCCTCCAGCAGGTTGAGCGTCCCGTTGGCGTTGACTGAGAAGTCGGTCTGGGGCTCACTCGCCGCCCAATCATGAGAGGGCTGCGCAGCGGTGTGGACGACCAGCTCGATCCTCCCCGCGTGGGCCCGAAAGATCCGATCGAGTGCGTCGGCATCGCGGATGTCGGTGTTCTCCCAGAGGAACTCGGGATGCTCGGCGACCAACCGGGCGGTCACATGTGCGGTCGAAGACTCGGGGCCGAAGAAACTGGCCCGCATGTCGTTCTCAACTCCGACCACGTCGAAGCCCTCGCCGATGAAGTGCTGCACCGCCTCGGAGCCGATCAGGCCCCCCGCCCCGGTGATGATCGCAACCGGCATTCGCGCTACTCCCTTCCCCCCACGGGGGCATCGATGTTTAGGGCCTCGGCGATCCGTGCCTCATCCGCCACGATCCAGTCGTGGATGTCGGCAAGAACCTGTTCGGGGCCTCGCCTCGGACGCCACTCATCGAGGTCAAAGAGCCTTGAACAATCCGAAAGGTATATCGGCACATCGCCGGCACGAGTCGGCTCGATCGGCTCGATCGGGACCTCGTTTGCGGTCAGCCGGCGGCAGATCTCGGTCGTCTCCTGAAGCGAGAGGCTGGAGGTCCGTCCACCGCCGACATTGACCGTGTGGCCGTCCCAGAACTCACGGTCAAGCAGCTGACGCTCAACCAGGTCGATCAGATCCTCGACGTGCAGCAGATCGCGTACCTGCTTGCCCTGGCCGCCAAAGCCTATGTAGCTGAGCGGCTGGCGGAAATGGTGGGCGAGCATCCAGTGCGTGAACACCCCCTGATCCACCTTCCCCATCTGCCACGGCCCGGCGATTACACCACAGCGATCGATCACCGCGGGCACGCCGAGGCCGTTCCGGTACTCCTCAATCAAAAGCTCGGCGGCCAGCTTGGTGGCCCCGTACAGGGTGCGGGCGCCCTCCAGTGAAAACTCCTCTGAGAGCCCCGCTGGCGAGACCCCCGCCAGCTCCTGCCCGGAGGCAATCTCAAAGCGGGTGGGTGCCTCTTCTAGGTTCAAGGCAAGCTGTGACGCCACCGGGTAGACCCGGCTGGTCGAAAGGAAAACGACGAAGGCCCCGTTGCGACGGGCCAACTCGAGGCAGTTGTAGGCCCCGGTCAGGTTGGTGTGGACGAGGTAGCCCGTGTCACCGTCAACGCCGCTCATCACCGAGGGCTCCGCCGAGCACTCGATCAGGGCGGAGACCGTGAGTGGCTCAAGGTCCTCCGGTTTGCGCACGTCGCCGCGGACGAACTGCACTCCCGCTTCCCGGAGGCGCGGCATGTTCAACTCCGAGCCGCGCCGGTAGAGGTTATCGAGCGCCACTATCTCCCAGTCGGGGTGTCGCATGGCCAGCGATACGGCGAGATTGGAGCCGACAAAACCGGCGCCGCCGCTGATCAACAAACGCTCGCTCACGGCTCGTGACGCTACCGCACCTTCACCCCAAACCCGGGTGGGCGCCGAAGAGCTTGCAGCCCGAGCGCTGCCCGCCGCAGCCGCGGCCGGGTTTAGCTCACCGCGCACCGAACCCGGGCCCATTTCCCCTCCTCAATAGCGATCCGCAGATCGGCCGAGCCGATCTGCGCGGGATCCTCCCTGGCGCCTCCGCTTCAGCCGCGCGGCCGTTGTGGCTCGGGTCAGCTAGCCCGACCCCCTGCCCCCGAGTGAGCCCGATCGATCTCCTCGCAGGTGCCGAATCAGGCGCCCCGCGCCCCGCAGCGGCGCGCCGAGGCGCCAGCTGAGAGTTCCCTCATAGGCACCAACGGTGGCCGCAACCGCCCGATGGCGCTCCAGCTCGGACTGATGGGCCCTCTCGCGGCTCTCGTCCACCGCCCGCTCAGCCTCAGCCAGCCGACGCTGAGATTCCGCAAGCAGTCCGTGCAGGCGCGCGTTCTCATCGCCGAGAGCCTTGGCATCGACGCTGGCGCGCCACTCAAGGCGGACCAACCGAGCCATCTCCTGCAGCTGTCCGTGCGGACGTTGGCCCGGCTTCGCCAATCGGCTGAACAGCTCCAAGAGCTCGCGAGCATGAACGCTGGCACGGTGATGGGCGATCACCAGGTCATGATTGATCGGCCCCATCGAGGGGCTGTAGCGGCGCAGATCCTCACCGAGTCGGGCTGGATCGATGATCGCTCCCCCACTTCGACCGGAAAGACCGTCCGCCTCGATCTCGGCGTAGGACTCGGCGGTCATCCATCCGTCGCCGCCGTTCCAGTCGTAGACGTAGGCGGCACGGCCGCAGGCCATTGCCTCGAGGATCGAGCGCCCGTAACCGATGACGATGTCTGCTTCCAACAGGGCGGCGCGCGGATCCATCGTTTGGTTGAAGGCTCCTCCGATCTGGCTCAGCTCGATTTCAGCCTCCGCGCAGCCCTCCTCCAACAACGCCAGGCGGTCCCCATGAGGCGTATTGCTAAGCAGCAGTGCGCGGCGTGCGCGGGGCGGGAGTGAACCCGACGGGAGGAAGCGCTCGGTATCGATTGGCTGGCGCAAGCGCACAACCTCCACCTTGACCGCAAAGCTACCCAGGCGTTTGAGGAGCCTGTCATTTAACGCCACAACGAGGGCGATCGACCCGTCGAGTTGCGGCGGGGATTGCAAATTGAACATCTCACTGTGCGCGACAAAAAGTTGCGGAGCGCTCGGACAGCAGTCGGCGATCTGAAAGCTGACTGCCGGATCCTGAACGAGGGCCGCATCGAAGTCATCGCGGATCTCGCCCCCGCCTTTGACCGTGAGGCCCCGCTGCAATGCCACCGTCGCGCCCTCGCCCGCTTCTGGACTGAAGATGACCACCTCATGGCCGAGGCGCTCGAACTGCTCGGCGACCGTGAGCAGGTAGGACTCACTCCCCCCCAACCCGAGGTGATTTGTCGCCAGAATCAGCCTCATCAGTTGAGACCCCGGTACCGAAGGGAAGAGTTCAAGCGGTGGTTGTTACCGCCTCCGCTGGATCCTGATAACGGTGCCCGGCGGCGATCGCGAGGGTCGAACCCGCAGCGCCAACTGCGAGGGTAGCTAGTGCCCAACCCGGTCCAGTCTCCTCGGTTCCGAGCAGGGAGTCAATCGAGGGGCTCCCAGGACCACCGTCGACCAATGCCAAAAGGCCGGCGATCAGCACCAGGTTGTACTCATAGCCTCCGTTCGACGACCACACGCCGTTCTTAAAATGCACAGTCCGGATCGCGGTGATCATCGTCGCGATCAGCGAGGTGGCGGCCACTGGTGTGAAGGCACCGGCAACGAGCAACGCGCCTCCGATCGTCTCCGAAGCGCTTGCCGCAACGGCGTTTCGTCGACCGGGTCGCATTCCAAGGGAATCCATCATCCCGCTCGCGCCATCGAGGCCTGGGCCACCAAACCAGCCGAACCACTTCTGCGTGCCATGGCCGACGAATAGCCCACCGATTACGATCCTTGCGATAAGGCGTCCATGCTTCATTTTCAATCCTCCATTGGTGGTGGTGTCAACGATTCAGACCAATGCCAGCTCGGTTACTCGACGGCCCGATCGGCAGATAACTGAACGGCACATTCCGGCAACTGGCCGTCCAGCGCCGTGTCGAGAAGCACATGCAACTCCTCGCGCTCGCCAAGGTCGAGGGCGCCGAGGACATCGTCCTCGATCGCGTCCAGGACTCGCCCGAACTCTTTTAGAGCATCCTCTCCCGCGGGCGCAATCTCGACAATGTGGCGGCGGCGATCGGCCTGGTTCCGGCGCCGAGTGGCCAAGCCGGCCTGCTCGAGCTCGTTGAGCAGCAGCACGACATTGCTCGGATCGATCGAAAGCGCCTCCGCCATTGCCTGTTGCGGCGCGGGCCCGTGATCGCGGAGGTAGCTAAGGGCGACGAGCTGGCGCTGTCGAAGGCCCAACGGGCAGAGCTCGGCCTCGAAGCGATGGTTGATCGCTCGGGCCAGGTGGGCGATCAAGACGGTGGACCTTGCGGCGCTTGATTTCGTCTCGGTGACCATTGTCCACGATTGTAGCTCGCCCCAGGGATGATCCTTGCTACATTGACTATTCGCCCGTCCTCGCCAGGGTTTCGCTCGATCCCCGGCATCTCTCCCAGCTGCAATCCGCAGGCGCCCATGCCCCAAGCAGAAACCGAGACAACCGCTACCGACCGCCGTCGTTGGATCGCGCTAGTGGTGCTCTGCCTGGGCCAGTTGATGATCGTGCTCGACGCGACGATCGTCAACGTCGCCCTGCCCTCGATCCAGGGCGACCTTCATTTCACCCAGGCCAACCTGACCTGGGTGATCAACGCCTACCTGATTGCGTTCGGCAGCTTCCTCCTGCTGGCCGGTCGACTGGGAGACCTGATCGGCCGCAAGAAGGTCTTCATCAGCGGTCTGGCACTCTTCACCAGCGCCTCGGCACTCTGCGGGGTGGCCGACAGTGAGGGGCTTCTGATCGCGGCGCGCTTCGTCCAGGGAATCGGCGGCGCGGTTGCCTCCTCGGTGATCATCGCGATCATCGTCACCGAGTTTCCGGCGGCGGGTGAGCAGGCCAAAGCCATCGGTGTGTTCGCCTTCGTCGCCTCGGCGGGGGGCTCGATCGGCCTGCTCGCCGGGGGCGTCCTCACCCACGCGATCAATTGGCATTGGATCTTCTTCATCAACGTCCCGATAGGCATCGTCGCGATCGTGCTCGGCCTGATCTTGGTCGAGGAGAACGAGGGTCTCGGTTTGCGCCGAGGAGTCGATGTCCTCGGCTCGGTGCTGATCACCGCCGCGATGATGCTCGGCGTCTACACCATCGTGGAGACCGATAGCTACGGCTGGGGCTCACCGCGCACCCTGGGCCTTGGTGGCGTCGCGGTAGCTCTGCTCGCAGCCTTCCTCGCCTATGAGGCGAGGATCCGAAATCCGATCATGCCCCTGCGGGTGCTCCGCTCGCGCAGCCTGACCGGCGCCAATCTGGTCCGCGGCTTCCTCGTGATTGGGATGTTCTCCTCATTCTTCCTCGGCGCCCTCTACCTCGAGCACGTCCTCGGCTACAGCTCGATCCGCACCGGCCTCGCCTTCTTGCCGATGACTCTCAGTATCGGGGTGCTCTCGGTCGGTGTCACTCCCCGCTTGGTGACCCGCTACGGACCTAAGCGAACGCTGGTCCCCGGGCTGACCATGGCCCTGGTGGGGCTCCTCTTTTTTGCCCGCGTCCCCATCCATGCCTCCTACTGGACCGAACTCTTCCCCGCCTTCTTGCTGATTGGGCTCGGTGCCGGAACCTCGTTCATGCCCTTGATCACGCTGGCGATGTCGGAGGTCCCGAGCCGCGACGCCGGCCTCGCATCGGGTCTCGTCAACGTCTCTCAGCAGATGGCAGCCGCCGTCGGCATCGCGGTGCTCGGCACCCTTGCCGCCAGCAAAACCACCAGCCTGCTCGCCGCCGGGCATTCCCCCGCCACTGCCCTGACCAGCGGCTACCGGTTCGCCTTCCTGATCGCCGCCGCCTGCGTTGCGGTCGGTATCGGCATCGCGGCCGGCGTTCTGCGCTCGCCGGCCAAAGGCAGCAGCAAAGTCTCGCCTCCCAACACCGAGGAAGTTCGAATTCGAGAGGGCTCACTCGCGGAGGAGTTGCTCTGAGGCGAACCGCTTACTAGGGCCGCACCTTGCCGCCGGTCAGGGCGACGAAGGCTCGCCATGCCGGCTTCGGGTTAAAGCCCCGGCCAGCATGAAAGAGGCCGACGGAACTGCAGAAATTGCATTGATCCGGCACATCCTTCCAGGAGAACCAGTAGACCTGCTGGAGATCCAAACGTCGCTGATTTTCAAACAGATAGCCGTAGGCTCCACGCAGCTCGCGAACCTGGCCCTGGCTTCCCTGATCGAAGGCTACCTGGCTGAAATTGTTCTCTGATCCCCAGCCCATCTCGGTGATGTAGAGGCCGACGTGGACATGGTTTTCTTCGATCACTTCGTGCACCCCTTCGACCAGTTCTTCGAGGACTTTGGTGTCGACCGCGTAAGGGTGAAGCGCGACTCCGTCAAAGTAGGACTTGATCCCCGGAACCCGGAAGAAGGAGCGCAGAAAAGTGGTCGCGGGCATCCCGCGCGCCCCCCTGGCGGTCGGCTTGCCAAAGAGTCCGGAGAGGATCACCTTGGCCTGCGGTTCAACCGCTTTGATCGCCTGGCTTGAGATCCTCACCAACTTTCCGTAGTTGCTCGGGGAGACCGGATAGGCGAAGTAGAAGAAGTTGACCTCGTTCCAGATCTGCCATTCACGGATCGGAGTTGGGTTGGGGATCGCGGGCGCGTACTGGACAACCCCCGGCGCGTGTTCGTTCCAAAAGGTGCCACCGGGCCCATAGCGCTCGACGGCCGCCTGCAAAAAGGCGGCCCAGGCACTGCGCTGGCGCTCAGTTTGGACCGGCAGCGTGGTCCATTTCGTGGTCAGCCAGCGGGGAGTCGAATAGAGAAAGGGAAGGACCCGAAGCCCTGCCCGTGCGGCGATCGTAACCGTGTGGTCGAGGCCGCTCCAGTTATAGCCTCCCTTTGCCGTGGGCTGGATCGAGGACCACGAGACCGGGACCCGCACGCTTTCGATTCCACCGGCCTTCATGTAGCGCGCATCGGCAACGGTAAGTTCGGTCTGCGGCGCGATCCCGAAAAAGCCTCGCGGAAGGCTGCTGGGTCTAGTCGGCGTCGCTGCGATCGCCGCGCTCGCGGATGCCAAAAAGACAAGCAGGAGGAGTGCTGTTAGTCCTCGCTTCATTGATCGAGAAGGGTAATCGCCATCTCACCCTCCAACACCCGAACACGTCGCATGTCGCGACGGTTCAAAGCGCGATGGCTCAATAGCTGCCGCCGAGCTTGCGATGATCCCAACTCGCCGTACGCAGCGCCCTGAACCGGATCGCAACCCGTTTTGGGGCCTGCGCCTCAAGCGCCGCTTTTGCTTCTTCACCAATCGAGGAGATCCCCTCCGCGTAGCGCAGGGTCAGCCGTTCGGCAAAGTCGACCACCGTGGCGGCGTCTGTGTGAATCTCAGCTTCTGCTTCGATCATCGCTCCCCGCAGCTCGCCATAGTCGTGACCGCTCTCCACCAGGACCGTCGCCCGCGGGTCGCGTTGCAGGTTCCGCACCTTCTGGGATTTCGCGTAGGTCCAGATCCAGACCTCACCGCCACGGGGCACGAACCACATCGGCATCGCATGCGGCCAGCCCCGTGGCCCCAGGCTGGAGACCACCGCGACCCGCTCCTGATCGAGCAGTTCGCTCAACTCTCGCTCGGTCAATCTGATCTGATCGCGGCGACTCAAGGTCTGACGGACTCTAGGTTGAACGAGCGACGGTAGGCGGTGGGGGTGGTAGCGGTGGCGCGGCGGAAGTGCTCACGCAGCGACGCGGTACTGCCAAAGCCCGACCGCCAGGCGACCTCCTCGACCGCTAGGTCAGAATCCTCCAAAAGGCAGCGCGCCGCCAAAATGCGGCGCGCGAGCAACCACCTCAGGGGGGTCGTCCCGGTTTCCTCGCGAAAGCGGCGGGCGAAGGTGCGGGGACTGACTCCGGCGTGCTCTGCCATCGCGCCAACATCGAGCGGCTGATCGAGGCGTTCGGCGACCCATGCTCGGGTTGGCTCCAGCGAGCCGCTCGAGCCGACCGCCGCCGGCTTGATGAACTGCGCTTGGCCACCATCGCGGTGGGGAGGCGCAACCATGTGACGCGCCACCCGCTCGCCTACCGAGGCGCCGAAATCGGATCGAACCACGTGCAGACAGAGATCGATACCGGCGCTGAGACCACCCGAGCTCAGCACCTCGCCGCTATCGACGAAGAGGGCGGCGGGTTCGACCTCGACTGCGGGAAAGCGAGCGGCGAGCTCGCCGGCCATCGCCCAGTGGGTCGCAGCCCGACGACCATCGAGAAGCCCGGCGTAGGCGAGGGCGAAGGCACCCGTACAGATCGAGATCAGGCGAGCGCCGCGATCGCTCGCCCGCTGCAGGGCACTGATCACAAGCTCAGGCGGGGGATCGAGCACCGCGACGTAGCCGGGGACGACGATCGTCTCCGCCCTCGAAAGCGCCGCGAGCCCCGCCGCTGGTTCGACCGCGAACCCGGTCGTGGTTCGTACGCGCCCGCCCTCGGGCGAACAAGCCGAGAACTGATAAAGCGGAGCGCCATCATCATCGGCCGCGAGGATGAAAACCTGAGCTGCAGCCGCCAGGTCGAAGGCGACAAGACCATCGAGGCAGAGGGCGACCACGCGATGCATGGCAGAAATCTATCGAACATTGGCAATCCTGCCACTGGTAATGCGCCGCGGCAGCAGCGAGGATGCAGTCATGCAAATCGCAATCCTGCTCTTTGACAAGCTCACCGCCCTCGACGCCATCGGCCCCTATGAGGTGCTGCGTGCGGTACCCGGCTGGGAGGTGAAATTCGTCGCTTCGCGCAAAGGGGAGATACGCACAGACAGCGGCTTCCTCGGCCTCAGCGCTGACTATTCACTGGAGCAGGTCGTCGATCCTGAGATCGTCTTGGTCCCCGGTGGGGAGGGAAGTCGGGAGTTGATGGAGGACGAGCGAGTCCTTTCCTGGCTGCGCGAGGTTGATCAGACCAGCACTTGGACGACCTCGGTTTGTACCGGCTCGCTGGTGCTCGCCGCCGCCGGGTTGCTGGAGGGCAAGCGGGCGACCTCGCACTGGCTGTCCTTGGAGCAGCTGGGCGAATTGGGCGCCACCGCAGTCAGCGAGCGCTTCGTCGAGGACGGCAAGACAATCACAGCCGCTGGGGTCAGCGCGGGGATTGACATGGCGCTTCATCTGGTCCTCCGTGAGGCGGGGCCCGATCTTGCCCAGGCGGTTCAGCTCGGGCTTGAGTATGACCCGCAACCCCCCCTTGACGCCGGATCCCCCGCCAAGGCTCCGGCCCAGATCGTCGCCGCCGTCACCGCCTTCGCCGGGCCCCAGGGAAATCCTCAGTCGATCGGCCCAAAGCTCGAAACAGCCGGCGGCTAGAGACCGCCCGAGCCACTGGTGCCCCGCGTCAGCTCGACCGCCTGGCTCGCACGCGAGCCGGGAATCGCAACCACCAAACGGGTTTGCAGCGTCCCGGTCTTTCGCAGCAGCGGCCGCCCACGTGAATTGAGCACGACCCTGAAGGTATGGGAGCGGCCACCGCTCAGCCGGAAACCGCGCTGGGCGATTGCAACCGCGACCAGCTTCGATCCCAGGCCCCTGCCGCCGACAGCGACGCGTACGTTTGAGCGCATCACGATCTGCCCAGGGCACGTTTCACCCGCCGGCCTCGCGCACAGAACTCCGACGCTCACCGCTGCTCCGATCGTTTCGACGCTTGAGATCGCCACCGTTGGCGTGCTCGGCGCGGGAGTTGAGGCGGCGCCGACCGTGGCCCCTTCGACATAGTCATTGTCGAGATTGATCGTCACCCGACCGTAGGTCTCGTTGTTGGCACCGCGGTATTGGTGGATCCTCTGGTGAGCAGCCCAGGAACTGGCCGAGAGATAGGGGTCAGCCGTGTTTGCCTCACCGTTCCAGTTAGCGGTCCAGAGGTCGTTGGGCTCCAGATAACCGGTCCCAATTTCGCTGGCCAGATCGGCGATTCCAGAGGCGCTGCTGCTGTAGACGCCGGAGAGGTAGCCAAGAACGTGCAGCCGCTGCGTCCAGGCGGAGAGGAAGGTGAGGGTGGCCCTACTGGCAGCTGAACCCGGGGTGTAGGCCTCCATGTCGAAATAGATCGGGCTCCCGGGCCCAATCCCAACCTTTACCGCTTCTTCGGCTGCGTTATCGGCAGCCGCGGTCCCCTGCGCACTGGCCTGGTTGGAGCTGAGCTTGGCGCAGCCCCCGCAGCTGCTGGTGGGGGCCTGCAGGCCGACGTAGAGTGGGATCGGGTGCCAGCCCGCAGTCAGCTCGGTGCTTACCCACTCGGGGGTGAGATTGGGCTGGGTGCAGGCCCGATTTATGCCACCGATATATACCCCAAGTGCTCTGTAGGGCGAGGAAGACCAGGCCGACATCGTCCGCGAGGAGGGCGTTGAGCAGGCGTCAAAGCCTTGGCCGATGAACGCCTCGCCCGCGGTGGAGGCGCTCGGCAGCGCCCGGGCGCTCGCTGCGAGCGCCGAGGAACCGCGCGCCGTCACTTTGCCTTGGGGATCGAGGAGAATCGCCCGCCTGCGCCCGATTGCGTTGGCGGGGCAGCGCTCGGTAGCGGCGGGCGTCCCCAGGTAGACGGCGGGTCGATCGAGTCGTACGCACATCCCCGGGTGCGCAGCCAAGTGGTAAACGGGCCAGGCGCTGGGGGCGCGAACCTGGCGACCCTCAAAGTGGATCACCGTGACGGGGACTCGAGCCGACGCCGTGGAGGGACTGGCGACTAGCGGCCCGCCCGCCGCGAGGGCAAATGCCGCAAGGGCGCCGATCGCCAGCTTGCGAGCGCGCGCGAGTGCTCGGGCGCGTTCGGCCATAGGCATGCAAACCATTGTTCTCACACAAGTAGCGCTTCGCAGCATTTCGGTCGCGGCGGGATAGGTCGTTCAGGCCGCCCCTGGCACCAGCTCCAGATCGCGCCATGGCCCCTCGCCGGCCATCGGCTGTGTCCGCCCGGCAAGCCAGTCGGGCTGCAGGTCATCGTAATGGGGACTTGCGGGGTGCCCGGATTGGCCGGTAAACATCTGCCAGCGCGAGCGCTCGGGGGAGCTCGGATCGGCGACCATCCGCCAGCTCGGTGCCCAGACAGCCCGATAAGGATCGTTGGGGTCATAGGCAATCTGGCTCACCGTCTCTTGTGCTCCCCCGGTCCGCAAGCGACGATTCAGAAGGCGGCGAAAGAGCGGGTTTGCCTGGCCGAGCGGATGGGGGAACTCCAGCTCGTGGACCCGACCCCAGCGCCACCCCTCCGGGTCGGGGCCGAATCGATCGCTGAGCTCATCGAGCGCACCGCCCAGGGTTTCGAGCACCAGCTCATCCCAGGGGCGCCCGATCAACTCCTTATCGGCCTCCTCCCAAAGCGCCATCAGGTGGGAGTGCCATCGCCAGGGCGAGGTGACGTGGGCAATGAAGCCATTGTCGGCGCGATCCAGCCAGCGCTCACAGAGATCGCGGTCACCGATCACCGCCCGCGCCACCTCGCGGCCCAGGCGCAGCAGAAATGCCTGATAGATCGTGGCCGCGATGGAATCCGGTTCGAGTCGGCCGTCCCAGCTGCGCAGGCGCTCGATCGCGGCGGACTCACGCTGGGTGGTGGGACTGAGGCGCCCCAGCCGCCGCGCGGCCTCAAGGCCCGGAATCGAGAGGACGTCGGATTGCATCCGCTCGAAGTCCTCGAGATCGTGCTCCTCGCTCTCCTCCAGCAGCTGCTGGATCCGCGCCGCCCGAAAGCCATCGAGCCAGTCGCTGGTTATGTGGTGGGGGTATGAATCTCCGACCACCCGGTTATTGGCGCTGATCAGGAAGCCGCTCTTCGGATTTACCACCTCTGGCATCTCCTCATAGGGGACCGTCCCCTCCCACTCATACTCGCCAGTCCAACCCGGCTTTGGAAGGTCGGGGCAGCCGCCGCGGCGCAGTGGCAGGCGGCCGATCAGCTTGTAGCCGATCGAGCCGTGGCGATCGGCCCAGATCAGATTGGAGGCGGGCGAGGTGTGGCCGGCCAGTCGGCGGACCAGCTCTGCTCCGCAATCGATCTGATCGAGCTCATAGATCCCTGCGAAGGCCGTGGGGGCATCGAGGGTGAGCCAGCGAAGCGCCAAGGGCTCGGCGCCATCAGCCCCAAGCGCCGCATTGACGATCGGCCCATGGTGGGTCTTTCGCACCTCGAGTACCTCAGGCCAATCGCGACCCTTAACCGCGATCTCCTCCCGCACGATCTCAAGCGCCCGCCACTCTCCCTCAAAGAGGTAGTGCTCGCCCTCAATCTTCTCGATGAAGAGGTCCTGGACGTCAGCCATCGCGTTGGTGAAGGTCCAACAGACATCATTGTTTTGTCCCATGTAGTGGCCGGGAAGACCGGGCAGCGAGACGCCGCGGACGAAACGCTCGCCAACCCTGAGGCCGATCTGGTACCAGATCCCGGGCATGCTCGGCGGCAGGTGGGGATCGCCGGCGATCAGCGGCTCACCGGTCGCGCTCAGAACCCCCGAAACGGCCCAATTGTTGGAGCCGCTGGCCTCCGCCGCGAGCCCGATCGAGCGCCGAATCGCATCGATCTGCTCGGCGACGTCGATCCCGGCGCCAGACCACGGCTCCTGGGTAACCAGCGGGTTGTTGGCCGGGTAAGTCGGGTCAAGCCGGGTTGCCAGCTCGGTGCCCAGGGCCCGCGCCATATCGGAGCGAAGCAGCTCTCGCTCCCAGTTGGTTGAGAGGCCGAAGGCGAGCAGCTTGCCGAGGCTGAGGATGTCCACCGGGCGCCAGGGCTGAAACTCAAGACGCAGCAACTGCATCTCAAATGGCAGCGCCGTGGCGCTCTCGGCTGCCGCGTTTACACCCTCACAAAAGCGCGTCAGCACAGCGGCGACATCGGGGTCAAGGGCCGCAGCCTCGCGCTCGGCGGCGGCGCAAATTCCAAGCGTGCGCATCAACCGATCCACCGCCAGACCGTCCGCGCCGGCAAACTCCGAAACCCTGCCGCTGACCACACGGCGGTAGAAGTCCATCTGCCAGAGCCGATCCTGACCGTGACAGAAGCCCTGCGCGAACCAGAGATCGGAGTGCTCCCTGGCCTCCACATGAGGAACTCCCCAGCGATCGCGTCGCACCAACGCCGCAGCCTTGAGTCCGCCCAGCTCAATCCTTCCCTCCTGCTTGGGCAGCGGTCGACGAAACAGCCAGTACCAGGCCGCTGCGGCTCCAGCACCCGCCAGTCCGGCGCCCGCGGTGGCGAGCAAGAGTCCCGCCCCCAACGGCCCTCGCTTGCTCAATTCACCCATGCCACTGTGTATCAGTTGGCCAGCCGGCCAGGCAAGCGCCCTTCCGCCTCGAGCTTTTGAAGGTGCGCCTCCATCACCAGGGCCGCAGCAGGGCGAAGTTGCTCCGGAACGTCGTTCCAGACCTCGCCAAGCAGGGTGGCCCTGGAGCGCTCGCCGCGCTCGAGGGCCTCGAGGAGACCTCTCTCACGCATCTCGCGATGCTCGACGTACTCGGCGAGCTTTGCCGCGGGATCGGTTATCCAGGGTCCGTGCCCGGGACAGATCAACTCGATCGGCTCGGCTTGAAGCAGCTTCAATGAATCCATGTAGGCGGCCAGCGAACCACCATCAGGAGGAACGAAGGTCGAGCCCTGGCCGAGGACCAGATCCCCGCTGAAGCAGACTCCATCGGCGCTCAGGTAACAGTCATGTTCAGCGGCGTGACCTGGCGTCGAGAGGGCGCGCAGACCCGAGAACTCCTCGCCATCGGCGCCCAGCACCGCCTTCACCCCGAGTCGATCACCCCCGCCGGCATGGTCGTCGTGGCGGTGGGTGAGCAAAACCCCGCCGAGGCCGCCTCGCTGCGCCGCGACGGCACGGATCTGCTCGAGGTGCCCAGCGTCATCTGGTCCAGGGTCAATCACCGTGCACGGCCCTTCGCCATACACGTAGGTATTCGTCCCCTCCCCGGTCATCGACCCTGGGTTGGGCGCGAGGATGCGTAGGATCTCCGGATGGCCAGGGGCCGGCACCGGAGGTTTGAGCCGAGGGTCGGCGTCCAGGTTCAGCCGGCGACCTCTTTGGCGATCGCCTCGCGAGCATCGGCGGGCTCGAGGACGACTAGATCGCCCGCGCCACGGAGGATCTCGCGCACCAGCCAGGAGGTCCCGGCGTAGGGAAGCTCGACCACAACCGCTCCGTCGGCAAGCTCCTCAATTACGGTGCGCTCCTCCCGCAGCCAGCGCGCCCGCTCGGGAGATACCCAGACGCGGGCCACATGGGCGGTTGGCACCTCGCCGTGGGTCATCCAACCCTCGACTCCGGCCAGCTCCTCCACCTCAGGGCGCGGCTCAAAGCCACGCCCTGAGAGCGAAGCCTCCTTAATCCGATCGAGCTTGAAGTGTCGGACGCCGGCTTTGGTCAGATCGAAACACTCCACGTACCATCCCTCCCGGCCGTTCTCCAGTCGGTAGGGCTCAACCGAACGATCGGTGAACTGGTCCTCATTTTCCTTGTAGTACTTGAGGTCAAGGACGCGGTGGGCGGCAATCGCCTCATTCACCAGGCGCGCCACCTCGGCGTCTCCCCCACCTCCGGAGGCAATCTCAAGGCCCTCCTCGGAGGGGTCGTGGCCGAGTGCGGCGACGATTTTCCCGCGCGCACTCTGCAGGCCACCCTGGGGCAGGTGATCGCCAAAGAGATCTATTGCCGCGATCAATGCCTTGGCCTCCAGCGGCAGGAGCCGGGCCGGACGCGCGAAGTTCTCGCCGTAGGGCTGGGAGTCGACCTCAATCTCATCACCCTTGATTTCGGCATAAAGGACGTAGGTTCCGCCGCCGAAATTGACCACGTTGAGCAGCTCGATGTCCTCACGCAGCTCCTCGGCGGTCAGTTCCAAGCGGCGGCGTAGGTCGGCGACCTGCAGTCGCTCCCCCTTCTTCGCCGCTTCGATCAACATCCCGGCGAGCGTTACCAAGCGGGCGAAGCGCTCGGGGCGAATCGCCGCCTCTCCGCGTCCGTTTGAGCGCCCCCGCCGGGGCGCCTCGCGCAGCGGCCGCTCGACGATCTCGGCTGGTTCAAAGCCGTTTTGATGGCGCTCGTGCAGGAGCGAGAGACGCTTGTCCACCTCGTCGCGCAGCTGCTGGGGTGCAAGTACCTGAGCATTCTGGCGCCAGCGCAGCACCCAGGCGATCAGCTCCCGCTCGGATGCGTAATCGGTCTCAAAGATTGAGCCCTTGCCGCTGATTCCGTCGCTCTTGGCGACCGAGCGCAACTCGCCGTAGCTGCCGAAATCGCGCTCGATCAGCCATGAGATGCGATCGCGGACAAAGATCGTCGCCCGGCCCTGGATCTCACCCAGCTGCCAGTCGGCGCGCCCTCCATAGTCACGACGGTCGAAGTCCTCCGGGGGAGAGAAGTCATGCTCAGCCTTTGAGGCATATCCAACCTTTCCCTGAATCCGGGAGAGGCGAAAGACCCGCACCGCATCGCGCTCGTGGGCGTGTCCGATCAGGTAAAACTGGCCGCCGCGGAAGACCAGGTGAAAGGGGTCGACCTTGCGCTTGGCGGTCTCACCGCGCTCCATCGTGTAGTAGGTGAACTCGATCGTCTTGCGACGCGAGATCGCGGTCTCGATCTTGGAGAGACGCTGGGAGAGGTCGCGGCCCCCAGCCGAGGCGGTCATCGCCATCTCGACCGGAGCCCGCTCACCTTCGTTGAGCGGGTTGGGGTGCCCCCAGGCGACCTGTTGGAGGGCGAGTCGCAGCGGCTCGGCGTAGGCGAAACCGCCATCGGTTAGGAGGAGCAAGGCGGTGCTCAACGCGGCCAGCTCATCGTCGGAGAACTCGATTGCATCGAGGTAGAAGTTCTCCGGAGGCAGCGAGTAAAGCTCCGCCTCAAAGAACCCCTCTCCGGGCTTCTCGACTCCGAGTTGGATGCCGAGGCTCTCAAGCTCCGCTCGATCGGCATAGAAGCGGCGCGCAAAGGCGTCGTCGTTCATATCGCTATAGCCCTCCACCTCGCGCTTGATCTCTAAGGCCGAGACCGGCCTTCCCTGTGCCATCAGGAACGAGATCAGCGAGAGCTGGCGGATCAGCTTCTCGGTGTCCTTCGCCACGGTTGGCAGGATAGTGTGCAACCCGTCCGGTGGCCCTCCTGCGCATTCTCTTCGCGAGCCTTCGCTCCGCGCTGATCAAGCTTGCGGTGCTTCTAGGGATACTCGCCCTCCTCTACCTGCTGCTCATCAAGCCGGTGCTGAAGAGGACCGATAATGCGATCAAGACCGGCGATCAGACCCTGCAGCGCTCACTGGGAGGGGTCGGCTTGGGCGGCATCGAGAAAACCTTCGAAAGTCTCAGCAGCGGTGTCCAGCGCCAGGTGGAGCAGGCTCTCAACGCGCCAGAGCACGGCAAAGACGCCAAGCACAGGCTGCTGGAGTGCGTGCAGCGCGCCGAAGGAAATGCCGGGGAGATCCGGCGCTGCACGCAGCGCCTTTAGTATTGAATCTCCGCCGGCGCCTCAGGCAGCCCGCTGGCCAAAGTAGGCGGAGCCAGCAAGAGCGCGATCAAAGCGTGACCAAGACTCGCCCTCGGGCAGCTCGCGCTCTAGTCGGTCAAAGCTGCCTAGTCGTCCGCCAAGGTTGTCGATCATGTGAACGAGCACGGCCTCCCTAGTTGCGGGCAGGACCGGCGAGCCGTGCTCCAATGAGCCATGGTGGCTGAGGATGATGTGGAGGACGGCCTGGGCCAGGGAGGGGTCAAAGCCCGCGATTTCCTCGATCTCGCGCCGCACGAGGTAATACCCGAGTGGGATCTCGCCCTGCAGGCGCCCGGCATCGGTGAGATCGATGGCCATGGGGTCATCGTTGTAGGCGACGGTCTTGCCAAGATCGTGCAGCAGAGCGCCGCTCAGTGCGACGTCGCGATCAATGCCCGGAAAAAACGCGGCCGCCGCGCTGACCGCCTGCGCCACCGAGAGGGTGTGCTCAAGCAAGCCATGGCGGTAGGCCTGGTGGTAGACCTTTGCCGCCGGCGCATCTCGAAAGCGCGCCCAGATCGTCGAGTGCTCGCCAAAGAAGCGCTCAAGTAGCTCCCGAAGCTGGGGGTCTTGGACGGTTCCCAGCAGGGCACGCAGATCGCTCTCAAGTCGGGAAAATGAGACCACAGAGCCGGCCATCAGGTCAGAGGCCCGGTACTCCTGCGCTGCGGCCTCACGCATCTCAGAGATCTTTATCTTCGAACCCCAGCGGTCGCTGACCTTGAACACCCCGATCACGAAGACGGCCGGTCCGCCCAGCGCGTGGCGCGCCTCGGCGTCCTCCCAGGAGATCGCCTCAACCGCACCACTGGCATCGCCGAGCACCAGCCTCAGCCAGGGATCGCCATTGCGCTTGCGCCTCAGCTCGCGCTCGCGCACTGCGAATACGCCCTCGACCCGCTGACCGTCCTCTAACTCACGCAGCGTCACTCTGGCGGGAGCCGATGTGTCGGTGAGCGCCTGCTGGGTCATCTCCCGATCCAAAGTAAAGACAGCGGCGGACGGCGCAGCCGACCGATAAAGACCAGCTATGGCGAGGGATTGGCGAGACGCAGCCCCCCCTCAAGGTGACCGGCGGGACCACTGATCCGAAGCGCCGGCACGGTCTCGCTGGTCAACAGACCGGTCTCCGCGGTCAGCTCAGCCGCGATCTCAAACCAACGCTCACAACGAGAGGGTTTATCGACGATTACGGTGACGATCGGTACCTGGCGACGAAGCGCCAGGAGGCGATCCCCGTGTGGATCATGCTCACCGTGATAGCCCCAGACACCGCGCAATGCGGTCGCACCTGCACCACCTTCAGCGCGCAGCCGCCTAATCAGCTCCAGGTAAAGAGCGTGACCCTCGTGCTCAGAGCGCTCTGAGCAATAGACCATCAGCTTTGTCCAGATCCCGAGCCCCGAGGGCTCGAGATCGGGGAGCGTGACAGGTCGAGCAAGCGCGCGGCCATCGCGCCTGCAGACGCGGACTGCCTCCAGGGTGCCCACGTGGTGCTCGAGCAAGCCGCGCAGATCGGCGAGGGCGGCGCCGATCTTTCCCCGCTCCCCAACCGCAATCGTCATCGCCGGCACGCTTGCGTTGGCGGCAAAAAATCGAGCCCGGGTGCGCCGAGCGCCCAAGGTGCCGTCGACGCCGAGTAAGACGGTGGCTCCGGCGACGCCGTGGCGGTGCAGCGCCTCGACCACTCTGCGATGGGTCGGGGCGCCGCCCCGGCGTTCGCCCCTTCCGCTGTAAACGGTGAGTTTCACCTCCTCCTCGTCCCCCGGCTGATCTTGGTGATCGAAGGCGAAGCGAGCACGCTCCAGGGTGAGGAGCCCGTCCCCGGCAATCCGCGCCAGCTCGGCGGCGGCGGAGTTGATCCGCTCAGCTCGATCGACAGCGACAGCAACCAGCGGCAGGTCCTCTGAGAGCGAAAGCAGGCGGTCGGTCTGCAAGCGCTGAGCGGCCCCGAACCCCTCAGCGCCACGCAGCAAAACGCTGACCGCCAACTGGTAGCGCTCAAAGAGGCCGAGGATTGCCTCGGAGAGGTAGCGGCCTCGATGGCGATCGTGCTCGCCGAAGTAGAAGGTGAGCTTTAGCGCCCGATCCCGATCGGGAGCTTGAGACGGACTCAAAGCGCCCCCCCCAGCCAATGCCCGAAGGTGAGCGCCGCCAGCCCTGCCAGCAGCGAAATGCCAAGGTTGACCCAGAGCAGCTCAGCGCGTCCAGCCTCTCCGAGACGATGGGACTCAAAGATCCAGGTCGAGAAGGTCGTGTAGGAGCCCAGTCCTCCGCCCGCGACTATCGTCAGCGCGGTGCCGTGAAGCGCCGCCCCGGAGATCAGTCCGAGGACGACAGCGCCGCTCAAGTTCACGGCGAGCGTGCCGCTCGGGAACGGGCCGCTGAGGCGCTCGCCCAGGGAAGCATCGAGCAAAAAGCGAGCGATCGTAGCCGCGCCGCCGAGCAAAGCGACTGCGATCCAGGCGAGCGAGCTCATCGTGCGAGCCGAGTCCGACGCACCGCAGCGGTCGCCAAGTGCACACAGATGAAGCCGCCGAGGATGGTTGCGCTCCCATAAGCAGCGGCAAGTCCGAGGCGGCCGGTGTCGAGCATTCCAAACAGCTCGAGCTGGAGAGTGGAAAACGTCGTCAGCGCCCCGCAAAATCCGGTGCCTAGAAGCGGCCGGCGGTAGCTGGACGGCGGTAGCCGCTCTTGGAGTCGGGTGACAAAGTAGCCAAGCAGGAGCGCCCCCGCCATATTGGCCACAAAGGTCGCCCAAGGCCAGGCCCCGGCGCCGACCGGCGCCGCCTGGGCCAGGCCGACCCTGGCGAGGGCACCAAAAATGCCGCCCAGATAAATGGCTGCCAACTCACGGCGATCGATTCGCGGCAGTTGCATGCATCAGCCTCCTATCAGCGTCGGTGGACGTTGGTAGAGGCCATCAGCGGCAGAGCCGCGTTTATTGAGCGAGCCTCATCGCTCGAGCGCACGATCATTCTAGAGCCCAAAAAGGCGGTTCACCAAGGCGCAGCGGGTCACCGTCTCAAAAAGTGCCCATCGGGCTCGCGCCTGCCGAAATCGATCGCCGTTCGTGATCACCTCGACGCCAGGATTGAGGCTGTCATCGGACTGGGAGTTCGGAGACGGTGACGAGCTCAACCCGCGAGTTATGACCGCGATGGGATCGGGCTCGCCAAGGCTCCAAGACGACCAGCGCCCTCACAAATTGACCCGCGCGACGACCCCCGAAAGTCACTGCAGGGCGTTATCCAACGTTGCCGACACCAGTAAGGTTGGTATAGAGAAAGATCAACTGATGCTCGCCAGCTCCTGGCGAGCTGCCCACATATCCCAGCCCTCCGGAACATCAAGCGCCACCGAGTCACCAAGTGCTACTGCAGATGAGATCTCCTCGCGCATCAGACGGTGGGCGTCGATGAGTCCGAATGAATCCGGCAAAAAATGTGTGCCGCATGCCGGCGGCTTCCTGGGGTTATGGGAGTGCCTTTCGCTCGTTAAGCAACGATCGGTAGAACGGATATCGGGCCAGTTTTGATTTCCCGTTCGCGCCCTGGTGTTAATACCACATCTAGAACCGAACGAATCTACTCCCCCTCGACATCTCGGTAGTGGTCGCGCCATATCGTTCGGTAAATGCGTAGGTGGCGGGGTAAAGTCTTCAAGCCCGGGATGAACGGAATACAGATGAAGGCGAGGCTGAAGACACCCATCAGGAGGAAGACCAGCAAATCCGCATTGGGTGAGGATTCAAACGGTTCGATCTGATACCAGAAGGTGTAGAGCCAGAGCCACACCTGTCCGGGGTAGCTGCCGGTCTCATTCATCATCCCCCACTGGCCGCCGAGCAAATGCTGGGATTCGGCGCGTTCTTCGAAGTACGTTCCGCTGGCGAGAAAGAGCAACGGCTTGGTGTAGTTGGTCTCATAAAAGCGGTGATTTCCGGCCAGCAGGGCGCCGTCTAGGCCGCCGCTTTGGGCCAGACCTAGGAGCGCGGCCATCATCGGCGCGACCGGGCCGTAGTGTCCGACGGGGAGTATCGGAATGCCCCGCAAAAAACGAGCCTTTGGTAAGGCTTCTTCATATGCGCTGCTCCAGGCCTGCTGCAATTTGGCGGGTGCGGCCTGGTAGGTGGCGAGAGCGAGCTTGAGGTGGGGATCGGCCGGGATCTGCTTGAGCGGTTCGATCACGTAGTTTTGAATTGTGTTGATTGGGATGTGGACGCCGACGGCTTCCTCGATTGAGATTGGCCCAACCGTCTGGGATACGTCGGGAGTATGCGTGTAGGGAGGGCCGTAGGTTGCAACATCGCTGGTCCCGTTCAACTCGCCCACCGCGGTTGTCAAAAAGTCGCCCGGATCGGCCTTCGCCCAGCTCTGAATCGTGGTCGCCGGATCATCGGGGGAGGAGAAGACGATCGCAAGGATGAGCGCCAGCGCGATGACAACCCCAAGCGCGATGGCGAACTCTTTGACCAGGTCATAGCGAACATAGGGCCCCGACCAGGGAGGAGCACCATCGGGGCTCGCCGGCTCGGAGCTTTGTGCGCTCACGGCACACTGCCTTCACTCGGCTGCGGCGGGGGCGTCGGCTGTTGCTTTAACTTTCTCGCCTTTGCCGGGTAGGGCGGAACCACCCCATGGCGGCGGACGAGCAAAACGTGCCAGATCACCAGGGCGATGACAGCCACCGGCAAAAGGATTACGTGAAATGTGTACATCTGGCCGAAGTTCGTGACATTGAAGAAGGCGCCGACGCCGATCGAGTTGATCCCGTCCTTGCCCTGGGTAGAGATCCACTGCGAGTCGAAGTTCTGCTGGGAGAGATAACCGGTGAAGGCGGCACCGATCGCGACCAGGAAGGTAATCGCACCGGTCACCCACGTTCGTCCGCGCCCCCCGCGCCAGGCGCCCATGAAGAACTTTCCCCAGAGATGAACAACCATGACAAAAAAGAAAATCTCAACTGCCCATAGATGAATGCTGTTAAAGAAATGTCCGACACTTGAGACGTGCCACCATTCGGGGCCCTGCAAGCCGAGGACCACCCCCGAAACCACGACCACGACCAGAGCCGAGATCGAGGCGACACCGAAGACATAGATCCATGAGGCGACATATGCGGGTTGGCTATCGGGGAGCAGCTTCTCCGGGGGCAGGGCGCTTACCGCCCGCTCGCGCACCCATGTGGTCCACATCTGTCGCTCCTCAGCCGATATCGGTGGCCTTGACTTCTCGCTCACGAATCCTGCCGATGCTTTGGGAAAGGCAAAAGGATCGCGGCAATAAAGACGACGATCATCAACCCGATCACGACAAGATTGGGGACCGACATCTGAAAGAAATGCCAGTGAACATAGGGAGCCGGATGGTTCAGGTTGACCAGCGCGGCCCTGACCAGGGAAATTGCAGGTCCCATCGTGCTCTCTGCACCTTTCGGTTGGTTGACCTACGCTACAGCCGAAACTGCCCTTGTCAACCGAGGGGCCGCGAAACGCTCTTTCATATTTGTGCCAGGGTGGTGAACCGCGCTCAAAAGCGGCTCTCGCGTGCGCAGATGGCGGTGCCCGCCAGCGGGCTTCCGGCGATCATTGGAATACCTACTTCTGAGAGGAGATTTGATGTTCAGTCGGATACTTGTCGCCTTTGACGGCTCGAGCCATTCAAGACTGGCGCTTGAGGAGGCGGCCGATCTTGCCCGACTGGGCGATGGAGAGCTGACCGTTATCAGTGTGGCGCCAGACCCATCGGTCTGGGTAATCGGCGGACCTGTGTTGCCGCCGATCAACATGAAGGAGCTCCAGGAGGAGATCGAAGCCTCCTATCGCAAAGGTCTTAACGACGCGGTCAAAGCGCTTCCTGAGGACCTGCGATCGAGGATGATGCTTCTCACCGGGCGCGCGGCTGAGGAGATTGTCAAAGAGGCCAAGTCCGGCCACCATGACCTGGTGGTGATCGGCTCACTGGGGCGCGGCGAGGTCAAGTCTCTCCTCCTAGGAAGCGTAAGTCAACATGTCTCCCAGACCAGCCCGATCCCGGTCTTGATCGTTCACGCTGGGTAAAGCGTCGCCCGCACCTGAGCAGCGATCTCAAGGTCCTCCCTGGCGCTCACGAGCACGACAGCAGTGCCGGCACCCGGCCGCGTGAGTAACCCGTCCCCATGAGTCTCTGCGTTGGCCTTCTGATCGAGCGCGATGCCAAGGAAGGCCAACGCCTGACAAGAATCGGCCCGCACCCGAGAAGCATGCTCGCCGATGCCACCGGTGAAGACCAGGGCATCAATGCCCCCCATCGCCGCCGTCATCGCCGCCACCGCTGCGACCAGGTGGTGCACATATACGTCGAGCGCCAACTGACAGCCGCAGTCCCCGGCATCGATTCCGGCGAGGATCTCGCGCATGTCGGAGTGCCCCGAGAGTCCAAACAGGCCGGCCTCACGCTCAAGTTCTTTCTCCATCTCCTCTGCGCTGATGTGACCGCGTCGCTGTACCCAGAGCAAGAGACCGGGGTCGATCGAGCCTGACCGAGTCGCCATCACCAGCCCCTCCATCGGAGTGAAGCCCATTGTTGTCTCGACCGACTTGCCGCCGCGCACGGCGGCAAGCGAGGCGCCGGCACCAAGGTGGGCCGTCACCAGCCGCAGCTCGGCGAGCGGGCGCCCGAGCAGCGCTGCTGCCCGGCGGCTGCAATAAGCATGCGAGAGACCATGGAATCCATAACGACGCAGTTCCCAGCCCTCCGACCACGATTTAGGAACCGCGTATGTTGCAGCTACGGCCGGCAACGTCGTATGAAACGCCGTATCAAAGCAGGCCACCGCAGGCAGCTTCGGACGCAGCCCTTCCAGCGTCCTAATCGCTGCGATTGCCGGGGGATTGTGAAGTGGAGCGAGATCGGTGAGCCTTTCAAGCACGGCCTCAATCTCGCCGCTGAGAACCACGGGTCCGGTGAAGTGCGGGCCGCCGTGCACCACTCGGTGTCCGGCCGCATCGATCGGAGACCCTTGGGCCAGGATCGCCTCGAAAGCCTCCTCGAGCTCTGCCTCACTGCCGCGGGAGGTGCGATCTGAGGACGCCACAATCGCCCCGCTCTGGTCGAGAACCCGCAGCTTCAGGCTGGAGGAACCAACGTTGACGGCGAGAATCCGTCGCGGTTGCGCTCCCCCCCGGCTCAGGCCTGCTCCCAGGTCCAATCGCGAATCTCGGGCATGTCCTCGAAGTGCTCATGGATGTAGGCCTGGTGGCGGGCGAGCATCTCCCGGCAGTGCATTTCCAGGGCTGGGACCCCCTCGGATTCGCGATCGGTGCGTTGCAGCGTCTCAAGCACCAAGTGGTAGCGGCTCATCTTGTTCAGCACGACCATGTCGAATGGTGTCGTCGTCGTTCCCTGCTCGGTAAAGCCACGGACGTGGAAGCGACCCGGGTGGGGGCGACCATGAAGAAGCTGGTGAAGGGCGCGGGCATAGCCGTGAAACGCCATCACCACATCCAGATCCTCGCCGAAGAGCCCGACGAAGGCTTGCTCGGAGATCCCATGGGGATGAACCTCAGGAGGAAACAGAACCATCAGATCGACCACGTTCACGACTCGCACCCGCAGCTTCGGCATGTGGGTACGCAGCAGCCAGGCCGCCGCCAGTGTCTCCATCGTCGGGGCATCGCCAGCGCAGCCGAGCACGATGTCGGGGTCATCATCACCCTCGTCGCTGCTCGCCCAAGCCCACTTCGAAGCTCCCACCGTGCAATGCGCGCACGCCGCCTCGTAATCGAGATACTGGAGCTCGGGCTGCTTGTCGATCACGATCAGGTTGACGTAGTCGTGACTGTGTAGACAGTGCTCGGCCACCGAGAGCAGACAGTTGGCATCAGGCGGGAAGTAGACCCGGACCACCTCACCCTTCATCGCGATCATCGTGTCGATCAACCCTGGCCCCTGGTGGCTGAAGCCGTTGTGATCATTGCGCCAGCAGGTGGAGGTCAGCAGCACGTTTAATGAGGCGACCGGCGCGCGCCACTTGACGGCAGAGGCGGCCTCCAGCCACTTTGCGTGCTGGATCGCCATCGAAGCCGAGACCATCGCAAAGGCCTCATAGGTGGCGAAGAGGCCGTGGCGTCCGCTGAGCAGGTAACCCTCAAGCCAGCCCTGGCAGTTGTGCTCGGAGAGAACCTCCATTACGCGGCCGACCGGAGAGATGTCCTCGTCCTCGGGGCGAGCGTCCATCAGGCAGCGGTTCTCGACCTCAAATACCGCACCGAGGCGATTGGAGTTGGTCTCATCGGGACAGAAGAGGCGAAAGTTTTCCGACTCGGCATTGGCGGAGTAGATGTCTCGCAGAAGCTCACCAAGGAGGCGGGTGGATTCGAGCCGCTCGGCGCCCGGCCGTTTGACCTCGATCGCGTAGGCGGCGGCGTCCTGCATCTGCAAGGGGATCAGCCGCAGACCGCCGTTGGCGTGGGTGGTCGCCCCCATCCGCTTCTCACCCTCCGGTGAAAGGGCTGCGAGCTCCGGGGCAAGCCTGCCCCCGTCATCGAAGCGCTCCTGCGGTCGGTAGCTTCGCATCCAAGCCTCGAGCATTTCCAGATGCTCGGGGTTCTCTCGGACCTGTCCGAGAGGCACCTGGTGGGCCCGGAAGGTTCCCTCGATTTTCTTACCGTCGACGAGGACCGGACCGGTCCAGCCCTTGGGCGTGCGCAAGACGATTGCTGGCCAGCGAGGCCGCAGCGCTGGACCTCCCGCTCGCGCCTCGGTCTGGATCGCGGTGATCGTCGCATGGCACTCATCGAGTGTCGTGGCAAAATCGCGGTGCACCTGGCGGGGATCTGTGCCCGAAACCATCCGACATTCATAACCGTGGCCGGTGAGCAGCTGGTCGATCTCCTCCTCACGTGCCCGTCCAAGAACTGTCGGGCCTGAGATTTTGTTCTCATTGAGGTGCAGAATTGGAAGCACGGCCCCGTCACGGGCCGGATTGAGGAAGCGCACGCCCTTCCATGAGCCCTCAAGCGGAGCGGTCTCCGCCTCTCCGTCGCCGATCACGCAGGCGACAAGGAGGTCGGGATTATCGAAGGCGGCGCCAAAGGCGTGAACAAGCGCATAGCCCAACTCGCCGCCCTCGTGGATCGAGCCAGGGGTGGGAACGCTGACGTGGCTGGGAATCCCGCCGGGGGTTGAGAACTGGCGCACAAGGTGCAGCAACCCCGCTTCGTCCATCGAGGCGTCCGGATAAAGCTCTGAGTAGGTGCCCTCGAGGTAGACGTTGGCCACCACGGCTGGACCACCGTGTCCTGGTCCGGCCACGAAGAGGACGTCGGTGCCGGTGGCGCGGATCAGCCGATTGAGCTGGGCGTAAACGAGGTTCAGACCTGGCGAGGTACCCCAGTGGCCGAGCAGGCGCGGCTTGATGTGCTCGGGGCGAAGCGGCTCCCGCAAAAGGGGGTTCTGCTGCAGATAGATCTGAGCAACCGTAAGGTAGTTGGCCGTCTCCCAAAAGGCGAGAAGATCGTCGAGCTCTGCTTCTCTGATCCCTGCCATGGCATGAGTAAAGCAGGCGGATGTGGATGCTCCGTCGCGCTGAGGACTTGCGAGCAGGAGTCAGGTCCTGATCTCGCCTCGAGCGAGCGTGGTGATGCGCTGCGGACACGTGTCCACCGAAGGGGTACCGCCAAGACAGATACGAGACGCCGCAGCGCTCGATCAGGCGGCGACCACCGGCGCGGAATAACAGCAAATCCCAAGCCCCCCATATCGACTAGCGGGAACCGGAAGAGGGGCGTGCCAGCACTGCTAGCCACCTGATGGGACCTGTCGGTCCATACAACTCCACTCGCCCCACTTGCCTGGATCAAAATGTCTGGCCTTGTCCAATATGACAAGCTGGCGTTTCGTGTAGGCCTCTTTATTTGCCTGTGCTACGGTCAGCACCAACTGAGCAATTGCACAGGAGCGGTTGAGGGAGGGCGGCCGCGATAAGGAGAACGCCGGTGAAACCGCCGGCAAGCCCAACAATATCCGGCCCAACTGGCTCGAGTTTCGAGCAGTTCGTCGAGGCCTCCCCCGACGCTATTGTCGGAGTCGACCCAAGCGGGCAGATCGTCCTCTCTAACAGTCAGAGCGAGGCGCTCTTTGGTTACACCAGCGATCAGCTACACGGTCAGTTGGTGGAGGTACTCATTCCGGAGCGCTTCCGCAAGGTCCACCCCGACCACCGGACTGGATATTTCGGCGAGCCCCGCGCCCGGCCAATGGGCGCGGGGATTGTGCTCTACGGGTTACGCAAAGACGACACCGAGTTCCCGGCCGAGATCAGTCTCTCGAGCATCGAGACCAAGGATGGGATTCTCGCGATGGCGGCTATCCGTGACATCAGCGAGCGTGCCGAAAGTGAAAAAGAAAGGGCGCTGCAAGAAGAGCTCGCTCAGGTGCGTCGCCTGGAGAGCGTCGGACAGCTCGCCGGCGGTATCGCGCACGACTTCAACAACATCCTCAGTGTGATCATCAACTACGCGGAGTTCGTCAGTGAAGAGTTGGAGCCCGATTCCCAAGCCCATCGGGACGTTGCAGAGATCCGAAGCGCGGCGGACCGAGCCGCGGCACTGACCCGCCAGCTGCTGATCTTCAGCCGCCGCGAGGTGGTCAAACCCGAGGTTCTTTACCTGCGCAACGTCGTCGCGGAGTTGGAGAACCTCCTGCGCAGGTCGCTGGGGGAGCGGATCGAGCTGAGCACCCACTTTGGCGAGGATCTTTGTGCGGTCGAGGCGGATCCGGGCCAAATCGAGCAGGTGCTGGTCAACCTGGCGGTCAACGCCCGCGACGCGATGCCCGATGGGGGGCGCCTGGTGATCGAGGTCGACAGGGTGAGTCTCGATGAGGACCTGAGCCAATTGCAACCTCAGGTCGAGCCGGGGCTCTTCGTCCGCTTGAAAGTGAGCGACACGGGAATCGGCATGGACGCCGATACCGTCGAGCGAGCATTCGAGCCCTTTTTTTCGACCAAGAGCAAGGCGGAGGGCACCGGTCTTGGCCTCGCAACCGTTTATGGGATCGTCACCGGTGCCGGAGGCCGGATCGATATCTATTCAGAGCCGGGGATTGGTACCACCGTAAAGATCCATCTGCCGGCAACATCAAAGGCGCTTAGCGAGAACGAGGTTGGAAACAAGGAGCGCCCGAGGGGTCAGGGCGAGATGATCCTCGTCGTCGAGGACGAAGCCGACGTGCGACGGATGGCAGAGCGCATCCTCACCGAAGGCGGTTACTCGGTGATCAGCGCAAGCGGCGGTGAGGAGGCGATCGGCATTTGTCAGGAACTGGACCAACCAATCGACGCCCTGCTCACCGACGTGATCATGCCGGGAATGCTGGGCACCGAGCTGGTCGGGCGGGTCAAGACGATTCGCCCCGATGTGGTGGTCATCTACATGTCGGGCTACAGCCACGAGGTGCTGAAGCCAGACACACTCTCCGGGCAGGGGGCGGCAGCGTTCATCGAGAAGCCATACGGCGCCGCTGAACTGCTCCGAGCGCTGCGCGATCTGCTTGGCAGACGGGCCGGGGTCACCGACGATCGCCAAAGCGATGACTCCTGATCCGATCAGGAGTCCCGGTGCCTCGCCTGGGTCAACGGCTAAGCCCGGCCTCGCTCGCATTTTAGTTACAGAAGATCGACCTGAGATCCTTGCGGTGATCGACCGCACACTCGGGCGACATTATGAGTGCGAATTCGCAAGCAGTGTCAGCCAGGCGCGAGAGAAGCTTTTGAGCGGGACCTTTCACCTCGCTTTGTGCGACATCCAGATGCCGGGTGAGTCGGGGCTCGTTCTCGCCGAGGAGATTATTCGAGACCGACCGCAAACAGCCGTGGTCTTGATAACAGGTGAGGATGACCCCGAGGTGGCCGAGCATGCGTTCAGCTTCGGGGTACACGGCTACCTCGTAAAGCCGTTCTGGCCAGGCCAGCTTCGGATCACGACGATGAATGCGCTGCGCCGCCACGAACTGGAGCTGGCCCAGAAGGCGCACAGCAAGACACTGGAGGCCCGCCTGCAGAAGCTGATGGATCAGGCCCCGGTACCGATCTACATCAAGGACCGCGATGGTCGCTACATCCTCGCCAATCAGGTGGCCAATGAGGTGGCTGGGCTGCATAGTGGCGATTTGGTGGGTCTGACCGATGAGGCGATCATGTCGCCCGAGGGAGCTCACCACGCCCAGTTAACCGACGCGGTAGTCCTTGAGCGCGGCGAGACGTACGCCGCGGAGGAGACGATCGTCGTCGGTGGCGAGGAGGCCGCGTTTCTCACGGTCAAGTTCCCATACATCGACGATCAGGGTGAGGTGATTGGCGTCACCGGTATCTCCGCTGATATCACCGCCCAAAAGCAGGCCGAGCGCCTGCATCAGGACCTGGCAGCCGTTCAAAAGAAGGCGATCGAGGACCTTCGCGCTTCGCGGCAGGAGACGGTCGAGAGGCTCGCCAAGGCAATTGAGTTGCGTGATGCCTCTACAGGGCAACACGTCAGCCGGATGGCGATCATCTCTGCATTTTTGGGAAGCCAACTTGGACTCGACGCAGATCGAGTCGCGCTTTTACGCTCCGCGGCCCCGATGCACGACGTTGGCAAGATCGCCACACCGGATGAGATCCTCAACAAGCCGGGGTCACTAAGCGCTGCCGAGCGAGAAGAGATGGAGCGCCACACGGTCACCGGGCACGAAATCCTCTCCAACTCCGAGAGCAAGCTGTTGCAAATCGCGGCGACGATCGCCCTCACCCACCATGAGTACTTTGACGGCCGCGGCTACCCGAAGGGTTTGGCTGGCGATGCGATTCCATTTGAGGGGCGAATCGCCGCAGTTGCCGACGTCTTTGACGCCCTGCTCAGCGATCGCTGCTACCGGCCCCGGTATGCGGTTGGCGAGGCGGTGAGGATGATGAAGGAGGGAAGGGGCACTCACTTCGATCCCCGCATTGTCGACGTCTTACTCGAACATCTTGAGGAGGTCCTTTCCCTTCGTGGGAAGCCCTCACCGCAGCGCTCTAGCGTTTGATGCTTGAGCAAGAAAGGGATCGGAATCAGCCGCCTGGGAGCGTGATGGGGGCTTGCCGATCGGCCATTTGCCCTACCTTGACGGCCGCTCCTGATGTAACGCTGTCGCCGTGGCAGTGGCGATTCAAACTGCGGGATTGACGAAGCGCTACGGCGAGACCCTTGCCCTTGACTCCCTCAACCTCAGCGTCGCCGAGGGCGAGGTCTACGGTTACCTAGGGCCAAACGGGGCCGGCAAGACGACGACGATTCGCCTCCTCCTCGGCCTTCACCGGCCAAGCGCCGGAGGAGCGGAGCTTTTTGGCCTCAACGCTTGGAGCGATGCCCCTGCGGCCCACCGCAGAGTCGCCTACGTCGCCGGTGAGCCCTTTTTGTGGCCGGCGATGACCAGCGCCGAGACCTTCGAGTTTCTGGCCCGCCTGCACGGCGGCGCTGACACCACCTACCGGGACTTGCTGATCGCGCGCTTCAAGCTCGACACCGCGAAGAAGGTGCGCGCACTCTCAAAGGGCAACCGCCAGAAGGTGCAGCTGATCGCCGCCTTGGCAAGCCGGGCCGAGCTGCTGATCCTCGATGAGCCAACCGCCGGCCTGGATCCGCTGATGGAGGTTGCGTTTCGAGAAAGCATCAAGGAAGCCAAGCAGCGCGGACAGGCGGTCTTCCTCTCCTCCCACATTCTCAGCGAGGTTGAGGCGCTCTGTGACAGGGTGGGAATTCTGCGCGAGGGAAGGCTTATCGATCAGGGCAGCCTCGCCGAGCTACGCCACCTGAGCGCCCACACGGTCGAGGTCAGCTTCGAGGGTGAGCCCCCCGAACTCGGGCCGTTTCCAGGTGTGGCGATCGCGCCTGCAGGGGCCAACTCCCTGCGCTTTGAGGTCACGGGGCCGATCGGCCCGCTGATCTCAGCGCTAGGTGAAACCCCGATCCTGACTCTGAGTAGCCGGGAGCCATCGCTTGAGGAGATATTCCTGCACCACTACGACAGCGACGAGGACCGTGCTGGCGATTAGGGCGATCGCAGGGCGGGCGTTTGCCGACGGACAAACCCGGACGCTTTGGTTCTCACTTCTGTTTGGCCTCTACGGCCTGGTTCAGGTCATCGGCTACCGCCACAGCTTTCCGACGATCAAAGACAGGCTCAATTTCGCCAAAAGTTTCGGCGCTAACAGGGCGCTCAGGTTCTTCTACGGCGCCCCACACAATCTGCTCACAGACGGCGGCTACGCGGCCTGGCGGGTTGGGGGAGTGCTGACGATCTTCGCGGCGATCTGGGGGTTGATGGCGGCGGTCCGGGCGCTGCGCGCCGAGGAGGAGGCGGGCCGCCAGGAAGTGATCCTTGCCGGCGCGATTACCCGCGGCAGCGCCTACGCGGCGGTCCTCGGAGCGATCGCCGCCGGCGCTGCTCTGCTCTGGCTGGCGGCCCTCGTCGGTCTCTTCGCCGCGGGCCTCTCGCTGAGTGGTTCAGCCTACCTAGCGTTGGTCGCGCTCTCACCGGTGCCGGTGTTCGTCGGCGTCGGCGCCCTGGTCAGCCAACTGGCTCCGACCCGGCGGGTGGCGCTTGAGATCGGCAGCGCGGTTATTGGCTTGGCGCTTGTGCTGCGCGTCGGGGCCGATACTTCAGGGTCGCTGCCGTGGCTGCGATGGATAACGCCGCTGGGCTGGGCGGAGCAGATGCGGGCATTTGCCGGGCCGCGGCCGGTCGTCCTGTTGCTTCCAGTGTTGATCAGCGCGGCACTGCTGGGACTTGCCGGGGTGATCTTCTTGCGGCGCGACATCGGCAACGGATTGCTTCCCAGCAATGAGAGCCGATCACCCCGCCTCGGCCTCCTAACCTCGGCGACTGCTCAGGCGCTGCGATCTGAGCGCGGCAGTCTGATCGGCTGGCTGATCGGAATCGGGTCCTACGCGATCGTCTGCGGACTTCTTTCAAATACCTTCGCCACGGCGCATCTCTCGGGTAAGTTGGTTCAGCAGATCCGCAAAGTTGGTGGAGCCTCACTCGTCTCTCCCTCCGGGGCACTGGGCTTTTACTTCCTCATCTTCGTTCTCGCGATCGGCCTTTTCGCCTGCTCCCAGATCGCCGCAGTGCGCCGCGAGGAGGCCGATCAACGGCTTGCAACAACGCTTTCTCTTCCGATCAGTCGCGCCAAGTGGCTGGGCGGCAGGCTCGGCCTCGCAGTGGCCGGGTCTGTCGTACTGGCGCTCCTGGCGGGGGTCATGGCCTGGGCGGCCGCGGCCTCTCAGGGCGTCGATGTTTCCCTTCCCGACATGATCGCTGCGGGCGCTAACTGCCTGCCTGCAGCGCTTCTCTTTCTGGGCCTTGGCGCGCTTGCCTTTGCGCTGATTCCCCGCGCCAGCGCCGGGATCGCATACGCACTGGTCAGCGCCACCTTCCTCTGGGAGCTGGTCGGGGCACTCCTGGGTGCACCCACCTGGGCGCTTGACCTCTCACCCTTCCACCACGTCGGCTTGGTCCCCGCCCAGCCATTCAAGGCGCTGGCGGCGGCGGTGATGCTTGGCCTTGCCGCTCTCACATCGCTCCTCGCCTTGCGCCTTTTTGAACGCCGCGATGTGACCTGCGCCTGAGAACCCTGTACCTGCACTAATACAACACGATCAGGCACCGAGCGCTCGATGGGCGCACGCCCCTACAGTCCTATAGCGCCCGGTTAAAGGCGCACCCATCCCGTAGTGGTCCTGCGGACACTCACTTCTTCGCCAAGACAGGGTCGACTCAAATGGCACCGTCAGCCTGCGCCATGACTCAAAGCGCCACCACATCGGGATCGGCAGAGCTCACGAGGGACGAGCGGTCAAGCTCCTCGTTGCAGAGCGCGAAGTGCGGGTCCTCGACTTCGACAACGGCGAGCTACTCCGCCAGCTCACCCTCAACCCCACTCGCAACTACCAGCCGATCGGAGCTAGGTCGGAGCCTGTCAACACGAATGAGACACTCGGTGTTCGAATTTAGTGAGCAACCCCCTCGCTGTCGGGTTTGTTGATCCACGCTGCCGTCGGCAGCGTGGGCGGCTTCGGCGCGCCTCTGACGAAGCGCTCGGGCATCGCAGCGTAGGCGGCGTCGAGCACCTGCTGGCGGGCGGCGTTGGCTTCCTCGGCGCGGCCGTGGTGGACGGTCGCCGGAGTCATCAGGCCGATCCCGCAATGGCGGTGCTGATTGTTGTACCAGTCAAAGAAGGTGCGGCAAAACGCCCGCGCCTGCTCGATCGAGTTGAACCGAGCCGGGAACCCGGGCCTGTACTTGAGCGTCTTGAACTGCGCCTCGGAGTAGGGATTGTCGGTCGAGGTGTAGGGCCGGCTGTGCGTCTTGGTCACGCCGAGGTCGGCGAGCAGCATCGCGACTGGCTTGGAGGTCATCGAGCTGCCGCGATCGGCATGCACGGTGAGCTGTCCGCGGGCGATTTGCTGCTGCTCGGCCGCCTGGGAGATCAGCGCCTCCGCCAGGGCCGCTGACTCGCGGTGCTGAACGGTCCAGCCGACCGCGTAGCGACTGAAGACGTCGAGAATCACGTAGAGGTAGTGGTAGGTCCACTTCGCCGGGCCCTTGAGCTTGCTGATATCCCAGCTCCAGACCTGGTTGGGGCGCTCTGCGAGCAGCTCCGGTTTGGCATAGACGGGGTGGGTGAGCTGATCGCGGCGCTCGCACACCTCGCCGCCGGCCTCCAGCAGCCGGTACATCGTCCGCTCGGAGGCGAGGTAGCGCCCCTCATCGAGCAGCGTCGCCCAGACCTGTGCTGGGGAGGCATCGAGGAAGCGCTCCGAGCGCAACACCTCGAGCACCGCCTTGCGCTCGGCATCCTCGAGCGAGCGGGCCGGCGCCGGGCGCGGTCGGCGCGGCTTGGGCTCGGGCGGGCGCCGGCGCCGGTAGATCGTCGCCGCAGCTGCCCCCAGCGCCCGACAGGCGGGGCGGGTCCCGATCAGCGGGGTGAGCTCCTCGACCGTCTGCTCGATCATCGCTCGGTGCTCTCCCCTTCCGCGCTCTCCGGCTTGAGCAGATCGCCCAAGAGCGCTGAGACGTTTCCCTGGACCTCGATCACCTTGCGCGCCTTGACCAGCTCAGCCTCTGCGCGCTCAGCGCGGCGCCTCAGCTCGGCGTTCTCGGCCTCAAGCGGATCGGCCGGCCTGGGCCCGCGCTTGCGGGTGAGCGCACTGAGCGCACCCTCCTCGCGCTGCTTTCGCCAGCTCGACAGGTGGGAGGAGTAAAGGCCCTCGCGGCGCAGCAGCGCGCCGGTCTCACCCGGTTTGGTGCAGGCATCGGCCTCGCGCAGGATCCTCAGTTTGTAGGCAGCGCTGAACCGCCGCCGCCTCGGTCGCAGCACCAGCTCGGGGTCGGGTACCCCCTCCGGCGCGGCGCGCCCGGTGACCCCTACGCTGCGCTCGCCTACGGCTCGCTCCACTTCGGGGTCACCGGCACCGCCCTTCTGCATAAACGACATCACGTGCTCCGATCTCGCCCTCTAATTGCGGGGTCATGGGTGTCTCACGTGACATTGGCAGAGAGGGGGTGAGCTGTCTACGATGTCCCGAGACATCTGTCTCCGATGTCTCGGGACACAACACAATGGCGAGGGTGGGAATCGAACCCACGACACCACGATTTTCAGTCGTGTGCTCGACCGGGCTGAGCTACCCAGACCGATGTGTCTGAATCCCGCTTGCCATGCGGATTCGGGGCTACCTCGCTTGAGATTCTATAGGACTCGTAGAGGGCTGGTTTCGGGTAGTTCCGTGGGGTTTCGGGGGGCTTTGGGCGACGAGATGCGGGGCCGTCGCCCAAACGCGCACGGAATGCCAACGGCCGGTTGAACGGTTATCCGCTACTGAGTATCGCCTTACGGCGATCCACAAAAGCAGCCGGCGCGGCCCGGCCGGGCCGCAGTAACCCGCAAGAGCGCGATGGCAACCCCGATCGCAGCGAGTGCGTTGACGGCGGCCCCCACAACTCCCCGTGGTCGCCATTTTCTGTTCCGGTAGGAGACCTGGACGGTGATCCGTTGAAGGCTCTCGTAGGGCCTTCAGGGTGCTTGATTTCTGCCAAAAAGGCTCTAGAATCTCGCTTGCGAGTGGCTACCAAGCTCTCGCAACAGCGTTGAAGCCGCCGCAAGGCGGCTTCGGTGCATCTAGGGCTCAATTTGGCAGACGATACTTGGCCCGAGGACCTTCCAGAGCGCCGCAATCGCTTGGCCGGATGCGCTATCGGGGCTGTCCCGGCCGCCACGGCGGCGCTGAAAGAGGCAGAGTTCACGCTCCTTTCACAACCCACTCGCCGCACTTGCCAGTGAGGTAAGGACGAGGATCAAAACAGCGAGAGCGAAGAGCCCCGCGAGAAAGAAAAAGACGCCGCGCACCCCGGTGGAGGGGTCATCGATGCCGTGCGGATGCTGACGATCGAGGCGTACCGTGCCGGAGTCATGCTCCTCAGCAAGAAATATCCGGGCAGCGGCCATCGCGGATTGCTGATTGGGGTGGTTGCTGACACCGACGGGATCATCGGCATGCATGACATCCCATCCCGAGAACGTGTTAGGCACTACAACAAAATCACTCATCAGAAACCTCCTCTTCGCTCGGCGCCAATCTCGTGTCGAGGCTGGCACCTGATTGACTCGGTCGTCTCCTTAAAACCGGGAGCCAAGCCGACACCAACCCGTCGCGATCGGGGGAAGTGCTCTACTTGCAGAGTAGCGCGCGGCGGCTGTGGACCTGGGTCTTTGCCTCGGCATCGTGGGGTGGCCTGACGGATTGCCATCACCGCCACCCGGACAGAGCCCAGACCCCCCCTGGCCGTGGCCGACCGTACGCGCTACGGTGCCTTTGCGAAAGGAGGAGGCGATGAAGCAGCGATCATTAGTAAAAGCTCCGCCGGTAGAACAAGCTGCGCTGGCCGCATGGAAACTGCCGCTAATCGTCGCCGCGATTGCGGTATCGATCGTCGCCGGCTTCTATATCGGCGGACCCGGACTCGGGATGGCGGTTGGAGCGTTGGCTGCGTCCTCGATCATCGTGATGGCGGTCAGGAACCCTCCGTGCTACCCAATCGTTCCTGCTGTGTTGTTGGACCTTCGCCGCCATCTGCTGATCGTGATCAGCGAAGCGCTCGAGGACACGCGGGCAATTGATCAGATTGCCCGGGCAGCAGATGGCCCAGACGTTGACCAAGCAGCGGAGGTCGTCGTCCTAGCGTCGGCTCACCAAAGCTTTCTAAACCGCTGGACCTCTGATTTCGGCCCTGCCCACCAGCGTGCCGAGCGCTGCCTGGTCGTCAGCCTTCCCTCGCTGGCCAAGGCCGGGATCTCGGCGAGGGCAAGGATGGGTGACGAGGATCTGGTGCAAGCGGTTGAGGATGAATTGCGAACCTTTCCCGCTACCGAGGTGTTCCTTGTGACCGGCGATCCCGAAGGCGACACGATCGGAAATGCCGCAGCGGCGCAGTTGGAGTCTCGCCTGCAAGTCGAGTTCCACCACCTGGTGATCGGCTCACAAAGCAATGGCAGTCGCACTTCGAACCCCGCCCGTTTCGCTCCCCACACCGAAGACCCCTACCCGGCGCTCATCACTTGAGCCTGATCAAGGGGTGGCTGAGAGAGTGACCGAACCCCCGCTAAACATGCTGGCGCGATGGGAGGACTATGGCGCGCTCTGGCGGGTGAAATCGTTCAACAGCGAAGAAGCCGTGGTCGAGCTCTGTAGCTGCCACGGCGAGCCGGTCGATCAGCTGGAATCAAGTGACCCAGAGCTATTGCACTACCTCGCTCGCCGTCCGAGCTCAGAAGTTGATGGATTCGATCACTGAGGCTGGTGGGCACCGGTAAAGCAGACGCCTGAGCTGCCTGGCATTTCGCCGGGAACCCGGCGCGATCCGGGAACACTAAATCGAGATCGACGCCGCCTACTTCAAGGAGTCGGTGGCATAAAGGAGGCAAGCTGGCTCAGCTCGGCCAGATGCAGCGCCGAGAGCCGCCGGATGTGCGCCTCGCCGCTGGCCGTGAGGCAAAGACGAATGACCCGATGGTCATCGGGGTCGCGGCTGCGCCTGAGGAGGCCGGCTCCCTGCGCTCGGTCGACGAGCTCGACGGCACTGTGGTGGCGAAGCGCCAGATAGGCGGCAACCTCCCCGATCGTCGGGCCCTCCGCTGCGTCGTGCCCTTTGACCGCAAGCAGTAACTGGTGCTGAGCCGGAGTCAGCCCAGAAGCGCGAGCCTGCTCCTCGCTCCAATGCAGGAAGCGACGCAGCGCAGTTCTGAAGCCCAGTAGCGCCGTGTAGTCGGTCTGACTCATCTCCCCCATCGCTACTTGAGAGCCTCCCCCTGCTCGCCGCGACCTCCCAAAGAGATCAGATCGCGCGGATGCAACACCCGTTCACTGTGGCTCTCCTCGTGCAGATCGCGCAACCGTCCCTGCAGCAGCTGCTCCAGGCTGACGCGTCCGAGGACCATGGCTGGATTGTCGCGCGCGATCACCGTCATCTCGGTGACCCCGGTCTCTGCCATCGTGTAGGCGACGTGGCGCAGGGTGTCATCGGCATAGACAACGTCAGTCGTGGTCATAGCAACCCCCTGATCACCGGCACTCATCACCTCGCTCACGAACAGCACCTCGAGTGGGTCAACGCTGTACTCGCGAGAAAGATGCAAGCCGCGCCGGGCGATCTTCTCGGTCAGCACCGAGCGCCGCAGGATCAGGATCGAAACCACGTAGGCGGCCGTTGCGCCGATCAAAAGCGGCAGTAGCGCTTCGTAGCGATGGGTCAGCTCGAGGGCAAAGACAACTCCGGTCAGGGGCGACCTCATCACACCACCCAACACCCCAGCCAGCCCGACCAGCGCCCAGAAGCCGGCACCGACATGGGGAAAGATCGTCGCCTCCAGACCACCTAGAGCGCCGCCAATCATCAGCATCGGTGCAAGGATGCCGCCGGAGGTACCCGAGCCCAGTGAGAGCGACCAGATCAAGGTCTTTACGACCAGCAAGCCGACGATGAGGTTTAAGGCGATCGTGCCGTCAAGCTCTTCGCCGATCACGTTGTAGCCGACGCCGAGAGCCTGGGGGACGAGGAGGCCGCCGAGGCCGATGATCAGACCGCCGATCGCGGGCCACCACATCCAGTGAATCGGGAGGCGTTGGAAGGTTTCCTCCGATGCGTAGACGAGTGTGGTCGCGACAAGCGCAAGAAGGCCCGCGATCACCCCAGAAACGATGCAAAGACCGTAGACCGCGGCGTCGAGGTGAAGTGAGCCGGCTGGCGCCCGGAACAGGGCTCCACCACCAAGCAGCGGCACCCGCACGATCGTCGCAACCGCAACAGCCGCCGTCACCGGGACGAAGCTGCGGGGGCGCCACTCAAACAAAAGCAGCTCGACCGCAAGCAGCACCGAGGCAAGCGGCGCGTTGAACGTCGCCGCCATCCCCGCCGCCGCACCGGCGACCAGCAGGGTCTTTCGCTCATCGGCGGTGAGGTGAAGGAACTGGGCAAAGAGCGAGCCCAGGGCGCCCCCGGTCATGATGATCGGCCCCTCCGCGCCGAAGGGCCCGCCGCTGCCGATCGCGATCGCCGATGCCAGCGGCTTCAGCACAGCGACCCGCGGCTGGATCCTGCTGCCGGAGACGAGGATCGATTCGATCGCCTCGGGAATGCCATGGCCGCGAACCTTCTCGGAGCCAAAGCGAGCGATCAGCCCAATCACAAGACCTCCGGCGATCGGGGCCGCGAGGATCAGCACCGGCGAATGGTGACCGGCTCCAGGGGCCACCAGCTCCGTGCCGATCCGCTGGTAGAAGACGAGGTTGGTGATCAGCCCGATCAGCCTCAGCAGTGCCCAGGCCACCACCGCGCTGAGCGCTCCGATCGGCACTGCAAACGCCGCGATCACCAGCATCCGCGGGGTTGCCGTGAAATCGCCGAGATGGCGCAGCGAGGACGAGGGAGAGCTCATCCGAATAAAATATCGTGCTACGACCTAACGACACTCAGCTGACGAGGTTGAGGCCCAGCCAAACGATCACCAAGGAGACCAGCAGGGTCAGAGCGTGGATCACGTGCAGGCGCGGCCAGCGCAGGTGCGCACCGGTGAGGAGGATCACGGCGGCGACGAAGCCGAGCTTCAGCTGCAGCGTGGGGTCACTCCAGCGATGCTCGTGGGTCGCCATCGCAGTGCCGGTCGCGAGCAAGATGGCGAGGGCGATGATCGATCCGTAACCAAAGCGGCGGGCGATCGCTCGCATTCGCTCTGGGTCTGGAGAGTGGCGCTCGACCGGAGCCACCGCGACGGCGAAGACGAGCTGGCCGCCGAGGAAGAAGGTCATCGCCAGCAGGTGTAGATAGAGCACCCAGAGCCAGAGATCGGATTCGCTCATAGGCCCGACTCGGCGCGCTCGATCGCCGTGGCAAGGCGAGCGAGCGTCTCCGGATCCAGGGCCGCTTCGATCAGCGGGAAGAGCTCTTCCTCCTCGAATCGCACGTGCTCGGCCAGGTACTTACCAATCTCGCGGAGCTGATCGAGAGGCGCCTCACCCACCTCGACCCGCAGGGCCTCGCGACGGATCAGGAGGTGTTCATCGAGCATCCTTGCCACGGCGGCTTGATTTACCTCTGAATGCAGTGCCCAGCCCGGCAGTAGCACCTCCTCCTCGATACGGAAATGCCGGGCCCCGTCGCCGTGCCAGAACTCGAGGAAGAACCTCCTCAGCTCGATCGGATCGTGTAGCTCGCGCAGGTTCTTGGCCGCAATCAAGGCTGCATAGTGATCGCGGGAGAGAGGCCGCAGGGCGTCGGCTCGCTTCATCTAGGTTTTTCCGGCCATCGGCTGACTCCAGTTCCCGCCCGTGACCTCCACCACGCAACCTGCCCGATCGGGATCGCGAGGTTCAAAGCGGTCAATCTCGCCTTCGAATCGAGCTCTCCGAGCAGTCCCGCCGTTATCCCGCAGTGCAGTGTGCAAACGACGTCAGGGTTCTTGCGAGCCGAGTCGCGATATGGGCAGTTTTCTAGGCGGCACGTCAAGCGACCTTTCGCTTTTACATCCACCGAGGGTTGGAAGCCGAGCGCGGTAAGCGCCTGACGAAAGCTCTCGGGCGAGTAATCGATCCGCCCGTGCTGGGCAAGCTCGCGTCCGATCTCGCGTCCTTTCCGCTCAAGATTGCGCAGCTGAGCCGACCCGGCGGGGACAGCCCGGGCAAGCCGAGCTCGAACCAGTGACCCCCAGCTTATCGAGCAACGCCTGCCAGATTCGGCATTGGTGCGATAGAGCCAGATTCTGGTGCCAAGGCGAGCGCCGAGACGGAGGGTCGTGCCATCCGCCAGACGCCCGATCAAGGCAACCCTGGTTTGAAGCCCGCCTACCTTGGAAACACCCGGTTGAATACCGTCGCGTCGGCGAGCGTGTCGAACTCGACCAGCTTGCCACTCTCGTTGTAGGTGAGGATGTTGGCGCTCTCGACTTCCTCGCCCTCCATGTGGGCCGTGGTCAAAACGACGACCTTGTCGCCGTCGGCGACGAAGCCGTGCGGCTCATTGCGGAAGCTCTTAGTCGCGAGTTTCCCCCAAAGCTCGCCGACCTCCTGCTTGCCGTTGTAGGTCCCGGTCAGCGCATTGTCTCCGCGCGCCCTCCACACAATCGAGTCATCCATATTTTGCATTGCACCGGCGGCGTCGCCGTTAGCAAATGCCGCGTAGGCGTCCTTCGCCGTCTGCTTGTTCTCCTGAGCACCCATGACTGGTCCTTCCTGTAGTTCCTGAGCTTGAGGATCGATCCTATCGGTGGAGCAAATGCCGCGGTCGCTGCTTGGTGACCCGACGAAACCCCCTACGTCATCGATCCAGCATGCCCTGACCGCCGATTTTCAGCAAGCTCTGAAACGCCGCGGAGGAGCGCACGAATCTGAGCTCGGGATCTCGGGATGAATCGGCGTGGACGACGAGGTGCGCCAGGGACCCCGCCCAGCGTTAGGCGGCGTCGGCGTAGACGGCCTGCGAAATGTTCATCCGGCACGCCTGACCAATCCGATTGCGAGCCGTCATAAGCGGTCCGGCCACGTGATCGCCTACGCCCGCCGGGGTCGTGGTCCGCGCGACCGCCCACGCGCGGGCTGGCGAGCCTCGTGCCGGTCGAGCTCGAGGTCGCGCGCTGGCCGCCAGCGACATCTCCAACCCAGAGATCGCCACGGGGCGGTTCATCGCGCAGGCGCCGTCAAGATGCACCTTTCACACGCCTACCGCAAGCTCGGCGTCGCCAACCCGCACCGAGCTCGCCACGGCGATCGCGACCCGCGAGTCCGCCCTGCGGCGTCCGCCCAGATCGATGACCGGTGATTACAGGAATGATCTTCCAACTTCCCTGAGATACCGGCCGGCAAGCGGGGTCGAGGAATCCTATGTGCGGTTTCAAAAAAGCTCACCCTCGAGCACGTCGATGGGTTACGAGAAACCCATCGAGGAACGACTAGAAAGACTCCGTACGCGCACAGAGCGCACCAGCGGGGCGATATGACCTCGGTCCTCACCCCAGTTCGGCGCGCTGCAACTCGGCGAACCCCTTGCTGAGTTGAGGAAAACCCACGCCGTACTCTTGTTCGGCGCTTGCCAATTTGTCTTGTTGATCGCAGTTCGCCCCGGCCAGCCCCTCTAGGCCCGAGGAAAAATCCTCAAACGCGTTGGACATCTCTATGGCGCCGTCGTGGATTTCCTTGCTGGCGCTTAGGACGAGGGGGATCTGTTTCTTGGTGTAGGGCTTCATGGCACGGAAGCGCAGCGACTTTCCCCATTCGCCCATCGGTAGCCACCAGACCGTATTGAAGCTATTGAGGACTACAGCGACACCCGCCAGCCCCGCCTCAGGAGTCTGCCCCTGAGCCTTCCCCGTTATACACGCTTCTTCCCCGGCAGCCCAGGAGTTCTTCTTTTCACGGTAGACCTTCCCGCCCTGCACCTTGGCGAGGTTCCATCTGTCGAATTCTTCATGGGTTACGCGCCCCGTGGCCACCAATGGCGCTGGTTCTAGTATTCCTTTGGGCGTTTTCGATTGGGCGATAGTCGGCAACAGAGCAGCCGTCACTCCCAAAGCCATCGCCGAGATGGCCAAAGCGACAGTTGCCCAGTGGCTGAGCTTCAAGTTCACTCCGGGCTTATCCCATCAGGACCAGAAAGCAGCTTGTTCGCGTCGCTTGGGAAAAGATCCACGCCGATAGGATACCGCCGATCGCGTCGCCCGCTGTCCGGGGGGATGGTCCCACGAACTCATGTTCGTGTTTAATCGGTTTTAGGGCTCCGGGTTCTGAGAGGAATTGGGCGCAAAGCCATCGGCACCAGTACGGCCGTCACACACCAAACGAGTGCCGATGCACCGAGAGAAGGTCGGCCACGGCGCTCGCGTCGGTCACGGTGCGAAGCGCGAGTCCGATTGGAACCAGACAGTTTGATTGGAGATCTGCTGGGGGATGGTCAGGCTCTTCGCATAGAAGCGCTTGCAGCTGCCAGGAGTACCTGGAATGTGGAACTGAACCTCGAAGTCCTTCGCTGCGCGTACCTTGGTCATTTCCGGCTTACCCAGATGCTCGGCAAGGCGGAAGACACCTGTCTTCTTAAACTTCGCAGAGGCCGAGCCGAGTTCGAGACTCCCCTTGGAGCCGTTCAGCTTGTAGCCGACAATAACCTTCGCGGGGTGGTAGGAAGTGTAGTGGATCACCAGCCTCACTTTGTCGTGCGCGGTGAAGACGAAGACGCGTGCGCGGGCAACACGCAGGATGCACTTCTTCGGCAGGTCGACGGTCCAACGATAGGTAGCGGGCGGACCGGCCTTGCCGCCCGTGGTTTCGCGAACCTGGAATTGGTGATCGCCAGGGGCGAGCGGGCCGAAAGTCTGACCGCTGGTGCATGGTTGCCACGGTCCTTCGTCGATCGAGCATTCATACTTCCCGCCGGAGACTTCTGTGAAGGTAAAGGTACCGTCGTTCTTTTCGGTTTCCTGTGGCGGGCTGCCGGTGATCTTCGGTTCGGTCGGTGTCGTCGGTTGCGCGGTCGGCGGTTGCGCGCTCGCTTCACAGGTGACCGGCGATAGTCGGCCGATTTGGTGGTCGTTTGACTCGGTGAACCAAATCGCGCCTTCTGGCCCCACGGTGATCCCCTCGGGGATTCCCGCTTCCGCGCCGGGCGCGTCAGTCTGGGCTGCGTTACCGGCTGGGGTGATACATCCGACTCCGGTCTTTTCCAAACCCCCGCCGAAGGTAAACCACATATTGCCGTCGGGTCCCTCCACGATGCTCGACAGCGCGGTGTAGCTTGCAGGCAGGGCAAATTCGGTGACCTGCCCGGACGGGGTAATGCGCCCGATCCGATTTCCGGCCTCCGTGAACCACATCTCGCCGTCCGAGCCCTCCCCGATCCCCAGCGGCGATCCGCCCGGGGTGGGAAACGTGTTCACGATCACACCGGATGTGTTCATCTCACCGATCGCCTCCGAGCCAGGCTCGGTGAACCAGAGGTTGCCGCCTGACCCCGAGGCGATGCTATCGGCAGCGGTCCCGGCGTTTCCGCCGCCCGTTTCGCCGAGGGTTCCGCCAGCAGGGTATTCGGTGATCCCTTTCGTCGTGCCAGGTTCGGCCGTGGACGGATCGAGCCGACCGATCATGTTCAGGCCGACCTCGGTGAACCACAAGTTGCCGTCGGGTCCGACCGTGAGCCCATCCAGACCCGGCACCGCGGTCGCCGAGCTAGGGACCGTGAACTCGCTGATCGAACCCGCTGTGGTAATCCGCCCGATTTGTGCTTCGCCGTGGGGAGCCCCGCCACCCGGATTGCCACCTTCTGCCTGGGTAAACCACAACGCCCCACCAAGGGAGACGATGTCCGTAGGCCCGTCTTTTACTTCAAACCCCATCGGCGACGTCGGTGAGTTGAGCGCCTCCGGGGACATCCGATAGACATCTGAACCTCCATCGGTATACCAGAGGTTGTTGTCCGGACCGGTGGTGATCTCCTCTGGATTGATCTTGAAATTGAAGCCTTCGGGAGTCGCTTCGTACAGGTTGATCGCCGGGGAGGCCGCGAGAGCGGTCCCAGCACAAGTGACCAAAAAGATCCCCACAACCAGCGTCGCCGTGCAGACCAACAGATGCAAAAGCGCCACCCACGATCGTCCCATCTGAGCAAATCCTTCCTCGATCCCCAGAGCTCAGGCTTCTGGAAGGCGACAAGCATACTGCTAACACTTGCTGTGGCGCCGGTGGCTAGCGCACTGGCGTTAGCGCGAAAACGGAGGTGGGTCGCTCATGTAGCGCTCCTATGCAACAAGCCGGACTTAATGGTGCGCACTTACTCGATGCAGAGGAGCTCGCCGGCCGACCGCAGCGCCCGTGACCCGCCGGCCAACGCCACCGCCGGATTGCGTACCGTGCAGAGAACCAGGATGAAGACAGCCGTATTGAAGCTGAAATCCTCAAGGGGCAGCTTTTCGGCAGGCGCTTTGACCAACTCGGCGCTGGACCCTGAATCGGCCAGCTTGGGGACGTAGCCGCTTTGTCATGTACGACCCGGGCTCAGCCAGCACGAGCCGTTCGGGCCACCGGGGAACAGGCCGATCGGCGCGGTGCCGGCACGGATGTAGATCGTCGATCCACTCGCCTGGGTGAGCAGCTTCCGACGGAGCTCGCACGGGCCATCGTCCTCGCGCCGCTCCAAAAAGGCGTCGTTGAAGGCCGAGAATATCCAGTCGCAGGTAGCGTCGAAGACTCTCCCATCCGGGATCGTAGTGCCATTCGATGTGATTCGCCCACGAGACGACACGGTCCGCTCAGCATGGTTACCTCGATCTAGGTTGCTACCGGCTGCGGGTTCTCGGTTTGGGCCAGCATGACCCGAATCCGTTATTCGCCAGGAGCGCTGACCTCTCCACCTACCCTAGACATCGCCTGCAAGCGCCCCCAGACGATATTCGCCGCCTCATCGCGAGCGCTCGGAGTAACACGCTCTTTACCTGCTTCCAGTTGGTAGACGAGTTCGAGTGAAGGGGACGGCGGGCGCGTCGACGCAAGCGGCCTTGGCGCTTCCGTCAGCGGCGCCCTGTCCGTTGAGCATTTCGGCAGTGCCGACGGCGAGTGAAATAATCAGGATGAATCCGACCGCTCGCCGCACGGCCAAGAGTTCACCCCGACTACTAACGGAGCTGAATCAACCGACGCCGTTGACACTCTGTAGCAGCACGCCCGAGCGGATGGCTGCCTGACCCAACACTCCCGATCCTTAGACAGCGCCTCGGGCGAAGCTCGCGTCTCGGGTCACCGCCTTCTCACCAAATCGCCTCGTGCTCCTCCATCACGCCCAATCCTCCTGCCAATTCGATGCCGTCGAGGGAGCCCGAGAAGGTACCGAAGAGGTGGCGGTAGCGAGACCGTAGGACCAGCATGTTGTCGTCGCGGGAGCGCTCGGACTCGACCGCGAAGCTGAGCAGGGCGCCGCTGGGAAACTCCACGCCAACCGTGCTTCTGAAGGAGACCGGCGGAGGCTCGGCGGGCACGCCCGCCACCCAAATCGCCCGCTCGCTGCGCTCCGGCGGGTCGTTGATGCCGGTCACGAGGTTCCAGGCAACGGGCCGGCCATCGGTTGCGGATCCGACGCCGGCCGACCAGTGCCAGCTCGTGTGTCTTTGGTGATAGCCCGCCGATTCGTCATCGACGCCGTAATCGGCGATCTCCCATCGACGTCCCTCGGCTTCGATCGTCCCGGTCACCGCCATCCCGGCGCGCTTTCGAGTCCAACTCCAACCTGCACCGCTGGGACAGATTGATTCCACCGCAGCGGAGTCCCCGAAGTGCAGCCTCGCGCGGACCTGCCCCGAGTTGACCTCGATGTCTGGACCGTTCATCACGACCTCCGTGCCACCTGGGCGCATCCGCGTGTGAGCATGAAGGCGACCTCCTTCGCGGTCCCATACTGCCCAGAAGCACTGCCCGAAGGGGCCCACCTGAGCACGGGTGGCGCAGAGCATCACCTCGGGCCCGTAGACGGCAACGTAGCGCCAGCGCTTGCGCAGCTCGCCGTGGCTGCGCAAGGGCATCCGGTCGGGGGGAAGCGGCAGACCGGGGCGGCCCGGCCCCGGCCCACGCCAGGGGAGCTGGTTGGTGGCACCCACGAAGCGAAGCTACAGCAGCTCGCCTTGAGGACCTAAATAACCATTCCTAGCGCTGGTCGCCACTCCGATGAACGCCTGATCACTAGACGCGCCTGCGAGTTGGTACCCAAATCTGGTACCCACGGGTGTCTTTCTCCTCTAATAGCTCTGTCCGACTCTTCGTATTCCCTTTACTAGAGCCAAAATCTCTTATTCGGGGCGGCTGGATTTGAACCAGCGGTCTCTTCCCCCCAAACCTGAGGTGAGGTCGGAGCTGCCCTCACGCTTTTTGGGGATCAGGAGCTCGAGACAGTCACCGGGTTGGATAAAACCCGGGCGTCACTCCGAGGAGGCAACCACGACCGAGACATCATCGTGCTCGACCGCACCCCGCTTCTTAGCCCGCGCCGTCACCAGCGTCGGCTTGCGGCTGACCGGGGCGACATCGAGGACGAACTCGATGTCTAGTCGCTTCACGGCCTTGATGATCGTGTCGATCTCAGGGTTGTGCTCTCCGGACTCCAGAGTGACGATGCGCGGCTGGGAGACGCCGAGCTGTTTGGCCAACTCGCGCTGGTTCAGTTTGTGCTCTGCCCGGTAGCGCAGCAGGGTCGTGGCGAACTCCCGCGCCGGGGCCAGCCGCTGCCACTCAGCTCGAAAGCTGGGGTCAGCAATTTGCTCCCCCGCCACGAGCGAGCCAAATGTCTTTATCCGTCTTGCCATCGAAGTCCTCCTATCCGCTTGACCGGCCATGATAACAAACATATGATCAGGATCAGTGGCGGCGGTCGAGGCGCGAGCGCGCGTCGAGGACGGCACGATCGAAGCCTTTCTTGTGTGGCGCGATCGCCAGAATCACGAAGCGACTGCCGACCCTGGTGTAGATCGGGCGGGCAGCGCAGGCGCCCTGCTTAGGTCGTAGCTCGAAGAGGTCGCCCTCGCCCTTCAGCGACTTCATGTGCGGACTCGGTAAGTCAGGTCCGAGCTCCTTCAGCTTGTGGACCACGTTGAAGAGCGCCTTGCGATCGCCCTTGGATCTGACATCCTCAAAATCAAAGCAGGCGTCGGCGTCGAAGTCGAATACCCAGGACTTTGACGCCAGCGCCATCGGCGCGACTCTAGCCTCACTTTCGGATCCAGGCGAACGATCTTCCCCTGCGCTCAGCACCGTTCTGCTGCGGCATGGCTAGGGTTTTGATAATTCGGCCTTAAAGGCGGGACCGGTTAATGCCACAAGCCCGCGGCCATGCATCGGCACGCTGAGGGAGCCAGTCCAACTGATCGAACCGTCGGCGTTGCGCTGGAAGCTGCCCGAACCGCTGAAAGGCGCCGGCGGGCTGACGGTGGCAGAACCAAGAGCGTTGTTGAGGACGAAGTCCGTACTTGCAGGGCCCGCCTGGAAGACGGCCCGAGCAATCTTGGTTTGTTCAAGTTGCTCTTCGGTGAGGGCGACAAAGAAATATGAATCTGTCTTCGTTGCAGAGCCGCTTTCGCTTTTGGAGACCACGGGCGCTGCCGCGAACATCACCGAGCCGGTTGGCCCGGTGGATATCGCTCTCAGAGTTGCCCCTCCCGCTTCTTCTAGCGGCTGGGTAGAGGCCTGGGCGAGAAGTCCGATGAGGCGCAAACGCTGCGGGCAGCCCAAGGACAATTCCTCTTTATGGTCGATCGGAGCGGTGGGATCTCCTACACCACCGCTTATCCGATGGGCATCAACCGAGGTGTAGCGGTTCTCACCGCGGAAGCGGAAGATGCCTTGGAAGACTCCAAGTCGCGCTTTGGCACCTCTGGGACAGCCCTTATTACCAAAAATGATTCGGGAGTGCGAAATCCGACCGGATGGGTGGAAGCGAAGAGAGATGGCACCAAGCTGACCATAGGAGGCATGGATTCTGTTAGCCGTAACCAGACCCTGCGTCTGGTATTCGGCACCTCCTTTGAAGTTTTCGACGACAACGTCAATTGGAGATTGAGGCCCCTCGACGGAAGCAAAGACTGAAACTTTGTAGCCGTTGGTGCCCGCGAGATAGAAGCGGGCGACCTTTGGCGAGGATTCGGAGTGAGAGCTGGTGGGCGTCGGGCTCCGAGCGAACGCGGCGGCTGAGCAGATCAGTAGGATTAGACAGGCGACGGTGAGGACGACGCACCGAGGATGTGGAGCCCTGAAACCCGGTGTCCTAGATGAGTGCTCCACGCAGCGTCCTTTCTCTTCCTATCCTCTGCCACATGTCGCTCGGGCCAGCGATGGTTTCATTTACTTCAAGCCCCGTTGTCGCGACGATAGGCGGGTTGTGGTCCAGGGGAAGATAGAGACAAGTCAGCTAGCCATGTTGTCAATTGCTCGGCAATCTCATGCGCCAACCGGTGCATAATGCGCAGTGCCCAGCGTAAGCAACCGGGGGCCGCTCGCGAAGTGGCTACTCGATCCCGAGGCCGCGATCGAGCTCTCGATCTCGGTCTATGTCGCGCTCAATCCACTCCTGACGCTCCACGCTTCGCTCGTCTGCCTCCCTTGCAATGCTCGCCTCCTGGGCGCCGCTGCGACGAATGCGCTCCCCGAGCCGTTCGATCGCCCCGGTATCCAGGCCAGCCTCGCCAAGATCCTCTCGCGCCACGTAGACCTGGGTCTGCTCCCGGGCACGGCTGAGCGCGACGTAGGCGTGCTCGCGGTCGGTCTGCCAGCCGCCGGTGAGGATGCCCGATGTCTCGGCGGTGATCCCCTGCGCCTTGTAGACGTGGACGGCGTAGCCGAGCGAGAGGTCGCTGAAGCGCCTGGTGTCGACCGCGACCTCGCGCGGATCGCCCTCGTTGGTCTTGATCGTGATCGCGTCTGAGTCGCAGGCGGTATCGATGACGGTGCCGGTGATCCCGTTCTCGATCCGCTTCTGGCCGGGGATCTCGAACTGGGCGGAGAAGATCACCTCGTCGCCAGCACGCAAGCCGTAGGGCTTGCTTGGCAGCTCGACGCGGTGTGAGCCAAGCTCGCCCGCGGCCGCCCGGCGCTCCTGGGCGATCGCGTTGATCTGGTCGCGCTCCTTGTTGGAGGCGTCGGTGATCATCACCGCCCGCCCGCCGGGAAGGCTCCGCCTGGTCTTGTCCCAGTCCTCGACCATCGCCGCGGCGGCCTGCGCCCGGGTGTCGTGGATGTGGAGGCGATCGTGGGCCTGATATTGGGCGAGCGCGGGTCCGGGTTGGCCCTTTCGGATCTGCTCCCAGGCCCGGCGCTCCCACTGATGGTTGGCGCGATGGACCTCCCTCAGCTCGGCCGTCGGGACCCGATCTGACAGCTCGGCGAAGAGCCCGCCGGCGCCGATCGATCCCAGCTGCGCCGCGTCGCCGGCGAGCACGAGCTTGCTGTGGGTCTCTGAGGTGATCTGGGTGAGCCTGGCCAGTCGTTCGGTGTCGGCCATGCCGGCCTCATCGATGACCACGACGCTCTTTGGTCCCAATCTGATGCGGTCTCGCTCGACGCCGTTGCAGAGTCCATCGACGGTGATGGAACGATCGAGGCTTGCATCGTCTCGCAGCCTCTGTGCGGTAGCGCCGGCAACGGCGGTCCCGATCACCTCATAGCCCTCGAGCTGCCAGGCGCGGGCCGCGGCGGAGATGACAACCCCCTTGCCGGTGCCGGCGCGACCGATCAGTTGTGAGATACCGCCGGGGCCGGTGATCGTCTCCAGCGCCTCGCGTTGCTCTTGGGTCAGCGATCCGTGAATCTCGGCGCCGATCTCGCGGCGGGCCTGCTTGAGGGACGCCTCGCTCAGCGGGGCGGTGTTTTCATTGGCGCGGCGCTCGGCGATCCCGACCGTGACCTGCTCCAGCTCGCGCAGGCGGCGGGTCGTCCAGCTGCGGTCCTTGAGGCGAACCAACTCTCCCCGGCGCGCCAGGTCTTCGATCAGCCGATCGGCCTCGGCGGGCCGGCAGACTCCGGCGGCAAGCTCGTAGGCCTTGGCGCGCAACTCGCGGTCGCTGATCATCGAGCGCTCCTCGGTGACCTTTTTGAGTAGCTCTGCTCGGAGGTTGACGGTGTTTTGACCTGATATCGAGCGCTGCTCAAATAGCGCCTCGGAGCGCTCTGCACTCAACCCGTGCTCCTCGCCCACGGCCCTCCAGGCCTCGTTGACGTCAAGCCGGTCGGCGGCGCTCTTTGAGCCCCGGGTGCTCGTCGTCAACGAACCGAGCTCTCCCGCCCTTGGCTCTCGCCCGTAGCGCTGGCGGAAGATCCGCGCGGCGCGGTCGACATCTTCAGAGCGAGTCGACCAACGGCTCGCCAGCCTCTCGGGAACTCCCTGCACCTCGAAGTAGCGTTCGCTCCGACCGGCCCGCCGCTCGATCGGCACTCCCAGCTCGCGCAGGTTCGCCGCCAGCTCTGCTCTGTACCAGGCGCCGTTCTCGCGGGCGGTCTTGTAGAGCTGGCGGGATTCGACCGCGGCGAGTTTTCCATCTATGCGCTCGGCGGCGAAGACGACGAGGTGGGAGTGCAGCTGGGGGTCTGGGATCCCACCGGCCTCCTGGTCTTCGGCGAGGCGGCTGGAGGTATGGACGAACTCCGCGGCGAGCAGGCTCTTGGCTCGCTCAAACCGCACCACTCCCCCGCTCTTTCGCCTCACCAGGGCGACCTCCCGCTCGGTTCGCTCAAGCGCGCTCGCCACGGCGCGCCGGTGAGCGACCTCGATCTGGGCGCGGCGGTAGGAACTTGAGGTGGCCCACAGCGCCGAGACCGTCTTTGGCGGAGCGAACATCAGCTCCACGCCGGCAGTCCTCGTTCCGTTGGAACCCGCCGGGCGCAGCGGCTCACCATCGAGCGGGGACATGCCTCTCATCACCGCACGCAGCTCGTCGCGTTGCACCGTGCCCTCGGCGGAGAGGCCGAGTGAGTTCAGCGTCTCTGCCGAACCATGCCAGCGGCTCGGCACCGGCCCATCGGAGTCGTCGTTTCCGTCGCGGGTGTAATAGTCGCCGCGCGAGGAAACAGAGGTCAGGTACTTAGCGTAGGTCACGGCGGAATCGCCGGGAATCTTGTGGGTCGTTTGCACCGGGCGAACGTAGCGCCGCCGAACTGACACCTCAAGACTGTGTGTTAATCGGCAACCATGACCGGCTATATACGACTATCTAGCTCCTTACAGTGCGTATAGTCTGCTGCGGTTTCGGGGCACTACGGGAAGGGATATTGCCATCGGTTCAACCCCGACAACGGAGGCTTTTTCATTAGCCCCGTAGGGGCGTCGTTGACTCGACTGCGACGACGGCTCGGACCATCGGACGAGGTAGCATGGTCGGCGTGTGGCGGGTCGGCAGTCAACTGGGAGGCTGAGTCCGTGAAAACGAGCCCGCCCAGTCGGGGCGGAAAAGATGCACGTCACCCGGAGCCGCGAACCGTCGCGCTGTCTTGGAGCGGAGGCAAGGACTCGGCGCTAGCGCTTTGGACGCTGCGGAATGAACGAACCGAGCCGGTGGCGTTGATCACGACCTTTACCGAAGACTTCGAGAGGGTCAGCATGCACGGAGTGCGGCGCGAGCTGATTCGTGCGCAAGCTGGGGTGATTGGTAGACCGCTGGTGGAAGTTGACATCCCGGCTACCTGTCCGAATGAGGTCTATGAGGAGCGAATGGCGCGGGCACTGGGTGCGCCGCCGCTCGACAAGGTGAGCACCATTGCCTTCGCCGACCTGTTCTTGGCAGACATCCGTAGCTACCGCGAAAAACGGCTCGCGTGCGACAGCCGGGATGGGTTGTTTCCGATCTGGGGCCGCGACACGGGCGATCTGGCTGAAGAGTTCATCGACGCGGGCTTCGAGGCGACACTCGTCTGCGTCGATCCGGCCCAACTCGATCCCTCCTTTGTCGGCCGTCCGTTCGACGAGGCGCTGCTCGCTGACCTTCCGTCGGGTGTCGATCCCTGTGGCGAGAACGGCGAGTTTCACACTTTTGTCCACGCTGGCCCGATCTTCGAACAACCCATCGAGATCGAGCTGGGCGAGACCGTGATGCGGGACGGCTTCGCATTTCAGGATCTCGTCCCAACCTAGCTCCCGTCGATCACAAAGATCAACTTCGTCAGGCTCGCCGTCGCAAGAAGACGATCGCCGCAACTCAAGGCGGAGGTGACGAAGGCAAGCCGACGGCCGCGTCGTAGAACCTCTCCCTTGACCTTCAGTTGCGCCCCAGCCTCGGGACGGGCGAGGTAAGAGAGCGAGACCATGTGTGTGACCGCCTCCTCATCGTCGGCGAGCTGGGGCAGAAGTGCTAGAGGCCTGATGTGGGTTAGCCGCCACGCCAAGGAGCCGGGCCGCAAATAAGGAAAAGGGTCCCCAGCCCTGCAACCTCGTGATTGGAGCACGAAGTGACAGCATCGCTGGAGACCCTTGTAATCGCAGCCTACGTGTTCGCTCACTCGCTGCCGATTCCTCGCCCCGGCCCCGAAGGCAAGATCACCGATCCCGAGCTGATCGCATTATCTGTCGCTCAGGTATCGGTCGGGGAGCCCTCTGATCGCAAGTTCCTGGGCATGATCGCCTACCGGCTACCGGGCTGGTTTGCCCATCTTCCCGACCAATCCCAATACAACCGCCGCCTGCGTCGCCTGGGCCCCTACATCGTCATGGTCCAGCTTCAGTTGGCAGAGCTGGTTGCCTCTGGCAATAGGAGGCTTGCCGACGGCACGCTGATCGGTTGTGCCAACTACCCCGGTTGTGCCTCAAAGAGCCACTTCGCCGGGGAGGCTGGTTATGGCTTCTGTCCCTCCAAGAGTCGCTTTTACTGGGGGATGCGCCTGGTCTTGGTGACCGATCAGTTGGGAGTCCCGCTGGGCTATGACCTGGTGGCGCCAGGAGAGGGTGAGCGGGAGCCGCTCTTTCGGCTCGCCCAGGCCCACCCAGGCACCGTGCCTTTCACCGACAAGGGGTTTTGGGGGGCTGAGTATGAGCGCACGATCGAGCTGATCTCGGTTGAGCTGATCACGCCCGAGCGCCACCGGCTCGGCGAGCGCCCACCCGCTGAGGTTGCAAAGGCCACGATTCGACTGGTGATCGAGTCGGTGTTCTCCAACCTAAAGCGCCAGATGCGGCTCGAAGAGGATCTTGGCAAAGACGCTCGGTGGTCTGATCCAACGGGTCGCTCAACGCCTGCTCGCCCTAACCCTTGGGATGTTCATCAACGCCCAGCTGGGCCGACCGCTGCGCAGCCTTGTCGCATATGACGGGCGCTGAACCCATATCAGGCCTCTAGGTATGCGGCAACGTCCAAGACCGTGGCGATCGCCCCCCCGTGAAGTGCATCGACCGCGTTCAGGGCATTCTGTGTCTGGGCAAGTTCGATACCAGCTGCGGGATCACCGTCATCGACGGCGGAAACGCCGAGAAACCTGAGCAGCGGAACGTCCAGCGCCAGGTGCAAGCGACGGGTGGTCTCTGCACTCGACTCCATGATGCCTTCCTATCAGCCCCGAAGGGCGTTGCTAACTTGGCTTGTCAGATCTGTCGCCTTGGGCGACCACGGACGGCAATGATGACGGCCTTCGCTGGCGCTTCCTGCACGTTGTCGCGGCGCAAGGGGTGCCCGAAGGGTTGCAGCCCGATGCACAGATCCCCATTAGTGGCTGGAGGAGGACTCGTGATACGCACCGAGCCAACAATGGTCTGGAAATCGGCGCGGTGCTACTTCGTAGGGTCGGCGCGTGAGAACCTGAAGACTCCCTTGGGCCAGCGACTCATTTTCACCGGCCATTGAGCCGTCAGTGGCTGGGTATTTGCTAGGCGGCTTCTGCTCCACGATATCGGCGGATGCCCGTGGATTGTCGACGATTTTCGTCGTCTCAGGCACTCTTGGCAACAAGTGCCTGAAACAACGGCCCTCTGCTTTTCTCCGCTGCAGGTAGTCTGGGCGCTAGCCGATGAGGAGCGACACGGTAGGTGACAGCCGGCGGGCGCAGGGGGTTTGCGAAAAGGCAGCGACGCTGCTCTTGGTCGCGGGCGCCGGGATGCTGCTCGCCGCCGCGGGTGCCTCGGCGGCCACGATCACGGTCACTAGTACCGCAGACTCGGGTCCCGGCTCGCTGCGCAAAGCGCTTGCTGCAGCGAGCGCCGGCAGCACGATCGTACTGCCGGCCAGCGCAACCCACTACGCAGCGACGAGTGCGCCGCTGGCGATCGAAAAGAGCCTCACGATCCTCGGCGCGGGTGCGCCCCGCAGCGTGATCGACGCCATGCAGAGCGCTCACCGCGTCCTGGACATCACCGCGGGCACGGTCACGATCACCGGCGTCACGATCACCGGCGCCCACGAATCTCTTGAAGGCGGCGGTGGAATGCTGATCTCAGGCTCCGCGAACGTCACCCTGGAAGACGACAGTGTCAGCGGGAACACCGTGAAGTTCACCTACGACGGCGGAGGGATCGAATCGGACCCCTCTACAACACTCACGATCAACGCGAGCACGATCGCCGACAACGTCGGCTACAACGGCGGCGGTCTGCTCGTGGGTGGCAGCACCGACATCACAAACAGCACGATCGTGGGCAACCGTGGGGGCAACAAGGCGTTCAACGGCGACTCCGGCGGGATCCAGAGCGACAAATCGCTGCACCTCGTCAACGACACGATCGCCGAAAACGAGTGCTTTAACGGGTTGGGCTGCGGCGGGGGAGTCAAGGGCGCCGCAACCTACGAGAACGACATCGTGGCGAACAACCTCGCCGGTAGGAGAGCACGGGCAAAGTGAAGAAGTGATCCTCAGCAACTGCTCGGGCACGATAGCGACGACCGGCGTCAACCTCGACAACGGCGGCGAATGTGATTTCGCCGCGCACGGCGGGATCAGCAACACCGAACCCGCTGCTCGGCCCGCTCCGTGACAACGGCGGCCAAACTGAAACCGAGGACCTGCTCGCCGGCAGCCCGGCGATCGACTCCGGCACCTTTTCCGGGTGCCCGGAGGCGGATCAGCGCGGCGTACCGCGTCCGCAGGGTGCTGCCTGCGACATCGGCGCGGTCGAGCACACCGTGCCGCTAGCCGGCACTCCCGTGGTCTCGAGCGTGACTGCTACCGGCGCGACGCTCACGGGCACCGTCAGCACCTTGTTCATCGGCGGGGTGTTCAGCTACCGCTATGGGCCCACGACCGGCTACGGCGCGAGCACAGCCGGCACCCAGTTGCTCGAAACCCCGGGGCCCGAATCGGCGACGGCGACGCTCGGCGGGCTCGCGCCGGGTACCACCTACCACGTGCAGCTCGTCCTCACGACGCCCGACGGGAGCGCGGCATCCGGCGACGTCGCGTTCACGACGGCACCATTGCCGCCCACAGCCGCGCCCCTTTTGCGATCACCGATGTCGGGCAATCCGCGACGAGGTGGCGCGCGGGCTCAAAGCTCGCACAGCTCAGCAAGAGAGCGAAGCGCCCGCCGCTCGGCACGACCTTCTCGTTCTCGCTCAACGAGCAGGCGAACGTGACCTTGACGTTCACGCGGGAGGTGAGCGGTCGCAGAACCGGGCACAGATGCGTCGCGAGGACCCGCCGTAATGCCGCCCGCAGGAACGTGTAAGCGCAGTGTGCCGGCAGGATCGCTGTTCTTCACAGGTCACGAAGGCGCCAACAACGTCGCCTTCGAGGGGCCAGCTCTCTCAGCACAAGCGACTCGCGCCCGGTCGCTACACGCTGACGATCGCTGCGAGCGACAGCGCCGGTCGCGCATCATCGCCGCACGAGCTCAGCTTCACGATCGTGAAATAGCGCAGCGCCGACCGCGAGAACACGAACTCGCGCGCGGTTCTTGCCAAGCACCGCGCCCAGTTGCTCGCAGCCTGCGGAAGGTGTGCTCGACGTCGGTGTCGGCAGCGGCGCGAATCTCGTGTGATCCAACCGCACCCGTTCTAGCGCGGCACAGCGCTGACCCCTGCTGACCTTCCAGCACGAGCAACTCTCGCCATGCCCGCGGATTGCTCCAGGCGGCGATACGGAAGCAGACAGGCCTTCGTCGGGATGGGCGTTGGAATGGACGTGGACGAGGCGCCATTGACCGGCTCCGATGATCGATCTCAGGGCGTCGGTCCTGCGAGGCCTTCCTGAGCTGCGTCCTGGGCCGCGGACGTGGGTCGTGCAGGACCTGAGGGTTCGGCGGCCCAACCAACGGGCACGTCCATTGGAGCCGAAATGTGCATTTCGGCGGCGAGCGCGTCGGATGGCTCGCCGAAGGAGCCGGTCGGCTTCGGTCCCATCGTTTCGTAGAGCCGCCATCCGTCGAGATGCACACCAATCTCTTGTATCTGCTGGGTGTGGAACCCAAACAGCTCCTCGTCGGGCATCGTCAAGTCGATCACCCATCGGGTCCGGCGATGTAGCCGTCCAGCGACACAGTCATCGAGTAGATCAGCTTGCTCATCAGGACGGCTTCAGGTTCGAGCCCCGCCTCACCCGTCACGAAACGACCTACTGGCGTTCTACGAGCGCTTTGAAGTTGTTGAGAGCTTCTTTGAGACTCTTGCCATTCATGCGCTTAACGATGAGCGCATCAGCGAGCTTGCCGAACACGCCGCCCGGCAGCGCGTAGTCGAACGTCGTGGTCAGGCGTGTTCCGTCGCCTTCCGGCGTGAGCTCCCAGCGAGCGCGCCCCGACAACATGCCCTCCATTTGGAGAAGCTGCAGCTTGCCCGGCTGGTAGTCGAGAACCGTCTCGGTGATCGGCATGGACATGCCGGCCGACTTCACCTTGAAGGCGACCTTGCCCCCTTTTTCGGGGAAAGGAGCGGCGATGTTGATCTCCGTCATCCCCGGATACCAGTCCGGCCATCGACTGGCATCGCTCAAGAGCGCCATGGTCGCCTGCGGCGAGGCCTTGATCTGGACATTGCGTTGCACGATCGCCATCGTGGATCTCCTCGCTCTCTCGTGTGTCGTCGCGCTCCGTGACGCGGCTGCTGGAATATCGAGCGTCAAGCCGCCGCGCTCCGCGCGTGCCTTTAAGTCACGATTCGAAGTCTATGCCAGCCGCGCTGCTGCTTTGCGCGCGGAGCAGTCGCACGCTCGATGTCGAACGGCACTATGGCTTTGATCGGATCCGGCGCTGATCGTCGGGACAGCCGAGGAGCAAGCGCCTCTTTGATGGTGACGGGACCGTGCCTGTAGTTCGGGCATGGAGGTCTGGTGCTCTCGGGAGTGACCCTCACCCCCTACACTCGAGGTTGGACTTCCATGCTGGTGCGGTTTGGTGATGTCCGGTTCATCCCCTTGTGGCAGCCAGGTCGTCCGGGCCGGTGGCACTGCACGACCTAATTGAGGCGGACATCCTGATCAGCCGAGCAACCACCTCTTCGCCGTTGGTCGATCGGCACCGGCTGGCGCTCTGTGCGCTGGCCTGCGCGCTCTTGCTTTCGCTGGTCCTTGTGTCGAGGGCTTCGGCGATGTCGACGTTCAGCAGCGATCTGGGGCAAACGGACCCCTGTGCACGGGCGGGTATCGGCGGCAAGGATGGAGGCACCGCGATCAAGCACGACATCGGTGGAACGAAATCCGAGAAGCCAGTGAATGTCATGCTTCAGTGCTCGCCGCTACTGACAATGCACGCTGGCATCCTGAGCGCCGACAACCTCATCAGAGAACATTTCGGAGGCCCCAAGTTCGTCAACCCCTCGATCGCGAGGCCCTACTTCATGGGCAATCGCCCAGGCAACTTTTCTTCAGATGGCAGGTGGCTTGAGACCAAGGGCTTTCCCTACATTCACGGCGAGATTGCCGAAAAATTACGGCTGCAGGCCTTCGAGGGCGACAAAGCGATCAGGGGGGCGCTCTTCGCCGCGGCGGGTGGGCTTGCCGGAGCGCTCGCGACCAGCGCAATCGTCTGCGCGGTCGGAGGCATCCCTTCGCTGGGCATCGCCTGTGGCGCCGCGGCCGCCATCCTTGGCGGCGCTGTCATAAGCGCGGTCACCTCGGCGGCCGGCTCGGTGATCAAGGACTTCCTTGAGGCCCAGTTCAACCGGATCGAAGCGATGAGTAACGCCGACTGGTTCGTGTGGAGCAATACGAGGGTGTTCTGGGACAGCTTTGGCTCGATCACCGACACGACGATCGACCCCTCGCTGGTCGATCCCAACGTGAATCCCTTCCACCACGATGAGGTCCGCATCGGGGTCGAGTGGAGCAACGTCCCCCTCGGTCAGGGTCCGACGTTCTTCAGCGCCAAGGACGGCGGCGGCGGCGCCTCCGCGCCAAAGCAGAGCTTTCAACTCGGGACCCCCGAAGAGCGCACGCTGGTCGGTCAGCCAGGTGAGGACACGCTGATAGGTGTCGCCGGGACACACGTCATCCGTGCCGGTAGGGGTAATGACCTGATCGAAGGCGGACCGGGTAAGAAGGTCATCATTGGTGGCCACGGAAGCGACACCATCTACGCGGGGCGGGGCGATCAGCTCCTGCACGGCGGCACCGGCAACAACATTCTCCTCGGCGGTCGCGGTCACGACATCCTCAACGGCGGCCCGGGCACCGACACGATCGTCGATACAAGCGGGTCGGCGCTGGTGCGGACCGGCACCGACAACGGACCGGGCGTTGACTTCGTCAACGTCCGCGACGGCCGCGGCGGCGACACCGTGATCTGCGGCTCGCGCCGCACCAGCGTCATCGTCGATGCCTCCGATCGAGTGATCGGCCCTTGTGGTCAGGTGATTCGAAGCGGCCCCATCCTCAGACTGCCCCACTAGAACTTCGCGCCAGCTCCGCAGTGATTCGAGGAGGTCTGCCGTCAAGGCACTCTCGGCGGGTCAGGCATCCCACTGTGCGGAGGTGGGAGACTCCGAGATGCTCAGTTGGCGTACCAGGTGTCGGTGAAATCTTCACCTGTAGGGTTTAGTGGGCCCGGGAATGCCCGCACCGCTTTTGAGCCTTCGCTCATCTGAACTGCGATTGGGGAGAAAGCTGAGATCGGGCCGGTATCACCGTTGAGGTCGGCCGTCGCGCCCGTAAAGCGCACAGTTCCGAAGTCTGCGAGTCCATAGAAGCTCGGAGAAGGAGGGCCCACCGGCAGCCGCTGAAAGAAATATCAAGGCGAGGAGCAAGGGATAGCCAAGGCTGGTACGGAGGCGCCGCATATGACCACCGAATATACGCTGCGATTGTGAGGCAGACCAAGAACGCCCACAGTGCCAGCAAGGTCAATCTAACTGTCAAGGCTGCGAAGAGTGCCTCGAAGAGGTTGAGAAAGCAGGCAACCGAAGCTCACCACCAAAGGCGACCTACACCCAGCTCGGCGATGCGAGTCCAAGTCAATGAGGTTGGCACGAAAGTGCAGCTGAGCTGCCACGGGTGATTTGCAAGCGCCTGCTGGGCTCCGCTCCAGACGCCTGGTCAGGACAACGAGCAAGAGCCTGGAAGTACCCTTCGAGAGTGCTGCCTAAAAGCGGGGCAGCGCCAGGGCCAGTCCCCATCAGATACATACAACACTCGGAACCACACGAGTTTGCTTGGACCCGACACGCTTGCCACTCCTGAGCGCCGCGCGGCCCTCGGTGGCGCAGCGGTTGATATTTGTGTGGGTCCAGCCGGTGATTTCGCCGACCTCGCGGTAGCTGTAGCCGGCGGCGATCAGGCTGAGCGCGCGGCGCTCCGCGGGCTTCAGCCGCGCCAGGTGCTCGCGTGCCTCGATCAAGTGACTCGGCCCGTTCGATCGTCTCTTCGGGGCCGGCGGTGCGTGAGGGAATCGACTCGGGCGAGATGGCCTGCCCATCGAAGTCGAGAGCCGACCCCTGCCGACGCGGCGGTCGAGATGCTCACGGGCACGCTTGGCCCAGCACTCCCGCTTCAAGGTGAGCGTGACCCAAGCGAGCGGTGGAGCCTCGGAGTCTGGATCGAACTTCCCGAGGAAGGCAAGAAAGGCTTGTTGGACGGCCTCTTCGGCGTCGGCGCGGTTGGCGGCGTTTCTGGCCGCGATCCCAGCAGGTAGTGGTAGCGCTCGCGGTAGAGCTGCTCGGCGAGGGCCTTGCCCGCTCGCGGCTTCGCTGCTCGGCTGTGCTGGCGTACATCTTCGACCTCCTCTGTCGCTGGCTTTGACTGGAGCCGGAAAGGCGCCGGACGCCGAGCCCGGAACCCGAGCGAAGCGAGGGCCGCAAGGAGTCCCGCTAGGGACTTGCAGGGCTCGATCGCCGGTGCCAAGCTGGGCGACCCAAAGCCAGCGATGGAGTCAGGACGAGCAAGGGAGGAGCCGATCGACGATCTCGGCCCTGATCCGCGGTACCAACCCAGCTATGCCTCGCTGGGATGGTCTCCAAGTAGAGTGGCTTGCCCGTGAGTGTCGACGTGCGAGCCGTATCCCGCAGGGCCGACATCAAGCAGTTCATCGACCTTCCCTTCCGCCTCTACGCCCAGCAGCCGCTCTGGGTACCGCCCCTGAAGCTCGAGCGTCGGCTGTTCTTGAGCCGTCGCATGAACGCCTTCTTCGGCCACGGAGAAGCCGCGTACTTCCTGGCCCGCCGAGAGGGCCGTGTAGTGGGCAGGATCAGCGCCCAGATCAACCACGCCTTCAACGAGCACCAGCAGAAGAGCTGGGGCTGGTTTGGATTCCTGGAGTTCGAGCAAGACCCGGAGGTCCTGGAGGCGCTGCTGGACGCCGCCGCCTCCTGGCTGCGCGAGCGGGGCATGGAGCGCATGGTCGGCCCGGCGAGTTTCGCGATGAACGACGAGAGCGGGATCCTGATCGAGGGCTTTGACCTGCGGCCGATGATCCTGCAGCCCTGGAACCCGCCCCAATACCAGCAGCTGATCGAGCAGAGTGGGATGACCAAGGCGATGGACCTGCTGATGTGGAACCTTGAGGTTTCAGATCGAGACAAGGTGCTGCCGGTGATCTTCAAGCTGGCCGAGAAGGTGCAAAGCGAGCATGGGATCCGGGTCCGGCCGATGCGCCGCCGGCAGCTGCGCAAGGAGATGGACGCTTTCGCCGAGGTCTACAACGCGGCCTGGTCGAAGAACTGGGACTTCGTGCCCTATTCGAAGAAGGACCTGGACGCCTACGCCCAGGAGCTACAGCTCGTCTTCGACAAGAACTGGTTCATGATCGCGGAGCGCGAGGACACCGGCGAGGTCGTCGGTATGGCGATCACCGTCCCCGACGTCAACCAGGTGCTGGCCCGCATGAAGGGGCGGCTGCTGCCGCTGGGGTGGTGGCACTTCCTCAACAAAGGAAGGACGATCGACCGCGTTCGTGTCGGCTTCCTCGGCGTTAAGCCCGATTATCAGCACACTGGGGTGGCGGCGAAGCTCTACGTCGAACATTTCAACGCGGCGCAGAGACGACCGCAAAGTGGCGGTGAGATGGGATGGATCCTGGAGACCAACACGGCGATGAACCGGGGCATGGAAGCGATGGGGGGCAGGGTCGTCAAGCGCTACCGGGTCTATGAGCGCGTCCTCGACTAACTGGCGTCGAAACGACAGGGTTACTCCGAGGGAATGAGGTCGAGAATGTCGGTCAAGTTCTCCGTATTGAGGGCGACTGCCTCGAAGAGCGGGACATCCGATCGCGAGTCGCCGACGGCGATGCACTCGGCGAGGTCTACGTTGTTCGCCTTGCAGTAGGAGCGGACGAAGTCCAGCTTGTCCCACTCATCGAAGTGGCGCTTTACTCCCCCGGTCGGGATTCCGTCGAGGTCAAGCTCGATCTCCGTTCCAGACACAGCGGTAAATCCGTGGCGGCGGCCAAACTCCTCCGCGGCGAAGCTCCACGTCACGGTGCCCAACAAGGACTCGATCCCTCGCTCGCGAAGGGTCGCGAGAGTGACGTCGATGCCCTCGATGCAGGAGATATCGCTGAGCTCTGCGACCACTTGCGGCAGGGGAATGTCGCGGTAGGTGCGAGCTGTTTCCTGGGCGACAAGTGAGTTCGAAATCTCCCCGGTGGCATAGCGTCGCTCAAGCTCGGCCATCAGCTCGCTCTGGCCGAAGCGATCGGCCAGATGCTGGCTTACGGTCGTCCCCCGGACAAGGGTGCCGTCGAGGTCGAAGCAGGCGAGGCGCCAGTCGTTGGATTCAGGGACAGTGGGCATTGGAGCGCAGTATGGCGTAGGGGGCGGGGCGCTCAACCGGCCGCCTGGGCCGCTTGCAGTGCGGCCCGGCCCTCGGCGGCGCAGCGGTTGTTTCGTGCAGGTCCAGCCGCTCAGCTCACGGGCGGGTCCGAGCTTAGAGGAGGTGGAGCCCTCGCTCCTCGCTTCGGAGCGGGCTAGGCGCGAGCGGAGTGTTTGGCCGCAGCTGACTTGCGCTTCTGGACCAAGCGCTGATATTCGGCGGCCTTCTCGGTATGGCCCAGGGAGACCAGCATCGCGGAGTCCATCAGCTCGGCCATGCCCTCAGCGCTCGCCAGCGGCAGGATGCCCCGATCGGTGGCGACGTAGGGGCCGGTTGGGCCGTGGTAGTCGGTGAACTTACGCTTCATGGTCACTCAGATTGTAGGCCCTTGTGCTCTGCGGCTCGAATCCTTTCCGCAAGGTAGCGGGCAAGAGGCTCATAGCTTTGGCCGCTGCCCGTTCGCAGCGCGCGACCCAGATGCCACTGCTGCTCTGCGTAGTCGGGAAGGCTGACCGTGACGGCTCCGAGGCGGACCAGAGCGAACTGCAATGCCACGTAGCAAGCTCGCCCGTTGCCGTCTTCGAACGGGTGCGCGGAGAGCAGCTTGGCATACAGCCGGGCGGCGGGAAAAGTCGCGTCAACCAGCGGGGAGTCTCCGGAGCGTTCGGCTTCTGCGGCTGCCTCGTTGAACTCGCTGCAGACCTTCCGCAGCCGTCGGAGCAGTGCGCGTGCCCTGGTGCCCCGGCCCGTCTTGTTCACTGGGGCGTCTTTGGAGCCCGCCAGGTAGCCATAGGTGATCGCTTCTCGACCACTGCGGATCCGCCCGGCATCGGCAGGGAAGGTCGTCTCGAAAATGCGGCGGTGCCAGCCGAGGACGATCTCCGGGCGAAGCGCCGCATCGTCTAGGGCGAGTGCAGCTGCCTCTGCGGCCACTATGCCGACGCGATCACGGATCTCGTCCCAGGTCTGCTCCGGCGTGCGGACGGATGCTCGGTAGAAAGCGGAGTCGGGCTCATCGCGGAACTGCTCGAAGGTCAGATCCGCAGCCGCTTTGGCGGCAGCACGGAACTCGGCGAGAGCGTCGGCATCGTGCTTCATGTAGGCGCCCCATTCGTATGTCTGCTGGTTGCTCCTCGCATTCGGCGACAGTAGCCCAGGCGCGCTGCTCTGAGAATGTTGGAGGTGGGTTCTTTACTGAAGGCTTTCCTGAGCGGCGGACTGGCCCGCCCGTCCTGCTCGGCGCTGTTGGCATACATCCTCGACCTCCTCTGTCGCTGGCATTGACAGAGGCCTGGTAAGGCGCCGGACGGAGAGCCCGGAACCCGAGCCGAAGGGGAGGGCCGCAAGGAGTCCCGCTAGGGACTTGCAGGGCTCGACGCCGGTGCCAAGCTGAGTGCTCAAGGCCAGCGACAGAGGTCGGGGGACTGCGCCTGAGCTTGCATAAAGTGAGTCCGTGGACGAGGCCACCTACGACCGGATTGGCGCCGGATATGACGAGGTCCGTCGCACCGATCCAAGGATTGCGAGTAGGATCGTCGAGGCCCTTGGCGAGGCGCGCAGCGTGCTCAACGTCGGCGCCGGCACCGGCTCCTATGAGCCAGCCGACCGCGAGCTCATCGCGGTCGAGCCCTCAGCGGAGATGATCGGCCAACGCCCACCCGGATTGGCGCCGGTCGTTCAAGCGAGCGCCGAGGAGTTGCCCTTCGCCGACGACAGCTTCGACGCGGCGATGGCGATCATTACCGACCACCACTGGAGCGATCGAGCGGCGGGTCTGCGCGAGATGCTCCGGGTCGCGCGCCAGCGCGTGCTTCTCCTCAACGTCGACGCCTCCCTTACCCAGTGCTTCTGGCTGACCCAGGACTATCTCCCCGGCTTCCTCAGGCTGATCCCCGAGCCCTACCGGCGCCCGGGGTACTGGGAGCAAGAGCTTCAAATCCTGCTGGGAGAGGTAGAGGTTCAGCCGGTAGGTGTGCCGTATGACTGCCAAGACGGCTTCTACCAGTCCTACTGGCGACGCCCTCGCGGCTACCTCGACGGGCGAGTCCGCGCGGGCATCTCGGTCTTCCACCGGCTTCCACAGGCGGAAGTCGCCGCTGCGATGGAGCGGCTCAGCCGCGACCTCGATGACGGCAGCTGGGAAGCGCGTTACTGGGATCTGCTTGAGCTAGGAGAGCTGGACGTCGGGCTGCGTTTGGTTGTTTCAGAATTTGGCTGAGATACGCATCGGAGCCTTACCCTTCCCACCATCGACCCCCTTACGTCCAACGACTCCTCGCTCTTTGAGCTGGTCGAAGCCGTGCGCGTGCTCGACTATGGGCGCCCGAGTGATCGCAGCGTCGAGGGGATGCTGAGTGAACTCCGCGGCACCTGCTCGACAAAGCACCTCTTCCTGGCTGAGGTGCTTGAGGAGCGTTTCCCCGAGAGCCAGCCGCAGATCGTGCATCGCGTCTACAGGCTCGACCGAGGGCGAGCAGGGAAGCTGTTCGGAGAGCAGGTCGCGAGCACCGTGCCGGAGGAGGGGCTGGTCGATGTCCACCGCAACCTAACCGCGACCGTTGAAGGTCATCGGATCGTCATCGACGCTACCTTCCCCGGCGTGAGATGGGATGGGCGCTCGTCGCTGCCGCTGGCCTGCGGGGAAGGTGACGACTACCCCGCCGGCACAGACCCCGACGCCGAGAAGCGGGCACTGGAGGCCCAGCACTGCGATCTGGCGGTACGCGAGCCGTTCATCAAGGCGCTCACCCATTTGTGTGAAGCGACTGAAAATTGATCGGCGAAGCGTGCGCTGCCCCGACCGATCGAGGTAGCCTCACGTCTCGTGAAGGAGTACTACGACACGCGGGCACCGGAGTACGACGAGTGGTACCTCGGGCTGGGCCGCTTCGACGGCTTGGAGCGCCCCCACTGGGACGACGAGCTCGGCGAGCTGGTGCAGACGATCGCCTCCCTTCCTCCGTCCCGAACACTGGACGTCGCCTGCGGCACGGGCTTTCTAACTCGCCACCTACGCGGCGAGGTGACCGGGCTCGACCAGAGCGAGCGGATGCTCACGATTGCCCGCGAGCGGATGCCGGCAGCCAGCTTCATCTGTGGTGACGCGCTTGATCTCCCCTTTGGCGATGACTCTTTCGATCGCGTCTTCACCGGCCATTTCTACGGCCACCTTGAGGATCCTGAACGCGAGCGGTTCCTGGTCGATACGCACCGAGTCGCGCCGCAACTGATCGTCGTTGACGCTGCGCAGCGTCCCGACCGCCAATTGGTCGAGCGAGAACAGCAGCGGACGCTCAACAGCGGGGAACAGTTCCACGTCTACAAGCGTTACTTCAGCGCTGAGCAACTCATCGAGGAGTTGGGCGGCGGCTCGATTCTTTACGAGGGCCGCTGGTTCGTCGTCGTGGCGTCGCGGTGACAACATCGCCCTAACGGCTTACGTGCGTTCGAATCGGCAGTAGAGCTGTCGGAGGGGTCCGAGCCAGAGGCGCCTTCAGGGCTCAGCCAGTGCCACCCTGCGCGACTCAAAGCCACCGACAGAGGCGGTCAGTGCTCGCGTTGGCGAAAAGCGACGCTGTTGAAAATGGGCACACCACGAGAGTACGGCGCCAGAATTGGCGCCGTACTCAGAGCTGCTTGAGAAGGAAGCTCAGGCAGCTGCAACCAGCTCGCGGGCAATCACGGAGTGCTTGGAGCGCTTCTGAGCTTTGGCCTTGGGTGAGGCCTTGGACTCCCACTCTGAGTAGCGAAGCGCCCCGCGAACCTCGACCCGAGAGCCCTTGGTGAAACCCTCGGAGCTGGTCTCGGCCAGCTGGTCGAAGGCGACGACGTCGATGAAGAGGGGCGGTGTGTTGCCCGGGCCGTTGACGGCGAGTCGTAGATCACAGACCTTGCGATCTCCTCGCGTATTGAGCTCGGGGTCCTTGGTCAGCCGACCCTCCAGCGCTACCTTGTTCATTTCTTCCTTCCTGTTGGCCCCGGTGGGGCTGGTGTTTGCTTGCGAAGCGACCAAGCCCCGGAAAGGCGAGGCGCGCACCGAAGGGGAAGGGAGCGAAGCGACCTTGCGCGCTTCACCGACGGGGCAAAATGGAGTGCAGCTGCAAACGCCCCCACCGGGTCCGAAGGGGAAGGCGGGGTGAACCCGCTGGATCGGCTGGACATAGACCGTGGGGGGAAGCGAAATGCGCTCGAGGAATGTCAACAAGATGATGGGCCCGGGCGAGACTGGCGAACGGCTACCCGGCAGCGGGAACTTCGGGTCAGGCGCGGGTGAGGAGATCGAAACGGAGGGCTGCGGGAGTCGGTTGGACGTAGTGGCTCGTCGCGGCACAAGAGGCCAGCGTCTATGAGTTCAGCGACCGCGTTGACTATCGCCGCTCGCTGGACGGCGTCCTCAGGGTTGGCGGAGAGCACGCGGGTGAGCTCGCCCTGGGTGAGTCGGGTCGGGTCAATAGCTAGGACGAACGCGAGCACATTGCGTTGGAGCCTCGCCTCCTCCCCACTCGGCGGCGACGGATCGGCTCGCGGATTGCGGTGCCCCTGCATTGGAGCTCGACCTCCTGTGCCGGCCCGGGTGCGCGTGCACGGCGCCCAGGACAATTTTCTCGTTCGCTCGGTTAAGTGCGATGGCGCAAGAGTTCGCCCCCCTTCGAAGGGGTATCTGGCGAGCCCGTCCGCTCGCTACTCGAGTCCACCGTCCTGAGCGAGCATGCGGAGGAACCGGCGGCAAGCGCTCGCTGGTCCCACGAAGCGGTGTCGGCACCGGCCGCGGACGGGTGCTCGCGGCGTAGTTGAGCTCGCTCCATGTGGAGTAGCATCCTGCAGCAATGGGTGCGCATCGATACGAGCGCCAGATCAGGACGCGGGCGGTGGGCATCGCCGCGTTCCTCGCAATGAGCTGCCTGGTGTGGGGACTGCCTACGGCTGCCCAAGCATCGACCTCGCCGAGCGAAGTTCAGACCGAACCGGCTGAAGTGATTCCAGGTGGGGCCAAGCTGAAGGGCGAGCTGAACCCGGGCGGCCTGCCCACGACCTATTACTTCGAATACATCGCAGACAATGCAGCCGAATGCTTGGGGGTGGAAGACTGCTGGCCCCAGACGGCCGACATGGGGCCGATCAACGGCGAATCCCAGCAACAGGTTCCGCCAGTCGAAGTGACCGGCCTGAGAATGGGAGAAACCTATCGCTACCGGCTGTCTGCAAGCAACGCCGATGGCACTGAAGTGCAAAGCAAGGTAGCGACTTTCACAGTTGGCCTCTCGCCCGTGATCACCAGCCTCCAACCCAACCAGGGCCCGACATCCGGGGGGACCACGGTCACCATCCACGGCGAACCCCTCGAAAACGCGCGCTCGGTGCACTTTGGCAGCGTGGAAGGAAAGATCCTCCACGAAGAGTGTGGCGGGGTGTGCGAGATCGCGCCCTACAGGACGCTGGTTGTCGAAAGTCCGCCGCATGCAGCCGGTACGGTCGATGTGACGGTGGAAACGGCACAGGGCGTGAGTGTCGAAAGCCCAGGTGATAAGTTCACCTACGGCTCCTCTGGCGGACCCTCGATCGAAAGCGAGTCCGTCTCGAACATCACCCCGACCGACGCGACGCTCGAAGCCAAGATCAATACCGAGGGCCTACCGACGCTCTACCAGTTCCGGCTCTCGGCTATCTGTGGGGGAAGGGGCGCATGCCTTGTCGTGATCAACTACCCGTTGCCGAGTGGGTTACTGCTCGGCTCCTTCATTGATCAGAGCGTCAGTCTCGACCTGAACAGCGCGGGTGTGACCCTGCAGCCAGGGGGCACCTACTCTTACTCGGTGAGTGCGACGAGCACTGCGGGCACAACAGAAAGCTCTGTTCAGACATTGACCACGCCCGAAGACGGGGTCGAACCGCTCAGCACCACGACCTCGCCCCAACCCGCCTCGGGAGGCTCATCATCCTCATCGACACCGGGCGTGCAGTCTCCTGGCACAGGGCTTGGGAAGACAATTAAGCTCAAGTCGCTGACGAATGCCCAGAAGCTCGCCATGGCGCTGAAAGCGTGCGAGAAGAAACCGAAGGACAAACGGGCGGTGTGTGAGAAGCAGGCGCAGGCGCAACGAAATACAGCACGGCGGCGTCGAAGGCCAAAAAGGGATAGGGCCGTCGACAAACGAGCGACAGAGAGCACAGACACTCTGATCGCCAACATCCCCGCACGGCGGCCACTCTCCCGCTGGAAAGCAGACCGCGCTCGCCGCTGATGAAGTCACAGTCACAGCGGGCCCACAAACCGGCTCCTCAGGACCTTCGGAGAATAAGAGGATGACCATCCGAGGCGGCTGACATCAAGTGACGGCGCAGGGGGAGCCCGCACTCGCGTTTCCACGTGGCTGTTGCACAAAAAACGCCCCGCTCAAACCCGCTGCCAACTGCGCACGCGGACGATCGCGGCAGTAGATGCTCGGCCATGCGTTGCACGGCGGCGGCGCGGGTCGGGTGGGGGCCGTCCTCGCCGAAGGGGTCGAGTTGGCAGACGTCGCCTTCGTGCTCGACGAACCAGCCGAGCGGCTTGCCGCTTTCGAAGCGCTCCGATAGCTGCCAGAGAAAAGTCGCCTCCCCTCTCCATTTCGGGTTCGGCAAGGCAGTAGTACTCGGCGAGCAGCTCGGCCATCTCCGTCTCAGCCCGCTCCGGGGTCGCGGTTTCAGCCTTTGGATTTGGCATCAGCTTCTCCTTGCTGTGGTTGATTGGTTGGTAAGTCCTTCGGCCGTGATCAGCTCGCCGGTCTTGGTCCGCTCCAGCGCTCGCCTTATGTAAGGCAGCGCCTCGGGCGAGCAGAGGTAACGGACTCCGCCAACCTTCCGCTCCACGATCGAGTACCGCCAGGCCCGCAGCAGCGCGTCGAGGCGGCTGGCGCCCTTGTTGGTCAGCTCGACCTCGATCGCCTCGGGCGGGTCCTCGGGAACCAGGTCGGGTCGGTGGAAGCGTCCGGGGCGGCCCTCCGCGGCGGAGAAGACCCGCTCGCCCTCGGCGCGCTCGCGGGCGAAGATCTCGGGCTCCGACAAGAGCCGGTGGCCGCGACGTTCGAGCTCGATCGCGACGCGGGCGGCTGCCGCTGTGTGAGCGATTCGACCGGGGGAATAGCGGGGCAGCGGGAGGTCGTCGCGAAGCACGGCTCGTTGGCCCTCACGGGTGCCGAGCAGGAGTCGACCGCTGTACGCCGACGCCAGGCAGAACCTCGACCAGACCGGCCGCTCGCAGCCGCGCCTCCCGCTCAAAAGTCACCGCCCTTCCGGTCCCCGCCCATAGCGCCACCAACCTCCTCGGAACGCGCCCAAACCGCACCACGAACTCCAAGCACCTCCAAATCCCTCACGCTTATCCGGTCTGTCCTCTTTCCACCAGGCATCTCCTCAACAAGACGTAATCCAACCCATTTCGATACCCCCCAGCCACTTCGCCTCTCCCCCACCCCGCCCGACCCCGCAGCCGACCACAGACACTCACATCGTGAGGGTGTGTGGTCGGCGGCGGGATGAGGGCTCAAACCGCTTGTAGAGGCGAAGTGGCGCCGGACAGTTTTACTGGACCCCTGTCTGGAGCGAGATTCGGTCAGGAGTGGAGTCAAGACTGCTCCCACGCAATGGGTAACTTCCATCGGTGCCTCCGGTCGGGGTGGGGATGGAGTGGCGGATGGTGACGTTGTCGTCTTCGCCGCCGATCAGCACTTCGCGGACGAGGAGCCGCAGGACGCGTTGGCGCTCGGCGACGGTGAGATTGTCGATGCTGTCGCTGAGGCGGGCGAGGAAGCCTTCCAGGGTCTCGGCGAGCTTGAGGTAGGTCTCGGCGTCGTGGAGCTCGCTATCGAGGGCGTCGAGCTGGGCGCGCAGGGCGCTCTGGCGCTTGCGCAACGCCGGGGTGCGCTCGCGCAGCTCCTGCAGGGAGAGGAGCTGCTCCTGGTAGGCCTCGATCAGGCGGGCGATGGCGGCCTCGGCGCGGGTGAGGTCACGCTCCAGCACCTCGCGGCGCTTGGTCGCGGGATGCTCGGTGCGCAGGCTCGCCAGCCGGCGGTCGATCTCCGCCTGCACGAGCTCGGGACTCTCGAGCAGGCGACGGACCTGTCCCCAGACGAGCTCATCGAGCTCCTCGGCGCGGATCGGGCGGCTGGTGCAGACGTGCCCGCCGACGTGGCGCCAGCCGTCCTGGCCGATGCAGCGGTAGTAGGCGATTCGTCGCTTGGTCGTGCGGGTGGAGGTGCGATAGCAGGCATAGCCGCACTCTCGGCAGACGAGGATGCCCTGCAGGAGCGTGGGCTCCTTGGTGTTGCGCCGCGCGAAGCGCTTGTTCTCCTGCAGGTGAGCCTGCGCGAGCTCGAAGGTCTCCTCGCTGATGAGCGCGGGGACCGCGACCGTCGTCCACTCCTCCGGAGGCTGGTCGTCGCGCACGATCCTGCGGCCGTGGCGCTCGCCGCGCGCCCTGGTGGTGCGCGTGAGGGAGCCGTGGCGCTCGCTCACCTTCGTCTTGCCAAACGCGGCCTTGCCCTGGTAGGCGGGGTTGCGCAGCATCCCCCACACCGTCGAGCGATCCCACACCTGCTTGCCGGTGCGGGTGAGCACGTCGCTCTCCGAGAGCCAGCGGGCGATCTCGGCGATCGGCTCTCCCTGCTCGGCGTAGCGGCGGAAGATCTCGCGCACCACCTCGGCCTCGCACTCCTCGATCTCCCAATAGGCCTCGGAGAGGTCGGTCTTGCGGATGTAGCGGTAGCCGTAGGGCGCTCCCGACATCACCGCCTGGGAGCCGCCCCGGGCGCGGTGCAGCTTGCCGCGGCGGGTGCGCTCAGCGATCTGTGCCCTCTCGTACTCGGCGATCATCCCCTGAAACTGGCGCAGCAGCTCGTCCTCGGGAGTGCCGCCGCGCTCGGGCTCTTTGACGAAGCAGACCTCCACGCCGGCGCGCTGGAGCTCCTCCAACAGCAGCACCTGGTAGGCGTAGCGGCGCGCCAGTCGGTCCGGGGAGTGGCAGAGCACGATCTCGAAGGACCCTTCGCAGGCGCGGTCGCGCAGGCGCTCCAGCGCCGGGCGGGTCAGCGTCGCGCCGGAGATGCCCTCGTCCTCGAAGATGAGATCGTCGGGGACGAGCAGACCGCGCCCGGCGGCCAGCTCACGCAGCCCGGCGGTCTGGCTTTGGATCGTCTGCTCCTCGCGCTGGCGCGCCGAGGAGACCCTGGCGTAGATCGCCGCCACCCGCGACGCTTTGGTCTGCTCCTCGCTCATCGCATCCCTCCTCTCCGCTTCGCTCTTTGCCCGTCAGTGCTCGACGCTCGGACACCAGCAGCCCGTAGGCCTGCGCCAACCTGCTCGCGACGAGCCGGTCGGCGACGAACTCGATCTCAACCCGCCGCGCCACCCCGCTCGCTCCCGGCCAGCCCGCGCCCCAGCGCTTCGGCCACCGTCGCGCTCAGGCTGCGTTCGTTCCCGGCGGCGGCGGCGCGCACCCGCTCGATCACAGAGCCCGGCAGCCGGACCGTGAACACGACGGTGCGCTCGGGGACTGCGATCCCCTCCGGCGAGCGCTGCGCCGCGCGCACGTACCGCCGTGCCTGGCGCTCGGAGAGACCATGCTCGGCCTGAAGCGCGCGCACCACATCCGCCGGGGAGCGCTCGCCGAGCAACGCCACCGCCCGGTTGAGGCGGACGGCGTACTCGTCGGCATGGGCTCGACGACTGGCCATCGGTCTGTTGAGTACTACACATCACGGCCAACTCCTTCCCCGCCGCCGCGAAATCGTGCACTCAAACTCGAAGTTACCCATTGCGTGGGAGCAG